>JADJLN010000008.1 GCA_016710115.1 Saprospiraceae bacterium
AAACGCGCCCTCCAGGGAGGTGCGGATATCGTGGTCGCTACTCCCGGCAAGCTGATCTCCCACCTGAATATGGGCTATGTCAAGTTTGACCGGCTGGAATTTCTGGTACTGGATGAGGCTGACCGGATGCTGGACATCGGCTTTTATGACGATATCGTCAAGATCATCTCCCATATGCCTAAAAAACGGCAGTCGCTGCTATTCAGTGCGACCATGCCGCCGAAGATCCGGGAGCTGGCGGGCATTATTCTCAACAATCCGGATGAGATCAGTATCTCGATTTCCAAACCCGCTGAAGGAGTCCTGCAAGTGGCCTATTTGGCTCACGAGGAGCAGAAGATCCCGCTGGTGACCAACCTGCTGGCGGACAAGCCAAACTATAAGAGCATCCTGATCTTTACATCGACCAAGCGAAAGGTGAACGAGATCGCCAGGGCCCTCATCCGGAAGGGGATTCCCTGCGACGGGATCTCTTCCGATCTGGAGCAGAAAGAACGGGAAGAGGTGCTGATGAACTTCAAATCCAAGAAGACCCGTATCCTGGTGGCGACCGATGTATTGAGCCGGGGTATCGATATTAAAGACATCAATCTCGTGATCAACTTTGACGTGCCGGGTGATGCAGAGGACTATGTCCACCGCATTGGCCGGACCGCTCGTGCGGACACGACGGGGGTGGCCATTACCTTTATCAATCCGGATGATATGCGCAAGTTTGCCCGGATCGAACAGTTGATCGAGCGGGAGATTATCAAGAGCCCTTTACCAGATGGACTCGGAGAGGCGCCCGCATGGGATCCACGTTCTTCGGGAGGTGGACGAGGCGGTGGCCGCAGTGGTGGCGGGCGTTCCGGTGGCGGATTTCGTGGCAAGAGCGGCGGCGGCGGCCGAAGTGGCGGACCCCGCGGCGGGGGCAATCGTTCCGGCGGACCCGGTCACTCTGGTGGTGGTCGTTCCGGCGGTGGAGGAAGTGCACCTCGGCGTGGCGGTGGCCGCAGCGGTGGCAACCGATAAATTTCCGGTCGTTCGCATGCAGTGATTGCGAATTCAAACAATTTGTTTTATATTTGTCTCATCGCACAGGGAAAGAGCGGTATAACATCGTGAACCCATGCGTGAAGGATTTGGTACGTTGACCTTGTTTGAGGACGAAGCCGCGGAATATGTGATCCCCGCCTTACAGGAGGGACCCTATGATCAGGCTTTTGACGAGATCGAGCTGTTGGGCTTTCCGCTCTGCTCGCCCTTCGATCTGTTGCAGGCAACACCAATGGGTCTGACTCTCACCCAGGCGATGATTGGTTGTGCAGGTCGCACTGTGCGGATGCTGGGCTATTATGTGGCCCGCAAGCATGTGACCACCGTGCGCAAGGAGCATATGAACTTTGGCACCTGGCTGGATCAGGAGGGCCTGTTCTTCGATTCCACCCACTTCCCGCCCTCCCTGGCCAAGTACCCCTTTCGCGGCAGGGGCATTTATCTGATGACAGGAAAGATCGTGCTGGACTTCGGCTTTCCCATGCTTGAGGTGGATGTCATGGAGAAGCTGCCCCTGGTGAAGGATGAACGGTATTGAACATGGTGATTGAAGGAAGGAAATGAGGATAATGACAACGATGGGCAAAACCGAACTGAGTCAGCACCAGAAAAATGGTGAAATTGAAGCATGAATCATGCAACCGGAATGCCATCCATGAAATCTCGTATGCTGACTCTGCTTCTGTGTGTGGCTATGGCCACCTGTTCAGGGCAGGAATCACCCTTTCCTGGCCATCCTCAGGCCATTGAACTGGGTATGACAACTGGAAGTGAAATGAAACCCGTGTCGGCAACATTGCGGACAGAGGGGCTTGGTCCTCTGGATTCGATCAAAGTATGGGATAATCTGACCGGCAAACTGATTACAATGCAGGCCTTTACCTATGACAAGGTCAAACGCGTGATTCGAAAGGTAACGTATGCAAAGGAGAACAGCTACCCGTATGGATTGGAAGAGTTTGTTTATCCGGGTAATGATACGGTTCTCATCCGGTCAAGAGGTTTTCGCAAGTATTTTTCTGATGCCTGGACAATGAGTTCTCGGACCATCCAAATGCAAGTTGATTCACCGAATACACAGGTATTGTCACTTGATTGGGATACAGACCAGAACAAGTGGCTGCCACTTTTTTTGTCGGAAGAAGTGTACTATCAAGACGGGAGTTTTCGGCATCAAATAAAATATGAACGAGATATTTTCTCAGAAAAGTTGATACCAACTTTAAGGAACAGACCGATCTACAACAGTTCAGGACAAACAGTCCAGTATTTATTTGAAACGGATTACGATCAGGATGGCGGATGGGACCCGAGCACAAGGTGGGTGTATGATTATATTCAGGATACAATTCTTCATCAATCGACTTTGCAGTATTGGAATTCAATCCCAGACACGTGGACGAATAACAGCTTAGTCCAATATGATTGGTTGGATGGTGGTACAATACTGATCCTGCAATCAGCCAAATGGGATAATTCAATTGGGGATTGGTATTTATTCCAGACCAGGGTCACGAGGAAAGATGAATCTGGTCGAGACTTGTCCAGGGTGTCCTACGATGGCCCTTGGTCAGGCATGCATGTACCTGAAGATTCTATCGTGTGGCAGTATAATGCAGATGGACAAAAAAGTCAGGAGATCTACTTCACCTGGAAGGCAGTTGAATGGGCACCCTATCATCTGTATCGCTATGGGCGAGATCAGTGTATACCCTATCCGGGTCGGTTGGACTCAGTTTGGGTATGGAATCAGGTGATGGGAGATTGGCAATTGGGTGGTTATGAATCATGCCATGCCATTCATGGGTCATCTCTTATTATTGAAGTGGATTCCCTGCATCAGGAGTACAGCTGGCAAAACGTGGATATGAAGGTACATTACTACTATCGGGATTCTATGTATGTGGCACCACCCCCCATCGACTCATCGAGCTTGCAGGAATGTATCTATATGAATCCTTATCAACCGGGTAGTCCGATCACCTGTTTCACCGATCTTGGGCTTACCATTGGCCGGATGAATATTGTCGTAGTCAATCTTCTTGGTCAAGTGATCCATCAGGACCAACATGAAGTTGGTCTGTCCTTTTCCCTGCCTTCCACCATTGATCCGGGAGTTTATGTACTTGAAGTGTCTCTGCATTCTGGTCCGCGTTATTCCGGATTGATACAAATCAGCAATTGAAAATAGATGAACAAACCTGCTGATACCCTCTACACCAAATGCCCCCTCGGTTGGTTGCGCATCAGCGGTGATAAAGCCGCCGTCCATGCCATTTCGTTCGAAGAGGAGGAAGGTTCGGAATCGCCTGATCCACCGGCAGCACTGCTTCAATGCCGTGAAGAGTTGAATGAATACTTCCAGGGGAAACGGAAGGTATTCACGGTCCCCTGGGTGACGGATGGGACGGTGTTTCAACAATCGGTCTGGAAGACCCTGGCAGACATCCCCTTCGGTCGCACCATGTCCTATGGCCATCTGGCCCGCCAACTCGGCAATGAGGATGCGGTACGGGCTGTGGGCATGGCCAACGGACAGAACCCCCTGGCCATCATCATCCCCTGTCACCGGGTGGTCGGGGCCAATGGCAAACTGACCGGTTATGCCGGCGGGCTCTGGCGCAAGAAGTGGCTGCTGGAACACGAACAGATCGGAGCACAAGGTGATCTCTTTACCTGAAAAGGCCGGAAGAATCCGGCCTTTTCAATGGAACACTCACTTCTTTGAACGTTTTTTCCTATTCATCCCAGGGTCAGAATCGGTCAGTTTGAACTTGATAGGTAGATTAAATACTACCCGTACTTTCTTCCCCTCCTGCTCACCCGGTATCCAACGGATGCCTTCTTCCTGCATTTGCTGAAGCACTCGGGTTGTCTCCTCCCCGGTTCCTCCTCCGATGTCACGAACAATCTGAATAGAACTGATCGATCCATCTTTTCCACAATAAACGAAGCGATACTGGTGCCTTCCACTTCATTCTTGATGGCCTCTTCAGGGTATTTCAGATGGGTATAAATATACTCCAGCATCTTGCGTTGCGCGCATTGGTTCAATTCCAGTCCGGTCAGTCCCTGATCCTCACAACCGGGAAATCGGGGCATGACCTCGGCAATAGTAAAGCTTTCACTTTCAGCACCTGGAATAGCAGATCCCTCTGAATCGGGAATCGAATCGAGCACAGATAGGGTGTTCGATCCCGCTTGGTTTTTCCAGGATATTCCTGAGAAAGCCGTGGTGCCCGTCAGAATAGAAGCCAGAATCAGTAGCAGGGCGAAATGAGGCAGTTTCCAGGTGGTCGGCGTGTTGTACATCTGCATAATACGTTGTTTGAGCGGTGATTGACTGATGGTGTGCATGGCTGGATGAATCGGCTGGGTCGATCGGAACGTACCGATGAATCGTGCGTAGGTATCTCGTTCGTGTTCATGGATGACTGCCTGGTCTGCTCCGGAATTCATGGACCAGTCGCAGTTCACGGATAATCACCGGGACCAGTGGTTGAAACCAGAAGAGAATCCGTAACAGGTTCCCCGAGGAAGAGATCAAGTCCATGTCCCAGTTGTCTGTGTGCCAGTTCATGTTTGTAGGCCATATGAAAAGCCTTGGTGTCGGCCACCAGGCTGTTTGGAAAGTACAATTGACCGAATACATGAAAGGGCACTGTGTCGAAGGGCAGGAGGCGGATTGGTGTTAGCTTGTAGGAGGTTCGGATGCCTTTCCGACATAGCTGCATCAGCCTGATCAAGCCATGCACGGCATACCCGGCGCGAACTGTCAGGCCGGCCGAATAGATGAACAGGACCAGATCCAGCCATGTCCACCCGGATCGAGTGGTTACCGGATCACTGATCGGTGTGTTGGCCACGACTTCCGGGAGAGTCAGGACGATCAACGGCATTTCAGGAGAGGACCACTGCATCAGCGGCAGAAGTGCGCCACCGATGAGTGTCAAGAGCAGGTACCAGCGTCGTTGCACAAGGGAGCCGACCGGGCTGATCATCGGGTAGGCCACGACCAGAATACCCCAAATTAATGTTGACAGGAGGAGGTAGCGCAGGATCTCGATCATGGATTTCTGGTTTTCAGTTCGTTGATAAAGGATTCCAACTCGTGAGGATCCAGGGATTCCTCTTCCACCAGGAAGCTGACCATGTCGCGAAACGACCCGGAAAAGTAGTCGGTAGCCAGTTTCTCCAGTCGGCTCTTGGAGTAGTCCTCTTTGGTAATCAATGGAAAATACTCATAGGTGCGGCCATATACCTTGTGGCTGACAAAGCCTTTCCTTTCCAGGATCCGGACGATCGTGGATACGGAGCTGTGAGGAGGCCTGGGATCGCCCATGTCATCGAGGAGATCACTGACCAGGCAAGGACCTCTTTGCCAGATCAATTGCATGATCTCCTCTTCAGCTTTTGTCAGCGTATTCATTGTTTTACTTTTTGATGGCGTTCGGATCTCAGGAGTTGCAAACGCTGACTTGCATATTCCGCAAACTGGGGATGCCTGGTATCCATGTACTTTTGATAATAGCGCATTGCCGGTTCTTTGTCCTTATACCATTGGTCATACGCCCGTCCGATCTGGAACACATTCTCCGGATTGGAATGAATTCGCTCAGCGGCCTGATATGCTTCAATAGCAGCTTTGTACTGTTTTCGAAGCAGGTAAAGCCGCCCTGTTTGTTCCCAATAAAGATGCAGGTAGTCGGATTGCCCCTTTTCAATTGCTCGTTTCATCTGATCAACGGCCTGGGTGGATTGGCCTGAAGCATCCAGGGCCAGAGCGTAATAATAATGCGCCAGATCAGTGGCACGGTCTTCCGAACAGGCTCGGTCCAACAGGAAAAGTGCGCGTGACAAACTGTCCAATTTGAAATAGGCGTGACCGATCAGAGTGAGTGCATAGAGTGAAGAGTCACCAGTTTCAAACAAGGCTTCACCGTATGTGATGGTTTGATTCGGGTTTTCCTGGCGATTGGATATCCGGATGCCCAGTCGAAGTAGCGGTCGATACTTCCTGTTGAGGGCCAGTCCTTCTTCGATCGCGGTTCTGGCGTTTTCCAGTGCATCCATTTGTATCATCGCTTCTGCCAGAGCAGATGTGGTTTCCAGGTCGCGTGAATTCCGGATCAGGGAAAGTTGAAAGGCTTCAATCGCTTCCGGCACCCGTCCCAATTGGATGGATACTTGCCCCAGTTTTTTCAGGAAGTATGCATTGGTCGAATCAATTGCAACTGCTCGCGCAAAGGCCTTGTGGGCTTCCTCCAACCCTCCGTTTTGTTCCTCCACTATGCCCAGAGAAAGCCAGCTGGAAGGATCCAGCGAATCAGCATGGATCAGAGCCTGATAATAGATCCGTGCATCCCGGGAATTCCCCATTTGCTGATGGCACCAGGCCAATTGACGGAGGCAATCATGACGATTCGGGTCTTGCTGATGACAATGGTAAAATGCCCGGATTGCATCATCAAATTGATAGCGTGCCACCGCCTGTTGCCCTCTGGTAAAGGCGTCATCTTCAGATTGAGCCAATACCTGACTGGAAAGGAGTAAGCCGATGAACAGGAGCCGGGTGATCATACCCGAAAGGTATAACGTAAAAATACGTTATGCAACTTAATTATTCAATTTGTCTGTTATTTCTTTTGCAACGCATAGGAAATGTACCGGTGTGGCTCGTTTGTCAAGTACACCAGATCCCAGCCATGGGTGTTGCAAAAATCATTGACCGCTTCAATAACACCATAACGTACGCCATCTTTCCAGGATCCAAGGGTATAGTCATGACCACAAAGCCATCCGTCCGGCTTTACTTTTTTTGCACAAATGGCCAATTCACGTACAGTCTTATCGTACAAGTGGGTGGTGTCGAGATAGATCCAGTCAAACGTGTGGTCCGCAAATCCTGCCATGGATTCCTCAGAATCACCCCGATGGAGGGAAACCAGACCTGGTCAACTTCCTTCTGAAACCGGCTTGCCACTGCCGAATACCGGTCATTCCGCACAACAGAAGGTGGCCACAAATCAACAAGATGAAAATGTGTTGGGTTGGAGATCGTCAGGATTTTCTGGGAGAAGTCGCCCATATCTACACCTACCTCGGCTATAATTCCACCTTTTGGCAAGGCCTCGATCAACGCTTCACGGGTAGGCAATAATCGGGTGTTTGCCATTCGTTCTGGCTGTAGCGTTATGGATGGACGACCACGCTCAAGACGTGTGCGGTACCATTTTGTCAGGACTTGTATCGGATTTGTCATGTTATCGTTCTACTAAATGGGATTACAGGAAGTACTGCGAATTGAATATCTTGCCACAATTGATCAACAAAACAAGGTAAAAAAATGAAGAAATCCTCTCTATTCGGACTAATTGCCTGTCTCTTCATGTTCAGCATGTTCATCGGATGTGCTTCTGATGGTGGTGAAGCAGCAACCCAGAGTGAAGAGCCGGCTACAGAAATGGAAGAAAGTGAAGATACTTCCGGTCCGGAATATACGTCAGCATATATCTGCCCCATGCATTGCGCTGGAAGTGGAGCAGCCGAACCGGGCACCTGTCCGGAATGTGGGATGGAGTATGTCGCCAATCCTGACCTCGCTGCACCTGCAGGTGAAGGACACGATCATGATGGCCATGACCATGAGGGTCATGATCATAACCATTGATCCAACAGGTATTGCATAACCCGGAGGAAATCAATACCTTAGAGTAAAATCCCGGGTTATGCGTTTTTACTTTATACTGTTGCTTTCGTTTTATAGTGTGCAGGCTGCCTTTGGCCAGGCAGAAGTACGAACGGAAAATCTGATCCCCTATGTTTCTCCCTATGCCCGGGGTGGTTCCAATCTGCTCCTCGATACAGCCTATTCTGTACAGGAACTGATATCCGATTTCTTTTCGAATTCCTGCGTAGAACCCTTTAATATCACGATGAAGGGAAATTCGGCAGGCATGGGCTTTTTTCAGGCCGTCGGAACGGAATTAGGAGTTCCAGCAGGTATTCTGTTGTCATCAGGTAATATTTCCAATACCAAAGGGCCAAACAATTCAGGAAGCGCGGGAAATTCTTTGGGCAAACCTGGCGACGAGGATCTGAACCTGTTGTCCGGACAAACAACATTTGATGCTCTGGCAATCCACTTTGATTTTATTCCTTCGGTAGAGAAACTGACGTTTCGATATGTTTTTGCATCGGAAGAATACCCGGAATATGTCTGTGCTTCGTTCAATGACATCTTCAGCTTCTTTGTCAGTGGACCCGGGTTGGATGGGTCGTTTTCTGAAAATGCGATCAACATTGCTACACTACCGAATAAGTCGATCTATGTCGGAATAAATTCAGTAAATCCGGGAGTCCCTGGTGCTTTTGGTAATCCGGCCAACTGTGCAAAGAACGGATCATTGGATTTTGGCGCCTATTATGTCGATAATACCGGTGGCCAACAACTGCAATGTGACGGGTTTACAATGCCATTGGATGCTGTCGTGGAAGTGGTCCCCGGTGAGGTGTATCATGCCAAGATCGTTGTTGCGGATGCCGGTGATGGCATTTTTGATTCAAATGTCTTTCTGAGCGTAGAAAGTCTTTGTGGTGATTCTCTACTGAATCCGATAGCTGAAATTTCCAAACTGGAATATACCGGCCCCAAATCCATTGCCATGGATGGTCGGTTGAAATACGGCTATAATGACTGGACCTGGGATTTTGGAGACAACCAATTGAAGATCAAGAATGAAACATCAGTTACACATACCTATTCGAAGCCGGGATTGTACACGGTCAAGATGTATGGTTCCAATTATTGTTGTACAGATACGTTCAGCATGGTTGTGCCTATTCAACAACCGCCATATCTCGCAAAGTCAGTTGTCAAACCTGTTCAGTGTCATGGTATGGCCAATGGACAGATCCGGTTGGAGGTACTTTCGAGCATTGGTGGCCTCAGTTACCTGTGGTCGGATGGAAGTGTTCTGAAAGATCGCGAGGATCTCCCAGCTTGTGAATATGTTGTGGTCATCACCGACGGGGACGGGCAAAGCAGCGAGGTCGGACCGTTTATCATCCTCGAACCCCAGCAACTTGAAGCGGAAATCCTGCAAGGGGCCCCTGGAGAAGATGGGGAACGCCAGATCCATCTGGTGGCATCCGGCGGGACGGGTCCATATGTGTACACCTGGGCAGATGGTTCCAATGGTTCCAGTAGAAATGATCTCATGAAGGGCCTTGACTACAGCGTGACGATCACGGACAAACGGGGATGTCCCCAGGACATTTCGTTTGTGTACGGAGGTGGGGAAGTCAAACAACCTGTTCAGCAGTTCCAGATCTTTCCTAACCCTGCAAACAGCCTGTTGAGAGTATCACTGCAACAAAATGGCGAATGCGAACCGGGACAGTTGAATGTATATAACAGCATCGGGCATCTCATTTTTCAATCTGTCCTCCGTTGTGGAGTGGATCTGGATCTTGCTGTGGATCAGTGGGATGACGGGATATATATTCTGCAGATGATCACGTCCAGTGGCCCGGAAACCAGGACGATTCTGGTGCGACATTAATTTTTTATCAAAACAATTTGTTTGTAAAAACAATTTGTTTTATATTTGGGTATGCAATCGACCATGTATACCCAGAAGGGCAGAGGTGCCCAGATCAATCCGACCACTTCGTTTGAAAAACTGGATCGTGGAACGCAGGTTTCCGATCCAGATGCGTTGACGCAGTATATCCCTGTACGGACGAAGCGGCTGTTAAATGAAGTAGATAGCCCGGATGTCCCCCACAACTGGTCAGTCAATCCCTATCAGGGATGCGAGCATGGCTGTATCTATTGTTATGCTCGCAATACACACCCCTATTGGGGATTCAGTGCAGGGATGGACTTTGAGCGAAAGATCATGGTCAAGCTGGATGCCCCGCGTGTGCTGGAAGAAACATTTAAAAAGCCTTCCTGGAAGGCATCGCCGGTGATGTTATCCGGCAATACAGATTGTTACCAACCCGCAGAAAAACACTATCGACTCACGCGCCAGATCCTTGAGGTTTGTTTGAAATACAGACATCCGGTCAGTATCATTACAAAAATGCATTGATTGAACGGGACATTGACTTGTTGACACAGCTCGCGGCATTGAATCTGGTACATGTGGCATTTTCTGTCACAACCTTGCAGGCTGAACTTCAACGCCTGCTGGAACCGCGAACGTCGTCGCCTGAACGGAAGATCAGAGCGATCAAAACCCTGAGTGATGCAGGTGTACCTGTCATTGTGCTGGCAGCTCCGATGATTCCCTCCTTGAATGACCACGAACTGTTTGACATTGCGAAAGCCGTATCGGAGGCCGGGGCACGTTCCTTGCAACATATGGTGATTCGCATGAACGGGGCAATTCCGCAATTGTTTGAAGATTGGCTGGACAGGCACTACCCGCAAAGAAAGCAGAAAGTGTTACAGGGTATCAAGGAATTGCATGGAGGTCGGGTCCAGGATAGCCGTTTCGGGAAGCGCATGAAAGGTGAAGGAAGTCGAGCCGCCATCATTGCACGACAGGCAGAAGTAGCTCGCAAAAAGTATCAGCTGCATCAACCCCTCCCGGTATTGAATACAGAACTGCATGCTTTTCACAAAACAGCACAACTGGATCTTTTTATGTGTTGAAGAGATGCGATCATATAGGGTTTCTGAGGCATGAAAGGTGTCTCATTCAGGGTGCCCCGGTTGGTTGAACAGGTCAAATGCTGCAGGTGGCTTGGGATCGGATGCCCGTAGTTCCGGACCGATCGGGATGATCAGAGATGGTTCATTATTGCTGACCTGATTGACTGAAGTAGAAACGGGAAATGCATGCATGTGCGTAGATGGGAAAGGTGTTAATACCTGGATCAAATCTGTTGGGGAGAGATCGTCAGCCAGCCAGAGTTTTTCCTGTTCAAGGGTCAAAAGTGCGGGCATCCGATCATGGATAGGCTGCATCAGCTCGTTTGGTGGCATGGTGATCAGTGTGAACGTCGGGATGATCTTACCCTCAGGAGACCGCCAGGTTTCCCAGAGTCCGGCAACACTGAATACGGCCTGATCATCAATGCCAATCAGGTAGGGCTGTTTATGCCCGTTGGCCTCTTTTCGCCATTCATAGAATCCATCAAAGGGCACTATACACCGCCGCTGTTCCAGAGGTTTGCGGAATGCCGGTTTTTCGATGAGCGTTTCGATTCGGGCATTGATCATTTTTGATCCGATCCGTTCATCCTGGGCCCAGGGTGGGACAAGCCCCCATTTGTAGAACCGGAATTGATCAGGTGCCTGATTAGTGATTACCGGGTGCCAGTGGGTTGGCGCAATATTGAAATTGGGAAGTGGATTATACCGGGCAATATCTTCCTGGTAAAATGTGGCTTGAAATCGTTCTTCAAGTTCTTTTTCCTGTTTGGATAGGGAGGCTCTTCCGCACATGGTCAATCTTGAAGCGGAGTGATTCGATCAGGATAATCGGAAATGATCCCATCCACTCCCCACTTTATCATTCGTGTTAAGTCTTCAGGTTCATTTACAGTCCACGGAATGACCTTCACATGATGTCGATGAATGACCTGCACTTCCTCCGGTGAGAGCAAGGTAAAATTCGGGCTGTAGACCTGCGGTGTAAAGGACAGTTTTTTCATGTTCCGTCGAAAGGAACCTCGTTCCACCAAAAAGGCAAGGGGAAGTTCCGGAATTGTCCGATGGAGGTATTCCAGAGTCTCCGGGTCAAAACTTTGTATCTGACATCGGACCTCCATTCCTGAATTCTCAATCTCGAGAACAACCCGGTCACAATATTCCTGCACAATCGGGTGGAACAGATGATCTTGACGTCGTTCTCGTTTGATCTCGATATTGAATTGACAGGTGCGTTCAGGGTGTTCCTCTTCCCATTGGCGGATAGCCTGGAATACTTCGCTCAATGCAGGCTTATGGACAAAAACAGGCTGCTGATCAGGAAACCGGGGATGACCCAATGCACCACAATCGTAAGTTTGAATCTCAGCGAGCGTCAGTCGGTACAGATTGACTTTAGGTCTGCCGCGGAGTGATTGACCCTGGGGATTGAGACAGATATCCGGGTTCATCCAGGTTCGTGCGACACGAGGACATGACCATCGCCAGTGATCACGACATCCATTTCCAGAACGTCCACACCTAATTCCAGAGCGTGAAGGAATCCGGGAATGGTGTTTTCCGGAAAGTGGCCTCTGCATCCTCGATGTCCTTGAATCTGTACCTGTGATTTCCCCATAACTGGTCCGAGTACAAATGCAATCAAGGGTAGGCCAAGACGAACCATAATGGTTAATATCATTGTTCCACGATCCGATGAATGGCCTTCACCAGGATATCCAGATCTTTGAGAGAGGTATACACATGCGGAGTGATCCGAACGCCTTTGATCGCTTCCCAGATGATTGCAACGGTGTGTATTTTATCCTCTTTCCATAGTGCCTGGCTGACTTCAGATGGTTCTTTCCCTTCAATCTGCAATAATCCGATTGCACCTGACCAGCCCCGGGATACCGGGGTTCCAATTGATACACCGGGGAGTTCTTTGACTCTGGAAGTCCAGTAATTTTTCAAGTACCACAACCGTTCCTCTTTCCGTCGATTGCCGATCAGTAACTGAAAGTCAATGGCTTCCCCTATGGCATGTTCGATCGGAAAAGACCGTGTGCCCAGTGCTTCAAATTTGCGAATGTCAGCAGATTCCGGATCCGGGTTGGCAAAGAGAGGCCATGTATCCGCAATTCGGGACTTTTTTACCCACAACAAACCACTACCAAAAGGGGCCGATAGCCATTTGTGCAGACTGGTTCCAAAATAATCACCGCCAAGATCGGGTATCCGATACTCCAGATGTGCAAACGAGTGAGCGCCATCTATGACCACACGAATATCTTGTCTGGCTGCCTCATCAGCGATCGCCCGGGCGGGTATCACCTGACCGTTCCAGTTGATCACATGGGTAATATGGACAACTTTGGTTTTTCTGGAAAAGAGATTCGTATATCCTGACACCAGCGCATTCGTATCTTCTGTCGGCAATTGATGATCAGCCCATTTCAAGACGATTCCTTCACGTTTTTCGCGTTGTTTCCAGGCATTGATCATATTGGGATAATCCTGCTTGCTCAACACGACCTCATCACCCTTTTCCAAAGGAATGCCGTAGATCGCCGTTTCAAGGGCTTCAGAGGCATTCCGGTTGATCGCAATTTCCTCTGGATCACATCCAGCCAGATCAGCCAACCTCTTGCGTAATGGCTCCCTGCCTTGATCCAGGATCTGCCACATGAAGTAGGAGGGGCCTTCATTTGCCTGTTCATAATACCGGATCATTGCCCGTTGAACCACTTCAGGCTGTGGACTTACCCCCCCGTTGTTGAGATTGATGATCTGTGGCGAGACGGTATATGCCTGTCGGATCAATGCCCAGAAGGTTTCATCTTCCGGACCCGGGTCGAGGAGGATGGTATTTCTGATTTCACTGAAGAGGGATTCTTTCGTGGCTACATCCAGCCAGCTACCTAAACTCAATGCGCCCATGGTGCCAACAGTTTGTTGGATGAACTGGCGGCGTGCTGGTTTCATAATCCTTTATTTTAGGGTGGTAGCCAAATATACTGAGTCTGTATCGGACTCAAGCCAGTTTCATTTTTATAGAGAGGAATTGATTTTCGAATTATCCCTAAATTATGCCATGAAACATACAGGAACCATGCGATCAACTCTGGTACTCTTTTGTTCGTTTATTGCCGCTTTTGCATTGGCTCAACCCCCTTTCCAGAAAGTGTATGACAATGGACAGGCATCTTCCCAGGCATTGGCCGCAACATCGACTCCGGATGGTGGATCCGCTTTTATCGGTATCATCGAGATCCCGGGTGCGGCTTCAGAGGTCATGGTCACCAAATTGACCTGTGCCGGGGATGTGGAATGGGTCAAGATTCTCGGTGCTTCTTCTACGGTTGACAACGTATTTCCAGGGATCACCACTGATGAACAAGGCCGAATCTGGTTCGCATCAAATATTGGCACGTACCAGAATTATGACGGCATACTCGGCACGCTGTCCAAAGATGGTGATCTGCTTCAGGCGGTACGACTGGGAAAACCCGGACGCAATGATCAACTGTTCGGCTTGGTACTGGATACCACAGGACATGTTTATGTTACAGGTGCAACCAATTCCTGGGGTTCCGACAAATCGGGAAGTACATCCTATACGGATGTTTTTATGGCTTGTCTGGATACCAGTTTGAATATGGTCTGGGCGCGCACTCTCGGGAATGCACAGAATATCGATACTGGATTCGGTATCGATCTGGATAGCGAATCCAGACCGATAGCCACAGGTCGTTTTATCGTCAATGGGACATTTTTCGGATTCTGTCTTCGACTGACACCAGATGGTTCCATCGATCTGTTCAAGGGCTTTGGAGAGTCACTTGTTCCTCATCGGACTTATGGATACGGGATCAGTTCCACTAAAGACGGATATATTCTTCTGACCGGAAGTACGACTTTGAACAAACAGGATCACCAAAGTCTGGCAGATGTCTATCTCATCAAACTGGATGAAGATGGCATTCCCCTGTTTTCGAGCATCTATATTCCTTTGTCAGGGTCCGATAATTCCGGAAAGTGGATCATCTGTTGTGGAAATGGCTGATGGCAGATATGCTATTGGAGTGCCCACCATGTCATTTACCAACTATACCCAAGGCTTTGTACCCAATAAAAACGCAGTCTTTGTTTCCGGACCTGACGGTTCTCTATCAGAAGCCAGATTGTATAACAACGGAGGCTCACATTACACCAAGATACAGGACAGACCAAACGGGTTTCTCCTGTCCAATTTCTCCACCAAATATGGTGGGCCTTCTTTTTTCAAACCGTTGATCATCACGACAGATAGCGACCTGAACAGTGGATGCAATGAGATCGATGTCACACAACAGGTCGGGCTTGTGAATGAAGCCTGGGAATTTGTCGATATCACATTTAGTGTCGATACCGGATATACCATACAGCCTTATTCGACCTCTTCGGATTATGCCTATCAATTGGTCGGGTTCTTTGTGAAACTCCTGAGGATGTGTCGGGAACCTGGGAGATCCCGGACACCGTTTGTCAGGGTGAAAATCTTGTTGCATCAGCGGATGGTATGCCGGAGCTCGTCTCCCAGAATTGGCAAATGGGGGATGGAACGGTTTATTCGAACATGGCAGAAATCAGTCATGCCTATGTTGAAGCTGGAACCTACTCAGTCAAATTGAAGCTGGGTTGGCAATGTGCTTCACTTGACTTTGCTCAGAATGTCGTTGTTTTGCCAATCAGCATGACTGAGATAGACACGGCAGTCTGTACAGGTGAAACATACTTTGCAGCTGGCGAGGAACAACAAACCGAAGGCACCTATCGCGACACCCTGGCTGGAGAACGATGTGACAGCATCATCGTGACCCATCTTTCTTTTCGTGATTGCAATTGTACCATTGACTTTGCCAATGTATTCACGCCCAATGGAGACCAGACCAACGACCAATTTCTGCCATTTATCGATTGTGATCTGGAGTTGAAGGAGTATTCCCTGGCCGTGTACAACCGATATGGGAAATTGGTATTTGAGACAGGTATGCCTGATTCAGGCTGGGATGGTACATTTAGTGCAAAGGACCAACCCATGGATGTCTATGGATGGGTATGCAGCATACGATATATCCATGAGGGCAAGGAGGTCAGCTGGACCCGCCGAGGTGATATTTCTCTTGTTCGCTAGCGTTCTGATCCCATCTGGTTAGCGGAGGATCAGCAACGGAAAAGACTGACTCTTCTGACCGTCTTTTTCTGTGATCAGGTATTTTCCATTGGGTAAGGAGGACAAGTGCCACGTTGTCGCCCCGGGAGAAAGGAATAGCACCGGACGCCCGAGGCCGTCTGTGATCACTGCTGGAGAAGCCAGAGGCAATGTCCTGTGCAACTGATCTGAAGCTGGATTTGGAAAATAGATCCCTGAATTTTGAATAGTGGGAAAGTCAGTTGAAGTCTTCATACCGCCTTCAAAAGCCCCGATGCTGGGTGGATCCAGAAATGGTTGAAGATCATAGTCCAACCAGGAAAGATCTGGCAGGCTCCATCCGGCCTGGATAGCCGGAGAAGAAGGCAGCAAGGTAAAATTGAGCATGGTATGATCGGTCACTTCAGGGTCCACCTGAACCAGACCTTCTATTTCCGGAGAAGGTAAAAATGGGCCGGACCAATTCGGCTGGTCGAGATGATACCACAGATTTCGGGCGATCAGGAAGGAGGCGGAGTTGGTATTGGGACCGATGTTGGTGGCAATGGACAGGGCATTGTCGACGATGACCAGATTATTGACAAATTCTCCATCGGAAACGGCCTTATAGAAGGAGGTATCTGCAGATTCCTGGAGGATACGCATCACCCATTTGTCAGGTCGGTATATCGTATTGTTCCACACGCGAACCCGCTGACTCCCCACATAGGCCACCGGTGCCTGGCTGCCGATAAACAGGTTGCCCACTACATCCAGATCCGCCGCTTCATAATCTGCTCCAGGAGGTCGGAAGAATGCTGCGCCTGTGCTTCCACCCAGGTTGATACCCCTTGCTCCACCATTCAGAAATGTGTTTCGGAGCATCTGAATGTACCGGGTGCCTCCTTTTGCCTGTATCGAATTGCTACCCAAATCCTCGAAGTGATTCTGAGCAATGATGCCTTGATGGCAACCCACCATATCGATGCCACTTCCACCAGCTGCACCGTTCTGAAACACACAGGAAGTAAGTTGAAAGGTGTCGAGTCCGGAGAGTTTGAGGAGATCATTATTGCCAACGGCATTCATATCCTCAAAGACACAGCCCCGAATCCAAACATGATGTGCTGGTGTTGCAAAGGAACCGCCATCATCAATATTGACGCCATTTCCTGTCTGTTCCCTGAATGTCAGGTTTTCAATGACCAGATAGGCAGGGTCAGTGAATTGGATTGCATTGGTACCGCCCAGGATGCGGGTCGCCAGATTCGATGCGCCACGGATGGTGATCCAGGATGCTGATGAACCCTGCAGGTTTTCTATATACATCCCTCCTGAGAAATCTCCGGGTAGAAATTGGAGGGTATCGCCAGGTTGTGCGGCCTGTGCGGCTTGCTCTAATGTCGTGTAGGGCATTCCAGGCCCGATTTCTAAAGTCTGTTGTGCATCAGCATTCAAGCAGATCAATATGCAACTCAGAATCAGGATTGGCGAAGTGGAAATCGGATTCATTGGTCGATGAAATTATAGCCTTGAATTTACCATCTTTTCATGACATCGAATGCGGCGCCGGGGTGCGAATTGATGTATATTTGCACCCCATGAAGAAAATTCGAAATTTCTGCGTCATAGCTCATATCGATCACGGGAAGAGTACCTTATCGGATCGACTTCTCCAAACAACCCATACCGTATCGGATCGGAATCTGGTTGCGCAGACATTGGACAACATGGATCTCGAACGGGAGCGGGGGATCACCATCAAGAGCCATGCCATCCAGATGGATTATATCCATACAGATGGAGAGAAATACACCCTGAATCTGATCGATACACCCGGTCATGTTGACTTTTCATATGAAGTCTCCAGGTCGATCGCTGCATGTGAAGGCGCATTGTTGCTGGTCGATGCGACTCAGGGGATTCAGGCTCAGACCATTTCCAACCTGTATCTCGCCCTGGAACATGATCTGGAAATCATTCCGGTGATCAACAAAATTGACATGGATAATGCCATGATCGAGGAAGTTGTCGACCAGATCGTCGATCTGATCGGCTGTGATATGGACGATATCATCATGGCAAGCGGAAAAACGGGGAAAGGTGTAGATCAGATTCTGTCTGCGATTGTCAACCGGATCCCTGCGCCCAGTGGTGACGAAGAAGCACCGCTGCAAGCCCTGATTTTTGACTCTATTTTCAACTCTTTTCGTGGTGTTGTTGCCAACGTCCGGATCATGAACGGCGTCTTGAGGAAGGGCGATAAGATTCGGTTTGTCAACACCGAGAATGATTATTCTGCGGATGAGATTGGCATTCTGAAACTGGATTATTTCCCAGGGACTGAACTTCGTGCCGGGAATGTGGGATATGTGATGACGGGTGTTAAAACCTCCAGGGAAATTAAAGTCGGGGATACGATTACTCATGTCAGTCGTCCTTGTGATAAAGCATTGCAGGGATTTCAGCTGGTAAAACCGATGGTTTTTGCCGGGGTCTTTCCGATAGACAATGATGATTTTGAAGATCTCCGTGAAGCCTTGGAAAAATTACAACTCAATGACGCCTCTCTGGTTTTCGAGCCAGAAACCTCTACCGCTTTGGGTTTTGGATTTCGTTGCGGGTTCCTCGGCATGCTCCACCTCGAAATTGTGCAGGAACGTCTGTCCCGGGAATTCAACCAGGAAGTGATCACTACAGTCCCCAACGTGTCCTATTATGCAACGTCGATGAAAGGGGAACGGATCCTGGTCAATACACCCAGCGAACTTCCAGATCCCACGACAATGAAATTTGTTGAAGAACCTTACATCCACGCACAGATCATCTCCAAGCCAGAATTCATTGGAGCGATCATGACTCTGTGTCTGGAAAAGCGAGGTATCCTGAAAAAACAATCCTATCTGACACAGGAACGTGTCGAGTTGACGTTTGAATTACCTCTTGCCGAGATTGTTTTTGATTTCTACGATCGGTTGAAGTCGATTTCCAAAGGGTATGCTTCTTTTGATTACCACCCGATTGATTATCGGCAGGCTGATCTGGTTAAACTGGATATCAAATTGAATGGCGAAGATGTGGATGCCTTATCCGCACTCGTTCACCGCAGCAAGGCAGAATTTATCGGTCGAAAGATTTGTAAAAAACTGAAGGAACTTCTTCCCAAGCAGCAGTTTGTGATCGCGATCCAGGCAGGTATCGGCGCCAAGATCATCGCTCGGGAAACGATCTCTGCCATGCGAAAGGATGTGACAGCCAAGTGTTATGGTGGTGACATCACGCGGAAACGGAAACTGCTCGAAAAGCAGAAAGAAGGAAAGAAGAAAATGCGTCAGATCGGAACAGTAGAAGTCCCCCAGAAAACCTTCCTCCAGGTACTCAAACTGGACGATTAGGTCCTGACTGAAATATCTTCAGTATTCTCAGGATACAGAAACGATGAAAAAGGCCCGGTCATTGACCGGGCCTTTTGTTCAACTAGCGTAATGAAAAGCGTATTATTTGATAAGAGGCCGAACAAGGAAAAGCACCCTGTTCATCCTGAATGATCAACCAGTAAGCCCCTTCAGGCAGATCCTGGACGGAAAGAACAGTACTGACACTCTGATTCGACTTTACTTGTTGGATCATCCCTCTGCTATCCATCAGGCGCAGTGTAAACAATCCCTGTGCGGGCAATTGAATCCGTAGATTCTCCTGCATGGGCACTGGGAAAACATCAATTTGACCGGCCCAGTTGGGCTGGTCAAGGACGGAAGGATCCATCACCTCGATCTCTTCCTCCTTCACTGTACATCCCGAGGCATCATGCACAACGAGCAGATAGGTTCCCGCGCCGACATCCGTCAGATCCTCTGAAGTCCCTACCAGATCCATCCCTGAAAACCATTCAAAAGTATAACCTGGCTGGCCACCTGTAACGGAAATATAGATTCCACCATCATCCATTCCAGGTCCGGATGTATTATTGATGGAATCAATCTGGATGATGATCTCACTGGGTTGACCGATCGTAACGGTGTCTGAGAAGGAACAATTGCCTTCGTCAGTTAGCACAACGATGTACTCACCGGCAGGCACATTCTGGATTTGAGCAGTCGTATCTCCTGTCGACCATTCTATCTGGACTGCTCCGTTTTCGTTGGACCAGGAGATGATGGCGCTCCCGGTTGAATCACCGAAGCAGGTCGCAGGCATGGCTGTCGTGACTCCCGTCAAAGCACAACCAAATGCCTGGACAGTGGTGGTTTTCACATTCGTACATCCGTTTGCGTCTGTCACTGTTGCGGTGTACATGCCCGGTGGGAGAGGGGCAATGGTATCCGAGGTCTCTCCGGTATTCCATAAGACAGTATATCCAGGCGTTCCCCCTGAAGGTGCTACCCAGGCGACGCCATCATCAGCTCCGGAAGAAGATTCAGGAGTAGAACCAATGTTCGCCAACAGAGCTGACGGCTGGTCGATGGTCACATCGATCGAGTCCACACAACCGTTTGCATCTGAAAGTAAAACCAGATAAGTACCGGCACTCAAATCGCTTCGCACGGGTACGGACATTCCATCCGGCCATGTAAAGACGTGCGGTTGGATGCCTCCGGTTGAACTGAGCGCTGCATATCCGTTTGATTCTCCGAAACACAACAGCATGGACGTGCTATCGACCATACCTGCAGGATCTTCAATCTCGGTCACTGAAATATCAAGTGAGCTAGTGCATCCATTTTCTGTGTTGGTAACCAACACAGTATAGGAGCCACCTGCACTTACGCCAACGGTGGCTTCATTCGCCCCGAATTCAATGATGCCATTTGTTGTTGTCCAGGAATAGGAAGAAGATGGAAGATCTGTGACTGTAATTTCGACAATCGGTTGAAGGCAGGAAATGGAATCCACCGTGCCAATGACGCTGACAAGAGGAGCTTCCATATCTGATGTGACATTCGCTGTGGTACTTGCTGTACAGCCATTACATAAATCTGTAACCACTACGGAATAAATCCCTGGTTCGGAGACTATGGGTGACATCTCAGTGGAAAACATATCGCCAGAAGGATCTGTCCATGAGTACGAGTAAATTCCACATGGGCTGTTGGCTGACGCCTGAATAGATACAGAAGGTTGATTGCATGTCAGGTTGCCACCGGTTGCACTGATTACCGGGAGGTCAATATCCACCTGTGCGGCAAGTTCCAGAGTGGCAACGCAGCCATTTGCATCGGTTACGGATACATTGACAAAGAAGGTATTGTCCAGAATTTCAGTTGGACCAACCGTACCTGTACTCCACAAATATTCGTACCCTGGATTGCCTCCCTGGCCTTCAACCGTAATCGTCGCTGGGCTGGAACATGTGATTGGTGTCTCAGATGCGATGGTGACAAACAATTGCGGAGGCTGGCCAATTGTGATCTGGATATCATCCATTACACCCAAAGCATCCGTTGCCGTTGCTGTGTAGGTTCCGGCTGTTAGGTTTGTGGCAGTGGGGCCCGACTGTCCGTTGGACCAGTTAATCGTAACAGGTGGCGTGCCTCCTGTAGTCGTTACAGTTGCCGTTCCATCATTCTCGCCAAAGCAGGTGACATCCATTTTGGAAACAAGAGAAATAACAAGTGGATCAGGGCCCCGGTGATAGTGCCGGTGAACGTATTGGTGATGACATTGTCACCACTGTTTTCCATATTGTTATTGGCCATCACAGATACAAACCACAACGTAATCTCTTCATCATTAGGGCCGTTGGGTGCTTGCCAGTTAAATGTCCAGGATACGGAGTTGCCGGAGTAGGTTTTATCCCCCCGATGCTCCATATATTCCCGACCGCTCTGTGTGTTGGTACCGGTTTCTGCTCCATTGGTGACGATCAGATCACCGACATTCTGATTGGCTTCATTCAATGCCAGTATTTGAAATCCACCTGTACTAGGCGAACCTGCAGTTGCAGTAGCTGTCAGGGTAATGGTGTATACCTGGCCTGCTTGAATGGTTGATGGTAATCCTGAAATATCGACTGTTCCGCTAAAACCGCCACCTCCATGACAACCATCAGCACAGGTGCCATCATCACCGGGAGCTCCCGTACGTTTGTTCGGTGGATTGGATGAATTACTAAAGAACAGAATAGTACAGAGGACGACACCAAGCAGGGTGTAAACGGAACGATAGTGCATAGGTTGGACAGGTTGGTTTGCAGTAAGATATCAGGGAAAGAGCCTGATGGAGTCAATTTCGATGTCCGGAAACGGAATTTCAGGAGCTGAGACGGAAAAAATCAGCGCTGAAACAGTGATTCGACAAAAGCACGGCGATTGAACACCTGCAATTGGACTATTAGAATCACATGTGCATCTTCATTGCTGACAAAATGATAGAAAGATTATTTTATTAATGGACGAAGGACAAATCCTCCATCTGTATCCTGAATAACGAGCCAATAGGGGCCATTTGGTAGATGCTGGGTCAATATTTTCGAACTGATCGTCTGGAGAGTCAGAGTTTGATGAATGACACCCCGGCTATCCATCAGTCGCAAGATATAATTGCCCTCCTTCGGTAAACGGACCTGAAGCATATCATTCATTGGTATGGGGAATACTTCGATTTGTTCAGACCAGGAAGGTTGGCTCAGTGAAGTCGGATCCTGGATCTCAATACCGATCAAGGAAACTGCACAGCCATTGCTATCTGTGACTTCTACTGTGTAGTTTCCAGCAACAGCATTAACCAAATAAGATGTGAATCCCACTTCAACTCCGTTGAGTACCCAAACATAGGTAAATGCATTTGCGCCACCTGTTACGGAAACAAAGGCAGCACCATCCATGGCGCCCGGGCCAGAAGTATGATGGATGGAATCAACTGTAATGATGATCTCGGAAGACTGGTTGATAATGACTGTATCCGAAAAAGTGCAATTCCCTTCATCAGTGATCATGACGATGTATTCGCCTGCTGGCAAGTTGTTGACCTGGGCCGTAGTATCTCCAGTTGACCATTCGATGATGACATCTCCATTTTCATTCAACCAAGAGGCAAAGACGGTTCCGGTTAAGTCACCAAAACAATAAATGGTATTCGCTGTCGCAGAGCCATCCAACGTGCAGCCAAAGGCTTGCACTTTGGTACTTTTTATAGTAGTGCATCCATTTTGATCGGTTACAGTCGCAATGTATGTTTCAGGCGGAAGGGGAGAAATTGTATCTGTCGTCGCACCATTGCTCCAGAGTATAGAGTAGCCCGGTGTACCTCCTGAAGGTGCAATCCATGCGGATCCATCCTTGCCTCCCAGTACACTTTCATCAGTGGAATTAATGTTTGCCAAAAGTGGAGCAGGCTGATCAATAATGACAATCACCGTATCCACACATCCCAAACTATCGGAAAGGGCCACGAAGTATGTGCCAGCTGCCAGGTCATTTCGAATCGGCAAAAGGCTACTGTCAGGCCATAGAAAGACAATTGGTGAAAAGCCACCATCCGCACTCAATTGTGCGTATCCATTCGATTGTCCGAAACATAGCGGCATTGCCAGGCTATCGGTTAATCCCATGAACGTATTGCTTTCTGTGACTTGAATATCCAGGGAGTCTGTACATCCATTAATGGTATCTGTCAGCACAACTGTATAAGTACCTCCTTTGCTGACACCTACTTTTACCTCGTTTTTTCCATACTCAATGGTTCCATTTACAGTAGTCCAAGCATATGTCAGGCGAAACGACAGCAGGGCTATAGGAATTTGAAAAAATATTGCCATTTGGATCTGTCCACTCATATGTAAATGCTCCACAAGGACTTTCGGCCTGGACCTCCAGATTTAAAAGTGGATGGAGACAGGTGAGTGTGCCACCTGTGGCAGAGGATATAGGGGGAGCAACATCCAAACCGGGTGTAAGATCCAAGTTTTTCATGCACCCATTCTTATCAGTTACTTCTACTGTTACTGTATTTGGATTGTTCAGGGCTACATAAGGTCCTGAAGTGCCTGTACTCCACAAGTAGGTATATCCTGGAGTGCCTCCGTTGGCTGAAACAGTAAAAGTTGCCGGGTTAATGCAAGTCAGGTATGTTTCGGAGACGACATTCAGTATCACTTCAGTAGGTTGGGAGAATGTTATGTCCCGTTGGAAAGTATCTCCGTTACTATCTGTGACTGTCACCGTATAAGTCCCTGCCGAGAGCCCGGTGGCGGTAGGCCCTGTTTGTCCATCTGACCAGGAAAAAGTATAGGGAGGCAAGCCATTAAAGGCTTCTGCAGTCATTTCACCATCGCTTGCACCAAAGCAAGTAATACTTTTTCCTTTAGTAAAATCAAGGCCCAACGGATTATTGTTACCAGCCAGAATGCCTGTGAACGAGCTGGTGATCACATGATCACTGGTGTTTATTCCGCAAGGAGTATTAGGGTTACTGCTCAAAAGGGCAGTACAAAGCAGAACACCAAAAAGGGTGTATATAGATCGATATCGCATGCATTGTGGTTAATAGGGGTCGACAGGATACTCATGTAGACCCTAAAAAGACGCATTCCGATGCCTTACCTGGTCGATATGGAAACGACTATCGGAATAAATCAGCGCTGAAACAGTGATTCGACAAAAGCACGGCGATTGAACACCTGCAATTGGTCCATGGATTCACCCAGACCAATGTATTTGATCGGGATATGAAACTGGTCACTGATCCCTAAGGCCACACCACCTTTGGCTGTACCGTCCAGTTTGGTCAGAGCCAGCGATTGGACCTCGGTTGCCGCCATGAACTGTTTGCACTGTTCAATAGCATTCTGACCGGTCGTTGCATCCAGTACAAGCACTACGTCATGAGGCGCACCATCCAGGGCCTTACCGATGGAGCGACGGATCTTGCCCAATTCGTTCATCAGATTGATCTTGGTATGCAGTCGACCAGCGGTGTCAATGATGACGACATCATACCCCTCCTTGATACCGAGGGCAGTTGCTTCGTACGCTACAGCCGCCGGGTCGGTATTCATCCCCTTGCTGAAAAAACCGGCCCCAGTGCGTTCTGACCAGATCTGAAGTTGATCAACAGCAGCGGCCCGGAAGGTATCGCCAGCGCCGAGGAGAACCTTGTGTCCGCGCTGCATGAACTGATATCCCAACTTCCCGATCGTAGTGGTTTTCCCCCACACCGTTGACACCAACGACCATGATCACGTATGGTTTGGCGCCTTCGGGAATGATAAAGTCAGGCAGGTCTGTTGTCTTGTTTTCTTCCAGTAAGGAAGCGATTTCATCCTGCAGGAGTTGATAGACTTCGTCTTCCGTGGTGTATTTGTCCCCGAAACCCTGGCTTCCAGTCGGTCGATAATCTTGATCACTGTGTCCAGACCGATATCAGAGGATACCAGGGCCGCTTCGATTTCATCCAGGACGGAAATGTCCACCTGGGACTTCCCGGCGATCGCTTTGGAGATCTTGTCAAAGAAACTGGATTTGGTTTTTTCGAGGCCCTGATCCAGAACCTCTTTTTTCTCCCGGGTGAATAACTTCTTGAAAAAACTCATTGCAGAGGGGTTTGGGGAAACAGAAAAGGCCTTTCGTGTTGAAAAGCCTTTTCTGAGAAACAAGTCAGTGCTGATTATCTTACTTCTTCTCAGCGAAGAAATCGGCTACCTTGTCCTTGTGGATCATCATTTCCTTGTAAGTATACTTGCCGGTCACCGGATCTTTGATACTTTTCACCACTTTCACAAAATCCTTACCGGATCCTGCGTTGGCCGCCCGTTGGGCTACCCGTGCGTTCTTTGAAACCTTTGCCATGGGTGAGCTGCTTTAAGGGTTAGTAATTATTTGATCTCCCGATGAACGGTGACCTTTTTCAGGATTGGGTTATACTTCTTGAGTTCCAGACGATCAGGAGTATTCTTCCTGTTCTTCTGCGTGATATACCGACTGGTGCCGGGCATACCCGTTGTCTTGTGCTCTGTGCACTCCAGAATAATCTGGTTTCGGTTACCTTTTGATTTCTTGGCCATGATCTATGGGAATTACAGCTTGATGCCTGTGTCTACGCCACTGGCTTCCAGCTTTTTAATGTAAGAATACGCCCCCAGCTTGTTGATGGTGCGAAGGGCTTTTGCGCTGACCTTCAGCGTGATGAAATCGCCCAGTTCAGGGACAAAAACCCGCTTCTTCTGAATGTTCGGGACAAAGCGACGCTTCGTTTTCCGATTCGAGTGGGAAACATGGTTGCCTGAAACAGGTCGTTTTCCGGTAAGTTGACAGATCTTGGACATGTCTTGGTGTATTACAAATCTCGTGCCTAGTGACTTCGGAAGGACTTGAACCTTCAACCTCCTGATCCGTAGTCAGGTGCTCTATCCAATTAAGCTACGAAGCCTCTTTAAATCGTTTTCTAATCCATTCCCGCCCGACTCCGGATTTCAGGTAAACTTCCCGTTTTCTGGCAGAAATTCTATCATCAGCAACCTCATAGTGGACCAGTTTCCATGGCCGCAACCCTTTGGTTGATTTTGTTTTTCCGGTATTATGCTCTTTGATTCGTTTTTCCACATCTTCCGTCATGCCAATATAAAATTGCTTTGACGCAGGACTGAAGAGGACATAAACAAACCAAGGCATAGAAAGGAAAGATAACTTTTTATCCTTCGAGAAGGTTCAACCTCCTGATCCGTAGTCAGGTGCTCCCTGCCTGCCGGCAGGCAGGTATCCAATTAAGCTACGAAGCCTCAATTTCAAGTACCCATTTTACATCTCCTTCCATTCATTTATGGGAAGAGGTCATAAAATTTGCGAGTGCAAAGATACATAGTTGGCTTCGTTTGGCCAATAGTTCATGTAAATTAATGTTGGACTACAATCTTTTTAGCATCGTAGTGCGACTTGTCTCCAACAAAAACGACATATACACCTGGAGACCAATACCATGTAGAGATGATCGTCTGCTTGTCTGAAAACGCAACCGATTCAAAGTTTTCTTCATAAACGACCTGTCCCAGCATGTTGTAGATCTTTAATGGAAATCTCTCACTCCCCCGACTCCGGAAAGCAAGGGTCAAGGAAGCATCTGCAGGTACTGGACTTGCCTCCAGAATTTCCAGATCACCCTCATTACTGCCACAAAGTCCAGACAGGGCATTCACTGCTCCGCCTTTATCTTCATTCATCAACGACAACCGTCCGCCTGTCACGGTGATGTTGCGAAGAAAGTCGATTTCCACCGTTCCTTCCAAAACAGCTGATTTGAGTAGATCAGCAGCCGCTGCGGGATCGGAAAAGATGATCTCATCCATGATCGTACAAGGCATACTCGCCAGCAATCCGATTGAACCGGTAACCATGGGTGTAGCAGCTGATGTCCCGGAGAACAAACCATAGTTGTTCTGACTGTTCAGTTTGACAGTGTAGGAGTTATAACCGGGAGCACTCAAGTGAATATATTGCTTGCTGAATCCGGCATTGGATACCAGATCATCATCAACTGTCGTATTTGTCACGCAAATCTGCTGTGGCAATCCGCAGAGACATGGCAAATCACCTGCATTTTCGATGTCAACTGCTTGGTTTGGTGCCGCTCCGACCAGAAGAATACCCACAGAGCCGAGACTGTCTACCAACGGACACATCCAGGGGAGGTCCTCTGGGAAAACGCCTTCAAACCCGAGGGAGAGATTGAGGGCAACGATATAGGCTCCATCCTGGCCACCACTGTCATTGAAACGCCTCCGCCAGTCATAAACGAATCGAAATCCACTGATGAACTCCTCCGCATAGGTCGTTGGACCAACCAACATCATTTCGATATCCCAATTCAGGCCGGCTATGCCCACACCATTATCGCCTTTCCCACCAATATACCCACTTACAGAATGACCGTGATGGTGGACCGGAATTTCACCGTTTTCCAATCTCGGATTGTATCCCGAGTAGTCATCTATAAATCCATTATTGTCATTATCCACATTGTCTCCGGGTACTTCCTTGGGATTCACCCAGACGTTTGGCTCAATGTCCTCATGGGTTCCATCAAACCCGGCATCCATGATCGCCACAACGATCTTGTAACCCTTTGGACTCAGCCCGCCAGTTGAAATATCCCAGGCGCGTTCAGAACCGATCAGTTGATGAAATCCCTGCTGATGAAATTCAGGATCGTTCGGAACGGTATTCCTGAATTGTGCTTCGTAATTCAGCCCAATATGCCTGACCAGCGGTGAATGCCTCAAGCTCTCCAGGGCATTGGAAAGTGCAGGACCAGTACCTTTTATACTATACAGATCAAATCCAAGGGTTCGGATCACAACATCAGCTGCCATGGAAGGTGGGATCATGGCCTCTAAATCTCCTATCGTACTGCCTTTCACCATCCACACGATCCGCGTCTCAAGCCCGGGGTCCAATGATCCTTTTGCTGAAGTTGCTGCATGCAGGATCGTTCCCATGGAACTGAAACAAAGAAACAGGATGGTCGACCAATTACAGAAATACTTCATACAGAACAGGGTATAGTGAATCTGCGAGAATGATAGACGCCATATTATCAGGATAAAAATAACGTCTCGTTCGTTAGCGAACGTTTGAGAGGGAAAAAAGTTATTCACCCAAGGAAGACCAAAGTGCCTCGAAATAGTCAGGTGCAAGGGCCAGCCGGTTGCCATACCACGAAAACAGTTCACCATCTACATGGTAAATACGGGCTCCTGGTGCAATATCCAGTAATTCTTCCCGGTGCACATCCTTGAACGGATAGGGCTCTGAACTGAGCAGGATCAAGTCCGGCCGGAGATCCCGGATAGCCACATTGTCCAGCATCGGATATCGCTGCTTCTCCTTCAATACGTTGTCAAATCCGGCTTCCAGGAGCATATGGTCGATAAATGTCGATGCAGCGGCACCCATCCAGGGATTTCGCCAGATCAGATAGAGAACTCTTGGTCGATGAACCGGTCGGCACTGACGCCAGCGATCAAAAGCGGAGTCGATCTCAGTGATGATTTGATTAGCTTCTTCTTCCTTGCCGACCAACGTCCCCGTTTGCCTCATCATTTTTCGGGCATCAGACAACGTATAGATCTCAGACATCCAGGTGGGAACTTGCGCGGAAAGTGCCTCGATCGACTCCGCATCATTTTCTTCCTTGTTGCCAATAACCAGATCCGGCTTCAACCGGAGACACCGTTCTATCTTGAGTTGCTTGGTTCCACCGATCACTCGGGCATGTCTCCTTGCCTCCTCTGGATGGACGCAAAATCTGGTCACACCTACGATTTGTCGTTTCAGACCCAGAGAAAAGAGGTATTCAGTCTGTGAGGGGACAAGAGAAATGATCCGCTGGGGGCGATCAGGTACGACAACCGCCCTGCCCATCATATCCACAACTTTGCGAGCCATTAATGGTCGCGTGATTTGTGTGGGCCTGTGTACATCTGTTCTCCGGCGCGTACAGGTACAGTCAGCCGGTTTGCCATGGGAGGAATCGGACAATTGTATCCATCACTGTAGGCACACCAGGGGTTATAGGCCAAATTGAAATCCAGCCAGATTTCATCTTCAGTCAGTTGGGATCGAGTCAGGTCAATATATCGCCCACCGCCATAGGTTTGTTCACCGTTGGTTGGGTCGGTAAAGGGCAGAAACAGATGATCCTGATATTCCGGGATCGAGGCAAGTGTCCGGTTTGTGTACACATGGAGGGTACAAACTGTATTCGAGAGCACGAAGGACAACACACCGATATCCTGAAATGACTTGACCCGGCCGCTGGATGTGGGCACATCAACAGGATCACTGTCAATCAACGGTGTGAACTGGCATTTGACCCGGAATGAATCGTTCGGTAAAAACCATCTGAGATGTTGAAAATCATCCTCCTGGAGAGGAGCCCGTTGATCCTTCAGCATGTCCGATTTGAACGACTCACGAAAAGTGAGTATCTGATCATGGAAAGACTGTGAAGCTCCCTGCCCGATCATAAAAAGGGTGAATAGGCAGGTTAAAATGATCTTCATGGCGCGATAGGTTGGTTGACGATTGCCAGTTGGCGGTCTTCGTGGTTGACGATGCGGGTAATGTTCAACAATCCATACACGGAAAGGTCAGCAAAGGTTCTCCAGGTGATATCTTTTCCAGGATCATACCTGTAGATCACTGCACCTTGAGCCATGAGGAGACTGCCATCCGGCAGAAGGCAGAAGTCCTCCGAACCGGGTCTGGATTTAATGAGAATTTCCGTTCGGTCATAGGCGGGATCATACCGCTTGATGTACCAATCTGTATCCGTCACCTTCTGAAGAAACAGCAATCTTCCTGCTTCATCTCGCAGAAGACAACGACCGATTCGCGATGCCATAAAGGTGGATTCATCTTTGGATGCATGAGCCATATGCAGACTGTGTGGCTCACCTACAATAAACAGCGCTGCGCTGTCACCGGAAAGCCAGCAATGGTACCCCACACCCGTGATCTCCGGAAATAAGGGAAGGGGCTGCCCCCCTTTAACCATTGGATACTTCCACAGCCGCTGTGTGTCTTCTCCATCGGTTTCAACGACAACGGTACTGAAACCGGGACGACCTGGAATAGGCGTTGGACTATATTCACTGGCGCGCGTCCGAGTCACTCGTCTTCGGGTATTTGTAGTTAATTGGAGAGACCAGATATCTGTTTGGGTAGTGTCCTGATAATCTGAAGTAAACCAGATCTCATCAGGTCGGAAAAAGTTTGGTTGATTATTGTATCCGTGCAGGTTGAAAGCGGTCAGCAAACGTGGATGTGTCAAGGGCATCTCATCAGTAGCCAGATGGATATCAAACAGATACAGATTAGTTGCAGGTCGTTGAGCATATACTCCCTGCAGGTCGATACTGATGGAGGAGAGGCTAATCAGGAAGATGGCCAGGACATGGGATAATGCAGGGAAAGGCATACGGAGAACAGGATTTCAGGTGAAATTAACCAATAAAACAAACTGGGATGCTCCGTGGAAATATGAAAATTCCTATCTTAAGCCAAAATCTGGAGTTATGATGAATGAACCACTTTCGACGATAATGACCACTGAGTTGATCACCATCAGTCCACAGGACAACCTGGGTAAGGCTGAAGAACTGCTCACAACTCGCCGAATTCATCATTTGCCTGTTGTAGAAGGTAAAAAACTGGTCGGGTTGGTCACCACCTATGACTTGTTCAAGCTGACATATTCCCGAGAGGAATACAAGACTGTCAAGGTTTCAGAAGTTATGACCGCCAAACTGGCAACCCTGGAACCGTCTGATCATATCGGTACGGCTGCAGAAATATTTCTTGCTCATTTGTTTCATGCGATCCCGATCGTTCAGGGAGGTGAGTTGAAAGGGATCGTCACGACCCACGATTTATTGAAATACAGTTTTAAAAAAGAATACACTTCTCTACCCTGGACCAGCTGAAGAATCCGACAGGTCTCCGAAAATCGGGGACCTGTTTCTTTTTCATTTGATGCCTTTAGGCTATCTTCGGCCGTTCTTTATAGACCCAATTCATGTTAGTAGGAATACTTAAGGAGGGTGAAAACCGGGTTTCGGTCATCCCCACTGATTTAGCCGCCCTGAAAAAGATGGGCGTAGAGCACATTCTCGTCGAATCTGGAGCCGGATTGGCTTCATTTCATCCAGACCAGTCTTATGTCGATCAGGGAGCAAAAATGGCTTCACGGTCAGAAGTGCTCGCCCAATCCGATCTGATCCTATGCATCCACACTCCTTCTGACGAAGAGTTGGCTTCCATCAAGGAAGGTACAGTGCTGATCGGGCAATTCAATCCTCTCCAGGAGCATGAAGTCATCGATCGGTTTGGATCAAAGAAGTTGACAACATTCAGCCTGGAGCTGATTCCACGAACAACACGTGCGCAATCCATGGATGTGCTGTCGTCTATGGCCATGCTTGCCGGATACAAATCCGTATTGCTGGGCGCGACCCATTTACCCCATATGTTTCCGATGTCGATGACAGCGGCAGGTTCGATCAAACCGGCTAAAGTACTCGTATTGGGTGCCGGTGTTGCGGGATTGCAAGCGATCGCCACCGGTCGACGGTTGGGTGCTGTTGTCGAAGCGTTTGATGTTCGAACTGCTGCCCGAGAAGAAGTGGAAAGTCTCGGTGCGAAATTTGTTGCCGTCGAAGGCGCTACAGATGACAGCAAGGCTGGAGGATATGCCGTTGAACAAACAGAGGAATACAAACAAAGGCAGGCTCAATTGATTGCTGATCATGCTGCCAAAGCCGATGTCATCATCTGTACGGCCCAGATTCCAGGTCGTAAAGCTCCTCTTCTTGTCACAGAAGAGACGATCTCCCGCATGACTCCCGGTTCTGTAGTCGTCGATCTGGCTGCATCCACAGGTGGCAATTGTGCGCACACAAAAAATGGGGAAACCACGATTGTCAACGGGATCACTATTCTCGGATACAGTGATATCCCGTCTACGATGGGGGCTGACGCCAGCAAACTGATCAGCAAGAACCTGATCAATTTTGTCACATTGCTGATTAAGGAAGGAGAGTTGGTGCTCAACTTTGATGATGATATCATCGCTGGCACCTGTCTGAACCATTCAGGTGAGTTGGTCAATCCACGTTTGAAACAGATATTGAATCGCTAAACCAGACGATTATGTGGCAGGATTTTGCCCAGTTTTTTCTCGATTACCGGGATTTCATCTATGTGATCATTCTTTCCATTTTTTGGGAATCGAGGTGATCAGTAATGTACCGGCAGTGTTGCACACTCCTCTGATGTCGGGTGCAAATGCAATTCACGGCGTGGTCATCATCGGTGCTATCATTGTCATGGGGCATGCTGCTCCGGATGACTATCTCTCTTTGACACTTGGATTTCTGGCAGTTATCCTCGGCACGTTGAACGTCGTTGGTGGATTTGTGGTGACCAACCGCATGCTGGCCATGTTCAAACGGAAGAAATAACCTTCTCCTCTCACTCACGAATCACCTGACATATGTTTTGGTTAGAAATAGCCTATCTTATTGGTTCTCTGTCTTTTATCCTTGGATTGAAGATGTTGAGCAATCCGGATACGGCAAAACGAGGAAACCTGTATGCAGCCATTGGTATGGGTATCGCCATTCTGGGTACCATTTTCCTGCACAAGAACAGCGACGGGGCTCCATAGGGAATATTCCCTGGATCCTGCTGGCCATGGCCATCGGTACAGTTGTCGGGTACTTTCTGGCAATGAAAGTAAAGATGACAGCGATGCCCCAAATGGTCTCTCTGTTTAACGGAATGGGAGGCGCTTGTGCGGCAATCATTTCGATTGTCGAATACCAGGGACACCACAGTCAGGATTTCTGGTTGATCCTGGTGATCTATCTCGGATTGGTAATCGGTAGCATTTCCTTTGCAGGAAGTATGATCGCCTATGGCAAACTGGATGATCGGATCAAGGATATTCGCGCCAACTGGTTGAGGATACTTAATTTGATGATCCTTGGGGTCATTGTGATTCTGGTGGTGATGGGTGTACTGGACCCTTCCAACAGTATGTGGCTCTGGGCCACGCTTGCCCTTTCACTGATCTATGGTGTGTTCTTTGTCATGCCGATCGGTGGGGCTGACATGCCTGTTGTCATATCCCTGTTAAACTCATTTACAGGTATGGCTGCTGCGTTTGGCGGATTCCTGTACAGCAATCAGGTTATGTTGACCGGTGGTATCCTGGTCGGTTCTGCCGGAACAATCCTGACCATACTGATGTGTAATGCCATGAACCGGTCGTTGTTGAACGTTCTGATCGGTGCATTCGGTGGCGGTGGCGCTGCTGGTCCTCGCGAGTTGGGTGATCAATCCATTCGTGAAATCCAATCCACAGATGCAGCTATCCTGTGTGCGTATGCACGTCGGGTAGCCATCATTCCCGGTTATGGTCTGGCCGTTGCACAGGCTCAGCATATCTGTCATGAATTTGAAAAACTCATGGAAGAAAAAGGGGTAGAGGTCTATTATGCCATTCACCCGGTTGCCGGACGGATGCCTGGACATATGAATGTACTTCTTGCTGAAGCGGACGTACCCTACCCAAAACTGCTGGAAATGGAAGAGGCCAACGACCTCATGCCCAATACCGATGTATCCATCATCATCGGTGCCAATGACGTGGTTAATCCAGCTGCTGAGCACGACCCCTCCAGTCCGATCTACGGCATGCCGATTATCCAGGTCACCAAAAGCGAGAATGTCATTGTGATGAAGCGGTCTATGGGGAAAGGCTATGCCGGTATCGAGAACGAACTGTTCTTTGCCCCAAAGACAAGGATGTTGTTTGGTGACGCCAAGCAGTCACTGACCAACCTGGTTTCGGAGCTCAAGCAGATCTGATAAGCTGCTGATTCGTCTTTCAACAACCAAACGTAAAGCGGGCCTGATCATCATCTGATCAGGCTCGCTTTGTTGTGATCTCTATGCAGATATGCGAATATCTGTAGTTTGCTACACCGTTTATCAGAAACAAATGCTGAGATGGTTCACTGAGAATTGCACTGCAACCTGCCTGTTCCAAAGCGGTTTCAGCGAATTATCCCAGAAAGGAATGACGATCTCAAGACGAGAGGAATCGTTCCTTTCAAATCCAACGAGAATCAGTCGATAAATTTATTGGCATTGGTAAAGACCCTGTCCCAGCGAACCCCTTTGAAGAGATTTCCTTCCTTGGCTGACAGCCAGATGAATAACGGTTTGCCCACAATATGGTCTTCAGGTACAAAACCCCAGATGCGAGAATCTTCTGAGTTGTGTCGATTGTCACCCATCATCCAGTAATAATCCATCTTGAAGGTATACGATGTGGCAACCTCCCCGTTGATGAAGATCTGGCCATTCTTTTCTTCGAGGTCATTGCCTTCGTATACGTCAATAATACGCCGGTAAGGCGCTATGGAAACTGGATCAATGGAAACGGTAGTTCCTTTTTTCCGGGATAAAGATCGGTCCGTAATTATCCACAGTCCAGCCCTGGGTCAGCCGGGCGTCATTGGGAAATAGATAGTTGGGGTGGTGCGGTGGTCTTGAAACGACCTCAACACGGATATCGGGTCCCAGGGATTTCAATTTGGTGACCTGGTCCTGATTCAGGTTGAAAAAACCAGCCTGACCATTCGAATCATTGAGATTGACACCCCATTCTGCAAGTTTCCGTGGATTGAGTTGCGTCGTGGTAGAGGAAACCTGGTAGAGAAACTGCATGTATTTGGCGTTCTCAGCGGGAGTCCCATTGATATACACCTGCCTGTCAATGATCTTCAGGCTGTCGCCAGGCATTCCGATACATCGCTTGATATAGTGATCCTTCTTATCCATCGGCCGGGTTGTCAGCATAGCCGGAGAGAAGTTTGGAGGTAAACTGTTCGTTCGCCTCATATCCGGATAACTGTAGGTGCGATTCGGTGTGATGATCACACTGTCGCCTTCCGGATAATTGAAAACGACCGGGTCATAGCGTTTGACTTCATTCCATCCGGGTAGCCGGTAATAGGGTAGTGAAGGACTGGTCAGATAGGATTCACGGTCGATTTTCGGAATCCGATTGTGCAGGAGAGGAATCATAGCAACCGTCTGAGGCGTGCGGATGCCGTAATTGGCTTTGCTGACAAAGAGAAAGTCTCCTGTCAACAGGGATCCTTCCATCGAGCTTGTCGGGATGACATAGGCTTCAATCAGAAACATCCGAATGAATGCTGCAGCAAAAACGGCAAAGATGATCGCCTCAGCCCATTCGCGAAACCAACCCTTCTGGTAAGGATTGTTGTGTTCCAGCTTTTTCAGTTGGTATTGATCATTCTTCTCTCTTGCTTCCTTCAGCTTTTCATGGTATTCACGTTCCTGGACGAGGACTGGGCCACCATATTTTCCATTTTTGGCCAGGTACATGAAATAGAAGGGAGTACCGACCACAGACAGGAATGCATCCAGAAAGGACATCCGGCCATTCGATCGGGCCATGTCTACACACATTCCGGCATAAATAAAGAGATTCACGATCGGAAACAATAACCATAGGGCATATACCGGCTTGCGACCGATCAGTGCACCAGGTGCTGAAGTTGATACCAGGAATCAACCCGTTTACAGCTTGATTTCCCATTTTGGGAAACAACAGATACAGACTGATGCTCAGAAGAACATACCCGATAATCAGAAAGAGAAGAATAGTCATGAACAGGTGGTTTAACCAGAGCCCCAAAGATAGAGCAAATTACCACCTCAAACGGTCGGAATTGACCTCGTCTTATCCTGTAAACCAGGTTATACGGAATATCGACCAACACCCGGGAAATGTCGATTATCGGGCCTCGGCCTCCAACCAGAGAGTGTGCCCTTTGCGTATACCGATCAGGAAAACCTTGATTTTCTTTCGATGGAAGCCCGCTCTTTTCGGTGTAAACGTGACCTTGATTTGCCCATGTTCCCCGGGGGCGACTGCCCCTGAAGGCCATTGGGGATCCGTACATCCACAGCTTGTTCGGACTGTCTCAATGATGACCGGTTTGCCCGTATTATTCTTGAATGTATAATGAAAGGTCGTATCCTGTTGGATACTGAGCAGTCCAAGATTGATTTCTGTCCCCTCAAGCCATTGAATTTCTTGAGCGAAGGCCGATGTTGTACATCCAAAGAAAAACACGATGTATGTCGCCCACTTCATATTCCTGGGTCTTCGTCTTTGAGACGAACAAACCCGATTTCTGTCCGTTGGTCATTGATCGGGCCAGTGATCGACATCGTATCCTGGCCGAAATAGAGAATTCTGATTTTGCGGGCCGATTGATCATTGGCCTGGATCTGCATCCAATTATTGGCGATGGATATTTTTCCAGTTTCTGTGAAGCCCCCATACCAGGTCAGAATGTACCTCTGGTCGGGAGTTATGGTCAATTGAATGGGATCGATCTCTACGTTCCAGGTGGAATCGAGTACCTGTAAAGACCGTGCTTGCCAGGAGCCAATAAATTCTTCTGGAATTTCCTGTTTCTGACAGGAAAGCAGGACCAAAACCCAGAGGGGAAAAAGGAAAAGTTGCTTCATGTTCGTGATCAGAAAAACATGGAGAGTACTATAAAAGCGCCTGCACCTCCCAGAAATCCTAACGCCGCGATCCAACTGATATTTTTCAGATACCAGATGAAATCAATCCGCTCCATACCCATTGCTGCGACACCTGCAGCCGATCCAATAATCAGCATACTGCCACCCGTGCCAGCTGAATAAGCAATAAAATGCCAAAGCCGGTCATCCATCGGAAAATTGTACATCCCCATGGAAGCAGCGACAAGAGGAACGTTGTCAATAATGGCTGAAAAAAAACCGAGGACGATGACCACAATATCAATATTGGGTATGGCCGCATCCAACCCTTCTGCGGCATAGTTCAATAATCCGATCATATGTCCTCCATGGCCCATTACCGCAGCTGACTCTAATGCAGCAACGGCAGCCAGGATGCCCAGAAAGAAGATGATACTGCTCATTTCGATCCGACTGAGGGCATGTCGGGCGCTGAGGACTTCCTTTTCTTCCCGGCTGAAATCTTCACCCGGATGGATGTATTCCGAGATCAACCAGACGATCCCCAAACTGAGCATGATCCCGATATAGGGCGGTAAATGAGTGATGGATTTGAACACAGGGACGAAGATCAACCCGCCAAGACCGGCGAACAGGATCCATTTACTAGTCTTCAGCGGTTTTTCACCCGCCTGCTTTACCTCGCTTGTTTTGGGTGTGATGTTGCCTCTGAATGCAGGCAGAAACATGGCAATGATGCCTGGAATTATGATGCAGATCAGAGAGGGGATGACAATGTGTTCGATCAACCCCAAGGAACTGACTCTTTTCCCGATCCACAACATTGTGGTAGTGACATCCCCAATGGGCGACCAGGCACCACCTGCATTTGCACCGATCACAGCCATGGAAACAAACCACAGCCGTTCTTCTCGCTGGGGCACAAGTTTCCTCAGCAGAGATACCAGAACGATCGTCGAAGCCAGATTGTCCAGTACTGCAGACATGAAAAAGGCCAGGATCAGGATGATCCAGAGCATTGACGTCTTTTTAGTCGTACTGATTCGGTCGGTAATGACAGAAAAACCGCGATGGAGGTCAATCAACTCGACAATGGTCATTGCACCGATCAGGAACAGCAGGATTTTGGCGATCTTGCCAATATGATGAAGCAGCACAGGCTCAATCTCTCCGACGGTGTGTTCATGTGTGATGACATCAAGATGCCCCATCGAAATCATCGCCCAGCACAGAGAGCCCATCAGAAGGGCCGGAACGGATTTATCCAGGCGAAGCGGATGTTCAAATACAATCAGGCTGTAACCGATCACAAAACAGAGGACAAGAGCGGTGATCATCTGAAGGTGTTATACGTAAGAAAGGCGCAAAGATAGTAGAATATCGATCCGGGATGAGGCACACGGAGAAAGTCGATCAATTCAATCAGAATTTGTGCACTGGTGCAGTTCCATGTACTTTTGTGGCAAATACAGGAATGGTCAAGATCGGCGAGATTGAATTAGGTGATTTTCCCTTTCTGCTGGCTCCGATGGAGGATGTCAGCGATCCACCCTTCCGGGCATTGTGCAAGGAACAGGGTTGCGATCTGATGTATACAGAGTTCATCTCGGTAGAAGGGCTGATCCGAGATGCATCCAAGTCGGTACAGAAACTGGATATATACGATGAAGAACGGCCGATCGGCATTCAGATTTTCGGTGCAGAGCTGGATTCAATGACTCGTGCAGCTGAAATTGTCGAAGAAGCGAAGCCGGAGATTCTCGATATCAATTTCGGCTGTCCGGTGCAAAAAGTGGTTTGCAAATTGGCCGGTGCAGGGATTCTGAAAGACATTCCCAAAATGGTGGAACTCACCTCAGCTATTGTCAAATCGACCAATTTACCGGTCACTGTAAAGACCCGGCTCGGTTGGGATGATCAGTCTATTTATATCGAGGAAGTGGCCGAACGTCTTCAGGATGTCGGGATCAAAGCAATATCCATTCACGGGCGCACACGAAAGCAGATGTACAAGGGTGATGCAGACTGGTCAAGAATCGCCCGTGTAAAGGAAAATCCGCGGATGCATATTCCTGTTTTTGGCAATGGCGATATCGACACGCCTGAAAAAGCCATGGAATACCGACAGCGATACGGTGTGGATGGTATCATGATCGGTCGGGCAAGCATCGGAAATCCATGGATTTTCCGGGAGATGAAACATTATATGCAAACCGGAGAGATGCTCCCACCGCCCACACTGGAAGAACGGATAGATGCAGCACGAAGGCATCTCTTGCGTTCTGTCGAATGGAAAGGCCCCAAATTGGGGGTTTTGGAAATGCGTCGACATTATACGAACTACTTCAAAGGGCTGGAAGGGATTAAAACCTTCCGATCCCGGTTGGTCACCGAGGAGGATCTCTCTATCTTGCTGTCCATTCTGCAGGAGATCGAATATCACTACTCCTCTGCTGAATTTGCCGTTCAGGCTGGTTAAAACGGGATTGAACATTGATTTTTCCAATAGATAAAGACGAACAGGTCCTCCTGCGCATGATCGGCGATACGGCCGAGGATATGGGCATGCCTGCCTATCTGGTAGGAGGATATGTCCGGGACAAATTACTTGGGCGCGAGACGAAGGACCTGGATATTGTCTGCCTGGGAAGTGGGATCCAACTTGCAGAGCGGGTCGCCGAATCCCTGTCGCCCAAACCCAATGTGACAGTTTTTCGCCGATTTGGCACAGCTATGTTCCGACACAAAGGACGTGAGCTGGAATTTGTCGGAGCACGGAAAGAGTCATACAGCCAGGATTCGCGAAAACCTGCAGTGGAAGAAGGCAGCCTGGAGGACGACCAGTTTCGCCGGGATTTTACGATCAACGCGCTGGCCATCAGTCTGAGTCCAATGCAATTCGGGGAAATACTGGATCCATTTGACGGGATCAGGCATTTATCGGAGAAGGTGCTGAAAACGCCATTGGATCCCGGAAAGACATTTTCTGATGATCCTCTTCGCATGATGCGGGCGATCCGTTTTGCCACTCAGCTCGGATTTACCATCGAACCTGAAACCCTGGAAGCCATTCAGCGTTATCGGGAACGGATTCGCATTGTTTCGCAGGAACGCATCACCACCGAACTCAACAAGATCCTCCAGGCACCCACACCATCGGTCGGGTTCAGGCTTTTGTTGGATACCGATCTGCTCTCCCTGATTCTGCCGGAACTGGTAGAACTCAAGGGGGTTGAATTCAAGGAAGGGGTGGGGCACAAAGACAACTTTTACCACACCCTCCAGGTTGTAGACAACCTGTGCCGCCAATCCGATGACCTGTGGTTGAGATGGTCTGCACTGCTGCATGATATTGCCAAACCGGCTACAAAACGATTCGAACCCGAAACAGGTTGGACCTTTCACGGCCATGATGCACTTGGCGCAAACATGGTGGTCAAGATCTTCCGGAAGCTCCGGCTTCCTCTGGATCACAAGATGAAATTTGTGCAGAAAATGGTGCGCATGCATCTGCGTCCTATCAGTCTGACAAAAGAGGATATTACTGATTCGGCGGTTCGACGCCTGTTGTTTGATGCCGGGGAAGACCTGGATGCCCTGTTGACCCTTTGTGAGGCGGATATTACCTCAAAAAATCCCAAAAAAGTCACTCAGTATCTGGAAAACTATTCGCACCTCAGGCAGAAGCTGGATGAGGTGGAAGAAAGCGATCGACTGCGCAATTGGCAGCCACCGATCTCCGGGGAAATGATCATGGAAACCTTCCACCGGGACCATGCAGAGAGGTCGGCTTGATCAAGACGCGCATTCGGGAGGCAATCCCGGATGGGGAAATCCCAAACCAGTTCGAACAGGCATTCAGCCTGATGATTGAAGAAGGGAAAAAACTGGGTCTGGAATCCAAACCATCATCTTCGGATATATGACCAGTCCATTTCGTTTCTTCAGATTGGTCTGGGCCCTGTACGGTCTGTTGATCTTTTTCATCCTCTTGTTGATCTGTTTTCCGTTTTATCTGATCATCCTTGGTTTGTTGCCATCTAATCGCTACAAACCCGTGATCTGGTTTAATCATCATGTCTTTCCCCGTGTCTTTTTTACGCTTGTGGGGATACGAGTTAAGGTGCATAACCGGCAGATTCTCCAGAAAAAGACACAATACATACTCGTGAGTAACCATCGGACAGCGATCGATTTCATGGCCAATACACTGGCTTTCCCGAACGTGTACAAGTATCTCGCAAAGAAGGAACTGACCCGGGTGCCCTTCCTGGGATTTGTGGTAAAGAAGCTGTGCGTGTTAGTGGACCGCACCAGCACCGCATCGAGAACCCGGAGCCTGGAATGGATGAAACGAACCTTTGCAGAAGGTTACTCCCTATTTTTCTATCCGGAGGGAACACGCAATCGGGGTGAGGATCATCTGGGCGTTTTTTATTCCGGAGCTTTCCGTCTGGCTCAGGACCTCCAGGTACCCATTGCCGTGATGACTCTTCAAAATGTCCACCTCCGGAACGGTCCCGGGAGTGCATTACAACTCTGGCCAGGGACCCTGCACATCCGGTGGAGTGGCATCGTTATGCCATCAGAAGATACAACGCATGCGGTTTTGATGGAACAGACACGACAATTCATGTTGGCGGATCTGATGCCCTGATCAGCTGATCCCCAGGATCAATTCTCGGTCTTTCTCAATCGAATGAATGACCTGATCATAGGTTTCGCGAAAGGTTTTTTCTGCTCGTTCAAGCTCACCAGTTGCCGATTCGATCTCTTCTGCAGCACTTTTCATGCGCTTTTCTCCTTCCGCAATGGCATGTTCGATACCGGCAATTTCTTTCCTGAAGTCCGCAATTTTCTGCTCCAGTGTCGCAATGTCCTTTTTTCGGGCTTCGATCTTGCGTTTCATCGCCGATTCCAACGCGCTGTCAAAATCGGTCCGTTCCTGTTGCAAGACCTTGATGTACCGGTCAATCGAGTTCAAGACATGTCCTTTATCCACACCCATGGCTGAAGCCGTGGCAAATGCAGACTTTATCGCCAGTTCACCGGTGATTTCCATCTTTTCCAGCTGGTGCAGAGCCAGTTTGAATTCCAGATAATCAAAACCATTCTGATTATTGCGCTCCAGCGCTTTGCACAGGTAACCCAGGCTTTTTTCATCCAGGGAAGCACCATTGTCCAGGGCCAGCTTCAATTTATTCTCCATGCCTGAAATTTCGGTCAAAGGTACGTCTTTCATAAAGTGAAGAGGAAGTTATTCATGACTGGTAGTGATCAGGCTGCCCCGGATCGGGTCCGGGCGGATCTTTAGAAATGCATTGACCTCCTGCTGCAATTCATCCACATGGGAAATGATGCCTACACTGCGGTTTTCATCACGTAATGCTTTCAAGGTATCCAGTACGATCATCAGACTTTCTCTGTCCTGTGTGCCAAAGCCTTCATCCAGGAAGAAAAAATCCCGATCTCCATGCCGATGTTGTCGGATCTGCTCCGCCATGGAGAGAGCCAGAGCGAGAGCCGCCTGAAAAAGCTGTCCTCCCGACAGGGTTTTAACCAAACGAAGCGCACCGCCATGGTAATAGTCCCGCACCATGATCCGGTTGCCATCGCCCAGCTCCAACCGCAACTTGTGTCTGGGCATTCTGTAAAATCGCTGATTGGCATGCTCCAGTATCTGGCGAAGGTACCGGGATGCAGCAAAGTCGACCATTCCCTTACCCCTGAACAGAGTCTCCAATGTTCTGAGATTGTTCAGTTTGTGTGTAATCTGCTGCAGTTCTTCCCGCAATTGGGTCGCTTCCTTACTTCTGAGTACTGTTTCTTCGATCAGACGATCCTGCACTGCCAGTTCATTGGACAAGGTTTGAACCGTTTGCAGATCTTCATCCAGTAAGGAGGTCAAGTCTGTTATTCGCTCTTCAATGTGATCCGGAATGATGATGTTCTTCAAAGATGGAAACCGGTCGAATAACTGAACTAAGGCATCCTGGAACAGTGCCCTGATCGCAGTTTCCTGTTCTGCAGTATGATCGTGTCTGGTCTGGATTTGTTTCAACAGATCTGATGCCTGTTGAAGTGCTAGAAACGATGCTTCATTTTTTCTTGTGATTGATTTGATCTCTTCCTCAAGTGCGGTCATCCTGGCATTCAGATCAACAATAGACAGGAGGAGATAGGATTCAAGTTGTTCCGTCCCACCTGCCTGTTCGTTCAGAGTGACATATCGGCTTTGAGTGCAACCAGTTCTGCTTCCAGGTGCTGTAATTCACCATGCCGCTGCTGAAGCGTGGTTTCGAGTTGATGTCTTGCACTGTGGATTTGTTGTTGTTGCCTTTGTTCCGTTGCGATCTGACCGCCTAAACCCGTCTGTGTGCTGATCTGCCTGGACAGATCTTCACGAGTCATATGCCATTTCTCCAGTTGGGTTGAGCTGATTTTCTGCTGTTGCAACAGCTCCTGATACGTCTGACGAAGTGCCTCCAGACGTTCCTGCTGCAAACCGATCTGATCGGTCAGGCGTTTGATTTCAGCCATGTCCTGCTGCATCTGCCGAATGGCGTTCCGGCCGATTTCGCGGTTGCGTTCAAGTGGTTGAAACAGATCCTCATCCGCATCCCCGCCTATCGGGTCCAGGTGATCTGTCGAGCCACAAAGCGGGCATGGTTCACCTGAAGCCAACAGTTGACTGTATGGCCGTAAACCGGCGGAAAGACGGACGTCATGAATCTGTTGTTCCACCCGGACAAGGTCAGCCTCCAACCGGTTCAACTCCCTGGTTAAGAGCTGTGCTGGTTCAGATGGCGGATCATCAGCCAGAGCCTTCAGCCGGGATTGGTTGTGCCAATAGGCAGATAACTGTTTCTTCAGTTCAGTTAATGTCTGTTTCCACTGCTTGCCCTGAACTTCCAGTTGTACCCTGTTTAATTCCAACTGATCCCAGTTGAATTGCCATTCCGACCATACCCGGATCTGTTCCTGAGGCAGCTGTTGGGTCAGGAGCAGGTCGATCTTCTGGTTGATTTCAGTCAATGTCTGGCCCGACTGTTCGATGGATGCATGCAAAGGCGACAATTCGGCCTTGCCAGAATCGACCTTCTGTTTGATCACGGTCATCTGGTCATGACACCTGACCATTTCGACACAGATCTGCAGAGATTTTCGAAGTTCCTCTTTTCGGGGAATTTCTGTTGCACGTTGTTGTGCGGTCAAAGCCTCTGCCTGGGCTTTCAAGGTATTTTCATGCTGTCTGTCAAGCTGTTCCTGTAGTCCGGATCGCTCGTTTATCAGTTTGTGAAGGGATAACCAGTGCTGATGAACCTGACGCAGACCATCCAGTTCAGCCTGCCGGTTTTTCACCAATGTGGTCATGGTGGATTTCCGGGATTCAATTGCTGTCCGTTCAAGTTGCAATTGACTGAGTGGTGTCAGGAGCATCTGCTCTAACGTGGCGAGACGTCCTGCCAGATGTTGTTCCACACTTCTGGTCTGGCCAAAAAGAGAACGGAGCCGACCGCCGAGGTCAAACCGATGGAGATGAAACAGATGCTGGAGCATGGTTGTCCGTTCGGCATCGGTCAGTTGGAGAAAGGCCTGGAATTGCCCTTGGGGGACGATCACTGTTCTGGAGAAGTGATCATAGGACAGGCCGATGGCGGTTTCCAGTTCCGCATCCGAGCTGGGGACCAGGTTGTCGCCTTCAACGGCAAAACTCTCACGTTGTAAAACCGGCCCCTGCTTCTTTCGTTTTCCAGAGGCGACACATTGGTATCGTCTGCCATCTACCAGCGAATCAAACGTAAACTGGATGAAGGCCTTGTCGGCTTCCAGGTTGAAGAGATTGGCGGCCAGTTTGTCCTGTTTGCTCATTCGCTCAACCTGCCCGTAAAGGGCAAAGGTGATGGCATCCAGCAGGGAGGATTTACCACTGCCTACTGAACCGAAAATGCCAAAAAGATGGGCTTCCAGCAATGGCTGAAAGTCGATTCGGGTCCGTTCCCTGTAGGAGTAGATTCCTTCCAGAATAAGTTCAACTGGGATCATTCGTCCTCGACATTGAGCAGTTCATGAAACAGATCCAGCAGTGCCTCATCCGGTGTTGCACCTGTTTTATATTGAAAATAGGCCTGAAATACGTCATCCATATTGTCGAGATGAAGGGTTGGACGGCCATCCGTGTCTGACCCCGCTACGTCCAGGATCTCGGGTATTATACTCACCCGGGGATGAGCCTGTTCCAGACGCATTTTCCATTCACTGCTGAGATATTCCTGGCAGATCATCGTCAATTCGACAAATGCATGCTGATGATCACTGAGGTAGTGAACAGCTTCATCAATATCCCGACTGGTATGTCGTAACAACGGGTATCCGGAATGCAAGGGGTGAAATTGCCAGCTGGCCGGTTGATTGGGGAGCAACTCCACAATCACCACTTTTTTATCCTGATGGGCCTCCGAAAACGAATAGGAGATCGGGCTGCCGCTATACACAACGGGCGGTCCATCTCCTTTGACCTGGTGAGGGCGATGGAGATGACCGAGTGCCGCATATTGGGTTGAAGGAGGAAGAGCATGGGTGGGGAGAGCCGGAATACCACCTGTGTACAGGATCGGTTTTTCATCATCGGGTTCCGGCTCGGGATGGGTCGGATCCTGGGCGAAATAGAGATGGCCCATAAACAGATTGCAGCCCTGATCATCAAAATAGGTTTCTGCCAGCGATTGCCAATGGGCGGAAAGCAAATCAGTGAGTGCCTGTTCAGGCTGGTCGGGGTCCAGTCTGGTTTTTAACCGGATCGCGTTTGCGTAAGGTGTGGCGATAATGCGAAGTGGGGGCAATCAGGTAGACAGACTTCCACAAAACCCGGAGCTGATCGTGTCAGGATCAGACCATGTTCATGCGTAAACGGGGTGGCCACCTGGTAGGGATAGCCCAGCGTGATGATACCCAATTCGCGAGAGAGTCCATCCGGGGCAAGAAGATGATCCGGAGAGTCGTGGTTGCCGGCAATGACAATGACTGCTCGTCTCCCCTGATCGGACAATTTGCTCAGAGTTCGATAATACAGTTCATCGGCCTCATTGCCGGGGTGAAACTGGTCGAAAATGTCTCCGGTGATCAGAATGGCATGAGCACCACAGTCGTCAGCGATCTGGATGATCTCCTGCATGACTTCCTGTTGTTCCGGCAATCGGGAATGGGATTCGAGTCGCTTGCCAAGATGCCAGTCTGCCGTGTGAAGGAGGATCATAGGGAGGATATGGATCAATTCTGGAAAGGTAACAAAAGCTGTTTCAACAGCACTCCAGGTGGATGAATCAGTGTCCCGAACGGGAGGAAAGTGGAGAGTGGATTGTGGTTTGAAATCAGGCTTTTATTCGCAATCCAGTTGATGAATGGCATGTGTTTTGCCTGTCAATCATTTGAGGAAGGGCTTCTTGCGTATTGTTGCGAAAACCCTTTTCTTTGCTGGCCAGAAAAAGACATGGCAGTTTTTCAGATGTGAAAAACGGTGTTTTTCCCGAATCGGGGTGTAGCGCAGCCCGGTTAGCGCGCTACGTTCGGGACGTAGAGGCCGGAGGTTCAAATCCTCTCACCCCGACATTGCCTGCACGTTCAGGTGAAAAAATATAGGCCACCCTAGCTCAGTTGGTAGAGCAACGCATTCGTAATGCGTGGGTCGGCGGTTCAAGTCCGCTGGGTGGCTCCAGAAATGCCTGCATCCGTGCGGGCATTTTTTTTATATCTCTGTAGGCCAAGATCAGGGTTTAGCCCCACAACGGATGAGGATAGACCCCATTCTCGACCAGCGCCTTGAACGCTTCCTGCACCATCGGCTTATCTTCCCGGTACGTGACTCCATACCATTTGTCTGGACAGGGCAGTACATGGACACGCACTTTCTGGCTATCGATCATTTCCTGGATGAAGAGCGGAATGAAAAATTCTGCCTTGGGTTGATCCCTGGATTCCCGGATGAATTGATGGAATCGCGTTTCAATGATCGGAAAGACATCCGGATGGAATCCCCAGAAGTTCATGGAAACGGCACTGTTGCTGTCCACAGGAAAGGATTGATCATTCTCGCGGTAAATGATACTGCCATCATGCCATTGCACCTGCGTGCGTTCGTCAACATGGTGCAGATCGCCCTGTTCATTGACCACGCAAACGCCTCGTGAAACAGAACCATGTTCAGACAGGGTATTGGCCAATCGGTAGCCCATCATGGCATACCGCTGCGGGGTCACCTGATGGTTCAGAAAGGATGCCATATCCGCAAAGGCGACAGTCCCATAATAATCATCCGCATTGATGACTGCAAACGGCTCTGCGACAGCATCACGGGCTACCAGGGACTGCATGGGCTGTTCCCCATGGCTTTGTGCGCTCAGCCGGTTCCTGGTTTCCGATGTAGCTGTCCATTTCCTGAAAGACGTATGCAAACATTATGCCTTCGGGACGTATGGGTTCGAACCGTTCGCGGAAGGCTGCCTCGATGTCCTTCCGGATCACAAAAACGATCTTGCCAAAACCGGCACGGATCGCATCATAAATGGAATACTCGATGATGGTTTCGTCACCCGGACCGACACCATCGATCTGTTTGAGTCCACCATAACGGCTGCCCATTCCGGCAGCAAGGATCACCAATGAAGGTTTCATAAAGGCGCTTATGTGAAGGTGATGAGGAATTTATTTTTCTTCCCATTCTCCAGGAGGAGGTAGGAACCATGGATCAGATCTTCCGCGACCACAACAGCATCCGGAGAGGTTTGTTTGATCTTGTTGGTGGAAATCGCATTCCCTGAGATGGCTCTACGGGCCTCTCCTTTGGATTGCATCATGTCCGTGTGCTCCGTGAGCAAGTCGACCAGCGATATACCTTCCACGGACAGGAGAGATCGGGAGAGTGCATAGCTGGGGATCTCACCATCCACCATTTTCCAGTCTGCCGGTTTCATTTCCTGGAGGAAGCTGGCATCGATCTTCGGATGGAACAGCAACTTTGACACATTGCGGGCACTCTCCAGTGCCTCTTCAGAATGAACACGACTGGTGATCTCTTCAGCGAGGATCCGTTTGAGTGTGATCGGATCGTCCTGATAGGTGTCTTCTAAAGCCAGGATCTCCTCTCGGGAGCGTAGCGTAAAATAACGGATGAACTTGGGCAGGTCACGATCGTCCGCATTGATCCAGAACTGGTAGAAGGCATAGGGTGAAGTCATTTCCGGATCCAGCCAGATATTGCCCTGTTCGGATTTCCCGAATTTACTGCCGTCGGCCTTGGTCAGCAGGGGTGTAGTCAAGGCATAAGCCTTGCCTCCCAGATTGCGGCGAATGAATTCGGTCCCTGACGTGATATTTCCCCATTGATCGGAGCCGCCCATCTGGATCCGACAATCATATTGTTCATACAGGCACTGGAAGTCATACGCCTGTAGGATCTGATAACTGAATTCTGTAAACGAAATACCCGTTTCCACGCGCTTCCTCACCGACTCCTTGGCCATCATATAGTTGACAGTCAATGTCTTTCCAGCCGTCCGGAGGAAGGTCAGCACATCCATGTTCGAATAGAAATCATAGTTGTTGACCAGTATTGCCGGGTTGTCCACCCCGTCGAAGGCCATCAGCTTCTTCGCCTGGTTGACCTGGTGTGCGAGATTGGCGTCCAGTTCCTCGAATGACTTCAGTTCACGCTCCTTGTCCTTGCCGGATGGGTCGCCGATACGTCCGGTTGCACCACCCATCAGGACGATGGGTTTATGACCCGAACGCTGGAACAATGTCAGCAGCATCAGCTGGACATAATTTCCGATGGTCAGTGACGGGGCAGTGGGATCAAAACCGATATAGCCGGTGCAGGCACCAGAGGCAAGATGTTCCTCAATACCGGGTGTCGCATCATGCAACATGTTTCGCCACCGCAATTCCTCCAGAAAGTCGCTCATAGGGTTGATTCAGATGGCCGCAAAAATAGGACTTTTCACGCTGGCCTTCCAGCATCTGAAACACAGATGTATCTTGCCAGTCAATTCGCCATGTCACTGACCCGATTCATTTCCCAACGGTTGCGTTCTACGGAAGGTGATTCTTTCACAAGAATCATCATCTATTTTGCCATCGGGACGATTGCCTTGTGTGTCACTGTCATATTACTGGCACATGCTCTGATTCTGGGTTTCAAATCAGAAATCAAGGCCAAGGTTTTCGGATTCTGGGGCCATATCCAGATTACCGGATTCAACCTGAACAATACATTTGAAAGCCCTGCTGTCAGTACGGACCAACTGTTCTACCCGACATTGGATACAGTTCGTCAGATCGAATTCGAAGAGGAGTCAAGTTCTGGCAAACGGGTTACTCGTCGCTCTGTCGGTGGAATCCGCCACATTCAGTCGTATGCATTGAAACCGGGTATCCTCACTCGAAAGGACAACCTGGAAGGGATCATCCTCAAAGGAGTCGGTCAGGATTTTGACTGGTCTTTCCTGTCGAGCTACATTGTCGAAGGTTCCCCTCTGGACCTGCAAGACAGTCTTCCATCCAGAGATATCTGGGTTTCTGCCACAACAGCAGCGCGTTTACAGCTTCATGTAGAAGATGACCTGATCGTTTATTTCATTCAGGAATCCAGACAGGTAGAGCGACGGTTCAGGGTCAAAGGGATCTATAAAACCGGATTGGAGGAATATGACCGGAAGTTTGCATTTGTGGACATCCGACAGATCCAGTCGATCAATGGATGGTCGGATCAGATGGTGACCGGATTTGAGGTATTTGTCGATGACTTGACCGATCTGGACCCTATGACAGCGTATATCTATTATGACTGGTTGCCGGATGATCTGTACATAGAAAGTATCCGCCAGAAGTTTCCCGCCATTTTTGACTGGGTGGATCTTCAGGACATCAATGAACAGGTGCTCATGATCCTGATGTTGATTGTGGCGATGATCAATTTGATCACCGTCTTGCTGATCCTGATCCTGGAGCGGTTTACCATGGTGGGCATCCTGAAAGCGTTGGGAGCGACTGACCGGATCATCCGCGCTATATTTATCAGATTGACGATCCGAATCCTGATCTGGGGCATGGTGATCGGCAATGCCGTTGCCCTCCTGATCGGATGGTTGCAATCCACTTACTCGTTGATGAAGTTGAATGAGGCGGAATATTATCTTTCTGTTGTGCCGATCAAATGGGACCTCTGGTTCTTTCTCCTGATGAATGCGCTCATCCTTATTGTCGCTCTACTTACGCTTTGGATACCTTCTCTATATATCAAACGAATTCAACCGGTTAAGGCTATTCGGTTTAAGTAAATCTGTATAATCGGGAAACATATCCGATCCTGGATGTCTGGAAGAATAGAATTGCTGTGTTAGGGGATTAATCTTACTTTTGAGTGACAATTTGTTATCCACAGATGGAACCAGTAAAGGATGATCCGTTATTATGCCCGAATCGATGGATTGATCACCGAACTGGCCGAACGTCAACCGGCCTGCTGGATCAATATTGCCCCTCCTGTCACGCAGGAGGAGATCGAGCAACTCTCTGAGGAGCTCTGTGTACCACTTGATTTTTTCTCAGATCCTCTTGATATTGATGAACGGTCACGGTATGAACGGGATGAAGATGCCCGACTCATCATTATCAATACAGCTGTGCTCAATGAACGGGACGGAGAGAATGAAGCGATCTATCTGACTATTCCGATCGGGATCATTCTGGTTCCGGATTATATCATCACCATCACCTCGGCTGAAAACCCTGTCCTGGATCTCTTCCTTGAAAACAAGGTGCGCAATGCTGATCCTGCGGATGAACGTCAATTTGTACTCCGGTTGCTGGAGGAAAACGTGTACCGGTTTCTCAGTTGCCTGAAGAAATTGAATTTGCGCAGGAATCTCATTGAGCAGGAACTTTATTATTCCAGCCGGAATCAGGAATTGAAACAGTTGCTCAGCATCCAGAAGAGTCTGGTCTATTTTGTCAACAGTCTCAGCGCCAACGAGCTGTTGAAAATGAAGGTCAAACGGACAGATTTTCTCGGAATCCAAGGGAATGAGGATAAAGTGGAATTGTTCGAGGACATCATAATTGACAATAGCCAGGCCTTGGAAATGGCGAATGTCTATACCAATATCATTGGAGGCACTATGGAAGCCTATGCCGGGATCATTTCCAATAATCTGAATATCGTGATTCAGCGACTAACTCTGATCACGATCATCCTCATGGTACCCACTTTGGTCGCCAGTATCTTTGGCATGAATGTTCCCAGTGGTCTGGAAAACTCTCCAACTGCGATTTACTACATCATCGTTATCTCCATCATTTTCAGTTTGTTGCTGGCCTGGTTCTTCAGAAGAAAGCGACTTTTCTAACAAATTACTTCCGGGGTTTTTATTGATCATGTGTGTCTTCGTACACGGGTGCCTTGCGTATTGATCATCAGTTGGTTCCAGTAGTCATATAACAATTGTTATGTATTCTATATATTTACATACATAGACTTATTCACATCGCGGGAAATCTGTTTTTAGGTAGTAAAGAACAGATAATCAATATATTATATATTTTATCCACATGTTGTGAATATTTTTCTTCTTGTCAACTTGGTGGGGGAGTAGAGGTTCTCCACCTTTGCATCGGACTGAGGGAAATAGCGGAAGATGTCCAAAAGGCAACGATCAGATCTGGTCGACCTGGGACGAATCATCCATTGAGCTTACAGGAAACATGTCTAGGAAAACCAAACTCTGGAGTCCAGAGTAGGTGAAGGTGTCTTTTGTCCTGTCTTGACCTCTATCCTGATAAACTGAACGATTATGAAGCACGTGGAGCCCATTCTTGATGAGAACCCCAACCGGTTTGTTCTTTTTCCGATCAAACACCATGATATATGGGATTGGTACAAACGGTCTGAAGCGTGTTTCTGGACAGCGGAAGAGATCGATCTGACCAGTGATGTCAAGGATTGGGATGAAAAGCTCAGTGATGATGAACGCCACTTCATCAAGCATGTACTCGCTTTTTTTGCTGCCAGTGATGGGATCGTCAACGAAAATCTCGCAGAGAACTTTGTCAATGAAGTCCAGTACACTGAAGCCAAGTTTTTTTACGGGTTTCAGATCATGATGGAGAACATCCATTCGGAGACTTACTCCCTCCTGATCGATACCTACATCAAAGACCCCAAAGAGAAAGATTACCTGTTCAATGCCATTGAGAATATGGATCCGGTGAAGCGGAAGGCCGAATGGGCGCTGCGCTGGATTGATAATGCTTCTTTTCAGGAACGGCTGGTTGCATTCGCTGCAGTTGAAGGGATTTTCTTCTCCGGATCATTCTGTTCGATTTTCTGGCTGAAAAAAAGAGGGCTTATGCCTGGCCTGAGTTTTTCCAACGAACTGATCTCCCGCGATGAAGGTATGCATTGTGATTTTGCCTGTCTTCTGTATAACAATCATGTCAATAACAAGCTGTCCAAAGAAACACTGCAAAAGATCATTGCCGATGCGGTAGAGATCGAAAAGGATTTTGTGAGCAATGCTATTCCGGTTGACCTGATCGGCATGAACAGTGTCCTGATGTGTCAGTATATCGAATTTGTAGCTGACAGACTTCTCACAGCGCTTGGTAATCCCAAGATCTTCAATGCAGAAAATCCGTTTCCGTGGATGGATCTGATCTCCCTTCAGGGGAAGACCAACTTCTTTGAAAAGCGTGTTGGTGATTACCAGAAAGCAGGTGTTCTGAGCGATCGTGACAAACAGGTTTTTTCATTGGAGGAAGATTTCTAGCCGATTCATTCAACATCCCAATCTGTACATATAAAACACCCCCCCTATGGCCATGCAAGTTGTCAAGCGAAGCGGAAAAAATGAAGATGTCAGTTTTGACAAGATCACCGCTCGTGTAAAAAAACTGTGTTACGGGCTTTCCCAGGCTTACGTGGAACCGATCGAGATCGCCAAGAAGGTCATTCAAGGCCTTTACGACGGTGTGCCGACCACCGAACTTGACAACCTGGCTGCAGAAACGGCAGCTTCCATGGCGTCCAAACATCCGGATTATGCATTGCTGGCCGCCCGGATCGCAGTATCCAACCTGCATAAAAACACGGACAAGTCATTTGCGAAAACGATCAAGGCCCTGTACAACTACATCGATCCAAAGACAGGTCAATCGGCAGGTCTCATTGGAGAGGAAACCTATCACATCGTTCAACAACACAAGGACCGGCTCGATTCGGCTCTGATTTTTGACCGGGACTATGACTTTGATTATTTCGGTTTCAAGACACTGGAACGCTCCTATCTCCTGCGGATGAACAACCGGGTGGTTGAACGTCCTCAACATTTGTTAATGCGGACTGCTGTCGGCATTCATGGAGAAGATATCGAAGGAGCAATTGAAACCTATCGGCTGATGTCGGAGAAGTGGTTTATTCACGCCACACCAACCCTGTTCAATGCAGGAACACCCAAGCCTCAGCTGAGTTCATGCTTCCTCCTGTCGATGACAGATGACAGTATCAGCGGCATATTCGAAACGCTGGCCAGGTGTGCCAAGATCAGTCAATCTGCCGGGGGAATTGGTCTGAGTATCCATAATGTTCGTGCAACAGGTAGTTATATCCGCGGTACAGGTGGCACATCAAACGGTGTGATCCCCATGCTCAAGGTGTTTAATGATACGGCGCGCTATGTCGACCAGGGTGGAGGAAAGCGGAAAGGGGCCTTCGCTGTTTATCTTGAACCCTGGCATGCTGATATTTTTGACTTCCTGGATCTGAAAAAGAATCACGGGAAGGAAGAAGCACGTGCGCGTGACTTGTTTTATGCCATGTGGATTTCAGATCTGTTCATGCAGCGGGTGAAGGAAGATGGTGAGTGGTCGTTGTTCTGTCCGAATGAAGCCCCTGGCCTGTGTGATACTTACGGCGGCGAATTTGAAGCCCTGTACCACAAGTATGAGGCTGAAGGTCGGGCACGGAAAACCATCAAGGCCCAGGATCTGTGGTTTGCCATTCTGGAATCCCAGATCGAGACAGGTACACCGTATATTCTATACAAGGACGCTGCCAACAAGAAGTCAAATCAGAAAAATCTTGGCACGATCCGCTCTTCCAATCTCTGCACCGAGATTCTGGAATATACCTCCAAGGATGAGGTGGCTGTCTGTAATCTCGGATCCATTTCCCTGCCCAAATTTGTTCGGGAGGACAGAACGTTTGATTTCGAAACTTTGGGACAGATCACCCGGGTGTTGACCCGAAATCTGAACAAGATTATAGACATCAACTATTATCCGATTGAGGAAGCACGGAACAGCAATATGCGACATCGGCCGATCGGCATTGGTGTCCAGGGTCTGGCGGATGCTTTTCTGCTGATGCGGTTCCCATTTGATAGCCGGGAAGCACGTACGCTCAACCGGGATATTTTCGAGACCATTTACCATGCAGCTGTCTCCGAATCCTGTGAGCTGGCGAAGATCCATGGCTCCTACTCCTCATTCAAGGGATCGCCAGCGAGCGAAGGAATGCTTCAATTTGATCTGTGGGGTGTCGAACCTTCAAACCGGTATGACTGGGCCGAATTGAAACAGGATGTGATGGAGAATGGTTTGCGAAACAGTCTGTTGCCGGCCCCGATGCCGACAGCCTCCACATCGCAAATCCTGGGCAATAACGAGTGTTTCGAACCATATACCTCAAACATCTATTCCCGGCGAACACTGTCCGGAGAGTACATCGTCGTCAACCGGCATTTGTTGAAAGATCTGATCGGGCTCGAACTGTGGGATGACGACATGCGTCAGAAACTGATGGCATCCAACGGCTCTGTCATGGAGATCCCTGAGATTCCTGATCAGATCAAAGACCTCTATAAAACCACATGGGAGATCAGTATGAAGGCGATCATTGACATGGCAGCGGATCGTGGAGCGTTTATCTGCCAAAGCCAGAGCCTGAATCTCTTTGTGGAAAATCCAAATTTTGGAAAACTGTCTTCTATGCACTTCTATGCCTGGCAAAAGGGCTTGAAAACGGGCATGTATTATTTGCGCACCAAAGCGGCTGTTGACCCCATCAAGTTCACACTGGATGAGAAACACCAACGACAGCAGGCAACTTCCGGTCAGCAAGTAGACCATGCATCTGGCGAATCACTGCAGCAACGGATGGATTCGTCGGATCAGGAGCCCGAGGTCAAGGCCTGCAGCCTGGATGATCCAGGTTGTCTCATGTGTTCAGGCTGATCAGTGTTATTCTGATTCCTCTGTTTTCCCTGGGTGGCTATCAGTAACAACTGGAGCCACCTCTTTTTTTAGAGTAATTCGGCCACAATGCGAGGGACTCCGACAGTTGCTGCAACAGGATGGATGTGAAGGAGATGCCTCCCGAAATGTTCTGTGGTAGCCGGTTGTGGGTCTACGTAATACACCACAGCGCTAGCCGGGGCATCCCAGATCAGACCCGCTGCGGGGTATACCTGAAGTGAGGTGCCAATGATCATCACGAAATCAGCAGATCGAATGATCTCAACCGCCTGATCCAGGGCAGGAACCTCCTCTCCAAACCAGACGATATGCGGCCTCAGAGGATATCCGTCAGTACATCGGTGTGAAGAATCCAGATCAGTATCCCAACGATATATCGTCGATTTTGGACCGGTTGACCTGACTTTTCGCAATTCTCCATGGAGATGAAGAACGGATGTGCTTCCAGCCCGTTCATGCAGATCATCTACATTCTGCGTGATGATCCGGACATCATAGCGTTTTTCCAGGTTTACCAACGCATGATGGGCGGCATTGGGAGCAACATCTAGTAATTGACGACGACGTTGATTGTAAAAATCAAGTACCAATTCCGGATTCCTTGCCCAACCCTGTGGAGAAGCGACGTCCATCACATCATGACCTTCCCACAATCCTCCGGCATCGCGAAAAGTAGAAATGCCGCTTTCAGCGCTGATTCCGGCCCCGGTCAGTACGACGATCCGTTTTTTCATGAGATATCCGCATGCAGGTTGTGAAATGCATGTCCCAGTGATTCGACCAGGTCACTTGCTAGTATCGCCTCCTGAGATCCAACTTTCTCGACAGCGAGATCACCAGACAGACCGTGCAGATAGACACCGATCTGCACGGCTGCATCAACAGGATAACCTTGGGCCAGTAGACCAGTCAGTAAACCGGTCAGGACATCACCGCTTCCAGCTGTCGCCATTCCGGCATTACCGGTACAGTTGAAAATGACCCGTCCATCGGGGGAAATGATGCGCGACCAGGCACCCTTTAATACAATAAACAGTCGATGTTTGCATGCGAGTTGCCGTGCAGCTTCAAGTTGATGGAATTCGTCCTGATGCTGCCCGGTCAGTCGATTGAATTCCCCTGGATGTGGTGTGAGGATGGTATTTGCAGGGAGCAGATCCAGCCATTCAGGATGTAAGGCAAGAATGTTGATCGCATCTGCATCAAGGACAAGAGGGATGGGGGAGGAGGCGGTCAACTGGCGATACAATGCCAGACAGGTCATCGCGTTGGTACCGATGCCACACCCGATACCAACCGCTTGAAATGAATGGATAGCTACAGGAGTTGACCAGATCTGCTCGTGAGGATCCGCCTGGAACAAGGCTTCCGGCAAACCTGTCTGGATAATCGTCCGCGCGTGGTTCGGAGCATGGATCGTGAGCTTTCCAGCTCCTGATCGTAATGCGGCCTTTCCAGAAAGGAGTGCAGCACCCATCAACCCCTCTGATCCACAGATCAATCCGGTATGCCCCATGGTTCCTTTATGGGCAAAGGGCCCACGGTGCTTCAGTAAGGAACGAATGTTGGTTGCTGTCTGCAAAAAATACGACGTCTCCGAAGTTTCAAGAAAGGTGTGATCCAGGCCGATGTCCAGTACCTGCCATGCACCGGCAAACTGGGCGCAGGCTGAAAAGAAAAAGGTGAATTTGGGCGTACCAAAAGTCAGTGTTGTCTGGGCATGGAAGACGGTACCTGTCGTTGATTCGTCTGCAAGGAGTCCGGAAGGGATGTCGATCGAGATTTTTATTCCAGGCAAAGCGTTGACAGATTCAATCAGTGTGGCCAGCAAGGGGCGAAGCGGGCATTTCAGTCCGGTGCCAACCAGTGCGTCAATCCAGATGGTGTCAGAATGGATCAGGCGACCTGGGATTTCGTCGAGTGTTGTACAAATACGAAGGCCCTCATGATGTGGTAACCGGTCCCAATTCTGCTGATTCGCCGGTGATTGACTTGCCGCGATCTGGCAGATTGTGACATCATAAAATCCCTTGAACAGATGTCTGGCAAGTCCGAGGCCATCTCCGCCATTATTCCCCGAACCACATAGGATGATGATCGGATGACCTTCCGGGTCATATCTGGATGTGAGCCAGTTCCGATTGGAAATGACTGCGGATTCCATCAATTGCCAGGAGGTCAGATGCCGTGTTTTCAAGGTATAGTCATCCCATTGGCGTATTTGGTTACAGGACAGGATTGGCATGAACATAGATCCAGCAGGTTTAGTCGGACCGATTGGAAATGGATGTTTGAAAGTCCGAATAAAGTTGGGCAAATTACGCAAGCTCTGGGGAATTGTCACTCTTGTGAAATGACAGGAACAGGCATCTTTGTGACATGATATTTGGACCGGTTCACTCTGGTTTTGAATTTGAAAATGAAGTAAATATGATTCGACAATTGACTTGTAAAATGAGTATAAGGCATTGAAATAGAATTTGTTAATTCTAAATTCAGGGGGTGCATGCTCTTTTATTGAAATCAGAAAAAGTTAATAAATAGTGTATATTTATGCTGTATTCTTTGGAATATTTGAACATATTTCAACAATTCACATGAATAGTGTCAAATCAATCCTTCGGGTGTTCGCATTCCTTATGCCCGTCACTGTGGGAGCACAGGATCTGGATATCCATTGGTCGCAGTATTACAATGCGCCATTTTATATCAATCCTGCGCTGACCGGGGTCTTCAGTGGAGATCAGCGTTTCACCGGAAATTATCGAAACCAGTGGTACAATGTGCCTGTTCGATATGAAACTGTGGCACTGGCTTACGATCAGAAGTTATATGTCAAAAACCTGAAATCCGGTCTGTTCGGGGGAGGGGTCCATCTTTTCCACGACCAGGCGGGTGCTTCCAGATTGCGCCTGTTTCAACTTGCGCTCAGTGGCTCGTATACCCAGCGGCTGGCTCCGAAGTACTATCTGACCTTTGGTGCGCAAGGTTCATTCAACAACCGACGGTACAGCACGGATGATCTCTCCTTCGATGCACAGTACAACGGGAATGAGTATGACCCAACTCTCCCTACTGGAGAAACCTTCATGAACACAAATTTCAATTTCGGTGCCATGGGCATCGGTCTGAATTTGCACAATCAGCACTCGGCTCGGACCTGGTTTGATTTCGGTGGGGGATGGTTCAACCTGAATACGCCTCGACAGAAGTTCAATGAGCAGCAGACCTATCGCATGAAGCCTCGTTTTACCGGATACATGATTGGCGGGGTGCAGACCACCGCGTTAATCGATATCATGTTCAGGGGGTTAGCCATGTTTCAGGGACCCAATTATGAAAGCCTGGCGGGATTGGGATTGAAATTCCATCTGAATGACACCAAAACCAGAGAACTGGCGCTGCATATCGGCGTGGATTACCGCTTCAATGAAAATGATGCCTGGGCTCCCGTAGTCGGTCTGGATTTTCGCCAGTGGAAAGTGTCATTCAGTTACGATCTGAATACGTCAGATTTTCGGGAAGCCACGAATTTGAATGGAGGTCCTGAACTCTGCATCCAATACATCATTACAACGGTCAAACCGTTGCCGATGATCAAATCTTGTCCTGTCTATTAATCGCCTAACCCGCTCACCATGCGCGTACTTGTATCCTGGATCGCTTTCATGATCATGTTGACGGGACTGAACAGTCTGTCAGCTCAAACAAAGCGCCAATTTCTTCAGGCAGCTGATGTGGCTTATGCCCAGAAGAACTATCATGCAGCGCTGACTTATTATAAGACGGTGGCTGACGCCTGGCCAGACGAAACGAATGTGCAGTATCTGACGGCAGAGGCTGCACGTGCTTACAACAGCTATCTCCTTGCAGAAAAGCACTATCAACTGGTGATCGACCAGGATGCCGGAGCGACTTTCCCGGATGCTGCATTGCACCTTGCCGGTGTCAAACAGAACCTGGCAAAATATGATGAGGCCATCAAGCTCTATCGGTTGTATGATTCATGGCGTGCAGACAAATCACAGAACAGTCAGGCACAAATCGCTAATTGTGAATTTGCCAAAGAGGCAATTACCAGGAAAGTCGATGTGGAATTGGTCAATATCGGGATCAATACGGAATTTTCGGAGTTTGCCCCTGTCAAGATCGGTGATACCCTGTATTATTCCAGTTTGAATTTTCCTTTGGAGCAGGAAGATGTGGATTCAAAAATTCTCCTTTCCCGAATCTATGAAACGGGCAATGACGAAATCAGCCAGTTGTTGCGCATGCAAATGGTGGAGGGCAACAAACATATCGCCCATACCGCGTTTGATGAAGACCTCGATCGGATGTTCTATTCCATTTGTCACAATGTCAACGTGACCGACTATCACTGCGATCTCTTCTATACCGAAAAAACCGATCTGGGGTGGAGTGCTGCAAAACGGTTGCCAGAGGTGATCAATGTCCCGGGTTACTCATCATCCCAACCGGCATTCGCCCGGATGGCTGATGGACGGGAATACCTGCTGTATACCAGTGATGCACCGGGTGGACGGGGGAAGATGGATATCTGGAGATCCGAATTGTTGCAGGATGGCACTTTCGGGCGACCAGAAAACCTGAGTGCGGTCAATACGGTCGAAGGAGATATCACACCCTTCTTTCACAGCCCTTCACAAACGATGTACTTCAGTTCTGAAGGGCATATGAATCTCGGCGGGTTTGATATTTATTCAATCAAGTTCACGGAAAATGGTTGGGGTGAGATCGTGCATGTGCCGATGCCCTACAACTCCAGTTATAATGACATTTATTTTGTCACCAGTGATGATGGCGAATACATCTATCTGGCTTCGAACCGCGAATCCGGAGGGGCAAAATATATTGATCCTGAACTGCAGGCTTGCTGTAATGATATTTACCGGGCCATTGACAAACACCCGATCATGCTGGTGGCAAACGGGTTTAACAGTGTAGACCAATTGCCATTGCCAGGCACTCAGCTGTCCCTGTATACCAAGATCAACGGTGAGTGGATATTGGTCGAAACCAAGGTTGATCCAGCAACACACCGTCAGGAATTCCCTCTTGATCGGATGCATTTATACCGTGTCATCGGCGAGAAACCGGGTTTTCTGCCGGATACTCTCGAATTTGACACATATGATCTGACCATCATCGGACCATTGACTAAAGACCTCTTCCTGACACCGGAAAAACTGCAACTGGAGGTGTTCACCTTTGATATGGAAACCCGAGCTCCATTGGCAGAATGTTCCGTTCGACTGCTTGATGTAACGGATCCAATGACACCTGTCCTCATCAAAAGACTGGATAATCCGACTGCGAATGATTTTCTGTTCGGGATTCGACCCGACCGTAAATACCGTCTGGAGGCCCAACGGGTAGGCTATATCGATACATTGGCAACCTTTGATTCATACGTGATTCCACCCAATGCCAAAATTCGCCAGGATCTTTATCTGAGGCGGATGGAGTTGCCCGATATGATACCTGTCAGAGTCTATTTTGACAATGACATTCCAGGTCGACGCATGTTTACCAAATCGACAAGGGAGCGATATGATGAAACCCTCGTGCCTTACCTTGCCCGGAAAGATGAATATATCCAGAATTACATGGATGACTTACCCCTCGAAGAAAAGGATATCCTGCGCGAGCGGATGACCGATTTCTTCAAGGACTCAGTCAGTCGAGGCATGCGTCAGTTGGAGATTTTCTGTGAATCACTTCTGGAAGATCTGAAAGAAGGCAACACCGTAACCGTCACCCGGAAGGCTATTGCAGTCCACGTGCAGCATCCCGATATAACAGGCTGTTGGGATATCGGCGAGCAGTCAGTATTCGCAACTATATGATGGCCTATCGGGATGGTGTTTTTGCCTCTTATGTCAAAGACAAACAATTGATTTTCCAGGATATTTCTTTTGGCGAAGATCGTGCCCGTGATGGTGTGAGTGACAAACTGGAGGATGAACGTTTGTCCATTTATTCTGTAGAAGCGGCTGTCGAACGCCGAGCTGAGATCATTAAAGTGGTCGTCGATAAACCCTAATCCCTGAACATGGCTATCCAACGAATTATGAGAAGCATGCTTAGAGCCTTTCTGGTGGGATTCGTCATCCTTCTGACCAATCTAGCCGTTCAGGCAACCCATATTGTAGGTGGCTCCATGCATTACAACTGTCTGGGCAATGATTTGTATGAGGTGGTTCTTACGGTCTATACTGACTGTCGACTGGGCCAGGCGCCGTATGATGACCCTGCTTGGGTCGCTATCTATGATGCAGATGGTATTCCTGTCGATACCTTTCTCATGCATCTTGGTAACAAGATCGATACGATAGAACTGACAGATCCCTGTTTCCTTGCCTTACCGGACATTTGTGTTCGTGTAACACAGTACAAAGAAGTCATCCATTTGCCGTTCAAAGCAGGAGGGTATTATGTAACCTATCAGCGTTGTTGCCGAAATGAAACGATCCAGAATATTGTTGATCCGCTCAAAACCGGCGCAACCTATTTTGTGTACATCAGTGAAGAATCTTTGCAGTTGTGCAACAGTGCCCCGGCTTTTAAAGAATGGCCCCCCATTTTTGTCTGCGCCAATGAACCTCTCATAGTCGACAACGGTGCGATCGATCCGGACGGGGATTCCCTGGTTTACGAATTGTTCACACCCTATACAGGCGGTGTTTATCTCACAAATCCGCAACCGAAACCACCTTTGGCCCCACCGTACGAAGAGGTGACCTGGAAGACACCGCCGTATGATCTCAGTAATTTGATGAATGGACTTCCAGGTGGTATTCCGTTGGTGATCAATCCCAAAACAGGGGTAATGACCGGTACCCCGAACACGATCGGTCAGTTTGTTGTCGGGGTCCGGATAAGAGAGTATCGCAATGGCGAATTGATTGGTCAGCTATATCGAGACTTCCAGTACAATGTGGTGCCCTGTATTATTACCAAGGCTGAAATAGTCTTGCCCGATACCGTTCAATGTGATGATTTTCAGTTTGCTTTTGGAAATGGCAGTACAAATGCCTCCTCCTATTTCTGGGATTTTGGTGACCCGACAACCACAGCGGACACGTCTTCTGCATTTGAACCTTTCTACAATTACCCGGATTCTACCGGATTTTATACAGTGATGCTGATCGCACGGGCTGGCCAGTTTTGCCAGGATACCACCTATCAAACCATATTTATTCAAAAGAATTCCATTCTGCCTGGGATTGATCTTCAGGTGCCGATTTGTGAAGATTCCCTGGTGGTCTATTTCAATGATGGTTCTGTAGATTCGGTCAGTCCCATTATAAAATGGAATTGGACAATTACCTCGCCCAATAACCCGATCCTGGTATTCACAAATGAAAATAATCAATGGACTTTCCCCGCGACGACCGAGGCCATTGTCCAGTTGAAGGTCGAATCCTTTAATGGGTGCAAAGCGACGATCATTGACACCTTCCAGTTGAACATTCTGAAAGTCCCGGACCTGATCTCAGACACGGTCAATTTATGTTATCTCGAAACGACCTTCCTGAATCCGGATTATGATCCAAACCTGCTTTATAGTTGGTCACCGCCCGATGGCATTCTGGATTCACCTACTGATCCGAATCCGGAGATCCTGGTTACTAAAACGACGGATTATATCGTTCAAGTAACAGATTCCACAGGACTCTGCACTGTTGAAAAGATGGCCAACCTGATGGTTATTGGCCAGCTTCCGGAACTTGGGATCATTGTCGCTATTCCAAGTTGTACGGACTCGATCGTTGTGACTACAACTCTGGACAGCATCCCTCCTGATATCACTATTTGCTGGACGGTCACCAAGCCAGATGGCCAGATTGATACGGTAGCCAATGCAGTTGAACTAGTACTTAAGGAAAGTGCGCTACTGTACATCTGCGCTACGATCAAAACAGATTCCTGTGCATCCACAATTTGTGATACAATCCAGGTCAACCTGATCGATGACCCCGCATTGCAGGACACCATCCATATCTGTCAGGGCGACAGTGTCTATCTGCATCCGGGGGCTGATCCGAACCTGATCTATTCCTGGTCGCCGCCAACCGGATTGGATGATCCTACCGCGCCGAACCCATTGGCCTTCCCCAATGTCACGACGCTGTATACGTTGATGCTAACAGATACGATTGGACTATGTGTCATTGAAGATCAAATACTCGTTGTCGTCAATGATTCAAGCAAACTGCTCGATTTCAGTTGGGATATCTATTGTGATGGACTGATGGTGGATTTTATCAATGCCAGCGAAAACATCACGCTGTTTCATTGGAATTTTGGTGATCCGTCAACTGATCTGGATATTTCCGATCTGGAGGATCCGTCCTATACCTATCCTGGCCCCGGGACCTATCCTGTGATGTTGTGGACGGAGGAGACCGGGGTATGCCCCCAGAATGACACACTCATCAAGGATCTTGTTCTGGAAATACCTGTGAATGAGGCCTCCTTTGCTGATGATTTCACAATTTGCGGCATTCCTACCCTGATCCAGTTCTATGGCATGGAAGAATCCACCTACGGTGAAGTCACTTCCTGGTTCTGGACTTTCGGTACACTGGGTACATCCAACCTGAAAGATCCTGTTCTTTCCGTTACCGAATCACAAAGCATCGAGGTCACTTTGGTGGTTGTTTGGGATGATAAATGTTCGGACACTACAACCCAGGTGATTGATGTGGATGTGATCGAATTGGATATTCCTTCGTTGATGACTGTTTGTGAAGACAGCTGTTTCCAGGTCATGTCTGGGGGAGACCCTGCCTGGGTCTATGAATGGTTACCGGAGAGCTGGGTAGTTGAAGGCGGGGATGGACCTAATCCAGTCATCTGTCCTGATTCTGAAGGCGAGTTGACGGTTTCTGTTCTGGCCATTCAATCGAATGGGGATACCTGTCTGCTATTGGACACCATGGATATATTCCTTGATCCTTGCCTCTTTCCGTGTGATCTGATCGATGAGATTGTCACCTGTCTGGACACGGTATGTCTGACCTTGGATGATTGTGACGATGAACTTTCCCTCGTCTGGTGTACACCGGATGGCGATACGTTGGGAACGGGACCGTTCATCTGCATTCCAACAGCCATCCTGGAATATGTGTTGGTGAAAAAAACGGGACCTTTTGGCTATATGGAGACCGACACCATCTTCATCGAATATCTGGTTTACTCGGTGCCTGTAGAAGCCATTTCGGATCCGTATGAGATTCTGATGGGTGGTTCAAGCCAGTTGATCGCAATCACACCTGCACTGGTGAACTATATGTGGACACCACCACAAACATTGGATGATCCATTCTCTGCGACTCCGATCGCAACTCCCGACACAACCACCATTTATACCTTGAAAGTAACGGATGGACTCGGGTGTACTGGTGTGGATACGACCATCGTCTATGTTCGGACTAAAATCTGCGAGGAGCCCTATATTTTCATACCGAATACGTTTACACCGGACGGGGATAACACAAATGATGTCCTCTATGTGCGTGGATTCTATATCGATGAAGTAGAATTCTATATTTACAATCGATGGGGAGAGCTGGTCTTTGAAAGCCACAATAAATCACAGGGTTGGAACGGAACCTACAAGGGCGAACTCTTGCGAACCGATGTATTCGGTTACTATGTGAAAGTTCGTTGTTACGGTGGAGAAGAATTTTCAAACGGGGTAATGTGACTTTACTCAGGCAGTAGCCTTGAACATCATGACCTCATGATTTGGAGTGAAAAAATGCGGACAGAGCAAGCGTTCTGTCCGCATTTGGTATCTTGATAGCACATGAAGATGTACAGAACCTGTTACCTGGTCATTGTCTGGCTCTTTCTGTGTCAGTCCTTACAAGCCACTCACATTGTCGGGGGGGAAATGAGTTATCGCTGTTTGGGCGATCAGCAATATGAGGTTGTCCTGACCGTATACCGGGATTGCTATAATGGCGTGCCTTTCTTTGACGATCCGTCATCCATCGGCGTGTTTGATGCAAATGGTGTGTTGATCAAGCATCTGCAGATACCGTATATGGCAGATGATACGCTCAAACCGACACTGACCGGGGATTGTTTTGTCCTTCCACCGAATGCTTGCGTACACACATCAACATTTCGAGATACGGTATCACTTGATGTTTCTCCGGGAGGATACACCCTGGCTTACCAGCGTTGTTGTCGAAACTATACCATACTCAACATCGAGTCGCCGGATAATACCGGCGCGACATTCAGCATTTTTATTTCTGAAGATGCATTGCTGGAATGTAACAGCAGTCCGGTCTTTAAATCCTGGCCACCCATCTATATCTGTGTGAATGAGCCGATTGCTTTTGATCATTCTGCAATTGACGAAGAAGGCGACTCCATTGTGTATCGACTTTGTACCCCGTTGAACGGAGGCAGCCTGCAGACGCCTCAACCCGTTCCTCCTCTGGCACCACCCTATGCTGAAATCGTCTGGCAAGATCCGCCTTATAATCTGAACAATGTAATGGGTGGAGATCCACTCAACATAGATCCTCAGACCGGTTTTCTGACCGGTGTTCCGAATACAATCGGTCAATTCGTGGTGGGGATTTGTGCTGATGAATATCGGAATGGAGAAGTCATTTCTTCCACCAGGCGGGATTTTCAATACAATGTGGGGGTGTGTGGCATGACCGTTTCCGGTTTCGCCACACCCGAAATCAACTGTGGCATGACGGTCAACTTTGACAATATCAGTGCTAACGCAGATAGTTTCCTGTGGTATTTTGATATTGAAAATGATCTTTCTGCCACATCAACTGAGTTCGATCCATCCTATACTTACCCTGACAGCGGCTATTATACCGTCATGCTGATCGCCGAACCTGGCGACAAGTGTGTCGACACGTTTATTCAGGTCATCCGTGTAGAGCGGCTCTCCATCCTCGCTGATTTTGATTATAATTTCCCATTCTGTGAGGATTCGTTGACAGTGAGTATTATCGATCAGTCGACAGATACCATTTCACAGATCATCAAATGGGACTGGACGTTGACTGGAAATGGAGACGAGTTTACTTCTAATGAACAATTCCCTACCTTCTTCATCGATACATCGGGTATCTGGATCATCAATCTGGTTGTTACTGCCGAAAACGGGTGTAAAGACACATCCAGGATCATTTTCCCGGTCCGACTGGCCGTCCTGCCCTGGCCAGATACTACCTGGCGGATCTGTCTGGGTGATACGATCGGTTTGAACCCTGATCCATCCTATGGTGCCAACCTCAATTTTACCTGGTCACCCAATATGTGGCTGTCGAATCCCAAATTGATCAATCCGTTGGCATAGCCGGATACAACGATCACATACACAGTCAAGACTACTGCCATGAATGGCATTTGTAAAGGAGAGCGAATGGTTCGTGTGGAAGTCAGTGACCCGATCATACTCGATTTACCCCCGGATACTATTATCTGTACCAACCCGATTTTACTGGGTGCCCAGGCTAATAGACCAGTCCAGATCGACTGGGCATTGGATCCGCTTTTTCAAATGATCATCGGAACAGGAAATCCTGCGTTACTCGATATTGAAGGGGACAGATGGATATATGTCCATGCATATGATTCCACAGGGTGCGAAGTGATCGACAGCATTTTTATAGTAAATCGATCAATGGAGATGGAATTGATGGACAGCTTACTGGTGTGTCCTCAGGAGGTTCTTCAACTGAATGCACATTTTCCTGATCCTCTTGATGTCCTTTCAGGTATTGAATGGGAACCTGCGGGCTATTTTCCTGGGGGAAACCAGACTAACCCGGTCTTTTTCGAATATTTCGAACCCGGCGAACACACGGTCTATGTGTCAGCGACAAATCAGCATGGATGCGTCAATATGGACAGTCTTCTGGTGGTTGTTGTAGACACATCGCTCGGGGAACTGGCGATAGTGCCTACAATCTGTTCGGGTTATCATGTCCTCTTCCATTTGGAAGCACCTGGCAGCTGGGGCTATTCCTGGCATTTAGGCGACCCTGCAAATCCGGGTTACAGTGTAACAGGAACAGATGTATCCTATCAATATCCGGGTCAGGGGATGTATACAGTTCAGGCGATTATTGAAACAGTTCCCGGATGTACAGATACGCTGACCAGAGTAATCACTTTGGTCGACCCGCCAGTTGTTGTTGACTTTGATTGGGAATATATAACATGTGCCGATACTGCAATAGTGTTGTTCACCAGTACATCTGTCAATGACAGTTCTGCAATTATCCAGCTGAGCTGGTCAGTGAATGGCCTTCCGGCAGGTACGGGTTCGGAGCTGACCTGGACGGTTTTATCCACAGATTCGATTCAGATCCAGTTGATTGCCTCTTCGGCCAATGGTTGCATAGATACATTCCTGTCTCCAGTTTCACTACCGGTAGTTGAATTGGATTTGCAGAATACGGTTTCTATTTGTCCGGGTGATTCCGTCCAATTGAACAAGAATGGTTCAACATCCTATACCTATTCCTGGACACCGGCTAGCGGATTGAATGATCCGACTCTGGCATCTCCCTGGGCTGCACCTGAAGTGACGACTGTCTATAGTGTGAATGCCGCTTTTTATTCGCCGGATACCTGTGCATTGTCGAAGGAGATCAAGTAGTCGTGTTGCCCCTTCCAACCTACCAGATTCCGCCAGACACCCTGGTTTGTGACAGTCTGGCATTTTTGAAAGCTATTGTACCTTCTGGTGTATCCGTTTCCTGGTGGAGCGATCCGGGATTTGCAGATATCCTGATCAATGGAGCTCAGATATTGTATCCTGTATATCCGGAAAAGGATTTTTACCTCCGGTTTACCAATCAATATGGTTGTGTGGTCACTGATTCGTTGAATGTCCAATCAGCCTATGTGGAATTGGACATAGCTGACACCATTGCCCTTTGTGCTTCAGACACGCTGTGGATACCCTATACAACCACCGGTGATACGACCGGCCTTGTACTGGCCTGGAAGGGCAGTGGCAACTGGATATGGGTGCCAGATTCAAATGCTGTCATGGTTATTGTTGGCCCTTCCTTTTTATTGGAAGGCACAGCGACAAATGCATGGGGATGTCAAGTCCAAACTACCACGTGGATCAATGTGGTCAATCTCGTCCCTACAGTAAATGTTCATGCAGATCCATCCATCATCATCAGTGGACAAAGCAGTCAGTTAACGGCCTCTCATTTCCCGGGTTGGTCCTGTGTGGACCCCAGCTGAAACCCTGGATAATCCGTTCATTTCAAATCCGATTGCCAGTCCGGATACAACAACGACCTACTTCCTCACATTTACGGATCTAAACGGATGCCAGGCAACAGTCAGTGTAACTGTTTCAATTGCCACACCGATTTGTGATGACCCTTACATCTTTGTTCCTAATACGTTCACACCAAATGGAGACCAGATCAATGATCAACTCTTTGTCCGTGGGGCGTTTATTGACGAATTGAAATTCATCGTATTTGACCGGTGGGGTAATCAGGTTTTTTTAACCACCGATAAACAGATCGGTTGGGATGGAACATATCAACAAAAGGTACTCGGAAATGATGTATTTGGATATTACCTCGAAGCCCGATGTTACGATGGGCAGTTGTTCACCAAACGTGGAAATGTCACCTTATTGAGACCTTGAATTAGGTGATCGAGTCATAGTTGTTTTGGGCAGGAAGAACTTTGGCAAGATCATTCCCGGACTGGTAAACGAAGGCCAGCATTCCTCTGATGCGGTTTTCCGGAATGGAATGGTATTCACTGTTGTTTACAACCTGATAGAAACAAGGCCTTCTCCAGAATATCCTGTTCCTCCATACAGTTTGATTCGATTCCAAGCGGTATTCTCAGCTGGCTACTTTTCTGTAAGAAATTCAAGGTTTGGAAGAAGCCATGGGAAGGCAAGGATTATTCGGGGTCTGGTCATGGATCTCGCTTGTGGAGTGGCCAACCAGATTGGGAATAGTATGGAAGAGCGTTGAATGTTCCAATGTGACAAGGCCTACTGCAATGGCATTGACCAAATCGAAAGGCGGCACCCCAACTTTGACCAGATTGAATGCGACAAGCAAAACAGGGATCAGTCCTGTCATCAGTGACAAGGTGATCTAAGTCCTGGTGCATGGGTTACGGTGCAGAGTTAACTTCTTTGTCCTGCACGGCCCGAGTTGTAAAGGATGTTTGTCGGTAGTTTTTATTCTGAACTGCTTGATGCTGAACCAGATCGGAAGAGGGTGAACGCTAAATAAGCCTGGGGGACATCCAGCGAGGGCTGAACTTTGTCTCCGCAATACAGTCGGGAACCATCTCCTGGTTCCTCACCAGATGCCAACGCTTCCCGTAATTCAGATGCTTTTGTAAATAGGATGTTGGTTTCTGCAGATAAGCTGCCCAATCAGCCTCAGGATCTTTCAGTGTGGTGGCACAAGACTGGACTTCATTGGTATCCGGTTATTTCCAGGATGATTTACGTTCTGATGATCAGAAAACCCAATTCCCTGTTGTGGACAGCATGTTGCTAGATTTCTTCCTGAAGGATGAATGGATCATCAAATCTAATGCAAGATTGATTTGGATCGTGGTTGCGCAGATTGAGCTTATTGCGGATATCGAACACCTGAGTAACCCAAAAAGGAGATGATCACGTCAGATATAACAATTGTATTTTCTGATCATCACAGGTTGTGCATACCAGGAATTACAAAAAGGGCATTGCGATACAGAAGCCAACCAAAGTTGCCGGAGTATGCCTGGCCTGGACCAATTGATGTGATTCGGCAATTGTTCGATAGTCTTCAAGGATACCAAACTTCTTCTGTGGAAGAAAGCATGATCAGGCTGGTTGGCTGCGGCTGGCAAACAGGAGAACCATTATCTGGACAAATAAAAAAAGGCGAACCGGTGATACCAGTTCGCCTTTTTGCCATTTCACATCTAGTCTATCTCATCAAGGTCACATCTCCTTTGTACAGGATGGTAATGCCGTCATTGAAGCGAATCTTGGCATAATAGACAAATACTTCAGGATTTGCCGGCCTGTCGCGAATATTCCCATCCCACCCTTCGGAAGGATCATTGGGCAGGAAGCCCGCATTGACAAAGACACGTTCTCCCCAACGGTTGAAGATCTCCATCTTTTCAATTTCTTCGACACCGGCGCCGCTCTGGATAAAGAATCGGGTATTCTGTTCACCATTCGGTGAGAATACGTTTGGAATGTAGATCGGCCTGCGCTTCTCAACCAGAACCAGAACCTTGTCTTCAGCTCTGCATCCGGCAGAATCCAGGACTGTGACAGAATACAGCGTCTGGTTGAATGGTTTGATCAGGATCTCGTTTGAATTGAATGTTGTATCAATACCAGTTGGTGTCCAGTTAATCGACTCAATCACCGCAGTAGGCGGCGTGATCAACGCATACAGGAAGGTGTCCCGACCCCATTGGAGGATAAAATCCTCACCCAATTCAACTTCCAGTTTCTCAGGCTCTGTCAGATCATATGCAGGAGCTGTGTACAGACACCCTGCGGCATCCTGGATCGTAATCGTGTAAGCACCATCACCCAAGCCCGAAAACTGTGGATTCGGAGTAAACGGACCACCATTCAGACTATAGAGGTAATCTGGTGTTCCTCCCGTCACACCAGTAACTGAAATAAAGCCATCCTTAAAGCCAAAACAACGAGGATCAGAAACCAAAACATTAATGCCGGTTGGTAGATTCTGATTGTCTTCAACATCTACATTAGCTGAGGCGGAGCATCCATTGACAGTATTCACAACGGTCAGCGTATATGTTCCGATGATTGACACGTTCGGTACTGTATTGGCTGACGACAGGAAGTTCCCTCCCGGATCTCTCCAGGAATAACTGAACGATGTTCCCGTGCTGCTACCTGTGGAGGACAGGGTAGTCGTTTCGTTCGTACAGTCAATGATATTGGATGTAGCGGCAACTGCCGTTGGCAGGTCCCGATCTTCATCTACTATTGCCGTTGCCGTATTGGTACATCCATTAGGTGCTGTCACCGTCAGGATATATGAACCCACATTTGTTACTGTTTCAGTCGGGTTATTACTGGTCAAGCCCGGACCTGTCCAGCTGTATGTAACACCGGGTGTGGTCGACAACCCGATGATATCAACTTGCGGATCGAGACAGGTCAGTGTGCCACCGGATACACTGATGTTTGGAACTTGATCATCCAACACCACCAGTGCTGTATCCAGTCCGACACAACCATTTACCGTATTCGTGACAGTCAGTGTATAGATACCCGGTTGGCTGGCGGTGATGCTAGGCCCAGAACCCGGGATGACATTGCCATTCAGCATCCATTGTGTGGTGATATTGGTCGTCGGTGTTGTCGATGCGGTCAGTGTCCTGCTAGGTTGGGTGCAGTCGATGATGCCACCGGATACATTGACCACAGGATCCACCTTGTCTTCGACAATAGTGATGGATTGTGTATTGGTGCAACCGTTGATCGGATTGGTAATGGTGACAGCATATGCACCTGGCAGAGAAATGACCGGATCCTCTGTATTTACATTGGTTCCATTGATATCCGGCCCCGTCCAGAGATAATTGACCGCGGTCATGCTGGTAGACTGGATGGTCGCTGTCGGATTCGTACAGGTGATCGGTCCTCCCGTCAAAGGCGCAAGGTCAGGTTGGGTCGTGTTTTCGGTCACCACTACGGGAATAACTTTTACACATCCATTGACTGGATTTGTGACCTGAACCTGATACGTCCCGGAGATGGACACATTGAGATTAGGACTGTTGCTCCCCGTCGGGTTACCGGAAGGATCGGTCCAAACATAGTTCACAGCAGTCGGATTTGAACTGACCGAAATATCGACTGCCGGCTTGTTGCAGGTTATCTGATCACCGGTAGGCAGCACAACTGGAGTAATGGTGTCAATAGCCACTTGTGTGGACTGTTTGACTGTACATCCATTCAATGGATTGGTAATTGTCACATTATATGTTCCGGGGAGTGTGGTCGAATAGGATGGTGTGTTGTTTGTTCCACTCGGGCCATTCCAGAAATAGGAGACTCCCGGAGTCGTCGTTGATGCGACAAGGTTGACAGATGTTTTGGAGCATGTGATCGGTCCATCATCTGTGGCATCTGGATTCTGAGGTGCATCAACCGACAGCGTTACTGTCGCATTGGCTGAATCAATACAGCCATTGTATCCGGTCAGTATCAATGTATATACTCCTGGTTCATTGACGATCGGGTTTGGCCCTGGAGCAGTTGGTACGCCGCCGTCATTGAACCATTGATAGTTCACACCTGGTGTGGACGAAATCGCAGTCAGTGTATCTACCCCGGTAAGGCAATCAATTTCTCCACCTTCTACAAAATCGATCACGGGCAGTCCAATATCCTCGCCGATCGGGACTGTCTGGGTATTGGTGCAACCATTTGCTGCCAGGACAACGAGTGTATACTGACCTTGCGTGTTTACAGGCAAAGCGGAGTTTGAGCCCAATGGTTGGTTGGCAGCATTTGTCCAGGCATAGGTGACCGGTAAATTACTGGATCCAGTCAATGTGATGGACGGAACCTTACACGTAATTGTATCATCTGTTTGGACTACATTGATACTTGGAATCTGTGCATCCAGGATGGCTTCAGCGGTTGTCGTTTGAGTACATCCGTTCAAACCAGTCACAGTGAGTGTATAAATTCCAGGTACAGTGACATTGATGGAAGCCGTATTACCGGCAGGGTTCCCGGATGGATCTGTCCAGGAGAATGTGGCACCCGGAGTACCTGATTGACCAACCATTGTTGTGGTTGTGATAATACATGTCAATGTATCGCCCATGGCGCTGGCGCTCGGCAATCCGGTGTCTTCAGGAACAATGATCGTGGTATCATTTGAACATCCATTGACTGGATTGAACACTGTCAAAGTATAACTGCCACTGACAGATACGGTCGTGTCCTTCATGTTGGTATAGAAATTTCCTGAAGGATCCGTCCATGTATATACCGGATTTGGGATATTGGAACCGCCGGTTATTGTCGGATTGGGCAGATTGCAGGTCAGAGTATCAGAGGATGCTGTTGGCAATGGTGCAACTTGATCGATGGTGACAACCGTGTCCTTTGTTGATGTACATCCGTTCGTCGGATCGAGTACAGTCAAAGTATAGGTACCCGGACCAGGTGCAGGTACCGTAGGTGTAGTGCCTAGCACATTCCCGGAGGCATCTGCCCATGAATAAGACACACCATTGGTGCTAGAACTACCGACAAGGTTGACATTTGGATTGGCACATGTGATCAGGCCACCTTGTACATTGATATTGGGTCCGGTATTATTTGCAGTCAGAGCGACCGTCATTGTTGAAGAGCATCCGGTCGGGTCGGTGACTACGAATGTGTAGTTTCCGGGAGTAGTCGACGTGGTAGCTGGCATATTGGAAATGACATTTCCTGATGGATCCAGCCATTGGTAATTAACAGAAGGTGTATTCGAGCTACCTGTCAGATTGCCAAGAGGATCTGTACAGGTGATTACATCTCCAGTTGCCTGGATATTGGGTACGTCCACTATACCTACGTTGATACAGGCCGAATCCTTACAACTGTTCGATCCATCCGGCGCAATGATCTCAATGGTGAGGCAGTATTTCCCTGTATCCTGGACGACCATAGTCGGTTCATCAGAGGGGTCCCCTAAAACTCCACCGTCAAACGCTTCCCAGGTATAGATGGCCTGAAAATTGGGAGGGTCAACCAGAGAATTGAATCCGTCGAGTTCAACCTGGTTGATATCACATCCAAGCTTTTGTGGAGGAAAAATATACACATCCGCTGTCATGACAACAATATCAAACAGGATCGTACTGTCACAATAGGGATATTGTGACTTCGTGATCGTCCATTCATTACTTCCCTGTTCATTGAACCCCCACTGGTTGCCACCCACTGTGACGACATCTTCCTCGCACAGGTAGAATGGGTCCAACTGCTCGGTGACATGCGGATCACCCAGGACTGTCAGTTCTACAATGGAATCGCAACCCTGTGGTGTTGTGAGCATGACATCGTACACACCGGGAACATATTGGTCGCCCGCATAGGTATAATCATCATCCTCGCAAATCAATACAGGGTCGGGGTTTTCGGGAGTTACATCATAGACATTAATCGTTATACAGGTAGGGGAGGGGTTTTCCACTTCAGCGACACATTGATTCGATGCATCCACGCACAGTTCGTACGTACCGGCTGAGGTCCATTCAATATCGAGAAATTGTTCAGGACCTTCCTGTATTGACTGCCCATCCAGATACCAGTAAAATTCAATCGCTCCTTCAGGTGGGATGATGGTATAGCTTCCTGTTGCCCCGGTACAAATCGTCGTAGGGCCTTGTAATGGATCCGGCCCCCAATCGGCAATAGCTGGTGCACCGCAGGACCCGGCAATAGAAATGGAAATATCGCAATATGCTCCTGCGCAGCCATCGATCATGAAATAGTAGATCTGTCCGATTTGTAAACCATTGGCATTCAATGTGATCGGATTGTTCATCGGGCAGTTTCCACTACATGCGATATATTGATCAGGTGTTTCAAAGGAGTTGGTGCACAAGCCGTTTCCACCATAACCATAGATCGCAGCCTGGATACCGTCACTACCACCCTGTGGTGTACAATTGCTGGGAATGATCGTCACCTCCAACGCCGTACATCCCGCGTAGAAGGCAAACCAGATTGGATTGTTTGGAACTCCACCGTTACCATTATTACAGAGTGGTGTAGGCCCGTTGCCTGTCTGGTTATTGAGCATGGAGGTGCAATACCCGTTGATATCATCAAAGTTGCAGATGATTGGCGCGGATTCGCAATCTGGCGTGGAAGGTGGTATATCGCACTGAGCAACAAGCGCAGTACCTCCAAGAAATACAAAAATAAGTGTAGTAAGAATTCTGAACATCCCGGATAATTTACAATTCACGTAGGTCATAGATTCAAGACTTGGCAGGCGTCAGCCTGTTATATACGGGGTAGAGCGAAATCAGTTCTGATCCGCTGCCTGTGCCAAATGCAATTTATAATTTCAAAAGCAGCAACTCACCATTGAATATTATCCGGCTTCCTCATTTGAGTTCAATTGGCCGAATGATTGCAAATGGCTTACAAGATATCAAAGTTTTCATTGGGGTGCAAATTGATACATAGGTTTTTAGCCTATACATTGATCCCTCAGAATGAGCTGTATTGGCCGCATACATTCGTCACGGATAGAATGCGGCCAGTCAGGAAAACCGTCTTTTCTGTGGCAGGGGGCACCAGGTTAACTGTTGCCCTGAACCGCAGCAGACAGGTCTTTGGAAACTGAGCTCTTGGTTACCCGGATAAAGGTTTTTTGATCCACTTCGAGTGTGACGATCTGATCTTCTATTTTGACAATGCGGCCGAACATGCCAGATGCAGTGACAACTTCCTGACCTTTTTCCAGCTGATCGACAAAAGCCTGTTGTTCCCGCTGCCGTTTGGCCTGTGGGCGAATAAAGAAAAAGTACATGACGCCCACCAGCAGGATCAGGGGGCCAAATTGCACGAGGAAATTATTCATATTGAGTTGTTATTTAGAGTTTGGGGTGACTTCCCCGCGAAGAATAACTTGTGTTTCTGTGGGAAAGGTATTGGCAGTCACAGTTACTGTTTTAGACTGCGTTCCCGTTTTCCCGGAAGTGTTGAAGGTAACACCCAATACACCTCGTTCACCGGTGGAATGGGCTCTTTGGGAATTTCGGGTACAGTACATCCACAAGAGGATTTGGCATCAAACAGAATCAGTGCGACTGGGCCAGTATTGGTAAAGGAAAAATTCGTTGTGACAATATCTCCTTCATTCACTGTCCCGAAAAAGTAGACAACCGTATCAAATTCAATTTTTGCCACCTTGCTCGCATCCACATTGCCATGTTCGTCAACTGGAATGTTGACCATAGAGGATGGTGAATTGGGATCCGGGTCAGCTTCCAGCTTTCGTTCTGTCGCTTTTTCCGCCTGACAAGCGAAAAGGACACCGATGAGCACCATCAAAATGAAACTGTTCCTGTTCATGTTGGCAAAAATAGCATAAACTTGCTCAGAACAGATGCCTCCTGACCGGATAATCACATATGGCAAAACCGAAATATGAATATCGCAAATTGATCCTTTGGGGGATGATGGGGGCCGGAAAAACGACTGCGGCGCGATTTCTCTCCTCCAAGTTGGGTATCGCCATGATTGATCTGGATGAATACCTTTCTGAACGAAGCGGCCATACCATTCAGGGGCTTTTTTCCCATTTGGGAGAAGCCGGCTTTCGGGATAGGGAACATCTGGCTTTCAGGGATGTCCTTGCTCAACCGCGTCCACTCATCCTGGCCCCAGGCGGTGGTACACCCTGTTTTGAGCGAAACAATCAATTGATTCGTCACCATGACATGACTATTTACCTGCGTTGTCGCATCGAAACTCTTGTAAATCGGTTGAAGAATGAACTGAATTCGAGACCACTCCTGGCAAGTCATTCCGAGGACCTCCACCAGAAAATCTCCCAATTGCTCTCTGAACGGACCTGCTGGTACGAACAAGCCCGGTTTATTGTCGATGCGGATGATCCGGATGCAGATGATCGGTTGCTTTCTCTGGCAACTGCATTTTTTACCACCTGAACTTGTCACAAACCAATCGATTTCTTGAATCGAGTTCATGTCACGGTGATCTATCCGGACTTAAATTAAAACAGGCTATATAACGGGTAAGGCTCTAATTCTGCCAAAAGGTTTTGGTTTATCATGTCACAAAATCTGATTTTATGGATTGATTTGGAATAGAGATTCCTGCTACTTGCTGAAGATCCCGTGAGCAACGACATTGCCAACTCCAAAAACCGAGATTATGCAGTCGTTTGTTCTCCTATTGGAATGCCCGACAAGGGACCATCTCCTCGAAAGTATTCATGTCGCAGATCTATTCCTTCGCATGCGGACGCCGAAGCGACGGGAGCGTGTGCGGATCATCCTTCTTGATCCTCCGGGTCCGATTTTCAATTTGCTGGAAGAGATTCGGGGAACGGGGATGGAACAGCATTTCCAGATCGTCCATCGTGAGGATACACTCTTGTACCAACACATCCGATCCCGGGTGGATGTGTGGCTGACCGGTGGTCGGATCAGCAAATCTGGCTGATGAGTGAAATTTGCCAGCGAGGAAAGATACTGATCAATTACCGGGGGAAACTGGCAAGCCGCGACATTCAGGCCAGTTGGTATTTTTCAATCCAGGATGGCCATCCCCAGGACCGAATAGCGGATCTGACCAGTCTGTTGAACAAGTTGTATGAAGATCCTGAAGCCGTGCGTTGGCTTCGCCGGTATGCGCAACAGCATTACAATCAGTATTGCAACACACTGACAACTGAAAATCTGATCCAGTCCATGGATCGCCGACCTGTCCACCCCGAACGGATCTCTGCCTGACCCAGAAATTCCCCTTTCCCTGTAACTTTCCTCACAGATCCGTTTGGGGGGCAAGACCTATCTTTGCTTCCTCAATGAATAGAACATGGCAGAACAGGTTTTGAAAACAGTGATCATTGGCTCCGGACCGGCAGGTTATACAGCGGCTATTTATGCCGCTCGAGCCGGTTTGCAACCCGTATTGTATACCGGTGCAGAGCCGGGTGGCCAATTGATGATCACCACGGATGTGGACAACTATCCCGGATTCCCTGGAGGAATCATGGGGCCTGAAATGATGGAAGAGTTTCGCAAACAGGCGGAACGCTTTGGTACGGAAGTCCGTTATGAAATGATCAGCCGCGTTGACTTTACCGGTCCTGTTCACAAGATTTACACGGAATCTGGAACAGAAATCCAGGCCCATACCGTCATTATATCAACGGGAGCCAGTGCCAAATGGTTAGGCCTTGACAGTGAAAAGCGGCTTGCTAACAAAGGTGTTTCAGCCTGTGCTGTATGTGATGGATTTTTTTACCGCGGTATGGAGGTGGCGGTAGTCGGTGCAGGTGATACTGCAGCGGAGGAAGCCAGTTACCTGGCAAAACTGTGTCCGAAGGTGCATCTGCTGGTGCGACGGGATGAAATGCGAGCCAGTAAGATCATGCAGGAACGGGTGCTCAAGATGAGCAATATTGAGGTGCATTGGAATACGGAAACAGTCGAAATCCTGGGTGATGAAAGTGTTGACGGGGTCAGGGTCCGAAACAGGGAATCCGGAGACGAAAAGGTGCTCCCTGTCAAGGGATTTTTTGTTGCTATAGGGCACAAGCCAAATACAGATATGTTCAAGAATTGGCTGGACATGGACGAAACAGGCTACGGTTCCTCAACCCGGTACGTCCAAAACGCGAATTCCCGGGGTGTTTGTCAGTGGCGATGCGCAGGATAAAGTATATCGTCAGGCGGTCACAGCAGCTGGTAGCGGATGTATGGCTGCACTTGATGCAGAACGCTATCTCGTCAGTGAAGGCATTGCTGATTAATCCAGGACCGGTTATTTCAGAATGACCGTGTTCAAATCCTGATCTGCGACCGCATTTCGCAAGGTTTGCAACTCCTGCTGGAATTTGAGGTAATGCAGGTATTGTTGTTCATCTGCAGCCTCATAGGCTTCTTTAATGCGTTGGGCATTCATTTCACAGAGTTGATCGAGCTTGTGCAGTTGAAACCGCTGGAGTGCCATCTGTGCATCCCGTGCAAAATTGTCCTCAGGCATCCGTTGCGTATGGAGAACAATGTGATATCGGTCTTCCCAGTTTTCGCTGTAATGATAATCAGGACTGTGAAACTGGATGGCGAGATGCTGGATCTCCTCCTCTTCATGTTTCAGAAAGTGATCGGATGTGACAGGCAACTGTCGTTCGATCAGGTCCAAACACTCCAACATGATGGTTTGCAACAGGGGTGATTTGAATTCCTGTATCACTTCCCTGTCCAGTTCATTCAAAATGTATTGAGCTACCGGTAGTTGTTCCTCACCGACCTGGATGATTTTATGACCTCCAGTCAACAGAATCCGGACAATGTCCAGTTCCTGGGGTGGATGGACAGATTTTTTCCTGTCCTGAATTGGAAGTGGAGGCCCGGAACTATTCTGACTGGTTGCGTCTTGTCGTTCAACCCGTTCTTTATCCCGACGGTCCTTCTGAATATCCGTGGCAACAACTTTATTGATCTCGGCAATGAGTAAAGGCTCTTCGACCTGAAGTACCTGGGCACAGATCTTGGTATATTCTCCTCGTTTGATGGGATCAGGAACCCGTGCGATGGACTGGACTACTTCTTTAATGACCTTTGTCCGGGCAACAGGATCATTCTTGGATTGGGCCAGCAGTTGGGATGTCTTGAAAAGAATAAAATCCTTTCTTTCCGTTTCCAGAAAGTGTAAAAACTGCTCCGGTCCCAGGGCACTGAGATAAGAGTCGGGATCGTGGCCATCAGGCAGGACGACAACCCGGACATTCATATCCTGTTCCAGTACCAGGTCAAGACCCCTCATGGCTGCATTCAAACCTGCAGCATCCCCGTCAAAGAGGATGGTCATGTTGGGCGTAAACCGCTTGATCAGTCGGATTTGTTCCGGTGTAAGGGCAGTCCCCGATGAAGCAACGACATTTTCAATGCCGGATTGTACCAGGGAAAGCACATCAGTGTATCCTTCAACGAGATAACAATTGTCCTCTTTTCGGATGGCCTGGCGTGCGAAATACAAGCCGTATAACACATTGGATTTGTGGTAGATGGGCGTTTCCGGCGAATTGATGTACTTGGGACCTTTGGCTGTCTTCCCCAGTATGCGACCGGCAAATGCGACCGGTTTTCCAGATAATCCGTGAATGGTGAACATGACTCGTTCCCGGAAAAAATCCCGATTACCTGTTGTACACAGACCTGCCTGCTGCAGGATCTCCGCTCGAAAACCATCATGAACTGCCTGCACGGTGAGCCCACTTCCGCTGGTTGGGGCAAATCCGAGGTCGAACTTTTTCAGAATGGACTCCCGAAATCCACGTTCCTTAAAGTAGGAAAGGCCCAGGCCACGGCCTTCTTCAGAATCAAAAAGCTGCTTTGAAAAGTAGTCTCGAGCATATTGATTGACAACAAACAACTGATCCTTGAGCATTTCCTCAGGGTCATCCTTTCGTTGTTCCTCAGTCTCCTCGATCTCGATCTGGTACTTTGCAGCCAGGAATTTTAACGTTTCGGGATAGGAAAACCCTTCATGTTCGCGCAGAAATTTGATCGCATCACCTCCCCGGCCGCAACCAAAACACTTGAAGAGGTTTTTTGCCGGAGATACAGTAAACGAAGGTGTCTTTTCGGTATGGAAAGGGCAGAGTCCGAGTAGATTGGCACCTCGTTTTCGGAGATTGACAAAATCGCCAACCACCTCTTCAATGCGGGCGGCATCCAGAATACGTTCGACAGAGCGTTGAGAAATCACCCGTTAAAGGTACGAGGAAAGGCATGGAAGATTCAGCTGGAGTTCGATATACCAAATTGTTAATGTTTGAGTTTGGAAAACTATCTCAAAATATATCCTGTTGAATAATCAGCTTAGGGTGTTTTCATAGTGTGAAGGATGTCGATTAATTTGTCGGCATCCTTCTTTTTTATGAAGTTGGCAAGGAATTGGCACCTCATTTTTCAAAGTGCCCATTCATGAAACGGTTACTGGTCTGCTCAGGCCTCATCGTTCTATTTCAATTTTCCCTTTCTGCCCAATCCAGATCTGAAGCGGACGTTCTTCTATCCGTCCAACCAATGGTGCATCTGCATCTCGTTGACAGCGTGGATCAGATTCTTGAATCGGACGGCATCCATCAACAGGGATCTTCGGGTCATGAAATCCAAGGTGTACTTTTTGAGACTCGATACGATTTCAAGAATGCACTGAATGCCTATCTGGAAGCATTTGGTGGTACCGATCAGCATAATGATCCTGTCACTTATTGCCGCCTGGCAGGTCGTGTGGGCCATGTGTTGTCCTTGATGGGAGAATCGCAATTGGCCCACGAGCATTTTGAAAAAGCTCTTCAGATAACCGATCATTCCTGGTTGCCATGGGTATTGTACTGGTGCGCACAACATCAACAGAATGAAGGAATCATTGGTGCTGCCTTGAACCAATACCAGGATGCTATCCAGGGGTTTTCCTCCACTGGTCAGATTGTGCCCGCAAGCCAGATTGCCTTCACATTGGGAGCAATGCAGGCGAAACTGGCCAACTGGGATCTTGCTGAACAGTACTTTCTCACTGCCTCTGATCTGACACGACAGCTCCGGGATCCAGCTTCGATGGCCCGGATTGACCAGGCACTGGCCTGGATGTATCTCGACATGGGAGAGTGGGCTCTGGCCAATGAATACGCTCAAAATGGAATGGCCAGCGTTGGGTCAGATGATGTCGTGATGCGTGCCAGATTGTCTCTTATACTGGTCGCCAGTGAGCATCGGGGTAAATTTTCAGAGGATGACATCCGGAAGGCGCAGGAGCTGTTGGAACAACAGCAGATCTATCTACCTGGAATGGAATCATTCTATCTGGAGAAAGCCATCTTGTTCGAACGTTCCAATCAGGCAAATGACGCTCTTCTGGCTAGAAAACAATACGACATCTTTCGAGACAGTGCGTGGATCCTGCAAAAATCGGCTCAGGCAGATCAACTGGTGATGCGGTTTCAATCCGAGCTTCAAGTCGGAGAGAAGGAAGCGCAGATTGCCCAGTTGGAGTCCAATCAACGGTATATCCGGATTATTATCTGGCTTTTGTCAGGTTTGATCCTGGCATTGCTGGGATTGATTTCTGCGATGTACTTCAGATATCGTCAGAAAAGGAAGGATCATCAGATCCTGATCGAACGAAATCAGATCATTGAAGAACAACACCATCAGATTGTTGATAAAAATGCAGAACTGGAATCCCTGAATGAACGACTGATTTCCGAAATCGCGGACAGAGAATACCTGGAACACAGCCAGGAACAGAATGCGCATTACCTGGCCGCGTTGAGTCAGGAACTCCGAAATCCACTACAGGCCATTCAGGGTATCTCTGGCGAGTTATTGATGGAGAACGACCTGGATCCCTATCAGAATGAACTCAAGAAGATCCGATCTGCAACCCAGGATATCGTCCAGTACCTCAATGATCTTCTCGATAAGGCAAGGCTGGAATCCGGGAAAATCAGCTTTACCAGTGAAGCTTTTGATCCCGCACAAACGATTGAGGAAGTCCTGGCTCGCTTCCAGGATTTGGCGCAACGGCGATCTGTAAGCTTGCAGCTGGAACGAAATCCACGACTGGATTCACCACTTGTCGGTGATGTCATCCGGTTAACGCAAATTCTGAGCAATCTGCTGAAAATTGTCTTTCAACAGGAGGACCTGAAGGCGATCACGTTGACTGTCCGTACTCGGGATGGTGAATCTGCAGAATCCAGAATACTCGATCTGGATATTGCTTCAGATGGGCGGGTCCGGGATCCCGAACTCCTGCGTGAAGTCCTCACTGATTCACTGGCGAATAAAGGGAGCATCCGAGGTGCTTATTATAATGGTCATACAGGACTTCTTCTGAGTCGGAGACTGGTCGAGTTACAGCAGGGTATGATCCTGTTGGAAACCCAGGCAAATGCCACACATATCCGCATCTGGTTGCCTTACAGGACAAATGTAGACCAGTCTTCAGGAGGAGCAGAACTGCCCGATGGCACCTTCTGGCTGGTCGGCAGATCCTTCTCGCTGAGGATAATCGCCTCAATCAATGGGTCGTCGGAAAGATCCTGGAAGAACACGGTGCAACAGTTACAATCTGTGATGATGGAGCTCAGGCCGTTGAGGCGTTTGGGAAAGGAGTGTTTGATCTGGTGATCATGGATTTGCAGATGCCTGAACTGGATGGGTACAGAGCGACCCAATCCATTAAAAAAATGGCAGCATCAAGTGGACGGTCCATTCCCATCCTCGCCATGACAGCGTCAGCCTACGTTATTTCCTCAGATAAAGCCTCCATGTTTTCCATGGACGATTATATTGGCAAGCCTTTCGATCGGAATGTTCTACTGGGTAAAGCGATCGGATTGATCAGCCGGACCGTTCAAGCCTAGTACATCTGCCATTGTAAAGACACCCTGTTTGTTGGCAATCCAGTGGGCAGCCAACCACGCACCGTAACCGAAGCCGTCCCGATTCCTGGCCTCATGTGTCAACTGGATCATGTCGACCGGTCCTGACCAGGTCAGCGTGTGTGTGCCGGGCACATCATCTTCGCGGTATGCCCGTATCGGTATACTGGATGACCCAACTTCCTGACCCTGTGACAGGGTCCAGTCCGCCAGGGTTCCCTTAGATGCGTTGATCACGGCTTCTGCCAGTGCGATTGCTGTACCGCTAGGTGCATCTTTCTTCTGAACATGATGTGTTTCTTCAATTTGACAGCGATATTCTGTCTGATCGGCCATATATCTGCTGAGGTGAGTATTCACAGCAATAAACAGGTTGACTCCGACACTGAAATTGCTTGCCTGAAGAAATGCCAATCCTTGTTCATGAGTCAATGCCTGGATAGCGGGTAGTTGATCCAACCATCCCGTGGTGCCAGAAATGACCCGTACCCCAGCCAGAAGGCAACGCCTGATATTCTTGAAGGCGGCATCCGGTTGACTGAATTCGATAATGACATCAGCCGAACGAAGTTCTGCTTCGGACAATGTTTCTGCGTTGGAAGACCGCACTTTCCAGACAATGTCGTCACCCCTTGCCTGTGCAATTCGTTCTACTGTCTGTCCCATGCGACCATAACCGAAAAGTCCGAGTTTCATATTGTCGTATTCTGGGTGGATCTGGTTGTATGTTAGACGACCTTCCTCCTCATGAGCGAATCCATGATATCGATCACCCTGTCGATTTCCTGATCCGTCGTGTGATGCGAAAAAGAGAAGCGAACCGTGGTCTGATCTGGGTCAATAGGCAGATGAGCGAGGACATGGGAAGCAGATTCTACACCCGAACTGCACGCACTGCCGCCCGATGCACTGACCCCGGCTATATCCAGGTTCATCAACAACAGTTCCGTGCGTGCATCCCGTGGTACATTAACACTCAAGATTTTCGGGCTGGTCTGTCCCGGCAGATCACCGTTGATGGATATGTCTGGATCCAGTGCCAACAATTCCCCTTTCAACCGGGAACGGATGGCTTGCAAGTGCGCAATTCTGCTGTCCTGGTTGGAATGAGCCAGCTCCAGCGCTTTTGCCATCCCTGCGATGCCCATGATGTTCTCCGTTCCTGATCGCATATTCCGCTCCTGTGAACCTCCATACAGCAGGGGATGGAGTCGGTGGTCATTGCGGATAAACATAAACCCGATTCCCTTCGGACCGAAAAACTTATGCGCAGAACCGGCCATGAAGTCCACAGGCAAATGCTGCAGGTCATAGCGGTCAAATCCGATTCCCTGAACAGTATCGCTATGAAATAAAACCTGATGATCACGGCATAAACGGCCAATTTCCAGCAGATCAATCTGGACGCCTATTTCATTATTGACATGCATCAGGGAGACCATTTTCTTGATCTCCGGGTCCCTGGCCAACTCAGCCTGAATGGCTTCCTGGCTCGGTTGACCAAAGGCATTTACGGGAAGATACACCACTTCAATCCGGTCATGAGAACGCAGATATTCCAGCGTATGCAGGATACAATGATGTTCAAGCGGGCTCGAAATGATGCGGCGGACCCCCAGATCTCGAACAGCGCCGGTCAGAATGGTATTATGGGCTTCTGTTCCACAGGAAGTGAAAAACAACTCATTGAGTGACGCATTCAACACCTTGCAAATAGATTTGCGGGATTCTTCAATGATCGTTCTGGCCACTCGTCCCTCCGCATGGATGGAGGAGGGGTTCCCAAAGATGGTTGTTCCGACTTCACACATGACCGCCAATACTTCCGGGTCAAGAGGTGTAGTCGCTGCATAATCCAGATATATCCGGTCTGTTTTCACTGAGGTGTCAACGGTTGATAGATCCACTTGTCGATCAATCGATCTTCATTCGGGATCTCTTTCAAATGCACAAATTCATTCGTGGATGGGATATAGACATAGTCTCTGGCCCATTCCTGGTGGTGATGGGCGAGTTGGTGCAACGCATCTGCAATAAAATCAACTTCTGCATTGGTCATGATCGGGTGGAGAGACAAACGCATCCATCCTGCTTTGGAACTGAGGATGCCTTTCTCGATATCGTCCGTGATTGATTTGCTGGTTTCGTAGGAAATGGCAAGTAAATAATGGCCATAGGTTCCGGCGCAGGAACAGCCGCCTCGGACCTGGATACCAAACCGGTCATTCAGCAGTTTTACGCCGAGGTTATAATGCAGATGATCAATATAGAATGAAAATACAGGAAGACGATCGGGTTGATCCGGTGCCAGAATATGGAGGCCGGGAATGGAGCTCATTTTGGGCCAAAGCCGGTGTATGAGTTCTTCTTCCCTGGCCTGAATCCGGGAAACACCCATCTCTTCCTTGAGTTTGATGGCAAGCGCCACACGAATGGTTTGCAGGAAGGGTGGTGTGCCTCCATCCTCACGTTCTTCAATTGCGTTAATATAACTGCGTTCTCCCCAGGGGTTTGTCCATTTGACCGTTCCGCCTCCTGGATGATCTGGTACCTCATTCGTATACAGGTCAGGCTTGAATACCAGAATACCAGAAGTGCCTGGTCCTCCCAGAAATTTGTGCGGTGAAAAGTATATGGCATCCAGGTGTTCCATCGGGTCCTGAGGCCTCATATTGATCTCGATATACGGTGCGGAACAGGCAAAATCAACGAAACACAGACCGTCCTGTTCGTGGATGATCCGGGCGATCTCATGATAGGGTGTTCGTATGCCTGTGACGTTGCTGCAGGAGGTCACAGCAGCGATTTTAACCTGTTTGCTGGAATACTGTCCGGCCAACTTCCGGAAGCTTTCCAGATCAATCATACCATCTTCCAGATGGGGAATGAGGACAACATCAGCAATCGTCTCCAACCACGACGTCTGATTGGAATGATGCTCCATATGAGTAACAAACACGACAGGTCGTTCTTCCTTCGGGATCTGGATCTGATCCCGATACCGTTCATGTACTTTGAATCCCAAAATACGCTGAAACTTGTTGACAGCTCCGGTCATCCCCGATCCCGTGGGAATCAGGATGTCCTCAGGCAAAGCACCAACATGTTCCTTGATCAGCAGGCGGGCTGCGTGATACGCTTTGGTCATGGACGAGCCGGTGATGGTCGTTTCAGTATGGGTATTACCGAGATAGGGACCAAGGTCGACAGCGATCCTGTCTTCAATCGGTTGATACAACCGACCACTGGCAGTCCAGTCAGCATAAAGAAGTTGGACAGTGCCGTAGGGTGTCGGATAGTCCTGGTCTGTACCGATCGTATGCATGCGAAACCGGGAGAAATAAGACTGGAGATCCATTTCCAGATCGGTCGCAACGGTTTGTGTAACAGGTAGGGCTGGTGTCATAAGGGCAGATGTTCAGGCGATTGGAGAGTTGCTGTTCGATGAGATCATCGTGATGAGGTCGATGACTTTCCGGGCAAGATCATCAGCAGACTGCTGGGTTGACGCTTCAGTATAAATTCGTACGATCGGTTCTGTATTACTTTTTCGAAGATGGATCCAGGCATCGGGCAGATCAATCTTCAACCCGTCCCGATCATCAAACCGGCCTTGGCTGTAATGGTGTCGGACATTTTCGATGACTGTTTCCCAGGATAGTTGGGCGGTGAGCGGTACCTTTTGTTTGCTCATAACGTAAGTCGGGTATTTCTTGCGCAGAACGGATAAAGAGGTGTTCCGTTCCACCAGCAATGCCAGTATGATAGCAACCCCAACCAGGGCATCGCGACCATAATGCAGATCGGGAAGGATAACACCACCATTTCCTTCACCACCGATCACAGCGTTTGTTGCTCTCATCGTGTGGACAACATGAACTTCGCCGACTGCTGCTGCCGCATAGGACTGGCCATACGATTCTGCGAGATCTCGCAACGCACGAGAAGAAGACAGGTTGCTAACAACTGGCCCAGGGTTGTGAGCAAGCCAGAAATCTGCTGCAGCGACAAGAGTATATTCTTCTCCGAACCAGCTTCCGGTTTCATCGACCAACGCGAGCCGATCGACATCCGGATCGACGGCAATACCCAGATCGTATGTTCCACTTTTTACACAGTCAAGCAGTTCGGACAGGTGTTCGGGTAGGGGTTCCGGGTTGTGTGCAAACTGTCCAGTGACTTCCTGGTTGATCACAGTACAGGTTGCTCCAAGGGCATCCAACAAGCGTGGAATGGCGATAGCACCCGTAGAATTGATGGCATCCACAGCCACATGAAACTTTCGTGCCCGAATGGCTTCGATCTGGAGAAAAGGCAACTTGAGGATCTGGCGGATATGTTCATCCAGGTAATCACCGGCAAGGATATGGTGCCCGCACGATTCCACCTGATGGTATTCGAATGCAGCGGATTCCGCGAAGGATAAAACGTGTTGGCCCGCTTCCGCACTGAGGAATTCTCCTTTGTTGTCCAGCAATTTCAGTGCATTCCATTGTTTTGGATTGTGACTCGCCGTGATGATAATCCCACCACCGGCTTGTTCTGCCGGAACGGCAATCTCCACAGTAGGTGTTGTTGTCAGGCCGAGATCAATCACGTCAAACCCCATAGACATGAGGGTTTGCATGACGATCTGCTGGACCATCGGGCCGGATATTCGTCCATCACGGCCGATCACTACTTTTCGTGCAACACCTTGTTGATGCAGAAGCGTCGCATAAGCACTGGTAAACCGGACGATATCGACAGGAGTCAGATTGTCTCCCGGCTTTCCACCTATTGTTCCCCGAATGCCAGATACTGAGATGATTAATGCCATGGTTCGATAATGAATACAAATTTATCATTTTTCACGGCCACCACGAGTCTGCCGGGCATTTGGGGATTGTTATCTTTGTTCCTCTTAGATGCCGGCTATGCAGGATGAGTGGTTTTCACGCTGGTTTGATTCCCCGTACTATCATGTGTTGTACCAACATCATAATGATGATGAGGCCAGGGTGTTTATTGATAATTTGTTTGCCTGCCTTCTTCCTTCTCCGGAAGCAAGGATGCTCGATCTGGCCTGTGGGAAAGGCCGGCATGCCTTGTATATGTCCCGGTTTGGATATGATGTGACCGGGCTGGATATTTCCTCATCTTCTATTGCTTTCGCCCGACAATTTGAGCATGACAAGTTGGCCTTCTACCAGCATGATATGCGAAAGCCGTTCAGAGTCAACTACTTCGATTTCATTTTCAACTTTTTCACTTCGTTCGGTTATTTTCAAACTGAACAGGAACATTTGCAGACCCTGCGCAATGTGCAACGTGGCCTTCGGCCCGGTGGTATTTTTGTTCTTGACTTCATGAATGCACGAAAAGTGGTCCAAAACCTGGTTGAAGGCGAGACAAGAGTCCTGAATGATATTACCTTTTCGATACATCGTGAAGTGAGAAACAATCTGATCGTCAAGACAATCACGTTGAACGATCAAGGGCAGGAATGGACGTTTGAGGAGCGCGTCAATGGCTTTGATCTGCCAGTACTTCAAGCCATGTTTGCATCATCAGGTCTGGAGATCATCGCGCAATATGGGAATTACGAACTGGAAGAATTTGAACCTGACCGATCTGATCGCTTGATCCTGTTTGGACAGAAGTCAAAATCGTCGTTGACATGATGGAGACCCTGTTCCAACTGGATCGTACCCTGTTTTTTGCCATTCATCTTGGATGGGCTTGCGAAGTCCTGGATGTCATAGCACCCTTGCTGCGAAACAAGCTCTTCTGGGTGCCGCTGTATGTGTTCATCCTGAGTTATGTCTGGTATAATCGTCGTCCCTACCTCCTGGGTTTCATCCTGGCTGCCGTAGTCCTCATCACCGTTTCTGACACGGTGAGCAGCAAGATCATCAAACCGGCAGTCGAGCGATTACGCCCTTGTAACACCCCGGGGATGATGGAAGAAATCCGTCCCCTGGTGCCTTGCGGTAGTGGGTACAGTTTTACGTCGTCACATGCGACCAACCATTTTGCGGTCGCCGTATTCTTGACTGGCACATTCAGCCGGCGAAGGAAAAAATGGAGATGGTTATGGTTGGCCTGGGCAGCTTCCATCTCTCTGAGTCAGGTTTATGTCGGCGTCCATTTCCCTTTTGATATCCTGATGGGCGGCATCCTGGGTGCTGGATTGGGCTGGTTGGGAGTTCTTGGGTATCGGTATTTCACTGTTCATTTCCGTCATCTTCCACTATGAATTTACTCGAATACGGAATTCTGTTCGTCGCCGTCATCCTGGGTGGAGGGATTGCCATTCTGTCTCCCCGATACCAGAAACAACAAGTCAGCATTATTCTGACCTTCGCAGCTGCCTATCTTCTGGGAATCATTGCAACTCACCTTTTACCCGGCGTTTTTTATGAAGCCGCATCTGGAAGAGCCGGTCTGTTTCTGTTGGGTGGATTTTTGATCCAGTTGCTCCTGGAGAATTTGTCTCAGGGCATTGAGCATGGACATTTCCACAAGGAAAAAACACATTCGAATCAGTTCTATACTATTCTTCTCGGATTGTGTTTGCACGCATTTATGGAGGGGTTACCACTGAGCGGTTATGATCTCCTCCATTCCCACCATCATGCTCATCCTTCTGATTTCAACCATTTTCTTGCTGGTATTGCCATTCATCACATTCCCGCAGCATATGTTCTTGCACTTCTCATGCGGACGCAGCAATTCCGTGCTTCAACATTCTGGCTGGTAATCTGTGTCTTTGCCATCATGACTCCTGCCGGAGCCTGGTTGGGGGAGCGGATACTTCTCGATGTGGAAACTGTGCGAAACATGATGGCTTTAGTAATAGGTTCCCTGTTACACATCGCAACCACTATCCTGTTTGAAACAGAACAGGGACATTATCACCGGGTCAGTTGGGGAAAACTGATCGCTATCCTGGTCGGCATCGGGCTATCCCTGATCAGTCTTTGACCAGTTGGGGAATTCCTGCAAAGCAGTATACACCAGATGGACTGGCAACCCCAGTACGGTGGAGTAGTTACCTTCAATACGAGTGACCTTACACAGCCCGATCCACTCCTGGATACCATATCCGCCAGCTTTGTCATAGGGTTGGCCATGGTCAATATACCACCAGGCTTCTTCGGGTGAAATGGGTCCGAAATGGACAACTGTCCGGGCGACATCCGACCAGAACAGGTTCTCGTAAAGGAGACAAATCCCACTCATGACTTCGTGTGATCGATCGGCCAGTTGCATCAAATGCTGGTATGCCTGATCACGTGTCCCAGGTTTGTCAAGGATAAGATCATCCAGGATCACAACACTATCTGCTGCGAGAATGATCTCTCCTTTCAAAGCGAGATCCAGGGCAGCCTTCCCCTTTCGAATAGCCAGAAATTCGGCCGCTTCCCGAACAGGCATTTTTTCGGGAAGTGTTTCGTCGACATCGGTTTGGCCAACCCGAAACTGAAAACCGGCCTGTTCAAGTAATTCTTTCCGGCGTGGGGATCCTGACGCCAGCAACAGAGGATGAGATTGCCATTGATTCATCTTACAAAGATAAGACAGCCAGCAGGCCGATAGCCAGGATGATCTTTGCCCCCTGACTGATCCTGTGGTAGTGAACCGATTCTCGTGCGTTGGCAAGTAACATCAACAGGACGAGGATGAGTAGACCAGCAGTATAGAAAAGAATAGAGGTCGATGTTGGCAAGGACACAGAAATGCCAGTTGCAATGAACAGCAGGCAGGCCAGGCATCCAAGACCCATGGCAAGGTGTCTGGCGGACTGAATACCCGATCGAACTGGATAAGTCTTCCATCCACCAACAAGATCACCTTGGATATCTTCCAGATCTTTCACCAGTTCCCGGAAGAATGAGATCAGGAATGAAAAGACGGCAAACCCCAGAAAAATGAAAAGAATCTCTGCTTTGGGCTCTCGATTTGCCTGATGTATCCAGTCCCATTCCGGGATCAGGAGGACAAGAGGCAGGACAGCACTCATGCCGGCAACGAATCCGTTTCCCCAAAGTCCTTCACCTTTCAGCCGGGCTGCGTAGAGATATAGCAGGACCAAGGCAATCGGATAGAGGGAAAAGGCCAGCCAGAGGTGAAGGGACCATGCGACAAAACCCGCAAGCAATGCCCCCAAGATTACACAAACCCAATACAAGTGGAAGGCACTGACAGGATGAATGGTCTGATACCGTTCGATCCTGCGGGGTTGATTGATTTGGTCTGTCTCCCGATCAAAATGATCATTGATCAGATAACCGGAGGCCGTGATCAGAATAGCAACGACGAGGAAACTCCAGAACGAAATGTCAGCCAGAACCAGAGTTCGGGTTGAAGGTGGATAATTTGAGATGAAATATGTACAGACAGCCAGCAACGAGTACCAGATTGGACCATCGCATCAGCGCCAGTACACTGGCTGTCCGTTGGATCAGGCGAATGGCCATTTTCCTGGATCCGGAGTGTTTTTTCGATGACATCCCGCACACAACCATCTCCTCCTTTAAACGGGGAGATATAGGAGCAAATCCGTTGAATTTCAGGAATGGCGTCAGCGGGGCAGGCGGCCAATCCGACATGTCCCATGACATCGAGATCCGGACAGTCATCGCCCATATAGAGGATGGTGGCCGGGTCCATACCGGATGTACGTATATGCTCAAGGAAGACCGGGCCCTTGGTCTGGATACCGGAATAAATGGGAGATACGCCAAGGAGTTGCAACCGTTTTTCCACTCCCAGAGAACTACCCCCGGTGATCACGCCGATGGGATAACCTAAGCGTACTGCCAGTTTCATAGCCAAACCGTCACGCGTACTCATCCGACGCAGAAATTCACCACTTTCTGTGATAAGAAGTGAGCCATCGGTCATGACACCATCGACATCAAAAAAGAACGCCCTGATCTGGTGAAAAGCTGCAAACGGGTTTTCCATGATCATTGGTTATCGCGCCATTCATAAACCCACTTCGCCTGAATCTGTTCGAGATGACCTTCAGTTGAATCTTCTCGTTTCCCTTCAAACTGAGGGATTTCAAGTATCCAGTCCAGCAAATCGGTAAACCGGATTCGATAGATTCGCCCCTCGTTGAATTCCGGGCCGAACCGTTCATAGAGTTTCATAGCGATGTCCTCGTGATCACCCCAGTTCATGGGGAGGTCTTCAAGATCTTGGAATGCCATACAAATGACTTGGGGTAGAGTGAGAAGATATCAATGTTCGTGACCGATAATGCGGGATTGATCCGGAATGGTCACAATGATTTCTGCCTCGTCATTGAGGATGATACATTGGCATCCGAGACGGGATTCCAATCGGGGGTTGATGGCCCGATCAATGAAATCTTCTTCCTTGTCCGAGATCTCTTCCAGGAATTCTTCTCCGGATTCGATGTAGACATGACAGGTGCTGCAAGCGCAGACCCCGCCACAATTATGATTGAGGTGAATCTGATGATCTTCGGTGATCTCCAAAATAGAGTAGCCCTCTTCTGCGTTCTCTACTTCCACAAACGGAATATCAGGGTCTTCGAACAGGAATGTCACCTTGGCCATTGGTCAACGGATGTATTTACCGGATTAACACGCAAGTTGAGACTTTGTTCTGGGAACAGCCCTATTCGAAGGCAATAAAAAAACCCCCTCCTGCGAACAGAAGGAGGCCATCCCAAAAACCAATTACTCTTTTACAGACCCTCAACGGGTCCGAGATGATTCTTGCAGGCATCCGGCCAATGGCGCGGACTTCGAGGATAGACCTCGACCAACTTGTTCGGCAAATTACAGGGGAAAAAGCCCCGTGACGCAACGTCCAGGGCAGGGATAAAACATGTTCATGGGACTATAACTTGCCGCCGGGGTCACCGGTGATAAAATGATCGGTTAAAGGGATGTAATCAGATTGGGATAAATCGGGATTATAATCTGTGGCCCCGTTGATTTCTCATTGGAACCGCTACAAAAATAGAGGAAATGAATCAGTCATTGCCTACCTTGAATTGGTTAATTATTGAATGTCATTCACTCTTCATGTGTTTTCCCGTATGGGCCACATCATTACAGGTTGGGATTCATCCTTATGCCAATCAATAATCAAATTATTTATAAGAATAAATAAAATTAGTGGGCCTTTAACCCCGATTGATCAGAATAACCCGGTGATTTCCCCATCGTCGCTGATATCGATCGCCTCGGCTGAAGGCACAGGTGGCAATCCGGGCATCCTCATCATATCCCCGGTAATGGGGACGACAAATCCTGCTCCGGATGCGATTTCGATTTCCCGAACGGTAATGGTAAACCCGGTGGGACGGCCCAGGAGCTCCGGGTTGTCTGACAGGGACTTCTGGGTTTTGGCCATACAGACAGGGAGACCTGACAACCCAAGCCGTTCGATGCGACGAAGATCCAGTTGAGCCTTGGATGTAAAGTCGACACCGTCTGCGCCATAGATAGTCGTCGAAATCTTCCGGATCTTGTCTTCAATCGCCATGTCCAGTGGATAGATCGGAGTGAACTGGGCAGGGGCTTTGGGAATAGACTCAAGGACTGCCTGCGCTATTGCTTCAGCACCCGCACCACCATCTGCCCAGGCTGTGACTGTTTCTGCACGAACTCCAGCGGCCTGACAATGCGCTTTGACGACGGCGATTTCTTCATCGGTATCAGTTGGAAACCGGTTGATAGCAACCACTGCAGGCAAGCCAAAATGGCCGATATTCTCCAGGTGTTTCATCAGGTTTGGCAATCCGCGTTCGACGGCACCTTCATCCGGAGTGGTCAGTGTTTTCAGATCAGCGCCTCCGTGATACTTCAAAGCGCGAATCGTGGCTACAAGAACAACCGTTTTCGGACTCAAACCCGCCTGGCGACATTTGATATCCAGGAATTTCTCAGCACCCAGGTCGGCACCGAATCCAGCTTCCGTGACCACATAGTCAGCCAGGGAAAGTCCCATCCGCGTAGCGATAATGGTATTTGTTCCTTGTGCAATGTTCGCAAACGGACCGCCGTGAATGATGGCCGGATTTCCTTCAATTGTCTGAACGAGATTCGGCTGGATAGCATCCTTCATCAACGCTGCCATCGCTCCAGGCGCATTGAGGTCACGAGCAAAGACAGGTTCACGATCGTGAGTGAACCCGACGAAGATATTGCCCATCTTTTCTTTCAGATGTTTCAGATTATTCGACAGGCACAGAATGGCCATGATTTCTGAAGCAGCAGTGATATCAAAACCGGTTTCGCGAGGCACTCCGCCACTCAATCCACCCAAGCCGACGACAGTCTGACGCAAGGCCCGGTCATTCATATCCATCACGCGCTTCCAGAGCACAGTGCGAGGATCAAGGCCCAGGGAGCGTTTTTTGGATTGGAGATTATTATCGATGAGAGCGGAGAGGAGATTGTGGGCTTTTTCCACAGCGGAAAAGTCGCCTGTAAAATGGAGGTTGATATCCTTCATGGGTAAAACCTGGCTGTATCCACCTCCAGTAGCACCACCATTGACCCCCAAAACCGGGCCCAGTGAAGGTTCTCTCAACACGACGCATGTCTTTTTCCCCCCCCCAGGCGATTCATTCCCTCTGTCAGTCCGATGGACATAGTTGTCTTGCCTTCGCCGGCTGGAGTAGGGGAGATTGCCGTAACCAGAATCAGAGGTGTCTGTTTTGCTTTCTCCTCCTGGATATAGGACAGAGGGATCTTTGCCTTGTATTTGCCATACATCTGGAGATCATCCGCCGGGATGCCCAGTTTTTCACCGATTTGTTGAATGGGTTTGAGCGTTACCTTTCTCGCAATGTCAATATCACTGGCCATGTGTTGGGGTATTTTTCCCCAAAGAAAAGAAAATCCGGCCGTGAATCCGAACGCGATTACAAGTGTAACCGTTCTTTCCGGCCGAGCAGGATCTCTTCAGACTCGGTTCTGTCGGGGTCTGGGACACAGCAATCTACAGGGCAAACCGCTGCACATTGGGGTTCTTCATGAAACCCGACACACTCGGTACACTTGTCGGGGACGATGAAATAATAATCGTCAGACACGGGTTTTTGCTTGGCATCTACAGAAACCTGCCTGCCATCTTCCAATACATAGGTGCCCGAGAGTGTGGTGCCATCCAGCATGCTCCATTCAATGCCTCCTTCATAAATGGCATTGTTTGGGCATTCCGGCTCGCAAGCTCCACAGTTGATACACTCGTCTGTAATAATGATGGCCATGGCTGGTTTTTATAAAGGGACCACAAAAGTACAGCCAGAATTGTTCACCATGCAATGAAAAAAGGCAAAGAATTGAAATGAATCGGTTGTGATTCAGCTATTTTCCCTGAAACAGGTAGTTCAGTCGGAGGGTCAGCGACCGGGGTTCTTCAAGGAGGGCTGGACGCATGGAGTAGGCCTCGTTGAGGAGGTTTTTAGCGATGACCCAGCATTCCAGTTCCGATGTGATCTGAAACCCGAGCCGGAGGTCCATGACGACGAATCCGGACGAATTGGCCTGTCTGAAATCATAAACACCCGGGATCAGGTTGAAAATGCCATCGATGGCTTCCATATGACTGTTAAACTGCATGGTATATCCAATGCTCAACCAATTGGTCACCGGCATTTCCAGGTCTCCTTTGACAGAATGCCTGAATCGATATTTCAGCACATTTTTATCTGTGCTAGATCCATTCATCTGCGCCTGGCCAAATGTCTGATACGAGGGATCGATATAGGTATATCCGCAAAGGAAGCTCAACGGACGATTGAACAAACTGCCCTTTCCCTGCCAGCTGACCTCAAACCCTTTGATCACCGTATTGCCGATGTTCTGGCTTTGGAAGGCAAAATTTGGTGTCAGAGTGAATTCCATCATCCGTTGGTACTCTGTCCAGAAAAGTGCCACATCCAGAAATCCGTTCCAGGTGCCGATCTGGACCCCCTGCTTTAGTCCGATTTCTGCGCTCCATCCCGTTTCTGAACGCAATTGGACATTGGGTACAACCTGAAAACCGCCAAATTCTGTACGGATGAATTTTTCCGCGATGGTGGGGAATCGGTAACCCTGACCCCAGGACGCCCTCAAGAAAGTAAAGGGGGACAATTTCGCATTTGCTCCCAGTCGAAAGATGGGTTTTGTCTCTTCTGTGCGTCCATCTCGGATCGTATCCTGACCAATAATCTCCGGTCCCAGAATGGCATTGTTTTCCAGGCGGGCACCGGCTGTGAGTGTCAACCATTTTCGGATCTTTTTTTCCAATTGGAGATATCCAGCCAGATTACGAGAGTGGAAGATGGTGTCGGCATACAGTTCAGCATCAATGCGTGTGGTTGATCCCAATACTCCAGCTGTGAGCACAACATCAAGAGACGAAATATTTCGCTGAAACTGGTATTCACCATAGTAGAGTTGAGACTGATTGGCCTGGTTCAGGTTGTTGTCGTTCTGAATGGAATAGAATCGGGTCATCAACTTGTGCCGATTGCCCTGATGGTCGAAATAATTCAGATAGGGATCAATGAAAAAACGGATTTTCTCTGTACGGCTTTCATTGCTTCCCGCACCGCCCAGATAGGCGCCTTCCTGATCGTTTTCCCAAAGAAAAAATGATCTGCTGCTCCCTGCATTCAGATTGCTGTTCATGCCGACCACCAGGCGATCAGAAATCCGGTACCGCAGACCCAGAGTGACTCGTCCGGTTTTTGAAAATGCACCCTTGACCCAGGATTCCGTATTCAGGTAGAATGTACTGGCCGAAACATCCAGTTTATTGAATTTCTGCCGGTGAGTCAGGCTCAATCCACCACTCCCGGGCATATGACTCCAGGCATTATCCCACCATTTCCGATTCTGCTGGGATGGGTCTAGAAACGCTTGATAGAAGGTACTCAATCGGGTATATGGTGTGGATTTGGCATAAGCTGTACGCACATTGATGATCCCATTCAATGCAGCTGAACCGTACAGGGCAGAAGCAGCCCCTTTCAGGATTTCAACCTGGTCAATATTCTCTGTCTGGATATCTCCCCAATTCGGAAAACCGGCATCCGATTGTAATGCAGGAACATCATCGATCAGCAACATGACCCTGGATCCAGCACCGTAGGAATAGCCGGATCCGCCACGCATATTTGCCTGACCATCAATGATATTCACACCTGGCATTCTGTCCAGCGCATCATCCAGGGTCACTGTATTCAGATGGTCGATAAATTCCGGCTTGAGAATGTCCAGAGAAATGGTTGTTTCTCCCAGCGGACGTTCAAACCGACCAGTAGTTACCGTCGCAGCCTCCAGCATCATCGGTGAAGCTTGCAACTGAATTTCCAGGTCAGTTTTTATGGCCTCCTGAATGATGACCTCCATCGAGCGGGTCAAATAACCGACATAGCTGATCGTCACCGGGTAGGCACCCGGAGCAAGGTCCAGTAGAAACCGGCCATCATAATTGGTGGTTGTCAGGTGATTCCCTGCCTGAATGGTCGCTCCGATCAATGGAGTTTGATCGTTTTCGTCTATCACGATCCCAGAAATACCTGAACCCCATTGGGCGCTCAATGTCTGTGTACCCAACAGGGTGATCAATAAAAAGAACCAGGAATTACGCATAGAGGAAGCTGTCTTAGACTCCAAATATAGAGATTGGAAGGAAGTGTACTCATCGTACACATCCGGTATTGTCAACTGTTGGTTATCTTCATTCAAATATTTCCGAATATGTATACACGTCTGCTGTCAGTTGCCTTCATCCTGTTCTCCGGATTTTCTCTTCAGTCACAGGTATGCCTGCCTGATACCATGTATCTGGACTCTACCGGTTTTGTTTTTCCCTTACCCTACGATTCGTTACTGAATCCCGAAGGAGGCATTGACGTGGAAGCATGTATCAATCAGGAATTCGAATTTACCTGGACACTGAAGGTGCCTGACACCATCCTCTTTCCGGGTATACCTATTCCGTTGCCCATCCTTTCTTTTGATATACCGACTTCGGGTGCAATTAAAAACCTGCCGATAGGTCTGAGTTATGGCTGTAATCCACCCAATTGTATTTTTACCGCGGGTGAAATGGGCTGCGTCCGCATTTCCGGCATACCAACTGATGCCAATCCGACAGGCACCTATGACCTTGAGTTTACAGGCGTATTGAAGACCAAACTCGGTGCAAATATTCCTGTCACATTCCCCGATCAGAATCTCTATCCCGGGCATTATTACCTCCAGTTGAATGAGGAGAATTCGCCGAACTGCACCACCTCCGGTGACTATCCGGACAGCTGGGTGAATTCGGTCCGGATCATACCCAACCCGATCTCGGATCAGCCCACTATGACCATTGAAAGTGCCGTCCATCAATCCCTGGATATTCAGGTGATCGATCTGACCGGTCGCATTTTTCGTTCCTGGCAAATCGAAGCAGGATCGGGTATGCAACTTATCCCACTGGACCTCCATGACCTGCCCGCAGGGTATTGGATCTACAGGGTCAGGTCAGGTCGGGGAGTGCAAACAACAGGTGGATTTATCCGTACATCACGGTAAGGCAACTGGTATTACGCTCACTTGTCTGGGTCGCAGGTGCATGGAAAATCCGATACCTGGAGTAATCCTGTTCTGACTGACCAACCAGGCAGGACCCAGGTGGCCACTCAGGTCTTCATTGATATCGAAATTGCGTAAATGTGCATCGACATAGGCCTCTGCAATCGACAGTAAATAGGCAAGAGACATGAAGATATACCCCTCTTCCATAGTCTTCCTGTAGTCGTTTCTGATGTTTTTCAATACGGCTGCCGGAAGATTTGCAGATGAAAACTCGTGAGGTTCACCCAGCAGCTCCTTCTGGTAGGCCGTCTTGAACCGGCGGTATTCGGTTTGGTTGAAATAGGCGTAGTAATACAGTCCGCCAAGGGCCCCATATACAATGGGCAATTTCCAATATCTCCGGTTATAAATCTGGCCACCTCCCGGCATCAAGCCCAACAGTGCAGCTCGTTGCGGGTTGGGAGAAAATGTCTTGCGAATTGACTTTGGTTGAGTCAGTGTATCTTCCTGAATTTCAGAAGATTGCCCACTGAGTGTTAAACCCAGGATGGTCAGGATCAGCAATAAACCCAGCCGGAGATTCATGTTCAGATATCCAGCAGCTCGAGAATGCGATTCAGATCCTCATCATCACCGTAGGAAATCGTGATCCGACCTTTTCCACCTTCCTGGCCTTCCAGCTGAACGCGTGATCCGAAATGAGCGGCCAGTCGACGTTCAATATCGCGCATGGCAACAGAGAGACCTGGAGTCACCGGTTTTTTCCAGTAGGTTCAACCTCTTTACCTTTCAGGAATTGTTCCAGTTGGCGGACGGACCAACCCTTGTTCACAGTTTCGCGAAATGCAGCCCGTTGTTTCAGCAGATCAGCGCAGCCAGCCAGAGCACGAGCATGACCCATGCTGATATCGCCTTTTCGCAAGGCATGTTGAATGTCCGGGGGCAATTTGAGCAGACGCGTATAATTGGTAATGGTACTCCGCTCTTTACCCACCCGCTCAGACAATCCCTCATGGGTCAGATTACATTCATCGATCAGCCGTTGATAGGATATAGCCACTTCAATGGCATTGAGGTCGGCTCTCTGGATGTTTTCTACAAGTGCCATTTCCAGCATATCCTGATCACCTGCTGTACGTACATAAGCAGGTATGCTGGTCAAACCGGCCAGTTTGGACGCACGGAACCGGCGCTCGCCACTGATCAACTGATAGGAATCGGCAGATAATGCACGAAGGGTGACCGGTTGGATAATGCCCATTGCTTTGATCGAGGCAGCCAGTTCCTCCAATTCGGCAGGATCCCAATCCTGTCGGGGCTGAAATGGGTTGGGTTCGATCTGGGCCAGTGGAACTTCATTGATTTCGCTGCTGAGCTCCTTTTGAGCGACAGATCGGGCCTCTTCCGCCGGTGCGTGCTCTACAGTGGCTAATAAGGCACGAATACCTTTTCCAATCTCTTTCTTGCGGGCTTTCTTTTCGATCATAATCAGGCTTTAACCGGTCTTTTTCTGGAAATCCAAGGCCGTATTATTGTCAAGCAGTTCCTTGGCCAGGTTGATAAAATTGATAGATCCTGTACAGGATGCGTCATACATGATGACAGGCTGATGCATGCTCGGTGCTTCGCTGACCCGGCTATTTCGATGGATAATGGTTTCAAAAACACGATCAGTAGAATGGGACTGGACCTCTTCTACAACAATATTCGCCAATCGCAGTCGACGATCATACATGGAAAGCAGGATACCTTCGATCTCCAGCTTCGGGTTCAAACCGGCCTTGACCAGCTGGATTGTATTTTTCAACTTGCTCAATCCTTCAAAAGCAAAGATTTCGCATTGAACTGGAATCAACACGCTGTCTGCCGCGGCCAATGCATTGATGGTGATCAATCCCAGCGATGGAAGACAATCAATGAGGATAAAATCGTAGTCTTCCTTTACCTCGTCCAGCAGTCGCTTGATTCGGAATTCCCGGTCCGTCAGGGCGGACAATTCAAGTTCCGCACCGACCAGGTCAATATGTGCAGGAAGGAGATCAAGAAACGGAGTTTCAGTGGACAAAATAGCTTCTCTTGCCTGATGGTCATTGATCAGGCAATCATACAAGTGAACGTCATCCTCACTCAACGTAACCCCGACACCCGAAGTCGCATTGGCTTGCGGATCCGCATCGACCAGCAGGACCTTGTACTCCATGACCGCAAGACTGGCTGCGAGATTGATCGAGGTGGTTGTTTTTCCAACCCCACCTTTTTGATTGGCAACAGCTATGATTTTTCCCATATCTGAACTTAGATGGTGATGGTTTCTCCTATTCCAGGCAGCAATAATTGCATGCCCGCATGTGCAAAAGCGGATTGCGCTTCCTGATGGTCGATCTGGATATACCCGAAGGTATCATAATGGCATCCGAGAATGGTAGTACACCCGATCATTCGTGCCGCTTCCACTGCATCGCCAATACCCATCGTGAAATTGTCCCCAATGGGTAGAATAGCCAGATCCAGTGGTGGGCAGGTACGCGGGATCAATTGCATGTCCATGGTCAGTGCAGTATCTCCGGCATGATATATACAACCAGCATCACTCCAGATGACAAAACCACTCGGATTGCCTCCGTAGGTCCCATCCGGAAATACGCTGGAATGGATAGCTGTAACAGATTTTACGGTTCCCCAGGGCATGTGGACCTGACCACCGATATTCATCGGGTGACCGTGGATACCTCGTTGTTCAAAATAGGAAACGATTTCATAATTACTGATCAGGGTTGCATTTGTCCGTTTGGCAATCGTTTCCAGATCGGCAATATGATCACCATGTGCATGGGTGGCCAATATGACATCGGCCGGAATCGTATCCATATCCAGGTGCCCTGCCAGTGGATTGCCACTGACAAATGGATCGAACAGGATGTTTTTCCCATTCATTTTCAATAAAACACAGGAATGTCCGTAGTTTGTTATTTCCATTTCCTCAGGCTTGGGAGCGCAAAGATAGCGAAAACTACAGCGAGGGTTTCGTGAACAAAAGCATTCCCGATTGGATTCTGTCGATACAAATCAGGTAGTATGATCACGATTATCTCGGGAACCAACCGTAAGGACAACCAAAGCCTGATTATGGCTCAGTATGTAGCCGAATTGATGCAACAGGAAGGGGTAAAGGATGTCCATCTGCTTGACCTCCGCATACTGGATGGTCCTTTGCTGGTTCGAGACAATTATCTGCCTGAGGATCAATCATCACAAGTCAGGTCCATTCAGGATGCCTGGGTGATACCTGCAGATCAATTTTACTTCGTAGTACCGGAGTACAACGGGAGTTTTCCTGGAATTCTGAAATTTTTTCTGGATGCCTGCTCGGTTCGGGAGCTCAAACCATCCTTTTCAGGAAAAAAAGCGGCAATCCTTGGCGTTTCTTCTGGCCGGGCAGGGAATCTGCGCGGAATGGACCATTTGACCAGCATACTGCATTATCTGAATGTCACGGTCATGCCCAACCGCTTGCCTGTCAGCCAGATAGGTGGCCTGATGGGGGTCGATGGCCTGGATGATGGCCGCACGCGTCTGTTGGTCAGAGATCACGTTCAGGAATTTATCCAATTTTGACCTTTTAAAGCCCACTTGTGCCATCACACGTTCGATTTGAAGATTTGGGTTTGGTTGATTATGCCTCGACATGGGATTACCAGACATCTTGTCATCGGCAACTGGTCGAACGGAAACGTCGGATCAATCAGGGATTTTCCGAAGAAGGACCGATTCCTCATGTGTTTATACTCTGTGAGCACCCGCATGTGTATACCCTTGGCAAATCGGGTCATCCGGATCATGTGTTATTAAATGAATCCGAGCTGGCTGCTGTCGGTGCTACCTATTTCAAAATCAATCGGGGAGGTGATATCACCTATCATGGTCCAGGACAGATTGTGGGATATCCGATCCTGGATCTGGAAGATTTTTACCGGGATGTTCATCGGTATGTGCGCAATCTGGAGGAGGTCATGATCCGGGTGATCGCACATTATGGTCTATCCGGAGTTCGACTTGATGGGTATACCGGAGTTTGGCTGGAACCTTCTGGTAATCAGCCCGTCTTTCGAAAAATCTGTGCGATCGGAGTTCATCTCAGCAGATGGGTTACGCTTCACGGGTTTGCGTTTAACGTGAATACTGAACTCCACTACTTCGACCATATCATTCCTTGCGGGATCAATGATCAGGAGAAAGCGGTTACCTCACTTTCCCGTGAATTGGGGTATTTCCTGGATATGGAGGAGGTCAAATCACGACTTCGTCTTGAATTTGAAACGATCTTTGCGTGTACGCTGATTTGTTAAACTCCTTTTCCTATGCTGAAAGATATTGATCAACTGAAGATGTTGGAATTCGGTGTGGCGATGATTCCGAGCAACAACAGGGATGAAGAAGGGCAAATGGATTGGGAATGTTATCTGATCAATTTGCGAAAGGAACCCGTGCATGGTGTTCTGGTTACGTCTACAGGCTACAAGACATCAGAAGAAGATGAATTGCGGTCATCTACATTGCGGTTCTTTTTATGAAAGAATCGAGGGTGAACATGCCGTTATGCTTGAATTGATTCGGTCTGAGCTGGTTCAACTGACAAATGAATTCTGGGTCAGTTTTTCCTATATGGGACATATGTACGACAAACGATACCTCTTCGTAGAAGGAAGTATTCACGAGGCTCACCTGACACAGGTGCCTGTGCTCAACAAAAAAGGGTGTCTTAATCCTTTAATCATCCGCAATGAACATCAGATATGAATAAAAAGAAGGTTTCAGACTCAAAAACGACCATGACCCAGATGGTCATGCCCAATGACACCAACCCGTTAGGGAATCTCATGGGCGGTAATCTGTTGCGATGGATGGACATCGCCGCAGGAATCTGTGCCGGAAAGCATAGTGAACGATATGTTGTCACTGCCTCAGTCGATCATGTTTCCTTCAAACTTCCGATCCATATGGGTGAAGTGGTAACCATGGTCGCTTCTGTGACCAGAACATTCAATACGTCAATGGAGATCTATGTGGAAGTATTCTCAACAGATATCAAGGGAGGGAATACCAAACGATGTAACCATGCCTATTACACATTCGTCGCACTGGACGATCAACGCCAGAAGCCGGTGCCGGTTCCGGAGGTTCTCCCATTGACATCTGAAGAGGAGTATCTTTATCAGGAAGCTATGAAGCGTAGAGAACTGCGCTTGATCCTCAGTGGACGAATCAAGCCGAAAGAGGCACTGGAATTGCGCAATTTTATCAACAGCATTGCAGACTAATCCCGAATAGATATGCGGTTTATCCTCCCTTTTACCTGTCTTCTCCTGATCTATTCCTGCGAACAACAACACCAGTTCGATCCGGGTAGCGCTTTGAAACCACATGAGGAGTTTTACCTCCTGCGCAATTTTCCCAATATGGAGAGCGGGGCAGAAGGTTATCTGCAGGCACTTCAACAAGCCCGATCTATGGCCACTCAACGCGGCGATGCTCCTTCGGGGTTTGATGCTCTCTGGACAAACAAAGGGCCCGATAATATTGGTGGCCGGGTGAATACCCTGATCAGGCATCCGGCTGATTCAACTATGCTGTTCTCTGGACTCACGGCGGGTGGGATCTTTAAAAGTGTCAATGGAGGAGCCAGCTGGTACCCGGTATTTGATGATCAACCTGCGCTCAGCATATCCTTTATTCAGGTTCATCCAACGGATCCTTCGGTGATCTATGCTGGTACAGGTGACCCGAATATTTCCAGTTATGTTTTTCTGGGGCAGGGCTTATTCCGGAGTGTTGATTATGGCGAGTCCTGGGATTATGTCGGTCTGAAGGATGTCGGGATCCTTTCAGACATGGCTTTTGATCCACTTCATCCCGACACCCTGTATGTAGGCAGTATGGGAATACCCATGCGGAGAGGGCAGGAACGCGGTTTGTACCGGTCGTATGACGGGGGTGCAAATTGGGAGAAAGTGCTGTTTCTGTCGGATGAAGCAGGTATCACAGATATTCTCGTTTCACCCGACAACCCATCGATTGTATTTGCCTGTGGCTGGCATCGGGTACGCAACCAGGCCGAATCAATTGTTAATGGCAATATGTCCCGATTGTACCGGTCACTGGATGGCGGCAACACCGGGCTGTGGTCAAGAACGGTCTGCCTGATGAGCCATTATCGAGGTCAGGACTGGCGTGGTCTCAGGGTCAGCTCTTTGTCCTTTTTGTGGCGTCTAATCAGAATCTCAAAGGCATTTATCGCAGCCAGGATCACGGCAACAGCTGGTCCGTTATTCCGACAGATCAGGATATGAATGGCTTGCCGGCAAATGCACTGGGTGGATTCGGATGGTATTTTGGAAAAATAGCCGTCAATCCGTTGGATGCCAATGACCTGTTTGTTCTGGGAGTGGACCTCTGGCGCAGTCAAAATGGCGGACTCAACTGGTTGAAGGCGACACCTGACTGGTGGGTGTTTTCTGTCCATGCAGACAAACATGATCTGTCCTTTTATCCGGGAGGCCGGATCGACCTGGCCACCGATGGCGGTGCCTATACTTCGGCAGATGGCGGGATAACATGGATGGATCTTGACAATTTTCCGGCTTCACAATTCTATCGGATTGCACTCAATCCACACGACCCGGCACAATGGACTGGCGGGTTGCAGGATAATGGCACGGTGACTGGATGGCAGGATCCTATGAGCTGGCAACGACTGTATGGTGCAGATGGTTTTCAGCCTGCATTTCATCCGACATTCCCCGGAGTCATCTATGCAGAATACCAGGGTGGGGGACTGGTTGTCACGACGAACAACGGTGAAGATTGGGATGACTTTACAGAAGGGATCAATCCCAATGACCGAGTCGGTTGGGATGCACCCTATTTCATATCCGTCCATCCTCCGTATCCCATGTACCACGGTACCAATCGGATCTATCGAAACACAGATCATTTTACAGCAGCCTGGGTCCAAATCAGTGATCTGTTGACGGATACAGTCAAGGTGTATCATCCGGGCACACATGTCGTTACGGCATTAGGTGAGTCACCACTTGTTTCGGGGACAGTTCTGGCAGGCACAGGGGATGGTCATTTGTGGATTACCCAGGATGATGGTCAACCATGGACGGATATAACGCCGGGTTTGCCTGAGCGATATGTGACTGATTGCCAGGGAAGTCCCAGTCAGGTTGATCGTGTGTTTGTAAGCCATTCCGGATATCGATACAACGAGTTTGTTTCTCACTTTCACCGTTCAGATGATGCCGGCCAGTCCTGGATCGATCTTTCAGGTGATTTGCCCCCATTAGGGATCAACACATTTACAGTCATTCCTTCGACCGGGGATTCGATCCTGTTTGTCGGAACGGATGCAGGTGTTTACGGGACAATTGATGGTGGGACTGCCTGGTTCAAACTCGGTACAGGCATGCCCGATGTCCCGGTATATGACATGGCATTCGAGGAAACCACACAAACCCTGGTTGTTGGCACGCATGCCCGGTCTCTGTTTACCCTGTCACTGGAAGAAATTCTGACCCCGATGAATACTGCAGTGAACCAGGGAGCTGGGAAAGTGGGATTCTGGAAGTTGGTGGCAAATCCGGCTGCCAGTCAATTGATATTGTCTGGACCAAACACCAGGAATGGTCATCCACTCAATCTGACCCTGCTTGATCTCCAGGGAAAAGCAGTTTTAGTCAGGACTATATCGGACCAAGACGCGGCAGACAACGTGTTGACCCTAGACTTACCATTCCTGACAACAGGTGTGTATTACCTCCAACTTACTGACGGGAATCAACAACAGGTCATTCCGGTAGTGATCGATCAATCCTGATCATAGACCCGGCCTGTTCGGTTAATCATCGTCGAGCTGCCTTGCTGCGTACCCATCATCAGAATATCCTGGACGTTGACATGAGGTGGCTGCTGGATCATGAACAGGATGGCATGAGCCACATCCTGGGAAGTAAGCGGGTTGAAATCTGAATAGATATCCGCTTTTTGTGCATCTCCGTGGAAACGGGTGATGGCGAATTCTGTTTCTTCTACATGACCCGGACTGACCTGACCGACACGAATACCATGCGGGTGAAGATCCAGCCTCATCGATCGCGTCAAGGCATCTACGGCAAATTTGGTTGCACAATAGACATTTCCATTGGGATAGGCTTCCTTGCCCGCGGTGGAACAGATATTGATGATCTGGCCCCTCTGACGTTTTACCATACCAGGAGAAATGGCCCTTGTCATATACAGGAGGCCCTTGATGTTGGTATCAATCATTCGATCCCAATCCGCAATGTCGCCCTCATGGATCGGTGCCAGACCACTGGCAAGACCTGCATTGTTGATGAGGACATCGACATTCGCCCAGGATTCAGGCAGAGCCTTCATCATTTGTCGGGTAACGGCTTCCTGTCGGATATCAAAGGATAAAGGAAAGACATCGGCCTGATATTCTTCTTTCAGCTGTTCATGAAGAGTATGCAGGCGTTCTTCACGACGTCCAGTGATGATCAACCGATGCCCGGCCTTTGCCAGGACCTTCGCTGTCGCCCGACCAATACCGGAGGTGGCTCCTGTAATGAGAACCGTCAATGTCTTTTTTGCCGGTTGGATGGGCTCTTCAGGCAGTTTGCTGGAGACAACTTTCTCGATGGTGTGTATTTCGGTGTCCTCACTCCAATCCTTGTCCAGGAATTCTTCAGGCCAACCGGTATCGGGATGATCCAATTCTCGTTCCACTGGTTGGCGATGGACTTGGACTGCCTTGATCCGATCACCGATCTGGTAATAAAGGTCTGCCAGTTTTGCTTTCCAGGTTTCGTTGGCCGGTTCCAGCTTCAGTAGTTTCTTATATGTTTTGGCTGCTTTTTTCACTTTCCCCGCTTCTACCAACGCGTTGGCATATAAAGCCAGAACTTCCGTGTTTTCTTGAAGAAGGGATTTGGCATCAGATAAATGATCCAATGCGCGATCAAGCTGGTCGGGATCAAGCAAAAGGATTCGACCAAGTCCCAAATGGGCCTGTCCATAAGTTGGGTCAGATTCAAGCGCCTTTTCGTAGTACCGGATAGACAGCTTATTTTCCTTGTATTGCTCAGACAGCTGGCCCAGCAATGTAAAGGCCCGTGCATTTTTAGGATCCAGACGAAGGACTTCTTCCAGATGATTTGTGGTTTCATTGAAATACTGATCATCTTCTGCCAGAAGTGCGGCCAGATCAAGGCGAGCGGGAATATTTTCCGGATCATGCTGAACCAGCCGTTTCAGTTGTTCCAGGTTTCGTATTGGCATAGAAATGATATGGCCGCCTTTTGATTCGGTTGAATCCGGAGTGTCGGACTGTCCAGTCAGATCCTCCTCATCCTCATCCCAGTCATCATCATCATCATTTTGATGATCATGATCATCTTCTTCCACATCTATTTCATCATCATCAGTGAGTTCAAGGCCATTTTTATAGGCAATCAGTTTTTGCAACAACTCATGTTCCGGATTGCCTGAGGTACGAGGGGATTCGACATGTTCCTGTTCGCCTTCATCACGGGTGACAGGCAGTTCAACCAACGATTCGGAATCGACTGTTTGGTTATCCTGTTCGTGGCGAAGGACAGCCATCGATTCTCGGATGCGATTTTCAAGTAGCTCGTCTTCTTCCAGGAAAGGATGCTCGGTTTTGAAATCTGCATGCAGACTGATATTGCCACTTTTTCTGAAAAAGAGTTCATAATGGTTGGCTGTCAATGCTTCCCAGCTGTATGTCTGCTGCTCTCGGAGAAACTCGATCAGATTGCCAATTTCAAACGCGATCTTGCGGACTTGTTTGACCAGAGCCTCGTATGCCTGGACATCCTGGATCTGGTCCGGTCTGGTCTTTCGCAATTGCAAATACCTGTCCTGCCAGTAATTGATATAATGCAGGATCTGGCCCACTCTGTCCAGGCGGGTGGGTACCGGATCTTTTGTATCATCCGGAAACCCTTCGGTCCGGATAATGATCTGAACCTCGGCTGCATCGCCTTGATGGAGAGCCGGCAGGAGGTCAGATACACAGGATGCATCCTTGAGAAAGTTATCACTCACCATGAGCAAGAGTGGCCGGGTATCCTGTTTCAAACGAGAAGCCAGTGACTCCCCGGGCTTGAGTTCATCTTCGCAAACCAGGGCAAAGGTGAAACCCGCCTGCACAAGATGACGCGTCATTTGTGCAGCCAGGGGATAATTTACCTGGTGAAACAGGACTACAAAATGTGGATTGTTCATGGATCAAAATAGCTTACGGGCTTATTGGGATGAGCCGGCAAGTTGGTTTACAAAGTTATGGAAATCAATCCCGAATTGCTTGTATTTTGAAGTAGCAGGTCCGTCAAATCCAGTGTGAATCCGTTGGATCCGATGTGCCCGATCCAGAAACAATAATGTTGGATAGGCTTTTACCCCATCTATGAAAGGCAGGACTTTCGAAGCTTCTTCCTTGTCGGCAAAGCCACCCCAGGCCAGACGCCAGGGCAGATTCAGTCGGGCTCGGTACCGTTGAAGTAGCGGGAGGACTCTTTCCTTCTGTCTGTATTTTTCGAAGGCAACACTGATCACCATCAGATCAGTATCGGGATGCGCCTCCAGATATGTCTTCAAAAATCGTGTTTCATCCAGACAATTCGGACACCAGGTTCCCATGATCTGGATGATCATTGGTTTGCCACGGTATTGTTCGTCATTGATCGAGAACAATTGTCCATCCGCATCGACCAGGGAAAGGCGAACAGGTTCATTTTTACCCGAAGCGAGCGTGATGTCTTCTGCATGTTCCAATTCGGCATGCAAATCGCGTCTTGCCTCCCAAAACGCCTGGTAATGTTTGCCGGAACGAAACGAACCGATCAATGTACTATCGGCGTTGATCTTCCCCTCGAACAGAAATGCATGTGCACCATCAAAACAGGATAAATAGATCTTGTTTGCCTGAACAGTTCCTGCCAGATATCGATAATCTCCGGTTTCTGTGCGGAATGTACCCGTCAGTGAGTTTCCGGTCTGTTTGAATTCAGCTATTCCCGGATAGGCCTGTTCCGAACCAGGGCTCGAATGTTACGGCCCATTCACCCGAAATATCCATGGCGGGCTTTTTGGACAGTTGGGTAAACCGGTAACCTTCACCAAACTTGGCAATAAATGGCACCCGGTAGTCCTCCTTGTAATTGACGACCCAGTCTCCCTGCATAACGCCCGATTCACAGACTGCCTCGATATAGGTGTCGAAGAGAGGGAACTGAATGATGAGTGTATCTTTTGCCGTTCGTCGATCGAGACCAAATGCAATATCGGTGGATATGATCCGCTCTTCACCATTGATCCAAACGATGTGAAATGAATCGGGTGTATCATAGACGACCTCAAATTCAACAGGTAATTCACCTTCGGTGACTTCTTCAAATTGCAGTTCACGCTCCTTTTGTTGATCGGTACTTCCGCCAATTCGGGTTGCTTGTGCAGGATCGACCTGAAGCACTCCCCGCCAAAGCCCGGGAGCCAGTTTGGGATAGGGGTTTTCAATCACCAGGCAACCCGACACAATGGTCAGGAGCAGGAGAAAGGAAAGGAAAGGAAACTGGTCGGAGGGTCGCATGCAGGAATTTTTCCCAAAGTAACGTTCGAACGAGTCAATGTTCAGGACTTTTCACCAACAAAATAATCCTCCTTGTTTTTGAACAGGATATTGAATGAGGTCAACGACCCGTAGATTTTGGTGATGTATTGCTGGAGATTGACCTTTTCCTCATCGGACAGATTACTTGCATTGATCCGTTGTTCCATCACACGGAGGCGATCGCGGGTCATGACGATTTTATGGAAAAAGGCCTCGATCGGCATTTCCTTTGACTTCAGGCCTTCTTCTCCTGGTTGAAGGATCATAATGCCATTATCCCATTTGTCCCCCAAAGGCACGATCTCACCGATTTCTCCCCAGGTGCGCAACACCTTCATCAATGATCGTTCAGCTTCTGTGAAGGTGACTGGTTCTTCCGCAGGGATCGCTTCGATGATCTCCCATTTGTCGTATTCCTTGCCTACCAGCTTGACGCCGTATTGAAGAAAACAAACTGCATAAGCAGCAAGATGCAATCGGGTCACCACTCCTTCCCCATAGGCGGGATGTTTGACCCGGCTTGCGACACCCAATAATACCTTGTCTTCTTGCATTTCAGATTCTTTAGTTTCTCTCATCCAAAATTCGTTCCAAACATATTATGAAAATCATTAATTTAATTAAATTTATATAACATGGTGAGCTTGAAGCATCATGGCATCAGCCGTGAGGCAGGCGTGTACAGGTAAAATCCCGATCAAGCTGCCAACTGGAAATGATTCCATCTCTTTTTCCGACAAACGGATGATCCCGTGTTCCTGGCTGATCCGTTGAACAACGGATGCCGAAGCCAGGGCTTCCCATCCGCCCGGCTTCAGTCTGACCGGTTTGCCAAAGATGCACTGCCCATCGGGCATCTGTAAGACTTCCTTGGACAGATGAACGGCCCCGGCATGAACAGCAATTTCATTCCGCCCCGGATAATGACCGATCACCGGAGCAGCCAGACAAATCCCAATCTCTTCCAATTGACAAATTCCGTTCAGCCACTGCATCAGGTCAAAATAGACCAAGGTTGCCAGGACGCACTTCATCCACACCACGCAGATCATCTACCACAGTAGCTGAAGGTGTATCCCCGGCCGATAATTGCAGGTTGCGGTTACTCTTGCCTAATTGATCACGGAGCGCGCTTGCTCGAGCAACTGAACGCACCCAATTCGTCCGGATCACATCATGATCATCCTGACCATATTGATGGCCATCATGCCAGAGAAACCCGCGACAAATCAGCCCGGGACTTTGATCGATCCGCTCGAGGATTGACAGAATAGGATCGATCTGATTCACCGGAATCCCTGTTCTTCCCGTACCTGTATCCAGTTCGATCCAGACGCTCACCTGGGCACCACTTTCTGCCAGAACCTGTACTGCATGTGGATGATCTACAAGGACGGCAAGATGGGTTTTCTCAGCCAGTTCGACGATCCGATTGATTTCACGCGGATTCATTGGAATGGCAATAGTTATATCGTTCCATCCCATTTTCGCATGGCTTGCAGCCATGTCAATGGAAGATACTGTGATCTGGTGGATACCCATTTCCCGCATCCACTCGCCTACATCAGGATGTTGATGGGTTTTCATATGCGGTCTGAATCCGATCCCCTGAGCTTGTGTTTTTGTCCATATCCGCCGGATATTTCGTTCAACTACTTCACGATGAATCAGTAGAGTAGGACATTTTATTTGAGGAAATGGGTCAGCATTTGACAACTGCATGGCAGGATACACTGTTTAGAAGCGTGATTCGGGTAAATTTGCAGTAAGTTAGACAATGAGCAAGCAAGGAAGAGTACTGGTAGCGATGAGTGGGGGTATCGACTCCACGGTGACTGCCATGATGCTACATGAGCAGGGGTACGAAGTGGTTGGCATCACGATGAAGACTTGGGACTATGCCTCATCAGGTGGAAGCAAGAAGGAAACGGGTTGCTGTAGCCTGGACTCCATAAACGATGCGCGTCAGGTTTCGGTAGATATGGGTTTTCACCATTTCATTGTCGATATCCGGGAAGAATTCGGTGATTATGTCATCGATAATTTCGTGGAAGAATATATCGCCGGGCGGACCCCGAACCCCTGTGTTCTCTGTAACACCCATATCAAATGGAGTGCACTTCTCAAGCGAGCAGATGCCCTGGACTGTGAATTTATCGCCACAGGTCACTATGCCCGGATCCGTGAAGAGAATGGGCGAAAATTCATCCGACAGGCCATCGATGAGCACAAGGATCAGAGTTATGTCCTCTGGGGTTTGAGTCAGGAATGCCTTTCCCGGAGTCAGTTTCCTCTCGGTCCCTACACCAAACCAGAAGTTCGGCAGATGGCTGCAGATTGGGGATATACGGATCTCTCCAAAAAGGGGGAGAGTTACGAGATCTGTTTTGTACCCGACAATGATTATCGCGGATTTCTCAAACGACGGCTTCCGGGACTGGAAGAGCAGGTGAAAGACGGTGTGTTTCTCAACGTTCAAGGTGATGTGATTGGCCACCATGATGGTTATCCATTTTACACGATCGGTCAACGCAAAGGCCTGGGCACAGCCTTTGGAAAGCCCATGTTTGTCACTGAGATCCGACCGGAGAGCAATACAGTAGTTTTGGGTGAAGTAGATGATCTGCTCCGGAACGGTGTTCTGGTGAAAGGGGTAAACTTTATGAAGTACCCTGATCTTCATCAATCTCGAGAGGCATTGACCCAGATCCGCTACAATGATCGAGGTACCTTGGGGCTGATCCAACAGACAGGTCCAGAGGCGGTCTCCGTCGAATTCCATGCCCATGTAAGAGGAGTTGCTCCAGGCCAGTCAGCTGTGTTTTATGAAGGAGAAGATGTCATTGGCGGTGGAATAATTTATGGCAGCCGACAATTCTGAAAGGATGGTTCGATCCAATCTGATCTTTCTGTTTATCGTTCTGCTTGCATGCTTGTTCTGCGCGTGTACGTCAGACCCTTTTTCTCCACCACTGGAAGTTGAGGATGGAATGGACTATATGCCGTTATCCATTGGTCGATCCTGGACGTATCAGGTTGATTCCGTGATCTATGACCCGTTGGGAAGTGCACAAACGATAGATACCGTCAGTGCCTATATTCGGGAAGTAATTGCCGACAGTTTTTCAACTCCTGCCGGGCTGACGTATGTGTTGTTCCGGTATAGCCGAAGAGAAATAACAGATAACTGGACTTTTGAGAAGACTATCGGAGTTTCGGCTGAACCCCAAAGGCTGTTGTGGCAGGAGGAGGGCCGTATACTGGTAAAATTGGTATTTCCCGTGTACAATGGGATGTCATGGGATGGTACGGCTCTTTTTGACCCTTACGTTCAGATTCCAATCTATGGAGAAAATATGCAGCCATTTAAAAACTGGAGCTTTGTCCTTCTGGGGAAGCAGGAGCATCATCAGGTGGGGCCATTTGAATGGCACAAGGTGATGCGCATACAGCAGGCAGATGATGAAAATCTGATCGAGCGCCGGTTCAGTGAGGAATGGTATGAGCAGGGGGTCGGATTAGTATTCAGGAGAATGATGATCCTCGATACGCAATGTGGGGTAACCCGAGCAATTGTGCCGGAATCCCGGGAAGAAAAGGCGGAAAAGGGATATATCCTCAATCAGGTCCTGGTGGCGTATTCAGAATAGAATAATGGAAAAAAGAATCATAGGAAAGGTGGGTAAGCCACATGGTCTTCAAGGCGAAATGCGGGTTATCCTTCTGGAGGACGCATTTGAAGAAGTCCTTGAGGTATCCGAATTTTGTGTTTGTCAAGGGCCTGCCGTACAGCATCCGAAGTGCCCGGCAAGCGGGCGGCTTTCTCTTGCAACTGGAAGGTGTGAATGACCGATCGGCAGCGGAGATCCTGAGAGGGGCCACACTTGAACTGCCTGACAGTCCAGAGATCAGAAAGCTGATCCAGGATGATCCCCTTCAGGAATGGGTCGGATTCAGAATCCATGACATGCAGACGGATCGGATGTTGGGACCAATTGAGGAAGTCATCGAATTGCCAACTCAATTGACAGCCCTGTTTACAGTGGATGGGAAGGAAGTCCTTGTGCCCTTACATGAAAATTTGATTCTCGGTATTGATCCAAAGGAACGCATTCTACAAATGAACCTTCCTGACGGGTTGCTGGATCTCTATCTCTGATTCAGGAGACAGGTCGTCTTCTCTCACACCTGTCCCCGATGCCGCATGGAATGTGTTATTCGGGTTGATTGATCACGAACAGATAACATGAATTAAAACGGGCCTCCCGAATGGAAGGCCCGTTTCTCATTCAAGTGTGTACAACACTGATCAGTTGAAGATCAACTTGCGTACAGATGTGCCCTGTTCAAACTGAACAAGAGCCACATACCGACCGGTCTGGATGCTTCCTTTTTCCAGGGTAAAACTGGACTGGTTGATCTGTGTCATCACCCGCACCAGACGACCCATTTCATCATAGAGTCTGATCTCCTGCATCGGATGATCCGAATCAGTTGTCAGCACAATAAAATCAGTTGCTGGATTCGGATAGGCATTCAAACCGATCTCGGCATTGGGAATGATATCCAGCCCCGTCAGTTTTTCGATACAATCATCCAGTCCCAGCACGAAACAAGCACGAGGGGCATAGAAACGCATAATTGTGTCGATATACATCCGGGAGGCATCTCCATCATTATTACATGGATCAGCAGGGTTGACACCAGCAAAACTGGTCCACTCCCATGGAGCAACGGAAACCGGTATTCCAGGGCTACCTGCCTTATCGGGTTGGTTGAACGGATACAGACCAACAGCTACTTCCTGTACGTCGGATGGTGAAGCCGCAAAAGCCGCCTCCTGTTCCGCTGTCAGATCGAATTCGATTCCTGCATTGACGATCGGGTCCTGGTTGCCAAAAGCTTCATGAAGATGCTGGATGACATAGCTGCCCTGAGTCTCGATCACCTGGAGATTGGTGCCGGGAACATTAACGATACCTTCTTTGTAAGGTGCGAAATTGTCAGTAGGCACGGCGAAAGAGATCAGTGGAACTTGTCCTGGATCAACCCAGGCACTGTCCGCACTGGCACCACCAAGGTTTACTCCCAACGCATAATCGGATGAATAACCGACATGGTTAGGATAGCAAAGCGTATCTCCACTTTGCGGATGAAGGCCGACGGATTCACCATAAATATCGCCATTGATCGGTTCAATGATCATGGGGACAGGTGGCGTCATCGGATCACTGTCGTGATCCCAGACGAATTTCCCGTTTGATGCCAGAGGGATTTTCAGATAATTATCCAGCGTACCCATAGTCAGAGAGAGATAACCTCCCGTTCCCTGGCCCCAAATGACGATTTTGCTGTCATCGATGCCAAACTGGTTGCCATTGTCAGCCACGTCTTTCCGGAAATAACGAATTGCGGTTCGAGCATCCTGAACACCGCGATAAGCAGCATTGATGATGCCATAGCGGCGCAATACATCGGTAGATGCAAGCGGATTCCAACCCAGACGATAGTCACATGATGCCACGACATAGCCCATTTTAGCCAGTCGGGTACACATTTCTACAGCGGCAGAGTCGGAACGCTCACCACCGCAAGAACCATTGAAGCCCAGTTCTGAAGGATTTGCCGGATTACGGAAAGGCAGGAAGTTGCCGGTGTGGAAATACAGGATCAGCGGACGATCTGTTTCTGTATCTCCGTCCGGGGTGTACACATCCATTTTCAGGTTTTCTTTGACAATGCCCAGTGGCGTTGTGGCGTACAGCACCGTTGCATTGGCACCATAGTTGAGACCTTTTTGTACAGAGACATCAGTAAAGACCTCATCCAGGTAGCGTGTCTGAGCCATCGTCAGAACAGGCAACAGGAGAAGGAATAAGGAAAGGGGGTAAAGTTTTTTCATCATACGTTTGTTTAGTGAACCAGTTTATTACGCGTTTTTACTTAGTATCCAATTCATACAAGAACGAAATATAAGCCAATCTCCCAATACGTGGGCCGCCGTAGGTCTGAAAGTTTTTATTGTCAAACATTCTGGCCAGGGCAGACTTGCCTTCCGGATTGGATTCGTTCAGGGGTGTGAAGCCAAACAGGTTGGATGCGCCAATCTTGAGTGTTGTACCCCATTTGGTATGTCGAACATTCCATTGGACATCGACCATATCATACGTTGGGATCTGGCCTGTAAACTGCGGTGATCCTTCAAACAGGAAGCTTTCAACCCATTTGTAATTCACACTGTATCCCATCTTGAATCGTTGAGTCAGAGCCAGATCACGGGCTGAAAAACTGAGGTTGAACTTGTGTTCAGGTGTATTAAATGCCGGAATGATCGGATCATATTTTACAGTTTTAAGCAATCTGTTCCAGGAATAATTTCCCGCAAACATATAGTTGGAATGGAGATAGTAGTTGATCCCGATATTGAAACCGTGTGTTTTTACCTGATTCGTCGAGTTGGCAGAAACCCGGTAAACCTGCAGGTCATTGACCGATACCTGACTGTTCTTCACGGGAACAGTGAGCCCGAGATTGTACCCGATGAAATCATCATAAATATTGTAGTAGTATCCGGCATCCACATAGATTTTCTTCAGTATGGTCGTCCGATAACCGATCTCGAATGTCTTGACCTTTTCAGGCCGAATCGGAGGTGCATTGAAATAAACGAACTCGTTTACATCTATGGCCTGCGGGTTTTCCAGAGCCTTCTGAAAGGACTCAATGGTGATCAGGCTGTCAAAACCCATCAGATTGCCGACCAATAGTGCTGGACCTACATTAAGTCGCAAGTATTGGTCTGAAAGAGTCGGGTTTCGAATCGCTGAACTGAATGACAAGCGGAAAAAATTGTCAGCCATTGGACTATACACTGCCGAAAGAGCAGGTGTGAAGAGCCAATTGAAGTTCCTGTTTTTATCTGTTCTCAGGGTGGCAGCTAAATTCAGGTGGTCAAACAACCGCTTTTCAACACCTCCGTAAATACCAAACTCTTCATTACTGACTTCATTATAATATGAATTGACCAGAGTTCCCTGATCATCATACTCCGTCACAAGAGTATCTACAAATATGGTTCCTTCTGAATTAGGTCGATACAACCTGTAGTTGCCACCGATGATCGTTTTATCAAACCAGCCAGGTTCAAACTGGTACTGTCCATGCACATGATACAGAGCCGATTTGTCAAAAAACAAGGTGCCGCCCGCATCACCTGACTTTGTACTGCGAATCCGGTCAAACTCATCCTGGAATCGGATGGTTCCGGGAACATAAAACGGTTCGGACACAACACCTGGTAAGTTGGATTTCTGATTGGCATGCGCTTGCGCTAAAGCGTGCCAGGCAATCATCGTATCCGCATATTCCACAAACCATGCATCTGCTGCTTCGGAATCAAACGAAAACATCCCTGTACCGGGATCAAATATCAGCTTGGGATACCCCAGCTCATTGACCATGCGGTTCGAGAATTTGCCAATACTGGTCCAGTAGTTCCGATAATCATCCCGGAAAGCAACATTGGACTTGGCCGATTCCTGCAATCGTAATGCGGTAAAGTAAGGGTCATAGGAATCTCCTGCATCTTCATTTGTCGCATATGCCCGAATGAAATATTTGTCCTTTTTCTGCAGTTCGATTCTGTTCTGGAAGAAGAGGATGTTCTTCAGACTGAAACGGTTGTCCCCCTGATAGACCGTCGTACCTGACCCGAAACTGCTGGATACGATCAACTCGGGAGAATCAAAATCCTGTTTTGGGTCCAGGCGCAGATGGATGGCTGCATTGGCTTTGATATTGCGTGTGTTATAGTCCACCAGATCGGTCTCTTGATATCCCTGACGGAAAAATGCACCTAACGGGCAAAACGGAGACCACTCTGAATCGCCGGTATAATCCATAAGGCTTTATATTCATCGCCATAAATATTGACTGCATCATACCCTCCGGGGTTGGACGCATCAAAATCTGTCCCATTGACAGGTTCATAGTTATCCGCCTCCCAATCATAGGCTTTGAGAAAGAAAAAGTTGAGCTTGTATGCCAGTAAGGGTGAACCAGATTCATTGTTGAACGATTGTGCCCAGCGGATGGCTGCTTCAAACAACTGGCGTTCGCCGGTCTTTACCTGGGCACTCAACCCCTGAAAGAAAAAAGGACTCTTTGTTTCCATGCTGATTACCCCGTTGAAGGCATTGGGGCCGTAGAATGGTCCGCTGGCCCCCGCAATAAGTTCAACCTTTCGCACATCCAGTTCGCTGGAACCCAGAAAATTCCCCAGTGAAAAGTTGAGTCCCGGAGCCTGATTGTCTACCCCGTCAATGATCTGCAACGATCGCACCGGACTGGTGCTGTTGAATCCCCGCATGTTCACAACCTTGAACCCGAGACTGGCAGCCGTCAGATCAACACCTTTCAGGGATCCCAGTCCATCATAGAAATTATCGGAAGGGGTTTCCTTGATCGCCAGAAGATCGAGCGCTTCGACGGTCAGTGGAGTTTCTTTTTGTTTATCCGTGATCCGATGCCCTTGGACCTGTACAGACTCCAGTGTGATACCGGCCTCTTGCATCGTCACCTCCAGTTTGTCAGGTATCGTGGTCAGGGCAAGGATCTGCTCCTCAAATCCGATGTAATTAACCACCAATCGAACCGGGAAGGCATCCACATCCAGTTTGAAATTGCCGTCAAAATCAGTTACTGTTCCTGTGGATGTCCCTTCAATGACTATACTGGCCCCGATCAATGGTTCACCATCCAGTGCACTGTGGACATGACCTTGACCACTTGGGCGGACAGATTTGAAACGGTGCTGATAAAAAGAGGAGTAGAGCTGGTAAAGTTCTGATCATACCGGAAATTGAAAAGGCTGATGTATGAATTTATACATCAGATAAAAATACTATTCCAGTATCAAAATGCGAAAAAAACTTAATACGGAAGAAGAATCCGCATATCATCAGAATTTACTATAGCCATGCGGGCATCTTACTCACAACCCAGATCGACTTCCGACATCGGATCATTGGCGGGGATACAGTTTCCAGAATGGACACTGGTTGGTTCATAGCGATCGAGATAGGGATCCCGAAGTCCAAAGGTCAGGAAGGCGACCAGATCGTCGATCTGACTGTCAGTCAGATTCTGAGGTATGAATTCAGCAGCCAAAGCAGAAGCAAGGACATTCGGATTTTCCGGGATGGCCAGGTTTTTATATCGGACAACTTCCCGGATCGTCTTCATACTGGCACTATGGCCATAATGCGGACTGTCTTTGAGATTGTACAATTGCGGGACCTTGAACTTGTACATGTCTTCCGCTTTTTTTGTGAATCCTCCCCGGCCCAGGTTCTCACCACTGTTTTTTGACGATTTGAAAGCGCCCTGATGATAGAGGTCCAGCATGCCAAGGCCATAAAACGCCATGGTATTCAAGGCAGGCCAGTGTGACATGAGGTACAGTTTGCATCTTTGAAAAACACGATCGCCCTCTCTTTCTTTATCATCATCACTGATCGCTTGCCTTTCAGCCAATCCTGGAATGGTGCCCGGTTTGCCAGAATCGTGCGCTCATAGGCAGCAATAGCCAGACCCGCATATTCCTTGGTAAACAACTGATCGTCGGGAATGCCCGGAAAAGCAGCATGGAACAGATCACGATATTTATAGAGATCCGCCCAATTGGCATTGACGTCCATTCGATGTACGGTCAGACCAGCAATGGCCTGGGTCTCCGTTCCTTCGTATCCCAACAAATTGGTCGCTTTTGGTGTGCCATATTCCCATTGTGTCTCTGTTCCGACATTCAGATGGGTAGCGCCAAACTGACCATTCCAGAGGATGTTCGGTTGGTAAGCATATTCATTGCGGATGGTGTCCGGACAGGCTGAACATCCAGTTGATCTTCCCCGTACTGCGGGTCCTTTACCGGGCTTCGCCAGTGATGCCGAATCCCATTCCACCTTCGCTGATTCCTTGTTTGACAGGCCTGAAATCCACCTGCTGCAAAATGACAGGTCGCACAGGAATAGGTACCTACAGAAGTCGGTTTGATCGGATTGACGGCCAGGGCTGATTCGTGGAACAACAATTTGCCCAAAGCCACTTTTTCGGCAGACAGCGGGTTTTTCGGATCCTGGGGAATGCTGGCAAAATCATCACTTTCCGGAAGCAGAAAAAGTCCGACCCTTGGCCCGTGGATGCCGACCAATGGCAACCGTGAGGGCATTGTCCAATTCAGTGGAATGTTCATCCTTCGCACAGGATGAAATCATCAGAACAAGTACAATCGGTAGAGCAGTTTCTGATACATATGGCAAAAGATTTATATGTATGATAGCAACAACCTTGCCTAAAACAACAACAAAGTCAACTGGCACCATTGAAATCATGCTTGCTCAATGGACAAGAATCTGTTTTTTGGACCTGCTGTCCATCCTGACTGAACATCTGCAGGAAGTAAGTGCCAGGTTGTAAACCGGTGGTCGGGATTTCAAAGATACCTGAATTTATCTGGTCATTCAATTCTCTATGATCCAGAATCCGACCCATCGCATCCACCCATCGAATCCGAACTACAGGCGGATGCTCATCCGGCCATTGAACCCATAATGGACCGGAGGTCGGATTTGGAAACACCCTGACATGCTCCTGCAATGACGGATTGGCCGTGGATGTGGTCATGAACTCGCCACGTGCGAGTGCATATTCACCGGGAGCGAGCCCGTTAATAACAATATCCCCTTTGCCATCAGTAGGCAAAAAGGGGATGACCTTTGAAACTGGATGGACCTGCCAATCCTCAGTCGGGGAGGGGCGATACAGGAGCAGCAAACTGTCTTCCTTGGGAGACGCGATTTCAGCATCCAGATATGCATTCGCCATGCTGGCATCATAGGACAGCCGTCCCCCGGGCTTCAAAACCAGAAGGAAAATGCCCGATACCACCCAGAAATTGGTTTTGGACATCGTCAGATTCGGTTGATTCTGGACCGGATCCGGAGACGTCCAATGATGATCAACACGAACTAGGCACTGTCGGCAATAGCCTCGACGACGGTTCTGAACTTGACAAAATGGATAGATATAGCTGCCAGTTGTTTTCATGACCTGCGGGTAATCCATTCGGGCCTCGGTTTAGCAAATAGCTTTCATTCAGCGCAATATGGACAGGATCAAATGGGACAGTGAGTGTATGTGTGCTCATCGCGCCACCTGCCATCACCATTGTCCGATAAACTTCCCACCCGGGCCATAGAAGGTAACTTCCAATGGTACTGATTCGTGATAGGCTGGTGCCGCACGCAATCCCTGCTGCAGGACGAGCTGCACTTCATACTCACCCCCGACAAGTGAAGCGGTATGCGAATAGATCTTAAAAGAAGCAAACCCCGGTTCAAAGATCCAGGCGTCAAAAAATGGTCCTGCATCTATACCGGTAGCCAATGTGACATGGTCCCGGTAGGTTTCCGCGTCGATCGCACTATAAGGGAACGTCGTGAGGATGCTTTGCTGCGCAACCCGGAAGAGAGAGTCGCCGAGGTAGCCTCTCAGATTGAGCATGACAGAAGCGCCCTTCCAGTAACTGTGCCGACCGTAGATATTCTTGAACGGAATGCCGGACAAGGGCAAATAATCGCCATCTGCCTGATGCGCCTGGACCAGTACATTGAGGTGATTGCTTTTGACGGTGTTGACAAACGCAGGTCTGGAAACCGACCATTCATCGATGAGATGCGCGCAGTATTCTGCATTCCCCTCCTTGATCCACATATCTGTCGGTTCCCGCAAGGTGGTGACATTTCCCCACCAGTGGTGTCCCAGTTCATGCGTCATCAATCGGACATCCCCTGCACCATTGTTCAAGGCATTATCTGGAAACGCCACATTGGTTGGATGTTCCATTGCACCTACTGTGGTCATGACATAACCGACACGCGACCAGGGATATGGGCCATACCAGTGTTCGATGACATCCGGGCATCTCCCAAGCGGGAAAAGCCGGTGATCATTTCCCCAATGTCGTCCGGTTTGGCCAGCAATTCGATCGGGATCTTGCCAAAAACGCCAGTGTGTGTATCCCGATGGGCGACATAGTTTGACACGGCCACATTGGTCAGATAGGTCGGTAACAACTGCTCCATCCGATAATGCCGCCACACACTGTCCTGCCCGACAGAGGTCTCACTGATAAAATCGCCAATTGCATAACCCTTTCGTCCCATGGAGCTCAGGACATGGATGTCATAGGTCGCTCGTTCGACAAAATTGTCAAAGCAGGGATACCATACACGACCAAAATTCGGGGGATTACTGGTGATCCCGATACCCAGGTTATAGGCATAGCCACCTTCAAAATAAAACCCGCCTGGTCGGGCAGTTTGGGCGTCAGCGTCACCGTAGTCTGGCCTTTGAGAGTCCCACTGAATTTGGTCACATCCAGCCAGATTTCATAGTGCAGGATATCGATCGAATCACTTCGTTCGACAGCTGCACGCATCTTGGCCCTGGACACCGGGTCCGGCTCCTGAATCTGCAGATCGCTCTGATGATAATGACAGCCAACAGGTTGAGCGAACAGGACTGATGAGATCATCATCAGGACCAATCCGGCAGACAGTTTCAGGAGATTTTTCATAGGAATAGGCTATTCTTCTTCGGAAGTATCTTCAACAGGCTGGATCATTGGCAACTCGACCCATTCAGCTTCAGCAGAACTGATTGAGCCAAAACCGAGAAATCCTCCTGATGACCGGGCGATATGCTTGGCAAAGGAGGTCAATGAACGATAGACAGATGAACCGGTTTTGGGATCCAGTTTTGCCAGGATATTGTTCAACATACTCAATTCATCAGATATCTGTTGATTTCGAGCCTCCGCTTGATCCGGATAAGCGGCAATCAAAGCAGTCATTTGATCCGTGAAAACGACATCGGCAGTCTCATAAAGGCCTTCCAGTTCTGGCGGATGGTTATAGCTCCGAATATGAGTCAGTTTTTCAGCCCATTCCTGTTCCTGTTCATTAAATTTGCCATCGGCGCCTGCAATCAAAATGGCAATGCGTGGTAGTGCACCGACCACGTTGTCAAATTCCTCCTGGTCCAACTGTTCTTGCAGTTTCTGTTTCATGAAGCGCTATTTTTGCGGCTAAGATAAGGAACCTTACCTTTAGCATTTCGCTCTAATCCACAGTTCACTTGGCAAAAACAAAGACAACTGAAGGGAAATCCAAGGAAACACCGTTGATGCAGCAGTATCTGCGCATGAAAGGGAAGTACAGGGATGCTATTCTCCTATTTCGTGTCGGGGATTTCTATGAGACCTTTGCTGAAGATGCAGTGAAGACAGCAGAAGTGACAGGAATCGTGTTGACCAGTCGGAATAATGGTGGCTCGGATGTTGAGCTGGCTGGCTTCCCCTATCATGCTCTTGACCTGTATATGCCCAAGTTGGTCAAAGCCGGTTTGCGTGTGGCCATTTGTGAACAACTGAAAAGCCCTCAAAGGAACGGAAGATCGTCCGTCGGGGTGTGACCGAAGTGATCACGCCGGGAGTCACAACCGATGGCAACCTCCTGGACCATCGGTCCAATAATTATCTGGCAGCTGTACATGCATCCAAACGCGATCAGATCGGTGTTGCCTTCCTGGATATTTCCACGGGGGAATTCCTTCTGGCACAGGGTAATGAAGCATATTTCAGCAAGCTGATCTTGCATTACCGTCCCGCAGAAGTACTCATTCCCAAGAGTCAGGACTCCTATTTTCGTCAGTTATTCGGCCAACAGATGCCCGTTTATCACCTGGAGGAGTGGGTATTTACTGATGAATACGGACGAGAGCGATTGCAGGATCATTTTGCTTTGCCGACATTAAAAGGATTTGGGATAGACCACCAGATTCAGGGGCAGATCGCGGCAGGTGCCATTCTGCATTATCTGGCTTCTACTGAAAATGCCCGTCTGGGCCATATTCGATCAATCTCCAGAATTGCATCAGATGACTACGTGGCTGGATCAATTCACTGTCCGCAATCTGGAACTGGTACACGCACTTCAACCCCAGGGGAAAAGCCTGCTTCAGGTCATCGATGACACCGTTACCCCAATGGGTGCGCGCCTCATGCGGCATTGGGTTCAATTGCCGCTGTTACATCCGGAAGCTATCCGACGACGCCAGCGCATTGTCGAGTATTTTCTTCAAAACGAAGATGAAGGTGATCTGACTTCCGGTCAATTGAAAGAGATCGGCGATCTCGAGCGCTTGCTGGCCCGGGCAATTGTACGCAAGATCAGGCCTCGGGAAATGCGTCAAATGGCACATACGCTCAAAGTGATCAGCCAGATGAAACCGCGGTTGGACAATTGTCCACAGTCGGATATCGCTGCCTGGTCTTCCCGATTGGACCCCGCTGAGTCCCTCTCTGACACACTCTTTAAAAGTATTGTACCTGATCCACCGGCAACCCTGCAAAAAGGCGATGTGATCCAATCGGGTATTGATCCCGAGCTGGATGAACTTCGCGATCTGATCAGAAACAGCAAGGACATCCTGGTCCAGGTGCAGATGGAAGAAGCTCAACGAACCGGAATAGCCAGTTTGAAGATCGGGTTCAACAATGTGTTCGGGTACTATCTGGAAGTCACCAATAAGTACAAAAATCAGGGCCTTATACCGGATAGCTGGACACGTAAAACAAACCACGTCCACGGGTGAACGCTATGTGACCGATGAATTGAAGAAACTGGAAGAACGCATCCTGGGAGCAGAAGAGAAGATCAATCAACGGGAAGCAATTCTGTATGAAGCTTTGGTTGATGCGATCCAACCCTATACCGATCCGATCCAGCAAAATGCCCGTTTACTTGCAGAACTGGACGCCTTACTCGGATTTTCCCGGATCGCCCGCCGCCGACATTATATCTGCCCGACGATCGATGAAAGTCTTTCCATCTCGATCATACAGGGACGTCACCCGGTAATAGAAGTTCAACTCCCACTGGGTGAGACCTACATTCCAAATGATATCCACCTCGACCCGAGGGAACAGCAGATCATGATGATCACCGGGCCTAACATGTCCGGAAAATCAGCTATTCTGAGACAGACAGCACTGATTTGTCTGATGGCTCAAATGGGGTGTTATGTGCCGGCGGATAAAGCAAGACTGGGTATCATTGACAAGGTATTTACCCGGGTTGGCGCCTCGGACAATATTTCTTCCGGTGAATCCACCTTTATGGTGGAGATGAATGAGACTGCATCGATCATGAACAATATTTCAGATCGCAGTCTGATTCTGCTGGATGAGATTGGTCGGGGTACAGCAACGTATGACGGGATATCGATTGCATGGGCGATTGCTGAATACCTGCATGAGCATACCAAATCCCGGCCAAAAACCTTGTTTGCAACGCATTATCATGAATTGAACGATTTGCAGAAGCAATTCCAACGCATTCGCAATTTTCATGTAGCTACTCAGGAATCGGGTTCCAGAGTCCTCTTCTTACGGAAACTCCTGCCGGGAGGCAGCGAACACAGCTTTGGTATCCATGTGGCTCGGATGGCTGGGATGCCTTCGTCCATACCAAGAGAGCCGGCGAAGTATTGCAGTGGTTGGAAGAATCACATACGCGCGATGAAGAACGGCCCCTTCCAGAACATAGCCCATCGATGATGCAGATGAATCTGTTCGAAACAACGGATCCTGTCTTGAAGAAAATCCGACAGCAACTCGAAGATCTGGAATTGAACCAGATGACACCAATTGAATGTATGCTGAAACTGGAAGCGTTCAAAAAAACACTTCGCGAGGCTCAATAAGGCTTTTAGCCCATGGGCAGGCCACCCCGCATATTCTTGGCACCACCCATCATCCGCTGCATGTTGTTGCCTTTGCTCATCATGTGCATGAATTTCCGCATTTCATCAAATTGCTTGATAAACTGATTGACTTCGTGCACCTTGATGCCACAGCCGGATGCAATCCGCTGCTTGCGGCTCATATTGAGCAGCTCCGGATTCTCCCGTTCCTTCGGGGTCATGGAAAAGATTATGGCCTCAACCTTGTTGAAGGCGGATTCATCAATATCCAGGTTCTTGGTCATTTTGCCCATTCCCGGAATCATGTTCATCAGTGATTTCAGGTCACCCATCTTTCTGATTTGCGCCAGCTGACTGAGAAAATCATTGAAGTCAAATTTGTTCTTTTTGATCTTCTTTTCCAGTCGTTTTGCCTCGACTTCATCAAACTGTTCCTGTGCCTTCTCGACAAATGATACGATGTCGCCCATGCCCAGGATCCGCTGAGCCATCCGTTCGGGATGAAAGACATCAAGGGTTTCCATCTGTTCGCCGGTGCTGACAAACTTGATCGGTTTTCCGACAGTGTATTTGATCGACAGCGCTGCACCACCTCGTGTATCGCCATCCAGTTTGGTCAGTACGACACCATCGTAATTGATCCGCTCGTTAAACGTTTGTGCTGTATTTACAGCATCCTGACCCGTCATGGAATCAACCACAAACAACGTTTCGGAAGGGGAGATGGTCGCTTTGATCCGTTCGATCTCAGCCATCATCTCTTCATCGACAGCCAACCGCCCGGCAGTATCGACAATGATGACATCATGTTGATTGGATTTTGCAAAGGCAATTGCGCGCCGGGCTATATCGGTTGGGTCCTTGCTCTCCAGATCAGAGAATACCTTCACGCCGATCTGTTCACCCAATACAGTCAATTGATTAATCGCTGCAGGGCGATAAACGTCGCAAGCAACAAGCAAGGGGCGTTTTGATTTCTTTGTTTTGAGGAAGTGAGCCAACTTTCCCGAAAAGGTAGTTTTACCACTTCCCTGCAATCCGGCGATCAGGAAGATGCTCGGATTGTCCTTGAGATTGACACCTGCAGTCTGACCACCCATCAGATCGACCAGGCCATCCATCACGATCTTAACCATCAATTCACCTGGCTTGACCGACTTCAGCACATTCTGGGTGCCGAGGGCTTCCTCCTTGATCTTATCTGTGAATTCCTTGGCGATCTTGTAGTTTACGTCAGCTCCTACCAGGGCGCGTCGGATCTCCTTGATGGATTCTGCTATATTGATCTCGGTCAGTGTTCCTTCACCTTTCAATCCTTTAAAGGCGAGTTCCAATCGATCGGATAGATTCTCAAACATGATATCAGTCGTTTTACAAAATGCGTCGCAAAAGTACAAAACAACACGCACCATGGCCAGTTCACCAGGAAATCAACAGGCTGGGAAAACCTTGTCCTGATCCTGCTGTTCAATAGACCGACTAATCGAACCAAAATGGCATTATCACCCCGCTTGAAAACACTTGGCGAACTGAGATCATCCGGATATCAGCCACGCTCTCTCAAGGACGAAATGAGGGACAACCTGTTGGAGAATATCCGGTCTGGCCAGTCTGTCTTTCAGGGTATTTGGGGGTTTGATCAGACAGTGATCCCCGAGTTGGAGCGGGCCATCCTTTCCCGCCATCATGTGCTTTTACTCGGGTTGCGTGGCCAGGCCAAAACCCGTCTTGCACGCATGATGACCCGGCTCCTCGACGAATGGATTCCCTATGTCGCGCATACAGAATTACTTGACGACCCATTGGCACCGATCAGCAGACAGGCACAGGATCTGATTCTTGAACATGGTGATCATACCCCGATCAGTTGGCTGCACAGGGATGACCGATATGTAGAAAAACTGGCTACGCCGGATGTCAGCATCGCTGATCTCATTGGTGATATCGATCCGATCAAGGCGGCTAATGAAAAAATTGCCTTTTCAGATGAACGGGTTATTCACTTTGGTCTGATCCCCAGAGCACACCGCTGCATATTTGTGATCAACGAATTGCCAGATCTTCAACCCCGTATTCAGGTGGCCCTGTTCAATATCCTCCAGGAGGGGGACATCCAGATCAGAGGGTTTAAAAAGCGTCTGGATCTGGATATCCATTTCATATTTACGGCAAATCCGGAGGACTACACCAATCGGGGAAGTATCATCACTCCGCTCAAGGATCGGATCGATTCTCAGATCCTCACGCATTATCCTGAAGATCCTGGCATCAGCAAACAGATCACGTTACAGGAGGCACGGATTCATCCGGATGTAGCAAACCGCGTCATCGTCCCTGGAATTGTCCATGATATCCTGGAACAGATAGCGTTTGAAGCCAGGGAAAGTGAATATGTAGATGCCAAAAGCGGGGTTTCCGCCCGGTTGTCGATATCCGCCTATGAGAACCTGGTCAGTGCTGTCGAACGTCGAATATTATCCAGCAATGAAGGCCATGGTTCCGCTCGAATCAGTGATTTCTGGGCTGTGATTCCGGCAATTACGGGCAAAGTCGAGCTGGTGTATGAAGGTGAACAGGAAGGCCCGTATCAGGTCGCACTGCATTTTATCCATCAGGCGATACGCCGGCTGTTCCTCGCTCACTTTCCAAATCCGGAAAAACTGAAAAAAGGCAGGGAAGCGGATCCGTATGGGACCATCCTTGCATGGTTCAGTGCAGGTCATGAAGTTTCGTTGACCAGTAATGACTCAGAAGTGGCTTATAAGACAAAACTGCTTGCAGTATCTGGATTGGGAGAACTGGTGCGACGTCATTCAATTCCGGCAGGGGAGGAACTGGCGTTTATGGAATTGGTTCTCCACGGCCTGGCTGAATTCCAGCAGATTGGCAAAGAGCAGATCGGCAACGCCATGCGTTTCAAGGATGATCTGGCTGAAGCATTATCCGAACTGGATGAAGATGATGATAACTGAGTTGCTTTTGTCAGCTTCAGGTCATCTGGACTGATCCTGTGCGAAATTCCGGGCAAGTGCGTACAGATTTTGCGAACTTCGCATCCTGTTCTATATTTCAATTGAATTGTCTACCATGAGAATTAGGGTGCTGGTGGTTTTAGGTCTGTTTCTGGGTTTGCACCAGATCAACGCACAAGACGGTATCATTCGGGGTTCGGTAATTGATGATGCAAATGGCGATCCCATCGGTTTTGCGACGGTGCGCGTGCAGGGTTCCACTATAGGTGTGAATACGGACCTTGATGGGTTCTTTTCGATTACCGGCCTGAGTGAAGGCAACTACAAGTTGATTGTGACCTCCGGGATATGATTCGATCTCCTGGAAGTGCCTTTGAAAAGGGAGAGTTACGTTCTGTACGATTCCTGATGAAAGAATCAGTACTCCAACTTGAGACTGTCGATGTCTCTGCCTCAAGGCAGGCCGCAAAACACAGGTGCAGGTTTCAAGATCCTCGGTTACTCCCAAACAGATAAAATCATTGCCTTCCACTGGTGGAGCGCCGGATATTGCCCAATACCTGCCTGTTTTACCCGGGATCATCTTTACAGGTGACCAGGGCGGACAATTGTACATCCGGGGGGGATCACCCATTCAGAACCGGATCCTGCTGGACGGCATGACCATTTACAATCCTTTTCATTCGATCGGATTTTTCAGCGTTTTTGAAACGGAGACCATTCGAAATATTGATGTGATGACCGGTGGCTTTTCTGCGGAATATGGCGGCAGGGTCAGTGCAATTGTGGATATCAGCACACGGGAAGGGAATATGAAACGGTTTGGCGGCATGGTCGGCGTCAATCCGTTCCAGACCAATATCCTCCTGGAGGGACCATTGAAAAAGCTGAAAGAAGACGAAAATACATCCTCCTCCTTTTTAATCACAGGAAAGAAAGGCTATCTGGATCAGACAGGGAAGACGTTGTACCCCTATGCATCCAATGATACACTCGGATTGCCATTTAGCTATACGGACCTTTATGGCAAGATGTCGTTCATGGCCGGCAGTAGCAGCAGGATCAGTTTGTTCGGTTTCAATTTTGAAGATGGTGTTGATTATGGTTCCATCGCCAAACTGAATTGGAAGAACCGCGGAGCCGGTATGCGTCTTTCGGTAGTACCTGGAAACTCCAATGCGGTCATCGGCGCATTGGTGGCCTTCTCTGACTACAAGATCAAACTCGATCAACAGGACAATCGACCGCGGGACAGCCGCATTTCCGGATTTAACATCGGTTTGGATTTTACGTTCTTCAATCTGGATAGTGAAATCAAATATGGCTTCGATATCCATGGATTCAACACAGAATTCGGTTTTACCAATTTTCTGGATCTCAACATCCGGCAGGAAAATTTCAATACAGAAATTGCCGGTTTCTTCAAATACAAGCAGAAATGGGGTAACCTGATCATCGAACCCTCTGCACGTTTGATCTATTACTCTTCACTCAGTGATCTGGTCCTGGAGCCTCGTCTGGGATTGAAGTATAATATCACGGAGTATCTCCGATTCAAGCTGGCAGGCGGATTCTATTCCCAGAATCTGATCAGCACTGTTAATGAATTGGATGTTGTCAACCTGTTTGTTGGTTTCCTTTCCGCTCCGGAGAGCAGAATTTACAAGCCTGGCACCCTGGAAGAAACAGATCACCGCTTACAGAAAGCTATTCATGCCATCAGCGGATTTGAAATCGATCTGTCTGAAAAGATCATGCTGAATGTAGAGCCATACTACAAACGGTTTACGCAATTGATCGCGCTGAACCGGAATAAACTGACAAATAACGACCCCAATTTTCAAACTGAAACGGGTGATGCGTACGGGATTGATTTCTCATTGAAATATGAATCCGGACCATTTTACCTTTGGACGACATATTCACTTGCCAAGGTCACCCGCGATGACGGGTATCAGGAGTATGCGCCTATCTTCGACAGGCGCCATAATATCAATGCGCTCGTCACATACAGTTTTGGTCCAAAACACTCCTGGGAGGCTGCTCTCAGATGGAATTTCGGCACCGGTTTTCCGTTTACACAAACTCAGGGTTTCTATACCAATTATGATTTCAAGGATGGCATCGGTACAGATGTCCTGACACAGAATGGAGACCTGGGTATTATCTATGATGCAGATCGGAATGGTGGACGTTTGCCCAGTTACCACCGGCTGGATGCATCCTTGAAAAAAACCTGGGAGTTCTCCCGGTTCAGCAGCCTGGAAGCCGTAGTCAGCGTGACCAATGCCTATGATCGGAGCAATATTTTCTATTTTGATCGTGTAAACTATACCCGGGTAAATCAATTGCCCATTCTGCCCAGTGTTGGTTTGACCTTTAAATTCTGATTATGTTCAACCGAACTTTGATCATCCTGACAAGTGCCATTCTGCTATCCGCAGTATCCGGATATACCCAGCAAGAAAGTCAACCTTTGCCACGACATCTCAGCCAGGAAGAGCTGAACCTGGCTAAGGATTATCAGACACCCATTCCAGAAGGTACCATCAATCTGTCGTCATTGGGAAACACAGAGGGATTTCGGACCATGGCTGAATGGGAGGAACTGCAGGCAGTGGTCATCACCTGGACCAGCTTTTCGGCTATCCTTGCGGAGATCGTTCGAGCGGTTCGACAGGAATGTGAGGTCATTATCGTCTGTTCGAATAAGGCATCCGTCCAAAACTACCTGACGGGAAAGGGGGTTGACTGGTCATCCAACGTCAGTTTTCTGGAAGGACCCTACAATTCAATCTGGATTCGTGATTACGGACCCAACTCGGTGTATCAGAATGATGTGGATTCCCTTTTTCTGGTAGACTGGATCTATAACAGACCGCGTCCCAAAGACGATGCAGTCCCTCTCTGGTCGGTACGTTTATGGATCTGCCGGTTTTGTCAACGGCGACTGCGCCGGAGGATCTTGTCCACACGGGTGGCAATTTCATGAGTGACGGTCAGGGAATCGGGTTTTCTTCCCTCCTGGTAATGGAAGAAAATGGGCCAAACAATACCTATGGATTCAGCAACCATACCGAAGAGGAGGTTGATGAGATCATGTATTCCTACATGGGTATTGATCCTTATGTAAAAATGACCAACCTGCCATATGATCTAATCCACCACATTGACATGCATATGAAGCTGATCGATGAGGAAACAATGATTGTTGGTGAATATCCACAGGGTATCGCTGATGGCCCGCAGATCGAGGCGAATCTCGAGTATATCCTGGACAATTTTACAACCAAATGGGGCACCCCTTTCCGAGTTATCCGGGTGCCAATGCCACCTGATGGACAAGGCAAATACCCTCACCAGTGGTGGTGATTGCTGGACCTACTCCAATGCCCTGATCGCCAACCGAACTGTCATTGTGCCAACCTATTCATTGAAATAGGACACAACAGCCCTCCGGATCTGGCGGGAAGCAATGCCCGGCTATACGGTGACGGGTATCGATTGTCAAGCGATCATCCCCCTGAGTGGTGCTTTACATTGTATTACCAAGGAAGTCGGTGTGAACGATCCGTTGCGCATAGTCCACCAACGAATCGATGGAACTTCATCTACCCCAGCCGGGTATGAAATTGATGCATTGATCCAGCATCGTTCAGGAATTGCATCAGCGACATTATTCTATTCCAGTGACACAATGGCCGGTTATACATCGGTTTCCATGAATCCTACCGGAGAAGAAGATCACTTTCATGCATTTATTCCTGTTTTTTCAGAAGGTATACGGGTTTATTACTATATCGCCGCAGAGGCAACGAATGGCAAGTCGCAGCAACGACCAATGACAGCACCGCATGGGTACTGGACTTTCTTGTACCCGGGTCTACATCTATTCATCCCGAGGATCAACAATATTCATGGATGAAACCTGTATTTCCGAATCCAGCGAATGCCATGACCTGTATTCCTGTCGTGTCACCAGGAATTATCGGCCAATTGGATGTGACACTGGTGGACATTGCTGGAAGAAAGTTCCAGTTGTTCGCAGGTGAAGTGAACCAGATGCCAAAAAGGTCTTCCTGAATGCTCAGGATTATCCTCCGGGTCTATATCAGGTTGTCTTGACATCGAAAGCCGGTCGAGAAGTGCAATCCCTCATCATTCAAGAGTAGAAAGAGAACGATTCCGGATTGATTTTCCAACTTACAGGCACGTGACCGGGTTGTATTCCAATCTGATAGGATTCTCGTATTCTTATACTCATCTTCCTAGAATCCTGTCCTGTTAATATTCACGCAGGATGAATGCAGAGTTCGACCATCTGCGCTGGCGAAAAAGTATCTTTATTCGGATGAGGGAGGTGCAAGTGAGTGGGGTCCCCTCCTGATTTTACTGGTTGTTCATGTCGCGTGCCAGTGCAGCAGCCGCAGCTGTTTCAAACCAGTGGGCCATCGCTTGCCGATCTTCATCGGACAGACGAGCTTCTGGATGTAACCAGGTATAGGATTCCATGGGCATGAACCTCTCGGATTGCTTCAGCACATTCATTCAGTTTCTTCACCTTTTTTTCAGTCGGGTAATCCTGGATCACTGAAAAGTTGAGGTGCTTTCGTCCCTCAAGCACATGATTTCGAACGAAAATGCCGACAGGATTGATGGCGGCATACCAAGGTAAAACGGTTTCATGCGAATGACAGTCATAACAAGCGGAACGAACTTTTTCGGGTGCCCCGGGAATGGTCATCAAAAGATCACTATTCGATACATTCACCTGTCTGGGTGTGATATCCGGACGATAGAACTGAACCAATACAAAGAGTACAATCAGGATATAGAATACCCACTTCAAACGCTTCATTAGAACTGCAGTTTTTGAATCAAAATGGGTACAGGGTCAGAATTTGTCTGACCCTGTACCCGATCTACTTTATCGAACAAGGGTAATATCACCGCGAATCGTTTGAGTCGATCCGTCACCATACCTCAGGACCATCATGTACCCATAGACGTCAGAAGGCAAATCCTTGCCATCTCGGGTGCCGTCCCAACCAGTAGTCGGGTTTTCGTTGTCATAAACAAGTGCACCCCAACGGGAATAGACCTTACATTCTGCAATCTCAATGCCGGCATCCATAAACGGGAAAAACACATCATTGGTATTATCCCCATTGGGTGTAAAGACGTTTGGAATATCATACTGAGGAACTCTCACATACCAGCTGATCTGTGTTTCGTACACACAACCGGCAGGTGTTGTCAGCTGCACCACAATATTAAACGGAGGTGCCGGTGCAGTCACATTTAAAACAGGACCGGTTTGCCCATTCACAACATTCCCATTCACGAACCAGGTATAGAATGAACCTGCAGGAGGGGTCAGAGAAGGTGTGGCCGTCAATTCAACCATTTCACCAAGCAGGAATGTATCCCGATCAGGATCAGCAGTAACCTCCAGGTTAATGATCGGGTCAACAATGATTGTCGCACTGGCATCGTCCTCAAAACAATCAAGAACAGTGGTGTAAGTCACTGTATACATTGAAGAAACAACGGGCTCAACGGATATTGTCGGATTGGTCTCATTACCAGGAGTCCAGGAATAAGTGCCTCCTACGGGTGTTCCACTGGCCGTCAAGGTCACGATTTCACCAGGACAAATCGCATTATCACTTGCCTGGACTGTAACCGTAGGTTCAGTAATCACAGCGACATTGACCTCACCTGTACGCTCGCAACCCTGGAATGTAGCGGTCACATAATACGTCGCATTCGCAAGCGGAGTGATCGACGGGTTGGAGGCATTGGACGTACCAAAAGATGGATCCGTACTGGTCCAGAAATAACTGGTATTGCCACCGGCATTCGGATTGAGGTTGGTTGTTTCTCCGAGACAGATCACGAGATCGCCGGGCAGATTCAGTACTGGCACAGGTACGGTCACATTCAGTTTTCCCTGTTTGCTGCATCCTTTTTCTTCTCCTGTAATGGTATAGAATCCTGTAGATACTCCGGTTACGATCGGATCAGGACAGGTTGAGCAGCTCAGTCCGGTTTCCGGCATCCACATGATATTTTCGATGCTGTCATTCAAGATAAACACCTGCATGGTATCTCCGGGACACAACGTGATATCTGTAGCAGATAAAGTCATACCAACAGGAATGACCTCAATGTAGATGTCCTGATTTTCAGCACAGGCATTGTTGACCGTCTGCCTCGTATAGGTAAATGATTCCTTGGCGGTCAGTACCATGTTCAGGTTGCTATCCGCTGAAAGGAAGGTGCCATTGTTGGGTGACCACAGATGCTGGATATCCGGATAATCCTTATTGAGATAGGTCGGGGAAAGGAAGGTGATGATTTCTCCCTGGCAGTAGAATGGACGATCAACAAATTTGGAAATGGCCAGGTTAGGCAGGGAATCAACGCGCACGAAAACGGAATCGACGACGGTGCAGGGGCCTACGGTCATCGACGCATAAGCCATGAAGGATTTGGATGGCTTACTGAACGCTGTGTTCCCATTCTGAGTCAGCAGTGTTGTATCCTGCGGCAACCAGGTCAAAGTCCCACCCTGCGTAAAATTTGCATCCAGGGAAACGGAGTCGCCCAGGCAGAGATAAATAATATCTGGAGCCTGAATACTCACTGCAGCCGGTACGACTGTGATCGTCACAGATGCCGAGTCTTTACATATAGCGGACTGGCTTTCAGCAACTACTGTGTACGTGGTTGTAACGAGAGGTGAAGCAACAGGACCGGCAATTGTAGGATCATCCAATGTCTCATCAGGAGTCCACTCATAGGTTGTGGATGGGAAGAAGATCTCCTGTGCCAGCTGGATAGAATTGCCTTCACACAGGCTCTGGTCGGGTACCAGATTAGGAAACTGGAAAGGATCGACAACGAATGTCATCGTGTCACGAGCGACACACCCAGTTAATTCTGCCGAAATGATATAGGACTGACTGAAATTAGGAAAGGCTTCTGTGACAAGGCTCTTCGGACTCGACAACCCGAACGCCGGAGTCCAGTTGATCGTGCCCTGTCCGTTCAGGTTACTGGTTGCAGCTATAATAACCGATTCACCCTGGCAGATGCTGTCAGGAGAGGCATTTAGAATAGTGACCATCGGATTCACTTCAAACAGATAGATGGAATCGACATCCGTGCAAACGCCTAATGTTCCGGTGACGGTGACCCACATGCTGGTTGGAGGGGTTGCCAGTGTAGTGCCTTGTGTGGGGTCGTTGAAGATGCTGACAGGCTGCCAGAAGAAATCCTTGGCACCTTTCGCGATCAGGGAAATACTGTTACCAGGACAGAAATAGGCTGTATCCTGATTGGCATTCACGGAGACGACAAGTTGATCCCGGATAATAATGGTCAAAACCGCGTAGGACACGGAGCCACATCCAAAATCATTGCTCAGGGTAATCGTGACAGTTTCATCGCCTTCAGCGATCAAATCATTCAACGGGGTGATTGGAAAAGCAAACTGTGTTTGACCCGGAAGGAAAGTAATGGTCGAAGGCAAAGACAGAAGATAGTCTACACCCAGCGTTGCACTTCCACCCACAGTCAATTGATACGTGATGGTATCATCCAGTGGAGAATTCAGGGATACAACCACCTGGTCCTCAATATTTGTACAGTTCTCTACCAGATATTCGATGCCGTTATTGTAATTCACAGACATGCTTGGTGCCCCCCCATTAATCTCCGAAATGAAAACCCCGGAATCATAGGATGAATCCCCCCTGTCAGCTATGGCCAGTTTGAGGTGATAGGTTTGGCATGGAGTGACATTGTAACGTGCTGTCAGGCTCTTTTTTGAACCCAGGTAATCCGATGTCAGACCATCATATTCGATGCTTTGTCCACCCAGGTTATTGCGGTAATATTCCCAGTTGTCAGCATAGTTGACACTGTTGATCTGCACCAGGGTGCCATTGGGAAGTACAGCCATATTCGCCTGTCCACCAATTTCAGGAAGCCCGGTAATGCCCGGGCCGGAGATCAAGAAGGCAAAAATATCATTGAAGTTGCTGTTGACAAATTCGGGGTACTCTTCGGATCCGAAGACATATTCAAATGTCAACTCATTGGTATTGGCATAGACATCCAGTTCGAGAATACAGGCATCATTGGATTGTGTCCCATTACCAAACAACTCCGACAGAATGTCCAGATCACTATCACCCAATGTGCCACTGATTCCGCTGGAACTACCTGAATCATTGGGTCCCAGTGCCAATTGCGAACTCCCTGTTGTCAGAAGGATTCCTTTGTTCAAGCCCAAGTCAGTCTGGTCGCCACCGAAATACAGTCCATAAGCACCTTGTGCACAGATCAGGGTGTCAAATGTGACGATGGTCTGACTACTCGACAGTGTAGTCAGTATTTCAGTCTCTGTGAACTGATTCTGAATGGTGGGTTGGGTGTAAGTCTTACAGGGCACTGGAGAGCATTTCCACTCCGCAAGGAAGCCTTCAAACTCCTCAGCCGCATTGGATGTAAACTTGACTGTCAGGCATCCACTGGTGGCCGTGAACCGCTTGCAGACTCCACCCCAGGATTCAGGGTTGGATCCTGTACCGGTGACGGTCCCGACTACCGGACTGTTTTCATCCGGTCCGTCATAGATCACGATTTCATCCTCGGTAAAATCGATATGGTAATAATTGAAGTTGAGCTCGATACAGGCTGAAGGGAATTCAGGGCAGATCGTAAATATGTACGTTTCATTGGGGCCATAGTTTTCATCAGGTCCTCCTGAATCGACCAGTTGCCCTTCACATTCTTTTGAGAAACCCTCAATGATGTTAGTGATGGGAGATTTCTTCTCGATACACAATTTGAATGTACCGGCATTGTTGGCTGACGATTGCGGATAGTCGGCAATTCGAAGCCAATAGGTGGCTCCCGGTGTCAGTCCAGTCATAGAAAATTTGATGGCATTCTCTCCGGAAATAGCCTTGAAGCAGTCAAAAAAGAAGAGCTCATCTATAGCACAATCACCCCGATAGACAGCAACCTGGGGGTTGAGCATGGGATTCGATCCTGAATTACTTTCTCCGGTTACCGTGATGCTGTAGTCCAGTATGGTATCGCTGGCTATGAAGGAGAACCAGACATCACGCTGAACTGTCCCGGCATCCCAGCAAGGGGGAATATTGTCAACCCCGATATTGGAAGGGGTTGCATCTTCATTGGAATAATAGACTTCTTCACAATAAGGTGCCGTTCCAAGATCGATTGCGCCACTACAGTCATCATTAGATGGCTGGGCAGAAAGCAGGAGAGCTGAAAGGCTGAGTAATGCGGTAATGCAGATTTTCATAGACGTGGTTTCCGAGCGCCTAAGATAATCACTTTTCCTGCGATATGAAGATTACTCCTCAGCGCTGAAATCGAGGATAACTGGTCTTGAATCGCAACCTTTAAGGATCCGCCTGATTTCATCCGGTGAATAGAACCTGTCAGGATCCCCCCATTGATATTGGATATAGTTCAGAATGTTGGCCAGTTCTACATCATTTAGTCCAGTGACTGGTGCCATCGCCTCATTATATGTGATCCCATTGACGGTGACGGGGCCTTCCATACCATACCGAACCAGGCAAGGCAGGAGATCGGGATTACGCCGGACCAGATCGGAACCATTCAATGGGGGAATCAATTCCGCCAATCCACTGCCATCCTCCATGTGACAATTCGCACAGGCAGAAACATACAACTCGCGTCCTTGCTCATAGGGCAATTGACATCCGATCAATGCGGCCCCAACCAGGAAAAGGATGATCCACGCACATCGTTTACGACTCATCCAGCAGGCATTGGATGTCTTTGATAAACTGGTCAACACTTTCCGGATCGGTCCCATCACAGAATGATCGTACATGTTTTTTTTCATCAACGAGGATCAGGCGGCCACTGTGATCGAATCCGCCAGGTGAACTCTCATCCTTGCGGGCAACAGAGAAGTAATGCCCGGCGATCTGGTAGATTTCTTCTTCAGAACCTGTGACAAAGTGCCATTTATCGGTGTCGACCTGAAGCCCTTCGGCATAGGATTTCAAGCGTGGAATGGTGTCATGACGCACGTCAATGGTATGGGAGAGAAAGACCAGCCGAGGTTCCTTTTCAAAATGATGATACACGCGCAGCATCTGTTTTTTCACCTTCGGACAAATGGTCGGGCAGGAAATAAAGAAGAAGTCGACAACATAGAACTGATTATCAAACGTTGCCAGGGTAATCTCCTGGCTGTCCTGATTCATGAAATTGAAATCGGGAATTTCGGGGTACAGGGTATCTGTACCCTGGATATCCTGGTTGCCGAGTATTGGTAAGGTCTGGCATTGGTCAGTTGGTGTACAGCTGACCAAATACAGAAACCAGAGTGAGGTCAGAATGAACAGGTATCCCTTCATTGCAACAGTTTGTTTGCCCGGTCAATGGATGTCGTCATTTGATTGGCTACTTCGGAAATTTTAGTGTGTTCTGACCGCAGATAGTCAATTGATTCTGGGGATGATTCTTCGGGTTTCCGATATTCATTCATCCAGGTCCACATCATTTCTTCACCCGACCGCAAGTCCAGAATAGCCTGATGATAGGGCAGGGCAGCCAAAGAATCCAGGTCCTTCATCCTGTCTTCCAGAGAGACACGCAGTTGATGCATTTCGCCCATTCGGGGCATTACGGCATCGTGGATCACCATGATATCATCATGCATGGACTGCACCTGATCACCACAGGCGGAAAGAGCCAACAGGAAAACTGTGATCCAGTAGAAGTTTCTGTTCATGATTCCAGACTTTGTGCGAAGGTAGGTTCTCCGTTCAAGTAAGCGAGGATTCAGGATGGAAATCTGGATCACGCTTATAAATTGGATTCTTGCAGATTCTATTGCCTGCCTCATGTGACAAGAGAAAACGGTATTTCGGTCCTCGGAATCAAATACCCGGTTCCTTAAGATTCAAAACCCAATTACCACATGATCAGCTGCAACTTGGTCTCCAATTTTACCGTTAACGGGGAAATGAACCAATTGACACACGCAGTCAACCACTCGTTCGTTGATAAGATATAACTTTGTCGTATGCAGCAAATTTCTCGTTTTCTCGGCGTGTTCATTGCTCTGGTGGGTATCTGGATCATGATGCCGCAGCAGGTTAAGGCTCAGGACAGACATTTCAGCCAGTTTTATGCATCGCCGATGACAATGAATCCGGCCCTGACGGGAGCATATGACGGTAAGTTCAGAATTGCGGGTATTTATCGCGATCAATGGCGTCCCGCGTTGGAGCGCCCGTTTACGACGATCAGCACAGCTCTGGATTTTCGTTTCAAGGTGCCCAATGTGAGTCAATATGCTGATGCCATCGGTGTGGGGCTTATTTTCTACAAGGATGAGGTACGGAATTTCGACTACACATCCAATGAGATCAATCTTAGTTTTGCATACCATAAGGCACTGAATTTCAAGAACACGCAGTTTATCAGTGCCGCTTTTCAAGGAGGAATATCCCAACGAAACATCAATTTCAACAACCAGACCTTCCAGGATCAGTTCAACCAGAAGGATGGTTACACATTTCCCACTGCTGAGACTTTCCCCGGGAACAACATTGCCTTTGGCGATCTTTCTGCCGGAATTAATTACAGTTGGAATTATAAGAAGAACAGTCTGTTACAGGTTGGTGGTGCCATCCACCACATCCTCGAACCGAACATCGCCTTCTTTGATGAAGTATCAAGTCAGAAAAGCACATTATATCGTCGGTATCAGGTTCAGGGAGCTATGATATTCCCGATTACCAGAAAGGCCTATCTGTCACCACGCGTTCATTTTATCAGTCAGGGGCCTCATTATGAGGTCAATGCGGGAAGCAATATTCGCCTTTTGGCGAATGATTATACCCGGGTGGCCATTCATACCGGGGTGTGGGCAAGCATGGTCGGCGATGTGGAACGTGCGGTTGCTTTGGAATCCGCTACGATCTTTTTCGGTCTGGAATACAATGGTATTCTCCTGGGGATGAGTTACGACGCAGGAATTTCAGAGATCAACAGCCTCGGGTACAAGCGTGGAGCATTTGAGATCAGCATGGGCTATGTAGGAGAATACGAAGATGATGTCGTTCAGTGCCCGACATTCTGATCAGTCAAGACCTATTCAAATCGGCAGATACTGTTTGATTTCGAGGCCGTAACCATCCAATCCAACGCGCTTGCTGATGGTGTTATTGGTCAACAATGCCAGTTTCCGGACCCCCTGATCACGAATGATCTGCGCACCAATACCGAAATCACGCTGATCCATGGCCGGCTGAATCGTCTCATCAGATTTACCCTCCCATTTTTTCAATGAATCAACCAGATCCAGCATTTTATCCCGGTGATGCATAATGACCAGTAACCCCTTCTGCTGATCCTTGAACGTGGTCATGATCTGATTGAGAAGATCTGCCTGATGAGGTTCCAGGACCTGTCTGATTTCTGCCTGGGATAGGGCAGATTGCACCCGAACAGGCACCACTTCTTCTTCATTCCAGGTATTGTATCGAATTGCCAGATGCTGATCACCTGTCGTCAGTTGTTCATATACCGTGAAATGCAACTCACCGATGGGAGAAGGGAGAGTAGCCTGGTGGACAGTCTGAATCAATCGTTCGCGCTGAAGACGATACGCGACCAGATCAGCAATAGAAATGATATGTAGACCAAAGCGGTCGGCAATTTGGCAAAGTTCGGGCAGTCTGGCCATACTGCCGTCTTCATTGAGAATTTCAACAAGCACACCTACAGGTGAGAATCCGGCCAAACGAGCCAGATCGATAGCCGCTTCTGTGTGTCCAGTCCGTCGAAGAACACCGCCCGTTTTTGCACGCAATGGGAAGATATGTCCAGGGCGAGCGAAATCTTCTGCTTTGATCTCAGGATCCACGATGGCACGGATACCGGTTGCTCGATCATAGGCAGAAATGCCCGTCGTACAGCCTTTGCCGATCAGATCTATGGATACAGTAAAGGCTGTTTCATGCAGGGCGGTATTCTGACTCACCATCAGGGGGAGATTCAGGATGTCTGCCCTTTTTTCATCCAGTGGTGTGCAGATCAGTCCGCGGCCATGCGTGGCCATGAAGTTGATCATTTCCGGAGTTACAGTCTCAGCAGCACAGATGAAATCGCCTTCATTTTCACGGTCTTCATCATCAACGACAATAATGATTTTTCCCTGCCGGATGGCCATCAGTGCATCGTCAATCGTACTCAATGCCAAACTGGTTTCACGTTGCATCGTCAAGGAACTGGGGGGATTGAAAGACATCTTCATCAAGGTGCTTAACACTTGTTTGCCAGGAAAAGTTGGATCGGACAAAGGTAAGCGCTGAAGTGACCAATTCATTCCCTCGCTCAGGGAATGAAAGTAATTCCAGCGCATGGGAGGCAAACTCCTCAGCGGTGTCAGCGATGAGGATTTCATGTCCAGGTTGTGCTGAGATGGCCTGGTTGACATGACTTGTCGTGATGACCGCCAATTCCATAGCCATCGCTTCCAGGATCTTGTTTTGCAAGCCTGCGCCCAAATGGATTGGTGCGATGAAGACGGAGCCTTTCCGGTATCCGTCGCGGATATCATCGAGCCAGGGAATGATCCGGACCCGTGGCTCGGCAAGAGCAACAACATCTTTTGTAGGTCGGGCACCCGCGATCAGAAGCGTTGTTGTCGGACGTGTCTTCCAGATCAATGGCATAATTTTCTTCACCAGGAAGATGGCGGCAACGCGATTGGGGTAATAGCCCAGATTGCCGATATAGGTGAGGTCTGCAGGCGGCTCCTCAGAATTACTCCGAGCCTGGAAGTACGTGGTATCTATCCCGTTCGGGATGATATGTGCCTGCCACGATTGAACCGGATCAATCAGGAATCGATCTCGTTCACTGATAAACGTTTGCAGGTTTGTCCATAGTGGCACCGATTGTTCATACTGAGCCAATCGCTTTGCCTCGATTCGCAAAAAGGGACGTTGCCAGAAAGATGTGCGTTGAATACGTTGCTCCATGATGACGGAAAACGCATCCATCAGGTCGAGGACCTTTGGTCCGTTCATTCGTTTGAGATATTCCCCGACACGAATGAGCTGACCATAGAGGAGATCAGGCTGCACCTCTTCTCGGAATCGTTGCGCTGCACCGATTGCGTCATTGTCCGTAAAATAAGCGACAGACAGAGGCAGACCGCGAAGGAACCCTGTAAACAAATTCCATGCTGTTCGCCACCTGGAGATCTGATGGATATGAATGCCTGTACAACAGGATAACAGAGGTTGTTGATCCGCCGGTGTCACGCGATGATGTGTAATCGCAAACAAATGGATCTCATACTTGTCAGAAAGGTGCCTGAGTTGTTGGTACAACCTCAGTTTATCCCCTTTTTCCAAAGGGTAGGGGAAGCGGGGAGCGATCACAAGTACTTTCATCCTCACCGCAAAAATACCGAATGCGATCATTCCGGATGGACTCCGACGCGGGTTTGTGCGTATTTCTGTAAAACACGAAGGGCGATCTTGCGGTGATCAAAATGTTCAACGGCCAGTGAAGCCGCCTGCCTGCCGATCCGCCGACAGAATTCCGGGTCTTTCAAACAAAGTGAAATGCCACGGGCAAAATCTTCCGCCGAATCTGCAAGAAGGATTTCCTCACCTTGCCGTGCATCAATTCCTTCCATTCCAATAGAGGTGGTGATTACCGTCTTCCCAAGGAGAAGCCCTTCCAGGATTTTCACTCGCATCCCGCTTCCAGACAAGAGCGGGACAATCAGAATTTGCTGTTCATTCATAAAGCGGATCGCAGAACGAACCTCCCCCATGATTTCAACCCCGCGAGGCGCGGATTTTTTCAAGCTTTCTGGCGTATTTCGTCCGGCAATGCGCAGTTTCGCCCTCGGATGGATCTTCAATACACGAGGCCACACTTCTTCCAGAAACCAGTTTAATCCCTCTAGATTGGGCATCCAGTCCAGGGAGCCGATAAACCCGATGGTTTCAGGTAATTGGACCTGGTTCGGTGCCTGGAGGTAATCTTCCAGGTCGATGCCAATCGGTGCAATCAACCCCTGACCAGTGAAACCCATTGTTCGAAACAGATCCAGATCACGCTGCGTCATGGCGACAATCAGGTCAACGAGATTGAGCTGGTTTTTTTCGTAGACCTCCAGTTTATGCGCCAGATGACCCAAATACCACCGTTTGAGACCGCGTGGTGTGTTTTGTGCCATTCTTGCCCAGATCTCATGTTCCACATTATGTGCCCGCAACGCAATCAACGCCTTTGAATGTTTGCGAATGACTGGAATGTAAGGTGCCAGGTACAGTGTTTCCAGCTGGATGACATCAAAGCTTTCTTCTTCCAGTATATGGATCAGCATTTTGGTGAATGCCGGACACACAAAGCGGTTGATATTGTAAGATCCCTCACGGAACAAATGAAAAAAGGCGTCAAGGGGCTTGATTCGATTGTCGATCTCGGTGTAGAAGATGTCCTTGTAATGGTCAAAACTGTCCGGGAGGTGATTGGTGTCAAAATAATGTTTGACCGTATTCATGCTCAACAGGGTGATCTCGCAACCAAGATCACGCATGGCGCGGCTCATATACGTCACCGCTATGGACTCGCCATCCTTCAGAGGATACGGAAATTTCTTGCAGAGCTGGAGAACCTTCATACAGGAGGTTAACGGACTTCAGGTGCGCTTTTGTTTGGCGGATCGCGTGGCTGCGCCCGAAAATTGACGATTTGGCCTTACCTATACAAATGTAATGAAATTCAAACTGGTCTTTTGCTGTGTTTCTATCAACTTGAGCAATTTCCTTTAATGAATCAGGAGAGTATCACGCCTGACTGTAAAATCTGCTTGAAAGGAGTACAGTTCCATTCTATACAGTCTCTGAGGATTAGTGTATTTTTCGGCGTGATAGAAGGAAAACACATTTGTAAATCGTTTGGCCAGCTGAATGTGCTGAATGATGTCCATGTACATGTCAAACCAGGAGAGATCGTTTCTTTGCTGGGAAAGTCAGGATCAGGGAAAAGTACTTTGCTCCATATTCTGGGCACCCTCGCCCACCCGGATAAAGGGTCGATACTTCTGGATGGTACCGATGTCACGGGGCTCAAAGGAAATACCCTGAGCCGGTTTCGGAACCAGCATATCGGGTTCATTTTTCAATTTCATCATCTTCTCCCGGAATTTACGGCGTTGGAAAACACGATGATGCCAGGTCTGATCCAGGGCCTTTCTGTCTCGGCATGCAAACCCGCGCCGAAGAGCTTCTGGCCTATTTGGGACTATCTGAGCGTCTTACGCACAAACCTGCTCAGTTATCCGGAGGAGAACAGCAACGTGTGGCTGTCGCTCGAGCCTTGCTGAACAAACCCAAAATCATCCTGGCTGATGAACCGACTGGCAACCTGGATTCTCAGAATTCAGAGGAGATGCACCTGCTGTTCCGGCAGTTGAGAGATGATTTCAATCATACCTTCCTGATTGCAACACACAGTAAAGAATTGGCGTCAATCTGTGATCGCCGCCTGGAAATGGTCGATGGACATGTCCTGGCCAGCTGACTGTCTTCATTGCCCAATACCAAATTATCAGAGTGACTGGATCAGATCGTATTGAGTCAGAATATGATTCAGTCCGGCCTTGTCTTTACACAAAACCGCAGGCACTTTTTTGTCGATCAACCGGCTTAAATGCCGGACAGGAGTAGTTTCTTCCACCCAGGGAAAGGACTCATCCATGACTTCTTCAATCCGGCGATCAATATGAACAAGTGGGTTCTCTAACAAAAGGTGCAGTACCTGAGTTTCGGAAATGGAACCGACTACATCCTCTCCTTTTGTGACAGGCAGTTGAGAAAGGTCGTGTTCCTTCATCAATTCAAATGCGGTCCGAAGTGAAGCCGTGCCCTGAACGGAATAGAAGTGGCGATCCGTTTTATTGCGGATCAGATCCCGTACCGTCATTTCATCCTCCAGGAATCCACGCTCCCGCATCCAGTCATCATTGTAGATTTTTCCGACATACCGGCTTCCATGATCATGGATCACGACGACCACAACATCATTCGGAGTGAGTCGATCTTTTAACTGCAGGAGTCCGGCCATGGCACTCCCTGCCGAATACCCCAACAGCATTCCTTCTTCCCGTGCAAGACGACGAGCCATCAGGGCTCCATCTTTATCAGAAACCTTCTCAAACAGATCGATGAGACTAAATTCGACATTCTTGGGCAGGATGTCCTCTCCAATCCCTTCCGTGATATAGGGATAGATTTCCTTTTCATCAAATTCACCGGTTTCGTGATATTTCTTGAAAACTGAACCATAGGTATCGATACCCCAGACCTGGATATCCGGATTCTGTTCTTTCAGGTATTTTGCCGTGCCTGAGATCGTTCCTCCAGTCCCGACACCCACTACCAGGTGGGTGATCTTTCCATCTGTCTGGTCCCAGATTTCGGGGCCTGTCGATTCATAATGCGCCTGTCGGTTGGACAGATTGTCATATTGATTGAACCAGAAAGAGTTGGGGATCTCCCTACTCAGTCGCTCGGCGACGGAATAGTAGGACCTTGGATCAGATGGCTCGACACTGGTTGGACAGACGATGACTTCAGCTCCTAATGCCTTCAGCATGTCTACTTTCTCCTTCGACTGTTTGTCGTTGGTCGTAAAAATACATCGATATCCTCTCACCACTCCGGCAAGTGCAAGTCCCATACCCGTATTCCCTGAAGTGCATTCGATAATGGTGCCCCCGGGTTTGAGCATGCCACCGGCCTCGGCATCCAGCAACATTTTCAGTGCCATTCGATCTTTGATGGAATGACCCGGATTGAAGGTCTCCATCTTGATCAGTACCGGGCAAGGTAGATCGGTTGTAATTTTTTGCACTTTGACCATTGGCGTATTGCCAATTGTCTCCAGAATGTTCTGGTAATACTTCATCGGAGAAGGTATTTGACACGAATAAAAAAACGCTGGTCTTTTACGGCCAGCAGACGAACGACAGGTTCACTGGCAACAAGAACAGTACCGGGCGGATAAGTGCCCTGCGGGATGCGTCCGATGACACGGGCAAAAACGATCCGGTTATTGAGCGGGTTCTTCATCGCAATGATTTCATTGATCTCCGCACGATCATGTAAAACAACGAGGTCATCGCCTGAAATGTCAGCCGTAATGCGGCTTGCAAACCCCTGTTCTTCATATTCCGATGCCACTTTTCGCAATCGAAGATAACGAGTGCGCATTCTGTAACTTTCCTCCCACAGGGGGTGGCCGGTAAAGGTCCGGATACTGTCGGCAATCCCCTTTGTGCTCAACCATCCGACAAATAGTCGGGTTCCCGGTTTTACATCGGGGTTTTTCAACCGATTATAGGCCAGAAGACTGTCCAGTGGAATTTGGAAATGTCTCCTGGATATCTGAAACAGGGTTTCACCTTTCCTCACCGTATACATCAATGGCGCGCCTTTCCATCTTTTGAATCCGGGGTACCAGAAAGGGGAAATCGAGGACCTCGGTATGGGCACTGCTACGGTATCTCCAACTTGAGGACTGGCGGTTTTAAAGATGGGGTTATAGTAGACCAGTTCGTCCAGTTCGAGTCCGTAAAACCGGGAAAGACCAAACAAGGTCTGTCCTGGCGCCATTTCATGACGAATGTAGAGGCGTGATTTTTCTACAAGGACATCGACAGTATCCCGAAAGGTCAGATAATGATTTCGATCACCTGTCTGCGCAAGAAGCAAATGGGGTAGAATAGCAAGAGTCAGAAGGAAATACCTTCGAAAGGTCATGGGATGAATCATTCTTGCCGCAAAATTACGAAAGCCCGGACACTGTCTTGTACTTTTGTTTCATGGAGGTGTCACAAAACATGGATATCCTGGGGATCATACCTGCCCGGTGGGCATCCAGCCGGTTTCCCGGCAAACCACTCGCCGACCTCAATGGCCGCCCGATTATTTTGCGGGTTTGGGATCAATGCCTGAGAGCCGGACTGTCCCGTGTGGTCATTGCGACTGACGACGACAGGATCCGAACTGTTTGCGAAGCCGCTGGGGCCAGCGTTATGATGACTGACCCGCAATTACCCAGTGGAACCGATCGCTGTGCTGCTGTTGCATGCGATGCAAGGGAATCATTTGTAATCAACATCCAGGGTGACGAACCGTTTATCGCGCCTGAAGCGATCAGACAAGTGGCGAAACTCCTAAAGGATCGACCGGATAGCCCAATTGCAACACTGGCACGTCCTGAATCGGATTCCGACAGGCTCCAATCACCACATCTCGTCAAAGTGGTATGTGATCTTTCAGGCAAAGCGCTGTATTTCAGTCGTGCGTGGATTCCGTATCAACGTGACCATCCCATCCAATCATGGACATCCAACCCTTCCTATCTCACCCATATCGGCCTGTATGGGTTCCGACGGCAGACTCTACTGGATATCGCTCGCCTGCCCGTTGCACCGATTGAACAGATGGAACAACTCGAGCAGCTGCGCTGGCTCGCTAATGGTTTGTCTATATCTGTGGGGATTACAGATTATCGTTCTTTGGGGATCGATACACCAGAGGACCTGGACAATGCACGCATGTGTTTTGAAACAAAATAGAGTTCATCTATAACCATTCACCGGTAAAGGAAAATGGCAACAGATCATTCACACTCTTGAAAATCCAGACCGGACCGACCTCTCCTTGCAGGATCAACCGGATTGGAGCACCATTGACTCGTTCCTGTTCAGACAGCATTTGCCGGCATTTGCCACATGGAGTTGCAGGCTGATTGACAGTGGAAGTATCGCTTTTTACCGAAATGGCGAGCGCCAGAATCAATTCATCAGGAAATTGGGTTTTGACCGCTGAAATGGTAGTTTGTTCGGCACATAAACAGACCGGGTACGCGGCATTTTCAATATTGAACCCGGTGACAATCCTGCCGCTTTCCAACCGTGCGGCGGCACCAACCTGGAAACGAGAATAAGGCGAATAACTCTGGTCAGGGCCAATTTGGCAGCCTGGAGGAGTTGTTGATCAGATTGATCAAGTTCCTCGATATCCGCGTATTCATGATAATGGATGTCAAGTCTTTTCATGTGCATTCAGCCGTCCTTTGTGAAGGTGCACAATATTTTACGATAAATTTGGCCCTTGGTTCATGAGATATATGAAAAAGATCCTTGTTTTTGGCGCCGGACGTTCTGCAACCACCCTGATCCGGTATCTGGGAGATCATGCCCGAACCGAAAACTGGCAAGTGACTGTTGCTGATGCTTCACCAGACCTGATCCAGCAAAAGATCCAGGGATTCGATGCTTTGGAAGGTATGGAAATCAACGTCCATTCCGCCAAACAGCGTACCGCATTGATCGGCCGACATGATTTTGTCATTTCCATGTTACCCTGGACACTGCATACACTGGTGGCCAACGATTGTCTCCGGTTGGGTAAACACCTGATCACCGCCTCCTATGTCAATGCGGAAATGAACGCTCTGGCTGTCAAAGCCAGGAAGAAGGGGTTGTTCTTTATGGGAGAATTGGGGCTGGATCCCGGTCTTGATCATATGTCTGCACTTCGGCTGATCCGCCAAATCAAACAGAAAGGGTGTACGATCACATCCTTCCACTCCTATGCCGGAGGCCTGGTGGCACCAACCAGTGATACCAATCCCTGGCACTACAAAATCACCTGGAATCCACGGAACATCATCCTGGCTGGCCAGGGGACGATCCAGTTCCGCGATCAGGGTGCATTGCGCCTGACTACCTATTATGACCTTTTCAAAACAGCGTTCCCAATAGCTATTCATGGAAAGGATCGGTACGAAGTCTATCCCAATCGCGATTCGCTGAAATACATCTCGCTGTACGAGTTGACCGGAATTCCGTCCATCATGCGAGGGACCGTGCGCATCCGTGGTTTCAGTCGAGCATGGGATGCCATCATCAAGCTTGGTCTGACGGAAAGCCAGACCCCGATCGGGGTTGAAGAACCATTGACCTGGGCACAATTGATACGTGGTTTCCTTCCACTGGATCCCACTCGATCCGTTCGTTCACTTTGTGCAGAAATGCTGGGGATCGCCGAATCTGATCCGGTCATGGACCAATTGGAATGGCTTGGTATTTTCTCTGATAGATCCGTCGGGGATATCGGTCTTACTCCTGCGGATTATTTGCAAAATCTGCTGGAAGATCGCTGGAAACTGGAACCGGAAGACAGGGATCTTGTCGTTATGGAGCACCGGATCCACTATCAGGAACATGGGCACAATAAAGAGATTCGTTCCAGTCTGGAACATGAAGGCACAAATCAGGACAAGACGGCCATGGCGGATCTGGTAGGCCTTCCACTTGCACATGCCACCCGGTTGTTCCTTGACGGCAAATTTGACAAGGCTCAAATGTCAGTGCCCTTTGAAGCGTTTGTAGCGGATCCGATCCTGGATGCCTTGGCCGGAGATGGAATCCATTTCCATGAACAGATCATCGAGCACGGAGACTCGTCTTTTCATTCCATTATTTCATAATGTAAAGATGAAGCCACTCTTCCTGCCGGGTAACTGGGACATTTCCCGTACGTTCCAGACATTTCAGATTTCCCGTCAGGTCGCTTCCATCCTGGTTGCCATTTTACTGGCCAAGTCAGCTTTGTCCATTGAAGATATCGGACAATATGAGCAATTACTCTTTTTAGGGCATATCCTGACTTTCTTCTGGTTGCAAGGTCTCATACAGGGATTTGTTGCTGCCAGTCCCCGCGAGGATAAGACCAACCAACGTTCCCTGGAACAATTGGCTGCAGGACTCCTCCTGTTTATTGGCTGCATTCTTGGCGGACTTTCCTGGGTATGGGCTGGTCCGTTCAGTCATTTATTTACCGGCGGCGTTGTCCAGATCATGTATTGGCAGTTGTTTGTATTTTTTTTCCTGCCCACACAAATCACCTCTCTTGTCGAACATGTCTACCTCCTGCGAAATGATCAGCAAGGTCTTTTCAAGTGGACCCTGTTTTCGTCTGCCGGATTGATTCTCGCTTTTATCCTTCCGGTATGGTCGTTCGGTACACTCGAAGCGGGCATTTACGGGTTGATGGTGTATGCCAGTATCCGGCTGGTCTGGATGATGCTCTTGATCCAACCCGTGTTCTCGATACGAGACGCCGGGAATCTGCTCACCAGATGGAGTGCCTTATCCATCCCGTTGATCGGATACGCCATCGCCGGAGGGGCCACCGTAATTGTAGACGGTTGGATCATCAACAACCACTTCCAGGATGCACGGGTCTTCGCCATTTTTCGATATGGTGCTCGTGAATTGCCATTTTCCATGGCATTGGCTTCCGGAGTTGGCACTGCGGCAATAGCCCACCTGGCAACGCAGTGGACAACCGGGTTGGACGATTTGAAGCATCGGGTATCCCGGTTGAGCCATTTGCTATTTCCGATTACACTGGTGCTGATTGCCACCAGTCATTGGTGGTTTACCCGGTTGTTCAGTCCGGATTTTGCAGCCAGCGCTGAGGTCTTCAATATCTATCTGATGATCATTGTCAGTCGGGTCATATTGACCAGTCCTCTGATCACAGCAAAAGGAAACACCGGGGTAATCCTTCGGATTGGCCTTATTGAATTGCTGGTGAATGTCGTCCTCAGTCTGATCTTCGTGCATTACTGGGGGATCGCTGGTGTGGCAGCTGCAACAGTCATTGCCTATATGTTTGAGAAGGTGGCGCACCTGGTTTACATCCGGTGGAAATACAACCTCACGCCCTCGTCTTACCTGCCTGTGTGGACGATACTGGGGTACAGTATCTTGATGATCATGACTTATGTCCTTGTTCATCTTTTCTTGTGAATCAGGAATTCCGCCGTAATCCGGTCAAAAGTTACCTTTGGGAAAAAAGAAAGATTATGGTTGTTCTGGATGGAAAAGCACTTTCGACAACGATTAAAAATGAGATCCGGATTGAAGTGGACAAGATCATTGCCCAGGGTGATCGTCCGCCACATCTGGCTGCAGTATTGGTGGGTAACAATCCGGCCAGCGAGGCTTATGTAGGGAATAAAGTGAGGTCATGTGAACAGGTCGGGTTTTCATCCACGCTCATCCGCCGCCCAGAAACGATTTCAGAAGAAGAGTTGCTGAAGATCGTTCTCGACCTGAACCTGGATCCGGATGTGGACGGGTTCATTGTACAGTTGCCCTTGCCCGGCCATATCAATGAGGAGAAGGTCACTTTGGCAATTGATCCACGAAAGGATGTCGATGGTTTCCATCCACTGAATTTTGGCCGTATGGCACAAGGATTGCCGGCTTATCTGCCAGCAACACCACAGGGTGTCCTCCTGCTTCTGGAACGGAATGGGATTGAAACATCCGGACAACATGTCGTCATTGTAGGCCGAAGCAATATTGTCGGTACTCCGTTGGGTATCCTGATGTCAAGAAAGGATAAAATGGGCAATGCCACCGTCACAATGACGCGCAGCAGGACACGCGATCTGGCAGCTGAGACCCGACGGGCTGACATTCTTGTCGCAGCAATTGGTATTCCAAATTTCATTACGGGTGATATGGTCAAGGAGGGCGTGGTCGTGATCGATGTCGGTATCAATCGGATTGAAGACAGCAGTAGAAAGTCAGGTTTCCGGTTGGTTGGTGATGTCGACTATGACGAGGTTGCACCCAAATCCAGGGCCATCACGCCTGTTCCCGGAGGAGTTGGTCCGATGACGGTAACAGCACTGATGTTAAATACGCTGAAGGCCAGGAAAAAAGAAATCCGATACTGAACATGTCGTGGATTAATGTGACCATACATGTCGCTCCGGAACAAAGGGAGATCGCACTGGCCTTCCTGGCCGAGTATCCCTTCAATGCTTTTGAAGAAACAGAATCCGGCTTGCAGGCCTATATCGAAGAAACGGACTGGAGTGATGCTCTCCAGGAAGAACTCCGGTCCTTGAATGGGTTGCACTGGACTTCATTTACCAGTGAACCAATGGCAGATCAAAACTGGAATACCCTTTGGGAATCCAATTTCGATCCTGTCGATCTGTCACCATACTGCGTGATCAGGGCTGTGTTCCATGCCCCCAGACCGGACGTCCAGTATGATCTGGTTATCCAGCCCGAGCGCGCTTTTGGCACGGGACATCATGCCACCACCCGCATGATGCTCCAGGGAATGCAAACTCTGTCTCTGGATGGAAAAAAGGTGCTTGATTTTGGGGCTGGAACTGCTGTCCTTGGCATATTGGCGGCAAAATCAGGAGCTGTCCGGGTGGATGCAGTTGAAATTGAAGGCCCTGCATGCATCAGTGCTCGAAGCAATGTGATCCGGAACTGCGTATCGCCACAGGTCAACATCCTGGAAGGTGGTGCTGAAGTGATCCCTGATGAACAGTATCACCTGATCCTGGCGAATATTAACCGGAATGTATTGCTCGATTGTATTCCGTCGTTACAGAACCATCTATTACCGGAAGGAATGATCGGGATCAGTGGATTCCTTCCACAGGATGTAGCTATTCTGGCAGAGTGCATTGAGCCACTCGGGTGGCAATTGATCGATTCGCGTATGGACACAAATTGGGTGTCGCAATGGTGGAAAAAACCGAAACTGGTATGATGAGAAGTGTTTATTCAGTGTTGATCGGCCTGATGCTCGTGCTGAGTCCGGTGTTGTTGTTCAGCCAGGAGACTTCCTTTTCTGATGATCCTACCCGCTTTGTCGGTGAACTGGATGAATTTCTCAAGCAGGCTGATCGAAAGGAACTGAAAGACCTGTTCAAGGAATTTGAGAAACGGGCAAAAAGTGGCGTAATCACACCTGAATTGATGGTTCTGATTCACGGTCATGGTGTCCAGATGAGAAATATCGGCATGACACCAAGCCCGTATTTTGAAGAATACCTGTTGGCTCTGGATGCCATGTTCAAGGCCGGTATCCGAGAGACAAGGATGAAGGAATGGATGACGGTGTATGCGGAGGAGTTGAACGCCATTGAAAAACGGAAATTCAAACCGGTGCAGAACTTCCTTGAATTTTCTCAATATTTCTTTACTCAGAATGCACTGCGTTATTCCAAATCGGGTATTACCTGGCTGGTTGATCCGAAAAAAGGAAGTTTCGGGCGGGATACCGTGGGACTGGTTCTCGGATTTGAAGAATCAGGCGATCTGGTGGCTACACGAAAGGAAGATTCTATTGTGATCCGACAAACGACCGGTCGGTATTATCCGGCAACCAATACGTGGATCGGCCAGGGGGGGCTGGTGACCTGGGAGCGGTTTGATCAGCCGGAAATTCAATGTGCGCTCAGTGCCTATTTCATTGATTTTACCCAGGGCGTATATACCGTAGAAGAAGCTGAACTGACCTACCCGCTATTGTTTGGTACACGCAAGATCCGTGGCCGGTTTAATGACAAACTGGTCGTCAGGAATGCCGCAGTGGAAGGCTCTTACCCTAAATTCGAATCGTACGATAAGGTCGTCGAGATCCCGGATATTGGTGGTGGGGTGCGATTCAAAGGGGGATTTCGATTGGAAGGAACGTCGATTTACGGATTTGCCGGAGAAGAGAAAGCACTGATCACCCTGGCTTCACCCGATGGCCGACTCCGGTTCAAGGCGACGGCAGAGGTATTTACATTGAAACGGGAAGAGCTGGTTTCCGGCAGCCGAGTGGAAACCACCCTGTACTTTGGCCTGGATAGCTTTTTCCACCAATCAGTTGATTTTCGATATGAAATTGATCGCCGGATCATGCGATTAAGCCGGGCAAACAGGGCCAGTGACCAGGCCCCGTTCTATTCGTCGATGCACGGTTTTGATTTTGCCGTTGACCAGATCAACTGGTACCTCGATCGGGATACGATCAAATTGGGTGAACGCAGTGTCGGTTTTACAAAGGGTCGGGATGAAATGTCGGTGATCTCTGAGGATTTTTTGATGAGAGCGACTTTCGAAAGATCCAGAATGTGGCCAATATCAATCCCCTGAATGTTTTCCACAACTATATGACTGAAATGGGGGAATACCTTTCAGGCCGCAGATCTTGCCCGACTGATCAATGCCGATTTTACTGTTGAGAACATTCAGACACTGCTTTTGATCTGGTTCAACGAGGCTTTGTTTTCTATAATGTGGAGTCGGGAGAAGTCGAGATCAAACCGAAATTGAGCCACTATGTGATGGCCTCCAGGAACAAAGAGGATTATGATTTCTTAAATGTCATTTCGACTACCCGGGATGACAATGGCGTCTTTTCACTGAAAGATTCCATAATGACCGTCAACGGTGTACCGCATGTTCAGTTTTCGAGACCTCAACGAGTCGCCGTCATACCGTACAACGAACGGATACGCATTGGTCGGAACAGAAATATGACATTCAGTGGCAAACTGTTTGCCGGGTCAACCGTGATCCAGGGCAAGGAGATGTCATTTGACTACCCCTTGTTTGGTATCCAGATAGATTCAATCAAAACCTTTGATCTGTACATTCCTACTGGAAAGGTCGATCCGGATGGGCAGGAAGTTTCCCTCGCCATCGGTTCCCGGATCGAGAATTTTTCCGGTTACCTTCAGATCGACGCCCCTCAGAATAAAGCCGGTATTGCAGATATTCCGTTGTTTCCGGCGATCCAGAGTAAGGAACATGCCTATGTGTACTACGATGCCCCGGATATCCAGCAAGGGGTGTACCTCCGGGATTCCTTCTATTTTCAAATGGACCGATTCACGTTTAACAGTCTGGACCGGTTCATTGGAGAAGACCTGGCCTTCCGTGGGCGACTGGTCTCCGACAGTATCTTTCCAGTGATCGAAGAAACGGCTGTTCTCATGCCCGACAGTTCACTAGGGTTTATCACACAGAGTCCGGATGATGGATGGGGAACCTACGTCGATCGTGGCCGGTATACTGGCGAACTCAGCCTGAGTAATCAGGGGTTACTCGGCAAGGGATTGATCCAATATCTGCGAGCCCGGGCCTTTTCTGAGGATGTGGTGTTCAAGCCCAAACAGATGATCGGTTCTGCGCGGCAGTTTGACATCAGTGAAGACCGCCAGGGACCGATTTTCATGCCCAAGGTGGAGGGCAGCAATGTTCTGATCAACTGGCTTCCCTACCGGGATAGTATGTATGTGACGACGCAGGATAAAGCATTCGATTTTTATGAGGGTGCAACGCATACCCTTGCCGGTACGCTGATCCTCACCCCGGATGGTCTTCGTGGACGGGGCACCTTTGATTGGGAAAAGGGATACATGGACTCCAAACTGTTTGCCTTTGGTGCCCACGATGTCAATGCTGATACATTGGATCTGAAAATCCGCGCATTAGGAGCAGATGACCTGGCCTTCGATACCCGGAATATCAACGGCAATGCAGACTTTGATATTCAGCAAGGGAAATTCAGAGCCAATTCAGAAGAACTCAATACGGTCATGCCCTACAATAAGTATCAAACCTCGATGAACGAGTTTGAGTGGGACATGAAGGCAGAAACGATCACATTTAAAACGGATCCGGGGAAAATGGCCGACTTCCTGTGCATCGATCCGGTTCAGGATTCTCTGACGTTCAAGGGAAAGACAGCATTTTACAATCTGCGTTCCAATTTGCTTCAAATCGGTGGCGTTCCGAATATCTTTTCGGCTGATGCATGGATCTACCCTGACAGTGGATTGGTGGAAGTGAAGCCGGGTGGGGTGATCACGACCCTGGAAAATGCGCGTATCGTTGCCGATACGTCCAATAAATACCATGTGATCAACCGAGCGACAATCGATATCAAAGGCAAGCGGCATTATGAAGGTTCTGGCTTCTACGAGTATAATGTGGGGCCACATAAACAGGAGATCGCCTTCGAACGCATTACGGGTTATCCGGTTAAAAAGGGCCAATTCTCAGAGAAAAAATCGATCACCCGTGCAGAAGGGGACATCACGGACAGTCTCAATTTCTACATCGATACCAAGACCCGATTCATGGGCACCATCATCCTCGAAGCGGATGCGCCCGAGCTCACCTTTCAGGGATATGCATTCCTGGAGGCAGATAAACTGAATCGAAAAAACTGGTTCTCTATCAACAGCAAAGGGGATAAGAACAATCTCTTGATCGCTTATGACAATCCGCGGGATCTGAATGGGGAGATTTGTCACACCGGTTTTTTCATCAATCGGGCTACATCGTATTTATATCCCTCCATTATGTCCATGCTCTTTTTGCGGAAGGACCGACCTATTCTTGAAACCAGTGGCTACTTCAGATATGATAAGGCTGGCGATACCTTCTATTTCGGTGACTCTTCCAAGGTGATGAATGTGGGGCGTAGGGGCAATCTGATGGTCTTCAATAATAAAACGGCTGCAGTCAATGGTGAAGGCAAATTGACCTTTGGCTCAGGATTGGATATGGTGAAGATTGAAGCTGCCGGCACCCTGGCATCTATATTCAATGTACCCGACAGTCTTGCTTATGGTGAAACAGGGCCTCCGAAGACATTTCTGGAAGCCATGATCGGTCTGCAAATGATCATACCGGCGAATCTGATGAAGGTAATGGTCAAGGATCTGACTGCATCGTTTGACGCCAATTATATTGATTATGTGTCCGATCCGTTTTATGAAAAGGGTCTTGCCGAGTTTATTCCAGATGATGCACAGTATTTTGAAGTCACCAATATCATGCGAACAAGGGCACTTGATCTGCCAGAATCGTTTGATAAACACACGTTTTTCCTGCCCAAAGTCAATTTGAAATGGGATTCCGAATTACAATCCTTTGTCAGCAGTGGAGACAAACTGGGGATGGCCAGCATTCAAGGTGAAATGCTGAATCGTTATCTCTCAGGAAATTTGGAAATCCGGATGCCTTCCAATGGGGATGATCGATTATATCTCTATCTGAAGTCATCAGCCAACTTTTTCTATTTCTTCGGCTATCGGGAAGGAATCCTGAGCATTGCATCCAACAATCCAGAGTTTCAGGATGCTGCCGCCGGATTGAAAGCGAAGGAACTGGTCCTGGAGCCTGAAAAGGACAAGATCTATGAAATCCAGTTCGTCGACACAGACACGGCAGAACGATGGCTGAGACGAATTCAAGATGCAAACAAGTAATCCGTTCAGTAAGTATTGCTTGAATTTACAACCTTTTACTAGTTGATTATGAGTCATTTCAATATCAATATTGTCTTGATATAGGAATTCATTCCATAAGGCCCACTTTTTCTATTACAATTTATTTTTATAACATTTTTTCAGATTTGAAGAACATTGGCATAATTTCTGAAATATGTTAAATGCGTTTGTAGTAGTTTACCTTAAGGGAGCGTTCGTTACCGGACGCTCTTTTTTTTTGTGCACACCATATAAGCGCAGATGTCCAGCATGCCAATTCAACCATGCCCGTATAGCATACAAGAATCCGGATGGAGTTTCCATCTCATCGTCGGATAATCCACCAGATCTATCGAAAGAGACTTCTGCCCATGGTACAAAATGCTACCTTTGTCGGGCTTTTTTTACTCTCTTCGACACGTAGGAATGGATCGCAATACCTGGAATTCGATAATCGGTTTTTCACTGATCTTCATCATCATCTTTGTTTGGGCCAAGTTGAATGCTCCCGATGAATCAGTGATTCAGCAACAAAAGGCTGTTCAAGACAGCCTGGCACAAATTGAACAGACAGCATCCGAACCCATCTCCGCTTCTCCTGATTCCACGACAGGAAAGGAACTTCTTCCAGCCGTCCTCGATTCGACGGGCATTGCTGCACGTCAGGGAGAATATGGTGATTTCACTATGGCCTCCATTGGCGAGGAAAAGGAGTATACGCTGGAAAACCCGGACATGGTGATCACCTTCTCCAACCGAGGTGGCCGAATCACCGGCGTCGTCCTGAAAGAGTTTAAAAAAGTCTTCCATTTTGAAGGCCAGGACAGAGATTCAATGGCCATCGTGGAATTGCTGGAAGATACCCGGAATCGGTTTGACTATTTGCTGGAAATCCAGGGAAAACAGATCCTGTCCGGAGATCTGATCTTTCAGACACAGACTTCCGGTAAGGAGATCCTGTTCCTCCTGGAGGGAAGTGCTGGCCAGTATCTCAAACAACGTTATCGGCTTCCAGAGAAAGGATATGCGTTGGACTATTCGGTTACCCAATCCGGTCTGCAGAAAGAGGGTAGCGGTCTTACTCTGGAATGGAAGAACTTTCTGCAGAAACTGGAGAAGAACAGTGAATATGAAAAGATGTTCTCTACAGTTTATTTCAAGGAGAGTGACGGTTCTCCAGACTATTGTTCCTGCCGTGCATCGGATGAAAAGGAGTTACTGAATCCTGTAAAATGGGTTTCCCATTCCAACCAGTTTTTCAATTCTACCCTGATCGCCGATCAGGCTTTTGCTCGGGCTGATCTGAAAACCGTCGTTCGCGAAGAAAAAACGGACGAGCTGAAGCTGGCCTACTCCAAACTGACTTTTCCACAGCAAGCTGATGGAACTGAATATCGGATGAACTTCTATATCGGTCCAAATGACTACCAACAGTTGAGTGCCTTCAACGAGAATGTCGAAGATATCATTCCATTTGGCTGGAGTCTGTTTGGAACGGTCAACCGGTATGTGATCCGGCCTGTGTTTTCCTTCCTCAGTTCACTTATCTCGAACAAAGGACTGGTTATTCTCCTCCTCACTCTTCTGGTCAAATTGGTCCTTTATCCCCTGACGTACAAGATGCTGGTCTCTCAGGCCAAAATGGGGGCTCTGAAGCCGAAGCTGGCCCATCTGAAGGAGAAATTCAAAGATGACGCCCAGCAGATTCAGATCGAGACGATGAAGATCTATCGAGAGTTCGGGGTTAATCCATTGGGTGGATGTTTGCCTATGGTGTTGCAAATGCCCATCTGGATCGCTTTGTACCGATTTTTTCCGGCGTCCATTGAGTTCCGGCAGGAACCCTTTCTGTGGGCAGATGACCTGTCCTCCTACGATGCGTTTATCCAATTAGGGAGCAATATCCCTTTGTATGGCGATCACGTGAGTCTGTTCACCTTGATCTGGGTCATCACCACGATCATGTATACGTATTATTCGACCCGGGAGATGGATATGTCCATCAATCCGGCCATGAAATATGTGCAGTACTTCATGCCGATCATGTTCCTGTTCTGGTTCAACAATTATGCTTCCGGACTTACGGCCTATATGTGTATCAGTAACATTTTCAACATTGGCCAAACCCTGATCACGAAGAACTATATCATCAACCACGAAAAGATCAGGGAGAAACTGGAAGAGAACGCCAAGAACCCGAAGAAAAAGAGTTCATTCCAGGCACGTCTTGAAACGGCATTGAAGGAACAGCAGAAAAACCAGCAATCCCGACAGGCCACGAAAAAGAGCCCGAAAAAATAAACATCCACAGTCCCTACCCGGGCAAAGATGGTATAGACATGATCGACGACAGGTATGCCAAGCGCGGAGTCTCTTCTGGAAAAGAAGAGGTTCATGCTGCTATCCAGGGGCTCTCTCAAGGGCTTTTTCCCAAAGCGTTCTGCAAGATCCTTCCGGATGTTGCCGGTGGTAGTGAGGCTCATTGCAATATCATGCATGCCGATACTGCCGGCACGAAAACGAGTCTGGCCTATGTGTACTGGAAAGAAACCGGGGATTTATCCGTGTGGGATGGCATTGCCCAGGACGCTTTGGTCATGAATCTGGATGATATGGCCTGTGTCGGATGTACCACCGGGATCACCATCTCATCAACCATCGGCAGAAACAAACACCTCATACCCGGCGAAGTGATCAGTCGCATCATCCGCTGGTTGGAAGGATTTCGGGAAACGATGTCCGGTTATGGAGTCGAGCTTTATCCGGCCGGGGGCGAAACTGCTGATGTCGGTGACATCGTCCGCACGATGGATGTCGGCTACTGCACCTTTGCCCGATTAGCCAGAAAGGACCTTCTGGTTAATGATATTCGTCCGGGTCAGGTGATTATCGGGTTGGCATCTTATGGCCAGGCCACCTACGAAACGACATATAACAGCGGCATTGGCAGTAACGGACTGACATCAGCACGTCATGATGTGTTATCTGGAATGTATCGCGAAAAATACCCGGAATCCTTTGCCCCTGAAACAGATCCGGACGTTGTCTATTCAGGTCAACGGAAACTGACAGAACAGATCACGATCGATGGGCAATCGTTCAGTGTGGGGCAGCTTTTACTTTCGCCAACCCGGACCTATCTACCGGTCATCAGTCATCTGCTGACTCATGCCCGGTCAGGTATTCACGGATTGATCCATGCGACTGGAGGTGGCCAAACCAAGGTCAGTAAATTTATCACGTCGGGGACTGTGGTGAAAAACAACCTGATGCCTGTACCTCCCGTCTTCCAGATGATCCGGAATGAAAGTGGCACGGACTGGAGAGAAATGTTTCAGGTGTTCAATATGGGGCAACGTCTGGAGATCTATGCTGATCCTTCAGCTGCAGATGAAATTCTGGCCATTGCACGGTCTTTTGGTATAGCGGCCCGGATCATTGGCGAGGTGATCCCTTCAGAGGTGATCGGTGTTGACATCCATCATGAGGGTCAGATCTATCACTATCGTTGAGCAAAATCCAGAAGACAGGATTCAATCTTGAGGCATGACACCGGTATAGGTATCTGGCCGCAGGGCTTTCAATTCCATCCGGATTTCATCGGCAACATCTAACTGGTCAATAAACAGATGCAAGGATTCCCGGGTGATCTCCTGTTGACCACGGGTAAGATTTTTCAAGGCATCATACGGATTCGGATACCCTTCTCTTCGCAATACAGTCTGGATTGCCTCCGCCAGTACGGCCCATTGGCTGTCAAGATCCTGGAGAATCCTGTCTTTGTTGAGAATCAGTTTATCGAGCCCTTTCAGAAGTGAACTATAGGCAATCAAACTGTAGGCATAAGGCAATCCGACATTGCGCAATACCGTGCTGTCAGTCAGGTCGCGTTGCAATCGGGATACTGGCAATTTGGCGGCCAGAAATGAACTGATCGCATTGGCCATCCCCAGATTTCCCTCTGCATTTTCAAAGTCGATCGGGTTGACCTTGTGTGGCATGGCGGAAGAACCCACTTCATCCTTTTTGACCTTCTGTTTGAAATAATCCATCGAAATATAACTCCAGATATCCCGGCAAAGATCGATCAGGATGGTGTTGATCCGTTCCAGTGACTGAAGATGGGCTGCGAGCATATCATAATGCTCGATCTGAGTTGTATACTGTGACCGGGTTAAACCGAGTGAAGCGCAGAACTGATCTGCAAAGACCGGCCAATTAACATCAGGATAGGCAATCGCATGCGCATTGAAGTTGCCTGTTGCACCACCAAATTTAGCTGCGAATGGAACAGCTTTTAACATGGCCAGTTGTTTCTCCAGTCGTTCGACAAATACCCTGAACTCCTTTCCAAGTCGTGTAGGAGAGGCTGGCTGGCCATGCGTACGTGCCAACATTGGTATTTCGAGCCATTCAGATGACAGGTCTGTCAATCGGTCGATCAGAGTCTGCAGTGATGGGATCAGATGGTCCTCGAACGCTTCACGCTGCGAAAGCGGGATAGCCGTATTGTTGATATCCTGAGAAGTCAGCCCGAAATGGATAAATTCCACAAAGGCCCCCAGGCCAGCAGCTGCAAACTTTTCGCGTAGAAAATATTCGACTGCCTTGACATCGTGATTTGTTACAGATTCGATTTCCTTGATGCGTTGGGCATCCGTTTCTGTAAAATGAGTCCAAATATCCGTTAATGGTTCCCACTCTTTGGGTTGTAAAGCCAGGATTCCATCCTTGCAGAGTTTCTGGAAATACGCGATCTCCACACGAACACGATATTGAATCAGTGCATATTCAGAAAAATAGGCCTGAAGGGGGTTGGTCTTACTGGCGTATCGGCCATCAACGGGAGAGATCGCAGTCAACATGATGATTTACTAGTTATCCGATGTAAAGGTACGGCGGGGAAGGGGAGGAGGAGATGATTGTAACATGGATTCTAACGGAAGGGACAAAAAAACCCTCCGGGAAATCCCGGAGGGTCTGATTCATCTTCCTGAAGAACGGGATTACATCATCCCCCCATGCCACCTGGCATAGATGGAGCGTGATGAGACTCCTGAGGCTCCGGCTTGTCATTGATCACGCATTCAGTGGTCAGAACCATTGCCGAAATGGAACCTGCATTCTCCAGAGCGATCCGTGTCACTTTCAATGGATCGATGACACCGGCTTTTTTGAGATCTTCATAGACCTCCGTCCGGGCATTAAACCCATAATCGCCCTTCTTTGCCATGATGTTCATCAACACGACAGATCCTTCAACACCTGCATTCTCGGCGATGATCCGAATCGGTGCTTCGAGCGCTTTCCGGACAATGGCGATACCTGTCTTCTCGTCTTCATTTTCAGATTTGACGCTATCCAGACCAGACATAGCCCGGATGAGGGCGACACCTCCACCGACGACAATTCCTTCTTCCACAGCAGCGCGAGTTGCAGCGAGTGCATCATCAACCCGGTCCTTCTTCTCTTTCATCTCCACTTCTGTGGCTGCACCGACATAGAGAACAGCAACACCACCGGCCAGCTTGGCCAGGCGTTCCTGCAATTTCTCCCGGTCATAATCCGAGGTGGTCACTTCGATCTGCTGCTTGATCTGGTTGATCCGGGATTTGATCATCCCTTCTTCACCTCTGCCGTTGACCTGGTAGTATTATCCTTGTCGACAGTCAGTTTTTCAGCGACACCTAGATGGCTGAGTTCCGTATTTTCCAGTTTGTAACCCTGTTCTTCCGAGATCACCGTACCACCCGTAAGAATGGCGATGTCTTCCAGCATGGCTTTGCGACGGTCGCCAAAGCCTGGGGCCTTGACAGCGACCACTTTCAGCCCTGCACGCAGGCGGTTGACCACCAGGACCCCGAGGGCCTGACTGTCGATATCTTCTGCAATTATGAGCAATGGACGACCACTATTGACCACTTTTTCCAGAACAGGCAGGATATCCTGCATGTTGCTGATCTTCTTGTCGTGGATGAGGATGAATGGATTTTCGTATTCTGCCGTCATGTTCTCGGCATTGGTCACGAAATAGGGGGACAGGTATCCGCGATCGAACTGCATACCCATGACCTCTTCGACATAGGTATCCGTGCCTTTCGACTCCTCTACCGTGATTACGCCATCTTTTGAGACGCGTTTCATCGCATCAGCAATCAGACTGCCGATCTCTTCATCGTTGTTAGCAGAGATAGCCGCAACCTGCTGGATCTTCTTGAAATCATTACCGATGACTTCACTGTCTTTCTTCAGTTCCGCTACAACAGACTTGACCGCCTTGTCGATTCCGCGCTTGAGATCCATCGGGTTGGCACCGGCAGCAACGCTTTTTATGCCCGCAGTGACCATGGCCTGAGCGAGAACCGTAGCAGTCGTCGTACCATCACCCGCTGCATCAGCAGTTTTGGAAGCAACTTCCTTCACCATTTGGGCGCCCATATTCTCCACTGGGTCCTCGAGTTCAATTTCTTTGGCGACAGAAACGCCATCCTTGGTTATTGATGGAGCTCCAAAACTTTTCTGGATGATAACGTTGCGGCCTTTGGGACCGAGAGTGACTTTCACAGCATTGGCCAATGCATCGATACCCGCTTTCAGTTTCTCACGAGCATCACTATCGAATGTGATTTGCTTTGCCATAAATAGGTTGAGTTTTTTTGAGTAGTTTGGAAATGAGATAACGGGAGCTCTTAGAGCACCACCAGGATGTCGTCCTCACGCATGATCAGATAATCATGACCCTCATAAGACAATTCCTGGCCGGCATATTTCCCATAAAGGACGATATCCCCAACCTGAACAGTCATCAGATTACCATCCTTTCCAGGACCGATGGCGATGACTTCGCCACGTTGCGGCTTTTCCTTGGCAGTATCGGGAATGATGATTCCGCCTTTGGTCTTTTCTTCCGCGGGCGCCGGCTTCACAACAACGCGATCATTAATCGGCTTCATACACTATCATAGATTTGGTTAGAAAAAGATTCTGATTGATACCCGTCCTCATCAACCAATGTGCCAAGCCATTTTTCCTGCCATAATTGCAGCGTTCCCTGTCAGTGCAGGAAGATCGAATCGACAGGATGTCATGAATGCAAAACGGGCCTGACAGAAACTGTCAGGCCCGTTCTCCACATCTGAATGTGGTTATCCAAATTATTGGGTCATCAACGGGGCTTCTGCGCCTGAACCACCAACCATCAGGGAAGTGATAATGCAAAGCACCAGAAGAGCAGCCGCCAGATACCAGGTTGCTTTTTCAATGAAATCAGTTGACCGTGCCGCGCCTAACATCTGGTTGGTTGCAGATCCACCAAATGTGGAATCAACACCTCCGCCCTTCGGATTCTGGATCAGGACAGCAGCCATCAGCAGAATGCAGATCAGGGCAATTAGGATAGTGAGAAGAGTGATCATGGATGTGAACTTTTTATCATTTCTATACGAGCCGCAAAGATGGACTTTTTTTCCGGATATATCAAGCAAAGGCGCTCGTACATATCAATCGCATCCTGATGATGACCTTGCCTGGTCAGTAATTCGGCGAGTGTTTCTGTAGCCACTGCCCGCTTCTTCTGTACACTGCGTTTGGCCAGCCGTTTAGCCTCCTTCTTTGCCTTGTTCTTTTTTTTTCTTCGACTTTCCGGATTCTTTGTCTCGCCTTTTTTCATCATCTGGCACAACCGGTTCAGCGTTTTTCCGGTTCAATCCGGTTAACCAGGAGACAAAATCGGCATGTTCTTCCCGTTTTGCAACAGCACCAAACCGACTTGCATCAATATGGGTATCAAAGCGATCAAAGATGGATATCCTGTCTCTATCCTGGACAGCAGGTGCTGGAGGCTCTTCATCCCCAGTTGACATCACAGGCTCATCAATCGGTTCTTCACCCGGGACTTCTTCCTGCAACCGCTCTTCCAGGTTCTTCCAACCCAGTTCGGTTTCTTCATCCTCGATTTCGACATCCTGTTCCTCGCGTACATAAACTGGCAATGACCTGGGATGTTGCAAGACAGGGTGTTCGGTTTTCGGTTCTGATGGATTTGTCGGCGTTCCTTCGACAAGTACCAGTTCGGCTCGCCGTTCAGGAGAGGATAACGGAATCATAGCAGGCGAATACCTCTCTGTTAATGGTTGAAACAAGACGGACCGATCCGGTAGATGATACGCACTCTTGATCTGGTTGACTCCAGGATGGTCAAGTGCATCCTGTTGTGCTTCAATGAGTCGAATATTGGACTGATAGGGATGCTGTTCGACAAACTCCCGAACATCCCTGGTGCGGATCGCAACCAATGAGAACAAACCTTGAATACATTGATGAAACCAGAGACGATCCATAATACCAGTAGAGCGGCTAAAATACAAAAACTTCATTGGCATCAAGAAAAGCTTGATGTATTCCTACCAGTCTGTAAATGCCGCATTGAAGATATATTCCATAAGTAACGTGTTGATACCCGGCAATATATCTTCTTGTGCTTCCAGTAAATTCTGATCTGCTGGGAAATTGTCAAACTGAGAAAAACGCCTGGTCCATCCTGCTTCAGGATTCAAATTATTGACGTAAGTCACTTCAACAGAAACCTCCAGACGGTTGAATGCAGTGGTGGCACCGACTTCTGGCGAGACTGCTGAAACTGTAAATCCAATGATTTTTCCGCGGAATTCGATATCTGCATTCTGATCATTCCACCGAAGTCGAGATTCATTCCGAATCTTGTCCTTCAATGTTTCTGTGAATAAGATATTGTAGTTTGGTAATTGAAGATCACTGATGTCCTCAAAGTTGTGGACATAAAAGGTGGTCGCTCCGGCAGGGATTGAAATTCCCTTGAAGCTGTAACATCCAGAACTCGAGATGAGGAGACAAAGGCATGCCAGCCAACCTGTCAGGCGACTAAACATCATGCCGTGTAAAAACTGTCTATTGAAGATCATACTGTTTGATCTTGCGGTATAACGTGCGTTCAGATATACCGAGTTCATCCGCTGCTTCCTTTCGTCTTCCCCGATGTTTTTGCAATGCCTTTCTGATCAGATCCTTTTCCATGGATTCGAGGCTGAGATTTTCCTCGACCACTTCCATGACACCCTGCCGCTGTCGATGGCTGTCCAGGATGACGGGACGATGTTCGGAATAAAACTCATCATCATACTCATCCCTGAGCAACGAAGCTTTGGATTCATACGAAGACGAAGTGATCATATCCCTCGTCTGCGATTCACTTCCCTGGGTTTCCAGCGCCCGAAAATGGTTTACATCGGTAACTTCCAGATTATTGTTCCGAATTAGTTCAAAAACCACTTTTTTCAGGTCAGTGAGGTCATTTTTCATGTCGAACAGGAGCTTGTAAAGGATTTCCCGTTCCTGAAATGTAGTGCTTTCGCCACTTCCCGAAGAAGTAAGAGCGGGTAAATGTCGCTGGAACAAGTGTGGAAGAACCAGCCGTAAATCCTCAGCCGTGATCATTTTCTGTTCCGTCAGCACGGATAGTTGTTCAGCCACATTTTTCAGTTCTCGAACATTGCCGGGCCACCGGTAGGATCCCAGAACCCGTTTGGCATCCTCATCCAGCTGGATGGACAATCCCCGGTATTTCTCAGCAAAATCGACACTGAATTTGCGAAACAGCACAGGAATATCCTCCCGCCGATCTCGCAAAGGGGGAATCTGGATCGGCACTGTATTCAACCGATAGAACAGATCATCCCGAAACTTACCCTGCCGGATCTTATCCCGAAGATCGACATGAGTGGCTGCGACGACACGGACATCCGTCTTCTGCACCTGACTTGAACCCACACGAATAAACTCGCCGGATTCAAGGATTCGAAGGAGATAGGACTGAGTATCCAATGGCATCTCGCCAACCTCATCCAGGAAAATAGTCCCACCGTTCACGGTTTCAAAGTATCCTTTCCGATCACCGGTTGCTCCTGTAAAGGCGCCTTTCTCATGCCCGAACAACTCTGAATTGATCGTACCTTCAGGGATTGCGCCACAATTGATCGCAATAAAAGGGTTGTGTTTTCTGGGACTCAGACTGTGGATCACCTTGGAAAAGATCTCCTTTCCAACTCCCGATTCACCCGTAATCAAAACAGTCAGATCAGTTGGAGCAACGCGAATGGCTGTGTCCAGTGACTGTTCCAGGAGTGCGGATTGGGTTATGATGCCAAATCGCTGTTTGATGGATTGAATTTCTGCCATAATGACTATTGACCCGGTGCAACGATCTGACCGCGAAGAGTAGCACTGGTTGCATCCGTGATCTGGACCTGTACATAATCCCCGGGAGCGTAGTTACCCGCTTTTGGGAAGATAATAATCTTGTTCTGTGAATTACGCCCTTTGAATTCGAGTTCATTCCGTTTGGAATCGCCTTCGATCAGAACTTCACATGTGCGCCCGATATCGTTTTGGTTGTGTTGCAGGGACTGTTCATTCTGGACATCAATGATCTCGCTCAACCGACGTTTTTTCAATGATTCGGGCACATCATCGTCAAATTTTCGTGCCGCCAGTGTGCCCGGACGTTCTGAATAGGCAAACATGTAACTCATGGAATACCGGGCGAATCGAATCATGTCTAAAGTCGCCTGATGATCCTCCTCTGTTTCCGAACAGAAACCGGTGATAATATCAGAAGAAATGGCGCAATCCGGAATGATTCGCCAGATCGCTTCGATCCGCTCCCGATACCAGTCGGCATCATAGGTCCGATTCATCATCTCCCAGGATCCGACTGCTGCCAGATTGGACCGGCAAATGAATGTACTTGCAGATGTTGGGGTGACAGGCAATGGTTTCCAGTACCTCGTTGGTAATATCCTTGGGATGCGAAGTTGAAAAACGAACCCGAAGCTCAGGATGGACACCTGCGACCATGGCCAGCAATCCGGCAAAATTGACAGATTCACCAGTTTCCGGATTCTCCCAGTAGTAGGAATCCACATTCTGACCCAGTAATGTGGCTTCCCGGTACCCTCTGGCAAACAGGTCCTGTGCCTCGGCCAGAATTGTAAACGGATCGCGACTCCGTTCCCTTCCCCGGGTAAAGGGTACTACGCAGAATGAACACATATTGTCACAGCCCCGCATGATCGAAATAAAGGAGGTCACACCATTCTGATCCAGACGCAGCGGGTTGATATCCGCATAGGTTTCCTCCCTTGACAGGTATACATTCAACCCTTTTTCACCCTCGTCTGCCTTTTCAATCAATCGGGGCAGGTCCCGATACGCGTCCGGACCGACAACCAGATCAACCAGTTTCTCCTCTTCCAGAAATCTGGATTTCAATCGTTCGGCCATACACCCGAGCACACCGATCAGCATGCCCTTTTTCGTACGCTTCAATTTATTGAATTGCTGCAGACGTCTGCGAACGGTGTCTTCGGCCTTTTCCCGGATAGAACATGTATTGATCAGGATCAGATCTGCCTGTTCTACATTTCGGGTGGACTGATAACCCGTTTCAGCAAGGACAGCAGCAACAATTTCACTGTCATTGAAATTCATCTGACAGCCGTAACTTTCGATATAAAACAGACCCCGCACCGCGTCGTCGAGTGGTGTTTCATCAAAAAAACACTTCCCTGTACTTCTTCGCTCAGTGGCGTCCGGTCGGTGGATGGATTGGATTCAAACATCAGGAAATGGGCCTTGTCGATTGGAATGGGCAAAGATAAGGGCTTTTCTCTCGTTTGTGACATTTTGACAGGTAAAGCGCCTGTAAACTCATCGACTTGAACTGAATTCAAGTCGCCCTTCCAGGATCTGACTGGAATCATCCTCGAAGCAATGTACTTTTGAGCATGGCCGCTGTATCACCGGAAACAATCTTGAAAACCTATTGGGGTTACGGTGCCTTCCGACCAGGCCAAAAGGTGGTCATTGAATCAATTCTGGCTGGTCGGGACACACTTGCCTTGCTCCCCACCGGTGGTGGCAAATCGATCTGCTATCAGCTCCCATCTCTGGCGCATGAAGGGATGACTCTTGTCATTTCGCCACTGATTGCGCTGATGAAGGATCAGGTCGACCAATTGAAAAAACGGAGTATCCAGGCGGAAGCTGTCTATTCGGGCATGTCTCTCAGAGATATCGATCGGATCCTCGACAATGCTGTGTACGGCGGAGTAAAAATTCTGTATGTATCACCTGAGCGATTGAAGTCTGATATGGCCGAGGCAAGGATCAGACGGATGCCGATCAGGTTGATCGCTGTAGATGAGGCACATTGTATCTCACAATGGGGATATGATTTTCGACCTGCCTATCTGGAGATTGCGACAATCAGAGAATGGATCCCTGAAATACCTGTCATTGCGCTGACTGCTACTGCGATCCCGAGAGTCGTAGCGGATATTCAGGAAAAACTGTTGTTTCAGGATGGTCGTGTTGTACAGACATCATTTCGAAGAGAGAATCTCCGGTTCATTGTAGAAGACCGTCCGGACAAGGAACAGGCAATGTCCAACTGGCTCCAGAACTTGAATGGATCTGCAATCGTCTATGTCCGGAGTCGAAAGCGTACGCAGGAATACGCACAGTTTCTCCGTGATCGCGGAATTTCAGCCGAGGCATTTCATGCCGGCCTGGATACTGATCTCCGTTTCCGGCTGCAGGAAGAATGGCAAAAAAATGCCTTTCAGGTCATGGTTGCAACCAATGCATTTGGTATGGGCATTGACAAAGGAAACGTGCGGGTTGTGATCCATATGGACTTGCCAGACTCTCTCGAGGCATACTATCAGGAAGCAGGGCGGGCAGGACGTGATGGTCTGCCATCCACGGTTATATTATTCGCCGGTCAACGCGAACTGGCAGGTTGGAGAATCAGTTTCAGGATCAGTTTCCGCCACTGCAGGAGATCAGACAAGTGTACCGAGCCTTGGGCACCTATTACCAATTGGCTTATGGCAGTGGTGAACTGGCATCCTTCGATTTTGACCTCAGTGACTTTTGTACCCGGTTTCAACTCGTCCCCACACGCACTCTGGCTGCCTTGCGTATCCTTCAGGAGTCCGGTTGGCTGACCCTGAGTGAATCCATCTTTCAGCCTTCCACAATATGGCTGAAAGCCGCGCCGCAAGATCTTTACCAATACCAGTTGAAGAATGAGAAGATCAATACGTTGGTCAAATCCTTGCAGCGCATGTACCAGGGCATATCCCAATACCCGGTGGCTGTCCAGTTGTCTCAGGTGATGATGACTACTTCGATGTCTGAAGCATCCATCCTGCAGCTTCTTCATTTTCTGGATCAATCGGGTGTTCTTGACTTTCGCGCACGAAAGGACAAACCCCAGATCACCTTCCTTATAGCCCGTCAGGATCCGGATCACCTCACATTTGATCGGGATTTACTCGACTTCAGAAAAGACCGGCAATCGGACCGGATAGCTGCTATAGCCACTTACCTGCAGCCAGGTCATTGCCGGCAGCGGTCACTCCTTTCTTATTTCGGTGAGGATTCAGATGCTGATTGCGGCCTCTGTGATTATTGTCTGTCAACGAAAGGTATATCCATTGATCGACCTGCTGATACAGAATTAGAGGAACAACTGGCGTCACTTTTCCACAAACAGGAGGAATGGGTCCCGAGTGACATTCTTCGTCAATTTCAACCCGAACAGCACCTGGCGATCAAACGTATTCTCCAGCATTGGAGTCATGAAGGCTTGATGCGTGAATCCTATGGCAAATTGATCCGGGACTAATGGCTACGATCACCTTTACCGTGACGAACGACCTGGTACATGATCGCCGGATGCAGCGTATTTGCAGGTCACTGACGGATGCCGGATTCAATGTAACACTGATCGGAAGACGTTATGATAACAGTCCGGAATTACCTCCGTTTCCCTTTCAGACTGTCAGACTGAAGCATTTTTTTCGTTCAGGCAAACTATTCTATCTCGAATACCAGATCCGGTTACTTTTTCACCTGTTGCGATCGAGACATGATATGTATTGCGCGATCGATTTGGACAGCATCATACCTGTAAGCATAGCAGGATGGATTTACCGTGCCCACCGGATATTTGATGCTCATGAACACTTCACTGAAGTGCCTGAATTGACAGGCAGACCGTTGGCCCGTTGGATATGGAGCAGAATTGGTAAAACGTGCATACCCAGAATGGATCTGGCGTATACTGTCGGTCCGGCACTTGCTGACGTGTTGCACAACGAATATGACTTTCCGTTCGGTGTAATCCGCAACTTGCCTGTGAAACAATTTGCCACAGATCTCCCGAGTCGGGAAGCACGCATCCTTTGGTACCACGGAGCACTCAATATGGGCCGTGGACTTGAGGTCACGATTCGGGCAATGGAATACCTTCCTGATTATGAATTCTGGATTGCCGGAGAAGGGGACCTGAGTGCCCTCTCAGAGAGTTGACCAAATCACTCGATTTGGAGAAGCGAGTCAAGTTCCTGGGATGGGTGGCTCCATCTGAATTGATGCACTATGCAGCCCGATCCAGTATCGGATTGAATTTACTGGATGCGACCAGCCAGAGTTACTTTTATTCGCTGGCCAACAAGGCATTTGATTATATCCAGGCCCGGTTGCCGGCGGTGCATATGCATTTTCCGGAATACGAACAGCTCCAAAAAGCAGGACCCGTTGGCATTTTGGTTCCCGAATTGACAGTTCGCGCGCTTGTGCAGGCTGTGAGGGACCTGGAAGCAAATGCGTATTATCGAACCTGCCAAAATGGATGTGAGCGCCTGGCACAACACCTCACCTGGGAAGAAGAGGAAAAAACACTGCTTAATTGGTATCGGGAGTTGGCAACGCTTCACCGTGTTCGCGAATGAAATCAACTACTCGTCGAAGCGTCTTTCGACGAATCACCTTTTCCATGCCCCGGTCACTGACATTCAGAATGTATTGAAACTTCAGATGGAGATAATCCTTGTACACATGGACCACCTTCAGGTTGAATGAATTTGGTTCGAGATACTCCTTATAGAGATCGAGTGATTTGGTCAATGCCTGTTCCAGGCTTTCCAGGGTTGTCAGTCGATGCAATTCCAATTCAAACTCCAGACTGGTGGTACGCACCGGACTTTTGGTATAGTTGACAACCTCGTTGATAAAAAACTTGTGGTTGGGCACGTAGATCAGGTCATCATCATCATTCAGTAATGCCGTCTTGCTGATACCGATATCAACGATCTTGCCGGTATGATCGCCGATCTTGATCAGATCATCAATGGCGACATCCTTGGAAAAGGCAATAAACATTCCACTGATGATGTCGGATATATATTCCTTGGAGATGATCGCTATTGCTGCAGCTACGATGGACAGGGAAGTAAACAGTTCCTTCGGGTTCAATCCGAAAAAAGCCGTTACCGTAACCATACAGCCACCGATAACCAGGAGCAGATAGATATTATTCAGCCCCAGCGTAATGTTGTCATGCTGGTCTCGTCTCAGATTGACCCGTTTTCTGTAGAAGTATTTCAGCAGGTCGTTCAGAATATCCAGGGCCAGGATAAAGGCCAGAAACTTGATCACGATTATGGTGACCGCATAATAAGGCCCCAGCAGATCAAACAACAGGTACCGAATGGTCAACAGATACATCAGTCCCTGCACCATGATGAACTTGGTCACCATGGCCATGATCCTTGATTTGAAACTGATTCTTGTGAACATTAAAAGAGTACTAATCGTTACTTTTTGGTTAAGGGCTGTAGAAAGAACCTGTGGTAAAGATCATGAAAATTGACCATTCATCCGGATTGACTTCCCCTTTGCAAGAAGGCGAGTGGTCTTACCCAACAGGCTTCTGTGGGAATATTCAAAGGCAGTACCATAACACGAAAAAGTTTACCAACAGGTAGTTCATTCAAACGGGTCATATTCTCAATGATGACTTTCCCCGAGCCGAGAATGATCTGATGAACAGGGTAGGGGTCTTTATCTGGTCCCGGCGTATCCATACCAATCCCTCGCAAACCCGATTTTGACAGGTATGTTGCCAATTCAGGATGAAGGACTGGATGATGTTCAAAATAGGTGGATGGTTCACATTGTACATCCCAGCCGGTATGGAAGAAAGAAAGTCAATCTGATGAAGATCCAGTGCAGGAAGATCTGAAAAGTTGATCACAGGAATCCCGACCACAGAAACGACCATTGCTTGTCCAAACCAGAATTCAACAGGAAACGAATCTACTTTTTGGCCAAGATGAATGAAATGTGCGGGAACGTCTACATGCGTACCTGTATGTGCAGTGCCCTGGATCAGATTCAATCTGTAACCTTCATTGGGGACATTGGCCAATTCCCGGATGGTAAAGGGAGGATCACCAGGATAGGGCGTGAGGTCTATTGAAAGAGCATGAGACAGATCGATAATCACTTGATCATTGGACAACTGGAATGGTTTCATTCAGTGAAGAACGGGATAGTTCCGGTAAAAGAAAAGGGCAACCTCAATGAGGCTGCCCTTTTTCCCTATTCGATTCGGGGAATTACTTCGCTGGCATGATCTCAGCCACAACCGTCTGGTACTCCTGCTGCTTTGCAGCAATAGCCGTTTTAGCTGCTTCGATCTGCTCTTTCCAGCTTGTTACTTTGGTTCCTGCTTCTGTGACCATGTTTGTCAACTCAGCAATTTTCGTTGTAACGTCACCTTCCAGCTTGCCATTGGCAAGTCCTTCCTTCAGCATGTTGACTTCTTCAGCCTTGCTTGTCCAGTTGGCAACGAAATCGTTGATCTCACCGGAGATAGCACCGAAAGATGTGCCAGATGTCTGCAATGCATTGTAAGCATCCATAACCATCGTCTTCTTGTCTTCCTTCACTTTTGCCATTGCATCCTCGGCGATTGCCATGGAAGTCAGGCTTTGTTGGAAGTTGGCCTGCTCAGCAGAAACCATCTCGGCAACTTCAGTTACAGAAGTTGTGGTTTGATCCCACTGTGTAGTCAGAGATTCGATGCCAGAGCGATACTTTTCAACACTGTTGCAGGCAACAAGGAACAACAGAGGAAGTGCGAATGCGATCAGTTTTTCATGTTTCTATGAAGATTTTAGACTGCAAAGGTATCTCAATCCGCATCTTCTAATCACGTACATTCGTGAATGAATTGTTAACTTCCTGACTGGCTTGAAGCCTGCCCAAACAGTATTCTATGGCTCCTATTTATCGTAGTCTGTTCTGCATCATTCTACTGTCTGCCATCCGGATTTCACCTCTCGGGGGACAACCCTTACCAACGCGGGCAGATTCACTTCGTGGCCGGCTGACTGACTTGAGAACATGTTATGATGTGACTATGTATTCACTGGATCTCCGAGTAGATCCAACCCAGAAATGGTTATCTGGTACCTGCCAGATCGAGATGAACATCATCCGGGATCACAGAAAATTCCAGATTGACCTTGTATCCACTTTGACCATTCGGGAGATCCGGGATGAAAAGGGTCGAAGACTCGACTTTGACCGCCATGAAGATGCTGTTTTTGTCATCTGGAAAAAGGAACGCCAACGCGGTGAACATGCTTCCGTTAAGATCACCTATGAAGGCCATCCTCTTGAAGCCCGGAATCCACCATGGGATGGCGGCTTCACCTGGGGAAAGGACAAAAAAGGATTGCCCTGGGTGGTCGTGACTTGTCAGGGCCTGGGTGCGAGTTCCTGGTGGCCCAACAAGGACCATCAATCGGATGAACCAGATAGCATGCAACTGGCCATCACTGTCCCTCCGGGCTTGATGGATGTCTCCAATGGTCGATTGATGGAAACCCGGACTCTGGAGGATGGTTGGTTGACCTATGTCTGGAAGATTCATCACCCGATCAATAATTACAATGTGACCATCAATATTGGAGCCTATACCCACTTCAGGGATTGGCATATCAATCAGGATGGGGATTCCCTTTCCCTTGATTATTATGTTCTACCGGAAGACCTGGCGAAAGCCAGGGTTCAGTTCAAACAGGTGTCACCCATGCTTTCGTGTTACGAATCCCATTTCGGGGCATATCCATTTCCGAAAGATGGGTTCAAACTGGTCCAATCTCCTCATCCGGGAATGGAACATCAATCAGCCATCGCTTATGGCAACTACTTTGAAAATGGTTACCGACGGAAAGCCGCAACACCGGAAGGAAAATGGTTTGATTATATCATCATTCACGAATCAACGCATGAGTGGTTTGGGAACAGTGTGACTTCTGCCGATATAGCTGATATGTGGATTCATGAAAGTTTTGGCACTTATCTGGAAGCTGTATATGTGGAATGCCTGTATGGTTATGAAGCAGCTTGCAACTATATGTCTGGCAAACCTCAGGAGGTATTGTATGACCGGCCGGTAGTCGGTCTGTATGATGTCAATCAGCCTGGCTCTCGCGATATGTATCCCAAAGGGGCACTGATGCTCCACATGTTACGCCATATAGTCGCCAATGATGCATTGTGGTGGACGACACTCAAAAGTCTGTCACTTCGCTACCGCCACAGCATAGTCACTTATGACGATATCATTCAGCACTTCAATCAATCGCTAGACCACGATTTCACGGATTTCTTCACCCACTATTTGAAAGAGGTGGAATTGCCACAGTTGGATCTGGTAATTGAAAAAACGGGTTCAACATATGCCCTGCGATACAGGTGGTCCGGGGTGCCGGCCACATTTGATATCCCTGTACGTGTCGAAATCGATGGTATTGGTCACCTCCTGAAACCTGCAACAACCTGGAAAGTGCTGGCGATTCCGTCCAGAAAAAAACCGGACGTCGAGGTCGATCGAAACTGGTTCATCCAGGTTAACCGGTCCAGTTGATCGAAACTGTATCTATGGTCTGGCTGGTGTAGGGCTCCTGAACCAAGTAAAAGAGACGGACAGATGCCGATTCAGAAGAGTGCCCGGGGCGGGACTCGAACCCGCACGGCCATTACTGGCCAAAGGATTTTAAGTCCTTCGTGTCTACCAGTTTCACCACCCGGGCAGACATTGATCAAAGATAGTGGATGACTGCCAGAAAAAGGAAAGGGTGCCCAGCAAAGCGGACACCCTTTTTTAGCGAAAGACGGGATTCGAACCCGCGACCCCAACCTTGGCAAGGTTGTGCTCTACCAGCTGAGCTACTTTCGCAAGATCTTTTTCGCGGCTCATTTGCCAACCGGACGGCAAATATACAATGCCAATATTGATACGTGCAAGACTTTATCCTGTTTTTGTTGAACCACTTTCCAATCGACGCTTGAAATAATAATAGGTCTCATGCTGGGATCGCAAGGCAATCGCCTTGTCAGGTCGTCTGAATTCATTGTGTTGGCCTGCATCTATGACCCGTGCCTTCAGCACATCCCCATTGTATTTCAAACAGATCGATGAGAATCTCCCTGATCGCTGGATGATAGATCGGACAAGCTGTTTCGATGCGATAATACAGGTTTCTGACCATCCAGTCAGCAGAGGAAATATAGATTCGCGGAGTGCCCTGATTGTGAAAGAAAAAGATTCGGGTGTGTTCCAGGAACCGATCGACAATACTGATCACTTCGATATTCTCACTGATTCCAGGCAAACCAGGGACGAGGGAACAGATCCCACGGACAATAATGCGTACCCTGACCCCTGCCGTTGATGCAGTATACAACTCATTGATCAGGAAGGGATCTTGCAACGAATTCAACTTCAGACAGATCTCTGCAGGTAGTCCCTTTTCTGCGGCGCTGATCTCGGCATGGATCAGGTCAGTCAGTGTATCTACAAGATTGAATTGTCCGACAAGAAGGTGTTCGAACGGTTTGTCAGGAAGTTTTACTGTTTCCAGAAAAGAGAAGACCTGGGCCACCTCACCGGTAATGCGTTCATCCGCGGTAAACAGTCCGACATCCGAATACACCCGAACAGTACCTTCATGAAAATTACCCGTACTCAGATACGTGTAAAGTAGTGGTCCATCTTTTTCCAACCTTCTGACCATCGCCAGTTTGGCATGCACCTTCAACCCGGGGAAACTGTAATGCACCGTAACGCCATGCTTTTCCAGCTCTTCACCCCACCGCAAATTGGCTTCTTCATCAAACCGGGCCTTCACCTCAATAAAGATCGATACTTGTTTCCCATTCTGTACCGCCTGTTTTAAAGCGGACATGATTCGGGATTGTGTACCAACCCGATACTGAACCAATTTGATGTGGGTGACATCCGGATCTGTAGCAGCCCGCTCAAAGAACTGGATTACAGACTCATAAGAATGGTAAGGAGGATGGATGAGATAATCTCGCCAGCGAATTCGTGAAAAAAAGTCACGGGCTCCCTCCAGTGGCTCGAATTCGAGAGGTACCAGGTCAGCGAGTTTCAGATGTTCCAAACCAAAATCAGGAAACTGAAAGAAATCCATGTTGTTGTGGTAACGCCCTTCAGGAAAAAGATCGATGGTTTCGAGATCGAACATTTCCTTGAGAAAGTTCAGGGTGACGCTGTCCATATCCCGGTCATACACCAATCGGGAAGCAGGCCCAATATTTCGGTTAGTCAGGCTTTTCCTGATTTTCTCAATCAGGTCACCGGAGAACTCATCATCGATATACAATTCCGCATCTCGTGTCAGTTTGATCGAAAAACTGTCGATGATGTCATATCCAGGAAAGAGCCAGGGAATACTGTGTCTGACTAACTCATCCAGCATAATGACATACTGGTGGCCTGATGATTCAGGCAAAATGATAAATCGTGGCAGGTGATCCGAGGGAATCTTGATGATCGCATAATCCCGATGGCTTTCTGAGCGCGATCTGTCGAGAAGGACAACGATAAGATACAATGCGGCATTATTCAGAAAGGGCCGGATCTTGTCTTTGACCAGAAGAACTGGCTGCACATAAGGCAGCATATTATTGTTGAAGTACTGGTCAATAAAGGCTTTCTGGTCCTCATCCAATTGCGTATGACGAACCATCAGGATACGGTTCCTCTTCAATTCGGGAAGAAGATCCTCGATGAATATCCTGTAAAACTCCTCCTGTTGGTCATTGACAATCTCTTTGATCTGTTTGATCAGTTCTTTCGGGTCGTAATCAAGTTGCGCCTTGGTCTTTTTACCCACCCGCAACAAGTTCCGGTGATTCGCAACCCGCACGCGAAAAAACTCGTCCAGATTATTTGAATAGATTGCCATGAACTTGAACCGCTCGAAAAGAGGGTTTTGCTTATTCGACGCCTCCTGCAATACGCGTTCATTGAAGGACAGCCAGCTGATATCACGATGCAGATAATATTCCATGGGTGCTAATCAAAAAGTCCTCTCTGATTATTCTGACGATAATGTACTGGAGTTTTCATGGAAAAGAAAGAGGCTCCTGCTTCATTGATGACATTCAACCACAGACGGGCCAGTTTCGGTGCTTCCTGGTTCAAATGATGATGTAAACTTAATGTGGCTTCTTCCGAGTCCTGCATCATGCCAGCTGCGTAGTCTGTCCACCCAGTTTCGAATTCTGCCCCGATCTATCTCTTCCTGACCTGTAGCTACAAATCGAAGAAATAGTCGCGGAATGGTCAGATGCATATGTGCCCCTTCTCGGAAACCGGCAACATCTGTGATCAGAAGCCCGATCCGCCTGTTGATCAAATACTTATGAAGTCTCTCTTCATGTATAAGTTCCTTATCCCTGACCTCCAGGAAAAGCAACTGTTCCGGTGACCAGTTGTCCAGAATGTGAACGACCTTATCAATGTCCGCAGTTCCAATACGTGGAGGTAATTGAAGGAAGGCGGGTCCTAGATGATCGCCAAAGGCCTCATGTGTCAACTGGATGTTCCGGATGATCGCATGAAGATCGGACCTGTTGGAATGGCTGATTCCCTGCCACAATTTGGGACAGAACCTGAATTCTGCAGGGACCTGATCAATCCATTTGCGGATGGTTTCCAAAGCCAATGGATGATAGAACGAACTGTTTAATTCTATGCAATTGAACGACCGGGCATAATAGCTTAAAAAGGCGTTTGCCGGCAAACCGGGCGGGTAGAGGTCACCTTTCCATCCTGGTTCACGCCAGCTGGTCAATCCAACAGACCATCGAGTATTCCTGGTCTGACTGGTGGCCAGAATTTCAGCATTCTGATACGGTTCACTCGGGAGGTCGAATGAAATAGATTGAAGCTGGTCTACCTTCCCGAATTCCATATTTCTGATCGATTTCTGAATACCCGCCGTGTCATAAATGGCACTGGATCGATTCCAGTGATCAAGTTATCACCAAAAGACCTGAATGAGTTTCTACTTTTATGCCACAACAAGATATTATGAGTCGAAAGAAGATCCTGGCGGGCAATTGGAAAATGTACAAATCAATCAACGAAGCCCGAAACTGGATTCGGGTTTTCCAGGGGAGCAAAAAAGGGGTACTCCATGTAGACATTCTGCTCTTTCCAGCATATACCACGATCTATCCGATCGGAAAGGAAGCATCCAAAGCCAATATTTCGCTGGGAGCCCAAAACCTGCATGAAGCTGAGGAGGGTGCTTATACAGGAGAGGTGTCCGGTAAAATGTTGGTCGAAGCAGGAGCGGATTGGGTGCTGATCGGGCATTCCGAACGTCGTATTCTATTTGGTGAACATGATGAGCGAATCAATCTGAAGGTACTTCGAGCCCTGATCAGTGGATTGAAACCCATCCTATGTGTAGGTGAAACCCTGGAAGAACGGGAAGCGAATCAGCAGGAGGATGTTGTTCGCCGACAGCTAATTGAAGGGCTGAAAGATATTCATCCAGATGATTTGTATCAGGTTGTCATTGCTTACGAACCTGTTTGGGCGATTGGTACCGGTCAAACCGCAACACCACAGGATGCCCAGGAGATGCACAGCTTCATCCGCAGTATCATCGGTAGCCAATGGAAATCCCGTATTGCGGAAAGTATTCGCATTCTATATGGTGGTTCCGTCAAACCTGACAATGCAAAAGAACTATTCGCCTGCCCGGACATCGATGGTGGTCTTGTGGGGGGAGCCAGCCTGAAAGCAGAAACCTTCCTGTCAATTTTACGGGCATTCTAACGGCGCCTGTCATACCATCGTCCATTCTGATCCTCGGGAAGTTTCAGAAGTTGTCCATCCTTGTGATGTAAATAGGCCGCCATGATTCCGGCAGCTTCTCCAGTCGGTTGACGCATCTGGGATATCGAATCTGCAGTAAAGTAGTTCTGGACAAAATGTGTATCAAACTGACCTGAAATGAACGCCTCGTGTTGGGCAACAAACAATCCGAAAGGTAGGGTGGTGGCTATCCCTTCGATCTCGTATTCGGTGATGGCTTTGATGAGCAATTGCCGAGCTTCTTCTCGGTCCCGTCCATGAACAATCAATTTGGACAGCATCGGATCATAATAAATGGGGACTTCCATACCTTCTTCGAATCCACTGTCCACGCGAACATGCCTGCCTTGGGGCTCTCTGTATCGATGTAACACGCCTGTACTGGGAAGGAAGTTGTTTTCCGGATCTTCAGCGTAAACCCTCAATTCGAAAGCGTGCCCATTGATCTTCAGTTCATCCTGTGTGAATCCCAATGGCTCCCCCCGAGCGACCCGGATCTGCCACTCGACCAGGTCGAGTCCAGTTATCCATTCAGATACCGGATGTTCAACCTGCAAACGGGTATTCATTTCAAGGAAATAGAATTTCCGATCAGCATCCATTAAAAATTCAACAGTCCCGGCATTGACATATCCACAAGCCTTTGCAACTCGAACTGCAGCCTCTCCGATCGCCTTTCTAATTTCGGGAGTGACAAAGGCAGAGGGTGCCTCCTCCACGACCTTCTGATGCCGACGCTGGATGGAGCATTCCCGTTCAAAAAGGTAAACCGTATTCCCATGGTGATCGGCCAGTACCTGCACTTCAATGTGCCGGGGTGAACGTATATATTTCTCCAGGAAGACGGAACCGTCGCCAAAGGCAGCCAGTGCTTCACTGGAAGCTCGTTCGAGTTGCGAGGCCACCTCTTCAGATGATTCCACGATACGCATCCCTTTCCCACCACCTCCGGCAGAGGCCTTCATCAATACCGGGTATCCGATATCGTCTGCCAGTCTGCGGGCTTCTACCGGATCAGAAATCGCATGTCCCGATCCTGGAACCATAGGTATATCAAACGGCTTGACCGCATCCTTCGCAGCTAATTTGCTGCCCATAACTTCGATGGCATGGGGTCTGGGACCGATATAGATCAGTCCTGCCTGTTGCACTTTCTCAGCAAACAATGCCTGTTCACTAAGAAAACCATATCCGGGATGAATGCCTTCCGATCCGGTATGCCGGGCAATTTCCAAAATCTTATCGATCCGCAAATAGGATTCGCCGGATGGTGCCGGCCCAAGCAAATAGGCTTCATCAGCAAACCGGACGTGCGGAGCATTTCGATCAGCTTCGCTATAGACTGCGACTGTTTGAATGCCCATTCGTCGCGCTGTACGCATGACTCGTAACGCAATTTCACCCCGGTTGGCAACCAATATTTTTTTCATACTCGCGAATGAATCGGCAAAATAGCCAATCTGTGCGGCATGGCTCACTCCGCATCTGATTTCCTCCCTCCAGACAAACCACTTACTTTCGCAGGAAACGGGTAATGATGAATCAAAAAGTTGAGGTGCAGCCCTTGTGGAGCCCCAGCGAGGAAATGGCGCAGGAAAGCAACCTCCGATCCTTTATGCGCTGGCTTACGGTGACCAGGAATCTCCATTTCCAGGACTACCACGCACTCTGGACCTGGTCTGTTACAGATCCGCAGGGATTCTGGGAAGCCTTATGGGATTATGCTCCCGTTATAACCCATTCACCTTATTCTTCCGTATGGGATCATGAACAAATGCCCGGTACGCGATGGTTTCCCGGCTCCACACTCAACTATGGAGAACATTTGCTCAAAGGTGCAGTGCCAGGCAATCCTGCTATTCTCTTTCAATCCGAACGTCAACCGCTGCAGGAAATACATTGGTCCGAGCTCAGGAAACAGGTAGCTGCTCTGCAGCAGCAACTAGTGAGCCTCGGATTGCAATCCGGTGATCGTGTAGTCGCATTTCTTCCCAATATACCTGAGGCGACCATTGGCTTGATCGCTTGTTCATCACTCGGTATTATCTGGAGTTCCTGCAGTCCGGATTTCGGCGCCGGATCGGTAATTGAGCGCTTCGCCCAGATCGAACCGAAAGCAATCATCACCGTGGATGGGTACAGCTACAATGGAAAATCATTCGACAAACGGGATATTGTCAAGGACATTGTATCCGCATTGCCGACGCTGGAAGCGGCCATTTTTATCCCCTATCTGACGTCAGATCCTGTGCTTCTGCTGGAGACCAACCTCATTCTCTGGTCAGATATGCTGGCCGCTCATGACGGACGTGAAATACAAATTCATCCGGTCCCATTTGATCATCCTCTTTGGGTATTGTATTCATCCGGAACGACCGGAAAGCCTAAAGCCATTACGCATTCACATGGTGGTGTCCTGCTCGAACATTATAAATATCTCTGGTTTCACAATGATGTCAAACCGGGCGAGCGATACTTCTGGTTCAGTACAACAGGATGGATGATGTGGAATTTTGTCCAGGCAAACCTGATGGTCGGTGCTACCATCGTATTGTATGATGGCAGCCCCGGATATCCTGACCTGGGAGTATTGTGGCGATTGGCAGAAGAGGCCAGCGTGAATCATTTCGGGACATCAGCTCCTTACATTCTCGCTTGTCTGAAAGCGGGCATGACCCCAAAATCACTGGTCAATCTACAGGCAATACGATCGATCAGTTCAACGGGATCTCCATTGCCTCCGGAAGGGTTTCGGTGGATATACGATGCTGTCGGAGAGAATATCTGGTTGTGCAGCATGAGCGGTGGGACAGATGTCTGTACTGCTTTCGTGGGAGGATGTCCAACATTACCGGTATATGAAGGGGAGATCCAGTGTCGCGCTTTGGGCTGTGCATTATACGCATGGGATGACGAAGGTCAGGCTGTGGAAGATCAGATGGGTGAAATGGTGATCACCCGACCGATGCCATCCATGCCTGTGTTTTTCTGGAACGATCCGGATGGCAGCAAGTATCGGTCCAGTTACTTTGAAGACTTTCCGGGTTTCTGGCGCCATGGTGATTTTATCAAGATAACCAAACGTGGTGGAGTGGTTATCTATGGTCGTTCCGATGCAACACTCAATCGCCATGGAGTCCGGATCGGAACTGCGGAGATCTATCGGGCGATTGACCTCATCGAAGATATCCGAGGATGCATTAATCATCAACCTCGAACATGAGGATGGCAGTCATTATATGCCCTTGTTTGTGCAACTCAAAGTGGGAATGACTTTGACTGATGACCTGAAGTCGCGTATCAATGCCATTTTAAAAGAAAGCTACTCTCCACGTCATGTGCCGGATCAGATCATTTCCTGTCCGGATATTCCCTATACCATGAGTGGCAAGAAGCTGGAATCTCCCGTGAAGAAATTGATGATGGGCATACCACTTCAACAGTCAGCCAGTCTGGATGCACTTCGAAATCCGGCATCTCTGGACTTTTTCATTCGATTTGCCAAAGACTATCGGCAAGGCAGGACGAAAATCTAAAATCGCAGAAAGACACCACCCAGAATATTCAAGCCGTAGGTCGGGTACCTGTGCCAGCGTTCCCGTTTGTTGTTGTTGAGGTTGTTGAGTTGCAACCAGACCCCCGCATTTCTGATCACCTGATAATGTGCTGAAAAACTCAGATCCAGCAAACTGCCTAGCCGATCTTTTGCCTGTTGATCATTGAGATAATTCACTCCTCGGGCGAGATATCCATCGCCCTGGAGGAGCAAACGGTTGTCCAGCAGGATATACCTTGCTGTCAGAATCGATTCAAATTCAGGGAGATGCCAGGCGGCATCTTCACTTTTGGGATCGTACATATTCTGCATTACCGTTCCCGAGAAGGTGAATCCAGGCCACAATTCAATTCCCGCCGTAGCGCTGATATAGACCATGCTGACAGTGTCATACAACACACTGAACCGACGTGTATCCCTGTCGTCCGTGAGAAACATGGCCAGATCGTTCGATTTCTTGAAACCGACCTGTGCCTGATAGTTCCATCCCTGGGCAGCGCCTTTTACACCTCCATAGATGTCCCGATACAGGGTGGTACGCGGATCCAGTTCCGATACGATAAACGGATTATAGGTCCGCAAATGATCAAAACTGTTCTGGTAATAATCGCCCTGCCACCCGGCATAAATCGACAGCGCATTCCCGGCAAGATTAAACATCGCCTCCAGATTTGGCAACAACTTCATTCCGTCTGCTGAAATCAGGTTGATACCCACCCGAACACGAAATGCATCACCATGAAATGTAAATGCCGGTTTGATATAGAACGTATTGAGATTCTTGGAGATCGTATCGGAAAAAACAGCCAGTTCATTCCCGATATCCAGTGTCAGTGGATGCGAATCGGAGAACCACCGGGTCAGTTCCAGCTTGAGACCCAGACCGGACTCTTTGGCGTCAAAAAATCGGTCAAAGAATAATAATTTGCACCAATCGTATAATCCAGGAGCAAATCGTTCACTGAGGTATTGAATACCTCGCCCCCCAATGCGAACCGGTTGAATCGTTGTTTCGTCGCTGATTCATTGAAGGTGGTATCCAGGTGGTCATACCCGTAAAAGGAAACAATGTCCTGATGAAATCCGATATCGCCATGAACAGTCAAGCGATCAGGCAGGTGCACATTCCCATCCAGGTCAAAAGCCGTGGAAGTAAACCGTTGATTTTCAAGTTTTTTATTGTCCGCAGCGTGGTAGAGAATACCAAGATGTGCGTCAAATCGGTCTTCTTGTCGAAACGCATACCCACCTGCCACATAGGGCGAAGCAGGCAGTCCATATCCAGCTTTTACAAAACCATTGAAATGGTCCAGTACCTGGTCGCGTTTGAAAGCGAGTGGGCGTAACCTCGGAGCAGGATAATCCAGATGTGAAGGTCTGGCATCGACGAAGTATGTCTGTCGTTGAACTGTAGTATCCAAGGCAAGACTGGCGGGTGAAATACCCACTTTCTGAGCATCCTCCAGTCGGGCATCAAAATTCTTGACAATTTCGACAGCTTCAGTTGGCAGTTCTTTGGTTTGCGCAGTGAGATAACCAGGTATCATCACACCTGCCCATACGAGTGGGGCGACCAGGCGAAAGATCAAGTGGGATAGAGAGGTATGTGTCATATTAGCGGTCGCTGTCTTCTTGTAGTTCTAATAATTCAGACTTGTCAGGGGCTATCAGTCGGTTTGACTTACTTTCCAAAACACCAATTTGGGCCAATCGGTCTCGGGCATCCTGCCGGATGGACTCATCCCCCTGATAATTATCCAGGAGCCCTTCCAGAGCTGCTCGGGCGTTGAACAGGTCATTTTCCTCCACAAACACATCCGAAAGGATGAGAATACAACGAGCGACCCATTGTTCGTATTCGGGGATCTTCTGGTTGGATAACAGACACCATTCCCGACAACGGTCGAATGATCGCTGCCTGAAATAAATCTCTGCAATCAGGTAATGCGATTCGCCCTTCAATTCACTGTCCAATTGATTCATCACTTCAGTGAACAGAGGTAAGGCAAGATCGTCCTGTTTGCGATCGAAAAGCACTTTTGCCTTGTAAAAACGGGCTTGACCGGTCTGTTTATGATTCGCCTGGGCATTCGCCATGACTTTATCTGCCAGATTCAAGACTTCATCTTCCCTGCCGATTCGATAGGCAGAACGCAACGCCCCCAACTGTGCTTCAAATCGGATCGCTTCATTACTGGCAGCCGTTTCCAGAGCCTGATAGAAGGCAAGTGACTTGGTGTAGTTTTCCTGGTAATTATAACTGATGACAGCCGCTTTTTCCAGTGCAGTTTCATAGAAACGGCTCGCTCCCCGGGTAACCACTTCCTCGTAATCAACGATTGCTTCGTCATAGCGTTTCAAGACACTGAAACATTCTGCACGGCGGAAGTGCGCGGACAAGACATGCAAGCCCCCTGGATAACGTTGGAGATACTGACCATATGCGGTTATTGCTTTTTCATAAGATCCAGCTTCATACAGATTATCAGCCGACTTGAATTGCAGGGAATCACGGGAAGCATCGCTGACACTGTATCCACTGGATTCCAGTAAGGCAAAATAATCATCCGGACTAGACAGGTCCCGAACGTAGATTTCTTCCAGTGCCGCCAGGGAAGCCCGGCGTTCATTTTCATCCGGATTATTCGCGAGCACCTGTTTGTATTGCCGGATCGCCTCCTGTAAATCACCCTGATTGTAACTGATCAATCCCAGTTTGAGATAGGCGGCATTGATCAAATCAGATGATTTTGCATAATTCTTGATCAACTGGCTGAACGGACTGACAGATTCATTCATCTTGCCAAGTTCCAGGTAGGTAATTCCGATCTCGTAAAGGGCATCATCTGCAAAATCTGAATTGGGAAAGGAAGAGATCAATTCTTCCAGCTCGATCACTTTTTCATACGGCTTGCCCTGCAGCCCCAGGATGATAGCAGATTGGTACCTGGCATAGTGAAACCCTGCATATTTATTTTTGATGGCATCGTTGTAAAAAGTGAGTGCCTCCGGATATTTATTATTCTTGAAATAACAGTCACCCGTTCGGATCACAGCATCACCCAGCACATTGTTTCGAATACTGGCGTTCCTGATCCTGGACAGATCGCGCTTGATTCCAGCCACAGCATCCTGAAAGTAGCCTAGAGCACGGTTGTGGTTATTCGTTTTCAGGTAGTTGTATCCCTGGATATAATTGGCCAGGTGGACTGAGCCTTCTTCCGGTAGATCATTGATCGTTTTGGACAGGGTCAGGAATTTGCTCAGCTCGGATATGCTTTCTTGATAGTTTTTCTGCTGGTGATAGAGTTCGCCCAATTGAAAAGTTGCCAATGCCTTTGTCAGTGGATCAACCGGAGTTGATAATGACTTTTTCAAATAGGGCAGAGCCTGATCATCTTCATTTGCCAGTCGCAGTTGAATGGCCTTGCGATAATGGACTTTTTGATAGGCTTCCTTCAATTGAGGAGATTTCAGAGACGCACTCTGCAGATACTCCAAAGCATATTCAACATCTCCGGTCTTTACGAGAAGAATGCTCAGGAGTTCCTGTGCTTCGCTATGATGGGGTGACTTTTCTGAAATTTCAGCAAATCCCTGTATCGCCTCCCGATCCACACGCAATTCATAGCTCAGTTTGGAAAAATGGAAAAGTGCATCTTCGGCGAGGACAGGTAGGAACAACATCTTTGAAGCAGATCGAAACGCATTTCTGGCTGCCAGCTTGTCGCCTGACTTCAAGTACGCATCCCCGGGATATACATCGCCTGTTGACCCATTTCGTCTTCATTCCGACTGAGAGGCTCGAGGTTCCCGACGGCATCTGCATACTGTCCAGCCTGATATTGGCAAAAACCAAGTTGATAGAAATCAGCGGCTTGCATACTGCCACTTCGATCAGCATAATAGACCAGATGGGGCAGGGCTACCTGATATTCTCCCCGTTCAAAATAGGAGCGTCCCAGCAATTGATGGATCTCCATTTCATTTTCGACAGGACCGCTCAATTTGAGTTCAGCATAGGCAATCAGTTCGTCATATTTCTGTTGGGCAAACAGAATCTGACTGATGACATAGGGCATGTATTTGGCGTACTTGGGAGAGGATTCAACCCGTCGAAAGGAACTGATCGCCTCATCGTACTGGCCTTCAAAAAACAGGGTCATCCCGTAATAATAGTTAGCCGGGTAATAGTTGTCATTCCGGATATCCCGGATTTCGCTGAAAGAAGACTTTGCCTGTGTGAACTCCTTTTTGACAAAATGACAATATCCCTTCCTGAAGATTGCCTCGCTTCGTTGCGCTTCGCCAAGTCCGCGCATATTCACCATGGAATAGAAGTGAATAGCCTGTGCGTAATCCCGGGCATTGAAATAGTAATCAGCGGCCTCAAGCAGTGCCTGGTTGCCCATTGGATCCGGTGAAGTGCTGCGTGCAAACTCCAGTAATTTTCGTTCTCCCTGTGGGTCCTGCGATCGAATAGCTGATTGTGCGCGCATCAACCCGGCAAGTTCCATCTGTTGAAGAGCCAACGGTTCCTGTGGTGGCCGTGGCCGTTCTAGAAATAATGACAATTTGCGCTCGCTTTCCTGAAACAAACCCAGATCCATATCCTCCCTGCCTTCTTTCATCGGGGCATAAGGTTCTGTAAAACGGCTTGTCTTCTGGCTATGAAGCGGAGTTGAAATCAACCCGAGAAAGAGGAAGGGAATGAAAAAGCGAGACATATATTTCGGGATTATCCTGCTAAATAACTGATGGAATACCATGCGATGATAGACCAAACGCACAAAAGTAGAGAAAAATATGATAAATATTTTTAATCTGTTGATAATCAATTAGCTGTCATGGGCCTCTCCCGTCTTTTCATCCCGGGTTTGGCAGGTAATTTGCACGTGTTCAGACAGTAACAGAAGGAATGATCAACAACTGGAGATGGATTCGTTGGTTCCTGCTTGTTCTGCCTGTTTGCGGAATAACACAACCAACCGATAGTTTATTGCAGGTATTGCAACGCAGTGCCCGTGATACACATCGTATCGTCCTGCTCCATGCACTGACGGATCAATTCAAGAAAGCAGATCAGGATACCGCTTTTCATTATGGCTGGCAGGCATACCAGCTCAGTAAGGAACTCAACTGGGTCAGTGGAGAAGCTCGGTCGCTATACCAGCTCGGCCTGCTGTATCGCGATAAAGGAGAAAATGATCAGGCTATTGCCTACCTCCGGCAATCGGCAGATCTGTTTGCAACCATCCCGGATCCGGGAGGGCAGGCAACCAGTCTGAGACGAATCGCATTCCTCTATTCCAGTGATGGCGACTATCCGATGGCAAGCCAGGTGTATCAGGAGGCACTCGCCATCGCTATGGCAGGCAATGAACAGGAAGTGATTGCCAAGATCCTGTCGGGCATGACCGGCCTGTACCGACTGCAAGGAGAATATGATCTGGCGGTCAAATACGGTCTGCAGGCTATGGAACTCCAGGAAGATATGGGTGATCTGGAAGGGTTGACCTATACGCTGGACCGATTGGGTGTAGTATACAAGCTTCAGGAAGACTATAAAAAGGCGCTGGACTTTTATCAACGGGCCTTGCTGTTACGTCAGTCACTTCCCGACAAGAAGGTGTCCGATCTGGCTTATTCCTCCATGGTGATCGGTGAAACGTACATGGCATTGGACAGTCTGAAAGCAGCTCAAAAGCGCATGAACAGGCTCTGCAATGGTACAAACAGGCAAATGACAAATCAGGTATTGCCTATGCGACTTATCAACTCGGCGAAGTTGCCCGGCAGGATGGACGGAAAGAAGAGGCTCTCCGATTCCTTCTCGCTGCCCGAAAGCAGTTTGAAAAGGAATCCATTCCGCGTGGAGAAGTCAATGCACTGTACAGCCTGACTGCATTGATGCTGGAACAAGGCAAATTTGATGAAGCGAATATATATGCCGAACCATTTTACCGAATGGCCGATTGGCTCGGCAGTCGTAACCACCGAATGAATGCCCGATTCTTTCGCTATCAGATTGCCAAGGGCAGGAAACAGTGGGCAGAGGCACTTCGCTTGCACGAGGAATATCTGGTCGTTAAAGATTCCCTGTGGAATGAAGAAAACGGTGCTGAAATCGCGCGGCTGGAAGCGAGTTATTCCTTGCGACAAAAGGATCAGGAGAATGTCCATCTCCGCATGGAAAAGGAATTGGCTGAATCCAGTCTGGTCGCCCAGAGACAGAGGACCCTTGCACTGGTGGCTCTGCTGTTTCTCATACTTGTTGTAGCTATCCTTCTCTTTCGGGTGGTTCGCAAGGAAAAGAACCATATTGAAACATTGGAACGCAAAAATGAAGTTATTGAAACGCAACGACAGGCATTACAGGTTGCAGAAATCGAATTGAAAGCAATTAATGTCAATCTGGAAGAGATCGTCGGTGTCCGCACGGAAGAATTGCGACGGTCAAACGACAAGCTGGAACAATACGCTTACCTCGCATCCCATGACCTCAAACAGCCACTGAGGACAATTTCAGGTTTTGCACAATTACTGGAACGGGAATGGTTCAAATCGGGCGAGGAAAATGCCCGGATCGCAGAGTACATACAGTACATCACAGGCGGCGTAAAATATATGAACCAACTGATCGACAATATTCTCAAATCATCCAGATATGCCATCAGTGATGGAAACAAATTTCAGGAAATTCATCTGGAGGATATCCTCACCCAGGTCAAATCCAATCTGCAACGTCAACTCCTGTCTTCCGGTGCAGTCATTCATGCGGAACTTCCAGATCTGCCCATCCAGGCTGTGCGTGTCAAAATCGAACAACTGTTACAGAACCTGCTGACCAATGCGATCAAATTCAGACGTCCACATGAAAACCCGGTGATTCACATCGCGGTAACGGACAAGGAAGATGCGATCCAGTTGTCAATCTCAGATAATGGAATCGGGATTCCGGAAGAATCTCAAGAATCCATTTTTCAGATGTTTCGTCAATTGGACCGATCGCCTGATCTGGCCGGTGTCGGGTTGGGTCTCACCATCTGCCGAAAGATTGCCGAGCAACACGGAGGAACCATTTGGGTGGAATCACACCCCGGCAAAGGATCCACTTTTCATGTTACACTCAAGAAGGATCCGGTTATACAAGCAAACCAGGAGGCGGCATAATCAGGCAGAAAAAGAGGAAATTGTCGATTCGATGATCGAGCAGCATTCGATCATTTCCTCTTCCCCGGATCACCAATGGCGGTGCAAAACGAATGATATTCCCGTGTGTGGGTTTGGCGAGCAATCCGTTCTCTGCCAGGGCAAGGCAAATATTCCATGCTGTCTGGCTGTCCGGATCATCATTGATCACGATAGCATTCAACAGTCCTTTCCCGCGCACCAGCCCAAGCAAAGGATGCGTGGCCACCAATGTATTCATCCGTTCCCGAAACAGTTGACCCATCTGTTGGGCCTTGTTTGCCAGATCTTCTTCAACAACAACCTCCAGCGCCGCCCTGGCCACTGCACAAGCTAATGGATTGCCACCAAATGTTGATCCATGTTCTCCGGGTTTGATCGTCAGCATGACTTCGTCATCTGCCAATACTGCAGATACAGGAAAAACTCCGCCAGACAGCGCCTTTCCAAGTATCAGGATATCGGGTTTGACATCCTCATGATCACATGCCAGGCGCATTCCAGTTCTGGCAATCCCCGTCTGAACCTCATCGGCTATCATCAGGACGTTGGCTCGCGTACACCGATCCCGAACTCCCCGCAGATAGCCGGGATCCGGCACGACTACTCCCGCCTCACCCTGGATCGGTTCAAACATGAATCCCGCCACATCAGGATCTTTCAATGCTTCATCCAGCGCATTCAGGTCGTTGTAGGGTATGATTTCGTAACCCGTCATAAACGGTCCGAAACCGATTCGACTACTCGGATCCGTGCTGGAAGAAATTGCTGCCAGCGTTCGACCCCAGAAGTTCCCCTCTACAAAAATGATCTTCGCCTGATTCTTCGGAATACCCTTCACATCGTATCCCCAACGGCGACAGAGCTTGACCGCTGCTTCTCCGGCTTCTACGCCGCTGTTGGCAGGCAGTACCTTGTCGTATCCAAAGTAGGATGTGACATACTCTTCATAGGGACCCAACTGGTCATTGTAGAAGGCTCTTGAGGTCAACGTCAGTTCCTTTGCCTGATCAACCAGTGCTTGCACGATCCGCGGATGGCAGTGCCCCTGATTAACCGCCGAATAGGCTGACAGAAAATCAAAATACCGCTTGCCCGTTACATCCCAGACATGCACTCCCTGGCCCCGTTGGAGCACTACAGGTAGTGGATGATAATTATGTGCACCATACCGATGTTCCTGGTCAATAAACAGTTGGGCCGGTGTTTCTATCGTCAACATCAAGCTTCTTTTCAAGCATTCAGATCAAAGTACCGTTTCAACAGGCACATAGGGCAGGTTGAATGCATCGGCAACTCCTTCATAGACTACTTTCCCATTCACAACGTTGAGCCCCTTCCGCAATGGCAGGTTTTCTTCACAGGCTGCCTTCCAACCTTTATCGGCAAGTTGAATAGCATAGGGGAGAGTGGCATTTGTCAGGGCTATCGTCGAAGTATAGGGTACCGCTCCGGGCATGTTCGCTACACTGTAATGTACAACCCCATCAATGATATAGATTGGATCCTCATGGGTTGTTGGTCTTGTCGTTTCAAAACAGCCACCCTGGTCTACAGCTACGTCGACCATTACAGTACCTGGGCGCATCTCTTTCAACATATCTCTTCGGATCAGATTTGGTGCCTTGGCACCAGGGATCAGGACAGCGCCGACAATCAGTTCGCTTGTTCGAATCTCCTGAACAATGTTGAATTCATTGGAATACATGGTCATCACGTTAGCCGGCATGACATCAGCCAGATAACGCAACCGCGGAAGGCTGATATCCATAATAGTCACTTGGGCACCCAGTCCCGCTGCCATCTTTGCCGCTTGCATACCGACAATTCCCCGCCCAAAATCAGGACTTTGGCCGGGCGAACTCCGGGTACGCCACCCAACAATATGCCGATGCCACCCGATGGTTTCTCCAGATATTTTGCTCCTTCCTGAATGGCCATACGTCCGGCAACTTCCGACATTGGAACCAGCAATGGCAGGCTCCGGTCAGGTAACTCCACAGTTTCATAAGCCAGACACACAGCGCCACTGTCGATCATGGCACGAGTCAATGGTTCGTAGGATGCAAAGTGGAAATAGGTAAATATCAACTGATCTTTGCGAATCAGTTTATATTCTGATTCAATCGGCTCCTTTACTTTGATGATCATCTCTGCAATAGCATACACCTCTTCTATTGTAGACAGAATTTTTGCCCCTGCTTCTACATAGACTTCATCCGGGAAACCCGAACTGACACCAGCAGAAGACTGGACATAGACCGTGTGATTTCGTTTTGTGAGTTCAAGTGTACCGGCTGGCGTTAAGGCAACACGGTTCTCACTGCTTTTGATTTCCTTTGGAACACCGATGATCATACTGCTTCAAATTATTTCATGAGGGGGCGAAGTTACATCCTCCAGCCCATTTCATGATAGCAAAAAACCCGAATACACGGCTTTCCAGGCATAAAAAAAGCCCGTGACTATGCACGAGCTTCAGAAATGGACGAAATAATTGCGTAACCCAAATTTACACATGATCAAAAAGTACAATATTCATGCCAATTATATGATAAAAAAGGATCATACGATGATTGAGTCAGGGGGCCAGGAAGATGGACTCGGGTATCGCCGGGATAAGGTGTAAATCCGATGCCTGGCCGTACATTCCCGTCACCGCTTCCCGACCGCGTTGTCCAAGATCCTCTGTAAATGCATTGACGTACAGTTGGATATGTTGTCTGATTACGTCAGGTGCCATTTCCTGAGCATGACACCGGATGAAGTCCGTACTTGCTTCGGGATGCGCCCAGCCGAAACGAACAGATTCGCCAATCGCTTGCTCGATTGCAAGTTTGAGGTCCAATGAAAGATCACGACGAACAAATATGCCTCCCAGCGGAATAGGCAATCCGGTCTTTTCCTCCCAATAGGCTCCCAGATCTTTGATTTGTATCAATCCTTTGTCCATATAGGTAAAGCGATTTTCATGGATAATGACACCTGCATCCACTTCTCCGTTCAATATAGCATTCTCGATATCTGAAAAAACAATGGTTCGGGTATTTTTCGCCTCCGGGTAGGCCATTTTGAACAGGAAATGAGCCGTAGTCAACTCGCCGGGAATAGCGATCACAGAATCCCGGATCTGCTCGTCGGTCAGGAATGACCGGGCAATCAGCAAAGGTCCGCAACCAAATCCGAGGGCCGAACCGGTGTTGAGCAACTGGTACAGATGAGCACAATAGGCATATGCATGAAAGGAAAGCTTGGTCACATCCAGCTGTCCGGTCAAGGCCAGCTGGTTCAACGACTCCACATCCTCCATGTGCGGTTCCCAATGTACCTTTGGTCCTTCAACCAGCTTGTGGAGGAGTGCGTGAAAAAGAAACGTGTCATTCGGACACGGTGAAAATCCCAAACGCAATTTCATGAGGCCAAGATCAGGAAAATGAAACAGATGGTATCCCCCCAGGTCATTTTTGAAGATAATCATCTGCTTGCCCTGAACAAGCCGGCAGGCATGCTGGTTCATGCTGATATTACTGGCGATGCGACCCTGGAGGATTGGGGGAAGAATTATATCCGGCATCAATACAACAAACAGGGGAATATTTTTCTGACCCCCTGTCACAGGCTGGATCGTCCAGTGAGTGGAATCTGCCTTTTTGCACGGACAAGCAAATCCCTCCCCCGGATCCAGGAACTGTTTCGACTCCGGGAAGTCAAGAAGGTGTATTATGCCATTGTTTCAACACGACCTGAAAAATTGCAGGGCACTCTCGAACATTATATTGATAAGGGGGAAGCAGGCCAACCCGTAAAAGCATTGACGCGTCCGAGCCGCCGGCACCCGAAAGCGAAACATGCGACCTTGCGGTATGAGCTGGCTGCAGAGATGGATCAACTGTTTCTGTTACGTGTTGAACCGGATACCGGAAGGCCACATCAGATCAGGGCACAATTGGCTGCTGCAGGCATGCCCATTCGCTGCGATCTGAAATATGGGGCTTCAATGAAACCTGATTTTGATGGCATCTATCTTCATGCCTGGTCACTGGGGTTTATCCATCCGGTGAAGAAGGAACCGATCATCATCACCGCTGACCCGCCAAACACGGTTTCCTGGAATAAACTTTCCGGATTCATGGAACACGATCGGGTGGAATACTGATTCCACCAGGATTCAGGCCGAATGGATAATCCTTCTTTGATCATTTATCCATGCCTGGGGCACCAATTGAAAAAGGCCACCAAATGGTGGCCTTTTATGTGGTAGCGGAGGAGGAGGGATTCGAACCCCCGGTAGACTTTCGCCTACGTCGGTTTTCAAGACCGATGCATTCAACCACTCTGCCACTCCTCCGAGAGAAGGATGCAAAGGTAAGTTCCTCCGGTGAATTATACTGTAATCTCATCCAGTTTACTCAAATCACGGACAAGGATACTTCGGCGGGTAAAAAAAATCAGATTGGATCGTTTGAGATCATTCAATACTTGCGTTACGGTTTGGCGGGAAGTGCCTGTTATACTGGCGATATCCTGTTGCGTGAGGCTGTGCTTGAGCAGAAACTCGTAGCCGATCCGCTTGCCCCTTTCTCTGATTGTACTCTTCAGAAATTCCACTACACGGGTACGTGCATCCTGTAGCATCAGGGAATCCACGCGGTGTTCTGCCTGTCGAAGCCGTTGCCCGAGGGCCTGCATCAGCAGGATATTCAGGTGATAGTTGGATTCCATGGCCTTGAGTATATCACCGGTAGCAATCACGAGCAGGGTGACCGGTTCATTCATTGAAATCGCATAGTCCTCACGCTTTTCTTCTCCTGTCAGACTGAGCTCTCCGAAATAGGCAAGCGGGTGGAGGATATTGCGAATAATGTCCCGCTGATCATTGCCAAAAATACCAATCTTGACACCGCCCTCGATGAGGAAATAGACTTCATCCGAAGACTCTCCGGGCACATAGATATAATGGTGACGCGGCTTTTTCACCAATGTAGCTGCCTTGGCCAGTGTCTCCACCGCTTCATCCGATAGATTGGAGAAGAAAGGGAATTGACGGAGTGTCTGTACTTTGTTGTTGGCTTCCATGGCTTCGCATTTGATAGGAAGACACCAATTGGGAGACCAACCCCTATGCCCACTGTTTAAAAATATGGCGAAATTTTGAATAATAGAATTATATTCTGAATAGATTCATATTTATGCTCATATATAATGCTTGAAGACAAAAAATGATGTCAATTCAAAATCTTATTTGGAAAATTCTTTTAATTTTTTTCTCTATTTTCGACGGGTACAGCCAATAAACGATCCAGATCGACGTATTGCCGAATCATTTCCTCAGCCAGATTGACCTTCCAGGGAGTCCGCGTGTTGATCTTCACTTCGATCCGGTTGATCTTGACGGCCGAACCGTAAGTATCCAGGTGTGTGCTGATCACGGGAATCCGATGGCGAAGAAGATAGTCCTCAACTTCATTTGTCATGGATATATTGCTGGAATGGGTTCCATCACCGGTAATGACGATGCCTGCCAACTGACATTCGGATTCACCTTGCGAAGCCTGGATCGCCATCATTTTGTGCACTGCTTCCGGCATCCGTTTACCGCTTGTTACCAACAGAACATTTTGTAATGACTCCAGTTCGTGAACCTCCAGCAGGGAAGCGGCCATAATTTCTTCTACCCGGTTGTCCATACACTCCGGATGCATCAGGACCTCACCCATGACAGCCTGCTTGATCGTGTCCATAATCGGATTTGCCAGATTGTGATCGTAGGGAAGAAATCCGAGAATGGGTGGCCAGTTTTTCTTCAGCTTCTTTTCCAGGTAGTAGCGAACCTTGTCAATTCGATCGGATTGAACCTTGTTAATGATCAGTCCGGCAATCGGCACACCTTCCTGCTTGAACAAGGCTGTACTCAAACTGATCTGGTCAATCGTGCTGCCAATGCCTCCTTCGACAATGAGAATGACTTCTGCGTCAAGCATTTTGGCTACTTGGGCATTCGACAGATCAACCACACTACCGACTCCTGGGTGGCCGGTGCCTTCATAAATGACAACATCATTCTCTCGTTCCAAAGTTGCAGCGGCATAGCGGATGCGTTCTTCGAAACTGTATCGTTCCGGATGATCGATATAGGCAGTTGTTGCTCCAGGCCCAAGGATCACTGGACTGTGCAATGCAGAATCCAGACTGAAACCCATGCTGGTAGCAAACAGAACAGCATCCTTATCTGCATAGTGATCCATCCAGCCAAGTGCTTCCTGGCCAACCGGTTTGCAGTATCCAACGCGAAACCCCTTTGACTTGAATGCCTTGACCAGCCCCAGGGTAGATGTCGTTTTACCAACATGCTGACTAGACGCAGCCACATAATATTTTACCATCCGCAAAAAATTGTAGTCTATTCAGAATATTATTCCGTAATTATGCCATTGTCAATGTGATGTTTCAAAATACAGTTTTCATGGCATTTTCTGACTGAACTATTCGCAATAGTCCATCATTCTACCTAACTTTGTCTGTTGTTGTCTCCTTTATTTTACTGAAATATCACCACCAAATAGCATTGTATGAAAACACTGTTACGTTCTCTAGTATTGCTCGCCTTCATCGGCTTAACCTTACCAGCTCACGCGGTATTGCCCGATGGTAGCCATGCAGAAGACTTTACCGTGACAGACCTGAATGGTCAGACATGGAATCTCTACACTTTGCTCAACCAGGGTAAAACCGTCTACCTTGAATTTTCAGCAACCTGGTGTGGGCCCTGCTGGAACTACCATAGTGGTGGCCATATGGAGGGTCTTTGGAATCAATACGGACCAAACGGAACGGATGATGTCTTTGTGATCTTCATTGAAGCTGACTTGAATACGAATACCAACTGTCTGTATGGATCTGCCGGATGTAACAACTCCACCCAGGGAGACTGGGTAACCGGAACACCATTTCCCATTACTGACCTCAATTCATCCAATCAGGGTATCAAATCAGATTATCAGATCACTTACTATCCGACGATCTATGCCATTTGTCCACAGACAAAGACGGTATATGAGTCCGGACAACGTACCAGTGGAGGACAATATGAATATGTTACCAGCTGTGCAATGACCTATGATCTGGTTGGTTCACAGAATGCTTCATGCAATGGATATGAAGATGGCAGTATTGATATCGAGCCCGTTGGTGGCTACTACCCCTACTACTATGAATGGAGCAACGGCAAAACAACCGAGGATATCGGCGATCTGCCTGCAGGTACGTATTCCTGTACCATCAAGGATAAAAACAATGTTGAAATCGAAACAGTAGAAATTGTCATTGATGAACCAACTGCCGTTGAAGTTTCAGCGGAATTGATCACCATCGAATCTTGCCCTGGATACGGAGACGGGGCCATCGATATATCCTCCAGCGGGGGTGCAGGTGGTTATGGTTATTTATAGAGTAATGGCAGTTCTCAACAAGACATTCAGGACCTCAACGCAGGTGATTTCTCCGTCGTGGTCACAGATAGTGATGGTTGCTTCAGGGAGGAAACATTCTCCGTAGATGCCAATCCGGCACCTGTTGCTGATGCGGGAGACGATGGATACCTCAGTTGCCTGGAAACCATCGCGACATTGGATGGGACAAATTCTGAAAACTCTGGATGTTCTTACCAATGGACAACCCCGAACGGGCATATTGTATCTGGTGCCAATTCCCCAGTCTGTGACGTTGATGAACCGGGAGACTATTTCCTGCTGGTGACATTTAACAACACGGGTTGTTTCAGTGAGGATCAGGCTATTGTTCAACAGGACATTCAACTTCCTGCAGCAGATGCAGGTGAAGATGGTACCTTGAATTGTGCTGTCAGCCAGATCAACCTCGATGGAACAAAAAGTGCCAACGGGAATGGCTATTCTTACTTGTGGGAAACTGTCGATGGCAATATCGTCAGTGGTGCTTCAACACCAACTCCTCTGGTTAATGCAGCTGGAACCTATACATTGACAATCACGAATGAAACCACCGGTTGCACCAACTCTGATGCTGCACAGGTCGTCTATGACAACGGACCAGCAGCTCCGGAGTCTGGTTATTCGTATGTCGCTGCCAAGCAAAAGGTAACCTTTACCGATCAATCAAATGGCAATCCGACCACCTATTTGTGGACGTTTGGTGATGGCAACTCTTCCTCGGAACAATCACCAATCCATGAATACGTTTTACCCGGTGATTATGAAGTGTGCCTGATCGTGACCAATCTATGCGGATCAGATACATCCTGTACTACGTTAACAGTAACTGCACCGACTGTATCTGTGACCGCTGCCGTGACAAATGCAACCTGTAATCACAATTCGTCTAATGGAGGAATAGACCTGTCAGTTGCAGGAGGTACACCACCATATACCTTCCTGTGGTCAAATGGTTCTTCATCTGAAGACATTGCTGACATTTCCGCTGGTACATACACAGTTGTTGTCACTGATGATAATGGTGAATCTGAAACTGTGGAGATCATTGTTGGATCAACCTATCAGGTCAATATTGATGAGGCACTGGAAACATCACCGGTTTGTCATGGAGATGCCAACGGAGCCATTTCACTGAATGCATCATCCAGTGGTGGAGCCCTCACCTTTGCCTGGTCGCACGATCCGAACCTGTCAGGTAGTGTAGCAAACAATCTGCCTGCTGGCACATATACGATCATCGCAACGGATCCGAATAATTGTTCTGACGAAATCTCTGTTGATCTTGGTGAACCTGCAGCTCTTGCAGGTGAGGTAACCGTTCAGCATGCAACACCTGGTAACCAGGATGGAAGCGCATCATCAGCTCCTACAGGAGGCACTGCTCCATATCTATTCCTCTGGAGTACAGGTTCAACCGAGAGCTCCATCTCAAATCTTGCTCCTGGAGAATATACCCTGTCTCTGACGGATGCAAATGGCTGTTTGACAGTTGAGGTAGTCACTGTACAGGAACTGACTTCAATCAAGGATATTGCCTCGTTGACAGCCTTTAGTCTGTTCCCTAACCCAGCCAGCCATCAGGTGGTGTTGAATATGACATTCAACCAGCCCGAAGTATTGCAGATCAATCTGTTCAACGTATTGGGTGCTTCTGTTCTTTCCAGAACAGTCGCCGGTAATCAGATCAGCGAAACACTGGTTCTGGAACAGTTGACACCAGGTACATACTTCCTGGACATTCGTGCGCATGAAGGACGGATGATCCAACGCTTGATCGTTGAATAATCACTGATCAATCACATTTTATGAAAAGCGCCTTCGGAATTCATTCCGAAGGCGCTTTTTCATTGTAATTAGATAGATCAACGTTCGCTATTCTCGAATACCTGCCAGATCAAGTAAGAATGCATATTCCATGGCAGTTTCCCGATGCCGTTCAAAACGCCCGCTGGCACCGCCATGACCCGTTTCCATATTGCAAAACATCAACAATGGCTGGTCATCGGTTTTTTCTCACGCAAACGGGCCACCCACTTGGCCGGCTCCCAGTATTGAACCTGAGAATCGTGGAGTCCGGTGGTGACCAGTATTGCAGGATAAGCCTTCGACTCTACATTGTCATAAGGTGAATAGGATTTGATATATTGGTAATATGTCTGATCATTCGGGTTGCCCCATTCATCATACTCGCCGGTTGTCAGGGGTATCGAATCATCCAGCATGGTTGTCACAACATCCACGAAGGGCACTGCAGCGATCACACCACGCCACAGATCCGGACGCATATTCATGACTGCTCCCATCAGCAATCCACCTGCACTTCCGCCCATGGCAAAGAGGTTGCTTGCATCGGTATAGCCTTCCGGATCAGGTACTCAGCTGCACAGATAAAATCTTGGAAGGTATTCATTTTGGTCAGTTGACGGCCGTTTTCATACCAGGGTCGACCGAGATCCTCACCACCGCGAACATGTGCTATGGCAAACGAAAACCCGCGATCAAGCAAACTGAGACGTGCAGAACTGAAGTAAGGATCGATACTGATCCCGTAGGAGCCATAACCATAGAGTAGTAACGGACCCGGGAAATGCTCCTCGACATCTTTTCTGTAAACCAGTGAAACAGGAATCATTTGGCCATCCCATGATGTCGCCATTAACCGCCTGGATGCATAGTCTGATTTCCTGAATGAACCGATGACTTCTTCCTCTTTCATTAAGATCAACTCCCGGGAGACAAATACATAATCAAATGTAGATACAGGTGTCGTCATCGATGTATAGACCAGCCTTACCCGATTGTGACCTGGATCAGGGTTATTCCCTAATTGAGCCGTGTAAGCGGATTCTCCGAAATCCACATGATGGTCCTCACCACCATCCCAGGTCCGGATACGGATGTGACTGATCCCTTTCACTCGTTCCTGGATCACCAGGTGAGAATGGAACAAAGCCACATCCTCCAGCAAAATATCTTGACGATGAGCGATCATCTCGGTCCATGAATCCCGGTTCGGATGCTGTTCGTTGGCCATCATCAATCGAAAGTTCTGTGCCAACCAATTAGTCCGGATGATAAATGTTCCATTGATGTGATCGAGATCGTATTCCATGTCACGTTCACGAGGATGGACAACCTGAAAATTTCCTGTTGGATCATCAGCCCGAAGAAAATGACATTCTGAAGAAACAGTCTGTTCGGACGAAATCAGAATCATTTCCCGCGACGAAGATGGATAGACCTGGACATGGAAGGTATCATCCGATTCATGGAAAACGAGGACATCATCCTTCACATCCCCACCTAACTGGTGCCTGTAGATCTGAAATGCGCGCAACGAGTCATCCTTCCTGGTATAGAAAAAAGTCTTGTTATCATGCGCCCAGACGGCCACTCCTGTAGTGTTCGGAATATGTTCGCTCAATAACGTATTGGTCTCCAGATCGAGGACTTTCAATGTATATTGACGACGGCTGACGGTGTCTTCACCATAGACCAGATATCGATTGTTCGGGCTGATGATTCGCCCTCCAATATGATAGTAGGCATGAGCTTCAGCCATTACATTCACGTCAAGAAGGATCGATTCCTCTGATCCGGGCTCGTCTTTTTTCCTGGAATAGATGGGATATTCTTTCCCTTCCTCAACACGGGTCAGATACCAATACCCATTCTCCCGAACCGGAACTGATTGATCTGTTTGCTTGATCCGGCTGGTGATTTCGTCAAACAACCGATTCTGCAAGGGTTGTAAGGGTGCCATGACCGCTTCGCGATATTCATTTTCCGCCCGGAGATATGCCAAGACTTCTTCATCTTCCCGTTTGTTCAACCAGTAATATGGGTCGATTCGGGTATCACCATGCTTTTCCAGTTTTACCGGGCGCTTGTCGGCCACAGGTGGTTTAATGGGTATAGGTTTGTCCAGTAGTGGTGTATGACTTGTAGGTTTCATATTGAATATGGGGGCTTTACCTGACTGTTCCGGGAATGAGGGGTTCAGGTACAAGAGATGAAGATAAAATTCAGCTAACTTCGGTTTACCAGATCTGATGCATCGCCTTTTCGATCCGATGGCAGGCTTCGATCAGATCTTTTTCAGAAGCCGCATAGGAAATTCGGATGCATTGGTCATCACCAAAAGCGGAACCGGCTACTGTAGCGACATGCGCCTGATCCAACAGGAATTCTGCGAAATCATTGGCATTTCGAATGGGGCCCAACGGAGAAGATTTCATGAAATAGGCACTGATATCCGGGAAAAGATAAAAGGCCCCATCCGGTTTGTTGACCTTCCATCCAGGCAATTTACTTAAGAGATCAGCGAGCAGATCCCGTCTCCGCCGAAACTGTTCCCGCATCGCCAAAGTCGGTTCCAAACCACTTTCCAAGAGCTGTTACGGCGGCCTTCTGTCCGAATGAATTTGCCCCGGACGTAAACTGGCTCTGGATCTTGCTGCACGCCTTTGCCAACCAGGTAGGACCGCCCATGTAACCCAAACGCCATCCCGTCATGGCAAATCCTTTGGCGAAGCCATTAACTGTAACGGTTCGATCCCGCATGTGCGGAATACTTCCGATTGAAAAATGCTTGCCTTTGAAATTGATGTACTCATAGATCTCATCACTCACCACCAGGATGTCAGGGTATTCCTTCAGTACTTCAGCCAACGCTTCAAGTTCTTCCTTTGCATACACCGTTCCAGTAGGATTACATGGAGATGAAAAGAGGATCATTCGCGTGCGGGCCGTTATCGCTTCTTTCAATTGGCCTGGGGAGACCTTGAAGTCCTGGTCGATGCCTGCTCCGAGCAGAACCGGCTTGGCACCGGACATGCGAATCATCTCGTAATAGGAGACCCAGTATGGCGTAAAAATAATGGCCTCATCCCCTGGATCCAGATAAGCCAGCATCACATTGGCCAGACATTGTTTGGCTCCATTGGAAACGACAATGTCGTCCAGACCAAAGTGGAGGTCATTGTCTCTCGAGAATTTCTGCTGGATGGCTTTCCGGAGTTCAGGTAATCCGGGCACAGGAGTATACTTGGTAAAGCCCGCCTGGAGAGCAGCAACAGCTGCATCCTTGATGTGTTGGGGAGTATCAAAATCCGGCTCACCCAGGCTCAGGTTGATTACCTCATGGCCTTGGGCTGTCAGATCTCTGGCCTTTTGCGACATTTTGATCGTCTCAGATTCGGCCATCTGCTTGACGAGAGTCGATAATTTGATCTCCATATGGAAATTCTTTCCAGTTGATGAAATTGTATGGTGGCGCAAAAGTACACAGTTGAGATGAGGGTATAAAGATTTCCTATCTTGGCAGCCTTCGGTTTTGATCGTTCCTAACCTGAATCTTGTTCCGTACCAAGGGTGAAACCTTCATGATTATCCGCCTCGTTTTATGCAATCATGGTCATTTGGCATCTTATGTTTTAATGAAGAGGGAACCCTGGAGAATGTCGTTCAGGAAGTACTTGATCTGACCAAACAATGGGGAATAACGGATTATGAGATAATCCTGGTCGATGATGGAAGTGTTGACCAAACACCGATCATGATCCGGTCCCTTGCCGAGGCAAACAGCGATATTCGGCCTGTTTTGCATCCTCGCAACATGGGCATAGGAGCCGGTATACGAGATATCTATTTTCAGGCTACAAAGGACAATGTCATTTTCATTCCCGGTGACGGACAGTTTGATGTTCAGGAGCTTTTGCCGTATCCGGCATTTGGCAATCAGACATTTCTCAGTTTCTACCGCAAAGAAAATCTCTCCTATTCAACCTTTCGCAACATCCTTTCTGCCTTCAACAAGTGGTTCAATCGGATTTTTCTCGGATTGGACATGAAGGATGTAAATTGGGTAAAAGCTTATAAACGAAAAGAGATCATCCATCTGGATCTCAGAATCAAGAGCTCAGCCATAGAAAGTGAGATCTGTGCAAAACTGTTGATCAAAGGTCATCTCCCGCATGAGATCCCATCCAGGTACCTCCCCCGGCGCGCAGGAACGAGCAAGGAGCAAGCTGGAAAACCATCTTTCGTGTTGTCCGCGAACTGGCCTCCCTCTTCTGGGCTGTCATCCTGTTCCGTATTTCTCAATCACGCAATCTATCAACATGATCCATATTGCCATTATCGGATTCGGATATTGGGGTCCCAATCTCACACGAAATTTTCACAATACACCGGGTTGTCAGGTTTCCCATATTCTGGACCTTTCAGAACATCAGCGGAATCGGGCAGCAGCCATGTATCCCGGGATGACCATGACTGCCAATCTTCAAGATATACTCGATGATCCGACCGTTGATGCGCTCGTCATCGCCACCCCTGTGTATACCCATTTTGACCTGGCTTCCAGAGCGCTTCGCGCGGGCAAACATGTCCTGTTGGAAAAACCGATGACATCCACCGTCGATGAAGCCAATCAACTGATCGATCTGGCGGAAACATCAGGTCGTGTCCTGATGGTCGATCATACCTATCTCTATACCCCGGCTGTGAGGCAGATGAAAACCTATGTGGATGAGGGCATGCTGGGCCAACTGCAATATGTTGACAGTACCCGAATCAATCTGGGTTTGTTTCAGACCGACGTGAATGTGCTCTGGGATCTCGCACCACATGACATTTCAATCTGTCGTCACCTGCTTGGCGGGAAGCCCGTTTCTGTCCAGGCTGTCGGCATGAGCCACACGGACAACCAACTGGAAAACATTGCCTTTCTCACCCTTTTCTATCCGGAAAACAGGATCGCCCATTTCAATTGCTCGTGGATCTCCCCGGTCAAGATCCGGCAGATGCTGGTTGGGGGTGATAAAAAAATGATTGTCTTTAATGACCTGGAAACAACCGAGAAACTGAGAATCTATGATAAAGGATACACTGTGTTACCCCAGAGTGATCGGGAACGGATCCTTGTCGATTATCGGACCGGTGATATCATGATCCCGAAAATTCCTCAATTTGAAGCCCTCGCCGAATTGGCAAAAGACTTCAGGGATGCTATCCAGGAAGGGAAGGCTCCGGTATCTGATTATCTTAGCGGCCTGGAAGTTGTCGAAATCCTGGCAGCGGCAGATCGTTCGATCAAACAGAAAGGCCGGGAAATTATCCTCTAATTACCGCGTGATGCAGATATTGAATATCGACAGTCAGCGCCAGCATCTGGTCAATGTCGAAGTGGGCGAAAATGTCCGCATTTTCGATTTTGTGAATGCCTACGGGTGTTCGATCGATGATGGCACAAAGGTGGGTTCATTTGTAGAAATCCAGCGAGGCGCCCATATTGGTAAACACTGTAAAATATCCAGTCATACGTTCATCTGTGAAGGTGTGCGGATCGGAGATGGTGTCTTTGTCGGACATAATGTTTCCTTCATCAATGATCTGTTCCCGCGTGCCGTGAATGCCGATGGCAGTCAACAAACAGATGCCGACTGGCATGTCGTGACGACTGAAATCGGGGATCGTGTATCCATAGGTACAAGTGCGACCATTCTTGGGGGAATCAAGATTGGTGAAGGTGCCCTGATCGGTGCCGGCTCGGTGGTCACAAAAGACATTCCACCGAAAGCAGTCGTGGTGGGTAATCCTGGACGAATAATCAGATATCTCGAAGATTGAATATGGAACAAGTACCATTTTTAAACCTGAGTCGGCAATATCAACAGATTCAGGCCGATGTGCACCGCGAGTGGGATCAGGTCCTGTCACAGACAGCATTTGCAGGAGGTCCTTTTGTGACCCGGTTTGAAGAAGCATTTGCCAGGTATTGTCAGTCGGAATATGCAGCTGGAGTGAATACAGGTACGAGTGCCTTGCACCTTGCCATGCTGGCTCTGGGTATTGGCCCCGGGGATGAAGTCATCGTACCCGGTAATACGTTTGTCGCCACTGCCTGGGGCGTATCCTATTGTGGGGCTACTCCTGTTTTTGTGGATTGTGACGAATACCACAACCTGGATCCAGATGCAACTGAGCAGGCTATCACCAAACAGACAAAAGCAATAGCTGGAGTTCACCTGTATGGCCAACCGTGCAAGTTGGACGAATTGAGGGTCATCGCAAATCGACACAATCTCTACTTGATCGAAGATGCCGCACAAGCCCATGGTGCGTTGTACAAAGGACGTCGGGCAGGCAGTATCGGCGATATAGCTGCCTTTTCTTTTTATCCGGGTAAAAATCTGGGAGCCTACGGAGAAGGTGGAGGGATCACCACCAATCAAAAGGAATGGATAGACCATATCTATCGTCTCCGCAATCATGGGTCAGATCAGCGATATTATCATGAAGAGATCGGCTACAACATGCGCATGGACGGGCTTCAGGCGGCTGTGCTTTCGATAAAACTCAACCACCTGGATGAGTGGAATGATGGACGCCGTCTGGTTGCAAGCAACTACTTGAACAACATAAACAACCCTGGCGTAACCATGCCCAAAGTCCTGGATGGCACCGTCCCGGTATGGCACTTGTTTGTCGTCCAAACTGCTGATCGTGAACGCATGATGCGTCATTTACTCGACAAGGGAGTTCAGTCTGCTTTGCATTATCCTGTGCCCTGTCATTTACAGAAAGCATATGCATTCCTCGGATATAAGGAGGGTGATCTGCCGAGGAGTGAAGCATTGGCCTCCACCTGTGTTTCCTTGCCGATGTTTGCCGAACTGACGCAAGAGGAACAGGAGCGAGTTATTGATGCAGTCAATTCATATAACGCCTGATCTGATATGGCTCAGAAAAAACAGAAATCCAAACCCACCCGACCGAGGGAGCAATCTGTCCACCCTTCGTCTCCACCAGCATACTTGACCTGGTTGTCGCATTGGCCAACCTGGTGGGACGATTCCGGTTCGTCCCGTTTGAGGAATATCTTTCTGGCAGTTGCCGGCATTGGATTGGTCTGGATGATCTGGGCCGGGCAGGGTACGGGAATCAACGGCGATGACCGGATGCAGAATGAGTACGAACAGGCATTGATTTCCTGGTATGCTTCCGGTGGCGCGGATACAACGGCATTGAATCTGCCAAAGACCAAAATGCATTATTACGGCGGGTTTTTTGAAGTCATATCCGGGGCTACCAATCGATTATTGGGATATGATTCTCCAGAGGTAGAAGGTTATCATCGGGTCAGGCATGCCTGGAACGCCTTGTTCGGTTGGACAGCTATATTATTTGCAGCCCTTCTGGTCGGTGCTTTTGCAGGATGGGAAGGAGCCATTGTGGGTTTTCTGGTGCTTTTCCTCAGCCCCCGGTTCCTAGGCCATGGAGTGATGAATCCGAAGGATATCCCGTTCGCCACGGGGTATATCATGAGTTTGTATTTTATCCTGTCCTGGCTCAGGTCAATGCCAAAACCATCCTGGAAGACATTGGCCGGCCTGTCTTCTGGTCTGGGCATTGCATTGGGTGTGCGATCGGGAGGGCTGATTCTGTTTGCCATTTTCGGTTTGTTTGCCTTCTTGCATTTCCTGTCAAACAGATCTTCACAGATTTCACGCACGCAATTATTCGGTCAGTACCTCAAATGGGGACTCATTCCGGTGATCTGTGGTCTGCTGATCACACTGGCATTCTGGCCATATGCACTGCAATCCCCGATTCAGCATATCTCCGATTCGTTGTCCGAATTGTCCAATTACGGGGTCAATATCCGCCTGTTGTTCAATGGTGACATGGTTTTTGCCCAAAGTCTTCCATTGGACTACCTGCCCCGCTGGGTATATGTCACCGTTCCTTTGTTTGTGCTAACAGGCTGGTTGGCAGGATTGATCTTTTTAACAGGAATGTTCCGACGCTATGGGACGTTGCCCATGTTGCTTCTGGGATTTGCCTTCCTTTTCCGTTTGTGTATGTCATCTATCAGGGATCGACTCTCTATGATGGCTGGAGGCATATGATCTTTCCCTATACGTCGGGTGCTGTGCTGGCAAGCATGGGGATCATTCATCTCTATCGGAGATTTTCGAGCGTATCCTGGATCAAACCGGCGGTACTTGGGTTGGTCGGGATCATGGCACTTGATCCGCTCATCTTTATTGTTCGGAATCCTTTCTTGTGTTATATCTATTTTTCTCCCGTCCAGGGTGGTGTGGCTGGCGCATTGGGTCATTATGAAACCGACTACTGGGGCAATTCTGTCAAACAGGGAATCGAATGGCTTGAAGATCAAGGAATTATCCATGAAGGAATGCAGAATGAAGTGACGATCGCATCCAACTTCGGTTATCAGTTGGATAAGTATCTGACGCGCTTCGGAAACAAGGTCAAACCGGTTTATGTCCGTTACCGGCAACGGCATGATGCAGATTGGGATTACGGCCTGTTCCAGTCCCGATTCATTGATGGATCCTACATACGCCAGGGAAGCTGGCCACCTGTGCCAACCGTTCATACGATAGACGTCAATTCTACTCCGGTCCTGGCCATTGTAAAGAGCCCGGGGAAGGCAGCATTTGCGGGGATCAATGCACAGAAGCAGAATCAATTTGCCGAAGCAATTCCTCTCCTTGAAGAGGCAATCAAACAAGATCCTGGAGATGAAATAGCTTTATCCACTCTCGCATTCTGCTTCATCAATACAGGTCAGACTGATCTGGCCAAAACAGCATTGGACAATACGTTCAAGGTTGACCCGGAAAATCTGACAGCAGCGAATTATCTTGGACTCTATCACATCAACCGGAATGAGATCGAGCCGGCCATTCGTGCTTTTGAACGGGCTGCCGAATTACAGGAGAACAACTTCTTTGCCTATTACTAGCTGGCATCACTGGAACTCCAACGCAACAACCTGAATATTGCACTGGATTATGCAAAAAAAGCAGTGGCGACAAATCCTCGATTCAAGGGTGCATATGAACTGGCTGCCTCAATTTTTGACAAAATGGGTGATGCCGGGAATGCCAATGCCTATCGGAATGCAGCCTCACAATTGAAATAACAGGAGAATGAATAACAAACTGCAACGGTTGCGCGAATTGCATGCAGAGGCCTTTGAAGGGGGTGGTGAAAAACGGATTGCCAAGCAGCACGAAAAGGGCAAGTTGACTGCTCGTGAGCGTATTCATTTTCTACTGGATGAAGGCTCATTTGAGGAAATCGGGATGTTTGTCACCCATCGAACGACGGATTTTGGTATGGATCGTCAGAAAATTCTGGGTGATGGGGTCATTACCGGGTATGGATCCATACATGGCCGACTGGTCTATGTGTTTGCACAGGACTTTACAGTGTTTGGAGGTTCACTTTCGGAAACCCATGCCGAGAAGATCTGCAAGATCATGGATATGGCAATGAAGGTCGGTGCACCATTGATCGGTCTGAACGACAGTGGAGGTGCCCGAATCCAGGAAGGTGTCAGCTCTCTGGGAGGCTATGCAGACATCTTTTACCGAAATGTAAGGGCATCTGGTGTAATTCCACAAATCTCTGCTGTGATGGGGCCTTGTGCAGGAGGAGCGGTGTATTCCCCAGCCATTACCGACTTCATTCTGATGGTTGAAGACACTTCCTATATGTTTGTAACTGGTCCGAATGTGGTCAAAACAGTGACCAATGAGGAGGTCACAAGTGAAGCTTTGGGTGGTGCCATGACTCATGCCAGTAAAAGCGGAGTGACCCATCTTACGGCACCAAATGACATTGAGTGCCTGGCAATGATTCGACAGTTGTTGTCATACATGCCTCAGAATTGTGAGGAGAAGCCGGCGGATCTCGCTTATACCATTGAAGAAGAGCTCCGACCAGAGTTGGGTGGGTTAATACCCGATAATCCCAATCAGCCTTACGATATGCGTGGTGTGATCACCGGCATTATGGATGAACTGTCATTCATGGAGATTCATCCTCTTTATGCAGATAATCTGGTCGTCGGGTTTGCTCGTCTGGGTGGGAAAAGTGTTGGTATTGTTGCCAACCAACCGATGAGTCTTGCCGGAGTCTTGGATGTAGACAGCTCAAAAAAAGGCGCACGTTTTGTCCGTTTCTGCGATTCATTTAATATTCCGCTTCTGGTACTTGTGGACGTCCCAGGGTTTTTGCCAGGTACAGATCAGGAGTGGAATGCGATCATTACAAATGGAGCCAAGCTGCTCTATGCCTTCAGTGAAGCGACTGTACCTCGAATCACGCTGATTACAAGGAAGGCTTACTGAGGTGCTTATGATGTAATGAACTCAAAACATATCGGAGCAGATCTGAATTTTGCCTGGCCTTCAGCTGAAATCGCTGTAATGGGTGCCAAAGGGGCGATAGAGATCATTTTCAAAAAAGAGATTGATGAAGCTGTTGATCGCGAACAAAAGATGAAGGAAAAGGAAGAGGAATATCTGACCACTTTTGCCAATCCCTACAAAGCAGCGAATCGAGGGTTTATAGACGAAGTGATCGATCCGAAAGATACCCGCAGAAAATTGATCAAAGGCTTCCAGATGCTGGAACATAAGGTCGATAAACTCCCAGCAAAAAAACACGGCAATATCCCTCTTTGAGGAATACACTCTCGAATAGAAGTGGCTTAGAATGAAAAACGCCAGCGTCGGGTTTGTCCCAACGCTGGCGTTTTTCCTATTCAGGTAGGAGAGTACCTAGGGTACAAAGACCTTTCTCACCATACGGCCATCAGCAAAAGTGACCTGGACAATGGCAATACCTGTTACAGGTAAGATGTCAACATCAACCAGTTGGAGGTCACCTTGTATCGGTGTAGTATTCGCCAGTTGTCTACCCATCGCATCAACGACCAGGATGTGACGAATGATCGACCCTGTATTCGTGATGATTCGTAATCCCCTGGAACCCGGCATCACATGGACTGCAAAGCTGGATTTATGCTCGTCTGAACCAGCATCGGAACCTTCCTTGAACGTGGAATTGAACCCGGCTTCAGTGGAACCTTGCTGTTTGTCATTGGATGCCTTAACGGTATAAACCGGCATCTGAACACAGGAAGGCGGCTCGAACTCAGCAGTTTTACAGCAATCTGGATGATCATTGATACATACTTTCAATTCGTCGATATTGAAACCACCTGCAGGAAAGTTGATGGTTAATGGCAAGTCAGCCAGAGGATAGTACCCGAAATAATCACCATTAGTCCAAACCTCGAAATAGTCGTTGCCCGGATTTTGTACCTGGAAGTTGATCGTGACCAGATAGGAACTGTCGCCTGTACATTCACCCACAACTACTTCCAGATCATAGATCTCGCATGGTTCGACATTACAGCACACTTTTCCGACATCAATTCCCTTACTGCAATCTTCAAACTCATTGTCTTTGACGACAAATTCATACTCCTTATCGCAATCGCCTTCGAATGGTCCCAGAATGATCAGGAGGAATCATAGGAAAATGATCCATAATTCATGCCGTTCCCCAGGATTGAAAATCCTTGCGAGCCCGGATTCATGGCAATGAAATTAATGGTTACGTAAAACAGATCGTCTTCATTACAATCACCTACGTTTGCTTCCAGTTCCTTGATGCTGCAATCGTCGTTGTTGCCACAATCCTTGGTATCAAACTCTTTGACCGCGCAGCAGCCTTCATTGTCATTGTCACACACTTTGATCCAGTCATTGTTGCCTCCACTCTTGGGGAAGTTGGTAATCGTCAGTGGCAGCTGAGCATATTGATAGTACCCGAAGAAGCTCCCATTGGCAAACAGGTCAAAGCTGGCACCATTCACATTCTGATAGTTGAAATTGATGAGGAGGGTATACGTGGAATCTGAAGTACACTCCCCTTTGTCAACAACCAGATCCCATATTTCACAATCGCCGTTACCGCCACATTCCTTGGTATCAAACTCCTTGATCGCACAGCAACCTTCGTTGTCATTGTCACACACTTTGATCCAGTCATTGTTGCCTCCACTCTTGGGGAAGTTGGTGATCGTCAGTGGCAGCTGAGCATATTGATAGTACCCGAAGAAGCTCCCATTGGCAAACAGGTCAAAACTCGCACCGTTTACATTCTGATATTCAAAATCGATCGTCAGCACATAAGTTGAATCCGAGGTGCATTCGCCTTTCTCGACGACCAGATCATAGAGATGGCACTCTCCGTCACAGCACACTTCCCCAAGGACGAACTCCGCTTTGCAGTCAGGATTATCGACATCCTTGACCACGAATTCGTAATCCGTTTCACAGTCGCCCTCCAGCGGGCCAAACGTGATAAACAGGTCATTGTAATTGAATGTCCCGTATTGAACCCCGTTCCCCTGAACGGTAAAGCCGTTATTGCCCACATTGGCAAAATTGAAATCGAGATCGACAAGAAATTTTCCATCCTCGCAATCATGGGCTTCCACGATCAGGTCCCAGATTTCACAGCCGTTGAAATTTGAGCAATCCTTTGTATCAAACTCCTTGACTTTACAACAATCCTCGAGTTCGTGGTCGCAGATCTTGATCCAGTCATTATTGTTGCCACTTTTCGGAAAGTCAGTAATAGTCAGAGGAAGATCTGTGTACAGGTATTGGTTATCATACACACCGTTGAACCACAAGTCGAAATAATCGCTCCCGACATTCTGGTATTCGAAGTTGATCGTGATCGTGTAGGATTCTTCCGATGTACAATCCCCTTTGATTACTGACACTTCTGTAATTGAGCAATCATTGAAATTGCCGCATTCCTTAGATGCAAATTCCTTGATTCGGCAGCACCCAGGATTGTCATTATCGCAGATCTTGATCCAGTCGTTGTTGTTTCCGGATTTGGGAAAGTTGGGAATCGTGATCGGCAGATCTGCATATTCATAATACCCGAAAAACACACCGTTAGCCCACAGATCGAAATAATCGCTTTGCACATCTTCATATTCGAAGTTGATCCAGAGTGTGTATGTCGTATCTGAAGTACAATCTCCCTTCTCTACGACTACATCCCAAATCTCGCAAGCCTTTGCAGATTGGGGTATACTGATCATCGTCAGTGTCAGGAAGAAACCAAGCAGCAAACTCAAGCTGAAATGGCCAGGGCTGAGGGGGGTATTCGAGTTCTTCATATTTTGTGGTACTTCTATCAAAGATAATGCAGAATAGAGCACCACTTTGGATAAATCGCTGCTTGAACCAGACATATGAAACAGATTTTGTTACATGAGGTAAATGGTCCCTTGCAGCTGACGGATGCGGTCATTCAAACCTGTCAGGCAGGAGAGGTGGTCGTTGATCTTCGGGCAGCCGCATTGAACCACCGGGATGTCTGGATCAGGCAAGGCCAATATGCCCGCTTACAATTCCCATTTGTACCTGGAAGTGATGGTGCCGGCTTTGTAGAGGATCAACCCGTGGTGATCAATCCGGGACTACAGTGGGGTAGCAACAACAACTATCAGTCCGAATCTTTTCAGATTCTCGGCATGCCGACCAATGGCACATTCGCTCAGAAAGTGGTTGTTCCTGCAGAACAGATATACCCTATGCCAAGCCATTTGAGCTTTGAGGAAGCTGCCGCTATTCCTCTGGCTGGAGTCACGGCATTTCGGGCTACCGTTACACAAGGCAAGGTAAAGTCAACTGACCGAGTACTGGTTACAGGAATTGGCGGTGGTGTCGCACTCTGGGCCATGCAATTTGCTCTGGCATCCGGAGCAGAAGTCTGGGTGACCTCAGGTAATCCCGACAAACTTGCACGAGCAAAATCACTGGGTGCAACTGGAGGGTTTCTCTACAATGATCCCGACTGGATCAAAGTGGCGCGGCAGGCGGGTCCAATCGATCTGGTGATCGATGGCGCCGGTGGAAACGGATTGGCCCAGGTGATGAAGATCTGTGCACCTGGTGGACGAATCGTCAGTTATGGCGGAACAACCGGTGCCATTCCACAATTCAGCCCCCAAATCCTGTTTTGGAAGCAACTCCACCTCATCGGTACAACCATGGGCAGCCCATCAGATTTCAGCGCGATGATGGACTTCATCAACTTGCACCGGATCATACCCGTCGTCGACCGGATATTTCCTCTTGGCGCTTGTGAGCAAGCGTATGCCTGCATGGAAGAAGGACGGCAATTTGGAAAGATCGTGCTGCAGATACCTGTGGAATGAAGATCGGACTGCTCTCGGATACACATGGTTACATCGGGAAAGAGATCAACGACGTTCTCGAGACATGTGATGAAATCTGGCATGCCGGCGATATCGGTACAATGGACGTGCTGGAGGCGCTGGAATCGATCGGTCCTGTTCGTGCGGTGTATGGGAACATCGATGACCACAGGATCAGAGCAGCCTTGCCAGAGGATCAGATCTTCCAACTGAATGGACTGAAAGTGGTCGTGACCCATATCGGTGGTTATCCTTCGAGATATAACAGTAGGGCCAGAGGATTGATTCTGTCGCAGCAACCCGAACTGTTTATTTGCGGACACTCACATATTCTGAAGGTGATGAAGGACCAGAAGTATCGTCATCTGCATATGAATCCGGGAGCTGCCGGTCATCATGGCTTTCATGTGATTCGCACCATGCTCACATTTGACATCGTGAATGGACAGTTGGATAATCTGGCCGCGGTGGAGTTCGGCCGACGCGGACGGACGGAATGAGTCTTATTACTTTTCAACCAATGCGCAATCCAGGGCGGCATGAAAATCAGTTATCAGGTCTGTGGCATCTTCCAAACCGACAGATACCCGGATCAAGCCATCGGTGATGCCCTGCTCTTCACGAATCGCTTTCGGTATGCGCAAATGAGAAGATGTTGCCGGGTGCAGGACTAGTGTATCGACATCACCCAGCGTGGGCGCCAGACTGGCCAGCTTGAGTTGATTCATCACGCGAAAGGCAGTGGCCTGTCCACCGGAAACCGAGAAGCTCAGCATGCCGCCGAAACCGGACATTTGCCGGGAAGCCAGTGAATGGGATGGGTGAGACGCCAGCCCGGGATAATTCACCAGATCAACGCCACTGTGATCTGCCAGGGAAGATGCCAGCAGGCTGGCATTTGCGCTGTGGCGATCCATCCGCAAAGGCAATGTCCGAATGCCATTGGCTACCAACCATGCATCAAATGGATTACAGGTCGCACCCGTCAACTTCAATACGGTCCAGAACCGGTCCTTCATGAACGACTTGTCCTTGCCCAGTACCAGACCTGCAATGCCCGTCCCGTGGCCGTTCAGGTATTTGGTCGTGGAGTGGATAACAAAGTCGGCACCATATGCAAAAGGTCGTTGCAAATAGGGCGTGCAGAACGTATTGTCCACGACTGTTTTTATCTGATACTGGTGTGCCAGATCCGTGATCGCTTTGAGGTCCAGACAGGAGAGGGTAGGGTTGGTCGGTGTTTCCAGATAAATAACCCGGATCGCTGGATCTGATTTCAACTGACTCTCAATTTGCTCCAGGTCATTCAGATTGGAAAAAACGGTCTCCACGCCCAATCCACTCATCACCCGGGTCAGCAGTTCAGTGGTACCGCCATACAGATTGGCCTGAGTGAGCACCTTGTCTCCCTGTCCGAGCAAACTGACCAGAATGAGATGAATTGCTGACATCCCCGAACTGGTCAGATAGCCCTGGATATCCATGTCAAGCCCGAACCCTTCCATCGCCTCCAACCGTCGGGTAACCGCCTCAATCGTGGGATTGCCATATCGGCTGTAGACGTATCCTTCCTGCTTCCCGGTAAAAATATCAACCCCCTCTTCGATCCGATCGAATGAAAAAGAAGAGCTGAGGAACAGTGGTAATTGTTGCGGGGGATTGAGAACAGGAACATCCAGTTTTCGGACACAGAGGGAGGCAAACAGTTCATTCATGAGGAGCGGTGTAACTTTGCGGTGAAAATAGCGAATGGTGCTGGATGAACAAGGATTGGATCCCGATGAGCAGGAAGGGATCGATGAATTTTATGAGGAGATTGAGATTCGGGTCGATCCGGGTCAGGGTCTGCTGCGTATAGACAAATTTCTGACCGACAGGTTGGACCGAGTGTCCAGAAATAAGGTTCAGAACGGGATCAATAGCGGGGCCGTCCTGGTCAATGGTGTTGAAGTCAAGTCCAATTACAAGGTCAAACCACGCGATGTGATCAACGTCGTCTTGCCGAGATCCATCGACGGCATGGGCAAGACCATCGCACAGGATATCCCGCTGGACATTATCTATGAAGATGACGATCTCCTCGTTGTCAACAAGCCTGCAGGAATGATCGTCCATCCCGGTATCGGAAATCCCGATGGCACCCTCGTCAATGCCCTTGCATATTATTTTCAGGATGAGAACCTTCCCATCATGCCCGGGAATATTGCTGACCGGCCCGGGTTGGTGCACCGGATCGACAAGGACACCTCCGGTCTCCTGGTGATCGCCAAGACCGAATACGCCATGAGTCATCTGGCCAAACAGTTTTTCAATCATACCATTACGCGAACGTATTGGGCATTGGTCTGGGGCGAACCGGAACCCCGGGAAGGAACAATTGATGTCTTTGTGGGTCGACATCCCCGGATACGACAACAACAGGAAGTCTTTCCGGAAGGCGATTTCGGCAAAACAGCTGTAACGCACTATCGGATGCTGGAGAGTTTCTATTATGTCAGCCTGGTTGAATGTAAACTGGAAACCGGCCGTACACACCAGATTCGTGTCCACATGAAATACCTGGGTCACCCGCTTTTCAGTGATCATATCTATGGCGGACATCAGATCCGCAAAGGAACCATCTATTCAAAATACAAGCAATTTGTGGATAAAGTATTCCAGGACATGCCACGACAGGCACTCCACGCACGCACTCTGGGCTTTGTGCATCCCACAACAGGAGAACAGATGGAATTCGAGTCACCACTTCCAGAAGACTTCCAATCCGCATTAGACCATTGGCGGAAGTGGACTACAAAGGATCAGCAACCCCAGGAGTGAACATGGAACAGAAACTGGCAGCACTGGACCAACTCAGAGAGAGGCTTCTCAATGAATACGGGGATCTGGCTCAAATCATTGTCAAAGCAGGCCAGATCAATCCCTGGTTTACCCCCCGGCAGGTCAGGTTGGCCATTAGCAATATCTGTTCATCTATGCTGGAACCATCCCGACTACAGCAATGGATTACATCCTATGCTCTGCCCGTCAGCAAACCCGATCGAAAAAAAGTGGGCCTGGTGATGGCCGGAAATATTCCCCTTGTCGGTTTTCACGATTTTCTCTGTGTCTGGTTGAGTGGCCATCACAGTTTGATCAAGCTGTCGGAAAAAGATGCCCTGTTGCTGACCTGGATCCTGACTCAATTGAACGGGATCAACCCGGCTTTTGAGGGCGATTGGGAGATCGTGGACAGGTTGACTGGCTTCGACGCTGTCATTGCTACAGGGAGCAATAATTCCGCACGATATTTTGACGCCTATTTTGGTGCCTATCCACATATCATTCGAAAAAATCGGAATGCCGTAGCCGTCCTGAATGGCACCGAGTCCTCTGATCAGCTGGCCTTGCTGGCACAAGATATTCTGACCTATTTTGGCCTGGGTTGTCGCAATGTGTCCAAATTGATCGTCCCAGCGGGATATGACTTCCATCCGTTGTTGGACATTATCGACCAGTATCCTGAATTGCAGGAGCACAACCGGTACCGCAACAATGTGGACTATCAATATACCCTGGCCATTATGAATCAGGAGCCTCATCATACCCATGGTCATCTTCTGATCAGACCATCCGCCAGTCTGCTTTCACCAATGGCAACTGTTTATTACGAGGAATATCAGGATGAGAACCAGATCAATGTGATCCTCGATCGGGACCGGGATAACATTCAGTGCATCGTCAGCGATCGCCAACTTCCCGGAATAGAGACCATTCCCTTTGGCAACAGCCAATGTCCGCGGCTCGAGGATTATGCAGATGGAGTTGATGTGATGGCATTTCTCGTGCAACTCCACCAGGATGCGTAAGGCGGATCGAGCAAAAGCGATCATGGATATTCTGGAAAAGCTCTTTCCTGAAGTCCCAGTGCCACTGAAGCATGAAGATCCGTATACCCTTCTTGTTGCAGTGTTACTGTCCGCCCAATGTACAGATGAACGAGTCAATCAGGTCACGCCGAATCTGTGGAAACTGGCGCGGACTCCCGAAGAAATGGCCAATCGTTCGATTGAGGAGATCCAGGCGATCATCCGCCCATGCGGACTGGCTCCTGCGAAGGCAAAAGGTATCTACGGGTTGTCGCAAATACTTCGGGACAAGTATAATGGACAGGTACCAGACGATATTGACGCCCTGGAAGAGCTCCCCGGAGTTGGACATAAAACGGCCTCTGTTGTCATGAGTCAGGCATTTGGTGTACCGGCATTTCCAGTCGATACACATATCCACAGACTGGCCTGGCGATGGCTATTGTCAACCGGCAAACATGTCGTTCAGACAGAAAGGGATCTCAAAGCCGTCTTCCCGGAAACTGCCTGGAATAAACTGCATCTGCAGATCATCTATTTCGGGAGGACCTATTGTCCTGCACGTGGTCACAACCCTTATCAATGTCCCATCTGCTCGATCTATGGCAGGAAGGAAATGTTCCACGATTTTGATCGTGAACAGGCGCAAAAACAAGCTAGAAAGGGTAATTGATCAATAAGTTCAGCCAATTGACGTCCAGATCGTTGGCCCAATGTGAACCATTGATTTTGTAAGGGTACCTCAATTTCGTACCGACATCATAGACGATCACAAAGTACTGGAAGTTCAATCGAATTCCCAGACCGCCAGCCAGGCCCCACTCCTCATGCATATTGGCCAGACTGGCACCTGTCTGTCCTTCCGAATCGTGCAGGCTCCACACATTCCCGGCATCCAGAAAAGCAGCGCCTTCGAGGATCCAGAAGATCGACTGACGCCATTCGATATTGGCTTCAAGTTTGATATCACCCCGTGAAAAATAGCGGTTTTGTGCGTTCTCAACAGGTTGTACACTCCCGGGGCCCAACTCGCCATTCAACCAACCTCGCATGCTGCTCGGGCCACCAGCCGAGAATTGTTTGATATAGGGACTGCTTCGATCATCTCCGACAGGCACAATCAGGCCTCCGTAAAAGCGGGTTGCCACCTGACGTCCCTTTCCGAATTTTCGGGCATAGGTCCATTGCGTATCCGCCCGCAGGTATTTGGCAAAACCAATGGAACCGGCTGTCCAGACTTTGTCCTTGCTGGTAAATAAGTTGGCCAGGGCATTCATACCCAGGATTTCCATGCCCGACTGCTCAAAACCAGCTTTCACTGACCAGGATTCCCCAAAGCGATTGATCGGAGCGATATAATTGACCGTCATGTTCCGAAACAGGAAACCGGTCAGAAACTGATCTTCAAATGCACTCTTGAATCCAACCGGAACAATCGTATCAAATTGGGCCTTCAGGTCATTGCGGATATAGTCAACCTGAAAATGATCCAGGGTAATTCCAAAATTAGTCGAAGGGTTATACCGGAATCCATAGTGGAGATTGACAAAATGAATCTCCCAGAAATTCAGCAGGTTATTGTAGGTATAGTTCAGGGTCAGGTTGCTCTTTGCATCATTGACAAATCGCTGATGCCAGCGTCCGAGAAATGAATTTTCCTTCCGATACTGCCAGAACTTCATATAGTCTTCGAAAAACGGAAAACTGAAGTCCAGCTTGGCAATCCCGTTTCCGGCATTGACATTCAGTGGCTGGAAATTGAGTTCGACTCCTGGTTCAAGTGTAAAATCCATCCGGATGGCACGTTTCAGGACATTACGGTGTGTGAACGAGTTGGAGAACGAGACGCCGAGCACATTGGAATTATCACCGATGGCAGTGGTGTTATTGACTTCAAAACTGAAATCCAGCGCTTTCTGCTGCATGGGTGTCAACTGGACAAACAGGTTCAGGTAATCCGGCAAGGTATCGGTCAATGTCCGGATATTGACAAACCGATAGACGCCCAGGGACGACAGACGGCGATTCGATTTGTCATAGGAGGATTCCCTGTACAACGAATCCGGACGCAAAGTCATCGCCCGATAGAGTACTTCGGGACGAAGGAACGGTTCCTGTTGTTCATCCCGGATACGGAGTTTTCGATACAAGGTATCTACACCCAGGGACTGCTCCCCACCTGAAGAACTCAGTAAGCTGACCTGGTTGACTCGTACAGGCCGAGTGGGACGCCCTCCGGGATCAGGCAGCAATTCAACAAAAACCTTTACATGGTGATCCAATGTGTCCGCGATATCAATACGTACCGGAGAAACCTGATTCAGGAAGAAGAAGGCGTAACCCTGTTCACGCAATGATTTGGTTATCCGGTTTGCTTCCTGATAATACAGATCGGCATCCATTACTTTTCCCGGTTTGATCACCGTCCGTTTCTGTAATTCAGGGATCTTCATTTTCAGGTCGGGATCATTGGAGGTGATCTCAAATGATTCGACGATCATGGGTTGCCCGGAATCCAGATGGTAGGTTACTTCAACTGCAGGTTTTGTGGCTAACGTATCGGCAGACCAGGAACCGTTCGCATGAAAAAAACCCCGGTTGCGGAGGAAGCCCAGCATATTATCCAGGTTTGTCTGTACCTCATTGGTATCCATATATACCGGTTCCTCAGCGATGTTTCCTCTGATGAATCGGTCCCACCGTGTTGTGTCATCTGCCTCCGAAGTGCGGTAGTAAAACCATAGATATGTATCAAACAGACCAAGCACCTTGCTATTCGGCTTGCGACTGATCAGGTTCTCTGCCTGGACCTTCAATTCCTTCCGATTGGATACTCCGGCAGGACTTTTCAGGATAACCTCATTTTTCGACACCAGTCGGGCATCGACAGGGAGGTAGGAATACGTATTGCAACCGGAAATAATCAGACACAAGAAACCGCATCCCAGCATGTAATACCACTGGAGTGGAGTCTTTGATCTATATCTTCGCGTGAAACCGGACAATCGCATGATATCCAGGAACCAGTTAAAAATGATCCGCACGCTGCAAACGAAGAAGCATAGACAAAAGTATCAGAAATTCGCAGTCGAAGGTGAAAAGATCGTTCGTGAAGCACTCCAGGAATGTGCAGAACGAATCGAACTGATTCTGGTATCCAACCCGCATTTCAGGAAACAGGACTTTCCCATTCCACCATCTGTAATCTGGGAGGAAACAGATGACATTGGCATGAAATCCGTTTCCAGCCTGCAAACGCCTCCTGGAATTCTGGCTGTGATCCGGATGCCTGAACCACCTGGTCCAGAACGCACACAGGTGCCCTGGATGCTCTATCTGGATGGCATTCGTGATCCAGGTAATCTGGGTACGATCATCCGGTCAGCCGACTGGTTCGGCATTACAACCATCCTGTTTGGCCCTGGATGTGTAGACTGGAGCAATCCCAAAGTCATCCAGGCATCTATGGGGTCTGTTTTTCGAATAACATTCATGGAGGTTGATCTGGAAATGGTAACAACGTACTGGCCTGATCATCCATTGTATGCCGGTGATATCGCTGGGGATGATCCAAGGAAAATCATCTGGCCGGAAAAAGGAATCCTCATGCTGGGTGGTGAATCACATGGATTGACATCATTGGTTTCATCCCTCCCTGTTTGCCGCCTGTGTATAAAAAGAAATCCCGGAAGCCGGGCGGAATCGTTGAATGTCGCCACAGCTGCCGGGATTCTGATGTCGATGATCTCCGGTTCGACCCGATGATTTAGAGAAGTTTCAACACTTCTTCCTCAAGCACACCCCGTGTTTCAATCTTGGCAATCTTGCCCTCCCGATCAATCAGGAATGTCTTTGGTATGGATTGAACGCCATACAGACCGGCAGGGTAGGAGTCCCATTTTTTCAGGTCACTCACATGTGTCTTCCAGGACAGTCCATCTGCTTCTATCGCCTGAACCCACTTTTCTTTGGACATCTGCATTCGTTCTTTGATCTGTTTCTGATCTCCCTCGAATCGTGCGATCGTCCGTTCATCCAACCCATCCAGTGATACACTGAATACGGTAAATCCCTGGTCTTTATACTTGTTATAGACAGCCACGACATTGGGATTTTCCTTTCGGCACGGCCCGCACCAACTGGCCCAGAAATCGAGCAGTACAACTTTTCCCCGAAGATCGGAGAGCTTGTACATGTTACCATTGGGATCCGGTAGTTCGATATCCGGTGCCTCTTGCCCAACCTGGATCTTTTCCATGGAAACCTGACGAGCATAGGTCTTTTCGATCTTGGTCAGGTAGGTCGCGTAATACGTAGTGTATTCCGAATCCGGATAGGTCTGGCGTAACCGCTCAAAGATATCCCGATGAATATCCAGGAAGGTCGGGTCATTGCGGAAGATCATCTGCGCCATGTGCATGGCCACCAGGGGATCTTTCACAGCTTTTACAGCCTGCTGTGTTTCATCTGCTGATCCACCGGCTGCCACCAGGTCACGGATGGTATGTACATATTCCTCTGCAAGGGCAGACCCTTTGACCTCCATGTCAAAACTCTTGAAATTCGCGAGAGGCCCGGTGATCGTCACTCCACTTTCATCTCCTTGAAGAGCAAAGAACACCGCCTCTGCCCCGACGCGCAACCGATAGATGCCTTGTTGATAAGGTGTCTCCGATGCAAAGTTGTACCGTGCATCTGCACCCACATCAAACTTGTCAACGACCTCACTACTCCCGTCCGGTTTGATGCGATCCAGAAAGAGAGTCATATTCTGGGCTCCTTCAATAGTCCCATTGATCGACGGTTTTCCCGAATCGCACGCCGTCGTGCCTGCGATCAATCCGATTAAAACCAAGAGGATCAAATTCACTCGTTTCATAATTCTCTGATTTGCTTGTCTGTTCTAACCTCAATTATTTCAGCTGCAAGACTGTCCTGACGTATCCTGAAAGCCTGAATCAACCTTCAGAAGGAAAGAATATCCAGTCTGTATGACCGTTGTACGATAAGTTCCAGCATTCGTTGCACATGTCATCTCAACACTATCTCCATATATTTTGTTGACGTGCCTGATAACCAGGGACTTTTCTGACACAGAAGAAACTGTTCACCCGGTTTTCGTTGCCTGGAGCCAGAGATTCGGTGATTGTCTTAAAAATCATGTTCACCCCCAGGGAACAGAACGATAAAGATCCAGAGCAGATCCAGAAATGCCAGTATTTGGAAAGGAGTTTCAATCGTCTGGATTCGTTTTCATCCGCAAAGTAAAGGAGTGAAGAAACAGGATCCTTCAGTTTTCTGTTTGTATGGATAACAAACCAGGCCATGAACGGCAAACCGACTAGAACATGGATCGCATGCAGGAACGACAGCGCATAGGTATACGAACTGCTCAAATTCGAATTCCAATAAATGTGATTGTTGAATAACTGCATCCAGGCCAGAAACTGAAGAAGAACAAAGAGAACAGAAAAGAACAGCGTAGCTGATAGAAGCTTCAGATATTTATGAATAAGATCCGTTTCATATGCCTGCTCTGCACGTATAACAGTCCAGCTGCTCGCTGCCAGAATGAAGATGTTGACAAAGAACAGGGCAGGCAGAAGGATGGCTGGAATATCGGATTGAATCCGGGTATAGACATAGGCAAATGAAAGTGCCATAAACAGCATGATCAGTCCCGCCAAAACAAGGGACAGCAATACATTTTTTGGATGATATCGGAAGGAATGATCAGTCATGTCCCGTGCCAGGATAGATTTCCGGTTTCTACTGCTCAACAAGATATCGATAACCATGTTCATCTGGACGAAATGCTGTCCTTTTCGTGGGTTCACCTTATGCGTTCATCCGGGGCCACTTTGTCAACCTGTCGACACTGTGACCGATATCGCAATGCAGCCATGAAAAGCGATGTACTTTTACATTCTTTGAATGGAGTTGGCAGAACCTGAATAATTATGAGAAGGATCCTGATCGCGTGCTTACTTATTTCCATGGCACCACTATCCCCGGCCCTGGGTCAGGTTCGACTTCCTGCGTATGAATGCCCGGTATACTGGCATGGAAGCCTTCTTCCTGAACCCTTCCGTGGTGGTTTGAACGCCCCGCAGTTTCAGGAAGCCGACCTGAATCATGATGGCATCCAGGATTTGATCATTTTCGATCGGGCTGGTGACGTTATCTTGCCCTATCTGCGGGTACCGGATGGCAATACTTTTCGTTTCTCCTTTGCTCGCAGTTATGCCGATTATATCCCCCCGTATACCAGTTGGGGTTTATTTCGCGATTACAACCAGGATGGTATTTCCGATCTGTTTACCTGGAGTTCCAATCCGGCGATCAACGGACTCCGATCATACAGGGGTTTCCTATCAGAATGATACGCTTCGGTTCTCCTTAAACAAGGTGCCCGGGTCTTCATCGGATGTGATCCTGTTCCCGTTGCAAAATGGCTCCAAAACACAGATCTATATTGCCTTTGATGACATTCCAGCTATAGATGACCTGGACAATGATGGCGATATAGATATCCTGACCTTTCACCCGGAGGAGGGTATGGCGAGATATCAGCGATCCGTCCGGGTCCAGAAAGGGTGGGGCGCCGATAGCCTTAATTTCAGTCTGACCGAAAATTGCTGGGGCAAATTTTATGAAAGTGGATTAGGAGAATGGGTAGATCTGAGTACAAATCAGGCTGAATGTAAAAACGGCTTGGTTGAGGATGATGAACCAACTGCCACATTACGTCATGCCGGAAGTACGTTGCTGACACTGGATATGGACGGGGATGGTGACAAAGAGTTATTACTGGGTGATATCTCGTTTTCGAATGTCAATAAACTGACCAATGGGGGGAATGTCAATCAGGCATGGATGGTCAGCCAGGATACGTTTTTCCCGAAGACAGATATACCGGCCTATATGCCCATTTTTCCGGCATGTTTCCAGGCCGATGTCAACCACGATGGTATTCAGGATTTGCTCATTGCACCCAATTCGGACTCCGGATCACAGGACACAGCAAATGTTGGTATTACCGGAACGATGGAA
>JADJLN010000009.1 GCA_016710115.1 Saprospiraceae bacterium
GTCGACTTTCCCGAATAGTATTCATGATCCGGTTCAATACCCTGGGCAAATTCAGCCCAGATAATCCGACCGAAATGATTTCCGGCATAGATATTCCATGCTCCTCCGAAATGGAGGTTCAATTGCCTGGTTTCATACCGTGCATTGGCCACTACACCGGCAAAGTCATTGTCCAGCCAACGCCTGCGGACCAGGTTGGTCAAGGAAATCGTGTCCGATCCTGTGATGACCGGGCCCAGTCCGTAACTGTTGCGATCATCCTGCATTCGGTATTGCTCAAAATACCCGGCGCCCCTGGTGTAATGCAGTGTCGCATTGACCCGCCACAGGGTGTTTACCGCATGTGAAAACTGGAGCTGGACATTGTCCTGTCCATATTGATCGACTTCATCCGGATAGGTATAATAGTTGTAGGTCCGACCCGACTGCAGGAGGTTCTGTGTCTGCTCTTCTGTAAATCCATTGTTTGCGGCATGGATGAGCATGCCTTCGACATCATTCCTGATGCGTGATTCGGGTGTACCCCACCAGGATTGGTAGGTGCGTTCACGACCTGTCATTCCCAGAAGTCGAACCAGGGTCCGATCGTTCTGCCAGGCCAGTGACGCATAGCCGGATCGCAGATCTGCTGTCGCCCGATCGATGTATCCATCCGAATGGATGGTCGAATAGCGAGCATCCAGGTCCAGTGGTCGCGCAACAATCCGGTTCCTGCCTGTAACGTCGCACGCCGGGTATCAAAGGATCCAAGGGAAGTCGACACTTCCCCATAGGCTTCTCGGCGGCTGGTCTGTGTCTGCAAATTGATGGTTGCGCCGAATGCACCGGCTCCATTGGTGGAGGTGCCTGCCCCACGCTGGATCTGCACCCGATCAATCGAACTCATCAGGTCGGGCATGTTGACCCAGAACACGGCCTGGGATTCCGGGTCGTTGACAGGCACGCCGTTGATGGTAATATTGGTTCGAGTGGGATCGCTGCCGCGGATGCGAATGCCTGTATACCCGATTCCCGTCCCGGCATCGGAGGTGGCCACAACGCCCGGTGTAAATCGCAACAAGTACGGAATGTCCTGGCCAAGATTCAGTGGTTCTATGTCCTCGGCTGCAAGCTGGCTGGACGTAAAGGGAGAAGAAGGTTCGGTCCAGGTGCCGATCAATTCCACTGCTTCAGGGCAAATGAGGAGGGTGTTAACTGGATGGTGAGGGCTTCAATTTGTGGCAGGTCCAGGCTGCCAGACCAGGGTTCGTATCCCAGATATCGGATGGCGATCGTGATACTGTCACTTGCCACGACAGAAACGGTGAATCGGCCTTCGCTGTCGGTCAATCCGCCAGGGCCGTTCAGGATTTGAAATCCTGCTCCCGAAAGGGGCTGTGCCAGTTCATCCAGAATGATACCGTGAACAGTCGTTAATTCCTGGGCAACGAGACCGAAAGGAAGTGAAACAAAACAGTAGATCAGGAAGGAGAACCGGCAGATGGTCATCATCATCATTATAAAATGAGGATTGCCGGGATGCCACCTGATTGCAGGTCTGGCTACGTGGTCATCTTCCCTTCCCGGCATGACCCGGGCAGGTTCAATGGGTATAATCTCAGTCAGACAATCCAGTCTGACACCCCGATGTCAGAAGTGAAGGTAACGTACATACATCAGAACAGCAAATCGCGGATGGCAACCCAGGCCGACTCCGTCCGTTCCTGACCCGTCCCCTGGATCACCGAACAGGGCCATGACTCGCGTTGGAGCAGATCCAGATGGCGTTCAAAAAGATCTTCCCGATCGGTCGGATTTTCGCGCAGCGGATCCGGTTGCCAGGGCAGGTCGGGCCGGCAAAGCAGATAATAGACCGGACCGGATCTGCGGTGCAAGGCATGCAGCCAGGATGCTGCGGAACCGAAACGGACCTCCAGCCAGATCCGGTAAGTGAGCAGATCGGTATCAGCGAGCACAATCGGTTGCTGCAACCGGGTTGCCTGCTGATGACGAAACTGAAGAATAGCCATGCGGTAGATATCCGGTTCGGTGTACCGGCCATTCATACCAGCCAGATATTCGCGGGCGATCTCCGGAACAAGTGGCAGAGCCAGTTCCCGTGATAATTGCTCCGCCAGCGTGGTCTTTCCGGAGGATTCAGGTCCAGTGAGAACAATCAATGGTCGCATACGAGGCATGCCCACAAGGTACAGTGCTGAAAATCATTTGCACATCTTTGATCCAGAAGCGACCTTTATCGGGTCATGCACGATATTGAACCGCATTTTCACTGGCGCGATCATTATATCGCATCGGAGGACAGATACTCGCCGTTCTTCCGGCGCCAGTACGATGAATTCCAGTACACCCTGAAGGTGTACAACTACTTCATTCATCCCCAATGGGACCAGTTCGGCTCAACGACCCTGTATGGCAAGGTCCTCTTTGTGGATTATGACGAAGGGTTTGCCATCCTCGAATTGATCGGCGAATGGAACGACTGTCTGCACAATGATATCGAAGCCCTCAAACGCAACCTGATCGATCCGATGATCAAAAAAGGGATCTACCGATATATCCTGGTCTGCGAAAGTGTGTTCAATTTCCACGCCGATGATGTGGATTATTATGAGGAATGGTGGGATGATATCAAGGAGGAAAACGGATGGGTCTGCTTACTCAACACGGAGCAGCATGTCTATGAGGAAATCCACGATCGGCGACTGGACCATTTTATCCATGTCGGCCCTCATTTCAATCATGTGATCTGGCGTCCGAGACGGCCGGAGCTGGTGTATCTGGCGGTGAATCAGCTGGTAGAAACCGCAATTAAAATGGTTGAATGACCATAAGCAACGAAAAAATTTCTATTCGCAAGAATATTGTGAACGAACCGACAATCTCCAACCTGATGGTACTGATTCTTCCAGAAAAAACGAATAAGCGCATTTATTTTGCTCATATTCTTGCCCCCTGTCCGGGTTTATACAAATTTGTACTTCCTGAAATCCGTGAATAAATTCCCAATGGTACGTCATTTCAATATTTGAATAGCACGGACCGGTCATCAGAACCAAATCCGGTAAAAAGAACCAGTAACATTTATCAGGGTCGAGATTATTGAGATCTTTTTGTCGGACCAGTTACAAATCGCTGGAATGAAGAGCAACAACTTCATTACCAAAGGCGACATAGCATCCTATCATTTCATTCTTCAAGTTGGAAAGATAGTCCGATTGAATCCTGTACTGGTTCTGAATAAAAGCCCCGAATAACAACTCTTCAATTTGTTGATATTCCAGAGCCCAGGATGGATCTGCACCGTCATTATGGACAAATGCCGCGTAGGGCATACCACCTCTTGTTCGCTGGAATCTTCTGAATTCCCTGGTCGGATACCATTTGACTCCTGAGCAAAGTAAATGATCTATCAGATGTCGAAATTCACCTGTAATGACTAAACCATCATGTTCCTCTGCCAAGTGTCCAGCCCAAATGGTCGGTGCAGAATAAATTATGTAATACTCCTCCTTTGATATCCGAATAATCTCAAAGGAATGAAACACATCATTGGACTGCGTCGGGTTGAGGACGACTTTTACGATCTGTTTCTTTGGAATTGAATCCAGAGTAAAACAGTCTGACTGAGCCTCACTCCTGGATGCAAGGCAAAAAAATAGAAGGATAAATATCCATATTCTCATCCACCTATCATTTCAACCAGCTTCAACGTCGTCCGCCAGTTCCGTGATGTGGCATTGACCTTCAGTCTGGATTCCCAGAAATTATTCGACAGCTTGCTCTTCCCGGCACCCTCATGCAGATGCAGATAGATCACATCCCCCTGAATGACAAATTCATCCCGACCCTGGAATTTCTCCTCAACTTCAGGTACAGAAACCGGCACCTGGTCGAGAAAGACGACATAGATCTTTGACAGATCAACGTCCGGGCGGGAGAGAAACGGATTGCCGTTGATGACCACGTTCAATTTTTCTGCGGTGAGGATCTGTGTAGGGACGTCAAAGCCATATTCCCCTTTTATGGCCGATTGAATCTGATCGATCAGAACAGGTATCTGCTGCTCTTCGGTCTGGAATGCGATGTTGCCGCTCTGGATATAATGGCAGACCTGTTTCAATCCCGCCTGTTCGAGGAGACGAACCAGATCGTTCATTTTGATGAGCTTCTGACCGCTGACATTGATGCCGCGCAAAAGAGCCATATATACGTTCATACCTTAAACTTAAGAGCAATAATCCATTCCTCACAGCCTTGTCTTCCCACCTGTTCTCACATCCGCTCGCGGACCTCTTCCCACACCCGTTTGAATTGCAGATCGCCCAGTCCATAGATAGGAAATGAGCTGGAGAAGGTGGCAAAATGAGCTGGAAAATCCCCATCCGATGCAGACTGGATGATCTCTGCGACAGACCGTTCCATCGGGCTCCATCCCGATTCATCCCGATAACGGGTCACTTCGGCATCAATCGCAGGCACCAGAAATGGAAAATCCCGGAGAGGCCCCGTAGCAAGCCGATGCATAGCGATGCGGTCTTCGTACTGATAGGCCTTCCACAAACTGGCGAACGCCGACCGGTGGGCAGGCGTGATCGCCTGTCTGGCTTCGAAACATGCGATCAAACCGGCTTCATCCAGCTGAGCAAAGGAATAGGGCGAATCCTGTGAAGGACGAACCAGATGGAGTGCATGATCACGGCGCGCATCATCGAGGAGCCACAGGATAAACCACAGATTGACCTGGCAGAACAGGTCGTCTTCAAACCAGAGTACAATCTCTTCCCCGCTTGGAATCGTCAGCATCCTCTTGAATTCGGCCAGGCTCTGTTCCCGATACTCATCGATGGGCACACCGTACACATCCAGCAGGAATTCTTCACGTGACTGGCTGATCTGAGCCAGCGTATTGCCGGTCACGTCGCCATCGACCAGACATTCGCGAGCGACCAGCGTTCGCCCTTCAAGACTGGATGGAAACCGGCTGAGCAGGGCATCGCCATTGAGGATGTGGACCATGTGGATGAGGTTATGAGGTGATGAGGTTATGAGGTTATGAGGGAGGGAGGTGATGAGGATGGGAGAACGAACTGGTTTTATCGATCCTGCAGGGTAAAATTACAAAGAGAAAGCGGTTCAGTTGTCGGTTTTCAGTTGTCGGTTTTCAGTTGTCGGTTTTCCGTTGTCCGTTAAGCCGATCTTCAGTTAGTTGGGTGATTTCGTGATTTCGTGATTTCGTGATTTCGTGATTTCGTGATTTCGTGATTTCGTGATTTCGTTTTGAAATTTCTTTTTTTGGCATTTGAATTTTATTTGTGTTTTGTGTTTTGTATTTGGAATTTGGAATTTATTTGTGATTTGTTTTTTTTGTCATTTGTAATTTATTTGTGATTTGTATTTTGGTATTTGTAATTTATTTGTGATTTGTTTTTTGTCATTTGTAATTTCCACTCTTCGTTTTCCCTTTCTATCCATTTCCCACCTGCCGGTGTCATTCTCACATGCCCGGGGTCTGATAATCCTCCAAGGTTGTACCTTTGACCCATGCATCGATCCGGTTTTGTCAATATCCTGGGCCACCCCAATGTCGGGAAGAGTACCCTGATGAATGCGTTGGTGGGCGAACGCATGAGCATCATTTCAGCGAAACCGCAGACCACCCGGCACCGGATCCTCGGTATTCTGAGCGGGGAGGACTTCCAGATTGTGTTCTCGGACACGCCCGGTTTTGTCCTCCGTCCCTCCTACAAAATGCATGAAAAAATGAATGCGTTTGTGACCGGGGCATTTGAAGATGCTGACCTCGTCCTCCTGGTGACGGAACCGAATGACCCGTATGATGAGCAGGACCCCTTGATCCTCCATTTGCAGAAATCGGAATCCCCGAAGTTTCTGATCATCAACAAATCGGACAAGTTTCCGGCCCGTGAATGGGACCGTGTTAAAATGGCATGGGAAGCCCGGCTGCCGTTTACCCAGGTCTTCACCCTGTCTGCTCTCCGGAATACCGGCACGGAAGAACTGGCTGCAGCCATACATACCCTACTCCCGGAAGGACCCGCCTGGTATCCGAAAGATCAGTTGACCGACCGGCCAGAACGGTTTTTTGTCTCCGAACTGATCCGGGAGAATATCTTCGAGATGTTTGGACAGGAGATCCCCTATTCCTGTGAAGTGGTCACCGAATATTACCAGGAGCCGGCAGAAGATGAAAATGACATTATCCGGATCGGCGCAGAAATCTATGTCATGCGCAACACCCAGAAGGCCATCCTGATCGGGAAGGGAGGAAGTGCGATCAAGGAACTCGGTATCCGTTCCAGAAAGGCCATTGAGGAATTCCTGGGAGAGCACATTTTCCTGGAGTTGCACATCAAGGTCAGACCCAAATGGCGGGATGACGACCGCAGTCTGAAAGGATTCGGGTACGGGTAGTCCTTAACACCCAAATCGAAACTTGCATAGCACAGTTGAAACCGAGCATTTAGTCAGCTTGACTAACACTTTCTTTAACGGACTCGTTTAGAGTTAAAAAGTCATTATGTGCCGTTTTTCACTCTCCCTTCTACTGGCCTTCACCTTGTCTGGACAGATCCAGGCACAGGAAATTGTCTGTGTCGATTCTACGCACTATAACCCTCAGGCTCTCTGTCCATTTGTTTATTTACCGGTCTGTGGCTGTGATGGTTCTGTTCCAGGCAATCCTTGCGAAGCGTTCAATCACTACGCATTGAGTTGCTGGGATGGCATTTGCCCGGACGCCAATCCGAGTGGATGTCGGGTCAATATCACCTCGGAATGGACCGGGGACACCCTCTTTCTTGCCAGCACATCCATTTCTGCACCAGGTGATCCGATTCAATCTTATTCCTGGGAGAATCAATACTTTCCATTTGCCTCGACAAATGAGACATACCTGGTCAAGTCGCCGGGTGACACGACTTTCCTGGTGAGCCTGGGTGTCAACACACAAAATGGGTGTTATGCCTATTGTACCTATGTGTTTGACCTGTCCACGTCTTTCCATCAACCTGTCCTGGAGCATGGGGTTAAGACCTTTCCCAATCCGGCTTCGGGGATGGTTCAGATCCTGTTCGACCAGGAAGAACCGAGTGGTCTGCTCATGCTCATCGACCTGATGGGGCATGTGGAGGATGTCCAGAACTGGTCAGGAGGTCGTCGTGCGGAAATGGACGTCAGCGGTCTGGCAGCCGGGATTTATTTCCTGGTCCTCCAGCAAGATTCGCAACGGCAGACGCTGGACCGGGTGGTCATCACGGCTCCTTAGAGAGTATGTGTCTTATCCCATTGTTTCCCAAGGCCAATGCCGTGGGCTATTGACTCTGTAGTAATCCTGGTTACTGGTCACTGATATCTTTCCGCTTTCCGACTTCCGACTTCCGCTTTCCGCTTTCCGCTTTCCGACTTCCGACTTCCGCTTTCCGACTTCCGACTTCCGCTTTCCGCTTTCCGACTTCCGACTTCCCTGCCTCGCCGTCAAGCGGGCGCTTTCCGACTTCCGCTTTCCGACTTCCGACTTCCGCTTTCCGACTTCCGACTTCCGACTTCCGCTTTCCGCTTTCCAACTTCCGCTTTCCGACTTTCCGCTTTCCGCTTTCCAACTTCCGCTTTCCGACTTCCGACTTCCGCTTTCCGACTTCCGCTTTCCGCTTTCCGACTTCCGCTTTCCGACTTCCGCTTTCCGCTTTCCGACTTGCGCTTTCCGCTTTCCGACTTCTGACTTTTACATCTCTGATCCCTCGAAATATCTCCATAACGCCATCACGAAATAACTCCCTCATCGACCATCTCTGTTTTCGAGACTTGGCATGCGGCAGCTCAAGCAGCCGCTACGATCTACCCCTGGGACCTCGAAATAACCCAATCACGAAATAACACCCTTTTCGTGAATCTGCGCTTTCGAGACTTGGCATGCGGCAGCTTAAGCAGCCGCTACGATCCACCGCTGGGCCATCGAAATAACTCAATATCGAAATAACGAATTGGCCAACACCCAACGCCCAACGCCATTCATCCTCATCCCTCATTCCTCTTTTCTTCGTCTCTCATTCTCCTCGTCTCACCGTCTCCAACCGGGGGTTGACCCGAGGTGGAATCCGTTATCTTTGTCGAAATCCCTTGGACCTGATGATGTCTCCCCCCCATCTGGAAATCATCGTCGCGGACCCGCATCCTCTGTTCCGCGAAGCGTTGGAAAACCGGCTGACTGCCTGGTTTCCCAAATCCCGTATCTATGCCGCTGTCGACCAGGATGCTCTCCTGGAATTGGGCAGGCAATTGAATCCTGACCTGGTGATCTGTGAAATGAATCTGGGGACAGGCGATGCCTTCCAGGTCATGGAACAGTGGCCTGGCAAACGACGAGATCAATTTCTTATCCTGACCATATACAGTGATCCGAAACTGGTCCGAAACGCTTGCAAGGCCGGTGCGCTGGGCTACGTCCTCAAAACCAGTCCTCCAGAAGAACTCCTCAGGGCGATCCATGAGGTGCTGGCTAAACGGGTCTTCCTCGGATCAGGTGTCTCCCCTACCGATATGCCCGTCCAGAATGGCCATCTGATGAAAGCGGATCTGCGGGATTTCTTTCATCTCCGGTTTGAATTGACCAAGCGGGAAGTAGAGGTGCTGGGACAGATCATGAGTGGCCTGAGCAATCGGGAGATCGCCGAGACTCTGTTTATTTCAGAACAGACCGTTTGTGTACATCGCAAGAATATCCTCCGCAAGGTCGGTGTCAACAATACCCAGAAGCTGTTAAGGATCGCCTATGAGCACCAGTTGGCCTGATTGGTCAAGCCTGTGCCCGGAAAATTTTGACATAAGATACACCTTATATATATAGGCCACTATCAGACAGGCAACTTGCACATTTAAAAAGTACTTATATATTAGCTTGTTATATATCTATTTCAACGTAATGTGTAAAATACCCTGTTTAAGGTATGCCTTCAGATGAGTTTGGACCTATTTTTGTAAAACCATAGTCAAACAACATACCCGAGAAGACCACGCGGTAACGCAGCCACACGATTTCAGAAAACGGGAACCCCAATTCCCCGATCCCATTCCACTAACCACCCGGAGTCACGCCCGGAACTCTTTATCCCATGAACGACGCCTACACGACTCAGTCTGATTCGCACAACCGACCAACCTGGCCGGTGTCTGTCGTCCTTCTTTCTTCAAGATAAAGAAATCAGTTAGCCGGAATTCGGGATCACCCTGAATTTGATTGGCCTCTTCCGCTTGGTGTTCCAGGGTCGTAAATCGACATCCCATGAACACTACCACTTCTGCGCACTGCAGTCAGATCGTTCGTATCTCCAATCGTGTCCTTTCGGATTCATCAAACCCGGATCCTGTGGAGCACATTGATGCTGATCTTCAGCGTTTCATTCACCCAGGCACAAGTCGCCTTTATCGCGGAATCAATGGCAGCCGAACCAGGCTCCACGATCCATGTGCCCATCAAGGTCAGTGAATTTGACAGTATTTCCGGATTCCAACTGTCCATTACCTGGGACACACTAGTCCTCCAGTTTGACAGCATTTCCAACTACGATCTGGAAAAATCGAAAACTTTGACTGGGCCTGGACTCCTTCACAGGATGTCCATGTTCTGGTATGCCGATGATGTCTACTCCGGTTTTTCAACGGAAAATGGACATACCATCTTTACACTCAGTTTTACCGTGATCGGTTCTCTGGGCGATTCATCCTGGGTCAGTTTTACGGATGAACCCCTCTCACCGGAAGTCATTGACTACAATGATCTGCCAGTGCCCATCGACTTCACATACGGATTAATTCAGGTGCAGGAAAAATCGGCCATTGTGCCGGCATTTATCCCTGCTTTGAAAATGCAGATCATCCCCAATCCCTGTCGGGAATGGTGTGATGTGCAGCTGGAGGTCAGCCAGCCAACCGATGTGATCCTTCAGGTCGTCAACCTTGCTGGTGCTGTCGTCTATGAACTGGAACGCCATCTGCTTCCAGGCAATCAGGATATCAGCATTCCTGCTGCAGATGCACTGCACAGCGGCGGGTATTACATCATCGTCACATCCGAGCAGGGCCGCTATATCAAGCGTATGCTCATCCAGAAATAATTCCAAGACAACTTCACATTCCAAATTCCAAGGACAATGAAACGCCTCTATTACCTCCTGTTGATCCCGCTCCTGCTGAGTGCATGGCGATTACCGGCTCAGCTCCAGGTTTCCTTTGATCCCGCTGCAGCAACACTTGCAGTCGGTGAAGAAAAGTATTCAACCTGGTCGTGAACAACAATTTTGACAACCTTGTCGCGATAGAATTCACCATCGCCTTTGATCAGAGCAAACTCGAATTTGTCGATGCCTGGCCTTTGGTAGACACGAATTCTGTAAATAATTTCAAAGGCATCAGTGTCGAATTTATCCCTCCCGGAAATCCGAATCTGGGTACAGGAGTCAAGGTATTCTACTATGATTTTGACCTGAATCCGAAAAGCTTGCCCGACAACACACCGTTCATTGCGGTGAAGCTTCGGGGAAAAGCACAGTACCTCCCAGATGCTGGTCAGTGCGATCCGTTTTCCAATTACAACTGCGAGATCCTGAATCAACAGTTTAACGATATCGGGATTACTGGTTCGCAGGCGAATATCACTGTTGTCGGAACCTTTAATGGAATAACGGCAACGATTGGTGAGGATGTCGGATCTCCCGGAGAAATTGTCTGCCTTCCTGTCACTGTAGATAATTTCAACGACGTCAGTCTGATGGAATTTGGTGTCACTGAGATCCAGCGGTGCTGGAGTTCTCAAGCCCGGCGAATTGTAATAGTACATTGCAACTGGATTGCAGTCTGCCACCGCCGAATGGAAATTTCGGTTTCTTCAATGCCAACACCCTGCAATTGTCCTGGATCAACCCGTTTGGTGGTGATGACCTGGCAGATGGAGCTGTTCTGTTTGAGCTCTGTTTTAAAGTGATCGGCACACAAGGCCAATCCTCTGCAGTATCGTTTTTAATCCGATACCGAGCAATCCGCCCAAGATCGAATTTCGCAATTCCAATGATGATCTGATCCAGACTCAACTGAACAACGGATCGATCACTGTCGGGAACAGCGTATCAGTGACCATCGATATTGCCGAAAAAAATGTCTGTCAGGGCGACACCTTCTGCGTGCCAGTGACGACGACAAACTTCAATAACATTGTCGGTGTCCAGTTATATTTCAAAGCCAATCCGGTTAAACTGGACCTGGTCAGTGTAAAAAACTGCAACCCGGAATTGAATCTCCCCAATTGCTCCCTCGGCAATCTGACATTCAATGAAAGCAGCGATATCCTCGGCTTCCTTTTTGAGGCGAATCCCCTGGATCCGGACGGTGTTTCGCTGGATACCGGTGCCGTGCTTTTCGAGCTCTGTTATCCGAACCTGATGCTGGAAGGCCAGAAAGATACGATCCGCGTAGTCGATAAGGATCCGTTGATGTCTGAGGTCAATGATACCTCCGGTGTCATCGGTCTGATCCGGCGCACAGGACGGATCACAACGACACCCTGTAATTGTGATTTAAACGTAACGGCCTCCATCGTCACCAAGGTCAATTGCCCGGGTGGTAGTGATGGCGCCATCAATCTGCTGGTTACCGGTGGCTCAGGCGACCTGACCTTTACCTGGTCACCAACATTACCAAATACAAAAAATCCGAAAGACCTGCCTGTTGGCACGTATAAGGTGACCATCACCGACAACATCATTGCCAACTGTCAGTGGATCTCCGCTGATATTCTAGTCGGGCTGAAAGCCCTCAAATGGTGATTGAAGATGTCGCCATCATCCATGAAACCTGCAGTGGCTCCAAGGATGGCAGCATCGAACTGGAAATTTCCGGTGGTGCGCCGAATATCATTGTCAACTGGGGCGTGGGTGTCGGCGTCGGCAACCCGATTACCGGACTCGCAGGTGGCACCTATACGGCAACCATCACCGATAATAACGGTTGCAGTCTGGTCAGTCCGGCCCTGAAGGTCAACAGTTCCAGTCTGGTCCCTGTGATCACTTCAACCAATGTGACCTGCTTTGGCCTCAAGAACGGCACCATTACCCTGACCTTACCTTCAGGCGGTGAGCCCTATAACGTCACCTGGAATCCGTCCTCTGCGGGAACAGGTAAAAATCTGATCAATCTCGGTCCGGGAGAATACATTCCGACTATCGAAGACGTCAGTGGGTGTATCACCAATCTGGAACCCATTGTGATTACAGAACCGTCTGCGATTGATCTCAGTGCGAAGACGACACCGGTACTGTGTGCCGGACTTCCACAGGGTTCAGTCAATCTGACTGCTGGAGGTGGTACAGGCACAATCACCTATCTGTGGAGCAATGGTGCAGTAACCGAGGATCTGATCAATGTGGTCAGTGGCAACTACAGTGTGACTGCAACGGATGCAAACGGCTGTACCAAGACGGGTACCTATTCGGTGAGCGCACCGGCCAATCCGTTAACACTGTCTGCAACGACCACCTCCACCGTGGTGAATCAAAGTACTGGTACGATCACACTCACCGTAACAGGTGGCACACCCGACTACACATACCAGTGGAGCAATGGTCCGTTCACGAAAGATCAGTCTGGTCTTGCTGTCGGTTCCTATACAGTAACGGTGACCGATGCCAATGGATGTACCAAGACATTGACCACTACTATTACAGCGGCGGATGACAATCTCATCACGTTTGACAAGGTGGATTACAACGGATACAATATTTCCTGTTATGAGTTATGTGATGGAACTGTCGTTGCATTCCCTCCGGGTTCTGCGCAGCTTCCGGTAACATACAAGTGGGGAGCAAGTGCCGGAGGTGGAAATATGGCCCTGGCAAACAAGCTGTGCGCCGGCAATCATTCGATAACGATTACGGATGCAAATGGCAAGGTCTTCACCGGGATGGTCACGATTACTGCACCACCAGCCTGGACAATTGATATTATCACTGATGGCCAGCCTCCATTTGCTTCTGCATTTGCGGATGTCAACGGGATCGGCTCACCACCATATACGTATCTATGGAACAATGGAGAGGAAGAACTCTTTATTGGGAGCCTGGAAGAGGGTAAATACTGCGTAACCGTGACCAATTCCCGCGGTTGCCAGAAATCAGCTTGTGTCGATATCTACGATGTCGAATGTCTGATGGCACGCAACGTCATCACACCGAATAATGATGGGAAGAATGACTTCTTCGTCATCAACTGTGTAATGGATGATCGGTACAAGAATCACAATCTCCACATCTTCAATCGATGGGGTCAGTCTGTGTATTCGACATCCAATTACGTCAATGAATGGCAAGGTCAAAGCCAGAATGGAACCGAACTGTCCGAAGGCGCCTATTACTACGTCTTTGAATGGGTCGATACGGATGGCACGATCACCGTTGTCAAAGGGGACATTACCCTGTTGCGTTAATTCTCATTCCAAAATTCCAAGAACATGAAAAAGCTCACCTTCATACTCCTCCTTGCCGCCGGCGCAGCCGGATTGCAAGCTCAGGATGAGGCCATCTTTACCCATACCTTCCTCAATCCATTCCTGACCAATCCAGGTTATACGGGCATCACGGGCAGCCACCAGATCCAGATGCACATGAACAATTCTGGACAGGATTTGAGAATGCGCCCCAATCCTATGCGTTGACCTGGAATGGTCCGGTGGCTAATAATATGGGTCTGGGAGTTGTCCTCTTTACTGAAAATGCGGCATCCCTGACCCGGTATCGTGGCCAGCTCTCTTATGGATTCAACTTCCTGGTAAAGGAGGATTTCCGTCTGGGCATCGGTCTGAGCACGGAATTCCATCAGGAGCGTCTCCCGGCCAGCGTTCGAGACAATGAGCTTTACGAAGGCTCTGATCCTGTGGTTGAAGACCGGATCGATGGTGCCCAATGGTTTGATGCATCGATGGGGATCATCGGTGATTACCAGAACCGCGTCTTTTTCGGCTTGTCGACGACCAATATGGTGCGTGCCCGGCTGGATGACGTAGATGATGACAGTTTTGCAGATGAAATTTTCAACTACTGGATGGCCCAGTTGGGTTACCGGTTTGACTTGAAGGAATATGATGTCGTGTTGGAGCCTTCTGTTTTTCTCCGGAAAGCAAGAAACGCTCCGTTCCTCGCTGACATCGCTTTTCGGGCCAGTTTCATGGAGCGCCGGTTGACCGGCGGGCTACTCTATCGAGCTGGCGCAGGAGGCCAGTTGGGCCTACTGGTCGGAACGCGATTCAATGCATTCAGCATCTTGTATTCCTACAATATTGGATTCCAGCGATTCCAGCAATACAGCAACGGATCGCACGAACTGACACTGAGCCTGGACTTCCTGGCAAGGCCCTGAAAGCAAAAAAGGCCGCTGAGGAAACTCCACCAACCGAATAAGTGCGGACTCCCACCGCCAAAGAAGTGGTTTTTGGGATGGCCCCCGCTCTCTTTTGAGGGGGGGCACTTTTAACCCTCTATTGGCACGCAGTTTGCCTAGTATATAGTAGAAAGAAACAACATACGAACCCCCTTCTACAACGCCCGGGTCCACCCCTTTCCCAGGGAAGATCAGGAGAAAACCGAGCCTCGGCTCCCGACAGAAAAGAACACCACAAGGACGTCGGTCCAGCTTGACACGCAAAGGCGGTCTGGCAGGACCCCAGCAAGCGTCTGCCCATTCCCAGAACCTAATCCCTATCCCATGAACTCACGGAATCTCCAGTCCGTTCGCGCCTCACATGGCCCGAACTCACGGACGGAATCTGTTCACACCGTCCTCAATTTGCGCGCCGGCCTGATGGCCTGGACGCTGGGCCTGATCCTGATCCTGGCCTCTGCCGGATCCCTGTCAGCTCAATGCGAATTGGCTTGCAAACCACCCTATACGCCCATCGTATTGGACATGGATGGCAATGCGACGATTACACCAATCCTGGTATTGAACAACTATCCGGACCCGAACTGCCCGGGCAATGTGACCTTGACGATCACAGATGGCGCCGGCAATCCGGTCGATCCGATGGTCGATTGTGATCGAGCGGGAGATACCCTTATGATCACTGCCAAACATGATATCAGTGGGAACTCCTGCTGGACATCCGTGGTCGTGGTCGATGAGATGCCACCCATGCTGATCTGTCCGGACAAATATGTGTTCTGTACGGACAGCCTGTTTGTCGATTCAGTAGGCTATCCGCAATGGATGGAAGCGTGCATGGATATTCCCAATGCTGATTTCTATTATACGGATTTGTATACCAATTTACCCTGCACAACCCAGGTCAACAACATCTATGTGACCGGAAAAGTCGCCAGGCAATGGGCTGTGACCGATCTTTCCGGGAATACGGGAACCTGTCAGCAAACCATCTGGCTCAAGCGTGCCACCATCGCGGATGTCGAGTTTCCAGGTGATCATGATGGATTTGATCTGCCAGCACTGATGTGTGGCGAAGATCCAAAAGACCTCAAATTGACCGGTCAGCCGACCGTTGACGGATTCCCACTGATCACCTTGGGAAGCTGCGACTTCACCGTCACCTATTCGGATGATATTTATCCGGGATGTGTATCTGGTGCATATACCACCATCCGCACCTGGAAGCTGATCGACTATTGCCAGGATACCACTGTCTACCACGCTCAAGTGATCAGCCTGATGGACATGTTGCCTCCTGTAGTCCAGGCGCCAGCGGACATTACGATCGGGACCTCATCGATCAAATGCAGTGCCACGGTCAACCTTCCCACTGGGGCGGCAGTCACCGACAACTGTTCTTCCTATGCCGTTTCTGTCAAATGGGCATATGGCACCGGCTACGGCCCCTATCTGAATGTCCCCACCGGTACTCATCCGGTGATTTATGAAGCCAAAGACGCCTGTGGCAATATCGGGCGAGATACCCTGTATCTGACTATTCAGGATGACGACAAACCGGTCGCCGTATGCAAAAAGGATGTCAATATCGCTTTGCCTTCTACCGGGATCATCACCGTTCCTGCGAGCTTGTTCGATGACGGCTCGTATGACAACTGTCTGCTGGATCACCTCGAAGTGAGCCTGGACAATGGTGCATTCATGAACGAGATCATGTTCATGCAGCGATATTGGAAAGAACATCATGGTTGCCCTGAAAGCAGTTGATCATGTCGGGCTGTCGAATACGTGCATGATGGTCGTGCTTGTCCAGGACAAACTGGAACCGATGATCACCTGCCCGGATGACATTACCGTGTTGTGCTCCGATGATATCAAGCAACTGTCCAAGACCGGAGCGGCTTCGGGAATGGATAACTGCCAGATGAAGAGTGTGACCTATGTCGACAATAAATTTCTGAACCAGTGCAAGGAAGGCTATCTCAACCGGCAATGGACAGCTGAAGATATTTATGGCAATAAATCCTACTGTCTCCAGGTCATTACCCAGGTCGATACAACACCGATCAAGATCGTCTGGCCGGCTAATTTTTCGAGCACAGAATGTGGGGTAGATGTCAGCCCGGCGAAAGTCGGCCAGCCGGTCATCACCGGAAATGATTGCGAAAACCTGTTTGTGTCCTATACAGACAAACTGTTTATGAATTCCTACCCGGCATGTTACCGAATCGAACGCTGCTGGGAAGTGAAAAACTGGTGCACGTACAATGCCAACCTGGACCCGAATCCGGGGCATTGGAAAGGTGTGCAATATATCGATGTCTATGATCAGGAAGAACCGATCATGACCATCCCGTCCGATATCACGATCGGAACGGATCAACAGGTTGCTACGGGTATCTGAATGTAGCCACTGCGGTTGCCATGGATTGCGATCCAAACACAGTAATCTCAAACAACAGCCCGTATGCCATATCCGGCGGAGCATCCATCAATGGCACCTATCCAGTCGGCGTCCACACCATCATGTTCGTCGCCCAGGATGGCTGCGGCAACAGCAGCATGGCGTCAATGAAAGTGACTGTGGCAGATGACAAGCCACCACTGGCCATCTGCAATAAAGGCGTATCCATAGGATTGAATATGACGGGTACTGTCACGCTGCCGTTGAATCTGATCGAAGGGGGTTCCTTTGACAATTGTACCGGATATGCAGGTCTCAGCTTCAATCTGGTACCGAATACATTCTCTTGTGATTCTCTGGGAAGCCAGCTGGTCACAATGACTGTCGTGGATGGGAATGGCAATGTCAATACCTGTACAACTATCGTCGAGGTGCAGGACAATCTTGATGTCTGCTCCAAGGGAAAATCGCAGATCAAAGGCTCCATTTACACCCGAGGTGATCCGATGGCCAAGGCGGAAGTCTATCTCAACGGTCTGGACATGACCCTCACAGAAGCAAATGGCACGTATACGTTTAATGACCTGCCAAAAGGCGTGAATTATACGATCACTCCGGAATTGGACAAGGAAGCACAGAATGGGCTGAGCATCGGCGACATCATTCTTCTCCAGAAACATATCCTGGGCAAGCAGGCCTTTACTGATCCCTATCAGATCATTGCAGCAGATGTCAATAAATCCGGGAACATCAGTATCTCCGACCTGATCGAGATCCGGCGGTTGTTGCTCGGGCAGGAAGTAGCCTTTGCAAACGCGCCGTCCTGGCAATTTGTCACCAGTGACTATGTGTTTACCAATCCGAACAAACCAACGCAGGAAAATTACGCACAACAGATCCTGATCCCCAATATCCAGGGCGATTATATCGGCCAGAACTTTGTGGCGGTCAAAACGGGAGATGTGAATTATACGGCCAAGGCGTCCGGCCTGCTGACCGGTGATGTCCGCACAGGCAACCTGGTTGATCTGGCGCTGGAAAATCCGGTGATGACTGCTGGATATACCTACCGCATTCCGGTGAGGGTGCCAGCCGATGATCTGCTGGGCTTCCAGTTTCAGCTGGGACTCAACCCGGCACGTGCCCGGTTTGTCCGATTTGAAGAAGGTGCATGTTCGACAGTCCATCCGGAAATGGTCCGGTTGACAGACGACCATATCCGCATGGTGTGGCACAGTTTACTGCCAGACCCGGCGATGGCTTCACAGCCGGTTCTTTGGATCGAGATCGAAGCCTTGCAGACCGGCCTGTTGTCAGAGGCGATCCAACTCGAGGATGACCTTCTGTCCGAAGCGATGGCCACTGATCTGGTGCCATCGGAAATGATCTTACGATTTGTCGGTGAAGCCCAATCAAATGGAGTTCTTCTCGAGGATCCATATCCAAACCCGTTCAGTCGGGAAACACAGATCCGCTTTAATCTGACACAACCTGCTGCTGTGACCCTCCGGGTATTCAACATGACAGGAAGTGAAGTGTGGCGCCATGAGGCTGACTTCAGCCAGGGCAGCCATGCGCTGACCCTGCCCGCAACAACGCTGGGTCGGAGCGGACTCTATCAATTGCTTATTGAAACTCCGTACACACGTCCGGTGACCAGATCGCTGGTCCTGCTCGACGAGTGACGAGTTTGAAAGATGTGGTTTTTGGGATGTGAGGGGTCTGCCCACTTATGGGTGGGCGGCCCACCACTTTTACCTCACCCCAAGCCACAGATAAAGACTCCCATTTTTCTTTTACAAGCACTTACTCCGTGCCCGCGGGTACCGGCCTGGCCGGTGCTTGCCCGAGCCTGAACTCCTGACGACCACTCCTGATTTCGATCAGGCCTGACGAAGAGAACCGATTTGTATTGAGAGGATCCATTGATCTTCTCCATGAGCTCAGTATTGGACGATAACCCAATTATTTTTCATCCCAACAATGTTTAATCCCATGAGAAAATCTCAACTGAACACCGGATGGCCAAAACATCTCCTCCGGATCAGCTTTATCCTGGCGGTCGCCCTCTTTGGTCGAACCGCTGCACAGGCCCAGTGTACTTTGGGCTGTAATGACCTGGTCCAGTTCTCCCTTGATGAGGACTGTTATTCCGAGGTCGAGGTCGACCATATCCTGGAAAGCCCGCAATCCTGCCCCGGCGCGAAAGTCGTGACCGTGATGGGTTCAAACGGCCTGCCCATCCCCGGATCACCCTGGGTGGATGGGTCCTATATCGGTCAGACACTCACCGTTAAAGTAACGCATCCCGCCTCCGGCAATCATTGCTGGGGTTCGATCAAGGTCGAAGACAAGCTGGCCCCTGTCCTCATCTGTGAAGATGTCACCGTGGCATGCAGCGAAACGGCATACGGACCGGATGATCTTGGCTACCCATATGCCGAGGACAACTGCTCCTATGATGTGCAACTGGTTTGGGCTGACATGATCACCGACTATGGTTGCAACAACACGCAGCTGACAGCAGTGATCAATCGTCAATGGACGGCCACGGATGACAGCGGCAATACAAGCAGCTGTGTCCAGAATATCTATTTCAAGCGGGCCACGTTGCTGGATGTCACGTTCCCGCTCAACCGGGATGACCTCGAAGCACCAGCCCTCGATTGTGCAGATGCAAATGTCAATCCGTCAAAGACCGGATGGCCGATGGTCGATGGCAAACCGATCGCCAATTTCTGCGATCTGGTCGTCACATACACCGAGCAGAGCAGCTCCATGTGTATGGGTAATCTGACCATTCTGCGCACCTGGACGGTTCTGGACATGTGTTCAGGAGTCACTTCCACGGATCTGCAGATCATCAAGGTACTGGATAAAACAGGACCGGTTCTCACATGTCCGAAGGATCCAGAACACGATGTCAAGATCCTGAAGTATCTCTCTGGCCCGCAGTACAATGGTTGCTTTGCCGAGATCCAGTTGCCACAAATCCAGGTAACTGACCTGTGCAGCAACTATTCCAAGTTCACGTTTTATGTGAGCACGACGGTCAACGGATTCATTTATTCCATCCCGACAAACGGTGGTAAAATGATCGTTCCGCTGGGCACACATGTGTTCACCTATAAGGTGACGGATGATTGTGGAAATACCGGCACGTGCAGCTTCACCCGTGGAATCGATGACGAAACTCCACCTGTTGTCGCATGCGAAACGTTGCATACGGTAGCACTGTCAGATGGTGTCACGCATATCCATGCGATGACATTCGACGATGGCAGCTATGATGATTGCAGTGGTGTCACCTTCAAGGTCAGCCGGATGGACAACCCGAAATGCCCAGGAGATGATGCGACATCATTTGGCGACACAGCCCCGTTCTACTGCTGCGATATCAACAACGGACCAGTGATGGTGACCCTGCGCGTCAGCGATGCTGCCGGCAACACAAACCAGTGTATGACGCAGGTCAATGTCGTTGACAAGGTGATGCCGTCCATCTGGTGTCCTCGCGACATTTCTGTCGCATGCAGCATGCCTTACGCACCGCTGAATGCCGAGATCTATTCAAAAGGTGCCAAGCCGGGAACGGCGATGAGTTCGACATTTGCGCTGACTTATCAGGTACCCGTAGCGGTTACCGGTCTTCCGACGGATGCGGAGATCATCGACCTGGATGTCTTTCTCGATATCGAACATGAATATCTGGATCAGTTGAAGATCCGGTTGATCAGCCCGAATGGCACGGTTGTTTCGCTTTTCGAAGGTGGCAGCTGTGGTATCGCCAAGGCCAATATGCTGGTGACATTCAATGATGAAGGCAGTGCATTTACCTGCAACGGCCCTACACCATCGATCACTGGAAATATCAAGCCGCAAGCAGGCCTTCTGGCTCTCTTTGACGGAGAAAATCCGAATTCCATTGCTTCCGTACCGCAGAAAAACTGGGTCCTGGAAGTGGAAGACACGGCACCGCTTGCCGGAGGGAAAATCAATGAAGTCAACCTGGTGTTCACCTATGGTACTCCATTGGCTCTCAAGCCTCACGCCAGTGACAACACGGAAGAATGTGGCCTGACAGTAACCTGGAAGGATAAGGACGAACCGGAGGCCTGTCCGGGTGGATATATTACCCGGACATGGACAGCAAAGGATGCCTTTGGCCTGGAGAAATCCTGCGACCAGCGGATCACTTTCGTCGACCTGACACCATGGGATGTAGAATTCCCGGAGGATGTCACAGTCGACGACTGTATCACACCGGATGACCTGAAAAACCTGGGGAATGTCAAGCACAATGGGGATTGCGAAATGGTATCAGTTGATTATGTGGATCACATCTACACGGTAGTACCAGATGTTTGTTACAAGATCGAACGGACATGGTATGTCGTCAACTGGTGTGTGTATGACAAATTCAATGCGAACAATACCAAGCTTGGCATTCCCTGGCTCATCCAAAGAACCTGAAGTATCGCGACAATGGCGACGGGTATTTCGAATGGGTCCAGACCATCAAGGTGATTGACAACCTGGCGCCGAAGATCTTCTGCCCTGCCGACCTGACCGTCGATAACTTTGAGGAAGATTGTGGCCCAACCTATGTTGACCTGGACTCCGTCGTTGTCCTTGATTGCAGTCCGACCATCAATGGGACGATCTCGATCGACCTGTTCAATGATGGTTCGGTAAACATCATCACGACAGGTCTGGAAGCCGACGGTGAGTATCCGAATGGCACCCACCGGATCAGCTTCAAGGTGGAAGACGGTTGCAATAACTTCAGCACCTGCAGCTTCCTGCTGACGGTTGTGGATGCCAAGAAGCCGAACGCTTCCTGCCACGACATTCAGATCGACCTGGTTGCTGTTCAGGGCGGCGGTATGGCTCAGATCACGCCGGTCATGCTGGATGTGGAGAGTAATGACAATTGCACTCCGGACCACAAACTGATCTTCGCTGTCACACCGAGCATCTTTGATTGCGATGATCTCGGACCAAACGATGTGACTCTGTCGGTGACAGATGGTGCTGGAAATACCGATATCTGTGTGGCAGTGGTTACTGTTCAGGACAACATGAATGTCTGTCCTGGCAGTTCCAACGGCACTGTAACCGGTAAGGTTCTGGATACCAACAGTGAAGGTGTACAATACGCCAATATTCAGATCGCCAACATATCGGGAATGGAAGATGAGACAGATGCCTATGGCACCTATACCATCTCCGGTCTGACACCGGGTTCTGAATATGTCGTTCAGCCGATGAAAAACACCAATGCACTGAACGGGGTGTCTACCTATGACATTCTGATGATCCAGAAGCACCTGGTGGGCGTCTCTTCGATCAAGAATCCGTACAAACTGATCGCTGCAGATATCAACAAGAGCAATCATATTTCGATCTCCGATGTGATCGAACTGAGAAAGACCTTGCTGACAGCAAGCCCGACTTTGCGAAGAATGACAGCTGGCGTTTTGTGAAGGCCGACTACATCTTCACCAATCCTTTGGATCCATTCAAGGAGGCATTCCCTGAATTCATCGATACCAAGGATATGCCATCGACTGGCTTGATCGCCGACTTTGTCGGTATCAAGGTCGGAGATATCAATGGTGATGCGCTGCCAAACACATTGCTCGGATCTGAAACACGCAATATGGCAGGAACCGCCGAGTTCGTCACCACCGATGCGAGCCTGGTACCCGGTACCGTCTATGCGATGTCTTTCCGTGCAGCAGATATTGCCACGCTGGAAGGCTTCCAGTACACCCCGGCATTTGATCCGGAGGTTATGCAGTATGCCGGATTCACTAGTGGAGATCTGGCCCAGATGGGTCAGGACCATATCGGTACATCCTTTGCGGATGCCGGTTACCTGACGTTGAGCTGGGATGGCAAGCCGGGCAGTGCCCAGGCTGAAGACATCCTCTTTACGCTGAATTTCCGGGTGATGCAGCCTGCCAAGGTCCATGACGTGATCAAGGTCACATCTACTTACATCGCGGCAGAAGCCTATGACGCTGAAGAAAACCTGCTGGATGCGACGCTCCGTTTTGTCGGAGACAACGGTGTGATTGCCGATCAGGCAGAGTATACCCTCTACCAGAACCGGCCGAACCCGTTCCGTTCAGAAACGATTATCGGTTTCGATCTGGCACTGGCCGGACAGGCGACGTTGACGCTGACCGATGTGTCGGGTAAGGTGTTGCGTGTATATGAAGGCGACTTCGCTCGCGGATACAATGAGTTCCGCGTGAATAAAGCCGATCTCGGTGCTTCGGGCGTGGTTTACTACCGCCTGACTGCTGAAGGATTTGCAGCCACACGGAAGATGATTATCCTCGAATAGTCAACGTAACAACGGATTCATCCGTTGAGGTTATACTGGGCCGCCCACCTCGGATTATCGAGGGGGCGGCCTATTTTGTTAGTTGTCAAATACATCAGGGATACCCTCAACTGTCTCTGGGGTACTGATCCGACACCTCTCAAATTTAACCTAAACTTCATACTGCAAACTCTATCTGTGCAAGAGAGCACCTCATCTTTGCGGCATGAAAGCAAACCTGGGTTCTTATCTGCTACTCAGGACATACATTTTGAAAATCAAATACACATGTTCAAGTTCTCCCCAATCTTCTTCGCTTCATTATTGTTGATTGCAGCCTGTGGTGGCGGATCCGAAGCAAACCAGGCAGAATCTGCCACAACTGCTTTATCTGTGAAAGGAAGTGACACTGTCCTTCCACTGACACAAAAAGAAGCAGAGGAGTTTATGAAAATCCATCCTGAGGCATCGATCACAGTCGTCGGTGGTGGTTCAGGAACTGGCATCACCGCATTAATGGATGGTTCGACAGACATCTGTATGTCTTCTCGGGACATGAAAGTCAGTGAGCGTATGAGCTTTACTGAGAAAAACATGGACATTAAAGAAGTCGTGGTGGGATTTGACGCCCTTTCTGTGATCGTTCATCCTGATAATCCGGTCTCTCAATTGACCCGGGAACAAATGGAAGACATCTTTACTGGCAAGACCACCAACTGGAAGGACGTAGGCGGTTCAGATGCACTGATCATTGCATACAGCCGTGAAAGTTCTTCGGGCACTTACGAGTTTTTCAAGGAACATGTCATGGATAAGAAGAACTATGCTTCTACAGTCCTCAACATGCCTGCCACGGGTGCTATCGTTCAATCCGTCAGTCAAACCGCGGGTGCGATTGGATACATCGGACTGGGGTATTTGACGCCAAGTGTCAAAGCGCTTTCCGTATCCTATGATGGTGGCAAGAATTTCACACCTCCTTCAGTGGAGGGCGCAAAGGATAAGAGCTACCCCATTGCGCGTCCATTGTATTACTTCTACGATACGGTCAAGCAAGACCAGGTTGCAGAATTCGTAGCTTTCATCCTGTCCGCAGAAGGACAGAAACATGTAGCTGAAATCGGCTATGTACCCCTGAACTGAGACCGTTAGTCGGATGGTTTGGAAAGGGGCTGCACGAAATTGCAGCCCCTTTTTTTTGTATCCTGGCGGACGACTTAACCTAAACTTAATATTGCTTGCTATTTATCACAGCAGACTCAACCGACTTTTGCACCAGCTTCTTTTACACAATTTCTATCTATGCGTGCTCAAATCCGGATAGCCATAGCGCTATTCACTGTGTTGTCCATTTTTTCTTCGGTCAACGCTCAATCTCCCCTGGTGAAACTCCAACTTGGCAAAGGATTGCAAATCATGGCTGCTGACTCATCTATGTCTATGAAGATGAGTTTCCGCATGCAGAGTCTCTTTGAGACAGAACGTGACCTGAACAGTGACAGTGAATGGGCTACGTCCTTTCTCGTCAGACGATCCAGACTGAAGTTTGATGGATTTGCCTTTCATCCAAGCCTGATCTACAAAGTGGAGCTGGCTCTGTCCAATCGTGATCTGAGCACTTCCTCCGATCTCTCGCAAACCAGTGGTGCCCCTAAAATCATACTGGATGCGGCGATCAAATGGGCAATAAACGATCACTTTGAATTGTGGGCAGGACAGACCCAGTTGCCGGGAAACAGGGAACGGGTGGTTTCATCTCAGAATATGCAATTGGTCGACCGGAGCCGCGTCAACAGTTTGTTCAATATCGACCGTGACATGGGTTTGCAATTGTATAGTTCCTTCAAAGCAGGCAACATGGTGATCAAACCGATCATTGCCTGGGCGTTGGGAGAAGGCCGTAATCTTTCGATCGACAATGAAGGGGGATTCGAATACGTCGGTCGACTTGAGTTTTTACCCCTGGGAGAATTTACAGGAAAGGGAGACTATACCCAGACCGATTTTGCTCGCGAAGTCAAACCGAAGGCATCCTTCGGAGCAACATATTCCTTCAATGAAGGGACACCAAGACAATCCGCTACGGGTCGCTTTCTGATCGATTCGACTGGCAGTTATTTCCACCATGATCTCAAAACGATTCTGGTGGATGGTATTTTCAAGTATCGGGGATTTTCTCTGCTGAGTGAATATGCGTACCGGACAGTTACGGATATGGACATTCCTGACGAACCCGCGGACTATCCGGTAGAGCTCATCGATGATAATAACAGAACCTATACAACCGGATATGGTATTATGGTCCAAAGTGGTTACCTTTTCAAAAATAATTGGGAGGTCGCCTGTCGATATACCTATGTAAAACCGGATGCCGGCCAGAGTTTTAATGAAACTACAGAGTACACCCTTGGTGTGTCTAAATATTTTGTTGGTAACAGCCTGAAAATTCAATCTGATATCAGCCTCAGTGAAAGTCCGGGCATGAGCGATCCAAACCTGAAGTATCGTCTGCAAATGGAACTTGCATTTTAATCAAGGTAGTCTGACCTTCGCAACATGACTGGAAATACGAAACTGCGCAAATTCACTGAACCTGTCTTTGAGAGTCTGGTTCGTATTTCCGGTTATTCCTCCGCATTTATCATTATCCTGATCGTCATCTTCCTCTTCAAGGAGGGGGTGGCCTTCCTGAATATGTCTCCGGTGGAAGAAGGGTTTACACTGGTCGTCCATCAGGATAACCCGGTGCACTCTCTGACCAGTGCTGAAGTCAAGAATATTTTTGATGGTAAACAAACCCGGTGGAATCAGGTTGGAGGAAAAGATGAACCCATCCACTTACTCACCCTGGATGAGATGGCGGATGCATATCCTGCTGACGCATTTGGTTCGAGAATGGAGTATTTGCCTGCATACATTGATCTGTATATGGACAGTATTCCGGGATCTATCGGATATTTTCCTAGCAGTATCATTGTCGACAAGACAATAAAAACGAACATATTACGCATTCCAGATATCACACTGGACGCCTTTATCCTGGATGAGGAGTGGTTTCCGACGGCAGTTCCCGTTGCCCAAATGGGCATTATGCCATTGCTGTTAGGAACTTTGCTGGTTGCCTTTTCAGCCATCCTGATTTCCTTACCCCTTGGCCTGGCTGCAGCCATCTATCTCGCTGAAATTGCGGATGAACGGATTCGCAAATTCCTGAAACCCGTCATTGAATTATTGGCAGGTATCCCATCTGTCGTGTACGGGTTTTTTGGTCTGGTGGTTATCGTTCCATTCGTGCAAACGACATTTGGTCTGCCTGTCGGTGAAACGGCATTGGCCGGATCTCTTGTCCTGGCGATCATGGCGCTGCCAACGATCATCACCGTATCCGAAGATGCATTGCGAACAACGCCTCGGGTGATGAAAGAAGCATCCCTGGCCCTGGGTGCATCCAAATGGCAAACTATCCGCAAAGTAGTTATCCCTATGCTTCTTCAGGAATTACAGCTGCAGCGATCCTGGGTATCGGACGTGCCATTGGTGAAACCATGGCTGCACTCATGGTGACTGGAAACGCGGCCATTATGCCAACAACTCTTCTTCAGCCTGTACGTACCATCCCCGCAACGATCGCCGCTGAGCTGGGAGAAGCGCCGTTTGGTGGGCTCCACTTCAAAGCACTTTTTGCACTGGGCTGTATCCTGTTTATCATGACACTTCTGATCAACCTTGGCGTGGAACAAGTCTCCAACAGACGCAAATTGTAGCCCATGAAATTTCCAAAAAAAGGTGAACGGAAAAAACGCCTGACACAGTCGATCATGTTCTGGATTGCCCGGATCATCAGTTACGGGATCGTGGCCATCCTCTTTCTGATCCTCTTCTTTATCATTCGACAAGGGATAGAGGTCATCAGCTGGGAATTTCTGACCTCTGCCCCGACAGAAGGTATGACCAAAGGTGGAATTTATCCGGCTATTATCGGGACTTTCTACCTTGTCATTGGAAGCATGTTATTTGCCGTGCCTGTCGGTGTCATGGCTGGAATTTATGTCCATGAATATGCTTCAGCCGGACCTGTCAAGCGGTTTATTCGCATTATGACGGATAATCTGGCGGGTGTCCCGAGTATTATTTTCGGCCTGTTCGGAATGTCACTCTTTGTCAACCAGATGAATTTCGGGACTTCGATCCTGGCCGGCTCGCTGACTCTTGGATTGCTTGCCCTTCCCATCGTCATTCGCACCACAGAGGAAGCATTGATCGCTGTTGCCGATCATTACCGGCATGCCAGTCTGGCATTGGGAGCGACGAAATGGTACACCATTCGCAAGGTCGTCCTGCCTATTGCCATGCCCAACATTCTCACCGGGTTGATCCTGGCCGTGGGTCGTGTGTCGGGAGAAACAGCACCTATTCTCTTTACCGTCGCTGCCTATTTTCTACCCAAACTACCCTCCGGCGTTTTTGACCAATGCATGGCATTGCCCTACCATCTTTATGTCATTTCCACCAGTGGTACCCAAATCGAGGCCTCCCGTCCTATGGCCTATGGCACTGCTCTGGTCTTAATTATTATCGTACTGATCGTCAATCTTTTTGCAGCCGGTTTACGACACTATCTGGGGAAGAAAGTAAAAATGAACTAATCCGCGTATGAGCAAGATCGAAACAAAGGATGTCCACCTGTACTATAAAGACTTTCATGCGCTGAAGGGCATCACTATGGCGATGGAACCAAATTCCGTCACTGCGCTGATCGGTCCGTCGGGATGTGGCAAATCAACCTACCTTCGGCTGTTCAATCGGATGAATGATCTGATCGAAGGGGTCCGTATTGAAGGGGAGGTTCTGATCGACGATAAAAATATCTACAAAAATAAAAACAGAATATTGATAAACTCCGACGAAATGTCGGCATGGTTTTCCAAAAGCCCAATCCGTTTCCCAAGAGCATCTTTGAGAATGTGGCCTACGGATTGCGGGTCAACGGCATTACGGATCGAGACTTCATCGAATCCAAAGTCGAACAATCACTTCATCAGGCAGCACTGTGGGATGAAGTAAAGGACAAATTGAAAAAATCCGCGTTTGAACTTTCCGGAGGCCAGCAACAACGATTGTGTATAGCGCGTGCGCTGGCGATTGAACCATCCATCCTGCTGATGGATGAACCTGCCTCCGCTCTCGATCCAATCTCAACCGGAAAAATCGAAGATCTGATCTTCGAATTGAAAAAGGAATTCACCATTATTATCGTGACCCACAATATGCAACAGGCTGGGCGGGTTAGTGATTACACAGCCTTTTTTTCCGGGCAGTCTTGTCGAGTTTGACACCACAAAAAAGATCTTCACCACGCCTGCCATACAGGAAACCGAAAACTATATCTCCGGTCGTTTCGGGTAACAAATTCTGATCTTCTAAAATGACTCCGCTATGACTCATCTGGATACCGAATTAAATGAATTGAAAGTCAACATCCTGGATATGTGGAACCTGGTCATCAGCCAAATGAACAAGGGGGAAGAAGCCCTGCGTACATTTGACCGTGACCTTGCCCGAGAAGTGGTTGAAACGGAAAAACGGGTCAACATGTTTGACTTGAAAATCGACAAGGACTGTGAACATATTTTTGCCCTCTTCCAACCTGTGGCCACTGATCTTCGCCTGATCCTGACCTCTCTAAAGATCAATAATAACCTGGAACGGATCGGAGACATCGCCGCAAGCATTGCCGAATTCACACTGAAAGCCGATCGCGATTTTAATAAGGATATACTTGAACGAACCAAAATTTTCGAGATGTATGCGATCGCGCGTGAAATGCTTTCGGATACTCTCGAAGCATTTGACAAGGAAGATACACGCCTGGCCCGAACCATGTTCAATAGAGACAATTTCCTCGATGGCCTGGATAGCCGGGCTCTGGATGTCCTTACTCAAAGCATCACTGAAGATCAGGATCAGGTGAGAAACAACCTGTTGGTCATGTCCATGGTTCACAAACTGGAACGGGTAGGGGATCAGACAAAAAATATTGCGGAAGAAATTATTTTCTATTTTGAAGCCAAAGTGCTGAAACATAAAAAGCGGAAGGAGAAGCTGAAGTAAGGTTATGAGGTTATGAGGGAGGAGGTTATGAGGTTTTGAGGGAGGAGGTTATGAGGGAGGAGGTTATGAGGGAGGTTATGAGGTTTTGAGGGAGGAGGTTATGAGGTTTTGAGGGAGGAGGTTATGAGGTTTTGAGGGAGGAGGTTATTTCGTTGTTTCGCTTATTCGTTTATTCGTTTATGAAATTCGTATAGCATTTCGATTACGCCAAAGATTCTGCACTATCATACAAATTGAAATGAAGGACACAAGACCCTTTATTTATCCCTTTGCCTTTCACCCTTTACCTTTTACCTTTTACCTTTCACCCTTTACCTTTCACCCTTTACCTCCTCAATCCAGATCCAGATCCCAAATTTAAATCACTCATGCGAACCGCGAAAGGTGAACTGTGAATTGAGAGGAGCGAGGGGCGAATGACATACCGTAAAAAATCCTCTTGCCTCCCGCAATAACTCCAAAATCATAATGTCATCAACGAAAAAGGAGCCCCATTATTCAACAGGGCCCCTTTTGAAAACTGGTGCAACTTCGATCAGGGGATCTGGTATCCCAAGGAAAAACCGAGTGTACGACCCAACTGATATTGAGCATATACAAATTCATTGGTTTGACCCTGACTATTTGTGAATTTGGAAGCTGTCCGGTACAATGCATCCAATAAATTGGTGCCTGTAAATCCGAAACTGATCCCATTTTTAAATTTCTTGGTAATGGACAAGTCGAGTGAATGCCTTGACTTTTCATAAATATCCGGTGTACCTTCACGACCCACGTACGCCAGACGATCGCCGAATACATTATAGGAAACAGCGGCATCCAGCCCCAACTCGGAGTTTACATAGGCCAGATTTGCATTCAGAATATATGGACTTTGACCTTGAAATGGCCTTTTATCAGGAGCTCCTGGATCGACCATCTGAATCACATCCAATTCGATTTGAGGCACATCGACAACAGAACGGATCAAGGAGAAATTCGCTCCGATCTTGAAATCACGCAACAAATTTGAAATAAAATTCAGGTTTCTTCTGAATTCCAATTCCAGACCATAGACCATCGCATGGTCAACATTACGATAGGAAAATTCAGGATTTGAGGCTGGTGTAAAAGAACGAACAATCGGATTCGAAAAATCTTTCAGATAAACGCTCGCTGCAAGCAATTCTCCTGCACCTTGAAACCATTCCCATCGCAGATCCAGATTCGTGATCCGTGTGCGTTGCAAATCCGTGTTACCCAAAAACAGGGCATCCCCGATGAACTCAAATGAGGCAAATGGAGCCATCTCCCGCATATTCGGACGAGCCAGCGTATTACTATACCCTCCTCGGATATTCATATCCGGAGTCAAACTGTATACGACTGAAACAGCCGGCAGAAAATCAATTGTATCGATCTTCCCTTTCGGTAAATATTCATTTCCACTCACTACCTCCAAATCGGTGGTTTCAATGCGGAGCCCACCGATCACTTTCAAACGTGACAACACCTGTACAGTTGCCATGCCATAGGCGGCAAGGATAGAAGACGTACCGGTGTAGGCATTCTCCGGACGAGTATCTTCATTGACATAGTTGCCAATATAATTAATTCCCTTGCTGTCATCTGTTTTGTAGACGCCCGTATTTCCAGGACCAAAAAATTCCAGGGGGTCACCCTGATAAGGCGATCCACCGTACGCTCCAGTCCGAAGTGCCATGACATACCTTCTTTCAGCAAAGGAACGATCCATGCCCGTATAAGCACCACCAAACTTCAACTTTGATCCACGCAAATAGCCCTCTTCTATCGGGAAAGTCAAATCCAGATGGGCTTCGACCTGCTCATCCTCCAGGGTCCTGAAATAATGTGCCGGCAAATTATAAGCGGCCTGTGTAATCGCCCAGGTTTGCTCTTCCGGATTATATTCATTGGCAAAAATTCGCATGTCAGGTTCATCCTGCTCTGATCGCGTCAATGCCGTTACCCAATCCACTTTCATAAATCCGAAATGATGCTCCCCACGGAGGTGTCCATTCAAAATACTGCGCTCGGTAAATTGCTGTGTCCTCGTCTCAAAAAGTTCCGGAGCCAAAATACCGTAATCCTGATGACTGCCGACCTGGTACCTGGATAAAATATCCGTCTGGTGATTGTACACGCCGGTCATTGATACTTTGTGGGCATTACTGATTTTGTACGCCAGGCCGGCCAGTCCACCCACCACAGGTGACTCGACTGAACGCGTGTCATTCAACGAAAAATTATTGGTCAGATCCTGTGCGTTTGGATCTCCCGAATAAAACCAGTTAGCCATCGTGCCATCCTGGTAATGATTAAAGGTTCGCTTGTGATTGGCTGCCAGCATGTATCCCAACGGACGACCAAAGACATTTTTCTGATCACCCAATGCGAATGATAATCCATAATTCAGAGGGCTCTTCATGGCAATGGGCGACATATCTGATGAAAGTGATTTTGCCGCCTGATCCAGGTTGTCCGCATATTCCTGCTGCGTGCGGGCCTTGATCACTGCACTCTGCTTTAAATATTCGCCAATTCCTTCCTGAGAAAAGATGGCTGGCAATGCGCGTGTTCCATCATCATAACCCAGCCAATCCATACTCCCCCGCCGTTGACTCAGGAATTGCTCATTCAGCGATGACTGGGTATTATATCCCACACTGGACTGCACACTGAACGTAAACTGCTCCGGAAATGATTTTGTCTGAATATCTACGTTGCCCCCGGTAAAATTACCTGGCTGATCCGGCGTGAATGATTTGGCTGTAATGATATTTTCTAATAGATTACTGGGAATCAGGTCCAGTTGTGCACTGTTGCGATACGGATCGGTGCTGGGTAACATCACCCCGTTCAGTTGAGCTGTAGAATATCTGTCACCCAATCCCCGCACATTAATATATTTCCCATCCTCAACCGCTGCACCCGTCACTTTGGTCATTGCTGACGCCGCTGAACCCACACCCATTCTCGACATCTCCTGGCTGGAAATGGCGTCCTGGATTTTATCCGATTTTTTTTGCAGCATCAAAACCGAATTTTCGGTGCGCTCAATGACCGAAGCCTGAACAACCACTTCAACCAGGGATACGGATTCGTCCGATAAGGCCATATCCAGATTGGTGACCTGTCCGTTACTCACCCGGGCACCTTCAACCCGCTTTTCCTGATACCCGATATACGTCGCAATGATGACATGCGTACCCACCGGGGCTTCAAAGAAAACTGACCATCCAGGTCTGTCGAAGCACCGGAAGTGGTTCCTTCGATCATGACATTTGCACCGATTAACGGTTCTGCAGTTGTGGCATCAAGCAGAGTACCACGAATGATCCCCGGGACCATACGGCCGATGTAGATATCAGGCCAAAAAAAGGAGAATAATGTATTTCATTGCACCAGTTTATAAAAGAAAAATGAACGCTTGAAAATGCGTGTCCGGGCCCTTCTTCAAGAGCCCGGCACGCAGCTTCAATACACAATCAGTTCATGACGATCAACGAATGTGAAAGTCTGACCTGCTCTGTTTCCAGAGTCAGGATATAAGTTCCCTGAGGCAGATTTCGCAGGTCGATTTTCTCTGTATACTGCCCTGCAGCTAAGATTCTTTTTTGCAAATGAGACTGAACGAGATGACCTGCCTGATCGTAGATCATCAGACTCACTGCATCACGCTGAGGTAGCGTAAATGAGACGGTCGTTGAACTCGTTGCCGGGTTGGGCCAGTTGCCCTTCAGGATATACCCGTTAGACTCAGCAACCGTATTCTCTGTGGATGTCGTTTCACACTGCTCGTTGAAATAGCCATAGAGATCCAGCGCAGTCCAACCGGTGGCCCAGTTGCTGGAGCCAAATGCGCCGTGGTAAGTCACCTGATCAAAGAAGAGATCTGATGGTACAGGTGCACCGGAAGCAGCATTCGAACCGTCAGCCAGAGTTGGATTCAATTTCCCTTCAGCGATACGGCTGATACCACAGATGAAAGGATTTGCCAACGTGTTGCCACTATTGCTCAAATGTGCGATGACACCGGCAGCCGTAGGATCGTCGCCTGTTGCATAGGTATCTACAATGGCATCCAGTGTGCTCCCTGCTCCAAATTCCCACCAGTAGTTGTTTTTGATCTGCAGATCACCTGCCAGCAGATTGCCATAGCTATCCACACCACTCGCAGCAGGAAGGTCTTCGATGCTGATCGCCTTCTCCTTGAAGGAGGTGAAAATCGAATTCGCATAGGTACCTCCTGTATTGTCGCGCATCAACAATGCAAATTCATTATCGGCAGCAGCGTTCAGACCGGAACCGATGTACGTCGCATTATAGATGGTCGGGTTGGAGAACGGCGCCTGTCCGTCCGGGCTGGCACCATCGTGCTCACCGGCATTGTTGCCAACATCTGTGCCCATGATCACGAACCAGTGCTGACCTTTTCCTCTCCAACCGAAATCCCAATCCATGCCGTCATCACCAGGGAAGGCAACAACCAGGTGCTTGCACTCGACGGCGCCACCAAACCATTCGATACCATCGTCCGAGTTGGCGAACACTTCGACATAATCGATCTCCGTTCCGCGGCCCACACCACCCAGGGTCAGACCGTTGATCTCGTTACCCGGTGCCAGTTCTGCACCGCCGTGACGAATCGAAACATAACGCAGCGTTCCGGAATCATCATCATCATTCGTTCCGCCATAACGGGCGCGTGACTCCATCGTAGAAATTCCTTCCACCTGATCTTCTCCGGTAGGACGAGCGATCACGCCATTTCCGAGGATCACCAGGCCACCCCACAGACCGCTGTCGTCAGCCGTCAGTGAACCGGCAAGGTCATCCAGTTCAGAAGTGAAGATGATCGGTTCGGCTGCCGTACCATTTGCTTCGATACAGGCATTCCGTGTAATGATCAAGGCAGATGTATTGTCACCCGTGCTTGGGGTTTCCAGTCCTTTGATGACTGTGCCAGCCTCGATGTAGAGACATGATCCTTCTTCCAGAAAAACCAGACCATCGATGAAGTAGGTATTCTCCTTTGTCCAGAAATAGGTTTGGTTGCCTTCCAGATCGCCATCCTTGATCACCACATCACCACCTGTTACCGGTGTGGCGAGATCACCAAAATAGCCATACAGATCCATGGCGGTCCAGCCCAAAGCCCAGTTGTTCTTGTTGTCAAATGCACCATGATACAGCGCATTGTCGAAAAAAGGATCAGCTGCTGCCACCCCTGGAATCAAACCTGGGCTGCCGGCATTCAGACGTGGATCCAGCTGTGCATTCGCAATCCGGCTGATACCACCAAGGCTCGGATCGGCCAGTTGATTGTTATTATTTGCCAGGTGGTTGAGCACCGCTGTAGATGTTGGATCATCGCCAGTCGCATAGACATCGACGATATCTGCAAGCGTATTGCCTGCTCCGAATTCCCACCAGAGATTGCTCTTCAGGTTGAGATCCCCATTCACCAGATTGCCATAGCTATCTACACCACTCGCAGCAGGAAGGTCTTCGATGCTGATCGCTTTCTCCTTAAAGGAGGTGAAGATGGAGTTCGCATAGGTACCACCTGTATTGTCGCGCATCAACAGCGCAAATTCATTATCGGCAACGGCATTCAGTCCGGAACCGATATACGTCGCATTATAGATTGTCGGGTTGGAGAACGGCGCCTGTCCGTCCGGGCTGGCACCATCATGCTCACCGGCATTGTTGCCAACATCAGTGCCCATAATCACGAACCAGTGCTGACCTTTTCCTCTCCAGCCGAAATCCCAATCCATACCGTCATCACCAGGGAAGGCAACGACCGGTGCTTGCATTCTACTGCGCCACCAAACCATTCGATACCATCGTCCGAATTGGCGAACACTTCGATATAGTCAATCTCTGTTCCGCGGCCTACACCACCCAGGGTCAGACCGTTGATCTCGTTACCCGGTGCCAGTTCAGCGCTGCCGTGACGAATCGAAACATAACGGAGGGTTCCGGAATCATCATCATCATTTGTTCCGCCATAACGGGCACGAAGCTCCATGGTGGAGATACCTTCTACCTGATCTTCTCCGGTCGGCCGTGCGATCACTCCGTTCCCGAGGATGACCAGACCACCCCACAGACCGCTGTCATCAGCTGTCAGCGAACCGGACAAGTCATCCAGTTCAGAAGTGAAGATGATCGGTTCGGCTGCCGTTCCGATGGCATGAATTTGTGCGTTCCGTGTAATGATCAAAGCGGAGGTATTGTCACCCGTAGTGGCAGTCTCCAGACCCTGGATGACTGTTCCGGCTTCGATGTTCAGGACGCCACCTGCTTCGAGGAAAACCAGTCCATCCAGCTGATAGACATTGTTTTTGTCCAGTTGTACGTCTGGCCGCCTTCAAGGTCGCCATCTTGAATGACGATCTGTGCCTGCAGCCCCGCAAGGGACAGCATCAGCATCAGGAAAAGGGGGTAAAATTTTCTCATGGTTTCAGTTCGTTGATTTGATGGGGCAAAACTACCTGTGGTATGTTACGGGAATATTAAGTCGAGCTTAATTCATGGTTAATCAAATGCGCAAATGGAATGATGAAAACTTCATATTTTCTTCACAATCCCTTCATTTTCCAGTCATCTAAGAACCCTTTTTTTGTTGCTTGAACATGATCATACATCCCACCCTCTGCAAAACACCAATATGTACAGACGGAAGCTATGTGTGGCCGCGATCTCGGATGTCCATCTGGGCACCTATGGTTGTCATGCCACCGAACTGGTCAGATACCTCAAGAGTATTGACCCCGAAATCCTGGTCCTGAATGGCGATATCATTGATATGTGGGAGTTCCGCAAACGCTATTTCCCGGCCGACCACCTGCGCGTGATCAAGGAGATCTTTCGCATGGGCAGCAAAGGAACCAAAGTGTATTACATCACAGGCAACCACGATGATGTCCTTCGCCGGTTCTCCAATCTACGCCTGGGTCCGATCCAGCTGAAAGACAAACTGGTCCTTCAGATCAATCAGGAGCGGACCTGGATCTTTCACGGTGATGTGTTTGACATGTCGATCCAGGTGACTCCTCTCCTGGCCCGGATCGGTAGTCGCAGCTACAATCTGCTCATCCGACTGAACCGCATGGTCAACCAGGTCTGGAACGCATGCAACGCCCCAAGATCTCTCTGGCCGGCAAGATCAAACACTCGGTCACACGAGCCGTCCACTTCGTCCAGGATTTTGAAGACCTCGCCATTCGCGCCGCGCTCGAAAAAGGATATGACTATGTGCTCTGTGGCCATATTCACCGACCGATCATGCGAAAAGTGGAAACTCAGCAGGGCTCGGTCACCTATCTCAATTGCGGCGACTGGGTGGAAAACCTCACCGCCATGGAACATGACGGGCAGACTCGAAACTTCACCATTTCGATCAGACCGATTACATTTTCAGAAATGACCGATTGTTGATCAATGAAGAAACTGTCGATTCAGATGATACCGATGGCCTGGATCCAATGGATATGATCCGGGACATTCTCAATGGCGCTTCTGTCGATGAAGATGTTCATGTCAACCGCCATTCTTCACTTCGAACCCCTTAGATCTATGTCAAACCTGACACTCGACCGCACGCAATACCAGGCCGAAATCAATGGAAAAACCATCGTGTTGAATCACGTAGAGTTTGAATTATTGTGTGTGCTTTCTGCATTCTCCGGCCGCTCGATTACCCACCAGCGACTGGTTGAACATCTGGAGGAACATGATGTATCGATCCATACAGATCATGTTCTTTCCTCCTTGATTTCGCTGAAGGAAAAGATCCCGCAACCGAGACGATTGGGATTACTGGGTGGCCGGGCGATGTTGATATAAAGTGGAGGAGAGGGTTATGAGGTTATGAGGTTTTGAGGTTATGCCTGCCCGCCGGAGCTTCAGCATAGGCGGGAGGTTATGCCTGCCCGCCGTCAGGTGGGCCTGCCCGCCGAAGCTTGAGCGTAGGCGGGAGGTTATACTTGCCCGCCGGAGCTTGAGCGTAGGCGGGAGGTTATGCTTGCCCGCCGAAGCTTGAGCGTAGGCGGGAGGTTATGAGGTTATGAGGTATTGAGGTTTTGAGGTTATGCCCGCCCGCCGAAGCTTGAGCGTAGGCGGGAGGTTATGCCTGCCCGCCGTCAGGTGGGCCTGCCCGCCGAAGCTTGAGCGTAGGCGGGAGGTTATGTGGTTATGAGGTCGGAGAAAACCCGCAAATTTGGAATCTGCCCTGGATTAATGCGTATACGTTCTTATTTCTGGAATTTGATTATTATCCTCGGCTGTACCATCTTTTATTCTAAGGGTCGATTCGGTAAGTTCCAGGAGATCCCAATAATCATACAAACTTCCTGAAGATTTATCTGTTGTGAATGTATACTTCAAGCGAATTGTTTTGTAGTTATCGATAAACTTCCAGCTATCGCTTGAAATGTTGAATTCTCCCGGATCATCGCAGAGCAAACTCCCCTGATCATCGTTGAAGGTGGACGAATTGATGAACACGAGGACATTGTCCTTGTCGCAATCTTCTGTGATATCGACGCCATCCATAGTCCTGGAGATCAAATTCCATTCAAATCCGACGAACAGGTCCAAATCCTTGAAATCACTGGTTTTATTGCAATTGATGGACAGAACGGCTGTACAGATCAGAAGGATACGGTGTGATTTTTTCATGCTGTCTATATTTTGGATCGATGGTTTGTTGGTGAGGTGTTGGTAGAACGTTCAAATGCATGGAGAGTATGAGCGATAGCGAAATATTCTCTTATGCATAATGTTCTACGTAGGCTTTATTCACGCATGATGTTTAAAATATTTTGTAATCTTTCTAGATCTGGTGATTTCCTGTTTTCAGCATTCACATAATCTTTAATTTGAATGTACTTTTTATCATAAAAATTTCATTTGGAGGATTTCTGTAACTGAACATCAGTTTTGTGTTATTAAGGTAATGGTTTAGAATGTTAAAACTGCTTGAATTTCATCAATAATTGACCATAAAGAATCAAGTTTATAAAAACTTCAAAATCAGAACGATTCTTTGCGGTGTGTGAGTAGAATTTATTTCTTAGGATTTTAAATTTATTGAAACTTTCTGATTCAGAAATTTTGTCTAGTGTAACTATGCACGAATCCAATTGCTCTATTGTTGGAGCATTCTTAAATGCTATTGATTTAAAGTTGTGTTTTAGGTTTAGAATAAACTGCTCTAGATTAAAATCCTCAGGCCTTGGTTTAGTACTCTTATTTTTGTAATCGAATTTATTGACAAGAAGTTTGGCAAGTTGGATTATAAGAAGTTTGAGTGAGTCTCTATAAATACCATAGAAGAAAGCTGACTTCTCAATTACAGGTTTGAAATATGATTCATCTTGATTAGCTATGAATTTGATTTGCATTCTTAACCGATCAATTTCAATCAAAATTCTTTCGATCTCACTAAACTCTTTTCTGGTCTTCTCAGTGATTTTATCTTTTTTGGTCATCTTTGGTTTTCATGGTTTGCTTACGTAGAACGTTTTGCAGATTTGCTATGGGCGGGATTTTTACCACTAAAGTTTATGCGGAGCACAAAACTTTCGGCTGACACTAAACTGTCCGCGGAGCACGAAACCCCGCCTATTGCAAATGTGCTGTTATGCCTTCGTGCTTTTATTGTCATTGCTCTACTTTCGTGTTTAGTAATTGTTCTCTAAGTTCTGCTAATGAAATATTCTGTGAATTTTTCCAGGATGTCCAACCATTTACTGTCTTCCTATCACTTCCTGCATCTTGTATTCCTGCTAGAGCTGCCCAACTTGGACTATTAAATTGTTGTCCAAGTATTTCTATTGAGCCATCTTCTAGAATCGTAGCTTCATACTTCTTTTGTTGACCATTTCTTGGCTTGTACGTCATGTATAACTTCTCTCCACTCGACAACAGTTTAGCATTAATTAGGTCTGAAATTTCAACTTCATACTGAGCAATATCGGTATTCAGTTTTTGAGGTTTACTTTCTTCTTCTGTATCAAGTTCTGGCTTGAACTCTTCAGGGAATTCAAAGACGATGTTCATTGGGTTGTTTAACTCGACAAACTTAGTCAATACCCAAAGTTTAACTTTGTACTTTAAAGTCCTTGCCCAATCACGAAGATCATTTGTGATACCATCAATTGGAACACCAATAATTGGGTCAGTTTCAAGGATATCACCAACTACTTGCCGAACGTTTATTGCAGGGATATTTAAATCTTCAAATTTTTCCTTTGTGTAATTATCGTTTTGATATTGTTGAACAGCAAGATCAACTAATGTCCGCTTAGTTATTGCTTGTTGCGAGGCTAATATTTGTTTTGTTACCTGTGGCGCAATGTGGTTCCAGACACTGTGATGCATTAATTCAGCTTCAACTAAATACCATTTTTTCTGTCCGATATCGATTGCAAAACCGTCTGGAATTGTCCCAACACCGTCAGCGGTTTTTATTTTTGCTTTAGGTAGATAAAATGAAGTCGGGCCAAAAAGATACTCGTAATTGTCAATGATAACCTGTTCCAATTCCGCTTCACTGTCGAACGGTGATTTAATAAATTTAGTTTCTTTAAATATTAGCATATTTCTGTATGTTCGTTAGTTGTTGTGGGTCGTCATAGCATGAGGCATAACTCCAAGGAAAGTTGTCGCTCCTAAGCGACAACATTTCGAGTTGAACGAACCCCTTCGCTCTATTGGGAAACGCTCCTGATTTTATGCACCCTTCCAAACAGGACCGAGCCTTCCAAAGATAAAGGTTTTAGTCTGATAATGGGAACTGGAGTCCCCGGTGCTATCTCACCTCGGGCAACCTGCGCCAGATCAGGGTTAGATGGTAAGATTTTCTTGATCTGTCGGGTATAAACCTTGGAACGTTGCCATTGGCAGGTATGCAGTATTCCATTCAGGGCCTCATTGTGAAATTTTGACTTTAGTAGTACACCTCTGGCCCGCCTTCCTCCTTCGGCGGACAGGCAAGCCGGCCCCGAGTACTCGGGGTGACTTTTTGTTGCGGCAAAAAGTCACCAAAAACCGCTTGTCGCCAAAATGGGCCTTCTTTTTATGTTTGAGGCTGAAGTAAACACGTCTCGTGACTGGCAAGCGTCAACATCAGGACCCGGCCGCTCGTATTTGATCGGTGGTTATTTGCATCATTGATACTCTTCTTTCATGTAAATTGTCAATAATCGCATCACATGTCCGATCAAATAATGCGGCATTTTGCACGATTGACTGTTTTCATACAAATTTAGAAGTCAATTGTTTGCCTGATTGACGGGTCCTTGATGTGCTGGGAGGCCCTGGTTTGGCGACGATTAATTTTTGGGGGTTAGATTCAAATTTTAGGATGTGTAGAGTGTTATTTCATTGATTATCAGCACTCATATTTTACAGAATAAATTGTTTTTGACAGATGTGGACCAAGATAGTACCTATTCCAGGAGAAGGTGGAAACCTGGCCATGGCATTCAGATTCATGTCTGACTGGCCAGATTCAGGTGATAAACCCGACAAAACAGAGATCCCCTTTTGGCATCACGGCTGTTTCTCCTAATTTGGGGCTCCAAGCCCGACTCCTGACGCGTGCAGGGGGCATTCCTCTATTGAAAACCCGTATATGAAACAGATTCAAACCCTCCTCCTTCTGATCATTCTGCCGCTGTGCCTCCTGGCACAGAAAAAAGGCAAGGTAGCCCCGGAAAAGCCGGATTATGGGGCATTCACTTCGTCTACCCTCTCTGGCCTCAGCTTCCGATCCATCGGACCAGCTGTCACCTCAGGGCGAATTGCAGACTTCGCGGTCAATCCCCGCAATCACAATGAGTATTACGTCGCCACAGCTTCAGGCGGTGTGTGGAAAACAACCGATCACGGAGTGACCTACTCGCCAATCTTCGACGGTCAGGGCTCCTACTCCATCGGATGTGTCCGACTTGATCCATCCAATGCCGCTGTCGTCTGGGTGGGTACCGGGGAAAATAACAACCAACGGTCTGTTGCATACGGTGACGGCGTCTATATGAGTCCGGATGGTGGAAAATCCTGGCAACACAAGGGCTTGAAGAACTCCGAACACATTGCCAATATCATCGTCCACCCATCCGATCCGTCAACTGTTTTTGTCGCCGCTTATGGACCCGTGTGGAGCGCAGGTGGCGACCGTGGCGTGTACAAGTCAACCGATGGCGGCGTCACCTGGACCTGTGTCAAATCAGTTTCCGACTACACCGGTTGTAATGACCTGGTGATGGATCCGCGTAACCCGGATGTCCTCTATGCCGCTTTCCACCAACGGATGCGAAAGGTCTTTACCTTTATCGGTGGCGGACCGGAAACCGCCCTGTTTAAATCAACAGATGGCGGCACCACGTGGAACAAACTCGAAGGTGGCCTTCCTGGTGGCGACCTTGGCCGGATCGGCCTTGCCATCAGCCCAGTGAATCCCGACGTACTGTACGCTGTGGTCGAAGCCAATGACGATAAAGGCGGTGTCTATCGCTCCACCGATCAAGGGGCGAGCTGGGAAAAACGGGGTGGCACATTTACCTCCGGGAATTATTACCAGGAAGTGACCTGCGATCCAAAAATGTAGATCGCATCTACATCACGGATACCTATTACCAGATCAGTGACGATGGCGGAAAAACGACACGCAATCTTGGTGAGCTCAACAAGCATATCGACAATCACGCCATCTGGATCGATCCGAACAATACCGACCACCTGCTGGTCGGGTGTGATGGAGGTGTTTACGAAACCTGGAATCTCGCCGGCACCTGGCACTTCAAGGAGAACCTGCCTGTGACCCAATTTTACAAAGTCAGCACCGATAATGCCGAGCCGTTTTACCACGTCCATGGCGGCACACAGGACAATCTGAGTCTGGGCGGCCCGAGCCGGACAACTTCTGCAAACGGGATCGTCAATGCCGATTGGTATGTCACGTCCCTGGGTGATGGCTTCGAGACCCAGGTGGATCCGACCGATCCCAACATCATTTACGCACAGGCTCAGTATGGTGCTTTAACCCGGTTTGACCGCCGCAGTGGTGAATACCTGTATATCAAACCTGTGGAGGGCGAAAATGACCCGGCTCTCCGTTGGAACTGGGATGCCCGCTGCTCATCTCACAACACAATCCTACCCGCTTGTATTTCGGGGCAAACAAGCTGTTCCGCACGGACGACCGCGGCAATTCATGGTCTGTCATCAGTCCGGATCTGAGCCGGAATATCGACCGCAACAAACTGGATGTGATGGGTCGTGTCTGGTCTGTTGATGCCATCGCTAAAAATGGTAGCACGGATATTTTCGGGCAATTGACCAGCATCGCTGAATCCAAATTTGACCAGAATTTACTTTGGATCGGAACGGATGACGGCCTCATCCAAAAGACGACTGATGGCGGAAAATCTTGGACGAAATACGACAACCTTCCCGGTGTGCCAGCGATGAGTTATGTGCATCAGATCATCACATCACTGCACGATCGGAATACGGTTTATGTCTGTTTCAACCATCATCGATACGGTGACTTCAAGCCGTACGTATTGAAGACAACAAATGGTGGCACCTCGTGGACAGCCATCCAATCCGATCTCCCTGAACGCGGATCTGTTTACAGCATTGCTGAAGACCATGTGGACGCCAACCTCCTTTTTGTGGGTACCGAGTTCGGTTGCTTTTTTACGACAGATGGCGGTGGGCATTGGATTCAGATAAAAGCCGGTTTGCCAACGATCGCAGTGCGTGATATCGAGATCCAGCGCAGGGAGAATGACCTGGTTCTTGGCACATTCGGCAGGGGCTTTTATATCCTGGATGATTATAGTCCCCTGCGGGGTATGAACAAGCAGAAGCTCGAAGAAAAAGCCCTGCTTTTTCCGGTGAAGGATCCCTGGATGTATGTTGAACGTTACCCGATCGGGTTGCGCAGCAAAGGACATCTGGGAAGCAGCTATTTTGTGACACCCAACCCCGAACCGGGCGCGGTGTTCACCTGGTATCTCAAGGATGAGATCAAAACCCTGAAGGCAGACAGACAGGCCAGAGAGGCTGATGCCTACAAGGAAAAAAAGGCCGTGTACTATCCGTCCATGGACAGTCTGCGTTTGGAAGACAATCAGACAGACCCCTGTTTGTTGTTCACCATCAGCGACCGGAATGGCAATGTCATCCGGCATCTCAAAGCCGGCACGAGTGCCGGATTGCAACGTGTGGTCTGGGACATGACCACTGCCATTGCTGCCCCTGTGGGCAACCGGTATGTCCCCGGACCTGATGTCCTGTTTGGTACAGAAGAGACCGGCCACCTGGTCGCCCCGGGTGAATACCAGGTAACCCTCTCGCAGGTCGTTGATGGGCAGATCACCTCGCTGAGCGGACCGCAATCATTCACCGTCAAACTCCTGGAACAAAGCAGCCTGCCAACCGATATGGCAGCCACAGCCGGCTTCCTCGAAAAGGTGAGCACCTTGCGAAAAGCGGCAAGTGCGGCATCCGACATCCTGTCGAACCTGCAGTCCCGGATCGGCATGATCGAATCTGCCATCACGGACATGCCTGCACAGCCCGGGGATATCCTCAGTAAGGCCGCAACGATCAGAAAGGACCTGATCCGGCTGAATATCCGACTGAATGGCGACGGCACTGCTGCCAGCCGTCAATTTGAAGTTGCTCCGGCCATCAATGACCGGGTCTTCGGCATTCAGGGAGCCCTGTGGCCGTCTACTGCCAGTGCCCAAAACCTACACCGATTCTTACCAGATCGCACACAGCCAGTTCAGTGCGTTGATGAAAGACCTGAAAACTGCAGACGCTTCCATCAAAGCGATAGAATCCGTCCTGGAACAGAGAGGGGCACCGTACACACCCGGTCGATGGCCGGATAAATGGTAACCATTCCCAAAACAGGTACGGGGGTTGACGAGCATTCGTCAGCCCCCGTTTCTTTTGTCATCCCTCGCATGACTGAATCGGATGAGCCTGATTATCTTCGGACATCCACTTCTCTTTGGAGAACCGGTTCCACTCGAAAACCAATTGAATGATCCGTCCGTTTATCTTTTTCCTCGGTTGCTTCCTTCTCCACCTGCAGCTTCAGGCACAAGTGGCTCGAACCACGCATTGGCATTTCGGTTTTGGTCTCGCCCTGGATTTTTCCAGCGGGTCACCCGCATCCGTATCCGGAAGCCAGCAGTTCTCGTTTGAAGGTTGTGCAGCCGTCAGTGATATTTCAGGTCAGTTGCTGTGGTACTCCAATGGTGGCGGCCGCGACCCACTTCAGGGAGGCCAACCGGCCGGATCGATCTGGGATCGGAACAACAATGTGATCTACGACATGAGTTATACGGAAGGTGGTGGTTACAGTTCTGCCCAATCGGCGGTCTTCATCACCAAACCGGGTGATCCTGAGAGATACTATCTCTTCACCATGGAAGAAGTTGAATTCAACATTGGTGGAGAAGTTCCGGGCCAGCCTGATGGACGTGGATTGTCGTGGTTTGAACTGGATGCAACTGCCAATAGCGGTCTGGGGGAGGTGGTTGATTACAAGGAGACCATCTACGGTCCGACCTATGAAGGGTTGTGTGCTGTCCAACATGCCAATGGTGAAGATTGGTGGATCCTCGCCGATCGGACTGATCTTCTCGGACTGGTGGTGGTGCCTGTCACAAAGGACGGCGTCGGCACCCCGGTGGAGGTGGTCACCAATGACGTGTACAACAATGTCATCAAGAGCTCGCCGGATGGACAGTGGGTCACTACGATCGGAAAGGATGGCCGGTATCTGTATCCCTTTGATGCATCTACCGGCATATTTTCAAATCCGGTGATTCTGCCAGATGGTTCACAGGTGGAATTCTCTGCCAACAGTAAATACCTGTTTGCACTGACGAAGGGGGGGACACCCGAGGTGCATCGGTTTGATCTGGAAGCCATGGATATTCCAGCCAGCGAAACGAACCTGGGGTCGATGCCCGCTGTGACCGATGGCCAACCATTTCTGCCATTGATTTCCTACCCCCAATTAGGGCCAGATCAGAACATCTACTTTTCGACCTTCTATCTCGACAATACAGGAGGGACGACCAGTTACCTTTCGGCCATCATCTGCGCGAACACGGGTGGTGTGCTCGCTCCCAACCACCTGCCTCTCGGTCATTTGCCGGCGAATACCTCGATCTTCATCGGTCTCCCCAACTTTCCGGCAGCCTGGCTGGCCGCAGAAACAGTGGAGCATCTCGACATTGATCTCGGACCGGACACGATCGTCTGTCCGGGAGAAGCATTGTCCATCGGCCATCTGTTCCCGGGGGCCGACTATCACTGGTCGAACGGGGATACGACCGGTTTGATCCAGGTGGCCACTCCCGGGATGTATGCCGTCACCGTGTCTACGCCTTGTGGCATAGGGGTGGATACAATCCAGGTCATTGCATCTGATCTGATTGCCGATGCTGGTCCGGATGCCATCATTTGCGCAAGTGAATCGGTCATGATCGGACAGGAAGCCAACGGATCGATATCCTGGTCACCTGCTGCTCCCTGGATGATCCGACAAGTGAATTTCCGCTGGCAAGCCCGGATACCAGCACCACGTTTCTTCTGAACGCCGCAGGTGGAGGTTGCACGGTTTCGGATAGCATGACGGTCTTTGTGTTTCCGGCACCCATTGCGGAATTAAGTCTAGCCGATACGACTGTAGGTAAGGGTGCTACCCTGAACATTGCGGTGACGGGTGGCAGCGTTTTGTCCTGGTCTCCGCCATCCATCGTGCACTGTCTGACCTGCAATGAAACCAGCGTAACGGTGATGGAAACCACGCTGCTCACCGTCGAGATCATCGGGCTGAATGGTTGCACTGCCACCGATTCTGTCCTGATCACAGTCGACCCGGATCTTTGTCAGCCGGCGATTCCGAATGTCATGACACCGAATGGGGATCAGACAAATGATCTCCTGGCACCTGCGCTATGGGATGAGCCCTATCATCTTCAGGTCTGGAGTCGCTGGGGAGATCTGGTGTATGACAATAAAGGAAATGGAACAGGTTGGGATGGTCGCATCAATGGATCAGAAGCGCCATCGGATGTCTATGCCTGGATGTTCATGGCTTCGATCTGCGGAGAGGTACAGGTGATCCGGGGGGATGTCACGGTGGTCAGGTGAGTGGAGGAGTTATGGAGTTATGGAGTTATGGAGTTATGGAGAAAGTCAATGGGTGTTTGGTATTGGCCGTTGGCCCATCCGTACAAATGGGGATGAAATCTTGAATTAAACGCACTCTAGCGAACAGCAATTAAAAGAAGTGATTTCGTGATTTCGTGATTTCGTGATTTCGTGATTTCGTGATTTCGTGATTTCGTGATTTCGTGATTTCGTGATTTCGTGATTTCGTGATTTTGTGATTTCGAAATAAAATATGCGTCCCAATTCGAAAGGCGTACAAAGCAATTTTATTCGTAGAACCCTGAAGGGGTTCAATAGAATAGCCCCGGGCGGCGTCTGGACATGGGCCCAAAAGGACCATCGTCCATGATGCAACCCGGGGAATTATACGCAGTGCAAAACAACCCTGAAGGGGTTGAAGAATTACCAAGCATGTAATTGACTTACTCCGGTTATGCCGAATACCAATTCGATGTGCTATTTCGGTATTTCGGTATTTCATTATTTCGATATAAAATATGCGTCCCAATTCTGAATGCGTACAAAGCAATTTTATTAGTAGAACCCTGAAGGGGTTCAATAGAATAACCCGTGCAACCCGGGGAATTATACGCAGTGCAAAACAACCCTGAAGGGGTTGAAGAAATACCGCAGTGTAATTGACTTACTCCGGTTAAGCCGAATGCCAATCATGTGCTATTTCGGTATTTCGGTATTTCATTATTTCGATATAAAATATGCGTCCCAATTCTGAAGGCGTACAAAGTAATTTTATTCGTAGAACCCTGAAGGGGTTCAATAGAATAGCCCCGGGCCGCGTCTGGACATGGGCCCAAAAGGACCATCGTCCATGATGCAACCCGGGGAATTATACGCAGTGCAAAACAACCCTGAAGGGGTTGAAGAAATACCAAACATGTAATTGGCTTACTCAGGTAAAACCGATTGCCAATCCGATGTGTTATTTCGGTATTTCGGTATTTCATTATTTCGAGAGATCAGGACCCAGGACTGATGGCCAAGCCCGGACGATCCGCCAGCTGGCCCCGAGAACTGGTCGGATCCACGGGCACCCAAGGGCCAACGTCTGGGGGCCGAAGTTTTCCATTTCAAATCCGGATTGCGGGTGAACTGCGAAAGCGAAAGCCCCCGAGCTCGGGGTCGGGGCGAATTGCGAAAAGCGAATTATCTCGAAATCATCAACGAGATACACAAAACCGGATCACCTCCGTCTGATGATCATCCCTGAACCGCAAGAAATAAATGCCCGGTTGAATATCCGGCAAACTAATTTCCCATTGATTGCCACCTTTTTGCTGGTGAAAGAATTGATGAGACTGCACTGTTTGGTCCAAATGACATCTACCTGCATCTCCCCTTCACAAGATGGCGTTGAAGTGTGATCGTAGTTCCGTTAATGGATTGGGATAAACCGACTTCCTGTTGACTCCCCTTCCAGTTACAGTAATAATTGGACTGTAAGAATACCATCATCAGATCCACCTGCTTCAATCGATAATACCATTGACCGGGGCCAGGACGTTGATCGGACCAAAAATAATCATGCCGGGTAAGGGATGTACCATGTCCCTTTATCTGGGTCAGACCTGTATATTGAACGCCATCCGCTGAACGTTCGACAATAAAATAATCGCTGTTGATCTCGGAGGCAGTCGACCAGGAAAGCTGGATATCCTCGACACCTTTTTCTGCTGTAAAAATGATCAGTTCAACAGGCAAGGGTGCCGGGGGGTAAGTGTAATCGAGGCAGTCGATGTCGAGTTGCTTGATCGTGTTACAGCAGGAAGGATTCATATTGGCTATTCCAAAATTATTTTCAATATGGCCGAATCCTAAGCCATGTGTCAATTCATGGATGAGCATGATTTCATAGTTTGAACCTCCTATGCATGCTGCTCCGTTATTGACGACAACATAAGAATTATATATACTTGTCCATGTCGTGTTGTCGAATGAATGAGACCCTCCAGCATATACTATACCACCAATTGCCAAAGTCCCAGAACATCCATTCATTTCCGTAATTAATCCACAAGGATCATTGTATTGGACAAGTGCCTCGCGTTCATCGAACACATTAAAATAATTTAACCCCAATACACCGTATTGACAAGAGTCTGGTGCAAAATTAATGGTTCCACCATACGCTATATTAGTTCCTTGATATTGTGCTTGCATGGTTGAAATTGCATTTTGCACGTAGGTATGAGCCAGGGAATTTGGTGTAAATCCGAAATCACCATCATCTTCACTAAAAACAGTAAATGGAAGTTCAGGAAAATCAGTATATCGAGTATTATTTCTGCAATATTGAAATAAACACAATGCCCCGGAGGCGACCTCATATCCACTTCTACATCCTTCACCTCTCCTTCCGGTAAAATCAATTTTTCCTGCCAGGGGATCTTGCCTGTCACTACCTGACGCAGATGCTGGATCAGGTCTTTGGCCAGCATCACTTTCATGGTCTCCGGGACGATGCCATCCGGTCGGGGGAATGCGTGGATTTCGGCTGATTCTCTGGAAGGGAAAAAGAAATCCACCCCATTGATGGTCCGCAGATAAAACTGGCCATAGGCGAGCATCATCGGCTGCCACCCGGGAGCATGGTCTATTTTCGACAGGAAAAGAAGATAGGTCGTACCGGCTTCATACACAGGATCTCCCCAGATGGTCGTTTCCCGATCACCTGGCGACTCCACCGGGGAATCCAGATCCACGGGGTCGCCCACCATGAAATCTCCCTGATCACCTCCACCATCTGGAAGGGTGTGCGTCGACAGACTCCGGCCCTTTCTCCTCCAGGCGTGTTTCCCCTGCCCGGACAACCACAACGGCATCGGCAGCCAGAGCCATATCCCCGAGATGGGCAAACGGGATGATCGTAGTCGCTCTCAGCGAAGCGAACAGGTGCAGAAAGACCAGCATGCAACCCAGCAGGATGCGTCTTGGATCGGTCATTGGTTTCAGGATTCAGGAATGGTCAATTTCAACATATTTAAAGAAAATGAAAGGGGGTCAGGAAAAATTTTCCGAAAAATGAACTTCTCCCCTTCTGACGGGTACTTCCTTCAAATCAATGACCCATGCTGTTTCGCATTCAACTCTCCATTTTCTCGTGTTTATTTCCTGTGAGGCACCCGCAAGACATGGTGCACCGATGGAAGTTCATCCCATCACCGAAGTGGTTCATGAAAATGAATGGTATCTGCAACAGGTCAACGCCTGGAAGCTGAAAACAGAAGCAGAACCGGAAAATGCCTTCGCCTGGTACAACCGCTACAAAGCCATGCGCTATGCCGACTTCCCCCGTATTTTTCAGGACAGCCTTTACAAGCAAGAAGTCGCCCGGATGGTCGCTGACATGGGCCGTCACATTCCGGAAACATTTGAATACTGCTATATCCGCAACTGGAACGCCCATGAGGACGAGGATGCATTGACCTGGTTGCAAAAAGCCCATGCAATCGACCCGACCCGACCGGAAGTGTACAGTGGATTTCTCACCCGTTTCGAAATGGAAGGTGACTGGAATAAAAAGAGCGACTATGCCCGGCAATGGTATGCCACACAATCGATGGCACCTTCCCTGCTCTACCCGGCGAACAATATGCTGGAGTCAGTCGACCGGAACGGCATCCTGTTCACCCACGGTGACAACGACACCTATCCCTTGTGGGTGCTGCAGGAAGCCAGACAAATCCGCCCGGATGTCACGGTCATCAATCTGTCTTTGGCCAGTAATCGGACGTACTTTCTCAAACTGATGGAACATCGTCGGATCCGGATCGATCTGAAAGAGATCGAACGTGTGTTTGACCAATTACCATATGACAGAAAACCTTCGTGGATGATCCGCCATCTGGAACAGATGAACCCGGATCGGCCGGTATATATCGCCCTGACCGTCGGCAATAAAAACCTCACCGAACTGGAAGACCAACTCTGGTGTACCGGCCTGGCGAACCGCTTCACGACGCAAAAGATCGATAATATCGCTCTCCTTCGGCGGAACATGGAGCAGCGCATGTTGTTGGACCATCTGCAATTCCAGCCCTATACAGAGTCGTTCCCCTATGAACAGGGACTGGCCCAGTCGACCGTCGCGGTCTATCTCACCCCCTTTCTCACCCTGGTGGAACATTATACCGAGGCTGGCATGGCAACGGAGGCCAACCGGTATCGCGAACTGGCCCGACAGGTCGGCCGGCTGTCCCACCGCGTATCGGAAGTTGAAGCCTATCTTGAGAAGCTCCAGACCACATATTGATCCGACCAGGAGCATGAACACAACCCTTTCTGACGAGCAGTTGATGATCCGCCTCCAGGGTGGTGACACCGCCACCCTGGAGGTGTTGTATCACCGGTATGCCGAGCGTCTGATGGGATTTCTCTATCGGATGGTGGATGGGGATCGCACCAAAGCAGAGGACCTGCTCCAGGATGTATTTGTCCGTCTGGCCACCACTGCCAAGGCCTTTGATCCTGCGCGCTCTTTTCGGCCCTGGGTCTTTACGATCGCTGCCAACCTGGCCAGAAATGCACACCGTCACAGGTCGTATCGCGAGATGGAGGGCTTCCCCTACGTGGAGACAGAACTTGCAATGTCCACGTCCATTTCCGAAATAGACCAATTGGATCAGGACCTGTTTCACAATGTGCTCGACCATTCATTGCAGGCAATTGCACCGGATAAACGAACAGCCTTTTACTTCGCTACCAGGAGCATCTCTCGTTGGCAGAAATCGCTGAAATTCAACATTGCGCAATCGGTACGGTCAAGTCGCGCATCTTTTACACCCTTCGGTTTTTGCAATCGAAAATGACGACATTCAAACCAGAAAAACTACCCTCATGAACAAGGACCTCTATTCCGATCAATTCGAACAATTGATCAAGTACAAGGATGTCCATTTGCTCACGCCTGTGGAACAAGAATTGGTTATCCGGGAATTGGGCAGTCTGGATGAGTATGCCCGCTTGCGGTCAATAGCTGCAAAAAGTCAGGAGGTATTCAGCCAGACCAGCTTGACACCTTCCAGCGCAGTCCTGGGGAATATCCTTTCCCGTGTTGAAGCAGAAACAAAACCTGCAGAGACAATGAAACCAGTTTACCAACTTCCCCTACCACTCTATCAGGCTGCTGCAGCTGTTGTCCTGGCGATCGGTCTTACCTGGTGGTGGACTCAATCCCAATTGACGTTAAAACCAGATCCAATTGTTATCACGTTGGTCGATACAGTTTATCAGGAGGTCGTACGCGTGGATACAATCCGCATTGATGCGCCATCAGTGCCTGCATCCTATGCTCAATCAACAAAACTGCACAAGCAAGCCCATGTAAAACCCACTCAGATGGCTTCGAATAAAAGACCCTCACCGGATTATCGATTTTCCCGGGGAGATTTTCCCATTGCTTCAGCCCATCGCTCCGGTCAATCGCTGCAAGAACAGACCTTTACCTTTGCTCTGGACTCCATGCCGGGCATGGAACATGTCTTTGCGGCGGATAAGGTATTTTAAGAGAAGGTATCCATGGCAAAATACAGGAATTGGAAATGTCCGCAAAGGAATATAGAGTGTTTGAAAACTTCCGAAGCGCCATCCTATGCTTTACTTGTGGTTTAGACTTGTACCCATTAAAGTGACTGTAGCACCTTATTTTCAATTGGAGCTTCCGTGTTCATGTATTCAGTATGCTGATGTAAGAGACACTCTGTAATTACACAATATCGTCTGTAGATACTATTTTCAAATGTCCTTCTTCGGGCAATAGAAATGCATTTGATTGCTCCAATTTAGTTTGAATCTCATCCATACTCTCCCCATATATTGTCGAACTAAATTCATGAGCTCTTGATAGCATACGAATATATGGCTCTGGATCATGTTGCCTTGTCAATCTTCTTAAAGACAGTATGTAATCATCTCTAAATACATTTGGTATGATCAATTTAGATTGATTTGCCGAGACTAATTCAGCATTCATCATGACACGCGCTATTCTTCCATTCCCATCTAAAAGGGGTGGATTTCACTTATCATGAACATGATATATGCTGCCTTTGCAAATGGATTATTTAATGCTGAATAAAATTCAAATCCCTTCATCAAGGTACCCTTTACCAGGGCATGATCAACAAAGAAAGTTTGTCCGGCAAAATTATTTTTGCTTTTAAATTCCCCTGGCGTTTTATCTTCCCGAGCGGAAAGAAGTAGTTTATGACGATACTGGAGAAGTGAAATTAACTCCTCTGCCGATTTCGGCGTTACACTCATTTCTGTCCGATTCGAAACAACTTTATAAGTACCCAATATATCATGTGAATCTTGACTTCTTGCGGGCAGAGGCATTTGTGTTTCTATTATTTTTTTAGCCTCATCAATTTCAAAAACTGTACCTTCTATATAGTTTGAAAAGTATCCTTCATAAAAAGCAAAGTATCTAAATGAATTTAGCTCTGTATTCTTCTCCTCAAATGATCTAAACTCAAATTGATTCAACTCTCGGAAAAGTTTTTCAAACAGTTCATATCTATGAGGATCAAAAGGGACTCCAAATACTCGTGCAATGGCTAATGGTGACGTCAATATCTTTGAAGAATGAGTAGTTAATAGAGCACTTATTAATTTATCCAATTTTTTATACTCTTCTCCCATTTCTAATTTTTCAGAAATATCTCTGGCCCTATCTCTTAGTATATTAAGCTCAGCTTCACCATTAACTCTTACGATTTGATCTAGTCTCTCTTCAATTTCTGAATAAGTCAGTGTCTTTGAATCCGGACCTGACTTTCTCGATGTCTGCAGGTTTTCTAAAAATGCTCGCTCACGTTGGGAAGCATAAACATCTCCCGAAAGTAGATTGTCTCCTTCGATGGGACCATGCCCTTTTAGAAATCTTATTACCAGACCTGGTAGTCTGGTTTTTTTAGTATAGGTGTATGTTAAGAATATTTGATTCGTTGATGTTGGTTGAAATTCCAATGCCGATCGATGACTCAATACCGCTCCAGAGAAAAGTTCCCCTAGAATTGTGAAAATATTTCGTCTTACAATTGTTTCTGGAGATTCTTCAAGATTTCCCGTATAAAGCCGGGGAGCTATTTTCTTCAGCTTTCCTTCTTTCTCTAGTTTGGATATCTTCTTTGAAATGTTAGGATCTGATGATCCAAATACGACCTCTTGTAGATGTATAGGTAAATTATTTTCCACTTAGTTCGCTTTTTTTTGACCGTATTGATAAATTTTTTCCAGTATAGGCGAATTATTGGCAAATATATTCCATCAAGAGCCATAAATGCGAATATTTTCCACTAAAATTGCAATTCAGGGCCCAAGTGATAAATATTTCCACAATGGTGAGGAAAATGGCAAATTTTTTCCATCAAAGTGTGGTTTTGATCATGATTATCCAGTCTCTGGAAATTACAGACAACGTCGTTGAGAGCATTCCCACTTCAACCTTTCACTTTCCCCAAGTAAGGCCGCCGATAGACAAGCTATCCATAGGGCTTTTTTGTAGAGTCTAACGTATTAGTTGTCATAGGAATATCGATCGCGCGTCCACTTCTCAAAAACAAAACGGACCGCCCTTTCGAGCAGCCCGTTTTTCGCCGATATGTTCACAAAAATCTGTTGGCTGATGGATCGGCCTTACTGCCGGATCATCTTCCGCGTTTCTTTGAAATCCGGACCTTCGATCCGGTAATAGATCAGTCCACTCGGTGGCAGGATCTCTCCAGGTACGGAGATCTCATGGTAGCCCGGAGGGTATTTTCCTCGGAACTGGGTGATCACCTGACCACTCACATCCAGCAGGGTCAGAACCACATCCGAAGCATCCGCCAGGCGGAATCCGATCATCGTCATATCCCGGAACGGGTTGGGTTTGTTCTGGTAGAGGACGACTTGCTTGCCCTCTGATTCAGCACCATCCGTCCAGGCCAGCTCGACGCCCATGGCCAGATCAGCCGATCCGGATGCGGAGCGCATTTCTGAAATGACCTCCGATCGCATGGCTATCGGATCCAGATGGAGTAATTCACTGAGTCGTCCTGCCTGACCGGCCCGGAATTGCAGGCGCAGCAGATCAGCACCTTCTTCCAGGGTCACTCCATAGGTGTCCGACCAGCTGAGTCGCAACGTACCGGATTGGACATCATCCAGACCAATATGACTGCCATCCATCTTGAGTTCGTCGGCTCGCGTCTGCAACCCTTCGAAGATCAACAGGTCAGGATTCCACGAAAGGGCCACCTGCCAGGCCTGGATATTGTCGAAGTGGCTCGCCTGCAAGGTGACATCAATGGCTTCACCTGCGGCAAAAACCCGATCGGTTGCAGTCAGGATCAGTGGAGATGTCTCATCCCGCACCAGATCATTCCACAACCCGTTATCAAAGCCATCGCCATTGATATCGCCCACCTTGATCGCCGTGAGGTCAATGCCGGTCAGTTCACCGTTGACATCCTGCAACGGGATCCATTCCAATCCGGGCGTCTGCAACGGGTTGGACGGGTTCATTGGGATCGCCGGGTTCAGAAATCGCCAGGCCTTATTCGGTGCGACATCAGCAGGCGGACTCAGGATCCATTTGCGCAACTGGATCACATCGGCGATCGAAATCACACCCGACAGATTGGCATCTGCCGCCAGCTGAGCCATCGGATTTCCGATCTGTTTAACACCGAGCAAATGCTTCTGGATCAAAAGCAGATCATAGGTCGTCACACCAAACAACGGCTCAGTCGATTTGAATGCCGAGAGCTGGTAATCACCTCCCGGTGTCAGATCCTCAAAACTGTATTTGCCATCGGTACCCGTCACCATCTGTTTGTTGACCGGTCCGGTGAGCAGGATCTGCGCTCCGGAAACCGGGTCGCCCAATTCCGCAGTGACCGTTCCCGACAGTTTGGTCACCTTCCCGGATGGGCAGAGATCCATATTGTCCTGGACCAGAATATAGGTTTTGCAATAGTCCTGGTTTCCATTTTCATCCGTCACCCAGATCTGGACATAATTGGTATCCAGATTGTCACAGGTGAACATGGTATCGACATCATTGACATCCGATGAAAACGAAAATGTCAGATCGCCATTTGTTGAGCAATTATCATAGCTCTTATTATTGAAAAAAGATGCGTTGACTTTGGCGACAATCATGCCTTCGCATAATCCCAGATCCACACTCAATCCCCATTTGCAGATCGGAGTCGGAGCGGTGAGGTCAGTTACCACAATCTCGAGCGTACAATGGGAGAAGTTCCCGCACATATCATTGACAGTGAAGGTCACTTTGGTGCTTCCATATGGATAGGTGCCGGAAGCATCGGCCCCCTTACTGTCGGAATAGGGCGAATTGTTGGTGATCTTGGCATTCGGATTACAATCCGTCACCTCCAGCAAAGGCACCTTGACATAAGATGTTCCACAATTCCCGTCGGCAGCCACCTGCAGGGTCGGTGGACAGTTGATCACCGGTTTTTCATTGTCCATCACTTTAAGCAACTGGACATGGGTGAAAATTCCTCCCGAGCCCGGATTGTTCGGATCATAGACACAGCAATCGATCACCGTCCATTTTCGCAGGATCTTGTAACATAGGATATCCGGTTGGAGAAAATCGATAGGTGTGCAACCGTAGAAGGTGCTGTCATCCGGCCAGTTGATCAGATCATCGCTCAATGGGTTGCCATTGATCACATCAATGGATTGTCCACAAATCGTACTGTTTCCAGAGGGATCTGTACCTACCCATTGACGAATAATCAGACCGGATCCGCATTTATTGCGCTGGTCATCTTCACTATAGACATTGGTCACGCCACAGGCATCCGTAAAGGTGGCCGTACCATAAGCCTCCAGATCCAGATTCAGCACATTACAATCGATCATGGTGTCATTCGGACATTCGAGAATGGACGGTGCGACCTTGTCCTGAACGGTGATCTGTGCAATACAGGTGGTGGTATTCCCCCCCAGATCGGTCACCTGGACAGCGACAGCGATCGGGCTGTTCATAATATCGTCACAAGTAAAGGTGACCATTGGACCGAAAGGCGGAAGAGGCACCTGATCCGTTCGTCTGGCGAGTATGGAACTGATACCGCAATTGTCATTGAACGTGGCCAGCGAACTTGCGGGAAGATCCAGACTTCCTGAAGGAAGCAGGCTCACCGACTGATTGATACAATTGATCATCGGCGGAGATTTGTCCTCCACAGTCACCTGGAAGGTACACGTGGCTGTATTGCCAACAACATCCGTCGCCGTATACCGGATGATATGAACACCCACGGCCAATATGACGGGCGAACCATAGGTGAATGGTACTCCGTTTGCGGTCGCTGAAATGAAGTCAAGTCCGGAACAGGTGTCAATCACAGTGGCGGGTAACAGATTCACGGTTGCATTGCAACTATTGGGTGAAGCCGATACAGTCACATTCGGTGGACACATGATCTGTGGTGGTTCATTATCCGTCACCGTGATCGTCTGCTGGAACGTCACCGAATTTCCCGTACAGTCCGTCACTGTCCAGAGCCTGCTGATGGTCAACGGGCTCATCGGCGGATTGGGATCCTTGGTATCGGAATAGGTCACTGTAAATCCACAAAAGGAACCTGTCGTCAGTGGTTCACCGTTCAGCATCGGTTGACCGGTCAGGCCAAGATCATATGGACTCCCCGCACAATTCATGATGACCACTGGGGAAGGTCCATTGACCAGGCCAATCGACTGATAATTCAAGGTAATAGTCTGCAAACACGTTGCAGTGAGGCCACCCTGGTCGGTTGCTGTAAATGTCCGCCGAATCCGAAATGGCAGGTTAGCCGGACAATTGCCAGTCAACACCAGGTTGGTGTGAGTGACAATGAGGGGCCCGCAATTGTCGTCAAAGACTGGATTGGGCAACCCGGCAGCGGATGTATCCGCATTGCAGGCAATGGTGATGTCCTGACAGTTCGTCTGGATGGTCGGAGGGATGAGATCCACTGCGCGGATCTTTACTGTACAGGTCTGCGAGGGAGGGCCATTGAAGGTGACCCGCGCCGTATACAACTTGTACAGTTGAGGCAGACCAAGACTGTTCCCAGGAAAGGGAAGGCCATTTTCGTCTGCCAGTTCGAGGACCAGCGGCATACAGTCGGGGTCGTTGACAATGAGGGCAGCAGGATTAACTGTTGCCGTACAATTCCCGTCGAGCGGGATGTCGACCGGGCCTGCCAGGCACTGTAACGTACACTGAGCATGGCTGGTAGTGGGCATCATAATTGCCAGGAGGAACACAAGTAGTGATCCAATAAAGGGGATGTGGCGCATGGGATATACAGCGTTTTGGTTTTCCTATAGGGTGACTACAGGAGCGAGCCTTTATCCGCCGGTTCAATACAAGAGAAGCAACCCTTGAAACATTCAAGGGCATGCGATTCGTGCATCTTCAACCGGCAGGTGTGTGTTTTTGGGTTCTACGCTATTCCGTCCGGATGTTGACGCATGATGAAAAAGACAAATATTATGCCTAAATCATATATGATAAGGAAAAATACAAGATAAGGGGTAGGGAGAGGGGGAGTCGAGGGGTCAAGGAGGGGAGGAGTTGAGGAAGGGGTTACGAGGTGGGAGGTTATGAGGTTATGAGGTGGGAGGTTATGAGGTGGGAGGTTATGAGGTGGGAGGTTATGAGAATGGTGAACGTGACTGTCAATTCCCCATCCTGAAACGGATGTAGCACAGGGCTTTTTTGATCACGGAAGGAGATCAACCCTGGAAAAAAAGGAGGTTATGCTTGCCCGCCGGAGCCTTTGAATAGGCGGGAGGGGGGAGGTTTTGAGGGGTGTTCATGCCACAAAAGCACCAGGGCACGATGGTTCACAAAGAAGCGCCGAAAAGACTCTGTGAGACTCTGTGACCACTGTGGTAAAACAAACGTGTTTTCCTACCTGAAACCGATGGACCGACATGAAGTGGGGTTATGCCCGCCCGCCGGAGCCTTTGGGTAGACGGGAGGTGGGAGGTTATGAGGTTATGAGGTCGGAGGTTATGAGGTCGGAGGTTATGAGAATGGTGAACGTGAATGTCAATTCCCAACACGGAACCGGAAGTTGCCCAGGAGTTTTTTAATCGCCGAAGGAGATCACCCTTGGGGAAGGTTTTTCAGACAATACAACGTCCCATTCGTACTGGTCAATACAAGAACGCCATCCACCAGCACTGGAGTAGAAAAAATGCCGCCCAATTCGACTTCCGCCTCCAGAAACTGTTCATTGGACAAAATGATGGAATAAATATCATCCCGGTACGAATCATCTTCTTTAAAATACCGGGACTTGTTTTGCACGTAGGATTCCGTTTCAAAACTCCAGGCTTTTTCGCCGGTCCGTTTGTTGAAGCAATGAAGCTTCCCATTTGTAGTCCCTACATAAAGATGGTCAGCGTCATACGCATTGGCCCCGAAAACAAGAATTTCCATATCTCTTTGCCAGAAAGTAGTACCTGTTCGGGGATCCGCGGAACTCATTACACGTTCGTCAGCTGATCCGATAAACAGAACGGAATCCCGGATGGAAAGACTTAATCCCCACCCTTTTGTAAATGCCTTGTTCCAGTGACAGAAACCCTGCTGGGTATCAAGCGCATAAACATTGTAATCCCGGGCTCCAACAAAAACCAGCCCGCCAGATACGACAGGAGAACCCTGGACTTCCCCTAGAGGGAAATACCGATGGCCCACAGTCTTGAATACCCAGTTCAATTCACCATCAGCAATATCCAGACAATATACTTTCCCATCAAAGGAACCAAAATAAATCTGCTCTCCGCCAATTGCAGGTGTGCCATGAACCGGGTTTTCCGATTGGAATGACCATATTGCCGTGCCTGTATGTCTTTCAATGGCATGCATCCGGCCGTCACCGGAGCCCACAAATATCATGTTGTCCCGAATGACGGGGGATGAATGAAAATAATCAGCAAAATCATATTTCTGCTCAATTCCAAAAGGAAAGGTCCAATGCAGGTCGCCAGTCTGCTTATCCAGTGCATATAATTGACCGTCTCCGCCGTTCAGATACAGGGTATCTCCGGAAATACACACAGTTGACCTGATTTCACCCATTGTGTGAAATCGCCATTTCTCCTGCCCGGTTTCCAGATCAATGGCAAATAAAAGGCTATCCAGATTGCCAAAATAAACCAGATGACCACTGACCAGGGTGAGCCATATATCGCTGCACCGGTCGTATACTTCCATTTGATGGGTGGTGGTTCGTTCATTTCGAAAAGACGATGTACTGGATGAACAAGGTCATTTTGTCCCATTGACGCACCAGGCAGGAGAGCCGGAATAAATCCGAGAACGACCACAGTCAGGAAACAGCGAAACTCATTTGAACGGATGACATTCTTCATATAGCTGAACGAATTGAATGAGACCTTTTCCCCGATCACGTCCAGGGATTGGACGAAATGGCAGATCGGGATTTTTCCCAATTGATGGCCGCCTGTCCATCATTTTTTAAACATGAAATATACAGCGAGAATGATGAACAGAAAAGAAATCACATGGTTAACCCGAAACGTTTCTGTTTTAAACACCAGCAGGGTGAATAGCGCAAACACAATCAATGTGATGATCTCCTGGATGACCTTTAACTGAATCAGGGTAAATGGCCCTCCATTCTCCACAAATCCGATTCGATTGGCCGGCACCTGAAACATGTATTCAAAGAGTGCGATCGCCCAACTGATCAGAATAATGGAGATCAGACCCAGCTTATTAAACCAGCTCCATTCCGAAAATTTCAAATGACCGTACCAGGCAACAACCATAAAGGAATTACTCAGGATCAACAGGGCGATGGTCAGGACAGCTTTCATAAAAGGTCATTCAAGCATGAAATAAATTAACCGGGTCGAAAATAGCGTTTTCCTCAACTTGAAAACAACTCTGGTACACTCCTCACTAGCCATTCTTTCGATCTGTCCAAAATAATCCTGAAGTTTGCCTCTGGCAGGAATAATCCCCTTGGATTCAATTTTTGGCTAAGTCAACTGTTGCGCCAGAGGCCTCAGATCCTTCTTGGGGGGGGGGGGCCCCGGGGGGGGGGCGAAGGCGCTTTCCAAGCCTTATGCTTGAGGCAATGTTAAATCCTACCATCAGGACCCGGCCGCTCGTATTTGAAGGATGCAAGAACAACCGCGTACCCGTTTTGTGTACAAGATACACATGTCCGATCAAAAATGGGGTTTGCACATTGGCTTTTCTCAAATGCAAAAAACTGGCAGGCCCTTGGCGCCTTTGGAAAGATATGCTGGCTGATACCGGAGCCATTTAAGAGCAGACAGCAATTATCTCTCCATCATGATTTTCTCAACCTGTTCACCCGAGCTCCATCCGGCTTTCAGGATATACATTCCGGCAGGCTGACCGGACAGATCGATGAACGCTGGCAAATGATCCGAATCATACACGCACTCACCCAGGATAGTATACACCTGCAGGGAGGTCACATTCAACGCAGAAGGACGGATGAAAAACTTACCCGAACCCGGATTGGGAAATACATCAATTCGGCCGTAAACAAGCTTCCTATCCTGGACAGACGTGGATGCCGGAAACTCGAATGCCCCTATATCCGGTGTTGCTCCTTCATACTGCAACGATACACCCTGGCCTCCGGTCCAGGAAAGCGGCTTGTCGAGGATCAGGGTATTGGTCGCATAGTCAATACTGATGATTACAGCCCGCTGGGTTTGTCCCTCCAGCTGTATGGTATCGCCGCTCAACCCGCTGATGCCAAATCCATCCATAAAATAACCTGCTGAATCCACCTGCATCATCACACTACTGGTTCCGGAGCCAACTGTTTTCGCCAGAAACCGGCCGGCATCGATCATCGGGCTGCCGGGTTGCAAATGAAAAATTTTATTCAGCGTATCAACAAACATCGGATCTGCCTCCAGATTATTCACAAAATAATCGTGATTGGCTTCCCACCAGCTGAGCGTTTCCGGCGGGGGGTTCGAGCTGGAGGTTCTGTCGCCATATGCAATGACAAACAGCTCATCCGGCGCATCGGAAAAGATATTGTTATGATCAAATCGGGTCGTATAACTGTCCAGGACGGTGGACGATCGACCGATCATGATCTGCATGGGTTTGCCATCCAGCAGGTCATACCAATCCCAGCGAAAATCGTACTGGACGAAATTGTTTTTATAAAAAATATTATTCCGGACGGTATTATCTGCACACGTGTATGACCCTGAAGAAGCCGGCACTTCGATCGCTCCGAAATGATTGTCGTACATCACATTGTGGTAGATCCGGTTGCCATAATTATATGTCGCTTCATCGCCATACAAGGTCAGGGACACAGGCATCCCCGTACAATGGTAAAACAGATTTCGCCGGATAATTCCGTGCTGGGCTGCATATTGGATACCTGCATAGGGTGACGCATCAATGGGCGTATGGGTATATGCAAAGACATTATCCTCCACCACATTGTAGTGCGTTTCATCCAGCGCAGACAGTTTCGGAAAAGCCGAACTCCCATACCCCACTCCATCGCAATCATAGATCTCACCGATCTTCTGAAAGGCATTGTGGAAATAGTTTTTCCGGATGACATTGTAACTGCCGCATTTAATGGCCCACAATGTATGCGCAGCGCGTGTGATGGTATTCCCCTGGATGAGATTGTAATCGGACTGGACCATGCCGATATTATCCTGCGTGGTGCTGTCGATGATATTATTCAGGATCTGATTGTAGTCGGCATTCTGAAAAAACAAACCCGTTTTCGAACTTCCCCCGCTGTCGTGTGCATGTCGGAAAATATTGTTCTGGAAAATATTGTGGTGACTGCCCAGACAGGCCAGCCAGCGGCTGACGTTTGTTATTTCCAGTCCATCGATCCGGATGTAGCTTTTTTCCTCCAGCCAGATGGCCGGCGAAAGGGAAGCTCCGGTGAGGATGACCTTTTCATCGGCGTAATGTGTAAATGTAATATACAAGCCAGGCATTCCCGAATGCTGCGGTGCCAGTTGCTCGGAATAGTTTCCGGCTCTGATCAACACGGTATCCCCGGCCTGAGCCACGGCAGCCGCTCCGGCCAGCGAAGCAAAGGCGACTCCGTCATTGCCCGTGCAATTGCGATTGGCGACGGAATAATTACCCGCACAATTCGAAGCCAACTGGTTGTCGACATACAGTGTTGCCGAAAAGACCGGTCCAACATGCAGGAGGGAAAAACCGACAAGTATCTGAATGGTACGAATAAACAACAGTCGTTTCATCAGACGGGCTATTCAGCGGCCTGTTTGACAATCATTCCAGAGCCAACCCAATTTGACCCCGAATACCACTCCACCCGATACAGTCCATTTTCCAGGTGATGTACATCCAGAACAGCAGGAGAGCCCGATAGTGTTTCCTGCTGTACAGATCGTCCAAGAATGTCGATCAGCCGGATGCGCAACCCGGTCTTTCCCGGGATCAGATCTGAATCAAACCGGACGTGCAACTGACTGGAAAACGGATTGGGAAAAAGGTGCAACTGGACCAGGTCAACCGGATCAGTAGTGGAACTGGTCGGTTCGCCGAGATCATATTTGTAGGAGCCAACGCCATAGTTTCCAAAAGAGGAGCCATTGATCACGTACACTTCGTTATCCAGGATAAACGAGGCCGGTGCCCACCGGGACGGACCCGGATGTGGTTCCAGCTGGGTCCATTGATTGGAATCGGGATCGTAGCGCCAGAATTCGCCCGAGTCCATGGTTTCGTGACCGTCGCCTTCGCCACTGAGGACGTATCCAAATCCGTTATGGGAAAACTGTGCACCCGCCACCCGACCCTGACCGGGAATATCCGCAACCTGGGTCCAGGTGTCATCCGAAGGATCGAAACGGTACCACGTTTTGTAGATCTTGGGGTCTTCACTCCCATGGCCGAATCCGGCATAGACAAAATCGCCCATGGCAAACTGAAAGGGATGATGACGGGGATGATCAGGAAGGTCAGGCTTCTGGGTCCAGGTATCCGTAGCGATATTGTACTGCCACCAGTCATTCAGATTGCCAATACCACTGGTACTGCCCATGCCCGACATAAATATTCCCCTGATGGGCAACGAAGGCCGGATGGATACGGGGCGTACACGGGCAGGAGGACAGTTGAGTCCATTGGCCCGTGGCCGGATCATAGGACCAGAGATCATTTTTCTGATTTCCCTCCGTCGAACCCGGACTGATGCCTGCACCGAATCCGAAGTAGGCCTTGTCTTCCCAAACATCACCGATGGCATACCCTCTTGTCCCTCCGGGAAAGTCGGGAAGCTGTGCCCATTCGTCCAGCTGTGGATCATACCGGAAGAAGGAAGGTGTGATGCTATCCGGAGTCTGTCCGGTGACCAGATATCCGGAGCCATTGATTGCAAACCCGAAGGAATGATCGGTCCGGAACCATTCAGGCGGTGCCGTGACCTGGGTCCATTGTGCGCACAGAGAGGAGGTGAACAGGAAGGAGAAGAAGACGAGTAACGTGTTTTTCATGCGATCCGATTTTGAGGGTCGATCATGTAAACATCGGAAATTTCAGCATCTCGCCGTTTTCCGCTTGACACCCACCCGTCCCATGGCGATGACCTTATCGATATAAGTGGTCGCAAGGGGGACTTTACAGGCAGTGCCATTCATATCGACACTGACCTTGCCGATCCTCTCTCCGACGGCTCTGGCCTTCCCGGTCAGCTCCCGGATCCAGGTGCCAATCGCTATGACAAACCCGTTCATGGTGTAGCGCACCCGGTTTGGAGCGGCATGGATATTTTTCACTACCCGATCCAGCAAACGGGAATAAGCCTCGATATCCAGGACATCATCATCATGTACAGAAGCGAAAGAAGCCAGCGTATTCCAACCCGCTGCGGCGATATTCTCCCGGTCGGATTCGATCCATTTCAAGCCCAGTTCGAAGCCGAATGTTGTCTCTGCCGCCACCCAGGGAACGGCATATTCATTCAGATACGACCAGTAGGCCTGTTCCACCCAGGTTTGCAACTGATCTCTGGTGATCTGCTTTTCATCAGCCATGAGGCCAGCCAGATACATGGCATCCGAGTTGCCGGTAGCGTAGAGTTCAAGCGAGAGCGCGTGATTCTTTCTGGTCTTTTTGAGGATCTTCTTCAGGTCCTGGACCTTGACGCCAAAGAGAGGTTCTCTGGCACCGTGGGTCATAAACGTCTTTTTCGTTTGGGCGCTGCCGTACGCCTCGAGTTCATGGAGGATGTCTTGTGCGGTCATGTCCGGATCAAGTGAATGTTGTGGGCTTGCCAAGTTAGAGGTGGGTGGGTGGTAGCCTCCCCTCTATGTCTGCCGGTGGTAAAGGGGGGGGGGGGCGGGCCACGGAGGGGGGGCCGGGGCGGGCGGGGCGGGGGGGGGGTCAGTGGAAGCAGGATAATGAAGATATCAAACTGAGGACAATGTCGGCCTTACTCCCACAGTTTGACTCATGCGATGGCATGAACAACTGAAAGGAAGCCGACTCTTCAGAACAGCTTACAAGACTGATGTTGGCCAGGTACGTCCTCCAGTAGACAAAAAACAATTAAAAACGCAACGAACTATAAATATTTATTCCCGACAAGGAATTCAACAGCTTTCAATACACCAGCCGGATTTTCATCACCTCTCCGGCATAATCACGGTATGTACGATCACGAATCGTATAGAGCTTGTGGATGTTTCGTGGATTTCCAATATCGTATACGATGTGTGCGACTTCAATGCCATTTGGTAAGAAAAAACTCATTTTATGGTAATCGATCTTATTCGCATGGTGATCTCGTAACATCGCATATCCGACGACCGTGTGGTTGATCATATCCCCGGTGGCGATAAAATATTTGGTGTTTATCTGTAGCTCCCCGCCACGAATATTTTGAGAAAATAGGGTTGATTGGGGAAACCGTCGGACCAGTTCCTCCAGCGATACCTCGTATTTGTCAAGAAAATCATCCACCATCTTCTGATCAAAAACCGACTTGCATCGTTCGAATTTTTCAGGATCAACCTGCCCATCTTTCAGCAACCAGTTCTCGACAATCAGATCTCCCTTTCTGGATTGATTGTGGTGATAGATATGGCTGATGACAAACGAATCTGTTGCCGAAGAATTCACTACCCAATACACCGGCAACACAGGCCCCTCCTCATAAGGTTGCGCAACATGATAATGAAACTGAAGAAGCTCCTCTCCTGCCATATTTTTCAGAATGACATTTTTCCCATCCTTTTCAAATTGGGCCACCGGTGATTTATCCTCGTAGAGAATATCCTTCTTTACCTTTGCTTTCTGAGCCATACATATCGTGGCAACAAGAAAAAAGAATACCAGACTTGCTTGCTGTTTAATCTATTGTATATGTTGATGATCAATCCAGGGGTCAGCATCTCCCAGGTCGAAGCCAGGAGGAGCATGTTTATCTGAATCCCATGATTAAAGATAAAATGAAATCCGCAAACCATCAAATCATCAACGTCGCACCAGATCCAGCTAACGCTCTCCGAATGAAGGGTAAATTGAGAAGTTCCAGTCCGCCAAATATCAGGCTGTTTACTTCCCGGCCAGGAGACCTCAATCTAATCGAACTATCCTTCTGAAGCACGTAGTTTACTTTTCGACTATGCGAATTTCGCAGAATATGAACGGCTCATCTGCTTCCTGGTTCATTTCATCTTTGATTACACCAGGCAATGTCATTCATAGTTGACACTTTGCCGAATACCGTATCAAGTGAAGAAAGGATCTCGGTAAAAACCTGGAAAGAAGTCAATTGGCTAACCCCTGTTCAAACCCGGATGACCATCAGTTCATGGTCAACCCGACGGACAACCCGTAGGAAAACAGTCGCCGATTGAGGGGCACATCTTCATAGAAGCCCCAGGTATGCATCCGGATATTGGGGGTGAACGAAAGTGATAGAGACGACGAGATGGGGACGACCAAGCCGAAGCCGGCCTCTCCGGTCATGTTGAACTCCCGATATTCCGCTCCGGAATAGATATCATTGGTCTCCGTTCTATCTGGATAGTAAAGAGTGATCAGATGCTGATGGCTGATGGTCAGTCCTGGCGACCAGCCCAGGTATCCCGTCCATCTGGTTTTCCCCCAGTTCAGGTGAATGGTCCCACGGATGGGCACTCCGATAAAGACCAGCTTCTGTTGCGTTCGACTGGCATCTGCAAGACCGGGTTCTGGATTGGCCCATATCAAGGGTTCTTTTGGAGAACGATAGCCCCATCGGGTGTAGCGGATGCCTGTTTGGATGCCGAACCAACGACTGATCCGATATTCACTTAGAAGAGCTGCCTCCCAGGCAATGTCCGGGCGCTCACCATCCGCGATATCATCCACTATAGAAGCAGGAACAGTTCCATCATTGATATAAAGCCGATCGGAGACGCCTGCATTGCCTTCGACGGACAGGGAGAAGCGTGAAGCCGGCATGTCCGGGTCAGTTTGGGCGCCCAGGGCAGTTATTGTACCCAAGAGTAAGGCCACAAGAAACCCTTTAACGAAGAAGAGGACTGTATTCATAAGGCACAAAAACAAGTGGTACAGAAAATTTATTGACTCTCTTAATAAGGAAAAAATTCCATAACATGAGCGTTTTCAGCAGGTGAAAACCACACAACACAACTTCCGGAATCGAATTTACAACATACTTTGCACATTGTACATGCCGCATGAAGAGAAGTCTCACCTGGCTTTCCCAGCGTGTGAAAAGATCTCCAACCTGATCAGGCCTCCCTGTCTGAAATCCTCGAATGTGACTTGGAGAATGTAGAAATCCAATCACGGAGTTCATCGGGGTACTTTAAGTGATAGAGGTGCAATTCTATCCACCCACTACTTGTTGCAGACAGACATTCTACTCGGCCAGGAAGTAAACTGTACTAATTGTCAAATAGGCGAACACGCCAAGATTTATGGCAAGGTAAAACCGTCCTCACGTTGAGGTCTATACACAACACGACCCGCCAGCACCCGTGATTGTGTTGGTGATGACGTCTATGCAATTCATTAGCTCATTTAAAGCAGAAACTTAAACACAAGATTTGGAGCACAAGATCGATGCTGAATCAGACCAAAGCGTGCACGTGAGAAGCATTGACTCAGGAAAAAGACGATATATTATGTGCTGATTGATTACAGTTCAACGGAATGTAAAACGAAATTGGACTGAATATCAACAAGCATCCTTTCCATATCAATACGCCGAGGCTATTGTATAGCGTCCCGCAAATGTGCCTAAAACATATTGCACTATTGAACTACCAACAACTTGAACACCTGTGACATTTTGATCGCAATCGATGACCCAACAACAAAATTATTATTTGTAAACCCGGATTCCGTATGAAAAATATCATCCACACTGTGTAACCATCTTCCTTCCAGTCTGCAAACGATATGCTGGATGGGCTGATAATCAAGATTCAAGGAAAAACCGGCTGTCTGAAATCCGTTCATCGTGCCAGTCGGAATAATAATGCCCGCTTCGTCTTGATAATATTCAACTCGGCCAGCCACAGTAAACCTGTTGTTCATCATATATCGTCCGATCAAAACAAAACTGAACCAGTCCTGATAAATCGAACTTCCAGTTGAGGTTTGTTGCAACCCGAAATCCCAACCTGCGATCAAACCCAGTTTATCATTGAATTGAAACTGTCCATAAACGTTACTGAAATATCTCATCCGTCTGGTCAGGTCAGGGTCGTCCGTTCCGACAAATGTACTCCAGTTCAACGTAGCCCTCCCGGAGGGAGTAAACTTTATCTGGGTACCAAATGATGGCAGCGATTGACCAGGCACCTTTGCTATTCTTTGCCAACCGTTACAGACGAGTGCTGCCAACTCCCAACGGCGATCTGGACTGTATGTCAATTTAGCCCCCGCTAGATAATAAGGCGAATTTTCTGCCAAAATTGACCGGGTTAATGTCCAACTGTCTATTGATACAGCACTCTCGAAGCCGATATGTGAACTGAAAATCCCGGCGTCCAACCAGAGGCTGTTTCCCTTATTTAACGAAACTCCGATATTAGACTCAAATATCCCTTTCAATAACCCTGGCTCCGATACGTAATTGTCATTGGGATATGTACCTGTTTGCAAAGCCAGGTTAGCTCTGTACTTTGGATGTTCCACCCCGAGTTTCAGATAACCCAAATTCAAATTAAACTCATTGTGGCGATTATGATTATATAGAAATGGTTGCCGAAAACCCGTACCAGGTTTGTTCGCATCATACATATAATAAATGTCCATAAATCCAGACACATGTACAGTGGGTTTCCCATTCCATTCATTCAAACCACCAGATGAATCCTGTGCAAAAGAGGCTGAAGTATAAATGAATGCCAATACAATTAAGAACAATTTATCTTTCATTATGGTTAAATACTGCTTTTTTTGAAAAAAGGTCAGAAACTTCAGGAACTCTGCTTTTTTTTGACAGAACAACAATCAGATCCTTTACAAATACCCTTGCCTCACCATCCGGAATAATAATCTGATTGTTTCTTTTTATCAGAACGATTCGTGTATCCTTTGGAAGTATCCTTTCCTTGTTCAGTTCTTTGATCAATTTGTTTGCCACCGGAGCATGTTCTTCGACAACCATCTCCAGGACCTCAAACCCGTCTCCCAAATCTAAAAATTCTTTCACATTTGGACCATGAACTGCTCGATACAGATATCGCCCATTCAACCGATAGGGACTCTCCACGGTATCTGTACCCAACTGTTCAAAGACTGGGAGATGATCTTCGTTATTGACTGAACTGACCAACCTCTTGACACCCAACTGTTTCGCCAGCAAAATGACCAATGAATTGACTGCATCATCACTGGTTGTTACAATTAACGCATCCGCCCTTTCCGCCTTCACCTCTTTCAAGGCTTCAATACTGGTTGCATCCGCATGAATCACGACACAATCGAAATGGGTGGCCACCCAGTCTGCTGCCGGTTTATTCTTTTCAATGACATAAACATCATGTCCGTCATGAACAGCTGCTTCAATGACATGTTTCCCGGTTCTTCCAGAACCTACAATAATGATGTGCATAGTTTCAGATTGACTGGTTAAATAAATCGCGGTTTAGTCCCATATAAAAAAACCCGGATTAGAACGAGTATCGGAATGATCTCCAATCTGCCAGTCCACATCTGAATAATGTAGACAATTTCCAGAACAGGCGACATTCCGGATCACTGATCCCAGTAGATAGTCCTACTGTTCCCTGAGCAGAAGCTGATTCAAAAACGGCATCAGACAGAGAAAACGTACCGGGCATATAATACACGGTTATTAAAGTGGATATAAAAATAAAAATCAGGTAAATAAGTGTAAAAATACCGGCCTTTGACAACTCTGCATTCATTTCATCAGGTAGCATCACTTTTCCATCAAATCGAACAGTTTTTATGGCATTTTTTGAAAAGAAAACTTTACCGATATGCCATCTCAATCCCTTTTGAAGTAACAGTGCCCGAATGATTTTGATGCCTCCTACAGTTCCGCCAGCAGAACCTCCAACGACCATAGCACCAAAAACAATGACCAGGATTGACAGATCATCCCATGCACCAATATTGGAGGTTTGCCATCCTGTAGTGGTCAGAGCGGTAGCAAATTGAAACATCCCCACTCGAATGGGATCAGATATGGTTCCAGAATTGAATAGACAAAGCGACAGAATAATTCCTCCGATTAAAGTTCCAATAATCAAAGCTCTGGTCTGGATATCCTTCCAGATCAACTGATATTGTTGAAGAAAGATAAACCTGTATAAAAAGGGCAAGGACATTCCCCCGATCAACATCGGAAAAATATATAACCATTCCATCGCAGGAGAATTGTAACTGGCAATACTGTCATCCAGATTACTGAATCCACCGGTGGATTGACCTGCCATAGCGTGATTAATACAATCGAACAAGGCTTCGCTGACCGGATATTCAGGCAGGATGATCAACGTACCAAAAAAGATAATGACAAAAACAATCAACGTGATGACCAGGTATGCTTTCCAGATCGCTCGTGCCGTCTGTATGACATTGGTTCTCAATTTGGTACCACTTGCTTCTGAGCCGTACATAAACACGGCCCCCTGACCGGTTGGCAAGGATTGAAAGACAGCGATGGCCATCACGATAAAACCAGCACCTCCGATAAATTGAGAAAAATGCCGATAAAAATTAATGGCTCGCCCGACTGATGGCTCGTGATATGCCATTGTCAGACCAGTCGTTGTAAACGCACTCGTACTCTCAAACAGACAATGAATCGGATTCCGAAAATAAATAAGACTGGATGAATAATCCGCCCCAGTTGGCACAAACAACTGCATTACATCAAGAGGTGTAATCCATGCTATAGCAAAGTATGGAATAGCGCCAAACACGATTATCATGAGCCACCCCATCGCTGCAATGGCAAGCGAATGTTTGTACTGCGGCTCTTCCGTGCCTTCATATAAACGGTAAAGAAGATAACCCAGGATAGTTGTAAATAAACCAGCTATGACAAAACCAGCCAGAGAATACCACTCCTGATAGATGATTGCAGCAACGCCGGGAACAAGCATGACCAAACCCAGAATGATTTGGAGGCCGGCAAGCTGTTTGACCATCGTCTTATAGATAGAACTACTTTTGTACATGGATCCTGCATTGGAGTGTTGAAACATCTCTTTTCAATTGGTCAAACAGGCTTTCAATTTTCCGCACCGGTTGACCATGCTGAAATATGCCTGTTTGGGCCACAAGACTATCCAGGTGGGTAGACAACGCCATCAGTTTTGATTCCAATCCTTCCCTGGTACGTTGATCAATGGCTCTATTCATCAATTCATTCAAATCATCACCACTCCCGATTATTTTCTTCATTTCCGGAAAGGGTTGTTCATTCAGGACCCTTCTGAGTGCATTGATTTTCTGATACGTCTGAACAACGATATCGGCTATTTCTGAATCCAGGATAATTTCTTCCATTTCGTCACCACGAGCAGGGATCAATGAATACCCTAACAAGACCACAAAGATCCGTGGGTATGGATATAGAAATAGTTAAAGCTTGCAGGAAAAAGATAAAGAAATAATAAAGATCACTGAAATCTGTATCCCACTCCGCTTACGGTGATGATGTGTTGCGGAATATTCGGATTTTCTTCAATTTTTTTACGAAGTGTGCCAACAAAAACACGTAAATATTGTGTCTCTGTCTGCCGTCCTACACCCCATACCTGCTTTAATATATACTGATGAGTTAACACTCTGCTTTCATTTTTAGCGAATAAGGCAAGCAAATTATATTCTGTGGTGGTCAGTTTTACTGTTTCCCCATTTCGTCTGACGAGCCTTGCCGTTAGATCGATTTCTATATCACCGCAAGAAATAGCCGATTCATTGACTTCACTCTGGCTTCTCCTGATTGCAGCGCGGATCCGTGCCAGCAGTTCTCCTGTTCGAAATGGCTTTGTCAAATAATCGGTAGCACCATGATCCAGAGCGGCGATAATATCCGATTCATTATCCTGAACCGAAAGGATAATGACAGGATTGTTATACCACTCCCTCAAATCTTTCAAAATTTCGTGCCCGCTTTTATCGGGCAGGCCAATATCCAGTAGAATCAGGTCAGGCGGATGACTGGCAGCCAACCTCAATCCTTCCTGACCATTACTCGCCCTGGATCACTTTATAATCGTTGCTTTCCAGATTAATTTGCAGCAATTTCCGGATTTGGGGTTCATCATCAATAATCAGTATTTCCGCTCTATTCATGATTGAGTTCACTGGTTGATGATGACTCGGCTGGAACCTGATGGTAAATTTTGCACCACCGGAGGGTACATTCTCGAGCGTCATCTTTCCATTCAGCGCTTCTGTAAATCCTTTGGCAATAGACAGGCCCAACCCGATTCCCCCGTTGCAGTATGAGATAAGCGATAGAACTTGTCAAACACCTGAGCTATCTCGCTTTCAGGAAAACCGATACCGTTGTCGGAAATTTGAATCTGACAATATCCATCAATCGCATCAACTCCTATCCGGATGGAAGAATTTTTCGGAGTGTGACACAATGCATTGTAAAGAATGTTCTGCACGATCTGTTCGACAAAGCCCCGGTCGGTCTTGAACAGAGGAAGTTGATCTGCAGGCTCAAAATAAATTCGATGATCTTTCGAATCCTCCCGGTTGTCATTGATGATTGAATAAATCAACTCGTTGATATCGCACCAGTCCAGCTTTGGCTTTAATGTGCCCGATTCCAAACGGCCCATACTCAGCAGATTCTCGACCTGTCTGTTCAACCGGAATCCCGCAATCTTAATTTCGGAATGCAATTCTGATACATTGGATTCGGATATTCTGTTTTTATTTGCAGTAATCGTGTCAATCGCGCCGATGATTGTAGCAATCGGTGTTCTCAGTTCATGTGATAAGGAATTCAGCAGCGTATTATACAGTCGTATTGTTCTTTCCTTCTCTTCCCTGTGCCTTGCCTTTTTCTCCATTTGTCTGATTTTATAGGTCAGCACAGCGTTGATGGAGGCAATGACAAAATACATGCTGAACATCAGCGTATCTTCCGCTGTTTCAATATTCCAGGTATGTATGGGAGGAATAAAGTAGTAGTTCCAGATCAGGGCGCTCAGAATGGCGCTGAGCATCACCGGAATAATGTCAAACAGAATGGCGTTTAACGAGACGACCATTACCAGGATAAGCGCTACAGTTCGGTAGCCAATAAAGTCAGTGGAAAGGTAGCAGGCAACCGAAGTCAGGACAACGAGCAGAAAGCTGATCACATATTGCCTGAGAACACGATAGGTTCCAACACGGGAAACGCTCACTTTTTGCGTAAAGTTAGCTCCTCCTGCATAAAGATTTTGTAAAGATTCTGGCAGCATCTCTCTTGAGCAGCGTTTGCGTTTGCCTGAGAAGCCGGTTCAAGATCTGGCCTGGGATGAAGGACACCCTGAATTCCTCTTGCCAACGTACAGATCAATGCTCCGAACGGGTTCAACTTCACCGGAACAGTGGGGGGTATCATCAGCGGGATAAAGCGGTCTTCGCCATGATGATATCGACCAAGGGCATACCTGACATTCAGAGAGGCGTAAAATTCACATTCTCCGACTTTGCAGGGGTACATCCCGCATGTTGTCCGGAAGTAAAGTGTCCCGACGAAGCCAGATCAACGTAACTGGTGGAATGACATGGATGTTATACGGCAATCAAGGCCTTCAATCTGATCCGCATCAGTTTCTATCTTTGGTCTTCTTTTGCTACTTGCAATGCCATGATAATCTGGAACAGGATGTTGCCGCTTTGGAATGAACTCTTTTAACAACTGGCAACGGCGAATATCCGACGACCGTGGATTGACGATTCACCACTACATTTCAATTCCCGCTGCTCCTTTCCAATCCAAAGAACTGGCGTGATTGCCAGCAGAAAAACAGGAGCAGGACAAATCCGACAGTTGCCAGTAGGGCGTGCGGCCACACCTGGTACACAACATCCAGAAACAGGACCACGGCAAAGGCAAGCGAAGTGAGTATGATCCCCACCGCTTTCCAGCCCATATGGCAATCAAAGACACAATGGTGATCACGGGCAGGGCAGTCAGCCACTTTACCTGATCAGCCGGTAAAATCGGATATACCTGCGCAAGCCGGTCAGCAGACAACTGTATTTTAACGATCCCTGCAATGTTGGCAAGGACCAGGAAGAGGATCATGATACTCAAACCTCGTTTTCTTTTCTGCATATAAGATCAGATTAATCCAAGATAAATCCTGCGAAAGTCTACTTTGTCTAATATACAATAATCCACCCCGGGGTTCTGCCTTTGAGTTCAGAGAAGAAGATGGTCAAAATCGATCTTGGCGCGATAGATCTTAGAAAAACACTCCAAATCCTTTCCCAAAGGATTTTTCACCCGTCATTCAGAGATTGGATCCCTTCATCTTCCAGTTTTTGCAAAGCCGCTTTCATGGCCATAACCTGTTCAGCGGAATGTCCCTTCCAAACTGACACCTCACCCACGATTCGGAACGGCTCGGTCGAGCGATAGGATTTTGTCGGATTCCCGGGAAATTTTCGATCCGTCAGATCCGGATCATCTTCAATAGCGCCTGTGGGTTCCACCAGATAAATTCGTTCCCGGCCGTCTCCCCTGGCGAGTTCTGCGCCCCATATAGCTGCATCCAACGTCCCGGTAAGGAAAATATATCTTGCATTTTTCCCCTGGCCAAAATTAGAATGGTTACCAGGTAGGATCAGATCTCCGACCTTCAGGTCGGTTTTTGTTCCGTGAAAATAGGTTTGGGCAAAAGGTGTAGCACCTGGCAGGTCTGTTTGATCTGATTGTTTGCTCTGTTCCATCAGTCATTCCGTCTTTTACTGTTCAACCACCGGTAGGCAAGCCAATTCCACAAGCGATATAACACCTGCTGGAATACGGCTCCTCATGTATTCCATACGTTGTGTACTTTCTACCAATACAGCATAAAGATATTTATGCATTTTGAAAATACCCCTGGCTGAAAATCTTCGAGGGGTCAGCTACCAAAACAGATTCTGCCACCCGTCGAAGTGTGATCAAGCATCAAGATCGACATGAGCGATGCCATGATCTCCGGCCTTCAGTCAACAGTTGTCAGCGGGTTTCATCCCACATTTGAGATGAAGTAGAAATTTGGATATCCCAACAACTGTGCGTTCGGAGTATTGACCCACCCCATTGCTAATCATAGCTGACGAAACCTTCAATTTCTGACCAGCTTGATCGTCCTGTTGTCGATTCGTAAAAAATATATTCCTTCCGACAGGGCGGACAAGTCAATGGTTGAGTTGGTGTTTAGCACTCCACTATATACCCGACATCCCAGCTGGTTAACTATTTCGATCATATGTTCCTGATTGTCCGGGGAATCGATGGTGATCATATTGTGGAACGGGTTGGGATAGACCTGGAAATCCGATTCATCCGGATTCACATCTTCCAATGGTGTTGTGGCCTGCCCGCACAACCACTGGCTGTGATCGAGACCGGTTGATGTTTGCCACAATTGAAAAGCGGCAAATGTTTCGCCAATTGTCGCCCACTGCAATGTTGAAGACGGTATCAGGTTTAATGAGTCGATGACCTTGGAAATTTTTTGAAAAAACAGGGGTCCATATTCTCGCTGGTTTGTCATGATTCGTGTCACATAAAACTTGTCAGCCGGCCACAACCCATTCTGTATGCTATCCACCTGCCCTTGAATCAGATCGATAATTGCCTGTTCATCATCCAGTGAATCCAGTTTAGGCGCACAACCTGTCCCCATACACCATAGATTTTTGGCGGGATTATGCAGATAAAAGTTCGTTGTTGTATCGGGTTTAAAAACGCCAAAGTCATGTAGGTCATTGGAATGTGCAGGGTAACTTCCCGCGCCCGTGATTAATGAGCACTGCCACAGGTTGCCGTAAGGGTTTCGATATTGCAACCAGTCGACAGACTGAACAGCCGGATTTTTTGTCGTATAAATACAACCTCCCAGATGATAGGTCGGGTTTGCGCCGCAGGAATCCAGCAGGTACCACTGATCCGCAATATTTCGTCCCCCTTTATTCTTTGACCGGGGATCTATTTCAATATTGTCACTGTAGGGCGGGTTGGCCAATGTTTCAAAAATATCCATCGTGGAATTTCCCGCAGATTGGTATTGCAAAGCTCCAACACAAACCCATCCGATGTTTGCAAGTTCCATTTGACTCCCTTTGAATTGACCGGTCGGCCATTTGCAGGGCATTGTTCTTGAATCTGTTGAAAATAAAATTCGACGATTCAATATTGTCATTAGGTTCGTTATGCGATACAATATGAATGTAGAGCCCGGGGCTTGTGCGAAACCGCTGCAAATAGAAAGGCAAAATCCCAGGATTGTCGCTAATGTTTTCATTGTCATTTGATTTGATGCATATGTCATTTCAAGTGCCAACGGGCAAGCAGGAATAGTTCACACTGTCTGGCCAAAGAAGAAGACGCAAACGAATACTCTTCATCCGGCTACTCTTGTTTGAATACACTCACTAAGATAGTCGGAGTTTCACGTATCTTCAACAGGCAAACCCTGCCGGATGTTTTTTGATCTGCCGTCGCAACCAGCACATTGAGACATATGGACTGATTTTCCATATATCTCACAGGTGTCACCAAACCGCAGGTTGTCCCATCACAGCGGGAGAACACCCTCTATCCCAAACCCTCATCTGTAACAACTCTGATTCCTTCAACAACGCCGTTGTCTTATTTGACAGATCATACTGCCCCATGTTTATTCCGAATATTTGCCATAAGTGGCTTTATAGCCCAATATTCTTGAAATGGGTGAGAGGACAGTACCTAGGATCCGCATCAGGAAATATGGCGGATTTGACAGGCGAAATTCATTCGAAAACTCAGACACGAAAAGTACCAGTTGTAAAAAGCCAGGCATCCCTCGTTTGTTTACCTTTCCATCCTGTGCCAACCCGTACGCATTTTCAAAAAATTCTTCTGTCCGCAAAGCCGGCTTAACTATCCAGTTCGCAACAGTTTTTCCAGCTGAATTATTCCACATGGAATGGGCCTGATGACTGGAGATATGAATCTTGTCGCCAGGATTCAGTGTTAATATCCGTCCATCCATTCGAATGGAAAGTTCGCCTTGCGTTACTTCAAACCATTCTTCCTGGAACGGGTGATAGTGAGCAACCGGCTCTCTGGATTGAGAGGAATACGTGGTCTCCATTTCCAACCACTCTCCATCCGTATCCTTCGAGCTTCGGATGAACTTCAGCGTTTGCCCGATGAATCTATTCTCAACGACTTTTCCCGGATAGGCCATGTGTCAAAATCAGGGGAATGCAATATTCCGGGTCAGCAGTAAAGCAGTTACGGAAAGAAAGATCCAGACAATCTGAACATACCACAATGGAGTGGCTTTCTTGTAAATGATAAAATGCCAGAAAAACATGATTGGCCAATACCACAATGCCCACCAGGCTAGCGCAACCGAGTCATGGAACGCCATCCAACTTAGAAACAGGGTCATAGAATTTCCTCCCAGTAACGCACTTGCCTGAAAGGACAACAGCGTTTTGAATGCGTTGCTGGTTTCGTTGTCCCTGTCTTTTAATTCTGAAAAGTCAAAGCCACTGGCCATTTTAAAAAGGCCAAACGCTGCAAATGGTTTAAAGAATGATTGAATGACCATGACAATACCCAGTATTGCAATGAGCATAAATATACATAAAGCGAAGGTGTGAGGTGCTGTCATGTTCTACCTGTTGAGTTGAGGTTTTAAAACAGATGGGCTCTTGATCGGTACCAGTTGACAGGCCGACGGGAGTTGTCGTTCCCATGCAGTACCGACACACGCTTTATCTCCAGAGCGATCAACTGATGGATAGACCCACTGAGAAATAAAACGAGCCTCTGTTTACTCCAGGGAAAGACTTTGGAAAGTCTCTCCTCCACAACCTGGTCCTGGCCTTTCAAAGATAGAAAGTTCATGTGAAACATGTACCAGAGAATTACTCAAAGATCGCCAGTGGGGAACGCTTTGTTCTGGACCGGAATTGAAGGAATCCGTCCTTGTTTTTGTCAACAGCCTGAACCTGCACAGGTAACGATTCAACCGTCCTGACCTCTCGTGGCTCGCACTATAGTGAACTTTCTTTCATCTCACACAATCCCATCTGACCAGGTCCATTCATGCTGTATTCTTTATTGTCAATTACGAGACAGCATGTTCAAACAATGCAAGGGTGTGGAATCTCCCACGTAAGGGTGTCTCCGAACGTTCATTCACGGATGCAGATTCTACCTGTAGATAATGAACATGTAATCATCTGTAATGCAATGATTGATCCAAGCACACCTGGTCCGGTGGTTTCCGGCGGGGGGGTGAAAAAGAAATATACTTTATACGGTGAACAGCATTCGCCATCTGCAGGCAGGCATCTGCATTGCACACTTGCCCCTGCGAAGCACCACTTGACCCGTCCAATCAGGAAATTCATCTATCGCAAAGCCTGTGTTAGCGGTGCGACCATTATTCCGTCATGGATATCCAAAGTCCAATACCCATGACTCCAGATAGCCACATCGAGTCTATCTATTGCACAGTGAATTGGCCTTTTGTGACTCGTCAAGACTCCTGCCTTACTGTGTCTCGACAACTTATTGCTTAATAAATTTACCAATCTGCAGATCAGTATGTTCATTGTATACCTGAATGAAATAAACTCCTTTTGGAAAGGTGCTTACATTGATGTTTACTTCTCCTCTCGCATTAGCTCGGTAAACAACACCACCAACCAGATTGAATATTTGAATTTCGCTCGCTATATAATCATCAAGGACAAGATTAATTTCATTTGCTGCCGGATTTGGAAACACATTGAAGGAATGCAATTCTGTTGTTTCGTTTATTGCAGTCGGTATAAACGAACATAAGGAAGATTGTCGGCGTATATCGTTTTGAAACATAAGCCAATCTGGTCCGTTCCCTTTACCGGCTGAAATCATGTAGGCACGTCCATAATTATTTTGAAAATTCGGATACTCGGCATGCCCTCCAACAATAAACACATCAAGTAAACCATCATGATCAAAATCAGCAACAAGCGGCGCATGGTCCAATTGAAAATCCACATTCCCATAATGTGCTGCCAGATCCAGAGACCAGATAAGGCTCCCATTATTTCCGTTTAAGGCTATGACCTTTCCCCCATCAGTTCCAAAAATAAGATCAGGGAAATTATCATCTGTTATATCTGAAACAGCCACGCCTCTGAAACTTTGTTCATAACCGGGTATGTTGTATTGCCATTTCAAATTTCCGGTATTTGAAAGTGCTATGACCTGGTATGAACTCGTAAAAATCACATCACAGCTGCCATCATTATCGATATCAGCAATACTTGCAGGTGATCCTATATAGCCGCCCGTAGCTTTGTATTTCCAGGCAGTTGTGCCATTTTCTCCATGAATGCAATAAAGTGTGTCATTATAAGAACCTACAACCAATTCGGGTTTGCCATCATTATCCAGATCAGCCACCGCGGTTCCGTGATACATATAATCATGCACCGGATAAGACCACAACAGTGACTGATTGTCGCCACGAAAAGCGTAAATACTATCTTCCCCATTAAAGTTCCAGGTTCCGACAACAAAGTCAAGCTGGTCATTATTATCCAGATCAACAATGGTTGGGGCTGTCTGAATCCATGAATTCATATCAACAGGAAGATGCCAAGCCTGAGAACCATTTTCGGCATTGATACATTTCACCCAACCACCAAATTCACCATGCAGAATTTCCGGTTTTCCATCATTATCCACATCGGCAATTGTGGGTGGCGAATCACTTCCCAAAGTACTGCTTTGCCATTTTACTGTACCCGATAATCCATTAAAACAATATGTGACAGGATTGCACGAACTCGGGACGATCACTTCAAACAGCGAATCATGATCAACATCATAAATGACAGGGGCCACATCGTTGCAACCTTCTGCTCCTTCAACATGAGTATTATATTTCCATAATAAAGAGCCATTCTCGGCATTCAGCACATATACTGAACTGTCATTTCGGTAGCACCCGAATACCAATTCATAAAAGCCATCGCCATCCATATCTCCTGCAGCGGACTGCCCGAATGATGCATCATTGACGTCGAACCACCATGTAATGGTTGGGGTCTGCCCATTTGCATGGAACAAAATAAAGCACGCCAGTGTAGTCGTGAAAATTCGCATTTTCATAAAACGTATATTTAGACATAATCATAATCCAGGTTCACCAGAAAACATATGTCGCCATAAATATAAATGAACGTGTTCAAATAAACGGCCACATTAATTGTCAGTCAAAGGTTCATTTCTTACTCGAAAAATTGAAGCTATCCTGACCTCTAAGTCTGACCGCAAGTCGAGTCAATCAGGAGAATTTCACCCCAGCCTTCCCACAGAACCGAACTCCGCAATGCAGCGGAGCAGGCCACGAACGACTTCATTTATCCGGCTCTTCATGTTTCTCAATCCCAGACTAAGATAGTCAAGATTGTTCCATTCCCAAATGGCAAATCAAGTCGGATACTGTTCGTATCGCGTCGAAAGCAAAGCTGTGCGGCATATTTGTGCAACACATCTACCCAAAATAATCCTCAGAAGGTTGCTCTTGGCAGGTTGCAGTATTCCTCTCGGGCTTCATAGGGATATTTTGACTGTAGTAGTTCACCTCTGGCCCGCCTGTTTCCATGAAGGCTTGACACAGGTTCAGACACAGTTGGCTGGCAGAAAATGCATGGTGGCCGGTTGCCGAAACTTGTGACGTTCGATGTGGCAAGCAGGCGCGCCGGTGGACACAGATTTAAAACACATATCCAACCGTCAGTCCGGCTCCGGGTATCGGATCACCCTGCCATTCCAGCCCTTCGTTATCCGATAACAGATCCCGGACCTTGTCAAATGCAAAATAGACGCCACCGGATATCCGAAGATACAGATGCGGGAATTTGGAAAAGGAAAAGGTATAGTTGAGATTCGGGTAGACCAGGATGTCAGCGGGATGATCGTTGGATGCCCCTTTCCGGTCAAAAGGGTTTTGAAAAAATCCAGATGCTTCGCATCCCAGACCTATTTTTCTGATCCGGTAGTGCAAACCGACATGGACGAGAGATGAGGCAGAGTAGAGGCCCGGGATCAGCATGCCCACACCGAGACGGGGCATCAGCACATGTCCCTTCTCCCGGTTGACAGGGATATCCAATTCTGTGTTGATCGAGAGGCCCAGAAAATTGGCACCACCGGCCTGAATATCTACTTTGACCTGGGCACTTGCTGACATGCTCAATGCGAACAGGAGAAGAAGAAGATGGATGTGCTTCAGGGGGACATGGGCAATATTGGTTTAGTCTTTTTAATCATCTTATACTTCGTATTTCGTTTATCTCCGATTCTCTCAACCAGCCTGTTATCTACTGCAAATCGGAGATCTCTACTGGCTGTTGCCGGAGAGATCTCTTTATACATGCGCATATAGTCCTTACGTGTAAAGGTTTCTTCCGGATGAGTAGATAAAAAGAAAGATACTCGTTGCTCAACTGTAAGGCTTGGACTTTGCTGGGTCAAAAGGTTATTCAGCGCATCATGAATCGCTCGTAACATGAATGCTATAAACTCGGTGGATTCACCTGATTTATCGCACGTTTCTAAAACGTCATAGTACTCCTGTTGCCGTTCTTTGATGATTGTCTCAAAAGGTAAAAACTCAAATAGCGGATATTCCTTGGACAGGATCAGAGTTTGCCACAACCTTCCCATTCTGCCGTTTCCATCCAAAAACGGATGAATGAATTCAATTTCATAGTGAACAACACTACTTTTGATTAATACGTGATCCTCCGAATCCGTTAAATACGCCAGGAGCTCGTTTATCAGATGATCGAGTTTGTCAGCAGGAGGTGCTACATGAGCGACTTTACTCCCTTTGAAAATACCAACCGGTTTACGCCGCAACTCGCCTGGTCGGTCAACCAATCCCTCCATGAGCATCTTATGTGCTGCCAGGAATGAAGATTTACGGCCAGGGACAAAAGCGCCCAGGTTGTCATAGACCCTGATTGCATTGACCACCTCTTTGATATCTTTCTGAGGACCAATTACTCTTTTCTCTTCAATGATCGCTGTGATTTGATCCTCACTCAAGCTGTTGCCTTCAATTTCCAGAGAAGCCTTAATTGTCTTTACCCGATTTCTTTTCCGAAGTTCCGGTGAAGGCTTGTCTAGGTGGGTAGCTTTTACCTCCCCAATCTTTTCGGAAATAGAAGCGACCAGCTTCATGATCGAGTTGGTGATCTGATAGGGTGGTCTCATGATACTATCATATGATACTATCACAAGGTACGACTTTCTTCAGAATAAGCCCAAATACAGGGGAAGTTGCTTATTCCGGTGATGTTGACCCCCTTTGTCCGGAACAGGCATGTGCATTCAAGACTACCCCTTGATCTCTGCTCCAATCTGATCTACCGCGATTGCCTCCTCTTAACCTGAAATGTCGGCTTCCTCTTTCTGATTTATCCGGACATCAATGGCTTCACTTGTTCCAATGTACCGCCTGACCAGCATTCCTGCCAACTTAACCCCGGGAGCGATACAGCCAATAATCTGGTCTCCGCTGTACTTATTTCTCGGATGCAAACGTAACCACCCGATTTTCACTCCACCTTGCTATTTCGAGGCTTCATCATTGATTCACTCGCGTTCAGCTCTACTGGTCGCAACTGCAGAGTCAATACCCTCGCTTTTGAACTCATCGCTCACCACCACAGTATTTCTACTGCGGCAGCATGAGCCGTTTTGGTAACTCCCCCAGAAGGGCGTCTCCGGAAGGCCACCCCAACCTTTGTTGGGATCTTCCATCGGTACATTAGCATGTCCCTATGATGTTTCGGTCATAGGTCCTTCAAGTCACACACGTTTTGGCGCTTGGCGTAGTGGCGGATTTCGGAGTACAAAACTGTCAATACACCACAAAGGCTGATGCGAGGTAGAATGTTCAATTAACCACGTCACCCGCCATTGCCGCCAAACGCGTGTTAGGCACAGTTTTTCTTTTATATGATTCTAACACAATCGAATTTGTCAATTTTGTTTTAATGTCATCCATCATCCAAATTATCTCATCAAAGAGGTCATTGAAATTTAATTCATTAAGTTCAACATATTCACCATGTGCTATTGAGTTCCGGTTTTTAAGAAGAATACTGTCAAGAAGATTGTTTTTTAATTCATAATCGGTATAATCTATTCCGACAGTTGTAAGGATTTCTTGCAAAATATTTGAGTTGAGATTTGAACCAGTTTTAATTACGTTATTGTTTGGTATTGCTGCTCTTTCATCCAATTTATTAAGCAGAAAGTCAACAATTTGGCAATGTAAAGTTGATTTATTAGTTTGTTCAAAAGCAGAAAGATTTTGCTTTAGAGATAGTGTGCTATTAAATTTTCTGACAACTCTTTGTATGTTAACCGTTGAAACTTAATGTATGTTAAATACAGTTCGCAAGCATTTTTACAAAACCTTCCCCCAATGAGCATATAACAAGACAACTCCACTCCGTAAGTGAGTTTTAAAATACGGTGAATTTGTCTTTATGTTTCCTTTTAGGTATGAGAGTTCCTTCTTTCTCCAGACAATCTCGCTATCTATAAGGTCTACAAAATCTTCTTTTGTCCTAAGTCTCATACATTGAAAAGATTTTCTCCAAGTGGAATTAAAACAGGTAATCGCGATGAAACACTAACTCCGCTACCAGTCCTGCTGAAAATCTGGGTTGCTCAAAGACTACTAATTCTTTCCCTAACCATTTCGCTTGGCATATTTAGGTCTCGTGATGCCATGTTTTTACCTACGCCTACTGCTACGCATTCAAACATTGAGAGTAAGAATTTTCCTTGAAAAACTCCTTTGTCAGAGTTAAATCGTTTGAATGCATCATCTCCAACAGTGGTATTAATAAAATCAAATGTCCTTTTAAAAATAGATTCTTCATTAGCGAAATCAAAGGCTGTATTGTCAGCATACTCAATCATTTTTTGAGTAATGAAGTCCGCCAAATCATAAACTCCTTTAATTTCATCAAGTTGAATATTTTTATAGATGAAAAATCGCAAGGCAAGTTCAAGATGATATTGTTCATCAATTAATCTGTCTGCTAATGATAATGTCTCTATAAACGAAGGATAATTAGTTAATGACTTCAACCAGTAGTAAAAATATTTATTAACCATTATTAATAAGCAGTTTCGAACTTCTTGGTCTGAAAGTCTTGTTCCAAGCGTGTTTATTCTTTGGAAGAGTTCGTATTTGACGTTTTTATCACTTTGTTTTTTTACAATTTTGACGTCTATTTTTACTCTCTTGAACTCTAATTTTAGATTGCTATCGAGTTCGTATTCCGCCCCTTCAGAATTATCCCATTTTTTCCCTTCAAGAGATGGTAAGTGTGGTGTAGCAACAAGTTTACTTCCAGGTAGAGTTGCATCATTCTCATCCCGTAGAATGCCCATAAACTCAAAGATGGTCGATAGTCTTTTGCAAAACCATCAACTACGTCCCAAACTCCATCTTCCTTTGTGAGACAAAATTGATGGTATAGGAATCCCTAATAATATGGACTCTATCAACTTTGATTTCTGTAATATATTCCATCCGAAATATTCTTTGAAATTCTGGATGTATGTCAAGTTCTTTGTCCCGATATAAACTTGCAATTTCTCCTATGGACATAGGATAACCGTCAGTGTGAATTTCTTTTGACCTTAGGCTTACTTCTTCTGTCAGTGTCATATTGTTTTTATTAGTTAATGTCATTGTGAAATTGTGCCTAACTCCAAGGAAAGTTGTCGATCAGTAGCGACAACTTTTCGTGTTTACCCCGTTGGATGTCCATCCTACGGGGTGAACGAGCCCCGTAACGCATATAGGGAAACGCTCTGCGAATGGAAGTCTGATGATCAACAAGGTTTGCTACCAAAGATAAGGTATTCGCTCGATTGAAGCATGCCCAGAGCTTTGACACATGGTTTAGGCTGATCGTGGGATTGATTGTCCGGTTAACAGGGCCATTTTCTTTACCTTCAGGGAATAGGTAGATACCCGGAAGCAGGACTATCCGTTCTTTGATGAACCGGTCTAAGCCAGGATGTCGGTGGTGCTCTTTCTGTTACAGGGGCCAGGTATTGACTCAGATAGATCCGGTCCGGTGGGTATTCTGTTTTGATAAACGACTGGCCCTGGCAGTGGTCGCATTGGTACAACTCTCGTTTCAGCAGTGCATTGATGATCTGCAGTGCGGTCCGAACAGTAGCCGGATGTGCTTTTATGGCTGCTTCTGCCTGATTCCGGATTTGTGTGCAGGTGTGGTGAAGACCGTAATGCCGGCTCTTCTGAAAGTGCCTTGGCAAGACATGCTGAATGATCTGGTGGATGGCCGTCAGCGGGTCCAGATGTTTGATGGCCTTGGGTGCAGCACATTCGGTTTGTTGATTCCGGTAGTCGTTATAGAGGATAGCTACCTGGTCCGTTTGAGCCAGATATTTCAGTCTGCTATTGCTGATGGCGATGCGGTTGATATAGCGGGCCAGATACGATTTTAGCACGTCCGTTTGAGTGGTTGGCCGGGTGGAGTGGACCACCCATCTGATCTTGCCGACTTCATGAAGCAGATCTTCATTCTCTTGCTGGCTGGTGATCTTCTTTTGGGTCATGTCCTTTCGGATCAACTGAAGACTGATGGCTTTGAACGTGCCGCACATCTTGCGAAACGAAGCGATCCAGTAACGATGTGTCGGATAGACCCATTTGCCAGACGGATCAAGCCCGCCAAACGTGACCAGCGAATGGACATGCACATGATACTTCATATCCGATCCAAAAGTGGGTACAGCCGTCATGCACGGAGGACCGTTTTATCTTTCATTTGTGCCAGGACCGTCTTCCAGGCTGCTCGCATCAGGATATTATAGACTGCTGATTTATTGCTTCGTGCCAAGCCATTGAGTTGATGAGGCATCGTAAACACCAGGTGGACATACGGGATGCGCAACAACTTGCCCTGCAAAGCATCCGCCCACTGCTCACGTTTGATCGCCTGACAAACCGGACATTGGCTGTTGCCACAGCTCTTGTAAATGGTCACCTGCTCCCCGCAGCCCTTGCAGGTATACACCACCCGGCCCAACCCTGGTGTCCGACACAAACGGACTGACCGGATGAAGGCAATGGCCCGTTGATGTGGCCGGTATGTCTGGATATATCGTTCGCCGTGTGCTCTGAAAAACGCACCTATGCTGTTGGGTTCTGATACCGGATAGGCATGCCATTGATCGGGTGCTGTACGTAGCGGTGTCTTTCTACACATAAGCCGATGTACCGGATAGTGGTTTTCAACTGCTTGTGTCCCATCTGCTCCTGTAGAAAAACCAAATCTGTGCCACCTTCAAGGTGATGTGTAGCGTAGCAATTTCGCAAGGTGTGGATGCCTCGGTCGTTTTGATCCCGGCATTCTTTTTGGCTTCCTGCAACGTCCACTGTACGGCTCGCTGTGAAAATGGCTTCCCTTTAGTCTTGCCGTTGACCAAATATTCTTCAGGCCGTTCGCGCAGATAATACGTGCGCAATAGTTCCAGCAGGACATCGGGAATGAGTACATAGCGATCCTTGTTGCCCTTTCCCTTAGATATACGAATTTGCTTGCGATTGCCATCCACATCATCAATGCGCATGTGGATCGCCTCACTCAACCGGACGCCAGTGACATAAATAAAGGTCAGCAATACCTGATGTTTGAAGGTTGACGCACCTTCAATGATCTTGACGATATCTTCTTTGGAAAATACCCGTGGTAATTGTCTTTCTTTTCTTGGCCGGGGTAATTTCTGGATATCCCACCGGAGCATCAACACATTTTTAAACCATTTTTGAATGGCTGAATAATCACTGTTGACAGTTTGCCAGGCCTTGTTGCTTTCGAAGCGAAAGACAAGATATTTTCGGACGACATCATCACTCATCGGTAGATCAGGATATTCATTATCCCACCAGTCCAGAAATTGATACACGGCCTGCATGTATGCCGTCACCGTCCTCCTGGAAAAATTCTTAAGGACCATGAAATCCTCGAAATCATCCAGGTGATGATCGTAGATATATTTCAGTTGCCTGCGCATAAGATAAACGGGTTAGTGGAACCCAAATCTATACGCACATCAGACTATTTGTCAATAGAGCAGTCTTCGTATAATCGGATTTATTGAGGGGGCTTGTTCAACGTTTTCGGGCTTTGCGTTCGGGCGGGTTTCGGAGCACAAAACTGTCAAACAGCACTACACTTGATACGAAGCACAAAGCTCCATGTTTGCACGTCACCCCGCCTGACGCAAAACCCGTGTTAGCTGATGTTTTTCTTTCTGTCAAAGTCAATTCGCTTTTGTTTGTTCGTCATTCTTTAGGTTTAGGGCTGTCTTCAACAAGTGCAAAGTATTCTCCAAAGTCGTCAACTTCTATTGGTTTAACTTCTATGTCACCAAATCCAAATGGGAAAAATGAATGTGCCTTGTCCTTTAAACAAAAATATTGGATTAAAGCAAATCCAGAGTCTGTGATAAGGAAAATGTCTTTGTCCAATAATTTACGCAAAAATAAAGTGTCAACTTTCGTTGGGTCTTCAGTTGTCTTTTGATGAATAATGTCATTTCTGATTTCTTCAAGTCGTTTGAAGTAACTCCATATTTTTATTTTCTTAGGGCTTTCAATTTTTAAGATGTCTGGTACAATGTCGGCTAATTTTTCTGATGTTGTCAACCAACGTTCAATGTTGTCTTTGTCCCAAATTTCTTTGACTTTTTTATTATTTATTTTTCTAATTTAAAGTCTCTTGGAATTGCCACATTTGATAACGCTTCAACTGCTGTATATATAGAAATAATTGCTGTTTGAATGCGTTCAAAATAGTCATAGAGTTTGGCGTTTTCATCACCTTTGAATTCTACAGGGGATTTTTCCTTTAGCTTAATTTTAATAAACTCGTCAAATATTTTCTTTGCAAGTTCCTTTTCTTTGTGAGCTATGCTAACAAACAAGGAAATGTTATTCGGTTTTGTGAAGAATATTTTTTTACCAGCTAAGTCAAAAGATTCACCTTGCTGCAAAGTGTAGGTCAAATTAGATTTTTTGTCCCAAACAGCTGTTGGTCTCATCATTCGGATGTCAAAAATTTATCTTGTTTTTCTTCTTCCATTTTGTTGTTATTGTCGTTTGTTTTGTCGTCCATAAAATATCAGCTAACATCATTACTTACGAATATCTGTCTCGTTTATCTGACTTGCACGCGTCGAATTTGTTCGTTTAGCATATCTATTCATCAGATAAACGAATGTTCATGTTAAGTAAGTCCAGAGGTGATTGCGGTTTCTTATGAGCGGCTACATGCGTGTAGATTTCTGTCGTGTGGATGTTGGAATGGCCAAGCAATTCCTGAATGTAACGGATATCTGTGCCAGCTTCCAACAGATGTGTAACATAACTGTGTCGCAGCATATGGGGAGTAACTGTCTTTCGTATACCTGCAGCACGTGCATTGTTCTTGACGACCATCTGCAAACTTTTGGCGCTATACGGTTCACCTTTTTTCTGGCCTTCAAACAAATAGGTTTTTGGCTGATACCGCTTAAAGTAGTCCCTCAGTTCAGGCAGGAGTCGTTCGGGCAATGGGATGTACCGGTCCTTCTTTCCCTTTCCTTTTTCCACGTGGATCATCATCCGTTCTGAATCAATGTGCCGCGGTCTGAGTGCCAGAATTTCAGCATTTCTCAATCCGGCACCATACGCCAGCATCAACATACACCGGTGTTTGCAATTATCGGGTTGAGTGAGCAGCCGTTCAATCTCCAGCGGGCTCAATACCTTTGGTAGAATATCCGGCTTTTCTGGCCTGGGCAAGTCATATTTCGTACGCGTCAGCCCTTCCACCTGTTCGAAATAGAATTTGATGGCATTGATGATCTGATTCTGAAAGGAAGCCGATATGGATCGCCTCCTCACCAATTCATGCATATAGTTCATGATATCATCCCGGGTCAGTGAACTCACGTCGCGGGGATGCCAGTAATGGACAAAGGCCGTAAAGCACGAAAGATAACTTTTGATCGTTTGCGGTGAATACTGGCGTACTTCCAGTTCCTTCCTGTATCGGCTGATTGCAGGATGAACATGGTTAACTCCAGAGGATCCTCCGTCTGTTCGTGGATTCGTTCCCCTGACCTGGATCTGTATATCAGGAAGTTGTTGCTTCAATTCATCAATGATGCTATATATGTCTTGAAGCGGCTTGCGTATCCTGAAATCCTGGCCATAGCTCTCCTGATCAATACCATATGCCGTCAATTTTTTTCTTATCGCTGTATCGCCATACGGAAACCTCACCACCCACTCAGGGGGGTTAACCGTTCCTGTTTGCTGGTCATGATGCAATGCAAAGGTGATTTGCCTGGCCATTCCTTCAAAGTTAGTGTTTTCAGCCAATATTTTTCCCAACGCAGTACCCGGCTGGATACATCACGATTTTCCCCGATTTCCTCAACTTTACTACCACCTTATCGGTTGTCCAGATAGATTCCCCCGTGTGGGATGATGAAACTGTTGTTATGAATCGCACTCTCTTCTGTATCTCTGTTTGCCTCCTGCCCTTTCTCCTGGCAGCCCAAACCCCCTCCGCCACCGAGATCATCAAACGTTCCGATGAGAAGCTCCGCGGCAAGACCAGCTATGGAGAGATGACCATGACCATTGTCCGCCCCACCTGGAGCCGGGAAGTGGGCTTCAAGTCCTGGTCAAAAGGCAGCGAAAAGGCCCTCATCCTCATCACAGGGCCCAAGCGGGATAAGGGGTCGGTTTTTCTCAAACGGGATAAGGAGATGTGGAACTGGCGCCCCACCATCGGCCGGACCATCAAGATGCCCCCCTCCATGATGATGCAATCCTGGATGGGATCCGATTTCACCAACGACGACCTGGTCAAGGAATCTTCGGCCATCGACGACTATACCCACAAACTGCTGGGCTCCGAAAAGGTCCAGGGACTGGACTGCTGGAAGGTGGAACTGACCCCCACCCGGGATGCTGCCGTGGTCTGGGGAAGGTGATCAGCTGGGTGGACAAGAAGGATTATATGCAGCTCAAAGCCGAGTTTTACGACGAAGACGGCTATCTTGTCAACACCATGATGGCCTCTGACATCACCACTCTGGGCGGCAAGACCCTGCCCGCCACCCTCACCATGATCCCGGCCGATGAGCCGGGGCACAAGACCATCGTGCAGTACAGAAACCTGGTGTTCGACAAGCCCATTGCCGACGACTTCTTTTCCGAACAAAACATGCGCCGCATCCAATGATCAAATGGCTGATCCTGGCCTGGCGCAATATCTGGCGCAATAAACGCCGGACCCTCATCTCGGCCGCCTCCGTGGCCTTTGCCGTGCTATTCGCCATCTCCATGAGCTCCCTCCAGAAAGGGGGCTGGGATCGCATGCTCAACAATGTGGTCCACTTCTATTTCGGCTACGGGCAGATCCATGCTGCGGGCTATTGGGACGAACAGACCATCGACCGCTCGCTCGAGCTCCACCCCGACACCCTGGCCGCCCTGTCGGCATTGATCGGCAACAAACCTGTCTGTCCGCGGCTGGAATCCTTTGCTCTGGCCTCCACCGGCCCCATCACCATGGGGGTACTGGTGAGCGGGATCGAACCCGCCGCTGAGGACAGCCTCACCGATCTGGCCGAACGCGTCGTCGCAGGACGGTATTTTGACAGCGTCGCCGAAGAGGGTGTCCTTGTCGCCAAAGGCATTGCCGACGAACTCGGACTGGAGGTAGGCGACACCATGGTCCTGATGAGTCAGGGCTACCACGGCGTCACCGCAGCCGGCAAATATCCGATTACCGGTCTGGTGTCTTTCGGTTCGCCCGATCTCAACAAACTGATGGTCTTCATGCCGCTGGAGACGGCCCAGTACTTTTTTGGTGCCGAAGGGCGGGCCACAACGCTGGTCCTGCAGATGGCAGACGCCCGGGAGGCGAAGGTGGCCGTGGCGACCCTGCGGAAAAATCTGGATCCCGCCATATACGAGGTGCTCGACTGGGAAGAACTCATCCCTGACCTGGTTTCGGCACGGGGCCTGGATGATGCGGGCAACAATATCATGATCGGCATCCTGTACCTGATCATCGCCTTCGGTCTGTTCGGTACAGTACTGATGATGACCAAGGAACGCGAATACGAGTTCGGCGTGCTGATCGCTATCGGCATGAAACGGAGGTTGCTCACCGGTGTAGTCTGGGTGGAGATCCTTTTTCTGGCCCTTGTCGGGGCCGTCCTGGGTATGGTGCTGGCCATGCCGGTGGTGTGGTATTTCCATGTCAACCCGATTGTATTTACGGGCGAGATGGCGCGGGCCTATGAACAATACGGGGTTGAACCCATCATCCCGACGGTGGTGGAAGCCCGCATCTTTATCCGTCAGGCGATGGTCATTTTCGGAATGGCCATCGTCATGGCGCTGTACCCGTTGTTGAAGATCGCTACCCTTTCACCTGTTCAATCCATGCGTCACTGATATGGGTTTACTGATCAAGATCGCCTGGCGGAATATCTGGAGAAGCCGCACCCGCAGCCTGGTGGTGCTGGGTGCCATCAGTCTGGGTATCTGGGCCCTGATCTTCCTGCTGAGCTTCTCCCGGGGCATGGTGTACAACCTGATCGACAACAGCATCCGGCGGGAGATCGGACATCTGCAGCTCGAGCATCCCGATTTTCACAAGCAACGGGAGTTCCGGTTTTATATCGAAGACGCGGATTCTCTGGGTGCGCTGTTCTTCCGGGATCTGGCGTGGTCGCCGTATCCGAACGGGTGGTGTCGCTCGGGATGGTGTCTTCTCCCAAGGGCGCGCGCGGGGTGCGAATCTGGGGGGTGGATCCCGAGCGGGAATCCGGGGTAAGCTTCATTCGCGAAAAGATCGTCGACGGCGATTTCCTGCAGGAGGGCCGCAATCCCATTCTGATGAGCCGGCTTCTCGCACAGAAGCTGGGATTGAAAATGCGATCCAAAGCTGTTCTTACTTTTCAGGATCTGGAAGGGAATATTACCGCCGGGGCATTCCGCATCACCGGTCTGTTTGATTCCGGTACCACCCCGTTTGATGAAGGCACCCTGCTGGTGCGTCGGGAGGACCTTCTCCGGCTGACTGGCGGGACGGAGCAGGACATTGCCCAGCAGATCGTCGCCATCGTGGATGATCCCGACAGTGTGGGCGTGATCCGCGACCGGCTGGCCGGGTATTTCCCGGGAGCGAGCCTGCGCACCTATGCCGAAGTGGCGCCCGAGGTGGCTATGTACGAATCGCAGATCGGCATCATGAATGCCATTGTCATCACCATTTTTATGCTGGCCCTCATCTTCGGTATTATCAATACGATGCTGATGGCCGTACTGGAGCGAGTGCGGGAACTGGGTATGCTCATGGCTATCGGGATGAACCGCCGGCGGGTGTTTCTGATGGTGATGCTGGAGACCCTTTTCCTGGGGTTGACGGCCATGCCGGTCGGGATCGGCCTGGTAGTCATCACACTGAAGATCTTTGAAAAAACGGGGATCGACCTGTCGATTTTTTCGGAAGGGATGCGTGAGTTCGGGATGTCGGAAGTGGTCTATCCCGATCCTGTTCCATCGATCTATCTCCAGGTGGCTTTTGCCGTTTTCCTGACGGCGTTCATCGGTGCGATCTATCCCGCCTGGAAGGCGATCCGGTTGAAACCTGTTGAAGCATTGACTAAAATCTGATCCTTATGGCTGTGATTGTCACACGCGACCTGCACAAGACGTACAATCCCGACACCATTCCGGTGCATGCCCTCAACGGGGTGAGTCTGTCGGTGGAAGAAGGCGAATTCACGGCTATCGTCGGGCCGTCCGGATCAGGGAAAACGACGTTGCTGAACATCCTGGGCGGGTTGGACAGCCCGACCTCGGGGTATGTGGAGATCGGGGGTACGGATATCAGCCAGCTGAGTGAAAACCAGCTGATCGATTTTCGAAAAAATCATATCGGGTTTGTGTTCCAGTCGTACAACCTGATCCCTGTGTTGACGGCGTATGAGAATGTCGAGTTTGTCATGTTGCTCCAGGGGCGCCCCGAGAAAGAGCGCCGGGAGCGCTGCGTGGCACTGCTGGAAGCGGTGGGCTTGAAAGACCACATGGATCGCCGGCCTTCGCAACTGTCAGGTGGGCAGCAGCAGCGGGTGGCCGTGGCCCGGGCCCTGGCGCCGCGGCCGGCCTTCATCCTGGCGGATGAGCCAACTGCCAATCTCGATTCGCACACTTCGGCCAATCTGCTGGACATCATGGGCAAGCTCAATCATGAGGAGAAGGTGACCTTTATTTTTTCCACCCATGACAGCCGGGTCATCGAGCGGGCGCATCGGGTGGTGACGGTGGAGGATGGGGTGATTATCCGGGATGAGTTAAGGAGTTAAGGAGTTATGGAGTTATGGAGGGGAGGAGATTAAACGCAAAGGCGCGAAGACGCGAAGGGGGTTTATTCGTTTATGCGTTTATGCGTTTCCGGCCTGGCGGACAGGTATTCGTTTAGGGGTTGCGATCACTTCACCTCTGTCCTGTCCTGGAAAAGCGGAGGGGGTCGAGAGATTGAGCATGGAGTTCAAGAATAGATAAATTCCAAATTCAGAAAAATCATTATCCTGATGAGCCCCTCTCCTTGGAAAGGAGAGGGGTTGGGGTGAGGTTATCCTAAGCTGCCAAACCCTTGGCAAGCTCAACTAATCATAATGAAACCGACATTGTACAATAGTGCAGACCTGGGTGTCTTTGGTCTGGCCATCAACGGCGTAAACCAGGCGGTGTTCTCCGGAAATCCGGCGAGACCAGAATCCGGCCAGGTCGTGTTTGAGGGGTTCGGGTTGACCGAGTCCATCAAAGGGGGTGCGCTGGATGTCTTTGAGGAGGGAAAGGATCTTTTTGGCCATTCGCTTATCCGTATCCAGCCACCAGGTAAATTCTTCCCAGGCGTGTGGCGTGAATTGGATGTTCATTCCGTGTCCGGTTCCGCTGCATAGGAGATCACATCACCCTGACGATATTGTTGGATGGAGGCGGTCAGTTGTTCCCTGTTTGCTTTAGAAGATAACAGGTGTGCTGTTTCGGTTAGTGCATTGTACTCTTTCAGCGACAGGATGACCACGGCGTCATCATCTTTTGTCCGGGGAATGATCAGGACCTCCAGAGATTGGGAGACTTTGTCGAGGTATTCTTTCAGATTCTTGCGCAGGGAAGAGATGGTGATAGACTTCATGGGGATATGTTGTACATATAAATGTACGTTATTTTGTACAAGAAAAAAAGGGGAGGGAGTCGAGGCGTTGAGGAATCGAGGAAATTGAATGCGAATACGCTAGGACGCAAAAGGGGTTTATTCGGTTATTCGTTTAGGGGTGTACTTGCCACGAAGGCGTCGAGAGCACGAAGTTCCATGATGGAGGAGCGAAAAGACTCTGTGCGACTCTGTGACCTCAGTGGTAAAAAATGCATGAATGATCGATGCATTGTCATGCAGGTCACACCATCACATCGAAATAACGAAAAACCCAATAACGAATACCTGTCCGCCGGGGCGAAAACGAAAATCCCCTCTCTATTCACTCCACGACAATGGTGCGGTGGATGAACTCTTCACCCGACTGAATTATTGCTACATACACACCCCCTGGCCAATGGCTGGTATTCACCAGGATGCCGGGGCGAAGATCTGCTTTGGTTGTCGTATGGACTTCCTGGCCCAGTGAGTTCAGGATGTGGACAGATGCCGGGAAGGAAATGTCCGCCTGAATGACCAGATTGGACTGTGCCGGATTGGGGTAAATAAGGACGTCGATTTCATGACTGAATGGAGAATCCAGGCTGGTGGATTGCGGATATTCATGCGCACCAATATCGAAGCTCTTTCCCTGGGGCCGAGGCGACTGATCGATATCCACTGGCACATCGGCTGACAGGTCAGAGCCCTGATCCACCACGATCGGGTAATTGCCAGAAAGACGGAGGTTGCCACCAGGAGCATCGACAAACCAGGACGACAGGGCGGCAGTTTCATTTGTAGCCAGCGTTGCCTGGGCACCATCTCGTGATTTGATGGTTTTATTCGTCAGATTATTGACAATGTCCACCCCCGTTGTCGCCGGAAAGCGATATTCGATGGCATTCGGATATTGAATAAAAACGGTGTTGTTGTACACTTTTGTGCCGGGTGATGTTTCGAGGCCAATGCCGACATCATGGAAGGGATGGCCGCCGTCATTATAGATCATATTGTTGCGGATCATCCCGCCTGTATTGGGACTGTTACCAAGTCCCAACCCGATTCCCCGGTCGCAGTTGATGATCATATTTCGTTCGATCATCTGGTCACTTCCGTCATTCCAGAAGTGCACGGCATGTTCGGCCACCGAGCCGGATGGGCTGGCGATATCAATGAAGACATTATCGCGCACGGTCCAGTGATCGCCTTTGTGAATGTCCAGTCCGCCGATATAGAATTGCGGTCCGATGCCAGCCGGATATTCGAAAAGGCTGCACTGCACCAGGCCATAGTCGGCACCATCGCCGCCGGCGGTGCCCTTGATCATCTGCTCATATGTATTCTGAATGCGCATGTTGTGGACAAAGAGGCTGTCCCCTTCAACGGCGATGCCGTGATTGCCGACATCCCGAATCGTCAGGTCGGCAATGGTATTATTGTCGCCGACGAAATAAATGACATTTTCCACCCCCGGCGATACACTTTTCATCCCCGTGCCGGTCAGGATAACTGCATCTCGATTGCCGGAGGCACTGCGGAAGACCACATTGCTGGCGGTGATATACGGATACCAGGTCGGTGAGGCGATGGGGTACGTGCCATCGGCCAGGAGGACGGTCATATTTCCACCATTCGCATTGACCTGGTTGATGGCATTGTACAATTCATTCGTGGTGGAGACATTGATGATCTGGCCGATGACCGGTCGCAGGGGGTGACCGAATTATTCTGCACTTCCGCAATCGTACAGGAACACGGCTGTGCAATAACAGTGCAGGTAAAACCAGCCATAAATAAAAGGGTAAAAAATGGCAGTGCAGTTTTCATATCCGAAGGATCAACAGGTACAGACTCGTGGACAGTCCTCAAGTTAATCATTATTCTACCGGACGTCCAATTCATAGGAATTCCGGCATTTGAAGGATGGATCAGGTCAGCTCGATATCGAACTGGGCCAACAACCCTCCTACCCCATCGAATGCGAATTTTGCTTTTCGAATCTGGTTGTTTGTTGGATTGATCAGATAATGTCGTGCTGTTCGAAAATCGGCACCACTCAATTTGGTCTGCTCAAACGTTGCACCGGCCAGATCGCATTCGTGAAACACTGCTTCGGTCAGATCCGCTTCAACAAATTCTACTTCGTGTAACTGGCAGGCGATGAATGATGTCTGTTTTAATGGCAGGCCATAAAATGAGGAGAGGTTTAAAGTGCACGAATGAAATGACAGGGAAAGCAGAAAGGATTTGCATTCGTCAAACCGAATGCCGAGCAGTTTGCATTCCTTGAACGTCACTTCTCTAAATGAGGTATTGCGAATTCTAGCCAGGCTGAGATCACATCGTTTGAATGTGCATGTACTGAAGCTGCTTCCAGAAAGATCGGACTCAAGGAGTGCACAATCAGTAAAAGTGCAACCTTCATATTCACCACTTTTCAGAAAGGACTGTCCTTGAAATTGTTGGTCCGGTAGGATTGATCAGCCATAAGAATGGAGTGCCCATTAATGAACGATGAATGTTTTTGATTCTAATTTCCGGTTATCCGCACGTAAAATAAATTTGTAAGTCCCTGATGGTAATTGGGGTAAATCCAGCGTCAAGGTTTGTGTCCCTGAGGGGAATGAACCGCGAACATGTTGGTAGACGCACTTGCCCGCCATATTCAGGATTTTTATCTGGCATTGATCCCATTCATCATTCGGCATACGGATGGTTAGTTGATCCATTGCTGGATTTGGAAATATTTCTATTTTGGCCTCACTCGATTTTGGATCGAGAAATCCGGTAACAGGTTTGGCCACAGGTTGCTGCTGGGTCACACAATGCACCATGCCCCCCCATTCGTACAGGTTTTCGGCAATCAATCCCGATGATGAGTCGATCCGGATAGAGGGGTTGCAAGATAGCCATAGCCACCGTGTCATTCAGGTCATTATAAAACGGAACCAGGACCACCTCATTGGCAACATAATAATTGACATATGAGCCTTTATAGCCCAGGTTTTTCCCTTTCGTTGTCAAGACATCGTTCTGGGTCAGTGGTAGCGTGACCTGTTTATAGGGCACACCATTTATATTGGTGGCTGTCTGAATAATTTCAATATCGGAACCCGACACACCCCAATAGGTGAGATCATCTTCAGTCATGGTCACCAGGGAAGAGTCATTGACGAATTTGACAAAACCATCAATGTGCATATCGGTTACATCATTTGGATTGCCAGCAACGCCATCCAACCAGATAAACTTAGAAACACCCAGCTTGTCAATAAAAATAGATTCTGCTTCTTCCTGTGACATTCCCGGATTCCGAATACTATTGGGTGGCGATTGGCTGAGGATCGAACTCCTGGTTGCCATCATCACGCCTGCTCCATCCACTTCAACTGCGCCTCCTTCATTGGTCATTACGGTATTCAGGTCCACTATTGGAAGCTGGAGAGCATTGGCAATTTTAGCAGGGATTTGATCGCAGTAGTTGAAATTGTATTTCATTCCCCAGCCATTGAATCCCCAATCCTGGATATGCAGATCTCCTGATCCATCCCGGCAGAAAATGGGGCCGTTATCCCGAACCCAGACATCATTGGTCGGAAAAATGAAAAATTGCACCTTGGACAGATCTACTCCGGAATTCGTCAACAGATTGATGATGCGCTGCTGTTCGGCAGTGTTGTAGGCTATGATAAAGACAGACTCTCCACCAAGCAGCGCCTTGGTCATTGCTACCCAGGTTGCATCCAGGCTGTTGCGGTAGGCTATCCCGTATTCATATTGATGCGGCCATTGCAGCCAGGTGGCTTCATGTTCTTCATGTTCAGCCGGGAAATGGTAAGATTGAGCAACCATGAGAATGGGAAAAAGACAAAACAGGAGGGGGAAAATAAATCTTCTCATATCACAGTTTTTGAAGGCCTTTCAGGATAGGACATCACCCGGTAAGTAACTAAATAACGTCTCTTTTGATCCATTTGATCAGTTTTCCATCGAAATCAGTCCCGACATTTTCGTAGGTCCAGGGGATCATATTCGCGTAGGAAAAATAGGTCACCAGTCGGGTACTCACTGGCATCCGGGCAAGTTGTTGCTTGACATAAAGGACATACATCGTGTGACGAGTCCGACTGAACGGAATGGCATGATCGATGGCATCGTCAGGTATGATATGTTCAAAAAAGGAGTTGAAATAATAGATGCTGGCGTAGTCGAGGAAACGCACTTCCATCATGTTGCCGTGTTGAAATTCGACACGGGGCCACTGGAGGGTGGATGACAGATCAAGGGCCAGTTGGTGGAGGTCCTGGCGCTGTTCGATACCGGTAAAATGGCCTTCGGTTGTGGCTGCACCGATCATGCAGAATTTGCCTGCACCGGATCCGATATCCAGGACACGGGTACCCGGCTCTGGCGCCAGAAATTCGGCAGCTGAGCGAGCAACCTCCAGCGGAGAAAAATGAAAATCGGCGATCGCTTTCATCTCCTTCGAGTACATGGAGTCGAAATCTTCATCGGAGATCGGCGCACCCGACTGGAGTTGTTGGAAGAGGGTCATCAGGTTCGGCTGTCAGGTGCCAAGATACGGAAATGCCCGGCGGGAAAACAGGCTGAGGCGGCTCGGTAAGAAATTCGGTTCCAGGTGCCGGTGAGACACCGGCGAATACCGGATGCTGGCGAGACACCAGCTCCAACGTTTTTTTTCATACCATAGAATATACCCTTACTGTTGGTACGAGTGTCTCACTCGTACTCGCTATTGCGCGGTGTCCCACCGCAACAGCGAAGACACTGCCTGATCTCGATTCGTATTCAAATGCCGGTGAGACACCGGCGAATACCGGATGCTGGTGAGACACCAGCACCAACGTTTTTCTTTCATACCATAGAATATACCCTTACTGTTCGTACGAGTGTCTCACTCGTACCTCGCTATTGTGCGGTGTCCCACCGCAGCAGCGAAGACGCTGGCTGAATCGTACAGATGGCAATAAGGCGAGAATTCTACGATGACCAGGATTACTCCAATTACCAATCATATGTTATATGGGCCTGTGCTCATCCGGAATGAAGAAATACCCCGAATCAGGTAGATATGGTTCCAGCAAGTCTATTTCAATCAAGCCTCTATTCATTCCATCAACATAGTTTGATGCGCTTGAATAAAGGTAGTTCTCAGGATACTCCACAAATCCTGCGCGAACTGGATTTTGATGGATGTAATTTATCTTGTTCCATATGACCTTATCAGAAAACAAAGCTGTCGGATAATTGTCTTCTTGCCAGAATTGGTGGGTTCGATTACTTCGGGATCCCCGGGCATAGAACTTCAACATATGCATCATCCAACTTTTTCGGCTTTCCTCTCCACTTTGAATTGCTTGAATAAGTAAATGGCCCGTATATCGCTTAAAGTCTTGAATCACGTCTCCAAGTGAATTGCTATTCTGCTCATTTACTTGAGCTACCAAATGGAGGTGATTTGTCATAATGACATAAGCATAGATCAATAGACCTTTTTGTCGCCTGCAAAAGTCCAGACTTTGAAGTAGTATATTTCTATGTGAAGCCATGCTGAATACATCGATCCAACCCACTACAGTCAAAGTAAGAAAGTTCAGACCATGCTGGTCCAGGATTTTTCTGCGCGACATATCCTTCCTTCGGGTTAGATAAAAATAAATAAAGTTTCATTGGTATGCCCTTCTTCGCTTTTAAACTATTTAGGAAAAAATCATCGGTCACCAATTGGTTTTCCTGTGCCATTGGTACACTCTCGAAAAGAAAATGCTGGTGAGACACCAGCACCAACGTCATCCTTTTTTATGACATATCATGCCACTGAAGTTGGCACGAGAGTCTCACTCGCATCTTCCTATTGTGCGATTGCTTACCGCAACAGCGAAGGCGCTGTCTGATCTCGATTTGTTTTCAGATGCCGGTGAGACACCGGAGAATACAGGATGCTGGTGAGACACCAGCACCAACATTTTTCTTTTATCGGTCAGAAGCTGCCCTTGCTGTTGGCACGAGTGTCTCACTAGCACCTCATTATTGTGCGATTGCTCACCGTAACAGCAAAGACGCTGCCTGATCTCGATTCGTTTTCAAATGCCGGTGAGACACTGTCAAAATACAGGATGCTGGTGAGACACCAGCACTAACGTTCTGATTTTTTAGGCCTTCACACCCACCCCTTGTTGGTACGAGTGTCTCACTCGTACCTCGCTATTGTGCGGTGTCCCACCGCAGCAGCGAAGACACTGCCTGATCTCGATTTGTTTTCAAATGCCGGTGAGACACCGGAGAATACAGGTTGACTGTAATACATCAGCACCAACGTTCTGATTTTGCATTCTATCATTCCCGCTTCCGGTTGGTACGAGTGTCCTGTTCGTTTTGAACCCCGGCGAGTATAGTCCGGAGGAAATTTTTCCCATTGACTGTTCGGCTCGGCTGTTCAATGGATTTTAAGGGATTTAAAGATACGGATCAGGGGATAATGTGCATCTTTGGTTGACTGCAGGGCAAAATGTGTTTGGCAAACAAACTCCCTGTCTACAAGGGATTGGCTATTCGACATTGTCGATGACATGCATCGCCGATTCAACGCCCTGAAAAAATGCTGGATCATGCGTATTCTGCTGGTAGAAGATGAGATGGCTATTGCCCGTTTTATCACGGAGGGACTGGAGGAAGAAGGATTTTCCGTCGATGTGGCACACAATGGAAAGGATGGTTTAAGACTTGCATTGGACGACAGTTCCATGTACGACCTGATCCTACTGGACTGGATGCTCCCGGGGATGAGTGGTATCGAGATCTGCCGGGCTATCCGCCGGGAAGATCCAAGGATACCTATCCTCTTCCTGACAGCGAGAGATACGGTGGATGACGTGGTCTTCGGTCTGGAGACCGGGGCAAACGATTACTTGCGAAAGCCATTTGCATTTGAGGAACTCCTGGCGGGATACGGGTATTGTTGCGAACCCCCGAAGGGATTCGTCATGTCTTTACAGTGCGGGACATTGTCCTGGATGTGGAGGCGCACCAGGTCACCCGGGCCGGAGAGGAGGTAAAATTGACCCAGAAGGAATTCACTCTTCTCGAGTGGTTGTTGCGCGAGAAGGGGCGTGTTTGTCGACGGACTACGATCATTGAAAAAGTATGGGATATTCATTTCGATCATGACACCGGAGTGATTGATGTCTATATCAATTTCCTGCGCAAGAAATTGGATACACCGGACCAACCTTCCTTTATCGAAACGATCAGAGGAGTTGGTTACCGGGTAAAAGAAGAAGCATGAAACTGTCATTCAGGAATCGGATAGCCTGGTTTTCGGCGTTCGCTGCCGCACTGACCATAGGCCTGGTATTCCTGGCCCTGTACGGTGTCGTATTCTGGACCGCCTATCGTCATCTGGACAGTGATATCATCCAGGAAAAGCGTGAGGTCATGCGGAGTATCCAGTGGAAAAACGATTCGCTCCACATCAGTGATATGAAGGAATGGGAGGAGGAGGAACATCGGGAGATCGAAGTCAATCCGACCTTTCTACAGGTTGTCGACCTGGATGGGAGGGTACTCTTTCGTTCTGCCAACCTGCAACTGGACACGCTACACCATCAGCCCTTCCACCTGTCCAATCAATATGTGAACAGTCTGATCGGGGTCAAGCGGATCAGACAGGGTCAATTCCCCGTCATTAATCCAGCAGGGGTCATGATGGGTCAGTTGATCGTCGGGATCTCTCGCGAAGAGTCGGCCATTATCCTGGACAACCTCCGTCAAGTCCTGCTGGTTTCCTTTCCCTTGATGTTACTCATCCTGTTTATCGCCACCTCCATTGCGGCTGCAAAGGGGATCGCTCCCGTCCAACACTTGATCCATTCAGCTCAAACCATCGGAGATGCCGACTTTCACTCCCGTCTTCCGCTGCCGGAAAATCAGGATGAATTGTACCAACTGGCCATGACCATCAATGCACTCCTGCACCGGATCGACCAGGTGTCCAGCGGGAGAAACAGTTCACATCAGATGCATCCCACGAGATCCGAACGCCTCTCACGGCCATACGGGGCACCCTGGAGGTCCTCCTTCGAAAACCGAGGGAACAAGAATATTACCAAGAGAAAGTCAAGGGAGTGATCCAGGAGGTCGACCGGATACAGAACATGCTCGATCAACTCCTTCAACTGGCACGGCTGGAAAATGGCAGTGTGGCGACAAATGCCCGGGATATCGATCTGGTGCTCTTTCTTCAGGACCTGAGGTCTGACTGGACAGCCCGCCTGGAGGAGCGACAGATGCAGATGAGCATAGATATTCCCTCTGCGGTCCAGATCCATACCGATGCAACGCTCTTGACGCTGATCCTGGACAACTTGATCAGCAATGCGTGGAAATATGGCCGGGAAGGCGGAAAGATCGTCCTGAGCTGGCATGCTGCGTATCGACAACTGTCCGTGAGCGATGATGGTCCGGGTATTCATGCCTCGCATATGGCCCAGGTCTTCGACCGATTCTATCGACTTGACGATTCCAGAAGTTCATCCGTGCCCGGGGCAGGGCTGGGGCTATCCATCGCCCGGAAACTGGCGGAAGTCCTCGGTCTGGGTCTCCGCCTCGTCAGCCGCGAAGGGGAAGGGACCTCCTTTATCCTGGATTTCCACGATAAAGGATGATATCCGGCTCGGGTTCAGCGCATACCCCCGCAGGGTAGGTTTTAAGCGAATTTTGAGAAAGTCTGAAGGTGCCTTTAAGGAGGACACAACCATCTTTGATCCATTGGTTCGGCACTATGAAACCAGCCAGATTGAGACGAACATACTGGGCGGATTTCACATGTGTGAACCGCGAGTATGCCAACCTGGAAGAGCAGCCAGCCGGACCGGGATCATTGATTTGTCACTCTTTAAATCGTTGAATATGCGTATGTACATGTTGATTGTGTCACTCATTCTCCTGGGAGGATGGCATGTGACGGCTCAGACACCACCCACAACCACACCCATTGTACAGCCCGATGAGAGTTGGGTACTGAAGGACTATCCTCAGGCTAAAAAACATTCGTTGGCATCACGAGAAGAAGGAAGCCATGTATGAATGTGAATTCATGGATCAAGGGCGGGAGAAGAAGATTTACTTTGACTATACCGGTCAACAGATCAGAACAAGGAAAGAACGGAAGGAGCGGCTGCATCGTCCTGAGTCGAACCGACTGAAAAACCATTCCCAGGATGATGATGATGCCGACGGGGATACTCATTGATCGACCGAAATTCTGACACGTTTTTCTTACATAACCATAATTCTAAACAAATGAATCAGGCACATTGGCATCTGGTGTTGAATCACCTGCCCATCCTGGGCACATTATTCGGTATACTGGTCCTGCTGGCCGGATTTCTGGTCAAGCACGGATCCGTCAAGCAGACGGGATTGGGATTGTTTGTCTTTTCGGCCCTGATCGCCATTCCGGCATTTCTGACTGGCGAAGGTGCTGAGGATGCTGTGGAAGGACTGCCCGGAGTCGGGGAAAATCTGATCGAACGGCATGAGGACCTGGCCAATTTTTTCCTGTGGACGGTAATCGGTCTGGGTGTCCTGGCACTGATCACCTTACTGGCTTCGCTGAATGGATGGAAAGCTGCATCTTTATTGAGCCTGCTCACCCTGTTGGTTGCTCTGGGCACAATGATACTGGCCCAGCAGGTCGGCACTTCGGGAGGCGAGATTCGCCATTCCGAGATCCGGGCGAATGCCGTTGGTCAGGGCACGCTCCCATATCAGGGAGGTGAACACGATGACGATTAAACTAATCCCTATGCCAGTTCAACCCAATACAGGTGCTGCTTCTTCCCTGCAAACAGAAGTGGATGCCGCTTACCTCTACCAGCAAATTGCTCAGGCAGAGCAGGATCCCGGCATTGCCGGGATCTTTGTTCATCTGTCAGAGATCGAAAAGGGCCATGCCTGTGCCATGCAGGATGCCTTGCAGAAGAAGGGCATTTCGATCGGCTTGCCGCCACCCTCGTGGCGGGCAGGATCTGGACCGGATCGGACGGATCTTCGGCTATGACTACATCATCGGAGTGATGATGCAGACGGAAAAGAGTATTACCAGTGCCACCATTGTACAGAAGAAGGCCGCTAACCTCCAGGTCACTGGTGCTGAATCCAGCCATGTCCGTATTCTTCAGCACTTGATCCAGGGCCGGCAAGGTATTGCAGGAGAAGAGTTGTCCCGGATCGAAGGGCGTCACAAGACGATCGGGGGCAATGCGCTTCGAGCTGCCGTCCTGGGCGCTAATGATGGCCTGGTGTCCAATCTGAGTTTGGTGATGGGGGTAGCTGGTGCCACTGGAGGCAACCAGGCCATCTTGCTGGCCGGTTCTGCAGGCTTGCTGGCCGGAGCCCTGTCCATGGCATTGGGCGAATGGATCTCGGTGAAAAGCTCACAGGAACTTTATGAGAATCAGATGCAGCAGGAGATGACCGAACTGGAAACCAATCCGGAAGGAGAGCGCAAGGAGATCGCTCTGATCTACATGGCGAAAGGGATTCCAGAGGACCAGTCCATGCAGATGGCAAGCGAGATTATGAAGGATACAAACAAAGCCCATGCATTGCTCGTCCGGGAAGAACTGGGGATCAATGCCGAGGAATTGAAGGGTTCGGCCATGGAAGCGGCGGTTTCCTCCTTTGTCCTGTTTGCCATCGGGGCCATCCTACCGGTATTGCCGTTCTTCTTTCTCAGCGGTCCGACCGGGATCGTCGTCAGTGCGATCGCCAGTGCGGGCGGCCTCTTCCTGATCGGAGGGGCAATCACGCTTTTTACTGGAAAAGGCTTGTGGTTTTCCGGTGGCCGCCAGGTGCTATTCGGTTTGGCAGCAGCGACCATTACCTATGGTGTAGGCCATCTGATCGGCGTTTCTATTGCAGGATAAGGTAGATTTGTGGAAAGAAACTGACTCATGTCTACCTATTCCCTGGCCATACACGGTGGTGCCGGTACGATACTCAAACACGAGATGTCACCCGAAAAAGAAGTCGCTTACACCCTGGCATTACAAGCCGCACTGCAAGCCGGTGAAGAGATTCTCCGCCAGGGCGGCGCAGCCCTTGATGCGGTCATGGCAGCAGTGACCAGCCTGGAGGATTGCCCGCTGTTCAATGCCGGACGTGGGTCGGTCTTTAATGCCGCCGGTGGACATGAAATGGATGCCTCCATCATGGATGGCAGCAACCGGATGGCGGGGGCAGTGGCCGGAATTCATGGGATCCGAAATCCCATTCGTCTGGCCCGGGAAGTGATGGACCACACCGAACATGTCCTCTTGATCGGAGACGGAGCCCTGGCCTTTGCCGATGCCCGCGGATACGAACGGATGCCAGCCGAATACTTCCACGACGATTTTCGCTTCGCCCAGTGGCAAGATGTAAAAGGTACAGAAGCAATTCAGCTCGACCATACCATCAAGGACCGGAAATTCGGTACCGTCGGAGCAGTGGCGCTCGACAGTCGTGGACATCTGGCGGCGGGCACATCGACCGGTGGAATGACAAATAAAAAATACGGTCGTGTCGGTGACAGCCCGGTGATCGGTGCCGGCACCTGGGCCTGGGACCGCACGTGTGCCGTTTCGTGTACAGGTAGCGGTGAATTCTTCCTCCGCGGGGTCGTTGCCTATGATGTGTCCTGTCTGATGGAATACAAGGGTCTGTCCCTGCAAGCTGCATGTGATGAAGTCATCCACCATCGACTGCCGGAGATCCAGGGTGATGGGGGATTGATCGCAGTGGATGCCCAAGGGAATATCGCCATGCCGTTCAACACGGAAGGGATGTACCGGGCGAGTGTCAAATCAGGGCTAGACCGGTTTGTGGGCATTTACGGGGAGTAGGACTGGTGTTGGGTGTTGGGTATTGGGCGCCTGAAATGGAATGTTCGTTTTCAGGGTTGGACACCAGATTGGTGGGGTAAAGCATTACCTGCGTTCAGGGACTCACCCTACCCCAGGGTTCATCTCCTTCGGCGATTGAAAAACCCTGGGCTACATCCGTTTCAAAATGTGGGGTTGACATCCAAGTCTGATCATTCTCATAACCTCCAAACTTCTCCTCAACTCCTCCCCTCCTTAACTCCATAACTTATCCGTCCACATCGTACCTTCATGAAATGATCAAACTCAAGATCGCCGACCTCTTTACCCTGGGCAATCTCGCTGCCGGATTTATCTCCATTCTCACCGATGATATCCACCTGGCCGCTGGATTGATCGTACTGGGAGCGAGCTTTGATGTCCTTGACGGATTGATCGCCCGGGCAATGAACCAGCAGTCGGAACTGGGCAAACAACTGGACTCCCTGGCGGATATGGTCACCTTCGGCGTCGCCCCGGCCATCCTGTTTTATCAATTATTACCGGCAGGCTTACTGACCACCATCGTCTGTACACTCATCCCGGTTTTCAGTGCCTGGCGCCTGGCTATGTTCAACCTGCTCCCTGCTCAGCCCCATTTTGTCGGCCTTCCTACTCCGGCCAATGCACTGTGGTATGTCGGTCTTGCGCTCTGGATGTCCAATCCACCTGAATTTCTGGAATATGTGCCGACAACATCTGTGCTGATGATCTTGTCTGTCATCCTCAGCGCGCTCATGGTGAGCTCGATCACCTTCCCGGCGTTAAAGTCCAGGGAAACCTTTGCCCGCGATAAACGTGTCTTCCTGGCGGGACTGGCCGGACTTGTCCTGGCGATCCTTTGTGGTCAGTTGAATATGGCGATCAACAGTTTTCTGGCCTTTTTTATCCTGGCCTCCTGCATTTCGTCCTGGAGGCGTCACTCACGTGAATTCAACTGAATTCAATATCTTTCGCCATCCATTACCCCTAAAATTTTACCAATGCGCATTCTGAAAATTCTCGGATTTCTGATCCTGGGACTGATCGCTCTGTTCCTGATCCTGGGACTTGTACTACCGAAAGACTATGAAGTTTCACGGGATGTCGTGATCGATGCACCTGCTTCGTTTGTCTTCAACCATGTTGCATCACTCAAAGCAGCGGACGCATGGTCGCCATGGGGCGACAAAGACACCAACCAGACCGTAACCTATGAAGGTGAAGACGGCGCCGTAGGCTCAACCCAGCACTGGAGTGGCAATGACGATGTCGGTGAAGGCATCCAAACCATCACCGCCGTGGACCCCAACCGTCGTGTTGATACCCATCTGAAATTCATTCGCCCCTGGGAATCGGAATCCGATGCCTACATCACACTGGATTCAACCGAAGCCGGCACCCGAGTAACCTGGGGCTTCAAGGGAACCACCCCCTTCCCTGGAATGTCATGGGCCTGTTCATGAATATGGACAAAATGCTTGGTGGAGAATTTGAAAAGGGCCTTTCCCGTCTGAAGGAACAGGTGGACGCCGCCGCCTTGGCTCCGACCTATGATGGTTTTACCATCCAGACTATCGACCTCGAACCGCGGATTTATATCGCCCATCGCGAAGTTGTGTCCTGGAGCAATATGGGTGCCTTCTTTCAGACCCATATGCCCGGCATCTATCGTGCAGCCATGGGCGCCGGTGCAACCATGGCTGGCACGCCCGCAGGGTTGTATTTCGAATGGGATGAAGTCAATCAGTCTGCAGACATGGCTACTGCTGTACCGGTAGCAGCCGCTGTAACTGTAAAAGGTGCCTCGATCGTCGAGGTGCCCGCGGGTAAAGCCAAGGTGATCGATTATTATGGCGCCTACGAAGGCTCCGGAGCTGCTCACGAAGCCATGGAAAAGTACTTTACCGAATTTGGAATCGAAGGCACTGCTCCCGTGATTGAGGAGTACGTGACCGATCCGTCGACCGAGCCGGATACCAGCAAATGGCTGACCCGGGTGATCTATCCGATCAAATAAATCCGGATCCAATAACAGAATTCTACCAGGCGGCAAGGGATAATCTCTTGCCGCCTTTTTTTATGCTGCAGAAGCCGTAACTTTGGAATGGTAAACTCGAACAAACCCATGCGCTTCCTTTTCCTTCTGGTGATCCTCACCACACCCTTCCTCCTGTCCGGACAGAATGCCAATGATGCAAAACAATCCGTCATTATTCAGGCAGATATTCAGACTGATCCGCCGGCAATCACCCTGAAATGGAAGGAAGACCTCCAGAATTCGGGATACACTATTTACCGCAAATTGAAGGATAATCAATCTGGCCAGTCCGAAAGGAAATGCCATGTCCTTCGAAACCTCCTGGACGGATACGACAGTGGTTGTTGGCCAGGCGTATGAATATCGCATTCTCAAAAGCCTGGCCGGATACGGCGGAGGATCCAGCAGTGGATATATCTATGCCGGAATAGAAGCTCCGGCCACCCACCTGCGGGGTGCCTGTCTGGTGGTGATCGACAGCACCTTTAAATCCAGTCTTGCCGCTGAGATCAATACCCTTCTGACCGATATTCGCCAGGATGGATGGCGTGTTCAAGCCCTCTATGTTGACCGGAATGATCCGGTGACAACAATAAAGGATCAGATCAAGACATGGGCCAACGGGGAGTCTGCGTCCAACAAAACACTCTTCCTCTTTGGCCATGTCCCCGTTCCCTATTCCGGATACATCGCTCCGGATGGCCACGTCCCGGATCATCAGGGTGCCTGGCCGGCCGATGGTTACTATGGCGATCTCGACGGGTTATGGACCGACCAGTCTGTCAACACAGAAGTTCCCAACGATCCGCGAAATGACAATATCCCGGGAGATGGCAAATTCGACCAGAGCACATTTCCAACCAAGGTAGAATTGCAAATCGGTCGGGTGGATTTTGCAAATATGCCCGCTTTCGCTCAATCCGAAGAAGAGCTGCTGCGTCGCTACCTGAAGAAGGACCACGCCTGGCGCATCGGGATGGTACAGGCCGAAGAACGGGGACTGGTCCAGAACAATTTTGCCGGTTTTGCCGAAGGATTTGGCCAGAATGGCTGGAAGAATTTTGCCCCGATGTTCGGAATTACAAATGTCACTGAATTGCCCTACCGCGCCACAATGCTGACCGACAGTTACCTCTGGTCGTATGGCTGCGGGGCTGGTTCTTATACTTCCGCCTCCGGTATTACCACGACGACGGAATTGGCTACTGACTCACTGCAATCCATTTTCACCATGGTCTTTGGATCCTATTTCGGTGATTGGGATCGGTCCAACAACCTGCTTCGTGCCACCATCGCCTCCGGATCCACGCTGACCAATGCCTGGGCCGCCCGTCCCAACTGGATGCTCCACCATATGGCTCTCGGTGAACCTATCGGATTTGCCTCCCAGATCAGCATGAACAACAATGGGGCCATGTACCAGTCGGGCTACAGCCCGATGTCCATCCATATCTCCCTGATGGGTGACCCGACGTTGCGGATGCATGCGCTGCGTCAGGTGACCAATCTCACCGCTACGCCCAACAACCTGGATGTAGACCTGGAATGGGATGCCGTTGCAGGTTCCATGGGGTATTTCATCTACAAGAAGAAAGCCAACGAACTCGATTATCTCCTCCTGAATACCGAACCGGTAACAGAGACACAATACACAGACGTTTGTTCCGGTCAGGGACTCACCGAATATCTGATAAAAGCCGTGGAGTTGCGTCAGACAGGAAGCGGCACCTATTACAACCTCAGCCAGGGTCGATCTGTCCTGATCGATATCGATCAGAGTGGACTGACTGCTGTGGCCGCCTTTGTCGCAGTTCCCTATTTTGACGAAGTTTCCCTGGATAATGCATCCAGCAATGCCATATCTTATGAGTGGGATCTCGGTGACGGGATGAGCAGTGTGGAAGAAAGCCTGACCCATTTCTACTCGCTACCAGGTACCTACACCGTTTGTCTGAATGCCTTTGATGCCTGTTACAGCAACCTCTCCTGTCAGCAGATTCAAATAATCAACAACATGCCTCAGGTCGAAGCCAAGATTACCGATGCCGGTTGTTTTGGAACGTCAACCGGGGGTATCGAATTGACCCTGACCGGTGGGGCGCCCGGGCTGACATTCAACTGGGACAACGCACCGGATACGGACCCCGTTCTCGAAAATATTCCCGCAGGAGACTATTCCTGTACCATCCTGACAGAAACAGGAAAGACTGCCGTATTTGGTCCTTACACCGTTGGCCAGAACCCGGAAATCCTTGTACAAGCCACCTCGACACCCGCCGATCCCGGTCAATCAAACGGAACAATCACGGCAACCGTGTTGGGGGGCTGCCCGCCATATACCTACGATTGGTCTAACGGAATGACAGATCCCGGTTTACCTGAACTGGCCGCGGGAGAATACTGTGTGACTGTGACAGATTGTCTGAGTTGCACTGTTGAAACGTGTGTGACGGTGCTGGAAACCAGCAGCCTGGCCAACCTGCCCGGTTTGCAGGAAGCCACGCTTTTCCCGAACCCGGCAAGTCTGGAAGCCAACCTGCATCTCCGTTTTGATCGGGACCAGTCTCTGCAACTTGACCTGCTCGATATGCTGGGTCAGGTGATCGACACAAAAAAATTGACCGGAACCACCATTCAGTCCGTGTGGTCACTGGGTGAATTACCTTCCGGCAATTACTGGATCCGCATACGCAGTCAGGAAGGTACCGGTATGATCGCTCTGGAGAAAACACACTGATCGTGATCGGCTGATGGCCATCCTGGAAAAAGGCTGCTCCATTCCGGGCAGCCTTTTTTTATTTACCAACTCCAACGCAATCGGAGAAAGAAGGCCTGCAACGGCGATACGAATGCCTTTCCATTGTCATTGGCCAGGATCTGGCCGGTGAGATCGAGATCCCAATCCGATGCGAGGGAATAGGTCAACACCGGACTGATAAACAGGGTGTGGTCTGCTCCCGGGCTGTACACGACAGCCAGATTGGCGTTGAACAGCGGAGTGATCGGGTACCCGATCTGACCAAACACACTATGCCGAAATGGGTAGAGGTTTCGGGCGCTGACCCGTTCATTCAGATCGGCGAAAAGTCGGGCATCACCGGATGCCGAAGTGTTCAGCAGATAACCTCCCCCCAGCAGGAATCCGGATTCCCAGGTTCGCATGATGTCCGTACTCACCGAGAGGACTGTGCTGCGAGAATGGACTGTCCCAATGGGCACAAAGACGGTACTTTCCCCTTTCCAACCCCACATCCCCAGATCTGCCTCCCAACCACCACCTATGGCCAGGTCATCCTGTACATAGCCTGCAAGGAACTGGTAATTGACACTCTTGAAATGGCCCTTATACAGCCCGGCGAAGGTGCAACCGCTGAGACTGTCCGTTAACCGGGCAGCCAGTTCCAGTCCATTGAAATTGCCAAACGTATGGGTCCATCGAATGGCATCCACACCGGGGCGTTCCTCGTAGTCGAAATCGATAAACGAATAGGCGTTAAACACGTCGTTCGGGTTCCACAGGGAGGCACGGCCCCAATTGATCCGCTGGCGCCCCACCCGGATCTCATCTCGTTTCCCCCGCCATTCCACATAGGCGCGATCCAGAATGGAATGGATCACCCAACCTTTCCGGTTGAGCCAGAGGCCGGACAAGTCGACCTGGTCATTGGCAAAACGATCGATCTCCAGTCCATAGTCAGCGCCGATCAGTCGGTACAACCGGGGCTGGTCTCCGTAAAACGTCCGTACCCGCCATCCGGCATGCAGGGCGAAGTTCCCGACTTGCAGGGTTGTGTTCAGTCGAAGGTGGACCGGTGGTCATGGATACTGTTCCCCAGAAACTGATCCAGCAGATCGGCTGGCACACCCGCAAATTCATCCTGAACCAACAGGGTGGATTGCATGTATTTGGCATAACCGGACAGACTGAGCGTGACATCCACATGCTGCTGCGTACTATCACCGCTTTGGCTGTTGCTGGCCTGGCTTGTGGCACATCCCCACCAGGATATGACCGCAACGATGGAGAGGTAACGAACAGAAATGGTGCGCATGTCCCGGGAATGAATGGTTATCCGTTTGATTACGGAAGATAGGAGGAAAGCAGGATTTGATGGACATGTCTTCCTGTTCGGGGGAGGCGGCCCTCATTCCAGGGTTGATCCATTCCCAAGGTTAACCTCCGTCGGCGGTCAGGAAACCCTGGGCTATGTTCGTTTCAGGATGAGGAGTTTATATTCATCTCCGATCATTCTCATAACCTCCAAACTTCTCCTCCCTCCCCTCCTTAACTCCTTAACTCCATCAACATGCATCCGGCCGTTCGCCGATGCCGGATTCCTGCAGCAGCCTCGCCAGCGTCTTCTCATAAAAATCCATGAGGAGGTTGACCAGGTTCAGCTCCACCTTGACCACCCTGAATTCCTGCCGGTTTCATATTTGGAATGTTCCCGGTGCCAATAATGACATCCACGCCAAAGCCCTCCAGTTCTTCTTTGGCGGCCCAGGCACGAGCGACGGCGAGATCGTGATTGGATTTGAGCTCGGTGGTGATCGCCTTGCGCGTACCCAGAGTGACCGACTCTTTTTCGTCATTTTTCAGGTAGGGCGTCTTGATCGGTATGTCCAGGTCCTTGAAATACCTTGCGCCAGGGAATTTACCCCCTTCCGTATGCCCTTCGGCATAGACATAGAATTCTTCGGTACAACGCATGCGGCCCTCACAATAGCGACCCAGCACCTCCTGTTGAACCCATGAAACCATCTGGCGGTACAGAGCCGGGTATCCGATCATCCCATCCCCCGTCTGTTCGCACAGTTCAGCGGTGATGAGATAGCGGATGCCGACAAAGCTCATCGGCATATAGCTGACCGTGGTAAAACACGGGTGTTGCCCCGAATTGAGCTCGCCTTCCATAACGGTAGCTGACAATGGTCCAAACGTATTGCGTTCTGCTTCTGTGAGTCGTTTGGCTTCTGCGACCAGCTCCCAGTACCGGCAATCCCAGATCTTGGCATCGAGTCGGCTGATGGAGCAGACAACATCCTGGGCCAGATCGACTCCGGATTCACGGCGCAATTTGACGATCTTGCCCATCAGCGTATGCCCTGCGCTGCAGGGATCAAAATGGCCAAGCATGGTCCAGGCTTTGATCTGAGCCGTTGCATCGCAATACGACGGTAACAGGGAGAATGATCCGTTCAGGGTATCATCCGCGGCGATAAAGGTGGCCCACAACCGGTCGAGTTGACGGATATCTGCATCCAGGTTCTGAATGCGTTGCTCGAGCTTTCGAATGCCCGACAGGGTTGATGCATCCAGCACGGGGTTTTTCTGTGCACGGAGTTGCTTCACCCGCTCCAGGCGTTCCTGACCCAGATTGCAGGGATCGACAGCGCCATCCAGTATCCAGGACCGGATCTGGGATTCGGCCCGACACAACTCATGTGGATAGTCGATTCCCTGGCGCAATGTATCCCGGGTCATGAATTCCTTCCAGGCACGATCGAGCAGCGCCAGATCGGCATCGTAGGTCGCCACCTGATTTTTCAACCAGGCGATCTTGTCCGTTACATCACGGGGCAGGCTTTGGCTCGCTGCTGATCGCAGTCGATCGATATCCACCAGCGCTTCCGTGCCCAATTCGCACACATTGCTGGCAGCCTTCAGGATATGGCCCTTGATAGCCGGGCTCGGGTTGCAATTCTTTTCCAGTGGGGTCGGGTCAAAGCCGATACTCTGACCGGTGACCATAAAATCCTTCCAGGCGAGGTTGACATCCGTTAGTGATTTGAAGATCACTTTAAACCGGGAGATCTCGGCAGGAAGTCCGTCGACATCTTCGATCTTCAGGGATGTGCGTTCTGCCAGGATCATGACCCGTCGTTCAAAATCCTCCCGGGCTTTGTCCTCATCCCCTGCACAGAAGTGGGCCTGTGCCAGCATAAACCGATGCTTGGCGAGAGTGCCCAATTCACAAACCTCCGTGGCACGATCGATGTCCAGTTCGCGAAGGGTAACATCGTGGCGGCGCAGGAAGCGTGTCCACAGGGCATCGACTGCGTGATAGGCTTTGATCTTGGCGACCAGATCGTCGTATCGCATGGCAAATCCGGGGATTGGACCATACGCTTTCGGACCGATCATTTCGATCTCCATCATCAGCTCTTCAGCCTGTTCGATCTTGTTTGCACAGAAGTGATTATTGGCAAACATCAGACACCAGCGGAGATACATGTAGGTCTCATTTTTACTCGGACGAGCGATCTGACTGATGTTGACCGTCTTTTCTTCCTGGAGGAATTTCTTCCAGGTGTCTTCAAAGTTCAGTACCTGACCCTGTGCAGATGGCAGGGTGGTGCCGACGATGAAGGCAATTCCGGTGAGGATGCGAAGGATGGTATTCATGGCCTAAAGATAAGGATGGGAAGGATGCTTGGACAGAAGAACGGATCTGAAACAGCAATAAGTATAATCAGTGAAAAACGATTCATGCTCTCCTGTGACCGGATGGTGTCGCCAAAGTTGCGCTCGAGAAAACGAGGCGGACATTAAGGTGTCGTTAAAAAAGAACACCACCACATGGCCGAAACCGCTGTGATGGTGCATAAGGGGGGAATTTGTCCTATCGGAACAGGATATCTGTTCCATATTTTTTGACGTCAAATAGGGATCATGCAGGACGACGTTCGCTGCATTTGCACCTTTCGGTCCCATTTCGATCTCGAAGTTGACCGTATCGCCTTCATCCACCTGTACGCCTTCCGGCAGTGACTTGACGTGGAAGAACAGGCTTTCCTGGGAATCGAGATCCCGGATAAAGCCGTATCCTTTCGAGTTGTAGAAGGTGGTCACCTTACCTGTACGGATCAGATCTGCAGGATCATCTTCTTCCCGCTTGGGCACACCCAACTGGATGTCTTCTGCCTTGATCTTGATTCTTTTGGACGGATCCGGAGGAGTGGAGGTCAGGTTGCCGTTTTCATCTACGTAGGAGAACATCTCTTCCAGGGCGAGTCCCTTTTGGGAGGTGGCTTTGCGCTCTTCCTTCTTTTCCGCTTTGTCTTGTTTTTTCTTTCTCTTCAGCTTTTCCCGTTCTTTCTTGTTGAAGCTCTGTTGCGATTTACTCATAAATGGATATCAAAAAGGATTTTGTGAAAAATGGCAACAGATAACAGGAGAAGGCCAATCCGCCAGGATCCGATGCACTAGTAGATACAGCATAAAGGTAGTGAAAGTTCCTGAGCCCCTGAACTTTCCTCACGTTACCAGCGGCAGATCACAACTCGCCAGTCTTACCGATGCATCATCTCCAACGCATGATACACCAGGAATGCCGGCCAGACCAATGCTTTGAGAAATCCAATGACGCCCGCCAGGAAACTGGTCGCATGTGACAGGTAAAAGACAGCTGCGCCGATGAACCCGAAGCCATACACGGCACTGCTCGTCGGCGTTTTTCTGATTCGGTTGTCCATCTGCAAAAGTGCTTGATTGAAGATGATTATCCCCACGGCGATAACCGCCCTGAGCCCAGTTTTTCAACCGGGTGATCTCATCTGCGCTCAAGGCTTCCCGTTGTAATTCATAGGGCATGAATTTCGGATTGTCCTGTGGCAGTTCGACTCTGCGCAGCATCTTGGACAAATGCTTCTTCACCTGAGTGTAATTATCCAGTGCCAGCAACTTTCCGTCCTGATCGGGATAGTGGCAGGGAGAACAACTCCGCAACAGGATGGGACTGATATCGGCATAGGTGACTTCCGGCACGTTGGTTTGGCACATCGACCTTCGTCGTTGTCTTCGGTGTACAGGCAAAGGTCAATATGGCCAAAAGAAAAATGGCCATCAGAAAGCGCGCGAGAACAGGCATACGAGTCAGGTATTGATTGTGAAATTGATTCGGGATCTTCTGAAAATAAAGATCGAAATTTTTCAGCAATGCGATGTGATTCCAGATGAGGTCGCAGGGCAACCGCCGCGCCGCCCGCCCCCGCCCCCGGCCCGGCGGCCCCCGGCCGCCCGCCCCCCCCGCCGGGGGCCCCCCCCCCGCCCCGGGCCCCCCGGCCCCCCCCCCGGGGGCGCCCCCCCGCCCCCGCCGCCGCGGGCGCCCCCCCCCCCGCGGCGGGCCGCGCCCACCCCCCCCGGGGGGGCCCCCCCGGCGGGCCCGGGCCCCCCCCCCGGCCCCGCCCCCCCCCCGGCCGGCCGGGGCCCCCCCCCGGCCCCCCCCCCCCCCCCCCCCCCCCGCCCTCCCCCCGCCGGGCGGGGGCCCCCCCCGGGGGGTGCCCCCCCCCCCCCCCCCCCCGGGGCCCCCCCCCGGCCCGCCCCCCCCCCCCCCCCCCCCCCCCCGGGGGGCGCCCCACCCCCCGGGCCCCACCCCCCAAACACCAACCCCCACACCCCCAACAACAAGACCGGAACCCCCCCCCCCCCCGCGGCCAGACCCCCCCCCCCCCCCCCCCCCCGACCCCCCACCCCGCCCCAATACCTTAAACCCCAACACCCAAAAAAAAAAAATAACAACAAAATTCCCCCCCCCGGCGTGGTTCGCCCTTTGATCCAGACCCCCCCGCCCCGTCCCCCCCCCCGGGGTTTGAACAATCGCTTTCCCCAGTGGGAAATGGAAAATTTTCCACATCGTAAAAAACGGTCGTAGTCTCCTTGAGGAGGTGGACGCCTCCTCTTTCCTCACTGTCAATTCAATTGACCTGTCCTTTTCGTCCGGTTTGAAATCTGGCTATGTTTTATTTTCAGAACCAGAACCCACGAACTCCCACACGTTTTTCCATTTCATCCCGTTTTCCTATCAAACCTGATCATCATGCGACTACATTACCTGCCCTTTTTGCTCCTTCTTCCGATCTTCAGTGGATGCCTGAAAGAGAATTGCGTGGAAACCCGGAGCTATACCATCTATACCCCCATTTACAAACAGGCAGATGAACTTCGGGACGGTGTTGGCATAGAACCGGCAAGACCACTGAACAGCCCGGAAAGATCTACGTCTATGGTCATCTTCTGCTGATCAATGAAATGGACAAAGGCATTCACCTGATCAATAATGTCAATCCGTCAAACCCGATCAATACCGGTTTCCTGGCCATTCCGGGCAACAGGGATATGGCCATGTATCAGGGCGTATTATACGCCGATAATTATATGGACCTCCTGGCCTTTGATCTGTCCAATCCTGCCGCTCCCGAACTGGTTACCCGGCAGAAGAACGTCTTCAATATGTTCAAGGAAAGCAATCAAGGCGTGCTTATCGACTACCGGAACGGGACACATCCATTGAGGTATCCTGCCTGTCTAATGACGATATCGTTTTCATTTGTGGAGACGGTTCATTTACTACATCATCCTGGAATACCCCTTCCACACAGGCACCCGGCATCGGCGGGTCGACTGCCCGGATGACGTTGATGCAAGGCCATCTCTATGCGGTTGACGAACAAAAGCTGCACATTTTCAATCTGGATCAGCCTGCAGCACCCGTACAGGTTTCGGACCAACTCATCGGCTGGGATATCGAAACGATCTGGCCATATAACGACAAGCTGTTCATCGGTTCGATGTCGGGCATGTATATCTTTGATTGCATCTCTCCAGCATCACCGGCATTGTCGAGCCATTTTCAACATGCCCGGGCCTGTGATCCGGTCGTGACTGATGGCCGATATGCCTATGTGACCTTGCGGAGTGGTACGCCATGTGAGGGATTTTCCAACCAACTGGATGTGGTCGATATCCAGCACATCCAGGATCCCAAACTCCTGCATACCTACCCGATGACACACCCGATCGGCCTGTCGGTGAAAGGTGACATCCTGTATATCTGTGATGATCAGGATGGATTGAAAGTGTATAACAAATCGGATATCGCGGCCATTGACGATCATTTACTTGCGCATCATACCGGCTTTCAGGCAGTAGATGTGATCGCCCTTCCCTATAATGATCTGCTCCTGGTGATCGGCCAGAATGGGCTGCTTCAATACAATGCAACGGACCCTGTTAATCTGACCCTGGTCAGTACCATCCCGGTCAACTGATCGTTGGAACGAAGGAATAAGTTGATCGTACACCATGTGAACACCGATTATGTCGAACTCGATTCGTTTCGCCAGCATACACCTTGTTCTGCTTGGCCTGTTCTTCGCCTGGATGCAGCCTGTAGTTGGCCAGTCAACCGGCGGGCACGAAGACATCATTTATCTGGTCAATAAAGGCCGGTATCGCGGGGAGATCATCGACTGGGATCGGGAAGGCCAGGTCAGGATCCGCACCGAACGGCTCGGAGGTGGATGTGCCGAAAGAAATGATCCGGCGGATTGTGCAGAAGCGGGTGCCGGGTGTGGACCCTCGTTTTTCTCATGGCCGATTTTACAAGGCAGTCACATTGGGGTTTGGCACCATCGATGCAGAAGGATCCTTCCTGTTTGATGCTCAGTTTGGCTATCAGTTCAACCGTTGGGCCTTGGTCGGGTTGAGTACCGGTGCACATATTCTGGATGTCAACAGTCAACTTCCAAAGTGTTCCCTTGATGCTGGAATGGCGGGCATTTCCGTTTCAGCGTCGACTCTCACCTTATGTTGGTCTTCGAGGCGGATTGTGTTTTCCCTGGGAGGAAGAAGATCCTTGGGCACAAGACCGGGATTATTTGACATCCTATGCAGGCAATGCGCGCCGACCCCCGCGGGGGCCAAGGGGGGGGGCGGTTTTTTTGGAAACCGGTTACCCGTTTTTTCGGGTTTAGGGGGCAACGGGGGGGAGTTTCCGGGGGGACTGGGTGTGCCACCACCCCCGCCCAATTTTTGCGGGGGGGATTTCGGATTGGAGGACATCCAGCCCTGGGGCAAATCACTGTGAGGTCACGGCCTTTTTATTGGCAACCGGTTACCAGTTTGAGTTTGTAGCTGGGTCTGGATTATATCAACTAGATCTCCAAAACGAGTTGCGGAAGATTCCGGTCGGAAATGATCCGATGGCACCTCTTTGACGCGCCAAGGCAAGCGCTCGCCAAAGGGCTTTTATTTCAGAATGCTAACCGCTGGTTGTTTACGTAACATCGGACCCGTGATTTGTCGGTGGTTATTGCACGCATAAATTACAAACAAGACACATGTCCGATCAAATAATGCGGCAGTTTACGATAGACTGTTTTCATCAGAATCCAGCTGGCCTGAGGCTGGGATGGCGACGATTAAAAAAATTCAAAAGATCTGTAGAGTTTTATAGATTATCAGCATTATTTACAGAATAAATTTTTGGACAGTGTGATTCAAAAATCAAACTATCCACCCTTCAAAGCCTTAGCAGGGGCCTGCCGCGACGACCAACAACGCTTTGCCCCTCTCCCGGCCGCACACCGCACCACCTCAGCCCTGCCCTTCAGACTGGGCGGAACGGTTTGTTAGCGGATCCACCGCATCGACAAAATGTCGTTTTCGGTCCTTTGGTGACTTCATTTCCATCTGCATCGCAAACCGCGATTTCGCCATGCACCATCAGCGGGCCATTCTTCAAAACGACTGCACGGATGGCAGGTATGGCTGTTTCAACCGGGGCGATGGCCTCCGGCTGCACCGTATTCAGATAGGTAGTCAGGGCACCGGATGGGCAGGTTTTGACTGGGCGATGATCGCAGCTGTATCTGCGCCCGGATATTCACCCACGGTTTTGCTTTGGTATTAAATACACCGGGTAGACCGATCACACATTTGCCGGAATGAATACAAAGATCCGGTTGCCACACGACCGTGACTTCGCCATTCGAATATTCTTTTTTCATACTTCTGATTTGCGATCCAATTCTGGATCAATTCCTTGTTGCATGCATTCCAAATCACCGGATCCGACACCACAGAACCAGATATCTTCTTTGATCTTCTTCCCCGGTATGGCCGGATTCAAGGTTGGCCCTGTGTGAAATTGAAGGTCCTGTTTCCAGAAACGAGAGAGTTGTGTGGCACCTTTCAAGGGCACCTTTCAACTCCTACTACTTGACTCCTCCCCTCCTAAACTCCTGACCTACTCCACAATCAACTCCCCGGTCATCGGCACTTCCCCGCTGATCAATCGGGATACCGGGCATTTACCCGCCACCTTGAGCAACCGGGCACGCTGATCTTCATCAAAATTGCCCTGGATGGTGATGATACGATGGATGCGTGGATGCCCACCGGGTTCCATGCCCTCCAGATGGAGATCCACCTTGACCTCACCCAGATCCCAGCCCTTGTGCCGCGCGTAGATCTGCAGTGTGATCGCGATGCAGGCGCCCAGACCACCCATTACGGATTCGGAAGGGGACGGCCCCGTATCCATACCTCCCTTGTCAACCGGTTCATCGACAAACCATTGGTTAGCCCCGTTATCAGCAGTGCATTGAAAATGCGTATCTCCCAAAACAACCCGTACATCGCGTGGCATAGCTTCTGTTTTGCGGCAAATTAGCAACTTTGTTGAAAGCCTTCTGTGATTTGGTTCTCATTCGCTGGTATATCGAAGTTTTTCTCTTCCTGCTCGCCGGCGGGATCATCACCTACGGGATGATCTCCGCACTGGGGATGTGGATCATGGCACGCCCGCGAACCCTGGCCATGCGGCTGCTGGCCCTCTGCCTCATCCTGCTCTGCAGTGCAATCGGGCATGAAGCACTGCTACTGGGTGGGGGTACGACCGGTTTCCTTCCATTCGGTTCCTCCCGGTATACATGACTCTGGCCGTCGGCCCTGTGTTTTTCCATTATGTGAAGGCCCGGCTGTATCCGGCTTTTCGGATGCGCAGAAAAGACATCAAGCATTTTCTTCCGGCTATTGGTCAGATCTCGGCTTATATCGCCTTGTGGGCTCAACCGGATGGCGTCAAGGATGACCTGTGGAACGGGTTTTACCGGTATTATCTCCACCCGGTTGAAAACCTGTTTTTTGTCGCCACAGGATTGGTCTACCTGTTTTTTGCACATCGGTTTATTCGATATGAAATAGGGGTTCGAAAGAAGGACGAAGGACTCCTGGTATCCATCCGGCTCAAGCGGACCACCAAGGTCCTTGCTTTGTTTCTCCTGGTGTATGCAGGCTATCTGGTGGATGACACAGTGCGCCGGTTGATGATGCTTCGGGCCCAGACGGATATGACCTGGCTGTCCTACATCAGTTTTGGCGGACTCCTCGGTATGCTCCTGTGGCTATCCCTGTTTGCCTGGTTGAATGAATTCTGGTGGCCGCGCCGGCATATTCTGAATTTTCAGGAATTGAAGAAAAAATTCAACTGATTTTCCCGGCATGGATCAAAAGGAATAACTGATCATTCCTTGGCAAAAAAAGGTGTTCCCGGTGTGAAGTGGATTTCTTCAACGGGCAATGGCTCATCCTTCAACCGTGAAGTGGTCGCAAACTGTGTCTCATTCCAGGAAGTATTCAACAGATTCTGGATCTGGATGCAGATTTCCAGATTTTTCCAGGCCATACCCACATTCCCATCAATGATCGTATACCCGACGGCAGTGATGGATGAATCCTCATTGGCCGGCCGGTCCTGAATATGACGGCATTTGATGCCCCGTACAATCCAAAAGGCAGTTGAACAGAGACCCCGCCCTGGAGCACCAGGTCTGCAGCCAAAGGGATATGGTTTTCCTGATCGGCTTCATCCCGGGCCCGGGCATGGGCAGGTTGCGTCCAGACTGGTGTACAACCAGGACAACGGTTGGTAGCGGACACTGAGATCCACACCACGGCGCCGGGTACGTCCACCCGGCTCGATGACCCCTTCATCTCCGACGTACACAAATTCCTGTTCGAGGTCAAGATGCCAGAAAGCGGTATTGATCATGATCGAGGGCTGAGGTTTCCAGATGAAGCCCAGATCCAGTCCCCAGGCAGCAGGCAGAATGGCGCGGCCGGTTTGAGCTGTAATGACACGGGTGTCATTGGAATGAAACCCCTTACCCGATTTGGCATAGACTTGCAAAGTCGGAAGAGCATTGAACAGGATATTCAATTTCGGGCTCAGGATCAGTTTATCTTCTGAAGCCGTCTCATATTCCCGGGCGATCTGATCGGTATAGGTAAAATCAAATCCGTCTACACGCAGCCCGGGACTGACCATCCAGCGACCATATCGGAATTGAGGTTCCACATACAGACCAACCGTTGTTTCGCGGACATCTCCTTTGCGAATTTCTTCCACCAATTCCGTTCGATTGGCGGTATGTGTCAGTGTATTGTCCTGGATGTCATCATACCGGAACTGAAGACCTGCCTGTAACAGTCCATCAACGGGTCCGCAAGCAAAGGAATGTTCAGCACTGCTGTTCCAGCCCGAGGATCTGCCGGTTCTCAGTTTGCCGGATCTGATCCCCATTGATTGGATCGTGGAGGAAAAAGGTGAAATTGGAGAACAGGTCGAAATCGTATCGACTATAATAGAGTGCATGTTTGAAAAACGTGCGTTCCCCCTGTCTGCGGTCATATGACAGGAGCAGATTGCTTCGGGATGTCTGCCCACCTTCGGTATCATCTATGGCGCCGAATCGGGAAATGGAACCGTCATCCACGGCTCGTTGAGGGATCTGCCCGGAGGCATCCCAACGGCTCCTGAAATGCGAAGCCAGTATGCTCACTCGATCATTCGTCTGGATTCGGGTGGTATATTTTGCCATGATGTTATACCTGTTGAAATGCTGTGGGCTGTCAAACGGTCCGTCTGTTGATTGGTACTCTGATGCGATATATGCCTGATGTTGGTCGGAATGGATGATGTCGAACATGCCCAGCAACCTCCGAGTCTGAAACTGACCGGCTTCCAGTTTGATCAGGTTCTTGTCCAGCGCCTGTCGTGTTTTGAAATCGACATATCCGGCCGTGTTGAAATTGCCTTTGTCTGCGTAATATGGCCCCTTCCCGAAATCGATGCGGTCGACCGTCTCGGGGATGATAAAATGCAGGTCCGCATACCCGTGACCATGGGCATGGGAGACCATATTCACGGGTAACCCGTCTGCCGTGATCAGGATATCTGTCCCGTGATCCAGATCAAATCCCCGAAGAAAAAGCTGCTCTGCTTTTCCGCCTCCCGCATGCTGACCAATCACCAATCCGGGAACAAGGCGGAGAATGTCCTGAGAGGAATTCACCGGGTGCATCCGGATATCCATATTCACGATCTGGTTGAGTGCATTGATCTGAGGAAGAATGACCACTTCATTCAGTGAATAGCTCTGTTCCTCCAGTATGATTTCCACAGGGATGTCGGTGCGGACAATGGGTACTTTTTTCGTCTGATATCCCAGGAAAATAATCTGGAGCGTATCGCCGATCCTTGATCTGTCGATGATGAAGGTACCGTCAATGCCACTGTGGGTGTGGACATTCTGGCCCTGGTTGTAGATCAACGCTTCAGCGACGGGTTGCTGCTCCTGATCGAGGATGACACCACGAACCGATTGAGCAATCAGGATTGAAGCGGACAGCAAGAAGAAGGAAAAAGTGAACAGTCGTAGTTGAATCATCTTCAGGGTATATTTTCATGAATAAGAACTACTGCCGGATCGGCTAGTGAAGATATATACGAGAAGAGCGGTTAGATCGGATTTTCTTTCTGGTGTCAACGGTTGTGAAGATGGATAAACAGGTGACCCTCCCAAACGTCCAGACATTTTTCATGACGAACTCCAACCCATTCTATCTCGGTGTACCGCATTCGAATAATGGGTCTGATAAACGGGAAAAGATGCCTCGCGGACGAATGGACTACGCTGGCGATGCACATCGATACAGTCGTTACAGGGCTATCCTGAAGTTCCACCACATGGAATGATATATCAGAATTTCAATCATGGGCAGCAATTTATTCTGCATATTGATGAAATTTAAGTATATTTCGATTCTCTTATTCCCCAACTAAATTCCTGATTGCCATGAAAACCCTTTACCACATCATTGTCTCCTGTGCTCTTGTGTGCTCCGGTTTCTGGACTCCTTTTTCATTGCATGCACAATCCTGTCTGCTGGATCATACATTGGTTATCGGTTTTGCGTGTACCTCCGGCAGTGAGGTTTACTTCCAGAATCCGTTTCTGGAATGTTATGATGCTGTGCATGTTGTCCTGGAGAATGGCACTTTTGCCTATTGGGAAGCGAATACCAATGACGGTTGGCAGGTAGAAAAGATCGCTGATAATGACCTCCTGGTCACTCATGTGAATGGTTTTCTGCCCACGGCAAAAACACGGGCTCTCACCTTCTGGCATTACCGACCGGATGGGTTGCCGGATAAACTGATTCTGCTTTATGATGATCAATGTGCGGCAGAAGGATGTGCGGCAGAGTATAATCTGCCCGGCTGTGGAAACAGTTGTATTTCGGGAACCGTTTATCGCGAATGTGAGGAGGAACCGTTTACCGACCAACCGACTGCGGAAGGATTTTTAGTGGAGGTAACGGATGATATGGGCAATGTTGTATCTGAATATACAACCGGTGCTGACGGCACTTATTCCATTTGTGATCTTCCACCAGGCAATTATGAAGTTCGGGCTTCAAGCCTCCCAAATGGACTCCAAATTTTCCACTTTCAGGGAAGTATGCTTTACAACTTCTTCCAGGCACAGAAGAATTCAGAAACTTTGGCAGTTGCCCGGTATGTACCTGCAGTGACTGGGACCTCGTCCTTCAGCAGGAGCCGATCCAAAATGACACAGCACATGTCAGCATCTCGGTATTTCAACATTTTGAGCCCTGCAAATATCGATTGACTGTGGCCATTGACTCTGGGGAAATTGTCGGTGTAACGCCTTCTGTCGGGTGGGAGGCTGTGATTCTGGATCCACTCCATGCCGAGTTTACGGCGATCTCGTCGGATGAGCCGCTTGCTATCCATGGCGTCGCCATAGGGTCGGCGACCAATCCGACAGCGAACCGGATGCTCGTCACCCTGGTTGGGGATGGCAACGCCATGCCCGAAGCGATGTGCGAAGATTCTATCACCATCCAGGATCCAACAAAGTATATCGAACTGACCTGCTGTCCGAGTGGGCATGTTGCAGGTCCAGAATTGGTGGTGGATGGTCACTTCGTCGGTCCAAACCTTCCCGCAACGGATTACACCCCGTGGGTATCCGGTCCGATCACCCAGGGCCAGGTAGCCATTTTCGACATGAACCAGGCCTATGCGGCCAACAACAACTGGGTGACTCCCGGCTTTTTCAATGTCTTCGACACCTATCTGGCAGCGGATGGCCACGGCACAATTAACCAGGCGGCGTGGAGTCAACAAGTCACTGGTCTGACTCCGGACGCAGAATATCGATTCTGTACACTGGTTGCCAATCTGGTCAAATCCGGGAAAAACTTTGATGACCCGTCCATCGTCCTGCAAATTGTCGACGATGCAAATAATTCCAATACCTGGACTTCTTCGCCCCTGAGTGTCCCTGAAAATCCCAAGCAATGGGTCTCTCATTCCATGACCTGGACAGCACCAAGTCCACTATCCACTTCCTATACCTTGCGGATCCTGTCCACGGTGCAGGATGCCATCGGCAATGATTTTGCGCTGGACCAGGTGAGCTTCCGGGAATGTTCTTCGCCGCCGGTTGACACCTGCTGCAAGGATCTCCAGACATTCTGTGACGACCTGGAGGCGGGAATCGTTTTCTCTGCTGATTCCTGTAAAATCACCATGGACCTGAGTGCACTCTTACCATGTTACACCATTGAATGGGTGGACTGGGGGCAGGGACCCGAATATGGCCCCTGGACGCCGTCTACATTCCCCTATCCCATGCACACGTTTGCAGGCAATGGCACCTATCCCATATCCTATCTCGCCATTGCGTACAACGACTCGAATTTTATCTGTCTGGAGAAAATAGTGACAGATACCATCACTGTCCAGTGCCAGTCCTGTTCCTGTGGCAAATCCGGATTCACGCTGGAAATGAACGGACAGACCACGAACCTGTTCTGCTACAAGGGTGCTCCAACGCCACAACTCAATTGTCCCGCCGGGGATATTATGATCTCCGGCTTCTTCGGGTGCGTAGATCCAGCTGATCAACTCTGTGACGAGACCGCCGTCAACTATACGGTGACAGGTCCCAATGGAATCATTGATCAGGGAGCGACAACCAATTTTCCGACCTTCTTCTTTTCGGCATCCCAGGTCAGCACACCAGGCATGTATACACTCACCGCAACGACGTTGTGTACCGGACAGACCGACTCCTGTGAATGTGTGGCTACGTGGATCATGCCACCGTGCGACACGTGTGCAACTGTACCCATTGGATTAGAAGCCTGGTGGCCGATGGACGAGGTTGGTGGAGAAGCAGATGCCAATGAGCTCAACGGCAACCATCCGGCGACTTCCTTCCCAGGACCAATAGGTCTTGGTGGACCTGATCCAGTGGTTGGAAAAGTGGACGTAACGAGTACGCTTCTGGGTGCACTCGAGTTTGCGGGGCCCAATCCAGGCAGCTATTTAAGTGTGGGCAACACCCCGGCCTTGAATTTTGGAAACGGTGCATTTTCCATTGATGCGTGGATCATGACAACTATGCCAACCCAAACATCGCCCATCGTAGATAAACTGGCCAGTCAATCAACTGGATATTCCTTTTCTATCCAGGGCACATCGAGTCTGGCCTTCCCAACTCTTGCCATCGGCACTACAAATGGAATCGAAGTATTCCAGGGACCGGCCATTACCGTGGGGCAATGGAACTTTGTATCCGTTGTTGTTGATCCACCTAAGGTTTATTTTTGCACCGGAGGCGATCCGGGTGGCAGTAGTACTTTCTCGTCATCAGGCCATACAATGCTTGGAATACCCACTGCCTCAAACAGCTTGCCTTTACTTATCGGAAGAAATCCATTAAATCCTCACTGGCAAATTGTCATAGACGAACTCGAGATTTTCTCCACTGCAGTCGATTCATCGGAAATGAAACGTATTTGGGCTGCTGATTCCCTGGGCAAGTGTGATCCTTCTATTGTCTGCGTTTGTGGCGGCTTCCAAGACATGTTCGTACGTACCCCACAAGGAGCTATGAATATGGCGGTGACCTGCGGCGGAGCACCACTGACCATCCCCTGTCCGGATCCGGGAAAAGGGTTCCATCTCACCGGTGTGTTTGACTGTGCTGGCGGTGCCTGTCCGCCCGATCATCAGATCGACTGGACGCTGGTCCATCAGAATTCAGCCACTACACATTCAGGAGGCTTCCAGGATAATGACGCCTTCTTTGGTATCCACATTTTACCCACCTACATTTCCCAGCCCGGGATGTACACACTTACCATGACGGGTTATTGCAACGGAGATACCTGTGTCTGTGAAGTCCAGTTTATCATCGATTGCCCGGACTTGTGCCCATGTGATATCCAGGATATTCTCGCGTTTTCGGCCAATGTCAACCAGGGATTTGCGGTGGCTCTGGCCAATAAATCCTGCAAGGCCTGTTTCTCCCCGCTGGCGGTGAGTGATTGCGAGACAGTGGAATGGTATGTCGGCTCCACATCAGGTACACCAATCGGGACCAGTATCGGATCGCAAACGTTCTGCTACACCTTTCCCTTCTCCGGAACGTACACGATCAATATGGTTGTGACCCGATTGAAACCGGATGGCTCACTTTGCGAGGTCTTTGTCTATTCAAAGAGCATTACTGTGACCTGTTTAAAATCGCCGATTTGCACGACTTCTGTGTTCCCAAATCCGGGATTCGGAGAAGGGGCCATTGGCGGCCATATGACGATGGGCGGGTAGCGCCGGGTTGGATTGGGAAGGAGACCACCCGACTGTCCTCGAAGGAGTTCCGGGAGTCGGATGATGCCTGGTCTGTTCTGCTTACGGGTTGTTATTTTAATTCAGACGTGCTTCGCAGTGCGGAACCTGTATGCCTGTTTAAAAAAGATGAAGGTTTGTTGATTGCTATGAAGGTGAGGAGTCCAGGTGGACCAATTCCTGGGGCGAGTGTCAAAGTGGGCAGGAAGCCTCCTGGTGGGAATGCATTAATCATCCAATATGGATTAAATCTGAACCAGCAGCCGGGGCATCAACGTCTGGCTAGAATTGAAGATCTATTACCATTGGAAGATGATGACTGGTACGATCTGTATATCCCCTATGACTTAAAAAACCTGACATCAGAAGATTCTTGTGGCGACCAGTCTGATGGAATACCAGGCCATTTATTTGTATGGATGTCCAATATGCTGAGCAATGACCAGGGAGATGGTATGGTCCGGGATGCGGTCATCCTTGATCAGATGTGCGTGGATGGAAAACTGGTATCGGTTGATCAGAGTGGCCCGACGAGTGCCTATCGGATCTGGCCCAATCCGGGTCATGGCACGGTACAGGTCGATCTTCCCGCGCCGGCATTGCCTGGCACCAGTATAAAACTGGTCACCCTGACCGGCCAGACAGTCAAAACGCAGGAAGTGATCACCGGCTCGACAACTCAGTCTGTTATGGTCGATGACATTTCCTCCGGGATGTATTTTGTCGTCATCGAACGGAATGGAATGACTCAGGCTGTTTTCCGATGGGTGTGTCAGAAATGATCGGGTCCAGGTGATGGTCATGCATCACTCGGATTTTCGGACAAGAGTATCGTTGCTAAAAGCCTGAACGAGACCGCCCTGCATTCGCGTTGGTGATGCAGGGCGGTTTTTCTTTGTGTCGTGCTTTCATGGCAATTCATCAGATGTAAATCAATTGTTCGATTTTTTTACTTCGTATGAATTCATGAGAAACAAGAGTCCTGATCGATATAAATGAAGGCCGGTATTGATTTCATTACAAATACCTATTGTTTACATTGTATTCCATTTTGACCAGTTGCCCGTTCTTCTGTTGCAAGGCCCTTGCAATGGCCATGAATTGCGGGTGGCCCCGGTGCTGCGAGACTTGTTCATTTGAGCACTTTCCGATCGAAACAGATACATCTGTACGGAAACAGAAATCAGTCAATCCTTGTCTATCTTTAACCATCAACGGCACCGGAATTGAGAAAAGTTCTGCTCCTCATCTTATTCTTTGGCCTCCTGTCGATACAGGTTCAAGCTGTAAGGCCTCCGGCAGAGCCGCCACTTATCCCCGACCAAATTCGCGGTCAACCATTCGGCGTGCAATGGCATTGGCTGGATACAGCCATCTATCGATTGGTGGACCGGAAGGAGCTACAAGCGCAGTTGCGTCAACAGTTGGAGCAGGAGTCGGCTCATCGAATGGACCCGATCTTCCGACAGGTCATGGATCTCGACAGATTCAGAAGAGAACTGCAGGGAGATTCACTTCGTGTAGATGTAATCCGGCAAGTAGAATCCTGGGTAGAAGAACAAACGGGAGGAGACATAGATGCAGTCAAGGCGACCGGCTTTCAAATCCTGGCGGATCATTACTGGAACCACAAACAATATTCCGCAGGACTGGAATATTACATTCGAGCCTATTCTATTTATAAAAAACTGGAGGAAACATCATTTCCACTCAAATCGTCCTTTTTATATGACTACGCCAGCCAGTATTATCATTTCCGTGATTTTCGGACAGTCAAAGATTTACTCCTGGAGATGTGGAATACCATCCCGGAGGAATATGTTGAATATCAGGTGACCAGTCTGAATACACTGGGATTGTGTTATGGGCAATTGGCACAGTATGATTCTTCCATTTATTATTTTCAAAAAGCCATTCAATTTGTCGACCACAATAATGAAGAGGTGTGGCGAGGCATTATCAAGGGGAATCTGTCGATGAACCTGATCCAGCAGGGAAAATATGAAGAAGCTATCCCGTTGCTGGAAGCGAATATCGAATCGAGTCGAAAGCGACAGGCGATGGTCGACCTTGCCTTTGCCCTTGTCGGAATGGGCGAGATCCGATTAATGCAGGACCGCCCTGTGGAAGCGTTGGCATTGATCCAGGAGGGATATGATATATTAAAATCAAAAAACAAATTCAATCAGTTCATGTTCCAGGCCAGAGTGTTTGTGCCTTTGGGAAAAGCACTGATGGCGAACGGTCGTGCTCAGGAGGCCTTTGCATTTCTGGATGCCGGCCGAATGGCGCGGGACAGTGTCGATGCACAACGCAATGCACTCTTTCTTTCCGGTGTTCAACACAAACTGGAAACCGAGCAGCATCTTGCCGCTCTCGCCTTGCAGGATCAGAAACTGAAAGAACAACGCCTGTTGATGATTATTCTGGGATTTATTCTGCTCGGAAGTGCCCTGTTCACCCTGATCTTTTTTCGACAGAAAAGGAAGATCTCTGCTGAGAAAAAGCGAAGTGATCACCTCCTGTTGAATATTCTTCCGGAAGATATCGCGTCTGATCTGAAACGGCATGGCAAAGTCAAGGCCAGACATTATGAAATGGTCACCATTCTCTTTACCGATTTCAAGGACTTTACGCGCATTGCCGAAACCATGAGCGCCGATGATCTGGTGCGTGACCTGGACCATTATTTCCGGCGTTTTGATGAAATCACCGGCACGCATGGCCTGGAGAAAATCAAGACAATTGGCGATGCCTATATGGCGGCCAGTGGCCTGCCGGCAGAGTCAGACGCTCACGCCCAGTCTGCCGTGTCGGCTGGTCTGGCATTGCGGGAAATGGTGAAGGAAGAAGAACTGATCCGCAAGTCAGAAGGCCGTCCCTGGTTTGAATTGCGGATCGGTCTGCACAGTGGACCGGTTGTCGCCGGCGTGATCGGTTTGCGAAAATTCTCCTACGATATCTGGGGCGATACGGTGAATATTGCTGCGCGAATGGAATCATCCGGTGAAGTGGGACAAGTGAACATCAGTGAAGCAACATTCGACCTGGTCAGGGACCAGTTCACGTGTACATATCGAGGGAAAATCCCGGCGAAGAACAAAGGAGAGATCGGAATGTATTTTGTGAAAAGGGAAAATGAATGAGTGTTCATTTTCGAAACGACTTTCCTTTCCTATTCAGCCAGACCATAAACAAATGTGTTGTGGACGACGGAAAAGGGGATGCCTTTTCCCGAACTCCAGGATTGACAGGCGATCATAAACGTCTCCCAATGTTCTCTGGCCCAATCAGGTACCGAGCTTACCCATAATTCAAGGTCGGGGAATCGAACATGCAGTTCTCCCATTGTCAATTCGAATACCAGGGTTCCTTCCGGACTGGTTGCTACCAGTTCTTCGCGCCATCTGGGTTGAAAGTGGATCAACGAGGGAATCATCAGAATGGCGGATAGGAATTGCAGGAGAATATTGACAATGTGTTCTGTTCGGAGTGATCAATTGTGGAACCAAGGCATCAGAACAAGGACACCTTGCGAGGAGGGTTTATTCGAATAATTAATGGTAGTCACTGGTGATCATGACAATAAAAAGAAATACGAGGGCAATGAGCCAGGGGCCAGCCCCGATCCAGAGTGCTGTTTTAGGCAGATTTCTTTGAAAAATCAGATACATCGCTACGATGCCCATAACGGAAAATAGAATTGAAAACATAATGGTCGACCCCTTCGAATACTTGGAAGATTGTAGAATATTGAGGGCATTCAAAAGAAACCAACCACCGAAATAAGTATTCACACCGGCGATCAGGAAGGCAATGATTTTGATAAATGTCATTTTACAACAGGATTGAGTTGTCATCCATGCCCTTCAATGGAATCTTTCTATAATCGAATATAGGGTCTGGATTCCGGATTTGCACTTCGTGTATTGAATGCGCATCACCTGATTCGACGAGGGTCTATGTTGGCTCAGAGGAGCTGCTGGGACCAGTGGCTATTTCCAGGCGATATCCGATACCATGTACAGCCGCAATGGTCACCATCGGAACCATGGCCAGTTTTTTTCGCAAACGGGAGACAAATACATCCACACTTCGTCCTACCAGTACTCCTTCATCCGCCCAGACATGCTGCAAAATGAAATCCCGTTCCAGGATCTGATTGGCATGCTGGACGAACAGATCCAGAAGTTTGGTTTCCCGGTAGGTCAGATGTTGTTGTGAATTTCCACAGATGAGGTGCTGACCTGCCACATCCAGTCGGGAATTTCCGAAAGGTATTGATTCGTCCGTTGTCGGATCATCAGATCGTTTCCGGGGTTGAACAAGGAAATACACAGAAGCCAGTCCACCACCTACCAGAAGCCAAAAGACCCACCAATAACCCGCAGTGGTAGATGATACAGGTTGACCCGGCGTAAATGTGATCTCAATAAAATGGCATTCCTCAGAAAATGCTCTGCCCTGACAGGGCACCAGGCTATCGTCAAGCCAGTCGAATTGATGGTAACCCAGGTCGATCACATTGTCTTCACAGCGACGAACAGCGACTTGATATGGCTGCGTAATACCATGCCTGTCCAGAGACGCCTGAAGGAATCCCGGCAACGCATCATATTTGAATGACTGGTCGAGTTGTACTCGCCAGACAAGTGGTCCTGTCTGTTCAATTGCCGGTATCCTGCTGACACTGTCCCGTGAAGCTCGAAGCAGGGCATCCGCCATGCGGCGAAGGGCCAGATTGACCTGATCCGGTTCTGGTTGGCCCGGGGTTTCCGATTGACTCCACAACAGACTTGTGGATACCAGGAGAATGGACAAGGTGAACGCGAGTGACCTGCAGGACATCATCTGATAAACATACACTCTTCGCAGTTAACATCCGTTGAAGACATTGACGGCATAGATCACAGGTCCATCGACCGCAATGGACGGGATTGCCTCTTCTGATGTGTTCGGCTTGATCAGCGTCCAGGACAGACCGCCATCAACCGAACGAAAAACGCCCAGATTGGTGGCACAGAGCAGGGCATCTTCTGATTGCTGAAGGTCATAGATCCGCTGGCCGAGGACATGCTGCTGATCCAGAAGCTGCCAGGTCAGTCCACCATCCAGGGTGCGCTGCAATCGGCTGGCCGTACCCAAAGGGTCCCTTTCAACTTCTTGCCTTGTACCGCCACCTATGCTGATGGCATAAACTGTATCTCCGATGAGAATCGTTTTTCTGGATTGACCGTCTTCTGTCAGCACCCAGGTCCAATGGTCACCATGATCCACGGAACGAACGACACCGATTTCACCCGCCCCAAGGAGAACTCCATTCGTCTCCACAAGACTCAACACTTGTCCTTGCGTAAAGACTTTGCCCCATTGTTGTGCTCCATAAACAGATCGGTAAATGCCATCGTTTGCAGCCATCAGCGTAGATCCATTGGAACTGGTGAGAACTGAATTGACCTCTTTGTGGGACATTTCAGAATAAACAGGTTTCCAAATGCCGGTGCGGGTCAGATTCTGAAAAAACTTGCCAGGAGAGCTACGGACAATGGCGCCATCCTTCGATGGCATAAACGTCGTAATAAACTCCTGCTGGAAGACATCAAGAAGATGTTCTTTCTGCCATACGGGAGCCATCGGGCGGATGGTCCGATTGCTGTATATCCCATCCGACGTGCCCAGGAAGACTTCTCCCTCGGATGCATAGATGCTGGTCGGATAGAAATCCCGGGGCAATCCGGATGTGATATCAGTCCAGGTCTGCCCCCCATCTACCGACTGGAAGACCATGTTACTGCTGGTGGATGGCGCGGGGTCGACTTCGGTCAGCGCAGCCAGACTGCCATGCGCTGCACTTGTTACCCGATTCCTCTGGACAACTTCTCCACCTTGTTGGCATGCTGAAAATAGGGTGGCTACAAACAGGATAAGATCAATTCTGATAAACATAACAGACTGTGTTGGTGAACGAATGGATCAAATGTATGCGACCAACATCCACCCTCCTACTCTGTGCTGTAAAAGGATGTAACGGAATTGTAAAAGGTGATTCAGGGATCATTCAAACATGGACTGTCATCCAGCAAGACGATAATACCTGAGGCTTGTCAAGCGGTCCAGGGTGAAAATTGGCCTGGCGATTACTGGACACTTCCCGAGTGAACATGGATATTCAAACATATAATATTCACCAATCCACTCTCTACCCTCCACACTCTAGTCACCACTCTCCACCCCGTTCTACTCCCACGGAGCATCCACCGGAAGTACAGTAATCTTCCTGTCACTGATCCGAAAATGATCGCTGTTGGCCAGGATGTGCACGGTGAGGTTAGCCATCGACATGGGTGTGCCTTCCGGGAGGACCGCAGCATTGTTGTGGGTGAGGTGCGACGGGTCAAAAAAGATGACCATCCCTGAGCCGATAACCTGGCAATCATTTCCATGTCGAATGATGATCCCGGTATCTTCTGCCAGCCCGACACCGAGCAGCTGAGGGTGCATGGCGGTTGCCTCTGCGATCCGATTGAACCGACCACGCTGAATAAAGTGTGAGTCGATAATCAAGCCGGGAATAAGGCCCAGTCCCTTTCCCATCCGGATACCCCCTTTGAACATGGCTTCGGTGCTTTTCCCACCGGCGATCATTTCGTCAGACATAGCCATGGCCCCGGCACTGGTCCCGGCGATGACCACGGGTTCTTCATGATACTTTCTGACCAGTATTGCCTTCATCTCACTTTCGCCGATGATTCGAGTGATCCGACTCTGGTCGCCCCCGGAGAACATGATGATCCCGGCTTCCTCAAGCAATCTGAGATTCACTGCAGCGTTCGCCTCCTTTTTAGTGCGGATGTTCAGTACGTTGATCCGGGTGCACCCCAGTTTCTGAAATGCCTGGATATAATTTTTTCCCACCTTGTCGGGGATCTGGGAAGCGGTCGGAATAATGACGATGGGTGCATCAACAGAGCCCGCCTCCCGGACTACCCTGCTGAGAATACCCTCCTGGATGAAGTCAAGCGTATAGTTTTCATCCTTACCCAGGCCTTTATCTTCATTTCCCCCGATCGGGATGAGAATACCTTTGATCGTCATTTCACTGCTTTTCTTGAATGAAGCGCAAAAGTAGATATTACCACATTAGGGCACATCTATCAACCCCACTCAATGACCAACCAAATCCTTCAGGGATTTTTACTAAAGAAAACCTTCGCGATACTGCGTTATTTCTCAATCACTTAGCAAAGGCTATGCTCTTTCGAAATGCCTTGTCTCGCTTGGTTTTCTTTAGTCTTGGTCTATTTCGGAGGTTAATAGAGGTGCCCATTAGCGATGGTTTTCTATATTTAGACGAACAACGGGAATGTCTCTTGCGGGCATTCCCGTTGTTGAATGCTCACTTGAACACCTTACCCTTCTGACAATCAACACGATGAAAATCCGAGAGATCAATGCCATGCGCGGACCTAACTATTGGTCCATCCGCCGCCACAAACTTATCGTCATGGTTCTCGACCTGGAGGAGATGGAACAGCGTCCGACGGATAAAATTCCGGGGTTTCTCGAGCGATTGCAGGCTATGTTCCCTTCCATGTATGAACACCGTTGTAGTGAAGGCAGCCCGGGTGGCTTTTTCTCCCGTGTGAAAGAAGGGACCTGGATGGGACATGTCATTGAACATATTGCTCTGGAGATCCAGACACTGGCGGGTATGGATGTCGGTTTCGGGCGAACCAGGGGTTATGGTGAAGAGGGTGTCTACCACGTCGTGTTTGCCTATATGGAAGAAAGTGCCGGTCGGTTTGCAGCAAAAGCGGCTGTACAGATCGCCGAGGCATTGATCGAAGGGACGGCATATGATCTGGATGCGGATATCCAGTCGATGCGGGAGTTGCGAGAAAAAGACCGACTAGGACCAAGTACCGGCTCCATCGTGGACGAAGCGGTCAGCCGCGGAATGCCCTGGATCCGATTGAACAAATATTCACTGGTTCAGATCGGGTACGGCCGAAACCAGAAACGGATCCAGGCGACTGTCACCAGCCAGACCAGCAGTATCGGTGTGGAGATCGCCTGCGACAAGGAGGATACCAAGGCGCTGCTGCTGCAGGCTGAAGTGCCTGTACCTCGTGGTGAGATCATCAAAACCGAACGCGGGCTCGATGAGGTGATCGACGATCTGGGATTCCCGCTCGTGATCAAACCGATCAATGGTAATCACGGTCGAGGCATCACGACGAATATTGAGAACAAAGAGCAGGCACTGGTGGCTTTTGAATCAGCAAAAAAGGTCTCCAACAGTGTCATCGTCGAACGATTTATCACAGGGGAGGACTACCGACTACTCGTCATTGACTACAAACTGGTGGCCGCCGCGAGGCGCACGCCTGCTCGCATCATCGGGAATGGAACCAACACGATCCGTCAGTTGATCGACGAAGTCAACGCCGATCCCAAGCGGGGGTACGGGCATGAAAATGTGCTTACAGCCATCCATATTGATGCCATGACCCAGAGCATCCTCGAAAAGAAAGGATATACGGAAGATACCGTGTTGCCTGCCGGCGAGACACTCAACCTGAAAGACACGGCCAATCTCAGTACAGGTGGGACAGCAACCGATGTCACGGATATCGTCCACCCGGAAAATATTTTCATGGCAGAACGCATTGCCCGGATCATCGGTCTGGATATCTGCGGGATCGATGTCATGACGAATAATATCAGTCAGCCACTGGCATTGACCAGAGGGGCTGTCCTTGAAGTGAATGCTGCCCCGGGCTTCCGGATGCACCTCGCGCCGACAGAGGGGTTGCCCCGAAACGTTGCCGGCGCCGTGATGGATATGCTCTATCCGCCGGTACGCCCTTCCGCGTTCCGATTGTGGCCGTGACAGGGACAAACGGAAAAACCACCACCACTCGCCTGATCGCACACATGGCGAAAATGATGGGTCAACAGGTGGGATATACGACCTCCGATGGGGTGTATATCCAGAATCATATGCTGGTGAAAGGAGATTGTACCGGACCTGTCAGTGCAGAATTTGTCCTGAAAGATCCTACAGTGGATTTTGCCGTACTGGAATGTGCCCGTGGCGGGTTGTTACGGGCCGGGCTGGGATTCCATTTCTGCGATATCGGCATCGTCACCAATGTGGCTGCTGATCACCTCGGACTGAAGGGCATTCATACCGTAGAACAACTGGCCCGGGCGAAGGGGGTTATCCCGGAGAGTGTGCTTCCGGAAGGACATGCCATCCTGAATGCAGATGACGATCTGGTCTATGCCATGAAGGAGAATATCAAATGCAAACTCGCGCTCTTCTCCATGGATGAGGACAATCCGCGAGTGAAGGAACACAGCAAAGCAGGAGGGATCAGTGCCATTTATGAAAATGGTTTTATTACCATTTGCAAAGGGGAATGGAAAATGCGTGTGGCGAAAGCGATCGAGGTGCCCCTGACCTTCGGGGGACGGGCCCATTTCATGATCCAGAACGTGTTGCCTGCCGTTGTGACCGGGTATTTGAGGGGCTATAAACTGGATGACATTAAACTGGCATTAACCACATTTATTCCTTCGCCGAGCCAGACACCGGGTCGACTGAACATGTTTGAATTCAAGGATTTCAAGGTGCTACTGGACTATGCCCATAATCCTGCAGGCATGCGTGCATTGCAGAAATTTGTGGAAAATCTGGATGGCACACCCAAGGTCGGGATCATCTCCGGCGTGGGCGATCGTCGCGATGAGGACATCCTCGAAATCGGTCAGATTTCGGCAGAAACGTTCGATCAGATCATCATCCGACAGGATAAGAATTTGCGCGGCCGCACAGAGCAGGAATTGATTGATTTACTTCACGCCGGGATCAGAAGGGTCAATCCGGATAAAGAGGTGAAAATCATCCCTTCAGAAAAAGAGGCAGTTGCCTGGGCGATTACGCATGCCACACCGGGCAGTCTGATCGTCATGTGCAGTGACGTGGTCAGCGATGCCTTGGCCATGGTGCGGAAATATAAGGAAGAGGAGGCCGAGCGACTGTATGAATTTACGAAGGATGATATTCCGAATATGTGATAGTTATACGGATGAAATAAAGGCATTTGAATTCGGAAAGGTGGATCCCACTGTTCATCCTGTATTCGATTTTTGTGTTTGCCTCGAAAGGTGTGCTGTCCACACCGACAAACACACAGAGAAAAGCGAGGTCATCGGAAATGCAAAGAATAATTCAGAAGATTAATATGACCTATCTGGATTGCTGACTACACTTCCAAAATGGGGCAGACAGCATTGATGTCAATGGATTGGACGACCCGACCCACATGGTCGCAGGTGATGATGAGAGTTGGTAATAAAGCGAGACCAGCGTTGTTCGATTCCCGTCGATGGATTGATTCTCTTCGTTCATTTCGGATTAGCCGGCGACGGGGATAGTGTCCACAATGTCCAGGTAGCGCCAAGAGCATCGATCAATGCAAATCCCAGGATCATGATACCAACCTCATTTGTGATCCACATGGCGACCATAAAAATGGCTGCTCCATATCGCAAGTAGACCGTGACCTTGTACAGTGGCACAATGGAGTGTCTGGCAATATTCCATTCAAATATACCAATACAAAACGCCAGTAAGCCAACCAGACGAGCAAGCCAGAGTTGATCCCCTGATTCAAGCTGAAAAAGATCGAGCAAAGTCTTCGGACAACACATTAAACCGAATCCGGGGATCAGCATCAAATACAATCCAAACACATATAGACTGTTAGCGGTCGATCTCATATCGGCAAATTGAGGTGATTTTAGAAGCTTACTCACGATCAGCAAATCGGCAGGTCGGCAAGCAGGCCCAAGATAAATAAACTGAATGGATGTTTGGTCAATATAGAACCCCATACAACCTGTTCAAGGACACGCGCTGGGGACAGGCCTTCTTTGCATTCTTTTCCCTGATGAGTGTTGTGGTTTTAACGATCACAGGAGGCTGAGAGGCAATCCTAGATCTGCGGATGAATGAGTCCATGGCAAGCCATTCACCAAGCGGGCTTCATCCGGCACATTCAACCAGTCCAGGGTAACGAAAAAATGCCAAATCACGACTTGTATCGAATTTTCTCATAGAGTTTAACCATTGACTGGATCAGTTCCATTGGCGTAGTCAGGATCTGGTAGTGATTCTGACCAAACATTTGCGGGAGGTAGTATTTGGCTTGAGCTTCCACGGCGAGTGCGTAGGAATTGATCTGGCGTTCATATAATTCCCGAAGGGCTTGCTGGACATCCTGTATACCATACTTTCCTTCATATTTGTCAAAATCATTTGGTTTTCCATCCGACATGAGAATGATCCATTTGTTTTTTGTCGGGCGTAAATCCATTTCGGCACCGGCATGCCGCAATGCAGCTCCGATGCGGGTATATCCCTGCGGTTCAACAGCACCTACCTTCATCCTGGCAGAATGCCAGGGTTCGTCAAATTCTTTCAGAGTGAGAAAAGTGGAATAATTTCGGGTTTTTGAAAAGAAGCTGCAAATAGAAAAGTCGATTTCGAATTCATTCAGAATTTCTCCAAACAAAATGGACATCTGTTTTTCGACATCTATGACCCGATTGCCGGCAGCGTATCCATCACTGGATAAACTGATATCCAGGAGCAATATAATGGAAATGTCTTTCGCTCTTTTTTGATTTGCAATATAGATATTCTCAGATGGGGTATGTCGGGCATGAAGGTCCGCGATCATATCGGTTATGGCGTCAATATCAAATTCATCACCCTGGGATTGCCGGCGTTGCTGTTGCATGGTATTGTTCAGATTGGCCAGCATCTTCCGGAGATTGGTCAATACCCGGGCGTGATCCCGGATGGTCCGGGAATAATAATCGGTATCAGTCTTGATCTGAGTGCGTGGATAGACCTTGCAAAAATCTGGCTTGTACAGCCGTTTGCGATAATCCCATTCATCATATTTCAAATGATATCCGTGAAAGTCCCGTTCCGCACTTTCTGAAATCGTGGTGTTCTCAATAAATTCAGCCTGATAAACCGAGTGTGCCTGATCATCGACCCGGACAGTGAATTTCATATTCAATTCATCCACTGCTTCCTGGTGATCTTCCAGCTGATCATCACCATCAAAATCACGCCATACTCCACTGAATTCATCAGCCGTTTCCACTTTTTCAAAATTGTGTGTGAGGATATAATCTTCCTGCTGCTTTTTATCCACAATCAAACTGCGGATCTCTTCTACTGCCCTGGATCGGATAAGAGTTGTCGGTTGTTTGTGGGACGCCTTATTGATTTCATCGGATGTATTCTGAAGGATTGTACCGGATTGGTCAAGTGGATCATCTCTCATCCATTTTCCATAGAGCCAGGTCAGATCCACTGGTGCTTTCTCCGAAGCGGATTGTTACAGGATGGCTTTACATTGTTCATGAATTCGGGCGACAGGAGGAAAGTGATGCTCCAGTTCAACCAGAATTACCAGTGCGGCATCCATCGCCTGTTGTTGTGCTTCTGCCAGAGTGAGGTCAGTACGGGTCGGCCCGTTGAGTCCCAATTGACGCTGGATGTGCAGGAAGATCACTCGGTAGAAATAGAAGGCCAGATTGTCCTCGATGGTGGGAAAGAATGAACATGAAACGGGTAAGAAAAAATTATGCTGTTTATACCCGCCTTCTCGTTCCGCCGGAAAAATTTCGATGGCATCACCGGAAATAGCACGAGCCAGAATGGTCAGCCGCTGTTTGACATCATCCAGATTTACCCGACAGGCCTGGGACTCTGCAGCTTGTTTCTTCCGCTTCAGATAGGTGACCAGTCGGCCAAAGAGATATTCGTCCAGTGGCATGGTCAGATCATAAGGTCACTGAGGTCACCCAGAGCCTGGAGAACATCCGGGTCGTCGGTCAAGGGTTCGATGACGGCTACCTTGACAGAAAGTCGTTTGGGAAGGCCGCTTTGGATGAGTTTGGCGGCATCGACCAGAAGTCGTGTGGATACCGTTTCGGAAAGGCCCAGTTCTGTCAGATTGCGAATTTTATTCCCAATCTGGACCAGACGCCTGGCATCACTGATTTCTATTCCGGATTCGCTTACCAGAATTGTCGTCTCAATATTTTCATCAGGATAATTGAATGACATCGCAATGAAACGTTGCCGGGTGGAGGGTTTGAGTTCCTTGAAACCGCGTTGATATCCGGGATTGAAGGAAGCCACCAACATAAAATCCGGATGTGCTTTGATCGTTTCCCCGAGTTTGTCGATGAAGAGTTCCCGGCGGTGATCTGTAAGAGAGTGGATGGCAACAATAATATCCGGGCGTGCCTCGGCAATTTCATCCAGGTAGATAATAGATCCTTCTTTGACAGCACGGGTGAGTGGTCCGTCCAGCCAGACAGTTTCTGCACCTTTAATAATAAATCGTCCAATCAGGTCCGTCGAAGACGTTTCTTCATGACAGCTGATGGTGATCAGGGTCTGACCTAATTGGTGGGCCATGTATTCTATGAAACGGGATTTACCTGTACCTGTGGGCCCTTCAATAAAAACGGGATCTTATTCTGATAGGCATGTCCGAAAACTTCAACCTCTTTCCCGACAGCATGGTAATATGGTGCAGTTGTCCTCATGTAGTTTGCAGAGAATAAAAACATAGGGCCCATACAAGGTATCGACCCTATGTTTCAGTGAGTGAAGCGTTTGCCGGTCTCTTCCGGCCGATTTACTTCAGAAAGACTATAGCTTAATCCACCAACACTTCATTTGAAGGTCGGCCGTATTTGATGAATTCATACATGTACAAGGTGATACCGGTGGTAAAGAGTGTTGCACAGCAAATCAGGATAAAGAAGTGGACTTGGATCTCCTTTGGACCAGACCAAATTCGATTCCCACTTTTCGTTCGGAGATACACCTGAGCAACACCTGCTACTCCGAAGGCAACTGTCATGCCCAACATGCCAATATTGGATAACCAGAAGGCGAGTAATCCGGTGTTGGTATTGAATAATTTTCGGCCGGTCATATTCGGCATGGTGTAAGAAATAATGGCAAAGACGATCATGCCATATGCACCCCAGAAAGCAAGGTGTCCATGCATGGCTGTGACCAGGGTTCCGTGTGTATACAGATTGACCTGTGGGAGGTATGTGCCAATCCAAGCAAACCGGCACCGACGAAGGGAAACAATAGCTGTACCCAACGTCCAGTTCAGGGCAGTTTTATTCGGATGCTTTTCTCCCCTTTGCGATACATGGCTACGGCAAAAAGTGCCATACCCAGGAACGCCAATGGTTCCATTGCAGAAAAGATCCCTCCGATAATCAACCAGGTCTTGTCTACACCGATATAATAGTAGTGATGACCCGTTCCGAGAATACCGGAAATGAACGTCAGGCCGACAATGACGTAGAGCCATTTCTCGATAACCTCCCTGTCGACACCCGTGATCTTGATCAGCAGGAAGGCCAGAATACCACCCATGATCAATTCCCATACACCCTCTACCCACAAGTGGACAACCCACCAGCGAAAGAAAGAGTCCATGGTCTGGTTGTCAAACCAGATCATCCCCGGGAGATAGAGCAATGCAGCAAAAACAAGTCCCATGGTCAGGACCAGAGATGTGGTTGTCCTTTTTTTCCCTTTATACAGCGTAGCCAGGATCAGCCCGAGAAAGGTCAGTACGTTGATAACAACAAGATAATCGAGTGGGCGTGGAATTTCAAGGAATTTCCGTCCTTCCCAGTAATTGAAGTGATAGCCAACAATGGCAACCACACCGACCAGAGCCAACGTGATGAGCTGGATATAGGCCAGTTTGACATTGACCAATTCATTTTCTGCTTCTTCAGGAATAATGTAGTATGCTGCACCCATAAATCCGGATAAAATCCATACAACCAGAAGGTTGGTGTGCACCGCTCTGGATGTATTGAACGGGAAGATTTCGTGCAAGCCATCAAAACCCATATGGGCAAAACCCATGATGAATCCGTAGACAATCTGGAGAGCCAGGAGGAGCATCGACAAGGCGAAGAACCAATAGGCCACTTGTTGTGATTTATATTTCATAGCGAGTGATGATTGAGGAGTCCAGGATTACTGTTTGAGGTCGGGTTCAGGTGGAAAACCATTGAGGTCAACCTCACCGATCCATTTGAAAAAGGCGATCAGATCATCGGCATCGTTGTCTGAGAAACCGTAAGCGACCATTTTTCGGCCATTCGGCGCCCAGGGTGCTTTGGATGTCAGAACGGCTTTGACGAAAGGTTCACCACGGCGATCGATCACCTTGGTGAGTTCGGGTGCATAGTAGGCCCCTTCTCCGAAGATGGTGTGGCAACCCATGCAGTTGTTGGACTCCCAGAGGTGCTTGCCACGCACCACCTGTTCTGTCAGATTCTCTTCGTGGGTCTGTTTGGGGACCGCATTGCTCAATGAATTCCAGGACAACCCCAGAAGTATGGCAAAAGTGACCACCGTACCTCCCAGAAAGAATGTTCGAGCTTGAGATTTAGAGAGCATGTGAACGAATTTTAGCGTTTGGGTGGATATTCCTTTCTAGTGTTTTCATGTGCATACCAAACCCGACTTCAGGCAGATCAAGCACATTGTGAAGGTAAAAATTTTGAATAAAGGACAAAAAATGTCCTTTATCAGCATCGCCGATGATCTTGGTCGTCTATCGTAACCTCCTCAGGCCGATGATCATTTCATAGAACAAGGGCATCCAATCGGTATCAAACTGACAGGATCTACAATAGATCTGATTCATTTGAAATACACTTCGGATAGGAAATGAGCTACCAAAGCTTGGAATGACCCAAGCAACAGAATGGTACGGTTAGTTCGCTTTAAAATGTCTAAAACAGTTGATGACAGCTACAGGTACAGACGGATCAACCAATCATGCCCATGGCCGAACAGCCACTAGTGCCTTCCGGCTTTGCCTGCTCCTAACCGTGCCTTGATTTCACGGCTTGAGTCCTGTTCGTCTTAGGGAGTCCGCTACGGCCTGTCGGTTATTTCTTCTTCCTTCGCTGATTGGCAATTTTATCGCCCCTGGTTTTTGGCTTCTTATACTTTTTGGCAATTTCGCGACGATAGGATCCACCTTGATTGACTTTTCTGTTTTTTGCCTTTTTCTCATGAAAGGCAGGTCCGGGGGCATCCTCTCCTCCGCGCGTTTATGTGGATTTTTTCGAGGATCCGGGGCCGTTCATCCGGGATCAATTCTGTTGCGATTTCGAGCTCGTCGGGCAGCGGGAGGACGGGGATCTCATAGGCCATCAACACCTCGATGGCCAGTTTGTCTTCCTCTTCATTTTCGGTGAACAACAGGATGGAATACCCTTCATGTTCGGCGCGACCGGTGCGACCGATCCGGTGCATATAGTTTTCCGGAAAAGCGGGAGTGTCAAAGTTGATCACATGGGATATCCGGTCCAGGTCAAGACCCCGTGCCATGACATCTGTAGTTACAAGGATGCGAAAAGATCCGGAATTGAATTGGTCGATGGACTGAATGCGGTAATTCTGAGATTTATTAGCGTGAATAACACCAATGGCATTGGTGAATACCGGTTCCAACGCAGCATAGATCCGGTCAGCATATTTTTTACTGGGCGCAAAAAGGAGCACCTTTTCAAATATCTTTTTATCGGATAACAGATGTTTCAGCAAGTTGATCTTGGTATAGAAATTCGGGACCGGATAGCAACTTTGCTGAATATTGGTCAACGGTGTTCCACTGACGGCGATCGAAACGGTCACGGGAGAAATAAAAAAATCCCGGATCAATTCGTCCACTTCGTCCGTCATGGTAGCCGAAAACATGATGTTCTGTCGCTTTTCGGGCAGCAGTTCAAACAGGTTTGTCAATTGAAATCGAAAACCCAGATCCAGCATCACATCCACTTCATCGATCACCAGTTTTTTAACGGCTTTCAGATAAAGGGCTCGTGCCAGCACTAGATCATATAGTCTCCCCGGAGTAGCGACGACAATATCAGCGCCTTTTGCCACCTCCAGTTTCTGGGTGTTGATATTGACTCCGCCATAGATCCCCAGAATGCGGATCGTCATGTAGGCGGTCAGTGCCTCGATCTGTTCAACGACCTGCATGACCAGTTCACGAGTGGGCACCAGGATCAGGATGCGCGGGTTGACCTGTTTGTCAAAAGGCAGATCGCGCAGAAGAGGAAGGAGGTAGGCCAGTGTTTTTCCGGTTCCGGTTTGGGCAATCCCCACCATATTAGATCCGGATAGAATAACCGGGAATGATTGTTCCTGGATCGGTGTGGGGATGAGAAACCCATCTCTTCCACGGCTTGAAGCAGTGCTTTTGTCAGGTTCAGGTCGTGAAAGGTCGTCATGTCAGCCGATTGGTTCATCCGGCGGTGAAGGTACGGTTATTCATCTACCGGGGGAGAAGGGGAGGAGGTTATGAGGTTTTGAGGTTATGAGGTTATGAGGTTATGAGGGGTGGAGGAGAAAATCTGGCAAGAACAAATGAGGGATGAGGGATGCGGGACTTGGTTCGTAACGGCTGGAAGATTCAATTGAATAGCCCGGGCATGCCTGGAGATGTCGCTGGAGGCAACTTCGACCATGGTAAAACCCGGGGTCAACACAGGTGCCTGTGACAACCCTGAATGGGTTGAAGAACCACTTCACCACAGGCATGGTTCCCATTTTCATCCATCTACAATTCCCCTTTTTCCTGGGCGGAAAAGGTAAAGAGAGGTTTGGTATATCTTCACACCATGCCTTCATTTGACATCACCCTGCTGACCGATCGCCGATATGACAAACCGGCCAATCCGGGCTGGTATGCCCGTCAGATCCTGGATGACGACGCGCTGCTCCGGTCTGCACTCGAAGTACATGGCCTTCGCGTAGCCCGGACACATTGGGACAATCCCGACATGGACTGGTCGCAAACCCGAAGTGCTCTCTTTCGGACGACCTGGGATTATTTTGACCGGTTTGACGAATTCCAGACATGGCTCGACAAGGCAAGTCAGCTGACCCGGTTGATCAACACGCCGGAGCTGATCCGATGGAATGTCGATAAACACTATCTCCGCGATCTGAACCGGCAAGGCATTCATCCCCCCCACCTGTTTCATCGAACAGGAGATCAGCGAACTCTGCGGGAAGTCGCCGATCTCTGCGCCTGGCCGGACCTGATCCTCAAACCGGCAGTATCCGGTGCTGCGCGGCATACCTACAGGCTGAATACCCAGTCCGTCGCGGATCATGAGGATATCTTCCGCAAACTGATCGCTGAAGAATCCATGCTCCTGCAGGAGTTTCAACAGGGCATCCTGAACGATGGCGAGATCTCGCTGATGGTGATCGGTGGTCAGTTTACTCATGCTGTACTGAAAAAGGCGAAACCGGGTGACTTCCGTGTCCAGGACGATTTTGGTGGAAGCGTACATGACTATCAACCCCATCCGGAGGAGATCCATTTCGCGGAACGTGCCGTTTCACTGTGTCAGCCGAATCCGGTCTACGCCCGGGTAGATATCCTCCGGGATAAGAGCGGCAGCATCTGTTTGTCCGAACTGGAACTGATCGAGCCGGAGCTGTGGCTGAGGCATCATCCGGAAGCGGCCCGCCATTTGGCGGATGCAGTCTATCGGGAGCTGGGAGCTGCTCAATAGAATTCCTCGAGACAGGTCAGGAACCAGTCCCGTTCTGTGAGCACACCTTCTTCCAGGATCGCTTTTTTCAGGGCGTTGATTCCCTTTGCATCACGGGTATTTACTCGAAGCAACCGATCCGTGTATCGCACGATGTTCAGGTAGTTCTCCTTGTGATAGCCGATCACCCGTTTCCGTTGGATATAGTTACGCATGGCATCCAGATGGGATTGAAGCAATTCAGTTTCGCCCGATTCATACCAGGTCTTCAGCAGCAGTGTCCGGGCAGCAAGATTGAGGAGGGGATCCCGATAATTGGCTTTCTGCAGCAATTCAAGTACTGCGTCAAAACGCTTTCGATGATATTCCAGCCGCGCCAGGTTGAAGCTGAACGAACTTTCCCGGTACTTCCGTTCCAGAAGCCCTTTGGCATCATGGATGAAGTGATTGACCCACTCCAACTCCCCCGCATGCAGGGCAGCAGCGACAATATTGTGGTAGGCAAACCTGGATAGAATGCCCTGTTCCAGCAGATATCCATTGGCCAGGCCGGATTGGTAGAGACGGAGGACTTCCCTGAAAAACTGGTCGTCCCCGCTGTTGAGGCGACGCACACAATAATTGATTGCCTGTTGATAGAGCCCCCGGATCTCCTCCTGCTCGAATGCTTCGCGGTGCCGTTCAAGCAATGAGGTAAATGCATGAAAAAACCGGATCTGAACAGGATCCCGCAACATCCGGTAACAGGCGAGATAGAGGACGACTGCCGGTGTCTCATCCCATTCCGCGCGTTCTGCCATAGAAACAACTTCAGCCACATCAAGTGATTCCAGCGAAGTGTGATACACCTGCCGTTGTGCGTAGGCCATACAGATCAGCCGCAGGCGACCCGAGAGATATGCCGCATCGAACTGATGCACCATCTCCTGAAAAGAGGCCGCATCCGCTGGATTCTGCACAGTTTGCAAGGCAACCTCCCTCCCATCAGCTGATGACGGACAGTATGATATTCCCCGTTTCTCCACGATCGCTCTTGCAGCAGTTTCTCGGCACGTTGACGCGCCCGATCGAACTGTATTCATGCCGCGTTTTCGATAGCCAACCGCCAGCAGTACGCATTGATGCACATCATCACTTGCCCATTCAGACAACGATACATACGTCTCCAGCAATTTGTGCAGATAGCTCATCAGCAAGCGCAACTGCTGGTCGTCAAAGGGGTGGTCAGGGTACAGATCCGTCCACAAGGATGACTTGTCCGTCACCGGATGATTCGCAATCTGCTCGAAGAGAGGGATCATATCATCCCTCGTAGTAAAAAATGGAGAGGCGAGAAACTTCCGCACTTCTCTGTGTGAGGTTTGGGGCAACGCCCGGATCAAGGTGACCAGTGTGCTTTGTTCCAGATCCATCGTTTCCCGATTTCCGGGATCAGTTTTTGCTCTGTTTCCGCGTCAGATGAAATGAATCGACGCAAAAGATGCTTCATTTTGCACCTTTTGATCATTTATTACTCTACAAAGTAGATTCAATATTTCATTTATTAAATGACTTCTACAATAATAATCAAATAGTTCATTCTACAAAATGGCTTTTTTGTCTTTGACTCCCGAGGTGCTGGTCTTCATATTTGTATCGTGAAAGAAACACATGACACACATTTGAAGAATAAGACCATGAAACATCACCGACCTGGAACTACCCCGCGAACAGCCTTTCAACCCGAACGCAACGGGAAGACAGGTGGGTGGGACACCGGCTACAATCCGGCAAACCCTGTATCTTTTGACCCCATGCACTCTTCTCCTATGAACAAGATCCTCATCCTCTGCCTGAGCCTCCTGATGGCAATCGGGGCTGCCCTGCCATCGTATGGACAATGCAATCCGGATATTCTTCCTCCATCCATGGTTTGTGTGGCCGAACTGGAGGTCAACCTGGATGCCAATCAGATGGTGACCATCGAAGCGACATACCTTGATGCAGGTTGTTACGACAATTGCACAGGACCTGATGACCTCCTCTTTCGTGTCGAGGCCGGATTCGGATCCCAGGACCCTCCTGTCACGTCCAGCGTCACCTTTGGCATCCAGGATGTCGGTCTTCAGGCGCTCACCCTGTGGGCGATCGATGAATCAGGCAATGCCAATCCATGCTGGACGGAAGTGCTTGTCAAGAACAAGTGCAATGGAAACAATCCGATTCCGGTTTGTAACGACCATATTGAAGTGGTGATCGAATTCGGCGCTTCTGCCACAATCACCCCCGATGACATCCTGGAAGGGAGCGGGTACTGCTATGAGGATTATCTCCGGAGTTGGATCCTCCTTCCACACAACAGGCCACCATCGTCCTGACTGGTGCAGACGCGGGCACCCATCTGCTCAAAGTGATTGACACAAACACGTTTAATGCCTGCTGGGGCACCCTTGAAGTCCTGATCGACTGCACAAATGACGTGATCCCTCCCGTTGCTGTGTGTGAAGAAGTCGTCACCTTGTCCCTGAGCCAGGATGGCCCCGATCTGACCCTGCTGAACGCTGGAGAAGTAAATGATGGCAGTACGGATAATTGCTCACTTGCATCCAATCTGAGTTTTGCCATTGAACTTGCCGCTTCGCCCTCTCCTTCCATGCCGACAACAACCCAGCTTGAATTCACGGCGGAAGGCACGTACAGCCCCGTTTTTCTATGGGTGGCCGATGAAGCCGGCAATACAAATGTCTGCGCGGCCACCGTGGAAATCACGACACCGACTTGCTTCCCGGATGTTATCCCTCCGACCTGCACAGCCCCAGCGGATACGGTTATTTCAGGTGAACTCTGGAACTCATTGGGGGTCGATGTGGGTGATTGGGTACAACTTGATCTGCTCTTTGGTGCAGCAACCAGTTATGACTTCTGCGGGACCTGGACCATTGTTTCGAATGCGGTCGTCACCCTCGACAATTGTGGCCGACCGATTGAAATCAGTCGTTCTTTTCTCTCCGCAGACCTGGCTCTGAATATTTCCGACACTGCATACCAGTCCATCCAGGTGGTGTACGGCCAGGAACTGATCGTCCCGTCAGACGACGCCCCGGGCATACCTGAGGCTGACAGTATGTTCATTGTCGTCAATGGGAATTCCTTCCTGGCAAGTTATGTAGACTACCCCATCGACCTGACCTGCGATGAAATTGCCGATCTGGTGATCCGCAACTGGCTGATCGATGATCCGTGTCAGGACAACAGTGAAGATATCCGCGTCGAACTTCCCCGTCTGGATATCGACGGCGATGGCAAGTCGGGAGATGCCTACCTCACATTCAGTTCAATCGACTCCATTTACCTGTTGGAGAATGGGATACCCACCGTTGCACTCGGACCCATCAGCGGATCCTACAGCTATGCCCAGACCATCGTGCTGAATGACACCGATACCCTGTTGCTTTCCGCTTCCGGTACCGTCTTTATTGACACGATCACAAATTGCACACTGGATCCGAATGAACCCGTCCTGGCGGGATGGCCGGTCAAAGCCATCGGGACAGTTAGTGGCACGATTTATACAGATACAACCGAAGCGGATGGTACCTATCACTTTGAAGGGATCTGTCCTTCGGATCTGCTTCTCGAGATCAGTCTGAATGTTCCCTTCTCTTACGGCCAGGGTTGCCAGACCACCTGGGAGGTCCCCTGTTCGCCGAATGATCCGGGAGAGCAACATATCCCGGTGACCCTCAATGCCGACTGTCCGATAGTCGATGTCGAACTGTCTGCTCCATTTTTACGGAGATGTAAAGCAAACACCTATACGGTCAGTTATACCAGCTACAGTGCGGATATGATCGCGGACGCATCCCTGGAAATTATTCTGGACAGTTATCTGGAATTGACCGGCAGCTCCCTTCCTGCAACTGATCTGGGGAATAACCTCTTTGTCATCGAACTGGGAGATCTTGAGCCGGGATTCAGTGGCCAGGTCACGCTGAACTGTATCGTGAGCTGTGAAGCCCCGCTTGGCTATACCCACTGTTCGGATGTCTATTTCTATCCCGACACCCTATGCCCGCCTTCACCGGAATGGAGTGGTGCCAACATCGAAGTCTCCGGCTATTGCGATCAGGACAGCATCTACCTGCAGATCCGCAACTACGGGGAAGGAAATATGGCTGTTCCGCTCGGATACACGATCGTGGAGGATGTCATCATGTTCATGCAGGATCAGTTTGAACTAAATGCCAGTGAAACTCTGGACCTGCCACCCATCCCTTCCAATGGCAATACCTGGCGCCTGGAAGCCGAACAGGAAGCCAATCACCCTTTTCCGGGCGATGTCGCCGTGACCGTCAGAGGATGTGAACAACAATTCGGAGGTGGGCAGCAAAATGTTTTCTTCATCGAAAATCCAAGTCCGTTCATTGCCAACGACTGCCAACCCAATATTTCGTCTTTCGACCCCAATGCAAAATCTGCTGTTCCGACCGGATACGGTGCATCCCGCTTCATCGAGCAGAATACGCAAATCGAATACCTGCTCCAGTTCCAGAACACGGGAACAGACACAGCATTCCAGGTGGTCCTGCTCGATACTCTGTCCACCCTTCTGGATCCATTGAGCATCCGGACGGGTACATCCAGTCACAAATACCAGTTTGAATTACTGGAGGGACATCATCCGGTTCACCTTTGATCCGATCTTCCTGCCTCAGGAGGCGGTCAATGAAGAAGGGTCCAATGGCTATGTCAAATTCACTATTGACCAGCAAGCCACCGGCGATCGGTTCAGTGATCGAAAACCGGGCAGCGATCTATTTCGATGAGAATGACCCGATCCTGACCAATACCGTGGTGCACACAGTCGGAAAAGACTTCATCGAAGTGATGAGTGATGTGAATGATCCCGTCCCCGGTGGTGGTCAATTGCTGGTCTATCCCAATCCAGCTGTGGATCAGGTTACATTCCAGTTGGAAGACAATGAATTTTCTACAAATAAATTCATCCTTCTGGACAACCTGGGACGCATGATCCGCACCGATGTCTTTATGGGGAATGGATTCCGCCTCGACAGGGGGAATCTGCCCGCTGGATTCTATACGTACATCATCACGGGTGATGAGGTTCGGATCCATAGCGGGACGATCATTCTCCATTAAAAGAACATTGTCTCTTTATCCCCTCATGCGGTGTGGCGTTACGTCACACCGCTTTTTTTATCGGTCAACGAACCAGGGTGATGTCGCCTCGCACCTGACCGGACGTCCCGTTGTCATCTGTCCAGCTGGCCACAAAGGAATAGACCTCCATGGGTAACTCAACCCCGTCCTGTTTGCCGTCCCAACCGCTGTGCGGATCCCGTGTAGAGAATATCGGATGACCCCAGCGACTGTACACTGTGAGCGAATAGTCCTCGAGGAGGCAATCGGTTACCGGCCGAAAATGGTCATTCACCCCATCTCCGTTCGGCGTGAAGAGGTTTGGAAAGGAAACCGGACAGGGACATGCCGCATCCGGTAAACAGACGAATTGTCGGACCAAGGTGAGACAGCCAACGGATACCTCGACCTGCAAGGAATCCCCAGTTCCAATGTACTGGTTGCTGACTTGTGCGCCGTTGCTCCATATCCAGTCCGTTGCCCCTGGCCAGGAAGCATCGGCCAGGACAGAGTCACCCGGGCAGGCGGTGAGGGTATCGCGACGATACTGGCCGTTCAGGATGGTGTCGCAGATCGTTACCAGACCGGGATCAAAATCCTGGACAAGAAGCTCAACCGACACCGCCTGGACCGGATAGTCCGTCCCCTGAAAATCGATGGATCCCGAACTGATGCTTGTATTGTAAGGAACCGGTTGCAGGACCTCCCGGGCGCCACAGAGCATCGTGGAGTCCAGCCGGACAAGCACCATGCCCAGGGCCCCATTGATATTGGCTGCAATAGCCAGGCGATTATCCGGGAGGAGGCAGAAGTCATGATTGAGCAGGCGAATCTTGCCGGGTTCCGGGTTGATATAGATCTGCCGGACGAGGTCACCGATCGCATCAAAGATGACGACAGACAGATAACCCGTTTTCAACGAATCAGTGGTCACGGTCACAAAATGTCCGTCCTCCATGACCACCACACGCCGGATTCGCAAATTTTCCACATTGGAAAAGGCTCCGCCATCGGCGCGGAACATTTCCCCGCGGGAGACATATGCTCCCTGCTCATCCAGAAAAACCGGTACTGCGGAATACAGGTCCTGACTGTTGGAAAACTGACCAAGAATCAGAAATCCGGAATCCAGTTCTACCGGAATAACGCTGTTGTACAGGGGGGCAATGTTCCAGGTCATCCAAACCACGTCCCCAGAACCTGGATCCACTTCATACAACCGGTCACCACGCCGGATAAGAATATGGTCGTTTTTCAATGCAATAGCGGATGGAGCATACCCTGCAGCAGAACTGTAATACCGGCGCAGTTGCTGAAGGTTACCCGTGCTGTCAACGATGCCGACCATATCGGAAACCAAGCCGGTGGGATTGCATAGACCCACAAAAAAGATCCGCCTTTCAGGAAGAAATCCCATTTGGAAGACTCCTGGACCAAAATTGGTGGCACCCCATAACCGGGTCCAGATGACCTCCCCCGAATCGTCCAGTCGGGTCATATGAAACGCGCCTTGATTGGTTCCAAAGTGCTGGACTCCCAGCATGATCGTTCCATCCGAATCAACGAGAATATCGCTGACCCGGTAGGGACGGAAGGACAGCGGATAAGTCAGTTGTTTTGCCCAACGGACCCGGCTGCATGCATCAAACCGAAGTACCCGAACTACCCGGGTAGCCGAATCACATTCCGCCACAACCCAGCCTCCTTCAGGTGAAGCGGCCATCTTGGCAAATCCGAAATACTGATAATTGACCTGGATCTGGTTGTAGACATGCACATATTCCTGTTGTCCGATCGCAGTGCCGGCTAACAGCCAGACTGCCATCAGGAAAATTCCGATTCTGGACCTTGACATGTTGTTCCAACCCATCACTTTCCTACGATCAATGATTCTGGCAAAATGGATCAACCATTCACACAGGAATTCAAGTTAGTGATTCCTCCGTAGACCAACGAGACTCATCATCCGTCCGCTGGCCGATCCATCACGTCGATATGAGTAAAACAAATCCGGTTCGGCATAACTGCAATGGGTCGATGCCGTGACATGACCCGACCTGATCCCGGCAGCCAGTGCCTGGGCAAACAAACACCCCTTCATATCCAGAAGATACTTACCCTCGTCTTTACCCGGGCGCAGGAACACATCTGGAAACTGGTCGGCTACCTCCTCCCCGATCTCGTAATGCGACCAGCTGATACAGGTGCCCAGATAGATCCACAGGTCAGCCGGGTTGGATTCGAATCGACTTGTCATCATGTGGATGGTCTTCGGCAGGATCTGCAGGGCAGTCCCCCGCCAACCGGCGTGGACTGCACCAACAGCCTGTTGAACCGGATCCCAGATCAGTACCGGGCAGCAATCCGCCGTGCCGATCCCCAGAAAGATATCCGACAGATTGGTGATCATTGCATCGTAGCCTTCAACCTGACCTGGAGACGTGACCTCCAAGATCTGATCACCATGGACCTGTCGGCTCAATGCCAGGCGGCTTCGGTCAATGTCCAGGCCCACACAAAACTGGTTCAAATTCTGTTCGATGGTTTGTGGGTCATCGGGGGTGAACAGTCCGAGATTCAGAGACTTATAAGGCGGTTGACTGAACCCGCCTGTACGTGTTGATTCAACAGCAAGGATGGAGTCGGAATGAAATGGGGCCGTCAGATAACAAGGAAGCTCTGTCATATTTCTCCAGGATGTGCGAGGAAACAAGCCGGAAAATTCACATCAGAATTCACTGGTAAAATGAAACTGGACATCCGGATGATTTTCCTGTGCCATCTTCAGCATCCAGGGTGATTCGGCGAGGAAAACGAGTTGACCATCTGTATCCCGGGCGAGGTCGCGACCGCGTCTGTTCTCAAAGTCGGCAAGAGCCTTTTTGTCGCTACATGTCACCCAGCAGGCCTTGTAAAAGTTGGTCGGCTCGTAGGATACCCTGGCGGTGTATTCATGCTCGAGACGATACTGGATCACATCCAGCTGCAGGTTGCCAACTACCCCGATAATCTTCCGGCCATCCATCTCACGGGTGAAGAGTTGGGCTACACCTTCGTCCATCAACTGGTCCAGGCCCTTGACAAATTGCTTGGATTTCAATGGATCATCATTGTTGACATAACGAAAGATCTCCGGACTGAAACTGGGCATGCCCTTGAAATGCAAGACTTCACCAGCCGTAAGGACATCGCCGATCTTGAAATTGCCACTGTCATACAAGCCGATCACATCGCCGGGGAATGCTTCATCGACGATCTCCTTTTTGGAGGCCATGAAGGAAGTGGGGTTGGAAAAGCGCAACGGTCGGGCCTGCCGCACATGAAAATAGGGCGTATTCCGTTCAAACTTTCCCGAACAGATGCGCAGGAAGGCGATCCGGTCCCGGTGCCGGGGTCAATGTTTGCGTGAATCTTGAACACGAAGCCACTGAAGACTTCCTCATTCGGCCTGACCAGTCGTTCCTCGGTGATCCGGGGCAGTGGAGGTGGTGCGATCTCGACAAAACAATCGAGCAGTTCGCGGACACCAAAATTGTTGACCGCAGAACCAAAAAACACCGGGCTCACCTTCCCATTCAGATAGTCTTCGCGATCAAATGCGGGATATACGGTTTCCAGGATCTCGGTGTCATGTCGAAGTTCCGCTGCCAATGCTTCACCTACATGTTTGTCCAGGGCGGGGTCATCCAGACTGCTGATCTCCACCACATCATCTGTCTGCTTGCTGTGTGGCCGGAAGAGCACCAGGTTCTTCTTGTACATACTGTACACCCCCTTGAATCGCTGTCCCATACCGGCCGGCCAGGAAAGTGGTGTAACCTTCAGCTTGAGCTTGGCCTCGATCTCGTCGAGGAGGTCAAAACCGTCCAGCCCTTCCCGGTCCAGCTTGTTGATAAATACGATGATGGGCGTCTGGCGCATCCGGCACACTTCCACCAGGCGCTCTGTTTGCTCCTCCACACCTTTTGCTACGTCAATGACAACGATCACGCTGTCCACTGCCGTCAGGGTTCGATAGGTGTCTTCGGCAAAATCCTTGTGACCCGGTGTATCCAGGATATTGATCTTGAGATCGCGATATTCAAATGCCATGACCGAGGTGGCCACCGAAATACCCCGTTGTTTTTCGATCTCCATAAAGTCGGAGGTCGTCGTTTTTTTGATCTTGTTCGACTTGACCGCACCCGCTTCCTGGATGGCCCCGCCAAAAAGAAGCAGCTTTTCTGTCAGTGTCGTCTTCCCCGCATCCGGGTGGGAGACGATCGCAAATGTGCGCCGAATGGCGATTTCTTTGTCCAGTTGTTCCATACGGGCGCAAAGGTACAGACCTTCAGAATTGTTTCAGGTAAGAAGCTGCCATGGGCCTGCTTCATATTCCCGGTAAGCAAGGACATCCAATCGGAGTTTGCCAAGACGAATTCCCAGATTCTGGAAGATCTGGGGCCTCTTAAAAAAGCAGCACATCCTGACTTATAGTTTGACTATATTCGTCATCCACATGATGATGTTCCGACAGGATGCCTGGTTGCAACATGAAATTTCATCACTTTTCATATACACTCCATGTATGATGGATTGCAATATCGATAATCAACCTCTTTACCACTTCAACTAAACCAACATGAAGACACTTGTACCACTACTGCTATTTGTTTTCTCATGGACAAACATGATCGCCCAATTTACAGTGACAGGTAAGGTCTCTGAGGCTTCGAATCAGCCCCTGGTCGGGGTCAATATTGCTGAAGAGGGCACCACCCGAGGGACGATCTCTGCCCTGGATGGTACCTTCTCGCTGAGCGTTTCAAGTCCGGATGCAACACTGATCCTCAGCTATATCGGGTACCAGGAATTGCGGGAAGCGGTGAACGGCCGTTCGACGATCAACCTGACCATGAGCGAAGGTGTCACACTCGGCGAGATCAAAGTGGTCGGTTCGCGGAGTCTCAATCGCTCTTCGACCAATTCAGCCGTCCCGATCGACGTGATCGATCTGACCGAATTACAAAGTCGCTCCGGTCAGGTGGAAATCAATCAGATTCTGCAGTATGCAGCGCCTTCATTCAATGCATCCAAGCAATCCGGATCAGATGGTGCCGATCATATTGACCCGGCTACATTGCGTGGACTCGGACCAGACCAGACACTCGTGCTGATCAATGGCAAACGAAGACACCAGTCCTCTTTGATTAACGTCTTTGGTACACGGGGACGTGGCAACACAGGCACTGACCTGAATGCCATCCCTGTTTCTGCCATCAAACGTATTGAGGTACTTCGAGATGGTGCTTCTGCTCAATACGGATCCGATGCCATTGCCGGAGTGATCAATATCGTTTTGCAGGATCATGTCGGAGAGTTGTCGGGCAATGTGAGCTATGGAATGTACAATACCAATGCAAACGGTGATTTTGCAGACGGCACTCCGAATGCGGCCGGAGAGAACAGACTCTATGATCAGGATCGGGCCCTGGATGGCAATACCCTTCGTGTAGCAGCCAACTATGGATTACCCATTGGATCAGCCGGTGGTTTTGCCAATATTTCGACAGAAGTGATCAATAAGGACCGTACCCTTCGGCCCGGTGCGGATTTTCGCAGAGGATACGGGGAAGCCGCTCTTGATGGATTCAACTTCATGATCAACTCCGCGATCCCGATTGGCAAACAAACAGAATTCTATGCATTCGGCGGTCGCAATTTTCGCAATACCGATGCCTACGCATTCACCCGGAATAATCCCACGGCACGAAATATACTGAGTATCTATCCCGACGGGTTTACGCCACGGATCACCTCCAACATCACAGACGTTTCTGCATCAACCGGAGTCCGTCACAATCTGAACAACGGCTGGAATGTGGATTTCAACAATACATTCGGCCGGAATGACTTTCATTATTTTATTAAAAACACCTTGAACGCATCGCTGGAAGATGCCTCACCAACCGATTTTGATGCCGGCGGCCATTCCCTGTCCCAGAATACGACGGGCCTGGATTTCAGCAAGTATTTCGGCAACATTCTGGCAGGCGCCAACTCGGCCTTCGGGGCAGAATACCGAACAGAAAACTTCATCATTTTTCCGGTGAAGAAGGCTCCTACGCCACCTATGATGTGGACGGCCAGGCCATCATCAGCCCCGACCAGACCATCCCGGTGGATACCGTAACCGGGGAGGAACGACCTGGTGGATCACAGGGATTCCCCGGTTACAGTCCGGCGAATGAAGTGGACCGGAACCGATCCAACCTGGCCTTTTATGTGGATGGTGAACTGGACATCACCAAATGGCTTCTGTTGAATGGGGCACTGCGTTATGAAGATTACAGTGACTTTGGTGAAACCTTTAATTACAAATTGGCAACACGCCTCAAACTGATTGACAATCTGTCCCTTCGGGCGTCTGTTTCTTCCGGGTTCAGAGCCCCTTCGCTGGCTCAGATCTATTACAACCTCCGGTTTACGAATTTTGTAGGTGGCACAGCTGAGGAAGTCCTGCTTGCCCCCAATAACAGCCCGGTCACACGTGGCTTCGGGATCTCCCCCTTAAAGGAAGAAACGGCGTTTAATGGTTCAGTCGGACTGACCTTGGTCCAGTGGTTCATTCAGTGCAACGGTGGATGGCTATCTGATCGATATCAAGGATCGGATTGTCCTGACGGATTATTTTGATGCCACTCAACTCGGACTGAATGTTGTCTCCGCCCAGTTCTTTGCAAACGGCATTGACACCCGGACAACAGGCCTTGACGTTGTGCTCAACTGGAGCCATGCATTTTCTGCAAACCGGCTGACAGTCGGTCTCATCGGAAATGTGAACAAGATGAACATTGAGGATATCAACAGTGGCAGCCTGGACCCAACGATCTTTTCGGTCCGGGAACAATACTTCCTCAAAGCATCAGCTCCGGAATATAAAATGGGGCTGAATCTCGGTTTTCAGGCGCCCAAATGGCAGGTTAATGCCAGCCTGACCCAGTACAGTGAAGTCACCATCCTCGGTTGGGAAGCATATGAATCGGATGATGATTTTGGTGGATTCCCTGGAGCGGCTGTTGAAGCGGCCAAAGACACCTACGATCCCGCCATGGTTGTTGACCTGAGTGCTGGCGTTCAAATGACACCGAAACTGAAACTGACGGTGGGTGTCAACAACCTGCTCAATGCCTACCCTACCGTGCAGGATGCAGATTGGACAGATGGCGGAGGTTACTGGGATTCCGTCCAGATGGGCACAGCAGGAGCGTATTATTTCGGCAGGTTGGGGTTCACCTTCTAGGCAGATGGATAACCGCCTCAAATGTCAGAAATATAACTTCCTGAAGGATTCCACAAGGCCCTTGAGCAGGGTCGAATGAGAAGAAATTCAATCTTATTTCAGAGCGGAGACCTGGCAACAGGTTTCCGCTTTTTTGTCTGCCCAGTTCATTCCGGTAAGATAAACGAGCCTTCCTGTCGACTGAATGTGAGGATGAACTCAGATCCCGGGTCCGCAAATTGATAATCCAGTTGGATCTGATGCATATTCAGAATTCCTTCGACCAGTGCCAGTCCCACCCCCGACCCGCGAATATGCGCCGTCTTTTCACTGCGATAGAACGGTTCAAAAACCCGTGAACGTTCGGATTCCGCTATGCCGGGACCTTGATCACTGATCCGGATCTCGGGCTGGCCATCCGGAAGAAAACCGAGACACACTTTGACTTGATGGTCGGGACTGAATTTGCACCCGTTGTCCATCAGATTGAGCAGAGCCGTCTTGATCAGCAATTCATTTCCCAGGACAATCATCATTTCTTCCGACTCGGGCAAACTGGTGATCTCGAAAAGGACCTGAAAGTGGGGGTTGGCCTTCACCAGTGATGTCCGCGCATTCCAGATCAGTTCATCAATACGAAATGGATGAAAGAGGATTACCGACTGCTCCGATTCCTGCCGGGCAAGGATCATCAATTTATCCGCTACATCATTGAGTTCGCGAACATCTGCCAGAACCTCTTTCAACACGCGGGTTCGCTCTTCTTCCGGGCAATCCCGATCAGTGACCTGCTGAATATCACTCATGATCCCCTGCAGGGGATTCCGCATTTCGTGGGCCATATTCGCCAGGAACAGTTTCTGAACACGAAAGGCCTCCTGGATCCGATCCAGCAAACTGTTGAAGGTATTGACCAGTCCGTCCAGTTCTTTTCGCTGACTATCTACTGCCAGTCGGCGGCCGAGATCCGACGGTGCCAGATCCTTCACCTGGTCTGACAACACGCCTACCGAACCCAGCGTTCGCTGAGCGAAATACCAGCCTCCAGCCAGGATCATGGCCACCAGGCATACAAAGACAACGATGAGGAGGATAAACAGGTAGGACAGATTCCCCTGGTCGGGAATGGCCTCGGCAATGATGATATACTGACTGCCCAGTTCGTTGGAAAACAGCACGCCAAGCGCCTCATAATGTTCATGTGAAAACCGATGTTCGCCATACAGGCGGATCATATTCAGCAAGTCGGCATCCAGTCCCGCGGGACTGGGATTCAGCGCGAACACCCGATTCCCTGCAAGTCATAGACCGTTACGTTCTCCGTAAGCATAGGATAGGCTCAGGGGTTACCGTCTTCGATAAAGGATGGTGGCCCGGAAGGAAACTGTTTGCGGGCGATCATGCCGGCAGCCATATTGACTCTGGCACGAAGCTCCTGCTCGAACGTCCGCGCCATATCCTGACGGAAGAGGAGAAAGATCGTCAGAAAGGCAATACCCAGTATCCCCACTACAATGAGCAGGAAGCGCAGCATACTCTTTTTCTGGGAATATCCCATAGTGTTTCAACTCGTTTGACCCATCGGCATGACAATCCGGAAAGCGGCTGTCCAGAGGTTGCCCGACATGGTTTACGCAAGATGGCCCGACACTGTTTCGTCGGCAAATAACCGGTACGGGTCAGACAGCCTCGTCGGGTGGACGCAACACATAACCGACCCCGAAAGATGTGTGAATCAGAGGATGGCTAAAGGGTTTGTCGACCTTGTTTCGAAGATAACTCATATAGACTTCGATGACATTGGTCGAGCTGTCAAAATGAATATCCCACACCTGTTCTGCAATCTCCTTCTTGGAGATGACCCTACCGACATGACGGACCAGATACAGGAGAAGTTCAAACTCCTTCTGGGTCAGTTGAATGGGTTGTTCATTTCGTCTGACGGTTCTTGCCTGTGGATCAACTTCCAGATCCCCGATCCGGAGAACCGCGTGACGGCTGTGAACACCCTGGCTTCGGCGTACTAATGCATGGACTCGGGCAACCAGTTCGCCCATGTCAAACGGTTTGGTCAGGTAATCATCCGCTCCTGCCTCCAGACCAGCGATTTTCTGATCCACCTCTCCCATGCCAGTCAGTAAAAGAATCGGTCCCGCGTATTGTTGCTTCCGCAGCCGGGTTACCATCTCCACTCCGGTCATCCGGGGCATCATCACATCAGAAATAACAAGATCATAATGCTCTGCTACAGCGCGTTCAAATCCCTCCTGACCATTCTTTGCCCAATCAACCTGCATACCCTGGGCCTCCAGTCCGCGGACGACTGAATCCATGATTCTGACCTGGTCTTCGACGAGTAGGATTTTCAAGGTAATAGGAATCAACTATCAAAGATAGGGGGAAGAATCCGCAGTAGAAGTTGGCCCGATAAGACACTGCCTGCATTCTGCTTCCCTGAGCGAAAAACTGACAAAAAAGGACAAAGAGGAAAATCGTTATCACTCTGATAGACAAGAATTAACAGATAAAATCACACCCCTCAATTCTAAGGAAATTCTAAGGAATGGGTCTGTTAACCGGAATTGACCAGGGATACATTTGCAAGCGGATTTCTGTTGAATTCACTTTCAAACGAAAAAATATATGACCACCAACACTATGCTCAAAAGTCCCATCTTCCTCCTCCTGATTCTGTCCATCCTTTTAATTCAAACCGCTTGTCAGAAAGATCCGGATTTGTCAGACTCCAAAAGAGTGTCCACCTATCAGGCAGATGTTGTACTGGAATGGAGTGATCTGTTCTTAAAAGTAGAACGTTATGCAGGAGGATATCGGCCCGGTCCTGCGCCAAGAGCAATGGCATATATCGGTTTGGCTGTATATGAGGCTGCTCTTCCAGGAATGCCTGCATACCGATCACTCGAATCGGAGTTCCAGGGTTTGAGTCTTCCAGATATCGATCAACAGAACACCTATCATTGGCCAAGTGTCATTCATGGAGTGTATGCTACCCTGATGCCTCGATTCTTTGCCGATGTACCTGTTCAGACCCAGGCGGAAATAGCGTTACTGACCAGTCAATTGAACGAGAAATATCAGAATGAAACCGGTATTGAATCGTTCAACCTGTCATTTGCTCATGGTACAGCGATCGCAGATCAGATCTGGGCATGGTCAGCAACTGATCCATACGGTCATGATGCTTATAAGAACCCATTTGGCAATTATGATTGGCAGGCAGAATATCAGGGCCCTGGTGATTGGGTTCCTACACTCCCAGGCCCTGGAAAACCAATGTTTCCGTTCTGGGGACAAGTTCGAACCTTCGCACTGGATGAAACTGAAAAGCTATGCCTTCCTCCCCTGCCGTACAGTGATTCTCCATTTTCTGCATTTTATTCTCAGGGATTGGAGGTATATGCCCAAAACACATCCGTCAGCCCGTTTATTCGTGAGTGGATCGGAGAGTTCTGGAGCGATGATCTGATCAATCTGACATTCAGCCCGGGGCCACGCTGGCTGGCTATCGCCCATCAGGTAATGGATGAAGAACAAAGCGATCTGGAGACCGCAGTGGTTACGATTGCCAAACTTGGATTGGCGCTGAATGACGCCAGTGTTGCATGCTGGCATTCAAAATATGTCTATAATGTTGAACGCCCCGAGTCCTATATTCAGCGTATCATTGATCCTGCCTGGGACAGCAATTTGTCAAATCCCCTGACCGGTGAAACAGGCATTACGCCATCTTTCCCGGCTTACCCTTCCGGTCACTCTACCATGGGAGCTGCTGCAGCCGAAATACTGGGCGATCAATTCGGGTATTCCTATTCGATGGTTGACAAATGCCATGAAAACCGAACTGAATTCATTGGTACTCCCCGGAATTTTGACAGTTTTTATGATATGGCATTAGAAAATGGCTGGTCCAGAGTTCTACTGGGAGTACATTTCCGGATGGATTGCGATGAAGGTGTTCGGTTTGGGACAGCTATCGGTAGACGTGTCAACCAACTGCCCTGGAAGCTGTAACTTGATCTCCGGAAAGGCTTTGGCGTATCAGAAAGGCCGAAAACAGAACGGGCCTCAGGATTGAATTCCTGAGGCCCGTTTCATTGTCGGGGCAAGTCCGCCTTATCGCATCAGCGTCACATCCCCTTTGTAGAGAATGGTCACGCCATCATCAAAAAGAATTTTGGCATAGTAGACAAAGACCTCCGGATTGGCCGGTTCACCGCGAATCATTCCATCCCATCCCTGGGCAGGGTCATTCGGTTGAAAGCTTTCATTTGACCAGACACGCTCGCCCCATCGGTTGAAGACCTCCATTTTTTCAATCTCGGTGATGCCATCACCAGTCTGGATGTAGAAGCGCGTGTTCTGTTCTCCACCGGGGTGGAACGCCGTCGGAATAAAGATCGGCCTCCGCTTTTCAACGAGAACCAGGATCTGGTCTACTGCACGACAACCAGCGGAATCCACAACCGTCACGGAATACAGTGTCTGATTGAATGGCTTTGATCAGGATCTCATTATTATTAAAGGTCGTATCAATACCCGTCGGTGTCCAGGTGATGGATTGCAGCAAAGCATTCGGTGGAGAGATCAGGGCATACAGGAAGGTATCACGGCCCCACTGCAGGATAAAATCTTCTCCCAATTCGACCAGCAGTTGCTCGGGCTCCTCCAGGTCCAGTGGAGGTGCAGAATACACACATCCGGCAGCATCCTGCACTGTAATCGTATAACTGCCTTCACCCAGACCAGAGAATTGCGGATTCGGTGTAAACGGTCCACCGTTCAGACTGTAGAGAAAATCTGGTGTTCCACCTGTCACACCCAGGATGGAGATTGTCCCGTCCTTGAATCCGAAACAGCGTGGATCAGACAATTCCACATCCAGCCCGGTCGGCAGATTCTGATTGTCCTCCACATCGACCGTTGCTTCAGTGGTACATCCACTGATCACATTCGTGATCACCAGTGAATAGGTTCCTGTTACGGTCACATTCGGAATCGAGGATGAGGAAGAAAGAAAACCACCTGAAGGATCTGTCCAGGAATAGGAATAGTCGCTACCTGTACTGGAACCGGTCGAAGACAATGTCGTCGACTGATTCGTACAGTCGATGATATTGCTCGAACTGGCAACGGCTACAGGGAAGTCTTTCTCTTCAAGAACTGTTGCTGTTGTCGTGTTTGTACATCCATTCGGCGCGGTCACAACAACAGTATATGTCCCGGCCACCGATACATTTTCAATGGCATTGGTGCCCGTAAATCCGCCAGGACCAGTCCAACTGTAGGTCACGCCTGGCGTCGTCGACAGAGCGATCACATCCACATCTGGCACCAGACAGGTCAGAGTGCCTCCCGTGGCCGTCACATTCGGCGTCTGATCATCCAGAATCACCTCAGCCGTATCCTGAGAAACACAACCGTTCAACTGGTTGGTAATGATCAGGGTGTACACCCCGGGTTGACTGGCCTGGATGGACGGTGTATTTCCTGGAACCGTACTGCCGTTAAGCTGCCACTCCAGAGACACACTGTTCGTCGGATTGATCGTCGCCGTGATTGTCCGTGTCGGCATGGTACAATCGATCAGACCTCCGGATATACTGACCTGGGGTGGTACCTTATCCTCAGATACAGGTATGGATTGTGTGTTCGTGCATCCATTGACCGGATCAGTAACCACAACTGAATACTGCCCTGGTACCGTCACCATAGGATCTTCGACAGTTTTGTTACCGGCATTGATTCCCGGGCCAGTCCAGTTAAAGATGACCATCGGTGTCGTCGAACCGGCGTTGATCGTTGCTGTCGGATTGGCACAGGTGATCGTTGTCGAGGATAACAACCCCAGATTAGGTTGTGTAGTATTCTGGGTAACGACTACAGGCACTGTCGTGACGCACCCGTTGACCGGATTAGTTACGGCTACATGATAGGTCCCCGAAGTCGTCACATTGATCGCCGGAGTATTGCCGCCAACGGATCCATTTGATGGATTGGTCCAGGCATAGTTGACTGTGTTAGGCACGGAGACAACTGAAATATCCGCTGACGGATTTGTGCATGTGATCAGATCTCCGGTGGGTGAAACGACCGGATGTATCGTATCAATTGGAACAGAGATTGCACTTTCCTCAGTACATCCATTACTTGGATCAGTTACTGTTACGGAATAATTACCATTGAGTGAAATGGTATTCATCGCTGTCGTACTGTTGAATGCCCCGGGACCAGACCACTGGTAAGTCAATCCAGGTGTTGAACTGGTGACGTTGATATTGACATTCTGAACCGCACATGTAATCGGACCTGTGGTAGTGGCCACCACATTTTGTGGCTTGTCGGGCGAACTGGTGACTGTGGCAGTCATCGAGAATGTACAACCATTATAAGCTGTCACAACCAGAGTAAATGTTCCTGTCGCTTTGGTGAATGGTGCCGGACCAGGACTGAGGGGGACACCACCGGCATTGAACCACTGGTATTTAACCCCTGGCGTAGAGGACGAAGCAGACAACTGGATACTGTCCGTGGCGCAATCAATAATACCACCGGCAACATTGTCAATCACCGGAGGCGCAAGATCTTCTCCTATGCCGACTGTTTGCGAATTGGTACACCCATTCGCTGCCGTGATCAATAAGGTGTAAGCGCCAGCAGATGTGACATTGAGCACAGGATTCGATCCGACCGGTTGATTGTTTCCATCTGTCCAGGCATAAGTCACATTCACACCAGAGCTACCGGTGAGATCGATATCGGGCACCAGACAGGTGATGGTATCATCCGTCTGTGTGACATTGATATTTGGAATATTGGCATTGAGGATCGCTTCCGCAGTGGTCGACTGGGTACAGCCGTTTGGACCTGTAACGGTCAACGTATAGACCCCTGGAGTGGAAACATTGATGGAAGGCGTCGTTCCCACAGGTGCCATTGCGGGATCGAACCACTGATAAGTGGCTCCCTGTGTGGTTGAATTTCCGTTGAGAGCGATGGTGGTAATGATACAATCCAGTGTGTCACCTTGAGCAGAAACATCCGGAAGTGCAATATCTGAAAAGACGGTAATCGTGGTATCTGCAGTACACCCGTTCACCGGCTTGGTCACCGTCAAGGTATACACACCTGGGCCGGGAGCAGCTGCATCCTCTGTATTTGCAGTGAACCCGTTTGGACCTGTCCAGGAGAAAATCGGATTCGGAATATTTGTGCTCCCATTCAGAATCGGATTGGGCAGCAGGCACGTCAATGTATCCGTAGATGCTCCTGCTAACGGAGGCAGAATATCCTGGTCAACAAACACAGTGAGTGAATCAACGCATCCGTTCGCAGCCTGGACAAAGAATTTATATGTGCCCGGATTCATTGTACTCGCATTCTTCTGTGTCGACAGTGTATCTCCAGCACTGTTCTTCCACAGAAATGTGGTACCTGGAGTGAAGGAGTTACCGATCAGTTGGACATTGGTCACCACACAATCCAGACTATCACTTGCATTGGCCTGAATATCCGGAATCTGGATATCTGAAGGCACTTCGATTTCGATCAGATTTGAACAACCCTTGTCATCGGTGACGATAAACGTATGTAACCCGGGTTCTCCACTCTGAACGGTAGATGTAGCCCCAAGAAAAATACCGCTGGGGTCATACCATTGAAAGCTCGGGTTGGGAACCATCGTCATTCCGACCAGCGTCGCCAGCGGATTCAGACAGGTAATTGTGTCAGTCGTCGCATTGACATCTGGCACTACATTCTGGATGACTGTGACACAGAAAGAATCGATACAGGAAACTGTGCCTCCCGGGTCAGTTACTGTCATCCGCATACAATACGTTCCTGCTTTATCGACAATCATCATCGGTTCATCCGATGGGGAACCTAAAGTGCCACCATTACTGGCTGACCATTGATAGGTAACCTGAGCATCAAACGGGCCGTAGACTGAATTCGATCCATCCAGGGTGACTTCAAAAATGCCGCAGCCAAGTTCCTGGGGATCATCGACATAGGCATCTACCTGAATCGGTATAATTTCAAACATCAGCGTACTGTCGCAATTGGGTGGTGCGAACTGGGACAGGACGATCTCATGAGGCCCCTGGTCAGCAGCAGAAAATGTCTGCCCACCAACGGAAACCGTTCCACCTGATTCGCAGACATAAAACGGACCCAGATCATTGTCCACCTTGAGCACCGGATCGATGGTCAACACAATCATGGAGTCACAGCCCTGGGGAGTGGGGACGTTTACATCATGTACACCGGGAGGATATGCAACTCCATTGTAGGTGTACGTATCATCTTCACATATTGCAACCGGATCAGGATCTTCGGGTGTAACATCATATACCTCGATCGTAATGCAGGTCTGTGGCGGGTTTTCGAATACATTGACACATTGGTTAGAAGCGTCAACGCACAATTCGTAAGTACCTGCAGCCGGCCATTGGATTTCAATAAAGTTGTCGGAACCCACATTCACTTCAACGCCGTCGAGATACCACCAGAAATCGATCGCTCCTGTGGGTGGTTCTATAGTGTAGGTCGTTGTTGCTCCCGAACAGACAAGTGTAGGACCATCAATCGGCTCTGGCCAGTTGTCAATAAATGGCTCTCCACACTTGTTATCTACAGACACAGTCAGGTCGCAGGCAGAGCCCGCACACCCGTCGATCATAAAATAATAAATATTCCCGATGGTCATACCCACCGGATTCAACGTGAGAAAATCATCATTCGGACAGGCACCGTCACAATCCAGGATCTCCGCAGGGTCATCTGTTGAGCCCGTACACAGACCATTTCCGGCATACCCATAAATCGCTCCCTGCACACCGGTTGTCCCGTTGACAGTATCGCAACTGGCCAGATGAATGGTCACCTGCAATTCCGTGCATCCCGCGTAAAAAGCGAACCACAACGGATTGTGTGGAGCTCCTCCGTTGTTACATAAAGGAGATGGTGCATTGAAGGTCAATTCCGAACTCATCGATGTACAATACCCGTCCAGTTCATCAAAATTGCAGAGGATGGGTGCATTCTCGCAGTTGTTCGTCGCTGGTGGAATATCACACGGCTGGGCAACAAGATCCGTTGCAAAAAAGCTCAATACCATTCCCAAATACAGTATCCGTTTCTTCATTTCCTCAAGGTTATATGATCGATTTCGCTTCCTCTGGTCAGGAAAATATGTTCAATTGATAAGAAAAACAAGCCAATAACTTGTGAAAATACCCATATTTATACACACCATCAGAATCAAATCGCATGATCCGCTCAATCTTCTTCTCCTGCACCTGGTTCCTGACTCTTTCACTGTACTCCCAACCAATTGACTTTCAGTCAAAAGGCATTGGAGGCGGGGGTGCTCTATTCAGTCCCTCCATTCACCCGAAAAATGCGGATTTCCTCTATCTGGCCAGTGATCTCGGCGGATTATACACCTCCGGTGACGGTGGTAAATCCTACGATGTGGTCCACTTCACGCAGGCAGTGACCTCACCCTTCAGCAAGGTCTGTCCTACTCAGAACCCCGACATCCTGTATTCGCTGCTTTATGATGCAAATACATTTACCACCAGACCCGCGCGATCTGACGACGCCGGCTCGACCTGGGTGTTCATTCCCGGAGACACCGAACCGGGGGAGGACAAGCTCTTCATCTATGCAGACTATACACAACCGGATCGATTGATCTGGACCCAATACAATCAAGCCTTCCTGTCCGTAGATGGGGGCCTGACCTCATCGCTGATCTGGACAGCAGCTGATTTTGGTGCAGGTATCCTACTCAGTGGGGTGTTCTGGAATGGTTCGACCATCTATCTCGGAACCAATGAAGGTGTTCTTGTCTCCTTCAACAGCGGGGATACCTTCAATCCAGCTTCCTATACAGGAATGCCCGGCAATGAACGCATCATCGGGTTTGGTGCAGGCCGATCAGGACCTGTAACCCGATTTTACGCCCTCACCGCTGATGCCGGAGATGTCTATGCCACCAACCTGGGATATGATTATTGGGGTTTGATTAAAGGTGTGTACACGATGGATAATATGTCCGGCAGCTGGGTTTCATCCTTGACCGGTATTGATCTCAATTCGGACTACATGGCCTACCTCGCCATGGCAGAAAATGATCCGGACGTGTGCTATCTCGCGGGAAGTGAACCCGGTGGAAAACCCAATGTCCTTCGTACCCAGGATGGTGGACAAACCTGGCAGCGAGTTTTTCTGACTTCCAACAATGAAAATGTGCAAACCGGTTATTCCGGCGATGGAGGCGACCTCGGTTGGACCTGGGGCGGAAACATCCTGGGTTTTACAGTGAATGCCCTGAATAGCCAGGATGCATTGTTCACCGATTTCGGCTTTATCCACCGCTCGCAGGACGGAGGCAACTCCGGGCACCAGGCCTACCTGGATCCGAATGATGCCAATCCGGCAAATGCCAAAACCCCGAAGAAAAAAACCTACCACGGTATCGGGATGGAGCAGACCACGACCTGGCAGGTCTACTGGTTTGATGCTGACCAGATGTTCAGCTGTTTTACAGACATCAAGGGGATCCGATCGACTGATGGTGGTGACTCCTGGAGCTTTGACTATGACGGTCATACCCATAATACCATGTATCGGATCGACAAACATCAGACCATGGATATCTGGTTTGCTGCGACTTCCTCTGTTCACGATATCTATCAAACCACGTATGTGACCGACAATCGACTGTTGCCCTCCTACCGGGACGGCCACGTCCTCTGGTCTTTTGACAAAGGAAAGACATGGGCCACGATGCGTGATTTTGACTCGCCGGTGATCTGGGTGACATCTGATCCTTCGACACCGAACCGCATCTATGCCGGAGTGATCTCTCTCAACCCCTCCGTGGGTGGGATCTGGAGGGCCGATGGCACCGATAATCCATCCACTGCCACCTGGACCAAACTATCAAACCCGCCAGCAAATGCAGGTCGCATATTCAACATTCATGTGCTGAAAGACGGTACGATCGTCTCCACATGGTCAGCCCGAAAACACAATTCGGCAAGTGTCTTCAGCGACTCCAGTGGTGTCTTCATCAGTGTGGATGGCGGGCTGAACTGGGAGGATCGCAGTCATCCCGGTATGGCCTACTGGACCAAAGACCTCGTTATCGACCCGAATGATGCATCCCAGAACACCTGGTATGCGAGTGTCTGGAGCGGATGGGGAGGCCCGGCCAATGATCTGGGTCGGCTTTACCGGACTACTGACCGAGGGTTGTCCTGGTCGCCGCTGACAGCGCCCGGTCAATTTCATCGGGTCAATTCAGTGACCTTCGATCCCCTGGAACCAGAAACGGTCTACCTCACCACAGAAGGCGAGGGTCTTTGGGTAACCAAGGCCATTTCTGATGCAATGCCAGTCTGGCAACTCGTCGAGAGCTATCCTTTCTGGCATCCGGAACGAGTCTTTTTCAACCCCTATGATCCAGCAGAGATGTGGGTAGCCAGCTTTGGCAACGGTATGCGCGTGGGCCGAACCATATCGACAGCCATTCAGCCTTTATCCCCAGAGGAAGTTCCCTTTACCATCCTGGAAAATCCGGCGCGAAACCGGCTTCAGATTCAAGGTCCGACAGATCGAATTCTCCAACTGGAGCTCATCGATCAGCAAGGTCGGATTGTCCGGGAATTCAACTGCCAGGGTGTGTTTCAGTGCGACCTTTCTGATCTGACCACTGGTCAATATTATATTTCCTGTCCGGCTGAAACCGGTGCTCGATCGATCGGATTCCAGCTTGTCCACTGATCCTGTTACGAAACTGACCTGACCGACGGCTGATTCGGAGTCCTGGGGATCTGCAGGTGGGTAACCTGTCACCTGAACTACCCTGGAACACGTAACTCGGGAGGCCAAACCGGGATCGACCGGAGTGAGGACATGCTATTTCTAAAAGCGAAGAGAGGTTAAAGAAGTCAGAGTGGGGGCTGACATCCTGTCCCAAACACAGTGAATGTCAACAGGTATTCAGTTGACAGGAGAAGAAGAACTGTTCTGATGATGCTGATTTTCAGTTACGTCCCACTGCTAAGCGGCCACCCAACCAGGCCATGGGCAAGTAGGCCAGAAACAGATCGACCACAACAAACCAGTTCGGGGCCGGGATCATGTTCGCGGCAGCAATACCGCCAATCAAGAAGAAGATGCCAATGACAATGGCCAGAAACGAATTCCTGTTGGCGGCAAGTCGCGCCGTGAGAAAGGCTCCCGCCAGGGTGCCGAGTGCGTGCGCCAAAAACGGGAAAAGAAAATGCCGGGGCTGGAAAAGATGGATAGACGCCTTCATCCCCTCTGTTGTGGTTACATCAGCTCCTTCAGGAGGAGGAATAATCGAACCACTGATCATGATCAGACCCATATTGACCACACTGCCGACGATGAGTCCGGCCAGGACAGCAAGTACATTTCGTAAGATTGGATTCATGGTAACAGGATTTGGTTTGGTGCTTAAAGATCAACTAATTCGATCAAATTTGTAAAATCGGCCGATTGGAATTTCAATTCATCAGGAGCTGAACACATATTGTAAAGGATCATCCTGATCGGAATATCATATCCGGTATTTTTTCCTCTGTCATTGATCGATCCTTTTGGTTTCCAGTTGCATGATAGGATATCACCCGTCCTGGCCAAGCGAATACGGAACAGGATCGAACTGCATTTTGACCGTTCAATTGAACGAACAGACTCATCTCCACGGGTAAGTTTCTGGTTTTTACAAAAGGTCATTTTCATATCCTCCTGTACCTAATGTGTGCGGGAAAGTATCTTTAGGTTTCACAATCTGGTCTATGACAACTCCCGAATTCATCATACAGGCTCTTACCCGAAACCGAGAGATCTTTGCGCAGATCCTGACCAACCTGCATCCTGAACAGATCAGTTGGAGTCCCGAACCCAATAAATGGTCCCTGCTCCAGGTGGCCTGCCACCTTCGGGATGAGGAGCGGGAGGATTTTCGTCAGCGAACCCGAATGGTCCTGGAATCGCCCTGGCGTGCAATTTCCAGGCATCAATCCAACCGGATGGGTTGTTGATCGGCAATATGCCAGTCAGGATTTTGCCACAGTCGTTCAGGAATTCCTCAGGAACGAGATGAATCGATTGCCTGGCTGAACAGCTTGCGCAATCCGTCGTGGGACAATGTCACCATACATCCCAGTCTGGGCCCTATGTCTGGCCGGTTTATCCTGTCCAACTGGCTCGCTCACGATCAATTGCATTTGCGGCAGATCCTTCGATTGCAATTTGATTTCCTGTCTCATATCACCGGTCAGTCGCTGCGATATGCCGGCTATTGGTAAACCCGAATGCTGATCCGGCTCGTTGTGCCTCCATTCCTTCAACCTGTTTCTGGTTCCCACAGAAGGGGTCTGAGCTGGAAAAACCAGACAAAACGGGCATGAACACATGGATTTCAGAAGGTTACATGTTCATGTGTTAATATCTTCCTAACCCCGGGCAACTTGGCTTCAAGTTCCCTATTTTTGGGGACCATAATCAGAACAGGTATCTGATCATGGTGTCAATCGATTGCCGGGATGTTCATATCTTCCCTGGCACAAGGAGATTCTCCCCCTCCGGAGCAAAGGCGCACCCGGAAAGTCAAGGTGTATTTTGAATAGTAGAACTGTATGTACCGAACAACTTCGACCTTCCGTTGGGTCCGTTTCATCCGACTGCGTATCACCGCCATTCTTGCTCTGCTCCTGGTCAGCCTGTTAGCCTGGACTGCCAGTCGCTCTGTATTTGCAAACAATGACCTGAAAGTCGGGACCATATTCGAGTTGACGGAGGAATCAATGAACAACCTGCCCCTGGCACTCCCCGATTCGTTGTTATGTCCGCTGGACGAACTCACAGACGATGAGTTACAAAGCCAACTCGACCAGATCCTGAAATCCAATCCCCGATGGGCATCACTGGCCAAAGCAAAGAAACTGAGCATCGGTCTTGTCGATATGCGCGATCCCTTGCATGCGCGGTTTGCCGGGATCAATAAAAAGGAGATGGTCTATGCTGCTTCACTGCCCAAGATTGCCGTGTTGCTGACCTGTGTGCAGGCGATCGAAGATGGTTCGCTTCAAGAAACCGCTGCGGTCAGACAGGATATGCGATTGATGATCGCCAAAAGCAACAACGCCGCTACCACACGAATGATCGATCGTGTTGGCATTGATCGGATCGCGGAGGTCATGCAAGATCCCCGTTACCATTTCTATGATCGCCAGAACAAAGGCGGCCTTTGGGTTGGCAAGGCATATGGTCGGGGTGGTGCCCGCAAGGGGGATCCACTGAAAAACATCAGTCATGCTGCGACGGCGGAACAGGTCTGCCGATATTATTATATGCTGGCCAATGGTCTTCTGGTCAGCCCCGAACGATCCAGACAGATGCTGGACATCATGGGCGAACCGGAATTGCACCACAAATTTGTCAACGTCCTGGACCGCATCGCCCCGGATGCCCAGGTGTACCGCAAATCAGGATCCTGGAAGAACTGGCATGCGGATTCCGTGCTGGTATGGGGCACAAATCGGAAATATATCCTCGTCGGCCTGGCCGAAACACCGGAAGGAGAACAGTTGATGCGCGACCTCATCCAACGGGTTGACCGAGCGCTCATGGCCTCCCGAAATGCCTGATCCATGTTGCCCCGATTGGCGGAAGCCGGCATAGAACTCCTCCGCCGAACATTTGATATCCGTCCTGGCGAATTTCGCAGGGTGTCCCTGATGGGCATCAACATTTTCCTGATCATCAGTACGCTGATGATCATCAAGCCGGTCATCAACGCCCTTTTTCTGTCTTATGTAGGGGTCAGAAGTTTGCCCTCCCTGTTTCTCCTGGTGGCCACAGTGGCGATGGGTGTATCTGTGCTCTATTCCCGCGCATTGCACCGGTTTTCGCTGCACAGAATCATCCTGCGAACCTACCAGATCTCCATTCCGGCAATGATCCTGACCGGTGTGTTGCTGCATCTCGATCTGGCAGGAAAGTGGGTCATTTATATCTTCTATATCGGGGAAGTGATTTTTGCCCTGCTGACGACGTCCCAGTTCTGGATCCTAGCCAACCTGGTATTCAATCCTCTGGAAGCCAAACGGCTGTTCAGTCTGGTCGGGGCTGGCGCGATCGCCGGCGGTGTCATGGGCGGATACCTGACTTCTGTCTTTGCACCCATCCTGTCAAATGAGAATCTACTCTTTATGGCAGCTGTATTTCTGACCGGCGGTTTTTTTGTCAATCGAACCATCTGGCGCGACTATATCACTCCCGACCAGCTGGTGACTTCCCAACGAGAAAATGGGCAACTGCAGGGACACCCGTTGCAAGTCATTCGAAAATCCAGACATCTGACCCTGTTGGCCCTCATCGTCGGCATCGGGATCGTCATTGCAAAACTGGTCGAATATCAGTACAGTGCACTGGCTTCAGCCGCCTTTCCGGATGCGGATCATCTGGCTGCCTTTTTCGGCTTCTGGTTTTCCACATTCAATATTATTTCGCTCATCATTCAGGTATTTATTACCCGCCGTGTCGTGGGGATTTATGGCGTTGGAAAATCGCTTTTTATTCTGCCGATAGCACTTTTTGGCGGAGCCACATTATTGCTGATCACGCCAGTCCTGTGGGTCGGTATCCTGTTGAAATTGTTCGACGTATCGATCAAGCAATCCATCAACAAGGCTGCAGTGGAATTATTGATCCTCCCGATCCCGCTTGCCACAAAAAGTCAGGCAAAGACATTTATTGATGTCTTTGTGGATACTGCTGCAACGGGAGTCGGTGGCATTCTGTTGCTCTTTCTGATTAATGCACTCGATCTGCAGCTTCGGGCGGTCAGCCTGCTGATCATCATCCTGATCGGATTCTGGATATGGTTCGCCAGGGAAATACGGAAGGAATACATCCGCAGTTTCCAGGAGAACCTGAAAACTCCGGATGAAAATCCCAAACAGGAGAAATCATCTTTGTCTGATGTGTCCGTTTTGGAAGGCATGCGTGGTGTATTGAAAACCGGATCGGAACGGCAACTGCTCTATGTGTTGGGAAAGATCGAAGAGTTGAAGGAGATCCGGCTCATCCCGGATTCGCTTCCCCTGCTCGATCATAAATCACCGGCAGTCCGGGTAGCCGCCTTGCGATGTCTGTATTTCCATCCGAAACACGAGATCCTGCCACAACTCATACCGTTGCTCCAAGATGAGGATGCCGAAGTACGCGCTCATGCATTCACCACCATCCTCAGCCACTCCCGTCGCGACAGGGTGAATGTCATTCACCAATATCTGCAGGATGCAGATCCAATGATCAACGGGCGGCGCTGGTCGGGTTGGCAAAAGAGGCTCGTAACAACCCGGAAATGCAGCGACTTTTTCAGATCGAGGAACTCGTCATGGACAAGATCCATTATCTCGGCCTCCTGAAGGATGCAGAAACCCGGCAGCTTTACAAGATCATGATCATCCGCTCCATCGGTCATGGGCGAATCCGGCAACATTTTCCCCTGCTGGATCGATTCCTCCAGGATGAGGAATTGCAGATTCGCCTGGAAGTCCTGCTGGCTATGGGCGATTCAGAAGAAACTGCGTTTATCCCGGTGTTGACAGGCTATCTGTTGGCCAAAGAAACACGCCATACGGCCAAACAGGCATTGATCCAATTTGGTCCCGCCTTGCTTCCCCATCTGGAAGCCATTGCGTCCCACAATATCTACCCTACCGAACTGCTGCGGTTATTGCCATCACTTGCAGAAAATATCCATTCCCCACTTTCTGTAAACTATCTCTTTTCGATGGTCCGGCATACCGATGTCAGTGTACGCCTGGCTGCTTTGCAATCTCTGCATTCGCTGAAACGTAATTTTCCGGACTTGCATGTCAGCGAAAAAGAAACGATCCGATTAATCATCCAGGAAACGAATTTGTACAAGGACACGCTGGGTCATCTCTATTCTCAAAAACAACTGAAAGACCAGGATAAGAGATCTGCTCAGGAAGCCAGACAGGCCCTGACCTCCCTGCTCGAACGACGACTGGATGGGACATTGGAACGTATCTTTCATCTCCTCGGTCTGCGGTATTCCCCCGGACAGATCAATACAGTATACGAGGGGATCAAAGCTGAAAATCCGGATGTTCGATTTAATGCGATCGAATTTCTGGACAATATTCTTGAACCCGATCTCAAAAAGATCCTGATCCCGATCATTGAATCTGCGGTGATCGATCCGGCGTCGGCAACAGCGATCAACCAGCTGAATCTGACGGTACTGACGGAAGCGGAATGCTTTGACCAACTCCTGAACGGCCGGGATGAAAAGGTCAAACTGGCCGTAATGCACGTGATGATAGAATCCGGTGATGCGATACACCGGTCTCGATTGGCATCCTTGCTTCATTCACCCAATTCCCGGATAAAAAAAGCAGCGCAGGAAGGACTCGATCTGCTCCCGGGAAGAGAGGGGGGGAGGTTATGAGGTTATGAGGGGAGGAGGGGAGGAGGTTATGAGGTTATGAGGGGAGGAGGGGAGGAGGTTATGAGGGGGAGGAGTCGAGGGGTCCGAGGGGTCGAGGAGGCGTTTATTCCTTTCTGCCGGAGCTCTAGCCCCGACCACGAGCACTAAGGGGGGGAGGTGGGAGGTTATGAGAATGGTTAACGCGGATATCAATTCTCGTTCTTGTAACGCATGTAGCCCAGGATTTCCTGACCGCCGACGGTGGTTAATCCTGGGAAAGGAGGAGTGGAGGAGTCCTCTACATGTTATTCATATCTCTTCCAATTCGAGGCAAGCCCTGAAGGGGCGACATCCTCCATCGTTGGGCGACGCCCAACGTTCATGGACTACAGATTCTGGAGCCCTGAAGGGGTTGAAGATCCTCCCGACCATGGGCCTGGATGTCTAATTTTTATAACAACAATACTGCCCCATTTTGCGGGAGGGATGAGGGGGAGGTTATGAGGAAGGCGTGCGAATTATTTCGTTTCCTTTCGCACAAGTTTATCGATCGACGCAGCTAATGCCATATGATCGTGATTCGAATTTTTCTTTCGCACATTGGACATTAATGCAACCAGATAGGTCACACCGTCAGGATGTTCGACAATAGCAATTGAATTCATGAAATTATCGACATTCCCCTTGTATTTTTCACATTGATATCCTTGTTCCGGTGCGCATTTGTACAAGCTGCCGGATTTAAAATAGACCGCGGCATTTTTTAATGATGGTGCATTTGCATATCGGATCCGGCGATCGGTCATATATAAAAGTCGTTTGATCTCCAGGCTGGATTCGGTGTCGACCACTTTCCCTCGTTCCAAAGCAACCAGAAACTTCATCAATCCATTCGGCGTCCCGATGCTGCCACCTTTTGGCGGAATATAGGCAGTCCCCCCACGGGTAAACAACTGACCCAGTCGCCATTCCTTTTCGGTGATTCCCAATTGGCGAAGAGGTTCATGAACGACTGCATGTGCAATGTCGGACAATTCGGATTTTGGCGTTTGTCTGAACCATTCTTCTGCTTCCGCTTCTGACAGATCGGGATACCGATTGCCAAACACACGCATCAGAATTGCCTCCCGCCAACAGACACTCGCTGCCCCGTTATTACTGACCGACAGCATATGATCAAGCCATTCATACAATAAAAAAGTATCCCTTGGATTCAGTTTCCTCTTCGTCAGTTTCTTTGTGTCCAGGTCAAAAAACGGAACTGTATGCGAATCGGTCATCGCCCAGGATCCACCACGCACCATCCGGGTACACAGGAGGTCTTGTCGTGCTTCGAAATCATCAGGGTAGATCTTTGCCAATTCTGTAAAAAAACCGGTTACAACAGCGAGCTTGCCTACACTTCCCGGTTGATACCCGCTCATTTCCTTGCGCTGTGCCAGGCGAAAGGGTCGTCCGGGTGTGATATCCAGTACGGATATGGAATAATGCTCATTGAGATTCGGGAACAGGCTGTTGATCGCCTTCTGGAATGCGGGGTCCGGATCGGGCAGTTCGGCAAGGACATCCCCTGTTTTTCCGGTCAGATTCAACCGGATGTCATTCACCGATTTCATCGCACCCGGGATCGGCTTTTTCCCCTTTATCTCCCCTTCCTGAACCAGTTGAAGATAACGCAGCCGCCTGATATGTGTACTGGCATACCCATCGATCGGATAGGCTTCCGACAGGGCAACTGGAAAGACCAGGATAATGAAAAGAAAGATCAATCCCTGCTTAATCATCATTCTGCTTGGGTTCTGCAAATGGAATCAACCGCTCCATATCCGGTTCTGGCGAGATCGATAATAGATATGCCGATGCGGCCGCTTTTTTATTTTCTACAAACGGTCTGACCTGAAACAACCAGATCTTGTTCTCCCGGATCCCCAACTCGATGTCCAACGGACCGGAAGCATTGAATCGGGATCGCATGGATCCGGCCATTTCCTGGAGTGCCAACAGATCCTCTGGTGAAAGCAATCGATCCGACAGACCTGTCTGCGCCTTCAGGGTTCCTCCCGAGCGCAGAATGGCCGTAAACGTGGTTTCCCGTGCAGGTGCAAGCAAATGACAGCGAGCGTCCGGATCGATCAGCCACGACTCCGCTGACTGACCATCAACAGCACCGCCCACTCCCCTGCTGAAAGCCACTGTCACCTGATCTTCCCGACCGGTCGTGACTCCTTTGGTGATCATGACGCCTGACCTTTCGGCATCCACGCTGGGGATGATCAGGATGGATGGATAGACATTCTCGGGGTCAAGCAAATACCGTTGCCTCCATCGATAGCTCCGTTCCGAATAGGGTGAAGCCCATACATCCCGAATCCCCTGCATGATCTTTTCTTCTTCGAGGACATTGAACAGTGTCAGATTAAGCCCTGCTCCGGTGAAATCCTTGAGATCTTCCATGTTGGTATCACTGCGGACAAAGACCGGTACCTGCCCCATTGGTGCGCCCAGGACGGCCAGGAACTGGCGCCGGATATACTCCTCCAGCCCGGGTAAAAACGGCATCACCTTGATCGCGCCTCGCAACACCCCCAGATCGCTCAAGATCATCTTCTCGATCTGTTCATCCTGAGCATCCCCTCTTCGCATATTCTCGGCCCGTCGGAAAATGGCGGTCAGAAACTCCCAGTAACTCCCACCGGTACCAGGCATTTGCTGATCCATATGAATGCGAAACAACCCGAACGGCAACACTAAACCCTCGACGACATGCTCGGGGAACAGGTGTTTCAATTCGCCCAGATTGGCCGCTTTCGGTCCACACCAGATCCCGGAATGCGATGCCCGCAATGAACGCAGATCCAAAACAGCCTGGACGGTGAGGTCCATCTCCTCGATCGGCACCCGGATCTTCTCCTCACTTCGTCCTTTCTGGGCAAACAGACCTGCTTCTTCAGACGTCATCTCAGCGGCCGGTTTGAGGATGACTGTCCCTGTATTGGAAACCGCATAAAACACAATCTGACCCTGAAATGCCTTTAAATCCTGAAGATCCCGGGCTCCCAGAACGGCATTGGGAATACCCAGATTCCGGGCCAGCAACTGGACATGGGACACCAGGTTCCCCTCGGACACTGTCGCGATCCCGGCGACGGGCTTGAGATCTGCAGGCGGATGCTGGAATACGTAGATCTTGTCGGCCGAGACCTTTACATCATGGGCCTGATTCTCGACCACCACCAGTTCGCCCATCGCGTAACCGGGATTCAATCCCCGCAGTGAGTTGGCTCCGGCTATCCCCATCACCTCATTCGCCAGCCCGGCAGTTTCCGCATAGTGGCTGGCCAGGGCACTGACTTCCTGACCGAGCGGAAGAAGAACTGATGACCGGACAACATCATCCGGAAAGCCATTAGCCAGTGGTTCAAATTCTGTATATCGTCTGACTACCTCTCCATACGTTGCCCTGACCATACCTGTGCCCCACTCCACCGCAGCCTGTGCCTGTCGTGTATACGCCCGAAACTCAGCCAGGCTGATCTCCAGACTCGTATCAATCCGCAGGTTTTCAGCCAGTAATTCCCATTCCCACAATTCCAGAAAACCGGTTGCCGCAGCCACCTGATTCAGACAACGCACCTTTTCAAACTGGTCCTGCAACGACCGTGGCTGCCATCCTGGAGCTGTTTTCAGAAATGCACCCTCCAACGTCAGACTCAGATCCAGACCGGCCATTCGTGCGCGAGGGGGAATAGAATCCGTCATGTGTAACCTGATCCCCAGTAACATATCTGCCAGCAACAGACATTGCATTTTGGCAGATGTTTCACCGGAATAGGCGATCAGGAAACGTTCCAGATCAGCACGCAACCGTGATTCTTTGGGAAACCGTTTTTTATACCTGGTGAGATCAACAACGGTCAGTGGTTGGTATCTGATCTCCAGGTCGGCGATCAGCTGGTCAAACAATTCCGTCACAAACGGGATCATCCTCGCTTTGTTCTTTAGATAGAACGACCTGGTTTTTCCAGATCAGAGACATCCGGCTGACCGTGGATCTTCACCCGCAAATCCATGAATGAGGGAAATGTATCTGCAATGTACCTGGAGGCGGCACGAATGCGTTGAGCGACATTGTCATCCGCGGCATGAGGAACGTCTCTGGCCGACTGACGCAAGAGGAAAAACCGGTTTTTGATCGCCTGTTCATCCCGCAAGAGCCAGTTATAGAATGTGATCCCCCAGGCGGATTCATCCTCTTCTTGAATGGCACCCCGATAATATCTGGCTCTGCGCAGGATCCACCCGTTATCCACCCCGTGGAGAAACCGCGTCAACTGGTATTGTTTTATCCGGCTGTGCCCTCGGGAGGCATCCCAGAAGGTAGCGAGATCAGAACCCGCCAACACCTGTACCAGGTAGATCGCGTTGGACTTGCCCAAACGCACAATCTCATCCCGATACCGGGCGTGCTGAACACCATTTTTTTCCGGACAAGGATCCCGCGCTGCGCGAGTAGATCCATCCGGGCAAAACCAGCGAATATCTTTGAATGGGCCACGCGGCTCCTTCTTACAGGTCTGAATCAGGGTAGCAATCTCGGCAGGTGTTTTCGCATTTTGTTGTGCAGATATCGGCACCAGCCATCCGGTCAGGCAGAAAACAATCAGGATTTTTATGTAGGCCATAATGAACGGGAGATGCTTTGGGTTTCTCTTTCTCCTGCCTGTGTACAATGAACAGAGACAGGCAGTTGGGAGTTCAAGGAAAGATACGAAGAACAGGATGGATGTACGGGTCCTTCTGCTATTGATACGTTCCAGCCACTCAGGCAAGCCGACAAATCCACAGGGCACCCTATCTTGCTTCCAATGGAACAGCAACATGAACTGGTGGTCAACCATACCCGCACCTGGATCAGGGAAGTCGTCATCGGCCTGTCCTTCTGTCCTTCGCGGCTCAACCTTTTTCAGACAGAAAAGATCAGATACAAGGTACTGCTTCAGGCCTCACCCCAGACCGTACTGGAAACGGTGATCCGTGAGGCTTATCACCTCGATCAGCACACGGACGTAGAAACTACACTGATCCTTCTTCCCGAAGCATTTTCTGATTTCATGGATTACCTGGACCTCCTGGATATCAGTGAACAATTATTGGTAGATCAGGGGTATGAGGGCATTTATCAGGTAGCCAGCTTCCACCCGGAATACCAGTTTGCCGACACGACTCTTCACGACCCTGCCAATTACACCAATCGCTCACCCTATCCGATGTTGCATCTCATCCGGGAAGACACCATTACACTTGTATTGGAAAATTATCCTGATCCGGAGAACATCCCGGAACGCAACAGATCCGTTGCCCGCTCCAAAGGGCTGGTAGCCATGGTGGCATTGCGGGAGGCATGTATGCGGGAACAATGAAATCATGGGAAAACATTATTCGGCATTCCAAAGGTTGATTCCGAGTCCCATAGTGCTAAAAGCACCAAAGGAGAAAGCACCAAATAACAAGCACCAAATAACAAACAAATTCGAAGTACCAAATTCGATTGACCAAAACCAATAGACGTTTCGGTCATTGTTTTTTCGAATTTTGAATTTATTTGTGATTTGTATTTTGGTATTTGTTATTTATCAGCGAAGTTCCATATTCCAAACACCAATACAACCCCACGTTTCGGTCATTGTTTTTTCGAATTTTGAATTTATTTGTGATTTGGGATTTGCTATTTGTTATTTTTAAGCGAAGTTCCAAATTCCATTCACCAAAACAACCCCACGTTTTGGTCATTGATTTTTCGAATTTTGAATTTATTTATGATTTGGAATTTGGTATTTGTTATTTTTAAGCGAAGTTCCAAATTCCAAACACCAAAACTTCCTCACGTTTCGGTCATTGTTTTTTCGAATTTTGAATTTATTTGTGATTTGGGATTTGCTATTTGTTATTTTTAAGCGAAGTTCCAAATTCCAAACACCAATACAACCCCACGTTTCGGTCATTGTTATTTCGAATTTGTGATTTATTTGTGATTTGTATTTTGGTATTTGTTATTTCAAGCCCTATTCACTTTCCATCTTCTTCCGGCACATAAAGTGGTTCCTTTTACTGATCACCTCGCCCGTGGACAGGATGCGGAATTCAACACGTCGGTTCAATTCCTGCTGCCGTTCAGTAGTTGCTTTGGGAAATCGCATTTCCCAGTTTCCATAGGCCTGATAGGACAATCGATGAGGTGAAACACCCCGTTGAATCAGTTCATCATAGATCAGTTTAGCCCTCTGCATCGACAGCTTGAAACTTTGTGTGGTAGAATCCACTGGTGGGCTCCAGGGAACATTGACATGCCCGGCAATCTCCACAATCATTGTCGGATTGAGAGTCATGAATGAATAAAGCACCGGGATTTCCGGTTCTGACCTGGGCAGAAGGATAGCCTGGTCGCCATAAAAATAGAGATTCTGGATATCCGCCCGTGCTCCGGGCACAACTGGTTTCATCCGGATTTCCAGCGGAGAAAGACCGGGCATGGCTTTGAGCATCTGCGAACTGAAAAAATGACCTGCTCGCCTGACATCGATCCGTACAACCTCTCCGGCTGGAAGAGTGTAGGAAAAATGGCCTTCAGAATTGCTCATCACAGTATCCTGCCAATCACGGGCAAGGATATGGACTGGGGCGATCAACGCCTGACCCGTACTGTCATCCTGAATCCGGCCGTGAATGGTGGTCAATAAGCGACGCTTGAGCAACATGACCATAGCCCGTCGATTTGCTTGCCGACCTTCTTCTGAATCATTGACCCGGACAGGCTCTCCTTCCCCCACTGCTGTTTTTCGGATCCGGTCTGCAGGCCAATCCTGACTACGAAGAAAATCAGCTGCTGCGTTTGCTCGGCGTTGAGCCAAAGCGCGATTTGCCCTGACCGTTCCGATCGAGTCCGTATGTGCAATAATATCAATCCACCTGTCAGTCACGGCGACTTCATCTGCAATAAGCCACCTGAGGCTATCCATGGCTGCGGGCGCCAGGTCATCTTTTCCGAATGCGAAATGGGCAGTCACCTGTTTTATGGCTACCAATGTATCATACGGTACCGGCGACTGCCCAGCCAATCCCACCCAGACCAGAAGGTGCACCATGGAAAACAGGAACTTCAAAAGAGGAAGGTATGTAGATAAGAACGAATTTCCCGGTTTTTCGTATCAGATCTGTCCGGAAATAGGTATTCCATCAACTCCCACAGCCTGCTGATCAATAGTGTAAAATGGAAGAAGGGAAACCTGGTAATTCTACCTGACACCCACTGACGTCAGGGATACCTTTTGAGGGGAACACGTCGTGGAAGGAAAAGGAAAATTGCACCCAGGATCGAATGATCAATCAGGCCAATCCTGAAGCGATGCACTCCGGATTTCGATAACGGAATGTCCAAATATAAAAAGCCGGAGGAAGCAGATAACCCGCTTCCTCCGGAGCATATCAATTAATCCATCCTGGATGAAACCCAGCCGATGACGCCACCGGTTAACGCACCGATGATTGTATTTCCAATCACATCAAACGCGGCCATTTCAAGGTCCATAAATGGAAATGTGGCCCACATCCATCCATCAAACCAGATCATGGTCAACAGCATGATCCAGGCCGCTGTAATCATGCCACTCCTGAACGTGTCCTTATTCAGCCGAATGAGCAGAATAGCCAGTAGCAGACATATCGCCACCTGTGCAATGATCATTGGGGCAAATGCCGGCTCCGCATTGCCACAATCGCCAACGGCAGCCATCCATTTTTCCATCTGCCCTTTGAGCAGGAACCCGTAAATGAGCCAACCGGATAAAAACATGGTAATGAACCCGGCAACAGCAGAAAGTACAATTTTACGTTCCATAATAAATTGGTTGAATTGATGACAAAAGGAGGTGGACCTGATCTTTCTTCTGCCATCCATTCGAGTCGGTACGCCAACTCACTCACCATAGAAAAACCAAGCAGGGAAGAAAAATACGGGATAACTCCAATATCTGATCCCGAATACCAGAAATTTATTTTGAGCATCCCACCTGAACGCCTTTTCTGATTCCGTTCTTTTCCCCGACTAGCCTGTGCCTTCAACGAAAAAAGCGGCAAGACCTGTGATCTTGCCGCTTCTGATTCAGCGTTGTTGCCGTCGAATGACCTAGTTGTGGTAGGTTCCGTTGTGCGCCAGCGCAGTGCCGCATTTCGCACAAGCACCTGCTGCCTGCACCGCCTGCACAACCTTTCGGACAGGAATAGTGCCAGACGCCTTTCGCATTCTGCGGAGGTTCTGCGGTTTGCGGCTGCTGTGCCTGTTGACCGGGATTGGGAGCAGCTGCCTGACCCTGCAGATGATAGGCATCGTTGTGTACGTATTCTGTACCACAGGTCGGGCACTTCCCTCCAGCTGCACCACCACTGCCTGCACACTTGTTCGGGCAATAGTAATGCTGAGTCGATCCGACTCCTCCTGCTGCCGGCTGCCCGGTAATCGGCATGTCGGTTTCAGCACCCGTTACGGTAATGGGATTGGTTGCAGCACCACCCTCCGTGGTTACTTCAGGAGTCTCCTCTGCTGTAGCCGCTTCCTCAGCGCAGGCAGAAAAAGAAAAAGGGCACAAGGGCCAGTAAAACGATCTTCAAGATATTCATAGGTTCCTAGATAGATGTGATGACAAGTTACAAAGATAACAACACCCGATACATTGGGTTCATTGCGTACAACAGGTGCAATTCTCAGGCCAATTCTGTCCTCAACGCCACAGGCACCCGCTATTTTCGTTTCAGATCCACAGCGACAAAAAAGACTTCGAGCGAGATGCGATTGCAATCGTTCCGGGCAATGTAGAATTCTGATTCCAGCGATGTACTCCCGTTCTCTGCCCGGAGCAGGAGATAGTCACCGGGCACCAGCATCCAGGTCTTCTCGTCCAGGACCATACCGTTGACTTCTCCGTCGATCAACAGATCATTGGGATCCAGTAAAGTGCCGTCTGCCTGAAACACTACGGTTCCCGACTGGCTGTCCACCTGCCAGGTGCCCACAATATTTTCACCAACCGGTGGCGCTTCACAATCATCCTTCTGACAGGAAGCAAACAAAACCAGAAGTGGCAGCATAACGATCAAGACAAAACGCAATTTCATAGGAATGCTTTGTTCGAAGATACAACGCACAGGAGATTCCATTCGTTATCCTGGAATTCGGGAAAGAGAAAATGGCGGAAAGCGGAAGTCGGAAAGCGGAAAGCGGAAAGCGGAAAGCGGAAGGCAGAAAGCGGAACCCGGACGATGGTGCTTTCGGCACCATGTCCGGATCCGGACATTCCGCTTTTAAAGCGGAATCGTCCGGGGGCGGAAGGCGGAAAGTGGAAAGCGGAAGGTGCCAGATTGGCAGCGAGGCAGGGAAGACAAAGGGTAAGAATTTATAAAGACTGGTCGGAGAAAAAAACGAAATCTAGCTCCCTCTCCTCTCGGAAGAGGGCGGGGGTGAGGTTATCCCAAATGCCAATCACCTGCCAATGGATTCCATCATGCAAAGCGGAAAGCGGAAAGCGGAATCGTCCGGGGCGGAAGGTGGAAAGCGGAAGTGGAAAGGGAAAGTGGCGATCGAAAAATCAGGAACCAGGAACATGCAACTAGAAACCAGGAATCACATCGCCTGTATAAAGTGCAACAGATATCATTTGGTGTCAGCTCAGCCCGTACCTTTACCTTCTTACGCAACAATATCATGCACGGACTTACCCCATTTTTTATCGCCCTCCTGCTATCCCTGTCCAGCCTCACTTCCGCTGAGGCGCAGTGGAGCGGCCACCAACAGGATCCTGCCGAAATAGCCGCCCAGCAAACCCGGTTGATGACCGATTCGCTTCACCTGTCAACCGCCCAGGTCGAACGCGTTTCCGAGGTGAATACACGATATGCATTGAAACAGCAGGAACTGCGAGACAACAGCGATGGTGATTTCAAATCCCTGCGTGAAAGCATGGGGGCACTGGTTCGCGAGCAGAATGTCGAACTGAAAAAATACCTCACGGGGGAACAATGGACTACCTGGCAAAGGATCCGGGAAGAACAGCGCAAATCCCGTCCACCACACACCGGACGACGACAGTAATTCCGTCCAACTCTTTCATTTCATTCAAACATTGTCCATGCGTCTTGCGCTGATCGTCGCCTTCCTCCTGGTTTTTAGCCATATCACGGCACAAACAGTTTCTGTCAAGGGCCAGGTTCGCGACCGGAGCGGACAACCCCTGCCCGGTGCATTTGTCGCCATCCAGCATCCCTGGGGTGAAGAAGTCAAGGCGACAGTGACCAATAAAAATGGAAGTTTCACTATGGAGGAAATCCAACAAGGCGGGTATCTCCTCAACATCTCATTTCTGGGTTACACAACAGTCAAAATGGAATTCACTGTGTCCGATGCCAATCTGGATATGGGTATTCTCCAAATGGAAGAAAGTGCAGTCAATCTCGAATCCGTGGAGGTCCGTGAGAAGGCGCCTGTTGCCAATATGAAAGAGGACACGCTCCAGTTCAATGCAACGGCATTCAAGGTGATGAAGGATGCCAATGCGGAGGAACTGGTCACCAAAATGCCCTCTGTCAGCCTCGAGAATGGCCGGGTCAAGGCCCAGGGTGAAGATGTGGCCCAGGTGCTGGTGGACGGCAAGCCGTTCTTTGGCAATGACCCGACAGCCGCCCTGCGCAACCTGCCGGCAGAAGTGATCGACAAGATCCAGATCTTTGACCAGGCCAGTGAACAGTCTACGTTCTCCGGAATCCAGGACGGCAATACCACCAAGACCATGAACATCGTCACTAAAAGTGGCATGAACAACGGGCAGTTCGGCAAGGTCTATGCCGGCATCGGTTGGCCGGATTATTATCAGACCGGAGGGAATATCAACCTGTTTGACGGCGACCGCCGGATTTCCCTCATCGGCATGAGCAATAATATAAACGTCCAGAATTTCTCGGAAGACGACCTCCTCGGTGTGATGGGCTCCAGCGGTGGTCGCGGCCGTCGACCCGGAGGCCCTGGTGGATCCCGCAGTGGAGGCCCGGGTGGTGGATCTGGCGACTTCCTGGTCAACAGCCAGGGCGGGATCTCTCGCACGACAGCAATTGGTCTCAATTATACTGATCAGTGGGGGAAAAAGGTGGAAGTCAGTGGCAGCTATTTTTACAATCTCAGCAACAATATCGCTGAATCAGAACTGATCCGACAATACTTCCCGGAGCAGGGTACCGGTGAATATTACGACGAAATCAGCACAACCGACACCCGCAATATCAACCATCGCGCCAACCTTCGGCTGGAAGCAACACTGGACAGCGCCAACTCCATACAATTCCGGCCCCGCATCAGCTGGCAAGGCAACCGCGGCAGTGAAGGCGGATCTTCCGGCACGTCGCTGGATGAAAATCTGCTCAACCAGAGCAATCTGTTTTTCATGTCCGATCTCACCGCCCTCCAACTGGATGCACCTCTCCTCTGGCGACACAAAATGAACAAGGACCGGCGCACCCTGTCCGTTCAGGTAACCCCCGGATACAATCCCAAAAAAGGAGATAGTGAGCTGACTTCCCTGAATACCTTTTTCACAGGCACACCACGCTCGGACACATTGGATCAACAATCGACCCTCGATGTTTCCAGTTGGAATGTTGGTCTCAATCTGGACTATACTGAGCCACTTGGCAAAAATGATCAACTGCAATTCTCCTACCGGGGTAGTTACAAACAGGATGAATCCGACAAACTGACCCGGGATTTCAATATCAACACGGACAACTATGATCTCCAGAACGATCAGCTGAGCAACCTCTTTTCGAATGACTATTGGACACACAGCGCCGGTATGGGATACAGCTACAACCAGGGCCGTGATCTCAATATAATGATCCGACTGAATTATCAGTGGGCCGAACTGACCAACGACCAGTCCCTTCCCCAGGTCGCTCAATTCAACCAGTCCTTCCGCAATGTGCTCCCATTTGCCATGCTGCGTTGGAATATCAGCAAGCAGGAAAACATCCGTATTTTTTACCGGACCAATACTGACCTGCCCAATATTGAACAGTTGCAGAATGTGATCGACAACCAGAACCCGTTGCAGCTCTCGATCGGCAATCCCGATCTTCGTCAGAGTGTATCGCACAACCTGTTCATGCGGTATCAGAAAACCAACCCGGCGAAAAGCACAGTCTTTTTCCTCATGGGTGGCGGAGGCATCACAGAAGACGACGTCGCCAGCGCCACCTGGTTGGCCAGCAGCGATAATCCCATTTTTGACGATCTCCAAATTGCGCCGGGCGCACAACTGACCCGACCAACCAACCTGGATGGCGCCTGGAATGCGCGGTCGTTTATATCCTACGGATTTCCGATATTCCGACAACGGATCAATACCAATCTGGACGTGAACTACAACTATCAACGCCAGCCCGGATTATTGAACGATTTGCGTAATGATGCCGATAATCATGTCCTGGCCACCGGCATTACATTCAGCAGTAACATCAGCAATAAAATTGATTTTTCGCTTTCCGGCCGCCCAACCATCAACTGGACGATCAACAGTTTACAAAGCAGTGGAGACAATACCTGGTTTAGTCAGACCAGCCGACTGAAGATCAACTGGCAGATCTGGGAGGGTTTTGTCCTCCGTTCCGATATCAACCATATTTACAACAGTGGCCTCGCCGATAACATCAACCAATCCTACTGGCTGTGGACACTCGCCATCGGTAAAAAACTGTTTCAGAATGAACGAGGAGAGATCGCATTAGCGGTCAATGATCTGCTCAAACAGAATCGCAATATATCCCGGTCAGTAACAGAGACCTATATCGAAGATTCCCGGTCGAATGCCTTGCAGCAATTTGTGATGTTGACATTTACGTATGATCTACGAAATTTCAATACAGGAAAGAAAAAACAAAAACAGACGAAGATCAGGAGTACAGGCGGTTTCATTGATACAAATCTGGAAAGAGGCCGTCTTTCCGTTTGCCACACGCAAGCGGTACATAATCAGGCAACCAAGTTGAGGACGGACAGCATAGAGACAAGAAATTCCAATTCGCCAACAGTATTTTAACCATTCCTCCTCCCTATTTACCATCAACAGGACTGTGTTTTCATCTTTTCGCAATGGACTTCATTTGAAAGTACTATTGCTTCTGATCCTGCATTCTGTTTTCTAGTCTGGCCATACGCAATTCAACACGGAATAACATGGGTATTATTTAGTTTCAACTAGGCACGAGATAAAACGGGAAGCATTATCCTTTTATTTTTATAAATATTTTCCTTTCCCTCAAGCACAAACAAATGCGTATTCACCTCTTGCAACATTTTGACCATATAATGATGATCTGACTTGGGAGTAAATCCGAGGGAAGCGATTTTAGTATTCTCATTAGCGATCAGATTGAGTAGCTCATCGATTTCAAAAATCTCATCACTGAAGATATCATAACAATTCAGCACCTCATTTTCACATTGAAAAATCACAACAGCATTATATTTATCGACAAAATAAATGTCATCTGAATAATTTTGCATACAATGAAATGCAAATAGACTTCTGTTTTCGACTTTTATTCTTGAAAAGGGATTTCCGAGCATATACTTTTCCAAAATCAAATGCCAATCATTTTGATTATTGATATCCAATTTTCTATACACACCAATTGTACTGCTGACCGGTTTGCTGTATTGAAATTCCATAAATTTTTTAAACCCGAATTTAGGATATAACTTAACGACCGAATCATTTGCCAATAAATAGATGGCATCACACTTTTCTTTCCATTCAGTTAATATAGTTTCCATTAAATACCGATTCAGGCCCTTGCCTCGATAGGCGTGCAAAGTCATCACGGTACTGATTTGCACATATCGTTTGTGCTTGTCTTGCCAGCGTAAATCATTCACACAAACTGCAACACTCGCAACTGCAATATCCCCATCCATGATGACATAAGGAATAAATCGATTGTCCCAATACTCAGATTGATGCCATCGTTCAAAGTCCAGTCTAAAGATTTCCCGAACAAGTAGAAAATAAGCCGCTCGTTCAAATTTATCGTTCAGGGCATCCTGAATATATCTAAATTTCTGACCATTAATAATGCATTCCATAGGGCTATTCAGAAATTCATAAATTCAATTTATTTCATTTTCCATATAGTGGGAACCCGCTTTTTGAAAATACAATACTTCAATTGCTGAAGATATTGAGTTAACCGTAGAGCCAGCACCCTTTATTTTGATGTAGAATGAACAGGAACACAACAAATAAAGAAGAATCAGATCCCGAATGCTCGCCGGAAAACCATCTCAAGTAGCTGGCCTTCCGCAAGTTAGGGATTGCATTTCAAATCGACAATAGACATGCGATGTTTGGCAATTGCCTGCATTGGATCCAGGTAATCGAATGGTGAGTTGGTCAACGGGGGTTTCATGGTGTCACCACATAAGGCACTCGACGGAGCACCTGATATCATCTGGAAAAACCAGGCTCCGCGATTCACCTGCAATCGACGATCCATTATAGAACCATTCGCCTTCCGGCCCTCGCTTTGACCTGTGATTGAAACAAGACAAGAATCCTGCTGCCGAATCAAACAGTCATTCCTGAAACACCTTCTGGTTCTCATCAATCAGGATGTCCAGCCAGGATCCATGATCCTGAATGCCGATGGATTGAATCTGCATACCTGTGTAACACCATGCTCACTTTTTCATTTCACTCCTCTGTTTCACTTCGTGAAAGAACTTTTCCCAACCGGCAGTTTGTGATTCCATACCTCGCGGATGAGGTCCTGACACCAGATGCATCTCAGTCTTTCCCTCTTGTGTGTTCTCCACAAGCAGCAGTTTTTCGGTAAAATGTTCACCCTGCCGGACATAATCGATTTGAAGATAGAGGTTCCCATATACAGTTGCTACAAATCCGGATGCTCGATCATCATCCGATTCCACGTTTAAATGCACTTCTGATGCATCTGTCCAACCGGAACTGAAGAATGTCTCTTCATGGAATTTCTTACCGAGACCCCGCGCATAGTCCGTTTCCGTAAATGCACTCCATATTTGTTCCTTTGATGCATTGATTTCTGCTTTCCGGTAGACCATCGGAGCCGATCCCAGTTTCGCAACCTCATCCTCTGAGAGAAACGTAACCTCCCCAAGCCATGCCGAACCATTTCCACCGCTGGGGAAACGGTAACCCACCAGGGTGTCATCACCCACAATGGCTACCTGGATCACAATGATCAGTTCATGAATTCCAGTGTGCCGGGAGTGGATCCGGGCGACTCTGGGCAAGCGCATGATCAGGGGCCGGGCATCGGGATATTCTGTCGGATCGATGTACATCAGAGATGTTCCGCTTCTGGTTTCCTCTTCAGTCGGTAGCCGATCCATTACTACTGGGATTTGATCCAGGTCCTGTATATCTACGGGGGGAAATCCGCCAAAATTATCCGGACAATACCACCCACCAAACGGGTGTGGATCCTGATGCCTCGAGTCTGTTGTACCAGCCTCTACTGGATTGCCTTTTTCCGGTTGTTCCGAAGTCCTGTTTGGCTCACATGAAACAATCATACCGAAGCCGAGAATCAGACTGAATATTAGAACTATTGCCTTACACATAGATGAAGTTTGAAGATGGTTTTTTGATTGAACTAATCTGTAGTCCGTCAAACTTCGGTATTCATTCATCAGGAACCACATATAAAGTGTAAAACAATGTAACAGGAATGTAAAAGAGGGATTCGAATGGAAAAGGTCCACTACCCTGGGGGATAAAGAATATGGTCCTATTATTTCGATGATCGACATGATGGGGTCAAGGGATGATCGGAATATCCCGAAAAAATGAGGTATCTGGATTGAGACGGGGATGAGAAATTTTTCTTCGCCTGATTGAAATCTGCATAAACACGCTGTAAAAACCGGTTGTAGAAAGGCGGAATATAGAAGGCAGAAGTGGCCATATGACAAGAGACACAGAAACGAGGAGACCTCCTTCCCCAACGTCTTAGTGGCCTCCTCTTCACTTCAGAATACACTCAACCACTCTGAGAAATTGTACTATCCACATTCTTCATTTCCTGAGTGACTTAGTGGTTATTCAAGACTGTGGGACTATGGGACTGTGGGACTATGGGACTGTGGGACTTTGAGACTTTGAGACTTTGAGACGAAGAGACACAGGGACTAGGGGACGAAGGGAAACAGAGACTAAGAGACGAAGTAACCTTCCTAAACTTCTTAGTGGCCTCGCCTTCACTTCAGAATACACTCAAACACTTCAAGAAATTGTTCCATTCACCTGCTTCATTTCCTGAGTGACTTAGTGGTCAAACAAGACTGCCAGACATTATATTTCGCTTTATCCTGTGCATCCTCAAATCCAGGGTATCAAATTCTTCAATTTGGTGCAAGGCGATACCGAATTGCGAAATCCGAATACCGAAAATCCGCCTTCAACGCATTTCTTTTTCATTTTATTGATTTTCATTCAAGATGTCAACGAATTGAATTTCAATACTATATTCATTTGCAAACGGCTTCAAACGTTTTCAAACGACATTAAACGTTTATCATACGAATCGACGCAAACACCCCCTACATCTTTGGACCATCGAATCGAATTATTCACGTTTCTAAATTCTTGTATCATGAAACAGTTAGTTAATCGCGTCCAGTTGATCGGTAACCTCGGAAAGGATCCCGAACTGAAAAACACACCGACCGGCAAACAACTCCTGCGTGTCAGTCTGGCCACCAACGAAACCTACAAAGACGCGAAAGGGGAATTTGTCACCACCACCACCTGGCATAACCTCGTCGCCTGGGGCCCGCTCGCCGAACGCATGGCCACCCGCCTCCACAAAGGCGAAAAGATCGCCATCGCCGGCAAACTCAACCACCGCCAGTGGGAGGATAAAAATGGCGAACGCAAATACATGACCGAGATCGTCGTCGAAGACTACATGGATCTGAATGGTCAGAAAGAAAACTCGGGAAAGAATGCGGAGAACCTCCCATTCTGAGCCATCCGGCCGGCGAGTCGCACAGCTCGCCGGCCTTTTCTCCAGATGAATCCTCAAATCATTCTTCGCGCAAATGATGGCACCCTCATTCATGTAAAACATGCCGATGCAACCCACAGCCCTGCCTCAATCCGGATCAATCGGTTGTTCTTTATGCTCATCCGAGGTGATGTGCAATCGATACCAGTTGATATTTCGTGTAAAGAACATGGTCAGAGCCAGAATGATTGTCAATCCGACACTGCCCATCAACAGGGCATAGTCAGCCAACTGCAGGGTGACAAACATAAATCCGAAAATGGCCATATTCGCAACAACAACGAGCAGTGTCAACTTTCGATTGTGAAATACACTGTAGCTGTACATCGCAATCATGGCGACAATGGCCAATGTCGATATGGCATAGGCCACATTAAACCGCGTATGTTCAGACAGGGAAACCAGGAGGATATAAAAAAGACATAATGCAAGCCCGACCAGGGCATATTGAAATGGATGAATTTTTTTTCGATTGAGGACCTCAACAAGAAAAAAAATGAGAAATGTCAACGCAATTGTCATGACAGCATATTTGGCTGAACGATATGCCTTTTGATAATCATCCATTGGCAGTATGAGGTTGACTCCAAAAGCGGATTCTTTCATCTGGACTTGATACGCACTCCCGACCCAAGCCTGCGGATAGTTTCTGTTGAGCTCCAGTACAGTCCATGAGGCTGAAAACCCGTCGTCGTTCACGTGCCGTTCATCCGGCAGAAAATTGCCATCAAAAGAGGGCGCATTCCAGGACGAAGTCAAATGCACGTCAGTGGTATTTCCCAACGGAACAAACGAAAGACGGTTGCTCCCCTGGAGATCAACAGTACATGTAAAGTTCATTTTCCGATCGAACTGATCGTGCAAATCCGTGAGGTATACCGTCATGCCGGATTCAACCAGATCGGGTTGTTTGGACCCCGGTTTGACCGCCAATTCAGTTCCGTTCCAATCCAGCCGAATCCGGTTTTTTATCCCGCGCAGATCCGATATCCCGATTGTCAGGAATGCCTGGTCATATTGCACTTCTTTGAGGTTTTGAGGATCGGGCTGATCATCCAGGGTGAAATTTCCGGAAAAGGTAATCGAAGATGTATAAACGATCATTTCATATATCCCCCGCTTCAATCGTTCTGGCGTTACATTCCCGTCCATCTGTAATGTTTCCGGAAGAATATTCCAGTATCGGGTAATGTATTTTACGCTGTTCCCTTCTACTATTTCGTAGATCAGGGGGACTGTCAATATGGGACCCATGAGCTGCTGTTCTGTTGCCCATCTTGAACTCACTTCTCTGGATGCTTCCCGGTTCAATTGCTCACGTTCCAGAATGAGCGACTGGATCATCGCGGCGGGGATCAACAGGAAGAGCATCAGAATGGTCACGACGACCAGCTTCAGAGTGACAGATCCCTTCATCAGGTTGTTTACCTTGTCGATAGTTGATTGTGAATCATTCATAATTAAAAGTTCTTTGTATTTCAAAGTTATTGGACAAATTTTTTTATCGCAGCAATTGCTCTATTGCGTTGATATGCTGCTTGAAGGCTTTGCTGCCCGACTCGGTTACAGAATACTTCGTGTTCGGCTTGCGTTCCAGAAATTCCTTTTTATATCGGATATACTTCTTTTTCTCCAGCGACTTTAAATGGCTGGCCAGGTTTCCGTCTGTCACATCCAGCAACTCCTTTAAGGAGGTAAAATCCAGGTAGTCATTGACCATGAGAGCAGACATGATCCCCAGTCGCACCTTATTCTCAAAAGCCTTGTCCAGATCCTTGAGCAGTTCTTTCACGACTTGTACTTCAATTGCATCAGGATACCATATACGATATGGAGGACACCGAAACCGACAGCCCAGAAGATCAATCCGTAACCGATAAATTGTGTGGCCAATAATCCGAGGGCGACCTCCAGAAGCCCCAGACTCCTGATCTCCGTAAGGACATACTTGCTCGCATTGACCAGTGCCAGGCCGTAGAAGATCATCGTGAGCGGCGCAACGAGTCCGACGTACCCTTTGAAAAGCAGGATCATACACAATACACCACCGGCAACAAGCGGAATGGCCAGATTCAAAAGTAACTGGCGGGTATGCATGTCCCATAACTTCTGTTTCCCGACTTTTGACTGGCGTTGTGTAAAAAACACCCCGGTTGCCACTGCCAGAAGAATCGTACAAACCGCAATCACGACCAGTTTTACCAGAGTACCTGTATCCAGGATTGCCTGACGATAGGACAGGTAGTCCTGCCCGACATAAACGGTTCGGTAGGCCAGCCATGCACCAACCAGTGCAATGATCCCTGCAGATATCCCGGATAGCCCGCTCAATGAGATCACGCGTGATGACCTGCTCATCATTTCCCTGATCTCTCTCAGATCTTCGATATAGTTTTCTTTCACAAAAAGTACTTTGAATTGCAAAGTTACATGAAGGTCTGCAAACTACCAAACAGAAGAGATGTTTTTTCGGATCTCGAGATGGAATCTCACGAACTCAGACAGGTTCAGGTGAACAGAACAGTAGACCCTTGAATCTCTGAACATGGTACTTCTTTCAGGTACTGAAAAGGCCAACCCGCACAGGCAAACGATCGATTACCTAACCTATTCAATATTCATCATTGCATCAAAGGACATTCAGACAAGGCGAGAAACGGAAGTGACTTGGGGACATTGGGATGAAGAGACACAGGGACGAAGGGAAACAGAGACTTAGAGACGGAGTAACCTTCCCCACCCTTTTAGTGGCCTCCCTTCACTTCAGAATACAGAAAAGCACTACGGCAGATTGTTCCGTTTACCTGCTTCATTTCCTGAGTGACTTAGTGGTTATTCAAGACTGTGGGACTGGGAGACGAAGAGACTGTGAGACTGTGAGACTGTGAGACGAAGAGACAAAGGGAAACAGAGACTTAGAGACGAAGTAACCTTCCTAAACTTCTTAGTGGACTCCTCCTTAATTCAGAATACACAAGAGCACTATAGCAGATTGCTCCATTCACCTGATTCATTTCCTGAGTGACTTAGTGGTTATTCAAGACTGTGGGACTGTGAGACGAAGAGACACAGGGACGAAGGGAAACAGAGACTTTGAAACGAAGTAACCTTCCCCACCTTCTTAGTGGACTCCTCTCTTCACTTCAGAATACACTCAAACACTTCAAGAAATTGTTCCATTCACCTGCTTCATTTCCTGAGTGACTTAGTGGTCAATCAAGACTGCCAGACATTATATTTCGCTTATCCTGTGCATCCTCAAATCCTGGGTATCAAATTCTTCAATTTGGTGGAGGGCGATACCGAATTGCGAAATCCGAATACCGAAAACCCGTCTTCAACGCATTTATTTTTTCATTTTATTGATTTTCATTCAAAATGTCAACGAATTGAATTTCAACACTATAATCATATGCAAACGGCTTCAAACGTTTTCAAACGACATTAAACGTTTATCATACGAATCGACGCAAACACCCCCTACATCTTTGGACCATCGAATCGAATTATTCACGTTTCTAAATTCTTGTATCATGAAACAGTTAGTTAATCGCGTCCAGTTGATCGGTAACCTCGGAAAGGATCCCGAACTGAAAAACACACCGACCGGCAAACAACTCCTGCGTGTCAGTCTGGCCACCAACGAAACCTACAAAGACGCGAAAGGGGAATTTGTTACCACCACCACCTGGCACAACCTTGTCGCCTGGGGCCCGCTCGCCGAACGCATGGCCACCCGCCTCCACAAAGGCGAAAAGATCGCCATCGCCGGCAAACTCAACCACCGCCAGTGGGAGGATAAAAATGGCGAACGCAAATACATGACCGAGATCGTCGTCGAAGACTACATGGATCTGAATGGTCAAAAAGAAAACTCGGGAAAGAATGCGGATAACCTCCCATTCTGAGCCATCCGGCCGGCGAGTCGCACAGCTCGCCGGCCTTTTTTCCAGATGTACACCCTCAACTTCTCACCATGCAAGAGAACTTCCTCCACTTTGTCTGGCGAACTGGCCGGTTTGATCAGCAATACCTCCGGACCACAGCTGGCCATTCGATTTCCCTCTTCCGTCGCGGGATTTATGACGGCCATGCCGGCCCCGATTTTACCAATGCACACCTCCGCATTGGCGATACAGTATGGCACGGCCATGTCGAAATGCATGTGTTTGCATCCGAATGGTATCAGCATAAACATGACCGCGACCCGATGTATGACGGGACAGTCCTCCATGTAGTATGGGAGGAAGATCAACCGGTATTTCGTCAGGACGGCACTCGCCTGCCCTGTCTTGAATTGCGCCCATTGGTTCACGCCTCCCTCCTTGGTCAATATCAACGGTTGATCCAGGATGGAAACGGCATCCCCTGTAAATTTCGGCTTTCTGAAATTCCGGATCTGGTCAAATCCAGCATGCTCGATCGTGTTTTGATCGAGCGTCTCGATCGCAAAGCCATGCGGATCCAGGAAGTACTTGAGCAACAGGGCGGCGATTGGGAACAGACCACCTTTATCACTTTGGCACACGGACTCGGGAATCCCGTCAATGCAGAACCAATGGAACAACTGGCCCGCCAACTGCCTCTCCCCCTGCTCCAGCGCTACCGCCAGCAACCCCTCCAGGTCGATGCCATGATCTTTGGTACAGCCGGCCTGCTCCATCCCGGTTTGACCGAAGCCTACCCCCAACAGCTCATCCGGGAGTTTGACTATATCCTCCATAAACACCCGCTGAAACCCATGGCACCCAGTCGTTGGAAATATCTGCGCATGCGACCTGTCGGATTTCCAGACCTGCGTCTTGCGCGGCTGGCCAGCCTGATCACCCACCATGAAAACTGGCTGGCTAACATCCTGTATTCCACCAGTCCGAAGGAATGGATGAACAGCCTGGAAGTCGGCATCCATCCGTATTGGACCCATCATTACCGCCTCGGTAAAGTCGCGTCCACATCACCGAAATTGCTGGGTAAGGACATCGCCCGATCCCTGGTGATCAATGTCATGATCCCCATACTCTATACCTATGGTCGGTTACGTGGCGAATCGATCTGGCAGGAAAAGGCATTGCACTTTCTCTCAACGATCCAACCTGAAAGCAACACCATCACCCGGACCTGGTCGCGATTGGGGTTGCCTTCCAAACATGCCGCAGACAGCCAGGCACTCCTTGAACTCAAAGCAAACTACTGCGCTCAACGCCGTTGTCTCCATTGCGCTTTGGGATGTTTCCTGCTGAAAAAGGTCAAACTGGCCACACCCCGACAGAACAAACAAATGATCCCGAATTGACAGATTTACTCCTTTTCATTTCGCAGAGTTAGGTGATCTCCATGTTTTTTCGGATTTTTAAGGACACGAAAAGTGCGGCGCATGGCAGAGAAAGAACTCCAGGAACAATTGTTCGACATACTCCATGGACGGTATGCCAATAAGGTGGATCTGGTCGATGACTTGATGAGAGTGTTTGATTACAGTCGCGACACCGCGTATCGTCGGATTCGTGGGCAATCCCTGCTGACACCCACTGAAGTAGCCAAGCTGGCCAGGCACTACAATATTTCACTGGATCGACTTGTATTCGAACAGACGAACAAGGTCATGTTCACATTCAATGCCTTCAACAAGGTGGTCACAGAATTTGATGACTATTTTGATGGCATCCTTTCACATCTGAACAAGGTCCGACGGATACCCGACCTGACCGTTTATTATTCCTCACTGGAAATTCCGATCTTCTACTATTGCTTTTTCCCGGAGTTGATCAGCTTCAAACTCTATGTATGGGGGCGGGCAATATGGGATCTACCCTTCACGCGCAACCTGCCCTTTGATTTCAATCTGATCCCGCCGTCAGCGATTGCCAAGTCAAAGGAAATGCTGGAATTCTACCTGCAATTGCCCTCCCTGGAATTGTGGAGTCTCAATATTTTTGATAATACACTCAATCAGATCGAATACCATCTGAATGCCGGCATTTTCAAGAAAAAAAAGGATGCCCTCCTCCTGGTCGAACGAATGGAAACACTGTCTCTGCATATGCGTGATATGGCCACAAATGGGAACAAGCGCCACCTGAAATCCTCAGAAGACCTGTCCAGCATCGATCTGTTACACAACGAAATGATCTATACCAACAATACGATCATGGTGAGTTCACCCTATGCCAGTGGAGTGTTTACCACATTCGGCAATCCCAATTTTCTGTTCAGCGACGACGAACGAATCGTACAGTACACCCGCGAATGGTTTGATCGTGTCATTGCCAAATCACATCCTCTGAGCAAGGGCGGTGAAAAGAGCCGCAACTGGTTTTTTCATCAACTTGACCAGCGGGTCAAGCGGAGCAAAACCAGAATCGAAGCGTTGATCAAAGGGTAGGAGGGAGTTAAGGGGTTATGGAGTTATGGAGTTATGGAGTTATGGAGTTGAGGAGAATGTTAATACGAGATTTTGGCAGACAATTTCTGGAGAAGGACAAAATCTGATTCTTTACCGTTCATTCCTGTTATTCTGTGTTGGTCGTTTTTCAACACGGCGAACAGCAAGTCAAAGCAGCTCGGAAAGTGAATTCATCTGGCATCGACTATTCACGAAGGACATGAAGTGGAATCCTGCATTCATGTCAGATGCTCACTTTCCGGATTTCAATTTTACAAATCTGCTTCCTCTCTCTTCTCAAATTCTGCCGATTATCAATCAGTCTTCTTCGTCGTCCTTTTTCTTTTCTTTTTCAACAAAATGGTTGCCGGATTCCAGCTTGCGTGAAACCGCAGAATAGGTCCACTCACTATCTTTTCCTCCCCGGTCAAACCGGAAACAATCTCAATAAATGCATCATCCTGGATGCCTGTTTTTACCTCCACCATAGACACTGTATCACCAATCGCAACGAAGACCACTTCCTTGATCACTTTTGGCAGTTTTTCTCTTCCCTGGTCAACCCCTCTTCTGCCGATTCCTCCTTTACATTTGTTTTGTATCCTTCTTCTCCCGTGTTGTGACTGCCTGAATAGGCACGCTGAGTACATTCTCCACTGAATTGGTGAGGATCTCGACAGAAGCTGACATGCCGGGCCGGAAAGGCATCCGGCCAGTGCTTTTCAGCATATCCAGATAGGATGCCGGATCGATCAGAATTTTGACAATAAAATTGGTCACCTGGTCAGTGGTCAATGCACCGCTGATGCCGGATGTATTTGTGGCACTATTGGCGATCTGGGTCACCGTGCCGGTGAACGTTTTATCCAGGTAGGCATCCACTTCGATCTCCGCCCGGTCGCCGAGCTGGACACGCAGGATGTCATTTTCCGAAACTTCTACCTGCACTTCGATCTCGCTGTAATCGGCAATGCGAAGAATTTCCGTTCCCGCCATCTGAATGGTACCGACTACCCGTTCTCCTTTCTCCACATTGAGCAGGGACACCACCCCACTCATCGGCGCGACAATGGAAGTACGCCGCAAATTGGTCTGAATCTCCTTCAGAGAAGCTTCCGCACTCTTCACACTGAATTCCGCCCCCGGGTGGATTCCTGCGCAGACCGGATACTGGCCTCGGCAGCCCGCATGTTGGCTTCCAACCCGCGGAGGGTGGCCAGACTCTGCTCGAATTCCACTTCGGATATGACCTTCTCCTTGCGCAATTCCTCATTCCGCCGGTGGAGGTCGCGCTGATTGGCCAGCTGAGCCTCGATCTGCTCCTTCTGTGCCCGGGCCTGCTCGATCGCCGAACGGGCATTGGCGGATTGTGCCTTTGCCGTGTTCACACTGGCCGCCCCACGCTCAACAGCAGAAACATAGGCCTCAGGGTCAATCTTCGCCAGCAACTGCCCCGCTTTTACCGTGTCGCCTTCTTCCACGTACAACTCGACGACCTCACCGGAAACATCCGAGCTGACCTTCACCTCGGTACGCGGATATACCCGACCACTGGCCGATACCTTTTCCTGAATCGTGCGTCGCTCGACTCGGGCCAATTCAACCTCCTCCCCCTTCGGTTTGGATTTTCCTTTGATCAACACAGCCGCGATGAGAACCAGCAGGATCCCCCCCAGCCACCAATAGATCTTCCGATTGCTTTTCATTTGATTCATGCTTGGATGTCAATTCAACGTCAATGATCGGCCCAGATAGAAATCCAGGACTTTCATGCGAAACAGATATTCATATTTTCCGATGATCACCTGACTTTCGGCATTGTCCAGATTGGCCTTGGCCTGGGCGAACTCCACCGCATTAGCTGCACCCAACTCATACCGCTTGGCCAGGGCCTGGTATGCAGCCTGACTGGAACCGAAGGCCTCCCGGGCCGATTGATACTGGAGACGAGCCGCACGGGCCGACTGGATCGCCTGCTCTACATCCGTCTTCAGCTGCTGCCGCACCTGCTGTGTATTGATCTGTGCCTGCTTTTCGGCAATGCGCGACTGCTGCACCGCCAGCAGATTGGTGTGATTGTTATAGATCGGGATTGACAGGCTGATGCCCAGGTTTTTACCAAAGTTCCGGTCCAGCTGGTCAGCAAACGAGACAGTCGGAAATGTGACACCACTCAGTGAATATTGGGCTATTGTACCAACTGTCCCATTAATCACAACAGGAATGTCTGGCCCCAATTCTGCAGTTGCGTTCGTGTAATCCGGTTGGGCATAATCAAGGAAATTATTGGAATAGGCACTGCTCAGTCCACCGAACAGCGTGATGGTCGGATAAAAACCGGATTGCGCAATAGCCGTTCCCTTTTCTGCACTGAGTTGGCGGAGTTCGGCTGCCCGAATCACCGGTTGGGTCTGTAAAGCCGTCTGATAAACGGATTCGGCTGTAAAGGCACTCGGGTCTGGCAGTGCCAGCGGATCAATTTCCGGCCGATCAAACACGATCGCCGTACCGGGTTCGATCAACATCAGCTGTTTCAAGTTGAGCAGCGCCTGATCCAATCCGTTCTGGCTGAGGACAACCTGATATTCCGATTGGGCCAGTTGAGAAGCAAGAGCCAGACGCTCGGTTTCCGGTCGTATCCCCGCACGCACCAGTTGATCACTCTGTGTCAACTGCTCATTGGATAGCGCCACCTGACGTTGCGAAGTCTGCAGTTGTTCTTCCGCAAAAAGGACATTCAGATAAGCGGTTGCAACAAGCAGCGAAATGGAATTCCGCGTATCCTCTGCCGTTGCCTTGCTGGCCTGGGCATTGATCCGGGCCTGTTTCAAACTGTTGGTGACCCGAAAACCGTTAAACACCAGCCAGCCGGCATTGAGCTGACCATTGCTGAATTGCGTATTGGCCTCAATAAAGTCGTTTGTCGTCGGGTCAATGGTCCGGCCAAACTGGTAGCCCCCCGCCAGACTGGCATTGAGGTTGGGCAAGCGCGCAAACTGGTATCGTTTGATCTCCAGCAGTGAAGATTCCACATTCAGATCTGCCGACTGTACACCGAGGTTGTTTTCCAATGCGGTTCGTACACAACGCTCCAGATTCCACACCTCCTGGGCAGTTGACGGAAGGACAAGGACAAAAAACGAACAAAGACCGAGGATCAGACCACGCATAACCGTTGATTAACTTGCCACAAGTTTAGCAAGATGCCGGGGATGACCTAAACTATTGGATGAATATGCGCAGACTTCCGATAAACGACTTGCGAAGCAGATGAAATCCGCCTCCTAACGCTCAAACGACTTGAAAGAACGTGCGCCGATGATCCGGTCGTAACGTTCGCCAAGTGGGCGGTAATAAACGAGGATGGTGTACCCATTTTCCGTTTCGTACCAGTTGCCCTCGGTTTCTGCAAAGTCAGGTACAAGGGTATGATGATCCACCAGCCCGTAGGCATAATTGTAATAGCCCTGTTTGAGCAGGATGTTCAGATGATAGGTATGATCGACCTCGCTGTATTCCATGCGATAATCGGACCAGGGCTGAAAGTCGTTGAATGCACCCAGGACATAGAGATCTGCTCCCTCAAACGGCAGTGGTTTTTCAAATCGAAAATGAACATTGGCATAGTCTGCAAACACATTGGCATCATCACCGATATCGAAATTCTGAATGACAAACTTTCCGTTTGCGTCCGGATTGAGGAGGTAGGCATTGTAGGTGCGGCTGCGGTCAGCAAACAGATAGATATCGGTCTGGTACTGGGTCTGGCGCATATCCTCGATCCGTTCGCTGCGATTCTGCAAGCTGCGGAGGTCGAAGAACCGAAACTCCTTCCCGCCCGGAAAGGCCAGCCGATCCTGGTAGTCAAAGTCGAGCATGCGATCGCGGATGAAAAACGGTTCGATGTTGATCACCCCACCCTGCCAGTAACCATTCTGGACAATGGTTGCCCGGATCTCCTGCCGGGGATTGCGCACCTCCAGTTTTTTCAGATCGACTGTAAAATCGATCTCCTGGTGGGTTTGGGCTTTTTCGATCATCGCCGCCTGCCGGGTGATCGGCTGGATGGTGACCTGGTTTTCCACCACCATAAACCGCCTCGTCAGCGCAAGTTCATTGCTATTGTAAAACACTTTCAGGAGGTAATTGCCTGACTTTTTAATCTGAATATCCCGGTTGGGGATGGTGAGTCGATGATGCATATACTGGGTGCGAGCCGCAAACGAAAAGGACTGCTGCTCGATCCGGTTGTTGTTGAATCCCTCCAGCCATTCAAACTCCGAAAGCTGGCCGGGTGACCAATCGGCGTTGCGTTGTTCGATCACATACCAGTAGTTGTTGTTGTCGCCTGACAGATCATCAAATGACAGGATCAGTGCCCCACCCACCCCCATGGTAAGGACAGGCTCGGCAAGTTCGTCGGCGGATGGATAGAACCGGACGGACTTGATGAATTCCAGGAAAACAGCATTGTAAGTATCCTCCTGGGCAATCAGAGAAGGATACCAAAACAAGCTGACAAGGCAACAGAACAGAAGACGGATCATATGCGCAGGATCTGAAAAACGATACACCAACCTTGTGGGCGATATATGGAGAACACGCCAAAGATCGCCATTTGTTGCAGATCCATCCGTTCGACACGGTGTCTTAACGCTGTGGTAACCATTGAAAACGCCAGGGCAGCAAGGCATCTTCACCAGCGTAATCGATACCGATACGCGGGCTGATAACAATCTCGCTTTCGTGAGGTCGGATATCCCCTTGGTGGATCTGGATCGGACTGGCGGCATCAAATAGTGGAGCCCCGGTAAATCGGGTGTGAAGTCCCAGCGCCTGGGCAGCGGTCCCCGGGCCGCCCGTCCATTGCTTTTTGGGGGTGGAGAGGTTCCGCCGCTCCAGCATGACCGTTTCCCCTTGCATCGGATGAATCGCTCGGATCAGGATGGCGTGAGGCCTATCCTCCGGGCCTGACACCACGTTGAACATCTGATGAATGCCGTAACACAGGTAGATATAGGCATGACCGCCAGGTCCGAACATGATCTCCGTCCGGGCAGTACGCCGATTGTTCCAGGCGTGGGAAGCGCGATCGTCGGGACCGCGATAGGCTTCTGTTTCGGTAATGATGCCGACTGTCTTTATGCCGTCAATGGTTGTTACCAGATGTCTCCCAAGTAGATCTCGAGCCAGGGTGACGTCATCTTCGGTGAGATAATATTCCTGAGGGAGGAGCATGTCGGTTGTCGGTCTTGTCCGGACATGCGAGTGAAGCGAAGCATCGTCCGGGTGTCGGTTGTCATTTTCCATTGTCGGTTGATTAACGTGGAGAGTGGCGTGTACAGGGGTAGTATAAACGAATACCTGTCCGCCGCGGCGGAAACTCATAACCGAATCAACGATTTTTCCAGTTTGGGTCACAAGTACCATTTCTAATGATTGATACAGGATTTGGGAAATCGGTTGTCGGCTATCAGTTTTCAGTTGTCCTAGGAGAGTGGCGTGAACAGGGGTAGTTGGCACCAACAATAGGGGCAACCGAGCGTGATCCCGGATATAATATATTGATTTTCTTTAGTTTTTAGGACCGAAGATAGTCTTGCTTCGGATGTTAACAAACAATAGTGGGAGAGAACAAACATCGTTTTGTTAAACCCGAACGAAGATCATAGTTGACACCAACCTCTTTTTCAGTGCCATTTTATCCCCATAGGGCAAAAACTATCTGTAGGGAAGTTATCCGTAAAAATCCTCAGGAAAAAGTAATATCAAAAAACACCGGCTTTTCTGCAAAAAATTTGACTTTTTCCGCAAACTCAGGTTTATAGCCCGCGTACAGAATGGAGACATATTGGTACACCACGACATTGGCGGGTTTTGGTGCGTCCCGTTCGTCCACCAACATAGAAACGGAATGGAGTTTTTTCCTGTAGGCGATGTTGTTAGCAATGCGAAGCAAAGCGCTTTGAAACTCTTTATTGCCTGCTAAATACCTGATTTGCAATGTCTTGATGTACTCATCTTCCAAAGGTGGATAAAAAAGCAGCCCAGTTAAACGGTGGATGAGCCGGATGACCTTGAATAAAATCTTTGTTTTGCTATCCATTTTTACCACAATTAGCGACCCGATCGCGGTAGGATCATAACAGATCATAGCCCCCTTCAAAACAGAGCCTTCAAAAACCATCCAAACATTTTCAGTACTGAAGCCCGGCAATTCGTGACACATTTTTTTCAAAATAGGGCAGATCAAGGGGGAGGTAAAGAAGATGGTTTTTGTAATGTGTATTGATAAAATCAAAGGATTCCATAAGATCTTCCTGGCTTTTTGCTGACCGCAACACATACTGTTTGGGCACTCGCTGAATGGCCAATGGCACCATTTCGAGATAACGAAAAGTTGCAATGGGTTTGCCCCGATAATGCAGGATGTCCGCCACGGAAAACATCCTCGCCCGCTTGTTTTGAGCATTGATTAGACCAAAAATTAAATCGGTATCAAAATGCTGCTCAAAGGTGTAGTTGAGTAGCTTTTTCATCAGCAGGGGGGGCGGATTCCTCAGAAGACCTTACCAAATCCGTTATGTATTGAAAGATGATTTCCTCTCCGAGCAAATTGCCCGGGAGCTTCAACAATGACAAGCAACCAGCCAGCTCCTGAGTGGAAGTGTTGCGGGCCATCATCACCATTGAACCCGGCAAAAATGATGGACCATGAAAAAATCGTCACGTTTATCCATGACATAGTCCATTTCCATTCGAATCGGGTTTTTTCGGAGTAGACCAATAAGTTTGAAGTTGTCGGCAGGACCTGCAACCGAAAATTGATATTTTTCAAATCTTGCGCTAGGTATTTGTGCGGATATTGCCATACGTTTTGATTATTCCTTTGTAAAATGACCAGTTTCTATGCCGAATTCGCGGCGAGGATGGTTTCGCCGGCATACACATAATCGCCAGGGCTTACGGTTGGTGTGAAGCCGAATGCGTCAGGTATAAAAACATCTACTTGCGAACCAAATCGAATCATACCAAATAATTCGCCTCTGCTCAATTGATCTCCGATTGATACCCGATTGATAATATGGCTGATCCATTTGTCCGCAATTTGTGTGAGAGAATAAACGCCTTTTGTAGTTCGTATACTGAAGGTAACTCGTTCGTTTTCAAGGATATGAGAACATTTTTGCTCTAATGGCTTTCTATTCAACAAAATATTGGTCAACAAACGTGCTGTAGTTTGGTTGGTGCGAGGTCGCGTCGCCTGTTTAAATACCACTTCCCCTGACAGTGGAACCCGATTGTGGTGAACCGAAAAAGCAGTCATAAAAGTGCCAATTAAATAGCCCGAGACCTTGTCCAGCGGTGAAAAAGACGATATTTCTGACAGTTCTATATGCGTACGTTTTTTTATGGCAATAGGAATTGTGCCCGCTTCTACTCGTTTCACATACACCACGTAGCCATCAGCTGGGGCGAGAAATCCTTCCCCCGCTGGGGTTTGGCGTTTGGGGTTTCGCATAAAAAACCAAAACCGCCACCAGATAAACAAGGCGGTTAAAAGTCCGAAAAGAGTCAAAAATATCTTCATGTTTGTGTTTTATCGGGCAAAAAATTCAAAAAAACGGATCAATCGCTCCACCAAATGGGTGCGCAACTTTTTATCAACATAATACAAAGGCTTACCGACAACGACACAGATGACAACAAACACCAAAAACAACACGAATGAGAGGTAATCATACAAAAGTGTTGTCACTTTTTGATAAAACCTATTGCTCAGAAAAGCAGGGCAATCATTATTCATGCTTTAAAAATCAATTTGAAAAACCTGGTAAAAATGGCTGCGTTCTTCTTTGCTCAAATCTTTTAAAGTGCTGTATTGCTTTTTCAAATCAGCAAACTGCTCCTGTGTCAAGCGGTTGCGTATAAAGGCCCTGAAAATGAGTCTACCAGTCCCTGTTTTTGCGGCTGTGATAAGATCAACCAATTTTTGCTGATAGTCCAGGTTAAAAAAACTCAATATATCCGACAACGAGAAAAAACGACTTTCTCCCTGTTCTACATTTATCCTCGTTAAAACATCCAACACATCGCCGTTGTGATAATTAACCTTCAGATGGTCATCCTTGAGCGCGGCTTTGATGCGCAGCAACACAGATTTTTGAAAAGATGTCGGTAAATTTTCCTCCGACATTTGGTGCAGGTTGCCATTAAAAACCAAGTGAAAAAGGCTGGATTTAGACACCTCGTCCTCATCGAGTGATTTCTGCAAAGCGGCAGGGATGACTTGCAATGCAGAATCCCTGGAGACAAAGGCCGAGTCTTTCATCCCGAAAAGCCAATAAGTCCATCGGTACGAAAACATGGCTTTGACAATACGCCACCGCAATGTCGGAAAGCCTTTCCAGTCGGCTTTGGGCACCGAAAAGCACTGATAAAAACCTTTTCCCAGGAAAAATCGGAGGGTCGGATTCGCTCTTTGCAGGAATTGTTCAAAATGCCCACAATTGCAAATACCTATTTCAATATCATTTTTGCGAAGTGCCCAAAAATGCTGACAACCCTCTGAAAGCCTTGGCTTCAAAGCCTCAAATTGTGTCCACCGTTGCTCTGAAGGCGGCTCAAAACCAACAAATGAACGGTAGTCTTCGATATTCAAATGAGCGAGCGCAGTGATTTTGAGTTCGCACAAATAAAGCGCGTCCCAATTGTTGTCAATGAGGTGCACCATGCCAAGCGCTGGGCAGTCCATCAGTGCAATCACGCGTTCCCCACTTCCAGCAATTGCATACAGGCTTTTTGCATGTCGGGCAAACAGTGCGTTTCGCTCGACGTGGTTATCTTCATTGACGTGCGAGTAATAGATCATCGTATTATTGCAATTAGTGGCAATAAGAAATATGCCTATCTAGGATTATATCTGCCCACGTTCCGGCCTCCGCCACAAAGCCAGTTCAAATAACAGGTAGTAAATCAGTAGCCCCAGCCACCATCCCTCGTGATAATTCAGTACAACGGCCAGATGCCATAAAATGAAAGCCCGCACCGTGGCGACAATCGGGCGCGCTGCATTGGCCTCGGTTTTATCCCTGGTGATGTGCGCATATAGTTGTCCTGCAACAGCGATGACCGTAGCTACGCCCCACAACACTGTGGACCAAGCACTCGAAAATGCCAGTACAGCCGCCAAACCAGCACTTAAAATCACCAAAATATCGCCAACCCATACCGTCGCATTCCAGCCAAAAACCACTGGGAAAGTGCGGTAACCCGTTTCGCGGTCGGCACTGATATCCTTTAAGTAGCCCATCAGCACGAAGTTGGTATAGGCAAAAAAACTCAAGGCCACGACTGGCAAGGCGCCCTCAAAATGCGCCGACAAACCTACGCGGAGCATAGAAATGTATCCCATGAGCGGCAGAAGTGCCACGATCCAACCGTTCCATAAAGGCCCTGCAAACCAGAAACGCCGTTTAAAAAATGTATACGTGGCTAGCCCCAAAATGGATAGCGCTCCGGGCAACAAATTCAAGGGATTCAGAAAAACGAGTATGCCTACGCCTGTCACCAGACCGAATAGGCTCACCGCGCCTACGGATTGTGCTGAAACAATGCCCTGCGACAAAGGCCGATAAGGCGCTGAAATCTGGTCAGTGTCCACCTGAAAGCAATCGGTCAGCACCTGCCCAAAGCCGTAGCCCAAAAACAGCGGTAAAAAACAGATCCAAACCAAAGAATCTGACAATGATTCGACTGGTGCGGCAGCGATGCCCACTAAACCTGCAGCACCCGATACGAAAAGCAAATAAGGGCGCATTTGGATGAGATATGCCCGCCAAAAACTCCCTGAATAAATTGGATAAATTACCTCTGCCATTTCAAAGTGTTTTAAAGGCTACAAACCCAATAAGTTCAGCGCCCTTGGAATGACCGAAAAACGGACCCCAAGAGCCTGGAAAACTTCGCCATCCATTTCCAAAGCCACCGGCGTATCCGTGAGAATTGTCAAGTGTTTTGCGGGGAAACTCATTGTTTTGGACCTCCCCGAAATTGGCCTCTGGCCAATCCAATCAGGGTACTGAGCAGTTCCATTTTAGTCATGTCAAGGCAAATATTTATACCCAAAAAACCGTCGTCACGCTGCACCGGGTCGTCAAAACAAAAACTACCGGAAACAAAAGGGCTTTTCAAAATTGCCAAATTAGAAATTCGTTCGTGGAGCTTTTTTTCTTCAAGAATCAGCTGTGACTGAAAATTTTGAAAGGTCAAAATGTTCCGCACTGCCGTATACAAAATGGCCAGATCCGTCCACCGGTATTTAAAAAAGCGGATAAACCAATCGCCGTGGTTAAAGAACCAATTTGCCTGTGCCGTCACACCAAGGCTGGCGTTGACGATAAAATATCGCGTTTGCCAAGCCCCATTTGTGTCAAGCCATTCGGTTTTCCCGATATCCGCTGCCATTGCGTTTTTCCAGTTCAGCCGGGTTGGCTGGCCGTTGATGAAATGAGTTTTAGGTTTGATAAAATCATTGCTTGATCCTAATCCGATGCCGCCGAGCCATAAATGCTGTGTGTTTTCGACCATTTCTCGCATCAGCAAGTTGAGTAAAAAATTTGCGCTGCCGTCGCCCCCAGCAGAGATGAAACTGCGAAAGCCCTCGTTAAGTGCTGTTTTTACGAAAGATTCAATGTTTGTTGGCGGGCGAAAAGGGACGATGCGCGAACCCTGGGGCAGCATGTTTTCAACTTCGGCGGCAATGCTTTCCCAACGTTTAGCCGCACGGCCAGCATTGGCGTCGAGGTTAACAAAAAGAACGCATTTCGTAGACATGGATCAAGCGATTTTTACATCTTGCGATTGCCAGCATTGTTCCATAACCTCTGCCAATCGGTCAATATCCTGTCTGGAATGCTCTGTCGTTACACTGATCCTGAACCTCTCCTGTCCTTCAGGGACAGCTGGGTATTCAATGACATTGAGGAAGATTCCTTGTTCGTGAATGAAGTGGTTGGCTTTGCGGGCATCTATCCAATCGGGAACTTTAAGAGCAATAATAGCGGCTTCAGGGTTTGAAATGACACCAAAAGGCTGTAGTTTTTGAATGGCATACCGGGCATTATCAAGCAGGTGTTCGCGCAGTTCGGGTTGGTTTTCTACGATATCAATTCCTGCCAGTACTGCGGCCAAGGTTGCCGGAGTGAGCGCAGCCGAAAACATGTATGAACGGGCAAAAAAACGGAGGTAGTCAATCAGTTCCTTTGATCCGGCCAGAAAACCTCCCGTCATCGCAAAAGATTTGCTGAATGTTCCCATAGAAAGGTCGATCTGGTGTTCCACACCAAAATGTTCCGCCGTTCCGCTACCTGTATTGCCCAAAACACCTGTGCCGTGTGCATCATCAAGCAGAGAAAAGGCATTGTATTTTTTTATAATTGGGATGATTTTATCCAATGGCGCAAGGTCGCCATCCATTGAATACACGCCTTCTATACCGACAAAAAGGGTGTCATTCGTTGTTTTGGACAGTTGGGCAAGTTTATTTTCCAAATCAACCAAATCATTGTGTGCGAATTTGGTGGCGGGTACTTGCGTCATCCGCAGACCGTCGAAAAACGAGGCATGGCTCAATTCATCGCACAAAACATGGTCGTTGTCCTGAGTCAAAGCAACCATCATTCCCACATTGGCGGCGTATCCACTGGAAAACACCATCGCCGATTCCTGGTGTTTAAGGTGAGCCAGACGTTCTTCCAACTCAACCATCAGTTTGGTGTAACCGTTCAGCAGTGGCGGCCCACCGAGGCCGACTCCATATTGATCAATGGCCGCCTTTACTTTTTCTTTGACGTAAGGGCTATTGGCCAAACCCAAATAATTGTTGGAGGCAAACATCAGCATTTTGCGTTCGCGCGCCATTTCCTCATCCCAAATCATCACTTCCCTGCTTTGGGGTGATATTACTTTTCGGCAATAACTGTATGCGTGATGGTCTTTTAATCCCCTTAGAAACTGCGAGAACATGGGCACAAATCCCTCATTTTTCATGCTTTTAGTGGCAAAAATGAAGCTGCGCAAGTTGGGCGGTTCGTGGGTCAACCATTCATTCTTTGAATTTGCCATTGTGTTTCTAATTTTAATAGCTGTGAGAGAAATAGCTTCGGATCGCTGTTAGATTCAACATAAGCATTGGCAATTTGACAAGGGTAAAATGGCTGGTAGGTGCCATCGCTCAATCGAATGGAGCAGTTCTTCTCCTCGCTGCAAATGCCAATGCGGAGAGGGCTCCAAAGCATTTTCTGGGCTTCCGCAAGGAAGTTTTGTTCGTTTTTTGGGGAATGGTAAACACCAATTCAAATTCTCCATGCGGCCCGGCCAAAAAAATCCAAGCAGGCAATTGCTTGGCTTTGTGGAGCTTCATAACTTCCGGATGTGCCATTTGGGTCAAAGGGATTTCAATTTTAAAACTAATCTCATTGACTTCCAACAAGTTACAAAGCGCATGCAAAAAACCGTCGCTGCTGTCAATACAGCTACTGCCAAATTGCCGTACCAGATTGCCCTCCACTAATCGAGGCATCGGGCGGTATGATATAGCCGCCTGCCCTTGGGTAGCCAGCAACATTTCAAAAGCATATGCACTTCCCAGCCCCATCGAGCCGGAGCAGTACAGCACGTCTCCCACCTGTGCGCCTTTTCGGGAAATTATGGGCCCGGCGGCTGGGATCAGGCCCAACGCTGTACCGCCCATTTGCCATGATTTTGATTGGTTAGTGTCCCCACCGAGTACGAAGGTGCCAGTTGCGACACATGCATCTGCGATGCCGCTTTGTAGTGCCTGTAGTTTTTCATTTGGAAAATCTGCGGGCAGGCTTTCAGAAAGCAATAGCCCCAATGGGATAGCACCAACAGCCGCTAAATCCGAGAGATTGACCACAACCGTCATCCAACCAATATGCGCGGGATCGTGGTACAGCCCTGTGGCGATCTCTTCGGCGATGCAGTCGGTCGTAGCAGCCAAAACGCTCCCATCGGGCAAGCGTAGCAGTTCAGCATCGCTTTCTAAAAATTGGTTGATCTGAGTCGGGGAGTGGCGAAACTTTTCACTTATTTGTTGGAGTCCCCTGTTTTCTAGCAGTTGAAAACTCATACAAATGGGTGTTAAAAGGTGCTTGAACTCAAATGAAGGTCGATTAAACGACCCTTATTTAACCTAATGGGCATCATTACCGACAATGATTCAGGTCAAATCACCAATACTGACCATGCTACTCCAACACAGCACAGCACAGCCTGCTTTTGGGGTAGCAGCAGCAGCAATTCGTCCAATCTGTCGCCGATTTCCCATGTGAATCGTTCCACGTTCCAGGTTGATCTTCTTTCCTGATCCGTTGAACAGGTTGTCATGGCGGAAGGGGCTGTTCGAGGGTCAGGGGCCATACACCCAGTGCGGCCAGGAGCGTACAACAGCTTGTCAAACGGAATAGTATCAAGACAATGATCCAATAACTGGCCACCCCTCATGTGCTGCTCCATTGGTTCGCAACCCACCTGCTGGAATCAGGAGCCGACATACAGTAACTCCAGGGATCTACTTGGCCAAAAGACTATCACAACCAAAAAAATTATTCGCATATTGCATGTAAAAAGAAACCGCTATCACCAATGGATAGTCTCAACCTGGAGTGGCGGATACACTCAACATACACAGTGTATCCAAACTTTTTGTTCCGATGTAATAGATATATCTGATATTGGAGGAGTGGATGCAAAATGTTGGCAGCAATATAAACAAAAGAGTATTTATGAATTTCAAGACTTTTTTTCACTACATAAGTTACTTGCAATATCCATTAATCTTGGTCGGACTATATTTCGCTCTGAAACCATACTTGCAAGGAATGGAACACTTAAAACAAAATCCGGATTTGATTTTCCAAAGCCTAAATACTGTTTTGATTTTTATGGGGCTAAGCGTGAGTTTTTCTTCGTTACAAGACACTTCCAAAACTCAAAATAAGGTTTCTAAAAAGATTTGGCAAGACCCTGTAAAAGGTAAAATTATGATTGTTCTAATGTCTTTGATGATTCTATTTTTTCTGATATTTGGATTAATTGGATACTATATTATGGAAATTGGAATATTAAAAGATTTATCAATTGGTATTATAATTTTAGGTCTAGGAATGTTTGGTCTTTTAAAGGCAGCAATTGAAATGTTTGAAAATCATAGAATAGATAAAAACAAAGCAGCCAATTGAGTAGGCGGCTCCGCCGCTAAATAGCGACGGAGTGCGCCTCCAGACGCTTCGGTCTGGACAGGTCTCACATTTATCCCGTAAAGGGGGACCACCGTACCCCGCCCCGAGCACTCGGGGCGGGGGGTCTCGCAAGCCTGCTGGCAGGCAAGTATTCGGCGGTTCGTTAACTTGCATATTCCGGTCGGTTTGACCCCCCTATTCCGATTTGGTTTGACCACCCAATCCGGAAGTGCCCCCCAACTGTGGAGAACATTCTGGAACATGTGCACAAACGCGTAAGGAAGGGCCATCATGGTGACAAAAGTCTTCCTGCAAATTGCCCCTCATTCTGTCGACCCGCACATCCCCAATTTCTCGGGATGGATGAAGTGCAGAATGGTGAATCCCCATTCCGACAAGTGGACTCTTCTCTGCGATAAAAAGCTACAGCCCACAGCGCACAACCTCCAGTTCATTCCTGGGACCTGAAAGATGTTGCCACACTTTTTGGAATACTACCCGACCATACCTCTCTCTTACTTGATACATACATCATAGACGCATCGGTAGTACATCCCTGGTACATCCCCCGTACATCGGTAGTACACTCCTAGTACTCTAATGGTACACTGATAACGCACTGATCGTACTCTAAAAGAGAGACGCACTCCGGAAAGCAGGGCTAGATGTTTATTCCGCTGAACGTGATCCTCCTATTCCGGTGATGTTGACCCCCTGAATGTGGATAACGTTATGAAGGTTTGACCCCCTCCCCAAGTCGAAAATTGATCCAATGCGCTCCTGTCCGCGCTTACGTTTCGTCATGGCGATGCACCCCTTCACATTCTACCTGACCATATCCATACCCCACTTACCAACCAGAAAACCTCCGCTGTAGAAGGTGCTTTTCAGTTGAAATTTACTCGCATATCCAGGTTTCAGCTATACTGATTCAAACCACCGATGTAGCCCACCCGCACTGTTCCTACCAACCAATAAGGAAGCGGCTCTTCATCCCGTGAGAATGGGAAGTCATACTTACCGGCACATCCGGAATCGCTTTCCAACACGGTTACTCTATTTCCAGAAATCGCTATATTCGTAAGGTGTATGCCGTACAATACATGCCCAATGTTTTAACAGACGGGTGAAGCCATCTGACGACTCACGTTTAAACGAAAAAACAATGAAAAGTTTCATTTACGCAACACTAACCGTAGTCCTGTTCTCTTGTGGCCAGAACCAGGAAACCACCAACCAACAAATACCTGCAAATATGGAAAAACCAACTACCCCCAAACACTTCGTATTTATCCCCGGCTCATTCCACGGTTCCTGGTGTTGGTATAAAATGCAGCCATTGTTGAATAAGAACGGTAACACATCAGAAGCTGTGGACCTGCCTGCCCACGGACAAGATACAACACCCATCCATCAGGTCACCCCTGGAAAGTTATGTCGATGCTGTTTGTAACGTACTTGAAAAATATAAAGAACCGGTTATTCTGGTTGGACACAGTCGCGCAGGAATCGTAATCTCTCAGGTGGCAGAACGCATACCCGACAAGATTGACAAGCTGGTCTATTTATGTGCCTTTCTCATTCCGAATGGTGAACCAATGGTGGCAACAGCATTGACAGACACCAATTCTGCACTGGTTTCAAACCTCGTTTTTAACGAAACAGAAGGGTGGCACTTCCCCAATGAATCCACTATCAAGGACGCGTTTTATAACGACTGTTCAGAAGAAGACGTTGTGCTTTGCAGTTCTTTACTATCAAAAGAACCCAATGCACCCGTTGGAACACCGCTGCAACTATCGGATGACAAATACGGAAAAGTAAAAAAAAGTGTACGTATTCACTACGCTTGACAACACCATTACGTATGAATTGCAGAAAAAAATGGTCGAAAGAATACCTGTTGCTCAGACCTTTGTACTGGAAGCAAGTCATTCTCCTTTTCTCTCACAACCTAAAACCCTTGCGGATATTTTATTGAACATGAAATGAAAAAGCCAGTCCCATTTTTGAGGCAATTACTCCGTGATCTCAGTTAAGCAACCAGAAAACGATTCTCGCCGAAACAAGCTTAACAGGCATCACAATTATCCACCCGAACGAAGAGAAGGAGCCTCACCGTACCACGACCCCAATAGATCAGGCTGCAACGAACCTGCAACCAGTTTCATGCCTGTCAGTCATTGAGGTGCATCAGGCTGTGCTATGCTTCAGACATTCACACTGTGGGATTGGTCATCCATACTCCTATGCCAATACAAACACTCTACTATATCTGGTTACGCCATCACTAAGAATAGTTATATTCGTGAAGCGTTGGCTATTCAGGGCAAACACGGTGATCGTGATGGCCATGCTCAGACATTGAATTACGTTCAACCCGAGTGATTATAACATCTAAAAATCATTTAAATAATTGAAGTATGAAAAGTATATTTACTTTCTTACCAATAGTGGTGGTACTCTGTATTTCTGGAGAATCAATTCAAAATGACAGTATTTCCTTACAAGGTAATTGCATCTTAGATCAACAAGAATTCTGTAATAATCAACCAGCATTGTCTGATAGTGCAAAAGTCTATATCATTAGAAAAGGGGCATTTCAAGGAAGTGCCACAATGTCATCAGCAGATTTAGGAAATAATGTTTTAATTATTCAAAAAAATAAAACTTATACCTCCATAGATGTTCCGGCAGGAAATTACAAAGTGAGCACCAATTCAATAGGAAATCTTGGTCAATTTTCAGTTATTAAATTTAATATGAACGAAGAGAAACCCGACAATATTAATCCCTACGAAAGAGGATCAATTATTGGAATTAATGAAAAAGAATTGTATTTTGATTACACTAATAATTTAATTTATATTGACAATAGAAAACCGCACAAGCGGGTTTACAAATATGCTGAAATCTATGGTGATATAAAAGTACAAACATACCCTTTTGTTGAAACGCAATCTATAGACATTCAATTTGAACCCGGTAAAATTTACTATATAAATTATAAACTTGGAAGCATTCCATCACTGATTTCTGAAAGCGAAGGAAAAATATTAATTTCAAAGTATAGCCAGATGGCTGTTAAATTTAAAATGAATTGCGCTTCTCTGAACTCAAATAAGATAATCAGAGATAATACGTACAAATTTCCGTATTACAATGACTGCAATCTGTTTCCTCTAGAAGGAATAGAAGTAATTGATATAGGTGATTTGATGAAATAGCCCGATAATTTCTGAAAGAATTAGACATGTGGTTCAACGATATTCTATACGATTTACTTAATTAACGATAAAATTCAATCTGCCTGGACTCTGAAGTAAGAATAATAACATGGAATAAACGGAAGATGTCCGTTAGTGTCACCTAAACCCATCCGAAAGCCCACCAAAAGATGGTCTAGCTCTCATACAACCATTTATACAATAAAGAAGTAATATCCTCGGTTCATCAGCAAGACCGTACCCGAAAGCCATTTGTACCACAAAACATAACGAAAAATATGAACAGACTTTCCATTTTCGTTGCACACTTCCTGCTCCTCCTGCTTTGCAGTCCATCATGTACGACAAGTTCCAAAACGGCTGGAACATCCATAAAGGACTCCCTTCCGAGCGGGACATTATCCTTTTTGACCACACGAGATGGCAATTTTGAAATTTACACGATGACAGCAGATGGAAAAAATGTAACCAATCTGACTAATCATCCCGCATTGGACTTCTGGTCTTCCTGGTCGCCCGACGGGAAGTATATTTTATTCTATTCCAACCGGGATGGCAACAATGAGATCTACAGAATGAATGCGGATGGAAAAAATCCGATCAATATGTCCAATCACCCGGCACATGATTACCTGCCCGATTGGTCGCCCGACGGGAAAAAAATTGTCTTCACCTCAGACAGAGACCACAAAAGCAGGGAGATCTATACGATGCATGCAGATGGAATCAATGTCGTCCGACTTACAGAAAATGAATTATTTGAAGAAGTCCCCACCTGGTCACCCGATGGAAAAAAACTGCTGTTTACACGCCAGCTCCAAGATCCGGGTGATACGACGCATGCAGCGAATGGTGAGATTTTTATCATGGATGCAGCCGGGAAAAACGTGCAGCGTCTGACACATAAAAATGGTTATGACTCCGGTGCAAAATTCTCCCCCGACGGAAAGCGGATTGCATTCTACGGCACAACAGAAGATCACAATTTTGAACTGTTCCCTATGAATGCTGATGGTAGCAACATCACGAACCTGACGAATGACATATTGGAAGACTATTCACCTTCGTGGTCGCCGGACGGAAAATGGATTGCCTACTCAAGTGGAACTCCGGAACAGTATGATGTGTGGTTGATCCATACGGAAACCCGGGAAAAAATTCGGTTGACAACCGAACCGAATCGAAATGAAACACCTGTTTGGAAACCGGATAAACATCACTAGTTGAAACCAAGCTGTCCTAAATAAGTCAGGAATGGGGTCCATGTAAATGACCCGCTATGCCCGCAAGCGGATTGGGGTGGATGAATTTTCTCCATCCTCCTCCCCTCCTCGACTTCTCCCCTTATCTGGTATAATTCGGCGACTCCTTCGTAATCGTAATATTATGCGGATGGCTTTCCCGCACACCTGCGCCGGTGATCCGGACAAATTTGGCCTCCTTGATCATGTCGGTATTTTTTGCACCACAATACCCCATACCGGCACGGAGACCACCGATATACTGCACCATCACTTCGGCGACAGATCCCTTGAATGGCACACGACCTTCGATGCCTTCAGGGACCAGCTTGGCAATATCATGTTCCATATCCTGGAAGTATCTATCCTTCGATCCCTGGGCCATCGCTCCCAGGGAGCCCATACCGCGGTACACCTTGAACTTTCTTCCTTCGAGAATAATGGTCTCGCCAGGCGCTTCTTCCACTCCCGCAAATAAGGAACCAGCCATGATGACATCTGCTCCTGCAGCCAGTGCCTTCGGAATATCACCCGTATATCGCACACCTCCATCTCCGATGATCGGCACGCCGGTACCTTTCAGTCCTTCATAAGCCTTGAAGATGGCGGTCAATTGAGGAACACCCACACCCGCTATAATCCGGGTGGTGCAAATACTGCCTGGTCCGACACCGACTTTCACACCATCCACGCCTGCATCCGCCAGCGCACGTGCTCCCTCTCCGGTAGCGACATTCCCGCCGACAATCTGTAGATCGCGATACCGTTTTTTAATCGACCGGATGGCATCAAGGACACCACGTGAGTGACCGTGGGCTGTATCCACACAGATCATATCCACGCCGACATTCACCAGGGCATCCACCCGATCCATCAGATCACGAGACACGCCCACAGCGGCGCCGACATGCAGTCGTCCTAGAGGGTCTTTACTCGCCAGAGGATAATCATGGACCTTCATGATATCCTTGTAGGTAATGAGGCCAGCCAGGATGCCGTCGTTATTGACAACAGGCAGTTTTTCGATTTTGTAATGTTGAAGAATATCCCGCGCTTGTTCCAGAGTCGTGCCCAAGGGGGCGGTGACCAGATTGGTCTTCGTCATCAATTCTGTGACAGGTCTTGAATTGTCGGTTTCAAACCGAAGGTCGCGATTGGTCAGAATACCGACCAACTTTTTACTGGAATTGACAATGGGGATGCCACCTATCCGAAACTGGCGCATTAATTCCTGGGCATCGCCGACATTGGCCTGTTCGCTGAGCGTCACCGGGTCGATGATCATCCCGCTTTCGGAGCGTTTGACCCGTCGGACCTGATCGGCTTGCTCCTCTACGGACATATTTTTATGGATCACACCCAAACCGCCTTGACGAGCGATGGCGATAGCGAGTTCCGACTCCGTCACCGTATCCATGGCCGAGGAAATAATGGGCACATTGATCCGGATCTCCCTTGTCACCCGGGCAGAGATATCCACTTCATAAGGCAACACCTCACTGTATGCGGGTACCAGGAGGACATCATCGAAGGTCAGGCCTTCTTCAACAAAACGGGATTGGAGCAAATCGCTGCCAGTCTGGGAAGGAGAGACCGGCGCTTTCGGTTGACTTTTTACTCGTTCCATGCGCAAAGGTAGGCAAATTCCGTTGGCGACAAAACTCAACTGCTGACCTTTTTAACGACTTCAAAACAAGAAGAATTTGGCTTCATCCCGAGAAACCCTGTAAATTGGGGACTTAGACTGAAACCAGCACATCATGATCAAGCTCTTCTCCCGGTTCATACCGGCACTCATCTTTTTTGCGATTCCCGGAATATTGGCATCACAATCCTCCATGTCGGAAGTGTATGCAGTCCTGCAGCAGAAGTGCATGCCCTGCCATTCCAATGCCCAAAAGGAAGCCGGACTGGATCTGGAAGGAACAGGACTAACGACGAATCTGAAGACGCTTAATGTCTATTCCAATCTGGTGGGTAAAACACCGGGTACAGCGAGTGCTGCAGCACGGGGTGAAAAGCTGATCTATCCCGGCCGCCCGGACAAGTCCTTTCTCTTCAAAAAGATTAATGCCGGACTCGACCCTCTGCTCAGTCTCGCCCAAAATGATGGCCAACCGATGCCCGCTTATGGAGGCCCGACCATGAATCATAACGAACGGGAAGTGATCCGTCAATGGATTCAGTACGGAGCGAAATCCAATGGTGTCCAATTTGATCGTGATTTGATCGATGATTATTACACAAATGGAGGACTCCAGAGCTTCCCCGATGGTCCTCCACCTGCTCCGGCAGCTGGTGAGGGATTTCAGGTGCACATGGGACCCTTCTATTTACCAAAGGGAGGTGAGGTCGAATATTACCAGAAATATGAATTGGATCTTCCCGCAAATTTGGAGGTCAACCGAATTGACGTGATGATCGGCAACGATTCACACCATTTTATTATTTATGATTTTGATTCACCGAATGATGCCAACGCTGTTTCTGCTGGCCTTCGTCCCGATCCCTATCATGCGGGAATCGGTCTCGTTGCGGCCGTACAATATGCTCAGGATTTAATTCTTCCGGCTGGGACTGCTTTTCATTGGGAAAAGAATCTGGTGCTTGATCTCAATTCACATTATATCAACTATTCAGGGATCCTTCCTCTACAAGCAGAAGCTTATCTGAATATTTACACCCAGCCTGCAGGTACAGCCAAGCAGGAAATGCACAGCACATTGATCGCCAACCCGAATATTCCCATTCCGAATAATAACACGCTGATCACGCATACCCAAAACATTGTTTAGCCGACGGCTACTGCATTTATCTGGGGCATGATGGGACATACGCATAAATACGGTAAGGCATACAAGGTGTACAAAAGGCTTCCCAATGGATCAAAGGGAGAAATTATTTATGATGGTGCCTGTCCAAACGGTCAGCCGGGGTTGCCCTAGTCCCTGGTTTGATTACCAGCATATCCCGATCCGGTATTATGATGAATTTTTGCCCATTACTATTTCTCCGACAAGTGGATTGATCCACGAGGCATCCTGGATGAATGATGGGCCCAATTCAGTCAATTTCGGACCGACATCGGATGACGAAATGATGGTGATGATCATGATGTATGTGACAGATACAACGGGATTGGCGACGGATCTGGATTTGCCGAATGGGGTGGCGCCGGGGGTATTGAAGATGACACCAAACCCGACAAAGGGAATGATCACGTTTCAGGTGCCGGGATATTCCGACTGGTTGCAGTTGCGGATGTTTGATCCGACCGGAAAGACCACATTCACGACGTCCTTTCAGGGTCCGGAAACCACAGTGGACTTGACGGGGATCAAGCCCGGATTTCATTTTGTTCGGGTCACGGATCTGTCGGGAACCATCGATCTGGTCGAACGGGTGATCCTTTTGGAATAAGTTCAACCACTCCGTGGTTGGATGCGATCTGTCCGTTTACCCCGGATTGCATCCGGGGCTATTCATAGTCAACCACTCCGTGGTTCATTGTCATTTGGGCACTTCTTTTCACCTCCGAAATAGCCCAGGGTCAATAAAATCAAGTAAGATTCGATAAGGCTTCGGCAAGTAAAACAATGCCGGCAGGCAGGCAAGCATTTCGACCGCTTGCCGCCTTAGCCTCCCGAGTAGTCAGAGTATTGCGAAGGTTGTATTGGCCAAAACTCGGAAAGGATTGACACGAGAAAATTGACAAGACGAAGAGAATGATCTTAACGGATTAAGCCCCAGGAAGATCAACGAATAAAAACAGCCCGACAATTTACATTGACGGGCTGTTTTATTTTTATCAATTTGCCTTAAATACTAGACCTTTTTCTCCGAGCCCAATGCTGCACCAAAATAGGCGCGATTCAATCGGGCGATATTGGCGACGGAAATCTCCTTGGGGCATTCTGCTTCGCAGGCTGTGACATTGGAGCAACGACCGAAGCCTTCGTCGTCCATCTGCTTGACCATGTTCAGGACACGATCACTGTGCTCCACATCCCCCTGAGGCAACAGGCCCAGGTGGCTGACCTTGGCAGAGACGAACAGCATGGCCGAAGCATTCGGACAGGCCGCTACACAGGCGCCACAACCGATACATGCAGCCGCCTCAAAAGCGAAAGAGGATTTCTCACGCTCGACAGGAATGGCATTCCCATCCGGTGCCTGACCCGTATTGACGGAAATATATCCGCCGGCCTGAATGATGCGATCAAATGCAGAACGATCCACCACCAGATCCTTGACTACCGGGAAGGACTTCGCCCGAAACGGCTCGATCGTGATGGTATCCCCTTCCTTGAATTCCCGCATGTGCAACTGGCAGGTGGTCGTTCCCTTCCATGGACCATGCGTCTGCCCATCGATGACCATGCTGCATACCCCACAAATCCCTTCGCGACAATCATGCTCGAACGCCACTGGTTCTTCCTTCTTCGCGATCAGGGTTTCATTCAATACGTCCAACATTTCCAGGAAGGACATATGCGTATTGGCGTCCACCTGATAGGACTTGAATCCTCCTTTTGTGGAGTTATTCTTTTGACGCCAGATTTTTAAGTTCAGTTTCATTTTCAGTTACCTTTTATCAAACAGGTAGTAGACTTCTAATTAATCTTCCTTTTGCGACGGCGAACAGCCCCGAGCCCTCGGGGCGAACAGCCGTATTACGCATAAGACCTGGTCTTCAATTCCACATTCTCAAACACCAGCTCCTCCTTGTGCAATTCCGGATCCTTATCGGTATCCGTCCAGCCCCGAGCGGAGACGTAGGTGAATTCTTCATCATTCCGCAATGCCTCACCATCTGGTGATTGCGCTTCTTCACGAAAGTGACCGCCGCAACTCTCCCGGCGTTGCAATGCATCAACCACCATCATTTCACCGAGCTCCATAAAGTCGGCGACTCGGTTGGCTTTTCCAACTCCGGATTGAATTCATCCTGGGTGCCCGGCACATAGAGATCGCGGTAAAACTCTTCGCGCAGATCACGAATAATCTGGCGGGCTTTTTTCAGTCCTTCTTCATTCCGGGCCATACCGCAATAATCCCACATGGTGAGACCCAGTCGGCGATGGAAACTTTCCACAGACTGGTTGCCGCCGATGTTCATCAGGCGGGACAGCCGGTCCTGAACCTCTTTTTCGGCCAGCGCAAACGCTTCGTGACCAGTATCTACCTTGTCACTGCGGATCTCCCCGGAAAGGAAGGTACCGATGGTGTAGGGGATCACAAAATAGCCATCCGCCAGGCCCTGCATCAGGGCAGAGGCACCCAGTCGATTGGCCCCGTGATCGGAGAAGTTGGCCTCTCCCAGGGCAAAGAGGCCCGGGATATTGGTTTCGAGATTATAGTCCACCCACAGACCTCCCATCGTATAGTGGACAGCCGGGAAGATCATCATCGGCGTCTTGTACGGATTGTCGCCGGTAATCTTTTCATACATCTGGAAGAGGTTGCCATATTTCTCTTCGATCACCTCTTCTCCCAGGCGGGTAATGGTGGCCTTGTCGGGATGTTCGAGACCCTGCGCATGTGCTTTGGATGATCCGTATCGCTGGATAGCCGAAGCGAAGTCCAAGAAGACTGCAAGTCCACTGGCATTCACACCGCGACCTTCATCACAAGCCACTTTTGCAGCCCGGGAGGCAACGTCACGTGGTACGAGGTTACCAAATGAAGGGTAACGACGTTCGAGATAATAATCACGATCGGCCTCTGGAATGTCGACGGGCTTCTTCTTGCCTTCGCGAATGGCCTTGACATCCTCCATCTTCTGAGGCACCCATACCCGGCCGTCATTCCGCAGCGACTCGGACATGAGGGTCAGCTTCGACTGGTAGTCGCCACTGACCGGGATACAAGTCGGGTGGATCTGGGTATAACAGGGGTTGGCCATCAATGCACCCCGCTTGACAGCACGCCAGGCGGCTGTGACGTTGCAGTTCATCGCATTGGTGGAGAGATAGAATACGTTGCCATATCCCCCGGTGGCCAGGATGACCGCATGAGCGCCAAAACGCTCGATCTTGCCATTGAGGAGGTTGCGGGTAATGATGCCCCTGGCTTTGCCATCGACGATCACCACATCCAGCATCTCGTGGCGGTTGTACATCTCTACCTTGCCAATATGGATCTGGCGGCTGAGTGCCTGGTAGGCGCCGATCAGCAGCTGCTGTCCCGTCTGGCCGCGGGCGTAGAACGTCCGGCTCACCTGCACACCCCCGAAGGAGCGTGTTTCCAGGAGACCTCCGTATTCCCGGGCGAAGGGTACGCCCTGGGCGACACACTGGTCGATGATATTATTGCTCACTTCAGCCAGGCGATGGACATTGCCTTCGCGGGCGCGGTAATCCCCTCCCTTGATAGTATCATAAAACAGCCGATAGACACTATCCCCGTCATTGGCATAGTTCTTTGCAGCATTGATCCCGCCCTGAGCAGCAATGGAGTGCGCGCGGCGCGGGCTGTCGTGGAAGGTGAAGGCCTTGACATTGTACCCCAGTTCCGCCAGGGAAGCTGCGGCGGACGCGCCTGCCAGGCCGGTGCCGACCACGATCACATCCAGCCTGCGCTTGTTATGCGGTGCCACGATGGGGCAAGTCGATTTGTATGTGGTCCACTTGTCGGCCAGATCGCCTGAAGGGACTTTACCGTCTAATTTCATATCGCGGGAATTGAAGGTCGGTTAACGGAACAGATACACGATGATCGGAATGATCGCAAATCCGGCTGGAATGAGGATGGAGTACACTTTGCCTATGCCCTTGATCAGTGGCGTATATTTCTTGTGATTCAGGCCCAGCGTCTGAAAGGAGGACTGGAATCCATGCCAGAGATGTAATCCGATCACGTACATACAGATGACATAGAAGATGACAAATGCCGGATTTTTAAATGCGTCAATGACCATGACAAACAGGTCCTTGTATTCGCCTTCATGCCCCGGATAGGTCGCCATTTGGACGTTGCCCAATTTCATTTGCAACCAGAACTGGACCATATGGATCACAATGAACACAAAGACGATGATCCCCAACCAGGCCATCCGGCTGGACAGTACGGCGCTTGTACCCACGGCACGGGTCTTCTTGACCGCATAGCCTGTATTGCCCCGGGCAGCACGGTTCTTGAACCACAGGAAGATCCCCTGCCAGGTGTGGAGGAGAATGAAAAAGTACAATCCATACGATATGGTCTTGATCAACGGATTGGTGGTCATAAACCTGGCATACACATTGAAGGACTCCCCCCCGTCCTCGGCAAGCAATTGCAGATTGCCGATCAGATGGACCACCAGAAAAAGGATGAGGAAGAGACCGGTGAGGCTCATGATGAGCTTCTGGCCAATGGAGGAAGAGACGAAATGGGAAAACCAACTCATAAGAGGGACAGGATTTTCAACAGGCACAAAAGTAAAACGGAAACAGGTAGGGAACCGTATATTCTAAAGAGTGACATTGGCCTGGCTGGCGCCAAAATGGGAAAGATTGCGACATTTGCGGGATGTCAGTGCAGCCCACATCAGAGGACCTGAGCCTGTTGCTCACCTACTTTCCGGCCATCGATCTGCCGGTGACCATCACCTTTACGAGCCATCATGCCTTCTCCCGGGAAAACAGGCCCTTGCCAGAGATGCTCTCCGACTTCTTCCTGGCCACCTGGGAGGGCGAGACCCCGGATGAGTTTACCGAATACATTCCGGGATTTCATTTTGAAGAAAAGAACTATTTCGGGCTGGTGTACTGGAAAGCGGGCCTCCTCCACTATGCCTATGTGCTGGTGATCATGGACAAGAAAGGTCGCTTTATTGAACGCAAGGTGTTGGCGGAAACAGAAGTAGCCGATACCCAGGTGCGTCAGGGCGCTGCCATGATCTCTGCCGAAGGCGAGATCTTCATGGTAGAAAGCGAACACGATGGCAACGATGATCTCGCTGACCCGACCCAAAGCGTGGTGGATCGCTATCGGATCAAGCCGGATGGGGAGATCGAGCATACGGTGGGTTCCTAAACTCATCCTCCAGAGTTGAAGATTTGTTTTGAAGGTTGGAAAAGGCTAACTTGAATGGTCTACTCTGGCCTCCCATGAAACAATTCTCCCTCCTCCTACTCCTTTGCCTTTCAGCTACACTGACAGCTCAACAGCTCTTTCCAAGTCCGGGGTTGATCTATGGTGCCGTGTACCATCCAAACGTATATGAAGCACCTCCTGGAACAACGTGGGATTATTCGCTGAAATATGAAGTGGATACATTGATATGTGGTGAGATGCTGCATCTGTTCCGAACTTCCAACGATCATAACTATTTTATTCAAAATACTGGCGATCAATACTATTGGATCCTTAAAACGGATCCTTGCCCTTTGATGAATAAGCATCTCCTTTATGATTTTTCTCTAGAGGCCGGAGATACCGTATCTGGTTACAGCCCCAATTTCCAGCTGGAGCAGATCGTTTTCCAAAAGGACACCGTATTTTTAAATGATGGCAAACCGAGAAGACGCATCATTTTTAAGGATATTCCTTATGACCTAAAGCAGTATGAAATCATTGAAGGGATCGGTTATCCCAATTACGGATTCCTTCCGCTGGCTGGAAGTCACGAAGGGGAGTATAATGAACTCATTTGTGTCCGGGATTCCTCTGGGGTGATCTATTCCAATCCTGAGGCCGATTCTACTATCTCATGTGCCTCCACCACCTGTTTTCATCCGATCCCCAGGTTCACATTTTCATGCAATGGAAGTGAATTTTCATTCCTCAACCAATCCACATTCGCCTCGACCTATCTCTGGGATTTTGGTGATGGTCACACAAGCTCTGAAATAGATCCTGTACATGAATACACAGATGAAGGATGTTACACGGTAACATTAAACGCCTATACAGATTGCCAGCCTGAATCTCAAGACTGCAAAGAGGTGGTGAATGTCGGGGGGATACACTATTGGGTGCCACCTGTCGAATTGCCCTTCTCTTCTCGTCAAGCCTTTGTGCGTACGAACGAACATTGGAGCCTGGTTGAAGGGAATACCATTCGCACCACGCACAACGGAGGTCAGACCTGGTTTAATTATACTTTGCCCGATTCATACGCCAATGTGATCGCCACCATTCAGGATATTTATTTTTCCAGTGAGACAAACGGAATTTTAGGAGGTCGGGCTTCATACAACTCCTCCATTCCTGAAGGACTCACATCTGTATTTTTCACAAATGATGGAGGTGAAACCTGGACTCCACGTATCGTCCCTGATCCAGATGACATCTCACATGTACTCCAGATCAATGAAGATATAAGTTGTCTGGGAGGAAAGTATCCCGAGCCAATTTACATCACCACTAATGGTGGGAATTCCTGGAACGCAATTGAAGGGGTGAACGCATCTCGGATCCGAGATATATGTGCCCCCTCAAACGGACTGCTGTATTATTGTGGAAACGTTTCCTATGATGTCCGTTTTGGAGTGATTCAAAATGGAGAAGTGATACTTGCCAAAGAAATTCCACTGGGTGATCAATATTCGGGAGAAATCCCGAATGCCATTTTCTTTCTTGATCATCAAACTGGATGGATAATTACATCCCGAAGAGTCCTGTCCACTTCAAATGGCGGACTGGATTGGACGATTCAAACAATGGACGCTCGCGGATTGCAAGACATCCACTTTGAAAACAAAGATCACGGATTGATCATCGGTGATCATGGACTTATTCTGGAATCATTTGATGGCGGGCTGTCATGGGACTCGACGTATTGTGAGCATAAAGAATACGTATGGTATCGCGAATTGTTCTGGCCAGAAAATACAGATCCATACATCGCAGGAACAGGGGAGCTTCTTCAACTCTCCGATACACCTATCAAAGAAGATTGCCAAACTGTAGCCATCGATCCTGTGATCAAGGTACCGTTCAGAATGACAATATTCCCCAACCCGGTTGGTCATTCCCGACTGGTCCAAATCCACTATCCCGAGATGGCAGGTGGTGAATTATGTCTGTTGAATACATCGGGACAACTTGTCCTGAAACAGACTGTGTCTCCTTCGGATCGAACACAGCTGGATTGCGCTCTACTGCCCCCAGGCTTTTATGTAGTGCGATTGACTACGCGTGAAGGACAACTGTTGATCGACAAATTAATCATCCACTGACGACACATCTTGTTGTTGGTTCCCCGTGAAGTCCGTATTATCACAGCTAAATACGGCTAATCACCCATTATGAGAAACTCCTTCCCCACCCTCCTCTTAGGATTGCTGCTCCCTTTCTTCATTTCTGCACAAACCACTCCTCGCATTTTTTGCGGCAACGAACTCTTTACTGAGATGGTTGAAACGCAATATCCCGATCTTGCAGAATCAATCAACCGGACCTTTGACAAGGCTAAGATTCTGCAGGCAGGCCCACGAACCACCCTGACCATCCCTGTAGTCGTGCATGTGGTCTGGAACCTTCCCGAGGAAAACCTTACCGATGAACTGATCGAAGCGCAGATCCAGGTGCTCAATGATGACTTCAACCGGATGAATGCCGACACGGGCAATCTGCGCAGCATGTTCGAGTGGGTGGCCGGATCGGCAGACATCAAGTTTGAGCTGGTTGCCACGGAACGGATCAATACCAGCACGCTATTCAATATTGATATCCTCAGTGGTAATCTGATTCCGGAGGTCAAACACACCTTACAGGGCGGGAGTGATGGCTGGAATACGGAAAACTATCTCAATATCTGGGTCTGTAATATCCAACCCTTGAAGATCGGGCCAATTGTCGTCGGGCAGATCCTCGGATTTGCTTTTCCACCGGCAGACCTGGACAACTGGCCGGCAGGCAGCAATGCCCCCAACGCAGATGAGGACGGCGTAGTCATCGATTATCGCGTTTTTGGTCCGGACAACCCCAATCCGGTAGAGATCCCCGGTGGAACCAGCAACCTGGTTGTCAAAGGCCGCACGCCGACCCATGAAGTGGCCCACTATCTCGGACTGCGCCATATCTGGGGTGATGGAGGCACATTCGGACCGAACGACTGTATGCAGAGTGACGGTGTGAACGACACCCCGTTTGCGGATTCGGAGTCGGCTTTCGATTGCGATATCACGAAAAATACCTGCACGGGAATCGATTCATTTTACGGACTGGACATGCCCGACCTGGTCGAAAACTATATGGACTATGCCAGTGAGGATTGCATGAACATGTTCACCAAGGGGCAGGTGGAGATCATGCGCAATGTGGTGATGGGGCCGCGGAGTGGGTTGCTGGAGATGGTGGCCGTAGATGATGTTGAACCATTTGCTCCGCTGATGACACTTCAGCCGAACCCGGCTTCGGAGAGCGTGTTGGTCTGGATGGAGACCAGTATCACCACGGCATCAGCCCTGACATTAACTGACTTGTTCGGTCGAGTTTTGCTTCATAAAATGATTCCGGCAGGAACCATCTCAGCTGAACTTCCGTTGCAAGACGTGCCTGGGGGATTGTATTTTGTGCATCTTGAAAACAATCAATTCCGACAGATCAGCAAGCTTATCGTCAACCGGAATTGACATCACGAACCAATTACCCGGATTATCCAGAAATAACAAACTCGTCACCAACCTGGAAAAGATTTTCAGTGCAGGAGATACTTCAGTAGCCAGGAACATCATCGGAGCGTCGAGTTCAATATAAAATGCTGCCACAGTGGTACGGGCGATTTGCTGTGCTGCAACTCCGCAACAGATAGAGGATATCCGTTTGTCAACGGAAAGGAGGGATTCGCGTGCGGACAAATCTGACTTCAGCGAGATGTCAGCTATTGGATAACCCGTCTGTGAGCTTTCGGGGTGGGTTTGTTGAGCCCTTAGGTGCAGTTCCGAGTTCACTGGGGGGCTGTTCTAGTACCACCTGGTGCGGATGAACAACGGGGCGAATCCACTCTGGCCGGTCAATCATTTGTGGCATAAAAAGCCGTCCCTTTGGAACGGCTTTGTGGAGGATAAGGGACTATCCGTCTATCACAATATTGAAGGAGAATGCAGCTTTTTGGGGACATCACACCCAATTTCATCATCAGTTCTGGATGAGTCCCGGATCAAAAATCATCAAATCACACCATTACTTGTCCGCAATTCCGCCAGTTCTAACTGGCGTGCCGGGTGATCCTTTCAGCCCTTGGCCGACGCATGATATTATGCAAATAAATATTTATTGGATTAAAGACGCACATCCTATTCAATATCATCGACTTATGCATTACTTGAAAATATAGTAAATGAATATAGGGCAATTTGACGGTTTTACAAGAATCCCCGGAATACTTATTACCGAGACAAATTTTTTTTATAAAAACAAATAAGTTAATGGATTCCGATTTAGATATTCCACTGGGCACAGCGTGGATACAATAGACTGGGACAAAATACGAGAAGAAGAGAAATCAAAAATCGGAACGTCCATTATCAATTCAACCATTAATCAACTTCGAACCGTATTCGATAAGATGATGGTCTTTTACCTATCAGGCGAAGGTAAGCATCCATCCCGTTCGGAGATGAAGGAATACCTTGACAGACATTACAAGGAAAAACAGAATCCAGCGAAAAAGAGAATTGAACCGGACTCCATTTGCCTGATCAATTATTTCGAGCAACTACTCAAGTTATGGGGAGCAAATGGACGGGTCAAACCTTCAACAATCGTCGTATATAATCGTAGTCTCAATATATTGAAAAAAGCGGTGGGAGAGACCCTGCCAAGTAATCACCTAAACAAGAAGACGATTGAAACTATTGTAAAGTACATGCGGTCACGAAAGAAAGAGGACTCCTATATAAAAAAGACCCTTGAAACTATCAAGACTTTGGTCAATTATGCTACCGATGATGTCAATTTAACTGGAATAACAGAAAATCCAGTTCAGACAAAAGACTACGGGCTAAAAGATCGTGCTTCTGATAAAATATACCTTTATCAAGATGAAGTCGATAGTATTGCAGCTTTAGACCTGTCAAATGATCAACGAAGGGATATCGTCCGTGATATATTTCTACTTGCTACATATACAGGCCCCAGATTTAGTGATGTAAATACTGATGCAAAATGGGAAATCGGCACAGATGAAAATGGTCGATCGTTCCTGAAATATCGCAGCATTAAGACAGACAAGCTAAGTATGCTTCCCTTAAATCAGAAGCTGTTGCCATTCTATCAAAATATCCAGTCACTTTCCCGTCTCGATCAAATGCAGAAATAAATCGTATGATCAAAGAGATCGGAGAAATGGCCGGAATTTCTCAAATTGTCATCAGAACAGAACATCGTGACGGCGAAGTCTTGACTATTCGCTCGCCGAAATATTCACAGATTGAAATGCATACTTCTCGGAGAACCTTTTGCACCCTTGCAGTACGGGCGGGAGTTGCAACACGAACAATAATGTTTATGTCGGGTCACGAAACTGAATCGTCCTTTAATAGATATGTACGACATAACGAAGAAGAGGCAATGCAAGATGCAATGAAATACGATTTTTTCAAATAAAAAGGAATAACCATGAATCTAATATTTTCAAGCTCCTTTTCGGAGTATTCACCAGTATCCAGCTCGAATTCAACTCCCGCTCCAGCCGTTCAGACACCAACGCCCTTTGTTCTTGCAGGCACGATGAAACCCGTGTATCTAAACGTGTTTCTCATGCCGTCTAAACAAACGAATGATGTCGATGACATATCAGGCAGTCCGTCTAAGCCATGGCTCAAAAAGAAGGAGGCGATGGAATACATTGGCGGGAGTGCGTCCACGTTAGAACGTTGGGAACGGGCTTATCCCAGTATTCGTCGAAAGATTGAAGGGGTGGGTTCTATCCTTTACTCACGTTCGGAGTTAGACAAAGTGATTGACGGGGCATACACGCCGATGTGACGGACGGTCATTTCACCATTCAGATCATTT
>JADJLN010000010.1 GCA_016710115.1 Saprospiraceae bacterium
CCTCATGAATACATGCCTCCGGAGATGGGGGAATAATGGGGAGGGGACATACACCGCTGTTCCGTTAAACATTGAACATCAGAGCATAGCTCTGACTTTGGGCTGTAAAGCGTCTTTGTTGCATTGCTAGACCTGTAATGTGAACACGAACACGGGAACACGGAACAGGAACCTGTAATTATTCCCGAACACCTACATTTTGCCGTGGAGAACCTGCAACGGCTGCCCAGTGCCTATCGGCAAGATGAGCGGATCGTCCGCCTGACAAAAGCTTGAAGAACACAACAAGGGCGCATATCCCTGACCAATCTGGCCGGGGCGCAGGATTGCTTGTCCTACTCGCCACCCACCTCCAACACGTCACCCCGGCTGCAACTGTGGATCGCCCAGGACCGGAAGAGGCCGCCTATGTGCAGAATTCCCCGGGCAAAGCGCTGCCGGAACGCACTCAGTCGCCTCGAAGGACTCTTCAAGCGACCGGGTTATTTCGCCGAACTGAGCAATCCAGAATATCCTGCTGCGCACCGAGGTGGTCAACCAGATCGCTCCGACAGCCGCACACCGGAGAGATCGTCACCTACCCGGGAGGCCTCGCTCGAAAAAGGCACTTCAGCCGGAGGCCCTGGCCAAACCGGATCAGTATCGTCAAGGGAAAAATCTGGATCTGGATTTCATCCTCGGAGGTTCTCTCGGAATACGGCTCGAGAAAGTCGACTTTGTCTACGAACCGGGGCAATTCCCATCCGTGGGGGCATTGTTGACATCTTCCTCCTTGCTGTAATGAATGGCCTTACAGGGTAGAGCTTTTGACGTCGAGGTGGAGAGCATCCGCACCTTCGACCCCATGACCCAGCTGTCGCGGCAACGGGTTGAACGTGGGTGAACATCATCCCCGATGCGCACAAAGGGTACGACCCCAAACAGAAGACCGACCTCCTGTCCATCCTGCCGGAAAATGCAGCGATCTGGATCGCGATCCGGGCTTCCTGCTGGATAAGTGTCAGGAAGCATTTGCCAGGGCGATGGACTATGTACCGGACGTCCTGCCCGGCGAAGAAGAAAAGCTGGTCGCTATCTTCAGGGAGCGCCCCTTCATCCCGCCCGGTGAGATCATCGACCGGTTGGGAGGTTATACCATCATTTTTACCGACAAGGTACCCGCTGCCTACAAGACCAATGTGACCATCGATATGTCCGGTCGAGCACACCCCAGCTTCAACAAAATTTCGACCTCCTGATCCGGGATCTGCGCACCCCAATGACCAAAGGGATATACATTTTACCTGTTCACGGATAACCCCGCAGGTCGAGCGTTTCCACGCCATCTTCGAGGAGCTGCAGCGGGGTCATTTTTCATGCGGTGACCATAGGAAGCCACCGAGGTTCATCGATGATGAAATGAAGATCCTGTGTTATACCGACCATCAGATCTTCAACCGCTACCACGCCTACAAACTGCGTCGGGTTTTACACGTGACCGAGGCCATGAACCTGCGCATGATCCGTGAACTGGTACCGGGCGATTTTGCTTGACCCATATCGATCACGGCGTCGGGGCGGTATTCCGGCCCGGAGAAGATCGAGGTGAACGGGCACGTCCAGAATCGTGCGGATCATTTACAAGAACAACGACATTCTGTAGCGTCGGGATCAACTCCCTGCACAAGCTGGCCAAGTACATCGGTAAGGATGGCACTGAGCCCCAATCTGAGCAAGCTGGGCTCCGAGACCTGGAAGAACCTCAAGGCCAAGACCAGAAAAAGGTCAAGGATATTGCCGGGAACTTATTGCCCTCTATGCCCGAAGGCGAGCGGCACCGGGTTTGCCTTTGCCCCGGATGGTTGTTGCAGAATGAGCTGGAAGCCTCATTTATCTATGAGGATACGCCCGATCAGTTTACCTCCACCACGGACGTCAGGCAGGATATGGAGCGGGCCAACCCATGGACCGGCTGATCTGCGGCGACAATGGGTTCGGGAAGACAGAGGTGGCTGTGCGGGCGGCCTTCAAGGCCGTCGTGAATGGCAAGCAGGTGGCCATCCTGGTGCCCACCACCATCCTGGCGTTGCAGCACCAGAAAACATTTTCTGAGCGCCTCAGTGATTTCGGGTGTCGGGTAGATTGCATCAACCGATTCCGCAGCAGCGCGGACAAAAAGCGGATCCTCGGCGAACTGGGGGAGGGAAGGTCGATGTGATCATCGGCACCCATGCTCTGCCGGGCAAGGATGTCAAATTCAAAGACGGGCCTGCTGATCGTGGATGAGAGCAGAAATTCCGGGTCAGTTCCAAGGGAAAACTCCGCTCCATCAAGGTGAATGGATACTCCTGACCCCTGACCGCCACCCCATCCGCGGACACTGCAGTTCAGCCTGATGGCCGCAAGGGATATGTCCATCATCCGGACCCCGCCACCCAACCGCCAGCCCATTCACACGGAGGCGATTTTCAGTGAGGAGATCATCCGCAGTGCCATCCTCAACGAGGTGCAGCGTGGAGGTCAGGTGTGTTTGTCCACAACCGGGTAAAGAGCCTCAGCGAGGTGGCGGATTGGTCCAGCGTCTCTGTCCGGATGTCCGGATCGCCGGGCTCATGGTCAGATGGAAGCAGACAAGCTGGAAAAGACTCTTACGGCATTCATTGATGGTGATTCGATGTGCTGGTGAGCACCAATATCATCGAGACGGGACTGGACATCCCCAATGCCAATACGATGATCATCAACAATGCTCACCAGTACGGGCTGAGCGATCTGCATCCAGTTGCGCGGCCGGGTGGGGCGTTCGAATACCAAGGCGTACTGTTATCTCATTCCATCCGCCCCTGCCGGTGATGACCCCTGAAGCTCGCAAGCGAATAAAGACCATCGAAGATTTCAGTGACAGGTAGTGGCTTCCATATTGCCATGAAAGACCTGGACATTCGCGGGGCCGGAAACATGCTGGGCGGGGAGCAGAGCGGGTTTATTTCGGAGATCGGATTCGAGACCTTCCAGCGCATCCTGGATGAAGCCATCCAGGAACTAAAGGAGGAGGATTTTGCTGATACCTTCCATGAAGAACAGGGGGTGCACCGCCTGTTCGTCCGGGATGTGACTGTGGATACCGATGCGGAAATGCACATCCCGGATGAATATGTGTCCAGTATCCAGGAGCGACTGAACCTCTATACCCAGCTCGACGAGGTGGAAACCGAGGAGGACCTGCAGACCTTCAGTGACATGCTCACCGACCGGTTTGGAAAAATACCGGATGAGGTAAATGAACTCTTTGACGGACTTCGCCTGCGGTGGATCTGCAAGGAGCTGGGCTTCGAGCGTCTGGTGTTGAAGAATGGCAAGCTGCGCGCCTACTTCGTCCAGAACCCGCAATCGGCATTCTATGACAGTGCGACCTTCAAGAACCTGTTTACGGTGATGGCCAACAAGGGGAAAGCGCTGGGTCTGTCCATCAAGGAGGTGCGCAATCATTTGCTGGTGGCCAGGGATGATGTCCGGGATCTGCGCCAGGCCCGGCGTGTGCTGCAGGAGTTGAAAGTGGCGCTGGATGGAGGGGAGGAGTGAAGGAGTTGAGGAAAGATAGAGATTTCTCAACAAGCCAGCACGCGTTTCCTTTCAGGACCAACTGGTCGAAAACCATTCCTGTAAACGAGAATCATCCTGGACACCAGGCACCATAGATGATTGGTCGGATCACACCAAACCCTCTTTCAATGCTTTGGATACAGCCGCACCGACCGAGTGCACCTGCAGTTTTTCATAGATATTGGAAATGTGCTTGTTGACAGTGGCATAAGTGACAAAGCACTTGTCAGCGATCATTTTGTAGCTGTATCCTTCAACCAGCAAACCCAGAATTTCTTGTTCCCTGTTCGTCAATTCGATCCGACTTTCTGGAGGTTGGCTGTTGTTTCGGTGCAACAACTTCAGCACCTTGCTGGCCACGGAAGGGGTCATCGGCGCACCTCCATTCATCACTTCCTGTATGCCTTCCAATAATTTCATCGGGGAGTTCTGCTTGATGATGTACCCGTCTGCGCCACCACAAATCGCTTCCAGGATCTTGTTCTCATCCTCAAAAATAGTCTGCATGATCACCTTGACCCTGGGGAAGGCCGCCTTGACCAGTTTCAGACCCTCAATGCCATCCACATAAGGCATGTTGATATCCATCAGGATCACATCCGGTCGGCAACGCTCCACACGAGCGACCACCTCCCGACAATCTTCGAAGGTTCCGGCACAGTGCATACCTTCCATAGCATCCAGAAGAAGCTCCAGACCTTCCCGCCTGGCTTTATTGTCGTCGAATATGGCCACATTAATCATGATGTATTGCAGTTTGTCCTCAGAATTCCATGTTGTTTTTTCCAGATATTTCCCAGGTATAGACCACGGTCGTGCCCTCGCCAGATATCGAATGAATCTCCAGTTGCCCACCCACTTCTCTGGCCCGAATGCGCATGTTTTCCAGGCCATTGCCACCGAGGGACAGCTTTTTTTGACTGGAGTGGCCGGTGTCAAAGCCAACGCCATCATCCTGGATGCGCATCTGAATCTGTCGGCCCAGGGCTTTGATATGGATTGAGATATGCTTGCTTTGGGCATATTTCAAGGCGTTATTCACAGCTTCCTTGAACACCATGTATACATTTCGTCGCTGAACCATATTCATTTCCAGATGTATGATTTCCTGATCATGGGTCAGGTCGATGACACAGGTGTGAATATCCTGATGTTCGGAGATATAGGCCCTCATCCGCCGGATCACATGCTCCATCCGGTCATTGTCCGACTTGATGGCCCACACGATATCATTGATCGACTCCATCACCTGGGTAGAGCTGTCGCCGATGCGATCCAGCATGTCCACGGCCACCTGGTCATTTTCCCTGATCTTCTTTTTGGCGACGGCACTGAAGATGGCAATGCTGGACAGGGTGGAGCCGATCTCATCGTGCAGATCCTTGGAGATCCGGTTGCGCAGCAGATGGCGCTTTTCCTTTTCCTTGATCCGGTAGCGCACGGCCGAATAGATCAGGGAGATCAAGGCACCAATGGCCAGGGTGCGAAACCACCAGGTGGCCCACCAGGGTGGCAGGATATTCAGGCGGATGGTGGCCGCATCAAGGTTCCAGACTTGATCTGCGTTTCGGCCCTGAACGGTGAATGTATAATGCCTGGGACTCAAATTGGTGTAGGTCGCTTCGTGCAGGTCGCCGGCATCCACCCAGTCCCGGTCAAAACCCACCAGTCGGTAGCGAAATCGATTCTTTGCCGGGTGGGTCAGGTCCAGGCAGGCAAACTCGAATGTGATCATGCGCTGGGTATGATCAAGGGTGATTTCCTGAAGATACTCAACGGGCCGCTCCAGCCGAAATAAGGTGGAATCCGTATTCGGTGCCCGGGAGAACTCCACTCTCCGATTGATGATCCTCAGGCCATTGATGACAACGGGTGATGGTCCAGCGGATTGATAGAAATCCTCGGGATCGAACCAGGTCAGTCCGCCAACCCCGCCGAAGACCATCCGCCCGTCAGGCATCCGAACGTAGGCCCCCTTGTTGAATTCGTTGTGCTGGAGTCCATCCTCCTGCACAAATGTGCGCAGGCACTTTCCTGACGGGCTGAAGATGCACAACCCCTGGTTCGTACTTAGCCAGAAGTTGTCATGATCATCGCAGAGAATGCCATAGATCACATTGTCCGGCAATCCCTCCCTGGTGGTAAAATGATCGCAATCCCCGTTTTCCAGGTTGAGGCGGTTCAGTCCGGAATAGGTGCCCACCCAGAGGTACCGGTCAGGCTGGTGGGGATCCTTTGCCAGGGAGAGGATACGATTACCCGTCAGGGAACGTGGATTGTTTTCCAGATGGAGGAAGTGTGTCCATCTTTTCGATTGCGGTTCAAACCGGAACAAACCCCCATCCGACATACCGAGCCAGATGGCGTGATCCGCTGACTCCATCCAAACCTGCAATTTCCCGAACAGGAACCCTTGAGGATGCCGGTCAAACACATGCGGCGTCCAGGGTCCATTGGCAGATTGACGTTGATACAGGGTCAGATGGGGCAGGTCTTTCAGAAGGTTGGGGACTTCGGCACAATTGACCAACCAGGTCTTTTTATCAGATGTGGCAAAAGGCCTGTACTGGATCAGTCGGCCGAACGAAAATGGCCAGGACAACTGCCTGATTGTACGGCCCAGGGTGTCACATTCATACCAAAACATCTTCTCTTTCTGATGGAACAATTGCCAAATCTGTCCATCTCCGGACAGACAAGAGAATCTCTCGATCCTGATATTATTGGTCAAGTGATAGGAATCAGCTTTCCAGACCTCTGTCAATTTTCGGGTATTCAGATCGAGGATTTCTGTCCGGGTGATGTCATTTTTGACAATTTTATTTCCTGTCAGGGCATACAGAGGAGGGCTACTGGGACCGATATGTTGATCGCCCAGATACTGAAATCGTTCTACCCGGCTACGGTACTGATAAAGGCCATAGCCACTGGTTGGAAACCAGATGTTCCCATTATGGTCCTCATAGGGAGAGGAGCACAGCATCTTCCAGTATGTGGAAAAGGCCTCGATCCCGGATTTCCGGAGGAGGGTAATGCGCTCCCTGTCCGGATCGACCTGGTAGAAATGCTGGATGACGCCAGGTGCATACAGTCGACCCTGACGATCGATCATCGCCGGAGAAATGAACTCTTGCACGACTGATCGGGGCAACCGGATCGTGCGATGCGACTGGCCCGTCTGTGGGTTGAGCATCTCTATCTGGTCCAGGTCGAATAGCCAGATCACCTTCCGGAGCGTATCTTCCAGGACGGGTGCATGACGGAAATGCTTCATGGCCTCAGCATGGCGGACCGGTCGGGCCCAACGGAAGCGTGCTGTGCCTTCACGATAATTCAGGGCATAGCTTACCAGGGTGTCGCCCATGATCCAGGAAACACCGTACTTCTTCGACAAGAGGATATTCAGGTTGAGCCCGTCTGGTGGCAGGCCGCGGAACACCTCCGATGCCGGACGAATCACAAAAGAAGTATGAATGGCTTCCAGGTCCCTGTCGGTCCCTGCCAGATCCGGGATGGAGATCACCATCCATCTGCCGGCAGGGTCATTCACCCAGATGTTCTGCCAGGCATCCTCCAGTATAGCAGAGTACCCGGATATCTGCAGCGGATAAAACCTTTCCGTAGAAGGGTCGAAAAGACACAATCCACGATCGGCAGTGATCAACCAGATCCAGCCCCGGGAATCCACATGGATGACCTTCACATCATTGTGTGGCAGGGACGGGGTCATCCTGAAGATGCGTGAAGACCCTGACCCGGTAGCCATCATAGCGATTCAACCCATTCGCAGTGGCCAACCAGAGATACCCCTTGTGGTCCTGGGCTATCTCATAGACCAGACCTGCCGATAACCCTTCTTTCACGCCAATCACGTCCATATCCAGATAGGCCGTATCCAGCGTGATCTGGGCCTGCACATTCAACGGCAGTATGCCCATCCACAAGGTCAGACACCACCCCGGTATCCACGGTACCCGAATTGAACCCGGGGAAGGTTCACCGGGTACAGGCAGCAAAAGAAAGGAAGATGCGATTGTTCTCATCCAGTGGCATCAACAGGCATTCTACCACTCGGGTGGCATATGCCTAAAACTACAGATTTCCAGTAAAAAAGCCCCTCCTGAGTTCGCGAGGATCCAGGAGGGGCAGGCACCTTCAGGAAGGTGCTTTCATAGTGTGTCTCTCCGTCTAGTTCTGGACCACCATCTTCTTTGTGTCGATGCGTTGGTCATCAATGATCAGCTCGTAGACATAGGTCCTGGCCAGCAGGCTGAAGGCTTCTACCTTGATCTCCCCGTAGCCGGTCTCCAGCAGGTCGTAGGACAGCATCAGCCGGCCGGTCATGTCGGTGACCCGGATACGGGCATTCTTGCTGGATTTCGGCAGGTAATACTTGATGATGGTCTCCTGGCTGTACGGATTGGGCACGTTCTGGGCCAGGTGAGGCTGGTCGTTGCCGGTCGGCATGCCGGTCTGGTCGCCGCCACTATGCGCCAGGCAGCAATGCTGGAGATCGCGATCGAACTGGTCCATCCGGTCCATCATCGCATCCATCTGGGCATCCTTCTTCTGCATGGCCTGCAGCAATTCGGCGATCAGGGCATCCTGGCGGGCATTGTGATCGCGCAGGGCCTGGAGCTCGATTTCGACATCCGTCTTTTCGGCCACCTGAGCTTCCAGGTCCTCGATTTGCTGCTGCTGTTCCTTGATGGCCTCGACGACTACCGGGAACAGCTGCTCGTAATTACGGACCATGTAGAAACCGGTCTCTTCATTCAAGACAACCATTTCCGGAAATACCTCCTTCAGTTCCTGGGCAATAAAGCCCATCTGCCCCTTGGCAAATTCCAGCTCATCCCGCTTGGCATCCTTGTAGAACGGATGAACATCCGTATTAATGTCATAGGTGACTCCGCGCAATTTTTTCACCTGTTCCAGGGCTCCGGAAACATTTTTCACATTCTGCTTTACGCGGGAATCAGAAAGGCTGCATTCACTGTCCCGATAAATTTCCGAAATGTATCCGTCATCCCAGTATTCCCCTGAAATGCCCAGAGAACCCCAGTTGGTCGCATGGGGCAATACTGCTACACCACCACCATTATTCGAGTCATACCCCAAGCTAAAATAGGCGGTAGAAGGAAACTCGTGATAATGAATATTTGATACATTCCAAATGTCATAACCATTGACAACCATATCGCCTTGAGCAGTGATATTGCCTCCGGTAGTGATATTACCTGAAGCTCCAATATTGCCGACCACACTCAGTCGATCACCTGGAGCCGATGTACCAATACCAACATTCCCCGAATTGCGATAAATATTATTTCCGTTCTGGCTCCACAGATTCATGGACGACACACTACGCGCATGTAATTTACCATTATCATCCGTTACGACAACATTGTTGAGTGTGGCGTTGTATGGCAAACTTCGAATTCGAGTGGTACCATTAATGTCGAGTAAATCTGTAGGATTATTCAGTCCTATACCTACATATCCTGAAGAATTGACATGCAATCTGGAACCAGAAATTTCAATATCGCCATCAATATCGAGCTTACTGGATGGGGTGTTCGTTCCTATACCTACATATCCTGAAGAATTGACATGCAATCTGGAACCAGAAATTTCAACATCACCATCAATATCAAGCTTACTGGATGGGGTGTTCGTTCCTATACCTACATTTCCTGAAGAATTGACATGCAATCTGGAACCAGAAATTTCAACATCACCATCAATATCAAGCATACTGGATGGGGTGTTCGTTCCTATACCTACAGCACCATCGACAACAGCAAGTGCTGTGGCAGGGGAATTAATACTTCCATCCTGGAATTTTACTTCAAAGGTAAGATCGATTTCATCTCCTAAACTACTCGAACCATCTTTGTAAGGATCATTGGAATCATATCGAATAATCCTTTGAATCGGCACATTTGGGTCTGGCTGATAAAAGGTAAATTCGATGGTATAAACCTGACCCTCCTCAAGGAGGGGTGAATCTGTAAAAATATATTCTGGATCAGAAAGGGTAAAATTAAAGTAGCCTGTTAAAAGTTCCCCATTTTCATCCAGTACCCTCATCGCGCCAAAGACCGGTTCTACTGAGTATGCTTCTGCATAAACTTTAATTGAGGATAAGTAACCACTTACTGGTGCGGTAAAAGTCTGGTTTATTGTTTTTGTGAACACCTCCAATGATCCACCTTGGAATTGACCAAAAATAAAAGCATTGGGATTTATACTACGACTGTGCACATCCAATTCACCCGCTGGATTCTCAGTTCCAATCCCAATCTTTCCATTGTCAAAGATTGTTCCGGAACTTAATGAGGACCCTTCCCATTTGGGGATATAATTGGTCGTATTGGCCCCCACTTGGGGGTCAGTCTCATTCGCCACCCCGTTGGCGAGAGATGACAGATCAACAGAAAGAGTACCACCACCATCGGTGATCTCAGGTTGGTGCCATTTAGAAGAGCTACGGTATTGAATTCATTGCTTGCACTGAAATCCCCATCGGCGGCGATATGGTTTTGGATATCGGCTGCATTCTCGGAAATGCTGATATTCTGGACCTGGTCGGCATTGAACGAGGCGAGTTTGGCATTGTCTTCTGCGGCATTCCAGTTGTCGATATCCTGCTGACTGATCGTAGCAGACGGGCTAACACTGAAGAGTGGATCTGTCTCATTCACATTGCTCAAAGCGCTCAGATCGACCGTACCGCCATTTTCCAGCATGAGTGTTTGGTTTTGGGCATCATAAGAGAGTAATTGATCATCCGTGTTGTCGAGATAGGGGCTGAGGTCCACGGAGGTCGTTCCGTCTGTGAGGGTCAGGAGGTTATTGGTGAGGCTGAGATCCTGGATCTCGTTGGCCGGATCGGCATCCGCATCCTGCAGGGAAGACAGATCGGCTGTCAGCGTACCACCGGCATCGGTCACCTCCAGCATGGTGCCATTCAGCACGACACTGGTATTGAGTTCGTTGGTGGCATCCAGATCGCCATCCAGGCTGATATGGGTGATGATGTTGTTCGTATTGTTGGCGATAGCCAGGTTCTGAATACCATCTTCGCCATCCGAGTGGGCGATGGCATTGGCCTCGGCGGCATTCCAGTTGTCGATATCCGGCTGGCTAATACCTGCTGATGGACTGGCTATGAAGAGCGGATCGGTTTCGGCTGCCACGGCAGGATCCTGCCCGGAAGCGTTTCCGTCTGCATCTGAAGTCAATACTTTTCCATCAGCTTGTGTACCGTCTACTATTTTAATGCTTCCACCTTCTACATGAAGTTTGGCATCAGGAGAAGAGGTGCCGATCCCAACATTGACATTATTGGCGCCCAAAACAAGGCTGTTGCTCGTAGCTACCTTGGCGTTCGTACCGATCGCCGTTGCATTACTGAGATCGCCAGATTCGACATTTGCACCCCATCCAATAGCGGTATTGTTTGAACCTGTGGTATTGTCGATCAATGCGCTTTGTCCCAGAGCCGTGTTGTAACTACCTGTCGTATTATAATATAAACTGAAGGTCCCCATGGCCACATTGTCACTTCCTTCGGTATTATTATACATACTCTCATACCCAAACACAGAGTTATAACCACCATTGGTATTCAGATATAACGACTGTCGACCCATGGCTACGTTGCCAGTGCCATGTTCATTGGAGTACAAACTGCCGTTACCCATCGCTGTATTCCAATAACCTGTATTATTTGAAAACAAAGTATTATTTCCAATGGCAATATTATCCCAGCCCGACTGATTGAATCGCATGGATCCACCACCTACGGCGATATTGGCACTTCCATTACCATACTCCAACGCCCCGATACCGACACCAATGTTTCCCCATCCGGTTGTATTCGACAACAGAGAATTCCGACCTATTGCCACATTGCTCTCACCACCTGTATTATTCTGAAGGGTATTTGCCCCTAATGCTGTGTTCCAAGCACCCGTGGTATTGTTAAGCAATGAAGCATATCCAATGGCAACATTCTCTCCTCCAGTGGTATTTTGCTGTAAAGAGACCATACCCAAAGCGGTATTACCAATACCTGTATTTTCCTTTAATGCCTCCCAGCCTACGGCTGTGTTTCCGTATGCCCAAGTGTTTTTTGCCAGTGCATCTTTGCCTACTGCCACCGCACCCCATCCGGAGGTATTGGCGGATAATGCAGACGTACCAATTGCCGTGTTCTCCGTTCCTCCTCCGGAACCACGCCCAATGGTGATTCCATTCACCAGGGCATCATTCGTAATGCTTACCTGATTACCGTCATCTTCGATCAGACCATCTGCCAATTCCGATCCATTCCATCTAGGTACTTTGGCGGTTTAGATTTCCGATCTTAGGATCGACTTCAAATGCATTGGCCAGCTGACTCAGATCCACGTTGCCCCCGTTCTCCAGGGTCAGGATCTGCGTGACCGGGTCGTAGGACAGGGCTTGCAGTTCGTTGGTTGGATCTGCGTCGGCATCATTCACTTCATCCACCAGCTCCTGCCAGGTGGCATTCCCGTCGGCGTCTGAGGTTAGTACTTTACTCTCGCCTTCCGTGCCGTCAGCGTAACGGAGGGTGCCTTCGACATCCAGGGTCGCACCAGGCGCGGTTGTGCCCAGTCCCATATTTCCGTTCTTTAACACTGTCAGGGCATTGGATGGATTCTGCCAATCCGAACCGTTCCCGATGATAAAAATGGGATCTGTTTCAACCCAGTTGGCTGGATCTCCTCCTCCAATATTATGGGTGCCTATAGCCAAAGATGAATATGCATCGGCTTTGGTACCATTCCCCATGGCGGTCGCATTCTCACCACGTGCATGAGTTTCTAATCCCATAGCAGTCGTATTGACTCCTTCGGCGATGGTGCTATTCCCCATTGCTGTGGAATTTTCCCCTCCGGCATAGCTTCCGATTCCCATGGAAGTCGCATTGACTCCCTCAGCAATGGTGTAATATCCCATGGACGTTGACTGAGGTCCAATGGCCTTTGTCCCCCTGTTCATAGCTGTCGCATACCAACCACTGGCCGGGTGCTATACCCCATGGCTGTTGAACTTTCGCCACTTGCGGTATTCTCCGTTCCCATGGAAGTGGAGCGGGCTCCAGAAGCCTGAGTTCCGGCTCCCATGGCTGTTGAATTATGTCCACTGGCAACAGATTCTGCGCCGAAGGCAACGGAATACTCCCCATTTGCCGTGTTTTGGAACCCAAAGGCTACCGCGTTAATACTGGTTGCCTGATTATTCAATCCGAATGCACTTCCGGTTGGAGATACCGTATTATTATTGGAGATTACCGTTCCTTCTACCAGGGCAGAACCGTCCCATACAGGCATTCGATTTGTAACATTCATGCCAACCTCTGGATCAGTTTCAGGTATATTGGCCAAAGAGGTCAGATCCACTGTGCCCCCGTTCTCCAGGGTCAGGATCTGCGTAGCCGGGTCGTAGGACAGGGCTTGCTTGCAGTTCGTTTGTCGGATCGGCATCTGCATCATTCACTTCATCAACCAGTTCCTGCCAGGTGGCATTCCCATCGGCGTCCGAGGTTAAAACTTTGTTCTCTCCTTCCGTTCCGTCAGCGTAGCGGAGGGTGCCTTCGACATCCAGGGTCGCACCAGGCGTGGTTGTGCCCAGTCCCATATTTCCGTTCTTTAACACTGTCAGGGCATTGGATGGATTCTGCCAATCCGAACCGTTCCCGATGATAAAAATGGGATCTGTTTCAACCCAGTTGGCTGGATCTCCTCCTCCAATATTATGGGGTGCCTTAGCCAAAGATGAATATGCATCGGCTTTGGTACCATTCCCCATGGCGGTCGCATTCTCACCACGTGCATGAGTTTCTAATCCCATAGCAGTCGTATTGACTCCTTCGGCGATGGTGCTATTCCCCATTGCTGTGGAATTTCCCTCCGGCATAGCTTCCGATTCCCATGGAAGTCGCATTGACTCCCTCAGCAATGGTGTAATATCCCATGGACGTTGACTGAGGTCCAATGGCCTTTGTCCCCCTGTTCATAGCTGTCGCATACCAACCACTGGCCTGGGTGCTATACCCCATGGCTGTTGAACTTTCGCCACTTGCGGTATTCTCCGTTCCCATGGAAGTGGAGCGGGCTCCAGAAGCCTGAGTTCCGGCTCCCATGGCTGTTGAATTATGTCCACTGGCAACAGATTCTGCGCCGAAGGCAACGGAATACTCCCCATTTGCCGTGTTTGGAACCCAAAGGCTACTGCGTTAATACTGGTTGCCTGATTATTCAATCCGAATGCACTTCCGGTTGGAGATACCGTATTATTATTGGAGATTACCGTTCCTTCTACCGAGGCAGAACCGTCCCATACAGGCATTCGATTTGTAACATTCATGCCAACCTCTGGATCAGTTTCAGGTATATTGGCCAAAGAGGTCAGATCCACTGTGCCCCCGTTCTCCAGGGTCAGGATCTGCGTAGCCGGGTCGTAGGACAAGGCCTGCAATTCGTTGGTCGGATCGGCGTCGGCATCATTCACTTCATCCACCAGCTCCTGCGGTAGCATTCCCGTTGGCATCTGAGGTCAGTACCTTGCCTTCCCCTTCCGTGCCATCAGTCAATTTCATGTTCCCATTGATGTCTAAAGTCGCTTCAGGTGTACTCGTCCCAAGCCCCAGATTACCATTCTTCAAAGAACCAGTGCATCCGACCAGGAGTCATAGGTTCCATTTCCAATGACAAATAACCGGTCCATTGGATTCCATAAAACTGTGCTGGCCGGAGTATAATCTGTATTATAAGCACCTAATGAGATTTCAGCAAATGATCTTGCCGTTGTTTGAACACCAAGGGCACTAGAACCGCTTCCACTAGCTATTGTATAGCTTCCAATGGCAGTTGATGCCTTGCCACTGGCTGTGGCAAATGCACCTATGGCGACAGAATTGGAGCCATGCCGTGGTGCCTCGACCAAATGCAGAGGAGTATAGCCCGGAGGCTGTTGTGTTAATCATCGAAATGGTCCCGTCTACCAGTTTTGAACCATCCCAACGTGCATTTCTATTGATTGATGTCATGTTGACCTTCGGATCCACCTCGGCAACATTCGCCAGGGCAGACAGATCTACTATCCCGCCGTTCTCCAGGGTCAGGATCTGCGTGACCGGATCGTAGGACAGGGCTTGCAATTCGTTCATGGCATCCGGTCTCCATCAGCACTGATGTGATCTTGAATAGTATTTGCATTCGCTGTTTCGGCGCCGGTTGCGCGGATCACTTCCGCATCCAGGGCCATTTGCAAGGTTGCATCAGCTGCATCACTATCGGTTTCATTTTGGTCGACATCGGCCTGAATGGCTGCTTCCGCAGCTTCGGCACGCGCTTGCTCAGCCGCGATGGCGGCAGCACCGTCACTGTCCACCTGATCGATGGCCGTCTGCAGGGCCGCTTCGGCTACCAGGGCGCGAGATTCTTCTGCTGCAATGGCCGCAGCATTGGCGGCATCGGCGGCATCGCTGTCCACTTCGTTCTGGTCCACATCCGACTGAATAGCTGCTTCGGCAGCTTCGGCACGGGCTTGCTCAGCCGCGATGGCGGCAGCACCGTCACTGTCCACCTGATCGATGGCCGTCTGCAGGGCCGCTTCAGCAGCCAGGGCGCGAGATTCTTCTGCTGCAATAGCCGCAGCATTGGCGGCATCGGCGGCATCGCTGTCCACTTCGTTCTGGTCCACATCCGACTGAATAGCTGCTTCGGCAGCTTCGGCACGGGCTTGCTCAGCCGCGATGGCGGCAGCACCGTCACTGTCCACCTGATCGATGGCCGTCTGCAGGGCCTTCAGCAACCGAGGCGCAGATTCTTCTGCAGCAATAGCTGCGGCTTGCCATCGGCGGCATCACTATCCGCTTCGTTCTGGTCGATATCAGCCTGCAGGACGGCTTCAGCTGCTTCGGCACGTGCTTGTTCCGCCGCGATGGCGGCAGCGCCGTCACTGTCCACCTGGTCGATAGCCTGCTGAAGGGCTGTCTCGGCGGTGATCGCCCGGGCCTCTTCGGCAGCAATGTCCGCAGCATTCGTGGCAATGCCGTTCGCATTATTCGTTTCAGCATTGGTAGCTCGGATCACTTCCGCATCAGGGCGGTTTGCAAGGCAGCATCCGCCGCATCGCTGTCCGCCTTATTCTGGTTGATGTCTGCCTGTAGAGCTGCGTCGGCAGCATTACGATCCACTTCACTCTGATCCATGTCGGCCTGCAAGGCTGCTTCGGCAGCCAGGGCACGGACCTCTTCGGCTGCAATGGCCGCTGCGTTGGTTTCCTCTGCCGTAGTGGCACGAGTCACCTCCGCATCCAATGCACCCTCCAGGGCTGCGTCAGCGGCGTCACTGTCCGCCTTGTTCTGATCGATATCCGCTTGCAGAGCTGCCTCGGCAACCAAGGCACGGGTTTGTTCGGCATCTATGGCCGCGTTCAGCGGATCCGTGATAACGTGCTGCTCCTTGTATTTCAGGTTGCCATCGGCATCCTGTACCAGGATCTGCTCCAAGGCATCATCCTGGGCAACGTTCCTGATCCGGGCCCCACCATCTACATCCAGCCGGGTGGTTGGATTCATGGTTCCGATCCCGACTTCACCATCACTGGTGATCACCATTCGCTCTGCATTATTGGTGCGCACCTTCACATCCGCATCATTGATACTGCCGATGAAATCTACCTGGTCATCCAGCGTATTGCCAGAAGTCTGCCAGGCCACTCCGGTGAAGTTGGTCTGATTGGCAGACAGAATGTGAGAGCAGAGCCCTCCACTTCCCGAAGTAAATGTCCCGGTGATTTCCACGTCCGAATTGAAGCTGACACAGTTGCAATTTGCTATAGATACATCGTGGAACTGGTCGGGCACGATATGACTGCTTACACTCTGTCCGCAACCAGTGAAGACCACCTGACCGTTTCCTTCGTCAAAACTCCCTCCCTGGTTCACCCAGTCTCCATCAAGATGGATTGTCCAGTCATTGGTCATGAGTGTACCGCTGACGATGGTCAGGTTGCCAGAAAAGGTCACGTCGTTCTTCAGCTTGACCTTCTTCGATCCACATTCGATGATCAGTGCATGGAAATCGGAGTATCCTTGAGCAAAATCCTCATCCCCCGAGTTGACACAGTGAATGGTCCCCGAGCCCGGAATGAGCGTCAGGTTGCCCGGATTGGCTTCCCAAGCTTTGGAGATCCGCAATATACCCCCATTGGTCATGTCCAGGGTACCGGTTGACCCCTTGAGTTTTTCGATGGACAGGACCTCTGATCCGTTCAGGAAGGATAACACAGCACCATCCTTGATGGTCAAATCACCATAGGCTATCGCGCCGGGTTGATCAAATACACAGTTCGCTTTGATCTCAATATTATCTCCTGGATCGGGAAGATTCCCGTTTTCCCAGTTGGCCGCATTGGTAAACAAGGCATTCCCACCGCCACCGACAAATTTTTCGGCGGCAAAGACGGGGTTCAGGATCATCGCCATCAACATGACCAGGATGCCTGTCAGGATCTGAGATCTTGACGAAGAGGTTTGGCCTGGATGGTGGAAGAACTGGTGCGTCAGCGAAGAGAATTTCATAGCAAGGGCTTAAGGTGAAACAGAAAAATCAAACCATGCACAAAGGGCATGGCTCAAAAGTAGACCAGTCCTCAGGCCCGAATTCTTACTATTCCCAGTGATATTTAGTGGAGAGCACCCGATTTTCTTATTAGATCCAATAAGAATTTGGAGAAGCCGGCCAGGGATATCCGGTGAGTGGTCGCGAACTGGACCAATCAGGACACCCCTGTTCTTTTAAAAGAGAAATGATCCGCCATCTGGCGGTGAGTACGGTTATCCTCTTCCGAAAGACTTAAAAAAAGGCCAACGACGCTCGTGCGCCGTTGGCCTTTGCTTTATCGGTTATCCCGCAATTATTCCGTCACCTCAGCAGGTTCTTCGGCTGGTTGGGGAATAGTCGCCTCATTTTCCTTGACCGCTCTGCGTTCGCAGCGATCACACAGGTCGGTGATGTTCTTCAGCTCGCGTGACTGGGCCACGGTGCCTTCGAAGATCTCGGTGGTCCGATCGGAATTGATGTAGGAACAGTCGGAATAAAGGTGATAGCTTTTGCCGGATTTGGTCCAGTAGACATGGTTGACACCACCAGTAAGCGACTCCACCTGGGCGGTCTGTTCGGTGTACTGTTCGATAGATGGTGGATTGAGATCCACTCCTGTCGCCCCGGCAATGATCATGGCGATGGCGGCAATGGAGCCCACGATCCCCTTCTGCTTCCCGCTGAGGTCCTTGTTCGTAAAGATCAGGATGACCAGGGGCAGGAAGGCGATGATGCTGATGATCAGGCCCAGCTGGTTCTGGATGAAGAATCGGGTCTTGTCCTTCTCGGAAGCTGGATCCAGGCGATTGGCCTTCTTCCAGAGGACGTTTCCGATGACGGCAAAAATGAGGGCACCGATGATGAGGCCGATCAGCCAACCCATTTCCACGGGTGGTTTGCGGAGGATCATGATGGCCCATACTTCGATCCCGATCGCAGCGATCCAGGTGAGGATGGAAATCATGCGGAAGTTTTTCGCCTTGCCCTTGCTTTCTGCAGAGGCCACAAATCCGGCGCTGCCGGATGGCGTGTTGGCCTCGTTACCGCCTACACGGGTGACTTTCTTGGAGGTGCCTTTGTCTGTCATAGTGGTTTCCAGTTTGTTTGTTGAGAGTAATCTGTTGAGATCGATGTATAAGATCTGCTTACAGATTCCATACGAATCTACGGGATTCCTCCATTATTCGGGCCATATCCTGAGGCCGGGTCACCTGCCTGGTTGCTTTACGGGTCTCCCCGATCAGCAAGGCAAGCCTGCCCGGATATCCCCACCGGATGGCCGGTCGTCCAGGATCCCTTGTTCAGGAGGCAGGCCCTGCCATTCCTCGACAAGCGAACTGGCCTGCAGCTCATTCCACCAGCACAAACCCCGCCCAGAAATACGGACTCTGGTATTTGTCACGCATCTCCAGCTGGGCGGCACGGAACGCCTCCGGAATGGGCAGTCCCTGTTCCAGCCACTTGGCATAGAAGGTGGTCATCAGGTCCTGGGTCTGGAAGTCGGGAACCTGCCACAGCGACATGATCAGATAGCGGACCCCTGCCATTTTGAAGGCCCGTTGCAATCCGAAAACACCTTCCGAGCCCTGGATGTCGCCTAGGCCTGTTTCGCAGGCAGATAGCACGACAAGTTCAGTATTCGTGAGATTCAGCTGGCTGATCTCGAATGCCGTCAGGATCCCATCTTCAAAACTTTGGAATCTGGACGCCTTCCTTCCAGGCTTTATTGGCTCCGGCCAACAAGAGTCCGGAGCGGACCATGGGCGGCTCTTGGGCGTTGCGATCGGTTGACTCTTGTCCTTCCCCTTCCTGATCGGGAAAGAAATAACCATGCGTGGCCAGATGGATGGTCGAAGGAGACAGCGGACTGGTTCCTGCCAGCTTGAAGGCTTCTTCAGTAGCGGCAAAGCCGGTAGAGAAATGCGCATTAAATCCATGGGCACTGAGTAGAGAATTGACCTTGTCTCCTTCCTTCTGGGTCCATTTGAGGTATTGCCAACCATTCCGTTCTGATCTGGATCCACGAGAAACCGGTTGGATTTCACTTGTTTGATGACCTCGTTGGCGCTCCTCCACCGAGATGCCTAGAGAACGAACCGCTTGCTCGATCGCTGTACTGTCATGGTCATAATACACACCTCCGAAAACCAGTGCACTCTTTTCCCGGGTGGCCAAGTCGTCGGCCTGGCTGATGATCGTCCTTGTACTGGACAATACCCTGATCTGATAGCGGTCAGACAGGGTTGTTTCTTCATCCCGGGCAATAGCCCCGAGGTTCAACCTGTTCAATAGCCCGGAAGGGGAAATATAAATGGTATTCCCACCGGTGAGCAACGGTTCTATCGGTCGCCAGATGAGGTCGTACAGTCCTGCTCGAGCTTCTTCAGTGGGAAAAATCCTCGATCAGCAATACTGTATAATTCATTCACATAATCCAGTCGTCGCTCTGAAGATCCGTTGAGCAAGGTTTGCAATTGTTCCTCACTGCACAAGGGTACGACCTGGACATGTGACGTCTGGGGGGAAAGAACAAGAGCAGCATATCTGGCACCTTCTGAATGAACCGATTCCAGCTCTGGAATTTGAATGAATTCAATCGCCAGTTCGCCGGGCTTTAACGCCGTTTTGACTTCACGGTGGGTCAACTTGCTCTTGGCCTGATCTCGCCGAAATGAGGCGGACAACCGGGCCAGCTTTTTTTCCATCTGGTCGAGCTGATCTTCCATCTGTTCAATCCCGGAACGTTGATCCACCGGAAGCTCATATTGCCGGGCCAGCTGGTTGCGCATGGCCAGCAGATTTCGGTAAATGCCGATTGTTGACGTGTCTTGCTGCTCAAGGACATACGCCATCGTGCTGATTCCACTTTGCAATCGGACTCCCTTCATCATCAAGGACAGATCATACAGCATGTCGCCTGCCTGGGAGGTTCCAATGGCGACACCAGCGGTTTGCAGCAGGGCGACCTGGTCTTCCAGTTTTGCACGAATAAACCCTTCCTTTTCCCGGTCGGAAAGAAAGCTGAAGGCCACTTGCAGTCGGTGGCGAATATTGTCAGCCAGTTCCAGCGTGTAGGGGATCGCTTTGTCTTTCTGCTCCGTCTCCAGATACAGATAGATCAGATTTACCAGACTCTGGGCATAGTCTTCGTGTCCTTTCCCCATTGTTTTTTTCCGGATGCCCAGTACATTCAGATTCACCTGTTCGGCCAGGTCTGGTTTGCCTGTATGGCGATACACATTGGCCAGATTGTGGAGGCCATTGAGATAGTAGGGATGTTCGCGATTGCCGAGTTGATCTTCAAAGATTGATCTGGCTTCCAGAAGGAGGGGGTTCCGCTTTCTCGTATTTATGCATATCGAGATACAACAAACCCAGATTGATCAAGCCACCGGCATAATCAGGATTCTCTGATCCAAACAGGGTTTTCATGATTGGCAGGGATTCGCGATACAGGGGCTCCACCTGTTCATAAGCCTTCAATTCCCAATAGTGGATCCCCAGATTTTGAAGGATCGCCAGATAGGTCGAATTTTCTGTAGACTTCAGGATGTGTTCATAATAGTCCTTCGCCTGAAGGTAGGCGCGTTCACATCGTTCAACATCCCCGATATCGCTGTACAGTAATCCCAGGTTGACCAGACAACCAACATAAAATTCGTTCTCCTGCCCCATTGCCTGATCGATGCCTTCGATCACTTCTACCAGCACTTCTTCTGACCGGTCCAACTGCTTGTTGATCCGATAGAGTATGCCGAGGTTCATCTTATACTGCAAGTATTGGATATGGTTGTCACCCCACTGTTTTGCTGCCAGGGGGAGTGTCTCTTCAAGGAGGTCCTGGGCATCTTGATAGTCGCCAACGGTATAGGCCACCTCGATCAGGAACAACAGGTTCATCATGTATACCGGATGTGTGGTCTTCCCTGCACGTTTCAGGATCAACTGAGATCGCTGACTGCGATCCGTCGTATTCTGGAGGTCTCCCTTGTTCAGGTACAGGCGTGCTTCAAGATTGAGCCATTCAGCAAAAGGGACAGACTCCTCACCGAACGCACCTCGACAGACTTCCTCCGCATGAAGGATCACCGCTGCATCATCCCACTTCTCTTCATCCAGGAATTGATTGCCCAGATTCTTGAGGCTATCCAGTTCGCGCCTCACCGTCAGGGAGTCAGTGGACTGACAGAAAGCGGAGAGTGGCAGGAATAGAAAGAAGGCGAATGAAACAGGTCTCATACTTACAAATTACACAGAGAGAAAAGAGGTGGATTGAATTCCGATCTTGCCCACGCGTAACTGCCTGGTTGGGAAATCAATCAAATGTATCGATCAGATTGCATATTTCACGGACGCTCCCAAATCCCGGAAAGTATAGCCTTGCTGTTCCTGTTCACGCTCGGGTCAACACCTTCCTGCTTTATCTCATCAGACAGGACACACTAGCGACCGGGATCAGATTTCTGAATGTCATGGATTGATCATAATTCGTTCGGACACCATAGGACAGCAGCACATTCCTGCTGATCCGCCAGTCGCCGCCATAGGAAGCGGAAAAATTGGTAATCTGCGACAGAGCCGTGCTGGACTTGTCGAAGACAATATCCGAGTTGGAGGAAGAGTAGAAGCCTTCCGCAAAAAAATTGAAACGGGGGCTGCCATATCGGAATGCTACCCCCATGGAAAAAATACCCTGCATTGTCTGCGATGTTTCAAGATCAGCGTTCAGGGCGGTGTACTTCATCACACCACTCAAGAGCACTTTTCTTCCAACGCCCATACATCCGTTAACCCATACGGCATAGCCCTGGCCGCGCAGCTTCAGGTTGCTCAGGGAATCATTTTTATACGAGTAGACCTTTCCAAATGCCACATCCAGATAGGAGGTATTCCAGTATTTCTGAACCCGATTTTTGGCTACATCCTGGATCCGTTGTTTCTGCTTTCGATCGAGCTCATCGATCTTGTTCCTCAGACCGTCGATCACATCACTCAGGAGTCGCGACTTTCTTGCATCCTGTTGCTCCGTTTATTTCGTTTTATCTCATCGATCTTACTCTGTATGGCCTCGCGATCCACTTCATACTGTGTCTCAAGGTCTGAAAAGGCACTCTCGACCAATAGCGGATCACGCTGGCGATAGAGGTTCAGTTTCACAGCCACAGACAACCGGCGTGTCAGGTCATCATCTTCCATGGTGCCAGCGGCAATATCCAGTTTACTCAGGGTTTGCATCCATTTGTTCGCTTTCCGGTATTTGCTCAGGTTGGGTCGGTTGTACATGATCTCCCAGACCGGTTGTGCCTGCAGTGCCAGATTGGGCTTCAATCGCCACGACCGAAAGGACCAGTCGACCTTGATGTCCCGGATGTTCGCTGGCCGGGCCACCTGGTTCGGATTGATCCCCAGCAAATCAAAGGCTGGCGAAACAGGAATGGCAAACTCGGTGGCCCCTTCCAGGCTGGTATAGCCTCCATTGGACTGGCTGAAGGCACTCTGAACACACAAGCAAAGGATGAACAGTGCAGTAAAAATTCGGGTCATACTGAAGAATTGAATGTGAAAAAAATACCTTCAGAAGAAGGAAGAAACGTTCACGATCAATTGAACTGTGCACCAGGCCATTGAGCGTAGAGAAACGAACCAAACCATTCTGAAGGTTGAATGGATTGAACTCCATTCGACCATTAAGCTATAAAAATTTGGCAGCCTTCCGATGAGTCAGAAGCAAACTTCTATTTGAGTATTGATCGAGATCTGGCCACTTCGACTCGAGCTATGTAGTTTTTCCAGGAGTTAAACTCCTTGGATTATGAGTGTAAAAATCGGGCTTAGTAAGCGATTTTTTAGGGCCAATCTACAGGTTTCCTGCGGCGTAAAGCTCGAATTCAGCCCGCCTCCAATAGGGTATTTCGATCTCAAAATTTTAAGAGAATCCCTGGTGGGTGACAGAGTAAAAAAGGCCGCAGGTGGGCGGCCTTTAATATCTTAGGTTGCGGAGAAGGAGGGATTCGAACCCCCGGTACCGTCGCCAGTACACCGCATTTCGAGTGCGGCCCATTCAACCACTCTGGCACTTCTCCAAGTGGGCGGCAAAGTTAACCCGCATTGACTAGAATTGGTATATCCATTCCCCTCTTTTAGCAATGAATCGCAATCTCCTTCTCATAACCTCCCCTCTACCTCGGATTGAAACAAGCGGTCGCCTAGATCGCCGACGATTTGATGCACTTGGCGGTAAACCATTCAAATGGTTTCCTTGCCCTAAGCTCCTCCTAACCCCGGGTTGTCCTCCTCCGGTGGATAAAAAACCCGGGGCTACATCAGGTACAATCGGTGTATTGATGAACTGATTATTCTTTTCTCCATAACTCCTCAACCCCTGAACTCCATAACTCAACCCTCACTCCATCTGCTCCCGCGTATAGAAGATAAAATCGGTATAAGGCACTTCCGTCAATGGCCGGATCAGTTGCGCGATCTGACCCCGGTGATAGGCCCCGTGCATCAATACGTGCTGGAGTATATCCGACTGGCTGCTGCGGAAGGTCTTTCCCTCCGTGTTGCGGTATTGTACTACCAGGTTGCCCCGTTTCTGACTCAGGATAACCTTCATGTCCGCACGATTGCGATCCAGCCAGTGGTCCCACCTGTCATCCGGGATCAGCTCCCATACCTGCAAGGGAGACTCCTCCTCGTTGATCCGACTGATCCAGATCCGTTGTGCATTGAGGATATGTGACGCCAGCAATCTGGACTTCTCCGGTGCTTCTGCCAATCCAGAGGTCAGTGTAAACAACCGGCGATTGGCCCAATGATCATAGTCAAAATGGGATTTCAGATCAGACATGAAGAAAAGTGTTGGTAATTGAGCATCTCAAACGGATTCCCGAAAGCGATGTTACAAAAGAATAAACCAACGTATCCCTCGATCCGTCGAATTTCACACTTCCTTCACGTATGGGATACCCGGGTCGGACTGGTTCCCGGTTCCTTGTTCCTCGTTCCTCTTCCGCTTTTCGCCTTCCCTGCCTACCGGCAGGCAGGCGATTTCCCACTTCCCTGCCTCACCAGCAGGCAGGCGATTTCCGACTTTCTTCAAAACGCGAGATGCTCAAATTGAACGCAGATCATCGCATCTCCACACTCCACTCTCTACTCTTCACACCTTCCCACTTCCGATTTCCAAGTCTCTAAGTCTCCCTTTTAATCTTCGGTCTTACTTTCGAAATAACCCAATATCGAAATAACTCCTTCCGCCAAATTCAGGAAAGGTCACGATTTCCCACTTCCCTGCCTACCGGCAGGCAGGCGATTTCCCACTTCCGCATTCCGATTTTGAATTGGCCCAACATCCAACACCTTTTACCCTCCATTCCCTTGATATCCAATCCATCATCCTTCGGACAAAATAGACATATACGGCAGCTAAAGCAGCCGGTACGTTTCCGCCTTCCCACTTCCGCATTCCGATTTTGAATTGGCCCGACATCCAACACCTTTTACCCTCCATTCCTTGATATCCAATCCATCATCCTTCGGACAAAATAGACACATACGGCAGCTAAAGCAGCCGGTACGTTTCCGCCTTCCCACTTCCGCATTCCGATTTTGAATTGGCCCAACATCCAACACCTTTTACCCTCCATTCCCTTGATATCCAATCCATCATCCTTCGGACAAAATAGACACATACGGCAGCTAAAGCAGCCGGTACGTTTCCGCTTTCCGCTTTCCGCCTTCCCACTTCCGATTTCCAGTTATCCGTTTCGGTCCTTGATATTTCGATTTTGGAGCTTATTTGGAATTTGCTTTTTGTCATTTGCTGTTTTCCTTCCCTCCCACTACCACCACGATCTCCCCCCTCACCTTGTCCTGGGCATCATAATATGCGATCAATTCGTGTAGTGAACCCGGCTTCGTTTCCTCATGGAGTTTGCTGATCTCGCGGCAGACGGTCGCCTGTCGGTCCGGACCACAAAACTCGGCCAGCTCCTTCAGCAGCCGGACAAGTCGATGCGGACTTTCAAACATGCCGAACGTAAACGGATATTCCGCCAGCCACCTGATCCTCGTCTGCCGGCCCTTTTTGTGGGGCAAAAACCCTTCAAAATGAAACCGGTCACAAGGCAGTCCACTATGCACAAATGCCGGGATCACCGCGGTCGCACCCGGTAAACAGGTGACCATCACTCCGGCAAGATGACAGGCACGGATCAACAGATACCCCGCATCGGAAATACCCGGAGTACCCGCATCGGAAATCAACGCGAGATCCCGACCCGCCTGCAGTTCCTGGACCAGGGACTCCACAGACCGATGTTCATTGTGCGCGTGATAGGGACGAAGGGGGGTCGTGATCTCATAATGGTCCATCAGCCGGCGACTCACACGGGTATCCTCCGCCAGGATGAATTCGACCTCCTTCAGGATCCGGATCGCCCGCAAGGTCATATCCTCCAGATTGCCAACCGGTGTAGGGACTATATACAGCATCCGTTCATTTGAGAAAGCAACGTCTTGCCATATGGCAAGACATACCCTGAATGAGCATGCAACCGCAGCCGGGCCAGATGCCGATCAGCTATTCTGTGGCGGGCATTGGCAACGATTCCATTCATAATCGGGTCTTTTTCTTAGGACAAAGATAGAGGGCAGGACCAGGACCGTCGGCATACCGACAAAATTGGCCTCATTTGTCTGTCCACATAACCGATTGTATATTCCCAACGTTATGTCGTATATCTTCGTCATTGTTGCATAATCCGATATGTTTCGATCTTTTTACCTCATCATTGCTTTTCTTTCGGCCTGGATCAGCGTCTTTGCTCAACCAGCCAATGATGATTGTGCCAATGCCCAGATCCTGCCCGATGTCACCAACTGGTGCTCGGGATATGCAGCCTACACCAACGTCGGAGCGACACCATCGGGTTATGGCAGTCCCACCTGTATCGGGGGTGCACTGAATGATGTATGGTTCACCTTTGTTGCTCAGGCGACGGATATTTCCATCATCGTCAACGGAAGCACCGGTACAGGAAGCGGAGGTACATTGCTCAATCCGCGGGTCGTGTTGTACTCCGGGGTTTGCGGCGGGGTCATCAATGAACTCGAATGCGGCCAGTCGAATTTCAATCATATTATCGAGATCTACAAAGGCGGACTCATCATCGGTGAAACCTATCTGATCCGCGTGATGAGTGTGATTGCAACCGGCGGCACATTTGAACTCTGTATCAACAACTACAATTCTCCGGTTGAGCCCACTTCCGATTGCCCTCAGGCTTCCATACTGTGCGACAAATCCCCGTTTGTGGTGCAGTCTGTGACCGGTGCCGGATCGGATATCACCGAACTGGATGATGCCACCTGTTTCAATAACGGCTCTCCCTCCGTCAACAATGAAAGTAATTCCACCTGGTTTACCTGGATCTGCGATCAGGCCGGTCCGTTGGAATTTACCCTGACACCCAATAACCCATCTGACGACATTGATTTTGTCCTCTACGAATTGCCTAACGGTATCGCAGATTGCAACAATAAAAAGGTACTGCGCTGTATGGCTTCGGGTGACTTTGTCTTTCCCAGCAAATGCATGGGGCCGACCGGATTGAAAGCGGGCGAAACCGATATCAGCGAACCGGCAGGCTGTGCCAATGCCAACCAGTCCAACTTCCTGGCTCCCCTGCTCATGGAAGCAGGCAAGACCTATGCCCTCGGCATCAATAATTTCACATCAACAGGAAATGGATTTTCGGTCGAGTGGGGCGGCACAGGCACCTTTCGTGGGCCTGAAGCGGCATTTGTTACGCTTCCCTCCAAACCCGGCTATTGTATTGGCGAGGCCATCCAATTCCAGGATGCATCCACGTTTGAGCTGGGGCAGATCATCAGTTACACCTGGTATTTTGGATTGGGTTCATCTCCATCCACCGCCACCGGACCCGGCTGGCCTGTTCAGCACGAAGTGACGTATAGTACCGCTGGCACGAAGTCCATTGCACTGGTCGTCGAGACCAATCTGGGATGTATCGTCACCACTGTGCAGACAGTCAACATTGGTACGTGCTGCGATGATTTCAATGCGATGCATGTCGTGGAAGATCTCACCCACCTGGATTGTTTTGGCGACAGTGACGGTGCTATCGACCTGACGGTGACCAGTGCGACGCCCACGGCGTATCAGTGGACGACAGGTCAGACACTGCAGGATATTGCGATGCTTTCCGCAGGGTCATACACGGTTACGATCACGAATGAAGCCACATGCGATACAGTCCTCACGTATGAAATTACCAGTCCGCCGTTAATCGAAGGCAATCCATTGATCACCAAACCTACCTGCGATGGCGGACAGGATGGAGCCATCCTCCTCCAGACAACCGGAGGGGTGCCTCCCTACCTCTACGACTGGCAGGACGGCAGCGGATTTGTCACCAGCAACTCGTTGACAAACATCCCGGTGGGGCTGTATTTCGTGACCATTCGCGATGCCAACGATTGTGAAGTCACGCTTGCCGTGGATGTCCGTGAACTGGAATTATTGCTCGATCCGGCCATCCAGGCGGTTGTCGAACCGTCCTGTTTCGGATACAGTGATGGTCAGATCACGATGACCATCATCAATGGCCTGCCTCCCTATGAATACAATTTCAACAATACCGGCTGGACCACCAATAACAGCTTCTCCGGCCTTTCGGCAACCACATCCTACACGGTGGAAGTACGTGATGCCAACAATTGTATCGGGTATTTTGTGTTCCATATCGGAGAGCCTGATCCACTGGTCGTCGATGTTACTGGCACGGATATTTCCTGCTTTGGAGCCGATGATGGTCAGATCCAGGCAACGGTAACCGGGGGCACGGAGCCCTATGCCTATTTGTGGAGTGATGGCCAGACAGATGATCTGGCGACTGGTCTGCCGCCGGGATCCTACATGGTCACCGTCACAGATGATCATGGTTGTACGGCAGTCAACGGGACAAATCTGATCCAGCCTCCTCAACTCTTTCTCGACCTGGTGGAGGTGATCGATGTCCGGTGTTTTGGTGAAGCCAACGGAAGCCTGACCGTGTCTGGTACGGGAGGGACACCAGGGTACCTTTACAGTATTGATGGCGGACCTTTTCAAGGGCTTCCCGCCTTTGAAAATCTCAAGGCAGGCGACTATGCAGTCACGGTCATGGATGAGCAGGGCTGCCAGACAACGATCATTGTGACAGTCAATCAACCACCACCCCTGCTGGTGGATGCAGGAGCGGATGTGACGATCGACCTCGGTTATTCCACGCCGCTGTCGTCTACGGTCAGTCCACCTTTCACACCGGTGTCGACCTTATGGACACCGGTGGATTCGCTGGTGTGCGAAACATGTTCGGACATAGATGTTGCACCGGTGAACACAACCACATTTACCGTGACCATTGTCGATTCTTCGGGATGTATGGCATCTGACATGGTGACGGTGATCGTCAACAAGATCCGGGATATCTATATTCCGAATGCCTTTTCACCGGATGGAAATGGGATAAACGATGTCTTCACGATCTATGGCGGAATAGCGGCCGAATCGGTTCTGGTCTTCAGGATCTACAACCGGTGGGGAGGACTTATTTACGAAGGGACCAATTTCCCACTCAACAGTGAATCGGATGGATGGAGAGGGATCTATAAAGGGGAATATCTCAACCCGGATGTCTTTGCCTTTTATGCCCTGATCCGGTTTATCGATGATGAGGAGATCATTTACAAAGGCGACATTCAACTCACCCGGTAATCTTTTTAATCCGATCGCGAATGGCCTGACGCTGCTGTTTTCGCTGAAGAACGACCGGTGGTGCTGCCCGTTCTGAGCAAGACATGATCGCACAGCGTTCGCAGGTCAGGTTGACCATTTTGGAGGGGATGGCTGGATCGTCCATAAACCGGAAATATTTGCGCGATTGGCGGTCGATCCGTACACCGATCATGACACCCACAAATTCATCAGGCCGGAAGGAAGAAGCCCGTGCCAATCCGAGACATAAATAGGATTCCTTTCCGTCATGGAAACCGGCTCTCATCAGCCCCGTTTTTGGCTCAGTTATCCCTGATTCCATCACTTCCCGGATCAATTGTGTAGATAACCAGCGCCGACAATATTCCTCGTTCAATCTTCCGGCATATTGGCGATCCTCCCGATGTAAATGCAACTCCTTGTCCAGCCGGTATTGCTGATCATCAGCCCGGAAGACAAGCCGTTGAAAGAACACATGATCCAGCTTCCAATGAGCCGTAATCACGTTAAATCGCTGCAGGAGCACATCGGGGCTGACGCCGTATGCAGTCATCCATCGGAGCAGAATGTCATTGTCAAAAGTGATTGACGCACATGCGGCCTCCAGTTCTCTGAGAAAGGAGTGTTCTTCGATCATCAGGGCCACGGCAAAATACCCGGCTTTGAAGTTGTTTAATACCTGCTGAAACGTCGTGATGGATTGGGAAGTCGATGCGAAGGGACGAGGATCCAGTTGTAAAAAATGAAACCCGATCTCCTTGCTGATCTGGAATGCGGTCTGTTCGGTTGACAGATGGGCATTCAGGAGTAATTCACGCGATTTTGGAAGATAGACGGATCGTAAATGTTCAAGCTCAGGGTATTGATTGAGTCCGTCCGGGATCATGCGGATGCCATATTCGTTGATCAATATCCGTTTGAGTTGGGCCAGTGTGAGGGGTGCGACCGGGTGGAGACCGAATTGGGCCCGGCATGCTCTGGCAGCCTCTTCCAGTTCCGGAAAATAATTGTTGTTGAGTCCTGGTAGGCCCGCATGGCTGACAGGTAGAAGTGGTCCTCCCCCGGGCATGGTTTTGGGCCAGTTCGACCAGGGAGGAAACAAAGGCATTGATCTGGAGAGGAGCACTGGCCAGGAGTTCAAGCAATCGACTGAGGTCGATCCCGAACATATCCAGGGGCAGTTCATTCAGAAAATTGGATCGCAACAAGGAGGCGACTGGCGCCAGATGGGGTCCGGGATCTTCGCTGAGGAGCCATTCAGGTGTAACTGAAAGCGTGGCGGCCAACGCGGCCAGTTTTTCCGGGCGGGGGGTTTTTTTCCCTTTTTCGATCTCGTTCAGATAAGACCCGGAAAGACCTGTTTTTGCCGATAATTCAGCAAAGGAAAGACCCGATTCCTGCCGAAGATGGCGGATTTTTAACCCGAGCAGGATCCGATCTGTGAAGGTGGCCATTGCTCAAAGATACGAGAAACGAATGGTCGGTATCAGTAACCTCTATTCCCTGTATTGTCGGAAGACCAGGGCCGAATCCCCAATTCGGGAATGGCATTTGGCTGGCAAACGATCTGATTTCCGGCATCTGTGGACACCGGTCAGCGAGCGGAGTTCGCTATCTTCACCCCATGCGTCCGACCTCGTGGATAGTGTTCATTTTTCTTGCTTTTTCCGGGGCAGTACTCCTGTTGGGAAGGTGTTCACCCGGAACGGAGATCGAAACGCCTGCCTTTCTCAATCTGGCAGATTCGGTCGAATATGTGGGGATGCAAACCTGCCGTTCCTGCCATGCCCAGATTTACGATTCCTATATCCGTACAGGCATGGGGCGTTCCTGGCGGAGTGCATCAGCGGCAACCAGTAATGCGACTTTCGGGGTGCATACGGTTGTTTATGACAGCATCAGCAATTTCTATTATGCACCCTTCCTGGTTGACTCCATGCTCTATGTCCGTGAATTTCGGCTTTCAGGCAGAGATACCGCTCACAACCGATTGGAGCGAGTCGATTATATCGTTGGGTCGGGCCATCACACCAACTCGCATATCACCAGCAGAAACGGATATATCTATCAGGTGCCCATCACCTTTTATACCCAGGAAAAACGATGGGATCTGGCTCCCGGATTTCAAGGGGGCGCCAACAGCCGATTCAGTCGGATCCTGAATACGGAATGTGTGACCTGCCACAATCATTTTCCGGGACATGTCAGCGGTTCGGAGAACAAGTTTTTCAAGATGCCTGAGGGGATCGAATGCGAACGATGTCACGGTCCCGGAGCACTGCATGTGAAAGCCAAACTGGCGGGAGAGATCGTCGACACATCCCGGATGGCTGACCTGACGATTGTCAATCCGAGGCGGTTGCCCAGAGATCGGGTAACGGACCTGTGCCAGCGTTGTCATCTCCAGGGTATTGCCGTTTTACAACCGGGAAAATCGTTCTTCGACTTCAAACCGGGGATGGTGCTCAGCGATGTCATGAATATCTTTCTGCCCCGATATTCGGATTCAGACCAACGATTTATAATGGCTTCCCAAGCAGATCGCCTTCGTCTCAGTGAGTGTTATCAGCAGAGTACTTCCCTCACCTGTATCACATGTCATCATCCGCATATTTCCGTGGCAGAAACAGGAAGGGAAAAATATAATCAGCCCTGTAAGACATGCCATTCGGGTAAGGGGAAAAAGATGTGTTCTGCTCCTGTTGCCGAGCGAAAAACAAAGGGGGATGATTGTGCCGAATGCCACATGCCACCTTCAGGCAGTATTGATATTCCGCATGTGCGGATCACGGATCATTTTATCCGAAAGGTGTATCAAAAACAAGTACCCGGTGAGCAGGAACGCGGTCGGTTTTTAGGTCTCGAACTGTTGACAAAAATAAAGGCCTCACCCCTTGAAATGGCGGAGGGATATCTCGCCTTGTTTGACAAATTTGTGGCTGACCCGGCTATGTTGGACTCAGCCGATGTATGGCTAAAACGGGATCACTCCCGTGAAACGGACCGACAGTTGGCTGCGACTGTACACCTTCTTTTTGCTCGTGAGAACTACCGGGCACTGAGTGGTTGGGCGGACAGTCGGGATACCGTCAGACTGGACGGATGGACTGCCTATCGGATCGGTGAGGGTTGTCTGAAAATGCAGCGACCTCAACGTGCGGCAACCTTTCTCAAGCGAGCGGTCAGCCAGGCACCCTACAATCTTGAATTTCTGGAAAAATATGCTCTGTCGCTCGGGTTGCTGGGTCAGCTGGAGGCCGGTGAACGCCTGCTTCGCAAGGTGATCCTCGAAGATCCGAAGCGGCCGTTGGCATTGACCAATCTCGGTTATTTCAGGGCCTTGCAGGGAGACCTTGTATCGGCCCGGGCGTATTACCAGAAAGCCCTGTCCCTGGACCCGGATTTTCAGCAGGCCAGCGAAAATCTCCGGGCACTGCGTGCGCTCAAGAAATGACCGCTCGCAGTGCCCGGAGTTAATAAGACAGCTCCAATCTCTCGAGTGCTTTTCTCCTCCCCCCTCATAACCCCCCTCATAACCTCATAACCTCCCCCCTCAAAACCTCATAACCTCCTCCTGGTCTGGCAGGAGTGATAACCTCACCCCCGGACGATTCCGCTCTTAAAGCGGAATGTCTGGATCCAGACATCCCGCTAAAGGCGGGATCGTCTGGGCCTGACCCCTCTCCTGGAAAAGGAGAGGGGTCAGGCCCAGTGTTATGAACGGACTCATTCATCAGGATCAACTTATTATGATCCTTACCTCCTCATTCTTTTACTCTCCACTCCTTCCTCATAACCTCCCCCCTCATAACCTCATAACCTCCTCCTCCACTCAATACACATGCTGTCCGCCATTGATCTCATAATTAGCGCCGGTGATAAAGGCCGCTTGTTTACTGGCTAGAAAACTGACCAGATGAGCGACTTCGTATGTTCCACCCAAACGTCCCATGGGGATATTGGCAACGATCTTGTCCCGGTATTCCTGAGGTACGGCCATGACCATGTCTGTGCCGATATAACCGGGTGAAATGGTATTGACAGTAATGCCCAATTTGGCTACTTCAATCGCCACCGTTTTGGTAAATCCGTGCATGCCCGCTTTTGCTGCCGAATAATTGGCCTGGCCAAACTGGGCTCGTTGACCATTCACTGAGGAGATGTTGATGATCCGTCCATACTGTTGTTCGATCATCGGGTTGATCACGCAGCGGGTACAATTGAATGCCGAGTAGAGATTGCTCTTGATCACAGCATCCCAATTTTCAAAACTCATCTTGCGAAAAGAACCATCCCGCGTGATCCCCGCATTGTTGACCAAAACATCGATCACCCCGTGCTCTTCCTGGATCTTCTCGATCATCGCTTCCACTTCATGATAATCGGCGACATCTGCCTTGGCCATGGCAAAGTCAAATCCCTCGGCTTTCATTTTAGCTTGCCATTCTTCCGCTTTGTTATCCGTCCGGTAATTGGCGATGACGTAATACCCGTCATTCGCCAGTGTGCGGCACATATCCGTTCCCAGTCCTCCTGTCGCTCCGGTCACCAGAGCGATGTACTTTCCGTCTTTCATATCACGCGATTTGTTTGGTTTGACCCAAGATAGGAAGGGGGAGGGGAAGATGAATACTGTGAATTAAAAAATCAATCGATCAAGTAAAAGATGGTTGAAATCATCAATTAATCATGTATATTTGAAATGTTAGTTCAATTTTACATGATTATTCAGCGTTCATTAAAGGCAGATGTCCTGGCACATTTGCGCATTTTCCCGGCTGTAGCGCTTATCGGGCCAAGACAGGTCGGGAAAACAACGCTTGCCCTGTGTCTGGAACAAGAGCTTCAAATGCCTGTCCGTTACCTTGATCTTGAACGGCAAGAAGACCTGGAGCGCATTCAGGCAGACTCCGGATATTTTCTGGAACAATTCAAAGATGAATTGGTCATTCTGGATGAGGTGCAACGCATGCCCGCACTATTTCCAGAATTGCGTTCCTTAATAGATCGGCACAGACGACCTGGCCGATTTTTACTCCTTGGCTCCGCTTCACCATTGCTCTTGCACAGTACCTCGGAATCTTTGGCAGGTAGAATCAGCTATCTGATACTTGAACCACTTCATCTGACTGAAGTATCGGCGCAAGTGGATCTGTTTTCCCATTGGTGGAGGGGTGGCTTTCCCGATGCTTGCCTGGCTGTTTCACAAGCAGATAGCTGGTTGTGGAGGCAAGAATTCATCAGAACCTATGCGGAACGAGATCTTGCAATCCTGGGTCTGAATACGGATACAGTAAAACTACGCACCTTCTTACGCATGCTGGCAATCAACCACGGTCAATTGTGGAATGCAGAAAGTATGGGTCGATCGTTAGGCGTGTCAGGTAACCAGATCAAACGTTATCTCCACTTTTTGAGAGTTCATTTTTACCAGGACACTTTCTCCCTTTTCCAAAAACCTGGGAAAGCGATTGATCAGGAGTCCAAAGATTTATATCCGAGACAGTGGATTACTACATAGTCTGTTGAGTATCTCCAATCCGGAAGATCTCTCCTTTCATCCTCTTGCAGGGGCTTCCTGGGAAGGTTATGTCATGCAGCAGATTCTACAAATTGTCCCTTCGGAAATAGAGGCCAGTTTCTACAGGACATCAAATGGGGCTGAATGTGATCTGGTTCTCAGTAAAGGAAATCGAATCATCGCCTGCATCGAGATCAAACTGGGCAATCGACCCCATTTGAGCAGAGGGTTCCATACAGCAAGAGAGGATTTGGGTGATCCCAGAACAATGATCATAACTTCAAACAGTGACACCTACCATTTGAAAAACGGCATTTTGGTCATGTCACTTTCTTCGTGTTTCCCGCAGCTTCAGGAGTGGATGGAATGAAAAATCGATTTATTTGCTTCTCCAATAGCGAATACTCCTTGGTTGCATCCCGAACTCTATCTTGCATCAAACGAACCATCCATGGCTTCACCATCTCTTGCTATTGCGACCACTGTTCTGATCGCTCTGTACGGGGCTGTCATTCTCTTTCTTGTCATTCGCGGAGCCCGGCAGACAACATCCCTCAGTGATTATGCGGTCGGCAGTCTGGCTTTCAGTCCGGTGATGGTCGGGCTGTCCCTGGCCGCATCCATGACCAGTGCTGCAACCTTCATCATCAATCCCGGATTTATCGCGCTCTACGGGATCAGCGGTGTGATCGCCTATGCTCTTTTTCTTCCGCTGGCCCTGTACATCTCCCTGATCGTCCTCACCAAAAGCTTTCGTCGTCATGGACAGGCTGTCAAGGCGCTGACCATGGCCCAATGGATCGGTACACGCTATGGAAGCAAGCGATTTGCATTTTTCTTTGCTGTCCTGTCACTCCTGCTGGTCACATTCATTGTCCTGATCGCAGTAGGCATGACCAAGGTCCTGTCCAAAGCACTCAATGCCGATGAGATCTGGATACTGGGTGGCATGATCGTGTTCATCTTCGGCTATATGATGTTCGGGGGAGCCAACTCCATGGTCTACACCAATGCCATTCAGGCGGGCATCATGATCATCGTAGCCATTCTGTTGCTGACTTCCGGCTACGAACATTTTTCCGGTGGAATCCATTCACTTCTTGAGCGACTGGCCACCATTGATCCCGCACTCAGTACCTGGAACAATCCGGGAAGTCCCCTGTTTCGTGATGCATTTGAGATCATTTTCTGTTCGATGGTGGTCGGTGTGGCTATCGTGTGTCAACTCCATCTCATCACCCGATCCCTGCTGCTCAAAGACGACAGTCAGGTCAACAAGTTCCTGGCGACCACTGTTCTTGTGCAGATCCTGTTCTTCAGTGTCGTGATTGCCGGGCTGTATGCCCGCCTGGCTTTTCCCGATCTGACAGTTGACGGGCAACCCCTGAAAATGGATGGGATCATTCCCGCCTATGTCGTTTCTGAATTTCCCGTCTGGATCGGTCTGATCGTCATCCTGGGGTTGTTGTCCGCAGGATTGTCTACCCTGGAAAATCTGATCCAGTCCCTGTCGACCACGATCACAGTCGATATCATCCAACCGTTGACAGGTATCCGGGAGGATACACCGCGGGCGGCCAGCCTGGTATGGATCAATCGCCTGGTGATCGCCGGTTTGGCCGTAGTTTCATTTCTCTACTCGCGTGAACAGCTTCTGCATCCCAATCTGAGTGTGGGCATATTTGCGCAAAACGGGGTCTATGCCTATTTCTCTGCAGCATTTATCCCTGTCCTGTTTGGCATTTTTCTGAAAAATGTCCACCGTACTGCCCCCATTATAGCTTCCGTTGTCGCCTTGTTGACTCATTTTTCGGTCTACTATGCGCAGCTCACACCCTATACCACCGGCCCCATCCGGAATCCGGCTGTTGCCGCCACCCTGGCGATTGTCGCCGCTGTATTGAGTGGTCTGCTGGTTCATGGCCTGACCTGGCGAAAGGCAAAGCCAATTCCCCCTCTGGTCCGACAATAACGTTGACGAACATCCTTCTCTTCAATTCCTTCACATTCTCCCCTTTCTATTCCTCCCCCGGTCCGGCAGGTCATGCGATTTCCGCTGGCATTGGCAGGCCGATAACAGAAACGGTCCAATCCGCACCATCAAACATTAAATTTTCATTTTCTCATAACCTCATAACCTCATAACCTCATAACCTCATAACCTCATAACCTCCCTCCCCCCTCCTAACCCCCTCCTAACCCCCTCCTCAACTCTTCCCCTCCTCAACTCCTCCACGCCATAACTCCTCCACGCCAAAATCCTACCTTTGGCCTCCATGTCCATGCATCCCCCTTATCAGCCCTACCCCTGGCCCGTCCGATTCCGGAAGATTCGTCCGGATATCGACCTGGCCTACATGGATGTCGGGAATGGGCCCAAAACGGTTGTCATGCTCCACGGGCTCGGCAGCTACAGCCCCGCCTGGACCCGCACCATTGAAGGGCTGAAAGACCATGCCCGGTGCATTGCAGTCGATCTGCCCAATTATGGTCGCTCCACTCTGGGCACATTTCCGATATCGCTCCAGTGGTTTGCAGATGTGGTGCGGGATTTTATTCTCGAACTGAAGCTCGACACACCGGTCATTCTGGCCGGTCACTCCATGGGTGCTCAAATTGCTGTGTGGTTCTATCACCTTCAGAACTTCCCCCTGGAGCAGTTGATCCTGATCTCCCCTGCGGGTTTTGAGCAATTTTCTGCGATGGAGAAGGGATGGTTTAAAACCATCAACCGACCCTCCCTGATCCGCAACCTGTCTGACCAGCAGATCCTCCGGAATTTCGAGGTCAATTTCGTCCGGTTTCCGGAAGATGCCCGGTTTATGGTGGAGGATCGACTCAAGCTCAAAGCACACAGTCAGGCATATGACTTTTACTGCCGGATGATTCCGAAATGTACCCAGGCCATGCTGGACGAACCGATCTGGGATATTCTGACGGAGATCCGCATTCCGACACAGGTGATCTATGGATTGGCGGATACCCTGATCCCCAACCCCATCCTGCATCCTTCCCTGTCACTGGAGCAGGTAGCCTGGGAAGGGACCAGACGGATACCCGGAGCCCACCTCAGCCTCATTCCCAATGGAGGCCATTTTGTGCATTGGGAACAGCCTGCCCGGGTGAATGACGTGATCCGCCCCCTGGTGATCTGAAACTCGTCTCAGGATAATATTCCATCTTTATCTGCTTGTCAATCAATGGAATGATTCCCATCATTGCAGGTGTGCTCACTTGTGTCATACCTTCATACATGGAAGGAATGTCTTCCGGAAATAGACAATCTGTTACCTTAAATGAGTCAACCCCCTTTATGACAGAGGTCTATCAATCGGACTGGATCGCTCGATGGGCGTTATACCGTCCCGATCACATCGCTGTTGAAGAAGCAGAGACGGGCCGGCTATTGACCTATGCTCAGTTGGACCGGACTGGGAATGCCCTCTCCGCACATCTGGTGATGGATCATGGGTTGGAAAAGGGTGACCGGATCGTCATTCTGGCCGACCACTGTCTGGACTATGTCGTTTTCTTCGCAGCAGCGCAGAAAACAGGAACCGTTCTGGTCCCTCTGAACTATCGGCTGGCAGCACCGGAGATCGCCTATCTCATTGAAAATGCTGATCCGAAACTGATTATTGTAGAGGACCATTACCGGCACTTGCTGGACGCCATGCCAGCGGACCATCATCGGCAGATCTTCCCCTTGTCTGCACCCAGACGATTGATCGAGGCCCATAAAGACACCCCGGGTGAACCGTTTCCGGCGGTGCAGGTCTTTGAAGATGATCCGTTGTTTATTCTCTATACCAGCGGGACAACAGGGTTTCCCAAGGGAGCGATCTATTCCTGGAAGATGCTGATCTGGAACAGTTTCAATACAGCGATCAGTCTCATCCTCAATTCGGAGAGTCGGACAATCAACTGTATGCCACCCTTCCATACCGGAGGCTGGAATGTGTTGCTGACCCCGTTTCTTCATCATGGTGCATACGTCTGCCTCATGAAAAAATTTGATGCGGGCTCTGTATTGACTCTTCTGGAAGAAAAAGTCGACCATCTTCATGGCAGTGCCAACCATGTTGAAAATGATCGCCGACCAACCCGGATTTTCCGATGCTGATTTCAGCGCATTGCTCTACCTTATCGTTGGTGGTGAGCCCATGCCCATTCCGTTGATCGAAACCTGGGACAGACAGGGCGTTCCAGTCCGACAGGGATATGGCCTCACGGAGGTCGGTCCGAATCTTTTCTCACTGCATCAAGATGATGCCATGACGAAAAAAGGCAGCATCGGAAGGTCCAATTTCTATGTCCAGACCCGCATCGTGGATGAAGCGGGGAATGACTGTCCGGTTAATCATCCCGGGGAACTCCTGCTGAAGGGACCGATGGTTACGCCCGGATACTGGCGGAATGAAGAGGCAACACAGAAGAATATAAGCGACGGGTGGTTTCACACAGGCGACATTGTCCGCGAGGATGAGGACCACTATTTCTATGTCGTGGACCGGATCAAGAATATGTTTATTTCCGGTGGCGAAAATGTGTATCCTGCTGAGATCGAGCGTATACTGATCACCCATCCGGATGTGGCATCCTGCGCTGTGATCGGTGTACCGGATGAACGATGGGGTGAAGTGGGATTTGCCTTTATTCAGGGGAAAAATCCGGATTCTGACCTGGCTTCTATTGAAGCGTATTGCCAGTCCCAGCTGGCCTGGTTCAAAGTGCCGAAATATTTTCGGCAGCTGGATGAAATCCCGAAGAATGATACTGAAAAGTAGATAAACGCCTGCTTGAACAGTGGGCAGACAGGTCGTAATTTGTAATAACCTCAAATAGCATGTTTATGAAATGGATGAATGTTTTATTTATTGGTGTTCTGGCTTTCGGTATGATCACTTCGTTGCCTTCCTGTAAAAAGGATGATGACAAAGCCACCTGTACCGACGGTATCCAGAACGGTGATGAGACAGGTGTGGACTGTGGTGGTTCTTGCGGAGCTTGTCTGGTCGGCACACAGGGTACATGGTTGAGCGCAGGTGCCAATGTGGCTCCTTTGTTGGCAGGTGCACCGTTTAATATCGACTCCATCAAGGCCGTATTTTCCACTAATCTGACTTACACTGTCACGTCCTACAGTGGAGGCACACCCACCGTTTTGACAGGGACCTATGTCCAGGCCGCTTCCGGAGTTGGGAATATCTGGAATATCACGGTCAATCAAACATCTCCTTCGGCACTCACCAGTGAAGGGATCTTTGAATTGAATGGGGTGAATATGACGTATGAGATCGTTCAGACTCAGCCGGCGATCGGCGTAGCTCCACCAACTGCACTTCTCGGATTTGGCAGTACAGGCGGGGGTGCTTTCGGAAATGCAAATATCCAGAAGTACGTTCGGGTCAATTAATGACCGATGTTCCAAAGGGCCATCTCCGGAATTCGGGATGGCCCTTTTCTTTGGTTCTCTAGACGCAACACAATGAAACACATCCTTCTCACCCTGGCATTCATCACCTGTTGCTTGCGCGTGAACGGACAGGAACAGGGATCGGTACACAAGTTGTTTGATCAGGCTATTCCAGAGCGGCCAAACCGGGAATTTCAATTTCTTGCCTATTTCTACAATCAGGCAGTGACCGGGAATATCTATCCTGAAAATGATCTGTTCAAGGGCCAGATCATTGGCCGGCTGTTCGGACAGAATACCACCAAGACGTCGGATACCGTCAGGACGTTTTATGTCGAGCAACGATTATTGCCCTTTTTTATCTACCAGCCCCGCCTGTTTAATGGGAAGGCAATCCTGCGCGCATCGTTTGAGATCGACTGGACCTGGGGAGATGTGAATTACGGGGTGGGTGGCAATTTCGGTTCGGCATTTTCAGCCGACCAGGTCAACCTGCAAACACAGAATGTCGAACTTGAATTACTTCCCTGGAAAGGCTGGGCCATCAATTTGGGCTTGCAACGATTGTTTGACACTCCCTACAATCCGTACCGCACCTATTTTGACAAAATGAACCGGAGCGGGTACCGTCTGGCTTATTGGGGGAGTGATGCTGTTGGCATTAATGTGCGTCGTGATTATGACCATGGAAGCTGGCGGCTGGGGTTTTATCAATTGTATGAAAATCTGGTCAGCAAGGATGACGATGTGACTCTGGCAGAGTATACTGTCCACAAACATCTCAATCGCCTGTGGAATCTCGGGGGTTCGGTCTACTGGCTCCGCGACCGGGCCAATGGTGCTGGTGGCGTTTCCATCCTCGGGCAGGGTCTCAACAGCGCTCTGGCAGACTACAATGGTGTGTACCGATTCCCCTGGTGCAGATCCCTATCAGGCTGATGTGTTCTGGCTTGGCAGTTTTTTCAGTCGCAATGAAGACATGATGTGGGACAACTGGTCGGTGACCGGATTTGTCAACGCAAATCTGGGAACGGTTCGTCAGTTGAAATCGGGCACCTGGACAAAAACCGTCGACATTGCTGGCGTGGCTGCCAATCTCCGGGTCAATTACCGGTACGGACAAACCGAGCAGGATGCCATCACCCTGGATGCGCTGTACTCCAGCGGTGACAATGGCATAGAAGACGGCACATACTCCGGTGTATTGACCGGCAATAATTGGGGCTCACCAGGCGGTATTTTTATCAGTTCAGGGTCCTATCTCCTGTTTCCTCATGGCAACGTGGTCAATCGACTGGTTGCCGCAGTCAATGATATCGCCAACCGGGGAAACGGTCTGACAGGGGGGACGCTGAATCTCTCCAAAGCGTTTATCCCGCATCGCTGGTATGGAAAAGTGGGTGTTGCATCCGCATTCAGCAATGTGGAAGCATCGGGTAACGGAGGTTTTATTATCGGTTCCGAAGTCAACGGCATGACCGGATTACAACTGGGCCCGTTTATGAACGTCGAGCTCCATGGAGCCTTTATGTCCTTGGGTGATTATTACGATAGTCCGGCAACCAATGGGGGAGTCGCCGAACGCCCGGCCAATCCCTGGACAGCATTTCTGGTGTTTAAATGGTTGATGTTCTAAATTCTGATAATGAAATATGTCCTCTATTCCGTTCTTGTTTCTGTTCTGCTGATCACCGGTTGCGTCAGTCAGCGGCCGACCCAGGTCAGGACTATGGCCGATATAGGGTATCCGTTTCCTGTCAGACAGGTGGTGCTGGACAATGATCTGTCTGTTGCCTACATGGATGAAGGCACCGGTGATCAGACCCTGTTGTTTATTCATGGATTGGGCAGTTACGCACCAGCCTGGAAAAAGAATATGGACGGACTGAAGAACGAGTTCCGTTGCATCGCAATCGATCTTCCCGGATATGGTCATTCTTCGAAAGGGGATTATCCAGGTGATATGCGGTTTTATGCAGATATCGTTGCTCAGTTGATCCACAAACTGGATCTTGCCCATGTCACGCTGGTCGGCCATTCCATGGGAGGGCAGATCGCTGTAACGACAGGGTTGGGTTATCCCGAACTGATCGATCAACTTGTTCTGGTCGCACCGGCCGGATACGAACAGTTTACCAACGGGCAGCGGCAATGGTTTCGGGAAATTCTCACATCGGATGCGGTCAGATTGACGACGGTGAACCAGATCCGGGAAAATTTTGCCACCAATTTTTACCGCTTTCCAAAAGATGCAGAATTCATGATCCAGGACAGGATTGCCATGCGCACGGCAGATGATTTTCGCTGGTATTGTGATATCATCCCAAAAAACGTCCGGGGGATGGTCAATGACCCTGTGTATGACTTTCTGCCCAACCTGACCATGCCCGTGCTGTCCCTGTTTGGAGAATATGACAATCTGATCCCCAACCGGTTTCTCAACGGCGGTTCAACTCTGGAGATCGCCAGACAGGGAAGCAGCCGGATCCCGCAATCCGTGCTCATTATGATCGAAAAGGCCGGCCATTTTGTGCAATTTGAAAAAAGCGATGAAGTCAATGCGGCTATTCGAGGTTTCCTGAAGGCTTAGGCCGAATGCGGGGAAACAATTGATTTCAGAAATCCTGATGATCCGATGAACATGCCCAGAATACTGAATCCCAATCCGTACAGGATGGCCGGGATTTCCGTTCCTATCCATTCACAAATCAACCAGGCGACCATACCAGCCAGCATCGCACACATGGCTCCGGTACTGTTGGCTTTCGGCCAGTAGAAACCTGCGGTCAGGGGGATGAACAGGGAAACCAGACTCAGAGCTGAACTCTGTGCTACAAGGTCATAAATATCGGCATTCCATGATGCCATTAACACAGATGCGAGAGCAACACCGATCACGGAGAATCGGATCACACGCAGGATATGTTCATCGGTGGGGTTTTTCATTCTGGGTCGGATGATATTTTCGCCGATCACTGTGGCCGGTGCCAGAATGGCCCCACTTGTTGTGCTCAGAATGGCAGAAAGAAGGGCTCCGAAGAAGAGTACCTGCACAGGAAGGGAACTGTGAGCCAGGACCAGAGCCGGTAAGAATCCCTGATCATTGTCGGTGATCAGTTCAGGGTACAAATGCCTTCCAAACAGGACGATTGCCAGTGGGATCATGGCAATTGTCAGGTACATTCCTCCGCTGATCCAGGATGCTCGGACAGCTGCTTTCTCCGATCGTACGGACATCACCCGCTGGAAAATATCCTGTTGTGGAATAGACCCCAGTCCAATTGTGATCCAGGCGGCTACCCAATGTAATACCGGCATGGGTTTGAGCTCAGGTGTGAATTGAAAGAAGTGGTCGGGCAGTGCATTGACCACGGGGCCCCAACCGCCGGTTTGCTGATAGAGCGACCAGCAAACAGCCAGAAGGCCGGAAATGATCAGAATGGTCTGGATGAAATCTGTAATGGACACGGACCACATCCCCCCTTTATAGGTATAGACAAGCACGACCAGTGTGCACATGAGGATGCCTGCATAGAACGGAACGCCGGCTACTGTCTGGAGAATAATCGACATGGCAACCAGTTGGGCGGCGATCCAACCGAAATAGGAAGGTACCATAAACAGCGCAGACACCAGCTCCACTTGTGCATTGTACCGTTGACGATAATAATCGTTGAAGGTTAGAATGTTTTCGCGGTAGAGACGACGGGCAAAAAATGCCCCGACCAGCATCAGACACAGCGCCGCTCCAAAGGGATCTTCGATTACGGCAAGAACGCCACCTTCAGCAAATTCTGCAGAAGCACCGAGGATCGTTTCCGAGCCAAACCAGGTTGCAAAAAGTGCTGAGGCACCGACAAGCATGGGCATCTGCCGACCCGCCAGGACAAAATCCCGGCTGTTATGGACCTTTCGGGAAGCCCAAAGCCCGATGGCAATCGTGGCTGCCAGATAGAGCAGAATGAATGCGACCAGAATCATGCGGGATTGAAGATAGGACACTCGCATTTTACTCCCCCCGGCAGGTAGAAAAAAATAGCGGAATGCCTGATCCGGGATGGGGAAGTCAAAAAAAAGTGCCTCCCGAGGGAGGCACTAACTATTCAACCAAACCAAATGCGTAATAAACGTCTTGCTTATCTTTATTTGTCCCGATCGACGAGCCACTGGGCTACCGCCGTGGTCAACATTTTCTGGGATCGACTGCCGACAAAAACACCGATATGTCCACCGGGGAATTCCATCAGTTCCTTGTCTTTTGAACCGATCAGATCGTTGATCGGACGGGTGCTGTCCGGTGGCACGATATGGTCGTCTTTGGCATAAATCGTGAGCACAGGCATGGAGATCTTTTTCAGATCCACAATCTGTCCGCCCAGCTCGAAGGTGCCTTCTGCCAGTTTGTTTTGCTGGTAGAGGTCCTTGATAAATTTCCGGTACGTCTCACCAGCCTGGGCAGGGGAGTCAGAAACCCATTTTTCCATGCGCAGGAAATTCATCAGACTGGCTTTGTCCTTAGCCACGTCATTGAACCCATAATACTTGCGCATCTTATTCATCGGTTTGAGGAGGTCAAAACCGAAATTCAGGAAGTCACCCGGGATCAGTCCTCCGAAGGATTCGACCATGGTATCGACGTCCATTTCCCGCGACCACTTGAACAGGAGGCCATCATTGTCAGCAAACTCGACCGGTGTGACCAGTGTGATCAGGTTTTTGATCTTGTCGGGATTCAGTGCACTGTAGATCAGGCTGAATGTACCACCCTGGCAGACACCGAGAAGATTGACTTTTTCGATCCCGTGTGCGTTGCGCACATAGTCTACACAGTTGTTCAGGTCGCCCAGGATATAATCCTCCATGGACTTGTACCGGTCTGTCCGGGTGGGGTATCCCCAGTCGATGACATAGACATCGATCCCTTCCGAGATCAACTTGCGAATGAAGCTGCGATCGGGCTGAAGGTCCATCATTGCCCAGCGATTGACCAGAGCGTAGCTGATGATCACCGGTGTTTTAGCCTTCGGCTTTTCATTGCGGGTGAAGTGGAACAATTTGACTTTTCCGTCTTCCCAAACGACCTCACGAGGAGCCGTTGCGACATCCACTTCATTGATATCGCCGATGTTTTTGATGGCGTCGGCAGCCGTATTTACCTTTTCGACGATGTTATCTGTCCAGTTTGCCATTGGTTCAGGTCTTTCTTTGGAAAAAATAAGGTTGCGTAGCCCTCCCTCATTTCAGGTCAATGACCCGATAGAAGGCTACGCCAACCTGAAAAGTTTAAACCAGTGAATTGGTTTTCAGCAATTCTCTTGCCTGGCTGGCCCAGTCATCGCGCATGGCGCGACCCTTGAAAGCCGGAATCAGGTCATCGATCATCGCATAAACGGTAGCATCCATTTTTGCGAGTTGCTTGTAGCTGGTAATCCCGATCTCGTTCAACAGGTTTTCCAGTTTTTCACCGATCCCTTTGATTTCCTTGAGATCATCCGATTTGCCTTTTTCAGCCTTGCCGATCAGATTGATCACGGCATCGGATGAAACGACTTGAGGTGATGGAGCACTTTTTTTGGACACTCCGTTTACCTCAGGCGTCATGGCGCCAATACGAGCCTCAAGTTCGCGCATGCGACGACGAAGCAGGGTGGTTTCTTTTGCCAGATCATCTGCTTCACGCTTGGTCATGAAAGGCCAATCCTTGAAGATGTTTTCCAACATTTCGTCGTAGATCATCTTGGATTTGGCGCCACTGGCCAAGACCTGATTTTGGGTCACCGTGTATTCCTCCGTGTGCATCGTCTCGACGATCGCATTTTCCAGACGGTTCATGTAGTCTGTGAAGAAGGTATCGAAAGAAGGCATGTCGTGGTCCTTGTTATAAGACTCGCGAGCTTCCTGCATCATGGAAGGGAGGACCTGAGCCCCGGCATCCAGAACCATTTTCTGCAACTTGGCAGAGTGGTGCAGGTATGCCAGGTAGGAGAACTGCATCTCCTTCAGTGACCGAAGGACTTCCGCCTGGGTTTCATCGCCTGTGACATGGAAGTACGGCTCCAGGTTCTGCTTCATCACCTCCTTGATACTGTTCATGAAGGGGAAGAACTGGTCGGTCTGCTGGTTGGACCAGTTGGTAAAAGCCTCATTCATTTCCAGAACCTGCTCTTCAGCAGCCGGGAACATCTTCAATGCCGCAGCACGCAACTGCTCAAAAAATTGATTTGCCTGACGAGTCACTTCATCCAGATCCTTCATTGGCTTGAAGCCCATCACTTTTCCCACAGCATCCGCATATTGAGCCGGATTGACCATCTGCCAGATCACCTTTGGCTCAACCAGACCGTTTTTGATCATGCCCTGGATGTTTTCCCATTGCGTGGTAAACATCTTGTACATGTCCATATACGTCTGGAAATGTGGCCGCAGTTGTTCAGGGAGTTTATTCTTGAATGCATCGGCATACCATGTTTCCGTCTGACGGGCGAATTGCTTCCACATATCAGATGGTTCGGTACCCATGGACGGGGTCTTGGTCATGGCCTGTTGAGCCATATCCATCCATTGTTTCATGAAGTTTCCCTGCATGTCCTGCCATTGTCTGGCCAGGTCAGGTTGGTTGCCCAACATGCCGGTTGTCTTCTCCATGGCATCTTTCCAGAAACGCTCCTGCTGATTCCACCACTCCTTCATCGGGTCGGTAGAAGCCTGTGACTGGCCGGCAAAACCCTTTACGGAATCCTGCCATGCCTTCCAGAAATCGCCTGTTTTGTTGAGGTCCATCCAATTCATGATCGGGGGTTATTTAGTTTGGAAAAGTGAGATCTGATACAGCAGATCAGACTAGTTCCACATGGAACGGAATGCATCCATGTTCTTCTTCGTGGTGTCCACCATCGCATTCAGGTTTTCGCTGTAGATGTCGAACATGCGGGCAAACGGGTTGTCAGCTTTTGGCTCATTGGCTGCAGTAATGGCTTCACGATAGAATTCCAACGTTTTGTTGGCATAGTTCATCTGAACTTCCATTGCCTTGGTCCACTGCTCGGTCACCCCTTCGATGCCTTTTTCCATCATTTCCGGCTTGGTCGCAGCTTCCATCAACTGCTTCTGCTCCTTCATGAAGGCATCAAACAGTTCTTTCCCCTTTTTGGTCCAGTTGTCTTCAACTTTGAAGATTTCCATTGCCTTCTGGGTGTTGTTGGTGATGGTGTCAACCAACTTGGTCTGGTTTTCAACCAGGATTTCGAATGGGAAGATGGGCGCTTTCATTGTGGTCGTTTTTTTCGTTGTGGTCTTCATGGTTCAAATCTTTACTGCAAAGGTATCCTCAACATGACCCTGTGCCCGCATCAAACCGGATATTTATGAATATGACAATGGCTATACATTGTTTGTTAAAGTTTATAATAGATTGATATATAGATTGATAACGTGTAATCATAGAATGTGACAATAGAAGTATATTTCTTGATAATGAGTGAGGAGAGCAGAAATTTGCGATGGATCTGAGGTCTTTAATCCTGATTATTTGCGAACATTACCCGTTAATCGCTGTAATTTACGATAAGTCACACTTTCTAAAATTATTGGTAATTAACTAAAAATCAATATTATATATTAATAATGGTAATCGTTAATGATTAAATCATACCCTTGTAACTCTCAATCCCTTAATGAATCGGGACAGATGCCGGTTAGATTTGTTGCCTGACTAATACAAACAACATGAAACGTCTGGAGAACAATATTGCCATCATTACCGGTGGCGCTATGGGTATTGGAAAAGCCACAGCTCTTCGATTTGCACGGGAGGGAGCCCGGGTCGCCATTTGGGATGTCAACCAGGAAAAGGCGCAAGCTGTAGTGGATCAGATCAAAGCGGAAGGAGGCATGGCCAAATTCTACGCTGTCAATACGATGGACCAGGAGCAGGTCACCGCAGCAGCTGCAGCAGTGAACAGTGATTTTGGCCGGATCGATATCCTCATCAATAATGCCGGGATCACCCGGGATTCGAGTTTGAAGAAAATGACGCGGGATCAATGGGATCTGGTCATCGGTGTCAATCTGACAGGTGTTTACCTCTGCACACAGGCTGTTGTGCCCTACATGGAGGCCAACCATTACGGTCGCATCATCAATGCATCTTCGGTTGTCGGATTGACCGGCAATTTCGGTCAGACCAATTATGCAGCGACCAAGTCGGGCGTGATTGGCATGTCGAAAGTCTGGGCTCGCGAATTTGGCCGCAAAGGCATCACGTCCAATGCAGTGGCTCCAGGATTCATTCACACAGAAATGATGGATTCCATCCCGGAGGATGTACTCGAAAACCTCACCAGTCGAACACCCCTGCAGCGGTTGGGCACGGTGGATGAATTGGCCAATACCTATCTGTTTCTGGCCTCTTCGGAATCGAGCTTTATCAATGGTGCAGTGATCAGTGTCGATGGCGGGTTGTCACTCTGACCGGAATCACACCCTCCACCGGATATTCTGTAATTTTCCGAAGTGAAACAGAAACTCCGGAAATTCCAGGAATTCGCCGATGGCCTCCTTCCCCATGAAACGGGATGGCTGGTCCAGGTGCATCAGTTCACTGACCCGGAGAAGATCGCCATCCTCGAGCGTTTGGATCACAATAGCCGGTTGATCCACCAGCCTCTTGCATTTGATGAACTGATCGACAAACGGAAGTACTCCTATATTATCTCCTGGGTTGGTGAACGGCTGGCGACCATTGATGTCGATTTCCAATTTCGTCAGCTGGTCCATCTGGAGGAACAGATCGCCACGGACGCTATCCAGCCTGAGGAAGAGCGGCAACTTTCCCGCATACTCAAGGAAACAGATCACCGGAGCTACAACTTCACCAAGATCTACGAACTGGCCCGGCTGTATCGCCATTTTCTGCTGATCCGGATGCGATACCGTCAGGATCAGGAAGTTGATGAATTTCTCCACAGATACCGGGCACAATACGACCATTCCCGCGATATCAGTGATAAAATCCATGATGCGACCCAGGATATTGTCAAGCAATATGCCGGTAGTCCTGCAGAGTCCATTCAATGGGAGCGGTGGCTCACGGATGTGTTTTCCGACGAGCAGATGGACGGCACAAACCGCTACATGGCCCTGGTCCGACTGACTTTTCTCTACTTCAACTACAAACAATTCGGCCCCCTCCGCGAAAAATTTGATGCTTATGATGCGCTGCTGACCCGGGGGATCTATTACTCGCGGCGACTGTTGATCAATTACTACAGTAATCGGCTGTTGCTCCACAATTTCTGCAGTGAATACGACCAGGCCATCTGGTACGGTTACCTCTCCATCCGGGAACGAAATACCGACTACATCCACTATGTCAATACGCTGAGTGGCGTCCTCCTCCGGCAACAGTTGCACGAACAGGCCCTGACAGTCATGCGGAAAGCCTATCCGGAATTGAAAGCCACCCTGTCCTTTCATAATCGGCTGGTCTTTGTCGCTTTCTATTTGCGTGGCTTGCATGCCAACGGCTTATTGACCAATGCCGAGAATTATGCTGAATCCTTCCTGAGGGCCTATAGCCAGGAGATCTTCGATCACCGCTGGCACCTGTTTTTCACGGTGTTTTTCGATATTCTCCTCCATCGGGACAAAACGGCCCGCCTGGTTCGTCTCGCCCGAAAATACCGGGTCGTTCAGCGGGAAAAAGAACAGGCCGAACGATCGGGCACTCACCCTTACATTCTGTGGCAATACACGCTGGCGGCCTATATCGAAATGAAAATCACCCGGGCCAGGCTGGAAGAAGTAGTCGCCCAACTCCCCACCTCGGATGATACGATCAGCGGACCGGGCCTGAATGCCTTTCTGGTTCATTTGCGCCGGTTGGCACCGGAAGTGCTCCGCCATCAGCGCGAACATCCCGGCGAACGCTGAACCACACGTCATCTTCCCTTTTCAGCCTACCTTTGCCCTCCATGTTTACCCTCCAAACGACAGATCCGGGTTCTGCGGCTCGAGCAGGCGTGATCCAGACCGACCACGGCGAGATCCAGACACCCATTTTTATGCCTGTCGGTACGGTCGGCACAGTCAAGGCTATCGCCCAGGATCAGCTCCGGGATATCGTCCAGGCACAGATCATTCTGGGCAACACCTATCACCTTTACCTCCGGCCCGGACTGGACGTTCTCCGAGCGGCAGGAGGCCTGCATCGATTTATCGGGTGGGACCGTCCGATGCTGACCGACAGCGGTGGATATCAGGTCTATTCACTGGCGAAATCACGGAAGATCAATGAAAATGGGGTCGTGTTCCAATCCCATATCGATGGCTCACGTCATCTGTTCACACCGGAATCTGCCATGGATATTCAACGTGTGATCGGGGCGGATATCATCATGGCCTTCGACGAATGCCCACCCTACCCCTCCGATTACCGGTACGCGAAGGATTCCATGGAACTGACACATCGCTGGTGGACCCGGTGCAAGGACCATGTAGCCAAAACCGAACCTGAATACGGTCACCGGCAAATGCTGTTTCCCATAATCCAGGGAAGTACCTATACTGATCTGCGCCTTGCATCCGCTGAATTCATGGCCGCTCAGGATGCCCCCGGTATAGCCATTGGTGGTCTCTCCGTCGGTGAGCCGGCAGAAGAGATGTACAAAATGACGGCATTGGTCACCCCGGTTCTGCCAACTGACCGGCCACGGTATCTGATGGGTGTTGGCACCCCGGAGAATATCCTGACCTGTATTGGTCTGGGGATCGATATGTTTGATTGTGTGATGCCCACACGCAATGCCCGCCATGGTCTGCTGTTTACCCAAAACGGGATCATCAACATTAAAAACCAGAAATGGAAGGACGACTTTTCACCTGTGGATTCGGACGGCCCCTGCCCGGCCAGCCGGGAAACAACTAAAGCCTACCTCCGTCACCTGGTCCACAGCGGAGAGATCCTCGGTGGCATGCTGGCTACCCAGCACAATCTGAGTTTCTATCTCTGGCTGGTCGGTGAGGCTCGTCGCCATATCCTCGAGGGTACGTTTACGCCCTGGAAAGACCGGATGCTACCCCGCCTCACACAACGACTCTGATCATGTTGAAGCGGATCGACCGATATATTCTGAAGAAATATGTGAGCACCTTCCTGTTCACAGCGCTCCTGTTTTCCATGATCGCCGCTGCGATCGATCTGAGTGAAAAACTGACCAAGTTTATCAAGAATGATCTTTCACTGATCGAAGTGATGGAGCGGTATTACATGAATTTCCTGCCTTATATCAACGGGTTGCTCTGGCCGCTCTATGCTTTGATCTCGGTGATTTTCTTTACTTCCCGCCTGGCCTACAATTCCGAGATTATCTCCATGTTCAATGCCGGGTTGAGCTTTCGCAGGCTGCTTCGACCCTATATGATCGGAGCCACGATTTTTGCATTTGGCCATATGGTCGGCAACCACTATTTCATCCCCAAAGCCAATAAAGCCAGACTTGATTTTGAATACCAGTATATCTGGACAACAAACGACAAAGGGCAAACCAACGACCTCCACCTGTTTCTCAAACCCGGCGAAAAGATCTTCATCAATTTCTATCGAAAAGCAGATTCTTCCATGATCGATGTGCGCCTGGAGCGGTATGAGGGACAGGAGTTGACCAGTATCCTGAAGGCGCGGTCGGCTCGCTGGATCAGCGAGACGCGACAATGGCGTTTACGCAGTTACGAGATCCGGCAACTGGACTCCCTCGGTGAGCATCTGGTATCTGCAATGGGAGAGGAGCTGGATACCACGCTCAATCTGGAACCTGCGGATTTTGTTCAGTATGTCGATCAGAAGGATATGATGACCACTCCCGAACTCACCCGCTATATTCACAAACTGCGCAGCCGTGGAGCGGGGAATACCCGAAAGTTCGAGGTAGAACGACATCGTCGCACCGCTGACCCGTTCACAATCCTGATCCTGACGATTATCGGGGTAGCGGTTGCCTCGAGAAAGGTCCGGGGTGGTATGGGTCTCCACCTGGCTATCGGAATCGGTATGGGTGCGATCTATATCTTTCTCTCCCGTTTCTCCACGACGTTTGCCATGAACCAGAGTCTGTCTCCTCTTTTGGGTGTCTGGATTCCAAATATCATCTTTGCAGGTATCAGCTATTGGTTGGCCAAACGTGCCCAGGAATAATGTAATTGGGAGAAAACCTTTCCATTCAAATCTGCATTAGAATCGTTCGAAATCTTGCTTGTGGGGAAAATCAGAGATGCCATCACACCCAAATGGGTCCGGAAATACCTGGTCATTTACAAGGAACAGGGATTCAAGGCCATGCTGAAAGCGGCAGGCTGGAAGATCGTTCTGGGCATTTTTCTATTCTATCTGATTCGTGACTCCATTCTCTATATCCTCATTCCCTATCTCGTAGCCAAAGGGGTGTTCAATTTCTGAATAAAAAGGTGGGTTGATCGTCGGGCTTGTCTGCCTTTCCGGGTATTCTCCTTTTCATTGGTGTTTCTTTTCAGAACCATAATCGGCCCCCGAACTCGGGATCACTGTGGTAATGGATGGTGATCTCCTCACCGGGAAGGATCGGTTTCACGCATATGAACACGATGGTATCATCCGCATAATCCAGTTCGATTTCTGCATTCGGGTTGTCGTTGTGATTGTAAAGCGACCCATAACCCAGCGCAATTGCACATGCCGAACGGTGTTCGCCCCAAAGAAAATAATAATCGTGCAGGGCGGTTTGGTGTATGCGTTCCAGATCATGATCAGGCAGGACAATGACCGGACAGATCTCGATCACATCGCCAGGCTCCAGAGGCTCGGCAGTAAATACCCCGCGGCCCTTTGAAGGGGACTCTGCGATATATAATCCGGGAATATGAAGACTCATGTTGATCGGGCAGTACGCACACCTGTCAGGATGAGCAGGAGCGCGACAAGATACGTCCAATGGAGGTTTTCACCATCCAGCAGCCCCCAGCCAACGGCCACGAGTGGGATCAGGTAACTGACCATGGAGCCAAAGATCTGATCCGTTTTCTGGATCAGATAGTAAAACAGGATCGATGCGATCACTGTACCAAATATGGCCAGCAGGGCAATAAATCCCAGGGAAGAAAGGGCGACAGGATCCGTTTGCAGCCGGGTTGTAAAATCGGTGCTGAAGAGGACAAGCAGACCGGGAAAACCCACGGTGAAAAATCCGAGGCTGCCAATGGTCATCGAATCGAGATGTTGCAAATGGGCTTTCACCGTATTGCCACTGATGGCATAAAAGACGGTACCACCCAGGGCTGCGAATGCATACCATCCGGTATGTCCAACAGTCCAGTGATTGACCTGGCCGATGATCAGCACGACACCACACAATCCGAGCAGTATGCCCCACAACCATGATTTTCTGAACAGCAGTCCAAAGAAGAGCATGCCAATAAGCAGGGTGAAGATCGGAGTGAGGGAATTGAGCATACCGGCTACGGCAGAAGAAATCCTGGTCTGAGCCAGAGCAAACAGGAAGGCGGGAAAGCCACTCCCGGCCCAACCGACAATAACCAGGAAGGGCCAGTCTTTTCGGGTCACCTTATGCCAGTTGCGCAAGGCCAGCGGGAGCATGGCCAGAAAGGAAATACTGAGACGCAAACCAGCTACGGATCGGATCATACGCCTCCAGACCACGTTTCATGAGGATGAAGGAACTCCCCCAAATCACACTGAGAACAGCAAGGAGTAACAGGTAGAAGTGAAGGGCGTTCCGTCGATGTATGCATAAACTCTCGACGGAACGCCCTGTTGTTAAAATAGTTGTCGGGTCCTAGTCTTTTTTCTCTTCCTCTGTCACAGGGACGGTCTCTTCTTCCTGCCCGGCCTCTTCTTTCTCCTCTGGAATGGCTTCTGCAACCGGTTCGGTCGGCAGCTCATCAGCTTCAGTTTCCAGACTTACTTCGTCCTGGATCTCTTCTGCTTCCGGTTGTACTGCATCTGCTGGTGGTTCCTGAACAGGAGTTTTACTGATCACCGCTTCAACGGGTTCATGAGGATGCGTGATCTCATGTGCAGCGGCTTCCAGTTTGTCGGCTACATTTTCCAACTCCTTGCTGCTTTCTTCGATCTCCTTGGCAATACGTTCCTTCACGGCCAGTTTGGCTTCCTCCACCTTTTTCTTCTCCTCTTCTTCCGCCAGTTTTGATTGAATAGATGTCATGCGGCGTTCCAGATCATCCCGTGTTTTGATCATATCCGCCATCTTCTCCCGTTTGGAGTTGACGCGCTCCGTGATCATATTGATCTTCGCCTGGCGGATCTGCATCTCGAGCTGACTTTCACTGTTGTCTGCCCGCTTTTCTTCAAAATGAAGGTCTTTCTCATCCCGTAGAATGGATTTGTTCATTTTATCAATAGCAGATATCAGCCCTTGATGACGTCGATCGACCCGGGTAAAGGCATCTGCTGCGCCGCCGCCTGGCTTGTTGCCAAAACGTTTTTCCTTGACGAGTTTGAAAGCCGCATCCATTCGTGCCCACAACTTGTTGCGGTCATCCCGGGTCAGCTGGAGATCATGGTATTCACGCTGCAGCTTCTTCAACTCCTCGAATGTATTGATCAGGTGTTTACCTTCCTCAATCATAGTCTGTATGGCCTCCAGCTTCTCACTAAACCCCTTGGCCACTTCTGCGGATTGCCGACGGAACTGATTATCCGCTGACTGACGCAGTTTTTTCATCTGGTTGAACAGATCGTTCGATTGTTCACGCAAACCGGCTACATGCTCTCGGAACAGGTTCCGATCCCGCACCTGGCCCTGTACCTTTTCCCAGAATCCTTTCATTTCCTCCCATAAAGGCTGGGAGAATTCAGTCATCTGATGAATGCGCTCCTGAAAGGAATCCAATTCTGACTGGTAGGTCTTCTGCATTTTGTAGGAGAGGACCACAAATGCCCATTCGGACTGTGCTCGCTGGATAATATCGCCACGTTCGACCTTGTATTCATCAGGAATCAGGGTTTCGGTCATGGTCAGTGGTCGGGTGATCACCTGATGCCCTTCTGGAAAGGCAACTTCCTTGTCATCACGCCATTCATCCATCATTTGCTTGGTGAATGTATCGGTCGCTTGTTCCGCTGTGAACACATAAAGTGCCACTTCATTCTTTTCTGGAAATAATTGCAGCGCGAGCAAGACGCGTTCTTCATTCGCGTTCGTGCCCCAAAGTACGAGCTTGGTCCTCATGTATCAATCGGTTTTCGGTCTAATGCTGTGTAGGGATGTCCAAGTTAACAACATTATCGGGGAGAGTCAAGAGGTTCTACCCGATTCATGCTGGTTCAAACATATTACAATTCTTTAAACATGAATTGTGCCAACTAATTGGTGGCTGGCCAAATATTCAGCGATCTGGACGGCATTGGTTGCAGCCCCCTTCCGGAGGTTGTCGGACACTATCCAGCAATTCAGTGTATTGGGGTTGGATTCATCTCGTCTCAATCGCCCGACAAAGACTTCATCCCTGTTTTGTGACATCAAGGGCATCGGATATTGACAGCTTGCCGGATCATCAACCACGGTGACGCCGGGTGTTTTTTCCAGAAGGGATCTGACTTCTTTGATCTCGAAATCTCTTTTGAAACTGACATTCACAGATAGATTCCCAAGGATCTTGCGTGTCTCATGGACCAGCTTCATCTCCTCTTTGGTGTAATCATTTTCCAGGAAACTGTCACAATGGGGAATGCAGTTGTTGAAAATAGCATGGGGATAGGCCATCTGTTCCTGGTCCAGTTTGAACTCCTTGCGTTCCATCTCGTATTGCCGAACAGCCTTGACACCAGTGCCTGTAATGGACTGATAGGTGGAAACGACGATCCGATCAATTCCATAGGCCCGATGCAGGGGAGCCAGGGCCATCACCATCTGGATCGTGGAGCAGTTGGGATTGGCTATGATCCGGTCAGCGGATGTCAGGGATCCTGCATTGATCTCGGGAACGATCAGCTTTTATCCGGATCCATGCGCCAGGCAGAACTGTTGTCGATGACTGTAGTTTCCACCGCGGCAAACCGAGGGGCCCATTCCAGGGATACATTCCCTCCGGCACTGAAAATGGCGATATCCGGACGCCGTGATACGGCCTCTTCCAGACCGATGACGGTATATTCATTTCCCCTGAAGGACACCAGCTTCCCTACAGATCGGGCTGAGGCGACAGCCAGATATTCAGAAATCGGGAAGTCCCGTTCCTCCAGTACCTTGTTCATCACGGTGCCAACCAGCCCCGTTACACCGACAACCGCTACTTTCATGTCGTAAAATTTGGTCAAAGATACTGGTGATGCCTCAATTGATCACCGTGAAGAAAAATGCAACCCGTGCAGGCGACCAGAGTGAAGTCTGCTCGCGATCTGAAAATGAACGTGTCAAACCCGAGTGGATTGTCTAATTTAGTGAGAATGAATCGATCCTGCCTTCTTTTACTTGCGGTACTGGCATCTGCCAACAGCGGATTTTCCCAGTGGTCAGATGACTTCACTGACGGTGATATCCTCATGGGAACAGCCTGGCAAGGGGATGTTTCGCATTTTGTTGTCAACATCTCCAAAGAGTTGCAGCTTATGGCTCCGCAGGCCGGGACATCTCAACTATATACCCAACAACCGATCCCGGACAGTACGATCTGGTCCTTCCTGATCAGGCTTGATTTTTCGCCCTCGACAAGTAATGCGCTCAAACTGATTCTACAGGCTGATCAGCCGGACCTGACCATGGCCAGCGGTTATCTGCTCGACATCGGCGAAACCGGAAGCCAGGATGCTATCCGGTTTTATCGACTGGACAGTGGGACGCCTGTCCTGCTGGCCACAGGTTCACCTGGAGCAATGGGCGGCAGTACCGCCATTTGCAGAGGCCGGATCAGCCGGAGCGCATCTGGTAAATGGGCCATGGAAGCAGATTATACAGGGGGTCAGAACCTGCAACCGGATTGGACAGCCCAGGATGGTACCTATGCGGGCACTTCATCCGGGGTATTCGGGCCCGTGTGCATCTATACGGCAACCCGGACCGATAAATTCTTCTTCGATGACTTCCGCATCGAAGCACCTGTTCCCGATGATGTCCCACCTGGGATTTCTTCCCTGAATGTCGTTGATAACCAGGAGGTCGTTGTTCTCTTTTCCGAGCCCCTCCGTGAACTGGAAGCATCGGATCCAACCCATTTTCATCTTGCTCCCGGACTGGGTACACCGGCATTGGTAGAATGGTCAATAGCCAAACCGGCAGAGGTGCGGCTGGTCTGGTCTGCTACAATGACGCCATTCACCGACTATCAGCTCGAGGCATACAAGATGACCGATACGGCCGGAAATGTCGCGGACACCCTGCGCATCGATTTTCCGTTTCTGATCAGTCGCAAACCGGTCCCGGGCGAGGTCGTCATCAATGAGATTATGGCTGATCCTACTCCCGCGATCGCGTTGCCCGATGTAGAGTTTGTGGAGGTGTATAATACAACAGCGGAAGGGCTGGACCTGGAGGGCATGAATCTGTCCACAGCGTCGTCTACAGGTACACTCCCGGCATTTATATTGCCTCCCAAAAGCTACCTCATTCTCACCCGCGTGGCTGACGTGCCCCTTTTTTCGGGATTTGGTCAGGTTCTGGGTGTCACGGGATTCCCATCCCTGACAAATGAGGGTGCCCAATTGCGTCTGCTGACGGCAATCGGGGAGGTCATCGATGAAGTGAACTACCTGGATGATTGGCATGCCAGTTCAACCAAACGGGATGGAGGATGGTCGCTTGAGCTCATGGATCCGTCCAGGCGCTGCGACCTGAATGGCAACTGGTCCAGTAGCATCAATCCGGCAGGTGGTTCGCCAGGAAGTCTGAACAGTATATTTCAATCCAACCCCGATACGACCGGACCGAGGCTGCTGCAGATATGGCCGGAGACGCCATCGAGATTGATCCTCGATTTCGATGAGCGTGTGGACGCAGATCCACAGACCGACTGGTTTGATATCCTGCCGGCTATCGAGATAGACCAGGCCACGAGGTTGGCGAACGGCTTGCAGATCCAGTTGGACCTTGCCGAACCCCTTTTGCCCGGAGTGTTCTATCAAGTTTCATCATTGGATGAACTCCGGGATTGTCAGGGAAATCAGTCGGATCGATCCTGGTTGAGAACCGTTGTATTACCCCAACAACCCGAACCAGGAGATATCCTCCTGAGTGAGATCTTGTTTGATCCCCCAGTCGATGGCGCTGATTTTGTGGAGATCGTCAACACTTCGGATAAATATCTGTCACTGGAGCATCTCCTGATCGGCAATCTTCAACCCGGCAATGAATCGGTGAAACCGGTGCAATTGAAGGTCTTGTTTTTTCCAGGTGATCACGTAGTCCTGACTTCCGATACGACGTTTGTACGGACTACCTGGTCAAAGACCAATGCTCAACTCATCCATCAGATAATCCTTCCATCCTGGGCAAATGAAAATGGGAATGTGACCCTGTTCCATCAGAATGGTCCGGATCTGGTACTTCTTGACGGGTTTGATTACACATTGGATATGCATCATCCGCTTCTGGATGATCCGGAAGGTGTCAGTCTGGAGAGAGTCAGTTTTGAACAACCCGCCAATTTGCCTGCAAACTGGCAGTCTGCTGCCGAGGATGCCGGATTTGCCACACCCACTCTGCTGAATTCCCAAAACCGGGAGATCAAGACGGATCCCGGAGAAGGATTCACCATTGAATCCGACATCTTCTCACCGGATGGGGACGGGTGGCAGGATGCTCTGATCATCCGTTATCAACTTGAAGAATCCGGTCAGATCCTCAATCTGAAGATCTTTGATCGGGACGGCCGGTTTGTAAAGGATCTGGCCAACACACAGTACCTGGGTCGAGATGGGTTTCTGGTCTGGAATGGCGATCTGGATGGGGGTCAGGCGGCTGGCCCCGGGATCTACGTTCTCTGGTTTGAACGGTATCGACTGGATGGTCGGGTTGATCATTTTAAACGAACAGCGGTGCTGGCTTTACCATTGGATTGAGGCTGGTCGGGTTACCTTTATCGGGTCATGAAACTGTTTCGCCATCGGATCACACAAAACGTCATCGGCCTGGGTATCCTGCTGGGCGCATTGTTTTGCATCTTTCCTCCGGAGATCCTGATTTTCAGGCAGTGGGCGGCTTATGGAGGACAGATCATGGTCGGCTATGTCGCCTTGGGCCTCCTGTTTCTGGTGATTCGCCAGGATAAATTGACGTTTGTCAGTTTTTTCAGTGCAGCCTTATTGGCATTGTTCATTAAAATCAGCTCCAACCCGGTCATTCAGCTGGATGAAGTCAGTGGCTCTCCCTCTATCGAAGTTGCCCAACTGGATCTGGACGGTCTGTCCGAGCCGTACGAACAATTGTCCATCCTGGAAAATCAGCCCGCCGATCTGCTGGTTTTGCAATCACTTGATCCACTATCCGTCCGATTGTTACGCGACAGTTTGCTGGATGAATTCCCCTACCAGTTTGGGACAAATCACCTCGATCAAGCATTGTGGGTGTTTTCACGATGGCCAATGGGCGTTTACCATATCAATGACGAACCCGAACAACCCGAGGTAGCCGGACTGTTGTATATCCCGGAATTAAAAGATACGCTGGAGTTTATTGCCACCTATATGTATCCTGTGTTTACGCGGGCTGATATCAAAGGCTATCAATCGCATCTGCAGTTCAATAACGATATCATTGAAGATCGGCAGCATCCCATTCTGGTGATCGGTCAGTTTAATGAGGTCAGCTGGGCGCCGGACATTCGCCATTTTCGAGAAAAAAGTGGACTGCAAGACAGTCGACGAGGATTCCTGCCCGGGTTGCAGGACTTGTGGGACAAGCCTACGCATCTTGTCTTTTTCAGTGAGGAACTTTCCTGTACCGGGTTTCACAACAAGGTGGATTCCACAGGCCGATTCCTGGGTATTTCGGGCACATATCAATGGAAATGAAACGGACAACCTATTCATTTCTCCACCGATTGGGCTGTGCCTGGAATGGTATTCAGCTGGCAACCCGGCAGGAACGACATTTTCGGATCCATCTGTCCGTCATGGTGACCGTGTTGATAGCCGGATGGATGACTGGAATTGCCCGATGGGAATGGGTTGCCCTGTTGGGGATATCTGCACTTGTAATGGCGCTCGAACTGGTCAATACGGCTCTTGAAAAAGCGCTTGATCGAATCCATCCGGATCGACATGATCTCATTGGCCAGGCCAAGGATATGGCAGCCGGCGCGGTGTTGATTGCAGCCATGGTATCTGTGATCATCGGGATGCTGATCTTTCTGCCAAAGTGGTTCTGCTAACTTTCGTTTTACTCATTTGTCTGATTCATATATGTAGTTGTTGGTTTTATATCAGGGTGACAATGAATTGTCCTGAGAATCTCAACATATGGCATTAAAATTGGACATTCCTTGGAGGCGGTCTCGGATTGCAGAAAAGAATTTCCTGAAATTCATTCGGTATCAACAAGACAAGTCGTATCTTATGTGGGTGAGATCCATGTTGACGTTGTTCATTTTTTGCGTGATCCAGATGGGTGTATTCCCCACGCTGACAGGTCAAACCATGCCCGCTTCACTGACCCGCAAATATCAGCGGGATGCAGCCCGGTTGGCACTGCGCCTTTCCGGTTCGGATGATGAATTGCGATATGCCTCGGCCAATCTGCCGAATCGCGAAGTGACACAGATCTACAATATGCTCAAATCGGCCTATGAGCAGTTGCCAGCTGTACGAGAACTCAGCAAGTGCCATGTCCACACCAGTTCGTTTCCACCTATTGACCAGTTGCAGGTCATCTATCGGAAGGAAGCACCCTGGGCCAGGGCCCTCAGCCAGGGAGCCATTCAGGTCGATCATCCCGTGATCAACGATCTGCTGACTCGGTACGACCTGGTTATCGATCGGGTCAATCGCTGGACAGAAAGTGAAAATGCACTGACACTGCGCGCCCGACGTCCGATGAATATTCTGGCTGTGGGAAATGAATTTCAAACCATACCTGGCGTGACCGGGATAGATGTGCGAGAAAGTTTTCTCCAATCCAGTGATATCCAGATCGCTCCCACAGCAAAAGGATTTGAATTCCGGTATACCCTGCGATTTAATGGCATCTCCCAGGGGGAGCATTTCTGGCGGGTGGAGGTGAGTCACCAACTGAAAGCAACGTTGGTCCAGGAAGGCGGGGATCCCATCCCGGATTGGGTGCGCTGTGCCATGGAAAGTCCTGTTCAGGCGTCCACCTGGTGATCGAACCAGGAAGTGAGCGGATTGTTTTTCTGCAATCCGAAGACATTTTTCCTCCATTTTTACCAATATCTCAGGAAGGGCTCCGATTTTTACGGGCATGAATAAACCTGTACCATTCTCTGTATACCGGATGCTCTCCGGATTACCCCTGCTGTTTGCCCTGTTTGCATTTTCGGCATGCAGCCAGGAAGCACCGGAGTCAACCGCCCACAATCAGGATGAAGTCGTGGATGAGGCCGAAGTCATGCCTCGTTTTCCAGGATGTGAACAAATGGACCTGCCCAATGACATGGCCCGATACAGGTGTTCTGTCCAGCTGTTGATGGACTATATCTCCAGCGGGGTGACATACCCGCCCGAAGCGAAAGCAAACGGGACAAGCGGCGAGGTAGTCGTGCAGTTCATTGTGCAGAAAGATGGCTCAGTGACCTTCAGTCAGGTCCTCCAGGACCCGGGTGACGGTTTGGGTGCCATGGCTGAGGCGCAGGTGCATCGAATGGTGCGGGAAGGTATCAAATGGCGACCTGGCTATAAGGATGGGCAGCCGGTCGCCGTCCGATTCAATTTGCCCGTGTCATTCTCTCTGCCAAGGGATCCGGATACCGGGAAAATACCAGGACAAAACTGATTCCATGCTGACCGTATACGATGATGCATATTTCATGCGACAGGCACTGTTGGAAGCGGAAAAGGCGCGTGAACTGGATGAAGTACCCGTCGGTGCGGTGCTGGTATGCGGAGGACGGATCATTTCGCGAGCCCACAATACGACTGAACAGTTGAACGATGTCACGGCACATGCAGAGATCCTGTGCATGACCTCCGGTTCAGATTATCTGGGTAGTAAATATCTGCCCGAATGCACACTTTATGTTACACTGGAACCGTGTGTCATGTGCGCCGGGGCTTTACAATGGGCCCAAATCGGACGAATTGTGTACGGTGCCGATGATGAAAAACGCGGATTCATGCGGTATGGCAAGTCGCTGCTGCATCCGAGCACCACAATCGAATTCGGCATTTTGCATGAGGAATGCAGTCAATTGCTCAAAGACTTTTTTCGGAGTAAGCGCAATACCTAGCGCCGGTTGGTAGGCAGGGCATCGCTGCCTGCAGTCATCGTCTTCAACGTAGCTTCGGATACCTTCCGGATGGTCAGGGATTCCTTTTCTTCACCAAACTGGAGTGACAGCTGATAGGGCCCTTCAGGAAGCGAAGTCAGATCGAGAGAATAGTCGTTGATCCCGTAATCCATCAGCCATTGACCGCTGTCTTCCACGGGCTGATTGAGATGGCGAATTTGCCACTGCAAAAATCCACGCGCTCTGCCCTGGACTTCAACCCCGAAAGAAGCAGTCGGAAGAATATCCGAGTAGCGGAGAATGGCAAACTGATTGGCTGTCTTATTCTTCATCGTGATGATCGAAGAATAGACAGGGGTATGATTGGATACCTGGACACGTAACCGGTAAAAATTAACCGCTTCAACAACGTCCGGTGCAAGGAATTGATAATCATTCTGAATCGATGACCCCCCTTTTCCCGCTAATTGGGAGATCTCCTGGAAGTTGAGTCCATCACTTGATTTTTCCAGGACAAACTGTGCTCCCGGAGCTTCAAAGGATGTCTGCCAGCGCAACAAATGGCCTATTGGGAAGACCTCCCCTGTCAATTCTTGCTGGAATACGACCTGTTGAGCCTGCGTTTGCAGACTGCATATACCGGAAAGAAGGAACAGAAGGATGATAGGCGTTCGCATGTTAACCTGAATGATCAAACAATATGCCGAACTCAATTCTATCGTTCAAGGCTGTTTGTTTTGATTTTGTGACATGCTATCCAAAACAGATTGGTCTGAAATTTGCAGGGTACAGGGGTTAAAACGGCGTTAAACCATCGGACTCATTAACCCCAATTCGGAGGACTTGTCGTTCTTCGTACAGACAAACCGAATACCATGTCCCGAATTCCCCTTCTCCTCATCCTACTGACGGTGGCATCCTGTTCACCGCGGCTGACTCCATTCACTTCTTCACTGATCGAAAGCAACAAATGGGAAGAAGAGGATCTGAAGAAGATCCAGTTCTATTTGTCTCAGGATGTCGTACTCCAGCAGGAGATCCGGAAAAACAGTTCGGAAATTGTGATGGGAGAGATCGTCATGAACGGCGGACGGGAAGTGGACCAGATCACCTTCAAGGCAGGCACACCCGGAGTGCTGGTCCAACGGGCTCGTGAGGAAAAGCTGGCTATCAGCTTTGAATCAGGCGATGATCAACGGTTTCTCATTTTCACACCACACCCGAAAAAGAACGGCACCTTTGTCCTTTCCGCACGAAACTGGGAGAAGGGCAGTGGGCAGATCAATTATGGAGGTAATTATTATTACACCATTCCGGGCAGCGGATTAGCCTCCCTGATGGTGGACCTGAAGGCCAGCCAGACCAATTCGGTCAAGTCGAGACAGGCGAGTGGTCGGACGGTGAATTAACCGGCATCCAGCCCCCCCAGAAACGGGACAAACCGGTATTGACCAAAGACTTCATTCTTGAATGTGGTTTCATCCACTCTGATGATGCGGAGCATTTCCTGGACATCCGATCCAACGGGCACGACCAGAATGCCACCTGGTGCCAACTGATCCAGCAGTGGTTGTGGGACAGTTTCTGCAGCAGCTGTGACAATGATCCGGTCAAACGGAGCATAGGTATCAAGACCCGTCATTCCATCCTTGTAAAAACACCTGATGCGGGAGTAACCCAGTTCTTTCAGGAAGGCTTTTGATTTCTGATACAGCACGCGTTGCCGTTCCACTGTGAACACCCGGGCACCCAGTTGATGGAGAATGGCCGCCTGGTATCCTGAACCTGTGCCGATCTCAAGTACCTTCTGATGTTTTTTCACGTCCAACAGCTCCGTCATTCGGGCCACGGTGTAGGGCTGTGAAATGGACTGATCCTTATCGATGGGGAAGGCCTTGTCCTCATATGCGAGCTCTTCAAAAGCCCGATCCAGAAACCAGTGGCGGGGAACATCCCAAAGGGCCTGGAGGACGGCTTCATCCTGGATCCCTTTCTGTCTGAGGGTTTCCAGGAGTTTGCGACGCATGCCCTTGTGTTTGTAGTTGTCCTCCACGATGGTAAAAATAGGGCAAAGGCGATCAAAATCCCGATGAATCGTGAATCCTGGCCGATTCGTGGGGGCTCGAACTGAAATTGAATTCGTTATCACAAACAGTTGCATACCGGAATCAGGTATCAGAACCCTGAAGATCGGAGGTTCAACCACTCCGTGGTTGGTTTTTAAGCGGACCTTGTCCCCGGATTTCAACCGGGGTTATTTATGTTGGATCGCTCCGCGATCCTGGGATGGTTGTGCAGGATAGAAACGGCAAGATGTTGATTACTTGGGATGGAAATGGGTGGGGAACATTAGAAAATCATTTGGTAATGAAGGAGGAAAATCGTGTAAGAACGAGGCAAATAAGAACTGCCATGTTTTTGGATTATTGGATGGGAACATAGCATAGGTCTAATCGGACATCCTCTTGAACCCTAACGAATCGGAGGGTCAACCACTTCGTGGTTGGTTTTGGGCTGCTCTTGTCCGCGGATGTCAACCGGGGATATTCAGTTGGATCGCTCCGCGATCCTGGGATGGTGTGCAGGATAGAAACGGCAAGATGTTGATTACTTGGGATGGGAATGGGTGGGGAACATTAGAAAATCATTTGGTAATGAAGGAGGAAAATCGTGTAAGAACGAGGCAAATAAGAACTGCCATGTTTTTGGATTATTGGATGGGGAACATAGCATAGGTCTAATCGGACATCCTCTTGAACCCTAACGAATCGGAGGGTCAACCACTTCGTGGTTGGTTTTGGGCTGCTCTTGTCCGCGGATGTCAACCGGGGATATTCAAGTTGGATCGCTCCGCGATCCTGGGATGGTTGTGCAGGATAGAAACGGCAAGATGTTGATTACTTGGGATGGAAATGGGTGGGGACCGTCAGAGAATCATATGGTAATGGAGGAGAAAAATCGTGTAAGAACGAGGCAAATAAGAACGCCATGTCCTTGGATAATTGGATGGGAATATAGCATTGGAATAATCAGACAGCTCTTGAACCCTGACGAATCGAAGGGTCAACCACTGTGGTTGGTTTTGGGCTGCTCTTGTCCGCGGATGTCAACCGGGAATCAGTTGGATGCTCCGCGATCCTGGGATGGTTGTGCAGGATAGAAACGGCAAGATGTTGATTACTTGGGATGGAAATGGGTGGGGACCGTCAGAGAATCATATGGTAATGGAGGAGAAAAATCGTGTAAGAACGAGGCAAATAAGAACTGCCATGTCCTTGGATAATTGGATGGGAACATAGCATTGGAATAATCGGACATGCTCTTGAACCCTGACGAATCGGAGGTTCAACCACTCCGTGGTTGGTTTTTAAGCTGACCTTGTCCTCGGATTTCAACCGGGGTTATTTATGTTGGATCGCTCCGCGATCCTGGGATGGTTGTGCAGGATAGAAACGGCAAGATGTTGATTACTTGGGATGGAAATGGGTGGGGACCGTCAGAGAATCATATGGTAATGGAGGAGAAAAATCGTGTAAGAACGAGGCAAATAAGAACTGCCATGTCCTTGGATAATTGGATGGGAACATAGCATTGGAATAATCGGACATGCTCTTGAACCCTGACGAATCGGAGGTTCAACCACTCCGTGGTTGGTTTTTAAGGCTGACCTTGTCCTCGGATTTCAACCGGGGTATTTATGTTGACGCTCCGCGATCCGGGATGGTGTGCAGGATAGAAACGGCAAGATGTTGATTACTTGGGATGGAAATGGGTGGGGACCGGTAGAGTATCATATTGTAATGGAGGAGAAAAATCGTGTAAGAACGAGGCAAATAAGAACTGCCATGTCCTTGGATAATTGGATGGGAATATAGCATTGGAATAATCAGACATGCTCTTGAACCCTGACGAATCGAAGGGTCAACCACTTCGTGGTTGGTTTTGGGCTGCTCTTGTCCGCGGATGTCAACCGGGGTTATTCAAGTTGGATCGTTCCGCGATCCTGGGATGGTTGTGCAGGATAGAAACGGCAAGATGTTGATTACTTGGGATGGAATGGACATCATTGAAGCGTTAAATAAAGGAGGAAAAGGTTGGTGCAAGAACGAAGTAAAAAGGCTTGTCAACACTCGGTAATTAAGGAGGACCACGGTAGTGGTCCAATCTGAATAGCCCCGGATGAAATCCGGGGAATCATGCAAGGAGAAATATCGACCACGGATGTGGTCGAATGGATGCACCCTGCCAGATGAGTCCAGTCCCGGGTAGATTAGATCGACGCGCCTTCCAATAGATGACGAGAGAACCGGGCGGCATCCTCCATATAGGGCAATGTTGACAGGTTCGCGGGCAAGGGATATCACCTTATCCTTTTGTTATATCCCGAACGCGGTTTCCCTCCGGACAGATAAACCTGTATTTTTGCGGCCATATGAGCAAAACGATCAAATTCGGAACCGACGGGTGGCGAGCCATTATTGCCCGGGATTATACGGAAAACAACGTCATGCGGGTGGCCAAAGGCACCGCCGACTGGATGAACGAACAAGGGATGACCCGCGCAGTCATTGGCCATGATTGTCGCTTTGGTGGCCGGATGTTTGCCGAAGCGACCGCCCGTGTTTTTGCCGGCGAAGGCATTCAGGTCAGCCTCGCTGAAGGATTTGTCTCTACGCCGATGGTCTCCCTCGGCGTGGTCAAGCAACAGGCCGATATTGGTATCGTTATTACGGCCTCACACAACCCGCCCTCGTACAACGGTTTCAAGTTGAAGTCTGGCTTTGGCGGGCCTACCATTCCCAAAGACATCGCCGCAGTCGAAGAACGCATACCCAGGTTACTGGAAGACACCTATGCCTCTCTGGATGTGTTTCTGGAGAACGGGTTAATCCGGTATGTGGATCTGGAAGAGATCTACTATCAACATGTGCTGGAGGGATTTGATATTCCGTTGATGCGAACCTCGGGCATCCGCCTGGCCTATGATGCCATGTACGGAGCCGGCCAGCGTATTCTACCCCGCATCCTCCCTGAAGCACACTGCCTGCATTGCGACGAAAACCCCGGCTTTCACGGACAGGCCCCGGAGCCCATCCATCGCAATCTGACCGAGCTTTCCGAACTGCTGGCCTCTTCAGGCCAGTTTGGTGCCGGACTGGCCAATGACGGCGATGCCGACCGGATCGGCATGTACGACAGCAAGGGCCGTTTTGTGGATAGCCACCACCTTCTGCTCCTGCTGCTGATCTATCTGCACGACTACAAGAACCTTCGGGGTAAAGTGGTGGTGACCTTCTCAGTGACCGACAAGATGGAGACCCCGCGAAGCAGTATGGCCTTGACTTCGAAGTGACCAGGATCGGCTTCAAGTATATCGCCGAGATCATGATCGAGCAGGATGTCCTGGTCGGTGGTGAAGAGTCTGGTGGACTGGCCGTCAAGGGACATATCCCTGAGCGGGATGGGGTGTGGATGGGACTGATGATCCTGGAGTTCATGGCCCGCACGAACAAGACCCTCGATCAGCTGGTGGAAATGGTCCATGAAAAGGTCGGCTCTTTTGATTTTGATCGCTGGGATCTGCATGTGGAAGAATCCCACAAACAAGCCGTCATCGCCGCCTGCAAAAATGACACCATCGATCCAGAAAATACACTCCGAACGAACCGCAAGGAGGACCTGGACGGCTTTAAATATTACCTGCCGGAAGGTTGGTTGATGTTCCGTCCCAGTGGCACGGAGCCAGTGCTAGAGTCTATGCACAGGGGAGTAATATGGATGAGGTGCAGGATATTTTGAAAAGGGCGAAGGTGTTGGTGGATCGGTTGGGGTAGATTAATCGGTGATGGAGATCTTCTGCACTTTCTTGTGCAACTGATTCACCTCCATTAATGCCGCACTCCCATACCAGGGATGCAGTTCCATGATCAGTCGGCCGGCCTGGATGGCCGGGTCGGTTCGGGTCAGAGCTTCTGCCTCTTCGACGGTAGCTACATTGAAGATATAGATCCCGCGTACCTCGCCCTGATCCAGGAACGGGCCAGCCAAAACCAGGGTGCCCTCTTCAGCCATACGCATAATGTTTTTAAGATGGGCCATCTGCAAGGCTGCTGCAGTTTCTGCATCCTGGCTTCGTTCCGGGCCGGCCTTGAGGAAGGCCATGACATAGGGTTTCATGCCATAGTCATCTGCACCGAGTTTTGCGGCGTAGGTGGAATCATATTTTAACTCACTTTTCTTTTCTGACTGTGCATACAAAGAATGGCAGTATAAAAAGATTGAAAAAGAGATCAGTATACGGTAAGACATCATTTTGATATTAGGCAGAAACTAAAATACGACATTCATGAATTGTGACGTGAATAATTATTCCACAGATGTGTTTGAGAGAATTTGCAGGTTGATTCGATTAGTTATTCTCCTCGACTCCCTCCTACGCTAAAGCTTCGGCGGGCAAGCCTCCCCTCCAAACTCCTCCACTTTCGTGCCCTGCTTAGAGCTGATTTGATAAGCTTCAGAGGTGGTCAGCAACAAGTTATTCATCCCAGGAGGCCGTGGCCATCTTCCGTATCCGATCCTCCATACTCTCCGAGCTCATGCGCTCCCTGGACAGCGAATCGACAATAATCGGGAAGGCAAAAGGGGTGAACTGACCGGGGGTCATTACGTGGATGGTTTGACCATGGATGCGGTGGAGGGCATCGCGCAAGCGGCTTTCTTCCAGCTGGAAGATATGGACCTCCTCAAAAGCTTGCAGGTAGAGAAGGTTGTCGGGGTCATAATCGGCAAAAACATCAAACAGAAGGGAGGAAGAACTCTGGAGGTGGCGTTCCTTTTTCAAGCGGCCGGGAAACCCCTTGAAGATCATCCCGGAGATGCTGGCGATATCCCGGAATTGACGGCGACCCATTTCGGCTTCGTTGATGCTTCGCCGGATATCTTCCATCAGATTGTCAGTGGTATACAGCTCGGGATCAGTGAGCTGATCAAAGGGGATCTCATCTTCACTGAGCAATTCAAAACCATAATCGTTCATGGCCATACTGAAGCTGATCGGCTTTTTCCGGGACAGACGCCAGCCGATCAGTGCGGCCATGCCCTCATGGACAAAACGCCCCTCAAAGGGATAGAAGACCAGATGATGTCCCTCTTCACTATGGAAGTATTCGATCAGAAAATCGGCATGGGAGGGGATCATGCTGGTGGCCATCTGTCGTTCCAGTAAAGGTCGAAGAACCTGGGTCTCGGCATCCGGACCGATGCCATCCCGATATTCATTGAGTTTGTCCCGGAGGAGTTTGGTCAGGTTGGAAGTCAGGGGCATACGGCCTCCCTGCCAGGAAGGGATCTTACCTGTTCGCCGGCTGCTTTTACGCACCTGGACCTCCATGTCGCGAATCCGCACCAGTTCGAGCGACTGCCCGGCAAACCAGAAGATATCGCCTGGTTTGAGCGCGGAGATAAAGCCCTCTTCGATGGTGCCCAGTCGTTTGCCGGATACATACTTGATGACCATGGCTGTGTCACTGACAATGGTCCCGATAGACAGACGGTGGCGGAGGGCATTGCGGCGATCGATCACCACATGACGACCATCCGGTTTGACGGTGATCTTGTGAAATTCATCGTAGGCCTCCATGCTGCCGCCTCGGGTCAGAAAGTTGATCAGCCAGGCCCATTCGGCATCGCTGACACTTTCATAGGAGAAGGTTTGGCGAACCTCCTTCAGGATCTCGGCCGGATAGAAGCCGTCTCCGACTGCCAGGGTCATGAGGTACTGGACCAACACATCAAATGAGCGGATGTGAGGAAACCGGCTTTCCACTTCACCTGTGTGGATGGCACCGCGCAATGCAGCAGCTTCGATCAACTCCAGTGCATGGGTCGGCACAAAATAGATGCGGCTTGTCTTCCCGGGTTGGTGGCCACTTCGTCCGGCACGCTGCATGAATCGGGCGACGCCTTTCGGACTGCCGATCTGGATAATCTGCTCGACCGGGCGAAAGTCCACGCCCAGATCCAGACTGGAGGTACACACCACGGCCTTCAGCTTGCCCTCGTGCAGGGCTTCCTCGACCCAGTCGCGCAGTTCCCGACTGATGGATCCGTGATGCATGGCCATCTGTCCGGCCAGGTCGGGGGCTACTTCCAGAAGGCGCTGGTACCAGATCTCACACTGGGAGCGGGTATTGGTAAAGATGAGGGTACTGGTGCTGTTTTCGAGGAGGGGAATGACCTTTTCGATGAGGCGGATACCCAGGTGGCCAGCCCAGGGCAATTCCTCAATGGAGTTGGGCAGGATGGAGATGAGCTCGATGTCTTTGACCTGATCGGCGACAACCAGATGAGCACCATGCGATACGCCGGGAGGAGTACCCATGAGCACGCCGATGGCCTCCTCCAGGTTGCCGATAGTGGCTGAGATGCCCCAGGTCTTCAGCCCTGGGCAGAGGCTGCGCAGCCGACTGAATCCCAGCTCGACCTGGACTCCGCGCTTGCTGCCCACCAGCTCATGCCATTCGTCGGCGACGATACCCTTCAGATTGGAGAAGTAGCGAGCGGCCTGTTTCTGGGCGAGGAGGATATGCAGGCTTTCGGGGGTGGTGATGAGGATATGGGGCGGCGTTTTTCGCTGCCGGTCCCGTTCAGAGGTGAGGGTATCTCCGGTGCGGATGGCGATGTCCCAGTTGACGCCCAATCCGGCAGCGGCTCGTTGTGCGGAGTATTGGATCTCCCGGGAGAGGGCCCGCAAGGGGGTGATCCACAAGAGGTAGGGGCCCCAGCGTTTTTTCGGTTCGGGCATGTCACGAGACTCCCAGGATGGCGGGGATGATGAGGGAGTAGGTTTTCCCGCTACCGGTGGGCGCATTCACCAGGCCACTCTCGCCGTGCAGCCAGGCTTCCCATGCTTCGAATTGAAAAGGAAACGGAAACCACCCCTGATCTTCGAACCAGCTAACGGCGTCTGCGATGCCGGGATGGGGGGTGTGATTTCGTGATTTCGTGATGGCGTTATTTCGACCGCAACAAGATCATAAATATGGGGTATTCCATGGTTTCCGACAGAACGATAAAAGCTATGTTCCTGCCTGCCTGCCGCAGGCAGGGTTCCTGGTTTCATAGGTTTAGAAGTGTGCTATACGCTTGAATGTTCAATGTTCAACGGGCCCCGACAAGTCGGGACCCTGTTCAAGGTTCAAGGTGACTTACGTTAAATGTTAAACAGGAGGCCTGTAGCAGAGGATTCCTTATATTCTTTTGGCAGTCGTGATAACCTCACCCCAACCCTCTCCTTTTCAAGGAGAGGGAGCATCAACATTCAATATGGATCTATACTAGTCACTTCAACAACCTTCAGGTTCCCCCTCTCCCAGCCAGGGAGAGGGGGCCAGGGGGTGAGGTTATCACCACATGCACGCAATTGGCTAACTTTTCAATGTTATACGCGGAACAGCCAGTCGTTTAGCCGTCTGTATAACAAAGTGGAACAAGGAACGCAGGAACGCAGGAACACAGGAACAAATAAACTTTGCCACCGGCTAGCAGGGAGGAATCACACCTTCTCCTCTTTAGGACGTATGAAAAGAAAAGGTAAAAGCACGATAGTAAACAGGACCACCAGCATGATCTGTCCAGTGAGGAGGTACCAGGGCCAGTCGCCGAGATAGTCCAGCATGGAGGCAACTGGGGGCTTGGCCCGGACGTACATGAAGTTGGTGTCAAAGAGAAGATTGATCGGCGTGATAAAAACCATGTAGAGATTGGTCCACAGGATCGCTTTCCACAAACTCTTCCATGTCGGTCGAAACCCATAGACAAAGACAGCATAGAAAGTACTCATCATCAAGCCGATGTGCACGACGAAATACCTGACGTTGACCATATCAGGAAAACCGTATTGAAGATCGGGTGTCAGCAGGGCCTGCAGAGTGCCGGCCATGGTGACAAAATAGGTGATCTCAAAGATGAAATAGGACTTTCGCCAGAGCATGAAGGGCATGACCAGGTTGAGAAAATAGCAAACATGGAAGGGAAGGACGAGTGTTTTGGGAATGGGGTCTTCATACAAAACCAGCCAAATGCTCCCACCGATCCAGAGAATGGCAGGGATGAGGGTCATCAACAATCCAAGCTGACGCTGTTTGTATTCACCATTAGCCTGGCGACCGATCCATTTGCCAGCAATCACCCAAATTATGCACGAGCAGATTCCGGCAACAAGCCAGAGCATATGTTCTGGTCCAAAAGAGGTGAATTCGCGCATCTATGCAAAATTGAATGCATAAGATAGGAAGTCTTTCAAATAAGAAAGGGACATCCACCGGTTGGTGAATGTCCCTTTTGTGAAAGCTGAAAAATGTGAATTAGAACTTCACATCAATCTCGTAGCTATCATCATTATTTGTAGTCGTATTGTTCAGTTTGGCAATACGGATGAGGTAATACTTGCTGTTTGAAAAAACAACAAACATATCTCCAACCACACAAGGTGCTGAAACATCGTTGACACTTACTGGTGTTGTGCAATTGTCAGTCATGGCAGAAGCTAAAACAGTTCCTGTTGTATAAGCCTCCAGAATTGCTTCTTTAGACGCTGTAGCTGCAAAGGTAAAGGCCGGCAATGCAGTCAGATTTACTTTGCGCATGTCAGCCGAATTTGCTGAACCGATCTGCTTCCTCCAGTTGGATGCGTCTGGCAAACCGCAGTCGATACCCATATCACGAATTTCTATCGCAGCATTTGTCGAGCCAAGTCCCATTCCATTATCCAGATCAAGACCACCTGTTCCGACAGGACCTGCCTGATTGAACAGAACACCCATCAGTGTCTTTTCAAGAGGTGTAGCCAGTGTCTTTGTGGTGATACTGATGGTCACTGAATTTGTCAGGCCGTTGTCATCCTGGATCTCGAACTTATAGTCGTGTGAACCATCAGTAGCCTCGCCCATCAGACCGATCTCCCAGTTCAGGGAAGTCTTGTCTGTGTTGAACAGCAAAGCTGGGTTGGATGTGGCTCCGGAGCCATTGTAAGTCAGATCATTGAAGTCGATCACTACATTGTCTTTGTAGATTGTAATCACCTTCATTGGGTTGGTTCCACTGGTTGCGATTACATTGACCTTAAAGGTAGATCCCGTTTCGATTTCTGCATTAGCTCCAATAAAACCTGCGCCCGTACCCAATGAAACAGTTGCAGCTGTTGGTGTAGGATCGATGGTGTCGTCTGTACAGCTGGTCAGGAAAAGTCCGCTGGCAAGCAGGAACATACCAAAAAATTGCATGATTTTCTTACTCATAATGTCTTTCAGATTTGTGAAAAAGTACTCTCTCGAGACCGCAAATGTAATGTGATTACTCAGTATCAACGGTCAATTAACCCTTTATTAACGTAGGTGGTCATGCATTTGTTGGCTCACGTAATGCCCTTCGTAAAATCTTTCCCACATTGGTCTTTGGCAACTCCTTCTTGAATTCAACAGACTTGGGAACCTTGTAGTTTGTGAGGTTTTCCCGGCAAAATTCGATCACTTCCTTTTCTGTCAGGCTCTTCTCTTTTTTTACGATAAATACCTTGACCACTTCACCCGACTTGTCATCCGTGATGCCGACTGCTGCAACTTCCATCACTTTAGGATGGGTAGCCAAGACGTCTTCGATCTCATTCGGATAGACATTGAAGCCCGAGACCAGGATCATGTCCTTTTTCCGGTCGACGATCTGAAAGAACCCATCCGGCAGCATTTTGGCGATGTCACCGGTCGCAAACCAGCCGTCTTTGATGCTTTTGCTGTTTCGTCTGGACGATTGTAGTACCCCTTCATGACTTGAGGGCCCTTTGGCCTGCAATTCACCAACCTGATCGGGACCGAGTATCTCCCCTTCATCACCGACTATGCGAATATACGTATTCGGTGCAGGCAGACCTATGGTGCCCAATCGCCCGGTGCCATCCAGCGGACTGACGCAGAGGAGGGGAGAAGTTTCTGTCAGTCCATAACCTTCTGCCAGAAAGCAACCTGTCATTTGCTGCCACCGTTCGGCGACTGACCGTTGAACGGCCATGCCACCGCCGACGGTGATCTTGAGGTGTGACATATCCACAGAGGTAAAATCCGGGTGATTCATCAACGCATTGAACAAGGTGTTCACACCGGGGAAAATGCTGATCGGATGGGCCTTCAACTCCTTGATCACGGATTTCAGATCACGTGCATTGACGATCAGGACACTCAGGGTGCCCTTACTGGAAAGGGCCAGGCAATTGACTGTGAAGGCAAAAATGTGGTACATCGGCAGGGCGCAAATAGCAACCTCTTTGCCTTCTTCCAGGACGGGGTCCATCACCGCACGAATCTGGAGCATATTAGCTACCAGGTTGCGGTTGGTGAGCATTGCACCTTTGGAGACACCTGTCGTACCGCCGGTGTATTGCAGCAGAATAACATCTTCAGGATTCCGTACGATGGTCGGGATAGAAAACCCTTTCCCTTGTTTGAGTGCCTGTCGAAAACCGACTGTATTCGCGATCTCATATTTGGGCACCATCCGTTTGATGTACCTGACAACGAAGTTGACCAACCACCGTTTGATGGGCGAGAGCAACTCGCCTATCGATGTGACGATCACGGTATTGATCCGGGTATCTGCCAGGATCTGCTGCAGGTTGTGGGCAAAGTTTTCAGCGATGACAATGGCCGTCGCCCCGGAGTCCACAAACTGGTGTTTCATTTCCCTCGGTGTGTACAAGGGATTGGTGTTCACCACGATCAGCCCTGCCCGCAGGGCGCCGAACAGGGCAATGGGATACTGGAGCAGGTTGGGCATCATCAATGCGATCCGGTCACCAGGTTTCAAGCCACGTGAGATCAGATAGGCGCCGAACTGCCTGGATAATCTGTCGATATCCCCATAGGTCAGGGTCTTACCCATGCAGGAAAAAGCGCCTTTGTTCTTGTATTTGGCAAAATTCTCTTCGATCAGATCCACCACACTGGAGTAGGCTTCCGGATCAATATTGGCTGGTACACCTTTCGCATAGTATTTTAACCAGGGTCTTTCTTCAGTCATGATCATTGCAGCTTTGTCCGAAATTTACAACAATGCGTGTGGCTGAGATAGAAATTAGAAGGTTTTCATCTGGAAGTCGGGTATTCCTGCCTTAGAATTGCGAAGGAATAGTCCTGACAGGCTCTGACATTTGCAGATGTATCCGTTCCACACTGCAAAATGGCTCCATTCATGGTAGCAGGCAAGAGCATCGTGCAAGAAGTGGAATTCTACCGACGGAGAGATTCTTATTCATTCGTCGGGGTGGAAATGGGAGATCAAGAAATCCCTTAAATAGGCTCTTGAAGAATAAAAAAAGTCCCTGGATGGCAGCATCCAGGGACCTTGAGCGGATTCGTTCCTCAGAAATACTATCTGTTGAAGTAGTAGTGGAATCCGAAATCCAGGCTCATTGTGCTCAGATTGAGGATATTGATATCCGTAAACGTCTCCTTGATACTGTCATCGTCTGCATCCTTTTCGGTCATGGATGAGAAGCCGAAAATATTTCCAAGACTGGCTTCAAAGCCATATTTAGGGGAAGGGAAGAACATTACTCCCGGTTCGATACCCACATTGAATCCGGTAATTGGATTGGTGTCAAAAGTAGTTGAACCTGATTCAAACTTGCCTTTTATGGAGGCAAAGCCAAAATTCAACTCTGTCAGAAAGGCAAAATTATCCGACCCTCCGATCGGAGCGGCATAGCGTGCAAACAATTCAGCGCCAATTCCAGTTAAAGTCTGTTTTTCTTCGGTATTGCCAACATCTTCCTTTGATGATTGCTGAGAAAAAGCAAAGCGAACACCTGCACCAATCTGTTCTGTGAAGTAATAACCCAGACTCGGAGCAAAGGTGATGGCAGTGGTCTTTGGTCCATCAATTGAAACAGATCCGGATTCAGACTTTGACTTCCCAGTCGTTACACCAATGCTTCCACCGGCAAACAGACCTGGGCCGACTTGGGCCTGAACGATTGTTCCAATCCCGAAGGCAACCAAGGTGAGTAATGATTTGATCGTCATAATAGGTTAAATTAAAGGTTGAGGTAATGAGTCAAATGTAGTTAAATAATTATGAATTTTCACACCAGTAATGCCAACTGTGAAGGAAGACATGGAGGAAGGAGACGGGTTTTTTATCCGCTGAGGTTTTTGGACCAATAAGTTTATTAATTAATTTATAATCAATATATTATAAAATTATAAAAATCGTCTATTAATTTTTTTAATGATTGTGTCAGAAGACCAGAATGACCTGAACAGAGGTTGCCATGTGCATCTGGCAGGAACCCCTATTCCATTTTCTGATCATTTAATGGCCTGTTTTGCGTGTGTGCAGAATGCATACTATGGATCAGCAGTCGAATAGACTACCTGATGAAATGGAGTCCATCTGGAGAAGAATCAAAACAGATGAAGGGAATAGACCATCGGTAAATAATTACTGATCACAGTCCAGGATTCACCCCTGTCAGCGGAATGAAAGAGGTTTCCAGTCGTAGTCCCGAAAAGCACATCATCTCCGTCACTCACGAGTGCATGGCGATAGACGATATCAAAACAATGTTCCTGGGGCAGTCCCTTCCGGAAGGTCGTCCATGATTTTCCGCCATCATCCGTGCGACAGATGCAGAGTTTTCGTTGAAGCGCCACCCGTGTGACATCGCTGTTGGCTGGAGCAACCCAGGCCTGGTCAGCATTGTCGGAGGCAACAGAAAGTGCAAAACCGAAGTTGGCTTCACCATCCGGATCACTGATATCCTGCCAGGTTCTGGCACCATCCTCTGATTTGAAAATACCACAATGGTTTTGCTGCCAGAGAATATCCGGATTAGTAGGGGAAGCGATCAGAATATGAGGGTCATGTCCAAATTCAGCATGCGGATCGGGAAGGAAGTCGGCCCGAAGGCCTTGATTGCGCACTTGCCAGTGTTGTCCGGCATCGGTTGACTCGAAGACGCCGGCGCAACTGACACCGATCAGGATGCGATCTTCATTTCTGGGATCAATGACCACGGAATGAATGCCGGCGTGATCTCGTCCTCCGCCGAACCACTGCCCACTGGTCCGGGAAGGGTGGTTCCAAAGCGATTCCACCAATTGAAAGGTATCCCCCTGGTCCGTGCTCTGAAACAGACCGCCGGGCTCAGTCCCCACCCACAGTCGATGTGGATAAGCGGCCCCCCCCTGCTGCATGGCCCACAAATACCGGGTAGCGGCAGGGACTCCTTCCTTGATCTCGCTGCCTTCAGGGTAGGCGGGTGCCCCAACCTCTTCCCAGGTTCGGCCTTCGTCGGCTGATCGCTGCATCTTGACACCCCAGTGCCCATGATCAAAGCAAGCCCACCATGTGTTGGTGCGCGGATCAGCATAGGCGATAGATACTGGTACACCTTCATGGTGCACATCGCCCAGATGCCAGGATCCATTCATTTTCCGCGCTACGATGAGGCCTTTGCGCGTTCCGATGAGTAACGTTTTTTCATAATTCAGAGGGTGAATAACAGGTATTTAAAGTTCAGCCACCGGAAAGCGCTTGCATCAGGTAGATCTCGGTTTCAGGTCCGATCGGATCGCCCAGGGTTTCTCGATCACGGATGGGTTCTCCATCGAGATAGATCTGCACATGTTTTCGCAAACGGCCCTGTTCATCCAGGATATAGGATTTCAGACCCGGGTACTGCCGGTCTACATGATGCAAGGTTTCCATCAGGCTGGATGCATCGATCCGGCCATCCTGGAGATGGGGAAAGAACCGTTTGAGTGCATAGGTAAATCTGACCTGGGGCATCTGAAGGACTGAAAATTCGAAAAGAAAGATAGAAAGAACATGGTGAAGCAATATCATCTGGAAGACTTTTCAGTATCAATCTGGTCTGACGGTTCTTCAGAGATGCGATGCAAACCCGGGTAATGCAGTCAATCTGCAGGAGGACAAGTGTGTTTTGTTAATTTTACCGCATGGCAAAACCAATCATCATCGCCGGTGCCGGATTGAGTGGCACCCTGCTTGCCGTGCGTCTTGCACAGCGAGGTTTCGAGGTCGAACTGTACGAGTCGCGACCGGATATGCGGGCAACGGATATTTCTGCCGGAAGATCCATCAATCTCGCACTTTCCGATCGGGGCCTTCGGGCTCTCGAAATGGTCGGTGTTCATGAACAGGTTCTGAAGGACCTGATCCCGATGAAGGGCCGGATGATCCATCACCAGACCGGGAACACACATTTTCAGTCCTATTCTGGTCGGGAAGGAGAGTTTATCAACTCGGTATCCCGGGGAGGCCTCAACATCGCGCTCCTGGATCAGGCTGAGTCGTTCCCGAATCTGAAGCTATTTTTCAACACCCCCTGCGTGCATGTCGATCTGGAAGCGGGACTGGCCCATTTTCACGATCAGTCTGCCAACCGCCATATCCACAGGGAAGGTTCTCTGATCATCGGTGCGGACGGAGCGGGGAGTGCAGTGCAGGGCAGCATGCTGGCCAGGGTCCCCGGTTGCGTTTCGACTATCGGCAGGACTGGTTGAGCCATGGATACAAGGAATTGTCCTTTCCACCGGCTGCGGATGGGGGCTGGTTAGTGGAGAAAAATGTATTGCATATCTGGCCCCGGGGCGGCTTTATGATGATCGCTCTTCCCAATCCGGACGGTAGTTTTACGGTGACGCTCTTCCTGCCGTTAGAGGGAGAAACCGGGTTCGCCGCCATGCATGATGGCCCCTCTGTCCGACGGTACTTTGAGACCTGGTTCCCGGATGCACTGGCGATCATGCCTGATCTGGTAACAGAATATTTCCAGAATCCGACCAGTTCACTGGGCACGATCAAGTGTTTTCCATGGTCGGCATACGGGAAAAATGTCCTGATCGGTGATGCGGCCCATGCCGTAGTGCCTTTTTATGGTCAGGGAATGAACTGTTCCTTTGAAGATTGCCTGGTATTTGACTACTGTCTGGATCAATATGGTGCTGACTGGGATCGACTGCTTCCTGCATTTCAGGAGCTGCGTAAACCGAATGCTGATGCGATCGCCGATCTCGCAGTAGAGAACTTTTACGAGATGCGCGACCACGTCGCCGACCCGGTCTTTATGCGGAAGCGGCAGTTGGAAACGAAGCTGGAAGCCACTTTTCCGGACTACTTCTCCAAATACTCCCTGGTTACTTTCCGGGAGGACGTCCCTTATGCCCGGGCCAAGGAACTGGGTAATGCTCAGGACAGGGTACTGATGGAATTGTGTGCTGTGGATCGGCCGTTGGATGAGCTGGATCTGGGGGCCATACTGGCCACGTTGAAAGAGCGCACAGCACAGCTCAGACAGGGTGTTTGATCCGGATTTTCGTTCGGGTATACTACCCAGTCGACCGGATCGTTACCTTTGCACAAAATTTGCTTTCATGCGTCTTCTTCTTACAGGATTGGCTGTATTACTGGCAGCAGGATATTCATCCGCACAAAAGGTTGGTCATGTTCATTCACTTCAATTGCTGTCACAGCTTCCGGAGATCGCGGTAGCCGATTCCTTGCTGGGTCTTTATCAGATCGAATTGCAGGCAAAAGGAGACAGTATGCTGACCGCTCTGCAAAAGGATTACCAGGCGTACATGAAGGAGTCGCAAACGGGCAGCCTCTCACAGATCCAGGCTCAGGCAAAAGAGGCTGCATTACAGGAGCAACAGACGGCTTTGCAGGGGTTTGAACAGGCAGGTCAGCAACTGATCCTCAAACAACGCCAGACACTCTACGATCCCATCCTGAACAAAGTGGATGCAGCCATCAAGGAAGTGGGCCGGAAGAGGGTTATCAAATGATCTTCGACTCCAGTGTGCAAGCCATGGTCTTCACCAACGGTGCAGAGGACATCATGCTCAAAGTGATGGCCAAACTGGGGCTGTAGCCAAAACACCACAAAAAACGGCAGCATGGCTTTTTTCGGTCGAACAGGATGGATCCTGCTCCTGCTGGGAACAGGAATGTCATCCACGCTGGCTCAGGAGTCAACCGATATTCAGAAAGATTATCAAATCCATATTCGCCCTGTCGAAGGGGACTTTCTCCTCGATGGACGCCCGGACGAAGCATTCTGGATGAATGCGGATTCAGTGAACCGGTTCTGGTTGAAATCACCTCGCCTCGAAGCAGATGCTGAACCGGCAACTGTCGTTCGTTTGGCCTATGATGACGACTTTCTGTACGTTGCTGCATGGTGTGTCGAAACGGAACCGGTAAATGTGCAGACGCTGCGCCGGGACGTGGATTATTTCCGGGGAGACGGTTTCGGAGTGGTTCTTGATCCGATCAATAAACATACCTACGGATATTTCTTTGGTTCCAGTCCGTATGGTACCCAGATCGACGGTATTCTGCTGGGTATCGGACAGGATGTCAGCACATCATGGGATGGCACCTTTTACACCGAAACGCAACGATCTGATCGAGGGTGGACGCTGGAAATGGCCATTCCTCTTCGGACCTTGCGATTCGATGCAGAAAACCGGACCTGGGGAATCCAGTTTGTACGGAATGTGATCACGCGCAATGAAGTGCAGACATGGACTCCGGTTCCCTTGCAGTTTGGCCCGCTGGATATCAATTTCACTGGACAACTGATCTGGCAGGATGTGCCCGGCAGTCAGATCACCAATGTTTCGGTAATCCCCTATCTTCTCGCCGGGACGCAAAAAGAACCTTCCGCTCAAGATCCGGTGAGTAATCTCTTTCAGGGAGGAATAGATGCACGTATTGGACTGGGCTCGGCGTTGAATCTTGACCTGACCCTCAATCCGGATTTCAGCCAGGTTGATATCGACGAACAACCGGTCAACCTGACCCGATTTAATATTCGGCTTCCAGAACGTCGGACCTTTTTCCTGGAAAACACCGATGTCTTCAGCGAGTTTTCATTAAATACGCTGCGGCCCTTTTTTTCCCGTCGGATCGGACTCGATGATGAAGGAGGGACAGTGCCCATCCTGTACGGTGCCCGGTTGAGTGGCAATGTATCCAGTGCTACCCGGATCGGTGTCCTGAATATGCAGACAGGTTCATCTTCCAGTACACCATCCCAGAATTATTCAGCGGTTTCGGTGAATCAGCAAATCTTCAGCCGTTCACGGATAGCTGCCCCGTCACAAATCGTCAGGCCTTCACCGAAGGACAATTCGAGAAGGCCGATTATGGACGAACCGCTGGATTGGAGGGAAACTACAGGGTACCCTCCGGCAAATTGGAGGTGTGGGGTTCCATGCACGCATCATTCAAACCGGATATTTCCGGTGACCAGGTGTGCTGGACAACCGGCACGGCCTATAATGGGGAGCGTTTCAAAGGGTATATCAACTATTCCGGCGCGGGGGAAAATTTCTACGCAGATATGGGCTTTGTACAGCGCATCGAAAATTATGATGCCAGTCGGGATACCATTATCCGGTTGGGGTATCACCAGTTGTACAACGATATGAGTTGTAAGACCTATCCCAAATCATCCAGTTCGCTGTTCAATCGCCACTGGCTCCAGGCCATTAATTCGGTGATCCTCATTCCGGGTGGCAGCCTGAATGAAACTCTTCATTCGCTGACGTATAATTTCTTTCTCAAGGATCGTCGGTTTTTTCAAGTCTGGAGCCGCCTGGAACAGATCCACCTTCTTTTTCCAACCACGTTTGTGTCGGATGGAGAACCGCTTCCAGCTGATGACTATACGTTTGTCCAGGCGGGGGCCTTCTTTGATACGGACACCCGAAAACCCTGGTACTTCCTGGTCGGTGCATCCGGTGGCCAGTTTTACAACGGAAATATTGTCTCAGGACAGACCGGGGTGACTTACCGGGTGATGCCTTACGGCAGTCTGGGTTTTCGACTGAACTATAACCATCTGGATTTTCCGGATGATTATGGGCGGGCGGAGATCATCAATATGACGGCTCGACTTGATTTTACATTTACCCGAAATGTCTTCTGGACCAGTTTTGTCCAGTACAATACACAACGGGAGATCTTCAATATCAACAGCCGCTTTCAATGGCGCTTTGCCCCACTGTCTGATCTGTTCCTCGTGTATACAGACAGCTATGATACGCCAGGCCAATTCCGGGATCGGGTGCGAACATTAGTACTGAAGCTGAATTACTGGTGGACGATTTGAGTACAGGAGTGAAGGAGGGGAGGGGGTTATGAGGAAGGGAGGATGCGAAACCATGAATATCACTCTTCATCCAGAAACGGATGTAGCCCGAGGTTTTAACCCATGGAGGTTGAGGAATATTTAACAAGTGCTGAATGGAAAGATATCCTGAACAATGTCGTACCCAATTGAATTGATGGTTATTTCTGTACTGGAGCATCTTTGGTGGCATTGTTGGCGGATTCCCGGTTTCTTGGTCCATGGATCATTTCGTCTAGTTCTTCTCGCCAGGTCTACCCAAACTTTTCCCTACTTTTGAGGCCGTTCTGCTATGAGTCAATATCTCGTTTCTGCCCGAAAGTATCGCCCGGTCCGCTTTGATGAAGTGGTGGGGCAGGGGCATGTCACACAGACATTGAAAAATGCATTGAAGCAAGGCAAATTGGCGCATGCCTTTCTTTTTGTGGTCCTCGTGGTGTCGGGAAAACGACCTGCGCCCGAATTCTGGCCCGCGTGCTCAACTGTGAGAAGCCCACCCCGGATCATGAGCCGTGCAACACCTGCAATTCCTGCCAGTCATTCAACAATAATGCGTCCTTCAATATTCTGGAGCTGGACGCGGCATCCAATAACTCGGTGGATCATATCCGGGCATTGGTGGAACAGGTGCGTTTCCAACCACAACAGGGCAAATACAAGATCTTCATCATCGATGAGGTCCATATGCTCTCCCAGGCGGCATTCAATGCCTTTCTGAAGACCCTGGAAGAGCCCCCTCCCTATGCCATTTTTATCCTGGCAACAACGGAGAAACACAAGATCATTCCCACCATTCTGTCCCGCTGTCAGATCTACGACTTCAAGCGGATCGCCATTGCAGATACCGTCAATCATCTGAAGGGAATCTGTGAACAGGAGAAGATCAAGGCAGAAGAAGATGCTCTGCACATCATCGCCGAAAAAGCGGATGGCGCCCTGCGGGATGCCTTGTCTATTTTTGACCGAATGGCCAGTTCCGCGGAAGGTGAGGTGACCTATGAGAGTGTGATCCGAAACCTGAACGTGCTGGATTTCCAGTATTACTTCCGGGTGGTCGACGCCTTGATCGCCGGAGATCATAGCCAGGCGATGCTGATACTGGAAGAGGTATTCCAAAACGGTTTTGAAGGGGATATCTTTATCAATGGTCTGGCCGAGCATGTTCGGAATCTGCTGGTCATTCAGGACTCCCGGACGACGGACCTGCTGGAAACCAGTGCTACCTGGCATCAGCGCTATCGTGAACAGTCCGTACTGGCTTCACCAAGCTTCTTGCTGACTGCCCTTCATCTGGCCAATCAAGCGGATGTCCAGTTTCCCCTGGCTCGAAACAAACGACTGCACACAGAAATGGCGCTTATCCGGATGGCACATATCCATCACGTGTTAAAGGTTGATCCAGCTGCATTGGCGGCCGAAAAAAAAAACAGCCAGCCTGAATTGAGTAAGCCTTTAGCTGAATCGGGGGTACAGTCATTGGCTCCAGTTCAGACCTCCATTTCTTCTGCATCTTCCACGACGATCAACTTGGAATCAGTGAATGTACAGCAGAAGTCAGCTGCACTATCTGAGGACGAACCGACCTTTGCAGAACCGGTTTCAGACCCTGTCCCCACTTCACCTGAAACCATCCCACATGCTGTTGACAAGACAGTACCCGTTTCAAAGGCCAAACCGTCCCCTTTGGGAGGTTCATTGAAATCGTTGTCCAATCTGGAGAAGGCGTTCATCCTCAAACAGCAGGAACAGGAAGATGTCGAGCTGAACCTGGAACATATCCGGGATGTCTGGGAGTTGTATGCCAGTCAGGCCGACTCGCCCTCTTTGCGCCAGTTTCTGATGGATGCAGAGCTGCAGTTGACGGGTGAACGGATCACGGTCATGGTCGGTACGCAGATGGCTCGCGGGATGATCCAGCAGGATACAGACCTGATGCCCTTCATTCGGGACAGGGTGCGGCATCCCAACCTGGGGATGATTCTGGAGGTCGACTCAAGCCTTGCCCCGGAGCGTGATGCCACAGATGACACGCCCACTACACCCCGGGAAATCTTTGATCATCTGGCGGAAAAAAATCCGATGATCCACGAATTGCGCAAACGATTCGATCTGCGGATCGACCCGGTCTGAACCTAGCGTCCAGCGTGGATGAGCAGGACAGAAATGTCCGCTGGACTAACCCCGCTGATTCGACTGGCCTGGCCGATAGTCCTCGGTTTTGAGCGGGTCAGTTTTTCCCTGGCTTCATTCGACAGCCCACTCAATTTGTGATAGTCAAAGCTGTCCTGGAGTGCCATGTCTTCCAGTCTGTTCATCTTGTCGACCATGTCCTGTTCACGTTGAATATACCCTTCGTATTTCATGGTGATCTCGGCATATTCGCGGATCTCCTGATCAAATGGCTCAAGGAAAACCTGGACTTCCGGCAGAAGATTGGCGAGGTCGGCCAGGGTGACATGGGGTCGAAGCAGAATACCGTGGAGTTTCCCTTTCTGGGTTACAGGAGCAGAGTCCATGGCTGTTAAAAACGCATTCACCTGTCCGGGTTCGACACTGAGTTCGCGGATGAATTGTTCAATGATTTTCCCAGCTTCCTCTTTCTGGTGCACACGGTTCATCCGGTTTTCCAGATCCGCCATTCCCAGTTTGCTGGCCAATGGCGTCAGTCGGACATCCGCGTTATCCTGACGTAGCAGAATCCGGAATTCGGCCCGCGATGTGAACATGCGATAGGGTTCATTGGTCCCTTTATTGACCAGATCGTCGATCAGCACACCAATGTAGGCGTCAGAACGACGCAGGATAAACGGTTCCTCGTCCCTGACCACGAGATGTGCGTTGATCCCGGCCATCAGGCCCTGGCAGCCGGCTTCTTCATACCCGGTCGTCCCATTGATCTGACCTGCAAAAAAGAGGTTTTTTACCAATCGGGTTTCCAGCGACATTTCCAGTTGGTGAGGCGGGAAAAAGTCGTATTCGATCGCATAACCCGGACGGAACATCTTCACATTTTCCAGGCCCTCTACCTTTCGGATGGCCTTATACTGCACGTCTTCAGGCAAGGAGGATGAAAATCCGTTGACATAGACCTCACAAGTGCGGTCAAATCCGGTTCGTAGTGTATCATGAACTTCCTGCGAGGTGTAGGCAATGTAGCAGGGCATTTGGTCCACTAGAGGTGGAGTATCTGAATAGGAGAATTTTCCGGGAGCATCATCACCGGGCTGGAGCTCCATGACGTCATAGTTGATAGTCCGGCCATCGAGCCGTGGCGGGGTACCGGTCTTCATCCGACCGGATTCAAAACCGAGTTCGACCAATTGTTCGGTTATTCCGGTAGCGGCTTTCTCGCCTGCCCGTCCACCTCCGAATTGCTTTTCACCGATATGGATAATGCCATTCAGGAAAGTGCCATTGGTGAGTACCACTGCCTTGCCTGGGATTTCCAGTCCCATGCCGGTAACCACACCCTGTACGCGACCGTTTTTCACCAGCAGACCTTTGACCATCTCCTGCCAGAAGTCGATGCGGGGATGTGCTTCAAGCATCATGCGCCATTCCTCAGCAAAGCGCTGACGGTCACTTTGCGCCCGTGGACTCCACATAGCGGGTCCTTTTGATCGGTTGAGCAGACGAAACTGGACCATGGTCCGGTCGGTGATGATACCCGAATATCCGCCCAGCGCATCGATTTCACGAACGATCTGCCCTTTGGCTACCCCGCCCATAGCTGGATTGCAGGACATCTGGGCAATGGTCTGCATATTCATCGTAACCAACAGGACGGTGGATCCCAGGTTGGCAGCGGCTACAGCCGCTTCACAGCCGGCATGGCCGGCGCCGACAACAATGACATCATAGGTTGGAAACATGGCGGTGCAAAGGTAAGGGGGATAACCGGATGATGTGCGATTTGGTTCACCCTGGCCAATTCCCGAATGGAACCCGGCAGAACCAGGATGAACAAACAGGGCGAACTGCGATTTTGAAACCAGGAAACAACTCGACCTCCTGGCGATGCGTTCTTTACTTTTGCAAGTAATTGAACTTTATGATCAGATCCTTCCTCCCGGCCCTCATGGCGTTCCTCCTTTTTGGCTGTACACCCGGGAAAAAAACAATGGCCATTCCTGTAGATGATATCCAGGACTTACCTGAACTGGTGGTAACTGCAGATCCTTCAGCTCCTGAGGAATTTGAATCCAGGTCATATCACCCGACGGAAACCCGAAATTGGGACCTGTTGGATACAGATCTGGATATCCGATTCAATTGGGAAAACAGTACAGCACCGGCGAGAGCCATCCTCACACTGACACCCCTTGTCAAACCACAATCTTCGGTGGCATTGGATGCCGTCGGATTTCAATTGGGGTTTGTCGGTCTTGAAGGCCAGAAAGATACCCTCGGCTATATATACGACGGGATGATCTTGGATATTGAATTTCCGTATCCCATCGCACCCGGTGACACCGTGCAGCTGGCCATTGAATATGTAGCTCGCCCGGAGTTGAATGAGCTCAGTGAGGGAAGGGCAGTTACTTCAGACAAGGGCCTTTACTTTATCAATCCTGCAGGCACATTCAGGGACAAACCCCGTCAGGTTTGGACACAGGGCGAAACCCAGGCCAACAGTCGCTGGATACCGACATTCGATCAACCCAATGAGCGGGCCACCCATACATTCAGGATCACTGTAGATACCGTTTTTGAGACGTTGTCCAACGGGTCGCTGGTCAACAGTGTCGACAGGGGGAATGGCACGCGCACAGATATCTGGTGGATGGACTTGCCCCATGCACCCTATTTGATGATGATGGCTGTAGGTGACTATTCCATTACCCGGGAAACATGGCAGGGCATACCGCTTGACTATTATGTCGAACATGCATTTGCCGCGGATGCAAAAGCTGTTTTTCCGGATGCTCCGGCGATGCTCAGTTTTTTTTCCGACTACACTGGAGTCGCGTATCCCTGGTCGAAACTGGCACAGGTGGTTGTTCGGGACTACGTTTCCGGGGCTATGGAGAACACGACAGCTATCGTGTATGGGGAATTTGTCCAGCGCACGGAACGGGAACTGATCGATGAGCTTCAAAACGAATTGATCTGTGCTCATGAGATCATGCATCAATGGTTTGGCGACCTCGTAACGTGTGAAAGCTGGTCGAATACAGTCCTGAATGAGGGCTTTGCCAATTATGCCGAATATCTGTGGCTGGAATTCAAATACGGTCGTGAAGAGGCCGAGATTCACCGGCAGAATGAATTCGGGGGTTATTTGAATGAATTGCGCAGAAAACGTCATCCACTGGTGGATTACTACTATGATCATCCGGATGACATGTTTGATGCTCATTCCTACAATAAGGGCGGTTTAGTGTTACATATGCTACGGCAATATCTTGGTGAACCGGTTTTCCGGGCGGGATTGACCCGTTATCTGGAACGACATGCATTCAGTGCAGTAGAAGTGCATGATCTGCGTCTGGCGATGGAACACGTGTCTGGACAGGATCTGAACTGGTTCTTTGAACAATGGTATTTCGCACCGGGTCATCCGATCATCAAATGGGACTGGTCCTTCGACCCGGAGCGCCACCTGTTGACTGTCCGGGCTGAACAAAATCAGTCACCGTCTGAAAACAAGGATGTCTATCGACTGCCTTCGGAAATCGCCGTTTTATTGCCAGGAGATCAGGTTGTTCGATTTCCGCTGCACATCGATGCGCGGGAACAATTTTTCACTTTTGAGATGAAGGAGGCACCAATCCTGGTTGATCTGGATCCGGATCGGGTCCTGTTGATGGAACAGGAACATGCTGAATGGACCATGCAGCAGTCTCAGGCCTACTGGCGCGTTCAGCCATCGGTCTGGACCCGGATGGCCATCATGGATCAGCTGGGAGCGGATTGCAGGGTATTGGAAGGGTATCCCTGGCAGGACCCGCAATGGCAGGTCAGGGCCATGGCACTGGATCAGATCGAAGCATTGGATCCGGTTCTTATCCAGGAATATGTGCGGATCGCCAAAGAAGATCCACATTCCGAATTACGTGCCCGTGCTGTCGCCATGCTTTCCGATCAGGACTGGGGTGAGGACAAGGTTCAGTTTCTGAAAAAAATCATCAATACCGATCAGGCCTATCCTGTGCAGGCGTCAGCACTGCATGCCCTGATGTCGATCGATCAGGCACAAGCAGAACGCATGATGACCACTCAGGAAACAGACTCATCTGTCACGAATATTCTCATCCTGAGCAGTTTATATGCCCAATCCGGAAATACGGAAGGACTATCCTATTTTCAAGACCAATGGGAGCGGATCAATGGCTTCCCAAGACTGACCTTCATGAAAAACTATGTGGATCTGGCTCGATCAGGGGTGGAGGAACAGAAGGATGAAGCTATACGCAGGCTGAGCATGGAGGCCGGGGATGCACAGTGGACAACCATGCGGCGATATGCAGCATTTCGGGCATTAGCGGTTCTCCGGCAGCATTTCCTTCAGGGCGATCCCGAGCGAGCGGAGCGGATCAAATCTCGTCTGGATGAGATCAAATCCAGAGAGACAGACCCTGCTCTGTTGAAATATTACAACAACTATTGACCCGATTGAACCAATGGTATCCCATCACACGATGACACCTTTTCCTATAGAAACTCCGCGTCTGTTGCTCATCCCAGCCCAGTTGGTGCACCTGCAAGCGGCATTGATCGGACGAGAGGAACTGGAAAAATATATCGGCTATGCTGTGCATCCTGACTGGACCGAGTTCGGGTCTGATCCATGGGCCTATGCTCTGGGGAAGATCAGGGAGAATGAATCTCAGTCAGGTTGGTGGACCTGGTTTCCTGTACTGAAATCGGAAGATCTCATCATCGGGACCTGCGGGTACAAAGGTTTACCAGATGCAAACGGACTGGTTGAGATCGGGTATGAGATCGCGCCTCCATTTCGACATCAGGGGTTGGCTACGGAAATGGCAACCGGACTCGTGGGTCGGGTGCGCAACATCCCGTTGATCCAGGGCGTCCTGGCGCACACATTACCCGAAGAAAATGCATCCGTTCGAGTGCTTAAAAAGGCAGGATTTTCCCTTTCCGGCGAGATCGAAGACCCGGATGATGGCCCGGTCTGGCGGTGGCAGTTGACCTTCTAGTGCGATTTCATGTAGAAGATCATTGCCTTATCTTCTTTCCGTGGAATCAGCCATTTTTCAGATCCTGATGTTTTCAAATCGCTTCCTTTTCGCATTCTCCTGACCTTTAAATGCTCAGATTGGTCCATCAATCTGGAGGCAGATCGCCATGTCAGGATGATGATTCGGATCTCTTTACAGCCTGTAGGTCATTTACAATCAGAGTGTTATAAAAGCGTTAAAGACGATTCTTCGGGAACGTCCAGGAGAATAATCATCCGTTGTCAGGCAACTATTCGTCGACTATTCCTCGTCATTGGTCCAGTTGAGCGAAATGGCTCAATGAAAACCCCGCAGATTTGTCCTGTCATTGAAATTAAATATACCCGTTATGAAACAGATGTTCCTGATTGCCCAAATGATCATGTTTTTTTCCGTCTCCTTTGCCGGAACACCCGAACTGGATTGTCGTGAGGCCTACACCAACAGCCCTGATCTCAGCCAGAAGGTGCGTGTTGCCAACGATCTGGTGGAAAGCATCTGGCTGGTCAATCGCAATGACCACAAGGAAACAGTCGCCAGGATCATTTTCCACGATTTTGGTGCAGCCGACCAGATCATTTCAAACGCTGATGGATCGACAGTCTATTTTCGGTCTCAGTGGACGCTGGAAGAATACAACAACGCCCTCTTCCTGGTGATTTCACATCTGGATGGAGAAAACAGAACGAACATGTACAGAGTGTTTCAGACCTGTAATGGTATTGACCTCACCGACATCGGTTCACTGGAGCGACTGTCTTTTGTCCACCAGGGAAAAAAGGAGACGCAGAAGATCGCCCTGATGTCTCAGGAGCTGACCGGAGAATGGATCTCCAGCACCTATGCCTTCGATCTGGCGAAGACGATGGACGATTGTGGCACCTTCCAACCGATGAAAGATGCATTTCTCCAATTTTCTTTCAGAGGCGACGGCACATTTGCCCGTTCCATGGGTAACCGGGGTGTGGCTTTGAGAGAAAACGGTTTCTGGGATATTACTGAAGATGGCCAATATCTTCTCATGCATGTCCTGGATCCTCAGGGAAACCAGATTGAACGGACGGATGTTGCAGCCATCAGTTATCAGACAGACGGCACATTTACGTTACGTCAGGAGCTGAAAAACCGTGAAAAGAACGACATGTTCTGCACAGAAGTGAAGGAGTTCGGGTTCCACCGCTGGACCCCGGGATCGTAAAGCTAGTTTACTCATCCAAGAAGGGTGGCTCGGCACAAGCTGAGCTGCCCTTTTTTTATAAACGAAACAGGTGCTTAGAATGTCAGGCTGAAATTCTTGTAATAGACCCAAATGAGCAGGATCACGAACAGCAGCACATAGACTATGCCGCGCAGGAAACATCCTCCCTTCCAGCCAAAGTTAACTTGATTACTCATTGGTCGATCGTTTTTTCGCTTCGTATTGCCCTGCAAAGAAAACGTTATTTCGGGATATGGAAAAGCTGTGGTATCAGCTTCTTTTCGGATTCCGTGTTTAGCTTCACGGCTTGCAATATTTTTGAAGGTCCAAAGTTATACCCTACGGTACATCAACCTCTACTATGCGCATTGTTCTTTCCCTGCAGATCATGGTCATTTTTGCTTCCCTGGTGATGGGGCAGTCTGCTTCCAACCTCGCCATCGGTACCTGGCGAGCAGCACTACCCTACAATACCGGGCTGGTTGTGACCCAATCACCCGATCATGTGTATTACGCCACAAGTCAGTCACTTCTGCAGATCGACAAACAGGATCAATCTCCACGATTCTTCAGCCGGGTGGATGATCTCAGTGAAAACGGGATCAGCCGGATGGCCTACAGCCAGCGCTTTTCAACCCTGATCATTGGTTATGAGAGTGGCAATATTGATCTGCTGGACGCCAATGGTATCACGAATATCAACGACATCGCTGCCAATACCAATCTCACGGGAGAAAAGGAGATCTATGATATTTTTCTGTTTGAAGACAGTCTGGCATTGCTGAGTTGCGGATTTGGCGTTGTCCAGTTCAACCTGAAAACACGACTGTTCGAACAGACGGCGTTCACCGGATTTCGAACCTTTCAATCCACCGCATTTGACGGTCAATATTATCTGGCTACAGAAGAAGGGCTCTACAGTATTCCATTAGGTGGATTTTTTCAGAATTTCTCGGCGTGGAAAAAATTGGGGGAACCAGAAGGATTTCCGGCATCTTTCTATTCTGCTGGTGTGGTTTCGCTGAATGATGACCTGATCGTCGTCGTGGATGAAGATCTTATTCGATGGTCTGACAATCAATCTGAAACCATTTTCCAGAATCCAGGACAATCGCTCCGGTATCTGCAGGTTTCGAATGGGCAGGTTGTAGCCGGGTATGCCCCTTCGGGGTTTAACTCCGGTACGGTCTATGTCCGCAATGCGGATGGTCAGGAACAGATACTGACAGGAGGCTGTGTTGGCCGTCCTCTTGGTGGCATCATTGATGAATCTGGTCGATTGTGGATGGCTGACGAGTGGTTGAATTTCAGAATGGTTCAACTACCGGGCACACAATGTGAACAGATCCAGTATGATTCCCCATTTGATTTTACAAGTTCCGAGATCCGGATTGTAGATGATGCCGTCTATGTCGCTTCCGGTACAATTCTCGCGAATCAATCCGGAGGATCCAATGGTGCCGGCATTTATGTGCAGAAGGAAGGGATCTGGAAGAACTACAACTTTTTCGATTATCCGGCTATGTCTTCAAAGGAGGCCCATGTCGATATCAACACGATTGAAGTGGACCCGCAGACGGGTATCATTTTTGCCGGATCCTATTATGGCGGATTGCTGGAGATTGAGGGTGAAGAGATCACCTTTCACCAAAAAGAGAATTCTGCATTGCAAGGTGCTGTCGGTGACGAACAGCGGGAGCGCATTGGCGGATTGGTTCGCGACAGGAACGGTCATTTGTGGATGGCCAATACACTGGCACCAAACCCGCTTGTCCTGTATAGCGCGGATGGTGACTGGAAGAGCTTCCGACCGATCGGGAACACCCAATTATTCAAGGGTCTGGTCGATCATCAGAACAACAAATGGTTTGTACTTGGATCTGGTGGTATCCTGGTCTACCATGAGGGGATTGATCTGCTTTCTTCGGCCGACGACAAGGTCAGGGTATTTGATTCCGGTAGTGGCAATCTTCCATCCAGCAAGGTCGTCAGTGTCGGTCTCGACCTGGACGGCGAGGTCTGGGTCGGTACGGATGATGGTGTTGGCGTGATCCGGTGTGGGGATGTATTTGACACCAGTTGCAAGGCATCACGAATTGTGGTCACGCAGGAAGGGATTACTGAAGCCCTTTTGAATGATGAAGAAGTACGGGCGATCGCTGTGGATGGTGCCAATCGGAAATGGCTGGGCACCCGTTCCGGGCTGTTTGTCCAGTCGCCGGATGGCCTGACAGAGATCAAACAGTTTACAGAATCCAATTCTCCGCTGTTTTCCAATCAGATCAATACGCTTGCTTTCCATGGTTCGACAGGGGAAATGTGGATCGGAACGGAAGCAGGTATGATGGTCTATCAGACGGAAACAACTTCCGGAGGAGATCAGCATGCCAGTACAGTCGAGGTCTATCCGAATCCGGTACGACCTGATTACCGGGGACCGATCGCGATCAAGGGGTTGCCTCGGGATGGAAATGTCAAGATCACGGATATCCGTGGCAAACTGGTTTATGAAACCACTTCCCTGGGAGGACAGGCAATCTGGTACGGGGAAGATTATACAGGGAAGCGAGCTGCTTCCGGGGTGTATCTGGTGTTCTCTGCTTCAGACAATCCACTTGGTGACCCGGATACAGCGATCAGCAAGATCGTTTTCATCCGATAAGTGCTGCCGTGCGGATCTGTTCATAATAGGCCTCGTATTGGGGTAGAATAGTGTCTATGCTGAATCGCAAGGCCTGTTCATAGGCATTCCGACGAAAAAGCTTCTGTTTTTCCGGATCGACCAGTATGGACAAGGCATCTTCTGCCATGGCCTCCACATCACCGGGTTTTTCCAGATAACCGGTCACACCATGGATGTTGACCTCCGGCAGGCCCCCGGCATTGGATGATATGACAGGCACTTCACAGGCCATTGCTTCGAGGGCAGCCAGGCCAAAGCTTTCATGTCCGGAAGGAAGAAGAAACAGGTCGGCAATGGCCAGGACTTCTTCGACCGCCTCCAGTTTGCCCAGAAATCGGATCTCATCACAAAGGTCCAGATCCCGACACAACATCTCCATATTCTGGCGTTCGGGGCCATCTCCGATCAGTAACAATTTGGCAGGGATCTGTTCGTTGATCCGTTGAAAGATCCGGATGACATCATCTACATGTTTGACCGGCCGAAAGTTGGAGGTATGGACGAGGATCTTCTCTCCGTCCGGTGCGATTGCCCGACGAAAATGTTCCTTGTCTGTCTTGGTAAATCGGGAGAAGTCCACAAAATTGTAAATCACCTCGATCTCCTTGTTGATCTGGAAGGTCTCGAGGGTTTCCTGCTTCAGACTTTCCGAAACTGCCGTGACCCCATCCGACTGGTTGATGGAAAATTCCACCACCGGAGCGAAACTGCGATTTTTACCTACCAGCGTGATATCTGTGCCATGGAGTGTGGTGATCACGGGGATGTAGATGCCTTTTGCCCGGAGGATCTCCCGCGCCATGTACGCGATGGCAGCGTGTGGAATGGCATAGTGAACGTGCAACAGATCAAGTCGAGCGGAGGTCGCTACATCGACCAGCGTACTGGCCATGGCGGTGTCGTAGGGCGCGTATTCAAACAGAGGATACTCCGAAGTTGGCACTTCGTGATAATAGACGTTTTCTGCAAAATTGATCAGGCGAACCGGTTGGCGGTAGGTAATAAAATGAATCTGGTGCCCGCGAGCTGCCAGGCCGCGACCCAACTCGGTAGCCAAAACACCACTTCCACCAAAGGTTGGATAACACACGATACCTATTCTCATACGCCCGAAAGAATTTAACTTGCCCAAGAATAACCATTTCGGGGAAAAACAGTTGACTATATTCATGAGGAATCTCAAACCGTCCGTCTCGAGCCTGTCCCGTACTCCCCTGATCCTGTCTCTGGCTTTTCTTTTCATGGGCTTCCCCATCCTGGCTCAACGAGTCACCGTTTCTGAAGGAATCACCTTGCGAAAGGATGACTTCTACCAGATTCTGGGTCGATATGACAATCAGTATCTGATTTCAACGGACAATGAGTATTCCCTCGAATTGAGTGCTCTGGATGAGAAGATGCGAATCCAGTGGACCAAGGAGCTGGAGCTGGATAAACGCCGATCCCAGGTCATCGGTATCATCCCGCAAAATCAGTCCATTGTGGTGTTGTACCAATATCATCGAAAAGGTGAATACTTTCTCAAAGCCCATCGATACGACAACAGTGGCCTGTTGATGGACAGTGTCACGCTGAGTACCTATGAACAATCGTTTTATACACCGGACAGTCGGATCGAAGTGTCGGAAGATAAAACAAAGGCGTTGGTCTATCAGATCGAAAAACAGGCCTGGATCGATATTCAGGGGATCGATCTGACCAGTCTTTCAACGATGTGGAAAGCGCGCGTATCGATCGATGCGTTTTCTTTTTTCAAGGAATTTCGGACGTTGATTGTCGACAATCGGGGAGGCATGCATCTGGTGATGGAAAAGGATAATCGCCGGTCACGGCTCGAAGAGCATAGCCTGGAACTGATCGAATACGGACCGGGTATGGTCAGCCCGTTGACGCGGACTGTGAGTCTGCGCGATCTGTTGTCCCGTCAGATCCATTTTACCTATGACAATCGACACCAGCGACTTACGGGAGTCGGGCTGGAAGCCGAAGACAGTCGATCCCGGGTCAATGGATATTTTTACTTCTATATTTCAGAAAATGAGCTGGACTCGTTCAAATTGATCAAACAGACTTTCCCGGAAGTTGTACTGGGTCGGATGGGTGATGATGCCGCGGTTCAGGCGAAGGGGTTGGAGGACCTGGAAATCCTTCAGGTGATGCTCAGAGAAGATGGTGGCGTTGTCATCCTGATGGAAGAATCGAGGAAATATGAGCGCAACACGGCAGGGCAGAATTTTCAGTTCGGCCCAGGTGGGGGTCGGTTTACGGTGGATTATTATTACGAGGATCTGTATATCACCTCCATGGGTGAAGATGCCAGTCTGGACTGGCATGCCGTGCTGCCCAAGAAGCAGTACAGCCAGGATGATGACGGGCTGTTTTCGTCCTGTTATATTATGACGGCCCCCGATCAACTTCGGCTGATCTTCAACGACGAGATCGCGTATGAAAATACAGTAAGTGCCTATCAGATTGACTGGCAGGGAGAAGTGGTCCGAAACAGCCTGCTGAGCACGGACTATCAAAAACTGAAGATCATCTTCCGAGAGGCGGTGCAGACGGGTATCTATGAACTATTGGTGCCCAGTGAACGGAGCAACAAGCTCAAGATTGTCCGGATCGAATTCTGATCCGGCTGGAGAGCACTGCAATAGGGCACACATTCAGGTTTCTATTAATTTTGCGGTTCACAAAATCGTTGAATCATGAGAATCTCTACCTCACTTATTGTTGCATGGTTTGCCCTGACCATCCCGTTTCTCGTCACAGCCCAGGCTGGTGATGACCGCTTGAAGGAACTTCAGGAGGCATCGAAAAAGGAAGGTGACGGCTGGGTGACCGGCGGTGCGATCGGGCTGGATTTCGCTCAATTGATGATGGCCAATCCACGTGTTGGATCCGGAGACAACCGGATCGCCTTTGGCGGACTTGGAAACCTGTATGCCAATTACACCAAAGGCAGACATTCCTGGTCAAACAATCTCTCTTTGCAACTTGCTGTGCAAAAACTGGCGGACATCGACTGGCAGAAAAGCCTGGATGTGCTGCGACTGAATTCACAATACGGGTATAAAACGAGCAATGAAAAATGGTCCTATGCCACCTTGTTGACCTTCGAGTCGTTGACTATGCCCACCTATCCGGGCAATTATCTGAAGGCACAGGAAGTAGCCGCTCTGGCACAAGCCAAATTTCTCTCACCGTTCCGTCTGGAGTTGTCGCCTGGTATTCAATATAAACCGGATGCTCATTTTACTTTTTTTCTGGCACCGGCTTCCTACAAGCTGATCTACGTGTCTGATCAGGACATCGCCAATCTGGGCATTCACGGTACCAAACTGGTGGATGACAATGATCCGACCCTCGGCTATGAACAGGCCTTTCACCAGTTGGGTGCCCGATTGAATGCAGGTTATGCGAACAAATTTGCCAATGAGAAGATCGTTTTTTCCAGCAAGCTGGATCTGTTCTCCAACTATCTGAACAATCCACAGAATATCGACGTACTGTGGCAAAATGATCTGGGCTGGCAGATCTGGAAGAGCCTGTCCCTGAACTTCCTGTTGGAAGCGTTTTATGATCACGACATTGATGTGCTGGTCAAGCGTCCGTCGGATACCTTGCCGGATGGCCAGTTGGGCAAGCGGGTGAGCTGGACTCAGGCGCTGGTGTTGAAATACAACTACGTATTTTAAGCCAGTTCGGGCACACGAACCCAAACGCCTCGGCAGAAAACCTGTCGGGGCGTTTGCATATAACCTCACCCGCGGACGCTTCCGCTCAAAAGCGGAATGTCCAGATCCAGACGATGACCCCAAGTGCTCGGGGCCATCGGCTGGGCCCCAGCCCCTCTCCATGAATGGAGAGGGGGGCAAATGGATGCTCCTTTCTCCAGGTTTGATCCAGTTCGGTGGAGCGGTTCATCGTCCAGGATTCCAGGTCTAAGGCAAGCTGTCAAACGTTTCTCTGTGGAGTTATGCGTTGCCTTCCGGAACAACAACCTCACCGGTACGATTTCGGTGACAGGGATCACATGACGCACTTCCGGATCGGGTTACTTTTGTGTCGTAAAACATGACAACAACTGACAACGAATAATATGGCCACCATCCAGCTGACTGCCGATCAATTCAAGAGTGATATCTTCGACTATACCACCGAGAAGGAGTGGAAATTCAAAGGGGAACACCCAGCGATCATTGACTTTTATGCCGACTGGTGTGGCCCATGCAAAATGGTAGCCCCCATCCTGGAAGAACTGAGCACCGAATATGCCGGAAAGGTCGACATCTACAAAGTGGATACGGAAGTGGAGGAAGAACTATCTGCTGTATTCGGCATTCGCAGCATCCCCAGCATTCTGTTCATCCCCTCGGAAGGTACACCCATGATGCAAGCCGGTGCCCTGACAAAAGCCATGTTCAAGGAAGTGATTGATAAGGAGCTGTTGCCCGGGGATTAGGTTTCGACAAGATCCAGAAACGTTTCCTCACTCTTGCTGGTCTGGCTTTTCACAGGCAGGCCCTTGGAGGTTAAACAGAGCTCAAGCCTTCCTGTCTTCACTCCTCACCTCCTTCACTCCTTGACTCCTCTTCTGCTTCCATCCGCTTGCGCCTCAGCTTGACATGCCCCTGCAACCACGCCGGCACCACGATGGCCCCGGCAAAGAGGTAAGAATAATAAGTCAGCAATCGCCAGAGGAAAGCGATGATGAGCGATATACCTGTGGGCACAAAATCGCTCAGAAACCCGTCAAAAACGATCTCGGCCAGTCCCGCTCCGCCCGGGGTGGGGCTGAATGCCATGATCACGTACATGGACATCAGCCGACCAAACTGCACCAGTTGATCCATCCATCCTGTGAACGCTCCGGGAACGATCGCAATGATGAGTGCATTGACCACGAGGAATCGACAGACCCAGGCCATAGCCGTGTAGATAAATGCCAGAAAGTGAAACCGATTGGTATGCCGTGTCAGATCGCGGGAAGCGAGGATAATATCGTTGCCCAGTTGTATGGCCTGGGCCCTGTAGCGTCGGAAAAAGCGATTGTATGTCGCCATGACCAGAATCCGGCGGAACTGGGCCGGATTGCGAAACAGGCCGTAATAGAAAAACGCGGCATAGCTGAACATCACCAGCAAGGACAGAAGAAAGGTGATACCCCATCCATCCAGATCCCAGAAATGATCCATATCCGGTCGGATAATGGAGGTGCCGAAGAAGAGGAAAAGGATGGGAAGCAGGATCAGAAATATGGCCGTGTCCAGGACGACAGTATAAATGACAATCGATGCGGTACGTGCCAGTGGCAAGCGTTCTTTGGCAAAGAGAAAGAGGGCTACTGCTGTCCCACCGAAACTGGTGGGTGTGATGGCGCTGCTGAACTCCCAGATAAAGATGAGTTCGACACATTTTTTGAATGAAAAAAAACGATCTGACAGGATATAGAGCCGCAACGCATAAACGACATGTCGGATGGCCACCAGAAAAAAAGCGATCAGAATCCAGATCAGCGTATGCAACCGCCACTGGATCTTGCCAAACTCGTCCGGGTCAAATTGATCCCACAAGAGGTAGCCAACGACACCGATGCCGATCAGGATGGGGAGGAACAGCCTCGTCCACCGGAGCGACCGGATCACTTCCTGCCCGGCATCCTCGATCCGTTGTTGGTGCGACATGATGGACAAAGCAAAGCAAATTGCTGCGATTCCTCATGCCTCCCGGGAATAAACTTTTGCTGACAGAATTCTCTCCGGGTAGAAGAGGTTGAGGAGTTAAGATGTTATGGAGGTATGCAGGTCCATAACGAGTATGCGGAAATATCGAGCACATCTCCTTTCATGGACTACAAGTTGAGCAGATCAGAAAGCTTTTTCGTATTTTGAGACAAAGACACGATTATGATGCATTTTCTCTGGTTCATCCTCATCGGTGCTGTCGTGGGATGGCTTGCTGGCAAATTGATCAAAGGCAGCGGTTTTGGAATCCTCGGCAACATCCTGGTTGGCATAGCCGGGGCATTTGTCGGTAAAGTCGTTTTTGGGCTCCTCGGTCTGGGTACTGAAAACCTGATCGGCGAGATCGTCACAGGCGTGGCGGGTGCCGTCCTACTTCTCTGGTTGATCACCTTCATTCGGAACAGGAACTGAACACCGAAACTCTCGATTCAGCCACACGATGGCGGTTGATCCTCGGGTCTGAAGTGGAAGAGGAAACGACTACCCTTTCTGACCATACACACGTCGGTCAGGATGAAACACTTGACCTGCTTTACAATGAAGCCCGACGGGGTGAACTGGGTACTTCCATGCCCCGACTTCACCGCTGGCTGGGTGATCTGAGATCCTATTTTCCAGGGTCGGCCATCCAGTTGGTGCAGAAAGATGCCTTTACACATCTTGGATTGACTGACCTGCTGCTCGAACCCGAAATGCTGGCTGCACTTGAGCCAGATATTCATCTGGCAGGTGTATTGCTGGAATCCTGGGAGTCGCTGGATGAACCTCGACGTGCAGCGGCCCGAAGCGTGATTCAGCAGGTAACCGATCAACTTATTCAAAAGATCAAGCCACCGCTTCATCAGGCCATCCGCGGGCGCCTGCAACGCGATCGGCGGCGGATCAACCCCCCCTGGGGACAGATCGACTGGCATCGGACCATACGCAGGAATCTGCAGCATTATCAACCGGTCCTCCGCACATTGATCCCTGAAACCCGCGTCGGATTCCATCGAAAGCAGCGCCAGCACAAGGAACTGATCATCCTCGTGGACCAGAGTGGCAGCATGCAAGCTTCCCTTATTTACGCGGGCATCTATGCCGCCGTTCTGGCCCAGATCCCGACGATCCGGTTGTCTCTTTTTGCATTTGACACCCGGGTTACTTGATCTGAGCAAACTGGTCCATGACCCGGTGGATCTCCTGCTGGGGTTTCATCTTGGGGTGGTACGGATATCGGGAATGCGCTGGCAGCTGCACGGAAGGAGATCCAGTCACCATCTGAAGCCGTGGTCGTTCTCATCAGCGACCTGTTTGAAGGTGGAATGCCCGAGATCATGTATACGCACTTTCAGGCGTTAAATGACAGCGGTGTGCGGGTGGTAGCATTGTTGGCTCTGGGTCAAGAAGGAGCCGAGGAATACGACAAGACAGCGGCCCAAAGGCTGCACCAGATGAATATACCGGCCTTCGCCTGTGGGCTGGAGCAGTTTCCGGAGATGATGAGTCTGGCACTCGCCGGGGAAGATGTCTTTACGTGGTGGAGATACCAGTCGAGCTCCACCGGCGCAGTTTGACTTCGCTACCCGCTACAATCCGGTTATCTTCACATTCAAATCCAGGTTTACGTGAAATATATCCTCCTTGTCTTGTGTTTGGGACTGAGTACCCTCCCACTGGAAGCGCAAAAGCAAATGCCAGCCTATCAACTGTTCAACGCCAAAGGAAAAAAAGTGACCTATGGCAAGATGTTGAAAGCGTTGCAACAGCAGAATATCATCCTGTTTGGTGAATATCACAACAATGCCATTGCCCATTGGCTCCAATTGGAGCTCACCCGTGACCTGGGCAAACAACAGGCACTGGTTCTGGGTGCTGAAATGTTCGAGGCGGACAATCAGGTGCCACTGAACCAGTACCTGGCGGGAGAGATCGATGCCAAAGGACTGGATACACTGGCTCGCCTGTGGCCCAATTATAAAACCGACTATGCACCCCTGGTCAATCTGGCGAAAGAACGCGGGTGGCCGTTTATTGCGACGAATATCCCTCGGCGATTTGCCAGTATGGTCTCACAGGAAGGATGGTCAGCCCTGGATTCACTCAGTGCTCAGGAAAAAACCTGGGTGGCACCATTGCCAATCGCTTACGACCCGGAATTGCCTGGTTACGTGGCGATGATCGAGATGATGGGGGGGCATGGCGGTGAGACCTTTCCCATGGCGCAGGCATCCAAGGATGCGACCATGGCCCATTTCATTCTGGCGGGCTTCCAACAAGATCGGCCATTCATTCATTACAATGGCGCATATCATTCAGACAACTTTGAAGGGATTCTCTGGTATCTCCAACGCCAGCGACCTGACTTGAAATATGCCACGATCACAACAGTCACGCAAGCAGACCTGTCCAGACTGGATGCGGAGAATATCCAACGGGCGGATTTCATCCTGGTCGTCGATGAGGATATGACGCCGACTTATTGATCAGGAGAGAAGTATCTGCTGAAACAGGTGCTCTTAAGTCAATTTTAACAACTCTGCCTGACGCAGTGATTATCTTTGTTTGAATCAAACTCTCGTATTATGAAACGAATGGTTGCTATGATTTGCGGTGCGATGTTCATGCTCAGCATGTTTTCCGCCCCAGTACTTGGTCAATCCGAACGGGAATCTGTCGGGCAGAATGCACTATATGCAGAACTCTTTGGCCCTGGCATGAGTCTGTCCTTCAATTATGATGTTCGTTTTCCAAATCGAATGATGGATTGGGAGCTCGTCTCGGTATCGGAGGATTCAAATTCAATGACGTCAATATTCTGACGGTACCCATTGGTATCAACTATTTGATCGGTAATGAAAGCAAGTTTTTTGAATTTGGCATTAACGGTGTGTATTCCAGCAATGGTTTTTTTCTCTTCGATGATGATGATGAAAATGCCGGGGATGTTGTTGGCATGCTGACACTTGGTTTCCGAAGACAACTTCCGGGTAAAGGCTTTCATTTTCGTGCCAGCCTGAATCCAGTTTTTGGTGCCGATGAAAACGATGAACTCTTTTTCTTTCCGTTTTATGGTGGCGTATCCATGGGATACAGTTTCTAAAGCCTCCAATGGGATATAATAAAAACCCGCCCCGATGCTTCGGGGCGGGTTTTTTATTGATGGGTGGTTATCCGTTAAAGAAGGATCCGACGAAAAATGACCTGGTTCTTTCTGATCACCAGGACAACGGCAGGCAGAACAGGGAGGATCATTGTCTGCCCCATCGTCTGTTCAATGATTCGCCCCTGCAAATCCACCAACATCAGCTGGTCAGCCACTTCCAGTCCTTCGACGATGACCTGATTGCCCGATTGAAGGAGGCGGATGGCGGGGACTTCCGAATCCTGAACAGCATTGGTCTGAGGGCCTTCAAATGCGCCGATATCGAGGGCGCCATGCAGAGGCCGGGTTGTGGATTGGGCTACATGAACATATTCTCTGTCCGGCCAGAGGTTGACCGTTCCCGCCAATTCAGGATTGAGCCCTTTATCGAGGACGGGTGAGGTCGCAGTAAGATGTAAATCCAAACCTGGTAGATCGACGAAGCCACAATATTGTGGATCCTGAAAACGCAGATTCTTGATCGTATCCATCACCAGCACACCTCCATTGCTGAATGAACCACCACCTGCAAGCAGATTATTCCATCCTTTGAAGAGAGCTGTAGATGCGTTCAGATTAAAGAAGCGACCGACTGTCTTGGCATTGATCAGCGTATTGTTGATGGCATAACATTCGTGAGGCCCGGGATTGGAAAGCCCTTCCTGTCCGTATGAAACCATTCCCGAATTCTGGCCGTCCACAGGCTGGACAATCTGATTACCGATCAGATAGGACAGGCCGCCATTTGGCAGATCGATTTCATAGCTCACCCCGCTGCCCGGCTGACTGTCGAGTCGATTATACAGGATGTGATTTTCATAGGCACGGCTTTTGACCAGATGCCCGATCTTGCTGTCGTGGGAATAATTGAACTGAAAAACAAAACGGGCGACATGATTGACATAGATATTATGGCTGAATCCGTCACCATATCCATTGAACCCGAATTCGGAATATTCGACGAGGATGGTACTGTTTGCATTATCCCCTGCCAGGATCCCGTTTTCATTGTCGTGAAACCAGCATTGGCGGACGGTCAGATTGGTACCTTCCAGCCGGATTCCCGCTCCATTTTTGTCGGCAACGGTGCAATGTGAAAATTCGATCCGTTCAACCGTTATATCATCTCCCTGAATTACCCAGATCGCTTTTTGACCGGCTGCTTTCCCATCCGCATTCAGGTGTGCAAATCCACCGTTTCCGCGGAGGAGCAAACTGTCTGCTTTCCAGAAAGCGACATCTCCGACGTATTCGGTGGCATCGATGGTGACCGTATCTCCCGAGGCAACCAGATTGGCAATCTGTGATGGTTTTGTATACGATTTTCCCGGACCCACAACCCATTCCTTCGCCTGGATCAGGGACAGCGGGCAAACGAACAGGAAAACGAAATTCAAGATCAGAAAACGCATCGGTTTTCTTTCCAAGATACAGAATCCTGAATGGTCAGGGTCAAGGACATGGTTTCAACCCTGCCCTAAAAAGCAGGTTTCGAAGTTACCGGATCGGGTAACGGAAGCCTGAAATTCTATTTCTTTTTCAGGGCTTCAATCTCTACCTGTAATTGACGGATCAGTTCCCCAGGTTTCGATCATCTTCTGTTGTTCCTGTACTGCTTTGACCAGAGGGGCAACAAATTCAGCGTAGCGAATACCGTACAGGTCCTGTTCGTTCTGGGGCTTATCGACACCACTGAAGTCATACTGACTCTGGTATGCAGCCTGTTCCACTTCCTGGGCGATGAATCCGGTGTACCGAACAGATTCTTTTCAGCCTGTCCGTCTGTCTGGGCAGAGGTGATGCCCTGGATTCGAGAAGAAGCAGCGGTGAGGTCAAGATGATAGGTTACAGGGCGCAACCGAAGGATGAAATCCGGGCCCCGCACATTTTCTTCAACATCGGTTTTCACCCGCTGATCGGAGATATTGGTCCAGTTGGCATACCCCCCGATGGATGTCACCGAACCGTTCCCCAGTCGTACATGGTTTGATCCTGTGATGATCACGCCGCTTCCAAGTGCTGAAGCATTGGTATGACCGGACAGGTTGGACTTGGCATCATACCCGACAAACGTATTGTAGTTGCCGTTGACGTAAGTTCCTCCGGCATTGTAGCCGACAGCGGTATTTCCGGTAACCTGGTTGCCAAACTGGGCTGTGTTTGCTCCTACAGCGGTGTTCCAGCTGCCAAAGACATTGCTGCCCAGTGCATTGGCCCCAAAGGCGGCATTCCCTTCTCCATCCTGGTTGGAATCCATCGCCTGATAGCCCATCGCCGTATTGTCCAGGCCCTCATTATTATCGGAAAGAGCCCGATAACCGACAGCACTGTTTCGGTCACCCGTCGAAATATTCATCAGCGCCTGCTTGCCTACAGCTGTGTTTTGAATACCCGAATTGTTGTGAAACATAGCTTCATATCCGACAGCGGTATTCTCGCTGCCAATGCCGTTGGAATGGAGGACAAAGGAACCGATGCCCACATTGTGATCGCCATACACATTGCCATACATGGATTCAAATCCAACGGCGGTATTGTACGATCCGAGCGTATTTTCAAACATGGATTTCGACCCGACTGCGGTGTTGCCCTGAGCCTGCGATGGATCGCCAAATCCCTGGCTGTTGTGAAACAGGGTAGAATCTCCGATGGCAACCTGGTAACTGCGACCATTATTCTGGAAGAGAGAACCGGTTCCGATCGCAATATTGACATCGCCGGTATTGGAATTGAACATCGCATCCTTTCCTACGGCAATATTTCGAAATCCGCTATAGCTGTTGAACATCGAACGATGGCCAATGGCGATATTGTCCGATCCGACACTGCATGCATTGAGGGAAAGACCGCCAAGTGCCGTATTGTAATCGCCACTGGTGTTCAGAGACAGGGTGCCAGATCCAAGAGCCGTATTGAAGCGTCCGGTCGTGTTAAACTGGAGTGTATATGGACCCAGGGCTGTATTGTGATCACCCGTTGTATTACTTGTCAGTCCGTAGGAGCCGAGAACCGTGTTGCTGCTTCCGGAGGTGTTGGCCTTCAAACCTTCGTACCCGATGACGGTGTTGTCCGAACCGCTTGTATTGGTCATACCCGCGGATCGTCCGAAATAGATATTCTGTTCACCGGAAAGGGTATTGACAAACTGGTTGTTTTTTCCTGCATCAACGCCGAAAAAGAGGTTCTTGGGATTGTCGGAATGAATGCCAAACAGGACGGAACCATCGGCCTTTCGGGCAATGATCAATGGTTGTGTGTTGCTCTGGTTGTTTGCCCCGTCAACCATCAGTTGGGGTTGATCATTCTGGCCTTTGATATGTAATCGGGCGAGAGGGGATGTATTGCCGATAGCAAGGTTCCCTGCAGCTTCGTAGAAGAGTGAATTCGTCAATGAATTGGTGCCATCCCATTTGGGGAGGTATCCGGGCGTTCCTGAACCGCCGACTCCGCCACCCCCGACCAGGGTTTGGGCTTCCCATCGGCTCGCGGCCTGATTGTACACGAGGGCCTGGCCATTGGAAGGGGCAGCTACTGCCACATTGTATCCCTGGAGTCGATTGGCATTCCAGATGGCATCATTCGCCTGTGCAGCAATGACATTCCCGGCGATACTGATCCCCAGTCCCGGGGTATAGTTGTTACCACCACCACCTGTTTCATCATCCAGGGGAGCCCAGGCCGTGCCCGTCCATTTCAGGACCTGGCCTGCTGAAGGAGTTGCGGCGGAGATATCCCGACCATAGAGTTTGAGGGCATTCCACAGGGCATTGTTATGAAGAGCGCTGATCACGGTACCGTTGATTTCGATGCCGGTTCCTGCCGAGTAGTTGCTACCTCCACCGCCCATGAGGTCGGTTGCCGGTGCCCATGTCGTACCATTCCATTTGAGGATTTCACCGGCAGTGGCACCCATTTGCTCCAACTTGATCCCGGTGATGCTCTGATCAGCCAGCTCAGGAGTACTGACGCTACCCGGTTTGAGTTGGAGTGCATTATACGTTCCGGTGACATCTCCATTGAATAATGTCGATTGGGTGACATCATCTGCCCCATTCAGGTCTCGGTATTGGTGATGGTCGTTCCAGTGATCTGGATACCATTTCCACCAGTATAGGGTGTGCCTCCCTGTGCAGCATAAAGCGCATAGGGTACACTGACAAACGGTGTCGCACCCAGGTCAACATAAGCTGATCCTGCATTGGGGTCGATCTCGGTACGCAGATATTTATTGCCGGTTCCCCAGTTGATGCTTGACATACTGCCTGACTGGACAGTGCCACTGCCGATCCGCACATTGAACATGCCGACCTTATTGGTCAAGACGGTATGTTTTTCCTGATAGACCAGAGTGCCGTTTGGCGTGTTGTCAGTCACACTGAAACGCACAGAGATGGTTTTATCCTGCAATACTTCTCCTGCGGCATTGCGTGCAACTGCCTGGAAATTGAAGAAAGGAGGAGCTTGAGCCTGGATGACAAACGGAGTAAGCAACAGGGTCAACAGGAAGATGATGTTTCTTGTGTTCATCGGACCGTGGTATTTTCTGGAAGGGAATAGGATGGCTTAGGGTTGGATATGGATCAGTTGGAAAGTCGCCAGATAAGGCTGGTCATTTGTGGATAAAGTCACCTGATATGGACCTGCTGGCAACGTGTGCAGATCCAGCAGAAGATCGTGACCTGACTGCAGGTTGACGACTTGTTCCCGCACCAGACGGCCGGCCATATCGGTCAGGTCAATCGGACAGGATCACCGGGAGTCTGGCCAGAGCTTCTCAAGGTGATGATATCGGAAAATGGATTCGGGAAGATCAGAAGATCAAAAAAAAGCTCTTCCACATGGATCGGATTGGATTCGTCCAGGAAGGCTTGCTGGTAACCCTGGGTCAAATACAGTGTATCTGTTTTCGAGTCAGCTATCGCCACTTCACCTACCGTGAAAGAAAGCTGGACCGATCCTTGCTTGACCTCCCGGCCACTGCTGCCGACCACTTGTTGATCGATGGATTGAGCATGAATCTGACCGGCCATCCCAAACAAGAGGAGGATAGCCATATTGACTTTCCGGGAAAAGGGGTTTTGACGCATGTACCCAATGCAGCAAAAACCACTCCAAAGTGTTGATGTGGAAAGTTTTAACCCGTTTCAGAACGGGTAGAAGGATCATCTGGAGGGGACTACGACAAGGGAGCCAACCGCCCTGATACCCTCTTCAGCAACCACCTGGATCGTATAGGTGCCAGCGGGTACTCCGGCAAGGAAAAGAGACGCCTGATATTGACCGGCCGGTATGACTGCATGAACATCCTCCAGCTGATGTCCAGAGGCATCACAGATCCGGATTGTGGCCGGACTGGACAACGTTTCGACCATGGTGATCCTGACCTCTTCTGTAGTCGGATTGGGCCAGACATCCAGCGCCGCAAGGGTGAATTTGGAGTTTGCGATGCTGCTTGTAAATGGACTTTCCAGGGCGCCGGCATCAATGCCTTTGCCCTGGATCCGGGGGTTTCCGGCCAGATCGAGAGACGAGATAGAGTCTGGCATGGTGCCAAAATCAACGGCCGGGCTGCTTGCTGATAAATTGAATTCGGTGAGGTTGAGAAATGCCGGATCCGTGTTGATCAGATCGGAAGATCCTGACCAACCGATAAATGAATCATCATTGATGATATTACCACCATGACTGAAAATCGATCCTCCTTCGCTCATTGTGACCAACTCCGGTTCTCCCAGATTGGCCAGAATCGAGTTCTGGAGTTCAAGTGTGGCATCCTGACCAACATGGATTCCCGGTGTTTCATTTTCTGCAGAAGTCACATTCAGCAGATGCATTTGCATATTCTCCAGATACAGGATCTGGTTACCACCACTGTGATGATGGATCAACATATTTTCCAGCCGGGTATGGGCTATTTCTGTTGTGCCGGAAGATGTACCTGTGAATGACAGAATAGATGTTCCGAAAGACGCATTGCCATCCAATTCCACATTCTGGATGTGTAATTCCAATTGGCCGGTCGCATCTTCAACCCGAAAACAGCCGTTGCCTGAATTTTCTGACCACAGACTGTTCTGGACAGATCCGCGGACATGTGCTTGCCCGGAAGACTGCACGATCAATCCGCTGGTATTGGCCGCATTTCCCTTTTCAATCACTACGTTGTTCATGCGGAAGTCCATGCGTATTATCCGTTGCATTTAGAATGATTCCCGCGGCTCCCAATGAGGAGTGATTTTCAGTCCAAAGACAACTGTCAAGCAGAATCGCAGCTTCACCCAATTCCCTGGCTGCAATATTCAATGGCCCATCTTCTTGGGACAGATTTTTTTGTGCCAGATTGCGTACAAAGACCAGACTGGACTCCTGGCCGTCAAATTGGATATGCAGGACTGCAGCACTGCCACTGGAATAGTTATTCGTGAACACACATTCCGCAACGATTGCTTTTGTCTCGCTGGCATTGACATTGGATTCGATCTTCAATGCACCACCCTGAACGGCATCATTCGGATTGTTTGTAAAATCATTTGCCTCGTTGAGATCAAATGAGGAACGAGTTATTTCAAATTCATTTCCTACCGCACCGAAAACGCTGGATGAGATCATGTGAACTGCACCTCCCCGAGTCGCCTGGTTCAAGTTGAATGAACAACTGTCAACACCATTTCGCAGAAAATTGAAGGATGCCTGAACCTGAATGGCACCACCGCTCTGGCGTGCCAGGTTATTGTTAAATGAACATCCATTAATTTGGGATGATGCATTGTACACAGCGATACCACCACCCCGTCGGTCACTGTTATTCAATGAAAAAGAACACGATTCAATGAAGACTCCGGTTCCAATCGTCTGATTGATAAAGATTGCCCCACCATCCTCATTTGATCGATTGCCTTCAAAAAGACAATTCTGGATAAGCATGTCATTCGCGTTGTCCGATTGGATGTAGATGGCCCCACCGCGTTTTTCCGCGAAATTGTCTGCAAACAGGCATCCCCGGATCTGGGGTGCTCCGGCACAGAAGACAGCACCTCCCCAGGGCATTGGTGAGATAAACATTGTCCCCGCTGGCATGACCTCCGCGAAAGACAAGACCATCAATGACCGCTGCAGTCGTCACATCCGGGGTGATTTCCAGGATCGTGTACAGATTGTCCCAACGATTGTCCTGGGTATTGAAGGGCAGATCATCTCCGAGGACATCTCCTGAAAGAATCGTTGGATACACCAACGGCTCCCGTTCATCAAGTGATGTTTCTGCACCGGCAAACCCCCCGTATATGCGGACATCTTTAGATACAACAAACCGGGCTTGCAGGGAGTCTCCCGGCAGATAAGTACCCGAGGCGATCCAGATCTCATTTCCAGCTTCCGACACATCCAGAGCATCCTGCAAGTGGTTGAAGGCATCCACCCAGGTACTTCCGTCTCCATTGCCAGTCGAGGTCTGATCGACATAGATGATGGTCTGTGCGTGAACAGATCCGGCAAGCAGAATACCGATCATCAAGGCAAGAGCGTGCAAAGCAGGACCTGCCTTGCGGAGAAGGTTGTACATAGCCGGGGTTTTCATAGACGAGTGCTGTCTTGTTATGGGGTAATCAATACCTTCCGAACCAGATGATCGGTTGCATTTCCCATGCGCAGTAAATATATCCCGCCGGGCAATACAGGCAGTGTCAATGATCGAATGATCTGGCCCTGACCGATTTGCCATACGGCGGAAGTGATAAGTTCACCCGTGACGGACATCAATTGAAGCTGGAGGTCCATGTTTCGTTCGGCTGACAGATTGATATTCAACTCCGTTCCCGAACGAACCGGGTTGGGGAGGATGGTCAGGGTGGTAAGACCATCCATGAATTCATCCTGGAAAGAAGAGATCTGATCACCAGTCGTGAAGGTGTGGATATCCGAATAGGCTTCGCACGTATGCTGGGCATTATAGGGTCTCAAACGCCAGTAGTAGGTCTTGTTCTTGATCAGACTGGAACTGATCCAGGAATTTCCCACGGTGGCGAATTGAAATACTGCGGAACTGAACGTTGGATTGATCGAATATTCGACAATGTAATGCGTCGCCTCCGGCATGGGTTCCCAGATGAATGGAATGTCCTTAAAGGTGGAGATCGTGTCTCCTTCTTCCGGAAAAACAGGTATAACAGGCCCGGAATAAACCGGGAATCGTTTGGTCTGATCGTAGAGAAACTCGGCCTTATCGGTCAACGCATTTGCTTGCATGGCCGCTTGCTGTTCTTCAGAAAACCGGTAGGAACATTCGTCGGAAGAGTACGACATAATGAAGCTGCCATCTGATTTCAGTTTCACCCCGTCTGGATCCGTTTGAGTCAGAATACTTTCGCCTACATTGTTGCAGTTCCAGCGATAATTCAGATAATCCGGAGGTGTATCGCAAAACCCGTCACCTGCGATATCACAGTCTTTACCATCAACACGCTCGACAAGATTTCCATTGATCTGCTCGGGGGCAGGGAGGCTGTAATCGTGATCATAACCCTCCCAACCATAAAACGGGTGGGGGAGTGAGAGGTAGTGACCCAGTTCATGAGCCCAGGTGTGATCATCGGGTTGGGTACAGGATTTCGACAGGGCTACCCCCAGATTGTATGCACTGTATCCGCAGAGGCCTTCGCCGGGAGAGTTTGAGATATAGCAGTTGATTGTGTTCGGGACATTATATGCCACCATCATCTCTGACCCGGTGTCGTAATTGTGGTTGTAGTAGGTATTGTTGGGAATGTAATTGATCGCCCCTTCGATGTAAAACTGGATGTTGGCTGTTTCAAAATCCTGGTTCAAGGTGCAGAATGCATCCAGCAGGTTGCGCATACCAAAATATCCACCGCCTACCGAGGTGCCCACCAGATGGATGGTCACGGGGATGTAGAGGGTATCAGCAGATCGGGAAAAGGCCTTCGGGTTCGCCTGATATTCGGTCAGCCAGGCCACTTTGCCATCCTGCGTTCCACACCATTGGTTAGCCTTTCCATTTTGTGCGTAGAGCCACGGTGTCAGAAAGAGCAATGCAATTGTTAAAATTCGATTCATTTTCCGGATTTGATTTCGTTTAAACCTCGAAAGAGGTCGACATGTTCAGGGTATGGTCTGGGGGAAAAGCTGCTCAATGTACGGGATTGACCTGAAAACCCGATAACGCACGTGCAGCGTACCTCATTCGGATAATCCCGGAACGGGATTTGCCGTTACCTTAGCACGTCAAAGAACCTGAGCATGAAACGTTGGTTGATCTATTCGTTATTGAGTGTCCTGATCCTGAGTTCACTGGCTTTTGTCCGCCCGGTGACAGACAAATACTTCGAGATCATCAAGAATCTGGAGATTTTCACCAATCTGTACAAGGAGTTGAATGCTGGATATGTCGATGAACTTGATCCGGCGCGTACTATGCGCAGTGGTATCGATGCCATGCTGGCCGCTCTGGATCCCTATACGAACTACATTTCCGAAAGCGATATCGAGGGATATCGCACGCTGACGGAAGGGCGGTACAACGGGATCGGTGCTCAGGTCAAGAAGATCGGGGAATTGGTGACCATTACCCAGGTGTACGAGAACAGTCCGGCACTGAAGGCGGGTTTAAAAGCAGGTGATCGCATCCTGGAGGTCGATGGGCAGGATGCCCGCAATCGGAGCACGGAAGACCTCAACAATATCATGCAGGGGTTTCCCGGCACTCAGGTCAAAATGCGGGTGAGCCGCCCCGGGCAGGATAAACCCTTTCCGCTCACCCTGACCCGGGAAGAGGTCGACCTGCCAAACGTCCCCTATTCCGGGATGGTGGACGACCATATCGGTTACATTTCCCTCACCACATTCACCCAGCAGGCGGGGAATAACATCGCCCAGGCATACAAGGACCTGCGCGTGAAGGATCCCCTGATCCAGGGTTTGATCCTGGACTTGCGTGATAATGGTGGCGGTTTGCTGAATGAAGCTGTCAATATCTGCAATATTTTCATCGACCGTGGTGAACTTGTTGTCAGCACCAAAGGCAAGATCCCGGAATGGGATCGGAGTTACAAGACAACACAGCATCCGTTGAACACGGAAATTCCGCTTGTCATCCTGGTGAATAACCGGTCGGCGTCGGCCTCTGAGATTGTGAGTGGCACGATCCAGGATCTGGATCGGGGTGTGGTCATGGGTCAATTGACCTATGGCAAAGGACTGGTGCAGCACACCAAGGAGATCGGCTATAATGCCCGGTTGAAACTGACCACCGCGAAGTACTATATCCCGAGTGGCCGTTGTATTCAGGCCATCAATTACAAGGATGGTGAGCCGGTTCATATCCCGGACGAACAACGGGCCAAATTCAAGACGCGGAATGGCCGTACTGTATTGGATGGTGGTGGTGTCAAACCGGATGTGGTCCTTGAAAAACCCAAGGAGCCGGCGCTCATCCAGGCATTGCTTGATCAGGACATGATCTTTGATTATACAACCCAATTCTGCCTGAAACAGGACAGTATTGCCGGACCGGAATCATTTCGATTCACCGATTGGAACGGATTCGTCCGATTTCTGACGGAACGGTCATTTTCCTTTGAGACGGCATCGGACAAGGCTTTGAAGACGCTCCGGGAGAAAGCCCGGACAACGTTACAGTCCCACCGGGAACAGAGTCTGGAGAACCATCGGGAAGCCATTGTGAGCCTGATCGAACAGGAGATCATTGGTCGGTACTACTTCAACCGGGGCCGCAAACAACTTGGCTTGCGCAACGATCCGGAGATCGTTGCGGCCAATCTGTTGTTAAAGGATACCGAGCGGTATCGGAAGATTCTCAAAGGCAGATAAACACGACCACGTTCTTCGGTGGAGGTTGATTGTTCTCATCCAGTCATTCCGACGGATTACTCCGGTGGCAGCATAACAGCATCGATCACGTGGACAATCCCGTTTGATGCCTCTACAGTGCCCAGGATGTTCGCTCCGTTGATCTTGACCTTGCCATCCTTGTTTTCCACTTTGATGTAGTGACCAGTGGCCTGATACAACTGCATGCCGTCCCGGAGGTCTTTGATGCGGTAAGAACCGGGAGAAGCGTGAAATTTGATGATGCGAGCGAGCTTTGCCTTGTTTTCCGGCTTTAACAGCTCGTCCAATGTACCTGCAGGCAATGCATCAAATGCTGCATTGTTCGGTGCAAAAACGGTGAGCGGACCGGCATTGACCAGAACATCTTCCAGGCTGGCTGCCTGTACACCAGCAACCAGTGTGGTGTGGTCAGGAGAAGCTATGGCCACCCCCAGGATGCTTTTGGGTGCATTGGGATCTTCGGCCACGGCAGACTGACCTTTCGCCACCGATGCTGACCCCGTCATGGCAGCTGCATCCGTTTGGGCATCGCCACCCTGAGCACAGGAGTTAAGGATTAAAAGACCTAGTACTCCACTAATTACATACAAGAACCTTTTCATAGCGTAACATGGATTTTGTGTGGTCTAAAATTGGGGAAAGTGGATCACAGTACATGTTGACATCGGTCACGATGGGCGATGATTCCGGTCAGAGGTGATAATCCGGCTTTGCTCAACGGAGTATCCAACTTCCATCAGCTGGTCATTCACGACCACCCAGATTCGGTCGCGGGGACTGGGGTTGACCGATTTCGTCCCGGTGAATGTGCCAAACGCAGGCAGGAGCCCGTGTTGAAGACTGAAATGGAAACAGGGCATGATGACCGTTTGCCGACCTTTTCCTCGTAGTCGATAACCGGGATGAATATGGCCGGAAAGGTTATACATTCCATCCGGAACCTGTTGGAGATGATCGTGTGTCAACACGAGAGGACCTATGGGCAACTGGTCATTCACGACCTCAATACCAAACTGGTCATAATGTGTCTGGTCCAGGATATCGTGGTTTCCTTTCACCAGGATAAACTTCACCTTCCGATGCCGGGAGATCTGCATGCCAAAGGTGTCCCATTCCCCATTGTGCTGGCTGTGGAACAGATCGCCGAGGAAGAGGACCTGTTCGGGCTGGCAATCCAGGATCAACTGGTCGAGCCGTCGCAAATCGGTTTCGGCCAATTGACCGGGAATGGCAATACCCGATTTTCTGAAATGAGTGGTTTTGCCAATATGCAGGTCGGCAATGAGCAGTGCCTTTCGGGCGGGAAGCCAGATGGCGCGTTGTGCAAGCAGGTGGACAGGTTCGCCGGCCAGGTTGATCTCGGCCACCTGGACAAATTCGCGGGTAGCAGATCGATCAGGCATCACCTGCGAAAGTACGTCAGCAGGAGGAGTCTGGGAAAACCTACTTCAAGATCGTACCCACCACATTGGTCAGCGCCGTGATCATGAACTGGATGCCGACGGCCATGGTAATGAATCCCATGATCTTGGTTACGGCTGTGATCCCGGACCGTCCCAGGGCTTTGAACAGGAGCGGCGCCATCCGGAGCGTGAAATAGGTCAGCAGCCCCAGGACGAGGATCACTCCGGTGATGATCATATGGTTCTCCCAGCCGGACTGGGTGGTTGACATCCCGATCAACAGAGAGATGGCACCGGGCCCCGCCAGGAGGGGCATGGCCAGTGGAGAGAAGGTCACATCATGACCTTGATCGGCTTCTTCAACCAGGGGGCTGTTTTCAGTTTTCCTGCGTGGTGCTCCGCCACCCCGGAGGAGGGTCAGACCGGAGCCGAGGATGATGACACCACCGGCGATCCGCATCGCATCCAGACTGATCCCGAAGAAATGGAGGATATACGTACCGGCCCAGAAGAATCCGAGCAGGATGATCGCAAAATAGAACACCGTGATCAGGGCGATCCGGTTACGCTGCTGTCTGGTCTGGTCGTGGGTCAATGCCAGATAGACCGGCACCACACCCAGTGGGTCGACAATGGAGAACAGCGAACCGAGTACAGCGACAAACAATTCCATAAGGCCATTATCTTCAACCCGAAACCAGCTTCGGGCCTGTGCACATGATAACGAACAATAAAGAATAATGTTTGGTATCAAAGTTCCAATTTGATCAATTTTTAATGTTAATTTTTTTCAAATGATCATTCACAAAATAAAAGTCGGAATATTAGCAGTCTCTTGTATCGGTCTTCTCATCGGGTGCACCCGGGAAGCCCCGACCAGTCCTCCTGCAGATCCGGAGGTATTGCTGGAAACTGACCGGGCATTTTGTCAGCGAAGCCTGGAGGCTGGTATGAAGGTGGCCTTTGTCGAATATGCCGATTCGGCCGTCATCAAGATGGATGATGGGCGGTTGGCCGTTCGCGGCCTGGATTCGCTGAAAGCTGTATGGGCCGCTCCACGACCGGACGGGCCATCACCGTTGTCCTGGGAGCCGCAACATGTGGAGATCTCCTCATCCGGCGACATGGGATTTACGTTTGGCTACTGGCGCTTTCCAGCTAAAACAGAAACAGGCAACGATACACTGTACTATGGCAATTATGTCAGTATCTGGAAGCGACAAAGAGACGGATCCTGGAAGTATGTGCTCGATACCGGAACAGATACACCAAGACCCGATGGTTGGGAATAGGGAAGAAATCACCATTCCAGATGTATAATCACCTGTTCATCCTCATCGCCAGCTGGCTTCCCATCGGGTCAGTCGGCCAACCCCATGAACCCATGCCCCACTTCATCTACGTCTACGATCCGTTGTGCGGATGGTGTTATGGGTTCAGCCCGGTGATCTGTCAACTCCGGGAAGAATATGCTGAAAAGGCAACTTTTGAGGTTATTGCCGGAGGCATGATCCGCGGTGACCGGGTGGGGCCCTTATCGGATATGGCCGATTATATACGGAAGGCATATAAGGATGTAGAAGAAACTTCCGGCATCCGATTTGGACAGCCGTTTCTGGATGAACTCTTTGGCGATGCCGATATGGTCTTGGATTCTGAACCGGGGTGCCTGGCTCAAGCGGTCATCAATCACCTCAAACCGGAGCAGGCGGTCGCATTTGCGTCATCCATTCAGAATGCCATCTATAGCGAAGGGATGCATCCGGGAGATCAGGACAGGATCATTCAACTCCTCGTGCACCAGGGGCTGGACAGGGAGACCGTCGTACAGGCGTTATCTGATGACCAGATGTATCAACGCATGATCAATGGCTTCTCCAGAAGTGAAGGAATGGGTGTCCGGGGTTTTCCTACCCTCTTTCTGGAAATGGAAGGCCAGCGGCATGTGGTGTCGAGAGGGTTTATAGACCTGGCCTCTCTTCAACAGCGCCTGGATGAACTACTCGCTCGTTAAGCCGATCCAACGCGAATAAAAAAAGCCCTGACCGATAACCTGTCAGGGCTTTTTTATCCGCCGTTTTCTGTTCGTTACCGTTCCTTGATGACCTCCTGGCCTGTGTTGCGTGCATATTCGGCGTCCAGCCGAAGCATGTCAGCCATGATGTTCAGGGTCTCATCGATGTAGGCATCCTTTTTCACCTGATCCAGAAAATCGTCATTGCTGGCAATCTTGGCTGAATCCTGCTGGATCCGTGGCAGGTCGACGGCAGGGTTGGTCACGACCAGTGATTCATCAGGGGTGTAGTTGTCCTTGTAGCGGTCAGCTTCATCTTTCTTCTCCTTTACATAGGCCTGGAAATAATCCAGCTTGAGCGGATAGGTTGTCTGATCGCGTTGTGCCTTGAACCGATTGGCGTTTTGTTCTGTCAGTTGGAAAGTGGCCGATTTGTTGACCCGTTCCTGACTGAATGCGCGAAGTTTGCTCATATAACCGTCAACCCGATAGACCTTCTGTTGGTGTGCTACTGGCTCGATCTCTGTCCATGGCATGGAATATGGATTCTCCTTTTCCCCAAAGTCGAGCTTGGCATAATTGTCTGGCAGGATGATATCCGGTACAACTCCTTTCAATTGCGTGGAGCCTCCATCTATGCGATAGAATTTCTGGATAGTCAGTTTGACCTGGCCAAGCGGTTTGATATCGTCGTTGCCACTGACGGCATTATCCATATCAAAGAATCGCTGCACTGTGCCTTTGCCAAATGTAGAGGGACTGCCAACGATGACTGCCCGCTCATAATCCTGCAAGGCAGCAGCCATGATCTCGGATGCAGAGGCACTGAACTCATTGACCATGATGATCACCGGCCCGTCCCACTGGACTGTCGGGTCGCGATCTTCATGAACACTGGCCCGACCAGACTTGCTTTTTACCTGGACGATGGGACCTTTCTCAATGAAATACCCCGACATCGTCACCACGTCGCGCAAGGAACCACCTCCATTATTGCGCAAGTCGATGATCAACCCGTCGACATTCTCATTTTTCAACTTGTCAATTTCGCGTGCCATATCCACTGCGCAGGAACGGCCTTCAGAGGATTCGAAGTCGGCATAAAACCGGGGCAGACGGATATACCCGATCCGATCATTGGCAGAGGCATCACTGAGGATGACCGACTTGGCAAATCCTTCATCCAGTACCACCTCATCCCGGGTAATGGCGATCTCCTTGATGGATCCATCCGCCTTGCGCACGGTCAGTTTGACAATGGTCCCCTTATCGCCACGAATCTTGGAAACCACATCATTGATATCCAGGCCGGTAACCACTTCGGCTTCGCCTTCACCCTGTGCCACCTTCAGGATCACATCATTGACCTCCAGTTCCTTCTGTTTCCAGGCGGGTCCACCGGTGATGATGCTCATGACTTTCGTGTTGTCCTTTTCGGTCTGCAACCGGGCACCGATGCCTTCGAGCTTGCCCGCCATCGTGATGTCGAAATTCTCCTTTTCGACCGGTTCGAAATATTCAGAATGCGGGTCATACAGGTTGGCGATGGTGGACAGGTATTCACTGAAAAATTCTGAGTTCTTTGTTTTTTGCAACCGCTCGTACCAATCCTGATAGCGTTCCAGGACAGCTTCACGACTGTCTGCTTCCAGATCTTCCATAGATTTTTCCTGAAGTTCCTCCACGCCCTTATTCCGGTCTTCGATCTTGTCGGCCAGACGGGACAAAACCTCATATTTCAACTGTTGGCGCCACCGGTCCTTCAGTTCATTTTCGTCCTTTGCCCAGGCCAGTTTTTCTGTGTCTGTTTCAAGATGTTCGTCAATCTCGAAATTGAACGGCTTGCTCAGGATCTCCCTGAACCATCCTTCAGTCCGATCAATTGCCGCGGCATACCGGTCGGAAGCAGCATTGAAAAACTCGAAACTGCGCTGATTGATCTGATCATCGATGTCGAGTTTGAACGCGTTGAGGGTCTCCACATCGGATTGGGTGAAGAAGCGTTTTCCACTGTCCAGACGATCCAGATACTCCTTGTACACCTGATCGGAGAAGTTGTCATCCACTTCCTTGGGCATAAAATGGTACTGCCGCAATCCTTCCATCATGGTGGCCAGCTGGATCTGGTCCCGGGTACCCGGACGTTCGGGTGGATAGAATGCCGCAATTGCTGCGACAAGTGCAATGAGTGAGAAAAAGAAGGGCTTTCCGGCTTTCATGGTATAGGAACTGGTTGGATATCTCATAGACAAGTTTACAATTTACGTTTCACTCAACGATGGTTGTCCTGATTTTTCTGTTCGGATGACGTTTTGATTGCCGCCCGTATTGTGTGATAGCAACATGTCCTTTTCAACCAATCTACCTTCTACGAAGCACACCCGGGCACAAGTGGAAAGGGAGAAAACGATATTCAATTGGGCATATACGCTTGTTTGCAGTAAACGCAGGATGGAAGATAAAGTTAGTCGTCCTGGTCTGGAATATCCAGACCATTTTCAGGTGCGGGCGGTGTTTAACCTTTTTATAACTGGTTGATGTCCGATTTCGTTCCTGCCGTCAAGCGATCCGCACGCCGATCATGAAGACGATGGGCACTTTCCCCATGGTGGGCCATTCCGCTTTGGACCACCCTTTCACCGTGCGTGTTTCCTGCCACCCTTCCGGGCTGGTGAGGTCGGCAGCCAGTCCGAGCCAGGTATCGGGATCAAGTACTTCCAGAGCAGTGGTGAAGAGGGCATCGTTCCGGTATGGGGTTTCGATAAACAGTTGCGTCTGCTTGGTGGTTTTGGCCAGTTTCTCCAGACGTTTGAGGTCGTCGACCACCGCAGGTCGCCGGGGGGAGAGGTAACCCTGAAAAGCAAACGACTGCCCGTTCAAACCGGAACCCATCAACGCGAGGACAAGCGAGCTCGGGCCGACCAACGACTGTACGGTTAATCCAAGATCGCGAGCCCGGCAAACCACACGTGCACCGGGGTCGGCTATACCCGGACTGCCCGCCTCCGACATCATGCCGATGTCTTCACCCGCCAGAGCCGCTTCAAACCACTCGTTTTCAATGCGATGCCGATGGTGTTTGTCGAGTTCGAACACGGTTACAGTATCCAGGTCGACTTCCGGACACAGGGTTCTGATCCAGCGCCGGGCCGTCCGGGCTCGTTCGGCGATGATCACTTTCAATCTGCTGAGAACAGCCACTGTATCCGGCGGAATGGTGCCGGCACCTGTGCCTTCGGGGCTCAGGGGCACAGGGATCATATACAGGGTTCCGATTTTTACTGACATCCCTCAAACATCGGGAGAATTTCAGACCGGGATCCATATCCTGACAGGAAATTGACTCCCCGGAACAAATCCGGTTGTATGCAGCCAGGGAGCCATCGGTGATGGATGGTGAAAAAAACAAGGAACCGATCGGGGATTTATTCCAAAACCACTGTCTGTCAGCCGCGCTGCTGTGTATCTTCGCCCTCCGATGCAACCAGCCGGTCAACAGGATACCTTTACTATCAGACTCCCTCAATTTGAAGGGCCGTTTGACCTTCTCCTCTTCTTCATTGAACGGGATGAGCTGGATATTTACAATATCCCGATCGCCCAGATCACCGATGAGTTTCTGGATTACATTCACGGCATGGATGTCATGAACGTCGATCTGGCCAGTGAGTTCATCCTGGTGGCCGCTCAATTGATGAGCATCAAGGCGCGCATGTTGATCCCCCGCAAACAGGTGGATGAGCAGGGTGAAGAAATCGATCCACGCCTGGAATTGGTGGAGCGCCTGCTGGAGTACAAGCGCTACAAGAGTGTACTGGATGAGATGCGTGTACTGGAAGAAAATCGCCAGTACAGAAATCCGAGAGGATACGCGTCAGAGGAACTTCGGAAAATGGCAACCAAGGCCCTCGTGGATGTCGAGCTGGAATCACTCGACCTGTACAAGCTGCTTCGTGCCTTCGAACGGGTCATGTCCCGCTACGAGGACAATCAGAAAAAGGTCACCGTGCATGAAGTGGTCCGTTGGCCATACACCATCCGCGATCAACAGCAGATGATCTTTCACCGGATCCGCTCGGGTGTGAAAGTGCCTTTTGAACTCCTGTTTTCACAATGTGAGAATCGGGTGCATGCGATCGTTACATTTCTGGCTCTCCTGGAGCTGCTCAATCAGCAGCTGGTGGATATCCTGCAGGGGAATGGCATGAATAATTTCTGGTTGGTAGCCCCTGAAGTGGGCGAGGACCTGCCCGATCTTCCGGAAGAAGATTTGCCCACCGCCGATCTGGAGGAAGAATAGAGTTCACCCCCGTATTTCAAGGCACATTGCTCCCGTTTTGTTCAGACACCTCTTCCAGGGTGCGCTCCCAGATATCCAGATAGTCGGTAAGAAACCGGCGTTTATACTGGATAATGAACCGGGGATGGGGCAGGCCGACAATCCTGGTAAAAAAGCTGTGTCGACCATTGAGCCGCTCGATGAATTTCAGGTTCTTTCCCGCTCCCAGGATGACGGCCGCCCGGGTATGGAGGCCCAGCTGAATCTGTTGGTTCAGGGTTCGGGTGATGAAGGGTTCAATCGCATTCTGCAGCTCGTTCCGATCGTAATAATTCAGATTTTTTCCAAACTCCGTGAACCCGAGAGGGCAAAGGGAACTGATAAAAAATCGCCTGAAAAACACAGCAGGTCCGCCCATTCGTTCGATCACCATGTAAACAAATTCGGAAGAGGGTTCGTGTGCATTCAGTGTGTTGTCGATCCCGCATTGATCACGCAACCGTTTGGGATCTGTAAAGGGAATACCGGTCAATCCCGCACCGAGGCGTCCGGGGTTGATCCCGAAGAGGCCGGTTCGCTTGTCATCATCGTGAAAAAAGGTGGTATAGAAATCGCGAACCAGGTGCATGACGTCTTTGTCCATATAGGGATTCATGACCTCAACGTCGGATGGTAATCGTTTGGGTAGGGTTAATGAAGACAGAAATCCCAGGATCCGTTCGTCCAGCATATCATGCCGGATTTTCACTGTGTTCCAGGATGCGCTCATAGGCTGCCTGGTCCAGGGGCATGACAGATATTCGCCCGTTACGCACGAGAAGGATATCCTGCAGGGATGGGTCGGCTTTGATGGTTTGCAGTGAAACCGGGTTTTTCAGGTGGCGCACGGGAGCAAAATCGACCACTGACCAGTCTCCTTCTTCAGCCGTTGGATCCGGATAATGTTCCTTGATCACCCGGGCAATACCGACCACTTCCAACCCTTCACGACTGTGGTAGAACAGTGTGAGATCACCCTCTTTCATCGCACGCAGATTGTTTCGGGCCTGGTAGTTGCGGACACCTTCCCACATTGAACGGCCCTCCTTTTCCAGATCGGCAAAACTGTATACGAACGGTTCGGATTTGATCAACCAGTAATTCAAGAGTTGGGAGGTTATGAGGTTATGAGGTGAGGGTGAAGAGGAGAGTTAGTTGGAGGCAAAACGTTCGACCTCTGACCACACACGAAGGACATTGCCGGAACAGATTTTTTCGATGTCCTGTTCGGTGTATCCTTTTTTGAGGAGGAGGTAGATGAGGTTGGGATATTGGGAAACATCCTTCAGACCGGTGGGGAGGCTGTCGCCGACACCATCGAAATCAGAGCCGAGTCCCACATGATCGATGCCTGCGATTTTGACCACATGGTCGACATGCCTGGCCACCATCTCCACATCGGAGAAGAGCGTGGGATTTTTTTTCCGAAAGGCATCGATATGGGTCTTTGCCGCCGCATCTTCCATCGTCAGGCCTTTTTTCTCCAGGATTGCATCCAGTTTTTTTCGATTGGCTTTGTTGGCCTGATCTACTTTTTTATCCAGGAATGTGGAACCGAAATTGATCTGAATGACCCCGTTGTGTTCAGCCAGGGCACGGATCATGTCATCATCCATATTGCGTTGCCATCCCGGAGTGAAGGTCCGGCACGAGGAGTGAGAGGCAATGACGGGCACCCGACTGACCTCTAATACATCATAAAATGCCTTATCGGACACATGGGATATATCCACCATGATGCCTACGCCGTTCATTTCGGCCACGACCTTCTTCCCGAAGGGGCTGAGCCCATTCCAGGTTCGGGCATCATCATAGGAAGAGTCACAGATCTGGTTGTCCTTGCTGTGGGTGAGTGTGATATACCGGATCCCCCGATTGTGGAAATGAGTCAGATTGGCCAGGTCGTCTTCGATACCGGCTCCATTTTCCATACCCATGGGAAGCGACATCAGCCCTTTGGCAAAATTGTCCCGAACAGACTGCACGGTGGGCGCTTTGGCAAATTTGTCCGGATGGGCCGCGAGAATGGATTCGATCATATCGATGGTCTGGTCTGCAAAGGCCTTGGCTCCTCCGTCCTGTTGATATTCTGCAGGCACATAGACCGCCAGAAAGGGAACATCAAGACCACCCTTGCGTGCGCGCTCGTAATCAAAATCCCCTTTTTCAGAAGATATGGGGATGCCGAGCAGTTCTTTTGTCGGCCGGAAATTCTTCACACCCATGCGGTAGGGTAGATCGACATGGCCGTCGATCAGGATGAACCGGTGCGCCAGTTCGTCTGCTTTTTTCCAGAGCGGATCCTGGACATCGATACCATGTTGGGTGTGGGCCATAGGGTTGATCATGAATAAGGTCAGAAATCCAATCAATAATCGCATCCTGCGAAGGTAGGACCTCTGTGGCAGAACCGGGAATTTCGCCGGTTGATGTTTGCCGGATGGTTGATCTGGATCACCCTGGCTCTGAAAGGAAAATGATAACCTTGCAGCAACCTGCCGAATCAAGTTATGAGCCATAAGTTTTCTCCTGAGTCCCTGATGATGTCACACGGTTACAAGCCGGAGTTGTCAGAGGGCGCCGTTAAATGCCCTATTTTTCAGACCTCGACCTTTGTCTTTGAATCTGCCGAGGATGGGAAGGCCTTTTTTGAAGTGGCCTACGGGTTGCGGGAAGCCCGGCCAGGCGAAGTACCAGGGTTGATCTACAGCCGCCTCAATAATCCCGATCTCCAGATCCTCGAAGAACGGCTGTGTCTGTGGGATGAAGCAGAGGCTGCGGCTGTTTTTGAAAGTGGCATGTCGGCCATCACCACGGTGCTGCTGGAATTCCTTCATCCGGGCGATTTGCTGTTGTACAGTATGCCAGTCTATGGCGGCACGGAACATTTCATCCTGGAGGTGTTGCCCAAATACAATATCCAGGGCATCGGATTTCGACCGGATCACACGCGGGAGGACATGATCCGACTGGTGGAGGAAAGCGGTCGAAAAGATCGGCTTCGGCTGGTTCTTGTCGAAACACCGGCAAACCCGACAAATGATCTATTTGATCTGCGCCTGTGTCGGGAGGTTGCGGATCATTTCAGCCGCTCTGAGGAGCGTGTCCTCGTGACAGTGGATAATACCTATATGGGTCCGCTCTGGCAGCACCCCATCCAGCACGGGGCTGATCTGGTCATGTATTCGGCCACCAAGTATATCGGTGGTCACAGCGATGTCATCGCCGGTGCGGTGTTGGGTAGTACCGAACTGATCACACGGGTGAAAACGTTGCCCACTTTCCTGGGCAACATGGCCGGACCTTGGACGGGATGGTTGTTGCTGCGCAGTTTGGAAACCCTGAAGGTTCGCATGGAACAACAGGCGGAAAATGCCGGTGTGGTGGCGCGCTTTCTGAAGGATCATCCCAAGGTGGAAAACGTCTATTATCTGGGACTGATCCCGGAAAATTCACCGCAATATGCCATTTACAAACGACAGTGCAGTTCACCGGGGGCTATGGTCTCGTTCGAGGTGAAGGGTGGGGAAGCGGAAGCTTTTAGGTTTCTCAATAACCTGAAGATGATCAAGCTGGCTGTCAGTCTGGGCAGTACCGAGTCACTCGCGGAGCATCCGGCAACGATGACCCATGCCGGTCTTCAACCGGAGCATCAGCGCGAGATCGGGATCACCCCCAATCTGGTCCGGATCTCCGTGGGCGTGGAAAATCATCGCGATCTGGTGTATGTGATCGGAAATGCACTGGAGAAGGTATAGGTTGCAGCTGCTGTCTTCTCGACTCCTCCCCTCCTCAACTCCCCCCCGTAAAAAGGGAAGGTGTGGTTGTCCTATAATGGAAAAATCAGACCCCATGGCCGGACGTTTCTTCAACCCCTACAGGGTTGTCATCTACTCCCCTGTAAACCCCGGGATTCTCCCGGGGCTATTCTATTGAACCCTTTCAGGGTTCTGTCGGGCTGCAAGGGTTCACGGCCTCCTCGACCCCTCGACCCCTCCAATCTCATAACCTCCCTCCTCATAACCTCATAACCTCCCTCCTCAACTCCTCAACTTCTCCTACATGTGTCCCTTCACGATCTCCAGGATTTCCTTCTCCATCTGATCGGCATCATCGGCCAGCTGCTGACCCTGAGCGAGCACCGTATCCAGCCACACCTTGTCTTTGAATCCGCCGGCATTGATCCGCACATTCAGCCAGGCACCCTGGACGGCAGCGCGGGCGCACAGGGCACCTACGCCGGCATCGCTGGCGGAATTGGGATTGCCATCCCGTGCCATCACCTTGAGGACAGGTAGGGCGGCACTGGCCTGTTCCATCACCTGAAGCGGGATAGCGATAGCGTGTCTCGTAGCCGCCTGGATAGCCGCTGATCGGGCCGCCTTTTCGTCAGGGGTATTTTTTGGCAAGCCGAATGCATCCATGATCCCGTTGAAAGCACGGGTGTCTTCATCGACGAGGAAGAGCAGCCGATCCTGAATGGCCTGCGCTTTTTCAGCCCAGGTGGAAAACTCCTCCCACCGGTCATCCCATCCGCGTTTGTGGGCCGAGAGATTGGCGACCATGCCACCGAGTGCCGCTCCCAGTGCACCGACATAGGCAGAGATGGAGCCACCTCCGGGGGCGGGACTTTCGGACGCCGTTTCTGCCGAAAATTGCCGCAGATCCATGCGGACGAGTCGGCTGTCATTGGCATCCTCCAGCTGATATTCGATGATCTTTTTGCGGATATCGAAGGGTCCGAGTTCATCCAGTCCCATCGATTTGACAGCGATGCGGATGATCTCCTCATCCGGTAAGCCGGTGGATCGTTGCTGTTTGTGGAGGAAATATCGCCCGGCATCCAGCATCACCTGTTTGGGTACCAGGCCAACCAGTTCGGAACCGGTCACCCGCATGCCACGGCTGTGAGCCGACTCGAGGCAGGCTTCAAAGGCCCTGTGCAGGGGAGTATCCCGGATATTGGTAATGTTCATCGATACCTGAGCCAGACCATATTCTTCGATGTACCACCCGATTCCTTTCACGGACTTGCAGGTGCCGGGAATGCGTTCCGGTTCACCGTCCGGGCCTGTGATCACGGGGCCGGAGACAGGATCTCCTTCCCGTTTGACCCGGCCCTGTTCGCGGATGTCGAAGGCGACCGAATTGGCGCGGCGGACGGAGGTCGTATTGAGGTTGACGTTGTAGGCGATGAGAAAATCCCGTGCGCCGATGGCGGTGACGCCGGCACGTTCATGGAGGGTAGTAGGGCCATAGTCCGGTTTCCATTCTGCTTCCTGGATCTTCCTGGCCATGGCTTCATATTCCCCGGCACGGATGGTGGCCAGGTTGCGTCGTTTGATCGATGTGGCTGCTGATTCATACATGAAGCAGGAGATCTGCAATTCATCACCTACCCGTTTGGCGAGCCGATGGGCATAAGCAGCGGCTTCCTCCATGGTGATGTTGGCAATGGGGATAAGGGGGCAGACGTCGGTGGCCCCCATACGTGGATGTTCGCCCTGGTGCTTGTTCATATCGATCAGTTCCGCTGCTTTGGCGATACCCCGGAAAGCGGCTTCGATGACCTGCTCCGGATGGCCGACGATGGTGACCACGGTTCGGTTGGTTGCTTTCCCCGGATCGACATCCAGGAGCTTGACTCCTTCTACGGATTCCATGGCATCGGTGATCTGCCTGATGATGGTCAGGTCACGACCTTCTGAAAAATTGGGAACACATTCAACGAGAGGAAGTAGTGAGGCCATTGGCGCTGATTTTATGGAAGGCAAAGGTAGAGAAATCGGAAGTCGGAAGTCGGAAATCGGAAGTCGGAAAGCGGAAGTCGGAAATCGGAAGAGGGAAAGAGGAAGTCGGAAGTGGGGCCGAGGAATGAGGGCGGAGGAGCGAAAAACCAGTAACGGAAGTGGGAAGTGAGCAGTGGAATGGGAAGTGGGAAAGCGGAAGTCGGAAGTGGGGCCGAGGAATGAGGGCCGAGGACCGAAAAACCAGTAACGGAAGTGGGAAGTGAGCAGTGGAATGGGAAGTGGGAAAGCGGAAGTCGGAAATCGGAAGTCGGAAAGCGGAAGTGGGAAGTCGGAAGTCGGAAGTCGGAAAGCGGAAGTTTGAAATTGGAAGTGGGAAAGCGGAAGGTGTGGAGAGTAGAGTGTGGCGGGGCGATGGTCTGTTTTCCATTTGAGCATTTCGCTTCTTATAGAAAGGCGGCAGTGGGAAAACCGGAAATCAGGAAATCGAAAGTGTTACGACTGAAAACCGGATAAAAAAGGGATACTCGGGCAGAGGGGCTTGAGAGTTCCTGGCGTCTTGGCTTCTTTGTGTTTCAACCCAATGTGGATTCCTGTGAGGGTGTAGAATAAACCCATACCTGTCCGCCATGGTATAAACGAATAAACGTCAAGAGGGTGTTCCTTGAGACTTGATCTCTCGCTCCGAGCACTCCGGGGGGAGGCGGCCGTTCGCCGTTCGTCAGGTGTCAATGCCTGATGAGTGTTGACCACTAAGGCACTTAGGGGCTTATTCTGGTGAAATGGAGAATGAGGTTGAGTGTCTGGGTTTCTTCTGAAGTGGGGGGCAGTGCACGAAGAGATCCTGGAAGATTATCTTTTCTCAAGGAGCAAATTGCGCGCAAAGGCGCTAGGGCGCGAAGACAAAAGGCGCAAAGAGATTTAGGTAGGCTTTTTCTTCGCTCTGTCTCATCGTCTCACAGTCTCAAAGTCTTCATTTTAACCACTAAGGCACTAAGGGGCTTATTTTGGTGAAATGGAGAATGAGGTTGAGTGTCTGGGTTTTTTCTGAAGTGGAAGGTAGTCCACTAAGAGATCCTGGAAGATTATCTTTTCTCAAGGAGCAAATTGCGCGCAAAGGCCCGGACGTTTACAGTCCGGATCCAGACAGAATCGTCTGGGCGCAAAGAGATTTAGGCAGGCTTTTTCTTCGCTCTGTCTCATCGTCTCACAGTCTCTGCATCTCTGCGTCCTGAAAACCACAGAGGGCACAGAGTTGCACAGAGTTCAGCTGGTGATAAACTCCTTTGTTAACCTTTGTGTCCTGGAGCCTTTGTGGCAAGGATAGAGACTGACATTTCACCAAAAATTTAGTTCCCGTCAGATGAGGCCAATTATGCTACATCTGATTCCTTCCTAAACGAATAAACCCATACCTGTCCGCCATGGTATAAACGAATAAACGTCAAGAGGGTGTTCCTTGAGACTTGATCTCTCGCCCAGTGAGCTACAGCCGGCCTGCCGGAGTACTCCAATGAGGGTATTCCAAAGCAATTCATATACTTCATACCTACTTCATCCATACTTGATATATACTTCATACCTACTTCATCTATACTTCATGAGTATATGATGTTTACCTGATGATACCGTCATCTATGGCTCATAAACAGGTCTAACCCGGCTTTCACGAACACCTCATTCGGACTATAGGTGGACATGTGCTAGCACAAGAAGAATGAACCCCTATTGGAGACAGTGTTGAGCAACCTCAGCCCTCCAATTTCTGGTGTGAATCCGGACGGCTTGGATAAATTCACCCACTATTGTATTTTACGGAGGATATGCAGGATGACGGACTCCTGGAAAGGGGTCCAACCTTCTGCACCATTTGGTCCAGTGATAAACGGAACGCCAGTCTTCAGCCAGTAAAAATAGGATCACCCTTCAAGAGTGCGAGAGATCTGGTTCTCTCGCTTCTTTCTTCCGGAACCACTGTCGGTGTCCCGACTTCAGGTGTACTATCCGGCATATCCTCCTCGCAGGGAGGAGCATTCAGTATTGCCACAACAGGACACGCAAGTGGCTGCTGACATACCTGCTGTTTTGCAGCAGGGCCGAGGGGATTTTCTTTCAATGAATGTGTGATGTCAGTATTGGTTTTTTCAATGTGGAGGTCAAGCATTGAGTTCGAAAAAAGCGAAGGTTTGATATAGGAATGTAGCTGATATAAGAGAGTTATCCTCAATCAAATTAATTTAATAAATATGGAAAATTTAGTTCAGACAATCGGTATCATAATTGGTATTCAAGCTGGTATTATGGCTTTTATTTGGTGGATATTCAAAAAATTCATATCCACATTTACAGAATTACATATTGAATCTGTAAAAAATGGGTATGATAGAGAGCTCGAAAAATTTAAGAGTGAATTAGAAAAAAGTAGAACTGAGACACTTAGGTACTCTGGTTCTCAATTTGATATTTATAATTCACTTTGGAACAATTTACAAGATCTTAAAGATTCTGCAGAGCAGTTATGGTCTTCACCACTACCTGCTCACCTTCAAAATTTCAGTAATAACCTTAAAAGTGTAAGTAAGGTTTTAAGGAGAACTAAGATATTTCTTGAAGAACAACATTTAACTGAATTAGAGAATTTGTTAAAATTGTTTGTAAACTATGAAGATGGTAAGAAGTTTATAATAACTGAATGGCAAAAGGCAACACCTGATGAAATAAGAAATATGACCAATAAGAATAGTATAAATAAAGAAAGATGCTATGAGTTAATAGAGAGTATTGGTAAAACTATTAAAAATAAACTTTCAAACGATAAAATAAATTGACAGAGCATAACATAGTACTTGCGATCATGCCGCCAAGAAAAGAAATTTTCAATTTTGGCATATAATGTAAATCAAGTTCTTACTTTTGGTTTCCGTACAAGTGGCGGCACGTCGAAAGTACTTGGACGTTGTGTAAAGACAAAAAAGCAAAATAAAATAAATAAGTAAATATGCTTTTCAGCGAAATTCTAAATGAAAAAGGCAAACAACTTGCCCCAGAGTTTGAAAAACTTTTTGAACTCGTGTTGAAAAACCAAACTCATGACTGCGACCTTCTTCTAATCTATGTCAATGGGTTCTACAACCCCGAAGTTTATAAATGTGATAATTTAGATAAAAAAAATAGCCCCTACATGATTGGACCAAGTTACGAGGGACATTCTGACAGAACCCACTATAATTTTATTCATAATTACAGGACAACCGCTATCTCCAAAACCACTCTTGGAGAATATCTGCAAGAACTTGAATGGTCGGAGGAAAAGAGGCATGAGATAGATGAAAAAGTAGATTTTGAAAGTATGACCGTCCAACTGGAAATGTTGATTTATCTGAAAATTTGGGAAGCAGATGCTTTTATAAAAAGGTTTTATCAGTTAGCAAGGTTAGTGAATGGAGAAGCGTATGACTGGCATATTAAACTATCAGAAAGCAGTAGAGATAAGAGTGCAACAGGCACAAGGCAAGAAATAATAAGGAAAAATGTAAGAGACCGGTTTAGAGAAAAATTGCCCGTTTTATACAATGCTTTTAAAACCGCCTATAACTCACAAATAAGAAATTCAATCTCCCATTCCAACTATTCAATACTGGGAAGGAATATTAATCTAAATAATAGGATAGAAAATGACGACTCAGCCCAATTGCACGGGCAAACCTTTGATGAGTGGATTGAGCGTATTCATACAACGCTGATAATATACAATGAGCAAATTGGATTTTTTAATAAAGTCAATGAGTTTTATGGAAGAGTTGCCGGACATCACGAGAATATGCTTCAAGTAAGAGTTTCGAGAAAAGAACCAATTGAAACAGAAGAATTAAGATTTTTAGATTTTCGACCCGAATTTAGAGATTGGAGATGGAAAAGATTTGCTAATCTATAAATTATTAATAATGACACGATACTTGACTTTTTCCCTATTGTTTCTACTTTGCTCTTGCGGAAATGATAACAAAGGTACTCGAAATCAACCTTCCAGCGATTATGGGCGGTCAAATTATGCATCAAATCCTGACAATGATGAAGATGAAGATGAAGATGAAGATGAAGATGAAGATGAAGAAGTTTCAAATGACGGCGAGGAAAATATTGACGACGAAATTGAAGACGGAACACATAGTGCCACCGTTCAATACTAAAATCCTGAAACTGGACACATGGCAACCTATACTTTGGATGTTGAAGTTGAAGACGGCGAAGTGAGGCAGATTAACTTCCCAAAAGGAGGGTGGCTTGATGAAACTAACATTTCTCCCGAAGAATTAGAAGACGGACGAGCAACATTACGAGATGAAAAAGGGAGGGAGTATGAAGTTGAAATTGATGACAACTGAATAAATAAATTCACACAACAATGCATGGTCGCCTATGGTGCCCAAAGCCCAACCCGCAAAGCCAACGCAGGGCGGCACAGCGTCCATGCTCACGTTATCAAAAAAAACCGCGCCCAGATCCTGAGCGCGGTTCCATATCTTTCAAAAGATATGGTTTGGGGTTCGTTGATGATGGGATGGGGGCCTAGTCGCGGCTTCCCAGGAAGTACATCACCAGGTAGAGCAACTGGACCAGTGCAGCCAGTGCAGCAGCAACATAGGTCATTGCAGCCCAGGTGAGGGCATCTTTGGCACCGGTGTATTCCTGGCCATGGGTGACGTTACTCGAGTCCAACCAGGCGAGGGCCCGCTTGCTGGCGTCGAATTCGACGGGCAGGGGTGATCAGACTGAACAAGGTGGTCACCCCGAATGCTGCAATGGCGATCATCAGGATGATCGGACTGTTGAAGCTGGCGATCCCGACAATTCCGAACATGAACAGATACTGTTGCAGGGAGGCCGAGATCTGTACCACAGGCACGAGAGCGGAGCGCATCTTCAATGCCGCATAGGCCTCGGCATGCTGGACAGCGTGGCCACATTCGTGGGCAGCTACAGCTGCAGAAGCGACATGGCGACCATTATAGACATCCGGACTCAGGCTGACCGTCTTGGTCTGCGGATTATAGTGATCGGTGAGCATGCCTTCACCCTGAATGATCTTGACATCGTGGATACCATAGTGATCCAGCATCTGGCTGGCGATCTCCCGGCCACTCATGCCACTCTGAAGCCCCACTTTACTATACGTCGCAAACTTGCTTTTCAGGCGGCTGCTGATCAGCCAACCGATAACGCCAAAAAGAACACTGATGATGATCAAACCCATATACATAAGACAACTTTTTTTGTGTGAACAGGTAACGGTGAAAGGTCACGAATCGTTCGTGAATCAGACAGATTTATCGACCAACGATGGATCAGGGGATCCGATCGAAGCCAGTGAATCGATGGAGCACTTCTGGCAATCGAATGCCAAAACTGTCCTGATTGTTTTCCAGAAGAGCCGCCACGATCCGTGGAAGAGCCAGAGCACTTCCATTGAGTGTGTGGGTCAGTTGGGTCTTTTTTTCATTTTCCGGGCGATAGCGCAGTTTCATCCGATGACTCTGGAAAGTCTCAAAGTTGGACACCGAACTGACTTCCAGCCAACGCTCCTGAGCGGCCGACCAAACCTCAAAGTCGTAGGTCAGTGCAGAGGTGAAGCCCATATCACCGCCGCAAAGGCGAAGGATACGATAGGGCAGTTCGAGTTTGTCCAGCAAGCTACGCACATGGTTGAGCATCATATCCAGCGTTTCATAGGACTTTTCCGGATGATCCAGGATGACGATCTCGACCTTGTCGAACTGGTGGACCCGGTTCAGACCGCGAACATCCTTGCCATATGCACCGGCTTCGCGACGAAAGCACGGAGTATATCCGGTGAGTTTAATCGGCAGATCCTTTTCTTCCAGGATGACATCCCGGTAGATATTGGTGACCGGTACTTCAGCTGTCGGGATGAGGTAGAGGTCATCTTTATCGACATAGTACATCTGCCCTTCTTTGTCGGGCAGCTGACCGGTGGCCCGTGCAGAATCTGCATTGACCATCAGAGGTGCCTGGATCTCCTCAAAACCGGCAGCGCGGGCTTCCTCCAGAAAAAAATTGATGAGGGCCCGTTGCAGAATGGCGCCTTTGCCCCGATAGAGCGGGAATCCGGCTCCTGTGATCTTGACACCCAGGGGAAAGTCGATGATGCCGTGATCCTCGGCCAGTTCCCAGTGGGGTTTGGCATTGGGAGGCAAGTCGGGCATGGGTTTGGTCCAATCCTGGAAGACTTCGTTGTCTTCCGGCGTGCGACCTTGAGGAACGGATTCATGCGGAATATTGGGGACGGATAGAAGCAGTTCCTCCAGTTTTTCAGCAGTCCGGTCCTGGTTTTCGAGGACGGTTTTCAGGTTCTCTTTGGGCGGCTACCTGGTCTTTGAGGGTGTTCGCTTCGGCTGTCTGACCGGATTTGAACAGATCCCGATCTGTTTGGACAGCCGGTTGATCTCCGCCTGGATATCATCGCCGGTGGCCTGGTGTTTGCGGCGGTCGTCATCGAGAGCAAGGATGCGATCGACTATATCCAGATCCTGGAAATGGCGTTTTTTCAATCCGGCTAGGATGCGGTCCTTTTCCTGTCTGATCGTGCTGGCTTGAAGCATAAGGTGCTTTTCTGGTGGAGTTTGAAAATTCCGATTGGAATCCGGCAAAGATAGGGTCTCAACAAGGAATTATTTCTATCTTCGCACCGCTGAAGAAGAGTTCCTACCTTCCCTCAACAACTCTTACCTGGACAAGATCCACGGTTTTGAACCTCTGAGGAGCAGATACCCTGACAGTACTTTTATCGATTCGTAACGATACGCTTCCCTTACTCCCTTCCTTTTGATAACGATATCTGAACATCGTTCTTCCTATGTATGATATTCTACAATTGAACGACATGCTCGTGAATGACCTGCGGGACATTGCCGAGAAGTTGGATCTGAAAAGCTTCAAACGGCTGACCAAGCAGGAACTGATCTACAAGATCCTGGACCAGCAGGCCATCGTTAAAACGGGAAAAGCTGCCGGAGCGTCCGGCAGTAAAGAGTCTGAACCACCGGTCGAGGAAATCGAAGAGGGTCGTTTGCGGAAACCGGCTCGTAAGCCAACCGCCAGTGATCAGGAAGCCAAGCCGGATAACCCCTCCCGCGACAGTTCCCGGGGGAAATCCAGCCGGACTCCCGACAAGGCCAGCGCTCCCTCCGGTCGCGACTCCAAGTCAAAGGAGGAAGATCGGAACCAGGATGAACCTGCCCGCGGTCCACGCCGGGATAATGATGACCGTCGTTCAACGCCGGATCAACGGAATAACGACAGGGATCGAAGAGACAGCCGCGATAACCGCGACAGCCGTGACAATCGCGACAACCGTGATCGGGATAACCGGGACAATCGCGGCAGATCAGAATCGAACGAGGGAGATCGCGACAATCGCGCACAGGACGGCAGGAGCCGTGACAACCGGGATAGTCGTGACACCCGCGACAATCGTGACAATCGCGATAACCGGGGCAGGAATGAGGGCACTGACCGGGATCGCCGGACAAATGACCGCCGCGACGACCGGACAAGCGACCGCCGCGATGACCGCACAGGAGATCGCCGCGATGATCGCACAGGAGACCGCCGTGATGATCGTACAGCGGACCGCCGTGATGATCGCACTGCGGACCGTCGAGATGACCGCCGTGATGAAGGCCGCGACAGTGCACCACGAGAGCCGCAGGCACCCAAGGAGCCACCCGCTCCGAAGTTGTCTGATTTCAACATTGACATTGACGGGCAGATCGACGCCGAAGGCGTACTGGAAATGATGCCGGATGGCTATGGTTTCCTTCGTTCTGCCGATTACAACTATATCTCCTCACCGGATGACGTATATGTGTCGCCATCCCAGGTCAAGCTCTTCGGGTTGAAGACAGGTGACTCGGTCGAAGGACCGGTTCGCCCGCCCAAGGAAGGAGAAAAGTATTTTGCCCTGCTCAAGGTGACCCGGATCAATGGCCTTTCTTCGGAAAAGGTGCGCGATCGGGTACCCTTTGACTATCTGACGCCGCTGTTCCCAACGGAAAAGTTCAATCTGAACATGTCATCCACCGGGAAGGATAAGAGCACCCGACTGATCGACCTGTTCACGCCGATCGGAAAAGGTCAGCGGGGATTGATCGTGGCGCAACCGAAAACGGGTAAGACATTTTTGCTGAAGGATGTGGCGAATGCTATCGCCAAGAATCACCCCGAGTGTTATCTGATCGTCCTGCTGATCGACGAACGTCCGGAGGAAGTGACGGACATGAAGCGCTCGGTTCGGGCGGAAGTGATTTCCTCGACGTTTGATGAACCGGCGGACAATCATGTGCGTGTGGCGGGTATTGTGCTTGAAAAAGCCAAGCGCCTGGTGGAGTGCGGATACGATGTCTGTATCCTGCTGGATTCGATTACCCGTCTGGCTCGGGCGTACAATACGGTGGCGCCTGCCAGCGGTAAGGTCCTGAGTGGTGGTGTCGAGGCCAATGCCCTGCACAAGCCCAAGAAGTTCTTCGGTGCAGCCCGGAATATCGAGGGTGGTGGTTCGCTGACCATTCTGGCGACAGCGCTGACCGACACGGGAAGCAAAATGGACGGGGTGATCTTTGAAGAATTCAAAGGCACTGGCAACATGGAACTGCAACTGGATCGGACACTGGCCAACAAGCGATTGTATCCGGCGATTGATCTGACCAAGTCGAGCACACGTCGGGAGGATCTTCTGCTCGATCGGGAGACACTGCAGCGGATGTTCATCCTGCGGAATCAGTTGGCTGATATGCGGCCGGATGAAGCCATGGAATTCCTGCAGAAGTATATGAACGGAACGACCAGTAATGAAGAATTCCTGTCTTCGATGAACGGCTGATTGCCAGAAAAGAAGCTCAGATAAAAGAAATCAAGCGAAGAGTGTTGGAGAATTGCCCTGACAGGCTTACCTTTGCATTCGCTTTTTACCTACCTATTGGAATAAGAAACGCCGAAAATGAAAAGGACCTATCAACCGTCGAAGAGGAAACGCGCCAATAAGCATGGTTTTCGTGAGCGGATGGCTAGCAAGAATGGCCGCAAGGTGCTTGCACGTCGGCGGGCTGCAGGCCGTCACAAGCTTACGGTGTCGGACTCCAAGCACGTGAAGTAAGGACGGTGGGTCCCTACTGACCCATGCTGAAATCCACCCTGCGTTTTCCCCGTACTGAACGGCTGAAAAGCCGGAAACGAATTGGTCAGCTGATCACAGGTGATTCGGTATCGTTTATCTATCCCTTTCGTATTGCCTGGATGAACCGGGATCTGGAAGGAGGCTATCCCCTGCAAATTGCTTTTTCCGTCCCCAAACGCCGGGTTCGACATGCTGTCGATCGCAATCCGATCCGTCGGCGTATGATGGAAGCCTGGCGGTTGCATCGCCAGCCACTAATCGACCACCTGCGGGAGGTCGGACAATCCTGTCAGCTGATATTGATCTATTCCGGAAAACCGGAGGATGGTGATTATCCCACTATTGAAAAGTCTATCGGAAAAATCATCCGGGGTTTGATCCAGGACAATCTTCCGCCATCACGGCCCAGGCCTCCACGGTCAGGAAAAGGGCGGGGAGTTTGAAATCCAGACAAGGTCATCCAGGGAAAAACCATTAAAATGGTTTTCTTTTTCTGGAGTGAATGGAGTTCCAGGGCTGACCTCCAACGGCTGTCAGGCCTCCGCCGGCGGCTAAAAACCGGCCTACAAGGGATCCGGTTAAAGATGACAGGTCCAATGCTGACATCAATGTTGAAAAGATCTTTGCGTCTTCGCGCCTTCGCGTTTCCCCTCCTCTCAAACTCATAACCTCCTGCCATGGCCAATAACCTGGGCAAGCCGATTGGATAAATTCCATCGGGGATAATGTTCGACCCCTCCAGGGTCGATTAATAAATGGACCATTTTTTCTACAGACGTGTGACCCCTCCGGGGTCATCCAGGAATATGGCAGTTTTCTCCATAACCCCTCCCCTCCAAGCTCATATCCTCCTCCACTCATAACCTCCCTCCATAACTCCATAACCCCTCCACTCCATAACCTAACAGATACTGGTCTGATGACGATCCTGAAGTCCAAGATTGGAAAAACCTTTGCGGCTTCGCGCCTTCGCGTTTCCCCTCCACTCCAAACTCATAACCTCCTTAACTCATAACCTTCCTCCACCAAGGCCGTCACGGCCAGGGAATAACCAGCCAGCCCCAGGCCACTGATGACACCACGGCAGGCCGCTCCGGTCAGTGTTTTCTGCCGTACTTCTTCCCGACCGTGGATATTACTGATATGCACTTCGATCACAGGCAGATCGATGGATCGAATAGCATCAGCCATCGCTATTGAAGAATGCGAGAATCCACCCGGATTGATGACCACGCCCTGAAATCCGTCTTTCCTCGCCTGCTGCAACCAGTCGATCAGCTGACCTTCGTGGTTGCTTTGCTGCCAGACCAGGGTGTGCTCCGCGAATTGTCGGTCCAGCCGGGTAGCTGCCTGTTCGAGCGATTGATCCCCGTAAATCTCCGGTTCGCGTTGGCCCACCAGATTCAGGTTGGGCCCGTTGAGAATGAGAATACGCATGATCAGTTCGCCATTTCACTGAGGAATTTGATCCGGATCAGACGGATCTCCTCAATGGTAATATCATCGCCCTTCAATTCATGATAGGCAGTATCGATATCATCGGTTTCGGCTTCCATGAAATAGTTGAAGATATCCTCACGAACATATTCGTCCACTTCATCCTCAATACAGTAGTCCAGATTGACCTTGGTCCCGGAGGTGACGATCGCATCGAGTTCTTCGAGCAGATCCTCCATGCTCAGTGAATTGGTGCGTGCGATATCGTCGAGTGGCAGTTTGCGGTCGATCCCCTGGATGATGCCAACCTTCATTCGGGATTTGTCAGCGACCGTTTTGACGAGGATATCCGTCGGCCGTTCGATCTCGTTGTCCCGGACATACTGGCTGATCATTTCGAGAAACGGTTTGGCATAGCGTTGTGCCTTGCCGATGCTGACCCCGGAGATCCGCGCCATGTCTTCCATGGTGATGGGATAATGCGTGGCCATATCTTCGAGGGATGGGTCCTGGAAGATCACATAGGGAGGTACGCCCTGGCGTTTGGCTTCCACCCGTCGGATGTCGCGCAGCATCTTGAGAAGGGTATCATCCAGAACGGAGGGTTTTGCCGCCGATTCCTCCCAGTCGCCTCCGCCTTCGGTATCGTAGCGGTGATTGAGTGTGATCTTGAAGGAACCTCCTTTTTTCAGGAATGTGCGGCCTTCCGGGAACAATCGGAGAAGACCGTATTTTTCGATATCCTTGTAAATGAAGTTCTGAAGCAGGGCATTCCGCAAGATCGAATGCCAGTAGATCTCATCCTTTTCCTTGCCGGATCCGAACAGGGGATAATCCGTAAAGCCATAATCCATCATTTCCTTGGTTGGTCGGCCAATAATAAAGTCGATCATGGTTTTGATCCGGTAATTTTCCTTGGTTTCAAGGATGCACTGGAGAGCGATCTTAAGGTCGTCACCGGCTTCGATCTGTTCACGCGGGTGCTTGCAATTGTCGCACATTTTCTGACAATCGGTCTCCTCAAAATCCTCCCCGAAATAATGGAGGAGAAACTTGCGGCGACAGGAGCTGGTTTCGACATAACCGACCATTTCCTGCATCAGCTGTGACCCTAATTCCCGTTCTGCGACAGGTTTGTCGCGCAGGAATTTTTCCAGGCGGAGCATATCCTTGGGCGCGAAGAAGGCGACACATCGGCCATCCAGACCGTCCCGACCGGCACGGCCGGTTTCCTGATAGTAATTCTCGATGCTCTTGGGGATATCGTAATGGATCACAAATCGGACATCCGGTTTGTCGATGCCCATGCCGAATGCGATGGTGGCGACGATCACATCGATATCTTCCATGAGGAAGGCATCCTGGGTCTGGCTGCGCACCTTGGCATCCAGGCCGGCGTGATAGGGGGCGGCTTTGATGCTGTTGACCGTCAGGAACTGGGCGATCTCCTCGGCTGCTTTCCGGCTCTGGACATAGATAATGCCCGATTGGCCACGAATGCCGCTGATGATCTCGATGATCTGGCGCAGGGTTTGTTCTTTTCCCTTTTGGCCGGATTTCGTAAAAGAGGTTGTGTCGGTTGAACGAGGAGATGTAGGTATGGTTGTCATCCATATCCAGGTTCTTGATGATATCCGACCGTACCTTGGGTGTGGCGGTTGCCGTCAGGGCAATGATGGGGATCTTGTTGTCGATCTCTTCGATCATGTGGCGGATACGGCGGTATTCCGGGCGAAAGTCATGACCCCATTCGGAGATACAGTGCGCTTCATCGACAGCGACAAATGAGATCTGGACTGATTTGAGGAATTCGATATTCTCCTCCTTGGTCAGGGTTTCGGGAGCGACATACAGCATTTTGGTCTTCCCGGCTTTGATGTCGGCTTTGACTTCCCGCATCTGGATCTTGGTGAGGGAAGAGTTGAGGAAGTGGGCGACTGTATTCTCCTGGCTGTAGCCCCGGATGGCGTCCACCTGATTCTTCATCAGGGCGATCAGGGGACTGATGATAATAGCGGTTCCCTCGATCATCAACGCAGGCAGTTGATAACAGAGCGACTTGCCCCCGCCTGTCGGCATGATGACAAATGTATCATTGCCATCCAGAAGATTGCGAATGATCGCTTCCTGTTCTCCTTTGAACTGATCAAAACCGAAATGATGCTGTAGTGCATCCTGAAGAGTATCCTGAGTTGTTAAGGTGGGCATTCCAATGAATTAAACTGTATTTTTAAGCCTCATCCAAGCGACGGGAGACAGTAGTCCAATATAAGCAAAAGGCCTTATTCTAACAGCATTTCTGAAGAATTAGTTATACACATTGTCAAAAAAGTGAAAGAAAATCACCTCTTCTGAAACGGGGGACCAAATTTAGGGGAATGAAGGAAAAAATGAAAGGGAGAATTCTCGAAATCGGACAAAAAACACTCGATATTGAAGCACGTGCACTGGTCGCTCTCAAGGACAGTTTGAATGATGATTTTGTGCGGGCCGTCGAGATGATCCTCGACCTCTCCGGGCGACTGGTCGTCACCGGCATCGGCAAGAGTGCGATCGTAGGCCAGAAGATCGTGGCGACGCTCAATTCAACCGGCACGCCCGCGCTGTTCATGCATGCTGCAGATGCCATTCATGGCGATCTGGGGATGATCCGGCCGGATGATGCGGTGCTTTGTCTGTCCAAGAGTGGCGAGACCCCGGAGATCAAGGTGTTACTGCCCTTGCTGAAGCATCGTATCGTGGCCCTGATCGGCATGGTGAGCAAGCCGGAGAGCTACCTGGCCAGGCAGGCCGACCTGATGTTGCTCACCCCGGTCGACCAGGAGGCGGACCCCAACAACCTCGCCCCGACCACCAGCACCACTTCCCAGATGGCCCTGGGGGATGCCCTGGCCACCGCCCTGCTGGACCAGCGAGGTTTCTCCTCTCATGATTTCGCCCGGTTTCATCCGGGGGGATCACTGGGCAAGCAACTCTATCTGCGGGTGTCCGACCTCTATCCCGCTAATGAAAAGCCCGAAGTGAGCACGTCGAGTACCATCCGGGAGACCATCCTGGAAATGACCTCCAAGCGATTGGGAGCTGCCGTCGTAGTGGAAGAGGGTCGCCTGGTGGGAATCATCACGGATGGCGACCTGCGCCGTATGCTGGAAAAGGAGCAGGAGACCAAACATCTGCACGCCGCCCAGATCATGACGCCCAACCCGAAAACCATCCAGTCGGATGATCTGGCTGTCCACGCTCTGGAGGTGATGCGGGCCAATAACATCACCCAGATCCCGGTCTGTACAGGTGATGTATATGTCGGTATGATCCATCTTCATGATCTGATCCGGGAGGGGATCATTTAGGTCTGCTGCGTCGGTCAGCCGGGGGATTCCATCGTGGTGTTTTGAGTTGAGGAGTGAAGGAGGGGAGGAGTTGAGGAGGGGGTTATGAGTTGGGAGGTTATGAGGTTATGAGGAGGGAGGAATGCGAAACCATGAAAATGACCGTTCATCCGGAGACGGATGTAGCCCGGGGTTTTCACTCTGGGGGGAAGGCATTCACCCAGTTGTATAGTCCATCAACCCCATCAGGAAAAATGGGGGCCTACTTTTTTTTCTTCCGGCTTTTTTGATCTGCAGGATGGTCCAGTTCAAGATCCAGATCCATGTCTTCACCTTCCAGATTGCTACCGCGCATGCGAAGGGTGGCCCCTTGTCGGTAACGCAAGGCAGTTTTGGCTTCGCGGATGAGCGAGTCCTCCAAATAGAGTGCGCCATGATCCATGATGCGAAGAGATTCCCATGGTTGGCCGCAGCCTTGAAATTCGGTGCGGATCAGGGATATGGAACCTTCGGATGGAATGACCAGTTGGGAACCCCATCTTACCCGGATCAGACAATCCGTAAATTGATAGGATGTGGCATTGAGGAAAAAGTCGCCATTGATAAAGATCTCTTTTCCCTGGATGGAGTCTGCCGGGAGGAGATTTTTTACAATGGCATTGGTGAGACTCAGGGTGGAGTCGGGGATGTAGATGATCGGAGAGGGGTCGGGTTGTTTGATCTCTACTCGGAAGGGCCATCGCTCGCCCGTTTTTTGTCCAAAAACGAAGAGGCTGCGCATGGGGCAATCGGACAAACTTCGCCAGGTAAACATGGTGGAAATGACGGTTGGTTTCTGAGGTGTACCTGGTGGAATATCGATGTTTAAACGGATCCCGCCATCGTTGAGCAGACTGTCACATCCCGGACAATCGATCACCGCCAGCTTGTCATCCGGGTAGATTACGACTGGATAGTCCATGATATTGACCGGATATGGATTTCGAAAAGTCAGCGTCCAGGTCAGTGTTTCCCCGAATTTATGCTGGGTCGTTGGAGCCGCAATTTCGGAGGGAATGGGCAGAGGTTGGACCTGGATATCATCAATCCCCAGATAGGGCAGGCCGTTGGTGGTATCTACTGGTCCTGCGGAGAAAATGATCCATTTGATCGTGTCGGATGCGAGGAGGAACTCCTTAAAAGGAATCCAGTTTAAAGGCAGTGTATCTGATTGGAGGATGGTCTTCGGTTGAAATGAACGGTTTCCCTTACAGTCGCTTATGGTCCCATCTTCCAGGCTGTTCAGGGAACCGCGACAGGGTTCAGTTGCACTCACAGAAACCCGGATGGTGGGCCGTGGACAAAATGGGCTCATCGCTCTGGCTGCAAAAAACACCCGGTACGGTTGGCCGGGAAGAACAGGGGAGGTCAGTTGATAGACCAGGGCCTCGTTGATCTGGGGTTCCCGGATCAAACAGGCATAGCGATCTCCAGAATAAGCAGGTGGGACGGGCGGTTCCTGGCGCATCCGGCAACAAGCATAATGCAGGGGGAGGAAGGGCAAAAAATACCGATCCTTGAGACAGCCAAATTCATCCCAATACCATTGACCACCTGTTGAGTCCATTTGGAATACAACCAGGTCGGGAGAGTTGTTGTGGCCTTCGGTTTCAAATTGATACGGGAGATAGATGGCCTCATCCAGGCAGGGTTGATCAAAATTTCCGTCAATGACCAAATTGATCAACGAATCTTTTTGGAGCATCAGCTGGCCTGATGCAGTGAAGCAATAAAGACAGAACAAGATCAATGTCAGACTGAAGTATTTCTGATTCATCTCCGGGCGTTTTCATCGATATTCGTTGAAATGAATGAAAGGGACAATGATAGTCTGCCTGATTGTCGGGGATAGACCAAAATAATGGGGAATGACCAGGGGATTGTTTTGTCATCATTTTTGCGGTGCCCGGCAAAAATGCCGCCAAAACGGAGTGTGCGTGACTCAATAACCCCGGGTTTCACCCGGGGCTATTGATGTTGGACCCCTCCAGGGTCCTTCAACTTTGAATCTAAAGAATCCGCCAACTGGCATCGAGCACTCGAGGAGGAACCAGAAATCAGGAATGCCTGCCCGATGTGGCCCGAGGAATGAAAAATAAGGAAGGCGGAAAGCGGAAGTGGGAAGGCGAAAGGTGTGGAGAGTAGAGAGTGGAGTGTGGAGAGACGAAGATCTGTAATCCATTAGAGCATCTCGCTTCGTGCAGAAGGCCCTTAGGTTTGCAAAGAGGAAGTGGGAAATCAGAAGGCGGAAGTCGAAAAGCGAATTGCGAAAAACGGCCAGGAACTAGGAACCAGGAATGAGGAATCAGGAACGAGGAATCAGGAACGAGGAATCAGGAATGCTTGCCCGATGTGGCGGGTGGAATGAAGGGACGCAGAGACGGAGGGATGCAGAGATTTTTCTCCCTATCCTCTCATAACCTCCAAACTCATAACCTCCAAACTCATGAATCAGGAATCAGGAATCGGAATCAGGAACGAGGAATCAGGAACGAGGAATCAGGAATGCTTGCCCGATGTAGTGGGTGGAATACAGGGACGAAGAGACTCAGGGACGGAGGAACAAGAATTACTCTACCTCCCCCGGTTTGGCGCACATGAAGGTATTCTCCATAGAATGATTATGTCGCCAAACCACCCCCTCAAGAACACATTTGTTTCCGGATCCAGATGGATTATAGGAGGGGGACATGGATCGTTTCCACGGAAGGCGGAAAAAATCAGGAATGAGGAACTATTCTCCATTTTCCCTCATAACCTCCAAACTCATAACCTCCAAACTCATAACCTCCAAACTCAGGAATCAGGAATGAGGAATCAGGAATGCAAGAACCTTGCCTCCGGCAAGCCGGCAGGAACACTTTTCAGATCTTGGTTGTTTCTTTGCCATTGATCTAAACCTGTCTGAATGATCTTTCCCATTGGCGATGACCAGGTGCATGGCGGTGACCGGCCGATTTTCAGCTATACACTGATTGCGGCTAACATCGTCGTCTTTGTGGCGATGTTGATGATGATCCCTCCGGAAGAGATCAACGGGTTTTACATGACCTATGGATCCATTCCCGGTGAAATCGTTCGGGGGCAGGATTGGTGGACGTTGGGATCGAGTATGTTTCTCCATGGGGGCATGATGCACCTGATCGGCAACATGCTGTTTCTCTGGGTCTTTGCAGACAATATCGAAGCGACGATCGGACCCTGGCGGTTTCTGGTGTTTTATCTTCTGGGTGGACTGATTGCCGGTGTGGCGCACACGCTGTTCAACCCGGAGAGCATTGTACCGGCAGTCGGGGCCAGTGGCGCCATCTCTGCAGTTTTAGGCGCCTATCTGGTGATGTTTCCGGGCTCCCGGATCAAGGTCCTGATTCTGATCTTTTTTACCTCGGCTTCTGTTCCGGCCTTCCTGTTTCTCGGTTTCTGGATCGTCCAGCAGATGATTTCCGGCGTGGGTTCAATCAGCACGGTCGATCTGGATACCGTCGGTGTAGCCTTGTGGGCTCATATTTGTGGATTTGTCTTCGGATTCCTCGCCGGGTTTTATTTTCGCACCCTGTTGAAACGGCGCGCCAGTGAAGTGGACCTTCTGGTCTGACAAGATCGGTGAACCACCACTTGCCATCCACCGTTTTCTGGAATAACACCAAGCACCTATCTTTACCCGCTAAACACAGTACCATGACACAAGAGGAAATGGAACAACATTTCAAAGCAGCCCATGAAGAAATGAAGCATGCTATTGAACACTTGATTCATGAATTAGGGAAGATTCGTACAGGAAAAGCGTCTACCTCCATGGTCAGTGAAATCCTGGTGCCCTATTATGGATCGCCTACACCGATGAACCAGGTCGCCAATATCACGACTTCGGATGCCCGGACCATAGCCATTCAACCATGGGAGAAATCAATGATTGGTACAATCGAGAAGGCTATTTTCGAAGCCAATCTGGGCATCACGCCAATGAACAATGGCGAACAGATCATCCTGGGTATCCCGCCATTGACCGAAGAGCGACGGAAGGATCTGGTCAAACAGGCCAAACATCTGGGGGAAGAGGCCAAGATCAGCATCCGGTCAACCCGGCACAAACTGATGGACACCATAAAAAAAGCAGTAAAGGACCATTATCCCGAGGATTTGGGCAAACGCCGCGAAACGCAGGTGCAGGATATGGTCAATGAATATTCGGCCAAGGCAGACCATGCAGTAGAAGTGAAGGATGCAGACATCATGACAGTCTGAACCTCGCCATCACCCGTTGATCTCAGGATTGGCCGGATGGCCAGCCGGGTTCTCAAAAAACCGGAGGTGGAGTTCATGCCCGTCAAATTCGGCATAGGAGCAATAGTGCAGCCAGTCACCCAGATTGACATACCGTGATCGTCCATTGGACAGGGTAATATCCAGGGGGAGGTGTCGGTGCCCGAAAATAAAATAGTCGATCTGCTTGTCCTTCAGGGTGTCTTCGCAATAATGCACCAGCCATTCCTTTTCCTTGCCCAGGTAGGATTCATCACCACGGGTCACCTCCCGGCTCTGTCCGGAAAAGAAACGCATCAAACGGATACCCAGATTAGGGTGCAGCCGGGCAAACAGCCATTGGCAGACCGGGTGCGCAAAGACCTTTTTGATGAACTTGTAGCCGTGGTCGCCCGGTCCCAACCCGTCGCCGTGACCGATCAGGATGGTTTTACCATTGAATTCCCGCAGAATGGGCTCCCGGAGGACAGGGATACCGAGTTCGGTTTCAAAGTACCCGAACATCCACATATCATGATTGCCGGTAAAAAAGGTAACTGGCAAGCCACGGTCACGCAGCTCTGCCAGTTTTCCCAACAAACGCAAATAGCCTTTTGGAACAACCGTCCGGTATTCAAACCAGTAGTCGAACACATCGCCGACAATATAGATCGCTTCCGCATCACCGGAAATCTGATCCAGCCAGCGAACGATCTTCTTTTCGCGCTCCTGACTGCTGGTTGCCCCGGCGACTCCCAAATGAAAATCGGATGCGAAATAGATCTTTTTCATACCTGGCCGTCCGGTAAAGGTACATCAGATCACCCGACAAAACGGGGATCAGCGGCCATCACTTCACCGCAATGCGAACAGGTTCGCATCTCATCACTGCCATAATATTCCCGAAACCGGGGAAGAAAGTCCTTTTCGATATTGTCGAGATGGAAGTAGGATTCGTGCAGTTTTTCATTGCAGTTGTCGCAGAACCAGAGCAACCCGTCGGTGTCCTTCTGCTGACGCTTGCATTCAATCACCAGACCGATACTCCCTTCGGAGCGCATCGGTGAATGCGGCACCCGGGCTGGGAGGAGGAACATTTCTCCCTGCCGGATCGGAATATCAACTGCCTTTCCATCTTCCTGGATACGCACATTGATATCCCCTTCGATCTGGTAAAACAGTTCTTCGGTTTCGTTGTAATGGTAATCCTTCCGGGCATTGGGTCCGGCGACGATCATGACGATATAGTCGCCGGCATCATGATACAGGTTGCGGTTACCAACGGGGGGTTTGAGTTCGTGTCGATGTTCATCGATCCAGGCTTGCAGGTTGAATGGTCTGCGGATTGCCATAAGCCAGTCAGGTTTAGCGATATTTACCGGTAAGATAGAAAAAATCGAGTACGCATGAATCTGGATCTAACAGGAAAACATGCCCTGGTAGGGGAGGAAGTAAAGGGCTGGGTCTGGCCTCTGCAATAGAACTGGCCGCTTTGGGGGCGACGGTCACGCTGGCCTCACGAACGGAGGCGGATCTGCAATCCGCACTGCAGAGGCTGCCGGCATTAAATGGGCAGGCGCACGATTATCTGGTTCTGGATTATGATCAACCCGAGTCGGTCCGGACTTCTGTGCGAAAGCGACTGGAATCTGTGGCGTATCACATCCTGGTGAACAATACCGGTGGGCCGCCACCTGGCCCGATCCGTCTGGCGGATGTGGACGAATTTGAAGTGGCCTTCCGGCGGCATCTGGTGATCAACCAGATCCTCAGTCAATTACTCATGCCCGGCATGCGAGCGGATGGTTACGGGCGGATCATCAATGTCATATCGACCTCGGTCAAACAACCACTCCAGGGATTGGGTGTATCGAATACCGTGCGGGCAGCTGTCGCCAACTGGGCCAAAACCCTGGCTTCAGAAGTGGCGCCATTCGGGATCACTGTCAACAATGTCTTGCCTGGAGCGACAAAAACGGAACGGTTGGAGTCGATCATCCGAACAAAATCCGGCAAGTCGGGATTGAGCGAGGAAGACACCATCTCGGCTATGGAGGCAGAAATCCCCTTGGGTCGGTTTGCGCGTCCGGAAGAATTCGGCGCGGCCGTGGCGTTTCTGGCGTCCCCGGCTGCCGGTTATATTACCGGCATCAATCTGCCTGTTGACGGTGGGCGCACGGGTTGTTTGTAAGGACAGGGGTTTCAGATTGACCTTTACTTTCCGGGCCGTTGGAGGTGGAGGATGAACTCCTCTCCCTTCAGGTCGAATCCGGATTCTGTGGTCTGGATATCAAAAATATCCGGAGTGCCATCGCCGTAGAGGATGAATTTGCCGTTCTCCACCTTCCAGCGTTGATCATTGTTGTTGATGTCGATATCGATCTTCCCGTTTCGGCTGGCAGCCTGGATGGTGCCATCCGGCTGAAGGGTGATGGCCAGTTCGAGATGATCGGTGATCGCCCGGGTGATGGCGGTGCCCAATCCGATCCCCATGTTCGCGATACCTTCCGCCATCTGGCCCAGGCCTTCAACCAGCTGTTCCAATCCTTCTGCCATGTCTTTCCCGGAGCCGCCATGACCGTCATCCGTTGTGATCGTTATCCCATTTTCATCGAGTGCTTTCCGGATTTCCTTTCCGGCACTGTCCAGCTCTGATCGAATCTCAGTCTTTGCGTCCCGGATGTCCTTGTCAGCCTGGTGCATGTCCTGATCCAGTTTGCGACCTGTTTTTTCCGAAAGAGAAACACGGACATCCCATTCACCGGTGAGGTCCTGCTGGACGGAGTGGTCGGAGGATTGGCAACCCAGGATCAGCAGGGCAGAAGCACAGATCATGATGCGGGTGTTCATGGATGATGCTGTTTTGATCAGGGAATAAACGATTGCAGATGGCGATCAAGTCTGTTTTCGACAAAAGATTCAATCGTAATATTCGATCTCCCGAAGGAAGCGGAAGCCGAATGAGATCTCGCCGGTATAATTGACAATGCGCCGATCGGGAATCGTTCGTGTCGTTCCGGGGAAGAACGGATCGATGACATTGGGAATGCTGGGCTGGTCATATTGCCGGCTGAAATCGGGATGGAAACTCAATTCGATCACGCCGGATACAAAGTCGCTCAGGGGTATTTCCCAGCCACCGCCGAGCGAAAGCCCGTAATTGAATTTGCGGACGTAGGCGTCAGTCGGATAGATGAGACCGTTGGCGACAAAGTCTTCGTAGTCCTTCAGATTTGTACCGATGGTATAATCTCCCCGGAGTCCGAACAGATAATAGGCAACCCCAAACCCGATACCATAGCGTTTTTTAAACCCGACAGCCAGGGACAAATTGTTGTATTTGAATTCATCCGTTCGCTGACCGAGAAAGATATTATTGACATTGATTGCCTGAAACCGGATCGCACTACCCCGCACATGATAACCCGCCTGGGCATAGATGATGCCCTCATCCAGAGGTGGGGCTGATTCGATAAATCCGGCAACATGGTAGGCCCACAGCGGATCACGCTGTCCTTCCCCCCATCGCTGGAAACCGATGGCCGGGCCACCTTTTACGCCGAAGGCATAGGATTGGGCCTGGAGTGGACCCGACAGGAGGGACAGGAAAAACAGGACGAGAACAGGCAGGGTGCTTTTCATCTGATTCATTTGACACGCAAGGATTGCCCGACCTGGATGGAGTCGGATTGCAGGTTGTTGAGTGATTTCAGTTCTTCGACACGAAGATCATATTGTTTGGCAATTCGCCAGAGGGTATCTCCGGGTGCAACGATGTGTTTGTCGGATTTACCAACAGATGGCACCTCACCTTCTGGTTCCAGTGTACGGGAAGGGATTGGTGTCGGGGTACCCGGAAGGTCGCTGTCATCGATCACGATCGGTTGCGGGCGGGGCGAATCAGGAGCGTTCACAGGTCCCTTGACGGGTAATTCCGCTTCTTTTCGGGGCTCGGGCCGGAGGGTCCGGGGGATCTCCTTCCCGGATACTTTCCAGCGCAGGCGCAGGCGTTCTCCCGGTGCCGGTTCCAGACCATCCGGAATCCGGTTTTTCTTGCGCAGCTTGTCGACCTTGATCCCGTACATCTGGCTGATACCCATCAGGGTTTCGCCTGCCTGTACCTTGTGCCATTGTTGTTTGCCCCGGAAATAATTGCGTTTGGGTTGGAGGAAAACCAGCGCATTTTCTTCCAGGGTCTCGTCTGTTCTATAGGTATAATCATTGTATTTGAGCAGTTTACTGACCGGGGTTTCGGTCCGGTCGGCAATGGACTGTAGTGTTTCCGCGGGACGGGCGAAGGCGAGTCGGATATCATTGATCCGGCTGATGCCAGCCAGCCTGTCGAGTGCGTCGGGAGAAACGAGGTCATATTGATCGAGCTTGTATCGTTCGATCATCTCGATAAGCAGTTGAGGGTAACGTGGATTACTGGCATACCCGGCTTTTTTCAGACCGTGAGCCCAGCGTTGGTAGTCGGTTGGTGGAATGCGGAAGAGGAAGCCATAACGCGCTGCTTTTTTGGGATCCCGGAGAAATTCCGAATGGCCGATAAACGACGCCTCATCCCGTCGGTAGACCCGGAAACAGGATTTGATCCGATTCCCAGCGGCATCATAGTCATCATCAACCAGTTCGTAGGTTTCGCCGGTCCATTCGCTACCGCATTTGATCCCGAAGTGGTTGCGGGCTTTTTGAGCAAGTTCACTTCGCCCGCCATTGGATTCAAGAATGGCTTGAGCCAGTTTGATGGACGCGGGGATGCCCGTGCGTTCCATTTCCTTTACGGCGATTTCGCGGTAGGTGCGGATATATTCATCGTGAACTGGGTCCGGTGGTGGCACGGTGGTGGTCATGAGGAAGAACCCCAGAGAAAGACGGAAGAGAGCTGTCAGCATCATGTTCATTAGAATCAACTACCTTTACCCGAACGAACAAAGTCTTCTTTCCATATGTTTTTATGCCGGTTTTTACCCGTCTTGTTCCTTCTGGCAGCCTGTAAAAATACGAATCCCCGAGAGGAGTCGCAGATAGATCCGGCCACGGAAGAGAAACAGGAAATGGTGATGATGACCAGTATGGTCGATTACCTGCGTGTGCGGCGGGAAGCCTTGCGCGAAGCAGAGGTAGTCAGTTCATTGCGTGAAGGTGAAGCAGTCCTGTGGACCGGGGGCGTCAGCAATTTCAACGACACCGTTCTTCTGCGCGGGAAGGAGATGATCGCTCCCTGGTATGAGGTGACAACCACATCCGGGACAACGGGATGGGTCTTTTCCGGAGCCGTTGAAAAGTGGGCCTTTGGCAAGAACATGCCCTATGTCGAATGTGCTCAGGCCTTTAATCAGGGTGATTTTTCGCGTTTCTATCCCTGTCTGGACGGGATCAGCCAGACACTTTCAGGCCCGGAGCATGTGCAGGTCAATCAATCGGGTCTCCGGCTCCGGCTTCAGGACGGGAAGACGATGCGTCTGAACAACAACCTCAATCCGGGAAAAGAGTATGCTGCCTACCAATACCGGGCGCTATCGATCCGGTGTATATCGTCAAGGAAAATTCGCGTGATGGATCCACTTTTCTGCTGGTTCATCAGGTAACGGGTGATCAGCTGGAGGTGCCGGGGATCGCACAGCCCATTCCGATGAGCCGGAGTCTGTTGTGTCTGGGCTCACTTCCGGATCGTCCGGGCAGTTATTCACTTGCGATCGTGTCCGCAGAGCCGCAATTATTGCGTACTGTATTCCAGCAGGATTTTCCGGAGCAATCGCTGGTTCGTGTAGTGTGGGAGAAGGATGGATTGCCGATGATCACCTTGCGGGACAGTGTGGGTGATCTGTCGAACTGGAAGTTGACAAGAGGGGTCAATCAACAATGGGATCTGCATAAAGTATGAGTTCACGTCGATCACCCAAAGCGACTCGGTCCACGCTTCATTTCGGGTGGTTGCTCCTCCCGGGAATCGTTGCCTGTTTTCTGTATGCCAATACACTTGGCCATCAATGGTGTCTGGATGACTATTCTGTCATTGTGGATAACTGGGTGACACAAAAGGGTGTGGCCGGTATTCCGGATCATCTGACCCACGATTATCGGTACGGGTACTGGAACAGCCAGGGCGATCTGTATCGACCTTTGTCACTGATCCTGTTTTCTACTGAGTGGGAGTTGTTTGGGAATAATCCTTCCCCGGACATTTGATCAATGTCCTGTTGTATGCATTGATCTGCATCTTCTTCGGTTTGGCCCTGTATAAATGGAGTCAGAGCCCCGTTTTTTCAATGGTCGCCGCACTGCTCTTTGCGGTTCATCCTGTTCATACGGAAGTGGTGGCGAATGTGAAAAGTCGGGATGAGCTGCTGGCCATGTTCTTTCTGATTTCGACCTGGTGGATCTGGCAGCGGTTGCAGCACCACCGACCGAAAGCCCTGTATCTGATCGCCGCCATGGTAACCTGGTCGCTGGCCCTGCTGTCGAAGGAAAGTGCAGTGACTTTCCTGCCTTTATTGCCGTTAAGTGTATATGTCTTTCGGAAGAAACCGATGGCATCTGATTATTGGATGACGCTTGTGTTACTGATCCCTACCGGAATATTTTTATTTGTTCGTCAAGCTGTTCTCGGAACGGTTCGTGGAGTGGAGAAGGTCTCGTTTTTGGACAATGTTCTGGCTGGGGCAAAATCGACACCTGAGGCATTGGCCTCTGCTATCCGTTTGATCGGTGAATATTTGCGGATGCTTGTTGCACCCTGGCCGCTCGTATCGGATAAGGGATGGAATCAGATCCCCTTAGCGGATTTCAGCAGTGCCGGAGTGTGGTTGAGTTTACTGGTCATATTGGCCGGTATCGGAATCATTTTCCGCTTCTGGAAGACGAAGAAACGGCTGGTTTTTGGTCTGGTTTGGTTTGTTGTCACCTTTGCATTGGCGGCTAATTTGCTGTTCCTCATCGGGACGTCTTATGGTGAGCGATTATTGTTTTTACCCAGTGCCGGTTTTGCCATTGCCGTTGCGGCATTGTTGCGATGGAAAAATGAAGGCACGAATCCGGAATGGAAAAGCTGGAGCCGGCAACCTTTGGGTATGGGATTTATCGCAGTTTGTCTTCTTTTTTCAGTGTTGACGATCAGTCGGAATCCGGCCTGGTATGACAGTGCGAGTTTGTATGCGGCGGATATTGAGGCCTCTCCGAAGAGTGTCAAGTTGCGTTATCATCATGCGCTGGAAACGGGGAAAACGGCGGCCTTGATCGCTGAAGGTCCGGAGCGAAAACGGCTGCTGGATCAGTCGATCACCGACCTGGAGAAGGTGATGAAGGCCCATCCGAATTACTGGGAGGCATTTGGTACAGCTGGCCTGTACGAATTCAGGCGAGGCAATCGGGACAAAGCACTGGAATATTATACAAGGGCAACCACATTGAATCCGAACGCATCGATTGCCTGGAGCAATATGGGCATTATCTACGCGGAGCGGGGCCAGCCGGAAAAAGCCCGTGAGGTGTATGAACGAGCGGTTGCAGCGGATCCACGTTTCTCGGATGGATGGATGAATCTGGGTGCCATTGCAGCTCAGACGGGTGATTTCCCGACTGCGATCCGGCATTTCGAAGAGGCCATGAAGTATGATCCGGACAATGTCCGTCTCCTGAATATGCTGGGCTCATCCTACCGGGATAACGGTCAGCCGGAAAAGGGACAGGTGTATCTGGATAAGGCGGTACGGCTGGAGGAAGTGATAATTTTCGCAATTTGCTCAAGTTGCTGTATAGCTGGCGCCATTCGGGAATGTACGGTGTTCGTACAGCGGGTAAAAGGTAAAGGTAAAGGCGAAGGGTAAAGGGTCAATGCAAAATTCCGATTGCCAAATCATGAACACCGAATATCGTCAGAATCACGGATTTTCGCGGATGGGAGGATTTCACGGATTTTATAGTGGGTTCTTCGGGCTTTCAATTTGGTGTTTATGTGAGTGAGGCTGGCACTGCCATCAGGTCCGACCCCTACAGGGCCGATTCTGCACGGGAGAGACGGCTATACATGTTTGGCCCCTCCAGGGCCACCTTTGGTTTTAATTTCTGGATTGGAATTTTGGGAATTTTTTGTGATTTGAGATTTGTCTTTTGGTGCTTACCCTCCAAGGGTTTTCCATGCGGTGAGACACCGCTATACATTCGTTTCATGTGAACTATCATGATGGTCAACTCGTCTCCGGGATGCCGGTGAGACACTGGCATGAACGATGTTTTTTTAAATATGGTAAAGGGGGGAGCCCTGAAGGGGCCCAATCCATCAGGGTTGTGCAGGGGCATTTGGTCCGACCCCTTACGGGCCACCTCTGGTTTTGAATTTCTGGATTGGCATTTGGGATTTTTTTATGATTTGAGATTTGTCTTTTGGTGCTTACCCCCCAAGGGTTTTCCATGCCGTGAGACACCGCTATACATCAGATTCATGGACTATCATGATGGTCACGGACTTCGGGATGCCGGATGAGACACTGGGATGAACGTGCTTTTAATATGGTAACGGGGAGCCCTGAAGAGGCCCAATCCATCAGGGTTGGGTAGGTCTGGTCCGACCCTACAGGGCCGATTCTGCAAGGGATAGCTATACATGTTTAGCCCCTACAGGGCCACCTCTGGTTTTGAATTTCTGGATTGGAATTTGGGATTTTTTTATGATTTGAGATTTGTCTTTTGGTGCTTACCCCCCAAGGGTTTTCCATGCGGTGAGACACCGCTATACATTCGTTTCATGTGAACTACCATGTTGGTCAACTCGTCTCCGGGATGCCGGTGAGACACCGGTATGAACGGTTTTTTTACAGGTAAATAGGATAGCCCTGAAGGGGCGCCATACATCAGGGTTGGGCAGCGCCCAACCTGCTGATCCACCCCCTGTGAAAAGCCCTGAAGGGGCGCAATAAAACTCGGCAACCAGGACTGAAGAGGCATCAGAGATCAGGCTACATTGGGCGGTAAATGGCAAAGGGTAAATGGCAAAAGGTCAAGGCAAAATTCCGATCGACACAATAGATTGACCATCGAAACAACTCAATAACCCAATAACGAAATAACATTCTCATCCCTCATCCCTGATTCCTCATGCCTGATTCCTCATTCAATCTGGACAATTGACCGTCGAAACAACTCAATAACCCAATAACCCAATAACCCAATAACGAAATAACCCCTGTTCCCTGATTCCTCGACCATCCTTTTGTTGCCGTACCTTGTGGCAAAATCTGCAGCCATGTCCACCCGCTCCACCGTTGTCTCCGGCAAAGCCACCCCTCGTGGGAAATTTCCGCATATCAAACGCGCCGGTGACTTCCTGTTTGTCTCCGGCACCTCCAGCCGCCGTCCGGACAATTCATTCGAAGGGGTAGAAGTGGATGAAATGGGCACCACCAATCTGGATATTAAAGCCCAGACTAAAGCCGTAATCGAAAACATCAGGGATATCCTGTCCAGCGAAGGAGCGGGCCTGGAAGACATCGTCGAAATCAGCACCTTCCTGGTCAACATGAATGACTTTGGTGGGTACAATGAGGTCTATGGACAGTATTTCGACCACAATGGACCCACCCGCACCACGGTGGCTGTCCACCAGTTGCCTCATCCCCATCTCCTGATCGAGATCAAGGCGGTGGCCTACAAGCCAGCCTGATCTCCTTTGCCACCAGCCGATCAGGATCATTGGGGGGGCGGGAGATAGTTCCTATCTTTCCAGCCGACCAAATGCAGAGATCATGAGCGACGGCAAATCCTATACGTCCATCCACTATCACAGCTATCTCCAACTCGACAAACTCCTGGACAGCCAGGACCTGATGAGTGAAAAAGCAGGACAACCTGCACATGATGAAATGCTGTTCATCGTTGTTCACCAGGTGTATGAACTCTGGTTCAAGGAGATCATTCACGACATGGGTTCTGTCCGTGACCTGTTCGCCCAAGGTGCCATTGATGAGCGCAATCTCGGACTGGCCATTTCCCGGCTCAATCGGGTGATCGAGATCCAGAAGCTGCTCATCCAGCAGATCCTGGTGATGGAGACGATGACCCCGCTTGATTTCCTGGACTTCCGACATCACCTCTTCCCCGCCTCCGGGTTTCAGAGCTACCAGTTCCGACAGATCGAAGCCATGCTGGGACTGCCCAGCCATCAGCGGCTGACGTACAATCAGAAACCCTACCATATCGTCTTCCAGGACGACCAGAAAAAGGTGCTTGAAGACCTGGAAGACCACGGCACCATCTTTGCCGCCATTGAGAAGTGGCTGGAACGAACTCCCTTCCTGGACTTCGGCGATTTCAATTTCCTCGCCAGTTATAAAGAAGCCGTGAAGCGTATGATGGAGAGCGAACGAAAGGCCATCAAAGCAGCGCCTCTCCTCAGCGAAGAATCCAAGGCCATGCGCCTGGAGATCCTCCAGAACAATGAAGACTATATCATGGCCGTCCTCGATCCGGATCAACATCAGGTGATGCGGGAGGAGGGGAAATTGCGCCTGTCCTACCAGGCCACCATCGCTGCCTTGCTCATTCATCTTTACCGGGATGAACCGATCCTGCACCAGCCCTTTATCCTGCTGCAAAAACTGTCGGAGATCGATGAAGGCCTGACGGCGTGGCGGACACGTCATGCCCAAATGGTACTCCGTATGCTGGGCCGCAAAATGGGCACCGGTGGTTCCAGTGGCCATGATTACCTGGCGGCAACAGCAGCCAAACACAGCATTTTTTCGGATTTTCACAATATTTCCACCCTGCTCATCCCTCGTTCGGAATTGCCTGTTTTACCGCAAACCGTCCGGGATAATCTCAACTTTCACTATTCCGTCCAGTCCTGATGATCCAACTGAACAACTACATCGATGGCCGGCAGGTGCCGCCCAAATGCAATGCCTATCTGGATAATTTCGAGCCTGCGACAGGACAGGTGTACAGTCGGATCCCGGATTCGGATCAGGAAGACGTGGCCCTGGCCTATGCAGCGGCAAAGGCGGCTTTTCCCGCCTGGTCCAGGACCTCGCTGGAGGAGCGCTACCGCATCCTGATCCGGATCAGTGAACTGATCGATCATCACCTCGAAGAACTGGCCGAGGCGGAAAGCCGGGACAATGGGAAGCCGGTGTGGCTGGCCAAAAAGGTGGACATTCCCCGGGCGTCCTCCAATTTTCGATTTTATGCCACCGGACTGATGCATTTTGCCTCTGAATCGCATGAAATGCCCGGTGAAGCGATCAACTACACCTTGCGTCAACCCATAGGGGTAGTCGGTTGCATCTCTCCATGGAATCTGCCGCTCTACCTGTTCAGCTGGAAGATCGCCCCGGCTCTGGCAGCTGGCAATACGGTAGTGGCCAAGCCGTCGGAGATCACACCCTACACCGCCTGGCGCCTGGGCGAGATCTGCATGGAAGCCGGCTTGCCTCCAGGTGTGTTGAATATCGTCCACGGTACCGGCCCTCGAGTTGGTGAGGCTATCGTCACCCATCCAGGCATCAAGGCCATCAGCTTTACCGGCGGAACAACGACGGGTGCTCGGATCGCGGCAACTGCTGCACCGATGTTCAAGAAGCTATCATTGGAACTGGGTGGGAAAAATCCCACCCTCATTTTCGCGGATGCCGACTTTGATGATGTGCTCCGTACGACGGTTCAATCCGGCTTTGCCAACCAGGGCGAGATCTGCCTGTGTGGCTCCCGGATCCTGATCGAGAAATCGATCTATGAAAAATTCCGGGATGCCTATGTGGAGAAGATCAGCCGACTGAAAGTGGGCGATCCCACCGATCCGGAAACCCGGGTCGGGGCCATCGTCTCCGAAGCGCATAAGGACAAGATCCTCTCCTATATCGCACTGGCCCAGGAAGAAGGGGGGCGGATCCTATGTGGAGGTAAGGCTGTCCAGGTGGAAGGTCGCTGTACCAGTGGCTGGTTCATTCAGCCCACGGTCATCGAAGGTTTGGACCAGGGATGCCGCACCAATCAGGAGGAGATCTTTGGTCCGGTGGTGACCATCCAGCCTTTTTCAACAGAAGAGGAAGCACTTTTGATGGCTAACGGGGTACGGTATGGCTTGGCCACCACCGTCTGGACCAGTGACCTCAAGCGCGCCCATCGGGTCGCCGGCCTGCTCGAAGCCGGTATCGTCTGGGTCAACTGCTGGCTTCTCCGCGACTTGCGCACCCCATTCGGTGGCATGAAGGACAGCGGCGTCGGCCGGGAAGGGGGATGGGAAGCGATGCGGTTTTTTACGGAGGCGAAGAATGTTTGTATTAAAGTGTAGGAGGTTATGAGTATGGAGTCGAGGAGGGGAGAAGTCGAGAAGGTTATGAGGTTATGAGTGAAGGAGGTTATGAGGGGGATAGAATTGGAAGTTTGTCAAATATGTCATGAGTAGAAGTAGATCAAAATCACATATGAATGGAATTTGATTTTCAAATTGAAAAATGGATGAATAAGTTGACTGACCAGTTCCTGGAAGATCAATTAAATGAACCTTCGGCCGATTATGGTAATCATGTTTATAGTTTTGAAAAACTGGTTGTTTGGAATAAAGCTATTGACTTGGTGAAATGGATTTACGAAGTGACAGCTAATTTTCCTGGTGAAGAAAAATTTATTCTAACCTCACAGATTCGAAGGTCAGCGATTTCTATCTCCTCCAATATTGCCGAGGGGAGTGGTCGCCGAACGGCAAAGGATAAATGCCACTTTTTAAATATTGCCTATTCTAGTGCAATTGAACTGCTGAACCAAGTGATCATCGCTTTGCGGCTCCAATTTATTTCAGAAACTCAAGAGGCTGATGCCAGACAGAAAATCCAGGAAATAACGGCCATGATTTATGGACTCCAAAAGAGTCTAAAAAACTAATTTCCTCATAACCTCATAACCTCATAACCTCATAACCTCATAACCTCATAACCTCCAAACTCCTCCCCTCCATTGCAAACCATAGACATCCACACCCACATCATGCCCGGCGACATGCCACGCTGGAGCCAGAAATTCGGCTACGGCGGATTTATTCATCTCGATCATCACAAGCCGTGTTGTGCGCGGATGATGCAGGACGACAAATTCTTCCGGGAGGTGGAGGACAATTGCTGGGATGCCGAAGCCCGCCTTCGGGATTGTGGCCATCATCATGTCGATCAACAGGTGCTTTCTACGATTCCGGTTTTGTTCAGCTATTGGGCGAAGGCAAAAGATGCACTTGAAGTATCCCGGTTTTTGAATGATCATATCGCGGGTATTGTGGAGCGATATCCGGATCGCTTTTATGGCCTGGGAACGGTGCCTTTACAGGATCCAGAATTGGCTTGTCGCGAAGTGGAACGCTGTATGATGGACCTGGGATTGTCCGGGATCGAGATCGGTTCGCATGTCAATGATTGGAATCTCAATGACCCTGCATTGTATCCGTTTTATGAGACGTGTGAGCGAATGGGGGCAGCATTGTTTGTTCACCCCTGGGACATGATGGGTACGGATAAAATGCGCAAATACTGGCTTCCCTGGCTGGTGGGCATGCCGGCTGAGACCAGTCTGGCGATCTGCTCCATGATCTTCGGGGGCATCTTTGATAAATTCCCAAAATTGAGAGTGGCCTTTGCACATGGAGGTGGCTCCTTTCCGGCTACGATCGGACGGATCGAGCACGGGTTCAACGTCCGCCCCGACCTGGTGGCCATCGATAATGATGTCAATCCACGAGAGTACCTGGGTCGGTTCTGGCTGGATTCGCTGGTGCACGACCCGGCCATGCTCCGCTACATCGTCGACCGGTGGGCCGGGACAAGGTGGCCCTGGGCTCGGACTACCCCTTCCCTCGGCGAGTTGGAGCCGGGGCAACTCATCCATTCCATAGACGAGTACGACCCAGGAGACGAAGGCAGGGCTGCTCGGCAAGAATGCCCTGGACTGGCTGGGGAAATAAGCCTACCGCTGCACCATCGCCTTGCCGATCAGCATGCGACGTTGGTCTTTTCCAGTCCAGGTGATCCAGTAGGGGCCACTTGGCCAGTCGGACACAGAAAATTGAATAGGCTTTACCCAGGTTTCAATTTGCTGAATTTTTTGTTTTGTCCAAGTACATCCCAGCATTCGATAAGCCCATTTTGTGGACAGTCATTTCCAGTGCATTGAAGTGAAATATACGCTTTAGCCGGCACGGGAGAAATGATCCATTCACCAAAAAAAGATGGTGTATAAACAGGGACATAAACTCAACTGTGACGCAAGCCGTGTCCTCGCAAATGGCTAGAGAATCGGGTGAGACGATGGTGACGACCAGACAAAAGTTCCAGCTTCTGATGTTAAGTAATGAGTACTGTCTCCTCCCATTGCCAACTGGTCGTATTTACTTTGAACCAGTCAAAATAAGTCGGATAGAAAGATGGATCAACCAGTGAATTCGAGCCATCGAGTTCGACAGTATCTCCATCTACACCTAATATTGGCGGATCAAATACATACGCATCTAAACTGAGACACACAACATCAAAACTGATTATACTGTCACAATATGGATAAGCTGCTTGTGAGAGTACAATTTCTTGTGATCCCTGCTGATTGCATGAAATTGGTGTATTTGCTACCATCACAATATCGGATTCACAGAGATAGAACGCCCCTAATTCAGTCTGTTTTACAGGAGCACTATTGACCGTCAAGGTGACAACAGAATCACATCCTTCCGGAGTGATTAAAACCACTTCATGGATTCCGGGTGGGTAATTCTGTCCTCCATAAGAATAAGTCTCATTTTCGCAAATTAAAACAGAATCCGGGTCTTCAGAAGTTGTCCTCGTGTACTTCAATAGTAATACACGTTTGAGATGGATTTTCGAAAACCCCAAGGCATAGGTTAGATGCATCAACACATAATTCATAGATGCCTGCCTCTGGCCATTGGATATCTAAAAAATTTTCTGGACCAGCGACGATTTCCACACCATCGAGATACCACCAAAATTCAATCGCCCCCATAGGCGGCGCAATCGTATAGGTTAAAAAAGATCCCTTGCAAGCCAATAATGGACCATCAATGGGCTCTGACCAGGTATTGATATCAGGTTCTCCACAGGGTGTGTCGACCGAAATAGTCAGATCACAAGCAGATCCTGCACAACCATCGATCGCAAAATAGTAAATATGACCAAGAGTTAATCCAACAGGATTCAATGTGATGGATTCATCACCCGGACATACAACATCACAATCAAGAATTTCATCGGGTTGGTCAGTAGAACTTAGACATAGACCATTACCTCCATATCTGTAAATCGCAGCCTGAACACCAGTTGTTCCATTTACAGTATCGCAGCCTGACAGATGTATAGTGAGTTGCAATTCCGTGCAGCCAGCATAAAATGCAAACCAAAGTGGATTATGAGGAGACCCCCCGTTAGAACACATAGGGGCTGGTGCATTAAATGTCAGTATTGAACTCATGGATGTGCAATACCCATCCAGAATATCGATATCGCATATAATTGGAGCGCTCTCACAATTATTTGTGGCAGATGGAATATCGCAAGGTTGACCAAAAATGAAAGAAGCACTGGAGAGGATAACCAAAATGATTAAGAATCTTTTCATGGTCAATGAATTAAGGGCAGCACTAAATAATATAATTTATGGCTAAATTAATGCTCAGTGTTGAACTATTGTTTTACTGATGATTATTCGTTCCTGTCCTTCTGTATACCAGGTGATCAAGTAAAGGCTATTCGACCAGTTGGAGACTGATAATTCCCATCGAGCAGGTGAATTTTCTATCCGGATTTCCTTTACCTTCCTGCCCAGCACATCCCAGATTTCCAGGACGCCATTTCCGGGACTTTTTCACCTGGCATTGTGGTCAGGAGATCTCTGGCGGGAACGGAAGAGATCTGCCATTGCCCAATGGCTGCCACTGGATGAATGGCAGACATGATACTGTCCACCACCACCAGCCGTATCAGAGCAGTATGTCAATGAATCGGATGTGTACACCGACATGACCAGGCAATAGGTGCCCAGTTCTGAGGTGGTGGTGATCACACTGTCGCTCCACCAGGTCCAGACCGTGCTATCGACTTTGTACCAGGTGAAGTCAAGAGGTTGGTCCAGCGGATCATACACCGAACTGCTTCCATCTAAGGTCACTGAGTCTACCTTTTCATCAAGCACTTCAGGAGGGATGATAGCAGTTTTGGCATACAGGCAAAGAATATCAAACGTAATGATGCTGTCACAAAAGGGAAATTCAGATTGGGTATAAACGACTTCATTTGTTCCACCAAAATTGCATGTGAAATATGTGTTTTCCAGGAACACGGTATCCTCCTTGCACATGACATAATTGCCCAGGTCGGTGGTCACCACAGGTGAACCATTCACCACCAGAGTGACGATGGAATCGCATTGCGAAGAAGATGGGAGATGAACTTCATGAGTACCTGGAGCATATTTCTTTCCGTCATAGGCATATGTATCATTTTCACAGATCCATACCGTATCCGGGTCCACCACCGGGATGTCTGTTACCGTGACCTAATACATTGGGGTGCCGGGTCCGCACTTTCGGGGACACAGGCGTTGGATACATCGACGCAGAGCTGATAGGTGCCGGCTGCAACCCAGTCGATGTCAAAGAAATTCCAGGGACCATCCTCTACCAGGATCGAGTCCAGGTACCAATGGTAGAACACTGCTCCCAAGGGTGGTGCAATTACATATTCACTTGTGGAACCTGTGCAAACCGTATCAGGGTCGGTGAGGGGTTCCATGGAAAAGTATTCGATTTTGGGAGGCCCTCAGTCTTCTTCCACAGATATGGAAATGTCGCAATAAGCGCCAGCACAACCATCGATGACCAGGTAATAGATCCTTCCCACATGGAGATCATTAGCGACCATGTTGATGGGATTGTTCCCGGGACAATTTCCACTACAGGCGATATACTCATCCGGGGTTGCAAAGGAATTGGAACATCCATTCGGATCATCATATCCATAAATGGCAGCCTGGATACCATCACTACCACCATTTGGAGTACAGTTGGAGGGTAAGATGGTAAAATGCAGGGTCGGGCACCCCGCATAAAAAGCGATCCAGAGTGGGTTGTTCGGCACACCACCGTTCCCCATTGTACACAGTGGTGTCGGACCATTTCCAGTCTGAATGTTTTTCAGGGAAGTACAATATCCGTTCAAGACATTAAGATCACATATCAATGGGGCACTCATGCAATCTTCTGCGGCGGGAGGTTCATCACATGGCTGGCCAAAGAGAAACCCCGTAAAGAGGGTCAGAGATGTCATGAAAATGAGTATCCGGTTCATAGTGGTTTGGATATGACAAGTGATTACCCTGTGCCGATGCAATCAGAGTGTCTGAATCCATACAAACGCAGGAACTCCTGTACAAAGGTGATCCACATCCCGCTCCCATCCTGAACAATTCACCCATGGGCAGGAAAGCACCTTAAGATACAGAGGATAAAGGTGAAATGCAGTATGGTTCTTCCGTATTTGTCGTGGTCATGACAAATCGCAGGCAGATTTTTCTGAAAATTTATTGGATTAGTGGAATCTTTTCCTGAAAACCTCCGTACAATCTATTCGTTTTCATACCTTTATAGGCCGTTCCCCGAACTGACCCGTCCCGAATCCCAAAACCAGCTATCCTATGCAGGCTACTCGCGTCATCTTTAAAGGTAAGTTCGACTTCGGTTCACCGGAGACGGTCGGTCGTATCACCCGGCTGTTGGAGCCCCGGATCCTGAATTTATACAAGACCGATTTTCCCTGGAAACTGGAGGAATTGCTGCCCGAAGGAACGGATCAGCTGGTGATCAAGCCGGAAAGTATGCATCTCACCGACCGGACCTGGAAGCATGCCATTGACGGGTTGGAGTTCATGGCGCAATTCGCACTGTGTGGCGAGGTCATGGCGTTTCAGCTGGGAAATACAAAAAAACCGGGAAAGGTCGTCCGGCCCAATAGCGAAAAGGCAGCCGTCATTCTGTACATCCATGCCATGGAAACGGATTGTATGGTCAGCCGGAGAGATCTTCTGGACCAGACCATTGATAAATATCCCGCGCACAGCGATGCCCTCGTGGCTCGTGCCCATCTGGAAATGGAAGCCGGCGACCTGGAAGCAGCCATATCAGATCTGCAACGGGCACTGGAACGTGATCCCGAACACAGCGGTGCTATGCTGGCTTATGCCAAATGCAGCTACCACATCGGTGATGCCGAGGATGCACTCGAACGGCTGGCGACGACGATGAAAAACAGCATGCCCCTGGAAGATATCCATTGGCGGGCACGGCATCTCAAATCGGAGATCTACCAGGCGAATGCCGAATATGCCCTTGCTGTAAAAGAATTGAAGGCCCTGTTGACACGGATGGACACCCAACCCAAATTGTTGGCCGATGTCAAGAAAAATGTGCGAGAAGCATTCGCCTTCTGCCAGGAACAACTGGGAGAACCGGGAACGTTTCAGGTGGAGACAGTTGGCAAGATAAAAAAGCCCGTCCTGGCCAACGCCACGGCTTAACAGCCCATTTGGATCAATTCTCCCGCTTTTATCGTTCTTTTGCGGTAAAGATCTTCGCATGCGTGTTTTCTCACTCGCTATTCTGTTGTTGACCTTCTTTTTCGGTTGCAAACAGGATACCCCTCCATCCAATGCCACCGAACCGGCGCCCCCTCCCGCCAGAGTGAACATTCCAGCGTTTGATGCAGCCTCGGCTTATCAATACATTGAAAAACAGGTACAGTTTGGACCTCGCAATCCGGGGTCATCCGGGCATCAGGCCTGCCGGGACTGGCTGATCGCCTCCTTCAAGGAACTTGGTGCACAAGTCATCGCGCAGGATTTTTCCGCTCGTGACCTGCTGGGAAAAAATTATTCAGCCACCAACATTATTGCCAGTTTTCGTCCGGAAGCGACACGTCGTGTATTGCTTTCTGCCCACTGGGATACAAGAGCAGTCGGTGATTACGATCCAGACGAGAGCCGACACAAGGAACCAATCACCGGTGCAGATGATGGTGGCAGTGGCGTCGGTGTTCTCCTGGAAGTCGCGCGCCTGTTGCAGTCAAACCCCATCGACATGGGTGTCGATATCGTCCTGTTTGATGCAGAAGATCAGGGCCAGAATAATGGGACTGATCCCCTATCCTGGTGCCAGGGGGCACAGCACTGGGGGAAAACTCCCCATGTTGACAATTTCAATGCCCTTTACGGTATTCACCTGGATATGGTCGGAGCCAAGAACCCGCGATTTGGCAAAGAAGGCTTCTCCCGGGCCTATGCTCCACAGATCCAGGAGAAGGTGTGGAAAATGGCTCAGGGAATGGGTTACGGCATGTTTTTCGTGAATGACCTGACCAACCCGGTCACCGATGACCACAAGTTCATCAACGAGCTCCGACGCATCCCGACGGTGAATATCATCAATCAGCCACTCGCATCCGAAACGGGCTTCGGCACACACTGGCATACACATAGTGATGGACTGGAGGTGATCGATCAAAAGAGCCTCAAAGCAGTCGGGCAGGTGGTGATTGCATCCGTCTATAATACCTATATGCAGCGGTTCTAATAGTTCCAAGGATAAGGAGGCAGGGAAGGAAGCACCAAAGAACAAATTACAAAAAACAAATCACAAAAAACAAACAAATTCAAAACTCCAATATTCAATGAATCAAACGTGAACCCGGAGTTGAGAAGGAAGCACCAAAAAGCAAATCACAAAAAACAAATAAATTCGAAGTTCCAATATTCAATGAATCAAACGAAAACCTGGAGTTGAGAAGGAAGCACCAAAGAACAAATCCCAAAAAACAAATAAATTCGAAGCTCCAATATTCAATGAATCAAATGAAGTTCTGGAATTGAGAAGGAAGCGCCAAAGAACAAATCCCAAAGAACAAATTACAAAAAACAAATAAATTCGAAGTTCCAATATTCAATGAATCAAATAAAGTCCTGGAGTTGAGAAGGAAGCACCAGTGAACAAATCACAAAAAGCAAATCCCAAAAAACAAATAAATTCGAAATTCCAATATTCAATGAATCAAATGAAGTCCTGGAGTTGAGAAGGAAGCACCAGTGAACAAATCACAAAAAACAAATCACAAAAAACAAATAAATTCAAAACTCCAATATTCAATGAATCAAACGAGAATGCGGAGTTGATAAAGAAAGCACCAAAGAACAAATCACAAAATAAATCACAAAAAGCAAACAAATTCGAAGCTCCAAGATTCAATGACCCAAATGGAGGATCGTTTTGAACATTGATTTTTCGAATTTAGAATTTATTTGTGATTTGATGCTTGAGATTTGGAATTTCAGCTGTCTGTTGTGGGATCTTTTTTTATCTCACATATCTCTTTTGTTTCGGTCATTGAGATTTCGGATTTTGAATTTGTTTGTTATTTGGTGCTTGTCATTTGGAATTTCCTCATTTGATGCTTGAGATTTGGAATTTCCACGCTCCTCTGATTTACTTGCCTGTCTGTCTCTATTGTTTTGGTTATTGAAATTTCGGTTTTAGAATTTATTTGTGATTTGATGCTTGTCATTTGGAATTTTCTCTGATGGTCCGATCTGCCTGCGTGTCTCCATTGTTTTGAACATTGATTTTTTAAATTTTGAATTTGTTTGTGATTTGATGCTTGAGATTTGGAATTTCGGTTGTCAGTTGTCAGTTGTCAGTTCTTTTTTTTATCTCACATATCTCTTTTGTTTCGGTCATTGAGATTTCGGATTTTGAATTTGTTTGTTATTTGGTGCTTGTCATTTGGAATTTCCTCATTTGATGCTTGAGATTTGGAATTTCCACGCTTGGTTCTTCCTGACATCCTCCTCCACTCCTTAACCCATAACCCTTAACTCCTTAACTCCTTAACTCCTCCACTCCTCATAACCTCCTTCCATGGCTTTGATCATCAAACCATATACTGATCTCACATTGGACGAACTGTATGAACTTCTGCAGTTTCGACAGGAGGTATTTGTCGTGGAACAGAACTGCCCCTACCTGGATGCGGATGGTGCGAAAGACAAGTCGAGTTGGCATATTTGGCTGACAGATGGCGAGGGAAGAATGATTGCCTATTGCCGGGTATTGCCCAAGGGTTGAGTTATGCTGAATATATAGCCATCGGTCGGGTGATCAGCAGGTTGGATCAACGGCGGACGGGAGCTGGAAAACATATCATGATGGAGGCAGTCGGTTGGATTCTTGATCAATGGCCATCTGAGTCGATCAAAATCAGTGCTCAATGCTATCTGGACCATTTTTATAGCGATTTGGGCTTTGTCAAGACAGGTGAAGAGTATTTGGAGGATGGTATTCCTCATCAGGCAATGATCTTGAAAAAATAATGAGCAAGGAGGTGCAACAATGCGACTTCCAATCGATCTTCATGGATAAATCCAAACATCATGAAACGATCTTTGCAAACTCTCCTGTTGGTTTTTGTTTCTTTTGGTCTTTATGCACAGACAGATATGGTCTGGGATGATTATGGCCTGGGGTTTACCCTGCCAAAAGGATTGACCATCACGGAAAATGATGGCGATACATTTTCAGCCGAAGGGAATGATCTTTACCTGACCATCCTTCCGATCCTCGATCGTACGATTACAGAAGATGATCTGGCCGATGCAGTCATTGCCATGGCGACAGAGATGGACTATGACGACCTGACAGATGCAGATGATCTCGAATTGAATGATCTCTATGGCTACTATGTCGAAGGGGAAAAAGATGGTGCTCATGCATTTGTCATCGCCATGATGGACACGCAGTCGTCAACCAATTATCTGGCTGTTGTGGTATTTACTCCCGCTCGTCGCGAGCAGGCGATCCGTCTGGCTCGGTCATTTTATGCATACGAATAGATCCCATCACGAATTACCGGATAATTGCTTCATCACTGCCTGATAGAATGCCTCAGGCTGTTCAGCGTGAAGCCAATGCCCGGCATCGGGAATGGTCAGTAATTCAGCCGAAGGAAATCTTTGGGTGATCTCTGCCCAATCCTCATCCAGAATATAATCGGAACGACCGCCTCGAAAAAAGGTGGTCGTTCCTGTATAGGCATGTCCCGGGTGGACACCGCTAATAATCTGATCATATTGCGAGGTAATCACGGGGAGATTCATTTTCCAACGATATCCTTCCTGGCCGTTTCGTCCGAGGTTTTTTAACAGAAACTGGACAATGCCATCTTGGTGAATGGTCCGTCGGAGAAACTCCTCTGCCTCAGCACGACTCTGCACCTGATCCACCGGCAGGCCATTGAGTGCATCGAGGATACGTTCATGCCCACCGGGATAGTCCTTCGTACCAATATCGGTCACCAGGAGTTGATCTACCAGATCCGGGTGGGAGAATGCGAGATGCATGGCCACCTTGCCACCCATGGAGTGCCCAAGGATATGTGCCTTATGGATCCATTCCTGCTCCATCAGTCGAACCAGGTCTTCGACCATGGCCGTATAGGTCATCACAGGATCGTGGAAAGACCGTCCATGGTTGCGCAGGTCGACGGTCACCACGGTGAAATGTTCAGCGAACTGACGGGCCAGGGTAGCCCAGTTGTCAGAGGTACCGAAGAGGCCATGCAGGATAACCAGGGGATCGCCCTGGCCCTGGATCTTGTGGTGGAGGATCATGGGGAGTAAACATCGGGAATCAAGTGTTCGTTCATGCGCTTCTGAATCGATTTCATGACAGAAGGTGCCTTTATCTGCCATGTCAGAAAGAGCTATGCTCCATGACCTGAAATGTCAATCATGCTGATTTTGGGCTGAATGATTAGGAAAGCGATCAATTAATACCGATATTGTAGCTTACAATGCAATAATTACGGCATTAATGAATCAGTTTATCCCGCGAAGACTGGAGAATAACATCCTGGCATTGGCTGGATATTTCCCGGTAGTCGCCATCGTTGGGCCAAGACAAGTGGGTAAAACATCGCTGGTCCAGCGACTGCCCGGTCATCTGCCCAAAGAGACCGTCTATCTGGACATGGAGAATCCGGATGATCGGATCAAATTGGATCAGCCAACGCTCTTCCTTGAGCCACTGGCAAACAAAACCGTCATTCTTGACGAGATTCAACGTGTTCCAGATCTGTTTCCAGTTCTTCGAGGCATTATCGATCGAAATCGGGAGCCAGGCAGGTTTATCTTCCTGGGAAGTGCTTCACCAGACCTGATCCGGGGGACATCTGAATCACTTGCAGGGAGGATAGCCTTTATCGAGTTGACCCCATTGATGATTGACGAACTGCCCGAAGCGATCGATTTTCGAACGCACTGGTTGCGGGGGGGATTTCCGGACTCCTTACTTGCGCCAAACGAAAGCATGTCATCCGTCTGGCGAGAAAATTTTATCCGAACATACCTGGAACAGGATCTGGCAGACCTGGGACTTATGGCCGAGCCATTATTGATCCGCAGACTATGGCAGATGTTGGCTCATCTTAGTGGTCAATTATTGAATAAACATGCACTCGCCTCATCGTTAGGCATACACAGTACGACGGTCAGTCGATATCTGGATTTGATGGAGTCGGCGTTTTTAATTCAGCGCTTGCCCCCGTTTCTGGTGAACACAAAAAAGCGATTGGTGAAGACGCCCAAGGTGTATTTGCGGGATACGGGAATTCTTCATCAATTGCTTCGTATTCCTTCCTTTTTGGATCTGAGTGGAAATCCCATAATAGGCTCTTCCTGGGAGACGTGGGTTGTCAATCAAATTACCGGGATGAAACCGGAAGATCTGGATGTATCCTTCTATCGGACACATGACGGCACAGAGGTTGACCTTGTCCTTTCTCGCTCGACAAAGCCTGTTACATTGGTCGAGATGAACTATTCAACTACTCCTCGGGTGACCAGAGGCTTTACCGTTGCCTCGGCCGATCTGAACGTCGAACGACGATTCATTGTATGTCCAGTGGAATACGGTTTTCCATTATCAAATGGTGTTCGTGTTTTGGGGTTGAAAGAACTTGACCAGTTGTGGGAAGGACTTTAGTTCCCCCAAACTTGTTCATTCATTTCATTCGCCTGCCCCTTGAAGGGAAGCCGCAGTATTTGAAGATGGATAAGATGAACGATTCCGCAATGGTCTTGATCCAAGGCTCCCTACCTTTACCCTATGGCTTTCAAACTCGAATCCCGTTTTTCACCCACAGGCGACCAGCCGGAAGCCATCCGTCAACTGGTCGGGGGCATTCAGGCTGGTGAGCCCGGCCAGGTCCTTCTCGGTGTGACTGGCTCCGGCAAAACGTTTACCGTGGCCAATGTGATTGCCCAGTTGAACCGGCCGACGCTGGTCCTGACACATAACAAGACACTGACGGCTCAACTGTATGGGGAGTTCCGCGAATTTTTCCCGGATAACGCCGTGGAGTATTTCGTGTCCTACTACGATTACTACCAGCCGGAAGCCTATATGTCGGTTTCCGACACCTTTATCGAAAAGGATCTCTCCATCAATGCAGAAGTGGACAAGCTGCGCTTGCGCGCTACCTCCTCTCTGCTGTCCGGACGTCGGGATGTCATCATCGTGGCCTCTGTCTCCTGCATTTATGGTATGGGCAACCCGGAGGACTACAAGGCAGGTATCATCCGGTTGTACAAGGGCCTTGTCATCAGCCGGAATACCTTTCTATACAATCTGGTAGAAGCTCTTTACAGCCGCACAGAAACAACTCTGGAGCAGGGCACATTCCGGGTGAAAGGCGATACGGTCGACATCAACCTTCCCTATGTCGATTACGGGTACCGGATCACGTTTTTCGGGGATGAGATCGAAACCATCGAAACCCTGGAGATCGAATCGGGAAAAAAGATCGAAGCGATCGAACATGCCGCGATTTTTCCGGCCAACCTCTATGTCGCACCCAAGCAGCGGATTCATTCCATTATCCGGGATATTGAAGATGAACTGAATGCCCAGGAGAAGTACTTTCTCAAGGAGCGCCGTCTCCTTGAAGCACGCCGGATCAAAGAGCGAGTCAGCTTTGATCTGGAGATGATGCGAGAGCTCGGCTATTGCAGTGGAGTAGAAAACTACAGCCGGTTTTTTGACGGTCGGGAGCCGGGCACACGGCCGTTTTGTCTGCTGGATTATTTTCCCGAGGATTATCTGATGTTTATCGACGAAAGCCACGTCACAGTACCTCAGGTGAGAGGCATGTGGGGTGGAGACCGGGCGAGGAAGATCAATCTGGTCAACTATGGTTTCCGACTGGCTTCTGCCCTGGATAACCGGCCACTCAGCTTTGAAGAATTCGAAAGCATCATCAATCAGGTGGTGTATGTGAGTGCTACGCCGGGCGACTACGAACTGGAGGCTACAGGTGGCGTGATCGTCGAGCAGCTGATTCGCCCGACCGGACTGCTGGATCCGCCGATTGATGTCCGTCCAAGTTTCAATCAGATCGATGATCTGTTGGATGAGATCAACGAGCGGGTCAAACGAAATGAACGTACTCTTGTCACGACCCTCACCAAGCGAATGGCGGAAGAGCTCAGTGCGTACCTGATCAAACTGGATATCCGCTGTCGCTATATCCATTCCGAGGTCGACACCATGGAACGTGTGGAGATCCTCCGTGATCTCCGGATCGGCGGGTTTGACGTGCTGGTTGGTGTGAACCTGTTGCGAGAGGGTCTTGACTTGCCGGAGGTCAGTCTGGTTGCCATTCTGGATGCAGACAAGGAAGGCTTCCTGAGGAATGACCGATCACTGACGCAAACAGCAGGACGGGCTGCCCGAAATGCAAATGGGCTGGTCATTTTCTATGCGGACAAAATGACCGAGTCGATGGAAAAGACCATTGGTGAGACCAATCGGCGCCGGGCCATCCAGATCGCGTACAATGAAGAGCATGGGATTACACCGCAAACCATCTTGCGGACCAAAGAAGAGATCCTGGCACAGAAATCCATCCTGGATATTCGGGGTAAAAAACACAATGCCTATCTCGAACCGGAAGCGCCCAGTGTCGCAGCTGACCCTATCGTCCAGTATGCCACACGCGACCAGCTTGAAAAGATGATTAAAGAGACCGAAGACCGGATGAAAGCGGCCGCAAAAGAATATGATTTTATGTCCGCGGCACAGTATCGCGATGAAGCAGCGGCGTTGAAGAAGGAATTGAAATCCCGGTTTCCGGGAAATTAAATGAAGGGGTAAAAGGTAAAAGGTAAAAGGTAAAAGGTAAAAGGTAAAAGGTAAAAGGTAAAAGGTAAAAGGTAAAAGGTAAAAGGTAAAAGGTAATTATTATACGAATCAATAAAATATGTCCACTTCAGATCAGGTGAAAACGTCGCTCAAGTGCGACAGGATCGCATTAGTGACGGGAGCCAACCGAGGTATCGGAAAAGAAATTGCCAGACAATTAGCCGAACGGGGGATCATGGTGATCGCCGTCGGGCGTGAACCGGGTGCTATTAAAAAGACTGCTGATGAACTGGGGAGCAACGTCGTTCCTCTAGTGGGCGATATCCGTCGGGTGGATCAATGTGCCCTTCTCGCGACGTTGGTAGAACAGCGGTTTGGCCATCTGGATATCCTGGTCAATAATGCAGGTATAATCGGCAACATGGCTGCCACGGATTTTGATCTCGATCAACTCCGGGATGTGATGGAGACCAACCTGTTTGGCAGTATCCAGATCACTCGGGCACTATGGCCATTGTTGACCCAGAGCCGTGACGCACGCATCATCAATTTGTCGAGTGGCATGGGGAGTCTGGCTGATCAGCAAAGGGGCAATTATGCCGCATATCGCCTCTCCAAGTGGAGTCTGAACGGGTGGACCATGTTATTGGCCGGGGATGCGCCATCCAATGTCCAGGTACAGGCCATGTGTCCTGGTTGGGTGCAAACCGATATGGGCGGCCCTGGCGCTGAACGACCCGTAGAGAAAGGGGCTGAAACAGCCGTTTGGCTGGCCACTGAAAAGGAACTTCCATCTGGAAAATTCTGGCGAGATAAGGCCGTGATCCCCTGGTAACGATGGAATAAAACCCGGAGAATTGTAGAACTGATGAATCGGAGATCTCTGGCTGCCGGGGCCTGTTTCCTCCCGGCACAGCGGGCAGGCATTTCTTTGTTCCTGCGTTCCTGGTTCCAAGTTCCTGATTGGTTATTCCTCGAAATAGCGCAGATTTCGACCCCGGATTTACCCAACACCCAATACCCAACACCCAAGACCAATTTCATCCCTCATTCCTGATCCCTCGAAATAACCCAATCACGAAATAACGAATTACCCAACACCCAATACCCAACGCCCAAGACCTTTCTCATCCCTCGGCCCTCATCCCTCGGCCCTCGGCCCTCATTCGTGATTTCTCAACACTTCTCCGTATTATTGATATCCAAAATGGCCTAATCATGACTCTCCGTATCCTTGGCTGCCTGATCCTGTTGCTGTCTTTCTCCTGTACCAAAAACAGTGATTGTCCGGAATGCGGGTATTACAGCGGGTTGTCCCAAAAGGTCGATTTCCTGCCAGGGACGACCACAGGGAGTTATTCAACAACCACCAAAACCTATGAAGTGGCTCGTGCCGGTGATGGATTTCGCACAGATTTCTTCTTTTATGAGCCAGATGAACAAGGCAATTTCAATGAAGAAGTCGATTCTTCAGAATTGGGATCAAAAGGCTACGAAGCATTGACCGTTCATCTTTTCAATGATACCCTCTATTTCTATCTGGACAAGACACAGGGCCGCTCCGAGGAATTTCTGGGCATTCGGATTAAATAATGTGTTCCAGGTCACTCTCATTCCTCCCCGCTACAGCGGGCAAGCATTCCTCATTCCTTTGTTCCTGATTCCTGATTATACAAGTGTTTGAGAACCTGTTGTTCATGCAATACTCTCAGAAAAAATATTTTACCCATTACCCATTACCCATTACCCATTACCCAATACCCAATACCCAATACCCAATACCCAATACCCCTTTCTTACCCGGTTTTACCAAACGGTAATGATATATTGATACGGCAACGTTTCCACATCGATCTCGACATGCTCGAAACCGGCCTTGCGCAATTCTGTTGTCACCTGTTCTTCTGACATTTTCATATCAACCGGAGGACCTACCGGCGCGTCTTCCTTGAAGAAATCAATGACGACAAGACGCCCATCTGATTTCAATCCTTTTCTGACCTCCCTGAAATAATCGATCCGGTTTTCAATATGATGATACGTATCGACAATGAGGACCATGTCCACTTCTTTGGATCGAAGGGCAGGGGAGTCAAACGGCACTTTTCTGGTCTCGATTTGTGAAGAGGCCCACGTATTCTTCTCCTTCACCTTTTGAGCAATATAATCCAGGAATCGCTCATCCACATCGGCACAGATAACCCGGGCTCCGGCTTTGGCCATTCGGAAAGAAAAATAACCTGTACCGCTGCCGATATCCATGACCGTTTTCCCCTTCAGATTGCCCAATCGGACCATCACAGCATCCGGTTTCTGCCATTCATCGCGGGCCGGATCCTCGAAATGTGCTACCAGTTCCTCAAACGGGCGTTGATTCATGTGATGGTTGGCATGATTATCCGCGTCGTGGTTGTGGCCATGATGGTCCTGTTGTGCACATGCGAGATTGGTGCTTAGTAACATCATGATGAAAAGCAGGTTTTTCATATCCAACGGGTTTTTGACAGGCGATAGGTGATCCATCCGACCGCTAAATTAATCAAGCCGAATAGACTTTCAGTCGGGCGTTCCAGAATCAGGAAACTCAGGATCCAGATACTGACGGCAATAAACAGGATGGGCAACCAGGGATGGGTGGGATTACGATAGGGCAGGTCCACTTTTTTCCTGCGCAATAAAAATGTACCCCCGACAGTAAACAAGGCGAACAATTGCAGGATAAACCCGCAATACAGCAGCACCTCTTCAAATGTGCCTGTCCAGACCAGGAGGATGCTCAGCGCAGATTGAAACCACACCGCCCGGACTGGGATCCCCTGTCCATTCCTGTACTGGAGAAATCGCCAGAAGCGATGATCCTCCGCCATGACCAGACTGACACGGGGCCCCACCCAGACCATTGCACTGATGCTCGATACCAGAAAAAGGGCGATGGCCAGACTGATCCATTGTCCCCCTTCACGGCCAAACAATTGTCGGGCGACGACCTGACCGACTTCAACCTTGCCCATCAGGGCGGAAAGACCGGCATGGCGCAGAAATACCCATTGGAGCAGGACATAGAGAAACGTCACCACTACCGTTCCCAGGATGAGCGCTCGTGGCAGGTTCCGCACAGGATCCCGAATCTCATCCACAATGTATGAGGCCGCATTCCAGCCGGAATAGGCATAGGTCACATAGACGAGAGAGACGGCATAGGCAGGTAAAACGATCTCGCTTCGCCATCCAGGTGACCAATCCAGGGCATTGGGAATGGAGGGCGACAGGAAAAATCCCAACACGATGAATCCGAAGATGAGGATTACTTTCAACGCTGTCGTTACCACCTGAAAACGGCTGCTGCGGCGGATATTGACCGAATGGATCAGGGTGACCAGCAGAATAACAACGGTCGCTGTCCAGGTGGAAGAAACAGGCAGGCTCTCCGCCAGATAGGCGGACATGGCCATGGCGGCCAGCGCGATCGGTGCGGCAAAGCCAACTGTCAATGACACCCAACCGGACAGATAGCCCACCAGCGGGTGAACCAATTCGGAGAGGTAGTGATATTCGCCTCCTGACCGTTTGTAATACGCGCCCAGCTCGGCATAACTGAATGCTCCTGCCAGGGCGATCAGGCCACCGAGTACCCACAACAGGAGAATACTCACTGTATTGCGGGTATCCGCTAACTGAAACCCCAGGCTGGTAAAAACCCCGGTACCGATCATATTAGCAATAACCAGGGCTGTAGCACTGCGCGCGCCGATTTTCCGAAGATGTTCAGACATATATGGACAACGATGTCAGCCGGCAAATTATCATTTCTGGGGCAGTCCGGTGGTGATTTCCGTCCAGTTGACGAGATTGCATGTCATCTACAGTTGATCTTGAACCACATGGCCCCCGGGAAAATGGCAAACGACATGTAATTTTATGTGATGATTCTGGAAACCCTGCGCATGCAATTAAGGCCCCTTCAACCCGATGATGCTCTTTTTTCCGGTTGAATGCCGATCCACTGGTTCTTCAATATACGGGGGATGAACCGTTTCGGGATGAAGCTGCCGCCCGGCAGTATCTGGATGGTTACGATCAGTTCACCCGGTTCAGAATGGGCCGGATGGCCATGATCCGCAAGGAAGATGAGGCTGGTTGGGCTGGTGTGGGTTGCGCATGGATGCGCAGACGGCTGATATCGACCTTGGTTTCCAGGATCTTCCGGCAGTATTGGGGGAAGGGATATGCCAGTGAGGCTGCCCAGGCAAGTGCGCAATATGGGTGGTCCATCGGACTCCAAGGTATCATCGGACGGGCTGTCCTTGACAATAGCGCGTCCATTCGCGTGCTTGAAAAAGTAGGCATGAAGAAAATCGCCATTATGGATTTTCATGGCTTGCCCGGGGTGGTGTATGAGGTGTTGCGTCCAGCAGCCCAGTAGTGAAGACGGATGGTGATAGATTTAAAACAGAAAGGTGAACGGACTGCCCTTCAGTTTGGCACCATTCTTTCACCCACCCAGTTGTCACGGAAAGTGACTTTGGGTCGGAAATGGAGGGTATCTTCTCAAGATCCGCCGATGGCCATTTCGTACCCTTCATGTATATTCGTCAAATGAAACTGTTCTGTCCACTATTTGCATTGTATCTGCTCGCTTTGTCGTGCGTGCCGTGCAATGATGGTGAACATGAACATCAGGACGATGGAGACCAAACCTCCATCGAAATGACGGGAGGTGAAGCGGATCACAGTCACTCCGACTGTGCTGATTATTGTAGCCCCTTCTGTCAATGCAGCTGCTGTGGCACAGTCACTATCACCCCGGATGTGAATGGACTGCCAACCAGCCTTCCCGCTTCTGTCTATCACTCAGCCGACTTTATCTTTCAGTCGCCCATAACAGTGGCTCATCATCAAGCCCTGGACCGCCCACCTATATCCTAGCTGAGTTTTTTAGCTGGATCACTATGCTCGCTGGTCAATGACCACCGCCAGCAAGTCTGTACGTTTTAGTCATCTAGAATTACAGATTACTACAGTGATCCACTCCGTTCCTTCAGATTTCAGGAATTAGTCGAAAGTGATTTCACGTTCGGCAAGCTCAACTGTCCATTATGTTGAATAGAATTATCTACTTCTCCATCAAGAACAAACCAGTCATTCTGTTGATGACTGCCTTTCTGGTGGTCTGGGGAATCTGGAGCGCCACACGTCTTCCTGTGGATGCTGTTCCGGATATCACCAACAACCAGGTTCAGATCCTCACGATCTGTCCGACACTTGCCGCCCAGGAAGTCGAGCAGTTTGTCACCTACCCCATTGAACAATCTGTTGCCAACCTGCCGGAGCTGGAGGAATTGCGGTCCATCTCCCGCTTCGGGCTGTCAGTAGTCACTCTGGTTTTTGCAGATGATGTGGATATCTGGTTTGCCCGTCAGATTGTCGGTGAACGGATCCGGGAAGCGGAAGAGCATATTCCAGCAGGCATTGGCAAACCTGAACTGGCACCGGTCTCCACTGGTTTGGGGGAGATCTATCAATATGTCATCCACCCGAAGCCAGGAAGTGAGGAGAAGTATTCAGGGATGGATCTGCGAACCATGCAGGACTGGATCGTGGCCCGACAGTTGTATGGCACACCGGGTATCGCAGAAGTCAACAGTTTTGGTGGTCATCTCAAACAATACGAAGTAGCCGTCAATCCGGATCGCCTCCGTGCTATGGATATCACTATACCGGAAATTTTTCGTGCCCTGGAGAACAACAACGAAAACACGGGAGGAGCCTATATCGACAAAAAACCCAATGCCTGGTTTATTCGGGGGATCGGACTGGTTACCTCACTGGATGATATTCGCAATATCACCGTCAAGCTCTCATCCAATGGCATACCCATTCTGATCAATGATGTAGCGGAGGTCAGATTCGGAAGTGCAGTCCGGTACGGGGCATTGACTTACAATGGCGAGAAGGAAGCGGTAGGTGGAATGGTCATGATGCTCAAAGGTGCCAACAGTGCGGATGTGGTTAAACGGGTGAAGGATAAAATGATCACCATCCAGCGATCGCTCCCGGAGGATGTGATCATTGAGCCCTTCCTCGACCGGACCAACCTCGTGAGCCGGGCCATTCACACCGTTGAAAAAAACCTGATCGAAGGTGCCCTCATCGTGATTTTTGTCCTGGTGGTTTTCCTGGGCAACCTGAGGGCTGGGATGATCGTAGCCAGTGCGATCCCGCTTTCCATGCTTTTCGCTCTGGGCATGATGAATGTCTTCGGGGTCAGCGCCAATCTCATGTCATTGGGTGCCATCGATTTCGGACTGATTGTGGACGGTGCTGTGATCATCGTCGAAGCGACCCTCCATCACCTGGGCTTGCGTCGCCTGGGTCGGCGATTGACGCAGGATGAAATGGATGAAGAAGTCTTTCAGAGCGCTTCGAAGATCCGTAACAGTGCCGCATTCGGGGAGATCATCATCCTGGTCGTGTATATCCCGATACTCACGCTGGTCGGTATCGAAGGGAAGATGTTTACCCCCATGGCTCAGACAGTTGGCTTTGCCATTCTGGGTGCCTTGCTCCTGTCCATCACCTATATCCCAATGATGTGTGCGCGGTTTTTACCCAGGCAAATGCCGGAAGGCGAAACCTTTTCAGATCGACTCATGGCATTTTTCCAGCGCAGATATAGCCCCGTCCTTGACCTGGCCATCCGGTTCAAACGGGTGACGGTTGGTTTGACCATCGGCCTGTTTCTGTTCAGCGTCTTCCTCTTTACCCGCATAGGAGGCGAGTTTATCCCTCAACTGGAGGAAGGTGATTATGCCTTTCACTGCATTCTGCCAATGGGTTCTTCCCTGTCTCAGAGTATCGAGACATCCATGCAGGCCCAGCGACTGCTGAAAGCTTTTCCAGAAGTCAAAATGGTCGTAGGAAAAACGGGGAGCGCCGAGGTGCCGACTGACCCGATGCCACCTGAAGCGTCGGATATGATGATCATTCTCAAGGACAAATCGGAATGGACCACCACGGATGATTATCAGGAACTGGCTCGCCTGATGCTGGAAAAACTGGAGACTATTCCCGGTATTTTCTTCGAGGCCAATCAACCGATTCAAATGCGATTTAACGAATTGATGACCGGTATCCGGCAGGATGTGGCCATCAAAATTTTCGGAGAAAATATCGATACACTGGCTGCCCTAGCCCCTGATATTTCGGCTGTCCTCCGGACTGTCGATGGGATCAGTCAACCCCAGACAGAACAAACCATTGGACTCCCTCAGATCACTATCCAGTACGACCGAAACCGCCTGGCTCATTACGGGATCAGCGTAGAGGATGTCAATCATACTGTGAGTACTGCTTTTGCCGGTGAAAAGGCCGGTGTGGTTTTCGAAAATGAACGCCGGTTTGATCTGGTTGTTCGACTGGACAGTACCCATCGGGCATCCTTTGATGATGTCGGCGATCTGTATGTCCCCACACCCTCAGGAAATCAGATCCCGCTGGATCAGGTAGCTGAGGTGAGTTTTCAGCAGGGTCCGGCGCAGATCAGTCGGGATGACGGTAAACGCCGGCTCGTGATCGGTTTCAATCTGGTGGGACGTGACGTCCATTCTGTTGTTCGGGAGATCCGGAAAAAACTGGAGGATCAATTGGTTCTACCGGCAGGATATTATTACACCTTCGGAGGGACGTTCGAAAATCTGCAAAAGGCCAATGACCGCTTGCGCATTGCAGTTCCTGTTGCATTGGCCCTCATCTTTCTCCTTCTATATTTCACATTTCATTCTATCAAATTGGCCACATTGATCTTTACAGCAATTCCGATGAGTGCAATAGGTGGTGTGTTTGCCCTCCTTGTGCGGGGCATGCCGTTTTCCATTTCGGCAGGAGTCGGTTTCATTGCGCTCTTTGGAGTCGCTGTATTGAATGGCATTGTCCTGATCGCCACATTCAACCAGTTGAAGCATGATGGAATGACCAATACACTGGAGCGGGTGATCGAGGGAACGCGGATACGACTCCGACCTGTTTTAATGACCGCCATGGTGGCCTCCTTCGGGTTTCTGCCCATGGCGCTGTCGACCGGTGCAGGCGCCGAAGTCCAAAAGCCCCTGGCTACTGTCGTCATCGGTGGATTGATCACGGCGACCTTCCTGACGCTGGTGGTTCTGCCTCTTCTCTATCTGATGTTTGCCGACCGGCCGGCAAGAAGTCGGATCCAGCACGGATCAATACCTGTCCTTCTTCTCTGTTTCTGTTTGGTTAGTGGAGTAAAATTGCAGGCACAATCCGACCACCGTCTCTCGCTTGACCAGGTGATTCAACAGGCCAGAACGAACAATCTGAATATCCAGGCCGGCCAAGTGGAGGTCTTGAAAAACAGAACGCTCGTCGGAACCTGGTTGGATCTGCCGAAGACCGGTGTATTTGTTGAGAATGAAGATATTCTTCCTGGAAATGCAAAGGGGATACTCAAGATCGGCATGTCGCAAAGTATGGCCACCCCCGGCTTGTACAAGGCGCGAAAGCGCCAGTTGGAGCAACATGTCCGCATTGCCGAATCCAGGCTTTCACTGACTGACGGGGAATTGCTTCGGGATGTCCGATCTGCATATTACAAGCTGTGGTACCTGGAGAATAAGGCCGGATTGTATCTGAAGCTGGACAGTCTCTATGCAGGAATGGCGGCCGCCACCCGTGTCCGGGTAAAGTCGGGTGATGGCCCGTTTCTGGACCAACTGGTCGCAGAAGCAAAAGCGAATGAGATCAGTATGATCCGTCAGCAACTTTCACATGATCTGGTTATAGAACAGGAAATCCTGATGTTGGCAATGAACGCCACGGAAGCTGTGTTGCCCGAGTTGAGGCCGATGGTTCGCATTCAACTGGAAGAGCCTGACCAGGCAGGTATGCACCCTGTTCTTTCACTCCAGCAGGGAATGATCGGTCTGGCCGAAACAGGGATTCAGGTACAAAAGAAAGGGATGCTGCCAGAATACAGCGGCCGGGTGTTTACCCAGCGACTCTACGGTGTCGACCCACCTTTTTCTGGATTTTCAATTACCATGGGTGTGCCATTGGTCAGCAAACCACAACGCCAACGAATCGAAGCGGCCCGATTGGATCACAAGTACCAGTCCATGATCCTGGAGGCAGAAAGGCGTCAATTGGCTGCGGATCGGGCTCAATCCAGGGAGCATGTGCAACGATGCGAACAAGCGCTCATCTTTTATGAGGTTCACGGGCTGGCCCAGGCAAGCAGAATTCAGGATATCGCCAGGCGAACGTACGAAGCCGGAGAAATCAGTTTTGCCGACTGGATGCAATTTGCCACTCAAGCAGTCATGTATGAGCAGAATTATCTGGATGCATTACATGCATATAACCAGGCGGTGATCAGATACCAATATTTTATTCAATCCTATTAACCTGTTATTCGGATCCATATCCGATCGGAAAATTCATGATCATGAGACAATTTATTTTTATATCCATCTCTGCTTTTCTGTTGTCGGCTTGTCAAGAGAAGAGTCAGGACCATGGACACGATAGTGCGTTCAGCCATAGTCATGGTCCATCTGCATCAACAGGAGAAACCGTGCATGAAGAGACGACAGTCGGTCTGACCGTCGACCAGATGAAGAGTATAGATCTGCATGTCGGCCCACTGGAGCTGCGGAACCTGATGTCGAGCATAAAAGCGAACGGGTTGCTCAATGTGCCCAGCCAGAATAAGGCATCTGTCAACAGTCTGTATACGGGCATCGTTGAAAAGATCCATGTGCGTCCGGGAAGCGCTGTTTCAGAAGGACAGGCTATTGCTCAACTCATCAGTCCGGATATCCTTTCTCTCCAGGAAGAATACCTTGCCCTGGCACCAAAAATGATCATGGCTCAGGCAGATCTGCAGCGACAAAAGGAATTGATCGCCGGACAGGCGGGCGCAATAAAAAATCAACAGGCGGCTGAAGCCACATTGGAAGGTCTTCGGATCCGCAGGGCAGCTCTGGGTCGTCAATTGACATTGATGGGAATTGGAATCGATAAATTGAACACTGAAAATCTCTCTTCCCGTATTGTTGTGCGATCACCTATCCGGGGAACCATCGGCAATATTATGGTCAATATTGGATCACATGTGGGCACAAACACCCTGATCGCGGATGTCATCGATAATTCTCAATTGCATCTGGATCTGTATGTTTACGAAAAAGATTTGCCACACATTAAAAAAGGGCAGTCGCTCACATTTATTCTGACCAATCAACCTGGTCGCAGTTATCAGGCTGAGGTATTTTCCATTGGTACAACGTTTGAAAACGAGACGAAAGCAATCGCTGTACATTGTGTAGTGAAGGGGACTATTCAGGGACTGATCGAAGGAATGAGTGTGACAGCTCAGCTGAATGTCAGTAATGAACGCATGCCTGCTTTGCCATCAGAGGCCATTGTCAATCATGATGGTCAGGATTATATTTTTCATGTAATAAAAGGTGACCATTCCCACACTCAGGACGGGCAAGACCATGCCCATACATCCGATGATTTTCTGTTTGAACGGATACCAGTGAAAAAGGGTGCCAGCGAATTGGGCTATACCGGTGTCACACCATTAACTGAAATTCCAGCAGATGCCCGATTTGTAACAAAAGGGGGATTCTTTTTATTGGCGAAAATGACAAACGCCGGGGAAGCCCATCAGCATTGACAGTTGCTTCTTTGGAAAAAGGGGAATCAGAATCTGTTTTTTCAATGGCTCTGTTAAAGGACGGAATAGTTTCCTACTGAATCCCTATTCTTCATTCCCTTCCCTTCCCTGAATACCCTGGGGGCTATACGACAGCGCGAAGGCAAAACGCCTACCCGATACGCTGTAGAGGCTGGCACCACTGAAGAGCTGGTCCGGATGAGTATTCGGTAAAAGGGGCAATCAATCTTCGCCGATCTCCTGTTTTCTGTCCATCCACCACACGAAGAGATAGATGAATACTGGAGCAATAATGATACTGATCCAGGGATCAAACAAAAGATCATTTCGCAGCAGGAACAGCCCTGAAATGCCTGTCAGTGTAAAGAGTGAACCCACCAGTTCATTTGGCCAGGCGATCCATATACCGATCATGGTGCTGACCGGGAAAAGCAGAAAAATGCCGACATCACGAGCCGTGTGGAAACTGGAAAGAAAAGGCACTTCCGGATCGATGACTTGCCCGAGGAACATCAACAGGAGAAAGGCAACGCTCAATGAGCCCCATATCCGGGCTGTCCAGCGCAGAACGGTAAGCGAATGGTTATTGATCACCTGCTCTTGGGTGCTTTCTATTCATCAATGAAAAAATCAGTCGAAGATACATCATTCCGGACCATCAATGAGATACGATCATAGGACGAGTGAATAGCTGGTTTCCTGCGGACAATCGGTAGAAATAAACGCCAGCGGGTAGTTCGGTCCCCTCTGTCCAATACGATTGCAACCCGCCGGCCAGATATCCGGACACGAGCGTCTGGACAGGGTTGCCGAGGAAGTCAAATACTGTCAGATCGACGTTCATGGAATGCGGGAGAGAGAAGGTTATGGTTGATCGGGTACTGAATGGATTGGGCACATTCTGATTCAATTGGATTGGAGCAGGTATTTCTGTTTTCTGTGTCCCGGTGATCTTGCTGATCTGGACACGAGCTTCCTTAAACGTGATCGGTTTTCCCCAGGGCCAGTTATAACTCCCTTCAAAGTAATAGATATAAATCCATCCCTTCAGAAAAGTTATATCCTGAAGGGTGATGTTGTAATCTTCATGTGGTAATGCGATGTAGCCACTTCCGCCATCCGTGCGGATGTAACTCAATCCTGGTTTGTCTTGTTTTTCCTGGTTGATCCAATACACAGAATGAAAGGGATCCAGATGAATATTTGACCCGATCGTGAAGGGATGCACCCATTCCGTATCAAAGAGAACCGGGGCTTTATCCCAGGTGGTGTCTGTCAGCCGGAACAGTTGTGGGTGCGGGTCGTCCAGATGGATGTCCTGCAATAAATAGACACCCCCTTTATCCGCACCCAGTTTGGTTGCATACGAACTTAAAGGATCACAGTCATATTCACCTGACCAGATATCTTCAAAACTGATTGACCAGGTACTGTCCTCTTTGACATAGACTCGTGTAATCAGGGTGTCGGGACAACGACTTTCAGCAAAGCACAGGTACAGTTTATCGTTTTGGGAAACCATGCTGGGCTTTGTTTTTTCCGATTTTCCAACCTCAGAGATGATTTTCCTGTGCCATTGAGAGCCATCAAATGAAGCATATTCGATGGGGTAGTGATTGGCAGGCGGAATGCGTACACCACAGAATGCAAATCCGATCTCCTTGCCATGAGGAGCCGAAGCAACATATTGATCCGGAGTGCCCAACTGATTCAAACTGAATGATTCGATCCAGCTGGTATCGGTTCGTGTATAGGCTTTAATCATCCGGGTATTATTCGAATTAAAACCTGCATAAATCCAGGGTATTCCCGCAGAGTCGAATTGAATTGCTGTGTTGGTAAGGGATTTGATATAGTCGGGAATTTCCAGTACCGTGTCTGTCAGAAATGAATTTTCCCCGCGTATGCTGTACAGGAGATAGGTGTTGGCTTCATGATCACTGTAAAAATAGCTGAGATGGATCAGGCTGTCCCAGGTAGTCGAATACAGCCCATACACACCTTGCTGGCCGATGGCGGAAGTATTGAAAGAGTCCAGAGTGGTCACTTGAATATCGATCTGGCAGGTGCTGCTCCACCAGGCGCAAAGCAGAAAAACGGTAGAGAGGATTTGTTTCATCTTTCCTGATTTGTGGTAAATTAGGAAAAATCAGGAGATAAATGGATGATCCTCATCATAGACCGAACGATTGATCAAGATCAACTGCCCAAGCCACAATTATTTTCTGTCAATCTATACTGGTTTTTAGGGTCTCCAGCTGGGAAGCCTCACTTGACATTCATCTGTGAAATATCGTTCACGAGGTCAGTATTCATTGTAAAGACAAGTCCGATCTGCGGGATAAGCATATTGGCTGTTGCCTTGACGGGATCAAAAGCACTGAACGGATTTTCTTCGAATTGGACGTCATCGATATCGTCCTTCAGCTGGAAGAAGGTCACCTCTCCTCCAGCCAGATAGCTGCACTTGAGGTCGAGTGCAATGCCTGAATGGCCAAAATAGAACAGAATCCCGGCCGAGCCGCCATATCCCAGTGTCCAATCGCCATCCGTGTCACGATCCTGTTCTTGCCAGCTATGATCAAATTGGTCCTGACGGGCTTCGAGCCGCTTGGAAATGTAAAAGTTTTTTACCCCGATCAACGCTTCCGCATAGGGTTTTACCCAGCCTGGAGTATTGGGAACGATCCGCAGACTACCATAACCGGAAAACAGATTGGAGGAGGCGCGCAACCGGTAATCGCCATAAAAACCACCCGGTAGCAGGAGAGTAAAATCCCGTCGCAGCTGCTCAAATCCCATCATCGAAAGATTAAATCCGGCATACAATGGCAGATCTTTATTGATCCTGAAATACAGGTCCATACTGCCTCCGAATCCGATCTCATCATAAGCGTCCCGAAATGCACCCTGTGGAAGACCAACCTGAAAATTCAGCCCCAGTGTGCCGATTTCATGTTGGGCCTGAACTGGAGTGATAGTGGCACCCAGGAGCATCCAGAAAAAATAGATGGCTTTTTTCATGTCACGTGTTTGGCGTAAATATGGAGGAATTATCGAAGTCAGAAAACAACCGAAAGCCGCTTTGTCTTTTTTTTAACGAGCCTTATCAAACTGTGAAATTCCCTCAGAAACCCCGAAACAGAATGGCGATCACATGACCTGATGCCCGTTCACAAAATACATCTCGATATCGCCCCGATGTTTAACAGGAAGGAGACCCCGATAATCGCAGGAAAACTGATTGTCCAGCCGGTCGAAAACCGGTCTTGAAATATTGATTTTTCCCGCTTCACCGGCACTCTCCAATCGGGATGCTGTGTTCACCGTGTCGCCCCAGATATCATAGGCAAACTTGCGACTGCCGACCACACCTGCGACAACGGGCCCACAGTGGATACCGACCCGCATTCGGAACACCGGAGCGCCATTTTTTTCCTGGATGATGGCCTGATGCCGACAGAACGCCTGCATCTCCAGGGCCGCCTGGATGGTGGATTGGACATGATCCCCATCCGAATGGCCCAGGCCGCCGGCACACATGTAGGCATCACCAATGGTCTTGATCTTTTCCAGACCATGGCGGTAGACAATCTCATCAAAGGCCGCAAAGTAGGTGTTCAGATCATCGATCAGCAGGTTGGGATCAAGGTGTTCAGTCAGGGAGGTGAACTGGCTGAAGTCGGTGAACATGACGGTCACCTGATCAACCTTTCGCGGGGTGGCCTTTCCGGTCGCTTTCAGTTCTTCGGCAGTGTCAGCCGGGAGGATATTGAGCAGTAATTCATCGGAGCGGGCCTTTTCCGCAGCGATCTGAGCCCGACTCGCCTCGATTACGTCATGCTGTTGGCGGATCTGCAGATTCTGATCGGCCAGAAGGCGATTTTTCCGCCGGGTTAACAGGTAGCCACCAGCGATCAATCCGAGGATAACCAGGAGCAGTGCCCCGGCCCCGAGAGCGGATCGGCGGAAGGCATCCTGTTGCTGGATGGTCAGGTCCTGGATCTGCTTTTCCTGGTTGAGCAGGGAGATTTTCTGAAGATTTTCCTGCTCCCTGGATTCCTGTGCAGCAATTTCCATTTGCTGGATGGCCTCTCGTTGATTCAACTCTGTGATCTCCCTGTCCTGGCGTTCGGTTTCAAGTCGTTGTCTGGCCAGCACCAATTCCTGGTTTGCACGGGCTGCTTCCAGGGCCTGATTGGCAAGTCGGCTGGCCTGAATCTCCTGTTGTTGACGAAGTAAAACCAGCTCATCTTCCTTACGCGCGGCTTCCAGACTCATATTGTCGGATTCCAGTTGAAGCTTTTCTTTCTCTAACCCCAATTGCTGTATCGTGAGGTCACGAAGTTCCTGAGCCGACAGCAGGAGACGGATTTCTTTTTCACTTCGTTCCAGTGAAAGTTCCTGTTCCTGGAGCCGTTGTTCTTGCAAGCGATCTTCGAGACGGAGTGAGTCCCGAATGGACAAATGTTTTTGGTAGTACCCCAAGGCTGTTTCATATTCCGACAGCGCAGTATAAATCCCGGCAGTGGTCAGATAGGATTCGGCTTCAGTGTACGCATCTTTTTCATTTTGGGCAGAAGTGGCTGCCAAATCTGCATAGCGCAATGCATTATACTGATCGCCACTCTTTTTATATACCACCGCAATTAAATTGCGAATGGCAGGTTTTGATCAGGCGGTGCCAGACTTTCCGCTTTCTGGAGTGCTGCCAAACTCGCTTTGGTGTTGCCCATATTGTATTCCGCTATGCCGAGGTGGGTCAACAGGGCCAATTTTTCAGCGGATGCATCACCTGGTCGAAACGTGGCTAATGCTTCTTTGAATCTGCGGGCAGCTGCAACATATTGGCCATCCCGGTGCAATAGATAACCCAGATTGTTATTTAAGCTGGCAATCCGTTTTTGGTCATTCCCATTTCTCGCGTCAGTCAACCGTTGTTCTGTTAACAAGATCGCTTCCTTTCGCCGCCCGGTCTGTTCTAGTGCCTGGGTTTTCCATTGCAATAACTTGTCCAGATCTTGTCCATTCAACTCGGGATGTCCAAGTGATTGATTTAACCAATACAGTGCTGTGTCCGGCTGGAATGAGGCGAGATAGGCACCGCCCAGATCCATTTGAATCTTTGCTTTGCGTAACTGACTCCATTGATTTTTCCAGCCGGCCAATGCTTCTTGAAAATAGGGTATCGATGCACCTGGTAAATTGGCTTGTTGATAAATATCTGCAATTAAAATGGAGAATTCTGAATGGATATATGACGGATCATTTTCCTGGAACGATTGCTTTCCTTCCAATGCAAACCGGAGTGCTTTGGGAATATCCTTTTGGGATAAATACATTCGGGCTACCAACAATCGGAGGGAATCCCGTGCAGGTTGATCCCCGCGTTGGATCGCCTGATCAAGTTTCCGCTCTGCATCGGAGATACCTTCCTGACTCCACAAAGAGAGTGGGAGAATGAATAAAATGACCAATGTATAAAGGCGCGATCGGATCATTGTTCGAGATCGTAACTGAGGCCAAACCATACGGTTCTGCCCATTTGAGGATTGTATTGAAGATCATCGCCTGTTCCGGTTGCAGAAATGCCGGCATATTCCTGCTGGAATAAATTCCTGATCTGGAAAAAGGTCTGCAAATTCCTGGTGAGGTGATACCGAAAATTCAGATCGACCAACGTATATCCATCCAGGTTGCGCAATGGAGGTTCTGAACTATTTGCATAAAAGTCGGTTGCCGTACGGATATCAAGAGTCGTATAAAATTTGCTTCTCCACTGATAAGTTACTCTGGATTTCACGAGCCATTCCGGGTATTCACGAATATATTGGAGCGGCGCATTTTGATTTGTCAATTTTTCTTCACCCTGGCTCAGGTGAATCCAAGTTCAAAAAGTAACCGATTGGATATTTGTGGATTGCCTATTGTCAATTTGCCCTGTATGCCCTTCAAATCGAGATACGTATCACCAAAATTGAAATAGCCCAACAAGACCGGCAGGTCCAGTAGTTCATCCTGCAGGGGTTCAATTTTTTTATAGACTATAATATTTTCAGTCCGGGAAGAAAACCAGCTCATGTCGGCATGAAGCCAGGATATGGGTTGCCACCTGAAGCCGAATTCATAAGATGTTGTAATTTCCGGCTCGAGCGGAATGGGTGGCGTGGTCAGATTTAACACATCGTCTTTGGGAATTAAATACGTTTGCCCGTAATAAAAGACAGGAGGTTGCCGCAACGCGCGTCCATAAAACCCTCTGAGACTCAACTGATCAGTAGCGCGCCAGGAAATTCCGAGACGCGGATTGATTTGAGGCGACAGATCAAAAATATAATAGGAAATACCGGAGAAAACCTGCCACTTGGGAAACGAGAGAATTAACTGGGTAAATGCGTTGGCGTATTGACTTTGCGCCTGGGTGATAATCCCATTGGGATCATTGGGAAAACGGAGATTATTCCGTTGTGAAATGCTGGAATAAATTTTACCTTGAATACCAGCAGACCACTCCAGGAATTTCCAGGGATAAACGGAAAGAATCAGGTCCAGGTCAAATTCATCTGACTCCCCTGTACTGAATCGGTTTCCTGTGTAATATCGTTCGGACACCACTTGAACCAATGAGTCGTAAAGTGGTTGATTCAGGCTGCCGCTTTGATTTGCCTGGAGAAAGCTCAGTCCATATAATGCATCACCCAATTGGTTGACCTGATAAGGATAGGAAGATTGGGGGTCCATCCCATAAAACAAGCCTGAAATATTTGTCTCTACACCCCATTTCGTTGCATAATGTTGGTATCCGAACCGGAAACGGGTAATGCGTTCACCGTGAAAGTCCTGTGGGTTTTGGTAATTTACGGCAACGGGGTTCAGCCCTAATGCACTTGGATCCCGACGATAAAAGATGTCTGAAGAAAAACGCAATCCCCGATAGGCAAGGTTGACACCTAGACTGCGACTCTGTTGTGGGAATTGAGCTTCTGGCAGACGGGTGAAGTAGTTTATCGTGTCGTATTTCGAAATAAAATTTTTCACCCAGGGAGACCGATACCGGTCAGCATAGATCTTCGGATCATAAATCGGGTCGTTGACATTCAGAAAATTGGCATCATTCCGATTTGCGGCCGAGGCATATACATTGAACCGAAGCAAGTGTTTGTTTTTTCCGTATTTCCCACCAAAGAAAACATCCAGTCCGGTAAACCCGTTTCCTCCCATAGTCAGATTGGCGCGAGCATAAACCGGGCGTTCAGATCGCTTCGTAATGATGTTGATGACACCGGCATTGGCATCACTTCCATACAAGGCAGCTGCCGGCCCGAAAATGACTTCAATCCGGTCGGCCTGGCGAACCGGAAGCTGAGCGCCAATCGGCATACCCTTTGTGGCAAACGGCTTGACAGGGACTCCATCAATCAATATTTTGCAATAGCTGTTTCCCAATAATCCACGCAATAGAAACGTCTCGCCATCTGCCCCTGAGCCGGGCTGGCTGACCCGAATGCCAGGTAACATCCGCAACGCATCGACCAGCGTAACATAACCCTGATTGCGGATTTCTTCCGCCGTGATGATGTACGTAGTAAACGGTAAGTCCCTGATTTCTTTTAACGATCGTGAAGCAGTAACCACTGTCTGCTGATCAAAGGGAACCAGATCGTCCCGAAGGTCATTTTTGTCCAGACGACTGAGTGGAATGGAAGTTGAATCTGATTGCGCAGACAATAGCCCGGTGAAACCGAACAAGCCAATATAGAGGAGGATACGATACATGGCCTACAAGATAAGAAGGTTGGAAAACAATCAAATGTTATGACCATTGTGGATAAATCCCTGGATCTGAAAAAATTTAACCACCTGACCATAGCATTCTGAGGGATTGGCCAACGAAATACCAGTGGGACATTTTCTGTTCCGAAGGATAACGCCTAACTTTCGAGTTGCCATGCCTCATGGTGAGACCAACACATTTGACCTATGTCCAAGAATCTGAGTGAATTATCCGGCCGCAAGGGGCTGATGGACAACCTGTTTGCCCGATTGGGCGATACCGCCGTTGAAGAGGGTGCGCCCTCAGCAGAGGCACTGGAGAACCTGGCCAAAGAATTCCTGATCGGAACAGCCAACACGTATGGTACGGCCTCCTTCTATGATTTTACCCGTGAAGAGAACCGCGGGAAGAAGGTCTATGTCTGCAACGGGTCAGCCTGTCTGTGTGCAGGAACCCAGGAGACAGTGCACCACGAATTGGAGAAGCAGTTCAAACCCGAAGAGATCGGCCACATGACCTGCCTGGGGCGTTGCCATGAGAACGGGGCATTCCATTTTCAGGGACATAATTATTCCGGAAAATCAGCAGAGGAGATCGCCAGCATTCTGGGAGGCACAAAAGCCCCGATGGATACCTACGCCGTGCGGGCCACCGGCGCATCGGTCCTCACCGGGACGGTGGTGGATGCGAAGGCACACGTGGATCGACTTCTGGGGCAGTCTCCTGAGCACTGGCTCAAAGAGATCGAACAATCTCGACTTCGCGGGCGCGGAGGTGCCGGTTTTCCCATCAGTATGAAACTGGACTTTTGCCGCAAGGCACCCGGTACAGAAAAGTTTGTCATCTGCAATGCCGATGAAGGGGATCCCGGCGCGTATTCCGACCGCTACCTGCTGGAACAGCAGGGTGTCGCCGTCCTGATGGGGCTGATGACGGCGGGTTATGTCACCGGAGCGAACTGGGGTGTGATGTATATCCGGGCTGAATATCCGGAAGCCGTGCGGATGACCGAGGATCTCGTCAGGACCCTGAATACGAACGGCCTGCTGGGTAAAAATATCAAGGGAAGTGGATTCTCCTTCCAGGTGAAGGTGATCCATGCGCAGGGGTCGTACATCTGCGGGGAAGAAACAGCCCTGATCAACTCCATTGAAGGGCAACGGCCGGAAGTGCGTGTCCGTCCTCCCTATCCTGCGGTGCAGGGTTTGTTCAACAAGCCGACGGTGGTCAACAACGTGGAGACCCTGGCGGCACTGCCCTGGATCCTGGCCAATGGCGGGGCAGCTTATGGCAGCATGGGCACCGAAAAGTCGGCCGGCACAAAGCTGGTCTGCCTGGACGGTCTCTTCAACAAGCCGGGGATGCTGGAGGTGGAAATGGGTACTTCGCTCAAGGAGGTTGTCTATGAACTGGGTGGTGGATTCCGCGAGCCAGTGAAAGGGCTGCATATCGGGGGGCCGTTGGGCGGCATTGTGCCGGTGAGCAAGATCGGTGAATTGCATGTGGACTTTGAGTCCTTCGCCCAGGCCGGATTTCTGTTGGGTCACGCTTCCGTGGTGTCCATCCCTGAGCGGATGCCGATGGTCAGATACCTGACCCACCTGTTCGAGTTTGCCGCCTACGAAAGTTGCGGCAAATGTTTCCCCTGCCGCCTGGGTACGCAGCGCGCCGCGGAGATGCTCCAAAAAGCCGAAGGTGGAACCTACAAGATCGACAAGGTCCTCTTTGACGACCTGCTCCATACCCTGCAGACGGCTTCGCTTTGCGCCCATGGAGGAGGCATTCCACTGCCGGTGCGGAATAGCCTGATGTATTTCAAGGAGGAGCTGGAGCGGTATTTTAGTTGAGGAGGGGAGGAGTAAAGGAGGGCAGGAGAATTTAAGGATATATCATTATGATGATATTCTGGAAATCCAAAACCTGACAGGGATAGGAAGCACCAATAGGGGAAGCACCCTGCCTACCGGCAGGCAGGCAATACACAAGCACCAAATTCCAAATAAATTCGATGCACTAAATTCGAATGACCAAAACCACTGGAAGTTTCGGTCATTGATTTTTCGAATTTTAAATTTGCTAGGGGGGTGTTTTGTGATTTGTTTTTGCGTTTTGTTATTTCAGAGTCGAGCACTAAATTCGAATGACCAAAACCACTGATAGTTTCGGTCATTGATTTTTCGAACTTGTTTGTGATTTGTTTTTTGTGTTTTGTTATTTCATCGCATGCACCCAATTCGAATGATGAAACCTTCTCATCCGTGCAATCCCATCATCCGTGCAAATCCGTGATTCTGATATTAACAGCATTCTTTTGTCAGAATCACGGATGGGACAGATGACGCGGATTTCACAGATTTTTTTACTTATTTTCATCTTCTTAAAGCCCTTGGCAATGCAGATAAAAAAATGAGTAATCTTCTTTATCAAGATATCACTGAAAAAATCATCGGCGCATCATTTGAAGTCCATAGCTTTCTTGGAAACGGATTCCAGGAAGTTATTTACCAACGTGCTTTGGCTTGGGAAATGGCGCAGAGGAACCTGAGCTTTTCCCGGGAAATTGAGCAAGATATCTATTACAAAGATCTCATTCATCCCATCGGCACGAGACGAGCAGACTTTGTTGTTGAAGAGAATGTGCTAGTGGAACTAAAAGCAGTCATTCATTTGGAGGATGTCCACCTGGCTCAGGTGCTGAACTATTTGAAAGCCTACAAACTTCGAGTCGGGCTTCTGATCAACTTTGGTAGCAAATCGCTCCAATTCAAACGCCTCATCCTTTGAATAACGGAATCAAACGGAAGGAATTCATCCGTGCAATCCCATCATCCGTGCGAATCCGTGATTCGGACAGTTTCCTGACTCCAAAAACGACGAACGTGCTTCCCTATTGGCGGCTGTTCCTTTGTTCTCGGGGAGGACGGAAGAAAGTGTGAAGTAAAAAGTCCTTCCCTATCGGATGACAGCCAACAGCCTGCCTTTCGGACAATCAGTTCATGCTGCCTGTTGCGAATCAAAGCAGTTAGAAATCAATAAGAATTGCCTGGTAAGTAGGGAAATAAGGCAGAATACCCCTAACTTGAATTGCTTTTCTGCAAACCTGTTACCACATGACACCATCTACACTGACCAAAGACGTTGCCGATACTGCCAGATTGAATGGCAATGGCGCGAATATGGCCTATATCGACGGTCGGCCGTTTGCCCTGATACCGGGGGAGACGGTCCTCCAGTTTCTGCGTCGCCATCGCGGACAGGACTATATCCCGACGCTGTGTGATGCACCCAACCTGGAGCCATTCGGTTCCTGCCGGGTGTGCAGCGTCGATGTGGCCATGCAGGCCAACGGGTCTGTCCGTACGGTCGCCTCCTGCCATACACCCATGGCTGCCGGCATGCATATCTCCCCCCACAGTGCGAATGTGCAGCGGGTGCGGAAGAATATCATTGAGCTGGTCCTGACCGACCATCCCCTGGACTGCCTGACCTGTGAGGCCAATGGCAACTGCGAATTGCAGGACGTGGCCGCCATGGTCGGCGTGCGGGATGTCCGTTATCCGGAAGGGGCCAACCATTTGGATCGGCAGAAGGACCTCAGCCATCCCTATATGGTATCGGATCTCAGCAAATGCATCAACTGCTACCGTTGCGTGCGCGCCTGCGATGAGGTGCAGGGCCAACTGGTACTGACCATGTCCGGCAGAGGATTTGACTCGGTGATCGCCAAGGGCATGAACCAGTCCTTCTTCGAGTCGGACTGCGTGAGTTGCGGTGCCTGCGCCCAAGCTTGTCCCACATCCGCGATCTCCGATGTGTACCAGTCCAAATCCATCCGGGCCACCGAAAAGACACGGACGGTTTGTACGTATTGCGGCGTGGGTTGTAACCTGGAGGTGTCCAGTACCAGCGGCGAGATCCTGAGCATTCAGGCGCCCTATGATGCAGAGGTCAACCAGGGCCATACCTGCCTGAAAGGTCGGTATGCCTTCCATTTTTATGATCACCCGGATCGTTTGCGCACACCGCTTATCAAGCGGAATGGTGTGCTCGAGCCCGCCACCTGGGATGAGGCGTATGATTTTATCGCCAATAAGTTGACTAATATTATCAAGGATCACGGACCGGATGCCATCGCGGGGATTTCCTCTGCCCGGGCAACCAATGAGGAGAACTACCTCATGCAGAAGTTTATCCGCAGCGTGATCGGCACCAATAATATCGACTGTTGTGCACGGGTCTGCCACTCCCCGACGGCACTAGGCATGCAACGGACCTTTGGGACCGGGGCAGCTACCAACTCGGTGGCCGACATCAAGCATACCGATTGCATTCTGGTGATCGGGGCCAACCCAACTGATGCCCATCCGGTGACTGGAGCCAAGCTCAAGCAGTTTGCCATGAAGGGCAAGACCACCATCGTGATCGACCCCAGACGGACAGAATTGGCCCGGTATGCCACTCACCATCTGGCCCTGCGCCCGGGAACGAATGTGGCTCTGCTCAACATGTTCCTCTACTATATCATTGTCAATGATCTGGTGGATCAGAAGTTTGTGGATACGCGGACAGAAGGATATGCCGATTTCAAAGCAGGCATCCTGAGCATTGACCTGGATGAAACCGAAAAAGTAACCGGTGTTGATCGTAAAGAAGTGGAGGCAGCTGCGATCGCTTATGCTTCTGCCCCGAATGCCATGTCTTTCCATGGCCTGGGTGTGACCGAGCATACACAAGGGACATTTACCGTAATGCAGATCGCCGACCTGGCGATGATCACAGGGAATATCGGCCGTCCGGGTGTCGGTGTGAATCCACTCCGCGGCCAAAATAATGTGCAGGGAGCAGCCGATATGGGTTGTCAACCTCACCAGGGAGCTGGCTATTATGATCTGACCAAACCGGAGATCATTGAAAAATACAATGTTCACTACGGTGTATCCCAACCCAAAGGGAAAGGCCTGAAGATTCCTGAAATGTTTGATGCGGCCATTGCTGGACAGTTGAAATCGCTCTGGCTGATCGGTGAGGATGTGGTCCAGACCGATCCCAATACAGCCAAAGTGAGCAAGGCCCTGCAGAATCTCGAGTTGCTGGTGGTCCAGGAGCTGTTCATGACCGAAACGGCTAAACTGGCTGACGTCGTTCTTCCGGCATCTTCCTTCCTGGAGAAGGATGGCACCTTCACCAATGGCGAGCGCCGCGTACAGCGCGTGAACGCTGTGATCCCACCTTTGCCAGGTACCAAACCCGACGGACAGATCATCGCCGACATCATGAACCGCATGGGCTTTCAACAGGATGACTATACAGCAGCCGGTGTGTTGGAAGAAGTGTCCCGCATTGTCCCCTTCTTTGCCGGCATCCGCTGGGAGGAACTGGGCGAAAACGGCAAGCAGTGGCCGGTGACCCCGGACGGTAAGGATACCAAGATCCTGCATGGCGAATCCTTCAAGCGAGGCCTGGGCAAGTTCGAATTCTTCGACTGGCGCGAGACCGACGAGCTGCTGGACAACCACAAGGACTACCCCTTCATCCTCACCACCAACCGGGAACTGGAGCATTACAACTGTGGCGCCATGACCCGCCGGACCGGCAACGTGGAGATCCTCACCGAAGATACCCTGATGATCCACCCAAATGATGCGGCGGCCTATCACCTCAACGATGGGGATATGATCTGCGTGGAATCACCCCGGGGCAAGGTGGATATCAAGGCCAAGGTGACTGATGAGGTGCGCCCCGGTGTGTTGAGTACCACCTTCCACTTCCCGGAGATTATGGTCAATAATCTGACCTCAGACGAACACGACTCAGAAGCCATGTGCCCCGAGTACAAAGTGGTCGCCGTGCGGATTCGGAAGAGCAAGGGGAAATATAAGGAGGGGGCGGTGGCTTAATTTAATGCCCATCCAATTATGAGAGGATTAATCATAATTTCGTTTCTCCTACTTGTGGGATTTGGATGCCAGAAGGAGGAGTGTTCTTTTTCAAACGGATGTGGAAAGTATAATGTTGATCTAGGTAGATGGGAGTTATTGAATTCAAGCTTGGCAAAAATTCCATATTTCGGGAAGAGTGAGGCTATATTTGTAGACTCAATTGGGTCATCCGTATCCATGAATATTACTGAATTGACATTATTTGATTCAATAGACTGGTATACTGATAAATTCGATGATTGTGAAACTGGGGATACAATCCGATATTATTATCAATCTCAAAAAAAAAGGTTTTTACTTACAGTTAAAAGTTTGAATATTTACTACTTGTTAGATGCCAGTTCTGGACCAGTGATATTCTGTGAAGAACAACCCATTGGAAAAGGGGCAGATTTCTTGAGTATTTGGAGAAAAGAACAGGATAGCACATCATTTTTCTATGATTTCGTTTTTTCTGATGTTTTAAACCCACGAACATCTACTTGTCAATTTGAGTTACCTCATGATGAGGGTCCTATAGATTATTTTGGAAAAACATTTGAAACCTCACTTCATTATATGGACTATTACCCATATTTTATAGAGCGATTCAACTATGAATATGGCATAATCGCTCTTAGAGATCATTCAGGTAAAATTTGGCGTTTTGATCATTTTATTGAATCAGTAGTGTCCGGTTAAGCTAAGTAAATCGCGTTGTAAGATACAGTAAATCAGACATCTATATTGATTTTTAAATGTGACGGATTTGATCTAGAATAGCCCTCAAAAGTGAGGGTTTATGAACAATGGCACCTATGTTTTCTCTCAGATGATGCAACTGATACATCGGCAAAGCTTTGCACGGTTTGTAGGCAAGTTCGGAGGGAACTACCGTGTAAAACACTTTTCTTGCTGGCATCAGTTCCTTTGTATGAGCTTTGGACAGCTGTCTCAAAGGGAAAGTCTGAGGGATATTATCATATGCCTGAACGCACATCCCGAGAAGCTTTATCATTTGGGTTTGACAAAAGGTGTAAAGCGCTCGACTCTAGCTGATGCGAATGAAGAACGGGATTATCGAATCTATGAAACATTGGCTCAGTCATTGATAGCCAAAGCCAGAAAATTGTATCAGGGAGATCTGGAGGCGATTGACCTAGGCAATACGATCTATGCGCTGGATTCTACGACCATTGATCTCTGCCTGGAAGTATTCTGGTGGGCCAAATTCAGAAAGCACAAAGCGGCTGTCAAGCTCCACACCACTTGATATTCGATGAGATCCCTTGCTTTATCCATATTTCAGACGGTAAACTCCATGATGTCAATGTATTAGACATACTCGAGTTTGAGGTGGATGCATTTTATGTAATGGATAGAGGATATCTTGATTGGGAACGGCTCTATCGTATTCATCAAGCAGGGTCATATTTTGTCATTCGCGCAAAGAAGAATTTGTCTTTCGAACGTATATACTCTCACGAGGTAGATAAATCTAAAGGACTAAGGTGTGATCAGATAATCCGTTTCAAGGGGTATTATGCTACGCAGGGCTATCCGGAAAAACTCAGACGGGTCAAGTATTACGATGCAGAAAATGACATTACTTACGTGTATCTCACCAATCATTTTGATGCCAAGGCATCTGAACTAGTCGCTATTTATTTAAATCGATGGAAAGTGGAGATTTTCTTCAAATGGATAAAGCAACACTTAAGAATAAAGCGGTTTTGGGGGGAGAGTCCCAACGCCGTAAAAACACAAATATGGATAGCTGTATGCACATTTGTTCTGGTAGCAATAATGAAACAAAATCTGAAGACATTACACTCTATGAACGAAATGTTACAAATTTTAAGCGTATCAGTATTTGACAAAACACCTGTAAATCAGCTATTTAGCAATACTCGATTACAAAACAATGAGAGTGAAATTTGTAACCAATTGAATCTGTTCGATTTATAACGACCACTGTTATTGAATAGTGTTTCAAGTAAATTATCCCAAACGGCAATTTATAAAGCATTTGAAATCGAATAGTCAGTTCTTGACTACGGTGGTATTTAGCGGATATCCTATATCCTTGACCTATCTACTATTTCGCTCCTTCAGGGTTCTGGACCTTGACCTTTCGAAATATCGAAATAACTCAATAACGAAATAACATTTCTCCTCGACTCCGTCACTTCTCCATCACTTTCATTATGGGGTTTTCATTTTTCATGAGGTCTGGGAGTTCTTCAACCCCTTCAGGGTTGATAGTCAATTATCCATCTACCCCGGGTTCTACCCGGGGCTATTATCTTGAACCCCTCCGGGGTTCAGGAATATGGGCCGTTTTAAAAAACGAAATAACTCAATAGCGAAATAACATTTCTCCTCGACTCCAAACTCATAAGCTCCTTCACTTCTCCACCATTTTTTTATTGGGGAGTTTATTCTTCATAATGTCCGGGATTTCTTCAACCCCTTCAGGGTTGATTGCCCATCCGATGCATACCCCGGGTTTCACCCGGGGCTATATTCTTGAACCCCTTCAGGGTTCTGGACCTGATCACTATTCTTTTTCTCACAAAGGCGCAAAAGGCGCGAGTTCATTTAAGGTCCGGACGCCCCGACCCGGAGTCCTCGGGGGGCCGGATCCAGACATAGCTTAAAAGAGCCATCGTCTGGACGCAATGAAACTTTGGACTTGCGATACGTTCTGATTTCCGCCTTCGCACTTCCCTGCCTCTCTGGCCGGCAGGCGATTTCCGCCTTCAAAAAAACCCAATAACCCAATAACGAAATAACCCAATCACTCCTTCCCTACCAACTCATAACCTCCTCCACTCCAAACTCACTTCACTAGTGTCACTTCCCCCTTCACAAACCGGAGGCTTTCATCCGACATCAACAGGCTGCCGGTAAAGATGTAGACTCCCGGATCAAGCGGCTGGTCTCGGCTCTTCCCATCCCAACCATACTCCGGATTACCGGGTGGGAGATCAGAATAAGTGGCCAGCTTGTTGCCCCAGCGGTCGTAGATGGTCATGGATTCGATCAAGGCCAGATCCACTCCACCGTAGATGGTGAACCGGTCATTGATGCCGTCGTCATTCGGCGAAAAGGCAGTGGGAATGTAGATGCCGGTACGGAGCAGGGTGAGGTGCAGGATGTGCACCGAGTCGCAACCCGAGGCGGTGGTGCTATTCGAAAAATAGGTACCCGATTGGGTATAGATGGATTTATCAACCGGCCAGATATAGTTTGGAGCGGAGGTCGTGACACTGTCCACTCCCTTCCACGAGGAGTTGATGATCAGGTTGAGCTGCCGGATGGAGTCGCAGCCTTGCACCGTTTGTCCCTGATAGGTGATGGTTGTGCTCTGGGTATAGGTCTGTCCATTCACCTGCCAGGTGTACACATCACAGGCCTTAACCACATCCACCTTGTCATAGGCCGGATGTACAGTGAGGTAAAGGATGGCGGTAGAGTCGCAACCGTTGACCGTCTGAAGATGGGCGGAATACATGCCGCTTACTGACAGGGTGTGCCCGTCGAAGACGACCGGTGCGCCAGCGCAGATCTCGAGGTAGGTCTCATCGGTCATGGTCGGGTAGACCGTCAGGCTGAGGGTGACCAGGAGTCGCACCCGCCGGAAGAGGTGAGCATATCGGTATAGGTGCCGGAGGTCGAAAGTGGATTCCCACCAAAGTCAAACTGTTCTCCCGTACAGATGGCCACATCCAGGTCGGTGGTCAGGATAGTGGCGACAGACAGGTTGAGGAGGACCGTACTGTCACATCCCTGGCTGGTCTGCAGATTGGCGGTGTAACTGCCGGGGGTGGATAAGTTCTGTCCGTTGAATGGATAGGTCTGTCCGGTGCAGATCTGTGCCTGCACAGGTATGGTGACATCAGGATGGACGGTCAGCTGGAGGTTGACGGTGCTGTCACATCCGGTCCAGCTGGTCAGGACTTCGGCATACTGGCCGGGGGTGGTCAGTACATCGCCCTGGAAGTCGTAGGTCTCCCCTTCACAGATGGCCGCCTGGAGGTCAGAGGACGGGTTGGGCAGGATGGCAAGGGTCAGGGAAACGATGGAATCACAACCTCCGGAAGAAAGAAGGGTGGCGGCAAAGGTTCCAGGTGTGGACAGGTTCTGTCCATTGAAAGGGTAGACTTCCCCCGGACAAATAGCGGCATCGATGGATTCCTGAATGACGGCCACCACATTGAGGGTCAGCTGGACGGTGCTGTCACAGCCTGCACTGGTCTGAAGGTTGGCCGCATAGACACCGGGACTGGAGAGCGTCTGCCCATGGAACGGATAGGTTTGTCCGGCACAGATCTGGGTCTGCAGACTGGTGGTTGGTGCGGAGTTGACCAGCAGGTTGAGGGTAAGGAGGCTGTCGCAACCGGCCTGGTTAACCAGCAGAAATGAGTAAGTGCCCGGCATGGTGAGGGTGTCGCTCTGGAAGAGATAGGTTTCCCCTGCACAGATAGAGGCGGAATCGCTTGACGAGGTGGCGGGGAGCACGTAAAGGGTGAGGAACACGCTACTGTCGCAACCTTCACCGGTTTGAAGGTCGGCTTGATAGATACCTGCTTGCATGAGGGTGTCGCCGTGAAATAGAAAGGACTCCCCCGCACAGATGGCGGCGGAATCGACCGACGAAGTGGCGGGGAGCACGTTGACGGAGAGGAACACGGTACTGTCACAGCCGTCACCCGATTGTAGATCTGCCACATAGATTCCAGGCTGAGATATGGTATCGCCATCGAAAAGGATGTAGGAGCCGGCACAAATATCCATATCCAGGTTGGTGATACTGGCTGGCAGAACATCCAGCGAGAGGATCACCGTACTGTCGCATCCGAACATGTTCTGAAGTTGGGCGGAATAGATCCCTGGGTCGGAAAGAAACTGGCCATTGAAGTCGAGGATCTCCCCGTCGCAGATGGTCATGTCCAGTACTTCGGTCGCCGTGGGCAGGACGATGAGTTCCAGGGCGACCATGCTGTCGCAGCCGTACTGGTTCTGAAACTGAGCAGAATAAAAACCGGGCACATCGAGAAAGTCCTGATCAAATTCGTAAGATTCGCCTTCACAGATGGTGATGGTCAGGTCGGTATTGTCAAGCGGCCAGACATCCAGCAGAAGACTGACAACGCTGTCACATCCGTGGTATGTCTGGAGATAGGCCTCATAGAATCCGGGCTGGTCGAGTAATTGGCCATTGAATTCATAGCTCTCTCCTTCACAGATCGCCGCCTGGAGATCTTCCTCTTCTTCCGGATAAATTGTGACGTTCACCGAAGTAACTACGGTACAGCCGGCGGCATCGGTCACGGTCAGACCGTAGAGTCCGGTCTCTGTAAAGGTGTTACTTGGTGAGTTGGGGTTCTGGCCGCCATCCCATGCGTAGGTCAAACCACCCGACGCAGTCAGGGTGGTGCTGACACAGGCGATGGTATCGCCGTCGATTTCTACCTCGAACAGGGGCGGATTGACACCCCAGGTGATATTGGTATAGTTCTCCGG
>JADJLN010000011.1 GCA_016710115.1 Saprospiraceae bacterium
CACATTCCATCAACTCAGACAGCAACTCGTGCGCCTCCTTCGCACAAATGAGCCCTATCCCGATTGGCATCATATCCAACAATCTGTCAATCGATCAACGCTGCAATCGTTGCCCGATCATGCCGACATTCAGGAAGTGCGCCAGCTGTTGGAACACCAGTTGCGGTCTACCAGCGAATTCATTGAAACACTCGGATGGTTCAGTAACTGGACCGGATTCCAGTTTATTTCATTTGAGGAATTGGATCAGGAGGTGACTGGTGTCCGTCAACGCCTGGATCGCCTCCGGCGTTATCTCCCGGATATCTTAACAGGAATCACCTATCGGGAGTGGATGAAAGACTTACCCGATCAGGTGAAGAGTTTACTGAAATCTGTGTCACCCAACCAGTTTCAGGCACTGAGCGATTCATTCTCCTGCTGGTACCTCTGCCGATGGATCGAACAAAAAACAACACGAGAAGACTGGGCCAATCTGTCGGACAGGAAGTCAGCGATGGATCTGGTGGAGCAACTTCAGGAAATCGGACTCGAAATCATCCAGGCCAGTTCGGATAATCACGCATTCCAGGAGCGGTTCTCCTGGTTCTCTATCGAGGAGCAGCTTCTGCCTGATTCAAAGGCAGTTGTACCGACCATGGATCTGTACTGGCAATGTGAACCTCCTGGATCTGTCGCTTATGAAAACATACAGCTTTCACAATCCCAGGAAACCGCTCCTGAACTCAACCGGGTCATTTCCCTGATGGACCGTTTGGATCTCGAGCACAAAGGAGATCTACCTGCTCCTCTGCACATCCAATCCGATTTCTGGCATCCGAATCAGCTCCTGTTCAAAAGAATCCTCACGGTAGAAAAGGAAGCAATACTGGCAGAACCTGAATAATCCTTCCCTGCCTGTTTCTGATATGGAAGTACCACTTCACCTGCCAGAATATCAATCCAGTTTACGCCTTCGGACCCGTGGAAACAGTCAGGAGGTTTGGGATCCTGTTCGAAAACGATACGTAGTACTGACGTCTGAAGAGCTGATCCGGCAACTCTTCATTCAATTTCTTCTGATCGACAAAAAGGCCAGGCTCGCAGCACTGAGTGTCGAACGGCAGGTGATGGTTTTCTGGCAGCGCCGTCGATATGATCTGATGATCCATAATCGGGATGGCAGCCCCCTTGTACTGGTTGAGGTCAAGGCACCTGAAGTGCCCATTTCACAACTTACCCTTGATCAGATCGCCCGGTATAACCTGGCTTTTGGAGTCTCCTGGCTGATCGTCAGCAACGGCGTTCAAACCTATTGCATGCAGCTGGATCAGGAAAATGGATCCATCCAGTTTTGGAATGCCATTCCGGATTTCAACACTGATTGAGTACCTTTATCAGACCGAAAAAGGGGGAAAGAATACATGCAAAACGAAAAGATCATTGTCACGGGTGCCGGAGGTCAGATCGGTCAGGTGCTGTTACAGGCATTGGCTGAACGATATGGACTGGATGCGGTCATCGCCACAGATATACGACCGATTCCAAACTGGAAAGGCCGCTTTGTCACATTAAATGTCCTGGATCGAATAGGTCTGGAACAATTAATCGAAGAACAGGGAACAACCCAGATCTACCACCTGGCTGCAATCCTGTCCGCTACAGGAGAAAAGGACCCACTGATGACCTGGCAGGTCAATATGGACGGGTTGCTCAACATTCTCGAGACGGCGCGTACCAGGGGCATTGATCGGGTGTTCTATCCGAGTTCGATCGCTGTCTTCGGTGCCGGCATCGATCTGAATCAGGCCGGCCAACATGTTCCGCTCATTCCGTCTACAGTATACGGGATCACCAAAGCTGCAGGAGAAAACTGGGGTTATTATTATTTCCATCGATACGGGTTGGATGTCCGATCCTTGCGTTACCCGGGTATCATCGGCTATCAAAGTCCGCCCGGAGGTGGCACGACAGATTATGCTGTAGACATCTTCCATTATGCTGCTCGAAGAGAACCATACACCTGCTTTCTGGAAGCTGATGCACGATTGCCGATGATCTATATGGATGATGCTATTCGGGCGACACTGGATCTGATGGCTGCACCAAAAGATCAGGTCCGGATCCGGACCAGTTACAATTTGTCAGGGATGGATTTTGACCCCCGTGAATTGGCCGAAGCGATTCGGGAATTTGTTCCCGGTTTCGAGGTGAGCTACGCGCCTGACTTCCGTCAGGCCATCGCCGCCAGCTGGCCACAACGAATTGATGATACGCATGCCCGGCAAGACTGGGGATGGGCTCCAGCCTATTCGTTGCGTTCAATGACCAGAGATATGCTCGATCACCTGGAACAGACTATTTCCTCTGGCCAACCCACCCATTAAGTTATTGCCTTTATGTATACTCATGTAAAAACACAACTGGCCGAGGAGATCCAATCGAGCAGAGATGCCGGACTGTATAAAAAGGAGCGGGTCATCACGAGTCCGCAAGGTGCTGAGCTCCATACGGACCAGGGTCTGGATGTGTTGAACTTTTGTGCCAACAACTACCTGGGATTATCTTCTCATCCAGAGGTCCTGAAGGCGGCCAAGGAATCGCTCGATTCGCATGGTTATGGATTGTCTTCCGTGCGCTTTATTTGTGGGACGCAGGATATACACAAGCGACTGGAATCGGATATTGCTGCATTTGTCGGGATGGAAGATGCGATCCTCTATGCTGCTGCTTTCGATGCGAACGGAGGGTTGTTTGAACCACTGCTCCAGGAACAGGATGCCATTATTTCAGATGAGCTCAACCATGCATCGATCATTGATGGGATCCGGTTGTGCAAAGCGCAGCGCTTGCGCTACAAACACAATGACATGGCAGACCTGGAGGTGCAACTCCAGGCGACCAGTTCTGCACGCAGGCGATTGATCGCTACGGATGGAGTCTTCTCTATGGATGGCACGATTGCCCGGCTGGATAAAATCTGTGATCTGGCCGACAGGTATGACGCCATGGTCATGATCGATGAATGTCATGCCAGTGGGTTCATGGGAAAAACAGGAAGAGGCACACACGAATACCGGGGTGTGATGGATCGGATTGATATCGTCACGGGTACATTTGGCAAAGCACTGGGTGGGGCATCCGGAGGATTTACAGCGGCAAGGAAAGAAATTGTCGAATTATTGCGGCAGCGCAGCCGACCCTACCTCTTTTCCAATACGTTGGCTCCCTCGATTGCAGGTGCTTCAATCAAAGTACTGGACCTCTTGCGCAGCAGTACCGCACTCCGGGATAAACTGGAAGCAAATACACGTTATTTCAGAGATGCCATGACCCGGGCCGGGTTTGACATTCTCCCTGGCGATCATCCGATTGTACCGATCATGCTGTATGACGCTGTCTTGTCCCAACAGTTTGCAGAGCAATTGCTCAAGGAAGGCATCTACGTGATCGGCTTCTATTTTCCTGTGGTTCCGAAAGGAAAGGCACGCATTCGGGTACAGGTTTCAGCAGGGCATGAACCCGAGCACCTGGATCGCGCTATTGCTGCATTTACAAAAGTCGGTAGATCATTAGGTGTGATCAGTTGATCCTCAGCGAGATCAGTTTTCAATACGACTCATCATCGGTACGGTCTTGGCCACAAATTGAACCGTATCCCGAATATGCTCTTCCAGGAAGATGATCTTCCCTTTCCTGAGGTTATCCAGGAGATCAGGCTGGGCATGGCGGACGGTGATCAGTTCGAGCTCATCCTCGCGTTGCACCTTGAAATCCTTTTCAATGCCGGATATAAAATCATCCACCTTATCCGGTGCATGATTCACACAAATGGAAAAACTGATCGCCGAATTCTGCATGATGTTGACCTGTAACCGCAGATCGGCAATTTTCTGGAAGAGCAAGCTGAGATGATGTTCGGCAACAAACGAAAAGTCGCGCGTGGAAATACTCAATAAAGTCTGTTGTTGTTCAAGCGTGACGATTGGCGGGTACAGGTCTTCGATGTCAGAAGAAATCAGAGTGCCCTCACCTTCCGGATCAATAAAGGATTTTACGAACAACGGAATCGACTTGTTCTGAAGCGGTTTGATTGTCTTCGGGTGGATGACCTTTGCTCCATAATATGTCATTTCGATGGCTTCCCTGTAGGACAATCTGTCTAGTTTGGTCACATTGGCAAACAACCTCGGGTCACCTGTCAGAACACCGGGCACATCTTTCCAGATGGTCATACTTTCCCCGTTCAGACAGAATGTGAAGATAGCCGTCGTGTAGTCTGATCCTTCTCTTCCGAGCGTTGTCGTCGCATTATCCATGGTGCTCGCAATAAATCCCTGGGTGAGCACGAATCCTGGTTGGCTCAACATGGGCCGCACCTTCGCCTCCATACGCTTCCCGGTCTCCTCCCAGTTCACCCAACCTTCCCGATGGATGTCATCCGTGATAATCACTTCTCTGGCATCCAGCCACAGGGTCGGGAGGCCATCATGCTGGAGAAAGGCCTGGACGATACGGGAGGATGCCAATTCGCCAACGCAGATGATCTGGTCGTACATGTAATCATAATTGGCATGCGGGGGTTCGTCCAGGACCCAATAGGCCTCGACAAACGTATCATTCAAAGCGACAAATACCTCATGACCTTCCGGCAACAATTCCTGGGCGAGGGAATAATGAAATTGACGGATCTGATCCATGAGTTGTTTTGCAGAGCCATCCTGTCTGGCATGAGCGGCCACCACTTCCTCGAGTGCATTTGTCGTTTTTCCCATGGCAGATACGACGATCACCAGGTTTTCATCACCAAACCGGTGAAGGATAGAGGCCACATTGCGGACGGCGGACGCATCCTTGAGACTGGATCCACCAAACTTGAACATTCTTGCCATAATACTGCGGGACATTTTCAGCGCAAAGGTACATGTTCGAACTATTCCTCAAAAGAAAGTCAATTACCCGCATGTGCAATGGCAACAAAGTCGCCCAGTTTCCATTCCTGCAGTTTATCAAGAGAACTTACCAATGGACCCAGCAAGTCTTTCAACATCAGATCATGGAGTGATCCATCCTCATGAGCCAGCCATTCGAAATAAGGCAAGATCCGGTTTGAGAATAAATCACGTATATGTTCAAGTGAATGACAGTCCTGAAAAGCCCCTCCGGGAAATTGGAGAGCAGCTCCCCTGTGTTCAAGAATGACTCTGTTGATAGACTGCCACAATGCCTGTGTCGACAACGACCGAATTCTGGGCCACTCCTGGGGTCTGCTCTGAGCATCGAGATGGATAAATCGGAACACTTTGCTCATCAGAAAGGCCTTGCCCTCGGTCCAATTCGGAATCGATGACGCTGTCCCGATCAGGAACAGATTGGGAGGAAGGGCAAATCCTGTTTTCGAACCTGGAAGAAGAGCTGTTTGGGCACACCTGCATCCTTCGCGACGACGACTATCCAGCATTGGCAGTACATCTCCGAATATCTGTTGTGGATCAATGGAGTCCATATGTTCCATGATCAGGATGTACTTTTTTGCCGCCTGGAGGACGCCTTGTGGTAGGATATCCATCTGAATATCCTGATAGGGGTCATCTCCTGTGGCTTCAGGTACTGTCGATGCAGCGGCAAACGCATGCTGAAATTGGGCAAACTGGGACCATACCGCTTCAAATGCAGAGGCGTTCTCTCCTGTCAGGATCGCCTGCCAGCGGGTCGTGACTACCTGTGGATCCACTTCATTTTGCTGGACCAGAAACAGTTGTCTGATCTTACTTCGCTTGATCCGAATTAATTGGAATGTCTTTGGTTTGCGTAACAGGATGTCGCCATTCTTCTGGATCGAATGCAAGAAAAAAGGATCCTGATTGCCTACTGTAGGAATTTGTTCTCCAGTCTTCTGAAGGTGATGGAGGAATCCAGAGTATAATTCCTTGAAATCAACATCGGGAACAATTTCCGGTTTCTGTTGCAACAGGTGTTCGATGAGGTTCCCTCTTGCTTCTGTTGCCATCTGCTTCAGAACACCATCATGGACAACCACATTGTCGGACAGAAAGAGACAACGTTCAATCAGGTCTGCATAGGTCCAGCCAGGATGCATGACAAGGAGGCATATCTGCCCTTCATTGACCAGTGCATTATACCGATCATAAAGTTGAGGAGGAGGCCATGCGGCAACTTTCTGAACAGGGCACCTGGTCTGCCAGTGAAACAGCCAGCTGGGATGCATACGTCCGTTTACCGGTTCCGGGGTGACCGTAAATCAGATAATTGAGAGGTGGGCTGGAATAGGTCTTGCTCTTCTCCATGCACTAAAGGTACATGCCTGAACGCAAGTTCAAAATGGGATGGACCAGCGAAGAAAAGGGTGACAGCCGCCTGGACATTCCAAAGGATGTCAGGAATCCTGCCAAACGAAAGGAGAGCCGGGAAATTAGAATGAGAAGGACTTGGTCACTTCGCCGATGTAGCCTTCCAGAACAATCTGGTAACGGCCGGATGGGAGAGCATTCAGGTTCAGTTCATAGATACTGTTGACCGGAAGATGATCAACGCGATCCTGCAACAAGGTTTCCCCTTTGGCAGACACCAGCTGTACTGATTTGATATTCTGCTTCAGGGATTCGAAATCGATAAAACAGACTTTACTGGACAGGTCCAGAAAAAAAGCATCCTGTGGATCCAGGAAGGCAGCCTCCTCACTGGAGGTTAAGGACAGATTCTCCATCACTGGAGCGGAGTGAACACTGGAAAGAGATTGAGCCGTGATGGAGGCGCTGATCATAACCCCTCCGAGGATCAATAAAAATTTCAAATTCGTTCTCATAGTTTGGCTTGGTGTACAACTGATAATTCGGATTCACAAAGATATCCCTCCTTGGTTTAAAATAAAAATCCGAATTGAAGCACAGAAATCATCATTTATTCTGTCGATATGATAATTTCAACTTTCATTTAAGCCCGCAGTCGAAAAAAAGTTCTATTAAGTTCTAAAGTTCGGTTCTCATGCGAAGATGAATTTGGATAAAAAATGGGCAAAATTTTTATTTAACAGAATTTATATAAAGTATTTTGACAATTACGTGATTGTTTCATAATTATATTTGGCTATTTTATAATTATCAATATAATATTCAATTCGAGAAGATGTCCTTTACCATGTCACGAATGTTGCGAAATGTCTGTTTTTCAGCATTCAGATACGTTTCGGGTGACATCCATGTCACTTCCTCAATGCCCTCTTCCTTTTGAGGCACTAGATGTTGCTGCTCAGCAGCCATCAAAAACCAATCCGTATGTTTCAGGAAGCGGCGCTTTTTTTTCCTTGAACAAATGCCAGGTTTCTCCCAGGTAATCCCCACAAACGACATGGGTCAACCCGGTTTCTTCCATGACCTCTCGAATGGCCGTTTCTTTTATGCCCTCTCCTGGCTCCTGTTTCCCTTTTGGCAAGTCCAGAACACCTTTTCGATAGATGACCAGAATCTCCCCTGCCGGATTACGTACCAGTCCACCACCAGCTTCCACAATAATGAACAACTGTCGAAAATCAGACCATAATCGATCCAGATCCTCATGGTACAACCAGACCTGCTCTCTTCCTGACCGTTTTTCAAACGCATCCAGAAACGGAAAGAAGGTTTTGGGCTTTCCACGATATCGGGACACCAGTGTCCAGTCACCCGCCGATTCGGGCAGATGATCAGCGAGTACCAACAGATGCTCGTTGCAGTATATTTTATACATTTACAGGCTGTTTTTGAGCACTATGACCGAACCAGACCACGCTTCTCGATTCGCTGAGGCCCTGCTGCAAATTAATGCAATTCGTCTCAGTCCACAAAAGCCATTCACATGGGCCTCGGGGCTCAAGTCGCCCGTGTATTGTGACAACAGGCTACTCCTCTCCTACCCTGATCTTCGGCAGCTGGCCATTGATGGCCTGGTTTCTTTGATCGCGAAGACGAGTCAATTCGACGCCATTGCCGGTGTAGCCACAGCAGGAATCCCGCACGGCGTGCTGCTGGCGGATCGGCTTTCACTCCCATTTCTTTATGTACGAAGCAAACCAAAAGAACATGGGAAAGGCAATCAGATCGAGGGGCTGTGTAAACCGGGACAGCGCATTCTGGTTGTCGAAGACCTGATCAGTACTGGCGGAAGTTCCATCCAGGCCGTTGAGGCCCTCCACCAGGCGGGCGCTGAAGTTGTCGGAGTCATCGCTCTGTTTACCTACGGATTTCCAGAAACCGCCATGCGATTTGATGCTGCATCCATTCCTGTCCATACTGTAAGTAACTACTCTGCCATGTTGAAGGTGGCCAGTCAGACTGGCCAGATAACTCAAGAAGAAGCCACCCTGATGAGCAGCTGGTACAAAGACCCTCGGTCATGGTCTGACCGGTTTGTTCAACATCCTGTCTGACGTCCCGGCATACTCATCAACTTTTTATTCGATTTTGCGTACATCAGCTAGAACGTGACAACATCTATGAAAATACTGAATAAAGCCTCTGAAGCCTTTTTGCAACGCTATCTGGATAACCATGCTCCAACCGGTTATGAGTCTTCCGGCCAAAAGATCTGGCTTGAGTATCTCAAGCCTTATGTCGATGAGGTGCATCTGGACAATTATGGATCCGCCTATGGCGTGATCAATCCGGGCAAAGACTTCCGCGTAGTCATCGAGGCACATGCTGACGAAATCTCCTGGTTTGTCAATTATATCACGGAAGACGGCTTTATCAACGTGGTGCGCAATGGTGGTTCCGATCATCAGATCGCGCCCTCCATGCGTGTACATATCCATACGAAAGAGGGAATCGTCAAGGGTGTATTCGGTTGGCCTGCCATTCATTTGCGGAAAGGAAAGGATGCCAACCTGGCACCTTCTCTGGAGAATATTTTTGTGGATATCGGAGCCAAGAATAAGGATGAGGTCCTCAAGAAAGGCATCCACGTCGGTTGTGTCATCACCTTCGAAGACAGTATGACGACACTGAACGGACGATTCATCGTCGGACGCGCCCTGGACAACCGCATTGGCGGATTCTGTATTGCCCAAGGTTGCCCGCTTGATCAGGGAGAACAAGATCGAACTACCCTATTCACTCTATATTGTCAATGCCGTCCAGGAAGAGGTCGGACTTCGTGGAGCAGAAATGGTAGCCCGTACCATTGATCCGCACGTTGCCATCATTACAGATGTCACTCATGACACGTATACGCCACTGATCAATAAGAGCATCAATGGCGAGATCAAGTGTGGAGAAGGACCGACTGTGACCTATGCTCCCGCAGTCCATAATACCCTGCGCGATCTGGTCATTGAAACTGCCGAGGCGAACAAGATTCCGTTTCAACGGGAAGCCTCCTCGAGGTCGACCGGTACAGATACAGATGCCTTTGCCTATTCCAATGGTGGTGTGCCGGCATGCCTGGTTTCACTGCCCTTGCGCTATATGCATACCACCGTGGAAATGGCACACAGAGACGATGTGACCAACCTGGTTCAGCTGTTGTATCACAGTGTCCAGAAGATTTCCTACCAGCATAACTTCAAATATTTCTGATCCTGAAGTCACGATGCATTGGACGGATCGGTATGTCCACACACTGATCTACAGTCATATCTGGGTTGCAGGGGCGGCAACGGCCCTCGGTTGGCAAACCCTCATTCTGAATCATCACACACCCGCTTGTGATGGACTGACGATCTATCTCTTTTCAGGCACCATGATGGCCTACTCCCTTCAGCGGTGGTTCGGGATGTCTGTCCTATCCGACCACAGGCAAAACCTGATCGGCCCTGTGCGGCAATGGTGGCCCTGGATGGTCGCGATCAGTGGTATCGCAGCCTTGACTTCCTTTTTCCAATTATCACCGTCGGCAAAATGGGTTGGGCTGTTGGCTGGCATTCTATCCATTGTCTATATTGTACCTATCAACACACACCAGCGAATCCGTGATATACCCGGCTTGAAGATCTTTCTGATCAGTATCGTCTGGGCGCTTGCAACCGTCATTCTCCCCCTTGCACAGGTTACCGATCCGGGCGACTTCTTCCAGACTGGCGCACTTTTCTGCTCCAGAGCACTCTTCATCTTTGCCATTACCCTGCCATTTGATCTTCGTGATGAAGAGGCGGACAGTCGTCATCGAACCCTGACGTTGCCCTTGTTGCTCGGGTGGGAAAAATGCCTGAAGATCGGGTTGATCGCCCCGGGTTGCAGTATATTGATCGACAGTTTGCGCCTGATTCAAGGTTGGATAGACTGGTATGGCTGGTGGGGGAATTCCCTGACGATCCTCCTTGCCTCCTGGATGCTGTTTCGGACCAATCGAAACCGAAGTGAACGATTTTCGGATTGTGGATGGATGGATTGATGTTTCTACGGCTGATTACGAGCCTGATCCAAACTCTGAGTACAGTATCCTGATCAGGGGAGCAGCAGGCGACGGACGCCTAAATGTATGGATGAATACGGCCAGTCATACAGTCCCTGTTCACCCCGGAGGATCAGTTGCCAATTGTCCTGAAAACTGCCTAGACGACCTTCTACTGCCGCGACCAGTGGCCTGTCATGTAACTTGAAATACCCCCGATAGCCCCGAAGCTCTCCTCGCAGAGACCATTTTGGCGAACGCCATCCCAGGCTGGCACCATACAGAATGCAGTCATTCTGGCGATGCTGATTATCATAGGTCTGGTAGGCATAGAATCCAGCCATGAGCTCCCATTCGAGAGCGGGCTGTCCGGCGATCCGCCCGGCAGAAGACAAGTCAAAAAAGTACCCCGGCGTATCCGTATAACGGGCAGCACCCAGATTGGTCCCCGAGGCCGTTTTCAGTCCGACCCGGAATTCACTGTACACCGGAATCCAGCGTTTCGGGATGCGGATTATGGTTTCTACATAGATATCTCCTCCCGCCCATTGCTGGTCATAGGACAGGAAATGGATTTTCCTCCGGGTCTTGAGTTCGTGATTTGTGTGATACCATTCCAGGGGAACCAGGTGAACCCGTAACCGGATTTCGGGAGTAGCCTGCCAGCGCAGGTCCATCGCGGAATGAAGCGTCGTTTCACCTGATCGAAATGAAGCGGCACCTGACAGCGTGAAACTGGTCGTGCTGTCGTTCTGACCGTGCAAATCCGGAACGGGCAATGCATTTGGCCCCATTCCTGTTGGCGTGAGTTCGAGGTAGTGTTCGAACGGTGTGACGCCATCCCAATCCACATTGTCAGACCACCACTGGGGCCCCTGAGCCATCCCATATTGCCAAAACAGACAACCTGCAAGCAAGTAGCCAAATCGCCGGTGAGACCTATTCATCTTCCAGCATTTCAGGACGTCGGGTTTTTGTCCGTTGAACGGCCTGGTCATAGCGCCAGGCTTCGATCGCTTCAAAATTGCCGGACAGCAGAACATCCGGTACCTTCCACCCTCTGAATTCCGCCGGGCGTGTATAGACGGGGGGAGCCACCAGATTATCCTGAAACGAATCAAACAGAGCGGATGTCTCATCATTGAGTACACCGGGAAGAAGACGGCCCACGGTGTCCACCACCACCGCTGCTGCCAGCTCTCCCCCACTCAGGACGTAATCACCGATACTGATTTCCCGGGTAATCACATGTTCACGGATGCGCTCGTCAATGCCCTTATAGTGTCCACAGATCAGCATCAGGTTTTTCTGGAGCGATAATTTATTGGCCATGGGTTGATTCAGCTGCTCTCCATCCGGGGCCATATAGATGATCTCATCATACGTGCGTTGGGACTGCAAGTCTTCGATACAGTCCATCAATGGTTGCGGCATCATGACCATTCCAGCTCCACCGCCAAAGGCGTAATCATCGACCTGATAATGTTTGCCAATGCCGTATTTACGCAAATCGACAATATTCACTTCGAGCAGTCCTCGATCTTTTGCCCTGCCCAGAATCGAGTGGCTGAGCGGACTGTCGAGTAATTCAGGAACAACGGTAATAATATCGATATGCAACACTGGACCTCCGGCTTATTGCCTGCGTTTGACGAGTGACAAAGATGGGTAATGTTGTTCAGGATCAGCGAGGAAATCATCAATTTGCGCCTCCAGTTCAGGTTGTACCAGTGACCAAAGGGGTTGTTCAACTTGCCTGATCCGAAGCAGAGCAGATTTTACCTCTTCATCCCACACTGAAACATGGGTATCCAGATCAGAAGCGGAAACAATGCCCCGGCATCCCGGTTTTGAGCAGGAGAGGGCCATTGGGGCCTCGAGATTGAACAGGCCGTACTCGTCTGTTATTTCATCGCCAGGAAGGATGTCTCGGATGGCAATCTCAAATCCGAAACCGGTTGTCATCGTATTGGGAAAACAGCAATGATTGACATATTTCCCCAGGTCCCAACTCAGGATGCGATTTCCCTGTTCGTCCACATAGGCATATCGTTCGACCGGAGCTAGAAGAAGAGGAGGAAGGGCTGCATAGTCGAGATCATTGATCACCAGTTCAAGTGGATCCCGGATGTATGTGATCGTTCCATGAGGAATAAATTCGGTAGCATATACACCAAGACCAATCCGAGAACTCTTGTTTTTCAATCGGGATGCCGGATGAAACATGATCACTTTTTCGCAAAGATTCACTGATTTTGGAAGATTTCCATGAAGGGGACCGGCTTAAAATTTATTGGTCCATTTCACTGTGAGATGCTACATTTGCAGCGAAATTTTTATGCACTACAGGCTCGGCTTCCCTTGGGGAAAGATGAGGGGAGGAGGATGCTGGGAAACTTTTTAGCCCGTTTTGCCGTTATTGGGGCACTTTAGCACCTGCGGGTTGCTCATCTTCATTTTCAAGACAATTGAAACGCATGGAAAACACCTCATCTTCAGAAGCAACTCGGTATTCTGATGCTGAACTGGAAGAGTTCCGACTTCTGGTGAATGAAAAACTGGAAAAGGCCCGCACTGAACTGGAATTCATGCAGAGCCAGCTCTCCGAAATGAGCGAGAACACCAACAATAAAAACAGCGGTGATCTCTTTGATGACAGCAGTTTGCACACCGAAATCGAAATGATGAGCCGGATGATCTCCAGGCAACAGCATTTTGTCCAGAACCTGGAAGCGGCATTGTTCAGGATTCGAAACAAGACCTACGGCATTTGTTCCGTCACCGGACAATTGATCAGTAAACAGCGACTGCTGCTGGTTCCTCATGCAACAAAAAGTGTGATCGGTAAGGAAGAAGAGAAGAAACAGATGGCTCAGGAGCCCTTCAAAGGCGTATATTCGGGGCAAAACCCGCTGCACAACGAATTCGGCGGAAGTGACGATTAACTTCGCTCCTTTCCCGGGCGTTCATCGCCATTCAAAACTTTTTCGCAGACAACAGGTCCTGCCCTCCCTCGGGGGGAGCAGGATTTTTTATTATTGCGGTACAGTTCCCAACATTCATCAAGCCCTACCAGCAAACTGTCCATGAAGAACAAGTATTTCGACCTGATCGACCAGACATTTGACTTTCCACAAGAGGGCTTTGATATTGAAAATGGTTACCTGACATTTCACAACTTCTCGGTCATGCATTTGATCCAGAAGTACGGTACACCACTCAAACTGACCTATCTTCCTCGCATCGGCGCCCAGATCAAGAAAGCAAAAAACTTCTTTAACAGGGCTATCAAGGCCTTGAACTATGGTGGTGACTATTATTACTGCTATTGTACCAAAAGCAATCACTTCCGCTATATCCTGGATGAGGTCATGCAAAATGATGTTCATCTGGAAACGTCGTCCTCATTCGATATCGATCTGTTACGAAATCTGTATGCATCCGGAAAGCTGAAAAAGGAATCCATCATTATCAACAATGGATTCAAGCCAAGGGCCTACACGGAAAAAATCGCCAGTCTGATCAATGAAGGATTCTACAATGTGATCCCCGTCCTTGACCACCCGGATGAACTGGCGAATTATGATGAGCTGGTACGTGGTGAATGCAAACTGGGGATTCGTGTGGCGACCGATGAGGAACCCAACTTCGAGTTCTACACATCCAGACTTGGATTCCGTGCTACCGAAGTCATTCCCTATTATCAGGAACGCATTGCCAACAACCCCAAGTTCAAACTGAAGATGCTCCACTTTTTTGTGGATACAGGAATCAAGGACACGATCTACTATTGGGGCGAACTGAAGAAAGCGATCAAGCTGTATGGTGATTTGAAGAAGATTTGTCCGGAACTCCGGGCCATCAACATCGGAGGTGGAATGCCGATTCGGAATACCCTCAGCTTTGAGTATGACTACAAATACATGGTCAAGGAAATCATCAGCCTGATCCAGCAGGCCTGTGAAGAGGATGGCATTCCTGAACCGGACATTTTCACTGAATTCGGAAAATACACGGTCGGCGAAAGCGGGGCAACCATCTTTTCCGTGCTGGCTCAGAAGAAACAGAACGATGCCGAGACCTGGTATATGATCGACAATTCCCTGATGAACACGCTACCTGACAGCTGGGGTATCTATGAGCGATTCATCCTCCTTCCTGTCAACAAATGGGATCATGAATATCATCGGGTCAATATCGGTGGCCTGAGCTGTGACAACTCCGATTATTACAATTCGGAGGTTCATGAAAACCAGGTTTATCTCCCTCGCATCGAAGCGGATGATGAAGAGCCATTATATATCGGCTTCTTCCACACCGGAGCTTACCAGGATTCGATCAGTGGCTTTGGCGGTATCAAACACTGTCTTATCCCTGCTCCCAAACATGTGATCGTAGATCGGGATGAAATGGGCAACCTGGTTGACTGGCAGGTATATGAGGAGCAAACTGCCGAGAGCATGCTGAAGATCCTGGGGTATATACAGGAATAGTCGGCAGCCAACGAAATGGATAAAAAAAGGGCCCTTGTTACCAGGGGCCCTTTTTTGTCATTCTGAACAGAATTAATCTATGCTGATCAATTCCACCTCGAAGATCAATGGTGTGAAGGGCGGAATCTTGGCTCCTGCACCACGTGATCCATAAGCGAGATCTGAAGGTACATATAGGCGCCACTTGTCGCCCACCTTCATCAATTGAAGTGCTTCTGTCCAACCCTTGATCACTCCATTGACAGGGAAGGAAGCAGGCTCGCCGCGATCCACAGAGCTGTCGAAAACGGTCCCATCGAGCAAGGTGCCATGGTAGTGGGTCGTCACTTTGTCTGTCAACCCTGGAGAAGCACCAGAACCCGCATTGATCACTTCATACTGCAATCCACTGGGCAGACTTTTCACTCCCGGTTTTTTGCCATTTTCTGCAAAGAAGGCAGCGGCATTAGCCACGGCATCAGCAAATTTAGCTTCGTCCTTTTTCTGCATGTATTGTTGGACGACCTGGTTTGCAGCTGCCTGGTCGAGCTTCATGTCACTCTTGGTGATGGCCGCTTTCAGCCCGTCGGCCAAGGAAGCTATATCCAGTTTTTCAAATCCCTGCTTTGACAGATTGTCTCCGACAAGGATCCCCAGGCTGTAACTCAATGAATCCATTTGTTGTGCGTTTGTTGTATTGGTGGTGAAAATCAGAAGCCCGATAATGAAAAATAGTGGCTTCCTAGAAAGCATGTGTTTATTCATGATGGTTGTTTTAATTCTACGTAGCGTTGATAGAAGTAAGGAATTGTTTCAATCCCCTTATAAAAGTTGAACAGGCCAAAGTGTTCATTCGGTGAATGAATCGCATCACTATCCAGACCAAATCCCAGCAAGACGGATTTTGCCTTGAGTACGGTTTCCAAAGAGTGCGACAATCGGAATACTACCTCCACTGCGCACCGGTATGGGAGCTTTTTCGAAGGTTTGGGTCATCGCCCATTCCGCAGCCCGGTATTCTGCTGAATCTGTTGGCGTGACAGCGGCGTCCCCTCCATGGTGCGGAGTAACCTTGACACTGACACTATCTGGGGCTATCGATTCGAAATGCTTTTTAAACCGTTTGAATACCTTTTCCGGATCCTGGTGTGGGACCAATCGCATACTGATCTTGGCGAATGCCTTTGAAGGCAGGACTGTCTTGGCACCGTCACCTGTATAACCGCCCCAGATGCCATTGACATCGAGCGTGGGTCTGATGCTGGTTCGTTCGAGCGTAGTGTACCCCTTTTCTCCATGCAAGACCTTGACACCCAGGTCGCGCATGTATGATTTTTCATTGTATGGGGCCTGATTCATGGCCTTCCGTTCGCTTTTGCTGACTTTATCGACATCGTCATAAAACCCGGGGATGGCAATCTCCCCTCGCTTGTTATGCAGCTCGGCGATCATCTTCGACAGGATATTGATCGGATTGGCTACAGCACCGCCATAGACACCGGAATGGAGGTCTCTGTTCGGTCCGGTCACCTCCACCTCCAGGTAGGTCAACCCGCGCAAGCCGGTGGTGATCGAGGGTACTTTATTGTCCAGGATGGACGTATCCGAGATCAGGACCATATCACAGGCCAGACGATTTTTTTCCTTTTTGCAGAACTTCTCCAGATTGACAGAGCCAACTTCTTCCTCTCCTTCAATCATAAATTTGATATTGCAGGGCACATTCTTCGACTTGAGCATGGCTTCAAATGCCTTGACATGCATGAAAAGCTGGCCTTTGTCATCACATGCGCCCCGCGCAAAAATGGCCCCTTTCGGATGCCGTTTAGTCGGCTTGATGACAGGTTCAAAAGGCGGTGTCTCCCAAAGCTCCAGCGGGTCTGCAGGTTGGACATCATAGTGGCCATAGACCAGAACTGTCGGCAGGCTTTTGTCCTTGATGAATTCCCCGTAAACGATCGGGTGACCGGCTGTTTCACATACCTCAACTTTGTTCACACCTGCCTTCTTCAAGTAGGAGGCTACCAGTTTGGCGGTATCGGCAACGGAGGACTTGTATTTGGGATCGGCAGAAACGGATGGGATGCGGAGTAACTCAAGAAGCTCATCCAGAAAACGCTCCTTGTTTTCCTGGATATAGGCCTGTGTTTGATTCATTCGAAGAACTCGTTAATTGCCTGCAAAGATAGCGCAAAAAGTCAAAACATCGGGCCGAGGAAGTCGATGTCGCCGGGTGGCCAGCTCCTGTCATGAACACGTTTGACCATGACTTCCCCATGCAGGGGTCTTCGGCACAAACCCAGACTTTTACCGCTCAGATAAGCCAGCCAGGTACATTTGGCGTCGAGCTCCTGAAATCCGATCTCCTGAAAAAAAGCCTTCTCTCCGGACAGAGCCACCAGAAAAAATTCCTCGTTTGTCCGCAATCGCTTCCAGCTGCTGGACCAGAACTGTGGCTATCTTCTGACGCAGTCTGTCAGCCTCCACACACAAGTCCGCTACGCCCAGAATGACCATATGATGATCCCCGACAAGCACTTCCCGAATGACACCGGCTACATGGCCCACCAGTTGATTTTTCTCCCACCCCAATACACGTACATGCGGCGGTTGGGGGAAGTAAATCTTGTCGACCGGATAATCTTCAAATGAGGCATGCAGAAGTCGTGCAATGGCAACTACCTCATCCTGTCCGAGGTCAAATTCGGCATGCCGGGATAACCGAAAATCTGCTTCCATGTGAATGGGTTCCGAAATCTGAAAAAATGTATTCTCAAATATGAGACAAATGATCCATACAAGTAAACCAGTCGATCGGTTTTCCGAATTCATGATGCAAATTCAGTACCAGCATATAGGGATCCACGTCTGCAAAATCTGCAACCATGGCACCGGAACAGTCAGGAATGCTGGTCAACAATCAGACACCTATCTTTACACACAGAACACGTACGCATGAAACCGACATGCAAAACCGTCCTCGGGCTGCAATTGCCGACTGATCCCAGATGGGTCAACTCGCCGAAATCTCCTGGAAGAGATCCTGACTGATCATGCCTATTGCGAACAGAAGGCCGCTACCGCCTGTATCTCCCTGATCCAGACCTTTCCTGACCATGGCGATATGGTAGAGGCCGTCGCTCCGATTGTGACAGAAGAATGGGGCCATTTTCGAATGGTCATGCAGGAGTTGAAAAAACGAAACCTGCCGCTGGGTTTTCAACGAAAAGACGAATATGTCAATGGTCTGCTGGCCTTTCAGAAAAAAGGCGGGACGCGAGTTGACCGGTTGATCGAAAAACTGCTGACCTGCGCTTTGATCGAGGCCCGGAGTTGTGAGCGCTTCCGGTTATTATCGCTTGGTTTGGATGAAGAGGATTTACGCACATTTTACCACAAGTTCATGATCGCAGAAGCCGGACATTATCGCCTGTTTCTGGATCTGGCCACTGGAGTCGGGAAATCGGATGAGGTCAGAAAGCGGTGGCAAGAGTATCTGGATTATGAAGCGGAAATGCTCGCCCGGTTCCCGGTAAGAGGAGACCGGATGCATTAATGGTCAGTATCACCAGATCTCTCGCAGCAGATCCGGTTCAATCCGGTGTTCGCCTTGAAATTGATGCCATCTGGCATGATGAAACCAGGGAGAAACAGCTTCTTCCAAATGGCGCTTTCGGGTGGACGTGAAAAATGGATCTTCATCTCCCAGAACCAGATCGATCTGACCGGACAGTTTTTCACTCAGTGGCGCCAGATACTCCGCCTCGGGCACCATTCCTGCCCATAAAATTACTTTTATCGGGCGGATCGCAGAGAGGGCCAACCATCTGCATACGGTTGGCACGCCTTGGGAAAACCCGAGAACAGAAACAGGTAATTCACCAAACTGATCATAGACCTGTCGAATAACACTGTCCAGAAACTCCACTTGGTCCCGAATCTCTTCCAACCGATCCTCCCGGGTCATCCAGGATGCAACCACTTCTCCTTCGAATCCCCGACGGTAAAACCGGGAAAGCCCTTCCGGTGCGATGATCAGCTGGCCAGTTTTAGCAGCAGGCGACACCTCCTGGATGAACTCGAATGCTGACTGGGCGTATCCATGACAGACCAACAACAGATGCTCAGGCTCTGTTTTCGGAATGACACTATAGTACCGTGCTGTCCGTTGGGTAGTCACATGATGACAATGCACACCCTTCATACCCGTCATTTGCCAAAAATATTCTTGCCTTTTCTGTCATCCAGGACAGGAAAGTCGACGGGTGCTGTCTCCATCACCTGGTCAAATACCTTTTCAATATGCACCCAGATTCCTTTTTCAAAGCGAAATCCCTCATAGGTCCCGTCTGGAATGTTGACCAGACCAAGACCATTTCGATCATCCGCAAAGGGCATCAAATGGTCAAAAAGGATCATCTTGTAATGATCATCGTAATTCAATCGGACATGACTTCCCGTGGCGTAGTCAAGCACCAGTCGCTGCTTTTCTTTCATCACCTTGCCTTCGGGGTCCTGGTATTGAAACACAGGTGATCCAAACACAGGGTTGCCTTCACGATCAATAGTCAGAACATCCACAACTTTTCGTTTGCTCGACGCTTCCAGCCCGTCAAAGCCGAACAGCAACCAATATCGGTTCCGTTTGTACTCGCATGCATGGATGTTGTAATACACAGCACCCAGCCAATGATCCGGATGGCCCACTGTGGTCTCAGGGCGGATATATTCATCTGAACGGTCCTGTAATCGGATGGGGTTGTCCGGTTGCATTCTCAATTGTATAAAGCCGTGATGTCGGTAGTGATCCGGGTCGAGATAGAGCTGCCAGGTAAACAGGCGGATCGTGCCATCTTCCGGCCTCAGCACAGAAATCTGGGGGATGCGGTCGAATGGATAATCCCAGGAACCCGGCATCCGGAGTGCCTGCCCGAGTAGTTGTTCAATCCTTGCAGATGCCTTTCTCCGTTCCTGCACGAGTTCGCTATTCTGGAGCAGGTCAGCGGCCACAGCAATAGAATCCTCCAATTCACCAAGTTCTGCCTGGATGGCAACAGTGTGGTCATCCGATGGGATGCCTATCGGAAAAGAGCCGGCGTACAGGTGAACGATGAGAAGGAATATCGTCAACATGATGGGTCTAACGTGAATTTGCAAGTTCGTTGTATAAACTGCAATAAGATTCGCTGACAAAGATAACATGGGGTTCAGCATTGAACCGGGGTGTGGTCATGAATGCCGGCCTTTATTGTCTTTGTAATCCCGAAAAAGGAATGCACCAAGATGGTCGAGCCCGGCATAGAAAGCTTTGCCCGCATTGGCCTGTGTAAACTGATGCACAAAGCGGACCAGCATGGGATCATTGGCTATCATAAAGGTCGTAATCGGGATTTGCAGTTTCCGCGCGGCGACAGCCAGGTGCATCGTTCTCCGGATTATGGTTCGGTCCAGTCCAAAGCTGTTCTGGTAATACTTCTTTCCCTTTTTGATACACGTCGGCTTGCCATCTGTGATCATAAAAATCTGCTTGTTGGGATTGCGCCGCTTTCGGAGTATGTCCATAGCCAGTTCAAGTCCGGCAACCGTATTCGTGTGGTACGGACCGACCTGCAGATAGGGCAGGTCCTTGATATCTACGCGCCAGGCGTCATTGCCAAATACGATGATATCGAGCGTATCCTTCGGATATCGTGTGGTGATCAATTCCGCCAATGCCAGTGCCACTTTTTTCGCCGGCGTGATCCGATCTTCTCCGTACAGGATCATGGAATGCGAAATATCGATCATCAGGACTGTGCTGGTCTGTGCCTGGTAAACAGTTTCGTGTACCTCCAGATCTTCCTGTGTCAATCGAAAGTCATCAATCCCAAACCGGATCTGGGCATTGCGGAGTGATTCTGCGGCGGCTATCTGATCCAGTCTGTCTCCGAACTGATACGGTCTGGTTTCTGGCAACCGTTCATCACCTTTCCCACTGTACCGTGTATCATGCCCTCCTTGTCGGGCTCGTTTCAGATCCTGAAAAATGTCATCCAGAGCATTCCGCCGAAGGTCAAGTTCCATCTTTGCACTGGGCACCATGCCGGGTGTCCGTCCATCAGATGATCGCAAATAGCCTTTGTCGATCAGATCCTGGATAAAATCTGCCATGCCATATTCCGGCGTTGTGAGGCCGTATTGCCGATCCAGTTCAGTCAGCCAGCTCAAGGCTTCGGTCACATCTCCTGAGGTGTGCAGAAGAATCTCTCTGAACAGTTTGAATAATCGCAGGGAATGGGTCGCCTGACTGATCATCCGGGAGATAGGACGTAAAGCGCCAGCCTTTCATCGGTCAGTTGATGGTACAACAGGAGACGAGATAATCATAATCCGGTCTGTCTGAAGCCAGTTTGTGAATGAACTGTTCGCGTATCACACCATTCTGGACAAGAAATACTCCCGGCATTTGAAATCCATCACCGATGAATGGGCCAATGCCGTTTCCTTTAACACGCCGGATTCAAAGCCACGGATCATGACCTGTAATCCAAAAAGCTGGGAGAACTTGCCCTTGCCCAATCCGAAGCGCGCATAGAACAGACAGTCCGGGTCGGAAATGTATTCCGGCGTATCGATCTGGTACTGGTTGAAATAGGCATCGGCTGTTTCCGAGTCTGACATATGAACGAAAATCAACTGGACACCTTCCTTTTCATAGGCAGGCTTCTTAGCGGCCAGATCCTGTAGTGCTTCCCTGCAGAAAGTGCATCCGAAATGACGGAGGAAAACAAGGAGGACAGCCGAGGCATGGGAGGCTTCCTCAACAGACCGATTTCTGTTGGTCTGCATTTCTGCCAGGACGGGCATGGACGTGATCTGTTCCTGCATAGGGCAATATACCCAGTGTAAACAAAAGAGCGGACAACAGGTTCAGAAGGGATGAGTGATGAGGGATGAAACAGTAGTTCGTTATTGAGTTATTTCGTCATTGAGTTATTTCGAAAGTCATGTTGGATTTTCAGCTTATAGTCTGTAATCCTGCTCATCATGAAATCCCGAGAATCCTGTTCATCCTCCAATCCTGTGAATCCTGATCCTGACAAGAATAGGAAGCACCAAAGAGGGAAGCTCCATTGGGGAAGCTCCAAAACACAAGCACCAAATTCCAAATAAATCACAATAACCAAATTCGAATGACCAAAACCACTGGTAGTTTCAGTCATTGATTTTTCAAATTTTGAATTTGCCTGGCCGCCGGCCCTTAGGCGGGTTTGTGATTTGGGTTTTGTGATTTGTGATTTTTAAATGAAGCACCAAATGCCAAGCACCAAATTCCAAATAAGTTCGAATGACCAAATTCGAATGACCAAAACCACTGGTAGTTTCAGTCATTGATTTTTCAAATTTTGAATTTGTTTGTGATTTGGGTTTTGTGATTTGTGATTTTTAAACGTAGCACCAAATGACAAGCACCAAATTCCAAATAAATCACAATAACCAAATTCGAATGACCAAAACCCCTTTATCCTGCAAATCCTGATCCTGACGATACTGCGAACTAACTCCAAAGCAAAAGGCCGGAACTCACGAGGTCCGGCCTTTTGTTGTTGTATTTGAACACTGGGCTAAACCAGATTCATCGCTTCAAAGGCAGTCATCACCTCCCGCACATGGGTGGCTGACTCATCCAGCAGGGCTTTTTCATCGGCATTCAATTGGAGTTCGATCATTTGATGAATACCCCCCCGGCCGAGTTTGACAGGGACACCAACATAGATATCTTTCAAGCCGTATTCCCCATTCAGACAGGCACAGCAAGGAAAGATCCGATGTTCGTCCTTGAGAATGGCTTCGACCATTTGCGCTGCTGCGGCACCGGGTGCATACCAGGCAGAGGTACCCATGAGCTTGACCAGTTCGCCGCCTCCCACTTTGGTGCGGTCAATGATGGCATTCAATTGATCTGCATCGATCATTTCTGTGACCGGGATTCCCGATACCGTCGTGTACCTCGGTAGTGGGACCATGGTGTCACCATGTCCACCAAGCAGCATGGCTTGAATGTCCTTCGGAGACACATCCAATGCTTCCGCCAGGAATGCGCGATAACGCGCTGTATCGAGAATGCCAGCCATTCCGAAGACTCGATCCGCGCCCAGACCACTGGCTTGATGTGCCGCATACGTCATGACATCGAGTGGGTTGGACACCACGATGATGATCGGATTGGGCGAATGGGCCATGATCGATTTGGTCACGGCAACCACAATCTTTGCGTTCGTGGCGATCAGGTCATCCCGGCTCATGCCCGGCTTTCGCGGCACACCGGCGGTGATCACCACAATGTCCGAATTGGCTGTATCGGTATAATCATCGGTGCCGATCAACCTGGTACTGTAATGATCAATAGGGGCCTGCTGCCAGGAATCCAGGGCTTTGCCACGGGCCATATCACCGGCAATATCCAGCAGAACGACCTCTTTGACCAGATCCTTATGGGCTAGAACATTGGCACATGTTGCACCTACATTGCCAGCACCTACAACTGTCACTTTACTCATGGAGACGGGTTTTTTATTTCCGCCGCAAAGGTACTTGATTCCTTGTTATCCTTCGAGGATAAACCAGTCATTTTCATGCGAAATGAACCGAAGTCTGCTGACCGACAAACCCTTTTCGCCGAATGACGTTATCTTTGGAGTCAAGACAATCACTTTATGAGAATTTCACACCTCCTTCTGGTCATTTCCGTTTTGGTTTTCAGCCAGACTAACATGAACGCTCAGGATGTCCGGGGAACATGCGGTACTTCACGTGCCACCCTGGACAAGATCACCGGGCACCTGCACGAAAACCTGGCCTATCTCGCCGAGCATCCGGTAGATCTACGTTCCGGGGCGATAACCTATGTGCCGATCAAATTCCATATTGTTAAAAAAAATGACGGAACAGGAGGCGTGGAGATCTACAAGGTTCTCGATATGCTGTGCGGTTTGAACGAGGTGTACGCGCCGATGGACATCCAGTTCTATATGAAGGGGGGTATCAATTCCTTCAACAGTAGTGTAGCCTATGATGATCCGCGTAGTGATGCCGGAATCCTCGTCCTGAAATCAAAGCGTTTCAAAGCGTATATGAACGTCTTCCTGACGAATCAGACAGGTGAAGCCAATGTATTGGGTTATTATACAAATGACAGCCCGAACTATGATATTGATGCCATCGTGATCCGTCGTGATCAGATCCAGTCCAACGCCGAAACCATGGAACATGAAGCCGGCCATTATTTCAGCCTGCTTCATCCGTTCAACGGATGGGAATGCGAAGAATGGGATGCTTCCCTGCATGGCAACCCGACGAATCTGACGATTGCGCCTTGCAACTCTCTCAAGGCACCCAACAATAATGTGCTGGTTGAATTTGCCGATGGAAGCAATGCATCCAATGCAGGTGATTTTCTGTCAGATACTCCGGCAGACTATAACCTTGGACTCGGCTGGCCGAACTGTTCGTATGCCGGCGGATGCAAAGACAGCAAAGGGGTTCTCCTGAATCCTGACGAGGAGAACTATATGGGGTACTTTTCCTTCTGCACGGATTACCATTTCTCCACGATGCAAAAAAATGTAGCCGTTGCAGAAATGAACGTCCGGAAAGGCCTGAATTCAACGAATAACCGGTACATCAACTGTAACAGTACGCCGGAACTGGCGAAGGCGGGGCCATCTGCACCCTTCTTTCCTTCCAACAACGGGTATTCCAACGGGATCAGTAATGTGAAATTGGAATGGACAGCAGGGCCTGGAGCTGCGTCCTATATTATCCGCATCGACCGATTGACCAGCTTTGGCTTTCAACCTCACTACTATTATACAACCCAACCTGAAGTCACGCTCGATTTCACCCTCAGTGATGGAAAAACCTATTACTGGCAGGTGTGGCCGTACAATGAATATGATACTTGTGAGGACTGGGGGCAGATCTTCCAATTCACAGCGGGTATGTCATCATCCGTCCAGGAACTGGTCGGATTGACATCCATCAAGGTGATTCCGAATCCTGTGGTGGCTCATCAGCCGCTGACTGTCCAATTCAATGTCGAGCAGGATCTGGAGGTCCGGATCGACCTCTTTGATCTGTCAGGTAAACTGGTACATACCCAATCCGGATTGAACCTGTTGCCAGGGTCTTATCCTGTTGTCCTGTTGCCTGCCAGTCCAGCTCCCGGAGTGTACCTTCTCCGGTTGCAAAATCATCAGGGTGTGCACACCGAACGGGTGATCATCCAGGAATAGGTCCATTACTTGCGGCGGCGTCTGAAGCGCCAGACAACAATCCCTTCTGAGAGAGGTTCGCCAGTTTCCGCATCCACGGCATGAACGGTCAGCCTGCAACTGATCGGGTCGTCTGTATGGATCGCTCTTCGTACGGCCTGCCGAAGGTCATCCAGATCTTCACACCGAAAATAAACAGTGCCACATGCCTGTTTGACAAAGGACATGTCCAGATCCGTGATCAACATGTTCACCGGCGCCTTCATCTGACGGATGATCAGAAAAGCCGGCAGGCCAGTAGCCATTTCAGCTGCTGCTGATTGGGCTGCAAAATAGATTGATCCGAATGGGTTGCGATTGAACCAGCTGTACGTCAACCGGGTGGTACAAACCAGGTCATCCAGGAACTGGATCCGCACACCCATCCAGGCAGCGGCAGGCAAATAACGCCACAGGAAAAATCGATATTTCCAGGATGACATCCGTAACATGCTGTGAAGATAGATCACATGATAACGATCAGAAAGGGTTCATGTCCTCTATCTTCACATGATGATCACTGTTCTACGATTATCCCAGATTCAGGATCGGATCCACAGGGCGCTTGTGCTCAATTTCTCGGAGCCAGTCTGGATTCGTGCCGAAGTGGCTCAATCCAGATTGAATCGGGGTCATTATTATCTTCAGTTGGTTGAAAAAGCTGACGGCAGCGATGAACGGATAGCGCAGATAGATGCCGTCCTCTGGAGTAGCCGATCACGTGGATTTCCGGATGCCCTGAAAAAAGAACTGTCTACTATCCTGGAAGAAGGGATGGAAATCCAGGTCCTGGTTCGGGTTGACTATCATGCGATCTACGGACTCAAGCTCAATGTGGAGGACATTGATCTGACTGTGGCAGAGGGGCGATTGGCCCTGCATCGCCAGCAGATCATCCAGCAGATCAAGGAGATGGGGCTGTTCGACCGGAACCGCCAACTACCTTTCCCCTTGGTTATTCAACGCGTAGCCGTCATCACTTCTCTACAGGCTGCGGGGTGGCAGGATTTCAGAGAACATCTACAGAACAATGCATATGGGTATACCTTCCAACTGGACATATTTCCGGCTGCCATGCAAGGGGCATCCGTCGAACAGGAGGTCATAAAGCAGTTGAACACTATTCGTGACCGGGCAGACGAATTTGATGTTTGTGTGATCATTCGGGGTGGAGGGAGCAAACTGGATCTTGCGTGGTTTGACAATCAGAGCATTGGTGAAGCCATTGCACGTTCAGGCATTCCGGTTCTGACAGGGATCGGACATGATATAGATGAAACGGTGAGTGATCTGGTTGCAGCCAGAGCTTTGAAAACACCAACGGCGGTGGCCTCCTTTATCCTGGAAACCAATCTGACTGTGGACAGTCAACTGCTATCGCTGAGGCAGGCGATCATCCAGACAATGGACAACAGATTACGCCAATCGGCAAGTCAGTTGGACAGAGCTGTTATCACATTGAATCACACGATGCACCAAACCTGGGACAGGACAGGATGGGTTCTGGATCAGTTCATGAAGGAGATCCGTATTAACATCACGCAGCGTTTGAAAGAACAGGAATTGTCTCTGGATCAACTCGTCCGACAAGTGGGTCAATTGGATCCGGCGGCCATCTTATCCAGAGGTTTCAGCATGACGACATATCAGGATAAACCGGTTCGGGATCCTGCTGAAGTACCTGCAGGAAGCCGGTTGAAGACCTTTGTTGAAAAAGGAATTGTGTACAGTAATACCCAATCCGATGAGTAAGAAAAACATGAACTACGAAACGGCCATGGAGGAGATCCAGGTCATTCTCAATCGATTGCAAAGTGGTGACCAGGGATTGGAATCCATGCGGGAGGACGTCGCCAAAGCGTTAAGCCTGATCATGACATGCCGAAAGCGACTGCGGGAGATCAAAGGTGAAATTGATCAATTGCTCACAGAAGATGAAGCCTGATCAGCCGATTTTTGTAAAACAAAAGCCTGATGAGCCCAGGCCAGTAACAGACCAACCAATACGCCCAAAACGGATCCCAGCAGTACATCTCGCAGAAAATGCATAACGAGATAAACCCGACTGATCCCCACCAGCACGGCAAGGAAAAACAGCCCGGCAGCCAGCCATCCCGATCGGGGAAAAAGATAGATCGTCATGGCTGCAAGGGCAAATGCACTCATGGTATGGCCGGAAGGAAAAGATGTAAATCCGGATAACGGAATGATCCCGTCGACGAGTATGACCTGCTCCTTGAACCAATCTGCATCCATGACATGACCCGGCCGCGGAGATCGGCAAGCCGACTTGGTCAGAAAACTGACCAGACTGACAAAAAATCCGGTCAGGGGAATCCAGAATGCTCGTTTTGCATCCAGCAAGACCAACGCTGCCAAGGTGATCACGATATACCCATGCTCCTCCCCCATTTTTGTAGCATAGATAAAAAGGAGATCTACCCAACTCCCTTTTGCTCCGTTAAAGAGCTGGAGTTCGCCATGCATAGGGAGAACGGCAAGAAGTACCAGGCAGACCATCCAGAAGCCGATACAAGCCCAGAGGAACGGCTGAAGCACACGCAATACCATACGAAAGGAAGTCATTGCAGCTTCTTTTTGAGCAGGCCGAACAATTTGGTAAAACCGGAGATGACGGGTTGAACGACCTTGTCAACATCCAGGATTTTAGCATCCTTCATGGCGCGCATCGTTAGAAAAATACCGATTGGAAGCAAGATCATGCAGGGCATCCAGGCACCCAGAAAGGGTGATATCACCAGTTTTTCAGCCAGATTTTTAAAGAGCATGCTGATGATCATGAAAAAGATAAAAAATGTGATCGCGATCAACATGGGGTACCCGAACCCTCCTTTTCGAACGATGGCTCCCATTGAACCGCCAATCAACAGAAAGATCATACAAATGACTGCCAGACTGAATTTGGAGTGGACTTCGATATCATATTTCGCGAGACTCTTGCTCACCTCTTCATTCATTCGCTGTGTGGAAGCTATTTCTCCCTGAACAGATCTGGCCATCGTCCGGGCTCTATTGATGAGCAAAAGCTGGCTGGACTGTGGGAATGTCTCCAGCAATTCTCGGACAGACTGCTGTTCGTCCAAGGGTCGTTGGCGGATCATTGTGGTTTCATATATCGGCACGGTCCCGGAAATGTCCATCGGTGTTGGTGAACCTGGGTCTGGCTTGGGTGTGACTTGCAGATGCCGGTTGATGACGACAGTATCCCGATCACCCGGGAGTGGCAGATACGGCCGGATCTGATCCTGAAACGTCTGATTTCGGGCCACCTTAATCGCCGCAACCGAATCACGTGAAGCATTGATCTGAGCAATCGTCATGACGGATGCATTGGTCTTGAACGATTCTTCATCTGTCCGATCCAGATCAAACTGACCAAGATCAAATTTTTTCTCCCAATGCCCGAAGATCGTCCGGATAAACGGTCTTCCTCCTGTCCCCTGGTCCTGATCCGTCTCCTGGTACTGGTAGCCATCATCCAGTTCCATCACCAGATACCTACCCTCATCCGCAGTATAGAACCGGCCCTCTTTTGCCGTGATCACCTGGAACAATCTGGAGTTATCATCCGGATAGACCATGACATCGTAGATCGTCAGGGCATCATCCGATTTGCGACCCACATAAATAACGTAGTCATCAAAATCACTGTTGAAGGTTCCTGCTTCCAGATTGAGACTGGGCTTTTGTTTGCGAACGTCGTACAGGCGTGTTTTCCCTTTCAGGTTGGCAATGGGGATAAACCAGTTGGAACAGACAAAGGAGAAAACAGCAACACCGAAAACCATCAGGAAGAGAGGTCGCATCACACGACCCAGCGATACACCCGCTGATTTCATACTGGAGAGTTCGTACCGTTCAGCCAGATTACCAAACACCATGACCGAGCTGATCAGCACAGCGATGGGCAGAGCCAGGGTACCAGCGACATGGACAGGTAGAAGACCATTTCCAGAATGAACAGGAGGCTGGAACCCTTCCCGATGATATCGTCAATATAAACCCACAATACCTGCAGGATGAGCACAAATAGGGCAATAAAAAAGGTACCCACAAAAGGGGAAATAAAGGAACGGATGAGGTACCAGTCTATGCGTTTCACGGTCAGCATCGAATGGGCAAAGATAGAAGGTCAGTCCGGCTCAAGCGCATGACTATGGGAGGAATCGCCTATTTTGCTTTCCAAACCTGACAACAGGATCTTATGATGCGGTTATTGCCCCTGATTTTTCCCCTTCTGCTGTCCCTGTCATTGCGATCTCAGACAGTTCTCCCCACACCCGCCACCGACCGGATGACGGCCAAGATTCACAGAGATCAGCTGATATCAGCGAGTTGGGTACAACATATCCGTTTCAGAATGTCGGTCCAAGCATCTTTTCAGGCCGGGTTGTCGACCTGGCGGTCAACCCGCAAAATCCGAATGAATTTCTGGTTGCCTACGCATCCGGAGGCTTGTGGCGGACCACGACAAATGGATCATCTTTTGAACCTCTTTTTGACCGGGAGGCCGTCATGACCATTGGCGCCATTGCCGCGGACTGGGCGACAGGGACCATCTGGGTGGGTACTGGGGAGGTCAACTCCAGTCGATCCAGTTATGCCGGTACGGGCGTTTACATCAGTGAAGATGACGGGAAAACTTGGCAGCATCGGGGACTTCCTGAAAGCCACCATATCGGTCGGATCGTCCTGCATCCGGACAAACCGTTGATGGCCTGGGTTGCTGTACTCGGCCATTTGTATTCAGAGCAGCCGAGCGGGGCATTTTTCAGACAGCCGATGGCGGAAAAACCTGGACCCACTCCCTTGCCCTCAATGAACGAACAGGTGCCGTCGATCTGATCATGGATCCCCGATCACCGGATGTCCTCTTTGCGGCGATGTGGGAGCGTGAGCGCAAAGCATGGAATCTGAAGGAAGCGGGACCTTCCTCGGGTATTTATCAGACATCCGATGCTGGAGCGACCTGGCAACTCATCAGTTCGACAGAAAGCGGATTCCCTCAGGGCGAAGGTGTCGGACGGATCGGTCTTGCCATTGGCTATCACGACGATTTGCGACAGGTTTATGCAATCCTGGACAACCAGGACAGGAGACCCCCACCCGATAAAGCATCTGATGAGAAAAGCCTGTCCAAGGAGGCATTGCGCACGATGAGCAAGACAGCTTTCCTTGAATTGAAAGAAGAACTAATCTCGGACTATCTGAAGAAGAATGATTTTCCGGAAAAATATACGGCAGCCAGAGTCATCACGATGGTCAGAAAGGATTCCATTTTGCCCGAGGCTCTCGTTCATTACATCGAAGGAGCAAACAGCCTGTTGTTTGATACACCGGTGACAGGTGCTGAAGTATATCTTCTCAGTGGTGAAGGATCAACCTGGAAGAAAACCCATGACGGTTTTCTGGATGACATCTTCTATTCCTACGGGTACTATTTTGGTCAGATCCGTGTGCAATGGGACAATCCCGACAACCTATATATCCTGGGTGTACCTATCCTGCATTCGACGGATGGGGGGAAATCGTTTCAATCGGTAAATGGTGACAATGTTCATGGCGATCATCATGCCTTGTGGATCAATCCGTCTCAACCCGATCACTTGATTCTGGGAAACGACGGTGGTGTGAATATCAGTGCAGATGCCGGGGAGACCTGGGTAAGGGCCAATCGCCCTCCGGTGGGCCAATTCTATAGCGTTGCTGTAGATGACGCCGATCCATTCCATATCTATGGAGGTTTGCAGGACAATGGCGTCTGGAAGGGCCCGTCGGATTATTCCGGGTCATTGCGTTGGGAAATGACTGGACAGTATCCCTATCGGTCTCTTCTTGGAGGTGATGGGATGCAGGTGGCGATCGACCCGCGAAATGATCACCAGACAGTGTATACCGGATTTCAGTTTGGCAACTACTTCCGTTTGAACACTCAAACCGGCAATCAGGAATACATCACACCCAAACATGAATTGGGAGAACGGCCCTACCGATGGAACTGGCAGACCCCATCCACCTGTCCAGACACAATCCGGACATTCTGTACATGGGATCACAACTGGTCTTGCGATCAATGGATCAGGGTGCGCATTTTGAGCCAATCAGTGGTGACCTGACCCAGGGTGGCAGACCCGGGGATGTTCCTTACGGTACATTGACAAGTATTGATGAGTCGCCGCTTGTATTCGGTTTACTCTATTGCGGAAGTGATGACGGACTGGTGCATATCAGCCGGGATGGTGGATTCAGCTGGCGACGGATCACCGACGGCTTGCCTACCGACCTGTGGGTCAGCCGGATCCAGGCTTCCCGGTTTCATGAAGGACGTGTATATGTCTCTCTCAATGGCTACCGATGGGATCATTTTGATGCGTATGTGTTCCGATCTGAGGATTACGGACACACCTGGACGCGGATCGCAACAGATCTGCCCGGAGAGCCTGTCAATGTTATCCGAGAGGATCCTGTAAATGAAGATCTGCTCTATATTGGCACGGATCATGGTGTTTATCTGGCGCTGCATGATGGACGGACTGTCATGCCCTTTGATCGAGACCTGCCCCGCGTACCGGTGCATGACCTGGTTATCCAGGAGCCGACAAGTACGTTGGTCCTTGGCACCCATGGTCGTTCCTTTTTTAAGGCTGATGTTTCACTTGTCCAGAAATTGAAGCCCGAGTTGACAAATCAGGAATTGGTGCTCCTGCCCCCTGACCCGGTCCGATTTCAATCAAATTGGGGAAAAAAGGGAAATGCATGGCGGGAACCGACCAAACCGGAAATACCGATCTGGACGTTTTCAACCGAACCGCGCAAGCTGAACTGGTCCATCTATCCACAAAATGAAGGTAAAATGCTGTTAGCCCATGGAGAGGTTGAGGTTGGACAAGGGCTTTCAGCCTGGATATTTGACGGCGTGATCACGGAAGAGAAAGGCAAGATAAGGTGGCTTCAGAAGCAGTTGAAAGAGGGAGAAGTCATCCATGCACCCAATGCAAACGAACCTCACTATCTGATACCGGGGAAATACAGGATCCTGATGGAAAACGATCAGATCAACACAGAAACAATCCTGGAGATTGTGGAAAAGAAACGGGGAAATTGAGGGCGTGAGGAGAGGTTATGAGGAGGAAGGTTATGAGGTTATGAGTGTGGAGATAAAGAAAGGGGAACCTGTGAGGGTTCCCCTTTTTTTTCATATTGATCGTCTTGCAGAAAGGATCAGTCGATAGATCCTTTATCATGAAGATATGGCAGTGTGTTGAAGAGATCCGGTTCATCGCTGTCATTGACAGAGATTCGTGAGCGAGTCTCTTCAGTTGATGGTGTCGTGGTATCATCGAGACGGACACCCCTCCGTGCAAAAGCCGGCTCATTTTCCAGATCGGAGATCACTTTGGGTGAACTCAGCTTGATGGGTGACACACCTGCGTGGTGCCGCTGTGCCGGGGTAGCCGGAATGACATTGGGATGAGGACTGACCGGTCTGTGTGTTGTCGGTTCCCAGCTTGTCGTTTTAGGCCCGCTATAATGCGGAGTTTCACCCGTAATATCCTCCAGGGTCATCCGTTTCGGAGCGCGAAGTTCATTGCTTTTATCGTCCTCCAATTCGCGAACGATGCGGCCTTCGCCGTCGATTCGTTCTTTGGAGCCGTGGCTTCTGAAGCCCGTGGCAATGAGGGTAACAGACAGTTTATCACCCAGCGCTTCATTGTAACAATTTCCCCAGATCACGTCTGTGCCAGCACCGGCTTCCTGTTGCACAAAATCAGTGATCATCATGATCTCATCCATGGTCACTTCGCGTGTGCCGGACGAAATATTCAGGAGAATATGCTGAGCACCCTGAATGTTATTGTCTTCCAGAAGTGGTGAGGTCAGTGCGAGGTCGATCGCCTGGCGGGCCCGGTCGCTTCCTTCTGCCACACCCACACCCATAATGGCCACGCCACTGTCCCGCATAACGGTGTTGACGTCCGCGAAGTCGACGTTGATATACCCCGGTACGGTAATGATCTCTGCTATGGCTCGGGCAGCAGTTGTCAGGATATCATCGGCGTGTGAAAAGGCATCGCGCAGACCGAGATCTCCATAGATTTCGCGCAGTCGTTCATTGGTGATCACAATCAGCGTATCCACATTTTTCTTCAACTGATCCAGACCATGCATGGCTTGAGTCTGTCTGCGCTTTCCTTCAAACTGGAAAGGAATGGTGACAATACCGACAGTCAGAATGCCCAGTTCACGAGCTACTTTGGCGATAATCGGTGCAGCGCCTGTGCCCGTACCGCCTCCCATGCCTGCCGTAATAAACAACATCCGGGTGTTGTTCTCGAGCAACCGCTGAATATCTTCAACTGATTCGAGACAGGCTTCTTTTCCGACATCCGGAATGGAGCCCGCTCCTCGGCCTTCCGTAAGATTGGGGCCCAGTTGCATACGAACGGGCACAGGACTCAATGCCAGTGCCTGACTGTCTGTGTTGCAAACAATGAAGTCGACTCCGGTAATGCCCTGTACGAACATGTGATTGACCGCATTGCTGCCTCCACCACCGACACCGATGACTTTGATGATATGGCTGCTATCGTGAGAAACTAGGAATTCCATCATGGGAGGTGTTTATTTCTGAAAAATGGTGGTTTCGCGATCAAAGGTTAGAATCCTGTTCTTCCTTGATCCAGTCTTTGGCACGTTCAAACATGCGATTGAACCAGCCCGCTCCTTCCTCCGCAGGGTTGTCAGTCTCTGCAGACGTATTGGTGTTCTTGTTGTACAGCTCTTCCCGGGTTTCCTCCTCAGGGAAATAGGGTTTTTCAGCACCCCTCAGCAGAAGACCCAGCGCTGTAGCGTAGATCGGACTGACCAGATCTTCCGGGTATCCATGGGCCATATGTTCATTTGGCTGCCCCACCCTGGAAGTCAATCCGGTATGATACGCAGTCAGTTGGGCGATGTGCCGCAACATGGCTCCTCCACCTGTGAGGACGATTCCCCCGACAAGTTTGCGCTCGAACCCCGCCTTCTGGATTTCCCAGATCACATAATCCAGGATCTCTTCGACGCGAGCCTGGATAATTCGAGCCAGGTTTTTTTCAGAGATCTCTTTGTGGCCGTGGCCTTTCAGCCCGGGAATGGAAATAACCAGGTTGTCGAATACTTCGCTGGCCAATGCAGAACCGAACTGAACCTTGAGTTTTTCCGCCCGATCGACCATGATATTGCATCCCTCCTTGATATCCTTGGTGATCACGTTGCCACCAAACGGAATAACTGCAGTATGACGGATGATTCCATCATGGAAAATGGTGATATCTGTCGTACCACCTCCAATATCCACCAATGCCACACCGGCATCCTTTTCTTCCTTGCTCAATACGGAAGTAGCCGAGGCGATCGGTTCGAGTGTGATTTCATCGACAACCAGACTGGATTTTTCAATACAGCGGTTGAGGTTTTGAATGGCTGTAACCTGTCCGGTTACGATGTGGAAATTGGCCTCCAGACGAACGCCTGACATCCCGCGTGGATCCACAATACCCTGTTCATTGTCGACCGTGTATTCCTGGGGGATAATGTGGATAATCTTCTCTCCCGGGGGTAATTGCAGTTTATGCATGTCCATGATCAGGCGTTCGATGTCCTGATCATTGATCTCTTCCTGGCTGTTATCCCGGGTCAGAATTCCCCGATGTTGAATGGATTTGATGTGCTGGCCGGCAATCCCGACATTGACATGTTTGATTGTAAATCCAGCCATCCGTTCAGCCTTCCGAATCGCTTCATTTATGGCTTGAACGGTCTTCTCAATATTTGATACAACGCCTCGTAATACGCCATTTGACTCGACTTTTCCGTATCCCAGAACATCGAGTTTTCCATGTTCATTTTTCCGGCCGATCAGGACACAGACCTTTGTTGTCCCGATGTCCAGCGCCACGGTAAATGGCGCAATCTCTCCTGCTTTGTTCATGGCTTCCATCAATCGCAGATTTACCTTGGTTTGGTGTTATTTCCCGTACCGGCGAAGATACTGGGAAACATTACAAGTGTTTTTAATATCCGGAAAGATTTATTCACATTATGTGAAGAAATCAATTTTTCACGCCTTCCGACAGACAATCTGTTTGTCAAATGACAGATTGACAAGCTCATAATAAGACCACCCGACGGCCGGGAGGATATGTCGGTAGAAAGACTTCAACCGGCTGAACTTCTTGTCCAGATCCTTGGCATCACCCATCAGGATCCTGAACTTGCCCATTTTCGGCACCAGGTAAATTTCGCCGGCGTGAACATCGATCTGCTCGACAAGTGCCTGCATAAATTCATCCTCCTCTATTCGTTGACCCATCTCCACCAGTTGAGCCAGGATATGATCCGGATGGTTCAGGATACTGTCTCTGTATGCTGGAATGGCTCCGGTAGCTACAGGAATTCTGGGTGAAAAATGACGGGATAATGGAATTCGCTCTCCTCGAGCATCCAGGTAATAACCAGCACCACGTTGATCGATAACCCGGATCAACGGTTCCGGCTGGACAATATGTACACGAACCCGATTCCGTGCATCTACATACACCTCTGCTTCCTGGACCATAGGATGCGCACGTACGGCTTCCTCCAATGTCTGCAAAGGCACCTTGGACAATCGCTCCTGATTTTTGGAGGGGAATTTTCTGTCCAGTAATTTGCGCACCTCTTCTTTGGTCAGCAATTCACCTCCTTTCGCCAATGGGTCAATATCAATCAGCACCTCGCTGACCATCGCTTCCCGTTTCGACAACATGGCTGTGCTGACGGTTAATGCAATAGCGGTAAACAGGATCAGCCAGATCAGCCGACTGCGACGTCGAAACGTCTTCCATGTATTCGTTTTCATGTTCTTGTGGGATTAAGCAGTTGTATAATGTCGGGGATCATTCGGTCGATGTCACCTGCGCCGGCTGTGACCAGAACGTCCGGTTGTTCCTGTTTGATTGCATCCAGAAGTTCCTCTTTCCGGAAATATCGCTTTGCTGGATTCGTCATTCTTTCGAGCAGCATTTGCGTGGTTACACCCGGGATCGGCTGTTCTCTGGCCGGATAGATATCCAGCAGCCAGGGGTGATCAAATTGATCCAGTGCGGCTGCAAAGGCATCGGCAAAATCTCGAGTCCGGGAAAACAGATGCGGTTGAAATACCGCAGTGATTTTCCGGCCGGGAAACCGGGAACGGACGGCCTGAACAAGGCCGGCCAACTCTACAGGATGGTGGGCATAATCATCCACATAAGCAGTTCGCTCGGTATCCACATGAATATCAAATCGACGACCAACACCTTTGAACGAAGACAAAGCACCACGCATCAGCCCCGGATCAAGGTTCATGATCAAACCCGCTGAAAAGGCTGCTGCAGCATTGAATGCATTGTATTTACCCGGAAGTGAAAAAGCGATATCGGCATGTTCCTGACCGGCCATGACCAGGTCGAATTTCAGTTTCGATGACTCCTGGCGGATGTCCTCAATCCGAATGTCCCCGGTATGTTCACCGAAGTAGTGCACTTTTGCGGAGATGGATTGGAATACCTCTTCCGGAATGTGGAGGTCATCACGAAGCAGAATATGTCCGTCAGGCCGAACCTGCCGGAGAAGCTGGTAATATGTCTGCAGCATATCCTCTTCATTGGAATAGATATCCAGATGATCCGGATCCAGGGCATTTACGACTAGGATAGTCGGATATAAATGCAGGAAGGACCGATCATATTCGTCCGCTTCGACAACGATCCAGTCGGATTTGCCCAAGAGATAATTGGTGCCATAATTGGCACTGATCCCGCCAAGAAATGCACCGCAATCTACCCCAGACTGACGAAGGACATGAGCGAGGATCGTAGTTGTCGTTGTCTTGCCATGTGTGCCAGCCACAGCGACACAGCGTCCGTGTTTACTGATCCACCCCAGTACTTCGGCGCGTTTCATCATCGGGATCCCCGCTTCCCGGAAGTAGCGGAATGCCGGATGATCGGAAGGCACTGCAGGCGTGAACACGGCCAGATCAACCTGTGCCGGAATATCCTCTGTAGACGCAGTAAAATGGACAGCAATGCCTTCTGATTGCAATTGATCTGTCAGGGGCGATTCCGTTTTATCATATCCGGACACCTCCACTCCCCGCTGGTGAAAGTACCGGGCAAGCGCACTCATGCCGATCCCTCCGATCCCGATAAAATAGATCTTTCTGAGGTCCAGGATATTCATTGTTTCCGGGATTTGATCAGATGAAGAATACGCCGGGCGCTCTCTTTGGAGGCACCGGTCCGAGCCTGCTCAGACATCCGTGATGCCATTTGTTTCCGAAGGACAATATCACTGGCCAACCGCTCGATTTCCGGAAACAGCTGGCCACTGACCTCATCGTTCCGGATGATGACCGCCGCACCTGCATCCGCGAGTGCTTGTGCATTTTTAGTTTGATGGTCTTCCGCGACAAAGGGAGACGGAACAAGGATGGCCGGTTTGCCGATCAGACATAATTCGGAAATCGTGAGTGCACCTGCGCGAGCGACGATAATATCTGCTGCCGCATAGGCCAGATCCATTTCATCCAGAAATGGCCGGAGATGCACTTGAGGCAACCTGGCCACTGCACTCGACTGGCATGATTCGTAATGACTCTGGCCACATTGCCAGAGGATCTGATGATCCGGATGGGCAGTCAACCAGGAGATCCCCGACTGAACAGCTTCATTGAGGGCCCGGGCACCCAGACTCCACCAATGATCAGAATGGTCCTGGCATCAGATTCCATTCCCAGTTGACGTCGGGCATCCGGTGCCGGAGTTCGGACGTGCAAATTGTGCACGCAAGGGGTTACCCGTCAATACAATATTGGCACCGGGGAAATATCTCTCCATTCCCGGCCAGGCAACACAGATCAAGGCAGCGCTGCGCGCCAGCAGTCGATTTGTCATTCCGGCATAGGAATTCTGTTCCTGTAAAACGACTGGAATGCCCATCCAGGATGCAACCCGCAATGCCGGTCCGCTGGCATATCCGCCGACACCGATCGCGACATCCGGTTTGAATGTGCGGAGGATTCGAAAACTCTGGATCAGACTGGCGCCAAGCTGGAAGGGAATCAACAGGTTCTTCCAAGTGAATCGTCTCTGAATCCCTGCAATGGTCAATCCTACGATCTGATAACCCGCTTTGGGTACTTTTTCCATTTCCATCCGCCCTTTCGCACCGACAAACAGGATTTCCGATTGCGGCTCGAGCTCACGAACAGCATCCGCAATAGCGAGTGCGGGATAAATATGCCCGCCTGTGCCTCCTCCTGCAATCAGTATCTTCATGCAGTCGCGATTTGAGGTTCCGGCATGACACGTTGTTGTTCGACCTGGCGACTGACACTCAAGATCATTCCCGCAGACATACTGAAAAAAAGCAGTGAAGTCCCCCCCATACTGATCAAGGGGAGGGTCAACCCGGTCACGGGTACCAAATGAACAGATACCGCCATATTGGCAAGTGCCTGCAAGACGATCAGAAGGCTCATACCCATGGTCAGGAGCGCACCGAATGCACCTTCACACAACGTGACCAGACGCACACTCCGAATGAAAAGTATGACGTACAGGCCCAACAGAAAGGCCCCACCGAACAAGCCAAATTCTTCAATGATGATCGCATAGATAAAATCTGCATAAGGTGAGGGTAAGAAATTGCGCTGAATACTGTTCCCGGGACCCTCACCGAACAATCCTCCTTTGGCGATCGCGATCTTCGCCTGCTGCAGCTGGTACCCTCCATCGGAATCAAAGAGAAATTCCTGTACCCGTGCTATCCAGGTCCCGGAACGGGTAAGATCAGGGAATGCAATCCCGATCAGCAAGATGACCCCGAAAGCAAGAATCCCGGCTCCCACAAGGCCGAGAATGTGTTTGATTCTGACCCGCCCGACGATCATCAATAATATACTGGTGGCGAACAACATCATGGCTGTCGACAAATTCGCCGGTGCGATCAGCACACACACCAGGATAACCGGTATCAGAATAGGTAAAAATGAAGCTTGAAAATCCTTGATCTGATCCTGTCGCCGGGCCAGTTCACGAGCGAGATAGACGACCAGAGCCAGTTTGGCAAGATCCGAGGCCTGAAACGTCAGACTGATGATCGGGATCGTGATCCAGCGACGAGCATTATTGACATCCACCCCGAATACCAGTGTATACAATAGCAATGGGATGGTGATCATCATCAGCATCCTGGCCATTTTACCAAACACCTGATAAGGCAACAGATAACACAGATAGGTGATCAGCAGGCCACCGAAAATGAAAAACCCGTGTTTGAGCAGATAGAATTCTGTATCCCCACCCTTCTCCTTGTACGCCAGCAAGTTCGTCGAAGAGTATACCGCGATGACAGAAAGCGCAGCAAACAGGAGAACGATCGTCCAGATCACCCTGTCACCCTGCAAATTTTGAACGACTTTTGACCTATTGACATGATGGTGCTTCCTTTTCCAATTCGTGAAAAACATCGCGGAATACCTGTCCACGATGCTCGAAATTTTTAAACAGATCGAAACTGGCACAAGCAGGTGACAGCAGTACACAATCGCCCTCCTCAGCCAGTTGACATGCCGCTTTCAGTGCCTCCTGCATCGATCGGGTGACTACAAGTTGAGGCACCTGTTCGCTGAACACCTGTTCCAGTTTTCGCGTATCCAATCCCAGACAGATCAGGGCTTTCACCTTACTCTTGACCAGGGGCAACAAGACTCCGTAATCATTTCCCTTGTCCTTACCACCGGCAATCCAGATCACCGGCTGGTCCATAGCCCGCAGTGCAAACCACACTGCATCCACATTCGTCGCTTTGGAGTCATTGATATACTTGACACCCCGCAATGTACCGATGGGCTCCATACGATGGGAGACCGGCTGAAAATCAGGTATTGCTGCCTGAATCTGTTCCGGCAGTATACCGGCTTCTCGTGCTGCCAGTATGGCGCAAGTCGTATTGAACAGATTGTGTTCGCCTCGAAGCACAAAGTCGGACAGATCGTACCGGTGACCCTCAACGACAAGCCATTGCCCGGAAACACCTTCCGGTTGATCGACCCAGTGTATTCTGGACTGGACCTCAAGCGAATTGAACACCGGTCGATGTAGTGATTTCCCTGTTGAAGGATCAGGACATCTTCAGAAGTCTGATTTCTGACCAGATTCAATTTGGCCCGTGCATATGCGGACATGTTATTGTCATACCGATCAAGATGATCAGGAGTCACGTTGAGGAGAATGGCAATTGTCGGATGAAACTGCTGGATATCATCCAGTTGGAAACTCGATAATTCAAGGATATACCAGTCGCGGGGAGTTTCCATCGCCAGGCGTGCCAGTGCATGACCTATGTTACCACCGCAGCCGACGGATAGTCCGGCATGTTGAAAAAAGTGATGCACCAGATGGGTTGTCGTCGTCTTCCCGTTCGTTCCGGTGATCCCGACGATTCTGCCTGATATAAAGCGGGAAGCAAATTCAATTTCCGAGAGCACAGGGATCTGTCGGTCCCGGTACGTTCTGACCAGGATGTGATCACCCGGGATACCCGGACTCTTGATCACCAACCTGGCTTCCTGCAGAATTGGTGAAAAGTGGCCACCTTCCTCAAATTCGATCCCGGACCGAAGGAGTTCTTCCTTGAACACAGCCCCTATGGTTCCTTCGTCAGAAACAAAAGGAACATATCCTTTCGTCTGCGCCAGAACGGCGGCAGCCACGCCGCTTTCCCCACCACCAAGTATGACAATCCGTTCGTTTTCCATGATCAACGGATTTTCAGGGTGACAATCGTAAATACAGCCAGAAGGATGCCGACAATCCAGAAACGCGCGACAATTTTCGCTTCATGCAACCCTTTCTTCTGAAAATGATGATGCAGGGGAGCCATCAGGAAGACTCGCCTTCCTTCTCCGTATCGCCTCCTGGTGTATTTGAAATAGCCTACCTGGATCATCACAGAGAGATTTTCCAGAAGAAAAATCCCGCAGAGAATGGGGATCAATAATTCCTTTCGAAGAACTATGGCAAAAGCGGCTATAATACCTCCCAATGTCAAGCTTCCCGTGTCACCCATAAAAATCTGGGCCGGAAAGGCATTGTACCACAGGAAGCCGACACATGCCCCGACCAGGCAGGCCGCAAAAATGACCAACTCTGCCGAATCTGGTAAAAAGAGGATGCCCAGATAGTCAGCAAATATGGCATTTGAACTCACGTAGGCCATGACACCTAATGTAGCCGCAATGATTCCGGAGACGCCGGTGGCCAATCCATCCAGGCCATCAGTGAGATTGGCAGCATTGGAAACGGCCGTGACGATGAGGATGATCAACGGGATAAAGATGATCCATGCCCAGGTCCCTGCATTATCCCCAGGAAGGATAGCAAATCCTTGTAATCCAATCGGTTGCTTTTGAGGAAGGGGACATTGGTCAGTGTCGTTTTAACATGTACATATTCCTTGACAGAATCTGTGGAAGCATCATAGGTATTGAAAAACTGGGTGATTTCGTACCCTTCTGCCTGTGCTTCTTCCAGGGTCATGCGGACTGTGACCTGATCATGCAATAACATAATGAGGCCAACAATCAAACCGAGACCTACCTGTCCGATCACCTTGAAAATGCCCTTCAATCCGGCCTTGTTCTTTTTGAATACCTTGATATAATCATCGATGAAGCCGATCACACCCATCCACACTGTAGACAGCAGCATCAGCTGGATATAGATGTTGTCCAGACGGGCCAAAAGCAGACAGGGCAACATGACCGCCAGAATAATGATCAGACCACCCATGGTCGGTGTGCCTTCTTTTTCTTTCTGTCCGGCCAGTCCCAATTCCCGGACACGTTCACCGATTTGCAACTGACGTAGCTTTCGGATAATGCCGGCACCGAAGACCATACTGATCAACAGGGAAAGAATGATCGCTGCACCTGCCCGAAAGGTGATATACCTGAACAGGCCTGCGCCAGGCAGGTCATAGAGTCGGTCGAGATAGTCGAACAGGTGTGTGAACATGGTTTCGGTACGTCTGATTTATCGTGCATTCAGCGGACCGGTAAAAGGGACACGGTGGCGAGCCTTTGCCCGCCCCATGTCACCGTACCGAACCAAACTGAAATGTATTCTCTTCAGGAGATCACCGGGATCTCCAGTGCTTCTTTCAGCACTTGCATATCATCAAAGGGATGTCGGACACCGCCGATATCCTGGTAAGTTTCATGTCCTTTCCCGGCAACGAGGATCACATCACCTGCCCTGGCCATTCTTGCCGTTACCTGAATCGCCTGCCTTCGATCAGCGATCACCTGGACATGATCCAGATCCTCTGCATCCACTCCCTTGATCATGGCTTCCAGAATATCTTCCGCCTTTTCATTCCGGGGGTTGTCTGCTGTAAAAATTGCCAGTTTGCTTCCCCGTGCGGCTATTCGTCCCATTACCGGGCGCTTGGCCTGATCGCGATTGCCCCCACATCCAATCACAGTCAACAGGCGAGAGGATCTGGGCTTTATCTCATTTAGTGCGGCCAGCACCTTTTCCAGTGCATCGGGTGTATGCGCAAAATCGACTACACCTATACGGCCGGAAGGATGACGCAGGATTTCCAACCTGCCCCGGGCACCCGAACATCCGCTCAGCGCTTGTAATACCTCCTCTTCCGACATTTCCAATGCTGTGGCGCAACCATAGGCAGCCAGCAGATTATAGGCGTTGAAATCTCCAACCAAACGACAGGCGATCTGCCGTTCATTGATCTTGAGCAGCAACCCGTCCAGCTGATTTTCCAGCACGCGACCCTTGACATCAGATAATGTCTTCATCGAATAGGTCAATACCTTGGCTGCACAATTCTGAACCATTACCCGACCATTCCGGTCATCGGTATTAATCAGTGCAAAAGCCGAAGCAGGAAGGCGGTCGAAGAAGGATTTTTTTGCGGCCAGATAGTTGGCGAACGTCCCGTGATAATCGAGGTGATCGTGGGTCAGATTGGTGAAGATGCCCCCAGTAAACTTGATCCCGTCAATCCTCCCCTGGGTGACCGCATGGGAACTGACCTCCATAAAGACATAGTCCACCCCAGCATCAGCCATCTGGCGCATCATGCGCTGGAGGGAGATGACATCAGGGGTGGTCAGCCGCGATTCTTCCCGATATCCCGGCCAGCAGATCTCGATGGTGGAGATCAGGCCACAGGAATAACCCAGGGAAGAAAACAATTGATACAGGAGATAGACTACAGAAGTTTTTCCATTGGTACCGGTTACACCGACCACCTTCATATCCGCGGAAGGTGAATCAAACTGATTACTGGCCATCGTCCCCAACGCCTCACGCGCATTCTGGACCTGTATCCAGGCCATCGAGCTGGCCAGATCAGACGGCGCCGGGAGCTCAGACACAATGCAGGTCGCTCCGTTCCGGATGGCATCTGGAATAAACCGGGATCCATCCTCTGTTGTACCAGGAATGGCGATAAACAAGTCACCTCTGTTTACCAATCTGCTGTCCAGGGTGATCTGTGCAATGGTTTGCTCACGATCACCCCGGAACTGCAGAACGTTCACACCGTGCGATATGTATTCAAGGGATTTCAATTTGTTACCGGTGCGTTTGTGTGTAAAAAGAAGTTTGGTGTTTGTGTGGAATAATTCTCTTTCCTCGTTTATTCCAGATAGATTCGGATATACTGTCCATGGGCAGGTGAACCAGCTTGCACGGATTGACGGCGAACCTTTCCGACGCCGACTACATCCACTTTCAGCCCCCCATTTTCAAGAAGATAGATCGCATCCCGAAGGCCCATACCCACGACGTTGGGCACCTGATTTTGGGGAAGAATGCGATTGAGCAATTGCAACCGTTCAGTGTCCTCAATTTTGCTGACAGCCCAGGCTCCTTCGCCATTATCCTGCTTGGGAACGCCGGCTTCCATGCATATCCGATGAAAATCCTTGCGATCTCCGACTTCCCATTGCGGAATCGTCAGGGCAACGACGTCTTTCCTTTCTTCCGATTCCAATCGGTCAAACATCTCCTTCCGGGACGTGAAACAGTAATCGGATATCTCCCGGAAAACAGGCAGAGCAACCTCGCTCCCATAATAGCCATTGTGCGGATCGGTCACGACAACAATGGCTGCATATTTTGGATGTTCTGCTGGAAAGTACCCCACAAAAGAACTTCTGTATGCAACATCCTTCCCATGTTGATAGCCGATCTGAGCCGTCCCTGTTTTTCCAGCAAACGTATACCGGCTGGTCGCCATACCGGATGCAGTGCCCTGCTTGACCACGCCTTCCAGCATGGTCCGCATCTGACGGATCACTTTTGCAGAAGCAATCCGACGATCGATTACTTCCGGGTGAAATTGTTTGATCGGTTCTCCCTGGCGCTGGATTTCAGACACCAGCTTGGGCTTCATCATCTTTCCGCCGTTCGCCACTGCAGCATAGAGGTTCAGAATTTGCAATGGTGTCATTTCTACTTCATAACCAATTGACATCCAAGGCAATGTTATTCCACTCCAACTGGATTTCTGGGCGGGGTCCTTCAATTTGGGCCGTGCTTCGCCTGCAAGATCTACCTCAGTGAGTCGATCGATTCCAAAGGATTTGAGCCGCTTGATGAACACATCCGGCTGCGCACCATAATAGCGCTGAACCAATTTGGCGACACCCACATTGGAAGAGATTTCAAACGCTTTACTGACCGTACACGTATCAATCCCGTGCATGTGTGCATCCTTCAAAGGCAGGTTGTAGAATTTCGTCTCCCCTTTTCCAGATCGACCAGATCGTCAGGGTGACATATCCATCTTCGAGTAGAGCCATATAACTGGCCAGTTTGAAAACGGATCCAGGCTCGACAGAAGAACCGATCGCATGATTGTAGAGCTCGACAAACCCGTTCTTGCTTTTATCCAGATTCACCATTGCCCGGATAAATCCGGTTTCGACATCCATCACGATAGCCACACCGGATTCTGCATTATGGGTTGTGAGCGCACGCGTCAATGCATGGTGTGCAATGTCCTGCATACCCATGTCCAACGTGGTAACAATATCTTTCCCCGGCTTCGGTGCGATTTCTGTCAAATCATTGATAGGCAACAGAATATCCCCGGGCAAACGCTGCATTAATCGCATCCCGTCTTCGCCACTGATTACAGAAAGATACTTTCCTTCCAGCCCGATAGGCTTGGCCCCTTTGCGAATCGAACCCACTGTCCGACTGGCCAGGCCGCCAAAGGGACGTTGCCGTTCCAAGTGCTCCAGAAGTATTGCACCTCCTTTGAACTGGCCCTGGTTGAACAGAGGGAAGGTCTTTACCAACTCTGCCTTTTCGACAGAAAGCCGGGGATGAATCTTGAAATAGCGATCTTTTGCCTTTCGATGCTTGCGCAAGAGCTGCGCCCACTCCCTCGAGGATCTGGTACCGTCTATGAATCGGGACAGATACCAACCGAGGGAATCGACATTCGCCTGGAAGTTCTCCTCTGTCATCGCACTGGAGTTGAGATCCATGCGGAGTTCATAGGTCGCTACCGAACTGGCCAGGATGGCGCCATTCTCTGTCAGTATACTTCCCTTTTCAGCTTCAACAGGGACATATTTCAACTGGCTCTTTTCTGCTTTTGCACGCCATTTGTCTCCTTCTACCCATTGGATGACCATGACCCGGCCAAGAATGGCCAATGCCAGCAGCATCACCAGTCCGAGAACCAGATAGGCTTTGATCAGGAGTTAGTTTTTACGTGCCTCTGCCATGGGGATCAGTTCGTTTCGATCAATTTGGGGACACTCCCTTTGAGTGACCCGTCGAGGGTGCTCAACTGTTTGGTGATCTCAGATTGCTGGTGATTGACAATGGCCTCAGAACGCATTTTGAGGTACTTGGACCTCATCTCCTTCACATCCTGCTTCAGAGCCTGATATTCACGAACGCGGCCCTGCCCCTGGTGTACAATCGAAATATACACGAGGATAAGTGAGGCAATAAATCCAAAAAAATGCAGGTTTCGCAGCAGGTAGTTCGCACCTGTCTGCGGCAAAACGAGATAGTCTTTGATTTTCCAGCTTCTCATTCCTGTTCTTTTTTCCTGGCCACGCGCATTTTTGCACTGTGTGCCCTTGAGTTTCGTTCCTGTTCTTCCATTCCAGGTAGGACCGGGTTCTTTGTCAGTACCTCAAATGGTCTGTGCATATTCCCGTAAAAGTCTTTTTCCGGCTCACCAGAGATCTTGCCGCTACGCATAAATCGTTTGACCAGCCGGTCTTCGAGTGAATGGTAGGTCAGAATGACCAGCATCCCTCCGGGGTTTAATATGTTCAATGCCCCCTCCAGCATTTCTTCGAGGGCAGTCATCTCTTCATTGACGGCAATACGCAATGCCTGAAAGACCTGGGCCAGATACCGATGACGCTCGCCCCTGATCAACGGGTGCAACACCTCCAACAGATCTCCGACCAGTTTGAATGGTCGTTGACGCCGAAACTGGACGATCGCAGCGGCTACAGTTCGGGCATTTCGGACCTCACCATATTCACCCAGCAGTTGTTGCAAGGGACCCGGCTCCAGTTGATTGAGCAGGTCCGCGGCTGTTTTCCCGGTTCGGGTGTCCATGCGCATATCGAGAGTCATCTCTGGAAACCTGTAGGAAAACCCGCGCTCAGGCACATCGAATTGATGTGATGAAACACCGAGATCTGCCAGAATTCCATCAACACCCGACACGCCGTAAAACCGGGTGAACCGTTCAATATGCCGGAAATTGTGAGGTATAAATGTCAACCGATCATCTTCAGGCACATTGTTCCCCGCAGCCTCGTCCTGGTCAAATGCCAGAACTCGTCCGTTCGGTCCCAAGGTGTCCAAGATGTGTTGACAATGTCCTCCCCCACCGAGAGTGGCATCGATATAAATCCCGTTTTCAATGATGTTCAGCGCCCGGATGCTTTCATCCAGGAGCACCGGCACATGGTATTCTTGTTCTCCCATGACACCGGTTATTGATTGGCTTTGTACAGATTGGCAAAGAACTGTTCGGCAAGGGCAGCAAAATCTGCTGGATCCATCCGTTTCTCCTCAAAGGCTGTTGTCCGCCAGATCTCGATCTTGTCACCCTGACAGATCAGGCTGACCTCCCGATCGACGTCGGCATATTCCAGCAGCGTCTTACTCAGCAGGATGCGACCCGAACTGTCCTTGGAAAGCGGATAGGATTCCCGATAAAATTCCCTTTTGAACTCACGAACAGATGCCATAAAATCAGGCACTGCCTTCAGTTGCTCCGTAAAGCGCTCCCAAACTGTTTTCGGATAGAGGACCAGACATTTCTCGTACCCCTTGTTCAGCACAAACTTCGTGGCATGCTCCTCCCCGAGTTGGGCGAGCAGTTCGCTCGGCAACTTCAACCTGCCCTTCTCATCGAGGCGGCAAGTAAAATTCCCAACCAGATCAAATGTTGCCACGGATATCCATTTCCTTACCCCAAAAGTAACCTATTGTCCCATTTCAGTCCACTTTATCCCACACAAATCACAAAAAAATTTAACGTAAATGAAATGCACATGCGTAACTATCTGATTATCTGCAAATAGATCAATACGCTGCAAAACACTCGCATGTGGGATTCATCGCATTTCTCCCACCTTCCGTACAGACGCGGATAATTTCCTTCGAGAAAGCTACCCGGAGGAGCAAGGAGGTTGTGAGGGGAGTAGGTTATGAGAGGAGGAGATTATCAAGGGAGTATGAAACTCCTTTTAACCTCAATTCAGCTCCGCCTCAACCGCAAATTGTGCTACGGGAGGACGACGGCAAGATCAAATCCAATGATCACTCAGGACCTGATGTGATGTGGATGATGGATTGGATAAACGGAAATTCGAACGATTGTCTTCAGGCATGCTGATAAGATCGAAACATGCTTCGCCATTTCATTTCAATGACGCCTCCGATCGCTTCCCGGACAATGGACTTGGACATTTTCGAAACTCCTTCAACGCGATCAGCGAAGAGGATGGGAACTTCCCTGATACGGAAACCGAGTGTCCATGAAGCAAACTTCATTTCGATCTGGAATGCATATCCCACAAATCGGATCTGGTCCAGATCGATTGTCTCCAGAACACGACGATGATAACAAATGAATCCGGCAGTCGGATCATGAACAGGCATCCAGGTGATCAACTGAACATAGAAGGAAGCACCGCGAGAAAGCATAATCCTGTCCACCGGCCAGTTCTCCAGTTCCCCACCCTTCACATATCGTGAGCCGACTGTGACATCGGCTTCGCCACGGGCAACCGGCTCACGCAAACGAAGCAGGTCCTTCGGATTGTGTGAGAAGTCGGCATCCATTTCAAAAAAAAGATCGTAATGCCGCGCCAGACCCCAGCGAAAGCCGGCAATATATGCTGTGCCCAGCCCGGATTTCCCCTCTCGTTCCATCAAGAAAATCCTGTCGGGAAAGGACGCCATCACCGACCGAGCCACCTCCGCTGTACCATCCGGTGAACCATCGTCCACCACCAATACGTCAAACACAGAACCCAGAGCCATCACTGCCTCCAGGATCTTCCGGATATTATCCCGTTCGTTGTAGGTGGGTATAATGACTAAACCGTCACGCAAGTGGACCTGATTTTAAGTTCGGGCTAAAGATAATCGCTTCCTGCTTTGCTTTGTGGTTCGTTGCAGCATTGCACCCCCGTTAGAAACTGGATGGAAATGCTTCTTGCATCATTCGGATGATCTTTTCACAGATATCCTCTGCATTGGGTTTGGTAAAATAATCCCCATCAGATCCATAGGGAGTCCGATGCGCGGAAGCGGTAATGGTCACAGGTGCACTGTCCAGGTATTGATATCCGCCCTGGTTCTCCAATACTTCCTGCATCATATAGGCTGACGCCCCTCCCGGCACATCCTCATCCAGGAAGATGACACGATTGGTCTTGGCGAGGGAATGCACAATATGGCCTTCCAGATCAAATGGCAGTAAAGTCTGTACATCGATCAATTCAACACGGATGCCCATCGGTTCCAGCAGAGCAATAGCTTCCTGGGCAATGCGCACGCACGAACCATAGGTCACGAGTGTCACATGCTCTCCTTCTGCAAGCACTTCTGGTACACCCAGGGGAACGGTAAACACACCCAGATTATCTGGCAGGGTTTCCTTCAATCGATAACCGTTTAGACACTCAATAACCAATCCCGGATCATCCGATTGGAGCAGTGTATTGTACATGCCAGCAGCCTGGGTCATATTTCGGGGTACACACACATGGATTCCTCGCAAGGAATGCACCAGCATACCGATTGGCGATCCGGCATGCCAGATCCCTTCCAATCGATGCCCCCGCGTCCTTATGATGGCCGGTGCCATTTGCATGCCATTACTTCGATAACGCACAGTGGCGAGATCATCGGACAACGGCTCAAGTCCATAGATCAGATAATCGAGATACTGGATTTCTGCCAGGGGGCGCAAACCGCGCATAGCCATCCCGATCGCTTGTCCCATTATGGTCCACTCCCGGATGCCGGCATCAAACACTTTTTCTTCCCCATATTTCATTTGCAAACCGGCGAATCCCTGATTGACATCACCGATCCGTCCGACATCTTCTCCAAATGCAAAAAAACGGGGATCGCGAGCCAGCACCTGATCGAAAAACGAATTCAGGATCTCAAACCCGCTTTTTACCGGACTGTCACCAGAGTATGCAGGTGGAACCACCGGTATACGCAAGGCAGAAGCAGCACTCTCACTATAGAGATGACTGTGAAAAGCCTGGTCCGCCCGGGAGTAGGCCTCTTGGACCAGAGATTTGAGAAGGTCAACAGCATTGTGATCTACACCCTGCCATTGGATCAACAGTCGACGAGCCAATTTGACCAACTCACTGTACAACGGTGATCGTAAATGGAGCATTTCCTGTTGTGCCTGCGCGAGCCCTGGCAGCGGCAAGCCCGATGTTTCAGCCTCTTGCAAAACCTGGTCAAGCGCAGTCTGGAATGCCCTGATCGGTTCATTATATTGCGACCAGGCCCGATCCCGGGCTTCCTTCACTTCCAGTTTGGCTTTCTCGCGCAGTTGTTCCAATTCCAGTACAGTGGCTATTCCTGGTCGGTCATCCACTCGCCCATTCGTTTGATACAGTCAAATTCTTCCTCCCCAGGCCAGCCGTTCTTTCGATTTGTATCGTTCATGCGACCCCGAAGTGGAATGACCCTGAGGTTGTGTAACCTCCTTCACGTGGATCAATGCAGGCTGATGAGTGGTTCGAACATGGTCAGTGACCTCCTGATACACCTTGCACAACGTCGGATAATCCCAGGCCTTTACGGTGACCATGTATATGCCTTCCCCAATGATATCGCTGTGAAATCCGGAGAGTGCCTTCGAGATACTCTTTTTTGTAGTCTGGTAATCAATCGGTACTGAAATGCCATACCCGTCATCCCAGACGGATACAATCATGGGCACCTGTTGCACAGCTGCCGCGTTCATCGTTTCCCAGAAGACACCCTCGGAGGTACTAGCATCGCCGATTGTACAGAAGACGATCTCATTCCCATTATCCGAAAAAGAACCGGTTGCTGAAAGCTCTGGATGTTCCCGGTATTTTTTTGATGCCAATGCCAGGCCGAGAGCCCGTGCCATCTGTCCTGCAGTGCTGGAAATGTCGGCAGAAACATTTCTCATATCCTGATGGGGCAGCCAGTTTCCCTCCCGATCAATCAGTGGTGTCGCATAGTGACTGTTCATTTGGCGACCTCCGGAAAATGGATCATTATCCGGGTCAGCATACAATTGGGCAAAATAGGCTTCGATGGTTGACAGGTCCAGTGCAAACATCAAGGTCTGATCCCGATAATAACCGGAACGCCAGTCACCTGGTCTGAAAAATTTGGCCAATGCGATCTGAGGTACTTCCTTTCCATCTCCGACGATGCCAAACTTGGCCTTGCCAGTCAGGACTTCCTTTCTCGCAAGCAAACTGGCTTCCCTGCTGACCAAGGCAATCCAATAGTCGCGCAAGACTTCCTCTTCAAAGGACGATGCGCGCTGTGTCCGTTCTTCTTGTACCAGTTCTTCCATGTGGTCAAATTCTTCAACAAAGATAAGAAATCTCTGTCCTCTCACCGAAACACATAACTCCTTGTCATCCAGCGACTGACATCCTCTTAACTGATCATTAACAGCGATCTGCCATCATAAATTTCCCTTCCAAAAGCCATTCCCCTATTTTTGTCATATCGATTCACCAAAAAAATGCTGGCGATGAAAAAATTATTGAGTCTGCTTTTATTTCTGGGAATGGCAACCTTCACCTTTGCCCAGACTGATGCGGCCACAGGTCCATCCATGAAGTTCGAAACAATTGAAATTGATTATGGTACAATCGATCAGGGTGCTGACGGTGTACGCAAGTTTATGTTTACCAATACAGGCACAGAGCCTTTGGTCATCAAGAATGCACGCGGCAGTTGCGGCTGTACAGTTCCAACCTGGCCAAAAGAGCCTGTTATGCCGGGTGAAACGGCCTCTGTTGATGTTCGTTACGATACCAATCGCGTGGGCAAATTCACCAAAACGGTGACGTTGACAACCAACGAGACCATCGGCACACGGATGCTGACCATCAAAGGAGACATCCTGAAGAAAGATGCTGAGCAAGCTGTACCAGCAAGCAAGCCAAGCATCCTGAAGGACGGCCAATAAGACCAGAACTTCACTTTATAGAACCCCCTGATCTGGCAGATGCCCGGTCAGGGGGTTTTCTTTTTTTCATAGCCCGACAAACCTGTACTTTGCATGCAAAACCGAAGTATGGCCATCCTCCGCTTCCTTCTGGCCACTGTGGCTACAATCACACTGATCTATTTTCTCGATCATCGCATGCAGGCTGGCGAGAACATGCTGCCCCCATTGGGCCGGTTTTTCTCGCCACAACACGGATTCTGGCTGAATGCGGAACCGCTTGACCAACGTCTCCCCATCGAGAGATCATTCTGGAAGGACTGGAAGGCGACATTTCCATCCTGTTCAATGATCAGCTGGTTCCCCATATTTATGCGGACAATGCTCGTGATGCAGCTTTTGCACAAGGCTACATTGCAGCCATGTTGCGTCTTTTCCAAATGGATCTGAGCACACGAGCACCTTTGGGCCGTCTCTCGGAAATCCTGGGTGAGCGCACACTTGAATACGATCTCGGCCAACGTCGAAAAGGCATTCCTGAAGCTGCAGAGCGTCTTGCTGCCAGCTGGGAAGCTGACCCTACAGTCCGACCGGTCATCCAGGCTTTCACCGACGGTGTGAATGCCTGGATTGGAAGTCTCGATCCACGGCAGTATCCACTGGAATTCAAATTGCTGGATTATCAGCCGGAGAACTGGACATGTTTGGAGCTATCAGGACTGGCTCCCTGAAAGCGACCCGGGAATTGGCAGCAACAATTGGGCCTTGCGGCCTTCCAAGACCAAGAACCAACTGACCATCCTGTGTAATGATCCTCACCTGACCCTGACCTTGCCCTCCATCTGGTTGGAAATGCAGATCTCCACACCAGAGTCTTCCGCTTATGGCGTAGCCTTCCCGCCCTTGCCCGGGGTGTCTATCGGATTCAGCAAGGATGCTGCCTGGGGGTTTACCAATGCCGGCCATGATGTGATGGATTGGTATACTGTCCAATGGACAGATCCGGCAAAAACCACTTATTTACTGGATGGACAGGAAACCAGAGCCACCCTGCGACAGGAAATTGTCACTGTTCGTGGACGGGAAGAACCTGTTCTGGATACAGTCCGATTCACTGTTTGGGGACCAGTACCCAATCTGAAGGCCGGGACTTCCGGAGCAGATCTGGCAATGCACTGGCTGCCCCTGCAGGATATCGATAACAAAATGGTTCTGCCGTTTTCTGAAATCAACCGGGCCAGCACACTGGCTCAATGGCTTGCCCCGCTTCAAACCTATGATGCGCCCATGCAGAATGCGCTGTTCGCAACCTCCACGGGTGATGTTGCCCTACGGGTGAGTGGAAAAATACCGCTTCGCAACGGAACGGACGGGCGCCTGGTGCAAGATGGCTCCCGATCCCAGTTTGGTTGGATCGGTGCCATTCCGGATGAAGACAATCCTCTCGTGATCAATCCGCCTCAGGGCTTTATCGCCTCTGCCAATCAGCAATCCACTGATGATCATTTTGCCTATCCGTATTATGGAATTTTTGAGGATTGGCGCGGACGATACCTCAATCAACAGTTGCGGTCCAGGGATTCCCTGACCGTCGAAGACATGATGGCGCTTCAGTCTGACAATACGAGTCTGTTTGCAGCAGAGGCGATTCCAGTATACATGACCCTGATCGATTCAGCCAAACTGAATAGGCAACAACATGGCGCCTTGTCTTCTCTGGGCAACTGGAATCGACGATATGAGGCTCTTGAATCCATGCCACTCTTGTTCGAGCTGTGGCATGCTGAGGTAGACAGCATGACCTGGGATGAATTCTATGCGATACGGGACAGTCTGCCTGTCGAAATTCCGGAAGAATGGGTCCTACTCGATCTGATGCAGTCCCATCCCCAGTTGGCCTGGTTCGATCAAAAAAAGACGACAACAGTTGAAACAGCAAAGGATATCGTCACCCTGGCCTTTCAGCGAGCTTTTGCCAGGTTTACCCAACTCTCCAATGAAGGAAAAGACTCCTGGTCTGCATACAAATCAACGGATATCATGCACCTGGCACGCATCCCGGCATTTTCTGCCATGGATCTGGAATTGGGAGGCAATCGATTTGCATTGAATGCCATCACCTCCACAAATGGACCTTCCTGGCGCATGATTGTTGAGTTGGGGCCAGAGGTCCGGGCTTTCGGCATTTATCCTGGTGGCCAATCTGGCAATCCGGGAAGTTCCTATTATCGCCATTTTCTCCCGATCTGGCAAAAAGGCGAATACCGGACGTTGAAAATTCGCTCGAAGGAAGATGTCCAAAATGATGATCCGATCCTTTCCCTGACCCTGAAAAACAATTAGACCATGTTCAGATTCCTTGCTGTCACTCTGACCATTATGGCACTGACCTTTCTTTCCGGCCCGTGGCTTCCCTGGTGGACGATTGCTCCCCTGGCGGCTGGAGTGTGCTTTCTGATTCGATCTCGCCCGATGAAAGCGCTTGCGCAAGGTGTCGTTGCAGGCGGTTTGCTTTGGGGTGGTCTCGCTTTTTTTCGTGATCAGGCAAATGATCACCTGCTCAGTAGTCAGATCGGTACACTTTTCCAGGGTGTATCTCCGGCAGTGGTCATTGCCATAACTGCAGTGCTTGGCGGTCTGGTTGCAGGGTTGGGCGCTCTCACCGGTGCCAGCCTTCGTGAGGTTTTTCAGGTCCGGCATTCTCGTTTATAAGTATTTTTTAAAATTGTATTTTTTTTATAAGATAATAATCTATATTTGCATGGCTGCGCAAGCAAGCCGCTGACATCCTTTCCCAGATGTTGGTTCGGGTGCAATGCACCGATAATCCCTATGAACATTCTGATTCTCTTGCCCGGTCATCCCAAAGACCGGTTCTGAAGCAATTCAGGCTTACCCCAACCGATTGAAGGCGAGAGAATCCCTGCATGAAAGGCCGTCAACTTGACGGCCTTTTCATTTTCCTGGTGCTGCTCCAGTCCCTACCTTTGCCGTTCATGAATCAGCCCGACCTCCACTTTTTCAGCCAGCGAATAGCCGCGGAAACAAACCTGCCCAATCCGGCCATCCTGCGTGTACTATCACTTTTTGCCGAAGGTTCTTCACTGCCCTTTATCGCTCGTTATCGCAAAGAGGCCACCGGTGGATTGGACGAACTGGAACTCAGTCTGATCCAGCGAGCACATGTCCGATTGACTGAATTGGTGGCCCGAAAGGAACACATCTGCAAAACCATCGAAGAAGCCGGTGCAATGACACCCGAACTGCACCGACTTATCCAGGACACCTGGGATCCGACCTCGCTGGAAGATCTCTTTCTGCCTTACAAAAAGAAACGAAAGACCAGGGCCAGTATCGCTCGCGACAGGGGCCTGGAACCCCTGGCCATGATCATTCGGGATCACCGCACCCGCGATCTTTCCGCAGCAGCTGCGCCGTTTCTGGGTCCAGAGGTACCCGATACGGAATCCGCCTTATCCGGAGCACGAGACATCCTGGCAGAGTGGATCAGTGATGATGGATCCAATCGGGAACGATTGCGTGAAAGACTTTGGAAAGAGGGTCAGTTGGAAGCCAAAAAAACGAATAAGGAGCATCCGGAAAAGAAAGTTTCGGGATTACTTTGACTATTCCGAGTCGATTCGCAAGATCCCATCCCATCGATTCCTGGCTGCCCGACGTGGTGAAAAGAAGGTGTACTCCGCATCCATGTCCGTCTTCCCGAACCGGCATTGTTTGTTGATCGGCTGGCTCGTCATGCGATCAAATACCCGGGTGTTTGCGGAGATCAAATGCGGATGGCCGTCGAAGACAGTTTTCACCGGTTGCTCATGCCATCACTTGAAAATGAGCTGCTGACCGAATTGCAAGGCCGGATGGAAGATGATGCCATCATCGTATTTTCTCAAAATCTCAAACAGCTTCTTCTGGCGCCCCCGCTGCCAGTGCCAACTCTGGCACTTGACCCCGGATATCGTACCGGATGTAAAGTTGCCTGCCTGAATGCCCGGGGAGACCTCGTGCATTCTTCATCCATCTATCCACTTCCTCCCCAGCAGGAACGCGACGCAGCAGCCAGCCATCTCGAACTGCTGATCGGGAAACACGACATACAAGCCATTGCTGTGGGTGACGGGACAGGTGGCAAGGAAGTCATGAGCTGGGTCAGAAGTTTGCCCAGTGCCCCCCGATTGGATATCTATCTGGTCAGTGAAAGCGGGGCTTCGATCTATTCCGCTTCCGATGTCGCCCGTGAGGAGTTTCCAGATCTAGATCTGACCTTTCGCAGTGCGGCATCGATCGGCCGTCGTCTGATGGATCCCCTCGCTGAACTGGTCAAAATCGAACCCAAATCCATCGGGGTCGGACAGTATCAGCACGATGTTCATCAAGGTAAGTTGAAACAGTCTCTGGAGGAAACAACCCAATTTGCAGTCAATCAGGTGGGTGTTCAGGTCAATACCGCCAGCGAACACCTTCTGCGTCATGTCGCAGGACTGGGACCCGTTCTGGCCAGGAACATCATCCAACATCGGCAGGTTATCGGCCAGTTTTCAAGCCGGGCCCAATTGCGTGAGGTCGATCGGATGGGTGCCAAAACATTCGAACAATGCGCAGGATTCCTCCGCATCCGCAATGGCAGGCATCCACTGGACAATACTGGAATACACCCGGAACGATACAAGCTGGTCGAAGAAATGGCAGATGAACTGGGCATAACCCTGGAGACACTACTCTCAAAGAGTGAAGTAATCGATCAAATTCCATGGACCAGATACGTCAAGGGAGATGTAGGGTTACCCACGCTTCGCGACATCGAGCAGGAATTGAAGCGTCCCGGACATGATCCGAGAGGCAGGGCACAACATATTCATTTCGCTGATTCTTTGCGGGATATCAACGACATCCATCCGGCATGGTCCTGCCGAGGACTCATCAGCAATGTGACCAATTTCGGGGCCTTTGTCCATCTCGGCATCAAGGAAGATGGCATGATCCATATTTCCCAATTGACAGATCGGTTTATACGCCATCCTTCGGAGGTCGTCCAGTTGCAGCAACCTGTCCAAGTCAAAGTGCTGAGTGTCGACATTCCGAGAAAACGGATCGACCTGTCGATGAAAGCGATCTCATGAACGGACGGCCTGGTTGGTTACAAAAGGCTTCCCATCGATCAATATGGGCTTCAGGAGGAATTACCCTGGTCGTCTTGTGCTGGTTGTTGTGGCCCATCCGGTTGACAGAAGATCCGTTGTCCCTGATGCTCACGGATAAGGATGAACACCTCCTGGACGCACGAATTGCCCTTGACGGGCAATGGCGATTTGAAGGAACTGACCTGATCCCGGAAAAATTCGAACTTGCCTTATTGACGTATGAAGACAGATGGTATTACTGGCACCCCGGTTTCAACCCGGTCAGCATGGTCAATGCCCTGGTGACGAATATCCGGTCAGGGCATATCCGAAGAGGAGGAAGTACAATTACCATGCAGCTGGTCCGACTTTCCCGCAAGGGAAAAGGACGGACCTATCGCGAAAAATGGATCGAATTGACCACGGCTATCCGATTGACCTGCCAGCAATCGAAGACGGCAATCCTTCGGAAATATATCCAGGCGGCGCCTTTCGGCGGCAATGTGGTCGGTCTGGAAGCGGCAGCCTGGAGGTATTATGGAAAGCCTCCCTCTTTGCTGAGCTGGGGTGAAGCCGCTACCTGGCGGTCCTTCCGGAACAGTCCAGCCTTAATCCATCCCGGGCGCAATCGCCAGGCACTGCAACAGAAACGGGATGCCCTGCTCAGACCGAATGGTTGAAGCCGGCCATCTGTCGGCTGAATCCGCTGAACGGGCACGTGAGGAGGTCATTCCTACGGTTGCTGTGTCCCTTCCACAGCGTGCCCCCGAATTGGCCACGACCCTGGGAAAAAGATCAACCGGTCGCATCCGAACGACCCTGGATGGTAGTCTGCAGGATGCAGCCCGAGCTGTGATGCTCCGTCATCACGACAGACTGGCGGGTAATTCCATTGAGAATCAGGCCGTCATTATTGTTGACAACAGCACCCTTCAGGTGATGGTCTATGCTGGCAACAGCCCGGCAGCCGGTATTCGGGGTGGTGATGTTGATATTCTTCAGGCTCCCCGCAGTCCCGGATCGACGCTCAAACCGCTTCTCTATGCGTGTGCGCTGGACGCAGGTTTGATCTGGCCCGGCAGTCTGTTGCCGGATATCCCGACACAATATGGCTCATACAGACCTGAAAACTACAACCGTCAATTCCAGGGCATTATTCCATCCATGGAAGCCATCGCAGCGTCCCTCAATGTGCCCATGGTCAGACTCCTCAAGGAATTCGGAATCGATCCATTCCTGCGAAAGTTGCAATCATTTGGATTGAACACCCTCAACCGTTCGGCTGATCATTATGGTCTTTCTGATCCTTGGCGGAGGAGAGGTACGGTTATTCGACCTTGTCCAGATCTACGCTGCGATAGCTCACCAACCTGGCACATCGGTTGATCACGCTGAGGGTCAGCCTGGCTACCTGCTTTCGGCTTGGGATATCCCTCCTGAAGGCATTCCCAAGGACCTGCCATCACCAGGTTCCTGTTGGCAAATGATGGAAGCAATGCGCTTACCGGATCGTCCTGAAGGCCCAGGAAAACTGGACCTACTTCGAATCCTCCCGGATCATTGCCTGGAAGACCGGCACCAGTTTCGGATTCAAGGATGCCTGGGCCATTGGGGTCACACCGGAATACACGATTGGCGTATGGGTGGGGAATGCCGATGGTGAACCCCGGCCCGAACTCATCGGCCTCAAAGCTGCCGCTCCTCTGATGTTTGATCTCTTTGAGCTGTTGCCACAGACGACCTGGTTTTCACCACCCCTGGACGAGCTGGAATACCAATCCTGTTGTTCCTTTTCAGGATTTCCTGCAGGTCCGTTCTGTCCGAATGATACCATCCTGGTACCTTATCGAACGCTTCGCCCCCCTGTCTGTGACTACCATCAGGAAATCTTCCTGGATCCCTCTTCCGGTTTGCGCATAAACAGTACGTGCGGGATTCCTGAACTGGCCGTGCGGAAGACTATCGTCATCCTGCCGCCATTAGAGGAATATTATTATCGTCTTCGCCATCCGGAGTTTGGTTCCATTCCAGCATTGGCGCCCCATTGTACAGAACGGCAGGATCTGAATCCGATCCAGTGGATCTATCCTGCCGAGTTTACACGAGTGATTCTGCCTACAGATCTCAACGGAAAACGTCAATCCTTACTCTTGCGCGCAACACACCGTGATGCAGATGCCGTACTATACTGGCATCTGGATGATATCTTTCTGGGACAAACAAGGCAGGAACATTCCTGGACAATTCAACCCGAGGCTGGACTGCATCTATTGACGCTGGTTGATGCCGCGGGTAACCGGGCCAGCCAGCAACTTCGGGTTCAGGACTAAAAAAAATCCTACACCAGGGGGAAACTTGGTGTAGGACCCAACAAACATACTATGAGAAAACCGTTTCAAAGATGGCTTTCCTCACGTGTCGGGTCAAGGAGTAATTCGAATATGGAGGGGTAGCCTCAGAAACCGGTCGGTTTCGTTGAGGAAACGGTAAATTCGTCAGACTGACTTCCTTCTACTGGGGAAATAGAGTTCAACTCTTGTGCCAATTGCATGACCCTGTGCATCCTGGAGATCCACAATCTCCAGTCGATGACCGGCATTCCCACCTCTGTTGAGCAGTTCCAATCGTTCTCGGGTTATCCCGATACCCAAGGATTTATGTTGATCCCGCATCGGGTTTTTTGCCTGTAACCGAATGGCTTCTTCTCTTCCGATCCCGTCATCCTGAATGGAGCACCGGATCACGTCATCCGCCAACAAATCAAAAGTGATTGAAATCGTTCCTGATTGACGCTTGATAAAGCCATGTTCGATGGCATTTTCCACAAATGGCTGGACCATCATCGGCGGGATCATGACGCGGTCTTCATCGATTTCTTCATCCACCTGTACTGTAAAATGGAGCCGCCCATCAAAGCGAAGCTTCTGATTGACAAACAGATAATCCTGGATAAACGTGACCTCATCCTCCAGTGTGATCAATTCCGTATTGGACAGGTTGAGGCTCTGTCGAACCAGTCCTGCAAATTTGGCCAGATAACGTGAAGCTTTGTCCCCGTCTTCCCGATTGATAAAATGCTGTATCCCGTTCAGCGCATTGAAGAGAAAATGCGGGTTCATTTGGGCTCTCATCGCCTTGAGTCGCAGTTCAACAGCCTGTGCCCGGAGGGCTTCTGCTTCCTGCTCTTTCTGCTCACTTTCATACTTCACCTGCAACTCCATGAGGTTGCGCTGTTGCTGTTCCTCTCTTGCCTTTTCACCGATCTCATCGTGCAGGAGCAGGTATTCAAAGGCATTTTTATATTCCCCCAGGTCAGCATAATACTGTGCGATCTCCTTACAGATCATAGCCAACTGGCTGCTGTCCTGAATAGACCGGGCATATTCAGATGCCTGGATAAAATGGAGCATGACTTTCTCCTGGTCCTTGTTCAGTCGGGCCAGGCGGGCTCTCCAGGTTGCGATCACAGCGAGATTTTTTTTATCGGACCCGGCTTCTGTGTACAGCTGGGAAGCCTGATCAAGGGCTTGTTCGGCGAGTTGGGCCTCTTCGAGCTGCAGGTAGATAAAACCCAGATTGGCCCAGGCACCAGCAACAGCTTCCTCCTGGCCCTGCACGTTTTCCACCTGCACGCCTTTCAGAAAGAGCTGTCGTGCCTCATCCCATTGCTCCAGCGCCATGGAGGCAATTCCAGCATTCAAATAATGCCAGACCAGGCGTGGCTTCAGCTGGAATGACTCGCAAATCTGGATGACCCGTGCATAGGACTGTTGAGCCAATATGCGTTCACCAGAGGATGTGTACCATTCGCCCAGGCCGCTGTGCAGTAAGGTCGATAATCCGGTCATCCCATTGCGTGACCCTGCAGCGCAGGTTGCATCCGTTCAGCCTGCCGAAAAAGGGGAAAGGCCCGGTGGAGTTGTCCCAGCCGAAGGAGACTGAGGCCTTTCGGATCTGCAAATGGAAATGACTGTCGTGGTCGCGGGATAGATCCTGGATCAATCGCGATGCTCGGTCGATGAATCCGATCTGCTTCTACCAGATCCCCTGGTTCATGCTGATCGCGCACCAGTCAGGAGGAATGTCTGCCTGCCGATCCTGAGCGCCACCTGCCTCGGCAAGTTTCCAACGCTTCTTAGGGCATAGATCGCTTCGCTCTGCAGTTGGTGCAGGTTGGATGCCACCTCTTGTTTTCCAGCATTGGAAGGCTAATGGATGCCCTTCTTCGGCGGTATGCTGGCGAGCAAAACCAAGTGCCTTTTCCGGGTTGGTGTATGTCAGGTGGGGCCAGCCATCGCTCCCCCCATACCTGCTTGTCTGACAGGCTGGCTGCAGTTTTAAATCGATCTTCCAGGTCAACACCCGGAAAAACCTCTGGCAAGATGAGGGCACTCATCTCGTAAAGATAAGAGATGAAAACCGGTCAGATGAAGCTTCGGCTTCAGTGAAAGAGAATGACAAGTTCAGGTGGATTATTGCGGCACTTTGCCCCCGCACCGGATAAATGCACGAGTGCTGAAACGCACGAGTGGGCGACCGCCCTTGATCTTGTGCATTTCTTCTTTTGTCAGGACCTGGAGATCGCGTTTGAGCTGCTCCAGTGTCTTTTTGGGCTTTGACTTCATGACGAATTTCAATGATATGATGGGACCAGTTTCGCCACTCCAGTCAGTTCAGTGCAGTAAATATAAGGAATTATTTTGATTTGTTTGCAACAGCTCATCAAACCGATTGCCGAAAAGGGGCTACTCGTTAAAGTTCCTCCTGAAGTTTCCTGACCCGTTCGATGAATTCTGTCCGTCGACGCCGGCTGACATCAATTTCCTTTCCATCGTCCATGACCAGGTACCCGCCATCACCCTTGACAAATTTCCGGATGAAGTTCAGGTTGATCATATGCCGTTTATGCACTCGAAAAAAATGCTGATTGACCAGCAGGTCCTCGTAAGATTTTATGGTTTTGGATGCTGTCAGTCGGTTGCCATCCTGTGTAAAAATGTGGGTGTAATTGTCATCGGCTTCAAAGCGGACTATCTCTTTCAGATTCAGAAAATAGATCCCGTCAAGAGCTGAAACGGTCAGTTTCTCATAAGTATGCGGCTGGGCCAGCGCATTTTGAAACATATCCAGGCGTTGGGCGATCCGGTTCAATCGCCCCGGTCTGATTTGTGCAACGGCCTCCTTGAGGGCATCCGGGTCGATCGGTTTGAGGACATAGTCGGTCGCACTATACTTGAACGCTTTGACAGCAAACTGTTCGTAAGCCGTTACGAAAATCACTTCAAACGGCCGTTCATCCAGCTCGTTCAGCAACTGGAAGACCAGACCATCCTGCAGATTGATATCCAGAAAAGCGACGTCCGGTTTGAGTGCAGGGTCTTTCAACACGGCAACACCGCGTTCTACCGAATCCGCCTCACCGACCACGGTCACCTCAGGACAATACCGTTGCAAGAGATTTTTCAGGTTCTCCCGGCCATATTCTTCATCATCCACGATGATCGCCCGAATCATATTCCAGCCCGGATTTTCATATATAACAAAGTTAGCCTATTTGCTCTTGATTCAAGCAGTTTCGCATCTGCAGGAATAACTTCTGATGGCTGGCTCTGATTCATGTGAGATCTGGAAATGAAACACCTTCTTTGCATTCTTGTATTTTTACGAAACACATGCATTCCAGTTCATGGGCAAACAGGTACAACGAGAGCATTGGCATCGGATCATATTCGGGTACAACACACCTGGCGGCCGGGCATTTGATGTTATCCTGCTGATCGCCATTGTCCTCAGTGTCCTGGTTGTCTTTCTGGAAAGTGTCTCTTCTATTGAAAGCCGATTTCGAGCCGTATTCTACTCACTCGAATGGGGTTTTACCATCTTGTTCACCATCGAATATATCGTGCGGTTGTGGGTATCAAGAAAGCCATTCCGGTATGCATCCAGCTTTTTTGGCATTGTTGATCTGCTCTCCATTCTGCCAACCTATATCAGTCTGCTTCTTCCAGGTGCTCACTATCTGCTGACCATTCGTGTCCTACGCGTGATTCGTGTGTTCCGAATATTCAAACTGGCGGGCCATCTGAAGGAAAGTTCGATGATCGTCGCTGCATTGTATGCCAGCCGGAAAAAGTTGACAGTTTTCCTGACAACCGTATTTCTTCTGGTCATTATCATCGGTTCGGCGATGGCAGTCGATAAGGCTGGTTCAGATAGTGGATTGACAATATTCGGTCGATCTATTGGAGCATTGTTACCCCTTACCACTGTGAGGTTGTGGTGACATATCTCCGGCAACTCCATTGGGACAGCTCCTTGCTGCGGTGGTCATGATCCTGGGCTATGCTATAATTGCCGTGCCAACCGGGATCGTTTCTGTAGCCATCAGCAGAATAGACAAACCACAGTCGAACGACCAGGACCAGCGAGTTTGCGGACATTGTGAATCCGAAGGTCATTTGTCAGATGCGACATTCTGTTTTCATTGCGGGCGGCCATTGAAGATCGCCGAAAAATGAGACCTGGTCAGTTGACTCTCGTTGTCGCCAGCAACCGCTTGATACTGTACCTTCCGCTACCATTGACCAGAACAATCAGCAAACCGCCGGTAATGGCCAGGTTTTTCATAAACAGGATGGACTGCAATCGAAGTTCAGGTGGCTCGTGATTCCAGAAATCATGAACGATCATCGTGACTGGAATCCAGTAGAGCAGTAAAAGAATCGTTCCGAATGTTGTCCGATACCCGATCAAGAGCAGAATTCCACCGAGCACAAGTGCACTTATTCCGCAGGTAAGTAACATGTCCTGCTGCCAGGTTAACCCGGATTCTGTCATTTGCCGCTTGGTCTCCTCCCAATAGCGAAAGGAATCGTACGCTTCAAACAGAAAGATTACGGCGATAAAAATGCGTCCGACCAGGTCGATGATGTGCTTCATGATGCTAAGATCGGGGATTTCCATGTTCACCAAGCCATACACCCGCTGCTATGGCTGAATTTTGTCCATCCATTGCCGCGGATAGGATTCCACCGGCATAACCTGCACCTTCCCCGACCGGGAACAATCCGATCACATTCGGGTGCATTCTGGTTTCCGGATCCCGGGGAATCCGGATCGGTGAACTGGTGCGACTTTCCGTCCCGATAACTACTGCCTCTTCGGTCAGATATCCGGGCATTTTTCGATCGAATTGACGTGCTCCGGCCTGCAGAGAAGAGACAATCCAATGCGGAAGTAACGCGTGCAACGGCGCACTGTAAATGCCGGGGATATATGATGATCCCGGCACTGCTGTGGAGAGTCGCCCGGCAAGAAAGTCAGGCAATCGCTGGGCCGGAGCCTTCTGGCTGCCATCTCCCGCTTCGAACAGGGTTTGCTCAACATGTCGTTGAAATTCCAGACCAGCAAAGACTCCATGCGTATGGAAATCAGACAGATCCTGCCAATCCACGCTCACTACAGTACCCGCATTTGCAAACGGGCTGTCCCGACGCGACATCGACATTCCGTTGACAACGATTTCACCGGACTGGTAGCTGTCGGAACGACCAACCCACCGGGACACATACAGAAAGAAAATACCCCTCGACCATCTACCTGACAGGTCAATCCATAGCTAGATGCCGGCAGCAATTCATGCCGGTTGCGCTGCCCGTACTGGATCTCATCAATGAGCGGTTGAGGATGCTCGATCCGGACTCCCAGGGCATAGGGTTTGAATTCGATGGGAATCCCCAGGCGGTTCAGCATGTGGAAAATATCTCTGGCGGAATGGCCCGTCGCCAATAATACCGCCCTGCCCATCCACTCTCTTCCATCCTCCAGCCGGATGCCCTGGATTGCCGCATCCCGGATGATCAGATCGGACACTTTGCTGGAAAAATGGATCTCGCCACCAAAATGTCGGATCGTTTCCCGGATATTCATCACCACTTGTGGCAGTTTGTTACTGCCTATATGCGGATGTGCATCCACTGGGATATCCGGATGAGCTCCGTGTTCGACCAACAACCGGAGAACGCGTTCCATCTTTCCCCGTTTGACCGACCGGGTATAGAGCTTTCCATCAGAGTAGGTTCCTGCCCCTCCTTCACCAAAGCAGTAGTTCGAGTCTGGATCCACTTCTCCAAACTGCTGGATAGCCCGTAAATCGCGACGACGGTCCTGGGCATCTTTCCCCCGGTCGAACAAGACTGGTTTATAGCCAGCAGCGAGACATTCCAACGCCGCAAAATACCCCGCAGGACCGGCACCAATGATGAGGATTTCCGGGGCTTCATCCACCTGTTTAAACTCGGCCAGGATGGCCGGTTCTGGTTCGGGCACTTCCCTGAGGAAGACGGCGCATCGCAATTGCACTTGGGGAGGCCTGGACCGGGCATCGATCGATCGCCGGACCACTTTTACATCAACGACATCTTCACTGGGCAAATGAGCCTTACGGATAACAGCCAGTCGGATCAGCTCCGGATCATCAGCTGTTTCAAGGGAAACACGAAGGTCAATATGTTGGATCATCACGTAAACAACCTGCTGGAGTCATTTCTCCAATTATCCTCCATTAATGGTCGACTTGTTCAGGCTTTCCGTTCGCGTCCATTGCGAATCATCCTTTTTCAGAAAGTCGGATGGAATATAGATCCGGTGATGAATAGTTTCCTCACAGGCTCCTTTCGTTGAAGTCAGTCCAGCTCGTTTGGGGATGGCCTGGCTGATCGTCAGGTGAGGCGGTTTACTGACAGATTTCAGAGCATATCGTCCTTCTTTCACGACATGGTTGAAAATTCCTTCCGGCATGTAGCCAATACGATTTCTGATTCGATGAAAATGGCACTGTTCTGCCACAGATGAACTGAATAGCTGTCCTGAAGGTCCATATGGACTGCCAGGAGTGAATCACCTGGGATGGAGGTATGCAGGATCTGCCTCAACTGGCCAATAGAAGGCGTGCTCAGGCTGAGAAAGATGATCGTAAAGAAAAGGGAAAACCGTATCGACATGGGTGGCAAATATCTGTGAAGATAACGCCCGTCACTTTGAATTCGTGTCTGTCGACGGAGAATAAGGCTGGCTGTCAGTCGCTATCGGATCGGCAACCGCAGCTTGAACACCTTTGGGCAAATACACTTTGAATCGGAATTGCTCCTGTAGTTCAAGTCCTCTTACAGTGACCGGTGCAAGGCGATTCCCTGGCTGGATATAGAGGTCTCCACCTTTTTTTTCCGCAGTCAGACTGTAACGCATCGCATGGATCAATGCCTTCAGGATGGGTGCCCCTGCATTGGTCAGAGAAATGGCAGTTTCGATCTGGATCAATTCTCCGGGCGCAGGCAATAGTTCAACATCCCCGGGCAGGTTGAGAATGACCTGTTCGATCCCTTTCGCATTGAATGCCTGAACAACGGATCGCTCGACCTGCCCAGACATTGTCTGGATAACAAGAAAGAGGGAAATAAAAAGTGCGAAAATCGCTCGCATGGTGAACAGGTTTTTAGGATAACAGGAAGAAGTCGAAATAGATTCAGCTTAATCCATAGCTTGTCGGATACGCACCAGTTTTTCCAGTAATGGCTCGAGTTTATCCAGAGGTAACATATTGGCCCCGTCTGATTTTGCATGGGACGGATCCGGGTGTGTTTCTATAAAGAGTCCGTTTACCCCGCTGGCGATGCCCGCGGATGCAATGGTCTGTATTAAGGCGGGTTGTCCTCCGGTCACTCCGGACGCCTGGTTGGGTTGCTGCAGGAATGCGTGCAGTCCAGCACAACCGGTGCGAATCGCTGCATGACCGGGATTCCGCGAAAATCGACGACAAGATCCTGATATCCAAATGTTGTTCCCCGTTCGGTCAGGAGGACCGGTCATTGCCTGACTGTCTCACTTTGTCCACTGCATATTGCATGGATTCAGCATTGAGAAACTGGCCTTTTTCACGTTTACGATCTTCCTGTATCTGCCGCAGCGACCAACAATGATGTCTGCCTGCAAAGAAAAGCTGGAATCTGAAGGATATCACATAATCAGCGGCCGGGCAGCCTCCGCATCCGCACGAATGTCTGTAGTCGTCGGGAGGTCCATGGATTGTCCTATTTCCCGAATGAGCTCCAGTGCGGATTGATCGCCAATGCCTGTAAAGGAGTCAAGTCGTGAACGGTTGGCTTTCCGGTAGGATGCCTTGAATACGTAGGGCAATCCAAGACGAACACAAATCTCTTTTACGCGACCGGCCACATCAAATACCAGGTCACGGCTTTCCACAACACATGGACCTGCGATCAGAAAAAAAGGATGATCTGATGCGGTCAAAGAGCTCCAAGTCAATGAGGTCGTTGCCATGATGCAAAGTTCAGTATTTTTCTACTTTCAGAATAATATTTTATCAGAAGAATAATATATTCATGTTAATAAAATATTAAGACAACAATAGGGAAACATTCGAAACAATATTCTGAATTATTGACTAATGATCCAGGCTGTAGGTTCGTATTCTCCTTGCAGGATACGCAATACCTCACGTGGGTCACGCCTGCTGGGATCCACTTCAACAACCACCCGGGTCAATCCGTCTCTGACAGATTCACTGGTTGCCAGGAACCCCGCTTTGCTCAGCCTGTCCGCCAACAACGCTGCATTTGCAGACTGGCTGAAATGTCCTACGGCAATCCGGATCCGGGACCTGGATGGTTCTTCATGCGGATCCGGTTGTTGAGGCAGGATGGACGCCTTTTCCACTTCTGGAACAACTTCAGTGGTATCCGCCTCAGGATCGCCAAGAATGTCTTCCGTTACGTCGCCTGCTTCTGCTGTAAACAGATCCGCCTCCGTATCTGATTCCATTTCTGGAGATAGAAGAGAAGATCCACTGGCTGCATCCGGAGAATCGGGTGTGAAGATCAGCCACAGACATCCGGCCAGAGACAGGATGAGCAATGCTGCCAATCCGGGAAGAAAAAGCCGATCCTTCCACCTGCGGACTGCTGGTCCGGGAGGTGTGACCACTATTTTACTTCTGCTTTCCTGAGCTGCACGGGCCGCCTCTTCGGGCGTCCGGCGTAAAACAGGTCTCGCCTGCACTGCTCCGAGTCCGTATACTTCCAGGTAATAATTGAAGTCATCCGGTGTAAATTCAATTATTCCTGCTTTGTTTTTCATCCACGTACCCACTTGAGGCAAGTGAACCGGTTGCCCTTCTTCCAATGCATCGATGACAAGCAGAATCTGCTCTTTAAGTCCCTTCCTCGCCAGATCCTCCTGTTGGATGCCGCTTGCCTGCCGGTAATCATCCACCAACTCCGGATGGATGTCTTCATCGCCACCAGCGGTGGATTCAAATGACACCGTCTCTGCCGGAGGATACATGACTCCCTCCTGTCGTACAAGTCTGGCTGGTTTATAAACTAGCTGGAGAACACCCAGCGCAGGGAGTACGGCACGCCCCCGGCGGATCAAGTGTTGTTGAATGGTAAATGCCAGGTTTGTAAATTCCATACAGCCAGTCTTTGGTGCTTAAAGGTAAGAGACTGCGATCGCCCGAACACCAGACCTGGTATGGAAAGATAAGAAAATACGCTGAGGTGTATTCGTGCCAACCATCACCTGCCTACCTTTAGGCGCTTACAAGAGCTATGGACCGGTATACGCGAATCCTTGCCATTATTACAGCAACCTACATCGTCCTGGCACTGGTCTGGTGGAGTGTCCTTCTGTTCCAGAAGAATGAGGCCTTGTTCAGGGCCAACCTGAAGATCCTTGAACTGAAAGCAGTGGTCGAAAACCCGACAGGGCAATCACCCTCAGCACCTGAGGAATTGTTCCTGTCCTATCGACGTCAACGATGGATGGTATTGGGTGAATCCCTGTTCATTCTGGTCAGCGTCACGATCGGGATCTGGCTGATCTTCCGGGCCTACCTTCGTGAACAGGAGATCATCCGGCAACGACGAAATTTCCTTCTTTCGATCACGCACGAATTGAAGACACCCTTGACTGCCATGAAACTGGCATTTGAAACTATCCGCAAACGCCGACTTTCTCCGGAACAGATCACCAGTCTGACGACCTCCTCCATCCATGAAGCCGATCGTTTGACAGAAACGGTCAACAATCTGTTGTTGACTGCGCGTGTGGATCGTAAATACATCCCGCGTCCTGAACTGAAAACCATCGGCCAGATTCGGGAAAGTTGGACCAGGAAGTGCATCCATCAATGGCCAGAACGGTCGATAAACCTGAAGATCAATGCAAATGATGATCAGCAGATTCATGCCGACTGGTCAGGCATGGATATCATTTTCCGCAATCTGACTGAAAATGCGATCAAGTATTCGCACTCTTCCAAACCGATCGATATATCCCTTTCCCTACGGGATACGTATCTGGAACTCATGGTTGCTGATCAGGGGAGGAATCCCACCAGCGGAGCGACACCGGATTTTTGATATGTTCTACCGCATCGGTAACGAAGAGATCCGCGATGGGAAAGGAACGGGTCTGGGCCTGTACCTTGTCCGGGAGATCACCAGAGAAAATCGGGGATCAATCCAGGTGATAGACAACCATCCTTCCGGCACACGATTTATCATCCAATTACCCCAATGAGTTACCAGATCCTGATCGTTGAAGATGAAACCAGTATCCGCGATTCGCTTTCTCTGAATCTTGAACTGGAAGGATATGAAGTAACCGCCTGCGGTGATGCAGCGCAGGCAATGGGCCAGTTTCAATCTCGTCAATTTGATCTTATCCTTCTCGATATTATGCTGCCGGGCATGTCCGGACTGGATTTATGTGCGCATTTCAGACTGACAGACCGGATTGTTCCCATTCTGATGCTGACGGCCCGGGATGCACCTGAAGACAGAGTAACGGGTTTGCGTACAGGTGCAGATGATTACCTGACCAAACCCTTCCATCTGGAGGAATTGCTCCTCAGGATCGCCAATTTGCTCAAACGCAGGGGAAGCGGACCGGCGCAGCAGGATATTGCGGGACCGGGCATCTTTGAATTTGATCGTTATCGCATCGATTTCAGTGCCTTTGAAGCACTGACTAATCTGGGACTGGTAATCCTGACAAAAAAGGAGGCCGCATTATTGCGTCTGTTGATCGATCGGGAGCAAGAAGCGGTTTCCAGGCAACAGATCCTCCACATTGTCTGGGGATATGAAGTGGCCCCGTCGACACGAACGATCGACAATTTCATCCTGAGTTTCCGGAAATACTTTGAAGCTAACCCGCGGAAACCAAAACATTTTCATTCTGTGCGAGGGTACGGATATAAATTCACATCCTGATCGGCTGCAGGTTTATTGCGCTATCCTACTCCTCGATGTTGGCCTTTTTTTTCCGGCGTGATTTGAACAACTCCACTACTTCTTTTTCTGTCAGGAATCCAAGGTCAGTGAAGGTGGCTTGAACAAACCGTTTGATATCCTGATAATCCTTACCGCGTTTGTCGGTGTACACCTTGATCAGTTTCCTGACATATTTCATATTCAAGTCCTTGACATCCTGCTTGAAATGCTCGTTGTCAAAGATCTGGAAATAGGCTGCATAGATCTTGCTGATCTCGAACAGTTCTGTATAATCGGATGGTTCGAGATGACTCAGAAACTTGCGTAAATACCCGAAAACAGTCAATCGAACACACTCGTTCACCTTCCTGACACCCTGGTGCTGGCCATAGAATGTCTGGATGGCTTCGATCGCATCCGGATGAATATATCCTTTGGAATGAATGATTTCGACCAATTCATAAAAGGCCGAAATATCATCTTTGATCTTGGTGTCGACAACGCTGGCGACCTGACGGTCACTTTCAGCGGATACATTATATTGACTGTGGTGCAACTCGGCGAGAATGCCAAAATAGTGTTCGTTAAACTCCGTGTCGTCCTTGCGGAGCTTGTTGAAGATCTTTCCTGCCTGCGCACGTGATTCTTCCGGAGCATCAAAGAAGTTCAGGAACATGGACAACAGGTAATTATGCTCGTATGCCCCCTGAAAGTCAGCGTTGCGAACCATCTCGTAAATCGGTGTCAGGATGGTTTCATTGTTCAGATTCAACTGAATCCGTTTTCCCAGGAAATTCCGCAGGGAAGGGAAATACCTCCGCAGGTCGGGCAGGGTTGTCGGGAAGTCAGCAGTAAAGAAGGTTTCATCCTTGAATTGTCCTGAATACCTCCGGTATGCTTCTTTCCGAGGTGCCAAATCTTGGTACTTTTCCAATTTTTGGGACTCCAGAAACTGGCGGATCTTCTTGTTGTCGATTTCCTGGATCAGGTTGGTTACCCAGATATCCGAACTGAGACCAAATCCGATCTGGATGGTTTGCCCGATCCGTTTGCGGATCCATTCAAAATTGGAAGAATGGCAGATCGCCAGGAGGATTTGACGAAACTGTTCTTGCGGGTAGTAATAGCGCACATCTTCATTGATGGCACCGCGCAATACGGAAAATCCGAGGATTTTAGGAAGATAGAGCCCTTCAAGACGATCATCCAGCATGGCAATCTCCAGAGATGTGATCTGGAGTGGATCATTTTCTGCAACCAGCTTGTACAATTCTGCCAGCAACGGTTCATAGACTTCACGAAGCGCCTGATAGGCTTCTTCTTCTTCAGAGTCCAGATAGGTAGCCAATTCATCTGATTCCTGGATCTGAGTGATGAGATCATCCAGAGCATCCTGATAGGCTTTTTCGAGCTTGACATTCATGTTCGCCATCGTTAACTGGTTCTATTACGCGAAACCTGGCAACCCAATTCAGGGCGGCCAGGTTCCAATATCTTTCCAATTGAGAATGCCAAAGGTAGGAAAACTTCGGCCTTGCACCATAAAAAAACCCCGTCAACATGTGGACGGGGTCTTTTTTATCTATGTAGCCTGCGACTTAAGCCTCTGGCTCCGTCGTTTCTTCTTCAGCAGCTGGTGCTTCTTCGGTGGCAGGTGCCTCATCGGCTACTGGAGCTTCTTCAGCAGCAGGAGCTTCTTCAGTAGCAGGTGCTTCTTCAGTAGCAGGTGCTTCTTCAACAGCAGGAGCTTCTTCAACTGCGATAGCCTCTGTAGCAACCGGAGCTTCCACAGCAGCGTCTTCAGCGACTGGTGCATCTGAAACAACTGCAGCTTCTTCAGTGGCAGTTTCCTCCACAACAGCAGGGGTTTCATCCACTTGAACAGCCGGCTCTGCTTTAACGACCGGCTTGGCCGTTCCAGACATGACATTCAGGTAATCCTGCTTTTCCTTGGCCACCGACTTTTTCCGGTCCAGTGCTTTTGAATCCTTTTCCTGGATAAACTCCTGCCATTTCGCTTCAGCTACTTCGAGTGTCATGGCGCCTTTTGCAACACCACGAAGCAAATGCTTCTTGAACATCACCCCTTTGTAGCGCAGGATCGCGCGTACCGTGTCAGTAGGCTGAGCGCCCTTGTTCAACCAATCCAGCGCTTTGTCACGATCAATCTCGATGGTAGCAGGAACAGTCATCGGGTTGTAAAAACCCAATCGTTCGATGTATTTTCCATCACGTGGTGAACGAGCGTCTGCAATGACGATCTTGTAATACGGATTCTGTTTGCGTCCGTGACGCTGTAATCTGATTTTAACGGCCATGTTCCGATTTCGTTAGGTAAGACCATAATCTGTTAATCCGCCAAGCGGACGACAGATTTCAAGCGGGTGCAAAGGTAAGTCATATTATTGTCTCATACCAGACTTTCTGCAATTTTTAGATACCGGAGGAAGATTCCATTCTTTCAACCGGAAATTCCGGAACGAACGGGCCATTCCATCTACTTTCGCCCTATGGCTCAGAAGCTCTATCCAAACCTGGTACATTCGGTCGCCTACGCACTGGCCGAAACCATCGAACAACCCTACCCTGCCGACAAGGTGCTGGCACGGATGTTCAAGTCTACACCGCAATGGGGGTCGAGGGATCGTTCGTTTATTGCAGAAACAACATATGACATCCTGCGATACCTGCGTCGTTATACCGAACCCGATATCCGCCCCATTCCCTGGATCTGGGTGATCGGCTGGCATCTTCAGGCTGCCGGCTGTCTGCTTCCCGATTGGGAAGAATGGTCCGATCTGCCAGCATCTCCCCATGGACAGGAAAAAAAGCCTCTTCTGCTCGCCATTCGCGAATCCATTACCGACTGGATGGATAAAAAGGACAATCCTTTTATGGCGATCGATGGGACAGTCTGGTCACTGCACTCAACAAACCGGCCACCGTCGTTTTGCGTATAAACCCCGTCAAAGCAACACTGGACCAGGTGCGGAATGCCCTGAAAAAGGAAGGATGGGAGACCATTCCACTCGGGCCGCTCTCCCTGGAACTGGAAGAACGGGCCAATGTCTTTCGGACTGAAGCCTTCAAAGCGGGTTGGTTTGAAGTCCAGGATTTCGCCTCACAACAAGTCGCTCTGGCCCTTGAAATTAGTCCCGGACAACGGGTGGTGGACGGTTGTGCCGGAGCCGGAGGGAAAACACTACAGATCGGTGCCTTGCTCGAAAACCGGGGTCAGGTGATCGCACTGGATCCCGATGAATGGAAACTAAAAGAATTGAAGCGTCGGGCCAGGCGCGGTGGTCTGGACAATATCCAGGCGCGGCTCAGTACCGATACCAAAGCGGTCAAGCGACTTCATCAAAGTGCTGAACGAGTCTTGCTCGATGTTCCTGCACCGGCTCCGGCGTATTGCGTCGAAACCCGGATGCGAAGTGGCGGATCGACCAGGTTTTACTTGACCGATGCCTGGCTTGCAGAAGCAAATTCTCGAACAATATGCCCCGGTGTGTAAACTGGGCGGTCGGATAGTCTATGCTACCTGCAGTATTTTCCCCGAGGAGAACCAACAGCAGATTGCCCGGTTCCTGGACATGCACCGGGAATATTCCCTGGTGTCAGAGCGCCAGCTGTTGCCGGATGATTTCGGGTATGACGGGTTCTATATCGCAGTGCTGGAGAAAGGAAAATGAGGAATGAAGTCGGCGTAGGGCGGTGGGTTATTTCGTGATTGCGTTATTTCAAGGACCGAGGACTGAGAGCCGAGGACTGAGGACCGAAAGCAACGTTATTGAACTAACACGTTGAACATTGAACAGTCGAGCCGAAGGCGAGGACATTAAACATTGAACCGCTAAGCGTTCAGCTACACTACCCAATCAGGAACAAGGAACGAAGGAACCGAGAATTCCTAAAATCCATCCGCAAACGCAGATTCAACCTGGCTTCTGGTCAGGTAGTAGGGGACGCCATATTGCGTGTTGTACACCGTTTTGATCCATGCTAAGGATGGGCAGTTCAAGGTTCAATCGGGCCCCGAGAGCCAAGGGTGGATCAAAGAAACAAGGAATGTGACGCTATTTCGTGATTGAGTTATTGAGTTATTTCGAGGACTGAGGGCTGAGGGCCGAGGACTGAGGACTGAGGACCGAAAGCAACGTTATTGGACTAACACGTTAAACATTGAACAGTCGAGCCGAAGGCGTGGACTTTGAACCTTGAACAGCCAAACGTTCAGCTGCACTGCCCAATCTGCCCAGAGTACTCGGGAGGAACGAAGGAACCCGGAATTCCTAAAAATCCATCCGCAATCGCAGATTCAAGCTACGGCTGGTGAGATAATTGGGCACACCGTACTGCGTATTGTATACCGTCTTGATCCAGGTATAGGAGGCTTCGTTTCGCACACCAAGGAGGTTGAACACCTCCAGGCTGACCCAGGTATTACGAGTAAATCGCAGCAGATGTGCCGGACGGCGACCGGCCCATGACCGATCCCATAATTTGGCAGAAAAGCCGATATCCAGACGATGGTACGGTGCAAATCGATACGTGTTCCGATAGACGATATTGTCATTCGGAATACCAAAAGGCAACCCTGTCCCCACATTAAACTGGACATGGGCACGGATGTTCTTGTTCTTGGGGAGGTAATCCTGGAAAAACATCGACAGAGAAATCAACTGATCGGTTGGCCGTGGCACATCATCCACCGGAGTGGCTTCCGGTTCACCGACATCCCGGACAAGATGCTGGATGCCGTTGAGATGTTCGCGGGCACGAAGAATGGAAATGTTGACCCGGGATTCGGCGTCCGGTACAAATTCGCCATTGATCCGAAAATCGACACCTGCAATATCTCCGGTGGCATTGTTCTCCCCGGCATAGCGGATGCGCACATTATCCACATCGTAGGATACCATATCCCACAGCTTCTTGTAGTACGCCTCAGCTGTAAAATGGAAGGGAATGTCCTTCTTTTTCCCGAGGAAGAAGTCCCACGTCCAGCCTCCAACCACATGGAATGACTTCTGGGCCAGAACATCTTCGTTGACCTGGCCAGAGATGGCACGCAGTTCCCGATAGAAGGGAGGCTGATAATACAACCCTGAAGCCAGCCGCCAGGTAGTTCGACGTGAACGACCAAGGGGTTGCCAGAGCAATTGCACACGCGGGGTCAGATAGGTTTCCTTATTCAAGGTCCAATACCCGGCCCGCACTCCGGCCGTGACCTGCAGGTCAATGACATCGGGAACCTTGTAGGTCCATTGATGCTGAGCGTATCCGGAGATTTTGACTGACTGGAGTTCATTCTTCGATTTGATCACAGAATTAATCAACACCTGGTCGGGATCGTATTGCAGTGAATAACCTGCCGAATCCAGTCGTTCCCACTCATTGAGCTGATCCAGAATCCACTCGTGCTTGACATTCGCGCCCCACTCCAGAAAATGCCCTGAATGTCCCGATTCGCTCATCCAGGCGGGCCATTCCAGACCACCATGATGGTTTACTTGTGTCACCTGGAAATCCAGGCGGTTACGCACATACTGATGTTGGATGCCTGTTCCCAGGACGGCAATTTCACTTTCAAAGTTTTCCGATCCTGGATTGATATCAATTTCACTGAGCCGATAATTGCCGATGATATCGATCCCTTCGACTTCCCGCGACGTGAATGTTGACGCCAGGAATTTGAGGAAGAAAGGATGGCTGGCCTTTGCGGGCAAATAGGTCGCTGAAATTCCGCCCATCCTCGTTGCAAACCGGTCATCTTCCTGTCCTTCAAAAACAGAGAACAGCCGCAGTGCATAGGTCACAAACCCGAACGCTGTTGATCTTGATGTAGGGCGGTACTGATATCTGCTTTGATTGAAATTACCCATCAAAGCCAATTGCCAGTCTCGATGAATATCATAGGTCAGATACGCCTGAATGTCCATGAAACGGGGTACATATTCCCCCTCAACATCCAGGGTATTGAGCAGATATTGATTGGACTTGTATCGTGCGCCAGCCAGATAACGCAGCTTCTGGAAAGGCTTTTCCCCAGCTGAAAACTGCCTTCGATATGCCCGGTTGCGCCGAGTGCGCTGGCCGAAACGGAGGCTCTCAACGAATCCGGTCGCTTGTAAGTGATATCCAGCACGGAGGACATCTTGTCGCCATAGTTTGCCCCGAATCCCCCGGAGGAAAAGGAAAGGTCCCGGATCAGGTCGATATTGGGAAATGACAGGCCTTCCTGCTGACCTGCCCGGATCAACTGGGGGCGATAGATCTCAAAATCATTGACATAGACCAGGTTCTCATCGTAGTTACCACCGCGGACATTATATTGAGACGTGAGTTCTCCCCCACTTCCTGAGGATACTCCCAGTGCGATAGACGGCAATATGCTTTCAAAGTTGCCTGATGTCGTGGGGAGCAGCTTCAGATTATCGACATCTTCACGGATCATCCCCCGTTCCTCGATCCGACTAGCCTGGACCAGGACTTCCAGGTCCGAGTGTTCGGGAACCAGGAAAAAGTCGACGCGTTGTCTGTTTCCCGTATTCAACGGTTCAACCGGATAGGATGCCGGTTTATACCCCAGACGGGAGCAGATGAGTGTGATGGAACTATTGGGTTCGATCTTCAAGCGAAAACGGCCGTCCTCATCTGATTCTGCAGCGATGGTTGTGTTTTCCTGATAAATAGTGGCAAACTCGACCACCTCACCTGTCAGTTGGTCGCGGACCAAACCGTACACCTCCGTCACCTGAGCCAGGCTGACACCCGGCAAAACCATCATCAGCCCGCATAGCCAGTTGATCCGTCTTCTCATCCTTTTGATTTTTAGCTGACTCAGACCAGAAGGGATTCCTGTCTGCTTTGCTTCAATTGGCGTATGGCCTGTATCGGATCGTTAGCCTTGAACACGCTCGATCCTGCCACCAGTACATCTGCACCGGCTGAAAGGATCGATGCAGCGTTTTGCAGTCCAACTCCACCATCGATCTCAATCCTGACCGACAAATTCCGTTCCGTGATCATTTGCTTGAGTTGACGAGTCTTTTCCAATGTCCGGTAAATGAATTTCTGGCCGCCAAACCCGGGATTCACCGACATCAGGCAGACCAGGTCCAGGTCTTCCAACACATCTTCGAGGAGGGAAACCGGAGTATGTGGATTCACGGCAACACCAGCCATTGCTCCCGTAGCTCGGATCTGTTGCAGTGTGCGATGGAGATGTGGACAGGCTTCGATGTGGACACTGATCACATCCGCGCCGGCTTCCCGAAAAGATTCAATATACTTCTCCGGTTCAACAATCATGAGATGCACATCCAATGGCTTCGAACACATCCGTTTTGCAGCCTCTACCATCAACATCCCGAAGGTGATATTGGGCACAAACCGGCCATCCATGACATCCAGATGCAACCAGTCTGCATCCGATCGATTGACCACATCGATTTCCTGCTGGAGGTTCGCAAAATCTGCGGCAAGCAATGACGGGGCGATCAGAGGGGTCATGATGGTCATTTTCACAAAGATAGCATTCCCCGTTTGGTCGAACAGGTCCTCACGATGCTTTCGTAACTTGTTCTGGAGCCAGAAGTGGCAGTCCGCAAAACCGCCGCATAATCTGTGCGACGGCAAGAACATCCCCTTCACAGTATCGAGCCAAGCCCTCCAGATCCTGATCTATATAATAGACACGCCCGACATCTGCTCCCGAGATGTCTGTTTTCGGGGACGGGATACCCAGGCAATGGGCCAGCAGTTTGAGAGAAATATAATGCTTGATATCTCCGAATTTCCACAATTCCAGCGTATCCAGAATGTGTTTGAGCTGCCATGGGCGTTTGCCTGCAACATCGAGCATTGGGGGCAATCCCATACCCTTTATCAACATTCGTCGACACAAATACGGGACGTCAAACTCGCGAATATTGTGACCGCAGAGCATGTGTGACAACGGATTGCCAAACTGTGTCGCAAGGACTGCGGAAAAGTGTTCCAGCACCTCTTTCTCATCCGTTCCATACCAGGATTTCAATCTCAGGACATCTTCATCGGGCCGGTTACCCTTTGTCATAAAACCCATGGAGATACAGACCACCTGACCGAACTCGGCCAGAATAGCGGCCCGATGTTCATAGGCCATGCGTGCACCCTCGACAGGGTCCTCCTCATGACGGATCCAATACCTGGCTTTTTCAGACCACATCGCCTGGACATCGGATGGCACATCCTCATAAGCGGGGTATCCGGAAACGGTTTCTATATCCAGAAAAAGCAGATCGTAAATGGGATAAGGCAAGGACATATGTGCACAGGTGGATTTATTCTGGAAGATAAAAAAAGTCTCTTATTCCATCCGTAATTCCTCCCAAATCAAAGAAACCAGCCATCCTTTGCCAAATGAAATTCAGTAGTTTAGCTGGAATTCCTAACTTTGCCTGAATAATAATTCACATTATTTCTTCGTTTACCAGCCAATCAAATCTTGAACAATGAATACCCAGAAAAATTCCTCCAATCGCTGGATCAACATTGGCATCGTGGCCATCATTGCATTGCTTGCAGTCAATGCCTGGCTTTTTTACGACAAGTACAAGAATGAAGAGACCATAGAGCAGCAAAGCGTCGACCTCGGTGAGGCCCAGCAGCTCAACATGGAATTGGAAAAACAATACTACGAAACGTTGTCCCAACTGGAAGAGATGCGCGGGGATAACGAAGAAATGAACACACTGATCGACAAGCAGAAGGAAGAATTGCGGGCACAGAAGGACGAAATTACCCGAATGATCAGCACAACGAAGGACTACAAGAATGTTCGCTCGAAGTTGAAAGATCTTGAAGCACAAGCTGAGGGTTATCTCGCCGAACTGGATGCACTCCGGGAGGCCAATGCGCTTCTGACTGAAGAAAACAGCAAATTGGGTGAGGAAAAGCGTTTTCTTGAAGACAATCTGCAAGAACAGATCCGCCAGAATGATGACCTGACCAATGTGAAAGCAACCCTGGTGACCGAAAAGTCCAAACTGGAAAGTCAGAACCAGAGTCTGAACAAAAAGGTCACTAAAGCCAGCGTCATCCCTGTCCAGAATATCGATGTAACAGGTTATAAGATCAGCGATTCCGGGAAGGAGTCCAAGAAGCGGTATGCGAACAATATCGACCGACTCAAAATATGTTTTGATGCAGCTGCAAACCCAGTGGCCGAGCCAGGTGACGAAGCCTTCTACATCCGACTGATCGCACCGAATGGTCAGACACTCGCTGTGGATGAAATGGGTTCTGGCATCCTGAATACAGCCGATGGCGAACAGGTTCGGTTCACTGCCATCAAGGAATTCGATTACAATCAGACCGCTTCCAATGCCTGTCTCTCATGGGAACCGGGTGTCGTATTCGACAAAGGCAATTACCAGGTCGAAGTGTATAACAAAGGACACCTCGCCGGCACAGGTACGTTCAAACTTCGGTAAACTGATCCGATAATACATTCTGAAAAAAACCTGCATCCCCGAGATGCAGGTTTTTTTTATTCAAGGGGCACCAGGCTTCTTGCCTCGGGCATCCAAACTTTTGTCTTGGCAATGAACGGATCAACGTGGGCCATATCCTCAAAAGCAGGATCTGATGCCCGATGTCATGGATCGCCATCCATCCAGGCTACCATTCCTGAGTCATTGTATTCTCAGAGGACCAATGCCAAAAAGGACCAGCAACAGAGAACCGATATTTCCTGATCTCCGATTTCCGGTTTTATCTTCAACCCGGATCTACCCACTCCATTCACCAATCCGGTTGTTCATGAGCCATTTCCTGTTCTTTCTGTTGATGGCATCCAGCGCTTATGCGTTTGCTCAATCTTCTTCCCTCTCTTCAAAACCGATGGACAGAAATGCCATCACTTCGGCCATGGCCTTTCGCGAACTGGGCCCATATCGCGGTGGACGATCCTGTACGGTAACCGGGGTGCCAGGGGAGCCCAATCTCTTCTATTTCGGTGCGACGGGAGGGGGCGTCTGGAAGACGACGGATGGAGGACGATCCTGGCACTCCATGAGTGATGGATTTTTTGGTGGATCGATCGGTTCGATTGCAGTCTGCGCTTCTGATCGAAATGTGATCTACGTGGGAGGTGGTGAAGTCACAGTTCGGGGAAATGTCGCCTCTGGAGACGGCATGTGGCGTTCTGACAATGCTGGAAAAACCTGGCATCGTGCCGGGTTGGAATCGGCTCAGCATATTGCCCGGATCCGGATCGACCCCAGGGATCCCAACACCGTTTATGCAGCTGTATTGGGAGATATCTACAAATCGAATACAGAACGTGGCGTATTCAAGACAACAGATGGCGGAAAAACCTGGAAGAAAATCCTGTTTGTCAACGAACAGGCAGGTGCCGTTGATCTCCTGCTCGATCCGACGAATCCCCGCATCCTGTACGCCTCGACGTGGCGAGTCAGGCGAACACCCCACAGCCTGTCATCCGGGGGTGATGGGTCTGGAATCTGGAAAAGCATCGACAGTGGGGAAACATGGAAAGAGATCACACGCAATCCGGGATTACCGACAGAACCAATTGGCATCATTGGCATCGCTGTATCACCCGTCCGACCGGATCGGATCTGGACGATCATTGAAAGCGAAACTGGCGGGGTTTTCCGGTCTGATGATGGCGGTGCAACCTGGACCAAAACCAATGACGACCGCAGCCTTCGACAGCGAGCCTGGTATTATACACGCATCTATGCCGATCCTGTAGACCAGGACAAGGTGTACGTCATGAATGTCGCCTATCATGTCTCTAAAGATGGAGGATCTACCTTTTCTTCCCGGTATGCACCACACGGAGACCACCACGATCTTTGGGTAGCGCCTGAAAACCCGCAACGCATGATCATTGCGGATGATGGTGGTGCGCAGATCAGTTATGATGGAGGAACCACCTGGACCACCTATCACAACCAGCCCACTGCGCAATTCTACCGTGTCACCACAGACAACCACTTTCCGTTTCGGATCCTGGCTGCTCAGCAGGATAACAGTACGGTACGCTTGATGCACCGGTCACCGGATGGCTCCATCTCTGAGGAACATTGGGAATCTACGGCTGGATGTGAATGCGGGCATCTCGCCCCATCCCCCAATGATCCGGAAATTGTTTTCGGGGGTTGTTATGACGGAATGATCCAACGGCTGGACCACCGTACCGGATACGCCCGCAATGTGAGTGTATGGCCCGACAATCCGATGGGACATGGCGTAGAAGGTATGCGGTACCGGTTTCAATGGAATTTTCCCATCTTTTTTTCTCCTCATGACGCAAAGACCCTGTATGCTGCATCTCACGTTTTGCACCGCAGTCGGGATGAAGGTCAGAGTTGGGAAGTGATCAGTCCGGATCTCACAAGAAATGATACCACCCGAATGGGACCATCCGGCGGGCCGATCACGAAGGACAATACATCAGTAGAATATTATTGCACCCTATTTACTGCTGCTGAATCCGTCGTAACTCCGGGAGTTATCTGGACCGGTTCTGATGACGGCCTTGTCCATGTGACCAGAAACGGTGGTATTTCCTGGGCGAATGTCACACCAAAACAATTGCCCGAGTGGGCACAAATCAACAGTCTGGAGGCTAGTACAACGAATGCTGGCACAGCCTGGATAGCGGCAACACGATACAAGTCGGGTGATCCTCAGCCTTATTTATTTATGACCACGGACTATGGCTCAACCTGGAAGCGGATCGACAAAGGAATTGAACGGACTCATTTCACACGGGTGATCCGTGAGGTTCCTGGTCATGCCGGATGGTTGATTGCCGGAACGGAATGGGGGCTGTATGTGTCAGATGATTCCGGTAGCAGCTGGAATCGCTTTCAACAGAATCTGCCAATCGTGCCGATCACAGATATCACATTCAAGAATGGGTACCTGATCGTTGCAACCCAGGGCCGTGGGCTGTGGATCCTGGATGATCTGACACCCTTGCTGGAGGCCAATCGGATCTCCTCCGAGGAAAAAATCCATCTTTTCCCACCCAGACCTGTCTGGCGGATTCCGGGATCCCGGCAGGAGAATCCAGGAGGAGAGGGTACGAATCATCAAAGCGGGTTAGACGCTTATTATACAGTTCGAGATTGGAAGACCACCGACTCACTTTGGATCCGCATAGTGGATGGAAACGGTAAGAGATCTCCAAATGGGGCAATCATGCCAGCAAAAAGGAAGACCAGCTGAACGTTAAATCTGGCGCGAATACATTTCATTGGGACCTGACCTATCCTAATGCTGAACGCTTTGACGGAATGGTACTCTGGTGGGCATCACTGGATGGCCCGACAGCCCTGCCTGGCACCTATGTGATGGAGTTAATCCTCGGAAAAGATACACTGCAACAACCTGTCGTTGTTCAAGCTGACCCTCGGTTGAGTACTCCTACCAAGGACTTGGAAGAGCAGTTCCGTTTCCTTGAGGAAATTAACTCGACGGTATCCAGGGCTCATGAAAGCATCAAAGAAATGCGGACGATACGAACCCAAATTCAGGGTTTCATGGCTTTGATCCCAACTGACTCGGTATACCATCTTGCCAAGAAAGAGGGAGGACAAATTGATTCCACGATCACGTCCATAGAAACGCAGCTGTATCAAACACAGAACAGAAGTTCCCAGGACCCGTTGAACTTCCCCATTCGGTTGACCAACAAACTGGCCCACCTCAACAATGTGGTTCGCGAAGGTCCGTATGCACCGACGAGTCAGGCCTGGCAAGTAAAGGCTGAACTGGAAAAGGAGATTTTGATGCTCTGTGATGCCGGGAAGAACTGAAGTCGTCAAGGCTTCCTGCGTTCAATCAATCGATCAGAGCCTTGAGTCTTGATGTTATTCGGCTGCCGGAGAAGAAGGGTTGATTGGGTCATTCTCCAGGAGATTGTTGCATCCGTGAAGTTGTGACCTGACTTCCGCATTAGGTTATTTCGATGAAATTTGTCTTTTAATACAACTTGATGTATTGCGCCCCTTCAGGGCTTGAATTCTATTCATGACAATTTGGTTGGGCGGTGCCCAACCCTATGATATTACGCCCCTTCAGGGCTTCATCAATAATGAAATTGAGCTTCTCCTCGACTCCCTCCCCCCGACCCCGAGTACTCAGGGCGGGGTCAGGGTAAAGCTTCGGCGGGCAAGTCTCCCCTCCAAACTCCTCCCTTTTGACATTTGAATTTGTAGTTTGGGATTTATCTGTCTATTGAGATTTGTGATTTGGTGTTTTTCATACTCGAGCTCTGATGTGAAAAAGCTATCCTCATAATTCACCGATCAGAAGATTACAACCCCTTAGGTCGCTTCCATCCATTCGGCCGAGGACATCGAAGTGTCCATCCGGGTATACGCGACCGAGATCGTCGGTTTGGATAAATGCCTGGGTGGCATAATTTGCCAGATCGATCATGCATAGCCGACCAGTCCGACCGTAACCTGGAAAGGCAAAGGGATCATGAATATCTCTTGTCGTCACATGCATTGTGGGTGTAGGAACAAATCGACCCAGGTCATTGGTATAAGCCTGTGAAAAGAGTTCGGTCATACCATATTCGGAGGATACGGATTGGATGCCAAGTCCCGTTTTTAAACGGTGATGAAGCTGTTCACGGATCAGCTCGGGGCCCATCCCTTTCATGCCACCCGTTTCCATAATGTGGACGCCATTCCCCCAATTCAACTGCCGATCAGCCAATTGTAACAGGGCGAACGTCACACCGAGCAACATGATGGGCACTTGTCGGTCGATGAGTTTGTTGACAGTTTGAATCAGTAGATCATGATCTCGGAGAAAGAAACCACTTTCCGCATAAGCAGAACCTTTGATAAACTGCTCTGCCATGGTAATTAAGGAGGAGCCTTCCCGATCCAGATAGCCCGGCAGCAAGGCCAACCAACACCAGGAGGCGGGATCACCAAAAACCTCTTTGAAGCCCCAATCTGTTACCTCTTGATACCAGACAAGATCTTTGACCAGATGTCTGCTCGTCGTATTGCTGGTCGACCCACTTGACCGAAACTCCGTTTGCGGATGCCATGAACCTGTCTGGACCAGATGAGACTTGAAGAAGGCGATCGGTAAAAAAGGGATGTCATTAACAGTATGGACATTGTCAGGGCGTTTGCCGATCAGCGTACAAAACTGTTGATAGATGGGGTTGTCCTTGAATTGCTCAGCATACAGATGCATGGCAATGGCATCAAAGTCCGATACGGCTTTGTCCCGAATAGCAGCTTGCCAATAACTGTCCATACCTTCCACGTTGCGAAGGTAATTGATCCGATGGTTACTCGAATTTGAGGGAAAATTGGAGAGGGACTAACCAAAATGCACGTTCTTTGCGTTATGGTCTATATGAACAAGATCGTCCTCTTCTTCCTTGCCAGCATCCTGTTGGCCAGTTGCCTGAATCCACCCGAATATCCGATCGAACCTCAGATCGAATTCCTGAGGATGACCAAGGGCACAATGGTACAGAATCAGCTGAACACGGATTCACTGTTATTGACCATCGGATTCACGGATGGTGATGGTGATATTGGCCTGGATGGCGGTGGTTTTGACCTGTTTATCACAGATACGCGCGACAATGTCATGCCTCCTGCCTATCGCATTCCGAAGGTCCCTGAACAGGGTATCGGAAACGGGATCAGTGGCGAGATCTCGTTCATTATCTACACCACATGTTGTTACTTCCCGAATGGTCAGGACCCGTGTACTTCCAGTACGACCTATCCTGTAGATACCCTGAGTTACCTTGTTTACATCAATGACCGTGCCGGCCACCAGAGCAATGTGATCGAGACCCCGCCGATCCTGCTCGAATGTCAATAAGCCTGATTTTTTCGTCCCAATCCGGAAGCCATGCCCCTCGCTCCTTCTGAACTGATCCTCAATGCCGATGGTTCCGTCTTTCATCTTGCTCTAGTCCCAGAGCAACTGGCTGACCTTGTGTTTCTGGTTGGCGATCCGGGACGGGTTAAAAAGGTCTCTGATTGTTTTGACCGAGTTGATTTTCGTGTGGAAAAACGTGAGTTTAACACCCACACCGGCATACTGGGTGATAGACGGGTATCGGTGATCAGTACGGGGATTGGCACAGACAATATCGATATCGTTCTTCAGGAATTGGATATCCTCGTCAATGTAGACCTGGACAGCCGGGAGATACGGCCTGTAAAACGAAGCCTTGATCTGATCCGTCTTGGCACATCGGGGGCATTCCAGGAGGACATCGAGCCAGGCTCCATGGTGCGGACTCAATACGCATTGGGATTGGATCCACTTCTTCATTTTTATGATGCAAGGGAACAGATGGCCAACGATCTTCTGGATGAATTCCACCGGTTTGCTGATGCCCATTTCCGATTGCCTGTAAATCCCTATGCCTTCCTCGCAGACTCCACATTATTTGACTGGTTTGCAACCGACATCCCCCAAACCGGGATCACCATGACCCTGCCCGGCTTTTATGGCCCTCAAGGTCGAATGATCCGTCTCCCTGTACATGATCCACGCATGTGGAATTCGCTCGCCGATTTTCGATATAACGGCTCTCGGATCACCAACCTGGAAATGGAATCCAGTGGGATTTACGGGTTGGCCCGACTGCTCGGGCATCGCGCCCTGTCTGTCAACCTCATATTGGCCAACCGGGCCAGGGGCACCTTCCTGAAGAATCCGGCATCTGCAATGCAATCGATGATCGACACTGTTTTGTCGAATTTACCCGCCACACCGACAACCTAATCCAGACCTTCCCTGTTTGAAGCAGGATCTTTTCAGCTTGTAAAGACCGATGAACGAAGTACGCGTATGACTCCTCTGTTGACCCGAATTCCACTCTTCCTTGGATTGCTTCTCCTGTTGTTGCCCCGAGCGGAAGCACAACGGACAGTAACCGGCACCGTTCGAGATGCTTCTGACGGCGAAACACTGATCGGTGCAACTGTCCGTTTGATCGACAGTGACAGGGGAACGTTCACAAATACATACGGGTTCTATTCCCTTGATCTGGAATCGGATACCGGCCGGATCGTCGTATCGTATGTAGGCTATCAGGACAAGGTCATTCAGATCAGTCCAAAGGTGGGTAATCCTGTCCTGGTCGATCTCTATTCGGGTACAGTCCTCGAAGAGGTCGTTGTCAAATCCAATTCCTTTCGTGAGCAGCTTGGATCTACTCAGATGGGTGTCCAGGGAACTGACGATGCGGGAAGCCAAGTTGATTCCTGTCGTCTTTGGCGAAGTGGATATCATCAAAACACTGCAACTCAAACCTGGTATCAATTCCGGATCGGAAGGCAATTCCGGGCTGTTTGTTCGTGGTGGATCATCTGATCAGAATCTGTTTATCCTCGATGAGGCGATCGTATACAATCCAAATCACTTGTTCGGTTTCTTTTCCACATTCAACTCGGATGCGATCAAAGATGTCAAAATCTTCAAGGGAGGGTTTCCCGCACAATATGGCGGGCGGTTGAGCTCAGTGATCGACGTGAAATTGAATGATGGCAACAACCAGAAATTCTCAGGAACCGGCGGTCTTGGCCTCATTTCTTCCCGTCTGACACTAGAAGCTCCATTGGTCAAGAACAAATCCTCTGTGATCATTTCCGGACGTCGAACCTATGCGGATTTGATCACCCGTGCAGTCAACAAGTCCAATGAAGACAACGAAGATTTTAATCCTATTCCAGATTATTACTTCTACGATCTGAATGCAAAAGTCAATTATACCCTGACCGACAAGGACAAACTGTTTATCAGTGGGTATTTCGGTCAGGACCGATTCGGGTTTGACAATGAAAACTTCCAATTCAATTTTGATTGGGGAAATGTGACAAGCACTGCTCGTTGGAACAGGGTGATCACCCCGCAATTATTTGCCAATACAACATTTACGTTTTCAGACTACAAATACCAGATTTCCAATGAACTCACCGGGTTTTCCTTCAATTTACAATCCCGGATCCGGGACATGAATTTGAAGAGTGATTTCACCTATGCGCCTTCGAATGACCATCATATCCGGATGGGCGCTGAAGTAACGCGGCATTTGTTTACTGTCGGGCGCTTGAAAGCGGGAAGTGACGATGGAGAGATTTCCTTTTCTGCGGGACAGGATCTGGAGGCATGGGAAGCCGGTGCATATATCCAGGATGAATGGACGTTAAATGATCGCTCAGCACTCAGTTTGGGGTTGCGCTTATCGGGGTTCTTGCAGGAGAAAAAAGTATATGGTGCAATAGAACCGCGATTGGCTTACAACTATCGAGTGACGCCAGACTTTTCAGTAAAGGCCAATTATGCGCGGATGGTGCAGTATCTCCACTTGGTGGCGAACTCGTCCATTTCCCTGCCCACCGATATTTGGTACCCCTCTACTGCTGGTGTTCGACCTCAAACAAGTGATCAGGTCGGCGTGGGATGGCAGTATCTATTGGGGAGTCAGTTCCTTCTGAGCAACGAATACTACGACAAATATCTCAACAACCAGATTGATTTCAAGAAGTTCGCCGATCTGTTTGCGAATGATGAATTGGAACGGGAATTCACATTTGGCAATGGGTATGCTTATGGTACAGAAGTATATCTGGAAAAAAAAGAAGGCCGATTGACTGGATGGATTGGCTATACCGCATGGGTTCGACGAGGTGAATTCAAGGACATTATGGACGGACGTTTTTTTGCTCCGCGATATGACCGTCGTCATGATATCTCAATTGTGGGTATTTATGAATTGACAAGACGCTTGACTGTGACTGCTGCATGGATCTATGGATCGGGGATTTGTCCTGGTTGCCTGTCGGTCGTCTGCCGTTCCAGGATATTCCGGGTGGGCAATCACAGCCAGTCGTGCCTGTTTATGGCGATCGAAACAATCTCCGTCAGCCTGCTTATCATCGGCTTGATCTCGGACTGGTCCTCGAGTTCAGCCCGAAATGGGGTGAAAGTGATTTGACCATCAGTGTGTATAATGCATACAATCGGCGAAATCCGTATTTCCTGTATCTCGATGCGGAAACAAAAACCAATGAAAATCTGGGCATCGAGGAAGTGGTTGGTATCAAAGCCAAGCAGGTTTCCTTGTTCCCGATTCTCCCTTCATTGACCTACAATTTCAAATTCTAGCAGATGATGATGTCACGATTTACCCTACTTATTTCATTGGCCATTATCCTGGTATCATGCAATCTGGAAAAGGAGATCAGTATCGACTTGCCTGACTATTCCAGTCAGCCAGTGGTGGAATGCTACCTCGAACCTGGCAAGCCATATCGGTTGTTGCTCACTCGATCTGCCGCGTACTTATCCACCTTTGATCTGGACGACCCCACTGCATTACTTTGGAATGATGCAACTGTAACGATTCAGGTGGATGGCCAAGATATTCTTCTGAAGAATCAGTTGACCATAGATCCGGTTACGTTCCAGATCAGCAACTACAGCGCTTCTGATCTTGTGCCAGCCGGAGAAGGCCGTTTATTCAAACTGTTTATCTCACTGGAAGATGGCCGAACAATCGAGGGAGAGACAACGATGTTACCTGTCGTCCCAATGGACAGTTTGGTGGTGGAAACCAATGGTGATGGCAAGTCACGGGTATTGACCTATTTCCGGGAGGATCAGACCACAGTCAATTACTACCGACGCATGGTCAACTTCGGGAGCCAGGACAGCGTCTTGCAGAACTTCCGGGTAGATGACGATTTTTTCGACACTGAACTAGGTGCGTTCGGCACAGGATTTTCATTTCTCCCGGGAGATACGTTGATCCATACGTTGATCCATATGGAAGAAGGGTATTTCAATTACCTCAACACATTACAACAGTCGATTCAATCCAATCTCAACCCATTTGGTCAGCCTGGATTGATTGTGTCCTCGGTGACAGGCACGGCCAATCCGATCGGGATCTTTACGGGATTGAGCATGGATCGGGATACGTTGATTCTGCCTTAGGAGGTGGAATAATATCTTCTTCCTTTCTTCAAACTTTCAGCATACAAAGTCGGTAAGCTTTGGCTCTATTTGCCTGAATAGGGGTTGTCTGGATTTCGAGTTTCCCTTCACAACTTCATTCCCTCTTTAGCTTCTGCATAAGAATAAGGGTGTTGTATTGCGCCCCTTCAGGGCTTATTGGGTTTTAGAATTGCAATTTTGCTCGACTCCTCCCCTCCATACTCCTCGACATAATTTCGGTCCTGTTTTGGAGACAGATTGCATATAAACGTATAAACTCATAAACAAATAAACACTCTCCATGATTGTGACATAACCAAATCCCTGGGTTAACTTCCGTCGGTGGTCAGGAAACCCTGAGCTATATCTGCTTCGCTAATAATCAACAAAAAAACGTAGCGTCTTTGCGCCTTCGCGTTCATTCAAAACTTACTCAACCAGGCAAATCCTTGTCGGCAGTACTATTGCTGATCTATGCATTCGCCTTTTCATGATCCTTGAGAAACTGAGCCAGGCCAATATCGGTCAGCGGATGTTTCAACAGACCCAGAATGGCATTCAGGGGGCAAGTCACGATATCTGCTCCTGATTTGGCAGCATCGACTATTTGGCGTGAATTGCGAATGGATGCTGCCAGAATTTCTGTTTCATATCCCTGGATCGCGTAGATCTCTGCAATCTCCTGGATCAGGTCCATGCCGTACCAGTTGACATCATCGATCCGGCCGATAAACGGGCTCAGATAGGTAGCACCTGCCTTGGCTGCCAGGATCGCCTGACCGGAAGAGAACACAAGTGTACAATTGGTGCGGATATCATGATCGGAGAAATAGCGAATGGCTTTGATCCCTTCCTTGATCATAGGCACTTTGACCACGATATTCGGAGCCAGGGCAGCCAATCGTTTCCCTTCTGAAATGATGCCTTCAAAATCCGTCGCGATGACTTCGGCGCTGACATCTCCATCGACGAGCTGGCAGATCGATTCATAATGCTTGAGGATATTGGCTTCGCCTGAAATACCTTCCTTGGCCATGAGGCTCGGATTGGTGGTGACACCATCCAATATCCCCAGGTCACGAGCTTCGCGGATATCTGCCAAATTTGCTGTATCGATAAAGAATTTCATAGGGTGTGATTTACGTGGCTAAGGTAGGGATATGTGCGTGACCCGTGCGTATGTCCTGTCTATGAAATCCCTAATTTGGTGCAAAATCAGGATATGGCACGACGATTATTGGCCGTCATCGGAGGTATTGTGATTGGTGTTCTACTGATCGGCATCACACAAAGCATTTTTCATGCATTGATGCCTCCACCTGCTGGTCTGGATGCATCGAATCCAGAGTCGATGGCTGCGTATGTGGCGACTCTGCCTGTGTGGCAGCTTGGCTTGATCCTGGTTTCTTACGTTGTCGGGGCGTTTGGCGGCGGATTTGCTGGTGGCCGATTGACAGAAGATGAACCTCAAGTGATTGGACTCATCATTGGTGGTGGGTTGACCATCTTCACATTGATGACGTTGCTCCAGATCACGCACCCCGTCTGGTTCTGGTTTCCGGCGCTACTCATCCACATTCCAGGAGCACGCTTGGGGGCTATATATGGGAGTAAATAAAAAAAGGCGAGAAACTATATCGCACCGCTACAACCTCCTACCCTTGCTGCGTTTCCACCCTGGGGGAGTTTAGAGGGAGCTGGTCGTATAGTCCTCGGCGGCTGCAGAGGTACATCTTTTTCACATGCTGGAGCAGAGAAATCCCTGCAAGGCATAGAAAATACGAACTGTTTCTCTGCCTATTGAGGTGTTGAATCCGGTGGAATAATGCCCGTTTTTTCGCCGAAGTAGTGGACAAACTGCTGGAATTGCTCAGCCAGTTCAATGTGATTGCTGGCCTTCAAATACGTGTCCGTCATGGATCGGAGCGTGTGGAAGATCATCCGGTCCATTTCTGCCACCTGCATGTCTTCAGTCCACAAATCAATTTTCAAAGTTTCTTTTGCTTTCCGCTCGAAGAGCGAGAGAAACATCGCCTTACAGGGTTGCGGCTCCACTCCACCCTGATCATCGGCCTCCCAGGTGATCTCCACCGGAATATTTGCTTCATTCAAACCGACATTAATCCTGATCTGACTGGTTTTCACGATGTTGGAATTTCCCACAATTCACAGTTTTTGCCGGGACAGGTTTCTGATTTCCCGGTAATGATAAATCTGATGACCATCCAGACCCATCCGGGCAGCGTTCACCATGGCTGTTGCCAACATGGGTACAGGCATGGGTGAATACCGTCCAAACAGGTCGTCTTTGATATTGGAGAAGAAACGGAACAGGATAATGGCGATGCGTTCACTCAGGCGGAACTCCTGCCGTTTACCAAGCAGGAGCGATGGTCTGAAAATCTGGACTGATTCAAATCCGGCATCTTTCAAGCCATCTTCCAGTTGCCCTTTGACCCGATTGTAAAATAGGGCAGAGGATGAATCCGCTCCGACCGAAGAAACGAGAATGCAGTGGTTGATTCCTGCATCTTGAGCTCGCAATGCTACGGAGAGTGGGATATCGAGATCGATTTCCTGAAAGTTCTCCTGACTTCCTGCTTTTTTTATGGTCGTGCCAAATGCAATGAACAGATCATCGGCCACAAACCACTCGGATGATTCGGGGAGAGAAGTCAAATCGAAGACATGTTCTTCGATTCGGGGATCCGTGAATCCGGATGGCCTGCGATTCAGAAGGCGGACCTTCTGATAGGTCAAATCCTTCAGAAGCTCATTGACAAGATGATGGCCGACCAATCCCGTTGCACCCAGTACCAATGCCGTTCTCGGATCATTCATTCAATCGGATTCTGACAGGAACCAAACGAAATCCACTCTTTTTCAACCGAGCGAGGATGCCTTTACCTCCCCACAAGTGCGCTGCGCCGACGGCAATAAAATGAGGCTTGTTTTCAAACATTCTGCTGATGCGTTTGGCCATCCGCCGATTCCGATCCAGCAACAGCAACTTCCGCAGGCTTCCCAGTTGTTTTCGGGATACCCGATACAGCTGGCGGATGTCCTGTCGCAGGTACCATTTGACCTGATTCCTGACCTGCCGTTTGTATTTGCTCTGGTTGGCCAAAACCTGGACCAACTGTTTTTTCTGAACATCGAGCGGAATCGTTTCCAGGATGGCCAATTGTTCGTTAAGCGTCTCAACGCCGCCAATGGACAGTCCCATGGCTTCTCCATGAACGGCCAGAACCAGATCGAACGGTTGAGTGGCTTCCTTACCGAGAAGTTCCTCCACGAGAGCCTGTAACAACATCAGGGGAGGTAAATTCACATATTGATCCAATGTGCCGAGATGAAATCTGTGCAGCAATTTTTTGAGCGCATTCTTCTGCTTTCGGGACAACATGGGAGTCCAGTCTTCGACAGGAGAAAGGGTAGATACAGGATCCCCGGATGTCTCGTGAATCGAAAACTCTGTTGCCAGCACCTGGCATTGGGTCACATATGGTTCCAGGAGAGGGAGCAGTGCATGTACGCGTTGATCCCGAGTATGCATGGTACCCAGAACATAGCCGCAAAACGTCTTATCCGGGAGGCGGACCTCCCACAGCAAGCACTGATTTTTTTTTGCCGTGCCCATATCAGGCTGCGTTCTGAAGTCGCAGATTAAATGGCATCCGGATTCTCATAATCAAAGGGCAGAACCTTTGATTGCTTCACCATGGACAGGGCCATCAAGGTCTTCAACCGTTCGATTTCTTCGATCTGACTCAATGTCTTGAACAATAGCTGCTCATAGGTTGGGATATCCTTGACGACGATCTTGATCAGCACATCGGCTTCACCGGTAATGATATAGCACTCGGTGATCTCGTGGATCTTCTTGATCTTGTCCAGGAACTGATTGAGTGCGTTCTCTTTTTGCCATGCCAACGAAACAAGGACAAAAGTCTGCACATTCAACCCGATGACCTGTGGGTCGACCATCGCATGATAGCTCATGATCACTCCGGACTGTTCGAGTTTGCGCACACGCTCCAGGGTTGGTGCAGGCGACAGGCCGATCCGCTTTGACAATTCCAGATTTGTAATCTTGCTGCTTTCTTGCAGAATCCGGAGGATGCGCAAATCCACTTTATCTAACTTAAAATCGATCATGGAGAATTTTATATCGAATAACCCGTATTTCTGGAATAAGTTTAAAGGGAGGATGCTTTTTTACAAATTCATCCTCCCTTACTGGAAAGTCTTCCAAATTCAGATAAATACTGACTGCATCATGGGAAAATTCCGCGGGAGATGTAATCATTAGCCACCTTGTTCAAAGCACTGACAAAGGCCGCTGTTCGCATATCCTGAATCTTTTTCTTTCGCTTGTAGATCTCGCGGATCTGCTGATAGGCTGTAATCATGGTTTCTTCCAGGCCGGAACGAACCAGATCGATCTCATCTGCACCCCGTGCGACAAGTGCTTTTTCACGATCACCCAATTGTTTACCCGTCATGTTGAGCACCAATTGAACGATGTTATCGTAGTTCTGCTGATTGAACCGCTTTTCCATGCGGCCAAAACGCATATGGCTCAAATTCTTCAACCATTCGAAATACGATACGGTTACACCGCCAGCGTTGAGGTACATATCCGGTACAACCAGGATACCCTTCTTCAGCAATACCTCTTCTGCATCTGCAGTGACCGGGCCATTGGCTGCTTCGCCGATAATCTTGGCCTTGATCTTGGCTGCATTGCCAATATGGATCTGGCTTTCCAGCGCTGCAGGTACCAGAATGTCGCATTCCAGCTCCAGAGCGGATGTTCTGTCCTTCAGGGTTTTGGTACCCGGGAAGCCGAGAATCGACCCTGTTTCCTTTCTGAATTTGACCAATTCTCCGACATTGATCCCTTTCTCAGAATAGATACTGCCTTCGTACTCTGCAATACCGATTACTTTGACATCGCCTTCTTCCTGACAGATTGTCCCTGTAAATGCACCGACATTGCCAAGCCCCTGAATGACCATGGTCTTGCCTGCCATACCGGTAGTCAGTCCCAGTTTGTTCATGTCATCCTTGAAATTGCATGCTTCGCGCAATCCATAATACACACCACGTCCGGTTGCCTCATCTCGACCGCGAATACCATTCTGGTCGACTGGTTTACCCGTTACACAGGCGGCCCCATCGATCTCCCCGTGATTGAAGCTCAGATAGGTGTCCAGAATCCAGGCCATTTCTCGGCTACCTGTTCCGTAATCGGGAGCAGGTACATCGATACCCGGGCCGATGAAGTTCTTCCGAATCAACTCGGCTGCATAGCGCCGTGTTATCTTTTCCAGTTGGTTCGTCGTATACTTTCGCGGGCTGATCTTGACCCCACCTTTCGCACCTCCGAAAGGCACATCGACAATGGCACATTTGTACGTCATTAATGAAGCCAAAGCCATCACCTCTTCCTGATTCACATGAATACTGTATCGAATTCCTCCCTTTGTTGGAAGTCGATGATGAGAATGTTGAACCCGATAGGCTTCGATGGTCTGATATTCGTTGCCAATTTTCACAGGAAACCGCATCGAATAGACCGAATTGCACACTTTGATCTGCTCCAGCAGACCCTTGTGCAAGTCTGTGTGTCCTGCTGCTTTATCAAAGTTTTTCTGGACACTTTCGTAAAAACTGATATCTCCGACTTTCATGAAGGATTGATTTGATTCTCGATTCGATTAATTCGTCGTTCTAATCTGACCAGAAGTAGAATGATCCCCGCAAAGATGCTGAGGATTACTGCAAAAACCACATATATCTTCCCGGTAGATCGAAAGAAATCCTGTTCAGGACCAGCAGCCCATGAGGTTGCACTCGCAATCAGGAAGACAAATAAGGATAGAATTCGTTTGCTCATATTTATTCTTGTGGTAGTTCACTGATTCGATGGCTGATGACCTGTACTCTGTACACCAATTCAGCCATCCAGAACCCGATCAGCGTCCATCCGATCACAGCCGGGTAAAAGACCATACGCATCATATGGTCCAGGTCTTCTCCGCCCATGGCCGGATTGCCACCATTCCCCGGATGCAGACTGTCAGTCATCCTGGGAATGATAAACAAAAGCGGGATGAGGGTAGCAAAAGCAAAAATATTATAGGCAGAAGTGACCCGATCTCGTTTATCCGGGTCCTCAAAAGATCGATACAGTAGAAAATACGCGAGATAGATCAAGGTGGCAATGGCAGCCATATTCTGTTTGACATCCATGCTCCAGAATGCATTCCAGGTAAACTTCGCCCAGAGCGCTCCTGTGACAAGACCGAGGATACCGTAAAGGAGGCCGATGGTGTTGAGCGCTCTGGTTTTGTCCGCACCCCACGGATCTGTTCCACGGATGTATCGGATGCTGTACACAAGAGAAAACAGGAAGAGGAAGATCATCCCAAACCACATGGGTACGTGATAGTATGTGTTCCGGATGGTTTCTTCAAGAATGCCTCGATAGGGGAATCCGACAAAGGTGTTCACATGGAGGTTTTCAATCCGGTCCTTGCGCCAATAGGCATAACCCAATTCCTGGTTTTTCTCCAACTGGCGCAGAAACACGCTGGCTGGTTTGACAAATGCACCGTCAATCGCATTGTCGATAATCAGCGCGCAATCGACTGTCTGTTCGGGAACCGGAAGAAAGGGGGGGATGTGTATAAATGCAGTGATCCGATTGTCATCCCTGACGGCAACCGAATCGGCCTTAATCATAAACTCATCATTGAGCTTCAACCAGATACGCGTGTCTTCAGAACGTGTAAAACGGGTATTATACCCTGTTATGTCCAGAACAGCTAATGTATCCGGTCCAAATGCGGACGGTGAAACGTGAAGCACGCCGGGTTTCAATGGAATAAGCAGACCCGCTACAAGGGAATACAGCACCAGCAGTACACCAAGCAATTTCCACCCATATGACTTCAAAAACCGCATGCCAAAATGTTCCTTTCTGCGTAGGCCCTGGAGAGCTTGTTTCAATCCCGCCAAATGTAGTTAAATAGGAGAATACCGAGCCCCCCGATCATCAGGTTCAGTCCACCAAGCATGAGAAATTCCACTTCAAGCAGATCCAGGGTAGAACCGGCAAGCAGGCTGGCATTGGTGATCTTTCCTGCCAGCATGACCAATCCGATGATCAATGGAAAACTGATGATCGTACTCAGGGTTGCACTGTTCCTTGACTGACTGCCGATTGCCGCAAGGAAACCGAATAACAGGGCGAGCCCCAGGCAGCCCAATCCAATGCCACTCCATAAAAATCCGGGTTGGAGAACAGGCCATCCATGAAAGATGCTCATCAGCAGGATGGATACCAGGCTGACCAGCAACAGTAACAGAAAAATATAGAGTGACTTGGCCAGATACACTGCCAGCGGTTCAGCAAGTTGCATATAATACAAGCGACGTCCTCCCGTTTCCTGGAGATAGCTCAGCACTCCGATATTCACTGCAGAAAAGATGAGGATCACCCAGAATATCCCCATCCAGACGCCTGGATCCGGTGATCCGAAAATATAGGCAGTCACCAGAATGATCACCAGGACATACAGAAACACCCCGGAAAGCGTTTGCCGGCTTTTCCCTTCCAGGTCCCAGTACAATCGAAGCAGTGACCAGCTTTGAGTGATGATTCGATCCATCGGTGCGAAGTTACCGCAAAAACAATTCGACGGTTATTCCTGTGGAAATGCATCCGCTCCTTTTGCGAAACTTATACCTTTACGCCTGTGTGGCATCTGTTGATCATCCCTTTTCTGTTACTCGGTCATGTGCTGGCTGGCCAGAATGAAACCGGTTATCTGACAACCCAGGCTGAACGGGGGATGGCGTTCTGTCTCTGCTCAGGCGATATGACCGAAGCCTATTCCTGTAATGTCGAGCAGTTCTATACACTCAACCAACTGGAAAAAACGGATGGATTGCTCCAGGGGAAAAGCTACCTGTTGCCCATTCGTCGGTTTGCCTACAATGGGAAAAGCATCCGGTCGACAATCGGGATCACGGATTTCGATCTGGCCGTACAGATCCAGCAATTCAATCGGGATGCACAAACCAAGGGCAGGCGTAAAGAAGCATATGAAGTCGACAAAGACCTCTGGTTGCCCTTTCATTTTCTGCACTGCCTTTCCGAGATCTCTGACACAAAGGTACAACCGACCATCATGACTGATGTAAATCCGGTTGGTGGCTATTCCCTGTTCGGTTCGAAATACAGCCGGGTTGAACGGACATCCAGCGAACTGGCTGGCCAGGTGATCTATGTGATTGCCGGTCATGGAGGCCCTGATCCAGGAGCCATGGGCAAGCGGGCCGGGTATACCCTGTGTGAGGATGAATATGCATATGATGTGTGCCTGCGGTTGGCACGCCAGCTGATCCAACGCGGGGCTCTTGTCTATATGATCGTCCGGGACGAAAATGATGGTATCCGGGATGATGCCTATCTGGATTGTGATAATGACGAAATCGTCCTGGATAATCAGGTCATTCCACTCAATCAGAAGGAACGTCTCTATCAACGTACAGCTACGGTCAACCGGTTCTTTGAAAAACATAAAAAACAGGGTGTCCGAAAACAGACCACTGTAGAGATCCATGTCGATTCAAACAATCGCGGATTACGTCGGGATGTCTTTTTCTATCATTTGAAGGGCAGCAAAGGGGGCAAGAGTATTGCAGATGAACTGCATCGGACATTCAAGGACAAGTATGGTATCCACCAGAGCAGCCGGGATTATCACGGTACAGTGACTTCTCGTGATCTCTACACGCTGCGCGAGACAAGTCCTCAAGCCGTTTACATCGAATTGGCCAATATCCGGAATCCGGAAGATCAGCGGCGGCTGGTGATCACCGACAATCGGGAGGCACTGGCAAAATGGATGGCCGAAGGATTGAGCAAAGCACTCACTACCCTCCCCTAGATTAACCCGTGGTTGCTGCCTTCTTCAAGAATTCCTGCAGGCCGTCCAACGCAGGATCATCCATGACATATCGAATGTTCTGCTGGTAATAATGCTCCAGATCAAATGAATGATATCGTCCCTGTTCCGCCCGGACAATATCTGGAATGGCTTGCAACCCGGATCGAAATGCCTGATTCATCCAATTTTCCATTTCCGGATCCTTCTGGCCTCGGGTGACCCATGTGGCGAAGACAAACGGCAACCCCGTCAGAGCTTTCCATGCCTCACCCAAATCATAGGAATATGGAAAGATGTCCTTCGCCTGGATCGCCCGGTCACCGATGATCAGCCCGCCGGTTCGTCCAGCAATGTGCGACTCGAAACCGGGCTTGGCCGCTTCAAATCCCGGATTGCACTGCCAATATTCTGTCAACAGAATCCTTGCCAGAAGCACTGAGGTACGAGATTGGTAGTCCAGTGCAACCTGATCCCATTCATGGATGGGTGTATGCCCGAAAAGACATACGGTTGCCACAGGGCCATCACATCCGATCCCATAATCACTGATCCGAGACCAATTGTTCTGACCGATCAGGGCGCCAACCGGTATCAGACCGATATTTGCTCTTCCCGTTAAAAAAGGTTTCGGCACAATCCGCAGGATGGGCCTGAATCAATTCCATTCCATATGGCAAGCTCTCTTTCAGACCATGCAGAAAGGGCAACGTGTTGAGGTAGTTCACCAGGACCAGACGGCGCTGCTCAGCCATGATTCAAGTGTGAAATGTCATTCTCCAGATGAATTTGGAACACGCGGCCATCCCATGATACGTGATACAGACCTGTATTGGCATGCGCGACTGACTCCATATATGAGACAGATTGGTTTCTGATCCGGGTAATCAGGCATCTCAAGGCCCGGCCATGCGTACAAACAAGTATGTGTCGCTCAGGCCGGTTTTGCAATTCCTCCAGAAACCGGTCGATCCGGGTGATCAGCTGACTTGCACTTTCACCATTTGGTAAATGGGCAGCCAGGTCACCCTTTGCCCATGCGTCGATCATCCGGTCATAGGCCTGAATCATCTCGGGCTTACTGGGTCGACCTTCATGATCTCCCCATGAAATCTCATTGATCTCCTCGCGTTGGATCCACGGTAACGGCCTTTCAATAAATGGCTTCACGGTCTCCTGCGACCTTTTCAGACCGGATGTGATGACCAGTTCGAACGGGTGCTCCCGGTATTTATGAAAGAATGCGGTAGACTGGCCAATACCTGTATCATTCAACGACGGGTCAACACCGCTTCCCTGGACGATCCCCATGCGATTCAAATCTGTTTCACCATGTCGAAGAATAAAGATGTCCTTCTTCATCAGGATGAGACGACGGGTAATGAGGTATATCCCCGGTAAACCTCTTCATCCGGAAAGATGTGATCGGTAAAGTCGGTGATGATCTGATACAGCGTATCTCGTTCGAGAGGATGCCGACCCACTCCCTGAATCAGCTTCACCAGGTCTTTAGTGGAAAGTGCCGGGTTTTGCTCCTCCGAACCGGCCATGGAATAGATTTTGGTCGTATCATCAATGGTCCCATCAATATCATCCACTCCGAAAGACAGCGACATCTGGGCTACTGTACGGCCGATCATGGGCCAGTATGCTTTCAGGTGGTCAAAATTGTCGAGATAGATTCGACTGATCGCATAATTGCGCAGGTCTTCAACGGTTGAGCCTTCAGGAATATGGGACATCTGATTTTCCTGGTTCCTGAACTTGAGTGGGATAAACGTCTGGAACCCACCGGTTTCATCCTGAAGGTCACGCAGGAGGGACAAGTGATGAACACGATGCGAAAAGGATTCGATATGACCATACAGGATTGTCGCATTGCTCCGCTTTCCCAGTTGGTGCCACACCTTGTGAATATCCAACCATTGTTCACCGGTACATTTATCCGCTGCGATCTGCTTGCGGATGTCAAGATGGAAAATCTCTGCGCCACCGCCCGGCATGGAATCCAGTCCGGCTTCGATCAGTTGACGAAAGCCCTCCTCGTAGGACACTTTTGCCTTCTTGAATATATAGTAGTATTCAACCGGGGTCAACCCCTTGATGTGCAGTTCGGGCCGATGCGCCTTGATCTGTCGGAACAATTCTGTGTAAAATGCCAGGTTGTATTGTGGCATTACACCACCGACTATATGGACTTCAGTCACCGGTTGTTCATCATAGGATTTGACGATGTCCATCATATCCTCCATGGAATACTCCCATCCGTCTTCTCGCTGCTTGATCAGCCTGGAATAGGAGCAGAAGTTGCAGGTATAGATGCAGACATTGGTCGGTTCGATATGAAAATTTCGGTTGAAATACGTCCTGTGCCCATGTTTCCGTTCGCGGATCGTATTTGCGAGTGCGCCTACAAAACCCAGGGAACCGGATTCAAACAGGGTCAGACAATCCTGATCAGATATTCGTTGATCAAGGTAAACCTTGTTGGCAATGGCCTTCAGAGACGGATCCAGACTGGGGTCCTGAAGAATACTTTGGAGATCAGGTGAAGGTGACATAAGCATACAATGAGGCAAAAGTAACAACAAAGGCTCTGACAGGTTCGTCAGAAGTCAAGATTTGGGTTTTCACAAAGAATGATCTGTTTGATGCGAAAATGAATTCCTTACTTTGTGGCAAACCCAGCCTATGGAATTGCCCATCTATGTCGTAGATGCTTTTGCTACCGGTAGATTTTCCGGAAATCCCGCTGCCGTTATCCCGGTGACCGAGTGGCCTGAAGACGATCTCATGCAAAAGATCGCCCAGGAAAACAACCAGGCGGAAACAGCATTCATCTTGCCTATCAATGGAGCTTTCCACATTCGCTGGTTTACGCCGACCGTAGAGGTCAACCTCTGCGGACACGCAACCATGGCGAGTGCACATGTCCTGAAGTGTCATTTGAAGGCGACTGAAACCCGATTCCGATTCTGGTCGCGAAGCGGATGGCTGCATGTGGATTGTCTGGAAGATGGTTATGCGCTGGATCTTCCTGCGGATGAGTTGAAAGAATTTGATATTCCGCCTTTCATGTTTGATGCTCTTGGGGTGGATGTGATCGGTTTCTGGAAGGGCCGTGATGATTTTCTTGCCCTGGTAGAAAACAGCGACATCCTCAAACAGCTCAACCCTGATTTTTCATTGATTGCCCGGTTGAAAAGCCGGGGACTGATCGTGACTGCAGCTGATAGCGAGTATGATTTTATCAGCCGCTGTTTCTACCCGCAAAGCGGAATCAACGAGGATCCGGCAACAGGCTCAGCACATACCACGTTGAGTCGATTCTGGGCGGATCGAACAGGGCGTTCGGAGCTTTCAGCCTATCAGGCTTCCGAACGCGGTGCTGTTATCCGGTGCACATTAGACAAAGAGCGGGTCATCCTGCAAGGGTCCTGTTATACCTATCTTCAAGGTGAAATCACAATATGAATCAGTTCCTTCGTTTACTGGTCCTGGCTGGCGGGATCGCCATGGTGGCCAGTCCTTCCTGTCTGGCTCAGAATCTGCTGCGGAACGGAGATCATGAGATCTTTATTCCAAAGCCGAGTGTACCCAACCCAAGTGATCTGTGTTTTCGGGAGCTGTATCCCTTTGGCACAACCCCACCCCTTCAATCCGCTCAATCCGCTGGGGATTGCTTCAGCCAATGGATCCGCTGATCATCGGTGTGATGTTCCCTATTCGGGTGTGGCGCATGGCGGTTTTTTTATGAGCCCCAAAATGGAAAATCCGTTTTACGCACTCTGCTCTCCAATCACCGCAGGTGAATCCTATGTATTGAGCCTTCAATGGCGGCTATCTGATGAGTCTGGTCAGGCGGCCCGCACGCTGTTTTTCTGGATGACCGACACAACCTATCTGCCGACAGGGGGTTCTGTAAGTCCGGATGATTCCGGGTTGATGAGTTATTCCGAAACTGGAAATGCCACCGGACTGGATGCTACAGATTACAGGGCGATCACGTTGCCATTTATTGCTAAAAGCAGTGTCAACGGATTGATCGTTGGTAATATGACGACACCTTCCCAACCTGGCGGTAGTGAAATTGTAAAACTGCAGTCTGGAAACAATCTCGCCTATTATTATATTGATGACCTCCGGATTCGTCCCATCCCGCGGATCCTCCCTGTCGAAGCGGTTTGCCCGCAAACTCCGGTCATCCTTCACCTGACCAATAACCGGGATTGCAACGGGTCCTTTGCCATGGATTGGTATCAGGCCAGCGGTGATACGATCTTTCTGGGTACTGGCGACTCCCTGGTCTGGCAGGGAGAATCAACGACAACAATCCTCGCTGTCCATGCATTCGACACGATCCAGACTACCGTGGAGATTACTTCTATGGCCATTGAGACCGATACATTCTTTGCCATTCCGAATGTGTTCACGCCCAATCAGGATGGACGAAATGATACCTTCCGGCCACTTTTGCGCACACCGGTCCAGGACTATCAGATGAGCATTCACTCCCGTTGGGGCAAGGAACTTTTCCAGACCCGCGATCCACAGGCTGGCTGGGATGGCCGTTTCCAGAATGAGGATCTGCCAACGGATGCGTATGTCTATCGACTGGAAATGACGTTTGAAGCGTGTGGCCGAAAGGAGACTATTGTCCGGCGAGGAGATGTCAGCCTCATTCGTTAAATTTATTCCGGAGAGCCTTCTTCCTGTCTCTCAGAACGTTTTAAAGACCAATGATGAAAAGGTGATTAGAATTCACGTTTTTTCCCGTGAAAAGTTTTGGTATCCCTTTACAATGACTTAACTTTCCAATCAAGAAAAACTTCCTTGCCATGTATATTACATTTGAAGAATTACGGAAGATAAAGCATTCATTGCCTACTGGCAGCGTCAAGCGTATCGCGGACGATTTGCAAATTGACGAGCAGACCGTACGGAACTATTTTGGTGCCAACAAATATGACGAGAACGGTGAACTGGTTGAAAAGCACGTTCAACCTGGTCCTCAGGGAGGCTATGTCGAGCTGACAGATACCCGGATCCTGGACGAGGCCAAGAAGATCCTGGCTGAACAGGAAAGCCCAACGGCAGTCAATTGATACAACGGGGTGAGCAGAATGCTTGCCCCTTTTTTGTGCTCCGTTTCTTGTACTCCAATGCTTGCTTCAGCAAGAAGTAAGATAGTATGCGTTTGTGAGTTCACAGAACGCTTTTGAATACTGTTGGCCCTGGTCATCGCGAATCGTCATGTCCGTACGTTCAACAGGCTTCTGCTGTCTTGAAAAGGAAAGCAGCGATCTGGAGACCGATCGTTCGGGTCTTGCCCGAACCTGGCAGATGCGTTGTAAAAAGAACCCTGACGATGAGGCCAGTGCACACCATCTGGCTTCTGCTTCGGCCGGCAGGATCACATCAACCTGGCCCGGGTCATCTATGATATAATCGGCCAATTCCCAGAATGCCACATCCGGCAAATGATCCTGATGCCTGGCCAGGGTTCGTGAAGGATCAGCTGATCGGATCCCTTCCCGAAAAAAGGGTGGATTAGAGATTAGAAAGTCATATCGTCTGGACTTGTCCGGATCGCCCAACCAGGAAAGGGCATTTCCTTCCCATACCACAAGACGATCATGCCAGGGGGAACGAGTGAAATTCAATCGGGCATCCTTAGCTGCATGTTCATCCAGCTCAATCGCATCGAAGTGAACATGGGGATACCGTTGTGCGATCATCAGTGCCAGAAGTCCGGTACCTGTCCCGATATCAACCGTACTGCCAATGCTGGCGTCTGGCTTTGCCCAGGCGCCGAGAAGGATTCCATCAGTACCTACCTTCATAGCGGACCGATCCTGCCGAATCCCAAATTGCCGAAACTGAAATGGTTCGTGTTTCATTCCTATCTGACGACAGGAATCAGAAATTGAACGCCTTCCTGGTCGCCAGGCTGTATACTGACTACATAGTGGCTCGATGGGAGAACTGGAATCGGAAGTATATAGGTTTGCACACCTGCAACCAGCTCCAGTTGCTGACTGACCATGGGTTGGCCCAATAGATCCATAACGGTCACCTCCGCAAGCACGTTCATGGAATTATCTCCAAACAGGAAAAGTGATCCATCCCGTACGACCCCCCTCCATGAATTTCGGGACTGCTCACCTGGTGCATTCACGGATACGGGTAATTCCCCCCAGCGTGCTTCAAACTCCTGTCGGAAGAGGTTGGCGATATTCGGGTCATGAATTATCAGCGTATTCTCATCATTCTGCTGATCGGCAGCATTGCTCCAGTTGTGCGAGCCGGTGATGACCACCATGTCATCAACAAGACCGTATTTATGGTGAAGCAGCGCATCTGGAGAATGGTCGATTACATTGACACCTGCGTTGAGAAGTTTCACATATTCACTGCCATTATCATTGATGTTCTCAATAATCCCTCTGACTTCCAATCCGCCTTGTACTTTCTGGATCATCGCTTCGGCAAGGTCATCCCGCGTAAACGTCAACAAGGCAAATCGGATCGAACTCGATGCAGATTGCAACTCGTCGAGAATTTCCCGGTTGGTAAAGTCGCTTGGGGAAAAATAGGATTCGACAAATGACCCATTAACCTTGAACAGGTGCGGCGTATTATCCCATTTCGCAGCACCGAATCGAGCGTAATCCGGTTCCGGTAAGGCGCCCTGGCTGCCCCACATCTCTTCAAATTCTCGGGTATAATTCAGTGCCAGAGCGTGATCTCTGGCCAGAACCATATTATTGGGATAGTTGTAAATCTGTGATGTTGTAAAATTCATGGACCCCGTGAAGACAGATGCCAGTTCAGGTATCTGCGCATCGACAATCACAAACTTGTTGTGCATCAATGCCCAGTCATTCCCATACAGGATGGGAAAGGGAGGAGGTGGTTCAAATACGGAATTGGAAGTCGCAGCTGCAGCCACATAGCGCACCTGAATGCCCTTGTTATATGCAATATTGAGGGCATTCACAATAACGGCTTCGTTGATATTGTAGATGGCCAGATCGATGCTTTCCGTGGCAGTCTGGATCAGTTGGAGCAAGGCATCCAGTACATCATCTCCAGAGGTGGTTACAGGATCTACTCCCATGGCAAATGTCTGGTCTACCGACTGGTTGAAATAAACTTCCATGGATCCTGGCAAGAGGGAGGCCGTACTCATCCATCGCTGTTGGCTGCTGATCTGAGAACCCGGCCGTTCGGCTACCACCTGGATCCTGTAAAATGTGGCCGGTGCGAGCTGATCAACAATATGGGTGTGTGTAGCCGCACTGGTGATCAGGGTATCCTCCAGGACGTTGCCAAACGGATCCTGTATTATGACGCGACCAGATGCCGGGAGGTTGGTGGTCCAGGTCAGGGTAACCGAACCTGCATCCAGGTCGGTCTGCCGGATCTCGTTGGTAAAATACAGGTCGGTTGCGGGGATCAGGTCATTCAGATCCCGGGGCAGGAGCTGAACACCGAAGTAGGCAGAAATAATCCCGACCAGATCAACAGGTGCGGTTGGAATCGGTGTGCCGACAATGTTCTGTCCATTCCGGATGTAGACATCCGCCTGGACACCCTGATCATCCAGGATCGTGTAGGACGCATTCCCGCTGAAATCGCCTGTTTCCTGAAAGGTGACGGACACAAATCGTGCAATGGTGCCTTCAATTGACTCCTGGATCTCTCCCAACATCCTGGGAGGCGGATCGGGGGGAATAGTCCCCTTTGCATGTACGGTGAAGCCTGTGATCGGGCTCAGTTCCAGCAATCCATTATAATCATAGAGAACACCGGTAACAGTGATGCTGTCACCCCGCTCCACCTGGGTCGCAAACCCGGGTACAGAGCCGGTGCCGGGATAGGCTGGCAAACCACCCGTACCATCTTCGATATATCGAATGGTGCCCAGTTCATTCCCGTTTGTCACGATACCGGAAATGGTCACAGAAGACCCGATCGCCTGGCTGCGTGCCTGCTGGATCGGGATCTGCCCCATGCAGGCTGCAACAATAGCCAGAAAAGCCAGCATGAGCGCTGGCTTTCTGAAAGTTCTGCTAGCGGTATGCCGGTTGTTATTTATTCTGGACAACAACATCATCTATGATAAACGTGGTGGTTTGTCCGCCCGGGCCACTTCCATTATATCGGAAGGCGATATACCCCGTCCCGGAGTAGGCCGAAAGATCAACCTCCCCTGAATTCACCCAATCATAGTTTGTGGTCGAAGACGTTGGCAATTGGGCTGCGAGCGAATTCCAGGTGGCTCCGGCGACATTGCTGCCATTGAAATCAGTGGAGATTAATACCGCTCCACCATTATGTACCCAGAAAGCAACAGAACTGAGGAAAGTCAGTTTTTTTGCGACTGACAGGTCGATCGCAGGGGAGATCAACCAGGTTTCCATTTCTGTTTCAGTATCATTGTATGCAGTGGCCTGGATGTAGGTATTCCCGCTGAAGGTTTTTCCTCTCCAGACACGTGACCCCTTTGTCGCCACATTGAGCCATCCATTCAAAGCCACATCCGCATTATTTCCGACAGATTCAAAATCCTCATCAATGTCACCAATACCGGGGCCACCGCTATTACATCGCGCCTCCTCCATGGAAACATCCTGGGTGTTGCGGATGAACAACTGGAGGTCAGAACCGAACACACCGACAAGAGCGGTCAGTGAGCCCTTACCAGCAGGCGTCAGGTCCCCGGCAAAATCTGCATACCCACTCGTTCTGAGCAGTATCGTGTTCCCTGCACAATCTTCGATCTGATGATTCACTGAAAACTGAGTCACTGGATCTGCATAAGATACACCAGCATTAGACTGTATAAACTGGACATCCGTCAGCTTGACCAATGTACTCAAGTCATTCGTACTGATATCCTTGATCGATTTTGCCTTTGGTGTGACAAACTGGTCGCGTTCACCGGCGACGAGATAGTCATTGAGCAAGGCTTCTTCGATACCGCCCAAACGCGTTTCCCCCTGATCATCGTAGGTGCCGCCTCCGAGTTGGATCAGTCCGTTGTAATCGCTGATAATCAGTCCCCGGCAGCGAATGAATACTTCACGACCGATGGGATAGTCGTTGAACAGCCCGACAGAATTGAGTTTGACTTCAATCCCTGCTGTCTCATCCTGAATCACAATGGTCTTGTAGAAGTTGCCGGATTCATCATCAGCGATCACAATACCCCGAATGATCAGTTCATCTGTAATCTCTGTAAACGCTCCTGGCACATACCAGGCTTTCAGGGCCTGGATCGTTGCATTGGCAGTGATATCGATCGGCTCACCACCGGGAGGTGGTTCATCAAAATCAAGATCGACACAAGCTGTCGGGACCAGGAGGCCCAGGAGAAGGAGGTAGAAAAAGGTCTGTTTCATAATCAGTTAGATCCGGACACTAAAATTGACGAAATAGTTCAGCCCAAACGCGTAAAAATACCGGTTTGGGAAACGGTTGACATCGCGAGATTCATCATCAAAGCGTAACTGCTCGAAGCCGCCGGTGATATAATCCGTATTGTTGAGAACGTTGTTGACACCGACATTGAGATAGAGGAATACATCCTTGACTTTCCAGGATTTGCCCCCGAATACATTGAGCATAAATCCAGCCGGTAGTTCCTCCTGATCCAGGATAGCGTGCCATTGGTCTGAATCCGGAGTGACCCCATCCACAGCTGCGGCTGTCCGCCGATCCGGGGAAAAATCAAGGAAGGCCTTCCTGAAATAATTGAGTTGAATATTGGCAAACCAGAACTTCCGGGAATTGTACGTCACACCCAGTGAGAACGCCTCCTGGGGCATGCCATCCATGTGGAAGTTTTTCAAATAGACCGTACGGTCCTGATAGATGTATTCCCCGGTATTGTCCTGAACCACAGAAGCCAATGCCCGATCGGTATAATAATACTGACCAAGTGCGGCAGCCCCATTGATGACCACGGCTGGTGTGACCTTCCATTCCGCTCCCCATTCTGTGCCGATATGTCGGCGATTCAATCCACTCAGGATGTAATTGCCAAATGTGTTTTCGAGATCATTAAAAAAGGTAATGACGTCGGTCTGGTCATGGATCTCGGTGATATATCCGGTAGCCCGGAATTTGAATGATGGAGCCTGCAACCGGTAATTCAACTCGCCACTATAGACTTTTTCAGTGGGGATATCCGGCACGACCTGATCCCGGGTTCGGGGCGAGATGAACGCATTGGTAAAGTCGGGTGCATTCGCTGCGGCAAAGACATTTCCGCTGATATAGTTTCGGCCATCAAGCTTATAGGTCAACCCGCCTTTCCCTGACCAGGTGAGAAAGTCAAGGACATCTGATTTGCCTTTAGAATTTTCCGGGAAGCGCCCATTTCGCGTATTGCCCTGACGATAAAAGCTGGTCATGCCCATTTCAGCACCCAGGAACCCATCCCATTTCCGGCCCGACATATTGACCTGAGCCCATCCCTGATAATTCTGTGATCTGATCTGATAGTCATAGCCAAAACGATCACCCTCCCGCACCAGGTGATTGGGCAGATCGAGGTCATTCTGAAGCACTTCCGAGTTATTGGGAAAGTCAAATTCCGCAAATCGATCTATGTCCAGCCAGAAGTCACCACCCAGTAGATCCAGAACCGATTTGAAATAGTCCGTTTGCAATTGCTGACCCTGCAAACCTGCACTGATCAGGTGACGGTTTTGCAGACTCTTCATGTAAACAACCCTGCCCTGAAGGGTTCGTGCATCACTGCGATATTCCTGAACCATGTATTTGGAACGCAAACCGGTGACTGAATTGCCGGGAATGCCATCTACATCGTTGACCGTAGTTCCACTGTTATAATTGGTCTGGTACATATAGTTCCAATCGACCTGACGCAGATCTTCATTGTTGGTCAGCGCATCTTTTACCTGGGCCGCTGATTCCGGATCATCCATGCTACTCGGCCACCGGCGATAATATTCCGGGCGGGGATCGCGAGCATCCGCCCATTCGAGCGCGCTGCTGCCATACCGCCCATCCTGCCAGGAAAACGAAGCCATCAGCTGGCTCGCATGATCCATTTGCCAGTCATACCGAAGAATGGCTATCGGCTGATGAGCATCCAGCACCCGACTGTTGCGAACCTCTCCTTCCTGACGACCCCAGTAGGGATTGTAATAGTGTGATCCGGCGATCTCATACTGTTCCTTTGTATTGGCAATTGATTTACCCCGATTGACAGGTGCGCCGAGTACAGTCAGATTGAGAAGGTGGTTTTTGGCAATCCGTTTGTCTACAGACAGAAAATAAGACCAACCGTCGAAGTGGGTTCCGGGAATGTACCCCTCCTGTCCCCATCGTCTTGACCCGGAAACAGAGATGGCCCAGTCATTCTTCAACCAACCCGTGGAGTAGGTTGCCATTAATCGATTCCGGTAAGTCCTGTTCGAGGTTGCATAGCCAACCCGAATCTGCTTTCGTTGACGGTGTGCCCGCGTATCGAAGGTGGTAATGCCACCGATATTGGCCACTGACTCGCCCTGAAAGGAGAGTCCCACCTGATTCTCCTGGGCCCGCATGACATCATTAAGGCCAGCCCATTCACTCCAGAACACATCCCCGTTGCCCGGATCATTTGCACTCACGCCGTTGAGCAGGACGGTTGTGTATCTGGATTCATATCCACGAATTCGAAACCGTGCAGCAGAAAACTGGAAAGCCGCTGCATTGATGAACGGATCGCGTGCGGCCTGGAGCAATGCGGAGACATTGCCATCTGCATTTTCGTCGAAATCCGATTCAGTCAATTCGATCACAGGGATATCCTGGATCAACTCATCATTTGCCGTGCGTGAAGATCCTTTTTGCAGTCGGATATCTCCGAGTTTGAGTGGATCCTCACCGTTTCGGGGAATGCTCACCCTGTTCGGTGAATAACCGACCATACTGATAACCAGTTCTCCATCGATATCCGGGTTGATCCGGATATTGAAGGATCCGTCTGCGCGCGTACCAAATGCCATATCACCGGCAGTCACGACAGCATCAGCAATACCTGCACCGGTCACTTCGTCGACTACCCTGCCCTGAACAGAGATCACCTGAGCTGAGCTATTGAAACCGATGAAACAGAATGTGAAAATGATGGTGATGGATCGAAGCATAGTGGAGGTAAAAGAGAAGCTAAGGTACTGCAACAACCTCTTCCCACCAATGCAATTCCAAGATTTCACATTCCGGTGATGTTGGACGCCATCACCCATCGTACTTTTATCCCATGAAGCAGATCCTATTCCTCCTTTTCATCAGTTTCGGTACATGGTGTTCGGCCCAGCAGTACCAGATCGTTTCCTGTGGCTTTTACAATTTGGAAAACCTCTTTGACACGCTGGACACGCCGAACGTTTCGGACACGGAATTTTCGCCGAATGGGACGCGCAAATGGACCCCCGACCGGTACCGGGAAAAACTGGCCAATCTTGCCAGAGTTATCAGCGAGATGGGCACTGAGCTCACTCCGGATGGCCCCGTATTCCTCGGCGTTGCGGAAGTGGAAAACAGGAGTGTGCTGGAGGATCTGGTCAGAGAACCGGCTATCGCGGCGCGGAATTATCAGATCGTACATTACGATTCCCCTGATTTTCGGGGGATCGATGTCGCCTTCCTGTACCAACCGTCTTACTTCACCGTGATCGGCAGTCAACCCGTCAATATGGCGCTGACCAATGCCGACAGTGGTCGGGTCGTAACACGTGACCTGTTGCATGTTCATGGATCGCTGGCAGGCCAGGAGATGCATATCCTGATCAACCACTGGCCATCCAGAAGAGGTGGTGAAAAAGCCACCCGTCCCATGCGGAATGCTGCTGCTGCCAGGAACCAGGCCATTTCTGATTCGATCCAGCTGATGAACCCTGATGCGGGCATTCTCGTCATGGGTGACTTGAATGATGATCCGGTCAACCCGAGCGTTACACGACATATCAAGGGAAAATCAACCAAAGAGTCTGTGAAACCTGGTGAATTCTTCAATGCCTGGACTGCCCTGTATAAAAAAGGCATCGGCACCCTGGCTTACCGGGATGCCTGGAGTTTGTTCGACCAGATCCTCGTTTCCGAATCACTGCTTTCCAAACAGGAAGATCGGTTCTTTTTACAAGGCAGCCATTTTCAACCCATCCTACCTGATCCAACCCATGGGCCATTATCGGGGCTATCCGTTCCGTACATTTGATTTTGATGAATACATCAACGGCTACAGTGATCACTTTCCCGTGATGGTGTATCTGGTTCGTCCACGTTGATTCAGCCCGGCATGACGTATATTCCGCTCCAGGTCAGTCCCTTGTTCCATGAGATTCTGGATCGGCTGGAGCATAGCACCGACAATCTGTTTATCACTGGTCGGGCGGGAACAGGCAAATCGACTCTGTTGCGGCTCTTTGCTGCGTCGACCCGGAAAAAAACCGTCATCGTTGCACCGACAGGAGTAGCTGCCTTGCAAGCCGGCGGTCAGACCATCCACTCCTTTTTTGGATTCCCACCCCATCTGTTCGGTCAGAACGAGGTAAAAAAAAGTCGATATGCCAAATTGTATCAGCGCATCGACGTGCTGGTGATCGACGAGATCTCCATGGTTCGAGCTGATCTTCTAGACCGAATCGATCTGTGCCTGCGGATCAATCGGGGGAATCAACAACCATTTGGCGGTGTCCAGGTCGTGTTTTTCGGCGATCTCTTTCAATTGCCCCCCGTTGTCACCCGTGACGAAGTGGGCATCCTCCAAAGTTGGGGGTATGAAACGCCCTATTTTTTCTCCGCGGGCGTGCTCCGCTGGCCCTTCGCATGGCAGAAGATCGAGTTACAGGAGGTGTATCGTCAGCAGGAAAAGCGCTTTCTCCGGTTGTTGGAGGATATTCGAACCAACGAGGCGGATGAGGACACACTTGCCGAACTGAATGAACGTGTCGATCCGGAAGCGCAACCCGGTTCCTTCAGTCTGATCCTTGCCGCCCGTAATTATAAGGTCGACATGATCAATCAAGGTTACCTCGATGCATTGCCCGGACCCGAACTGGTTTATTCTGCTTCAATTACAGGCAAATTCAATGCAAGTGTGTATCCCACAGATGCCCTGCTTCGACTTCGACACGGTGCCCAGGTCATGTTTATCCGGAATGATCCGGAGGGCGCATTTGTGAATGGCACCCTCGGCGTCATTACATCTCTGTCCAGTGATCATGTCACAGTCGCACTCCCCCGTGAAGGCCAGGAACCAAAGGAATTGACTGTGAACCGGATCTCCTGGGAGATCATCCGATATGGCCTCCCACCAGATCAACAGGGGGCACTTCTTCGCGAAGTGGTCGGCACGTTTGAACAATTGCCTCTCCGTCTGGCCTGGGCGGTGACCATACACAAAAGTCAGGGCCAAACTTTCGACAAGGTCATCCTGGATCTGAGTGGGGGGTTGTTTGAACACGGACAACTCTATGTGGCCCTCTCACGCTGCCGGACCCTGGAAGGGATCTCCCTGCGACAGGAAATCCGACCCCAGGATATTCGTGTCGATATGCGCGTTGTCGATTTTTACCTGGAGAAATAATACCGTCCGAATGGAATATTTGCCTTCATGCATGTATTGCCATTCGAAAATCCGCTATTTTTAACCAGAAAAGCAAACAAACATGTCTAAGCGAAAAGCACGAATTGCGGTGAAAGATCAGCGCGACTTTAAGAAGTTCACCACTACACTGGTGATCATTACCCTCATCCTGGTGGCTCTGGTTTACTTTTTCTTCCTCCGCGAATTGTAACCCCAAATCCAGGCCGATGCCGCTCCGCTATTCGATCATGATCGATTGGGGTCTGGCCATCACATTGTTTTGAAAAGCAATCACCGTATAGAATCCTGTCGGTAATCCATTCAGGTCCACATTGTGTGAGACAGGAGACATCAGTTCCTTCTGAAGAACGGGGAGCCCGAATGCATTTACCACCCGAAGAAAGATCTCCTGATCTGACTGAAACCCGTACAGATCAATGGTGACCTGTCCATGTGCGGGATTCGGATAGACACGTAATCCTGGACCTTGGATAGATGGATCGTATATCGATACCGGCCCTCCCAGGTCAGTACAGCTCGCTGTATTGTTCACATCATTACTCGACGCACTCTCACAGGTTCCGCACAAGATGCTTTTGAGGAAACAGCTCGCCCGGGAAATGATGGTTGCACTCGGATAGGAACAATGGCTCAGACTGTTCAACCTCAGATTCATTTCAGAACAATTGCCATTATCCAGGGATGACATATTCATTTCTTTGGTCCCATGTGCCAGAAAAATCCTGGCAGTTGAGACAACCAAGGGCATAGCCGTATCCTGCAGGCACAATACAATCCCCGTCATCATGAAAACTGATCATGGGCATTGGCAATCCCGCTTCAAAAATATCCAGGTTCATGACGGCCCCGCAATTGTTGATCACCCCCTGGATGGTGTATTCGGCCTGGATCTCATTCACACTGGAATCCAGAGCACCGACTGCAGGAACACAATCCGGACAAAAGATATCAGCCTGCTCCTGGTCGAGAAAGGCTGCATGGATAGCCGCCACACTGCCTGCACTTGTCCCCCCGACAAACACGTGTTCAGGATCAATGCCGTAATTCCCTGCCTGGGATGCGACAAACCGCAAGGCCGCTCGGGTGTCCTGGACAGACCGGTAGGCTGCTACCTTCAATTTATCTGCTTGTGAACCACAGAAGAAACAGATCAACAAGCCCGAATTGGGGTCACAGTCCCAGCCCAACCGATAACTCATGGTTGCCGCAACATACCCTCGCCGGGCATATTCCATGCAGAGAAGCTGCATGTCTTCCCGCTGCCCTCCATAAAATGCACCGCCATGGATCAACATGATGAACGGCCGCTGGGCCAGTGGATCAACCGCTGGATCCGGCATATAAATGTCCATCTTCAAGGTGTCTACAACAGTCGAAGGCCACCGCATCGCTGCACCGTAGGTGATATCCTTCAATTCCAGGATCTCATTTGCCGTGAAATAAGGAGTCTCCGCAAATCGGCCCTGAATGCAATAGGGGCCATCCTGGGAAAAGAGCTGAGATGTAGCAAACAGCGAGAGAAAGAGGAAAAATGTTCGAATAGATCGCATACAGACTGTTGTTTTTTAATTTGGATCCTTACCCTATTCGTCCAGGAAGCCCTTGTCCGGGTCTGTTCAAATGGGTATTGAATAACCTAAAATTAATAATCCCCGTGAATTGCAAAGGAAGGGTTTCGATTGACCCACCTACCATTGGTGAAATCAGGGATCGGTTGGGGAGCAGAACCCTGGCTGATCGACATTTCACTGAGCGGTGTGATCACCATCCAGGCTGCTGCATCATATACATCAATGGGAGGGTGTTCATGGCGCCGGGCATGTTCAACAAAACTGTTGATCAGAAACCAATCCATCCCACCATGACCGGCACCTGTTGCTTTCTCTGCATGTGCTTTCCAGAACGGATGGTCGTATCGTTCTAACCAGGCCCCCGCCGATTCCCACCGATGTGACTCGGTCTTTCCTTCAATATGCAGGGACTGATTGATATCCATCCACAATCCGGCTGTACCCTGTACCCGGAACCCGAGTGAATAGGGCCTTGGCAGTGACGTATCATGTTGGAGAAGAATGCTCTGGCCTTGCTGACAATGGATCATCGTGGTCACTACATCACCCAACGCGAACCGGACATTTGCATTGGGATGACTTGCGCCACCCTGAGGATGCTTGACGATGTAGTCATGTAACCCTCTTGCCTGCGTTGACATCGCCGTCAGATGTGTCATCCTGTTTCCCCGGTTGATATTCGCCATCATGGCTACGGGACCAAGGCCATGCGTAGGATAGAGTTCGCCGTTGCGGTGTACGGAGTGGATTGTCCGCCATTTCGACTCGGAGTAGCCCTTTTCTCCGAATTCCACACCTCCGCCATAGGGTTGTTTGCCATCATTCAATTTGACGGCACGCAAATCGTGTTGATAGCCACCTTGCAAGTGAATCAGATCACCAAACAGGCCCTCCCTGACCATTCTCATAACGGCCATAATATCCCTTCGATAACACACGTTCTCCAGAAAGAACAGCTTCCCCCTGCTTCTTTCTTCAGCGTGAACAAGGTCCCAGCATTCCTCTACACTGAAGGCCCCACCGACCTCGAGACCGACATACAGATTGCGCTCCAAAGCCTGGACGGCCATGGGTACATGCCATTCCCATGGGGTTGAAATGATCACTGCATCCATGTCTTCCCTGATGAGCATTTCCTGCCAGACCTGGTCAGAACCGGTGTAGATTACCGGATTCGGAGAAGACCCTTTTTTGCATAGATCCAGAGCAGAAGCCAGCATGGATGCATCGGGATCACAAAGTGCAACGACCTCACAATCGGCTCGTTTCAGGATTGCATCCAGGTGGTTTTGCCCCCGAAGCCCGGTTCCCAGGAAGCCTATCCGCAATCGGTCGATTGGCCGGGTTGATGAAGCTGGATTGGACATGGCCAGGGTCAATCCGGCTCCCGTCAGTGCCGTGTTTCGGACAAATGATCGTCTATTCATGTAAGTAATTGTTCAGATGTTCTTCATCCAGAATATGAACCCCCTGGTCCAGACGGACCGGATAGGTTGTAAAATGCAGGTTGTGCAGTTGATAATACACATCCTGTACAACTGTCCAGGTTTTTTCGATTCCATCGGGATTTGCGAGAACAAGCACGCTACCTCCAAATCCGGCTCCCATCAGACGTGCGCCATAGATGCCCGGGAGATTGGACAATGTATCGACTATCGTATCCAGTTCGGGGCACGATACCTGATACTGATGCCGCAAACCCTGGTGACACTGGTAGAGTAATTGGCCCGCCAAAGTCCAGTTGTTCGTTGTGAAAGCCTCGACCATTTGATGTACGCGCGCATTTTCATCCAGGACAAATCGGGCTTTCTCCACATCGGTATGGCTTGCAGACTCTGAAATCCGTCCCAACTGATAATCATCCAGGTCGCGGAGTGATTTGATTGTCAGACCCATAAGTCGACCTTCTTCAACAATACGTTCGCAGGCTTCCCGGCGTTGGTTGTATGGTGATTCGACGAGGTTGTGGTGCACCCCGCTGTCCAGTATAAACCAGGATGGCCCTTCGGTGGGAAGCTGGATCTGTCTGAATACCAGTGTCCGGCAATCCAGCAGTTGAACATGACCGGGGATACTGTTGAGAATGGCGAACTGATCCATGACCCCGCCTCGGACACCTGTTCTATGTTCACTTTCTCTGGCCAGTTCGATCAGTTTCGAGTTCGGGAGTTGCCAGTTAAACTGATGGTTCATCAAATACACCAGGCCGCAGGTCAGTGCGGAAGAGGATGACATGCCGGCCCCCATGGGGAGGGTCCCTCCAAACAGGATGTGCAGCCCGGCCAATGGCAGATTGTACGCGCGGGCAGTATGGATGACTGCAGCTGGAAACCGGGACCAGTGATCCGTAAGTAATGGGCTTCCATCCAGATCCAGAGTGACTTCTTCAGCAAACCGATCAGCCCGAATCCGAATGGCAGGTTGGTGATCGGGAACTGCTGCAAACAACAAGTGTAGATCAGACGCTCCGGGAAGGACCCAGCCTTCATTGTAGTCGGTGTGTTCGCCAATCATGTTGATCCGTCCGGGTGCCCGGTAGAGTGTGTGCTGCGGGAAACGTGCACAGAAGGATTGGAATGAGGGGGACAGGTTAGTGAATGGTGATCTGGTCAAAGGTCATCCTGGTTATGGAACTGGATAACGGCCTGTGAGAGACATGCCGAACCCCAAAGCTTTGAACATAGAACTTTCTGTATGCTACCCCACCAAGATACAGCTCATCTTCATTGGTGGAGTTGAATCTTCCACTTTTCAGGATGATCTTGTATACTGATCTGGAAGCATCTCCAATACCCTACCCCAGCCCGCTGGCCCGCATCACGGCCTGATGGCCAAAGCGGTTGCGGATGCGATCCATGGCCTGCATGAGGTGGACCTCTTCCAGCGTATCATTGAAGAGGTCGATCTGATAATGCCCCTGGACCAGTCCGCTGAACTTCACTCCGATGAGGCGGATGAGCTGCCGTCGTTGGTAAAGCCGGTCGAACAGGTCGAGGGCGGCGGTCTGCAACGGTCCATCGGTAGCGGTATAACTGATGCGCCGCTGCATGGTGTAGGTGTTGAAGTCGGCATAGCGGATCTTCACGGTGATGCAGCTGGTGAGTTTGTTGGCCTTCCGCAGATCGAAGGCCAGCCGTTCGGTCATGCCGCGCAGCATATCCCGCACCCGGCTCACCTCCAGAGTATCCTGTTGAAAGGTCCGCTCTGACGACATGGATTTCTGTTCCTCATAAGGTATGACGGCTGCATCATCGATGGCATTGGCTTTGCGCCAGAGGTCCTTGCCATGCTTGCCAAATTCGCGCTGGAGCAACCCCATGGGAATCTCGCTCAACACCCGAACGGTCCGGACGCCCATGAAGCTGAGCTTTTTGTAGGTCTCCTTCCCGATACCAGGAATCTTGTTGGTCGAGAGAGGTGCCAGAAACCCCCTTTCCGTGCCGGCAGGAACGGAGATCGTCCCATTGGGCTTGACCTCCCCGGTGCCCACTTTGGATACGAGCTTATTGACGGAAAGGCCAAAGGAGATCGGCAGGCCACTTTCCTGCATGATCCGATCACGCAGTTCGCCCGACCACTGCATACACCCGAAATAGCGGTCCATCCCGGTCAGGTCGAGATAGAACTCATCGATCGATGCCTTTTCAAAGACGGGGGCCTGATCGGCAATGATCTCGGTGACGAGGTGCGAGTACCGGCTGTAGCTGTCCATGTCCCCTCGCAAGACCAGAGCATCCGGGCAGAGGCGCAGTGCCATCTTCATCGGCATGGCCGAGTGGACGCCGAAGCGCCGGGCTTCATAACTGCAGGCAGCCACCACCCCGCGATCACTGGTGCCCCGACGATCAGTGGCTTGCCGCGCAGACTGTCATTCTTCAGGCATTCCACTGCCACAAAGAAAGCATCGAGGTCGAGATGGAGTATGGCCCGGTTGAAGTGTGTCGTATTCATGGGAGGTTGTCAGTTGTCGGTTTCTGTTGTCGGTTGTCAGTTTTCGGTTGTCTGTTGAAGGGGTTATTTCGTTATTGGGTTATTTCGATAGGCGGTGCAAGTGGAGTGTAGAGAGTAGAGAGTGAGTAAACTCTGTGGTAAATGCGGAAATTGGACGAAAGTGTAACCTGGAGACCCAGAGACGAAGGGACTCAGTGACGGAGGGACGGAGAAATTGGAAGACGGAAAGCGCCTGCTTGCCGGCGAGGCAGGGAAGTGGCGACTTTGTAACCATGAGAACGTGGGACTTTGAGACCCAGAGACCCAGAGACGAAGGGACTCGGGGACGCAGAGTAGGGAGTATCTCCGTTTTGGTCATTCGGATTCGGTCATTCGCGCTCGTGTCATTCGGATTCGGTCATTCGGATTCGGTCATTCGGATTTGGTCATTGGAATTTGTTTGTGTTTGGAATTTGTCATTTGGGATTTCACTTGGCCTTTGTTTGTCAAAATTAAAACATTTTGTGTTGTATTCAATACGCAGGGAAAGAAAAACCTGACCTATTTTAGGCGGCTAAACAGAACACTATGTCCGAAAGCCGACAGACGGCCAGCCGCCACTCGTTGTACATCCTCATTACTGTATTCTTTTTCTGGGGATTCGTCGCCGCATCCAACACGGTATTGATCCCTTTTTTCAAGGAAAACTTCACCCTCCTCCAATGGCAGTCGCAACTCGTGGACCTGGCCTTTTATGCCGCCTATTTCTTCGGCTCCCTGATCTACTTCCTGATCTCCTCCCGGATGGGCGACCCACTCAATCGGATCGGCTACAAAAAGGGGTTGGTGATCGGCTTTCTGATCTCCGCGTGCGGAGCTGCCCTGTTCTACCCTGCCGCACATTTGGGCTCATTCCCCCTGCTGCTGATAGCTCTGTCAGTTATCGGCCTCGGATTTACCCTCCAGCAGATCGTCGCCAATCCATACATGGTCGCCATCGGTGATCCGGCCACCGGGGCGCATCGGATCAATATGGCACAAGGCGTCAATTCCTTTGGCACCATGACGGGCCCTTTGCTGATCAGCTGGGCACTGTTTGGCAATATCCAGGCAGAAACCACCCAGGGACTGGAGGTCGTGCAGATCCCCTATCTGATCCTGGCAGGGTGTCTTGTCCTGTTCGCACTCCTGCTGGGACGATCCCGTCTGCCTTCCATTACCACAACCGAGAAGATCCGGCACGACCTGGGCGCCCTGCGATTTCCTCAACTCGTCTGGGGTATGGCCGCCATCTTTATCTATGTCGGAGTGGAGGTCAGTATCCAGAGCAACCTGCCTGCCCTGATGGCCGATCCAAACATGCTCGGACTGGATCATACACAAACTGTTCACTACATCAGCCTGTATTGGGGAAGCCTCATGATCGGCCGGTGGACGGGTGCCATCGGGGTCTTCAATGTATCCCCTCTGTGGAAAAAGATCCTGTGGATCATCGTCCCGCTCATCGCCTTTGCAGTTATCCTGTTTGTTAACAGCTTGAAGGAAGCCCATTGACAGATCTCCTTGGCTACCTTCCTTTTATCTTCATTTGCATCCTCGGGTTCTTTATGGGCAATGACAAGCCTGCACGTACCCTGATGCTCTTCAGTGGCCTGGGCATGGCTATGATGATCGCCGGACTGGCCCTCGATGGCCAATGGGCCGTGTACGCCTTTGTGTCGGGCGGATTATTCTGTTCAATCATGTGGCCCTGCATCTTTGCACTTTCCATTGCCGGACTTGGCAAATACACCAACCAGGGTTCCTCCCTCCTGGTGATGATGATCCTCGGCGGTGCCATCATCCCGCCCCTGCAGGGATACCTGGCAGACCTGGCGGGTATCCAGATGAGCTACTGGATTCCCGTTGCCTGTTTCGGATTCCTGGCCCTTTATGCATGGCGGGTGAAATCCATCCTGATGGCACAAGGGATACACTACGATCAATTGAGTGATTCGCAAAACGAACCTGTATAACCTGTTCAACTGACCTTCATGCGACTACCCTATCTTCCGTTCGGCCTGGTCCTTCTGATTTTGTCAGGATTGTCCTTTTCTGCTCACGCGCAGGATAAGCTATTGCCAGCCATCATCCCTGCCCCGACATCTCTGCAGCTCATGCCTGGCCGGTTTTCCTGGCATGAGTTTTCCGCCATCGCCGCTCCGACCACTTCTCCCCTCCTTTCTGATGTGCAGGATTTCTATAAACAGCTCGTTCAGCTCGGTGTATCCGATGTGAAAACTGGATTGAACAACCTGCAATTTGAACTAGACACCCTTTTCCACCTAAACCCTGAAGCCTATCAGGTGGTGATCAAACCAAACCTGATCACGATAAAAGCCCGTTCGGAGCAAGGTTTCCTCTACGGTTTTAACAGTGTGCTGCAAACCATGACAGTGGATTCCGTTGATGGCACACTCTATTCCCCCTGTCTGAGCATCGAAGATGCCCCGCGATTCCCCTACCGTGGCATGCATCTCGATGTCTGCCGCCATTTCTTTCCGGTTTCCTTTATCAAACGGTATATCGATTATCTCGCGATGTACAAATTCAACACCTTTCACTGGCATCTGACGGAAGACCAGGGATGGCGGATCGAGATCAAACAATACCCGAAACTGACAGAGATCGGTGCGTGGAGAGCTGAGACGCTGGTGGGCCATTACAGTCAGAAGCCCCACACATATGATGGCATTCGATACGGGGGATATTACACGCAGGAGGAGATCCGGGATGTGGTCGCCTATGCCACGTCAAAAGGTGTCACCATTATCCCGGAGATTGAAATGCCCGGCCATGCGCTGGCTGCTTTGTCTGCCTATCCCGAACTCTCCTGCACAGGCGGGCCCTTCACGCCCGCGACTACCTGGGGCGTCTTTGATGATGTCTTCTGTACACGCCCGGAAACAATTACGTTTCTCTGCAACGTTCTGGACGAAGTCATCGATCTTTTCCCGGGCACGTACATTCATATCGGCGGGGATGAATGCCCCAAAACCAGATGGAAGGTCTGTCCTGTCTGCCAACAGAATAGGATCGATCACGGCCTCGCAGATGAACATGAATTGCAGAGCTGGTTTATCCGGCAGATCGAGCAACATCTCCACAGCAGAGGCCGACGGCTGATCGGATGGGATGAGATCCTGGAAGGTGGCCTGGCCCCTGACGCCACAGTGATGTCCTGGCGGGGCACTCGCGGTGGTGAAGAAGCTGCTCGTTTGGGCCACCACGTGATCATGACTCCGGGACAACCATGCTATTTTGATCATTATCAATCAACCCTTCCGGGGCAACCTGTCGCGATAGGTGGGTATAATCCACTGGAATCAGTCCACCAGTGGGACCCTCTCCCCCCGGGTCTGGAATCTTCGGCGCAGAACATGATCCTCGGTGGACAGGGCAATGTCTGGACGGAATATATGCTGGACGAACGGCATGTGGAGTACATGGTTTTTCCTCGACTGGCAGCACTGGCAGAGGCCTTGTGGTGTGATCCGGATACAACGAACTATGACGACTTTCTGCATCGGCTCAACATCCATGAACAACGATGGCAGGCCGAGGGTATCAATTATTTCCGCTATTATCGCTGATCGAAATCGATTACCCATGTCTTCACGTCGTTCTTTTCTGGGGAAAAGTCTGCTTTCGGCAGCCGGAATGATTACTGCATCAAGGCAACTTCATCTTCCTGATGCACTTCAGACCGCCTCAACGGACCCACTGGTGATCAGCACCTGGAACTTTGGCATTCCTGCGAATGAAGCAGCGATGAAGGTTATTGAACAGGGAGGCTCTGCCTCGATGCTGTCGAATCTGGAGTGATGATCGTCGAAGCCGACCCGGAATCGACATCAGTCGGACGGGGTGGCTTCCCGGATGCAGCAGGCGATGTGACCCTGGATGCATCCATCATGGATCATCGCGGACAATGTGGAGCTGTAGCCTGTCTGGAGAAAACCCTCCACCCCATCAGCGTTGCCCGGGCGGTCATGGAACGCACACAACATGTCTTGCTCGTAGGCGAAAAAGCACGGGATTTCGCTACCCAGATCGGTTTCCCGAAAACCGGTCTGCTGACGCCGAATGCCCGAAAAGCCTGGAAAGCCTGGAAGGCAAACAACCCGAAATGGCGGTCATTCAGTACGGATATCAGCAATCATGATACGATCGGTATGCTCGCTATCGACAAACAGGGCAACCTGTCTGGTGCGTGCACGACATCCGGTTGGGCGTTCAAGATTCCAGGGCGAGTGGGTGACTCCCCGATCATCGGTGCCGGCTTGTACGTGGATAATGAAATAGGCGCGGCCACCGCTACCGGTACAGGTGAAGAAGTGATCAAGATCTGCGGTTCGTTTCTCGTGGTGGAACTGATGCGCCAGGGGTACTCCCCTCAACGGGCTTGTGAAGAAGCCGTCAGCCGGATTAAAAAACGAAATCCGGGCAATCCGGAGCTCTTTGTCGGCTTTATTGCGATCAATAAGTCTGGGGAGCATGGTGCCTTTGCGACCAAAACGGGGTTTGAGTATGCACTCTACCAACATGGCCAGAACAGACTTATCCCTGGTTTATTCTAGATCCTGCTGGTCCATTTGATTGAAAGGCGCACCTGGGCACCAACCATCTTTACAGCGGAATCGAACCCTCCGTTTTGTGCACTCATTTTGAATTTTCGATCATCTTCCGGGCGATCACATCCTGAATGGCAAAATAGGCCGGCTGTTTTCTCGCCATAATAGTCGATGATGGACCAGCTGGCTCCTGGCCAGGGCTCGTTGAATTGCCACAACAGGCTGCCCATACAATAGGGTTTGGCGTCCAGATGAGTCGTAATCGCGATCTGATAAGCCTTGGCCTGAAGATGATGACTCATCTTCACCCAGGCCTGAAAATCATCCCCCGGATCCGGGTCTCCTTCCATGACCCGATACCTGTCGATCAGTCTATTTCCCTTATACGACCGCTGGTGAAACTGCATCACCGGGCTGTCCGCTTGCCAATCTGAATGGTTACTGAATCTCTCAACTGAGGACCACGTAGGTAAGGACTGCAACCCATATTCACTCATGAACCGGGGCACTCTCGTGCGCAAGCTGTCCAGGGGCATCTCTCCATGCCAGACACCCCAGAAATGGTTGTCGCCATGAGCGAGATCTGCCGGATCACCCCAATTGCTCAACGGACTTGTCTGAACATACCGTGCGCCAGGATGCAATTGTTCGACTAATTCAGGCAACATCCCTTTAAACAGAATATCATAATCTCCTTTCATCCAATTTATTGCATCTGGCCCCCATCCATAGGTTGAAGACCACCCCCAATTCTTCCAGGCGACATCAATCTCATTATTACCACACCACAGCGCCAGGCTCGGATGTTTGCGCAAGCGGATGACCTGTTCAGTCACTTCCCTGTTTACGTTCTGGAGAAACGAGGTATCCCCAGGATACATCGTATTGGCAAACATGAAATCCTGCCAGACCAGGATACCGAGGGAATCAGCCAGATGGTAGAACAGGTCATCTTCATAAATTCCGCCCCCCCACACGCGGAGCATATTGAAACCGGCATCAAATGCACTCAGGAGCAATTCCCGATACGTGGATTTCGCAATCCGGCACGAAACAGGTCGGCAGGCACTAATTCGCACCAACAGCAAACACTGGTCGACCATTCACGACAAACGTAAATGGAGTACCCTGTGAATCCGGGGTCTGATCAGGGTAATCGTCCGGATGCCCGCCTTCCAGATCTGTGTGTCTGAGCCGCTTTCACTTCGTGCGATGACTTGAGCGTTACACAACACGGGGTCGCCTGCGTGCTGAGGCCACCACAGGTCCGGGTGAATGATCTGAAACGGTAATTCGTATAAAAACTGACATGGTAAAACAGTGATCGATCTTTTGCTGACAAGGTCATTAACCCTGGCTTCCAGAAGGACAAGTTGTTCTTTTTCCGAGATCAGTGTCGTATGCATCACGACTTCTGCCGTATCTCCATGGATGCGGGTTGTCTGCAACCATGCATCAGACACCTGCAGGTCAGATCTGGAATGCAGATAAACCTGTTTCCAGATGCCGCATCCGGGCATTGGCGGTGCAAAATCCCAACCGAATTGACAGGCTGCTTTTCGTGTAAACACAGAGGGCTTGCCAGGGAAGGGATCACTATCCGCTGGATAGGTCCAGGGTATGCCAATTGAGAATTCCTCTCCCCGGATGATAGCCGGGTCAAATGTTATCTGGATGACGAGTGAATCTGCGTCCCTCCATGTGTCCAGGTTGATCCGCCATTGGCGAAACATGTTGGCCGCATCGAGGACAAGTTGCCCGTTGATCCGTACATGGGCATACGTGTCCAATCCTTCAAAAACCAATTCCAGATGGCGATCCAACGGCACCTCTTCATGAGCGAACACAGTCAACTCGTAGATCCAGGTTGTCGTATCAATCCACCCCAAACGAAGTGCTTCATCCCGATAGAAGGGATCCGGGATCTGCCGGTTGAGCAGGAGATCATTGTGAATGGCCCCCGGAACTGTGGCCTTTCCCGAAAATCGACCATCCATGGAGCGATAGGTCCAGCCTGTATCGAGGAAGATTCGTGATTGGTGAGGGTCGGACCCTTGACCCAGGCAGGGCTGATGGGACAAAAGCTCCAGAAGCATGCAAACCAGAATGGAATTCCAGAACCGCACGGTATCATTCCCTGGTTGTTGTCTTTTACTTATCATTCTGTTGCTGTTTCATCGGTCAAGCCACAGGCCTTCATCAACGCGTGGATACAATCCAGATCAGCTCGACCATCAGGACGTATTGATGCAGATGAATGAACATGACGAATACCTGCAGCCAGCATCTGTTGTATATGCTCCGGCCGTACGGATCCCGCAGCGACTACGGACAAACCACCTGTCTCCTGACCCAGCAGTTTGATAAAATGGCCCAAATTGTCTATTGCCTTTCCACTCCCTCCACTGGTCAATACGCGCTGGACGCCCATGCTGGCCAAATCCTGCAAAGCGGAAATGGGTGAATCCAGTAGATCAAACGCACGATGAAAGGTGGGCTTGATCTCTTCACCAGCGTATTGAATGATTTGTTCAATCTGGTCGGTTGCCAGCAATCCAGTGGTTGACAGGCAACCGAAGGTGATCCCGTCTGCCCCGGCCAGAACGGATTCTTCGATCTGATTCAGCATATCCTGTAATTCCTCCGGTGAATAGATAAAATTTCCCGGTCTGGGCCTGATCATGACCCGCAGGACTCCGGAAAACTGCATTCTGGCCTCCCGAACCATTGATTTCCCGGGCCAAAGCCCGTCCAGAGTATAATCCGTGCACAATTCAATGGATGGCACACCCGCCTTTTCTGCGAGATGAACACTTTCCAGATCAAAGCAGCAGATTTCCAGTTGGCAGGTATCTTCTATCTTGCGCGTCACTTCTTGATCGATTGTATATGCGGAAGATAGTTATCCCTCTCCTTTTCATGGCCACGGTAATACATGCACAGGGCCCCTATTCCGAATTTGTAGATCCCTTCATCGGCACTGGTGGACATGGACATACATTTCCGGGAACCACTATGCCCTTCGGCATGGTGCAGTTGAGCCCAGATACAAGACTGGAAGGGTGGGACGGTTGTTCCGGTTATCATCATGATGATCGGGAGATTTACGGGTTTTCACACACCCATTTGAGCGGCACAGGTGTTGCCGATTATTGTGATATCCTGGTCAGTCCGATGAGCGGTCAGGCCAGCTTCGATCGGGATCAGTACAAGTCTGCATTCCGGCACGAAACGGAAGTCGCTGAGCCCGGTTATTACAAGGTGTTGCTGGATGACGACAAGATACAGGCCGAGATGACGGTCACTCCTCGCACTGGCTTGCATCGGTATCAATACCAGAAACCGGGTGACCGGCACCTGATCCTCGATCTGCGCCATCGGGATGCCGTTCTGGAGTCGAATATCGAAGTGGTGAACGCAACCCGGATCACAGGAATGCGTCGATCATCCTCCTGGGCTGCGGATCAGGTCATCTTTTTTGTCCTGGAATTCAGCGAACCTGTCGCCCGATGGTCTGTCCATCATCACGGCAAGGAAGACCCCAATCGAACAGGACCGGTATTTGGTCAGGACCTGGCAGCTCGTTTGACGTTCAATGAAAGCGGTCAGCCTCTGCTGGTCCGGGTAGGCCTGTCTCATGTGAGTGTGGATGGCGCTCTGCGAAATCTCGAAGCCGAATGCCCTGACTTGAATTTTGAAGGTACCCGAGATAAAGCCCTGACATCCTGGAATCAGGAATTAAGTAAGATCCAGGTCCTGGGTGATGACCGTGATGATCTCACCAATTTCTACTCGGCCCTCTATCATTGCATGATCCATCCCAATATCGCTTCGGATGTTGACGGACGCTATCGGGGTATGGACAAAGAGATCCATTTCACCAAAGGCTTCACCTATTACACCGTATTCTCTCTTTGGGATACCTATCGGGCGCTGCACCCTCTGCTGACCATCATCGATCAAAACCGGACACGAGACTTTATCCGCACGATGTTGCTGCAATTTGAGCAGAGCGGCCGATTGCCTGTCTGGGAGCTGGCATCAAACGAAACCAACTGCATGATCGGATACCATGCTGTCAGTGTAATGTGGGATGCACTCCAGAAACGGATCGGCGGCATCGATGAGGAACAGGTATTGGAAGCGATGGTGCAGACAGCCAAAGCCGACGTTTTCGGACTGGATGCATATACTCAAAAAGGGTATTTGGAAATCGAGGACGAATCTGAATCCGTGTCCAAGACCATGGAATATGCCTATGACGACTGGTGCATCGCGCAACTGGCAAAAAACTGCGTAACCAGGATGTTTTGAAGAGTTCCTCGAACGATCTGTCGGTTATCGCCATCTCGTTGACCAGAAGGCGGGGTTCATCCGCCCCCGATCCAATGGCGGGTGGCTGGAACCATTTGATCCCCGGCAGGTTAACAACCACTATACAGAAGCAAACGGGTGGCAATATAATTTTGCAGCACAGCACGACATCTCCTATTTGATCGACCAAATGGGAGGACCAGAGGGCTTTGAAGCCCAACTTGATCTGATGTTTTCGACCTCATCCGAAACGACAGGACGGGAACAGGCGGATATTACCGGTATGATCGGTCAATATGCGCAGGGGAACGAGCCGAGTCACCACATGGCCTATCTGTACAATTATGTGGGCAAACCCTGGAAAAGTGCGGAACAGGTGGTGAAGATCAGGGACCTCTACAGACCGACGCCGGATGGATTGCCGGGGAATGAAGACTGTGGCCAGATGAGTGCCTGGTATGTTTTTTCGGCGCTCGGATTTTATCCGGTTGTACCCGGTGCCGGTTATTATGCGATCGGCAGTCCGCTTTTCCCAGAAGTCCGCATTCCGATGAAAGAAGACAAGGTTTTTGAGATCCGGGCTCTTCGGCAGCAGAAATCGCACAATGCCATCCGCCCAGGTCCTGGTGAATGCAGAGCCTCTTCCCTCCTCCTGGCTGGTGCACCATTTCATCACAGCCGGGTGAACCTGGATGTGGTATTGGATGCTTCTCCGGATAAATCCTGGGCTGAACCCAAACATCTGCGTCCGAAATCCGAGGTCATCTGGCCTGATTTTGTGGCCGGGCCGTCCATCATGGGGCCGACCTTCCCGTTCCGGGAGGCAGCAACTGTCCGCATCGAAGAAAGACCCGGCTGCCGTACCGAATACCGCATCAATGGCGAATCACCAGCCAGGACATACAGCCAACCATTTGAAATCCGGAGTACGGTTACTGTAGAAGCACAAAGCATCGACACCACGGGAAAACGCAGTGACTGGACTAAAGCAACCTACCATCAATTGCCGCATGATTGGAAGATCAGTGTATTATCCCCTGTGCATCCCCAGTATACAGCTGGTGGCCCTGATGCCCTGGTGGATGGCCTGACTGGTGATACCGAATGGCGGAAAGGACGATGGCAGGGATATCAGGGGACCGATCTGGAAGTGGTGATCGATCTTGGAAAAAAAGAGCGGATCCGCACGTTGGAAGCCTCCTTCCTGCAGGATTACAAGGCCTGGATCGTCTTCCCAACGGAAATCACCTTTTTCGCCTCTTCGGATGGAGAGCGGTACAAGGAGGCCTTTCATACCAGCCAGGTGGTACCCGCAGATGAAGAACACCATCAGCGAATTACCCTGGGTGGAGAGAGTGAAGTGACAAAAGCCCGTTACATCAAGTTGTATGTAAAGAATTACGGAACACTTCGCCCTCCTCATCCCGGTGCAGGTGGGGATTCGTATATCTTTATTGACGAGATCCAGATCAAGTAACCGGGGATGGTATCCATCCTGCAAAATTTACACCTCATGCCATTCTTCTTACGCCTGGGACTGAGCGTCCTGTTGACAGTGACCGGAATTTACCTGCACGCCCAGCATCAGGTCGGATTGGAGGCCCAGGTGTATCCTACCGGTGTCATTCCATCACTGAATTATGCCATGCCCGTTGGTCAAGCTGGAAGTCTGGAATTTCGGGTGGGATACAATATCGTCAACCACCGCGATCTGGGTGTGCAGGATGATGAAAAAGGGGGCGGATTCGGAGGATCGATCGGCTATACACCCCATCTGGAAAGGGTTCCGTCTTGGTGCGCGTGCTGATGTCTGGTGGAACTCGATCGACTGGAAGATGAACCCCGGAACCCCGCAGGAGGTGACGGGAACCACGGAAGTCACTGTTCTGCAACCCACTGCTATGTTGGACTACCCTATTCATTTTGGCGCCTGGAGTTTGGTTCCGAAGATTGCATTTGGTGCCGAGATCAATGTGCAAACCAAAGGCGAGGAAGTTGGTCAGGGGGCAATCCTGCTGGGGGGGATCAGTATCCTGCGGGCGCTATAACGGCTTCAGGAAAACCGTTAATCCTGGTCGGTTTCTATTCTGATATTCCAAACAGAACTACAGATAGGCCATACGGATCAGCAAGGAACAATAAAAAAAGGAAAGAGTGATCCCAGCAGGGCTCGAACCTGCAACCTACTGCTTAGAAGGCAGTTGCTCTATCCATTGAGCTATGGGACCTGTGGGATGGCAAAATTAGACATTCCCGTCTTATCCCGGGGAATTCTCCTAATTTTCAGCCCTCGGACTAATCTGACAGCTTTATGCCGAAACCAGACGTACACATCGAACCCAGTTGGAAAGCAATGCTGGCTGGCGAATTTGAGCTGCCCTATTTCAATCAGATCAAGCAATTCCTGGTCAGGGAAAAGGAGGCAGGGAAGACCATTTACCCTCCCGGAAAGCTGATCTTCAATGCGTTTGACTCGACTCCGTTTGATCAGGTGAAAGTGGTTATCCTGGGCAGGACCCCTATCACCAACCCGGTCAGGCCATGGGGCTGAGCTTTTCTGTCCCGCGAGATATTCGTACCCCGGCATCCCTCCAGAATATCTACAAGGAGATCCATCGCGACCCGGGCATTCCCAATCCGGGCCACGGCGATCTTTCCACCTGGGCACAACAGGGTGTCTTTCTCCTCAATGCGATGTTAACCGTTGAAAAAGACCAGGCCGGCGGACACAGCCGGATCGGCTGGCAACGATTTACCGATGCCGTGATCAAAACACTTTCTGATCATAAAGATGGCCTGGTGTTTCTCCTGTGGGGCAATTTTGCCCGATCGAAAAAGCACCTGATCAATGAGCATAAACACACCGTGCTGGAGGCCGCACATCCCTCCCCTCTTGCCGGCAATAGATTTCAGGGATGTGGCCATTTCCGTAAAACAAATGAGATCCTCAGCTCGTTCGGACACACACCGATCGACTGGAAACTAACCTGAATATCATGGAACAAAATTCCGTTCGCCTGCCACTGATCCTGTTGAGCCTGTCCGGGGCCCTGGCTGTTCTCCTTGGAGCATTCGGAGCTCATGCGCTTCGAAATCTGGTGTCTGATGCATCCATTCAGGTCTGGAAGACGGCCTCTTTCTATCATTTTATTCATGTGTTGGCTGCAATGATATGCCTGCTCCTGCCCGGGAATCAGAAAGCCAAACAGTGGGCATTCCATCTGTTTTTCTGGGGTACCATCTGCTTTTCCGGCTCCCTCTATTTTCTGAGCACACGTGAAGCCCATCACCTGCCGGTGGCCTTTCTCGGACCCGTCACTCCTGCCGGAGGATTATTACTGACCGCAGGATGGTTGGCCATGGCCTGGTCCATGTCGAAGCCAACCAGTGAACGGGCACAATAATTCCGGATGAAGAAAATCATCCTGTTTTAATATCACCTTAAGAGGTCTTCACGTATTCCTAAGGGTTTTCTGTCATGGCCGGGGGTTCAAAAGGAGAACCATAAAACCAGATAGTCATGAAACGCCTCCCTCTTTTTCTCTTCAATGTCTGTTGTACTCTCCCCCTGTTTGCCCAGACTCAAATCCAATTCGGTGCGCATGCCGGGCTCCACAGCAATAAGGTCCAGATCGATGGCATCTCTGAAAGCTGGTTGCCTGAAAATCGCTACTGGACCGGGGTGAACGCCGGTATTCACGCCGAAATTCAGTTGACCGATCAATTGTCATTCAGACCTGAACTGAATTATGTTGAAAAGGGATTCCGAGTCAGAGAGGGCTTTGAATTTGATCTGTTCAATATTCCAATCCCCATTGGTGCTGAAGCCATTACACGAATTCAGTATGTTGAAGTGCCCCTTCAATTGAAATATACCTTGCTCGACGGACCTGTTCAGCCTTATCTCTTTGGAGGTCCGCACGTCAGCTATGCAGTGGATGGCCGCATCGATCTGAGGGCAAACCTGATCCTGGATTTCAATATTGGTTCCTTCGACATCGATGTGACCAATGACCTGTACAATCAGTTTGAAGTCGGAGGACTGGCCGGTGCAGGGATTTCTGTACAGGCAGGGCGAGGAAATGTCTTCATCCAGGGCAGTTTTCAGCATGGATTTACAGACATGCTGAATGACCCGATCGTCGATATCCGGCTACGCAATAAGGGATTCAATCTGACCGCCGGAATCCAGATGCCATTCTGATACCAACCTGGTCTAATAAAAAGCGGGCTCTCCTGCATACAGGAGGGCCCGCTTTCTTTGAATGCGTCTGAATTGTTCTCAATCCTCCTGATTGACCTCCACTTTCTTTTTATTTCGCCACCACAGGAATGCCACCGCACCGACCAGGAGATAGGGTGTCGCCAGCATATAAATGATGCCTGCGTTCAGTCCCTTCCCCGCCGTCCCGCCGTTGGCCAGATTGGATTCTGCCGACATTTTACACATCGGGCATTGAGCTGAAGCATCTATGGTGATCAGGATGAACAGGCAGATCACCAGGATCGGCAACAGGATGGATTTGAACTTATGCATAATAAGGCAATAACATCAGATAACAGATGGGTCCGGTGGCAGCCACATAGAGCCAGATTGGAAAGACCCGGCGGGCCAGTTTCCGATGGCGGTCAATGACCCCGGAATACCCTCGGATAAAGGTAAAGAGGATAAATGGAAGGATGGCTGCCGCCAATACCACATGCGTGATCAGAAGAATGAAATAAATCATTCGCAAGGCCCCTTCCCCTCCATACCGTGTCTCCGGAGTAGTGATATGATAGAGAACGTAGGACAGCAGAAAAACAACCGAAAGTACCAGCGCCAGACTCATTCGTTTCTTATGTGACTCGATCTGTCCGGCTCTGATCGCCCGATAACCGGCCAGTAAAACAAAGAAAACAAGCGCATTTACTGTTGCATGAAACGGAGGTAAAAAGGAAAAATCGATTCCTGTGCTGATCTTGATCTTGCGCATCATGACAACAGCCATGAGCACCACCAGACTGATCACCCATGCCCATCGGTCCAACTTTTTTACCTGTTCTGCTCCTGTGTTCATCGCTCTCTGGTTCTGTTCAATTCTGGATGGGTCAACTTTTTTGGTGGCAACAGGATGGCGACCACTTCTACCAATTGGGTCAGTTGCTCTTGAGTTTGAAACGGAAATGCCTGCCTCAATTGTCCTCTCCTGTCAATTAAATAAATCCGGTCTGTGGACCCGGCGGGGCTGTTCTGTTGGCAAAATGCTCTGAACGGATCTGACCGGACGGACAAGCTCGAAAGAAGCTTCCATTGCGCTGTATCAGCCGGGGCAGAGGAATGGTCCAGCGGATTCACTTCGGTTACCTGATAGAACATCACATCATCACGATCATCGAATTGGGAAAGCACCAGGCTCAATTGCTCTTGCTGGCTTTTCAACTCGATCGAATCATCGGCAAACAGAACCAGGCTGATCTGGTCCTTCCAATGAGCTGTCGATATAGTCGTGCCGTCTTCTCTTTGCCAGGAGGCTGCAGGGATCGGTTTTCCATCCGTCAATGTTGCCAGATGTTCTTTGCGATAGGACAGGCCCGATCGAAGGTAGAGCCATGAACCCAGTGGTGCTACAACCAGCAATAGCAGGAGAAATATAAGCTGAAAGGCCCCCCGGTATCGGGATGGCCTTTCGCGATGTGTTTGCTCTTGTTGCATGAATAGATATGAACTACCGTCAGTTCATAGAAACAAAGGAGTCAATCTAATGTTCGCTTGGTGGCTGTACCTCTTCGCTTTGATGGGCTGGTTGTTCAACTGGAGCGGCCATCTGCTCAATGCCAATCTGATTTTTCTGGTTAATGACCGACCGGTTATGTTTCCAGTGGCTGCCTTCATTAAAGAAAGCAATCACTGCCCACACAAGCAGTAACATTGGCAACAATACACTATAGCGCAACCCCTGCAGCTCGTACCGCATGTGCATGAATTCATAGATAATGAAGTATGCTTTATACAGGCTGAGTCCGATCATCATGGGATACATGATCCATTTCGACAGATGAACGCCTTCAACCAGATGCCCGTTGCCAAAGAGGGCGATCAACACCTCGAGCACTGTTATAATAGCCAGCAGGATCAGTCCCTTAAAAACGACCTTCTTGGCGTGGTTGATATCATTATGTTCCATAAAGCGAATGGATTAATCTTGTTTGAAAGACAATTACAGCAAATAGTAGGCTAGGAATACGAACACCCAGACCAGATCCACAAAGTGCCAGTACAGGCCGATCTTTTCAACCATTTCATAGCCATTTTTTCTGGCGGCGTACAAACCACTGGCCGCATTGATCATGATGATCAACAGAAACACGACTCCGGAGAAAACGTGGAATCCATGAAATCCGGTAATAAAAAAGAATAGCGCACCAAAGGCCTTGGGACCAAATTCCTGAACGCCAACTTGTCCTCCTTCGGATTTGTAGCGGCGCTGAATCCACTCATGTGACTCATGATCTTTATGGATGAGATAGGTTTGGCCTGCATGGAATGATTCCGGTTGGACAGCGGCTTCGTACGGGTGCCCGTGTTCGTCATCCAGATAGACTCCGTCCACCAGGTGTGTCCCAAAGGGATTGGTGGTCACTGTCATATTCTCACCGCCGATCAGGGTGGTCCATTCCCATGCCTGACAACCCAGAAAAGCTGCTCCACCCAGAATGGTCATCCCCATCCAGAAAACCACTCCATTCTTGTTTTCCCGGTGTCCTTCCTGCACTGCACGCACCATGGTCACAGAAGAGGCGATCAACACAAAGGTCATGATCGTTACAAAGATCAACGGGGCATGGTGAATACCACCGGGAAGAGAAGAAAATACAAAATCCGGCAATGGCCAGGTCGGAACGCTGAACTTGAGTGCCCCGTACGCGATCAGAAATCCGGCGAACGTGAACGCATCAGACACCAGAAAGTACCACATCATCAGCTTGCCATAGCTCGCCTTGAAGGGTTCTTTCCCACCTTCCCACATATTCTGGTCGTTCTCAGCGACATTTGAATGAACTGCAACACTATCCATAGCCATTCCTTTGGTCTTGATATTATTGGAGAATAAAAAAGATGATCAGATAAATCCAGAGGACATCGACAAAATGCCAGTACGTATTCACCAGTTGAATACTCAGTTTTCTTCCGGAAGAATGTTTATACGGGCCAAAAGCGGTTTTCAGTCCCAAAAACAGGGCACCCACTCCACCCAAAACATGGGCTGCATGGGTTCCGCTGATCACATAGATAAAAGAGCCGGATGGATTCCCATCCAATGGCACGCCGATGGCCTTGAGCTGATTCCAGGCCACTACCTGCAAAACCAGAAAAAGAACACCTAAGCCAAATGTCACAGCGGTGAGCATCCGATAAGTCGATACTTCTTCCCGATTGTATGCCCGATAAGCGAAATGGGCTGTGACCGAACTGGCGATCAACACCAGCGTATTGTAAAGAAAGAGCGCTGGTAGTTTGAACTCCAGCCAATTTCCTGCTGCCTTACGAACAATATATGCCGAGGTCAATGCAGAAAACATCATGATGATGCCTGCCATTGCCAGGACCAGGGCAAACTTCTTTGGATGCCACTTCCCGGTGTATTGAACAGGTGCTCGTTTGATCGTTGCCTCCATTATCCGATGATCCATTGATCCACAAAAAGCGCGATAAGCGCCAGGGGAAGGTAAAGGAATGAAGCATAGAGCAAGCGCCGTGCTGATCCATCATCCAGCTTCTGGTAAAATGCAAACCCGGCACGGGTGTAATGAATCCCCAACAACAGGAGCATCGCCAGGCCCAACCATCCAGTATTACCGAAACCGAAAAACAGGAACGGTAACAAGATCAACATGCTTGCATAGATCAACGACTGCCTCGCTGTTTCCCGGGTTGGTGACCCGGTGGGTTCAGGCAACATGCGGAATCCGGCTCGACTGTAGTCCTCATGTCCCAACCAGGCGATCGCCCAGAAATGCGGAAACTGCCAGAAGAACTGGAGAGAAAAAAGCAACAACCCTTCCTGGGCCAGGATTCCTGATCCACTGACCCACCCGATGACCACAGGCATGGCGCCTGGAATTGCACCGACCAACACAGCCACAGGGTGGATACGTTTTAACGGTGTGTATACAAATGCATACAGCAGGAAAGAAATCATGCCCAATAGTGCCGCCCACATGTTGATCGCGGCCAATGCCACGACGCCAACAAGACAACTCAATCCGGAAAACAGAACCGCTGCAGGAACACTGATGGTCCCTGTCACCAAAGGTCTGTTCTGCGTTCGTGTCATCAACCGATCGTAATCCTTTTCCAACACCTGATTCATACTGTTCGCTGCGAATGTGACGAACAGACCACCGGTGATCACCAGCAGGAGTACACTGCCCTGCATGACGTCAGCGCCAAGCAGATAGCCAAATACCGAAGAAAAAACAACAAGCAAGGTCAACCGCAGCTTGACCAACACCGCATATTCTGCGAGTGTGGACCGAAGAAGTTGGATGGCCTGGATGGTAAATGTCATATTTCTGCGTACTCTTCTGAATTTAATGCTGATGAGCCTGTTTAATGACCGTGGTCCTTTTCACCTTCCGCTAAAGGCGCGATCTGAGGAATGAAGTCCTCGCCGTCCTTCCCGTAATCATACGGCCAACGATGGACAGCAGGTATCTTTCCTGGCCAGTTTCCGTGTGGCGCATCAATTGGAGCAGTCCATTCCAGCGTGGTGGCACCCCATGGATTTTTCGTTTTCTGCACCTTCCCTTTGAAAATGCTGTAGAAGAAGTTGATCACGAAAAGTACCTGCAGCGCAAATACAACCATCGCGGCAATGGTGATAAACTTGTTCATATTATCAAAATGGGCGAATGTGTCAAAGTTGTCGAAGCTGTAATACCGGCGCGGAACACCAGCCATACCCAGATAATGCATTGGCCAGAATACGGCATAAGCACCAACGAGAGTACCCCAGAAATGGACTTTGCCCAGGGTTTCATTCATAAAGCGGCCAAACATCCGCGGAAACCAATGGTAAACGCCGGCAAACATGCCAAAAAAAGCAGCGACACCCATCACAATATGGAAGTGAGCCACGACGAAATAGGTATCGTGTAATTGGATATCCAATGTCGAATTACCGAGGAAGATACCGGTCAGTCCACCCGAGATGAACATGGAAACAAACCCGATCGCAAACAGACTGGCTGCTGTGTATCGAATATTGCCTTTATACAACGTGGTAATCCAGTTGAATACCTTAACCGCCGAAGGCACGGCAATGATCAACGTGAAGACGACAAAGAAGTTGGACAGGAACGGGTTCACACCCGACATGAACATATGGTGCGCCCATACGATGAATGACAGGAATCCGATAGCAAGCATGGAAAAGACCATTGCCTTGTATCCGAAGATCGGCTTTCTGGAATGCACTGCCAATACTTCAGAAACCAATCCCATTGCCGGGAGGATAATGATGTACACTTCCGGGTGCCCCAGGAACCAGAATAAATGCTGGTAGAGGATCGGGCTACCACCGACGTTTTCAAGGGCTTGTCCACCCACAAAAATTTCACTGATGTAGAAGCTTGTTCCCAGCGTACGATCGCACATCAGGAGGAAAAAACCGGCTGCGAGGACTGGAAATGAGAGAATACCCAGAATGGCTGTGATGAAGAATGCCCATATGGTCAGGGGCATGCGCCACATATTCATCCCTTTGGTGCGCATGTTCAAAATGGTGGTCACATAGTTGATACCGCCTAACAAGACCGAAACGACAAAGAGCACCAGTGATAATGTCCAGAGTGTCATTCCTGCTCCTGAACCGCTGGATGCCTGTGGAAGAATACTCAAAGGCGGGTAGGCTGTCCATCCTCCGGCAAACGGGCCAGTACTGAGGAACAGCGAATAGAACATGATCACTCCTGCCAGAAAGAAGAACCAGTAGGAGAACATGTTCAACAGAGGGGAAGCCATATCCCGGGCTCCGACCTGGAAAGGAATGAGCAAATTGGAAAACGTACCCGACAATCCGGCCGTCAAGACGAAGAATACCAGGATGGTCCCGTGCATGGTCACCAGAGCATAGTAGAATTCAGGTGCAAGCGTACCGAATCCTTCTTCATTCACAGTGATCCATTTGCCCAGAAGTGGTTTGATCCAGCTCAGGCTTTCTTCAGGAAAACCCACCTGAAGTCGGAAAATCACGGACATCAATGCACCGACCAATCCCCAGAACATCCCTGTAATGAGGAACTGCCGGGCGATGATCTTGTGATCCTGACTGAAGATATAATGCGTCAGAAAACTGGTTTGATACTTATCCCCATGATGATGGTCATGAAAATGGTCTTCAAAACCATGTTCTTCGGTCAGGACATCCTCGTCGTATGTTCTCGTATTTGCCATAGCTACAGATCGTTCAAAAATTACTTTGAAAGAATTTTAAATTCCGTGCGTCGATTCTTCGCACGATTTTCCTCGGTGTCATTCGAGACCAGAGGACGTGATTGGCCATACCCTCGGGCAATCAACCGCCCGGCTTCAATGCCCTGTCCACGCAAATAGTCTGCAACGACACCAGCACGGGATTGAGACAAGGCCTGATTTGCCGCTGCATCACCAACATTGTCCGTGTGGCCGGATATCTCAATCTGCAGACAAGCATTCTCCTTGAGTACCTGCACCCAGGTTGTCCAGCTCATATTGACTGTCCGCAGTGAGTGTTGAAGACCCGGTTTCATATTGCACATAGTTCAACGGGATCACTTTTTCAACAGAATCAGGGGCACCAAGTGCCTGTTTGACTGCCGTCGTAAAGTCGGTTTTTCGTTGTGAAATTTCCAGATCAAGCACCTGCCCTTTCAGAGGATCTTCATCACCATTGCGAATATTTCCCAGGTAATAGGACTTTTGCTGGCCAAGCCATGCTTCATATTCCGCTTCAGAAACAATCCGGACTACCCGGCGCATACTGAAGTGACCATTGCCGCACAACTCGGCACAAGCCAGTTCATATTCAAATGTTTCCCAACGCTGTGGACCATTCGGATCGTCCGGGTCGGAAGGCACCTGATATTCTGCATAATTGCTCAATTCCTGGCGATATTCCTCCGTCGTCTTAGTCGGAGTGAAAATGAAATAGGTCGGAATGCCCGGAACTGCATCCATTTTCACACGAAAATGCGGGAGGTAAAAATTGTGGAGAACATCTCTGGCAGTGATTCTGACACGGACCTTTTTACCGACGGGTAAAACAATCTCACCGGGTTGCAGGTCGTCATGGTTCTTTGGATCCGTCCAATCCTGGCCGAGTGGATTCACACCGGTAATTTTCTTGTAATCACGTGTACCCAGCATATTATCCGGGCCGGGATAGCGGAGCAACCAGTTGAACTGAACACCTGTTGCTTCAATCTCGATAAAGTCTTCGTCGTCAGCGACATCGGGCATGATCTCATTCCAGGCATCCAATCCACTGATCACCAGCAAGGTCATCACAATGGCTGGAACGAGAGTCCAGATGACTTCCAGTTTGTTGTTGTGAGAAATGAACTCTGCCTTTCTTCCCTTTCTGCCCTGGTATTTGTAGGCAAACCAGAAAAGGGCAATGTGTGTAATCACAAAAACGATCCCTGTAAAAAACAGGGTGATATCAAACAGGAAGTCAATTGATCCTCCATGTTGAGATGCTGAAGCATGGGGACCATACCCCAACATATAGTTTTTGTAGTAGATCGCCGAATACACACATCCAACGAGGAAAACCACCAGGAAGACGAGAGATAGGATCCCGCTCCAGCGATTTGTCTCAAATTGGGTGTCTTCTTCTCCCCGGATCGAGGAGGCCAATTCGGTCACCTTTCCGATCTGGATCACCACGATCGTGATCAGGACAAGGCAGATGAGTATCAATAATGGCGTCATTATAGTAGATTATTGTACGTGGTGATGCAAACTTTCAGCCAGATATGGATCGTTCTTTGGCAGCAGTGGGGCTTTCTCCATCTGCTTGAATACAAAGAAGATAAAGAAGGCCAGGAAGCCCAGGAATGTACCTATTTCAAGCAATCCAGGGATTGTGAATCCTGCCGTAAATGAACTTGTATGATGGGCAGCTTCTGTTGCGGCAGCTTCCCCGTGATGAGCAAGAACTTCATGAGAGGTATGCAGAACCCCTGGCTTCACCATCTGGAAAAAATCCAGGAAACGACCGAGCAATACCACCAAGGCGACAAAGAACAGTGTCCCTGCCTTCCGCTTGGTATCATTCCGCATCAGGATAAAGAACGGAACCAGGAAGTTGAGCACCAGGTTACCATAGAACAACACCGGATACTCATTGATCCGCGTATGGAAATAGGTCGTTTCTTCCCCGACGTTGGCATACCAGATCAGCATATACTGGGAAAACCAGAGGTAGGTCCAGAAGATACTGAAGGCAAACAGGTATTTACCCAGGTCGTGCATGTGCTCCGTCGTGACAAAAGGAAGAACACCACGGTTCTTGAGGTAGAGGACCAACATGATGGTGATCGCAAGACAAGCCACAAACCAGCTGGCTGTCGTGTACCATGCATACATGGTACTGTACCAGTGTGCATCAACAGACATGACCCACTGCCAGATCATAGCCGCACTGGTAAACGCACCGATCGGCAGGAAGATGGCTGAATAGCGCTTGTACTTTTTATACAGGCTGAACTCGGCATCATGCCCTTCCGCATCTTCACGCAAAGACATCTTCCGCATTGGACGGGCAAACAGGAAGTACCATGTACCAACAATGAGCAGGGTACCGAAAGTATACCAGTATTTGTTCAGAAAACTCGATTTCCCCTGCAGAACGGGATCCGTGGCCACAGCTCCCTCATCAGCCCAGTGGTACAGATGATGAAAATGGCCCCACAGACCAATGATCAATACGAGCATCAGGATGAGGCCGACCAGCAGAAACTGGGCATAAGCCTCCCAAATGCGTTTCACGACGATATACCATCCGGTATACGTGGTGGTGAATGCAGCCAGAATGAAGAGGGAGACAAATGACACTCCCGTAAAGAATACCGCATTGATCAAATAGTTTGACCAGAAGCGCGAGTGCACTGCATCATCACCCAAAAGGGTCATTACGATACAGAGTAGTCCCAGACCCATAAATCCGAAGAGAACATTTCTCTCCCGACCGGTCATTTTAAAAGAATGGTCTCCGCTCATCATTTCTATCCGTGAATTAGCGTGTTGCGTGTTTGGTTTCCTAGACTACTGAGCTCCTGCGGTCGTCGCAGCTGCTTCTGTTGAGGGCTCAGCAGATGTTGTTGTTTCTGTAGTTTCTCCATAGGCGATACCACGAACCTTGGCCTGCAAGGACCGGATATAGTGGATCACTTCCCAACGCTCCTGATAGGAAAGCTTGTCGCTATATCCTCCCATAACGTTCCTGCCATACATGATACCGTGATAGAAACGGCCTTCCGACGAGGCAATAAAGTCATCAGAAACGAGGTTGGCCGGTTGGGCGGGATAAACACCACCATCATCTCGAACCAGATACCCTGCCCCGTCGGCTTTATCCCCATGGCAGATAGCACAATAGATCGTGTACAGTTGTTGCCCTTTTTCAAGACCGGAAGCCGTGATCGGGAACGGATTGACAGTTATCTCTGCCGTGGCCCGTGTCCGTTCTTCCTCTGTATCTGCGTAATGATAGGGTACGGATCCGTTTGCTGGTGTGTAAATCGAATTCGCGTTGTATGATCCTTGCAGGATAGCGGAATTATCGGATCTGGATCCGACATATCCGCGGGCGATCGTGCCATTCACCGGGTTGCGAGGCTGACTCAGAGTCCGTCGATCAATGACACTTTCTTCGTCCCATGAATTCAGGCTGTAATCAGAATAGACATTGGCCTCAAATGCCACAGGGTGGGCCATATCCGGGATAAACTCGTGCCCGGTGGCATCCCCTTCAGCAGGAGAACAGCCTGGCAAACTGAACAGGACCAGTGCCCCAAGAAGGAGGAACAGATTGCGTTGTAACAAGATCTTCGTATGCATGAAGCCTGATTTAAATCGTTTTGGTATGTACTTCACCGGCACCTGTCTTCTTGAAGAAAGCCTTCAGTGCTTCCAGATCAGCATCTGCCGTTTCAAAAGCAATACAGAATTTATCATCCGTGATCCGCTCATCCAGAATCGGATTCGATACACCCGGGCCAAGTCCGCAAACGGTATAGAATGAAACCACCATTCCAATCGCTGCAAACAAGACTGTCAACTCAAAGGTGATCGGGATAAAAGCAGGCACAGACCAGTACGGTTTGCCACCGAAAATGATGGGCCAGTCTCGAGTAAAGACCCAGGTCATAAACCCGAATGCAGTCAGAAAGCCGAGCGATCCGAAGATAAAACCGGCGATATGCAGGCGAGATTCTTCCAGGTGCATCACCTTATCCAGTCCATGAACAGGAAATGGTGTGTACACATCCATGATATCCAGGTGTTGCGCATTGGCCTCCTGGATGGCGTGGAGGAGGTCCTCCTCATCATTGTACAGGCCGTAGAAAACTTCCTTTGTGTGTTGACTCATTGTTTCCGGCTATTAATGGGCAGATTCATGAATGGCTTCCGATCCCTGAGTCCCTTTTGCACGCTCTCCAATATACTGGTCGCCAGCGGACTTCAGGATATGCTTGACCTCGGCAACTGCAACGACAGGCGCCAGACGGGTAAACAGCAGGTATAGTGTAAAAAAGATGCCGAGGGTCCCGACATAGATTCCGATCTCCACCCAGGTCGGTGTATAATAACTCCAGCTGGATGGCAGGTAGTCACGTGCCAGGGTTGTGGCAATGATGACAAAACGTTCAAACCACATTCCGATATTGACGAAAATGGACATCAGGAAGGTGATATAAATCGACCTGCGATATTTCTTAACCCAGAACAACTGCGGGGATAAGACATTACAGGCCATCATTCCAAAATAGGACCACCAGTAAATCCCCATCGCCCTGTTAAAGAAAGCAAACTGCTCATACAGATACCCGGAATACCAGGCAATGAATAATTCAGTCAGGTACGCCACACCGACAATGGTACCGGTCAGCAGGATGACCTTGTTCATAGACTCGATGTGATTGATAGTAATGTATTGCTGCAGGTTCAGGATCTTTCGTGTAATGATCATCAGAGTTTGCACCATGGCAAACCCGGAGAAGATCGCCCCGGCGACAAAGTAGGGAGGGAAGATTGTGGTGTGCCAACCAGGAATGACAGAGGTGGCAAAGTCAAAGCTCACAATCGTATGTACAGAAAGTACCAGAGGGGTTGCCAAACCGGCCAGAACCAGGGACAGGGCTTCCCATCGCTGCCAATGCTTGGCTGAACCTGTCCATCCGAAGGACAGCACGTTGTACAGCTTTTTGCGGAAACCGACGGCGCGGTCTCGTACCGTGGCAAAATCGGGAACCAGACCTGTATACCAGAATAACAGGGATACCGTAAAATAGGTACTGATCGCAAACAGGTCCCAAAGCAATGGTGAATTGAAATTAACCCACAATGGTCCTCTTGTATTCGGGTAAGGGAACATAAAAAAGTCAAACCATGGACGGCCCGTATGTGTAGCCGGGAACATGCCGGCACAGATCACCGCAAAAATGGTCATTGCCTCAGCGGCCCGGTTCACACCAGTCCGCCATTTCTGACGGAAAAGCAATAAAATGGCCGAGATCAGGGTGCCAGCATGACCGATACCGATCCACCACACAAAATTGGTGATATCATAACCCCATCCAATGGTTCTGTTCAGATTCCAGGAGCCGATACCAAACCAGATCGTCCAGGCCAGGGAAAACAACCCGAATGTCATCGTGGCTACGGACACCACAAACGCGATGATCCAGGCCAGACTGGGTGCCTTTTCCGTAGGCGCACACAGATCCTCTGTGATATTGTGGTAGGACTTGTGCCCTTCAATCAATGGAGTACGAACGGGTGCAACAGGAGCGTGCATATATTCCTTGCTTTTGAATTAAGGCAAATTAGCTTTCAAGCGATTCCTCACGATTGAGAACCCGTGCCCGGTAATTCACAGATGGGCGTGTGTTCACTTCTTCGAGAACCTGATACACCAGCGGTGATTCGAGGTCCTTATTCAACTGGCTTTCCTTGTTGTTCAGATCGCCAAACGTAATTGCATCTGTCGGACAGGCGGTCATACAGGCGGATTTGACATCCCCATCCCGAAGGGCTCGGCCTTCTTTCTTGGCAGCCAATTTCCCTTCCTGGATCCGTTGCACACAGAAACTGCATTTTTCCATAACACCCCGAGCGCGGACTGTGACATCCGGATTCAATACCATCCGGGTGAGGTTGTCTGCACCAAATGGCATTTCTTCCCCATTCAAACGCGGTTCGTTAGCCGGGAAGAGGTCGGCGGTGGTATAGTCCAGCCAGTTAAATCGGCGCACCTTGTAAGGGCAGTTATTTGCACAGTAACGTGTTCCGATACAGCGGTTATACACCATCTGGTTCAGCCCTTCCGAGCTGTGGTTGGTCGCAGAAACCGGACAGACGTTTTCACAGGGAGCATTGTCGCAATGCTGACACATCATGGGTTGGTAAACGACACTTGGATTTTCCAATTCGCCATAGAAATAGCGGTCGATCCGCAACCAGGTCATCTCATGGTGACGGAATACCTCTTTCTTACCCACAACGGGTACATTGTTTTCTGCCATACAGGCGACTGTACAGGCACTGCAACCAGTACAGGCATTCAGATCAATGTGCATACCCCAATGATGACCCAGCTTGTAGACATCATCATAGCTGGGATACAGTGTTTATCATTGAGCGCCAGGAATTCCTCGCGCTTGTGGTGGATTTTTTCCTCCAGTTTTTCGAGTTCCGCCAGACTGCCACGGAAAATGATCGATCGATCCACCAAGGAGCCCTGATACCCCTCACCTATGGTGGATACTGTCTTTTCATCGACGTTGATGATCTTTCCCGTTTTGGGATCTGCACCGG
>JADJLN010000012.1 GCA_016710115.1 Saprospiraceae bacterium
AAGTTCTGACCGACGGTAAGTTGCCAGACCCCGCTGGATTGGTTGACGGGACACCAAAGTCGCGCCCAATGCCGGCTGCCCTTGTACACCGATGGATCGGGGCTCCACCATTTGCGGTCTGAGCCGACAGGATCGGGAGGGCATCAGTGGCGGATTATGCCATAGAGAAGGAACGGCGGGAGAAAGATGGCGGGGAGATATTGTTCGTCATTGGAGTGTAGCTTCCAGTTAAAGAAAAAGGTGGATGGAGTCCACTGGGACGCTCATCACCTTTGCACATTCATCTTTGACAGGTTTTGAACCGATTACTGGTTCCCACCTCTTCCGCTTTTTCCGGGGGCTGCTGCCACCACGGAATTGCTATACCTTCTCTGGGAGTCAGAATTGCCTCCACTGTTGGAATTATCCCGGCTTGGTCGTTCAAACGTCTGCCGGGGTGTTTCCTGTCTTGGAGGGTGGACCCTGATAGCTCGGACGCTCGTTCGAACGATCTCGTCGATCCGGAAACGTTTGCTCCTGACGACCGGGTTGGCTTTTGCTCCCGGGTGTCGGTCGGGGTTGTGAAGGCGATCCGGCCGGGTGCGTGTCCGACTGTCCTGCGGGAATGTCCGCGGATCGGATGCAGGCGGATTCTGACGATTCCGCAGATATTCATCCCGGTAACTGTCACGAGACCGTTCCTCACGAACAGGACGTTCGGCCTGTTCGGCTGGCCGCGGTCTGGAATATCCTCCGAGGTCCTGCCTTCTTGATCTGATCCTCCTTTTTCCGTTCTGCCTGTTCGGCGACAGGACGAAGAAGTCGTGCGTACAGGGGTCCTGTATCTGCCGGATTTCAGGGAGCACTGGCTGGTCCATTCCGGGTCTGACGGTAGACCAGATCGCGGCCATTGGCGGGTGGATTATCAGCGAAGAACACGACCGCCTTCACTATCATCCACGGGTCTATACCTCCGGGTCCCGAAGGTCGTCCATTGGTCTGCTTCAGGACAGGAATTCCACCACCCACATATTCCGGATCGCGAACTGACCCCGGCTTGGACCGGTACGTGAATCGAGATCCCTCGGGCCGTAATGTGTCCCTTTCGGATTTTTGATTGATCGTTCGTTGTCATTTCCATACCAGTACCGGGATGGTTATACGGATCGTTGTAGTAGTAGTGTTGACATAATAATTGTTGCCCCACCCGGGCCCCAGCCATTGTTCAGCCACCAGACCAGCCATAGTTCCAGCCGGTTGAAACAGGCACCACCCCAGTAGGGATCGTACGGGGATCATATGCCCCGGAAAGCACCCCATTGATTGTAAGACCACGGATCGCTGTAATAACGCCATCCCGAGGGTATTCCAACCGCCTATAGCAAAACTCGGACCGACCTAGCGCATGCGGTTGTAGCGCCGCGAGGACCAATAATCACCACCGCCACCGATGTTGATGTAGATCGATAGACCGGGCATGATCCACGGATCATCGAATCCCAGATCCAGTGTATACAGGATCTGACGTAATAATCAAATCCGCGATAGGGATTGTGGCGCATCCGGGAAGGACAGAAGTAACCACTGGTCTTCCCCGTGTTCATATTCATCATACTCGTCATCGTACTCAGGAAGCTCTTCCCGGTACGTGCTCGTGGAGGGGGTTGACACGATGGATGTCGCTACTGGTTCGGGCTGGACATCCCAGACCGGATCATAGTAGAGGTCATCATCGGATTGTGTTGAGCCGAGAGTGGTATGGCTACCAGCAAAAGCAGAATGCGGTTTTTCCAAAGATTTTTCATGTGCATTACTCGTTATGGTCTATCTCCTCTCTTCCAATACTAATGTAGTACTTTTGGCGCCTGAAAGGTGTTAAAACGCTCTTAATTCATTGAAACAGCGTGTTAAATCTGGTTCATCAACTATCCAACAACCGAACAACTCATCCGGTTCCAGCGCAACGAACAGAACGTTTTTTCCGTAAAGACCTTCCTTCCCAAATTCAGGATATGGCCAAGGTAATCACCCCCCACAGCGAAGACTACAGTCAATGGTATAACGATATCGTCCGCAAGGCCGGTATGGCGGATTACAGTGCTGTCCGTGGCTGCTGGTCATCAAACCGCACGGATTTGCCATTTGGGAAAAGATGCAGCAGCAACTGGACAGGATGTTCAAGGATACAGGCCATGTCAATGCCTATTTTCCCTCTGTTCATCCCCAAAAGTTTCCTGAGCAAGGAAGCACAGCACGTCGATGGCTTTGCCAAGGAATGTGCCGTGGTTACCCATCACCGGTTGATGAATGCACCGGATGGTTCGGGCGTGATCGTGGATCCGGATGCGAAACTCGAAGAGGAACTGATCGTCCGTCCAACGTCCGAAACGATCATCTGGAATACCTATAAGGATTGGATCCAGAGCTATCGCGATCTTCCTCTCCTGATCAACCAGTGGGCCAACGTGGTTCGGTGGGAACTGCGGACACGCCTCTTCCTGCGTACTGCTGAATTCCTCTGGCAGGAGGGACATACCGCTCATGCCACAAAGCAGGAGGCGATCGAAGAAACACGACTGATTCGCGACATCTATGCCACGTTTGCCGAGGAATACATGGCGATGCCGGTGATCAAGGGAATAAAGACAGCCAACGAACGCTTTGCGGGCGCTGATGATACCTATTGTATTGAAGCATTGATGCAGGATGGGAAAGCCCTCCAGGCAGGCACATCCCACTTCCCGGGACAGAACTTTGCCCGAGCGTTTGATGTCACATTCCTCAACAAAGAGAATCAGCAGGAACTGGTATGGGCTACGTCCTGGGGCGTGTCCACCCGCCTTGTCGGCGGTCTGATCATGACCCACAGTGATGATGACGGCCTCGTGTTGCCACCCAAGCTGGCACCAACCCAGGTGGTGATCGTTCCCATCCCCAAACCAGGGCCTGAGATCAATGATGCTGCAGAAACTTTGATCAGGCAATTGCGGGCCGCAGGTGTATCCGTGAAATATGATCATGACGAGCGAAAGCCCACCGAACAGAGAATACCCGGAATGCGGATTCTATGGAAGAACTGGAGGCCATCCTCGATGGTCCCGGTGGGTTTGTCTCAGCACACTGGGATGGGACCTCTGAAACGGAACTGGCCATCAAGGAACAGACGAAAGCCACCATCCGGTGTATACCTCTGGACGGTAGTGATGAAAAAGGAACCTGCATTCTGACCGGCAAACCGAGTGCACAGCGAGTGTTGTTTGCGAGGGCGTATTGATTGTAGGAGTCATTATTTATCGCCAGTTCCCGTTGATTTGGTGGTCCTTTCCTGTTCTCCAACAAGAAAACAACATACCATCAAGTAGTGATTGGCATGGACTGCTTTTGGATTTATTTCCGAGTGCAACAATTCCTTTATATCCTCTCATATAGTCTAAGAAGCCGATATAAGTCCTGGTTTTGCCAGTGGCCGACATTTAACTATTTCCTCATTCAGCATATCATGTTGGTTGCCCTCCTGTTTTCTTGTTTTAATTTTTATGATGAATCCTGGACATATCGATTTTAGAATATAATTACGAAGTGGCTCATCGTGCCTATTTATTTTGTCATCAGGCGAAGGATAGCCTGTTTTTTATAATGAAAAAAGATTAAATTGCAGATTATATTTTATCACTTAATCTCAATCTATAGCGATGAAAAATTACTCCCCCCTGACAACCAAATTACATCAGCTTCTTTGTTTGGTTCTAATTATCCCCCTCATGGCTACGGCCCAATCTAGTGATCCCATGCCTGCAAGTTGTGGTATGAGTGATTCGATTGCCCCTTCAGGACAGGGAGGACAGCCCGCACCAAGTGCGATGACTTGTGGTGTTCACCTGAATGATCCTGTATTTCAAGATGTTGGTCGATTCCTGCCTCCATCAACTACAAGAAAGATCCGCATTCATGCCAATTTTATCGTGCTGCAAAAACTGGATGGCACTGGCAACTTCCAGGATATCCCGGAGCATCGGGCCTTCCTTGATGAATGGCTGGCAAAGTGCAATTTTAACTTTGCCAACTTGTGGGGATCCGGAGACAGCGATTGTCAAATCCCGGCAACAGATGCCAAGGTAGAGATCATCCCGAATTGGATATTCATGATAGATCCTTCTGAATACTTTTGGGATAATACCAATAATCCAGGCACAAATGACTGCCCGGACCAGGGCTCCGGTGGCTCAACACATTAGATGCAACACTCAATGTAATCCAACCATTCCCAGAGGGATTAATGTCTATTTTACCACTCATGGACCGATATACCATCAATTGGTCACCTTGCAAACAATTACCGACCCAGAAGCCGCAGGAATGCCGTATACCTGGTGTTCAGAGTGGCCTTCCAGGACAGATTTGCAACAACCATCCAGAGTTCATATTGCCAATTTGTATCTGAAATACTATTGGTTTAAAAATTTCATCGTAGACGGTCAACCATTTTCAGTTACACGCAATTGGCTCATTGGTGAAGGTGCTGTACTCGCTCATGAATTTGGTCATTCCTTTATCCAAGAGTATAATCATGAAACTTTTGGCTGTGAGAATCATTTGCTTTCCACCGGAGGATGGCGCACAGTTTTGCGTGAACTAGATGTCGAATACATACATCGCGGTTTGGTATATAACAGCCTGCGCCAGTTCATCGACTGTGACGAAACGTACCATCACAATGTATGGTCATCCGAAAATGAATGGGTGATTGATGAGGACGAGACCTGGAAGCTGGATATGCGCTTGTACAATCATGTGCGCGTTACAGCGGGAGCTACACTCACTATTACGTGTAAAGTGCTCATGTCTCAATGGGGTATCATCACTTTGGAGAGAGGTGCTCGACTTATTGTGAATGGTGGGCAAGTACAACGAGCAAACACCTGTGGCCCGGAAGAATATTGGCATGGCATCTATGCCCAAGGCAACAGCAACCTGAACCAGCCAGATCCGAATGGTGTGCTCAATGCCATGGATGGTAGTGTCGTCCTATTATATGGTGACGGCACGATCGAAGGTGCCAAACTGGGTATCTCTACTTCGTTTTCCCCATTTGGCGATGTCCCGGCTTATCGAGGCGCATTGATTCAAGCAAATGAATTTACCTTCAAAAATTGTTCCAAAGGTGTGGAGTTTAACAAATACAACCACCCGAACTTCAGCCACTTTTACGATACACATTTCCTGAGGACCAATACAGGGAGTATGGGTGTCGGCGTATCGATGTGGGCCACGAATGGCGTGCTGTTTGAAGACTGCTTTTTCCAGAATATGGTCAATCAAGGCATCATCAGTTGGGATGCTTCTTATACCGTCACCAAAGGCAACAAGTTTACGGGGTCCATCGATGGCATTCTGGCCGGTGGATCGATGTTGCTGAACGGCGAAATACAGGAAGGTATACCTGGACCTGCAGATGGGTTTCACAATCAATTTGACGACAACACCATAGGCATTAGAAGCACCTCAAATGGTGTATTCAAAATCTGGAGGAATACCTTCGATGATTTTGATTTTGATGTGGCCATGACAGGAATCAATTTCAGTGAATCAATCCACAATCTATTTGAAGCCGAAGCGGCAGGTGTACAAATGGAGTCAACTGGATTGGGGTATAATGAAGTAAATTGTAATAGCTACGATGACAATATTGTCGGAGTCAATATTGTAGGCAACAATCAATTCTTTAACTTCCGTGAGGAGCAATTCAATACCCAGTATCATGATCTTTTCCTGGAAGGGCCTTCAACGAATCCTGGAGCAATACAGACCTTTCAAGGATCTCAAGGTGCAGCCGTTGAATTATATTACCTCCGGCAATCCGGAGCAGATCAAGACCAGTACGGTACTGCCCAATAACAATACCACAACCTTCCATTATTACCATCCGGATCCAAGTTCCAACCCCTTGGTCAAGCCCCGTTGTGCCCTGAACGATGGCACCTGCACAAATCCGAGTAATTTCTTTGTTTATAATTCTGATGGCGATCCAGTAAATTGTGCATTTCAGATTCCACCACCTGGCGAGGAGCCATGTACGGATATCATCTGCCTGGATAGCTTACGCATGGCCATAGCCGGGGTAGAAGGGCAACTGGCGCAGGGGTATGACCCGGCATTGGAAGCACATTGGCAGCAACTGGTGTCCCGCCGGGAGCGTTCTGTCAACGGGTTGGTGCAAGACTATATGGCCAATGAAGACTGGACTGCCTTGCAGGTTTTGCTCCAGGCTGATGCCAATCCGCTGAACCAACGCAGACTGGTTTCATTGGCCCTCTATCTGGAAGATTGGGCATCGGTTGATTCGCTTTTGGGTCAATTTCCAAATACAAATGTGGAGGACCAGCAATTTGTGCAGATCCAGCAGATCAATCGTGATGTGCTCAATGATACTGCATTTGTATTGACCACGGCTCAAGAGACTACACTTACGGACATTGCCACCAGTGGCACCACAGAGTCGGGTATGGCTCAGACCTTATTATCGCGTCTGACTGGTACAGTGATTATGCCTCAGATTCCGGATATTGGGGTTTCTGGATTAAGAGAGTCCAAGGAGCAAATATCTATTAAGGTCACCAACAAGTTAAGCGTGTCACCGAACCCAGCAAATGGTGAACTGACTATTCAATGGGCACCTAATACCGGTCTTCACAAAACCAGCAGGTTATCCTGCAAGTGGTAAATACGCTAGCAAATGCAACCCCTCATTTCAAGGAGAATTTATGGGGCAGAAACTATTCAACTTTCTTCAGTAACCTGGCCAGAAGGAGCGTCCCTCATCCTTATTCGGGATGCAGTCTCCAACCAAATTATGGAGTCCTCCATAATTGTCATTCAGCATTGATTATTTTATCTTTTTGGCACTCGGCTATGCAGTTGTATAGCCGGGTGCTACTTAAAAGCTATAACCATGATCCGAATATCGGCCTTTATAATGATTCTATTCCTTACGAATGACCTCCTCCTTTCTCAAGCAGATCAAACATATTTAAGATCAATTGATCCCCACGCATCCACAACTGGCTTACCTATTTTTGATAATTCTAACAATGCCATACAAATTGGAAAAAATGTATTTGTGGAATCCGGACATATCAATCAAAACAATAGACGAGAGACCCGACTATTAAAAGATACCTCTAGACACGACTTTGACATTCGAACAGATTGCTATCAATGGACCACAAGGAGATATTTCTATTTCTCAAGGAGTCAAATCAACAGATAATGGATTGCTTTACACGGGTGAGTGGGTCGATTATAATCAAGGATTGATGCGAACTTTTTTAGTCAAATACGACACTGCTTTAAATGTTTTATGGATGAACACTTTTCCAGAACTGGAGGATCCAGATCGTGTGTACTACGGCACGGATATTTGCATGACAAAAGAGGGAGAGATATTGTCTTATGGTTCATGCGGAGTATATGATCAGAGTAAACAAATAGCATCGGTGGCGTATATTCTCAAAACTGATTCTTTGGGTAAGCTGTTGTGGTATAAAGAGTTGGATGATGATTTTATTGAGACCCTGGCCTATGGCAATCTGACACCGACGAGTGATGGAAATTATTTATTCAGTACACTGGCACGCTACCCCTTACCGACAGGCAACTGGATGCGGGTATATTATCAATACGTGAAGATTAATGGAGATGGGGACGTGCTTTGGAAAAAAGTGCTGATCGATGTGCCCAATGACAATCAACTGCCCTTTACTACCGCAACGGTGGATGGGGGTTTTGTGGCCGCCATGCAGAAGGATACGTTTTTAGCGGATAAAGGTTTTGGCCCATTTCGAAATTTGAGATGGTATGATCAGAATGAAGTTCTGAAGAAAGAATATCATTGGAACAATTGGAGTTATCGATATTCGACAAATGACTTATTGACTACTCAAAATGGGGAGATCATTTCGGTTGGAATAGTAGTGACGGATGCAGGTCGTGGTCAATCCTTTATCGAGCGCTATTCTCCTGAGGGCGAGTTGATCTGGGAGCGAATTTATAATGACTCGTTGGCTCGACCTGGCCGGGAGCCTTCCTGGCCTTTGTCAGCGTGACGGAGTTGGATGATCATCGCATTGCTATCACGGGTATCGTGACTGACAGTGTGGATACAGTGACCAACCCGAATTGGCCACCGTTGAATTTTAATGTTTTATTTGTGGTGCTGGACAGCCTGGGGTGTCTGGAGCCGGGATGTGACGGAGTCTTACAGGTGATTACCTCTTTAGAAGATTTTCAGGAGCTTGCGCCACTGGATGTGCCCTTGTTGCGCATGGCGCCAAATCCAGCATCGGATCATGTGGTGGTTCAGATGTCTGAGCAATCAAGATCACACCTGGATCGTGGTGTACTGACTTGTTATAATTTGCAAGGGCGGGTGGTTCAGACCTGGTCCTGGCCGCAGAGCAATTCTAATCAGATGGATCTCAATCTTACGGGTTTGTCGATGGGAAGTTATTATTTAGTTTTGACCAATGGAGGATATCCGGTGGGGTCAGGGAAATTGATAATTAAGCGATAATAAATTCACTAATAAGAGAACAAATCATGAATAAATTTCTATTCGTTTTAGCATGTTTTATTTGGATCGATGGGTTGTTGGCTCAGTCCGTTGATTTTGCACCAGTGGGAGCAAAATGGTATATCAATCAAATTGTGGTGGACCCCATACCTGCGGATTCCTTTATAATCGTTGAAGTGACTGGTGAAGAACTGAAAGCTGGCCAGTTGTGTCGAGTGATTGAAAATTTGAGTGGCTGTGGTTTGCCGAATCCCGCATGTTTTTCTAGAAAAGATTCGGTCTTTTTCTATAGCACAGTGACGAATGAATTTGAGCTCTTGTATGATTATACAGCTCAGGTAGGAAGTGAATGGACAGTGAAGGGCTTGTCCAATTTTAACGGAGTGGATATCAAGGTGCAGGTTACTGCTGTATTCCCTTGGGCTTTTGACAATGATACGTTGACGGCCATGACTATCAAAACGACCCCGTTATCCAATATCTGGGGACTATATATTCTGGAAAAAATAGGAGGACGAACTATTTGAGCCCAACCTATTCAGAAGATTGCGGCTCGGTGCCGGGCGGCTATATGCCTCAGCCAATTCGTTGTTATGAAGAGGATGGGAAAACGTACAATTTTAATCCTGAGAATGCTTGTGATCACTACGATGATATTTCATTTACAGCGGATGTCACCTCAGAAGATAAATTAATGGTGCAACCGGAACCCTGCTCATCATGTGATTCAGATATCCGGGTGGCATGAATCCGGTATCTGGGCATTATATGATGTCAATGGAAGGAAACTGCTGGAGGTGTCCTTGAAGAATAATGATCGAACTCATCAAGTAGAGGGTTTGACAATGTATCCGGCAGGGATGTACTATTGGCATTTTTCATCCGAGAAGGGAAATGAGGCTGCAACAGGCACATTGATGTTGGGGAAGTAAAAGATCATTCTGGTTTTTATTTTGAATTGAACTGATTGGCGTATTAAAATTTCAATTCAGGACATAACTCTCCACCCAGACTTCATTGACGACTCAGTGGTTGAGGACTGCCTTGGATTCCAGACAAAAGAAAGGATCTGATCAAAGGGTTCGTCGGGAATGGGCACTGTCAGATCCAGATCTCTTGGGTCTCTAGGGGTCCAGAGGTGCCAGAGCCGGATGTTTTGTGCTTGATGATCTCTCCGTTGCGCCTGAATTCCGGGCAGAGATTGTGCATTTTCCACATATCCCACTCCTTGTCACCGGCCCGAATAACGCATCGACACGGATCCATTCTCCTTCCCTGATTCGGGGATGTCGGCCGTGGTGGTGAATTCTCCACCCGCCTGCAGGCAAAGAGAACTCCTGACCCATGATCGGCTCGAACCCGCACAATCGAACTGTGGTATCCGCTTCAAAACTTCAGGTTCAGAATGCGGATATTCTGTCGCTCATCTTCGGGGTCCTCATCGGTATCCGTGGAGTTTCAGATCATGTTCGTTTGCGGTCGTTTTGCCGAGTACGCCAGTAATAGGCTTCACTCATCTGGCCGGCATGATACATGCCTTCCGTAAGCGCGCCCGCCAGTCAACCAGAGATTATGACAGACAGAACAACCGGTCAGGCGCCCATATGGCTGCGCGAAAACCGGTCGGCTGGCAACTGGCTGGAAAAAGGCGGCAAGGGGAATAGCCAGTCGGGATAGGCCCGCACCATGGCACGTTGTCCCAATGCGCCTCCATACCACCAGATATCCTGCAAAAGGCGATGTACATGAATACCTGTGAAAAGACAACTGGTCATGGCAAACATCGGGCGCAGCCGATTCCAGAGAGAAAAATCCGAACAGTAAGAGCCATCAGAGGATGTAGAGCAATCTAGCCGGACCTGTAACTGAACAGGGCATCCACACATGCGGATGAAGCCAGAAAAGCCCCGTCCCATAGCTGTAGACGATCCAGTCGCCCGACACATATTTCCAGATCAACCGAATAAAACCGATGAGGGCAGCCGCCAGACCGGTAACGACCCGCGAAACCGATGCGTCCAAAGAAATTTCATGCGATGACTGAGGAATCCTTCTCACGAATGTCCATACCCCAAAGAATGGGATGAGGATGGCAATAATCTCGGTCGGGCGCACCAGAGCCGCATACCCGACCAGCAAGCCCAGATCAGGGCTTTCCCGACAGAAGGGCGGTCATGATATCGTCCCGAAACCCACAACAGGAATGGCGTAGAGCGTAAACAGCGTGTTGTGGGTCATGGCTCCGTTGATGGCGCTGTAGTCCAGATAATTGGTGCCGATGGTGAGCAGTACCGTGGTCAGTCCGGTAATCTGTTCACCGGAACCACCTGACCAGCACCAATCGGAGAAACCACATGCCCAGCATGGCGATCAGGAGGGCGCCCATGGAAAATGCTTACCGTAAGGCCGTGAGAATCCATCTGAGGTGGATTCTGTGATCAGACACCGCATGAGCAGCCAGAAACCCGGGAGCATGGCAAACGCCCGCCGCATGAATATTTCATCACCCTGTTTCCTCGATTCACGGGCAAACGCCTGATCAAAGCCGGGAGCGGGATAGTATGTCGCCTGAGGGAAGAGGAGGGAAGAAGTCCAGCTTCCTGAGATCGTGACAGATGAGTGCTGCAGGGAGATAGAGGTACAGACGGAAACATCCCAGCTGATGGTCGCTGCGGTGAGGGCTTTCTCCCATTTGGGATACACGCCAAATGCGGTGAATAGGATGGCCATGACGGATAGAAACCATCCCTGGAAGGAAGCGGATCGCAACAAATTCATCGGGGAAAGATAGGGAAATGGTGAAGTTCGATTCACTGGAATCCATCCGTTGAACCAGAAATTGCACGTGGTTCAGGGATCCTCCGATCGCCAGTATACCCATTCATGTGCAGGATGTTTTTCCCGTGTCCAACTGCGGGTTCGGCAGGTTTTTTTCTATTTTGACCGCAAATTCAAACTATGCACATCGATATGGACCATTGGGATAAACAGGATTATCTGGCGTTTATCCTTCTGTATCTGGCAGTAGCTAAGACGGCCAACTCGAGAAAACGAACTCCAGCACATCGCCGATCACCGGGCAAAGAACATCTGATCAGATTCGTCAACCAGCCAGTGCGTGTAATGATTTTCAATGTCTGAGATCATGACTGCTTCGACCAAAATTTCATCCGGGACAGACAGGATTGGGAGACACTCAAACTGGAAATGACCGAATTGTGGGCGGCGGAGATCATTTCTAGCCAGTTTGAACATGAAGTGATCGAAACGATCACCAACAGCTCCAGCCGGATTGATTCCGGTGGAAAGGCCCGACTTTGGTTCAGGGGCCTTCTGTTCGTGGGAGACCCGCGATAGTTTTTCATCGTCGATTTGGGGTTGACCACCAATTCCGGCTAATTTTGCACCGCCGTCGAAAGCAGAATTAGGGAAGAGATTGGAGTAACGCAATGAGACAAAATGAAACGCGAGCCAGCATGGCCAAGTGCATTTACACGGATTGGAAAACAAACCGCCATCTCGGTCAAGGAAGGTGGTCCGAACCGAAACCAATCCCAACTCCGTGTTGCTATCCAGAATGCCAAGGCAGCGAATATGCCCAAGGAGAACGTCGAACGGGCCATCAAGAAGGCATCTTCAAAGGATCAGGAAGAATACAAGGAACTGGTATATGAAGAGAGATGAAATTCACGGAATTGCTGTGCTGCGGAATGCGCGACTGGACAATCCAACCATGGACAGTAGCCAACATCCGCTCCTACTTCAACAAGTGTAATGGCAGTCTGGGCACATCCGGTTCTGT
>JADJLN010000013.1 GCA_016710115.1 Saprospiraceae bacterium
ACATGGGCAATGTCTCCTCCTCCACCTTCACCGCGTGGAGCACTGACTTCCAGATCGGGTTTTACGCCTGGTTTGATGATATTCGGGTCGAACGCATTCAACCCGAATTGACTGTTCCACCCGATCAGACCATCTGCCTCGGAGACAGTATTTTCCTCTCCGCTACATCCAATTATCCGATCGAATGGAATACAGGCACCAGCCTGGATACGGTGGATGGCATCTGGGTCAAACCCACTGCACCAACGACCTACTCCGTCCGCACCCTGGATGGCACCACCTGCTCTGTCACGGAAGAAATCACGATCACCGTGCTTGGCAACACGATCAATCCCTTCCCGGAATCGGTTTGTGAAGGCACGACGCCATTCGTCATCAATGCGGTGGCGGGTGCCGGCACTGGTCCGGACCCGGGATCATCAATCCGAATACCGGACTTTTTGATGCCACCCTTGCGGGGCCCGGAAGTCATCTGATCCAGTTCAAACCCGAAGGGGATTGTGCCCTTGGATACCAGGTGGAAATGGTCGTTGCCCCCGCACCGATCCTGGAATTTACAGTGGACAAACCGGTGGGATGTCCGCCTCATGCGCTGCAGTTTTTTGACGAAAGTGTACCGAAGGTGGCGTTTGTCCTCTGGCGGTTCGGTGATGGCACGATCGGTGACACCTTCAATGATCCCGAAAAAACCTATTTCGAACCGGGCTGGTATTCCGTCACACTGGAAGCCTATTATTCCGATTATTGCCGGGCTTCCCTGACAAAGGATTCCTTCATTCATATTCTCGTTCCACCGGTTGCCGACTTCAGCTTCTCCCCTGAGGATCCGTCCAATCTGGAACCGGAGGTTCAATTCACTGATCAGTCAGGTGGAGAACCACAAACCTGGTCCTGGACGTTTGGTGACGGTGGGTCGGGCATCGGGCAGAATCCGATGCACACATTCAATGAACCCGGTGTTTACCCTGTCACGCTGACGGTATCCGGAGCTGCAGGTTGTGAAGATGTGGTGACGCAGACGGTGATTGTCAGCTGGGATGTTCGCCTGTTTATTCCCAATGCATTTTCACCGAATGAAGATGGCGTCAATGATGTTTTCCGGCCCTCCGTCATCGGTCCTGTCGACGACTACACGCTTCGGATCTATGACCGATGGGGTAACCTGCTGTTTGAATCTAGAGATGTAGCCATTGGATGGGAAGGAGAAGCCATGAATGGGAAAGGGTTGGACCCTGCGGTCTACACGTATGTCCTATCGGTTGCGCCGCCGGGGTTTGACGGTTTTGAGGCGACTGTACAGACCCATGCCGGGGAGATCAAGCTGATCCGATAGTTTCATTGACTTTGATCTCATTGCTCCATTCGGATAGCGGTATGTTTCAAGCTGCCGTATCTTCATGGCAGAACGACAAGCTATGTCTGAGACACGACTGGAGATCCCGCTGAACCGGAAGAAATTTCTGATCCGGGGAAGTGTGTTTGGGCTGGCGGCATTGACGGGTGTCTGGTTGTTCCTAACCTACGCCCACCAGCAAACCTGGATGACGCCCTGGGTTGTCCAGGTGATTGCCGGCATACTGACCTTCATTTTCGGCATCCTGGCGACCAACGATCTTCAAAAGGTTTGGGCAACCCGGTCGGGTTGGTCATTACTCCGGAAGGCGTTATCGATCATGCCGGCAACCTGGGCATCGGCCTGATCCGGTGGAAGGAAATCCGGCAGATCAGGACGGACAAAAAACAGCCCTTTCAGTATATTCTGATCGAATTGAAAAAGCCGGAATCACTGAAACACAAAACAGTGAACCCTCTCCAGAAAAACCTGATGGAAACGAACATCAAACTGCATGGTACCCCTGTCGCTATTCAGGCCAGTAATCTGGCTATAAATCCGGGCCAGTTGCTGAGCGAATTGCAAGGTCGACTTTAATTTTCAGGGGACCCTGCTGCATGATCCGGAAACACCCATGAAACGTTCAAACTCAGGAATCATTTCTTTCTGGTTTTCTCCTGTTTGATACTATCTACTTTACTCTGGTTCGGACCTTTCGTATTATATGGATTGACAACAGGTTTCTCTCTGATCACAGCATTCGAATCGGATTTGACATTGGTGCTACCCGGTATACTGGTCTGCCCTTCGATCGGAATACCTCTCTGATCAAGGATGACTGTATCTCCAGTGGCAGAGGATTGAACCTCCTCCACAGGAGGAAGGGTCGGAGCCTGGGCATTGCTGTCTGTCACCTTCGGATCACAACCTGAAAATGCCCACAACAGGATAAGTCCTTCAATGGACAAGAACCAGTTTCTCATTGCATACTATTTGTTGGTCATTATGAATCCGAAGAAAATAAGTGCCGTCAGCCAGTGAGCCAGGTTGGAAGCTGAAATGATGATCACCCTGTTCGATAAAACCAGTATACAACCTATGCATTATCCGGCCTGAAAGATCGACCACCTCTACAACAACCGACATGGCTTGCGGACTGGTGAAGGTAACATGGAATCGGTCAACTCCCGGATTGGGGTAAACCTGAACGGCAGCAAGGTCTTTCTGTACATTCACAGTCGGAACCTCCCCTCCGGAATGAACCTCCGCGATCCGGGTATCCCATCCGCCATTTGCATTCCCGAACATGCCATTGACATAGACTGATGGAACTGTGGTGCTGAAATTTCGACAACATCCGGTATAATCGCCCCAACGCTGCACCTGTTCCCCTTGAAAGCAACCTACACTCCACTGTTCATAGATATAGGTTGAATTCGACCAGTTCATATTATGATCTACATTCACGACACGAATTTGCGGATTAAAATCTTCACTAGTCCTGCCGAAGCTGATCATCGCAGACCGATCTGTAGCGGAACTTGCAAAGGAGGCCACAGCCGGATAGCCAGAATCATAGCCGACAAAACCGAACATGCTGGAGACATTCGTTTTTGAAGTGACATTTAATCGATTATAATTGATTCCACCATATCCACTGCCATAGTCGGAATGAAACACAAAATGGATAATGCCATCCAGATAAAATCCGCTTAACGCACGGCAATCACCCATATCGAGTTTGCAATTGGACCCGCCCTGTATGGCATCTCCCGGTAAACTATAATTTGTGGTTGACACAGCCGAATGCAGTATTTCCGGATTATTGCCCACATCATCTGTTATGTCATAGAAACTGATGCTGTTTCCGCCACTGTTATCCGTTGCAACGAGATAGATCCCTGGCCCGTATGTCCCGAATAAACCATAGCTGACGGGAAGCAAGGTAAAATTATGACCAGCCAGATTGGTATAATACACAAAGTTTAAAAACTGACCGTTGTAACCCGTCTGCTTGTCCATCTGCAAAACGATTGCACCCTCGGATGAATTCTGGCTGAATAAATTTGCCGTTAAAAACAGATCATTTCCGGAAATGGCAATCTTGGGATAGTCAAAAAAATAGTTATTTCCTGTCGGATCACCATTAAATGTATAATACCACCATCCATCGTGAGGATTGGCCGTTTTTGAAAACAAAATGGAAATTTGATTTCCAGTATTTACACCACATTCCTGCATGTACATGATATAACGGCTTGCACCCGGATCGAACAAGACAACCGGATCACAAGCACTCCAATCACTGGGCTGCCCGATGAGTGCTTCAAGTGATTGATAGAATTCAACTACTCCGTTTTTGGCATAGATAATATTGGAATTGCACACGCTGATCACGTATCCATTGGGAGAAATGGCAATATTGTTATCGGCCGGGTATGAACCGTCAAAAACGTTCCCATTATAATTTAATCCAACTTCAGGAATGACAGCGCTTGTCGCCTCCGCTTCTACATCGCCCCGGTTGGTTACAACATATTGTGATTTCAGCTCATTCTTTTCTGCCTTGATTTTGGAAACCTTCTCTTTATCCGGACCACCGTGTCTATATTCTTTGACCAGATAGGTCATTTTGGGGAGAAATTCGAGCTCAGGGATTGTGGTGCTGAGGATCCACTGCACGGGATCTTGATCATTTCTGATCGCGTCCCGCCAATCTGAAAATCAGAACCGGTCAACTTGGGTTTTACTTCTTGAGAAATGCCAGTTGTATGACAGAGAAGTAAAATGAAGGAGAGGATAAACAGACGCATCATGGTTGAATTGGGTGGGTGAACGATCGATCCAATGGCTGAGTCCTTCCAAAGCTAACAAAAAAATCATTTCCATTTGGACCAGGTCCGGGAATCAGAGTAAACTTACCCTTCCGTTAAACTCAGTAGAAACGCCTACTTTCACCACCTGACAACCAGTGTATCGTGATGTTACCATCCGAAATCATAAAAGAAACGGTTCGTTTTGTTCAAACCAGATTAACCGAAGCAGAAGGCGGCCACGACTGGTGGCATATCCATCGGGTGTGGACGAATGCAAAACGGATAGCACGTGAGGAACAGGTCGACCCGTACGTTGTCGAGTTGGCCGCTTTGCTGCACGATATTGCCGATTCGAAATTTCATGATGGCGACGAGGAAATCGGCCCTCGTACCGCTCAGCAATTTCTGGCCTCACTTCATGTGGATTCGGAGGTGGTGGATCATGTCGTACAGATCATCCGGTCTGTTTCATTCAAGGGAGGCCATAATGAAGGTGGATTTCATTCACCCGAATTGGCCGTCGTTCAGGATGCCGATCGATTGGATGCAATAGGCGCTATTGGCATCGCCAGAGCGTTCAATTATGGCGGGCATAAAGGCAGAGGCCTGTATGACCCTGGGATCCTCCCAAACCTGCACATGAGCAAGGAGGAATACAAACACAGCACGGCGCCGACAATCAACCATTTCTATGAAAAGCTCCTTCTCCTCAAAGACAGGATGAATACCGAAACGGGGCGAAGAATGGCAGAGGAACGGCATCGATTTATGGAACACTACCTCGAGCAGTTTTACCGGGAATGGAATGGGGAAGAACCCCGGCATTCCATTCAGGAAGATTTCCCTCAATGCTTTGTCAATCCATCACAATATCCACCTTAACGCCAATCCCGCCCAATCCCCTCTTCGTATCGCTCCGATACCCGACTGGGTAAAATAGGAATTAACTTCTGCACCATCTCCGGCAAATCCCGGATCGCCCTGGCGGAATGTGTAATGCAATTGAACTACTGTTCTGGGATTAAACCACCAATTCACACCGGCTTCCAAGTAGGATTCCTTCCCCGCAGGTCCCGAGGCATATTCGGCAACTTTTGATCATTTTCATTCATTCCACCAAACAGAAACGCGTAAGTCAGCGTCGGTTCGAGATACCCGAAATGATCGATTGAAATATTTACGCCTCCACGCAGATGACCCGTCTGTATGACATATTGATCACCATAAAATTCAGGATCGCCGGTGATGGGTTCCAGATTTTTACCAAGCCAATGCAGTTCGCCATCAAGCTGGAACGGTCCGCGATTCAATAAAAGGTCAATACCGTACGCCCAATTCCTGGTCACAAAACCTTCTCCCTGTCCACGAGACCCCCCAATGCCAACTGAAAGTCCATTCCGTTTACCAAATGAATTGATCTTGTGAGAAAGACTGTATTCAGGAGATTCCGGATCACCCCATGTGCCCACTACCCGCGCCACGCCAACAACGGGATGACGAATGACGGATATACCATCCGGCATAAACACTCCGGCATCCCAGCGCAACCAGGCCTGATCGCTTCCAAGGCGGAGTTGACACCCTGCATTTATACCCGCAGCGCGTCCAGGATTGCTGAATACGAGATGCTCCCGGAGGTAATTCTGGTCCATGGATTTTTCGATGCTGTTGACAGCGAATCCACTGGTAATACTTTCCCGACCATATTGCGGTCGAAAATAGCCGGCAGAGATGCGCATGCCCTCTCCATTGCGTCGAATTCCCCAGGTGATATAGGCATCGAGCAAACCGACTGAAGGGAAAGAACCATTGTTTGTTCCACCAACCGTTCCCGAGCCAGGATTGTGACCCACCTGATCAAATGCCAGGATAGCCGTGTAGTTTAATCGAGGTAAAATATCGCCTTTAATACCTATTCGTGCCCGGCGTACCTGGAGATTCCAGATGGAATATTCGGGAATATATGTTGGTGGAAACGGGCTATCTGTTATGTATTTATCCAATTGTGGCGAATAAGTCGCCCACATCTGGAACATGGCGATAAATTCCGGGCGTGATGGTTTGAAGGTGCGCAGGGCAACCAGGGTGTCTTGTGCCGCAACCTGAGAGGCTGGGAAGAAGCAGAAGAGTACAAATCCCAAAAAGGGGAAATCTCATACTGACTGGATACACTTGATCTGTTTTCGACATGCCGAATACTACATCAGCTTAGGGACGAAAGGATGCTTATTGTGGCAATTTATTCGCCACCGCACCATACGCCCAGTACCCAGAAATGCCCCGAGAATATAGATCAGCACAATCCAGAATCCATTGCCCAGCAACACCCACATCGGTCCAGGACAGGCACCCGTTATGGCCCACCCGATTCCGAAGATGGACCCGGCAAGAAGATGCCGCTTGATGCTGAGCGGCATGGGGGTATAGGTCACTTCACCACCACCCCATGTTTTCACTTTAGCACTTTTGAGGACGTACATGGCAATCATGCCGGCTACGACAGCGACGCCGATCACGCCGTACATATGAAAGGCTTCGAACCGGAACATTTCTGTGATCCGAAACCAGGAGATCACTTCCGATTTGGTCATGATGATCCCGAACGGGATACCGATCAGAAAAAAGGCCAGATTTTTCATAGGTCTGTATCGTTTGGGGTCAGAGAATGAGTGGAAGGAGATAGGGCAGAACAAACCAGGTCATAAACAACCCGCCAATAAAAAGCCGACTACCGTAATGAAGGAAGGCAAGGACAGATGAGACAGTCCGGTAATGGCATGACCGGATGTACACCCTTCCCCGTAACGGGAACCGAAGCCGACAAAAAATCCGCCCAGCAGAGCCAGGACGACACCTTTCCAGTTGGCAAAATTGAACAACACAGTGGGCACAAATCCCAGGCCTGTTTCATCGGATTCAGGATAGGCTATGCCCAGGCCACTGAGATAATCGATGGTCGACTGGGAAATGGCGACCGGCTCGGGGCTGCGTAAATAATGCACGGAAATCATAGCCCCCAGGATGCCTCCTGCGATAAAGGTCATCAACCAGCGATTGTCCTTGAGATTCATATCAAAATAAGGAATCTTCTTGCCGGCTCCCGCATAGGCGCACAGCACCTTGAACCCGGAAGACACACCGAATTTTCGCCCCATCAGGGTCATTGCCACGGAGAGCAATGCAATGGCGATGCCTCCAACCGCCCAGTGCCAGGGCATACTGATCCACTCCACTATGGACATATGTTTGCAGTTTAATTGAGAAAAACCAGTTCGAACAGCATAATTGAACCAAAAGATACATGAAAAATCATATTTCTTCCTGACCAACTGCTCCGGACGGCAAAGAACGTACATCCATCACTGGGCTCCAGTGATCCTGATCACAGAAAAGGGCTGGTGGAAGATCACCAGCCCTGCTATGAACGATTCATTCTGGAATCAGTCGCTTACAATTCCGTCACCTGTTCTCTGAATTCTGTGCGCTTGATACCGGTTTCTGACAACGCGGCAAATCCACCGGGAACATTGACAACATCCTGGATGCCGCGGGCTTTCAGAATTGAACCCGCAATAACCGATCGATATCCCGTTGCACAATAGAGATAGTATCTGTACTCCGGTTTGAGGTCATTCATATTGCGGTTGATAAAATCCAGTGGAAAACTGGAGGCTCCCACGATATGTTCGGCATCAAATTCACTGCGCTTGCGCACATCCAGCACTTTGTGATTTGCCCGGTCAAATGCCCGGTCCAGATCCTCAGCCTGAATTTCTTCCAATATATCGATTTCTTCATTCGCATTTTTCCAGGCATCAAATCCGCCTTCCAGAAATCCGATCGGATTATCGTATCCGACACGAGCCAGACGGACAACCACTTCATCTTCCCGGCCGGGATCTGCGACAAACAGGATCGGTTGTTTCAGATCGGTGATCAACGCTCCAACCCATGGCGCAAAATTTCCATCAACACCGATAAATATCGAACCCGGAATAAAACCCTTGACAAAATCTGTCTGGTCGCGGGTATCCAGTACCAGCGCGTTTTCCCCTTCCCAGGCCGCTTTGAATGCCCGGACACTCAGTGGTTGTGATCCACGTTGACGAACGGCATCGATGGATTCATAACCCATTTTATTCATCACTGCATTTTTGGGAAAATACTGGGGTGGTTCCACCAGACCAGTGGTCACTTCCCGGACAAATTCTTCACGGGTCATATCCGGCCGCAGGGCATAATTCAACTTTTTCTGGTCGCCCAGTCTGCCCTGGGTTTCCTTGCTCATCTTTTTCCCACAGGCAGAACCCGCACCATGCCCGGGATATACAATGAGATGATCCTCCAGTGGCATGATCTTGTTGCGCAGGCTGTCGAACAGCAATCCAGCCAGATCTTCCCGGGTGAGATCTGTTTTAATCGCCAGATCCGGACGCCCCACATCGCCCAGGAACAAGGTATCCCCGGTAAATAGTGCATAGTCCTTTCCAGACTCGTCACGAAGCAGATAAGTCGTACTCTCCATGGTGTGGCCAGGCGTGTGTAACACCACAATAGACACATCACCCACCTTGATCACCTCCCCATCCTTGGCGATATGGGCATTAAAATTCGGTACTGCTGTCGGTCCGAAAACGATGGTTGCACCGGTCTGTTTGGCCAGATCCAGATGGCCCGACACAAAGTCGGCGTGAAAATGCGTTTCCAGCACAAATTTGATTTCTGCTCCATCCGCTTTGGCACGTTCAACGTATGGTTCCGTTTCACGAAGCGGGTCAATAACGACCGCTTCCCCCTTGCTTTCAATATAATAGGCTGCTTCTGCCAGACATCCGGTATAGATCTGCTCTACTTTCATCAGGTAAAATTTTTTAATGAATCACTCCTTCCATTCAGGCAATGGCCTGAATGCGATTTATTCAATAAAATTAAGCGTGAATACCGTGGTCCTCTGTGACTCCCGTCACGAAAAAATCTGATCCGGATCAGTGCTTGTCATCCGGTTGCTGTAGCACGACCGCAGGCAACCGTTCATCCAGTTGACATTCCCAGAAAATGCGCGCCGTGCATTGTTCGCAAATAGCCGGATCCAGTGTTTGATAAATGGATGCCAGGGCCAGTTTCTTGGTTGTGAAAAAATGATCTGCTCCGATCTCATCCTTGATCCCGGATTTCCAGAGGACATCCTGGGCGATGATCTTCAGGCCGGTGATATACAGATCTCCACCGAGAGACCGCAGTCGTTCTGCTTCATGATGCAGCCATTCGGCACCAGCCAGATCAACAAAATTGATCCCATCAGCCAGCAGAATGACCCGCTTGAATCCGGCATCCCGAAGTTCACTGAAAAACCCTTCGATATGGTCAATTGCGCCATAAAACAGAGAACCGTCAATGCGCACCACTTTCAATTGCGGGCATTCACGAATATCATCTACGCGTTCGGTATTGATAAAGTGATGACGAGCGTCCTTTTGACTCGGTGCCATGATGGCAATATGCGGCTTGGAAGTGCGCCGCAAATAGAAAAACAGGGAGAGGAAAACACCGATATAAATGGCAAACTCAAGAGCAAAAACCAGGGTAGCAATAAACGTAGCGATCAGCACTGTGGTCTCACTTCCACTACTGCGTACGACCTTTTTAATTTCCTGCACATCAATCAGATTGTACGCCACTAACAGAATCACACCACCCATCGCCGGGATGGGCAGAAAGGCGGTCAACGGGGCAATAAAGAGAATGACCATGGCCAGCAACAGGGCAGCAAAAATGGCTGCCATCGGCGTACGGGCACCTGCAGAAAAATTGACGCCCGAACGGGTAAATGAACCGCTTCCCGCATAACAGGAAAAAAACTGCCCACGATATTGGACAACCCTGACCGATAAATTCCTGGTTGCCATCAATCCGTTGATGTGTTTTCACGGCAATGGACCGACCGATAGCGACTGCTTCGATCAATCCGAGCAAAGCAATCGCAAAAGCACTGGTTCCCAGGGTGGCGATATTCTTGAGTGTCAATTCCGGCAACACAAATGGGGGCAGTTGGGATGGCATTTCACCCACCAGTTGAATCCCGCGCAACCCTGGATCGAGAAACCAGGTCAGCACAGAACCGACAATCATAGAGGTAAGCAAGGGTGGTACCTTCTTGACATACCGTTTCAATGTGGCTGCCAGAAACAAGGTGAACATGGCTACGCCAAATACCCAGGGATTGATGGCCAGAAAATGAGTTCCAATTTCAGTCAATGTTTCGTGAAAAGCCAGCCCTCTGGGCATCGTCAGGCCAAGCACATGTTTGAGCTGACTCACGGCGATCAGCAAAGCTGCTCCTGCAGTAAAGCCGACCACCACGCTATGGGATACAAAATTTACGAGAGTCCCGAACCGGACCAGACCCATCCCAAATTGAAATACACCAGCCAAAAAGGTGAGCACCAGCGCCAGTTGGATAAATTCCGGACTTGAAGGCTCGGCATACCCTTGTAATGTGGCAAATACGACCAGAGAGATCGCCGTAGTCGGACCGGAGATCAGATGCCAGGATGAACCGAATAATGCCGCGATGATCGGTGTGATCATCGCTGTATAGAGACCATAGATCGGTGGCATTCCCGCGATCATCGCAAACGCGACTCCCTGCGGAAGAACAATGATAGCCCCTGTCAGTCCGGCAACCAGGTCAGCCTTCAGCGTTTCACGCGTGACCATGGGCCACCACTGGAGGAAGGGGAAGATCTTTTGCCTGTAGGATTCCGGTATCTGCATGCGAATATCTACGCCCTATTTGTTGCCGACACCGGGCTTCAATGTCCCGTTCTCAGTCATGTTCTCGAAATAATACGTTTCATCCACCGGACGCAATGCACGCTTGAACCACAGCGGGCGTCTCAGTCCACCGGGCCCGGGTGCAGGCCGCGTCATCTTCAACCATTCCCGATAGATCTCCATCGATTTGTTGGTGTCCACAAAAATATCTCCGTACTTGTCCTCCGGTCCCGCCTTCTCGATCCGCACTCGCTGATGCCAGCAATGCATACCCGAGATCGGATCCGGATGGACCGGGAAGGTGATGTTCTGATGCACACCGCCATCGCTCCAGAAGATCCGACTCGAATCCTTGTCCTTACTTTCAAATGGCTTGATCCCTGAAATAGTCGACATCTTCCAGCCTCCCTTGCCATCATTCTTGATGGAAACCGTATTCGTCGCCCACCGATTGCCGGTTTGGTCTTCCGGACGGCGCCAGCGACCGAGGTGGTGGGAACAAGCTACCACACCGGGCTTCATGCCTTCCGTCACCCACACCTTATCAACAAAATAGCCGATATCCGTATTCATCTTCACCAGATCACCGGTCTTGAGGTTGAATTTGCGGGCATCCTCCGGATGCATCCAGACCGGGTTGCGATTGGAAATTTCATACAGCCATTTGGCATTTCCCGAGCGGGAGTGGATCAGGGTCGGCAGTCGGAATGTCGGCACCAGCACATATTCTCCCTTGCTTTTATCCAGTGTCTCGGGATGAATATGACTCTTGATATACGTCGGCAACGCATATTCTGGCCACCCCCACTCGATCATGGTTTTGGAGAAAAACTCATTTTTCCTCGACGGAGTTGGGAAGCCTTCAACAGCCTTTCCATCCACCATGATGCCAATTGCCTTGCCGTTCTTTTTAACCACCGGGTCCGCTCATCCACTTCTGAACCCCGAGAACATCCGCATTGACCTCATTCAGATTCTGATGATAACAATGTGGCTCGATCTCGAATGCACCAAACTTTTTCATGTAGTCCAGTGGATTCAACCCTTCTTTTTCTGCAGCTGCCGGCAACCCCGGGACACGCTCGAATATGTACTGGTAGTATTCATCAATGTTCACCTTTTCACCCGGACGATAGGGCGACAGGAAATGCTCGCGAATACCCAGACTGCCATCCGGGTCGATCCGCCAGCTGAGCTCGATCCAGAACTCGTCCTCTTCCCAGACTTCACCCGGATTAGACTCCCAGGTGAAAGTCACCGGTTTGCCATTTCGACGCGCTGCTTCTCTCAGCACCGGCTGTCGGAATGCAATCCACTTGCCGGAGTGTGTCTCATAGCTGTTGATGTCATGCCGCTCGCTGGCCAGTCCCATAGGAAGCACATAGTCGGCAAAAAAAGCAGTCTCGCTCCATGTCGGTGTCAGGGCTGCATGCAGGCCAAATTTCGACTCATCACTGAATGCCTCGATCCACGAGAAACCGTCCGGATAGGTCCAGACCGGATTGAACACCCTGGAGAAATAGACATCCATTTTCCCTCGGCCCTCTTTGAGGAAGTGCGGGAGCAGGAAGCTCATTTCAAAAAAGGCCAATGGGTACTCGTTCGGAAAATGCAATTCGTTCCAGAACTTCTGGGCAGGTGGTTTGGCAAAGAAGCTGGGTTTGAATTTGTTCCATTCGCTCGGCATGGTTCCCCCTTTTGTGCCAACCGATCCGGTCAGGACATTGAGAAAATGCAATGTCCGCGCAACAGCCCATCCCCCCAGATTACCCGAGCCGGCGCTGCGCCAGTTGTGGGTGGCAAACTGCTCGCCTGCCTCACCGATCAATCGCGCCGTTTCCCGGATCATCTCCGGTCGCACCCCACTTTCCTCATAGGCGTATTCCGGTGTGTACTCGGCATAGGTCTCCCGGAGTTTTTCGATGTAGTTTTCAAAGGTGACTGGTGTGCCCGGGTGCATATGCTCCAGGAATTCATTCCAATTCACCCATTGTTCCATATAGGCGCGGTTGTACAGTCCTTCATCCAGGATGATCTTGGCCATGGCCAGAAGCACGGCGGCTTCCGAGCCGGGATAGGACGGCATCCAGTAATCACTCATGCTCGCCGTGTTCGACAGGCGTGGATCCATGGTGATCAGTTTGGCACCCTTCATTTTTGCTTCAATGATCCGCTGCGCATGGGGATTGAAATAGTGTCCGCTTTCCAGGTGAGCAGAGATCAGCAGGATGACTTTGGCATGGGCATGATCCGGGCTGGGGCGGTCGTAACCGTACCAGATCGCATACCCGAAACGGGCACCAGACGAACAGATATTGGTATGACTGTTATGGCCGTCAATATTCCAGGATTGCAGGATGCGATCCATATAGCCTTCATGTCCGGGGCGACCGACATGATAGGCGATCTCATTGTTTCTGCCCTCCTGGAGCGCCTTGCGAATTCGGCCGGAAATATCATCGAGCACCTGATCCCAGGTCACCCGTTCCCACTCGCCAGAACCCCGTTTCCCCTTTCGTTTCAGCGGATAGAGAATACGATCCGGATCCGTGATCTGGTTGATGGTCGCCGGACCTTTGGCACAGTTCCGTCCTCGGCTGGCGGGATGGTAGGGGTTGCCTTCAAATTTCCGGACTTGCCCTGTTTCCTTGTCAATAAACGCTGTCAGGCCACACGCGCTTTCGCAATTGAAGCAGGTTGTCGGGATGATCTGATAGTGCTTTTGCTCCCTTTTCGGATGCGCCTTGGCCTCATATTCCACCCAGTCATCCCACTTCTCGGGAGGGGGAAAACTCGTCAGATCGGTCGTTTGAGTCAGGTGCGGAAGGTCCAGTTCCCTGTTCTGATGGAGATTGGGAATAATGCCAATGGATTCCGCAAGGCGCTCGATAAATCCGGGTTTCTTTGTCATAGCCTGCTATCGATTTAACTGAGTGGTACACGCTGTGGTGCTTCAACCCAGATGTGTTCTGTAATATAGATGCCGATCAGGACCAGCAGGGCAGCAATGGACATGGCGAATGGAGACATGTCACCCAGCCAGAGCAACGCCAGTGGAACCAGGTTGCCGATCAGGATGGTACCGATCCAGAACCCGGTTTTGTACCGGCCACGAAGAATCATTTCCACGACACGGTGTGTGTCGTGTGTCGAATGGGGAACGGCCAGCTCTGCGACCAGGATGACCAGATTCAACCCGATGGTCACCTGGAAGAATGTGTTCAGAAAGGCCGTCCAACCCTGCTCCGCCCCGGTAACCAGGTTGATCAGCAGGAAGGCTGCGGCTCCGGCCATCAGACTGTGAACAAGCATATGCAGAGGCAGTGTCGGGCTTTGCCAGAAGTCCCTTCCTTTGGCCTGAGCAAACAGGAATGCGGTGTACACGGACACCAGCACCGCCAGTCCGGCCATCAACCATTGAACCAGACTGTTTATCTGGCCCAGATACAACAGCACCAGGGATAACGCCATGAATCCTCCGAAAAACGTGATCGCATAACCACCTCGGGGCAGCCATGATTTCCACTGCGGACGGAGCAGGACATACACGAACCGGGTGGGCTGATCGAGGTCCATGACCGGAGGGCACCTGTGGCCGCCAGAAAGAAAATACCTGTTCCCAGGCCCCAGTACTGGCCGGCCAGATTCGGCCCGACAGCACCCAGTATCCAGGCCAGGAAAGGCACCAGAATGGCGCCTGTTGCAATAGCCTTAGTCCAGACATAGCCGGACACTTCCCACCCCCACAAAATACCCTTGTCGGGTGCATCATACACGCGCCTGGGCTTTTTACCGATCAGCAGATCGACCGAACGGGCTGTTCCATTGCGAGTCACCTCATCTGTGGTTGTCTCCTGACCGTTCACTTCCATCAGTGCAGACACAACGTCCGGATTGGAAAATGCCATTTTCTCTGCTGCCTTGGCAAAATGGCCGACACCGCCTTCCTGGCGGCTCCACATATAATCCTGCTTTTTATCGGTGAGCGACGGGTTCAGCGAGGCATCATCGGCGTCGATATAAAACAGATTGGGGACGGTTCCTTTTTCCGGTTTTCGAACTTTGACCGGTTGTCTGCCCAGCAACTGGGATATTTCCGATTCCGGATTGTCCATGTCTCCGGAAATGATCGCGTGTTCGGGACAGACATTGACACAAGCGGGTTCGAGACCAATATCGACTCGATGCGCACAATAGTTACACTTCGCAGCAGTATGCGTTTGGGGGTCGATATAGAGGGCATCATAAGGACAGGCCTGCATACAGGATTTGCACGCGATGCACCGGTCCTTGTCGAAGTCGACAATCCCATCTTCGCGAATGTACAATGCCTCAACAGGACAGATTTCCACACAGGGGGCATCCGTACAATGGTTGCACCGCATCACGGAAAACAGCCGCCGGGTATGGGGAAACTCCCCTTTCTCCACCTGTTTGACCCAGGTCCGGTTGACTCCGACCGGCACATCGTGTTCCGACTTGCAGGCCGTGGTACAGGCATGACAACCGATACATTTCCGGTTGTCAATGATAAAACCGTATTTCATAGTGTCCGTTTTCTCAAAGCCATTCGATGTGCCAGGTCCAGTACCTGGAAATTGCTCTTCACACGCAGATCTCTTTTTCTTACTAAATCGGTCCGGTGATCATCTATGATTTGACCAGTGTGCTCGGACAGACATAATCCGTCAGCGGCAGACCGGCCGCCGCAAAATCGTCAAAATTTCCGATCACATTGACCAGCTTGTCAAAGCCTCTTGCTTTCAGAATGGAGGCTGCGACGGTCGACCTGTAGCCAGTTCGGCAATGCAGATAATATTCCTGATCGCGATTGATCTCTTCCATTTGCAGGTTGAGAAAATCCAGCGGCAATGACTTGGCCTTATCCAGGTGTTCACCGGTAAATTCTCCCGGTTTGCGCACATCCAGCACCTTTTCTGCCTGTCCGGATTTCCACCGTTCTGCAAAGGTGGTGGTATCAATTACATCGATCGAATCGACCTCCTTTCCAGCTGCCTTCCAGGCCGGGAATCCTCCATTCAGATACCCGATGGCGTTGTCATATCCGACTCGCGCCAGACGCATGACCGTCTCCTCCTCACGACCCTCCGGGGCAACAATGAGGATCTCCTGTTGAATATCCGGCACAAGGGCTCCGACCCATGGAGCAAATCCACCGTCAATGCCAATGAATATCGAATTGGGGATAAAGCCTTCCACGAATTCGGTGTTCTCCCGAACATCCATGATCAGTGCTCCTGTTTCATTGGCCATGGATTCAAATTCATCGGGTGTCAGCGCATGCGCTCCCCGTTCCATGACGACATCGATCGATTCGTAGCCCTTTTTATTCAGGGCGGCATTCTTGGCAAAATACTGAGGTGGTGCGAGGAGGCCAGCGGTGACTTCTGGATAAACTCCGATCTGGTCATATCTGCACGCAGGGCATAGTTGGTCCGTTTCTGATTGCCCAGGGTATCCCAGGTTTCGGAGCTCATATTTTTTCCGCAGGCCGATCCGGCACCGTGCGCGGGGTAAACGATCACATCATCGGGAAGCGACATCACCTTGTTGCGAAGTGAATCAAACAACCAGCCTGCAAGATCTTCCTGGGTCAGGCCCGTGGCTTTCTGTGCCAGATCAGGACGACCGACATCACCGATAAAGAGCGTGTCGCCACTGAAGAGGGCAACGGGTTTGGCATCCTCATCCCGCAACAGATAGCAGGTACTTTCTGGTGTATGACCGGGCGTGTGTAACACCTCCACCGACACCCGACCGATCTGAAACCGCTCGCCATCGGTGGCTTCATGCATCTCAAATTCGGTCTTTGCCGACGGACCATAGACGATGGTCGCTCCCGACTTTCGGGCCAGATCGATATGGCCGGATACGAAGTCGGCATGGAAATGTGTCTCGAAAATGTATTTGATGGTTGCACCATCCTGATGCGCCCGTTCGATATAAGGAGCTGTTTCGCGAAGCGGGTCAATAATGGCTGCTTCACCATTGCTTTCGATATAGTAGGCACCCTGGGCCAGACAACCGGTATAAATTTGTTCAATCTTCATAAATGATGATTTCCTTCTTGTTGTAATAATGATTCATTGGTTTGCTCGCCAAAGTTATTGTTCCCGTTCCATGGCTTTTGTGATCCTGGTCACGTACGGGATCTGGAGGCAATCAAGATACAATTATCTGTGGATAGCAACTTCGCTGCCTGTATTCCAGGTCGGAGAGTCCAGATCAGTGAATCCAGTTCTGTCAAAGCCCGGGATGAAAAGCCATTGACAATTCCTTGACAAATGAAGGCCATACCGGGAAGTACTATTGTCTGGTGATTCGTTTTGATATCAACAGTTTCATCCTATCCAACCATGGAAAATTCAACGACCCCGGCAGGCTGGAAGCAATTCCTGTTCCGCCACATGCTGACCATTCTGCTTATCCTGCTCTCTTTGGGTATCTTCTTATGGGGATGGTTCTCTCTTCGATCCCAGAAAGCGCAGTTTCTGAAAGAAAAGACAACGATGATCGACAGTTATGAAGCCCGGATCGACACGGTACAGCTGGAAGGCATGGAATTGACTTCCAAGGTGCTGTCCTGGGCCGTTCGCAGCGAAGTCAGTCGACAGAACAACGAACAGGTCAACCAGTTCTTTCTGCAGTTTATTCAGGAAGCTAACGTGTCCAAAGCACAGTATGTGGATGCGGAAACGGGTGTCATCCTCCTCTCCACCGACAAGAAGGATGAGGGAACATCGCTGCTCAACACCCTCCTCCTGACATCGGGAAAGCAGGTGGTAGAACAGGATTCATTGCGATGGCGGATCGCCACCCCGGTGATGGGGCTCAACCAGAAACTGGGGGTGTTGATTGTCGAATCGCCGAGGAATGTTCAGTCTGAGTAGAGCAAATCCTGAACCTGCAGAAGTGGTTATCTTCACCGCATGAGGCAAAGCATCCTCCTTTTTTTCCTGATCGGTGGAATGATCCCCCTGTCCGGACAGAATGAAATTCTCGACAGCCTCCTGCTGGAGTTGGCCAGGCAACAGTCGGATACCTCCCGTGTCCTTACCTTGGCCGAAGCGGCATGGGAACTGAAGATCGAGGATCCCGCCCGTGCGCGCCGACTGCTCCAGGACGCCATCTGTCTGACCCAGGAGATCGGCTATTTGCAAGGCGAAGCCACCGTGTTCAATTATTTCGGTGTACTGGAGACAATCCATGACCGGTATGCAGACGCGATCCGGTATTTCACCTGGGCCTTGCCCTTGCGGGAAAAACTGGGCGACCGGAAGGGTGTCGCTTCGATCTATAACAACCTGGGGAACATCTATGAAAGCCAGGGTGAGGGTCTGGAGGCATTGGCCAATTTCCAATATTCCCTGAAAATTCTGGAACAACTGGGTGATTCTGCGCGAATCGCCCGTGCCACATACAGCATGGCTGTCGTCCATGAATCGCTGGGCAACTATCCCGAGGCGCTGAACCATCTGTATGACTTTCTGGGGTTTGTCGAACCGCGGGATGACAAGGAGGAGATCGCTTCCGGCTACAATCTGATCGGCAATATCAAGTCGGAGATCGAACTGACGGAAGAGGCGATGAGCTGGTATCATCGCGCACGTATTATCCGTGAACAGATGGATGACGGCTGGGCATTGGCCTATACCTACCAGAATCTGGGCAATACAGAAGATAATATCGGCGAGAAATTCCAGGATAGGGACCTGGGTGACTCCGCGATCGTGCATCACCTGCGGGCGCTCGACTGGTTGGATAAAGCCAATGCGATCTATGTGGAATATGAAGACCCTTCCGGTCTGGCCGATATCGCCAATAACCGCGGAGTCGTTGAAAAGAATCTGGGCTCAGCGTATCAATTGATCGGCGATCAGGCGGCTGCGCAGAAGGCCTGGAAACGGGCAATTGTTCATTTGGAATCTGCACGTCAGTCGCGTGAAGAGCTGGGCGATCAGGTCGGGGTGATCGAAGCCATCAACGGGCTCGGTGACGTGGCTCGCCGTCAGGGAAGATATCGGGAAGCTCTGGCTTTTACTCAGAGCTATTTTGAACTGGCCCTAGCGATCGATAATGGCAAGTTTATCCGCAACGGATGGAAGGACCTGGCCCGGGTGCACAAGGCGTTGGGCAACTGGAAAGAGGCCCTGCGTTGTCATGAAAACTATGAAGATCTGCGATGGCAGGAATTCAATGACAAGCGGGTCAAGGATTATGAACGTCGGGAAGTCCTGTACGGGGATCTGAAAAAACAGATCAAGCTCGAAAAGCAGGAACAGGAAATCGCCTTGCAGGATGCCCGGTTGAGTGAGGCGCGGACGAGACAGCGGGCGTTAATGGGTGGCGGACTGGCCTTGGCATTACTCGCACTCCTATTATATAATCGCTACCGAATCAAAAATAAAGCGAACAAGGATCTGGAAGAAAAGAATGCCATTATTGACGCGGAACGAAAGAAATCGGATGACTTACTGTTGAACATCCTGCCGGCAACGACTGCACGAGAGCTCAAGGAAACCGGGCGGGCGCAGGCGAAACATTATGATTCTGTGACTGTCCTGTTTACTGATTTTTCCGGCTTCACGGCGACGGCTGCCAAACTGGCCCCGGCTGATCTGGTGGAGGAGCTCGACACCTGTTTCCGGGCCTTTGATGCGATCACCAGCCGACATGGGATCGAAAAGATCAAGACCATCGGTGATTCCTATCTCTGTGTGGGTGGCTTGCCGGAAGAACGTGAGGGCCATGCCCTGGATGTCGTTCGGGCTGCACAGGAGATGCAGGAATGGATGGAAGCTCGAGTGGTGAAATTGGCCAATGAAGGTCGCCCCTTCTTCCGCATGCGGGCAGGAATTCATACCGGACCTGTGGTTGCCGGTGTGGTGGGCGACCGGAAGTTTGCCTATGACATCTGGGGAGATACAGTGAATACGGCGGCACGAATGGAGAGCAACAGCGAGCCGGGCCGGATCAATCTGTCTGCTGCAACCTGGGTGGAAGTACGGGACCAGATCACCTGTTCACCCCGGGGCGCGATCGAAGCCAAGGGCAAAGGGATGCTGGAGATGTATTTTGTCGAAAATTGAAGGGAAGCAGGCAGCAGATAGAAACGCTGCGGCGTTTAGAATAAAAGAAGGCAGCCCCACCAACAATAACCTTATCAACCTGGTGCTTTAACCTATTGCACTTTCGAAAACGGAGTATGAGAAGAAAAGGGGCTGCCTTTTTAATCTTACACTCAAACGCCCCCATTGCGTTCCCCGGTATGTGGAATTTGTTAGAAAAAGATTAAAAAGGGGGAATTACCATCATTTCTGGGCTAGAACGACTGCATTTCTCAGGAGGTTATGAGTCCTGGAGGTTATGAGGTTATGAGGTTATGAGTGGAGAAGTTGAGGGGTCGAGGGGGAAAGTTATTGAGTTAAGGGGTTATTCCGATATTTCGAAAAGGAACAGAGGTGTCCGTAATTAGTTAAATGCAGTAGGTCGCTCCCATCCTGTTCATCCTCAAATCCTGAGAATCCTGATGCTGACAATTTGCGATATTTGGTGTTTCATGCCTGCCGGCAGTCAAGATTTCAATGATTCGAATAATGCCTGCGAAACGAGCCCTGAAGGGGCGTAATAACTAAGCCCCAGGCAAAGCCTGGGGATCCATCAGCACCAAATCAGAGCCCTGAAGGGGCGAAAGAGGCCTCTCTCGATCGGAGACACAACTGAATTTTTTGTGGCATCAGAGCAATTGGGTTTTCCAATTTTATTACACCCATACTACCCCTTTTTGCGGGAGAGGGGGTGTAGTGTATGAGTGGAGAAGTGGAGAAGTGGAGAAGTCGAGGAGAAAAGTTATTGAGGTCAGGGGTTACTTCCTTCGGCAGTCAGGATTTCGATATTTCGAAAAGACTAAGAGGTGTCCGTAGTCGGTCAAATGGTGTAGGTCTCTCCCATCCTGTTCATCCTCAAATCCTGAGAATCCTGATGCTGATAATGTGCGGTATTCAGTGCTCGTTATTCGCTATTCGGCCGTTTTTGATAGAGATGGTCAGAGAGGAATGAACTGGTTTGGATTCCGTGATAACCTCCCTCCTCCGGCGGGCTGGCACCCCAACCCCCGGACGAGACTACGTCTGTCTGGGCATGCTTCTCCTTTTCAAGGAGAAGGGAACTCCAACAATAAGAAGCTAATTTGAAATTCAGGTCCCTTTACCTTTTAACCTTTACCCTTTACCGGCCAAAAGGGAACATTCTGCTTAAGTGGCGACAGCCACTGACGTGCTTGGCCCCGAGTCCTCGGGGCGAACACCTGCCCGCCGTGGCGGGGCGAACAGCGCGTTTCACCCCACGATCTTCTTCGCCTCTTCTAACTTCTTTGGTAGCTGACCGGTGAGGATATGCCAGAACATGATAAAGTCGGAGATCAGGCTCATCCCGAGGTAGACGAAGGTGGCCGGCTTGTTCTTCTCAAAAAAGAAATGGCCAACCCAGGCAAAGCCGTACCCGCACACAGGAACGAGGGCGACCAGCCAGAGTGGTCCGACGAACAACCCATAGACCAGCAGAGTGATCAATCCAGCCGTGCCGATAAAATGGAGCGCTCTGCTGGTCGGGTGCTGGTGTTCAGTAAGGTAATAGGGATAGAATTCCTTGAGGGTGGAGTACTTTTTATTCATCGGAACCAATTGGGCTATCAATGTACGATTAGAAACAAAATGGACTTGGATACATAGATGAAATTAGTGATTCATTTCGTACTGACCGGCTGCAGCCTCCAGCTACCCTCAAGTATTCAGCGACGATCCTGTAGGACCCAACCGATTCAACTGCAATAATGGCAGGCTCATTTGTGCATTTTTGCCATTTTGGCATCTGTCCTTCTGTCTGGAAGGTCATTTTGGCGGGAAAACCGGGATGGTACAGCACTTGTACAGGATGAATCAAAAGCAAAACCTCATGAAAATGACTTCGTATCCACCAGCACAATGCCGCCCGGCGGCAGCTTCTGTTCGTCCGGCCATGAACGTCCGGGAAGAAAACCAGACCATTGAATTGCAATTTGTCATTCCCGGATTCCGGAGGGATGACATTACCATTCAGGTCGAGGACCAGCAGCTGATCATCAAAGGCGAACCCGGGAAGGAAGAGATCAACGGCTATGTTCGTCGGGAATTCCGCCCAGCCGCATTTGAAAAGCGATTCAAGCTCAGTGACCGCGTCGCTCAGGATGCTATCGAAGCCAGAGTGGAGGACGGTATTCTGTTCGTCACCGTTGGCCTGATCGAGCCGGTTCGCCGGGAAATTGCGGTAGCTTAATCCACAATCATTTGTTCACTAACCAAAATCAAATAAACCATGAAACCTGTATTGTTTCGCCCGTTTGCCCCTGCATTCAAGGGATTCTTCGACGAGTTTCTCCCAAAAAACATGACCTCCATGTTTGATGGAGATGACTTTTTCACCACACCTGCTGTCAACATCAAGGAGACAGATTCCGGCTTCCATCTGGAGGTTGCCGCGCCCGGTTTGCAGAAGGAAGACTTCAAGCTGGCTGTAGAACATAATGTGCTCACGATCTCTGCTGAAAAGCAGAAAAGCGAGGAGGACAAAACAGACAACTACACCCGGAAGGAGTTTCAGTATGCCAGCTTCAAACGCAGCTTCCAGTTGCCTGAGCATATCCAGGATGAAAAGATCAAGGCCAACTACAACAATGGTGTACTGACTATCGAATTGCCAAAAACCGAAGCAACCATTTCCCCAAAGGGACGCACCATTGAGATCAAGTAACAGAACATTGAAGTTTGGTAAAGCAGTCGGCCTCCTGATTTGGGGGCCGGCTTTTTTATTATGGAGTGTTGGTCATTGGGCTATTCGAAAGCGGAAAGCGGAAGGTGGAAAGCGGAAAGCGGAAGGTGGAAAGCGGAATTAGGAAATCGGAAGGCAGAACTTCTTGACATGTAGACCAAAATCAAAATTTATTAAATAACGTGTTGAGGGGTTAAGCTGCCAAAGAATGTTTGGGTGGCTAACTTAACCCCTCAACGCGTTTATAAAACAATCAAAGGAAAATACCATATTGTTGAGATGACTTGAAAATACTGCTACAAATCAGTTTATTCCTTTGATGCGAAAATTTTTTGGCTCAAAAATCTGGTAAAAAAGAACTACCAGCCTATGTATTGATTTCGAAGCCAAACTGGTGTTTAAAATGGATTCCAACGTCCAAATCCCAAACCACCATCATCTCCCGATGTGGAAATCAGTGCAAGATTCAATGTAGCGGCCAGAACTCCTGCTCCGACAATAATCCAAGTCACATCACGATTTTCTTTGTATTCCTGGATTCTTGCAACCCGCTTAATAGGGAATGAAAAGCGACCATCCATCAATTTTAAACCAACACCCTGATCCTTCAAGATAATCTTAATCTGACGTCCTTGAGTTTGCGAAAGTTGGTTTCCACCAATTTGTTTTGGTTTCTCCAAAACGGAAATTACTTCTCCATAAACAGATGAACTGTCAATCGATGTAAGATTGATGAGAAAAAATGTCGGATGACCAGATGTGGTTAAATAGACATCAAAAAGTCCATCATCAGGATCCACCAAATCCATTAATTTTATTTCTTTCTGAACGGTCCATCTTGGGATATGGCAACTGCTCATAGAGCCTAACAAAAGGCCAAGAATCAAATAGACAATAAAAAACATTCGGTGATTCGTCTTCATTTTTATGACTTTTTCTTGATAATCAAAACTACTTCGCTCAACTTGTTCTTGCAAGACATTCATCATATTTATGTGGTCAAACCACTTCTGCAGATTCTCTCTTCCAGGTTATAACAACCATTTATTCCAACTTTCACATTCACAGGCGATCCTTCCCAAGTTGCCTGAAGCTGTACAGATCAAGTATCTTGCATTCATGCGCATCAAACTCGACATTCCGGAATCGCTTCCCTTTCAAACCGGGATCGTGGTTCGGGTCACCGATCTGAACTACGGCAACCACCTGGGTAATGACCGTATGCTGGCCTACTTGCAGGAAGCCCGCGTGCAATGGCTCACATCCTTAGGCCTGACCGAACTGGATGCCCACGGTGTCGGATTCCTGCAAGTGGATGCCGCCATCCAATACAAAGCCGAAGGGTTCTATGACGATCGCATCATCATCCAGGTGGGTACAGCCGACTGGACAGCCAAGAGCTGGGACTTTGTCTATCGACTGATCCTGCCCGATCAGGAGAATCGGATTCTGGCACTCGCCAAAACGGGTATGGTCGCCTTTGACTATGCCACCCGAAAAGTGGTCCATGTGCCTGGCCGGTTGCGAGAGGATCTGGATGGCCGAAGCAGCGTTTGAGAGGGGAAGGAGGTTATGAGTTGGGGGGTTATGAGTTGGGGGGTTATGAGTTGGGAGGTTATGAGGTTATGAGGTTGGGAGGTTATGAGGTTATGAGGTTATGAGGTTATGAGGTTATGAGGTTATGAGGTTATGAAGTTATGAGGTTATGAGGTTATGAGGTTATGAAAAAAATAATTTCAATATAATATATCTATATATGCGGGTGTTGATCCTCTTTTATTTGTTGTCGGCCAGCATGACCATTGGAACTGCACAGAATACTTGTCCATTACAGATTGGAACCAACCTGGCCGGACCGGCTGACTATGGCAGCGAATGGCCTCTGGTGGACATCATGAAATACGCACGGACCTGGACCACCCACAATGCCTATTGGGTCGGAGGAGGGGTGAATGCCTGGGATACGCAGGTACTTTCTTTCTTTAACCTGGATGAACACGGGTGGCCGATGCAGGTACCCGTAGACAACATCCCCGGCACGGAAGCTCCGCAGATCGTCCTGACCGTTTGGGCCAATACTGCCGTACTGCCTGGTGGCACCTATATCCTGCTTTATGAAGGGGAAGGCACGATCACGCTCCAATGGGATGCACAGGTGATTTCCTCCGAACCGGGACGAATGGAGGTCAATGTCACCCCGGGAGTCGCAAATATTATGGCACTGGAGATCAACGAAACCAGCCCCACCAACCATATTCGCAATATCCGCTTTCTCATGCCCGGCACGGAAGAGACCTATCCCGAACAGATCTGGAGCACGGAATGGAAGGATAAACTTGCCCCCTTCTCAGCCCTCCGATTTATGGATTGGGGATATACCAACAATTCACCCCTCCAGGATTGGACAGATCGTACAGTCCTGGATGACTACGTTTATACAGATGTGGGCATGCCGTATGAATTGATGATCAAGGCCTGTAACGACCTGGACAAAGACGCCTGGATCTGCATTCCACATCAGGCCAGTGACGACTATATCCTGCAGATGGCCACCCTGTTTCGCGATGAGCTGGAGCCGGAGCGCAAAATGTATGTGGAATATTCCAATGAGACATGGAACTGGCTGTTTGAACAAACACACTACCTCGATGAACAGGGAGATCAGAACACGCCCTGGCCGGAGCGGACCGTACCGTTTATCCAGAATGCCCTGGATATCTGGTCGGGGGTCTTTGCCAATGAGATGGACCGGATCGTTCGTGTCGTGGGCGTCCAGCATTCCTGGCAAGACGTCAGCAACCGGGTAGTCTTCAACATGGAGCCCGGCAGTTTTGACGCCTTTGCTCCGGCTGCCTACTTCCATATTCCCGGTGAAGGGCATGCGGCTCTGAAGTCGATGGGCAATAATGTGCCTGTGGAGGAGGTCCTCTATTGGGCGCGGCAGGGCATGCTCAACGAGGCCTGGACCTGGACACTCAGCCAGCAGGAATCGATAGCAGATGAACTTGGCATTCCCATGTTGTACTATGAAGGAGGGCAACACCTCACACCCGACCCCTGGGGTACTGATCAGAATTATGGCCCCGCCATGGTGGCCGCACAACGGGATTCCGGGATGTACACACTCTACCGCGAGTGGCTGGATTCCCTGTCCACGCTGGGCACATCCGAGCAACCCGGTCTGCTCATGCATTTTTCCTATATCGGCGTTCCGAGCCAGAAATATGGCAGCTTTGGCAGCCTGGAATGCCAGTTTTGTCCGGATGAATATTTTCCCAAATACGAGGCATTGATCGACTACCAGGATGAATGTGCACCTTCCACCCGAATCAATGATCCAGATCCGGAAGCCAACTGGCAGGTTTGGCCAAACCCGGTGTCGGACGGCAACCTGTATTGCCGCTGGACGGCACAAGAAGGAGGGTCAATAGACGTATCCGATATCCAAGGAATCCACCTGGGTACTTATCCGGCCAATCGCGAGTCCATTACACAGATAACACTGCCAGCTTATTCGGGAACATTCATCCTCTGCTTTCGGGAGAAGGCGGACAGATCCTTGATCGCACCCGGGTGGTTCGGCTTCACTGATCGCAGAAAAAACCAGATCACATCTGTCCAAAACAATTTATTCTGTAAAATATGAGTGCTGATAATCAATGAAATAACACTCTTCATATCATAAAATCCGAATCTACCCCCCCAAAAAAAATTAATCGTCGCCAAACCAGGGCCTCCCAGCACATCAAGGACCCGTCCATCAGGCAAACAATTGGATTCTATAGTTGTATGAAAACAGTCAATCGTAAAAAGTGCCGCATTATTTGATCGGACATTTGATGCGTGTATTGAAATTTTACGTGAAAAAAGAGTATCAATGATGCAAATAACCACCGATCAAATACGAGCGGCCGGGTCTTGATGTTAACGTCAACCAATCCAGAGACGAGTTAGCAATGCTCTTAAACATAAAAAGAAGGCCCATTTTGGCGACAAGCGGTTTTTGGTGACTTTTTGCCGCAACAAAAAGACACAGCCTCGCCGGCTTGAGGCGGGCCAGAGGTGAACTGCTACGATTAAAATTTCCGAATGAGGCAACGAGTGGAACACTGCAACCGCCAAGGGCAACCTTCTGAGGTTTATTTTGGACAGATCTGAAACCAGATCAAACACCCAGCTTCTTCATCATCTGGACCCACAACCGGGCATCCGATTCTGTTGGCAGGCCGGCAAAATAACTGATGATGATCCCCCGTTTGTCCAGGAGAAAAATATGGACCGGGCGATCATTTAATTTCAGTTTACTGCGGATAACCTGGTTCTGGTCATACACCACCGTCCAGGACGCCGGTTTGTTTTTGCGGTCTGTAAACAATGCCTGAATGATGCCACTTTCCCGCGCTTCATTCCATTTACCTGCAATCTGCCCCAGCCAGGCTCCGGCCTGAATCATCCCATCCGGCTTCCAGGACAACCGGGTGTCCATCACTTTCACCAGGGATCCCTCGCTGGCATTCAGAAGACTTTCAGCCACCGCCCTGTCTATCGGTGACAACAGATCCAATCTGTCGGGATGAACCAGAACCAAAAGACATGGCTTGCCTTTTTCATCACTGCATTTCCAGGCTCCTCCTCCCAGTTTTCCACCATCCGTTTCGCTCAATACCAACTTTGGTATTGGCGTTCCCTGCACCGGCTGAGCACGAACAAAAGAAGGAATCACAAAAAGTAATACCAGCACAATCCAGCTTTTCTGCACAACGACAACACGTGGATAATTCGGCATCGGGTAAGCCATTACAGGTTGGTTCGAATGATCCGTTTCAGCTGTTGAATATCCTGCTCATTCAATGCACCCGATTTACTGTAGAGGAGCTTGCCATCCCTGCCAAATGTCAGGACATGATAACTGTCGTCTTTCAGGCCCCACTTCTTCACCAGTACTTTGTCCTGGTCCATGATGTAGATGGAATCCGGATAGTCTTTCTGCTTGCTTTTGAGGATCATCCTGATCACGGCATCCGGCTTCCAGGTAGCCGCTGAATTTACAATGGCCATGGAACCATATTTATCTCTGGGAAAATTCTCGGATTTCAATGCGCGTTCGACATGTTCGTTCAGGTCCTTTTCATCCGGATCGACATACATGACCGTATAGACCTTTCCCTTGATCTCGGCTGATGACCAATTACCGCCAGCCACCTTGCCACCCTGAGCCCCGGAAATCTTGACCGGAGCAGGGATGGATCCGATTGACAGTTGGGCCTGGCAAGGCATTGTCAGCCCAGGATGGCCAGACCGAAACAGAGTGGAAGGAGGAATTTCATGGCGGAATTTGAAAGCGAAAAATACATGATTTTACAAGAACGCTGTTCCGGCAAACCGTTTCTTCCGTAGCAGCAGGTTTGACGGGTAGACCACAACCCTTGAATCAATACATTTGGAAATGCAGTACCGCCAGGCAAGATATCCATTGACTATCAGGCTGTGCGGAAATCAGGGGCTTGGTCCCTGTAGCCAGCAGATTGATTTAAAACCAGTGTCCGAGGTACAGATACAATCCCCAATCGGTATGTTTCAAGGACCTGCCTGCCAGTATCTTCATGGGTCCGACAGGCGACTGATAGAGGTATCCACCGCCGAATCCACCGACTCGCTCCGATGTAAATGCCAGATGATCGGAAGGGGCCCGTGTAGCGAGCAACCCGTCATTCCAGATCCCCACCAGTCATGATTTTTTATCACTGTGTAATGGCATTCCAAACCAAGCAAATGCAATCCACCATCTGCATTCAGTTCCATTCGTTCGTACCCGAACACGGGCGTCAGATTCAACGGATAACGCTCGCCATATCCTCCACCGAACACTGTATTCGGACCCGATAACGGCCGACTGATGGTGCTTTTACTATTCAGGCTTGCTATGACCGACCATTTACTCCCCAGAACTATACTCTGTGACAACTGAATCCGGTAAAACGTCGCCGGCCCCCGCAATAATCCTTTTTCAAGATCAGAGGACACAATCATTTCCAGATTGATCTCGGGCCCTGCAGGCTGCCGTGGATCCCGGTATGGATGATAATGGAAAAATGCGCGGACGTTGAACAGATTGAAATTCGCTTTTCCCGAACCCAACAGATCAAATGCATCTCCGAAAAAACCGGCGTGTTGATACTCGGCTATGACACCGAGCCGTGTATTTGTGTTGAGCAGACTTTGCGCACCAAGGCCAATCGATCCATGTTCCATGACATAGCGGCTGAACACTTTACTGTTGAGATATAAAGGTTGTCGAAATCGAAAATAACTCGTTTCAAAAACCGGCCGCCATCCCGAACCCAGAACAGAATGTGACTGAATCCGGATGACCGGATTTTCAGAAACAATCAGATCAAACAACAGACGATTGCCATTAAACAGCCAGTTTCGTCGCGTATAATTCAACAGGAGTGCCGCTTTGTAATCTGACGTATAATTCAGACTGAAATTCAATGTGGACGGTGTCGCCTTTTTTTTCAGCTGCAAGAGGAACTGGTAGCCATCGTGCAATGAATCTTTTTTCAGGCGATAGGCGACCTGGTCATAATCACCGGTGCCATACAGGTTGTTGGCAATTCGGAGAAATTCTGACGGGTGCGCCGGCCCTCGATAGTCTGCATTGAGAAAATGATCCAGGACTTTTTCTTCCGTCACCCCGAGACCGGAAATCTGAATGTCAGAAATTTCGCGTTCCAAAGTGGGCAATGGATTGGGTAAAACTCGGGGGTGAATCCGAAGAGAATCAGCCAGAAAACGCAACCGATCAAATTGTTGACGGGCTGCTTGTTCACCCAATCGGACGATGGTGTCTGCCTGTTGATAATCGGCTGCGGTCAGATTGCCGAGTTGGGGAATGATCAGGACATCGCAAAGTTGGCGATTGATCTGGTTGTAGCGGGTATTGACATAGGAACCGGATTCAACCAGGACATCCACCAGGTTCAGATCGGCATCCGGATTGGCTTTCATGTGGGGAAAGTCGACTCCGATGATAAATTCAGCACCCCGTTCCTTCATCCGTTCCACTGGAAAATTATTGATCCAGCCCCCATCGATCAGAATCCGGTCGTCCAACCTGACCGGCGAAAAAAAACTGGGGATGGATGAACTGGCACGCATGGCATCAGCCAGATAACCGTGATCCAGAATGACCTCCTCTCCTGTATAATAATCACAAGCCACGCAGAAAAAATCCCGGGGTAAATCCCTGAACTGAGTGACTTCATGGAATTCCTCCGTCAGATGCGACAGCCGTAAAAAGATCTTCTGCCCGTTGTTGAATCCGGAAGGCAACATCAGTTTCAAGCCTTTCAAGGGCACAGTCAACTGGTACCGGCTGGTGGCTTCTCGTTCGGGCAAAGGTTGCGTTTCTGGCTCCGGAGTCTGGCTGAGTTCCCAGTCCCAATCGGGCTGGCCATCTGGCTTTCCGGTATGGGCGTCATAGCCCAGGGCATACAGGCCGCCAATGATCGACCCCATACTGGTGCCACCCACCATATCGACATCAAATCCCGCTTCTTCAAGGACCTTGATCACACCGATATGTGCCAACCCTTTCGCCCCGCCTCCTGCCAGAACAAGTCCGATACGGGGACGAGACAGCGTATCCTGGGCGTCAATCCGAACAGGACCAGCCAGAAATAGAAGGATGGCAAATAAACACGTACAACGGACGGACATGATAGGCGAATCAGTAAATTGAGTTCTCAAAGATACACCGCTTCGATCATCGGCCTGGCTGGCGCAAGTCATCCGGAGGGGAATGCACAGGCCCTAATTTTATCCTTATTCGTCACCATGTCACACCTGTTCATCACAGATCGGAAAAAGGGGTTAAGCTCCGTTGAAGCGATCCGGCGTTTGCAGGAGGTCGGCCCGAACAGTTTGCCCGAAGGAAAATCGTACAGTCTGTGGAAGGTGGTCAGGGAAGTGATCCGGGAACCCATGTTCGTCTTTCTGCTGGTAACGGGCAGCCTCTATTTTCTGTTGGGTGATCCGGCTGAAGGGGGCCTTCTCTTCGGGTGCATTCTGGTGATCATCGGGATCACGCTGTATCAGACTAACAAGACCGAACGAGCATTACAGGCATTGAAAAATCTGTCCAGCCCGCGGGCCCTGGTAGTCCGGGATGGAACCCCTGTGCGGATTGCCGGCAGGGAAGTTGTGCCGGGCGACATCCTGGTCTTGCACGAGGGAGACCGGATCCCTGCTGATGCGCGAGTGCTGGAAAATATCAACCTCACATTGGACGAATCCCTGCTGACCGGGGAGTCGATCCCTGTCCGCAAATCAGAATGGGACGGTCAGCTGGAAAGCAGTCTGCCTGGCGGTGAAGACAGGCCTTTTGTGTACAGTGGAACGATGATCCTGCAAGGCCAGGGGCTTGCTGAAGTCTTTGCCACCGGGGAACGCACACAGTTGGGTCGAATAGGCCGCCTGCTGGATACCCTGGTGGACGAACCGACACGCCTCCAGAAAGAGATCGGACGCCTCATTGTGATCATTGCAACGATCGGGCTGGCATTATGTGTCCTGGTTGTCACCGTCCTGACCTGGATGAATGACAACTTCCTGGAGGCTCTTCTGTATGGCCTGAGTATGGCCATGTCCATGTTGCCGGAGGAATTCGCCGTCGTCCTGACCGTATTTATGGCACTCGGTGCCTGGCGACTGGGAAAACACCATGTTCTGACCCGCAAGGTCAATGCGATCGAAGCACTCGGATCGTGCACGGTGTTGTGTACGGACAAAACGGGGACATTGACCGAAAACAGAATGACCGTCCAGGCCGTCTGGTCAGACGGCCAATTGCTGAATTACAGAGACAGGCCATGGAAAGACGGGCATATTGCGGTGTTGACGGCTGCCGGTTGGGCTTGTCCCTCCACCCCTTCCGATCCGATGGAAAAAGCGATCCATGAATGTGGTTTGGAAGCAGGTGTACCGCCGCAACCAAAGCAGGTATTCCGTGAATATCCGTTGACACGTCATCGACTGGCACTGATCCGAGCCTATTCAGAGGATGGTTCTGGTCGCATCCGGATGTTCATGAAAGGCGCCCCGGAAACGGTGTTTTCCTACTGTTCGCTTTCTCCGGATGAAGAAGTTCGTATCAAGCAGGTCGTCACGAATCTTGCCGGGCAAGGGTTGCGTGTATTGGCCATCGCCCAGGGTGAAACAAGTGGCCCATTGCTTCTCGATGACCCGACAGGATTGGATTTTGGATTGCTCGGATTGATCGGGTTGGCTGATCCGATCCGAAAGGAGGTGCCAGAGGCTATAGCTGCCTGTCACCGTGCTGGCATCCGGGTTGCCCTGATCACAGGTGATTATCCCGAAACGGCTCGCAGTATTGCCCGGCAGATCGAACTGCCCCGGCCGGATGATGTATTGACAGGCAGTGACCTGGATGAATTGACTGAAAAGGAAGTGGCAGACCGAATCCGGATAACATCCGTATTTGCCCGCATTGTACCAGAACAGAAATTGCGGATTGTCGAATTGCTTCAGGGTCAGGGAGAGGTAGTGGCGATGACAGGAGATGGTGTGAATGATGTGCCAGCATTGAAAAAAGCGCAGATCGGAATCGCCATGGGCGAACGGGGTTCGGATGTCGCACGGGAAGCTTCCGCACTCGTCCTTCTGGATGACCGATTTGATTCCATTGTTGGTGCGATACGAATGGGGCGACGAATTTTTGCCAATCTGGAAAAGGCCATGGATTATATCCTGGCGATCCACATTCCACTGGCCGGCCTCACTGCATTGCCTGTCCTGATTGGGGGTATGCCCATGCTGCTCTGGCCTGTCCATATTGTATTTATGGAATTGATCATTGATCCGGCCTGTTCTCTCCTGTTTGAAGTACAACCCTCCGAAAAGAACATCATGAACCGGCCACCGAGAAAGGTAACGGGCACCTTCTTCGGACGGGGAGATGTTGTCATCAGTATTTTCAAAGGACTGAGTGTGCTGGGGATTGTGCTGGCTGTATACGGGGTGAGCGTTCATCTCGGCTTCACCGAGGCAGAAATTCGAACCACCACATTTATTACGCTGGTGCTGGCCAATCTGTCTATGATCCTGACTGATCTGTCCAGGTCGCGGTACATTTTCCAGATCCTGAAACATCCAAATCTCCTGCTGTACGGCATTCTCCTGTTCAACCTGATCCTGCTTGGAATGATCCTTTTTCTACCCGGGTTGAATGTCCTGTTTGACTTCGCCCCGATCTCATGGACGATGATCCTGCTGGCTACAGGAGGCGGATTAGTGGCCGTTACCTGGCTCGAAATGATCAAGGTATTGGGGATGTATCCGCGAAGAAACTGAGTTGGATACAGGATGGCCGTAGGACTATAAATAGCGAGAATTAGTCAAGGGAATGAAAAATCACATTACATCCTCACACTGAATTCATGTAAACACCATTCATCAGTCAGATTATCTGGAAAATTTCGTGAAGGTTTTCCTTAGAATAGTTGTGGTAATTCATTCAATTTGTTCTGGGCAGCTCTATCTAATATTATCAAATGGTGTATTTCAATTCAAGTCTCGCCTCCATCCTGACATGGAATGCCAACTCAAGCGGTGGATTCCGCAAAGACGAGTCTATCATTCCTGTAAACCGGATCTACCAGGTTGCGCACATTCAGTTACCAGTTGGCAATCATATGTATACCCAACATGGATTCCGTTTGGAGTGGTGGTTCGCTAAAGGCCAGAACCGATACATTCCATTCTGACAACTGCTCTTTCCCTGTTCTGTTAAACCACTCTGACATGCATACCTGCAATCTCGACCTCACGCTATTCATTGGGGACTTCATCATTGGGTAACTGCCTTTCGGGATGGGAAAAAGGATGAACCCGTTAATCGGAGCCGAGTGTATCTTGCACCTGGCTATGTACTGACCAAATGACTGAAATTCCCACTGGGAAACCTGAATCAGGCTTCTGACAATTGGTGCCATATCATGGTACTGGCTAGTATGCATCATGTGTAAACACTGAAGATTCGAACCTGTTTGATCATTCCGTAGCATGCCGAAGCAAAAAGCAGATCCACTTGCACACATCGAGTCATTAATGAAATCGGGAACCTGGAAAAGGATCCTGACCCAACCCTGGAGGTACACCCTCTTATTTATTGTCCGTCTGCTTTTCCATTTTGGCGTCCTGCACAAGGTCATCGTGACACGAAAGACCATTTTTTCATTTTCCATCCGAATCGCATTGCCGGGCCATGCAGATATCTTCCTGTTCGGTGCCAAAACAAGTCCATCAGATATTCACCTGACCCGGTATCTCATCAAACGAATCAAGCCTGATTCAACGGCAATTGACATTGGTGCCAGTATTGGTTACTACAGCCTGCTCATCTCCAGTCTATTGGGAAAATCAGGCCATGTTCTGGCCATTGAGCCAAGCCGACTGGCATTTCGATTACTCCAGGCCAATGCTGCAAAAATGCCCCATATCACCCTTAGACAACTATCAGTTGGTGAGAAAGATAAACAGGGAACCATCTATACATTTCCTGCAAGATATGCTGAATACAATACCGTCAACATGGATCCTTTTCTCACTCAATCAAATTGGTACAACGAAAAAAATGTCACCCCCGAGTCAGTTCATGTAAAAAGTCTTGATTCTCTTCTCCATGACATCAATATCGTCCCTGATATTGTTAAATTTGATGCCGAAAACAGCGATATGGCCATCGTCGAAGGGATGCACGCCATGATAAAAAAAGTCAATCCGGAAATCATCATGCGCTATTGGCCCCAGGGTCGGGCTAGACAACTATTCATACGAATACCTGATACTCAAACATTGACAATTTACACAAAACAATAGGCTGATATGAATTGGGAAACCATGATTTGTTTTGGAGATAGCATCACCATCGGCGCGCGGTCCTATCACGGTTATCCGGAATATGCCGGCAATATCCTGTCCATTAAATTGGGGAATCACTGGAATATCATCAACGCTGCCGTAAGCGGATACACCACCATTGAACTGGCCCGATACATTTCTCATCGGACGCACGAATTCAGTGTCTCCAGCCCGGATTTTTTTGTGGTCTTGATTGGAACCAATGACCTGAAATCCAGGACTACTGTTGAGGATTTTACAATTGCGTACGAACAGGTCATTCTCAAAGCAAAGCTGATCTGCAAAGCAAAACGGGGATTTCTTGTCAAAATTCCTGATTTGCAACCGGGTGTTCGACTACCCTATAGTTATGACATGAACGAACAAATTTCCCTGTACAACCAAGCCATCACTCAACTGGGCGAGCGACACAATATTCCGCTGATCTCGTTTTCTATCCAACCTGAAGATTGTTTTGACGGAGTTCATCTCAATGATGCTGGCGCAAAAAAATTGGGCCATCAACTCGCTGATCAGATCCTGACGCTCAAGGGCATCCATAGTCCTGTTGAAAAATCCATCCAGGCAAACTGATTTCACTCATTCATCAATATCAAGGACTGGAAATTCTCTATTATTGATCCCTTCGAACTGTTTTCAAGATGCTTTGATATATATCATTGGCAACATCATCCCAATTAAAATATTGCTTTCTTTCTGCACACTTCTTTTCCAGCTCCCGATATAGTGATTGATCCTTAACCAGCAAGGTCATCGCCGCTGAAATTTCATCCACAGAAAAAGGATCGACTAATAATCCGGCATCCCCGATCACTTCAGGCATAGACGTCCGATCGGAAGTAATGACTGGCACATGGCAATCCATAGCCTCTACCAGGGGCATCCCGAAACCTTCGAAGATGGAAATATAGGTGATGGCATATGCCGCAGCTGTAACTTCATACAACTCCTCGTCCAAATAGCCAACGAATAAAATATCTGATTTAAATCGAGAGTTTTTATACTCATGAAGCACCGCTCCTTGTTTAAACATAAAACGGCCAACTAACAGCAATTTCATGGGTGAACCAGTTGAAGCCTTAAACTGGCCAAATGCCTGGATTAATCGATGGACATTTTTACGGGGATGGATCGCTCCTACATAAAGGAAATACTCTTCTCCATCGCTAAATTCTTGCTGCACCTCTTTTTTACGGGTTATCGATATCGGCTTAAAATGACCATGACTGGCCGCACGAGTCAGATCAAACCTCGACAAATCCAGATTGTATTGCTTTGCAATATCCTGACGAGAATACTCTGAAAGGGTGATCAATCGATCCGCCCTGCCCAAAAACATTGGGGTGAAATAATCATAATATTTTCGGACCAAAAAGGGAATCTGCATAGGGAAATGCACAAAGGAAAGATCATGACACATGAGCAGGGTCCGAACCTTTGACCTCAGTGAAAGATATCCATCGGGTGAAAAAAAGACATCGACTTTATACTTTTTCAGCGCTCTCGGAACTGCCCATTCAAACCATGCAAGCCACAGAACCGGATGGCGTGATTGGGGATACAGGACTACTGGAGTCACATTGGGCCCGAATACAAATCGAGGATCAATCTTCCGATCAAATAAAAAAATAAATTCATCTTCAGGATGATCACGAACCAATCGACGGCATACCTCGAATGTGATCCTTCCAAATCCCTCCATTTTATTCGGCAGAAGAAATCGGGTATTAATGGCAATCCGCATATTCCTTCTGATCAAAATCCTGATGAAAAACGTCCATTACTCATAGTGCATGAATCGCACCACCCCTTTCTCCAATCCATCGTCTGAAACGATACGAGCCAGATAAACACCGGATTCAAGATCTGTTGTATGAACTGTAAGTTCATGGCTTCCGGATTCAAGAAAACCTGTCTGTACAATGCGCACGACTTTTCCTGCGAGGGAATAAATCCGTAACGAATATGTGCGACTACCTTCAAGATTCACACGTAAGGTCACCCTTTCACGTGCAGGATTTGGAGAGGCTGTCACGCTTAAACTGTTTGCGTACTCATTCTGGACACTCACCACATCTGTCAGATCCAGAGTGTACATCCCCCTGCCATAGGTTGCAGCTACAAGTATTTCTTCCGTATCATGATAGGTCAGATCGGTAATGATCAGATTGGGCAGTTCTGTGCCCATCAGGTTCCAGCTCATGCCCTCATCCTCGGAATAATAAACACCGATATCCGTGGCGATCACGAGATAATCCCTGTCGGGAATAACCACCAGATCATTGATCGGTATATCCGGGAAATTGCCCGAAATATCCATCCAGTCCTGGCCGAGGTTTTCTGTCTTGTAGATATGCCCGGTATTCGTTCCGTACCGATATCCGGAAAAGGTGACATAAGCCGAATTGACATCTTTCGGATCTGCAGTCACACTGGTCACCCATCGATTGGGTAAGGGATCGGACACGACGATCCAGTTCGCACCGCCATCCGTTGAACGTTGCACGAGACCGACATCAGTTCCCACAAAAATAACCTGATCATCCAGTGGTGAAACACTGATGGACGTGATGGTCCCATAGACAAGATTTACAGTGGCCGGGTTGCCCGTCAAGTCCGGACTGATCACATTCCAACTCACGGCTCGATCATCTGATCTGTACAATTTATTGGATCCATAATACAGAATTGACGGATCCTGGGGATGAAGGATAAATGGCGTATTCCAGTTCTTTCGGTCGGAAGAAGAAATGCCATTCAATGCTGAAGAAAATGAATTACCCGAGTTGACAGATCGTGCCAGATTGCCGTACTGGTATTCAGCATAGACGTATGTGTTATTCTGGGGATCGACCCGCACCCGGAAACCATCACCGCCATAAATCTGGTTCCAGTCCATTTCCTTTCCCGTCAGGGTACGCATCGTACCATTATCCTGAGCACCTCCATAGAGGCGAAGCGGCTCGGCAAAGTCGATCTCACTGGTATAAAACTGGGTAATCGGCAGCCCGTTCATTTTGATATAATTATCACCTCGGTTGTTGCTGTGATACAAACCGCCATCGTTGCCCAGATACATCGACGCGGGATTGTCTGGATCCATCCACAAGACGTGCTGGTCGGCATGGACAGCATTGAAATTCTCCTCCCAGGTCTGACCGCCATCCAGGGAACGAAACATTTCCAAACTTGTCACATAGATGATCTCCGGATCAAGCGGGTCCAGATAAATCCGACCGAACCAATACATGTAAGGGACATCATCGACACCGATTTGATTCATCGGACTCCAATTGGTTCCCCCATTGATGGATTTCATCACCCCCTTCAAATATCCGGTCGTCTCATCAGCGATATAGGCAACCAGAATTTCCGGATCAGAATCCGAGATGGCCAAACCGACCCGACCTGCTGTGGTCGGGAGTCCGGTTGTCAATTTTTCCCGGTGTCTCCCCCGTCATAGGAACGATAGATTCCCGAATGGGGTCCGCCATAGGTCAACCGGTTTACGCGTCTGACCCGTTCCCAGGCCGCTGCGTATAGCGTATCCGGATGCTCGGGATGCATCACCAGGTCAATGATCCCGGTGGAATCATTGATGTACAGAATCTGATCCCAGTTTTCACCTCCATCGTCTGTTCGGTACAATCCCCTGTCTGTATTGTTCTCGAACAGATGCCCCATTGCGCCGACGAAACAGCGATCCGGATTCAGAGGATGAACAAGTACCCGGCCCACACTGCCGATCTTGCTCAGCCCGAGATGCTCCCAGGACAGTCCTCCATCCGTAGACTTATAGACACCATCTCCGTCATAAGCGATGGATCCGCCTCCGGCGTTCGGCTCTCCTGTACCGACATAGATGATCTCTTCATTGGAGGGTGCCAGTGCGATATCGCCAATGGACAGATTACTCGCCCCATCAAAAACGGGCATCCAGTTCTGTCCATCATCCAGGGTTTTGAAGATGCCCCCGGATGCTGATCCGACAAACAACGCAGTCGGGGTCAGGGAGGTGGTTCGTTCAATATCCGTGATCCGTCCGCCGATATTCGTGGGGCCGGAAAATTTCCAGGGTTCACTAATTCCATCTGATCCGGTACGCCATTGCTGAGCGGCCAGTTGGTCCTGTCGAAAGGACAATGCCTGTTCATAAGCACGCGGATCCACAATGCCATCGGGATAGGCGCGTTGCAGAAACAGCCAGTCTCCCGGAAAGCTCCGGGGATGTCCATCCTGCTTCATTGCAGAAGAAAGCTGGTCGTTCTTTTCGGATGGCAAAAGATACAAAACCAGGACAAGGAGGATGACGGCTCGGAAGAGGAGGGATCGTGGAATCATCTTTATAAATAGATCAGTATGTGAATAGCGATGGTTGAATCCATCAAGATAGGTACAGCCTGTCCAATTGGAGAAATCCTATCTGATATAAACTGTCTTCCGGTTGACAAATTCCATGATTCCATCCCGTGCCAATTCCCGACCATATCCCGAGTGTTTTGTCCCTCCGAATGGCAAACGCGGATCGGACTTCACCAATTCATTGATAAAAAATGCACCATCACTGATCTGACCAGCCAGAGCAATGGCCTTGTCAACATCCGTTGTGCAAACTGTCACTCCCAATCCAAATCTCGATCGTTCTGCCAGGGCATATGCCTCCTCTTCACTTCCGGCTCGGATCATCGCTGCCAGAGGGCCAAATGTCTCTTCCCGGAATGCCGGCATGTTCGGTGTGACGTTACCCAGGATGGTGGGTTCATGAAAACAACCATGATGACCACCACCCAATAATAATTCCGCGCCCAGACTGATGGATTGCTGAACCTGCTGATGCAATCGATCAGCGAGGTCTTTTCGTGCCAGTGGTCCGATCTGCGTAGTGTCGTGAAACGGGTCACCGGTTCGCAACTGGCGGACGGCTTTTGTGAATTGTGCAACAAACGCATCGTAAATACGATCCACCAGAATAAATCGCTTGGCAGCAATACAGCTTTGTCCGCCATTCAACATTCGCGCTACTACAGCCGTCTGAACAGCCTCATCCAGATCCGCATCTTCCAGGACAATAAATGCATTATTTCCTCCCAATTCCAGGACTGACTTTCGAATATATTTCCCGGCCAGGGCGCCAACAGCTGAACCGGCCTGTTCACTTCCAGTCAATGTCACGGCGCGCACGGCCTCATGAGCAAGTATTCGTTCCGTTTGATCGTGATGGACAATCAGATTCTGGAAAACTCCATCCGGAAAACCCGCCCTGTCAAATACACCTTCGATCAGCGTTGCACAACCAAAGACATTCGGTGCATGCTTGAGCAGTCCGGTATTTCCTGCCGTCAATGTGGGCGCTGCAAAACGGAAAACCTGCCAAAAGGGGAAGTTCCATGGCATGATGGCCAGTATTGCACCCAGAGGATCGTAACGGACAAAACTGCGGGTGGCATCCGTCCGGATCTCTTCATTGGCCAGAAACTCGGATGCATGGTCTGCATAATAGTCGCATACCCAGGCACACTTGGCAATCTCAGCTCTTGACTCCGTGATCGGTTTCCCCATCTCCAGGGTGATCATCCGTGCATATTCCTCCCCATGATCGCGAAGCACCGCCCCTGCATTTCGCATCAAATGGCAACGTTCCGACAGGGGAACCTGACGCCAGTTCTGAAAAGCTGTTCCGGACAGATCCAGTCTGGTGATCAGTTCGGCACTCGACATTGCAGGATACTGGCCTGCTTCTTTTCCATTGAAGGGATTTATACTTTTGAAGAGCATTTCACGATCTCGTTGATCATCAGAAATTCTGATGGTGTTCAAGAATGACCCCAAATTAGAACAAGCTGCACAATTCCCTGCTGATATGATCCGACTCCTTCGAACCGATGCCATGCACCCCGATTTCACCGCCCTGGTCCGTTTGCTCGACGCCGAACTGGCCGAACGCGATGGAGATGATCACAGCTTTTATGCGGCGTTCAATAAATCGGATCATTTGCGCCATGTCGTGATCGGATACCACCAGAACGTACCCGTCGCATGTGGAGCCTTTCGGCCGTATGATCAGGACAGTGTCGAGGTCAAACGCATGTACACGATGGTCGCCCGACGTGGCCAGCGATTTGCCGGATCCATTCTCGCAGAACTGGAACTATGGGCTGGCGAACTCGGGTATTCCCGGTGCGTCCTGGAAACCGGCAAAAATCAACCGGAGGCAATTGCGTTGTACAATCGCCAGGGATATACACTCATCTCCAATTATGGACCTTATGTTGGAGTGGCGAACAGTGTGTGTTTTGAGAAGCGGTTGAAGGCCGGCCTCCTGTAATGACCATAGGATAAAACACAAACCCGGAATTCGTTGAACAGCCAAGGATTATTACAAAGGATATCCTGAAAATACTGAAACCCACCCCGAGCCCATGTATGTGTCTGGTTAAATTATTTCAGACCTGCTCTAAATAAACGTCGGAAGTTTGCCTAGGCAGGTTGCAGTATTCCATTCGGGGCTTCCTTGGAGAAATTTTGACTTAAGTAGTACACCTCTGGCCCGCCTCATGCCGGCGAGGCACCTTCTTTTGACGCGCCAAAAGAAGGCAAAAGCGCTTGTCGCCAAAATGGGCCTTCATCTTCTATTTGATAGCAATGTTATCTCGTCTCGAGATTTGCTTCCATTTGCATCATGACCCGGCCGCTCGTATTTGATCGGTGGTTATTTTCATCATTGACACCCTTTCTTCATATGAATTATCAATATACATATCACATGTCCGATCAAATAATGCGGCAGTTTTCACATTTGACAATTTTCATACGACTATAAAATGCAATTGTTTGCTTGAAGGTCGGGTCCTTGATGTGCAGGGAGGCCCTCGTTTGGCGACGATTCATTCTAAGGAGATTGATTAGAAATTAGAAGAAGAATGGAGGGCTATTACATCTTGACAAGTCTTACTGTCTTTTCAATATCTCCGTTTTGCACGACCAGAATATATACTCCGGCAGGAAAATGGGTCATTGCAATAGCATGAAAAAAATCAATACTCGATTTTCCGAATTCTCCGGCCCAGACCTGTCGACCGTCCATGCTGTATATCCTCATCCGAACCGGAAATGCTGACCTGTTACGAATGTTGACGTTGACTTGATGAGTCACCAAAGTGGGCTGAATCAAAAACCAGTCATCTGCCACTTCAACGGCCACCTGACCGGACGGGGTGGATATGCAGATTCCATCATTTGCCCGCACCCTGTAGACATAGGTTTGACCAGGTTGAACAGTCAGGTCCAGATAAACCGTATTGCCGACATTCGCCAGGAGCATGAAATCAACATCGTCGGGGCCTTTTCGTTCCAGTAGATAACCGGTTGCTCCTGCAACGGCGCCCCAGGTGAGGCGCACCTGGCTCGCCATGGTTTCAGACATCAATCCTTCCGGCACAGGCAGATCACAATCGCATTGTTGGATCACCTCGGCGATCTGTTCCCGCACCTCCGGCAACAGCGGGAAAAATGCGTCTCCGGGACAGGACGTATTGCACGATTGCCGGTGACCGGAAACGTTGGGAATAATCCCGCCAGAAGCCGGATGAAACGATGATCCCAGTGGATCGATATCTTCCGCACATGCTTTCCAGGCGTAGAGGTCTGCGAGTGAGGCGAGTGCATTGGCAGTGGGAGTCACCGAAGTGAAATCGCCCATCATGCAGGTGCCCAATGTATTGGTGTTTTTCCCGCAAAAATGCGCTCCCAGGATATTGTCACCCCGCCCGATATAAACGACTCCGTTCGGGTCGACCAGCCAGTTGTAGCCGATATCCGACCAGCCATTGCCATTCACATGAAAATTCCAGATGCTGCGCACGACGGCGGCCCAATCCGAACTGAAATTGCTCCCGGCCGAATGATGGATGATCAGGTGGGATGGGAAAACCGGTTCAGGGGCCGGGTGGGGAAGGCAGGTACCATCAGGACACCATTGCGACCGGTCGCTCAACATGGGTGGAGGACAGGTGCATTCTTCTCCCCGGATGAAAGCAGGCTCGTTGGAAGATGAAGAAACCGGGGCTGTCGGACCCGGATCGAACAAGTGGACAATGAGGGTATCCTGAAAAACCTCGTTCCACGGCCGGTCGACATCCACTCGGATAAAGAACAACCGGGTCTCCGGGGCCAGAAAATGCATCGTGGAAAAGAATCGGGTTTCCCCGTTGCCGGTGTGTTCATCGGGCTGAATAACCGACCATTTGTCAACTGCTTTGTCATCCCGGATCCATAGCCGAACCGCATCACCAGGAATTGGCCCGCTACTCCGCCATTCCAGATTCATGGCAATAAAGGGCACCGCGCCAACCGGTAATTCCGTGGCAGTGCCCCAGTAGGACACCTGCTCCGGATTGTCCAGCTGCATATCCTTCACTGGCACATGCAATCGGGTGTAGGATGATTGACCCCACATGGGCAGACACCAGCTCAACAATGCGAATACGAGGACCTTTTGCATGGAGCAAGATGAGAAAAAGGATTGAATGAAGAGAATCCCGGTGACAATCTCCCTGGACCAGAACGACGCAGGATCGGCATCATTGCCCTCCCGGTTATGGATTACCTTTACCCTCGAATCATGTCTGGCATCATGCGTACAAAAGAAGACCGGCAGAAACGATGGAAGCAGTGGCTGAAATGGCTGGGAATTCTCATTCTGGCTTCGACAGTGGTCTTGCTGATCTGGGTGGTCTTTTTTTATGTGAAAAACGAAGCACCCTTCATCTCCGGAGAGATCCTGTACAATCAGGAATACAAACCCGGGCACTATCTGGACATATACCGGCCGACGAATAATGTGCATGAACGCTCACCTGTCCTCTTTTTCATCCATGGCGGTGCCTGGGTCGTCGGATTCAAGGAGTCGATCAACAACAACCGGTTCAATGGCGCGGTCAATGCCTTACGCGACCAGGGATACACGGTTATCAGTTCGGATTATACGCTGGCGAAAAAAGGCGTGAGTCCATTTCCTGCCTGTATCCTCGACATTGCAGATGCGCTGGCATGGGTGAACGAACATGCCGACACGTTCCAGCTGGATGTCCAGAATCTCGGGCTGATGGGTGAATCAGCGGGTGCACATATTGCCATGATGGTGGCATTCCCGGATTCGAATGTCTTTGGCCTGCGAAAGGATCTGCCACGAATTCGGTATCTGATCGATGTATATGGCCCCGTCGATTTGCATGGCATTTATCATGGCGAGTTGGTCCGGTCGCTCGAACAGGTGGTCAATAAATTACCGGAGGCGATGAAGTCCAATTTCGAAATGGCACAATATATCCTGGGGTTTGACCCGGCCTCAGACTCTCTTCGCACCTGGACAATCCTCGACATTTATTCGCCGATCAACTATATCCATTCGGGAATACCTCCGGTATTGATGATCCATGGCCGTGAAGACCAGATCGTCCCCGTAGCCCAAACTGAAGAATTGCAACTGGCACTCGACTCGGCGGGCGTTGTCCATGAAACCCATCTGCTGGATGGTGTGGATCATGGGTTTATCTTCGCCACCGGAGGGCAATCCCGCTTGATTCAGGATTGGATCACCACATTTGTGACGGATCACTATCAGAGCCACAAGAAACATTAATTTACATAAATGGCACTGGATAACAATCACTTCATGACAACCATTTACCGATCCATCTATCTGTTTTTCCTGAGCCTGGTTTTGATCACGTCATCCTGCTCAGTTTTTCAATCAGCAAAAAAGACCCCCATGGAAGATTTTGACACATTTTATGATCGTTTTCACGAGGATGAATCCTTTCAGCGAAGTCGGGTGAAATTTCCGCTCGGTGGCATGTCCATTGAGGACGGAGATGAGATCCCGTGGACCCGCGACAATTTCCCGCTGATGAAGGTGCGGATCTATGATGTGGATACGCGAGAATATAAAGTCTCCTATGAGAAAAAACCGACCCGATTCACCCAGCGTGTGTGGCTGGAAGCTTCTGAATTCAGTTCGGAATATCGATTTGAGCTGATTGACGGGAAGTGGTTTCTGGTGTATGTCCTTGATCAGAGTTGAGGAGGTTGTCAGTTTTCGGTTGTCTGTTGAGAGTAGTGAGTGGAGAGTAGAGAGTAGAGAGTAGAGAGTAGAGAGTAGTTGATTTGGATTTCGGATTTTCGGATTTTCGGATTTGTTTGAATTTTGGATTTTGGATTTTGGTGCTTTTCCTGTCGGTTTTCGGTTTTGGAGAGTCGAGTTGAGAGTGGAGATTGAGAGAGGGAGTAGTTGATTTCGGATTTTGGATTTTCGGATTTGTTTGAATTTTGGATTTTGGATTTTGGTGCTTTTCCTGTCGGTTGTCAGTTTTGGACATTCGGATTTTGAGTTTTGGATTTATTTGTTATTTGTTTTTTGGATTTTGGTGCTTTTCCTGTCGGTTGTCGGTTTTCAGTTGAGAGTGGAGAGTGGAGGTGGAGTTTGGAGTGGTTGAGTGGTTTGATGTTTTTGGATTTTGGATTTTCGGATTTTGGATTTTCGGATTTGTTTGAATTTTGTTTTTTGGATTTTGGTGCTTTTCCTGTCGGTTGTCAGTTGAGAGAGTGAGTCAGGAGTGAGAGAGTGTTGATTTGGATTTTGAATTTTCGGATTTTCGGATTTGTTTGAATTTTGTTTTTTGGATTTTGATGCTTTTCCTGCCTCTTAACCGCATAGAACCCCAGCGGGGTTCAACATCAATAGCCCCGGGCCGCGTCTGGACATGGGCCCAAAAGGACCATCGTCCATGGTGAAACCCGGGGTATTCATGCACCCAAAGCACAACCCCGGAGGGGTTGAAAAAATCTCTACTATGGCATCAAATCTCAACTGTTGCAATCCGTTTTCCAATTGGATGGGATATTTCAATTTCATGAATTATAATCTTGGAGATGGAAAACATGAATTTAACAGCGAACTGGAAAACAACGACATGATTTTACCCCCACCAATTGTCAATGAAAAGGACATCGCCTGTCTAAGACGATTGGATCCAATATTTGATCAAATTCACTTGACATACGGTGCACCACCGAATTGGAGCCGGGAACCTGGATTTATATCCCTGTGCCGGATCATCCTGGAGCAGCAGGTCAGTCTGTCATCAGCACGGGCTCATTTTCTCAAACTGGTAGAATATATTGGTTTTCTGACGCCGGAGAACATCCTGAAATTGACCGATAAGGAGATGCGGACCTGCCAGATCAGCCGACAGAAAGCAAGATACCTACGGGCACTTTCCACAGCTGTACGCGAAGGCAATCTGAATCTGAACTCATTAACCGAATTGGATGAAGCTGCCATCCGGCAACAGCTCACCCAGGTGACCGGGATCGGAGCCTGGACCAGTGATATTTATCTCCTGTTCTGCCTGCAATCCAGGGATATTCTCCCCCTGGGTGATGTGGCTATCCGAAGCGCAGTAAAGACACTGACCGGCTGTGTTACACCGGAAGACATTGACAGTCGATCCAGGGAATGGGCACCGCTGCGGTCACTTGCCAGTTTCTATCTTTGGCATGCTTACCTCTGTTCACGTAACCGGACCGCTGACTTCTCCTGATCTAAATCCCGATTCCTTCATGAACAATAACATGGATTCATCTACCGCTTCCGAGCAACGACAACCCGGTCGAAACCGAAAGACCATGCGTCGATTTGCGTTTGAATTCCTGTCCATTTTCATCGCTGTGATCTCTGCTTTTGCATTGAACAACTGGAATGATGATCGTAGAGACCGACATACAGAACGAAAATTGCTGTCCGAGATCGAACATGGACTGGTCAAGGACAAACTGGACATCGAGATCAACGTGGGAGGGCACCACGCCGGGATACAGGCATGTGATTATTGGCAACAGGTCATCGAAAACCAACCCGTGGCCTATGATTCAATCTATTATAAATTATTAAATCTGACCCGTGATTTTATTTCCATCCAAAACCGGGCGGGATATGAATCACTGAAATCAAAAGGCCTCGAACTCATCCGGAATGATTCACTTCGGGTCAAAATCATCACATTTTATGAATATGATTTTGCCACCTTGAAGGCACTGGAAGAAGATTATGATGAAATGCAATTTCATCGCAACTATTTCAAAGACCTGAACACGCTGGTCAGTCCGTTCATGACCTTTGATGAGCGGGGAAATCTGACTGGAATGGTTCGACCTGTCGAGTTGACAAAAAAAGAAAAAAATCTGTTGTTACTCGATCTATGGAAAATCCGGGTGAACCGGTATTATGCCCTGGCCTATTATCGGGAAGTCAATCAAAAAATTGATGGTCTGATCGAACAGATCCGATCCGAACTGAACGATCAATCCTGATGATCGTGATTGTCAGGTCCCTGTTCCAGAATGCGAATCTGCTCCCAGAGCTCATGACTCTCCGCCGTTTTCTGATCAGCAGCTTTGCGATCGGACCGGGACAATTGAAACGCCTCTTCCTCCAACTGGACCGCCTTTTTCTTCAGTTCCGAAATGGAGTCCTTTTTCTTGAAAAACCGAACATATATCTTGTTTTTTACTCCAACATACCGAACGTAAATAAGTTGACTATCCTTTACTTTGTTGTACAAGCAAGGCATCGATTCTGCTTCCTTCCGGATCTTACTACCTGGCAACACTCCCATCGGATGCATATCCTGTTCTTTTTCACCCTCCTCCTGTACATGCTTCCGGGCATGGTCAATGCACAATTAACGTGTGAGGATCCGCTGCTTTTCACAAACACGCAGACCCTGGTTTGTTCTGGACAGGTGACATTCGCTCAAGTAGTCCCTCCACTCGAGGCCATCGAATACTTCTGGGCTCTGGATGGCACTGACATTGGATCGACGATTGAACCACAGATCGCCATACAGTGGACCAGCCATTTGGACTGTATGAACTCTGTGTTACAGCACTTTGCAGTTCGGGTACTGTGTCACCTCCTGCCTGTATTGTGATTGAGACCAACGCGCTTGCAGGCGCAGATCCGGAACCTGTTATTCTTTGTTCACCAGATACATTTTACAACGGTCTACCCCCTGGTACCTATTCGATCAATCTGGTTACCCCGGAAGGTTGTGATTCAATCGTCGAGTTGACGATCATGGTCTACCCTGAAGGCCCCACTGACCTTGGCACCTTCCACCTGTGCCAAGCTGACAATTGGACATTGAACGGTGAAACCTACAGTGATTCCGGTGATTATGTGGTCTATGACAATCTCCCATTCCCTCCTTATTGCTTCCAGGAGATTCATTTTTCCATTCGACCGTTGACCTCGTCGTCCTATGTCCTCACTGCAATCCCGCCAAAAGATCTGAAAGCCACTCCCACACTGACAGTAAAACCTGTACAATCTCAGGTGACACCGTCCTATTTATGGAGTGGTCCCAACGGGTTTGCCAGCATGAATGCGACCATCCATCCACCGGCTCCGGGGCTGTACTGTGTTCAAATCACTCAACCTTTTCTGGTGACCCATTGGAAAGTTGTATGATCACGCTTTGTCATACGGTAAAATCGACGATCCCTCCGGAAACCGACAAAGGCCCCTCAAACAATGAGGTTGACGGCCGGTCATCGATCAAACCCTGGCTTTACCCTGTGCCCGCCAAGGACTATATCTGCCTGGAATGGCCGGAGGCAAATCTCGAAGGCAACCAGTTTCAATTATTCAATCGATGGGGTGCAGAAGTACAGAGTGCATCGTTTTCCGGAAGCTGTGTGGATCTGATCGCACTGCCTGCGGATACGTATGTTATGCTCATCATTCTAGCAGATGGGGCCATGTTCAAATCTGGATCACCATCCAGGAGTAACCCGGTCAATCACAGAAATTTTCCGACCTTGGTCCACTGACCAACGCAATTGAACATGACCCTGATCAATGACATCGCCAACCTCCAGCGCAAGGTGGAGATGTACCATGACGTCCTGAAAAATACAACCAGTTATCGCCAGATCTGGCAGGATAGCCTGAAGGCGGAGATCATGCAGAATCTGACCGAACTATCGGAAAGGCCGGCTTGACCGGGACGGTCGAAGAGCGCGAGGAACTGGTCAATCTGGGTGGCGTTGTCTTCAGCCCGGGGCCGAAAAAGTGGCATGTCACATGAGGTCGCTGAAAATATCCAGCGCGATATGATCAAGCAGAATGGCTCGCTGATCTACCAGCAATTATTCAATGGAAAGATCATGGTCCTGGTCAATTATCCGTTTATTGAAAATTACGGACAGCAGTCCCAACCCAAACCGATCGGGATCTACCGACCGGAAGAATTGAAGAAACCATTTATTGTCCGTCACCTCGAAGCATTTATTCAGGAGATCATCAATTGGGAAGATTATGACGATGATCATAATGGCGGTGCGAAAGACCATCAGACGATCGGGTTTCATGCCAATTTTGATCCACCGCAGTAGAAGTGGAGGAGTGGAGGAGGAGGTTAGGAATAAAGGGAAGTTTAAGGAATATCCGAGCTCTATCTTCATCCTATCTGAATATGTCGCAGATGAGAAGCATTCTTATGCTTGAAGCCCCTCTCCTTTGCCAAGGAGAGGGGTGGGGGCAGGGATGAGGTTCGTACCGCCAGCCAGGACGAGCGGCGGAAGCGGGGCGAAATGAAGGTGGATACAAGGATCAGATATTTCTTCTCACCTTCTGGCATCAGCTGAAAGGCATTATTCCCGGATCTCGATCAATTGAATTTCTTCACCATCCTCGACATTGAATTCTTTGACCAGACCGATGCGGTGCATACCATTTCTGTTCATTTACATCAGCGTCCAACTCCGTGAATTCAGTGTGTGGATACACGGGCTGAATGATCCGAAGGGTGTCGTGACAGATGCATTTGTAGCCAGAATTTCAGCCTGGTCCTCTGCCTGGTTGAAATAATATTCCTGACGGAATTTCATCCCCGCCATCGGAGAAGCCGGCATGACAATTCCCGGTTTCGCTCCATCCACGCCAGCCTCCCAGGCTCCAGCATGATCCTTCAGTGTGCCATCCGGATTAAAATTGTCGACCTCTTCACCCATGTACCACACATTCCCCGATTTATCCTGCGCATACCAGTCGTGGGTATCTTCATGCAAAACACCGTTGATCCATACAAGATCGCGAACAACTACACAGGGAATTCCCATGACCGTTTTCAAACCTGGCAACCGGGACACTTCGATGTGCTCCAATCCCTCTTCTGTCATTCCTTCATAAACATAGGTCTTGCCAGAATCAAATAGATAATAGGGATTGGTTAATTCAGGAGAAAGGGGAAAGTCGGCCAACTGAAGATCCGGATGATAACTGTCATCCGGAATTCGTTCCGTATCCTTGTCACAGCTGAAAAGGCCGAAAAGAAGAAATAGAATAGCAAAGTTAGAAATCGATAAATGTCTCATGATTCTATTTTATTTGATGATTACTTTCATATACGTATTCTGGCTCTCGTTATGCTGCGTTCAATAAAATAGAATGAAAAAAATGATTGAAAAAAGTCAGCAAGAAAATTATTCGAAATGACCCTGTGTGATCATCCAGGTGCTCGGAATTATCACCTTTACCTGGCAATGGCAAAGGCTTTTTTGATTGATTTGAAGTTGAGGCGAATTACAATCCAAAAAGCATACCTGAATAAAGGAAGACTTTATTTCGCCTGATCCAATTCGAGATTGGTCTATTTCAGGGATAATTTGGGCGTCCAAAATAAACTTTGGAGGGTCCCTGGCGGTGGGTCCAGGCGGCGCCGGGGGGGGTCGCCCCCTGGCCCGCCCCAGCCGCGGGGCTCCCTCCTTTGGGGCGCGCAAGAAGGAAGGAGCGCCGCTCGCCAAGAAGGGGGGCCCTCCTCCTCTTTAGAGAGCAGTGTTAACGCCCCCCGAGGGGGGGCGGGCCCTTCAGGAGGGGGCGGGCGGCGGGTGTTGGGCGGGGGGGTTTGGACCGGACGGGGGCGGGTCCGTCCCGCCCGGCCAACAAAAAAAACACACCACCGAACAAAGCAGGAGGCGGCGCGACCCACCCACGGGTTACAGACGCAAAAGACAAGGAGATGCCTGGGGGTTGGGCGGGGGAGGGGGCGGGGAGGGGGGTGGGGGAGGCGGGAATCGGGACGCGGGGTTTGTGGGTTTGAGTGTTATTTCATTGATTATCAGCACTCCTATTTTACAGAATAAATTGTTTTGGACAGATATTAATTCGGGAATGTCCTAGAAAATGTATTGGATCTGCCCTCCGACAGTGATCTGATCGGGAACGACATTTTTCGGGACAAATTAAGCAGATACTGCCCTGTAAACCGAAAGCCAGGAGGAGCCCAAACGGTAGCGCAATCCGCTCCCATCAATGCTTGAATAGGAAGCTGCGACTCCCCTTTCGGTTTATTTTCATAGGTCAGGTGACACCCGTTGCCACATTCTGAAAATCATACAACACTTCATAGGGCTGCGTCATGATGGTACAAAGTCCGGCTTCCGAAAAGGACTCAAGGGGTCGTTGATGCAATAAAAAATATCTGGCTTGAAGATCCAGTGAAAAAAACGGGCGGATCACTTCTGCGGCCATAAACTCAAAGCTTTCACTTGGTGGTGCAACTTCTGGAACACCAAAAGCCGCATCAAATCGCTCGATTTCGAAACTCATCGTATTGTATGCCCCTCTTAACCCGAGCTCCCAGGACGGGCCATAAGTCATCGCACCCCGAATCCCCAGGCTGTAACCAGTCTGCTGTGTCAATCCATTGGCAACAGGAAATACTCCCCCGCCTTCTATTCCTACGACAACGCCATCCGGTCGCATTGCATGAAGCGTTTTGCGCAAAACTTGATTGCGGCGGGTTCCTTGGTCAACTGCCTCGGAATGCAAAGCAGGAATTCTGGCGCGCTTGGAGGTCAGATTTTTGTTTACGCTGCTGCAGCCCGTTTCCATTCTTTCAGGATTTGGGGCCAGAGAAAGATCATTGATACGATCAGACATTCCGGGTGGATTAGAAGAGGGCTCCATCCCCACTGACTCTATGCGATTCGAAATATGTATTCCTGACGCTTCTTCGTCATTTGTGGTCGTCTGCTGTACCATCATCTGTTCAATCACATAGACGGTATCACGATGAACCACAGTGCGCACGGAAAATATGGTGTCACGTGTAACCAGTTCCCTGACCTGGATGAGCGTATCATGCATGATCGATGTTTCCAACTGACTCGATTGGAATGTTTCCAATTGACGGTGAAGTTGATTTACCCACAGGGCCAAACCACCCATGCCAAGCATGGGCAACAGAAGAAACAACCAGAACGGAAATCGCCGGCGTGACTCCGGGTGTAACCGTTGGTTCAACTTGTCCCAATCGCCCGGATGAAATTCAGGTTCGGGTCGATTTTCCCACTGATCACGAAATTGATTATCGAAAGCATCCATTGTCAACTCTGTTTTTAATCTGCTTCGTGTTTGTTCCGGGATTAGTTCGCGCAACCGGTTTTTAGCCCGGGCAAGATTGGATCTGGATGCGCTGGTCGTAATCCCCAAGATGTCGGCGATCTCTTCATGCGAATATTCCTCCATGACATAGAGGTTGAATACCATTCTGTAACCTGGCGAAAGCTGTTGAAGTACAGGTAGTGTATCGATTTCTGTTTCCAGATCTGGCAGATTGACAGCATAATCGGGATAATCTTCTGCCATCAACTGGACCGCCAATTCCCTTCTGGTGGATCGAAAGTGATCGATCGCTGTATTCACCATGATCCGTCGGAACCGGGAGAAAAGGAATGCCGGATTATACCGATCCATATGCCGGAACACCTTGAAAAATCCGTCATTCAGAATTTCGGCAGCCACTTCCCGGGTCGGTGCATATCGTAATGTAATATTCATGGCATAGCCATAAAAACGGGCATACACTTCTTTCTGAGAAGCAGGATCTCCACGTCGACAACCATCCAGAAGACGGCCAGGTATGGATCGGGTATCACTCACAGAAATTGTTTCTTGAAGCTGTATTACGGTAACCTTTACCGGATTTACAGGTGTTATTTCCGGCAGATCAATTCCCCGTTCTCACGCAGGATGAGGGCGTATTCCCGAAGGCCCTTGCGGCCTTCGACTTCATAAACAACCGGACCTCCATCCAAGGCAATCAGCTTGTCGGCTTCACGCGGATCACCACATTGCGGGCAGGACATCCGAAAGCCATCTGCAACGGCCTTGGGTAGATCACCTGCCAAGATGGTCTCTTCGCGATACCGGATCTTGCCATCGGCACTGAACAGCAGGGTCAATTCTTGTTCATTCCCGTCTGCCCCTTTTTCAATTTCCACTTCGATCAACGATTCGCCGTCGCACCAGGTCTCCTTTTCTGTTTCATCGACAGTGTATCCAGGATATTCCTTTGCTACTGTGTTCCTGATTTGTTCCAGCACAGCAGTTTGCCCAATGACCAGCATGGGTAGCATCATTATGTACAGAGCACAAATGGTCTTTTGCCATTTCATCATAACGTGGTTTCCCGGTATGACCAACCGGTACAGGAATATACGGCATTTGGACTCCCGAACGCTGCGTCAACCAGAAAAAATTAGTCTTGTAGGAATGCCGTCAAGATTCCGAGGCCAGACCAAGCTCCAGCCGAAAGCCTCCCGGGTCTGGACAAAGTCGATCTCTGAACCGAGAAGCGTGGCGTACCGAGCCGGGGCGACAACACTGAGACTGCTGTACACGCGTTGTCCATAGCCGACTGAAATCCCGACAAAAGGCGCCTCCCATCGGGAGTATCCGCCATTGAACTGCGCAAAGGCCGGATAAGCTGGAAGCGGGAAATAACGTGCCAGCACACTGAACGTCTGGGCAATTGCCCAGGATTCAGTGCATTCCGTCCCCAATGGATCTTCCACGGTACTGACAATTGCGCCGGATTCATCGATGAATGCAGGATTGCAAAGCAGTGACCCTCCGGCACTGACACCGACATCCATGGCCCGGATAAGGGCATAGGATACGGTCACTTCACCGATCCCAATATCGCCGATCTCACTGGCTCCCCCATTCATCCAGCCCGAGCCGACGGTTGCCGTTGCCGACAATTTTGACAGGATACCCCCTCCTCCGTACCGTCCGGGGAAATCGGGATTTTTCGGACGTTGGAGCAGGTTCTGGGCCTGTACAGGTAATGTAAAAATTATTGCCAGGCCAAAAAACATTACGGTTCGGATCAGTTTCATCACGTTCAATTTATTTTCCAAAGAACGGAAAGGTTACGGAGAAATCGATGATCCCAACGTTGACATTGAGCCGGATCATCCGGATGAAAGGAAATTATTGCCATTTTGAGCAAAGAAATAACTGTTAAATGAACCAATACTCTCCTGTACACATCCGTCTGGCGCTGATCAATCTTCTAGGATTGACCGGCGTGCTTGTCGTCAACACATTCGCGAATACGCTACCGATCAATGGCATCACAACAGGTGAACTGTCTGCTGAATATCCCAATCTCTTCGTACCTGCGGGGATCACATTTGCGATCTGGGGCGTCATCTACCTGGCTCTGGTCGGATTTTCGGTCTACTCGGTCACTATGGCCTTTCAGAAGGGAGCCGCCGCAAAAGGACGAACTGATTTTCTGGGAGTTATCGGCCCCTGGTTTTTCATCAGTTGCCTGGCCAATATGACGTGGATCATAGCCTGGCATCATCGGATGATCTGGATTTCCGTGTTTCTGATGCTCATCCTGCTGACCAGCCTGATCGCCATTTATACCCGTTTGTATATCGGTCGCGTTGTTCGTCCGGCAGAAAAGATCTGGGTCCATCTGCCATTCAGCATCTATCTCGGATGGATCACCGTGGCGACGGTGGCCAACATCACCGCCCTGCTCGTCCACCTGGGATGGAGTGGCGCACCCCTTTCAGAATCAACTTTGGGCAGCCATCCTCATCGCAGTCGCAGCTGTCCTGGGGATGCGGATGGTTCGGTCGCGACGGGATTTCGCCTACGGGCTGGTCATTATCTGGTCGCTTGTGGGTATCAACCTCAATCGACATGCATCGGATTTCTCGCCCTGGGATCTGGTTCCCCTGACGGCTACTCTGGGTATCGCCACGGTCCTGATCAGTATGGTGATGACCGTGATCAAACGGCCGGTGTGAAGGCAGGGGGGAAAGAGGGTAATTGTGGAATTGTGGAATTACGGAATTGCGTGATTGCGGAATTGCGTGATTGCGTGATTGCGGAATTACGTGATTACTAAAAAACAATGTTCATGCCGGTGTCTCACCGCATGGCTGCTGCAAGCTGGCAGGTTAGCGTTATTTCGTTATTTCGTTCTGCAGTCAGGATTTCGATTTGATGTGGATTTTTAAAATGAGAAAATAAAAGCGTGGAAGAACAACAAATCTGGTCAGAAAATAAACCACTAATAAACTGGCTGCTGGAGGGTGATGTGTCGATCCGGTATCAGACGTATCGGGACCTCCTTGAAGCGGATCGACCTGACCTGCAAAATCGCATTTTGGAAGAAGGATGGGGCCAACGCTTCATAGCGGCAAGACATCCCGAAGGACATTGGGGGCGCGGATATTATCAACCCAAGTGGACCAGTTCCCATTACAGCCTCCTGGATATCCGCAACCTGAATCCAGTCCAGGATCATCCGTTGATCAGAGAATCGATCCAGATCATCCTGGACACACAAAAGGCGCCGGATGGCGGGATCAATCCGGCAAAAACAATTGCGGGAAGCGATGTGTGCATCAATGGCATGATGCTGTATATCGCCTGCTATTTCAAAATGAATGCAGATGACCTGGAATCCATCGTGAATTTCCTCCTTGGTGAACACATGGCAGATGGCGGATTTAATTGTCGTTCCACTCGGTCGGGCGCCCGGCATAGTTCGCTGCACACCACTTTGTCTGTAATGGAGGGCATCCATGAATATCGCCGGCAGGGGTACACCTATCGATTGACTGAATTATGGAATGCCTATGTAACCTCGCTCGAATTTATTCTGTTGCATCAACTGTATATCTCCGACCGTACCGGGGAGATCATCAACCCGGCCTTTTTACGTCTCCCCTACCCCTACCGCTGGAAGTATGACATCCTGCGTGCCCTGGATCATTTCCAGGATGCGGGTGTAACCTGGGATGAACGGATGCGCACGGCAATTGACGTCCTCCTGACTAAACGGAGTTCGGATGGCACCTGGCCGGTACAAGCCAGACATCCAGGACATGTCCATTTTGAAATGGAGAAGGCCGGTGGCCCCAGTCGGTGGAATACCTTGCGGGCGTTGCGGGTGTTGAAAACATACGAACTGGGATTTTCGTGACAGGTAAACCCGATATCACGCGCATCCATCGTCGAACCTCTATCTTGTCGGCCACATGCCGGACTCCTTCCTCTCTGCCCTCGATATCCTCTACCAGGATGACGACCTCGTCGCCGTCAACAAGCCCCATGGCCTGCTGGTCCATCGGTCCAACCTGGCTATGGATGCCAAACAATTTGCGGTACAGATCCTGCGCAGCCAGCTGATGGGACAGCATGTCTTCCCCTGTCATCGCATCGATCGGAAGACAGGCGGCGTCCTCCTCTTCGCCCTCGATCCGGAAATGGCCCGGGCCATCCAGGATGAATTTCATGCCGGCAAAATGGACAAACGCTACCTCGCCATTGTCAGAGGCTGGTTTCCCGAGGAGATCACTGTGGATTATCCCATCACCAATCACGAAGGCAAAACCGGTGATGCGGTGACCGTATTCAAACGGCTGGACAAGACCGAGGTCCCCGTCCCCTTTGGCAACCACCCCACCTCCCGCTACTCCCTGATTGAAGCTCGCCCCCTCACCGGCCGTACCCATCAGATCCGCCGGCATTGCGATCACATCTTTCACCCCATCATCGGCGACCGGCCCCATGGCTGCAACAAGCAGAATAAACTCTTCCTGGAACAATGGAACATGAAGACCATGCTCCTGCATGCGCAACAACTTTACTTTACCCATCCACGGACCAAGGAAGATGTGGTCATCACCGCTCCCCTGCAGAGTGAATTTTTACGGATGCTGGAAGTGCTGGAGTTGAGGGTGGAGAGTGGAGAGTAGAGAGGGGCGGTGTTGAAATTACAAATCACAAAACACAAATCTCAAACCCGCCTACCGGCGAGGCAGGTAAACTCCAATGTTCGAAATCCCAATGACCAAAACGTGAGTTTGTTTCGATCATTTGTATTTGGTGCTTTGAATTTATTTGGAATTTGATGCTTGGAATTTGGTGATTGTGTTTTGCCTGCCTGCCGGTAGGCAGGGTGCTTCTTACCCCTGTCAGTATCAGGATTTGCAGGATTTGAGGATTTACAGGATGAAAGCGCTTTGGTCATTCGAATTTGGTTATTCGAATTTGTTTGAAATTGGCGCTTGTGTTTTGGGGCTTCTTTTTGGCCATTCGAATTCGGTGCTTGTTATTTATTTGGAATTTGATGCTTGTGTTTGGTGCTTCAGTGTAGAAATACCAAATCACAAATATCAAATCACAAACCCGCCTGCCAGCGAGGCAGGTAAATCCCAAATTCAAAAGTCTCAATGTCCAAAACGACAATTTGTTTCGGTCATTCGGGTTTGGTGCTTCATTTTGGAAATCACAAATCTCAAAACACAAATCACAAATAATCTCCAATTACCGAAAACCCAATGACCAAAACGTGAATTTGTTTTGTTCATTCTAATTTGGTCATTCTAATTTGGTCATTCGAATTTGTTTGGAATTTGTTTTTTGGAATTTGTTATTTTTTCCTTTTTATCTCACTAGTGTCACATCTCCTCGTCTCACTTCACTGCCCTGTTCTGTCCAGGTCAGCGTGATGACATAGGCATAGACCTCCATCGGCTGATCAACGCCCCGGGCGACCCCGTTCCACATGGGATCCTGCCCTGTCTCGTCAAAAACAACCTGACCCCAGCGATCGTAAATCCGCATATGGATGACCGCGTCACAATTTTTATACACTCGGAACACATCATTCACTCCGTCGCTATTTGGCGTGAAGACATTGGGAATATCCCATTCACAGGGACCACAAAATGCAGATACAAGAAAGACACTGTCGACACCAGTCTGCCCGCAGGAATCGGTGACCAGCAAGGTGTACCACCCCTCTGCAGAAACAGGGCGCTCCAATTCCGGAAAACTGTCCGACCACATCCAGCTGATTGTCCCCTCCGGCAGAAGGGGTTGCAACACATGGAAGGAATCCTGACAGAAGGTGGTATCCGGTCCCAGATCAGGGATCGGTGGTGGCCACGTATCCACAAAAAGGACAGCCGAGTCCGGTTGCCCGCAGGCATCTGTCAGGATCAGCACATAGGTAGTGATCGGTGTGAACGGCCGTTCGAGATCAGGCCAGCCATCTGTCCAGGAAAAAACAGTATTGTCCGGATCGAGATTGACCATGATCCAGGCTGTATCACCGGCACAGAGGTTCATATTCGTCGACAGATCCGCAACCGGATCCGGGATCACCGTGAGTGTCAGGCAGACCGTACTGTCACAACCGGTCGATCCGACCGTCGTCCGACACCAGGTTCCCTCCTCCGTAAAGGTTTCCCCGAATAGTATCACCGACTGACCCTCACAGATGGTCATGGCGATATCAGTTGTCAGGGTATCCCCCACCCGAACCAGTACACACGTGATTTCCAGGCACGAACCGGTCATCCCTGTCGTGTCGCAATACCAGCCCGCTTCTGTCACCGTCTGCCCGAACAGATCGATCGATTCGCCAGGGACAAAGGGCGACCGTATCCCGGTGGATCACTTCCTTTTCTTCCGGAACCACCACCGTCTTCACCACCCCCGTACACCCGAGGCTGTCCGTTCCTGTTACCGTCAACATCACTGTCTCTGCAACAGGTACCAACACGGACGAACAGTTCGGATTGAGACAGATGACTGAAGCCACCGGCTCCCAGGTACAGCCCACATCCGGAAGGACAGTCAGTTGAAGGGTATCACCAATGCATGCCCGCACCGTATCGGACAGCCCGTTCAACAACAGTGAATCCTGGAACCGGACGGATACCGTAGATGCCGTCGCGCAGTACCCGTTATTCATCTCCACCAGAAAATCAAAATCCTGAGGCACGATAACAGTGGGATTCGGCACCGTCGGATTATTCAACCGTCCACCTGCATTTTTCCAGAAATACACGACTCCGGGCACCACCGGCAGGGACAGGACGGGGGTAGTTCCCGCACAGAAGAGGTATTCCCCTGCAATATCCGGCAGTGTGAGCACTGTCACGACAGTCGTATCTGTTTCTACACATCCGGCGCCATCCGTAATGGTCACACTGTAGGTACTGGTGATCTCCGGGACCATGAGGGCCACCTGTCCTGCTCCGGGCAGGATCTCCGGTCCCGACCAGGTCCAGCTGGCTGCCGGTGTGGTGAGCAGTGTCGCCGTATCTCCCGCACAAACAGTCGCACTCCCCGTCAACAATGCCGGTTTCGGATAGACATCGACGATCCATTCATGGATCAGCTGGCACCCCGGTTCGGGCGAGACCTGGGCGAGCAGGACTGCCGATTCGATATTGGTTCCGGTATTGATCTGGTGATACCACGGCATGGTGCAATCCGTACAGCTCAAACCGGCTCCCGTCCATACCACCGGCACGCCTCCCGGCAGGGTGCCACCCAACTGGACGGAATCCGCCCAACAGAGTTCAAGCCGATCCATCGCCGCAAATGTCGCCGGTGTCTCCAGTGGTCGAAAGACCGAGCCACAGGTACAGTTGGCGTCTTCATCGATCCGGACAAGGACCCTGCACCACTCCAGTGGCTGCAGGTCGAGCGGACCGAAAATGACCGTTGTCGAACCAGAACCTGAAATCGTGAATGGGCGAACCTCTTTCAATACATCCCCGGACGAAACAGTTCCGTCTCCATCCAGGTCCAACCAGAGTTCAATCTCCCCTTCTCCGGGATCCTTTCCAGTGATCTGCGTAATGACCGCTTCGACTCCGGTTCCTGAAAACCAGGGCACGGTTTTCACGGACGGAATGAGATATTCCGGCCGCTCTACAGTCACCGGGACATAGCGGCTTCCTGTAATGGTTTCGATGCCACATTCCTGCCCGGTCGTTTCACAGATCGCCTTCGTATTGACGGTGGTGTACACCGGGATCAACAAGGGCGCGCAAGGTGCGTCAGGTGACAGGGTCAAAGACAGGGACACCGTTGTCAGAGGAAGATCCGGATCCAGTTTCCAGATCAGCCTGTTGCCCTGGAACAGCGGTTCCTGTTGGATCAGGTTGGTCATGGTCGATCCGGGCAGGTAACCGAACCCTGCAGGCAATTCGACCGTCAATGAACCGGGATCCGTCCCCATTGGACCGGCAGGAATGCTGATCTCGAGAGTGAAATTTTCCTGGCAGGTTGCCGTATCCGTCAGACTGACGGCAATATCCAGCCCGAAAGGAGGCGACGTTCCGGTGATGGTATAGAGTCCGGACAGTTTGGTGACAATATTGGTCGGTCGTTCACAGACCTGTTCGCCACGAAAGGAATAGATCAGTTTTGTGCCGGAGATAAATCCGCATTCTGTCAGCGTCTGAAACTCCAGGTCAAACGTATTGTCTGGTGTACTGAGCTCGCCAGGCAGCCCCCCCGCCAATTGTGCAACCAGTGAATCGATGATCCATTCCAGGCGCCCGTCCGGCAAGATGTCCGGGTCATCAATCGGAATCAGACTGCCAGTCCCTGCAGGCCATCTGACAGCGGATGTCCCGGGGATATAGTTCAGGCCCTTGGGCAGAACCGCCGTGATGGTCAGCAGGTACACAGCGCCCAGTTCAGCATCGGTATGCAGAGAATGGCTGATGGGCATTGGCGTACACAGATCCGCTGTGATATTCACTGTATCGGGCATCATTTCCAGCTGCCCTGGTGGACTGTAGAATCCACAGGAATCCCAGTCGGACCGGCAGGTTACATCAAGATCCGTGGAGTCACAACTCCACCCCAGTCAAAGTAGATCTTCTCATGGTCGCAACTGGTGTTGGTCCCGGTGAGGCGAAGGCGGAGTGTATCGCAAACTCCCACTTCACCCAGGCGGAACCGGTCATCAATGAAGGGATAGACCTGTCCGGTCACCACATTCGTCAGGGTGAGGTTTTCCAGGGCTTGATGGGATACAGTGGGTTTCATCCAGGTGTTCCGCATGGGCACCAGGTTGTCAGTGGCCGGGAAACAATTGGCCACCAGAATATCCCAGCCAACCTCGTTGGTGAAAAACGACTGGATACATTCGACAATATGCCATGTTGGTACGGTTCGCTCCTGCGGGAACAGCCGGAATTTGGTGAATTCGGTTTCTTTCTCGAGGCTCCGGTCGGCATAGGTTCGCATCGTTGCCCGGATGCGTGTTGGCTTGCCGCCAGTCTGACGTTCGCAGGATGCCGACCGCATGTCCAGTTCGAGATAATATACATTGTCTTCCTCCTGCCAACCCGCTATGGCCGGATTCATTTCCAGGCAAAAATTCCCGGGACCGGAAGAAGTGACTGTCAAAGGCAGGTTGACCGTCGTGAATTTCCCATTGATCCGGACCTGCACCACCCGGGCCGAATCGACCACAAAATCCTGCCCATCGAGACAGAACGTCAACACAGAATCGATCAGCGTTCGGTATTCATTGGAAAGAAATTGGTCAGTATGCCGTATTCCAATGCCATCCCTGTCATGATGGGCTCCTGACATATAGGGAAGGCTTCTGCATTGGGCAAAAGATCAGCGTCGATACAGGTATAGGCCATTTTATCCTGGGGACAGGGACACACTTTCCGCTCGATCACATCCGAAAACGGCCCATTGAAGACAAATGCATTGCTTTGCGCTCCGATGTCCACAGCAAACCGTTGGTAGGACGGTGGATAGGGGCGGAATATCCGGTCGAGGCGATAGAAACAGGACAGACGAAGGGTATCTCCGTCTCCGATGCGAAATCCCTCAGGCACCTCGGGGTGTGCCGCCGCCAGGCTGTCGAAATGTACCGAAAACCAGAGCAGGCTGTCATACGGGTTGAATTCGATCTGGACCGGCACATCGAAGGACAGGCCCGTTACGGGATCCTTTACCTCCAGGTGGTTGTAGAGGTTTTTGAATCCACTCAACAGGTCCAGAAATTCCTCCGGGGTTTTATCCGGCGGGATGGGAAAGCCGCCCCGATTGCCAAACAAGAGGCGGATCCAGACAGATTCGAAAGATGCCGTCGAGTCCTCCCCCCGAACCACGCCATCGACCAGCAGGCGGATGGTATCGCCAGGCATAGCACGATCCGTCCGGATCTTGGAAAAGTCCAGTTGCCCTCCCGGATCCGGGAGATAGTCGTTGTCATTGTCGGGCAAACCGAAGCTGACCCGTTCCATGGTCAGGATATGGTCAAGGAATTCGGTGAGTGTGTCCGGGCATTCCCCATTGAAACAGTTCACGCCGAAATCACGACCCAGACAGAGCCGCGGGTTGAATCCTTGCGGACAATCTTCGCCGATAAGAAAGGAGACCTCTGCACCCAGACTGATCTTGGACACCGGACCCTGGCATTTGTCCTCGCAGTTGGAAATCAGGCTGTATTCACAGGGGATGTCGGTGCAGATACTGTCACAGATCAACTGCACAAAAATGGGGATCATCGCCGTGTCAACCGGCATTGGCAACGGGTATTTCAGATGGATCTTCTGCCCCTTGTCGACATACACCATTTTTTTTTCCAGGGGTGGAATGCCATCCACCAGGAAACTCGAATCCTGGAGCACAAAACCACAGGGAAGAAAGAGATCTGCGGTCCATCCTGCACCGGATTGATCAAACAGGCCCGGCGGGATGGTCAGAAAAAGCTGCAGTTGCTGACCATCTTCGATCAGACCGCCTGACTGACCTGTCAGACCGAGGCCAGCCGTGTACAGCGGGTTGTTGTTGAAAATGGAATCCTTGATCGAAAAATACTGATCACCCGGTGCTGCGCAGGTCTTTTCATAGACCAGTGTCCACACCCAACCGCCTTCAAACAGGGTGCAAGAGGCCGGGGCACAGATATGCAGGTCAAACGGTACACGCAGTGTCTGGCCTGGGCCCAGTGGCGGAAGGAAGAATCGGATGCCTTTGGCAATCTGTTCGCCACAGGGAGACTGGAGGGTATCTCGTTTCAGGCTGTCGGGCAAAACAGGCTGGCCATCCAACTGCCAGGAAAAGGAAGCTGGTACAAAACCGACGTTGGCATCAAAAACAATCTCGACCGCCAGTTCGATCCCGGTCATGGTTGAATACTTGCTGGTGTTTTTCACCGTCCATTCCTGGGCGTAATTCTCACCATCATAACAAATAGGATCGGAAGTCGTCACGACAATGGAATCGACACGCCCCTTTTCAGGTAGTGGCTCGATGTGGACCAGGGCGATCACCTCGGCTGCCTGACATTCCGAGGTGCCACAGCCCCACCAGGCCCGGATGGTCGAGAGTGCATCCGGATGGTCAAAGGAACAATCGGTGATCAGGATGGATTCGGTCAGGACGATCTCCTCATTGAAATCCAGCCAGCCATCATGATTACCGACCGCCTGAAAGTCGGCCGATCCGATGATGCGAACCAGGGATTGCGGAGCTGACCCTCCGTCGGTCCCATTGGGAGACGTAATGGCCAGTTTGTCGGCATAGACATCCGTAAACCGGAACGATGCCAATCTGCCGATTCGGGTGTTGCGCACGGTGATGGTGCGGACAATGGTCTGCCCCTGCGCCGCTGTCATTGTACTGTTGACCACTTTGGTAATGACCAGTCGCGGGGTTTCGACGTTGTAGGGATCGGATGGAAAGGATACGGTCGAGCCATTCACAATCAGGCTGACAGTGGTATTCATGACCTCACCTGCTGCAAGACAGGGAAGGACATCGCAGGTGATGAACAGATCCATCGAGATCGCGATGACACTGCCGGGCTGGACATCATCCACCTGGAACACCGGATGCTGAAGGTCACTCAGGTCATCCTCTAGGATGCCGGCCACGGAACCCGGGACATACTGAAATCCGCATGGCAGATGCACCGTCACGGCCACCTGGTCGAGGACATCCTGCCCGGTGTGGATGAGGGTCATCGCCTGCGTATGCTCCTGGCACACGACGGGCACTTCCGTCAACGAGGAGTAGACGATGGTCTGGCTGTACAGGTCCTGCGTAATCAGCAACAGGACAAATAGGCAAACCCGATGAGGGAGGGAATTTCGGAGCATGTTCATGATTCGACACTGTTCCTTCCCAAAATAGGAAAAAGGCGAAAATCGGAAAGCGGAAGGCGGAAATCGGAAAGCGGAAGGCGGAAGAAACTTTGAGACGGAGAGATTATTTTCTCAATTTCTTAGTGGCCTCCTCTTTTTCTCAGTATGCGTTTGAGCTCTACAACTTCCATTTAATCCACCATTCAAATCTCCTTAGTGACTTAGTGGTGAATCGAGACTGTGAGACTGTGAGACTTTGAGACTTTGAGACTTTGAAACTATTTCCTCAATTTCTTAGTGGTCTTCTCTTTTCTTCAGAACGCATTTAAGCACTATCATTAAACTTTAATACACCATTCCATCCTCCTTAGTGTCTTAGTGGTGAATCGAGACTGTGAGACTTTGAGACGGAGAGACTCAGAGATTATTTCCTCAATTTCTTAGCAACCTCCTCTTTTTCTCAGTCTGCGTTTGAGCTCTATTGTCCAACCACAATTTTGTCCACAACCCAGGCCCCTGACGCCTGATCCCGGATCTCAGCAAATACGTCCCGGAAGAGAAAGAGGCGACAGAAATGGTTTTCGGATCGGTTGACTGATACAGGAGCTCACCGGTCATTTGATAAATCGACACCGGTAGTGCAGGTCCCCGGACATCGATCACCAATTCATCGATGGCCGGATTGGGATAGACGCGGACGACCGCATGGTCCAGCCGGTGCAGGGAGGACACCAGGTCCATCCCATCACAATCCTCATCGATGCCATTATTCGGAATTTCATCGGCATCTGGATTGATATTCGGATCAGTATCGTCACAATCATCGGCGAGGAGAAAACCATCCTGATCCAGATCATCATCCAGAGTGGCCGGGTTGCAGTCATCATCCAGACCATTGTACACCATTTCCGTTTGACCCGGATTCATTTGATCATTGTCATCTGCGCAGTCCACATAGGAATTGTATCCGTCGCCATCTGCATCGACGAGGGTACTGCAATCCGGCGCTGTACCTTCCAGGTACATCAGCGTCCAGGCCGTTTCGTACCCGATCTTGTGACAAACCCAGGTGCGCCATTCCGCCGAACCCGGATCCGCCGGCTCATCGCCCACCACACAGGTCCGGTTGAGCAGTGTATACATGTAGGCCGCGATGGCCTTGTTAAGGATCATTGTGCATATGCCAGGCATCACCGTAGGCGGATTGACCCGGGATCACCTCCCGGATCTGAGCGAAGAGGGTGCGGATCGGAATGGCGCGGGCATAGGGCAGCTCACCCTGCTCCACCATATACCGGGCCACCCCGACATCGGTATCGTTGAGCGTGCCACTCTGCCGCCTGTCCAGTCCATACAACATGGACTCATTGCCGGTATTGCCATTATCCTGCATGGGGAATCCGAAGGAAAAATCGAATAAAGCCGGATTGACCTTGTAGCGCTTGTCGGGTTCGAAATTGGTGTTGGCGCGCCCGTAATTCAGGTCGATGGGCGAAGGGCCCCCATTCTGCAGGGTTTTGGGCGACTGGTTGAAGACCCACACCAGACCGTTCTTAATGCCATTCTCCGAGCTGGTGCCTGTATGGTTGTAGTTGATGACGGGATCGCCAATATCACAACTCCGGAACGGTGAGTCAAACAGGGGAATACCGGAATAATGCACCTTATTCGATGCGTTCATGGCTGTCGAAATGGCCACATACGCCAATTCATCATCATAGCTATATTCGGAGTCGGAAGCATTCTGCCCGCTGATCCGGGTATAGATACTTGCGGCGGTGACGTACGCGCCATTCGGTGTGGGCTGTGTGCTGGAAATATCTTTCTTGTTGGCTGGCAAGACATCCCAGGCGAGGGCAGCCGGAATAACGGACAGCTCCACGGTTGCTCCGTCGGCAGTGCGGTAGGTAAACTCTTCCAGATGCCCCATCGACGCACCGGACGAGGCATCTTCAGGCCAGACCATGAGCAGCAGCGGGATGGCACCTCCTTCGGCTACCTGGGCAGCGATCTTGTTCACGCCCAGAGCATAGTAGCCGGGAATGGTGGAGATGATATACGGGTCTGCTCCGATGACCACATAATCCCAGTCGAAGTCACCCTCTCCGCGCAGGTTGTCCATGCGGGCCTCCCGGCCATCCGGCCAGTAGTAGTACTGGACAAGCGAATGGCTGTGATGGATCCAGTCGTAAGTGGTCCCGGCCTGCCCCAACCCCACGGTCACGGATTTGATCAAATGGATATCCTCCGCCACCACATTGACATCCATGGAAATGGACCCATCAGCAGACAGGATATTCTGCAATTCAATGGCCACCTGATTTGGCGAAAACCCCTTGTCGCCATTGATCGAACCGGTGGTGCCGAGGACGAGGATATGTACATTGCCATCCCCGTTGACATCGAGAATACCCGGATTATTGACAAGCCGCTCAATGCTCGCTTCTGCCTGGATACCGGTGATGGCGATCATCGTCAGGAAAATCAGGATGGCGGCATAAGGGGTGGGGAAGAATGATTTGGGGTGGAGAGGCTTAGTTATTAGGCGTCAAAATTTTGAAAAGGCCCCTAGCATCTATATCGTCTCCATCCCGAGGATGCTGCCGAGGGGCAATTAAATTTAAATACAAACCCGACAAGGTACAAAGTCGAAGTTAGGTAAAGTTACTGATTGTCAATACAGTTCGCTCCACTGGCAGTATTGTCAAGAATAGTCGGATTATCCCTCATATCCTTATATTGAAGATCAGAAATTTTTTTTGAGTTGAAAAATTTTTCCTGGTGTTCGTCTGATAATCTATTGAAGGCCGATACACATAATTCCAATAAATCAAGTAAGTAAATTGTAGAAATTACATCTTCTCCATTGTCATTCTTTGATATTTCATACCACTTGCCGGTTGTAGACTTGGGCTTCATAATATAATTAAATGGCAAAGCCAGATTATGAGTCAGCCTGCTACGAAACGTTTCGTATAGGTTGTCTAAGATATTATAGTCAATATTTTGATTGGAAAAATAATGCGAATTTAGAATAGCGAAGGTCTTCTTGTCAGTATCAATTTTAATTTCCGAAATCTTGCTATTGAAAAACAAATTGCCAAAAGCATTAACGATAGAAAACAGTAGAATTGCACTTGGATACCCTAAACACCCTTCGCTTTCGTTCCACATGCTGCTTTTTACCCTTTTACTATAATTAATTAGAAGTCGAACAGATTCTAGCGTTTCTTCAATAGCTTCCCTATGAAGTAAAAACTTATCGCCGTGTATTGCCATGCTTATTAATGTTACCTAACTCCATTAAAAGTTCTCGCCCCACAACACAACATTTCAAGGTCACACCGTTGGATTTCTATCCTACGGGATGTGAGGCCCTACTCAACCTCAAGAAAACGCTCTTCACTAGCACCGTCATGGCATCGACATGGATTCCTTCCAAATATACTGGTTTCACGCTAGTGGACCAAGTCCAGTGTCCTGGATCCGGATCGTTGAGCGAATTACATTTTTTGTCCGTCATGGCTCCCACCACCATGCATGTGGTAGGCCTGTTCATACTTTTTTCGCAGTCGGGTGCGCAAGGATGCAGGTTCGAGGACCTCGATCGCACCTGCAAATCCCAGGAGGAGGCGCTCCTTCTCCAGGTTGTCGTGCACATACAGACTGATGGTGATGCTGCCGTCAGCATGAGTCTCCAGCAGGTTCTGGGATCTGTGAAATGGCTTGGTCAGCACATAGGGAGCATTGGCTCTGTCCACACGCAGGACGATCTCGATCAGATCTTCATCCCGCAAGACCGTGACACCATAGGTGTTCTTGTAATACCTGTCCGGATCAAAATCATCCAGTTGATAGTCGGCTGAAAGATCGACCTCCACCTTTTGCATCCGGTCGAGCGCCAGGGTCCGGATGCCGGGCATCCCTTCCCGCTTGCCCACCAGAAACCACCGGTTGTTGTACTCCTTCAGGATGTACCCATGAAAATTGTAGGTCAGCGGCGCCGGGGCGGTGAAGGATTGATAGGTGATCCGTAGCACGATCTTCTTCACGATGGCCTGATACAGTACGTCCAGATGCTCCAGTCCTTTCAGATGCTCGTTCCTGTCAATATGGATGATGGGCTGCCGGTTGGCTGATGCATTGTAAATCCGGTCTTCCAGCTTCTGAAGCACCCCGTTGAGCTCTTCAAACAGGGAAAATTTCGTGAACTGCCGGAGCATTTCTACTGATTCGGTCAGCACATCCATGTCCGTTTGCGTCAGAGGGATGTCAGTGATGGAGTAATCAGGGTCGGCATAGGTATAGTACTTTTTATCCACCACAACAATGGGCGCATGGTACCCCAGTTTGTCACCGCGCATGAGCTGGATGTCGAGTTGCACCGTCCTTTTACTGACCAGTGAAGCCTTTCCCTCATACTCCGCCAGCGCTTCCGAACAGGCCGCGACGAGGTCATCCAGGGTCCATTTCCGATACCGGTTCTGCAGGCACTTATCGATGGTGCGATACCGGATCAATGCATTCTTGTTCCACGCCATTCACCCAAGATAACCCGATTGTTACATGTACGCAAAATAGTTGCGCACACGTTGGGTATCCTTGCATTCACAACGACAATCCAACATGACCATCACCGGAATGACACTGATCGATCTCGGTTACAGACCGGGAAAATGGTTCAGGGAAGCCCTTGAGTATGCCAACAACTACCAGTTGACAGGAGATGCCCTGGCAGGCTATCTGGAAACGGTATCACCCACCATCCACGAACTCCATCAACAACCGGTGGCGTATCATAAAAACATTCTTGCCGAAACGGAAGAGGAAGCACTGAACGTCCGGCAGGTCATGGCCACCATGGATGAACTGATGAAGACGCCCACCGTCATCACCGGTGCCGTCATGCCCGATGCCTGCCCCACGGGGAGCACGGGGCAGATCCCTGTCGGTGGTGTGGTGGCTGCAAAAGGTGCAATCCACCCGGCGATGCACAGTGCTGACATCTGTTGCTCGGTGATGATGACCTCCTTCGGCCATGTGGACCCCAGGGCGGTGCTGGATGCAGCGCATGGTATCACCCATTTCGGTGGCGGAGGTCGGGACGATCTGTTCGAGCTGCCCCGAAGCTTCGAAGAAAAAGCACTGGCAGACCCCTATCTCGGCGATGAACGCAGCATGATGCTCGCCCGCACGCATCTGGGCACCCAAGGCGATGGCAACCACTTTCTGTTTGTCGGCCGGTCCCGGCAGACCGGTGAAACCATCATGGTCACCCATCATGGCAGCAGGGGGTTTGGCGCCAATCTCTACAAAAAGGGGATGAAGGTGGCCGAACGATTCCGGCAGGAAATTTCTCCCCAGACCCTGCCCACCAATGCCTGGATTCCGTGGTCGGAAGAGGAAGGAAAGGCATACTGGGAATCCCTTCAACTGGTGAGAGAGTGGACCAGACTGAATCACACAGTCCTCCACGAAAAAACCTGCCAGGTCATGAAGATCGACCCGGTGATGCGGTTCTGGAATGAACACAACTTTGTGTTCAGGGAGGATGACACCTTCTACCATGCTAAGGGGGCCACACCGCTGGATGACAAATTCGTCCCGGACAGCCATGAACAACTTCGCCTCATTCCCTTAAACATGAGCGAACCGGTACTGATCGTCCGCGGAGAAACGACAGTGGAAAATCTCGGATTTGCACCCCATGGTGCCGGTCGGAACATCAGTCGGTCGGGGCATATCCGCAAGCATACCGGCCGTACAGTGCGCGAGATCTTTGAAGCTGAAACGCAGGGCCTGGATATCCGCTTCTTTTCGAAAAACGTCGACATTTCCGAGCTCCCGTCAGCCTACAAAAATGCCGCATCTGTGCAGGAACAGATGAAGACCTTCGGACTGGGAGAAGTGGTGGACGAAATTCTGCCCTATGGCTGTATCATGGCCGGTGACTGGAAGGCGGATGCACCATGGAGGAAGAAGAACAGACTTATGGAATAGATAAAGGGACCCGGAGTGTCTGTGACGCATTCCCTTCGGGCACCTTTTGTTTACAATCAGGGGGTGACATCACCGAAATAAACAATATTCATGATAGCTCTAGCCTCTTCAAGTGTCGTATAACTTCTCTTTCTACCTGTTCAAAGTCAGGTAAATCTTTTATTTGGTCTGCCATAGACGCATTCCAACGACCTTTATATTGCGGTATTCGCTGTTCAAGCTTATTATGAAAATCTGTTGGATCAATTTCCTTGCTCCTGCATTTTGCTCTGAACTCAATCGAGTAAAAAGCAACATCCATTTCATACATTTCTAATAAATACCAGATGTCGTAGAAATCTCTTGCTTGCATCCGCTGCATAATAGATCGCAATTTTTCAACGAAGATTTCTTCAAGTGGGTAACAAAGCAATTGGTGATCTTCCTGATCTGAGTAAGCTAGTAAGATGTTTTGCTTTACAGGTTCAAACTGTAATTGCTCGTTTCTTGAAATATCAACTTTAACCCGCTTGTTTGCACCAATTCCGCCAAGTGGGCCTACATAACGAATGTAGAAGTTGATGCCATCCTGCTTGTCCGGCAGGCGGGGGTCTTCCTGTTCGTCATTGTCAATGATTTCAAGAGGTATATTGGCTTCATCTCGGATGTATTCAAACACTTCAGAGAACCATTCAAAGATTTGTTCATTCGAAATATCATTATCGAGTAAAGTGAAATCAAGGTCTTCCGAAAATCGATAATTCTCAAAGTAGACCTTCTTCAATACTGTCCCTCCCTTAAAAGTTATCGTTGTTGAAAGCTGCACATGTTGAGCAATGCCTTGAAGTATCCAGGAAAGGATATAGTCTTTTTCAATCTGCTGATCCCGCACACCAACTTCACGTGCTTTGTTTTGAATTTCTCCCGGCTTGATCATGTGTAAATGGCAGATTGAATAGTTTCTGTTTCTAAATTCTGTTGAATGCTCCATCGGCTTATCATCTTACCCGATTTCGGAAGTTCAGTATCTAGCAGGACGTAAGAAGCTGTTTTCGATTTCAGTAATTTCTTGGTGATGCCCGATTCTATTTCAAGTGTTTCAAGTAGGAATCCTAATCGCTTGATCACTGCTTGAGATTCAAAGCGCTGCGTATATTCAAGGAGCTTTTCGAATTTTATTTTGTCCCTGGATATATAGATTGCTCTTGCAACTTCAACAATACCCCCTGCATAATCAGGTTTGAATAGACAATCGACAAATGTCTTTTCAAGATCAGAGCACTCAACTTTGTTGAAATGATCAATCCATATTTTCTTAGAACCAAAAAAGTGTTTCTCGTTGTGGTATATGAATTGAAAAGCTGTGTTTTTAATCTTTAAGGTTGATGGTCGGATTTGCTTTGCAACTACGATTTGTTCTTTTAATGACGGTTGCGTTATCAGGTTGTGTAATTGTAAAGCAGAATAGTAGCCAATGTAATGCTTCGTTCCTTTTGTTATTTGCCCTGCGATTAAATGCCAGTCAGGCATAAACGTTTTCGCTTCCTGCTCATAAGGTATGATGTAGTACAATCCCTTTTTTAAGCGCATCAGAAGCCCTCTTCTTACCATGTCGCTAAGAAGTTCCTTTAAAGCACTCTCCTTGGAATCAGGCAAAGCTGCTATAGCCTCAGAATAATCAAAACAATCCTTGTGCATCTGATTGAAGTAGGTCAGAATCTCATTTGATTGTGTAGATATGAACTTATGTTTCATAGTTTGTAAGTCAGCTTTAACCTGACCACAATGATACAAAAAATATGATTCATAGTTATCATTCATATCAATATGGTCAGCTTTGACCTGGCCATATTGATATAAATCATAATTATTGTGGAGCGAAAGAGATTTGGCCCTATTGTAAAGTTGGGGATGTGGGTTGGCTTTGTGGCTTTTGCAAATATGCCAATTTCGTGATGGTGGAGTCCTGAAGGCTTTCGGGATAAAACCTACAAAGCTGGGGCATTCAGATTATTCAGGACACCTGATATCGGGACAGCGACGGTGGTTCCGGATTCTGGAAGCACACGCGAGCAACACCCTGTGCCTTCCTTTGGAAAGAGTGATCCTGAGCAGGACATGATGCGGATGGAAGGCCTTCCGCCTTTCCTCATAGCCGACTCTCGTTTGACACGGCATCTGTAGGAGTTCCTAAAATACGGAGCGGGTTGAAATTGACAAAATTTTTATTGGAAGGGAGGAGATAAGGGGTCAAGGTACTGTGTTTAAAACCTAGCATATTCAGGGATAAGAAACATGGAACCAGGGAACCGGGAATCAGGAACATGGAATCAGGAACCAGGAACCAGGAACCAAAAATGCCTATCTTCCCTTATGCGAACGACAACTCTCCGCTCCTGGTCCGCAGGGTGCATGTTTGTGATGGCCTGCCTGTCTGTGATGGCCCAACCCACAGGCCCCTGGAACAATCCCCTGATGATGACCACCGGCATGGATGGTCAGCAATTCGACCTGCCCACCGTCTTTCAGGACTCGGCCGGAGTGCCATCACTCATCCGCTGGAAAGGGGATACTCTCGTTGTGGCCTTCCAGTGGTTTCGCCAGCCCAAGCCTTCCCCCACCTGGGATCGCGTAGCCGTCAAGTTCTCGTACGACAACGGCCAGTCGTGGACCACACCCGTCCCCGTCCAGATCCCCGATCTGCCCGCAGGCTACCAACGACCGTTCGACCCCACACTCGTGGTCCTGGATGACCAGTCCCTTCGTATGTACTTTTCCTCCAGCGCCATGCCCCCCATGGGACTGGACGAGACTGTCAACACCTATTCGGCTACCTCCGCAGATGGGATCCACTATACATTTGATCCCGGCATTCGCGTCGACCATCCCACCAAACCCGTGATCGACCCGGCTGTCATCCGGTTCAAAAACCTCTGGCACTACACCGCACCGGCCGGCGCCCCGCAGGATGGAGCCCACCATCATACCTCCACCGACGGGCTTACCTTCAGCGAACAGGCCAGCCTGCCCTCCAACAATACCCACAATTGGACCGGCAACCTGATGCTGGAATCACCCGATCTGGTCCGCTTTCTATGGCGCCGGACCAGGTGGCATCTGGTTCAGCGAAAGCGACAACGGCGCCATCTGGGGGCCCTGCCAGCCCACCAATATCCAGGGCGGCGATCCTACGGTACTGAAACGTGCGGAAGACGATTATCTGATGATCTATGTGGGCCCGCCCGGCACTAGCGGATGGGCAGAGCCTTCCCTGCTAATGAGAGTTTTCAGGTAATCCAAACTGCGGATCAACACAACCTGCGTTGCATATACCCTGAACCGACCCGCGCAAGTGGGATTTCAGATTTCAGACCTGCTCGGTCGGCCACTTCATACTTCAGCCCCGCACCAGACCAATCCAGGCGCACAGGAAACGATGATTCATCTGGACACAGGGATAACCGGGGTAGTCTTTGTTACTATCCTGGCCGATCAGGAATCGATGACGGGCGAATTTTTCTGTTTCCATAGCTGACTCTCCATTTTCTGCCCGGTATTGTCGCTTCTTCATCGTATCCCAGCCCACGCTTTGCGGCAAGGGCTTATCTTAGCGCTCCTTATTCAACTAAACACCTCCCATGCGTCAGCTGCTTCTCCTCGCATTCCTCCTCCTTGCCACCCTCGCCTTCGCCCAGGAAAAAGACAAGAAAAAAGACTGGGACATCACCAACCCTCCCGGGGAATGGAACTGGAAACAGGCCAACTTCACCGTCGATGAAGGCACCTGGTTGAATGTGGACGTCAGCCCCGACGGCAAGACCATCGCCTTTGATCTGCTCGGAGATATCTATACCATGCCCATCTCTGGAGGGAAGGCCTCTCCCATCCGCACCGGACTGGCCTGGGAGGTACAGCCTCGATTCAGCCCCGACGGCAAACAGCTTTCCTTTACCTCCGACGCTGCCGGTGGGGATAATATCTGGGTGATGAACGTCAGTGGCAGCGATGCAAGACAGGTGACCAAAGAAGACTTCCGTCTTCTCAACAATGCCGACTGGACACCCGACGGGCAATTCCTCATTGCCCGCAAACACTTCACGTCCGGACGGTCCATCGGTGCCGGCGAAATGTGGATCTACCACACCAGCGGCGGCAGCGGCCTCCAGCTCACCGAAAAGAAAAACGAACAGCAGGACGTCAACGAACCAACCATCTCCCCGGATGGCCGCTATGTGTACTTCAGTGAGGATATGTACCCCGGAGGATTTTTCCAATACAACAAGGACCCCAACAGCCAGATCTACATCATCCGCCGCTACGACCGGAAGGAAGGCAAGGTGGAAGACATCATCGGTGGGCCTGGTGGTGCCTGCCGCCCCCAAGTATCGCCGGATGGGAAAAAACTGGCTTTCGTGAAACGAGTGCGTGCCCGATCGGTGCTCTTCGTTCACGATCTGGAAACCGGCATGGAAACTCCGGTCTTTGACGGGCTCAGCAAGGACCAGCAGGAAGCCTGGTGTGTGTTCGGCGTGTATCCCGGTTTCGATTGGACACCCGACAACCAGTCGATCGTGATCTGGGGCGAAGGCAAGATCCACCGCGTGAATGTCGCGACAAAACAGACCACCGTCATCCCGTTCACGGTGGATGCCAGACATCAGGTGTCCAAAACATTGAAGTTCCGGAACAATGCTTTTGACGCGGAGGTCGATGTCAAGGTCATCCGACATGCGATGACCAGCCCCGATGGGAAGACCCTCGTCTTTAATGCCGTGGGCCATCTGTGGGTCATGGACCTGCCCAATGGCAAACCCCGACGCCTGACCAAGGACAATGACCTGGAGTTTGAGCCTTCCTGGTCAGCTGATGGCAATCGCATCGCCTATGTCACCTGGAATGATGAACAGATGGGCAGCATCCGGGTCTTTGACAAGACAACAGGTACCAGCAAGGCGATCACCTCAGAAAAAGGGATCTACCGCACGCCGGCCTTCTCGCCGGATGGCAAATGGATCGTCTATAACAAGGAGGATGGCAATATGCACCAGGGCTTCACGTATTGCAAAGAGCCGGGTCTGTACCTCATTCCGGCCAGTGGCGGCGAGCACAAACTCCTGACCCCTCAGGGCGAATATCCGGTGTTCAGCCCAGGACGGGGAGCGGGTGTTCTACCAGGCGGGTGGCTTTCTGTTCGGATCCCTCACCAAGAGTTTCCAAAGCGTGGATCTGAATGGTCAGGACCTGAAAAAACACGCAGAGGCGAAGTATGCACAGCGCTTCTCGATCAGTCCGGACAATCAGTGGATCGCCTGGAGCGAGTTGTACAAAGTGTACATCGCCCCCATGCCGGCTACGGGGAAAACCATCGGTCTGAGTGCCGATACCAAAGCCGTACCCGTTAGCCAGGTGGCCCGCGATGCCGGAATCAATCTCCACTGGAGTGCAGATTCAAAAAATCTCCACTGGACCCTGGGCAATGAATATTTTACCGAACCACTGAACAGACGGTTCCTCTTCCTTCAAGGCGCCCTGGACTCCGTCCCGCCCCCGGATACTGCCGGCATGAAGATCAACCTGACCTTGCCCGCCGACCAGCCCTCGGGCGCGATCGCCTTCACCAATGCGTATTATCACTATGGAAGGCGACGAGGTCATCGAGCAGGGCACTGTCCTGGTGGAGGGCAATGTGATCAAGGCGGTCGGTGCCGATGTCGATGTGCCCCGGAATGCGAAGGTGGTCAACTGTTTTGGGAAGACCATCATGCCGGGTATTGTGGATGTGCATGGCCACCTGGGCAATTTCCGCTATGGCCTGTCGCCGGAAAAACAGTGGGAATACTACGCCAATCTGGCCTACGGGGTGACGACGGCGCATGACCCCTCCAGTAATTCGGAGATGATCTTCTCCCAGAGTGAAATGATCAAGACAGGACAGATGGTCGGGCCGCGCCTCTTCTCCACGGGTACCATCCTCTATGGCGCTGATGGAGATTTCAAGGCAGTGGTGAACAGTCTGGATGATGCGCGCTCGGCTATCCGCCGGACGAAAGCCTATGGCGCTTTCAGTGTGAAGAGCTACAATCAACCCCGGCGGAATCAGCGCCAACAGGTCATTCAGGCCGCTCGTGAACAGCAGGTGGAGGTGGTGCCGGAGGGTGGATCCTTTTTCTACCACAACCTGACCCAGGTGGTGGATGGACATACCGGCGTGGAGCACAATATTCCTGTGGCTCCCCTGTATAACGATGTCCTACGTCTTTGGGCCAGTACGGATGCGCACAACACGCCGACCCTGATCGTGAATTATGGCAGTGTGAATGGAGAGCATTACTGGTATCAGCACACCAATGTGTGGGAAAAGACCCGCCTGCTGAGCTTCACCCCGCGCCCGGTGGTGGACAGTCGGGCAAGGCACCGCACCATGATCCCGGAGGAGGAATATGAGAATGGTCACATCCTGACCTCAAAATCGTTGAAGAAGCTGACCGATGCAGGCGTGAAGATCAACCTGGGCGCTCACGGCCAACTCCAGGGCCTCGGTGCCCACTGGGAGCTGTGGATGCTGGCCCAGGGGGGCATGACCAATATGGAGGCCCTCCAGGCCGCCACCATCAACGGCGCCGAGTATCTGGGCATGGACCATCAGATCGGCTCCCTCAAGGCGGGCAAGCTGGCCGACCTGATCGTCATCGACGGCAACCCGCTGGCCAACCTCCAGGATTCGGAAAAGGTGCAGTACACCATGGTCAATGGTCGCCTCTATGATTCAGCTACCATGAATGAGATGGGCAATCGCGACAAGGCGCGCAGCAAGTTCTTCTTCGAACTGCCTGGCGGTAGCAACAGCTATCCGTACTTCAGCGAAACGCACAGCTTTATGGCGCCGAAGTGCGTGTGTGGGAAGTGATCGAGGTTATGAGTTGAGGAGGTTAGGAGGTTATGAGGGGGGAGTCGAGGGGGTGATAAGCCACTCATCCCATGCAGCCCAATAGAACCCTGAAGGGGTTCAATATTATATCCCCGGGTGTAACCCGGGGTTTATATTGACACAAATTCCAACCCTGAAGGGGTTGAAGAAACGCCCGGCCATTGGCATGGTTTTCCAATTTTATGACAACGACATCTCACCTTTTTAAAGGGGAGAGGAGTCGAGAAGTGGAGGAGTCAAGGAGAAAACCTCCTCTTCCCTGCCCTTCGACAGGCACGTTGGGGTTTGAATTTCACCTCCTCCTCGGCATGAGAGTTTTAGAATTTGGGGTTTGGAAATTGTTTGTTATTTGGATTTTGTGGTTTGTGATTTGATATTTCCCAAAGATGTCTTTCATCCACCAAGGATACATTCTTCAGGATGGCAGTTATAAGATTATGAGGAGGAAGGAGTGGAGAAGTCCAAGAGGAATGCATTCCCGTCCGGATAGCAACCACGGCGTGGTTGAATTTGAATAACCCCGGGTGACAACCCGGGGATCAGGCATCAGAGGACATCAACCACGGAGTGGTTGAACCCTGGACCGAAAATGCCAAATAGGACTTCCATTCCACAAGCCGTAAGGAAAAAAGACGCCACGATGCGAAGGAGGGATCGAGGAGGCTAATAAAAGTCATTTATGAATCCACCCATTGGGGGCAAGCCCTGAAGGGGCGACATCCTCCAGCGTTGGGCAACGCCCAACGTTATGGTGCACAGATTCTGAAGCCCTGAAGGGGCGCAATAGCTTACACAGGATGGCGGGGAGGAATTGGCAGTTGCAGGGTGGCTGGACCGAACATGCACGCCCATGCTGAAATTGAATTAGACAAAGGCGTTTGACATGCAGATCATTTCACTCTTTGGCTGAATAGAATGGGTTGATCCAGGCACGTCGATTACTCCTTGGGCTGGTCCGGGAAGTATTTTTTCATCAGTGCCTGCCATTCCGGGAGGGCACGGAGCGTGGCAAGGTCAGAATCGGTTTTAATCAAATCAATATCCTTGAATCCAGCTTGAAGTGCTTTTTCGAGATAAGTAAAAGCGGACTCGGATTGTTGTTGGCCAGTTTTGAGGCAAGCGATATTGTAAAAAGCTTCCGAAAAATAAGGGTCAATATTGGTTGCCAAAGTGTATTGAGCCTCAGCTTGCAGGGGCTGGCCTTGGTAGGAATAGTTCAATCCGAGGTAAAAATGTGCCGCTGCGGAGGTAGTATCAATCTTTGAAACAACCCGGAAACAATGTTCCGCATCGACCAGTTTATTTTGGTTTTGGAAGGAAATCCCCAAAAGCATCAATGCCTGTGTGTCTGTGGAATCTATTTTAACTGCAATTTCAAATTCGATTTGGGATTCGGCAAAGCGGTCGGTAGAATTGAATATCGAACCGAGTTCGATGTGAAAATTGTTCTCTGGGTCAAGGTGGATGGATTTTCTGTAATATTTTTCTGCCTGGGCCAAGTCGTTAATTGCTTCAAAATATTTTGCAAACCAATAGGAGACATCAACTGCATTTGAGTCCAATCTTTCGGCTTCTTCCAAATAGAAGCGGGCTTTTTCAAATTGTTTTGTATCTGAAGAATGGAGTGCGGCCAATTGGGTCAAGGGCAAAACCCAATTGGGCGCCAGTTCAGCAGCCTGCTTAAAGTACCATTCAGCCGAATCGGGCATCATGAACATATACTGATAGATTTGCCCAATCCTAATGAATACATGAGGCTGATTGGGCTGCCAATCAAGCGAGGCCCGAAATTCGGCAAGTGCTTTATCTCCTAAAGCCCTGTTTGGCCCGAGTCGGAGCGGGGCAATTGTTTTGCCTTCAAAATAATGTTGCCTGGCCCGGAGGGAGGCGTACATATAGTGTTTTTCGCCGAGAAGTTCCGCCGCCCGCGCAAGATTGCGAGGGTATGGGCGGACGAGGTCAAGTTGTCTTTTCCAAGCGAATTTTGAGTCTTTCAGGAATTCGTTGAGCCATTGTTGCGCGCCATCCTGCAGTGCGGCGGCGTAATTCCTTTTCATAAAACCATGGAGCGGTGCGAGTCCAGTCTCGGTGGAAATGTGGTGTAAAAATCTGCACAATTGTCGGCTGGCTCAAAGAACCGCTTTTCTGCTACCGCTTTTTTAAAGGCTAAATACTTTTTGACAATCCCCGAATCAAGTTTTGCTAAGATTTCGTCCTCTAAACCCCGGCTATCGGAAGAAGCGAATACAGCCATTTGCCCGGTCTTGAATTTTTGTAAATCCGCCAATATTGCAACGTTCACCTTCGACAGTTTTTCGGTTTTGTTGCCCAGCAGAATGGGCACCTGACTTTGCGGAGCAGCCTCGGCGGTCACGTGGTCCTCCAGATAGCGATCAATTTCACCGACAGAAACCAAGCCGTCCCCGTTGCGGTCTGCCAGGCCGAACAGCCCGTCCACCAAATGAAAGCTGAAGCAGCCACGTCCTTCACCCCACTGCTCACCTTCCAGAGAGTACTCATTGGGCTGACAAGAGAGGATTTTAACTTCGTTGGCATATTGTTTGGCGAGGTTAGCAGAGGTCAACTGCGACCCGCCGATTTGGCTGCCAGCCAATTTTCCAGCATGGCAGGCGTCTGTAATCACGACGACCTTGGCCAGGTTTTGCGTGGACAGTGTAGTCACCACCTCCTGCAAGAACGCCAGCGAATAGGTGCCGCCGCCCATGTACACCCGCGACGGGGCATCCCACACAAGCAGGAAACCAGGCTGGGAGACAGTCTTGCGTTCCACATCGCCGTGACCGCTGAAGTAAATGATGACCTGGTCACCTTCCCTCGTCTGTTCGATCAGGCCGTCGAGCGCCTCGGCGATGCGACCAGCAGTGGCGTTCTGGTTGGTTAGCACCTTCAGGTGATCACCATCCAGCGAGCCACCTGCAGGGGAGCGAAGAAAATTGTCGAAGGCTTCAGCGTCCTTATCCGCAAAGCGCAGGTCCGGGATGCCTGGGTCCTGATAGTCGGAGATACCGACGACGACAGCAAATGTCTCTCCCGAATTCGACAGGTTTGCAGCAGCAATGGGAGTCAATCCTTCCTCCTGAGCGATTGCACTCATGGCGAGGCCCATCAAGATGAACGTAACCAGTTGGATTTTCATATTCTTTGTTTTGAATGAACCATGACCTTCTTTCCGTAGTGTGAAGGGATGGAAAGGCCTGAATGATCGTTTATTTTATTATTCCGTTGATTGATCCGGGAAATACGTCTTCATCAACTTCTTCCATTGACCTTCCTTTTGTCTAAGTGCCTCCAGGTCAGGGCTCTTCAGCAGAGAATCAACATCTTTGAAACCATTTTTGAAAGACTGCTCGAGGTAGTCGAAAGCTAAATCAAAGTTCTCTCGAAGAACACAGATGGTCGCCAAGCCGTAGAAGGCTGTAAAATTATTCGCCTCCAATTGGAGTATTTTCGAGTACTCCTCCTCTGCTTCCACAAGCCTTCCCGTTTTCGTCAATATGATTCCAAGTCCATTCCGAGCTTCTATTCGTTTGTCATTGATTCCCAACGCATTCTTGTAATGCTTTTCAGACAACTGGAATTGATTGGTTACCCGGTACAAGTCGCCCAAGCAGATATAGGTATTGGGGTTTGTGGTATCCAGTTCAATTCCTTTCAACAGGTAAATTTCTGCTTCTTTGAACCTGCCGGCCATATAATATCCCTCGCCCAGGTTGCTGTAATTAACGGCGTTTCTTGGATGCATTTCTATGGCTTTCTTCAAACACTTTTCCGCCTCATTTATGTTATTTTTTCATGAGATAAACAACTCCTGCGTTTTGATAACCATAAATGAAATTGGAATCCGTCTGAATCGCCTGCTGAAAATAGTCCAATGCCAGGTCAAGGCTGTCCATCTGCCAATATCCAAGGCCGATGTTGACATAAGCACATGGGTTGCAGAAGCCTTTGGAATTGACGCTGTTTTTATACAAAGCAGGGCGCTTTTGACATAGGTTTGCGCTTCTTTTGGCTTGGCTCTTTGCATATACAAGCGACCAAGAGCCATGTGAGCACATGGGAAACAAACCTCATCAGAAGTGTTTTTAATTACTTTTTGTAAGATCGGTTCTGCTACTTCGTAAAAATGAAGTTGCATATTCAGTGAGGCCCTTTCGTACCAAACCAGCACAGAATTCGAATCCACTTGTTCAGCAATTTCGAGTTGTGCGAAAGCATCGTCGAAGCGGCCCGCGTTCGAATATATATTGGATAGTTTGACATAAGGCAAAACCCAGCCTGGCAGTAGCTCAACCGAATTGAGCAGCCATACTTTTGCGCTGTCCAAATTCTGGTGTCCTTCATTCACACCGAGTTCGAGCATGGCGTGGGGCATGCCAGGCTGCCATTCCAGTGCCTGAAGGAAATGTTGTTTCCGCTCTGCTTTCTCTTTCGCAATTTTCCCTTTAAAAAATGCCTGCCTGGCCATCAATATTGGATACAGATAGTGCGATTTGCCTAACAACTCGGCAGCTCTACCCAAATAAAGTGGGTATTTTTCGTAAATCCGTTCTTCAAACGCCCCGGCAAGCACGAGTTCGGTTAACCCGGATTTGAGCATGGTGTTCAACACTTGCTGGGCATCGTCCTGCAGGGCCGCAGCGTAGTTGCGGCGCATAGCTCAGTGCAACGGGGCGGGCCGGAGCTCGGCCGAGAGGGCGGTATAAGTTCGTCAGCTGAGGGCTGTGGGTTGGGATGAAGCATCCGGGAGAAACCGTTTTTCAGCGACCGCTTTTTTAAATGCATAATACCTTTTGACAATTCCGGAGTCAGCTTTGCCAAAATGTCATCCTCCAGTCCTCGACTTTCCGTCGCAGCAAAGCAGGCATCCGGTATTCTTTGCCTTTTTCAGCTCCGCCAAAATGGCTTCGTTAATCGTCGCCAGTCGCTCGGTTTTGCTGCCCAGCAACATGGGCACGGCTCTGGGGGCCACCTCTGTGGTTACATTATCCTCCAGGTAGCGATCGATCTCACCTACCGTTACAATCCCGTCATTGTTGCGATCGGCCAGACCAAACAACCCCTCTACGAGGTGGACGCTGAACGCTCCGCGACCACCACCCCATTGTATGCCCTCTGGCTGAATTCATTGGGCTGGCAGCTGAGTATTTTCACTTCGTTGGCATATTGCCTGGTGAGGTTAGCGCTGGTGAGTTGCGCCCCACCGATCTGGCTGCCGGAGAGTTTCCCGGCATGGCAAGCGTCTGTGATGACGGTGACCTTTGCAAGGTTCTGAGTGGAAAGCGTAGTGACCACCTCCTGCAAGAACGCCAGCGAATAGGTGCCGCCTCCCATGTACACCCGCGACGGGGCATCCCACGCAAGCAGGAAACCAGGCTGAGAGACGGTCTTGCGCTCCACATCGCCGTGACCGCTGAAGTAAATAATGACCTGGTCGCCTTCCCTGGTTTGTTCGATCAAGCCGTCGAGTGCCTCGGCGATGCGCCCGGCAGTGGCGTTCTGGTTCGTCAGCACCTTCAGGTGATCACCATCCAGTGATCCCCCCGCTGGAGAACGGAGGAAATTGGCAAACGCCTCGGCATCCTTATCTGCAAAACGTAGGTCGGGAATGCTAGCATCCTGATAGTCGGAAATGCCGACGACCACGGCATAGGTCGATCCTGTTTGTGCTGAGTTCGGACCGGCCAGGGGAGTCAATCCCTTTTCCTGTGCGGCCAGACTGATAGTCGCAGCAAAGAAGATAATCGTCAGCAGACTGTTTTTCATAGTGTTCCTCGTTTATATAAACGATCGGTTTCGCGAGTGTCCGACGTTGGAAGATAAGGAAAATGATATGCCTATTTATTGACCCGGTCAGGGAAATAGTTTTGCATCAATGCCTCCCAATGCTCTTGCTGCTCCCGCAGCGGGGCGAGGTCTTCGTCTGCTTCCAGTTGCTCCGAAGGTAATGCCCTTGCCGATGGC
>JADJLN010000014.1 GCA_016710115.1 Saprospiraceae bacterium
TAAAACTATAGGTTCTATTCCCTCCTTCTCCGCAACCCTTAGTTATTAGGCCGCTCAAGAGCGGCCTTTTGTTTGGCAGTCCTTAAAGGGTACATTATGGGGTACAGTTTGGAATATAAGTCGTAGTTATTTTTGTGCTGGGTCTGCCAAGTTGGATTCACTCTTTCCATTTTTCTAAGCATTTTTCTGTTATTTCGGTACTCCAAACTCCGCAATAAACGTAGTCTATTGCCAATGTCTAAAATTAGGGTTTGCTCCATACGAACTCTTGGTCAAGTTCATTTTACCTCATATGATAGCTACCGTTCTGTCCTTCTACTTCGTGGAGTAGAAGGACAGCTGAACCTCCAAGCTGTGACTACTCAACCGTCGGCAAGCCTTCCCTGAAGGACTGTCTGAATGCGTTTAAGCTATGTATCCGCAAGTTTGATCACTTGGATGTTGCTCGGATAATCCAACAATTGAAACTGGGTTAGATTCTGTTTCCTGCCAGAAACCCGTAGCTTCGTTTTCACCAAACAGGTACGTCCCCCGCAAAGGACGATCAACAGAATTCAATCAAACCCAACCTGAAGACTATGACAGACAAAAGGCACCTCCAAGAAAGTCACCCGCGTGGGAGGTGACGAGGCATCTACCCCATCCAGTAGCGCCGGCTTTGTGGCCTCTGCAGAAAGCAAGGGCAAGGCAAAAAACTTCCGCATGATTTCCATCCTGACCTGGATTGCAGCGATCGGGATCGAGGTATGGGCCATCATGATCCTCCGCAAACCACCCGTGGAAATGGGCTGGCTGATCGGCCTCATCATCGGTGCCCTCATTTTTGCCGTGATCGGCAACGTCCTCTGGAAGAAGGCCAATCGCACGGATCCGGCATCCGAGAAAGATAAAACCCGGTTCTTCATCCAGAACCAGCTGGGACTGATCATCTCCATTATCGCCTTCCTGCCCCGGTCATCCTCATCTTTACCAATAAGGACCTCAGTGGCAAGCAGAAAGGGATCGTCGGCTCCATCGCCGCCATCGCCATGATCATTGCCGGGGCGACAGGAGTGGATCTCAATCCACCATCTATCGAACAGTACACCGAACAGACCGCCCAGGTGGAGTCGCTTACCGGTGGTGTCAACCATGTCTACTGGACGAAATCAGGCAAGAGCTATCACCTCTATTCCGACTGTTCCTACATCAATTCCGATCGGACCACCGAAATCTTCGAAGGCACCGTGGCCCAGTCACGCGAGCTGAAGAACATCACCGACCTGTGTGATCGTTGCGAACGCAGAGCGGTCAAGGAAAATGAGGCAACCGTTCCAGAAGCAGTCGAAGAAGCTCCGGTCGAGACAACGGAATAGTTTTCATGAAATGTTCATGTAAAAGGGCCATTTCTCTACTTCGAGAAATGGCCCTTTTACGATAGCGTCAATTCAACTTAGAATACAAAATCTGCGTCCAAATGTAACCCGAGAATGAACCCACTGTCCGTTGTCGGGATGTTTTGTCACCATTTTTGCGAGGCCGGCAAAAATGTCGCCAAAACCGAATGTCCTTATTGAACCTATACCCAGGGTTGAAACCCTGGGCTACATCAGCTTCGAGTACAAGACTGAGAAAAGCTTTGCGTCTTTGCTTCTTTCCGTTTTCTCCTCCACTTCTTAACTCATAACCTCCTCCCCTCCTTCCAGCGCCACTTTCAACTCCTGCAGCACACGCCGGGCCTGGCGCAGATCCCGGACATCATCCCGGGCCACCAGCAGATGATTGCGCACCTCCTTGATGGACAGACCCAGCGCCTTCCCCTTGTTGGCCATCACTGTAAACAGGTTCTTGAAGGTCGCACTGTCATAGAATGCCGATTGCGGGTTCTGGACGAAGTAGGCGCGCAGCTTGCCATTCTTCAACACCAGACGTTCGAAGCCCAGCTCCTTGCAGATCCACCGCAGTCGAAGTCCGTCAAAGAGTTCATTTACCTCATCCGGTATTTTTCCAAACCGGTCGGTGAGCATGTCACTGAAGGTCTGCAGGTCCTCCTCGGTTTCCACCTCATCGAGCTGGGTGTAGAGGTTCAGTCGCTCCTGGATACTGGACACATATTCATCCGGGATGTGCATTTCCGCATCGGTATCCACAGTCACATCCCGGACGAACAGGCGGTGCACCCCCTGTTCTTCATGGAAGGTATCAGCAAAATCCTCCTCCTTTAGTTCCTGGATGGCTTCATCCAGGATGCGCTGGAAGGTCTCGAATCCGATCTCCGAAATAAAGCCGCTCTGCTCCCCGCCCAGCATGTTTCCGGCCCCGCGAATGTCCAGGTCTTTCATGGCAATATGAAAGCCACTACCCAGGTCACTGAAATCTTCGATGGTCTTTATCCGCTTGCGAGCTTCGGGGGTCATCACCGACAGGGGCGGATGAATGAGATAGCAGTACGCCTTGGTGTTCGAACGGCCCACCCGGCCGCGCAACTGGTGCAGGTCGCTCAGCCCGTACTGGTGAGCATTGTTGATGATGATGGTATTGGCATTGGAGATGTCTAGTCCCGTCTCGATGATATTGGTGCTCACCAGCACATCAAACTCCATCAATGAATGCCGTAAGAGTCTTTTCCAGCTTGTCTGCTTCCATCTGACCATGAGCCAGGCGATCCGGACATCCGGACAGAGACGCTGGACCAATCCGGCCACCTCGCTCAGACTCTTTACCCGGTTGTGGACAAAAAACACCTGACCTCCACGCTGCACCTCGTTGAGGATGGCACTGCGGATGATCTCCTCACTGAAAATCTGGCCTCCGTGTGAATGGGCTGGCGGTTGGGTGGCGGAGTCCGGATGATGGACATATCCCTGGCGGCCATCAGGCTGAACTGCAGCGTCCGCGGGATGGGGGTGGCGGTCAGGGTCAGGGTATCCACATTCACCTTGATGGAGCGGAGTTTTTCCTTGGAACTGACCCCGAATTTCTGCTCCTCATCCACGATCAGCAGGCCCAGGTCTTTGAATTTGACATCCGCCCAGCAGGGCATGAGTGCCGATGATCACATCGACCTTCCCCTCCCCAGTTCGCCGAGGATGCGCTTTTTGTCCGCGCTGCTGCGGAATCGGTTGATGTAATCTACCCGACACCCGAAATCACTGAGGCGCTCAGAAAACGTTTTCTGGTGCTGCAATGCCAGGATGGTGGTGGGCACCAGGATGGCCACCTGCTTGCCATTCACGACGGCCTTGAAGGCCGCCCGCACAGCCACTTCTGTCTTCCCGAATCCGACATCGCCGCAGATCAGCCGGTCCATGGGGTTGGCCCGCTCCATATCCTGCTTGACGTCCAGGGTGGAGGTAAACTGATCGGGAGTATCCTCATAAATAAACGAGGCTTCCAGCTCATTCTGCAAATAGCCATCTGGCGCAAAGGCAAACCCAGGGGCCGCCCGCCGTCGGGCATAGAGGGCAATGAGTTCCTTGGCAATATCCTTGACTTTTTTCTTGGTCTTGGCCTTGAGGTTCTTCCAGGTCTCGGAGCCCAGCTTGCTCAGCTGCGGTTCGGTGCCGTCCTTACCGATGTACTTGGCCAGTTTGTGCAGGGAGTTGATCCCCACATACAGAATATCGTTGTTCTTGTATATGATCCGGACGGATTCCTGCACGTGCCCGTTCACCTCGATCTTCTCCAGGCCGGAATACCGCCCGACCCCGTGATCGATATGGGTCACAAAATCGCCCGGTACCAGTTCACGGATCATGCGCAGGTTCATGGCCTGGTCACGTGTAAAACCCCGACGCAGTTTGTAGGCGTGGTAGCGGTTGAAGATCTGATGGTCGGTATAACACAGGATCTTCATCTCATCATCGATGAACCCCTGGTGGAGCCCAATGGTCACCGCATGAAAAATGACCCTGGCCTGCAGCTCCTCGAAGATGGCGTGGAAACGCTCGACCTGGCGGGGATTATCCGTGAACAGGTAAAAGGTATATCCCTTCTGGTCATTGGTGCGCAGATCCCGAATCAGGAGGTCGAAATTCTTGTTGAAGCTGGGTTGTGGCCGACCGGTCATATCGATGGTCACATCGGTCTTGTAGGCAGCGGGAACCTTGTCGGTAAAAATGATGGTATAACCTCCCAACCGGTCGATGATCTCACCGGGAGGGATGAAGGGGCGCTCCCTGAAGATGGCCACCAGCTTTTCCTCCTCTCCGGGCAGGACGTCAGGTACATAGTCCATCGCCCTGGCAAATGCTTCCTGACACTTATCCAGCAGGAAGCCCGGATCTCGGATCCAGATCGCTGCATTTTCCGTCAGGATGGACAGGAGGTCGGTCTTCTGTTTGGGGTCGTACCCTTTGTGCGCATCGGGGATGATGTTCACCCGTTCAACCCGTTGCCGCGACAGCTGGGTCATGGGATCGAAGGTGCGGATACTCTCCACCTCGACGTCAAAAAGCTCTACCCTGTAAGGCCATTCATTACCATAGGAGAAGATGTCAACAATGCCTCCACGGATGGAGAATTGCCCCGGTTCGTATAGGACAAAGCAATCCTGCGCCCCGGCCAGATTGGTCAGGGATATGCGCCCTTGTTGATGTTCTTCAAGGGCCTTTGTCAGGCGGACGATCCGCTCATCTTGCCGATAGGCACTGAGCAGCCGTTGCAGGTTCTCCACGGCGCAAATGTAGGTGGTTCGGAATAATTACAGGTTCCTTTGTTCCAGGTTCCTGGTTGCTTTCAGGTCTAGCAATGCAACAATGACGCTTGGCTGTTCAAAGTCAGAGCTGGCGCTCTGATGTTCAATGTTTAACGAAACAAGGGTACATGTCCCCCTCCCATTATTCCCCCATCTCCGGAGATGCATGTATTCATGAGGGGGTGGTTTGGCGATTACAATTATCCACGGAGAATAACCCCGGGTGCGCCAAACCGGGGGAGGAAAGATGACCCCGGAGCGAATGCGCTGGGCATGAACCACCGTCCCAGCCAGGGAGGGACAAAATATTGTCCCCCTCCCAGTATACTCCCTCTCCGAAGATGCATGTGTTCATGAGGGGGTGGTTTGGCGACGACAATTCTCCACGGAGAATAATCCCGGGGGCGCCAAACCGGGGGAGGAAAGATGACCCCGGATCGAATGCGCGTTGGGCCACTCTCGTCCCGAGTACTCGGGAGGGACAATATTTTGTCCCCCTCCCAGTATACTCCCTCTCCGGAGATGCATGTGTTCATGAGGGGGTGGTTTGGCGACGACAATTCTCCACGGAGAATAATCCCGGGGCGCCAAACCGGGGAGGAAAGATGACCCTGGATCGAATGCGCTGGGCCACCCCCGTCGCCCCCAGATGACTCCGGGAAGGACAATATTTTGTCCCCTCCCAGTATCCCCCCCCTCCGGAGAGGCATTTGTTCAGGAGGGGGTGTTTTGGCGACGACAATTCTCCACGGAGAATAATCCCGGGGGCGCCAAACCGGGGGAGGAAAGATGACCCCGGATCGAATGCGCGCTGGGCCACCCCCGTCCCGAGTACTCGGAAAGGACATAAATCGTTCCCCCTCAACACGATATCCAAATTCGAAAACGGTTGCCTTCACTAGAATAGAAAAGAGCGAGGCAAGTTCATTTTATTTCAAAATATAAAACATATTGTTTTATATTTATTGCACTATTGATCATGTCATGAAAGCCTCTCCCCAGAATTTCTTCCATTATAATTCCAGATTGAGAAATTTTGCCCACTCAAACAGAGGACATATGACCAAGGGGGAAGCTTGTTTATGGAAATACGTCCTGAGAGGCAGGATGATGAAAGGCTACCAGTTTAGAAGGCAGCGCCCGGTTCTCAACTATATCGCTGATTTTATGTGTAAGGAACTACTTCTAATTATTGAAGTAGATGGGTTTACCCATCAATTTGAAGAGGTACTGGATAAGGATCTTGTAAGGGAGCAAGCACTTCAAAAAGCGGGATTTCGAATACTCCGTTTTTCCGATCAGGAAGTGCTTACAGAATTGCGACAAGTTGTCAGGACCCTGGAAATAATGATTGAACAAATCGAGTTAGAAGATGCATTCAATCAAGGAGGCGACAAGCATTGATGAATATTATGACTAGGTCCACCCCCGTCATTATCCTGTCCCCCTCCCAGAATATTCCCAACTTCGGAGACACCTGTATTCATGAGGGGGTTGTTTGGCGATGACAATTATCCACGGAGAATAATCCCGGGTGCGCCAAACCGGGGGAGGAAAGATGACCCTGGATCGAGTGCGCGTTGGGCCACCCCCGTCTGTTTACATGACCTGCGGTCATGAAAACATCCACCCGCCAGCGGGGGACAATATTTTGCCCTCCCAGTATACCCCCATCTCCCCGAGACGCATGTGTACATGAGGGTGGTTTGGCGATGACAATTCTCCACGGAGAATAATCCCGGGGGCGCCAAACCGGGGAAGTTGGAAGCATCAAAAATCCTGCTTGATTTAGGGATGGGAACAGGGGCACTATGCCTGGCCGCCCGGACGCTTCGGTCCGGATCCCCCCGAGTTCTCGGGGCCCCCGAAGCCTCGGGGGGATCGTTTGGGGTTCAAGGTTTAAGGCGAAGCCTTGCGGCTTGTCGGTTCAAGGTTCAACGTGTTAAACCGAATCCTCGGGTACATTGAACGTTGAACCGGGTTTGCGCAAGCAAAACCCTTGAACATTGAACCGCCCATCATTCACAATACGCCAAAACCGATGGAACCAGGAACTAGTAACCTGGAATTTGGAACGTGGAATCACCCCTTCGGCACAGGCAACAAAATCCCGAATGTGGTCCCTTTACCCGGAGCACTTGACCGCACAAAAATGCGGCCCTTATGATAGCTCTCCACGATCCGTTTCGCCAGGGATAAGCCCAATCCCCAACCTCGTGATTTGGTGGTATAACCGGGTTTGAATACCCGCTTGAACCGGGATGAAGGAATCCCCTTTCCTGTATCACTGATATCAATAGCAACCCATCGACCCTCCTGCCGAACAACAGCGCTGATCTCCCCTTCCCCATCCATGGCATCCAGGGCATTGCGCAACAGATTCTCGATCACCCACTCGAAGAGGTGCGTGTTGATCATCACAATGACCGGCATACCAGTTGGATCCGGAAAATGAAGCTGAACACGCTTTGGTGCCCGTGCCTGCATGTATGAACGGGTTCGATCCAGACAGGTCAGCAGATTGTGCGGTTCGAGTTCTGCCTTGGAGCCGATCTTGCTGAACCGGTCAGCAATCAACTCCAGTTTCTCTGCATCACGTTCGATCTCATCAGCAGCAAACGACACCTGCGCATTTCCATGTGCATGATTGCGCAAATACTCGACCCAGGCGACAATAGCCGTCAACGGTGTCCCCAACTGGTGAGCTGTTTCACGTGCCATGCCGACCCAGATCCGGTTTTCTTCTGCGCGTCGTGAAACACTGAACCCCAAATACCCGAGAAAGATCAGCACCAGTACAAGCGCGATCTGTACAAAGGGCAGAAACCGCAGATTGGCCACCAGTGAACTGTCCTCATAGTAGATCTTCTTTCCATCACCCAACTCGACAGGCGGGTATCCATCCGCCTGGATTTTCGCCAGACGGGAACTCAGAAACAACTTAGAAGTATCCCGTTCTTCCCCGAAATTCCGCGCATCCTCAATGACCCCCCGTTCGTTGACGAGGATCAGAGGGACATTCAATTCCGCAGTAAGTATGGCATCATGAAGCAGAAAGGAAGCATTATCCGGATTCTTGGGGAGGTCTTCCACGGCAGTCTTGAAAAAAACGATCTTCTGATGTTCAAATGCCTTGATCTTGTCGACGACCTGGCGGATCACAAGAAGAGACAAGATGACGATCAGCATCCCTGCCAGTGCAAGTCCCCATTTCCAGATCGATTTCAGGCGATAGATATCCATATGTCTCCCGATGGCCAAAGATACACCCCCTGGAACGGGGTCAGCGCAGTTTCTGCTTCAGGAATGACAATACCAGGGCATTTGCTTCTTGTGCCGCAGGTTCATCAAACCGAGGACTACTGGGATTGGCAAATGCATGATCAGCATCATAAAAGTGATATGTAAACGTCTTTCCCGTGGCCTGACACAACGCGGCAAATTTGCGAACGACTTCCGCATTGATCCATTGGTCCCGACTGGCAAATAAACCCAATACCTCTGCCTTCAGTGGAACAAGCTCGGTTGCTGTTTCTACCGGCATGCCATAGTAGATCACACATCCTTCAGATCGTTCACCTGCCAGAATAGACGCGCGCAGGCTCCATCCCCCTCCGAAACACCAACCGATGGTAGCTACCTGGGCGTCCGGCCCCCATTGGTCCAGAGCTCCGCGAAGAATGGCCTCCAGCCGCTCCTGTTTGCGCGTTTGCATCAACGTACCGGCCTCTTCCCGGGTTGTCGCCACCTGACCGTCATACAGGTCAATCGCCCAGACATGAACCCCTAATGAATCAAAGAGTCGTTCGGCCTCCTGTTTGATATGATCATTCAAGCCCCACCATTCGTGGATGACGATCAGGTGCTTGGCCGATGGAGCCGTTGACCGAAGAACGTATGCACGCCCTTCCTTCCCATCCGCAGTGGGAAAAGTGACCAATTCACCTCGCGGATGGACATCCAGTTCTTCAGGGATTTCATGGGCATCCTTGAAGGATTTGTCGGTCGTGAATTTGGCCATCCCATCCGATGTATCCGGAGATGAGGATTGACATCCGGAAATGAAGCCACCGATGCAGGCGACCACAGCAAGGTGCAGGAGAAGTCTTGTTGTCATGCTCCGAAGGTAGAGAATGAAGTGAAAATGGTTTTTGCTGACCGGTATTCTGGTTGGGCTTGCGGAATAACCTCACCCCAACCCCCTGACGTGACTTCGTCAGTCTGGGCAGGCTTTTCCTTTGCAAGGAGAGGGAGCTCCAAATGATAAGAAGTGACTCTGGTTTTAACTTGTCCTCAAAGTTTGAGGTTCCCCCTCTCCACCCTCACGGTGGAGAGGGGGTCAGGGCCCAGACGATGGCTCTGACCTCATGAATCGTGGTGGCCATGTCTGGATCCGGACAACCCGCGTTGCGGGTTCGTCCGGGGGTGAGGTTATTGCACCCCCGAAGAAGCCCTGTACAGGCTTGCAAGTCCATTGTGCAACATGTGTGGATACATTGACCAGTGAACATGGATCCGCCCAGCGTTTGCAATTCGCTCATTCCACTGGGACCCATATCGTGCCTTTAAAACGGAATATCCGATGTATCATCATTCATCCGGCTCGACCGGGTAATAATATTGGGCATGGCCCCGCTGCCACCCATCGGATCTGGCATTGGCAGATCATCAAAACTCATGTCATCCCAGTCGGTAAACCGGGCAAACTCCTTGATAAAACGCAATCTGACCGTATCCACGGCGCCGTTCCGGTGCTTGGCTACGATGACCTCAGTCATTCCCTGTGTATCCCGGCCTTCCTCATCCTGGAAGATGCCATAATACTCCGGCCGGTAAAGGAAGGTGACAATATCCGCGTCCTGCTCAATTGCACCGGATTCACGCAGGTCGCTCAGCATCGGGCGTTTGGACCCACCACGTGATTCCACATTCCGGCTCAACTGCGACAGGGCAATCACGGGCACATTGAGTTCCTTTGCCATCGCCTTAAGCGCACGGGATATCCCACTGACTTCCTGCTCACGATTGCCTTTTGCATCACCACTTCCAGACATCAGCTGCAAGTAGTCAATGATGATCATCTCAATTCCATGCTGCTTGCGCAAGCGCCGGCATTTGGCCCGCAATTCGAAAATATTGATTGCCGGGGTATCATCGATGAAAATAGGTACATCATTGAACTTCTCAATGGCGCGATGGACGCGTGCCCATTCCTGGTCATTGTGCAGACGACCGTTCCGCAGTCGATCACCGGGCACCTCCGCTTCAGCGGAGATCAGACGCATGGCCAGTTGAAGGTTGGCCATCTCCAGGGAAAAGACCACCACCGGCTTCTTGAATTCAGCAGCTGCATTTCGCGCCAGGTTCAGCGTAAACGCAGTCTTACCCATAGCCGGACGTGCAGCGATGATGATGAGATCGGAAGGTTGCCATCCTGAGGTCAACAAATCCAGATCGCGGAATCCGGTCGGTACACCCGTCAGGCCATCCTCTTTTTTGGAGAGTTCTTCGATCTGTTTGAGGGCCAACCCACTCAATGCGCCGATAGGCTCGTAACTCTTGGAAATATTGGTCTGTGTGATCTTGAACAGTCCTGCCTCGGCATTGTCCAGCAGATCAAACACATCCGTCGAATCCTCATAAGCATCCCGTATGGTGACATTGGACACCCGGATCAATTCTCGTTGAATATGCTTCTGTGCGACGATTCGTGCATGAAACTCGATGTTGGCTGAGGAAGCTACCCGATTGGTCAGCTCCACTAGCCGGTATGGACCGCCAATCACCTCCAGCTTACCCATCCGTTTCAATTCCTCGGTGACCGTGAGCATGTCGATTGGTTTCGAATGCTCAAACAGCGCTAGCATGGCTTTGAAGATCTCCTGGTTTGCGTCGACATAGAAGGACTCAGGATTGAGGATTTCCAGAACCATGGGCAAGGCGTCCTTGTCCAGCATGATGGCACCGAGAACAGCCTCCTCCAGGTCTCTCGCCTGGGGCGGAACCTTGCCAAAAACCAGATTGGACAGGTCCGCTTCCCGCTCACGCCGGCCACGGAATTCTGTTCCGGTCTTTGTTGTCTTAGATGCGTCTGCCATAGGGTTTGGTCGGAAGGACAAAGATAGCTGGATGACCCCGCTCCCGAAATCACACAGAAAATTGGAAGTTCTACATACTCACAAGCACTGTTGATAAGTCGTCAGGTGGTGCGATCCTTTCTGTCAACCACCTGCAGAAGTTTCAAGGTCTTACCACCCCAACCGGTCAGCCTCCAGACAGTGAGTGACTTACATAATGAAAAATGATGTGCAGTTGCCAACGACTACAGTTTTCTTTCACACTGTGTTGTGTAAAAAAGACTTACAACAAATAATTATGAATATGTATTTTAAATAATATAAAACAGGATGTTTCTATTTCTTCAGAACGGTCAACCACTCGCGTACCTTGTTGACTTTAATGTCCTGTTCACCAATCCGGGATGTGGTGGCCTCCTGTTCCTTTTCGTTATTCACAATATTGTCCTCAGCCTTTTTGATCCTCTCTTTGGCATCTTCAATATCCTGGTGATAACCCTCATTGTCCCGCTTCAGCCGATCCATATCTCGTTCCAGGTTCTTCAATGCCTTCTCCTCATCTTCCAGTTCTTCCTCCACTTGTGCAATCTTCACTTCCAGGGCATAATCCTGAAGGAACTGAACAGCCGCCGCATAGGCTTTCGCGTCCGCATTGGATCGCAACATCCCCTTAGGCGTATCAAACCAGGCACTCAGGGCGACACGATCATGTTCTTCTTCCACCCGGGCATACACATTCATCTTCTGTAATCCTCCGATGGCATAGATCTCCGTACTTTCCGTCAGATATCCTTTCATATCCCGGTTTTTCTTTGTCTTTCCACCAAATTTCTCGATATAATCCTTCCAGATTTTTTCCGCTGTCCGGCTCTTGATCTCGGGCAGGTCAACCGTCAGGGCATTGCTCGCCCCGTCAATCAAGTCGCGCTCTCCTTCATGCACCTGGAAAATCGGTTTTTTCCTGGCATTATCCTGAATAGCTGTATCATCCTGAGCACTCAAGGTGAACAGGGAAATGCAACATGTAAAAGCAAGTAACCATTTCATATGGGGAATCATTTCTGGGCAAATAAACGTTTGTAGAAGTCAGGTAGTCCGCTCCTATGTCGAAAAGTAAACAAATCTTTTGGGTCATCAGTTACATGCTCCCCCAGTTTTCGGGAATATCCTACGGACAGGGGTCAGACCTGCGGAAGGCCGATAAACTCTATAAAGTCAGATCCTATGCAAAGGCAGCACCGATCTATGAGCAGGCATTACAGGAGCGCTTTCGAGTCAGTACAGCACAAAAACTGGCCTCCTGCTATCGTCTGACCAACGCCTGGACCAAGGCGGAAGCCCTTCTGGATACGCTCGTTCTCGATGACAAGGTCAGTGAGGACATGTGGTTTCTCTATGGAGAGGCATTGATGAGCAATGGCAAATACGAGAAAGCCCGCGAGTGGTTCTTAAAATATGCAGAAGTGGATCCCGCTGATTCCCTCGCCTTGATCCGGGCCAATGCCTGTCTGATCGTTGGATCCATCCCTCCCTACTTTACTCCTGTTTCATACGAAAAACTCCCGTTCAACTCCGATGAAGATGATCATGCCGCGATGCCCTGGGATGGCGGATTGCTCTTTACTTCAGATCGATCACCAGGTGTCCACCTTCTCAAAGAAAAGTCGCAATGGACCGGTCGGGATTACCTGGCCTTGTTTTACACCCGGCAGTTGACAGATACCTCCTGGTCAGAACCCCAACGTTATTCTGGCCGGATCAATGAGATCAATATCAATGTGGGCTACACCTCCATTACGGCGGATAGTCTGATCCTGTTTTTTACGCGCAATACGAACGAACCCAACAAACGCGGATTCTATCCGCTCCAGATCTATACGGCACAACGGGAAATGGGAAATTCCTGGACAAAACCTCATCCTGTTGATTTTGCCAACCCTGAGATCAACATGATGCATCCGGCCATATCGCCGGATGGTCAATGGCTCGTTTTTGCTTCCGACCGGGGTCGAGGTGAGGGCGGCCTGGATTTGTGGATCACCAGGCGAACCAGCGCAGGTTGGACACGCGCCGAACCACTCAGTGAAATGATCAACACACGTGGACATGAAGGCTTCCCCTGGATCGCTCTGGATGGTCGTCTGTTTTTTGCGTCAAAAGGCCATCCCGGTTATGGAGGGTATGATCTCTTTGTCACCGCTCAGGATGGTACAGGACAATGGGCCACACCGGTCAATCTTGGCCGCCCATTCAACAGCCCTCTGGATGATATCACCTTTTTTATGCACCGCGATGGCCAGGGCGGTTATTTCAGCTCTACACGAGATGGGGAGGACGATGATCTCTATCGATGGAGCATCCTGCAACCCGAACCGATCGAAACAGACAACCCCTCACGCTGATCGCTTTGGGGCCCACACCCGGAATGCCTCAGGGATGATCCCGATGCTACAGGGGCACTGCCCTTTCCATTCGCCATCTGCTTCAACATAAAACGGATCCGGATCGCGGGATTCGACATGCAGTTGTGTGGCTTGCAGCGTATCCACCTCTTTCACCCGACCGATACTGCCCGTATAAAATCGCCAGATATTCCAAAGAATTCGTGAAAGGGAAGATCACCGGCAATGGTCAGTGCAAGCTTATGATGTGCCGGATCCGCATGAGGTACTACCCGCATCCCTCCTCCGCTATAGGGGCAAATGCCTGCATTCAGTGTATAAAACCGACCTGACCAGAACCGATCTCCGCAGGTCACTTCGCCCTGCTGTGGACGGTAGGTCAGCAGGTTCCGCAGAATGCTCCACAGATAGATCAAGGCATGCCCCTTGGATGAAGGATTATCCTCAATCTGCTTGACCAGCCAGGCATCGTAAGCCAGACCGGCGACATTCATAAAATACGAGTGGCTGGTCTGGCTGTCACGTTGACAGGACAAGGTCCCCGCTGCATGGCATTGCACTGTCCATTGATTGGCCTCCTGAAACCAGCGAGCCGGATGCCGCGGGAACTTCCAGGTCCTTGCCCAATCATTTCCCGACCCACAGGGGATGAGCGCCAGTGCAGGTAATGTTGAAGCTGGCTGACTGCTCTGAAGGAGCCCGTTGACCACTTCATGCACTGTGCCATCACCACCGAGTATCACGATCCGATCCCAGGACTCCCCGGCTGCTGCGGTTGCCCGTGGGATCAGATCACCTGCACCTGTACTGTGATATTCAGACCAGTCCCAACCCGTATAAGAAAGATGCTCCAGCACCTTCTTCCATGTTTGGACAGCCTGGCCACGACCGGCTGACGGGTTGATCAGAAACAGCACACGCAATGCCTGAGGCATAAAATCCCTGATTTTTTGGGAAAATCGGTCTTTTTATCGAACCAGATGGCTCTTTCTTCGATTCTTCTCCAATGGCTTGAGGATCAAGTTCTATTTTGCGATCAAATTCAACCGCATGGCGAATATTCTGGAGTTGACCGATGTGGTCAAGACCTATCAAACCACCAAGGCTGTCGATCATGTCAGCTTCTCGATGCCTCGGGGGAGCATCTTCGGTATGTTAGGTCCGAACGGGGCCGGAAAGACTTCCCTCATCCGGATCATCACGCGGATTACACAAGCGGATGAAGGCAGAGTTCTTATCAACGGTATGCCACTGAATGATGATCATCCGGAAGATATCGGATACATGCCCGAAGAACGGGGTCTGTATAAAAAAATGAAGGTTGGCGAACATCTGATCTACCTCGCCCGACTGAAGGGGCTTACTGAAAAGGCCGCCAAAGATTCTATCCAGCATTGGATGGAAAAATTCGAAATTTCTGATTGGTGGAATAAAAAGGTGGAAGAACTGTCCAAAGGAATGCAACAAAAGGTGCAGTTCATCGCCACCGTAGTTCACAAACCCAGTCTGATCATCCTGGATGAACCCTTTTCCGGATTGGATCCCATCAATGCCAATCTGATCAAGGATGAGATCGACAATCTTCGAACAGAAGGGGCGAGCATCATTTTCTCCACCCATCGAATGGAGCAAGTTGAGGAGATCTGTGAACGCATCGTTCTGATCAACCGGGGACAGAATGTTCTGGAAGGTGGGGTACAGGAAATCAAACAGGACAGGAAAAAAAACCTGTTCCGGTATCATATCAAGGGCGAACTACCCGCTGGCATCCTGGAGGGAAAAGAAGTGATCGATCATATGAATGGATCATTGACTATGCGCTTCACCCAGGAACGCGATTCCAACCTCTTTCTCAAATCACTCGTCGACGCTGGAGCCTATGTCCAGGGTTTTGAAGAAATCCTCCCCTCCCTGAATGAGATATTCATTCAGACAGTCAGGGAGCAGGGCATGACCATTGAAGAACCGCTGAATACCCCATCATGAATAAATTGTGGTTGATCATCAAACGGGAATACCTGTCACGAGTACAGAAGAAGTCGTTCATTCTGACCACCCTGCTGACTCCACTTGCCTTTCTGGTCTTCTTCATTTTTGTCGGGTTCATCATGAGCTACGAAAGTGATGAAGCCAACAAAATTGCCATTGTCGATCAGGACAATATGCTGAAAAAGGCGATCAAGGATGATGGCAATACGTTCTTCAGTTTCCCCAACGCACCTCTCGATACCCTGAAAGCCCAGGTAGCCAGAGGAGAGTACAACGGCGTTCTGGTTATTCCTCCCCTGAGTGATATCCAGACCAAAGACCACAAACTGTTCTACTACAGTGATGACCAGTTGAGTCTGGATGTGGAAAACGCCATCGAATCGGCCGTCAGCAGCCGGATTCGCGATCACAAGATCGCCACGATGAATCTGGATCCCCAGGTCGTTGAAAGCCTGAAAACATCGGTGGAGATCGATCCCGAACCGATTGAAGAAGATGGCGAGGATATCTCGTCCATGCGAACTGCTATCGGCGCCGGACTGGGCTTTATCATGGGGATTATGATGTACATGGGCGTTTTCATCTACGGAATGATGATCATGCGATCGGTGATGGAAGAAAAAACAAACCGGATCGTCGAAGTGATGATCTCGAGTATCAAGCCTTTTCAGCTGATGATGGGCAAAATCATCGGGGTGGGCGCTGTCGGCATGACTCAGTTTCTGGTCTGGATCATTCTCATCCCCATGGTGAGTGTGCTGGTCAATCTGGTATTCGGATTTGAACCCCAGCAGATGCAGAGTCCTGGCATGGGTGCACCCCAGATGGATCCGGATGATATGCAGGGGATGGTCATGATGGCCATGCAGGAATTGGGATCCATCGACTGGTGGGTGATCGTACCCTTGTTCTTACTCTTTTTTATCTGTGGTTACTTTTTATATGCCTCACTTTTTGCTGCAGTCGGTTCTGCCGTCGGGGATGATATCGGAGAAAGTCAAAGTCTGACCCTGCCCATCTCTATCCCTGTGCTGATCGCATTTTATATTATGATGGTAAGCGTGCGTACCCCGCATAGTACCCTGGCCGTATGGGCATCGATCTTTCCCCTGTTTTCACCGATCGTCATGCCGGCGAGGCTGGCCTTTGATGTCCCGTGGTGGCAGATCGCATTGTCGCTGGTACTCCTCATCGGCACAGTGATCTTCTTTGTGTGGCTGTCCGGTCGGATCTATCGCATCGGTATATTGATGTACGGCAAAAAAGTGACCTTGAAGGAATTGGGCAAATGGATGTTCTACAAGGGTTGATCGATCCTCCTGATCCGGGCTCGGGCAGGGAGACCATCTTTGACAATCTTCCGATCAACCCCGCTTCATTGCCGGCGTTGGCCAATGCGGATTATCATTCATTAGACCCAGCCTGGCTGCGCTGGCAGTACAGGCGCAACCTGATCGCGTCAGCCGTTCTCCTCATTTCTGCGCTCATAGTCTGTTTTCTGGTTGGCTGGACACAGTGGATCATCCCTGCAGTCATTCTGCCTGCAGGCCTCTTTGTTTTTGCCCGAACAGCCATTCGGAAGGGATATGCCGCTCGGAGATATGCCTTGCGAGAACGGGATATCACCTATCAGAGGGGATGGATCTGGTGGTCAGAGACGGCTGTCCCGTTCAATCGGATCCAGCATTGTGAGATCGAACAGGGACCTGTCGCAAAATGGTATGGCCTGGCGACACTGGAAGTCTATTCAGCTGGTAAAAACAGCAGCGATCTGAGCATCAGCGGATTGGAACGGGAAACGGCAGAACGCCTGAAGGATTTCATCCTCGGACGGATTCAGCAGGAATCGGATGAAGAAGAATGAAAGGACTCATCATTGAAGGTGGATGGTGGTGGCGGTTCATCCCCCGGATCAATCGGGCGATGGCCCTCTTTCCCTTTATTCTGGCTCGCCGGGGTGTCCTGCATCCTGTCCTGCTCCAACATGAACGCATCCATCTGGCCCAACAACTGGAACTGTTGATCATTCCGTTCTATGTATGGTATCTGCTGGAATATTCCTGGCATCGCCTGAACGGAAAATCCCATCTGCAAGCGTATTTCCAAATCTCATTTGAACAGGAAGCATACCGGCATGAGACTGATGAAGACTACCTGACGAACCGCCCCTTATGGGCTTTCCTCAAACGAAAGGTCACATGAGTGCAGATGTATACAAACCCCAGCGACAGTCTCATTGGGCCATCCTGTTCATTCTCTGGCATACAGCCTGGATTACTATCCGCCAGGTATGGCCCCTCATCCTCATCCTGTTTGTCCAGCCAAAGGAACGGAATGAGTTCTCTCTCTACCTCATAGTTGGCCTGATCGCTGTCGTCGGTATCATTTCACTGATTAACCACTTCTTTTTCAGGTTCTGGATCGATTCGGACACCTTCTATGTCAGAGAAGGCTGGCTGAAAAAAAAGAACAAGACCATTCCCATCGACCGGATCCAGAGTCTGAATGTCGAACAGACCCTTCTCCACCGGTTCAGTAAAACCGGTAAAGTATTCGTCGAAACAGCCGGATCTGCCAAGGCGGAAGTAGAGATACGAGCCATCCGAATGGATGTCGTTGAAGAATTGCAACGCAAGCTGTTTCGCACGCATCGGCAATCCTCTGGGAAAGTAGTGAAAACCATCCTACCTGAAGCGGAAAAGCCACTGTTTACGTTGGGTTTTCTGGATCTGATCAAGGTTGGACTCAGTCAGAATCATCTCCGGACCATCGGTGTTGTGCTGGCAGTCGCCATTGGCTTCCTGGATGACCTGGAGAATCAATGGGGCATTCTGCCTGAAGGCAAACTGGAGGAAATGGGCGAAGCCGTTCAGTCGATGATGGTACTCGTGATGATGGGTGCCCTGTTGACCGTAGGCGTTATTATCGCCAGTGTGGTGCGCATCCTCCTTTCCCATGCAGATCTGGCCCTGTTCTACAACGGCCAGCGATTTCGATTGAACGCCGGTTTGCTCACCATTCGCGAAACCGTGGTTTCCCACCGCAAATTGCAATCATTGACCTGGAGTGAAAATCCCATCCAGCGGTTGTTCGGATTGGTTCGCCTCGACTTTTCTCAAGCGACTGTCGACAGTCCTGAAGGGCGTCAGCAGGTGGCCATTCCGGGGATGTACAGACAACCTCTTCAAGAGATTCTACGACTGGTCTTTCCATCAGAAAAACGGGATCACGGCGCATGGTCAGGTATTGACCCCCGGTATGCATGGAAGCAATGGATCGGCACCGGTTTGCTACCGGCATTGATCATCGGTATCGGTGGTTACATTGTTGAATTCACGATGTGGATTCCCGCAATGATCTGGCTGTTGGTTTCAGCCCTGTTTGCCCGGAAAATGACTCGTCGTTGGCAATGGTTTCTCAATCAGGATCTGCTGATACTGAAACAAGGTTGGCTCTCCCCGCGAACAACCATGCTTCCCATCTACAAGATCCAGAGTATGTCCATCCACCAGAATCCGATCCAGCGATGGCGGGATCTGGTATCGATCACCGTACATACTGCATCTGGCACAGAATGGATACCCTATATCCCTATAGACAAAGCCCGCCTACTGCAACGGTATGTCCTGTACCGCATCGAATCGGATAGCCGTTCCTGGATGTAAGCGAAAAACAACCGTCATATAGACGGGAAGAATTCCTTGAGATTGGTGGAAATAGAAAGATGATGGGCGGTTCCTGCCTGATGTATGACCCCGAATCCATAGTCCAGATGAAACCGGTAGATCCGGAATCCCAATCCGCCACTGAAACCTGCCAGTCCTCCGTAATTGGGAACCAGCAATTCACGACGCAACCGATGGTCATAGGCGATTCGAATGCGGAAGCTTTCGGTTTTGCCAAACAGAAATTCACCACTGAAGATGAGGTGACGGAATGCATTGTCCACACCTTGAGAAAACGAGTTTTCCGGCTCTGCCTGCTGCCCCGGGAACAGGATCTGCGTTCGCAAATCAGGGTCATCATACCGGATATTCCAGCGATGCAGGGTATGGGCAGTGACGGAAAGCCGAAGGGGCAGATATTTGAGCCGCTTGCTAACCCCGATGGCCGAGTTGAATGGCAATTTTTCCCTGTCCCCGCCATCGGAAAATCGGGACAGTTGGCCACCGATATTCTGGAGGACAACACCTATACCCAACTTGGATTCCGGGTTTTCATAATACAATCCCAGGTCCGATGCCAGCGCCGTCGACTTGTAAGTCTCATATTGGGCTTGAATAAAGCGCAGGTTGGCCCCTACGCTGATCCGTTCCTGCCATTGCCATCCGGCCCCGATATGCACAGCCAGTTCCCGTGGTGAAAAGGTACCCAGGTCCCGGTTGAACTCATCTCGCCAGGGATATCGCCATATTGCATATACCGGACCCCACCATGAATGGTCACCTTCTGCTGAGCCAAATGGTGTCCGTATCCGAAATAGCCATGACCCGTTCCGCCTGCATGAAATGCATGGTTGAAACTCAACTGACCGTGCATCTCCTGTGACAGCAATGCCGGGTTTCCAGCGCCAAGATTGACATCCCGATCACGGGCACTGATCAACATCCCTCCAAGGGCAGTCAACCGTGCGGATACAGGAAGCTCGAGAAAGGAATAGGCCTGTCTGCCTCCATTCACCTGCGCCTCGGCAGGGGATATTGGAAGAAAACCGAGACAGAAAACAGGAAGGAGAAATCGGTGAAGTCGGTTCATTTCTCGGCACTTTGAAGGCTGGTCCATGTGGTTCTGCATATTCCCCGCTGGCAGTCCATTTTTTGAACCAGGACCCCCTCTTCATCAAACTTGCGAAGCTCGCCATGCTCGTTATCCCCATCCAGATAGGTGCCTTCCGTTTTCACTTTTCCACTTTCATAGTACTCCTTGAATGGACCATTCTCCATATTATTGGCAAAACTGACCTCTTCCATGACCTTGCCGGAAGGATAATATTTCTTCCAGATACCCGCAGTCTCATTGTTCTCGTACAAGCCCTCCAACTCGATCTGTCCGTCGGGATAAAAAGTCTTGTACGGACCCGAAAACTGCCCATGTACATAGTTCTCTTCGATCTGGATCTTGCCCACTTCATCATAGATCTTTCGCACTCCATGCAGGGTATCCCGAACGTAATTCGCCTCTTCGATCAGCAGGCCGTCATCGGACACCATCCGGTAAAACCCGTTCTTCTGGCCGGTTGCTTTCGACCGTTCAAACACTTCGGTAAATTCACCTTCCGCATCCTTCAGTTCGACGACCTCTATGTCCGAACTACAGGCAGCGAGAAACAATACAGGGATCAACACGATGGACCATCTGGGCATAGGGGCAAATCTTTGGCAGGGTTAGTGTCTGGGTTACTTCCGCATTACATGACGACCGATGCTGTCATAATATTGTACTTCCGCTCCGATCTCCTCCAGGTCAAACAGCTTGCGGCCCTCAAAGACGACTGTCTGTTTCATCCGTTTGCGCACCTCATCAAAATCAGGTGACCGGAAGGCGCTCCATTCCGTGATAATGGCCAGGGCATCAGCACCATCCAGGGCATCATAAGCGGTATCTGTCAATGTAATTCGATCGCCATAGGACGCCCGGACATTCTCCATTGCTTCTGGGTCATATGCCCTGATGGTGACGCCATCTGCTAGCAGTTGATCAATGATCGCCAGAGCCGGTGCTTCCCCGGATATCATCGGTGTTTGGCTTGAAGGCGAGTCCCCACACAGCGATGGTCTTCCCGGCCAGAGGTTCCTGATAATACTTCCGGATTTTCTCGACCAGGATCTGTTTCTGCCGTTCATTCACTCCCATGACCGTTTTCAGGATCTGAAAGTCATACTCGTATTCATCAGCCGTGATCGCCAGAGCCTGTACATCCTTTGGAAAACACGATCCGCCATAGCCGACACCGGGAAAGAGGAAACGTTTGCCAATGCGTGTATCGGTACCCATTCCAATGCGCACCATGTCCACATTCGCACCTACGCGCTCACACAGATTGGCAATCTCGTTCATAAAGGTGATCCGCGCAGCCAGATAGGAGTTGGCTGCATATTTGGTCATTTCAGCTGACCGCTCGTCCATGAAGATGATCGGATTCCCCTGGCGCACAAACGGCTGATACAAGTGCTGCATGGCTTTTTTAGCGCGCTCGGAGCTGGTGCCGATCACCACCCGGTCAGGCTTCATGAAATCTTCCACAGCAAGGCCCTCGCGTAAAAATTCCGGATTCGAAACCACATCAAACAAATCTTCTGACAGATGGCTGGCCAATGCCGCATGGACTTTTTCCGAAGTGCCAACAGGAACCGTGCTTTTATCAACGATCACGGTGTATCTGGTGATCAGACGACTGAGGTCATCGGCTACACCGAGGATATATTTGAGGTCTGCTGCACCACCTTCTCCCGGCGGTGTGGGCAAGGCCAGAAAAATAATCTCTGCCTGATCAACAGCCTCCTTGAGGTCGGTCGTAAAATGAAGCCTGTTCTGCCGTGTATTGCGGTCAAAGAGCAGGTCCAGCCCTGGTTCGAAGATCGGGATCTTACCGGATTGCATCATAGCCACCTTGGTGGCATCAATATCCACACAGGTCACATCATTTCCGGTTTCCGCAAAACAGGTGCCGGTTACCAAGCCAACGTATCCGGTACCGACTACAGCAATATGCATGTCAATTGAGTTGAGTCAGCCGCAAAAATAGCCTGCACCAACCGAAGGAACCCCTTGAATTACCAATTGTCGAAAAAAAGACCCGAACTGATCTTGCAGAACGCGCTAGGACCGCTGAACAAACGGATTGGTTTTTGCCTCCCATCCGATGGTCGTTTCCTGTCCATGTCCCGAATACACGGTGGTCTTGTCAGGCAGGGTATAGATCTTGTTGCGGATACTTTCAAGTAACTGCTCGTGATTACCCAACGGCAGGTCCGTTCGTCCGATACTTCCCTGAAAAAGGACATCACCACCGATAAGATAATGATCGGCAGCACAATAGAAACAGAGATGGGCAGGCGAATGACCAGGTGCCAGGATGCAGGTCAGAACGGTATTCCCAAACCGGATTTCCTCCCCTTCTTCCAGGTATCGACCCGGCTTCGGCACGGTGTTGCGCATGGGGATGCCGTACATCTGTGCAATCTGGGCTACATTATCCAGAAGGACTTGTTCACCCTGATGTATTTCCGCTTCCAGTTGCCATGTATCCAGCACAAACCGATTGCCAAATACATGATCAATATGGCCATGCGTATTGAGCAATCGCACGGGTTTCAGACCATGCAGTTCGATGGTATGGATCAGATGCTTTTCCTCCTCGCGCGTGTAACATCCCGGGTCAATAATCAGGCATTCACGCGTTTCATCATAGATCAGGTAGGTGTTTTCTGCAAACGGACTATAGGTCAAAGAGACAACTTGTGACATGTTTCCTGCGTTTCGATTGGGTTAGAATGGGGAAAGACCTAAATTGGTTCGTCAATAACAGCTATCCGGAGTGCAAGTTTACAGTATTCGTGTCATCCTCCTGCTTTTCCTCCTGGTCACAGGGGGCTTTGTACAGGCACAGGGTATTCAGACTGAGTTTGGTAAAAACCGGGTACAATACTCTCGTGACTTTGATGAATGGCTCCAGTATGAGAGCCAGAATTTTATTACCTACTGGTATGGTGAAGGACGCATGGTCGGCCAGGCTGCTGTGATGATCGCCGAGCAGGAACACGACGAGATCCAGCAGCTCCTCGAACATCGGATGAATGACAAGATCGAGATCCTCGTGTATACCGATCTCACCGACCTCAAACAGAGCAATATCGGCACGGAAGAAGCCTTTACCAATGTGACTGGCAAAACCAAGATCTATGGCAACAAGATCTTCGTCTATTTCAATGGCGACCATCAGCATTTGCGAAAGCAGATTCGTGAAGGGATAGCCGAAGTCTATCTCGATGCCATGCTCTTTGGCGGAAATCTGCAGGAGTATGTCCAAAATGCCATTCTGTTCAATATGCCCATCTGGTTCAAGGAGGGGCTGATCGCCTATATCGGAGATGAATGGAACACAGAAACCGATGATCAACTTCGTGCCCTGTTGCGCCAGGAAGGACTGACCTCATTTGAAGACGTCGTCAAAGAAAATCCGGAACTGGCCGGGCATGCCTTCTGGTACTACCTTTCCCGACAGTTTGGACGACAATCCGTAGCCAATATCCTGTATATCGCACGGATTTATCGCGATGTAGAAGAGGGTATGTTGTATGTCCTGGGTACTCCCTTCCCTGGTCTGACAACGGGTTGGTACAGCTTTTTTCAGGAACGATATGCCAATGATGCGGTCGGGTTTTCCCTGCCAACAGAACTCCAGCCTGTGCCGGTTCGGAATCGCCGCAATGTGCCCATCATGCATGTGGAAGCCAGCCCGGATGGTCGGCATCTGGCATATGTCCTCAATCGGGATGGCAAAATCAAGGTCTACGTCCAGGACCTTCAGACAGGTGATCGGAAAAAGGTGATGCAATACGCTTTCCGCAATCCCTTCCAGGAAACGGATTATCAGTATCCGTTGATCGCCTGGCATCCTTCAAGTCAGTTTCTTGCCCTGCTCTCCGAAAAGCGGGACCTGCTCGAACTGACCATCCTTGATCTGTTATCCGGAGAAAAAGAGGTTCAGGAATTGGCTCCCATTTACCAGCGGGTGTACAGCATGCATTATTTTGATAATCACCGCCTGGTTTTCAGTGGAGCAACAGGCGGACTTTCAGATATCTTTCTGTACCACATTCCGACAAGACAATCCGACCGGATCACCCAGGATCCCTGGGATGACCTGGAACCAGTGCCCTTTACGTTCCAGGGGAAAAAGGGTATTCTGTTTACCTCCAACAGGCCATCAGCCTCTCTCGCCAAAGAGAAACTGAACACCCATGCGCCAACCGCTACACTTGACCTCTATTTTTACAATCTCGATGATCGCCCGGCAGACGCTGTTCGCATTACAGCAACGCCCCGCTCCAACGAACGGATGCCGGTCACGATTGACAGCACCTGGTTTGCCTGGCTGACTGATGAATCCGGACTGTATAACCGGTCACTGGCTTATCTCGATTCTGTCCTGGTACGGACAGATCGTGCTTTTTTACTGGATGATGGCACTCAGCTTCTCATCCATGCCGATACACTTCCACTGATTTTACCACCCCCAATGTGGACAGTACTGGGATGTACCTGTCTGGGAAATACAGGCTTTTTCGCATTCGGCATCCAATGTTCAGACCCATATTCAGGAGCAATCCTACGCGGAACGGACAGGCATGATGTACGACCTGCAGCATGTTGGTAAATCCTACCAGATCGTCGGTAACCCCGTACATGTCGATAGTACGGTTGTTCCCTATCAAACTGCATTTGCCCGACCAGCCACACGGAAATCAGTTCCCGGAACCAGGCCCGCTATTCCGCAATTATACCATCCGCGAAAGGATACTGTAGTCCATTATTTTCAGACACCTTTCCAGTATCCACCAGTCGTGTTGCCCACTACTGAACCCACGCCGGATCTGTTGCTTGAAGAAGGGCCTTCCTTTGTCATTCCGGAAGCCCGCCAGCTGCTCCAATCCGCCGATTCGACCAGCCAGATTGACAAATTTGTAACGTCCCGGATCATTCCGAGTCGATTGAAATTCCGGCTGGATTATCTGACTAATCGATTTGACAATTCTCTTCTTTTCGGTGGCCTGGATAATTATTCCGGCAGGCAATTCCTGAATCTGGATGAAGGTTCCAGTCGGTTTGCACCGCCGGCAACCGGTCTCCTGATCAAAGCGAATGTCAAGGACCTGCTGGAGGACTACGAATTTGAAGGCGGCATGCGATTGCCGACGAATTTCAGGGGCTCCGAATTCTTCCTGACATTCATGGATAAAAAGCATCGTTGGGACAAACACTATTCCATCTATCGGGGAGATTGGTCGAATATCTTCGAGCTGAATAACAATGTTCTCAATGGTCCTGCTCACCTGATTCCTCCCGGATTGGGTGCACCCGGTAGCCCGACACAATACAAGGTGCGTTTACAGACCACGCTGGGCCAGGTCCAATGGCGATATCCACTGGATATTTTCCGCAGTATCCGATTGCGCACCACATTGCGAAATGACCGTTATTTCTGGCACGCATTGGAACAATCCACACTGGTATTTCCGGCTGTCAATGAACAACGGCTTGGTCTGCGCGCGGAATATGTTTTCGACAATACGTTGACTGTCGCGCCCAATATTCTCAACGGCATGCGCTACAATATCTTCACGGAAGTCGTGAAGGGATTCCAGATCCAAGCCGACCCCTTTACATTTGATCTCGACCAGGGCTTTATGGGCATGGCCGGTGTGGACTTCCGGTATTATTATCCCATCCTCAAACATAGCGTTTTTGCATTCCGGTTTAACGGGGTAACCTCATTTGGACAGGAACGCATCCTGTTCTATCTGGGCGGTGTGGACAACTGGCTGCTCCCGCAATTCAATGAGGATATACCGATCAACAATACCAATTACGGTTTTCAGACACTGGCAGCAAATCTGCGTGGATTTCAATACAATATCCGCAATGGCAGTTCATTTGCTTTAGCCAATCTGGAATTGCGCGTGCCCTTTATCAAATACCTGTTTCCGCGCACCCGTTCCTCCTTCTTCCGCAATTTGCAAGTCACCGGTTTCTTTGATACCGGCACCGCCTGGGAAGGTTTGTCACCGTACAGTGATGACAATCCGTTGAATATCATTTACATCGAGAATCCACCAGCCGTTCAGGTGAAACTGAAGTACTTCCGTGATCCGCTGGTGGCTGGATATGGAGTAGGCGCCCGTACCCTCATTTTCGGCTATCTCGTCAAGCTGGATTATGCCTGGGGAATAGAGACCCGTCAGGTACAAAAACCGATTCTGTATCTGTCGATCGGATCGGATTTCTGATTCTTCATTTATCCTTCTTTTTTTATTTTCCATTTCTCCTGTTCCTTTCCAGGAACAATAAAACCCTATATTTCAAAATTGAGGAAAATCGAAAAATCAGATCTGTCCAAAATAAATCTTGAAAAGTTATCCTTTGCAAAGGCAGTATTTTACTCAATCCGGAAATCGGACTCTTTGTCCGGCCTCTTTTGATTGTTACCCGCATAGGCCAACCCCACATTTTGTGCGATGGTCACGTTGATGTTGAAAAATTGAATGCCAAATGCGCACAATCGACTTATTCCTTTTGACCACCATCCTTCTCTCCTCTTTTTTCTTCACTTCCTGCCAGAAGGATCCAGAAACCGGGACACCAAATAACGAACAGAACCCCGACCCCATCCAGATCGGTTGTTTGATGGTCGGTCAACAGTCATCCTTCATCCGGTTCACGGGTGACAAATACTTTGTGCCCAGTGAAAATAACATCACCTATCATGCCGACACACTGGTGATGGAAGTCGTTTCAGAAGACAATGGGAAATTCACGATAAAGGAGTCACTGACTCCCGGATCGGTATCCGTGGTCACCAACGCCATTCCGAATGCCGACACGGTGTATTTCTTCCTCGCCGAAGTAGCTCAGGATACAGTCTGGTTTGAACCGGTGTCCGGAGAATACAGCTACTCCTGGTTTTTTACGGAAGTGGTTCGCCGGAATTCTCAATTCGTCTATAATTCCAGAAGTTACTTGCCTTTTGCCTCATTCGGCGATCCGGAAATCCAGTTTCTGGGATGGAAAACGACAATTTCTTACAGCGAAACCTACAAGGAGGCCCATATGATCAACCAGACATTGCTGGGCCATGACTACCCTTTTCTCAATGCCCGTATCGACAATTCGTCCATGGCATTTGACGGACCGGGATATACATTTATCTATGAACCCAAGGGTGTTCTTGTTCGGTCATCCTACGTTAACTGGTGGACCATGACCGGTGGCGGATGGGATCGGTTGTAATGTTCCGGGTTCCTGCGTTCCAGGTTCCTTGTTCCAGATTGCCTTCGGGTTTTGCACGGGTCAATCATCTGGCCGTTCAATGTTCATGAGCGAGCCTTGCGGCTCGTCTGTTCAAGGTTTAACGTTTCCTACCCGTATAACACGTTGAACCTTAAACTGTGTGCTCACAGAGCACGCTTGAACCTTGAACGGCCCATCCACACTCAACTCCATAATCTGCAGAAACTTGAAACCGGAGCCGCGAAGGTGACTGCCAAGGAACAGGCGTGTTCTAAACTGGAAAGCTGTTTTCATATTCCGGTGGCGGATGGGATCGGTTGTAATGTTCCGGGTTCCTGCGTTCCAGGTTGTCTACGGGTTTAATACCCGGGCAAATCATTTGGCCGTTCAATGTTCAAGGAGCGAGCCTTGCGGCTCGTCTGTTCAAGGTTTAACGTTTCCTACCCGTATAACACGTTGAACCTTAAACTGTGTGCTCGCAGAGCACGCTTGAACCTTGAACGGCCCATCCACACCTAACTCCATAATCTGCAGAAACTTGAAACCGGAACCGCGAAGGTGACTGCCAAGGAACAGGCGTGTTCTAAACTGGAAAGCTGTTTTCATATTCCGGTGGCGGATGGGATCGGTTGTAATGTTCCGGGTTCCTGCGTTCCAGGTTCCTTGTTCCAGATTGCCTTCGGGTTTTGCACCTGAGTCAATCATCTGGCCGTTCAATGTTCAAGGAGCGAGCCTTGCGGCTCGTCTGTTCAAGGTTTAACGTTTCCTACCCGTATAACACGTTGAACCTTGAACTGTGTGCTCGCAGAGCACGCTTGAACCTTGAACGGCCCATCCACACTCAACTCCATAATCTGCAGAAACTTGAAACCAGGAGCCGCGAAGGTGACTGCCAAGGAACAGGCGTGTTCTAAACTGGAAAGCTGTTTTCATATTCCGGTGAGACACCGGCAGATAAAGGGTGCTGGTGAGACACCAGCACCAACAATCAATTATTTGGAAAGGGTATCCGGGTTCCTTGGTTCAGATCTTGTAGTGGTAATTCTAGTTTTGTACCCGAGTAAATCATCTCGCCGTTCAAGGCAGGGGCCTCCGGCCCCGCCGGAACAAGGGAGGTCAGAGACCTCCTGTTTAACGTTCAATCCCGAGCGCACTGTGGTTACATTGAACCTTGAACAAGATCAGCGTGAGCTGAGCTTTGAACCTTGAACAACCCAAGCGCACCTCGCTGCAAATCCCGCAAGAACCAGGAACTTGGAACAATCCCGCACCCATGCGGGATGCAGAAACCAGAAATAAAAAAGCCCTGTCATTCCTGACAGGGCCCTTGTGGTGTGGGGCGGAATTGAACCGCCGACACATGGATTTTCAGTCCATTGCTCTACCAACTGAGCTACCGCACCATGCTTTTTCCGACCTTCCAGTGGAAGCGGATGCAAAGGTAAGTGATTTTTTTTCGTGGGTCAAACCCTGAATCGCTTTTTTCTAGAACATCACACCCAACCGCAGCACCAATCGCTTGATGACTGCCTTGCTCTGATCATCCGTGCTGTCTTTTGTCACATCCGCTATCCCTTGCTGGTAAAAAATGCCGGCAACAAGACTCGTTGTTGATGTTAACGCATATTCAGCTCCACCACCGACACCCCAACTTAAATTGAGGAAAGGGGTATCCCGGCTGATATCTGTATCTTCTCCATCGGAAATATTGTCAATATCTGCTCTGGCCTGAGAATTGATGCCAATGCTAAACATCGGCAATTCGGCAAAGTACCGGATATACCCAAACTCCTGGGTTCGCATCCTGAAAGCCAACGGGATTTCGACATACTGAAGTTTGTACTGGACGGATGTAAATGTCGGCAGTGAATCCTGACTCAAGTCAGAATTCCGAAAAATGTTACCCCCGTTTGTGTGCAACAAACCGCCTCCATTACTGAAACTTATTCCAATTCCTCCTTTGAGGGCATATCTGTCTCTGATATAATATTCCCCGTTCATCACGATCTGGAATCCGAGATTGGTTCCATCACTCTTGACCGGCTTCTTATCCGTACTCATCCAGGAGATGAAGGGGCTGGCCTCAAAGCCAAACTTGAAATCGTATTGGGCCTGAAGCGTTCCCACTCCGACCACTGTAAACAAAACAAGCAGAATGATCAGTCGTTTCATAATTCGTGTTGGTATTGATCAATGTCGTTTGAAAAGAATGACTTGTTCCTTTGAGCCGCAAATATCCTAATTAATTTCGCAGCTTCTTTTATAACGTCGAGACAATGCAGAATGTGATCTATCTGGCCCTGGCATCCATGGCCATCTTCCTGTCAGCCTGTTCAGAATCCGCACCGGACTATGTCCGGCCCGATATCGGTTCCATCACTGTTCAAACCGAGATCCGCAGGTTCGATCGGGATCTCTTTGCCCTCGACACGGCTGATATTGGATCCGGGCGCCGGCTACTGGATAGCACCTATGGCGAATTTGCCACCCTGTATTTTGATCAGTTGCTGGGCATCAACGACCCCCGGATCGCGCCTCAGGGCGGAGATGCCTTTCTCAGCGGGTTCCTGACCTTTCCGGCAACACGCAAACTCTATGACACCATCCAGATCGTTTATCCCGATCTGGAACGGGAAAAAGAGACATTCAATACGGCCTTCCGTTACCTCAAAGCGCTCTTCCCGGAGCGACCCACACCGACAATCACCACATTTCTGTCGGAGTTTTCGATCGCCAACTTCATCTATGGCAATGATGAACTCGCCGTGGGTCTCGATTTTTACCTGGGAAGTAATTATCCGTATCATCTCATCGACCCTTCCAATGCGGTGTTCTCCGGCTATCTCACCCGTTCGTACAATCGGGACCATCTGGTGCCCCGTACGCTGAAACCCCTTCTGGAAGATATCGTGGGTCCGCCTACCGGTGAACGACTGATCGACCATATTATCCGCAACGGCAAACGGCAGGTCCTGATGGATGTTCTCCTCCCCGGAGTTGCGGACACGGCACGCTGGGAGTTCACACCGGATCAGCTGGCCTGGTGTGAGGAGAATGAACAGAATATCTGGGCCTACTTTCTCAGTGAAAACCTGTTGTACAGCACAGACTACAAGGTGTACCGCAAATTTGTCGACTATAGCCCCCATTCCCCGGGAATGCCTCAAGAAGCCCCGGGCAGGACTGGTGACTGGATCGGTGTCCAGATTGTGCGGGCGTGGCTAGACCAACATCCCGAAAGCGGAATTTCGGCGCTGGCCGAACGCATCGATGCCCAACGGTTTCTGGATGAAGCCAGATATAAACCACAACGAAAGGCCCTTTGATAATTCGTATCTTTGCTCCAAATCAACTGGTATGACCAAACGGGCAATACCCCTTGTAGACCTCTCCACCTTTGTCCATGGCAGCGCCGCACAACAAGCTGCTTTTGTGGAAGCCATCGGTGATGCCTTTCGCACCTCCGGATTTGTCGGTGTCGTGAACCATGGTGTCCCGACTGATCTGGTTGATCGGTTTTACGCCCAGTCGAAGGCCTTCTTTGCTCTTCCTGTGGACGTCAAACGGAATTATGAAGTGCCCGGGTTGGCAGGACAACGCGGATATACCTCCTTTGGAAAAGAACATGCCAAACACTCCACAGTAGCTGACCTGAAAGAATTCTATCAGATCGGTCAGACCGTGGTGGATGGAGATGCTGTGGAAGGTGAATATCCCCCCAATGTGCAGGTAGCAGAACAACCGGAGTTTGCACCAACTGGCGATGAATTATACCGGGCGTTCGAACAAAGCGGCGGGCATCTGCTGGAAGCAATAGCCCTGTATCTCGGTCTGGATCGCGATTATTTCACGGAGAAGATCCACAACGGGAATTCCATCCTACGAGCCATTCATTACCCACCGATCACCCGGGAACCCGCATCGGCCATCCGAGCAGAACAACATGAGGATATCAATCTGATCACCCTGCTGGTTGGCGCTTCAGCCGGTGGACTCCAGATTCTCGACCTGGGCAACCAATGGCTCGATATTGTCCCCGAAGAAAATGAGATCGTTGTGAACGTTGGGGACATGCTTCAGCGTTTAACCAACGACTACCTGAAATCAACTACACACCGGGTGGTCAATCCACCCCGCGAGGACTGGCATCTGCCAAGACTGTCAATCCCGTTTTTTTTACATCCGCGCAGCGACATGGACTTGACCTGTCTGCCCGGTTGTGTTGATGCCGAACATCCTCTGCATTATGAGCCGATCACGGCTGGTGACTATCTGGATGAACGGCTTCGCGAAATTGGACTGAAGAAATAATCTATACACACGAATTAAACGAGCCATAACATGGATGCATTTATTTGGTTTTTCAACTTGGGAGGCAGTGAAATCATTGTCATCCTCTTTGTGATCCTCTTGTTATTCGGCGGTAAAAAGATTCCCGAACTGATGCGCGGCCTCGGCAAAGGCATCCGGGAATTCAATACAGCCCGGAACAGTATCGAGAGCGAGATCCGTGAAGGAATGCGGGAAGCCGACATGAAAAAGGTCGAAGAGCGCAAACTGGAAGAACGGAAAACGGAACAATAAGCTGTTTCACCAATGAATCAAAGCCGGATGATGACATCATCCGGCTTCTTCATATCATATGGCGACCTGGCCCGCAAAAGTGCTCCTATTTGGTGAATATACCGTTCTGCTCAAAGGGGAGGCGCTGGCTCTTCCTTTGTCAAAGTGGAATGGTTCCTGGTCGACATCCGACCAGGTTGATGATGGATTAATCCGGTGGGCGAACTGGTTGGTCAGACAGGAAAAATCAGGTCTGTTACCCTGGTCGATACGCACAGCTGACTTTCTCCGGTTCGTCGAGCGCGGAGGTCGGTTCCATTCGTCCATTCCAACAGGATGCGGGTTGGGCAGCAGTGGTGCACTGGTTGCAGCTTTGGCAGAATCGTACAGCCTCCAGATTCCGCAGGATCTGGCTATCCGTCTGAAAGGTCTGGCTGCTCTGGAGAAGTACTTTCATGGCAACAGCTCCGGTATGGACCCCCTTGTCAGCCTGGAACGGACAGCCATCCACCGGGAGTCCGACAGCATGGTTTGCACATTGCAGATCAAGTCCATACCGAATGGGCTTTTCCTTGTGGAAACCGGGATCCCCAGGCAGACTGCTCCACTGGTAGAAGCTTTTCATCTGTTGCTGGAACAGGAAGCCGAACGCCATTTTCTGTTGATGGATCTCCTTCCCCAGGTACATCGTGCCATACATGCCTTGATCCATGGAGAAATGATCCCGTTCCAGGATGCTTTCGCGGCCATTAGCAGAATGCAGGGATTGCTATTTCAGGCCATGATCCCGGAAACGCTGAAGACCCACTGGCACGGGCCTGATCATTATCTGAAGTTATGCGGAGCCGGAGGAGGTGGCTTTTTTCTCGGGTATGCGCCGAAGGGAACCTATCCCCAGCTTCCATTTCCGATTTATCCCCTGGATACGCAGCTTTAACCCGGCATTGCGCAACCGCTACCCCTTTTCTTGCGTTAAACCTTGTGCAGCGGCAATCTTTTTCGGGTAAATTTGTTTCTAACCCAAATGACATCATGGCGGGACCGAGTAACTATGACTTGTTGATCAGTAAGTTGGATGCCTTCATCCGAAAATACTACCTCAATCAATTGGTGAAGGGTACCCTGCTGACCATCGGCTTGATCGGTGTGGTTTTCCTCCTGATTTCATTAGGAGAGAATTACTTCTACTTTGGCAAAACGGCTCGAAAAATCCTTTTCTTCTCCTTTCTGGGTCTCAGCGGTCTGACCCTGTTTCGCTGGATTCTGACCCCGTTAATGCACTATTTTCAACTGGGGAAGCTCATTTCTCATGAGCAGGCAGCAACCATTATCGGCCATCATTTCCAGAATGTAGAAGACAAACTGCTCAATATCCTCCAGCTGAAACAGCAACTGGATCAAACCCCTCAAGCAAGTCTCCTCCTTGCAGGTATCGAACAGAAGACTGAAGCACTCCGACCGGTCTCCTTTCCTTCTGCAATCGACCTGAATAAGAATCGTCAGTACCTGAAATATGCACTGCCGCCTCTGGCGCTGTTTTTTCTCATTCTATGGGCTGCACCGGGCATGATCAAGGATCCCACCCGTCGTCTGATCGACAACAACAGGGATTATGCACCACCTGCTCCGTTTTCCTTTGTCCTGGGCGATCAACCGTTGAAGGTAGTCCAGTACGGGGATTTTGAACTCGAAGTCACCACGGAAGGATCCGCCATTCCCAATGAAGTGTTTATCGAGGTAGGTGAATATCAATACCGATTGAAACCCATTGATCGTAACCTCTTCAGCTATACGTTCAGCAATGTCCATCAGGACACACCTTTTCGACTGTTTGCAGGAAAAGTAGCTTCTGAAAGTCACGTGCTGGATGTGCTGCTCAAACCGTCAATTTCCAGCTTTTCCGTTGCAGTGGACTATCCGCAATATATTGGCCGGGCGGATGAAGTGCTGGACAATATCGGCGATCTGGTCGTGCCTCAGGGCACCCGTTTGAGCTGGGTCTTTGAAACGACACATACCGACTCGATCAGTATGCGATTCGGAGAACAGGCCGACCCTCAGCTGATCAAACGACAGGGCGACAATACATTCACCTTCAGCAAGAGGGCAACCCGGGATGAACGATATACCATCCTTGTTTCCAATCTTGAACTTCCTCAGGCGGACAGTATCCGCTATGTTTTATCCGTCATTCCCGACCTCCACCCGACCATCCAGGCCAATGCCTTTACGGATAGTCTGGACAACGCTTTTGTATTCTTTGCCGGTGATGCCTCCGATGATTACGGGATCAGCCAACTGACTTTTACCTATCAGATCAAACTGCAGGACGGCACGGAAGCCAAACCGGTTGTGCGACCCGTCAAGGTGCAGAATGGGAAGGAAGCCCGATTCGACTATTCCCTGGATATTCAGGCCCTGGATCTGGCTCCCGGAGCTGAAGTCACCTACTGGTTTGAAGTCTGGGACAATGATGCGATCAATGGCAGAAAGTCGGCACGGACCAGTCTGATGCGATATACCAAACCGACAGAAGAAGAATTTGATGCACAAGAAGAAAAGAACAATGATGAGATCCGTGACCATCTGAAAAAAGCCATGGATGAATCCAGGAAGATTCAGAAGGATATCAAGAAGCTGAGTGAGAAATTGCTTCAGGAGAAAGATCTGGACTGGCAGAACCGGAAGGAACTGGAGAAATTGCTCGAGCGCCGGAATGAGCTCATGCAGGATATTCAACAGGCCAAGGACCTCTATGAACAAAACCTGAAAAACCAGGAGGAATTTTCCGAACCAAGCCCGGAATTGAAGGAAAAACAGGAAAAGGTCCAGCAGATGTTCGAGGAACTGGTGAGCCCCGAAATGAAGGAGCTCATGAAGAAAATCGAGGAGATGTTGCAGGAGTTGCAGAAGGATGAAAGCTTGAAACAGCTCGAAGAAATGAAACTGGATGAGGAACAGCTCAACAAGGAGCTGGACCGCATGATGGAAATGTACAAGCAACTGGAAGTCGAGAAAGACTTGCAGGACCAGATCGAGAAACTGAAGGAACTGGCCAAGCAACAGGAGAATCTCGCTGAAAAGACAGAAAATCAAACGGAATCACCTAAAGACCTGGAAAAAAAACAGGAAGATCTCAACAAGAAGTTTGATGAGCTCCAGGAAAAAATGAAGGATATCGAGAAGAAAAATGAGGAACTGGAGAACCCCATGCAACTGGGTGATCCGGAAGAGAAAATGGAGGATATCGATCAGGATATGGACGACTCACAGGAGCAGTTGGAAAAAAAGGAAACAGGCAAAGCATCAAAATCACAGAAAAGCGCAGCCCAGAAGATGAAGGATATGGCCCAGGCCATGGAGATGAATATGCAGCAGGGCGCCGAAGAACAACTGGAGGAGGATATGAAGGCGATGCGCCAGCTTCTGGAAAATCTGGTTACGTTGTCATTTGAGCAGGAAGGATTGATATCCAGCGTGAACAAGACGGCAGAAACGGCACCCCGATATGTCAAGCTGGTTCAGGAGCAGAAGAAGATTCAGGATGATTTCAAATTGGTGGAAGACTCGTTGCAGGCGCTGTCCAAACGCGTGATCCAGATTGAAACCTATGTGACTGAAAAAGTGACAGAGATCAAGGGGCACATGAACAAGACCCTGACCATGCTGGAGGAACGACAAAAGCCCCAGGCTGCTTCAGAACAGCAATTTTCAATGAAGAACCTGAATGATCTGGCGCTGATGTTGAGTGAGATCTTGAACCAGATGCAAATGCAGGCATCGAATCAGATGGCGGGTAACCAGAACTGTCAGAATCCGGGCGGTAGCAACCCCAAACCGGGAGGGACTCCCAAGGACAAGATGGGTGAGGGCCAGAAGTCTCTCAACGATATGATGAAGAATATGCAGGATCGCATGAAAAACGGACAGGGGGGCACCAGCAAGGAATTTGCAAAAATGGCCGCCAAACAGGCTGCCATGAGAAAAGCCCTGGAAGATCTGAACAAAGAGAAACGGCAAAGCGGGAAACCGGATCCGCTGCTACAGGACATCATCGATCAAATGGACAAAACGGAGATCGACCTCGTCAACAAGCGACTCAGCGCAGAAACCATGAAACGACAGCAGGATATTCTCAGCAAACTGCTGGATCATGAACGCGCCGAGCGCGAACGGGAGTATGATAACAAGCGGAAGTCAGAAACCGCTTCCCAATACGAACGAAAGCGTCCGCCAAGTCTGGAAGAATACCTGAAAAAGCGCGAGGCAGAAACCGAACTCTATCGAACTGTTTCGCCTGCTTTGAAACCGTATTACAAAAATCTGGTCGAAGAGTACCAGCGCAATTTGAAAATTACCCGGTAATGTTGCAATTTGTCGGGAACTTTCCACTCTTTGGAGGGGTTTTTGGTGTGGTGGAAAGGAAATAGGCTGTCTTTCCCGGCTGCTTTGGCAGTTTTTTATTCCCATGAATATGACGATTCACCCTGGATTGCTTCCCAGGAAGGGTTTGCATTGCTGTGAGAATAATTAAGGTAAACGGTATGAGCCTGGCTACAGACTATATGTTTAGAATCTCTTCCCATCCACATTCTATTCGCCACTTGGACACCTTTGTGGCCCGATTGGTTGAGGAACATCAGCTCTCTGAAGAGAAGCATGGGAACATCCTGATCAGTCTGTCTGAAGCAGTCAACAATGCTATAATCCATGGCAATCGTTCGGATATCCATAAAAAAGTGGTTGTCCACGCTGAACGAGTAAATGGATCACTGGCCATTGTGGTCGAAGATGAAGGCTGTGGTTTCGATTTTCGCAAATTGCCCGATCCAACCAAGGATGAAAACGTAACCAAGATCGGAGGTCGGGGCGTTTTCCTCATGCACAACCTGTGTGATTCCGTCCGCTTTCATCGCAATGGTTGCAAGGTGGAACTGGAATTCCATCTATGATCGAATTTCCTGACCTTTTCCCTGAGGAGGAGATTTCCCAGGGCATTTCCTTTGCTGAAGAAGACGTTGATTTTTCCCTTTCGAATGAAAGCGTGGCCGAAACCTGGTTACTGGCTGTCATTCAGGAAGAAGGGCAAATTCCTGGCCCCGTGTCGATCATCTTCTGTTCCGATGATTACCTGTACAACCTCAATGTCCAGTATCTCAACCATGACACGTTGACAGATGTCATCACATTCCCGTACAGTGAACATCCGGTGTCAGGAGATATTTTTATCTCCATCGATCGGGTACAGGATAATGCCCTGTCGATGAAAATCCCCTTCCTCCATGAATTACACCGGGTGATGGTACACGGTGTCCTGCATCTGATGGGTTATCTGGATGACAGTCCGGAAAAAAAGGACCAGATGCGCCAGAAGGAAGACTTCTACCTCTCCCGTCTTCCTGGATTCTAGTATTTCTCTTACATGCAGGATGAAATTACATCCAATGTCCCTTCCTTTTACAGAGAAGTCTTACCTTTTATGCCCGTTCATCGATGATAGATAACGGTATGAAATGGGTCGAGACATGACAAAACATATCCTCATTTTTGGTGCTGGCCCGGGGATCAGCCTGGGAATTGCCCGTCTTTTCGGACAGGAAGGCTTTGGTGTCACCCTGGTAGCCCGACAGGTGGAAAAACTGGACAAAGAAATTCTCGAACTTCAACAGGGGGGTATCAATATCCATAGTATGATCGCTGATGTCGCCGATCCAAACAGTGTGCGCCGGGTGATCGAAGAAGTGACCCGGCAAGCAGGCACGCCCGAAGTCGTGGTCTTCAATGCTTCTGCAGTTGAGGTGCGGGATGTGCTGGCACTCAACTGGCCCACCGTACGTTCCATGAATGAGGTCAATATCGGGGGTGGTTTTCATGTCGCTCAAACCCTGATACCTGAATATCTGGCCCAGAACAAAGGCTGTCTGATCTTCACGGGTGGAGGCCAGTCTCTGCATCCACATCCAGAATGGGTATCACTCAGCATCGGCAAGGCAGGACTGCGCAATTTGTCACAAGCCCTTGCCAGGCGGGTGGAAGGCACCAATGTCCATGTTGCCACAGTCACGGTTTGTGGATTTGTTCAGGAATCAGATCCGAAATACAATCCGGAAGCGATTGCGCAGATCTATTGGGATCTCTACCGGGAAAGTCCGGATGCCTTCCGATCAGAAGTCATTTACTGAGCCGGTCTCCTGGCTCAATAAACCTGCTTCGACGGTCTCTTTGCCATTTCCAGAGCAGCAGGCCAAAAATCAGGCTCGATATCCCCATGCCTAGTCCCAACCGCATCCAGTATGTCTGTCGGGCTTTGACACGCATATCCACATAATATGGATTGCCCGCACCGGGTGATCCCGGCCAGCCATGATCTCCCAGTTTTTTGGAAGGTTATTGTCCAGTTAGGGTAACAGCAGGGCGAGGGTAAATGCCGTATCAAGGGGTGATACCGTATATGTGACCTGATCGACCCAGGCCCCCTCTTCCGTGTACAACGAAATAGATTCACGTCTTCTGTTCAATCCGAATGAAAAGGTCCCGGCAGCGGCTGGCACTCCGGGGAAATGGTTTTTGAATTTGCGTAAATCCTGACAGAAGACAAGGTATCCTCCGGGTGGAATGACCGCCGTGGGAAGTCGGTATTCATGTTTGGCATCGGCCAGGATCCAAGACGTGACATCCACTGATTGGTCGGATGAATTAAAGATCTCTACCCAATCGCCCGATTTACGGTTATAGGCACCGATCTCATTGATCATCACCAGATCGGCCAGGGAATGACGATACGGTTCAAATATGGCCGAGATCCCCTCCATGCCCGGCTGCATGCACAAAGTCCGTGTCCAGATACTGCTCGAAACACCATCCGACCATCCTGTAAACCGAAAACCCGCCCGAGGTTTGACCTGAATCGTTACGTTCATGCCTGCAGCGTAAGTCACCTGGAGGGTATCTCCTTCCCATTGATGAACAGGAGTGATACTAATACTACCTCCTTCTGTGCAGCCGAGAGCCAAGGTGACGTCTTCTCCCAGATCGAATTTCTCCCTTAGAAATTTGCGCATGAATTCGGGACGAACACGGGCAAACTGCTTCATGATCTCTACCTGTGTTGCCCACTTGATTGTATCCAGGTTCCATCGATCAAAATGCCGGGGAATCTCGGATCGATATTCGTGAGCAAACGATTCGATTCGCCGAACTACCCGGTGGGGATGAAAATCCTTGTTCAGCACCTCGTAAAATGTCTGTATGAAGGATTGACGAAACCCTTGATTTCGCAAGAGCTGACGGAGAAGAAACGTGCTCCAGGGGGGGTTCGGCCAGGATGGGCCATTCGCTTCTGTATGAAAGGCCAGACTGTTGTTGCGAAAAGCCATCGGATCGTTGAGGCCAAATCCCCAATCCGTATCGTACAGTATCCATCTCCACCGACCGTCCGGTTTGCGCGGGCGCCAGAAGCGGATATTCCCACCGGCATCCTGATTGTCAAAATAGATCTGAGCGATCTGATAATGCAGAAAGTTGTCGATATCCATCATTCGTCCCACAAATGCGAAATGGGAGTCTACTGCCAGATCATGCGTGCGGATATAGTCCAGCATCCGCTTGTAGTAAGCTGCCGAACCCACCTTTGGATGTGCATTGTGTTCCAGCAGATCAATGCTGTCCCGATCTGTACCCGTATGACTTTTCAGAAAGAAGCGGTTGATCTTCTCCCGTGCATTGTACATGCCCCAGTACTGGCCGTTCAGGTAGACATGGGCGGGCTGGAAGTCCTGTTTCTCAAGATCCCATTGCTGGAGCAATGAGGTCATCAGCGCATCCCGGAATTGTGTTCTTCCCCAATCACTGCCACTGTTTCGCAACACCAGGTACTTGAACTTGTTGAGGCCCTTCCTGCCAAAAATGGGATAGTCAATGCGTTTTGGCCCATATTGAGAGCGTGCAACCAGCGAAAAGGACTTCTGGGCAAATAGCCGGCTCATCCCGCCGAAGAGACGAAATCCTGTGTTGGCGTTGAAGACCTGCTCGCCATTTGCATCAAAGATCTCTGTGTGAGCCAGGAGCTCCTTTTTACTCCAGAAATTCGCACCCTCCTTTTTCCAGGTCCGATTTTCGGCCATCCAGCCTTCGCGATATAACCCGGATTCCGGATCGAACAAAGCACCCGGAGGGACAGCGATGGACAGTGTTGGAAACTTGCTCTTTGGCTCTCCGATCAGAAAGGTATGCGCAGTTTCCGGCCCACATGTCCGACCTGTGCAGGCAATGGCTCGGACCAGCGTTGTTTCGGATAGCCGGATCGGACTCCGGTAAACGGATTGTCCCGGACGAGGCGTGTTGCCATTCGTTGTATAAAAAATGGTCTCTCCCGGAGATGTGAGACGGATCTCTACCGGATGGTCATACCAGCCACCATGCAACGAATAGTCGACCTCCTGTGATCTGGCATTCAGCACCAGAAACAGACCAGACAACCCGAAGATGATTCGTCGCACCATATGACAAAAGAAAGCGATATTTTCGACTTCCAAGCAAGAGAAGGATGATCGGACAACGGTTGAGCAATTGGATACTTCACCTTTTTGGTTGGAAGGTGATCGGATATCCGGAGCCCAGACCACGAAAACTGGTCATTGCAGTGGTGCCTCATACATCCAATTGGGATTTTCCAATGGGTTTGCTGACACGAAGTGCCCTTGGAGTCGATATTAAATTTCTGGGGAAACATACACTGTTTTTCCCACCGTTGGGCTGGTTGTTTCGCTGGCTTGGAGGGTATCCCGTCGATCGGCGAAAGAGCCACAACCTGGTTGATGCTGTGGTGGATATCTTTAACCGTTACGATGATTTTGTGATCTCGATCGCTCCTGAAGGCACGAGAAAACGAGTAGACCAGTTGAAAACAGGGTTCTATTTTATTGCCCGGAAAGCGGCCATTCCCATTTTATTGTGCTCATTCAATTATCAAACGAAAACCGTTTCCTTCGGGCCGTTGTTCTACCCCGGTGAAGATGCCGAAAAAGACCTGAAAGAGATCAGCGACCATTTTCGAGGCATACCTGGTAAACACCCGTCCAAAAGCTTTTATTAAATGATCAACATGAACAGACAGATCTTCTTTTTCATCATTCCGATATCGATATTCGGGGCGATCCTGGTGCTGGGGAATGCCGGGGGTGCGGCACTGATTCAGAAACTGGACAGGACTGGTAGCCCATTAAGTGAAGGGCCTTGCCAAGCCTGCCATAGCAATGGCAATTTCAATCCGAACATAGATATCAAATTGATGGATGGTGGGGATCCTGTGCTTTCCTACATGCCCGGCGAAGTGTATACCCTTCAGGTGGTTGTAAATGCCAATCCGAACGCGCAACAATTCGGATTTCAGGCTGTGGCTCTGCATGGCTCGGGCAACATACAGGCCGGCACATTCCAGAATCCGCCAGTAGGAATTGCCATTCGTACTGTCAATAACCGATCCTATCCTGAGCAAAAATTTCCGTCTTTACAGGACACGTTCCGCGTGGAATGGGTAGCTCCCGCAGCAGGAACAGGTGATGTCAAGATCTATGCTGCCGGCGTAGCCACCAATGCAAACGGGAATTCATCCGGCGATGGATCTGCTTTCTCCAATATCACCATTCAGGAAAATGGCGCTTCTGAGATCAATAACCTGACGGCAATCAGTGTCCAGATCCTTTCCCATCTTCCGGGTCAATTCATCGATATACAGACACCGGATCAACAGGGTTTGATCACTCTGGTTGATCTTCAGGGTCGATATGTCCAATCCATGCATGCACAAGGGTCGCTTCCCATGAGGATTGACCTCCAGGGTCTCATGCCGGGCATCTATTTACTCCACTACCGCGGTCAGACGGGTACCTGGACTGAGAAGCTTCACATCCCCTGATCCGGGAACCTCATTTCATTCCAACAACGTCACATCCCCTTTGAGGAGGATGATCTCACCGGTGTTCAACTCGGCCTCGATCACCCAGACGAATACTGCCGGATTGAGGCGCGTGTGACGGAACGACCCGTCCCAACCATAGGCCGCATCATCCGGTGGAAAATCCTCGTTGTAAAACAACCGCGCTCCCCATCGATCGTAAACCCCCATGCTCAGGATCCGTTTTACCGTCCGGGTCGCGAAAACGGATAGAATCGGTCATTGATCCCATCCGCCTCATTGGGGAAAAGCCATTCGGGACAAACAGCACCGGGTCATTGTCGATCAATACGGACCAGTCCCTTTGCCTCGCAACCATCTGTCGTTTCTACTGTCACCTGATATTGCAGGGCCAGCGGTGCTTGTGTACCACAACAGCGGATCTCCTGTGGCCGTCAGCCAGATCGACGGGTTCCACAGCACCGTATCCACCGATCCTGTTGGGAAATTGATCTGCAGTTCGATCAGGCCCGAATCGCCACTGCACCCACACCTCCTGTGGAACAACCAGCTCCAGGTCCTGTCGGTCTGGCATCACGATGGTCGTGTCAAACCTGCAGCCCAACGCATCGATCACCGATACCGTCCAGCTGCCCGGGTCCAGCAGCAGTCCTTCTCCCTGTGAATAGCTCCCCTGGATACTGTCAATTTGAAAGATATAGGGTGGTGATCCTCCACCAGATCCCAACAGGGACAGTTCTCCCTGAGCGCGTTTGCAGCCCGGTGGGTCAACCTCCACGTCCAGGCCCGACGGAATCACCTGACTGACCTGCACTGTATCCGTATCTGTACACCCGTTCACCGCATCGGTGACCAGCAGCACATAGCTGCCCGATGTGGCGATCTGGGGCGTGGATGATCCGCTTCCCGATACGACTTGTCCTCCGACTGTCGTCCAGGTATAGGTCAGACCACCCTGCCCCGTGGACGCCGTGCCATCCAGGGCGAACACCGGTGGGTCGCAGGGCAGCAGGCCATCCGGACCGGCATCCGCCAGAGGTGGCCATTTGTTTTCCGTGACAGATACTGTCGTACTGCCTGTACATCCGTTCTCGGGTACAGTCCAGATGACCTGGTAAATGCCCGGTGCATTGACCTGGATCGGATTTGTGGTGGTCGGTCCGGTGATCTGGCCATTACCGGTCGACCAGGCCCAGCTGAGTGTACCGGGATAACTGCTCGGCACTGCGGTCAGATCCACCTGGTTAACCAGGCACGTCAGGGTGCCCGCTGCGGGGACACTCACCTGGGGTACGGCCGTGTTCTCTTCGACGACCACCTGGTCGGTCGCTGTGCACCCCGTAGCCGGGTCGGTCAGGACCACCATGTAGGTGCCCGCAGCGCCGATGAGCGGTGTCGTTGTCGTCCCTCCACTCAGGATCTGTCCATCACCTGTCGACCACGAAAAGGTGACATTGGGGTTGGGGGATTGGAAGGTGGCGGTGAGCATGAGTTGGTCAACCAGACAAGTCAGTGTGTCGGCATCCTGGATGGAGGCAACCGGCAAGTTGGGATCCTGGTAGACAAACACGGAATCCAGCCTGGTGCACCCATTATCCGGGTTGGTGATCAGCAGCGTGTAGGTCCCGCCTCCGTTGATAATCGGGTTGGGGCCATTCGCTCCCGAGACAATATTCCCTGTCTGAGTTGTCCAGGCGTAGCTGATCTGTCCTGGCTGTGATGCCGACGCATCCAGAATGACTGAAGGGTTGTTGCAATCCAGACTGTCGGGTGGAGCAATTCCAGAAAGGGGCGGTACTACATCCCCGGGTCACCAGCACGGAGTCGGTCTGTTGACAATGATTGAGTGTATCCGTGCTGAGCAGCACATACCATCCCGGCGACTGGATGACGGGTGTCAGTGATGTGGATGCCGTGATCGGACCCGTTCCGGACCACTGATAGACATGATGCCCCTGGTCTGAAGTCGTCCCATCCAGGGAAACCGTCAGATCCGCACAGGTGAGCACAGCTGCAGGAAGGATCCCCACATTGGGCAGGGCCCGGATGTCGGTGACCTCCGGGTATCCCGGGTCAGAACGCAGGTTCTGGGTGTTGAACACCTCCGTGATGTACACCCCGGCTGTGAAAAAAGAGGGGGTTAGGAGGGAGTCGCCCAGGATGCCACCGGTGGAGGAGCTCCAGCTGTAGATCATGCTGGAACCTGGATCGGTGCCTGTGGTGACGGGAGAAACGGTGTCCTGTGCACAATCGATGATCAGGTCGGGACCGGCCTCGACTGCTGGCAGCACCTCATTGCGGATCACTGTGATCGTCGCTGAATCGGGCATCCGTTGGGCCGTGTTTTCCACCAGCACCGTGTAGATCCTTCGCCTCCCAGCAGGGCGACAACCGAATCAACGGGCCCATCGAAGCTGCCGTTCGGGGTAGACCAGAAAATGGACAGCGAATCCGGCCCGGAGGCAGGGTGGCTATCGCCGACAGCTCGACCTGCTGACAGCCCAGTGTGTCCTGCGCGGGGAGCTGGACCACCGGAATGGTCACGTCTTCCACTACGGCTGTCGTCCAGGTGGACATGCAGCCCGACAGCGTGTCGACAGCCAGCAGGGTATAGTTGCCCGCCGCACCAGCAGTGATGATCAGTGAATCCGTGGCGCCCAGGATCAACCCGTTCGGCGTGGACCACTGCAGCGTTACCCCGGAGGCTGGAGACGGAACTGACACCTGGATCTGGGCCGTCGTCTCCACGCAGGTCAGCCCGGGTACAGGAAAGGGATTGATCACCGGCTTGCTCGTCTCGGCCAGGACGACCGTCGTGTCCAGTCCGATACAGCCATTATCCAGACCGGTGAGTGTCACGATATATATCCCGGGCCGAGGATCAGCGAGGTGAGCGAATCCTGACCCGAGAGGATGGTTCCATCGGGTGTGGTCCGAGCCACATCATATCCGCTGGGCAGGGAAGCCCATGAGCAACCAGTTGAAGTGTCGAATCCGGCAGGGAGAAAAGGTGGATCCGCAATACTGACCCACAGGCGAGACTGTATCCAGGGGGATGGTGACGAAAATGGAATCATAACAGATGATCCCACCCAGGGATGTGCTGACCAGCAGCTGGTAGCTTCCTCCACCACTGATGGAAATGGAAGGCTGTCCAGGGTCTGTCAGGATGTTCCCTCCGCTGGTCGTCCATTTGTAAAAATCGATCCCGTTGGTGCCGTTGGACAGGGAGCCATCCAGTTCGGTCTCATCCAGGTAACAATTCAGCGTCAGTGGGTCTTCGATAAACGCTTCGATCACGGCCACATCGACATGGACCATGATCGTCGAATCACATCCCTGAAACGACTGGAGTACCACTTCATAGTCGCCTTCGTTGTTAAACGACTGGCCCGCCACGTTGACCGATTCACCAAAGCAGATTTCCACATCCTGCTGTTCCGTGATCTCGTCCAGGACTGTGATGGTGACTTCGTCCGTGTATTTACAAATCTCCCGCAGAAAGACATCGTCTATGGCAAAGTCGTTTCCACCTCCGATGATATTCAGATCCTCCAGACAGATCGTCACGGACGAGGCTCCACCTGAATTCCAAACTGCCGAAAACTGGATCCACTCACATGTATTTCCCGTAGCAGAAACAGAACCGATGGGAGTGCCATTGAATGTCGCCTGAACGTTGGCCGGTGACACAGGATATACAGATGTGACGTAAAACTCAAAATAGTATTCCGTATTCGGAATGACGGGTACAGTCTGGCAAAAGAAGGTAATACCCGGAGTCGTTGATCCATCGATGACCATCATATTTCCACTTCCTGTGGTATGATCACCACATTGGGAAAACCCCGGATTGCAAGCGAGAGGATTGGGCTGGATAGAGTATCCTCCCGGACTCAAACCGGGGTTGCCGTACCAGTAGTTGCTGGTGAAACCTGAATTACCCGCCTCAAAATTTCCATTGACAACCAGATTGTTCCCGGAAGGTGCTTTGATGGTCAATGTGTACGTTGTCGTTTGAGAGACTGATGCCGCAGGGTTCAGGATCATGGGATCGGATAATCCGGAGGCAGGTGTCCATTCCAGACTACTGATCTCGTTGCCGCTGAAAAAACCATTCAATCCTGTGCTACCGCCCGGATGACAGAGAAGTTGATCCGGTCCTGCATTGATCGTTTCATTGCAGGACAGAAGAATGGGGTTTGGCCCGAAATCGGGAAGGAGGAAAAAAGAAGACAACAAAACAAGGCTGAAGAACATAGATCATAGCGCTTAGGGATGCAAAAGATAGCGAACATTGCTCGTTCGTGTACACGAAAGGGCTTTATTGGAAGTTCGTGCCGCATGATCGCCTTTCTCACTTTCCAGGATCTACAGTTCCAAAGCCAGAACCGGAGAGCACATGCTGTATGTGGTTACTTTTAGATCGTGCAGCGTTTTGAGTCTATAACCGCTCTTCCATTTTTATAGCCGGAAGATCACTAAACGAGCGGGAAGAGTTTGCCCATTATCCATCTTATTACCCGGCGTCTTTTCTGAAGAATTTGATGAACAATTAAAAAATCTTGAAGATGTGTATTCGTCTGGTAGGAATGATTCTGTTCGGTATGGTTGGTTGGGGATATCTGGTTGCCCAAACCGAATATGAAGGTCTGGAAATTCGCCAGGGCAGCGAATATGTGCTGGAGCAAAATGAAGCTGATCATCCATGTATTACCCAGGCAGAATATGACTTGTTGGAAAAAAATTGTGCCCGGAATGCGGCGCTGGCCGGATGGTCTTTTTCGGAGGAACAGGAGTTGATCACACAACTTGAATGGCCGCTTCGCCCTGGAAATGAATTAAAAGATTGCAGCTATTATATGATCAGTGCATTTGTCGATCAGGATAATACCTCAGGACAAATAAAGGATTATCAATGTGGCTCACGCACATATGACGGACACCGAGGCACAGACATTGCGATGTTTCCCTATCGGTTTATTAAAATGAACAACAATCTGGTTGAAGTCGTTGCTGCAGCAGCAGGAACCATTTTGGACAAAGCGGATGGGAATACAGATAAAAACTGTGGGTCAACTTCATTACAGGCAAACTATATCGTGATTGGTCATCCGGATGGATCCAGAGCATTGTATTTCCACATGAAAAAAAATTCGGTGACGGTAAAGACCATCGGTGAAACCGTGGAAGCGGGTGAATATCTGGGTGTCGTAGGCAGTTCTGGAAATTCATCTGGACCTCATTTGCATTTTGAAGTATGGAGTGGAAGCACCGTGGGAACACGCATTGATCCCTTTTCAGGAACATGCAATTCACTGAACTCAACGACCTGGTGGAAAAATCAGAAACCCTACAGCGAACCAGCCGTTGTTAAAGTGTCGACCAATTCGGCAGACGTTGTCATTCCTCCATGTCCGGAAACGGAATCGCCTAATGAAAAAGCCTGCTTCCCTGTACCCTATCAGGGTGTCGGGTTACCGGCTGGTTTTGCAAAATTCTATATGTTCATTCGTCAGGAAACTGCGGGATTGACAGCCAATCTGAGAATTCTGAATCCAGATAGTACCGTTTATCTGAGTTGGACACACGTAAGCAGTAATACGTACAATTCCAGTTGGTGGGGGTTTTCGAAAAAATTACCTGTAAAAGCAGGCCGGTACACATTTGACGTGTTATACAATGGAATGACCTGCTCTTCTGAATTTGAAATTCTCGATGCCATGATCGAAGTGAACGGACCGACATCTATTTGCCCGGGTGATTCCGTTCTACTTTCCGCCAATGAAGGGCATTCCTATCTATGGACAAATGGACAGACCACGCAGAATATCTATGCACATGCTGAAGGCCCTTATCAGGTCACCATTCAGGGAGAATTCGGCTGTTCCAGCATTTCTCCCGAGATCGAATTAAATGAATACACTCCACTGAATGGATTGGCTATTGAGGTGCTGGGAGATACTCTGGTTTCACCCTATTCAAATCATGTATATTGGTATCTCGATGGCCTTCCAGAGCCCGTTGATTCTGGGAAAGTCATCCATTGTCTTGCAGATGGGCTCTATATTTCAGAAGGATTGGATGAGCATGGATGCCATGTGACAAGCCTTCCCATAAATGTCATTTGTCCGATGACATCCATTGCTGATCCACTCAAAGATCAATTCATACAGATCCTGCCAAATCCAACCACCGGATGGCTGCATGTAATCGTGAACCAGGAGTGGGATGGACCCGTTGAGATTACCATTCAAGACATTACAGGAAAACTCCTTGTACAACGTCTGATGTCTGAAAAGGAACGGAAAAAAACAGCAGATTTTAACCTGGAAAACGCTCCGAACGGTGTGTACATTCTGACCGTTCAGGGACCTTCCTGGAAAAAAGAAAAACTGGTCATCAAGCAATGATAAAGGAGCATGACCATGTGTTCTTTAAATAATCAAATATCGTCATTTAGAATATCGTCACATCCCCTTTATACACCCTGGTTTCACCATCAGGAAGGATCACTTCGATCACCCAGATATACACTCCAGGATCCATGACTTTATTTCTATAACTGCCATCCCATCCATAGTTGGCATCATCTGGTGGAAAGTCCTCACGTAGAAAGAGATTGTTTCCCCACCGATCATAGATGGCCATATTTTTAATAGCTGTAATCGTACCCGGTCGAGAGAGTGGAAAGAAGACGTCATTGATGCCATTGATGTCTTTCGGTGAAAATACATTCGGAATAAACAGCACCGGTGGCTCAGTCACCAGATCGACCTGTATCGTGGCCATTCCTGCACATCCGTCAAAGGTTTTCACAACCACCTCATAAGTTGTTGATTCAGTAACTGAAACAGTCCAGATAAGCGGATCAGATGTGGCGCCTATACCACTTGCAGGCGACCAGGATACCTCCGCTATTTGATTTGGAGGAATATTGACAGTCAGAACGATCTGTCCCGGAGATCCGGGAGAAAGAAATACCGAGCTCGGAGCTGTCAACGCAAATGTCTGTGCAGACAGCATAGTAATAACGGTGTCAAACACACATCCCGATCCGTCGATCACGGTCACCGGCCAGACTCCTGTAGCCAGTAGGACGGTTTCACCAGGGGAAAAACTCCCATTAACTCCGCCGATCGTCATCATCACTGGTGGTGTCCCACCTGTCGGCTGCAAAGTAATGGAACCAGGCGTGCTGCAAAGAGGTTCCACCAGGCTGAATGCAACGATATTGGAACCAGATGGGGAGATCACAACGTCATCAGTTGACTCACAGCCATTCTGTTCGTCCTGTACAGTTAATTGATACAAGCCAGCCTGACCGATCATTGGCATACTCGTATTTCCACCGGAAAGAATCTGGCCATTGGCAGTCGACCATTGGTAGGTCAGGCTCCCCTGTCCGAAAGATCCGCTACCGTCCAGCTGCAGGGTTTGGCCATTACATGGAATTCCTTCATCCATTCCCGCATCTGCAAGTGGAGGCACTGTATTTTCGATGACGATCTGATCGATGGATTGGCTGCAACCATTCTCAGGTACTGTCCATTGCAGCGCATAGGTTCCTGCCAAACCAACTGTGATCGGATTGGATGTTGTTGGACCAATGATCTGACCATCCACAGTAGTCCACTGATAGAATAGTGTGCCATTAAAATTTACCGGATTGGCTGTCAGCGAGACCTGTTGAACAAGACAGGTCAATGTATCCGGAGAACTGATCAGAACATCAGGTACGACTATATTTTCGTACACGATCACTTGATCCGAGGTCATACAACCAGAAGAAGGATCTGTGAGCGAAAAGAAATAGGTTCCGGGACCATTTATCAATGGCATAAGCGAGTTGGCTCCACTCAGGATCGAACCGTCGAGCGTTGTCCAGCTGTAGGTCACATTGGGATTCGAAGACTGGATCGCTGCGACCAGCGTCATTTCTGAAAGCAAGCAGGTCAAGGTATCTGCATCCTGAATGGACGCGACCGGCAGGTCCGGATCCTGAAAGACAAAAACCGAGTCACGAGCTGTACACCCGTTATCCGGATTGGTCAATTCGAGGACATACATCCCGCCACCACTGATCAGCGGAGTTGCCGTTGTGCTTCCTGAAACGATATTTCCTGATTGCGTCGACCAGGAAAAAAGCAGGTTGCCAGATGGGTTCGAAAGGGAGCCATCCAATTGGAGGCTGGTGGTCACACAATCCAGGCTGTCGGCAGGCAGGATGCTGATCAATGGCACCTGGATGTCCTGCTGAACAAGTACCGAATCTTGATTTGTACATTGGTTGGTGGTATCGAGGCTGGTCAGCACGTACCATCCCGGTTGACCGATGGTCGGCAGGAGTGTCGTGCCATTAGTCAGAATGCCTCCTGGCGGGCCCGACCAGGAGAGTGTATGCGTTCCCTGGTCGGAAGCCGAAGCATCGATCGTGACTTGTGCGGTCACACAATCCAGTGTATCTGTTGTAGTAATCTGAATGACGGGGATTGAAGCAATATTTGTGATGATCAGTGTATCCGTATTTCGGCATCCACTCCATGTATTGATAACTTCCAGAATATAGGTACCTGCTCCTGTTAAAACGGGTTGCAACAACGTATCTCCTGTAAAGCCAACACCATTTTTAGTCCAGGAATAGAAGATTCCCGGGCCGGATGCTGAGCCGGCTGTCTGTGGAATGATCGTGTCCTGCTTGCAATCGATAGTCTGATCAGGACCCGCAGCAACAGCAGGCAATTGTGCATTGCTGATCACGTTGATCATGGCTGAATCCTGACATCCCGATTCCAGATCCTGAATATGGATAGCATAGGTCCCGGCCTGTCCTAGTGTCATCTCCAGAGAATCCGCTCCATTCAGGATCAGCCCATTTGATGTCGTCCATAGCACCGAAAGAGAATCAACCCCGGGCGGCAAGGTGGCCAGAATATTCAACGTGTTGACGAGGCAATTCAGGGTGTCCGGTACAGGAAGGAGGGGTGTAGGTGGATTGGTGAGTTCATTGACAATTGCCGTGAATTCGCTGGTGCATCCGGATATTTGATCCGTGACAGTCAATACATACTGCCCTCCCTGATCTACCAGGATTGTCAGCGTGTCCGTTGATGAAAGGATATTTCCATCGCTGGTCATCCATTGCGCGGTATAACCTGTGACAGGCACAGGCACGGCGACCGCGATCAATGCCTGAGAGTCCTTACAGGTGATATCGGGTATCAGCAATGGCAGGATAACCGGTTTATTGGTATCGGCCTGGACCTGGACAGAGTCCAGTGTATAACAGCCATTCGCCGGATTGGTAACCAACAGCGTATACACCCCACTCCCGGAAACGGTTGGCATGAGGGTATTTCCCCCGCTGATGATCTGTCCATTCCAGGTGGACCATGATGGTTGTGCATTGGGTGGCAGATTAACCCCATTGGCATTCAAGGTTACAATCGGATCATCACAAGGTGGAGGTGGTGCAGGGTCAATCGAAAACACCGGGGTGATCGTATCGATCTCCACCAGGACATCCACTTCATCCATGCAGGAGATCTGTCCGTTGGTGGTGGTCACGGTAAGGGTATAGGTTCCTCCAGCACCTACCTCTACAAAGGAACCTGAAGGGTTGGAAAGGATCAGCCCATTGACAGTCGACCAGCTGTAATTGCTGATTCCGAATTCGCCAACTGAACCGGAACCATCCAACTGAACTTGTTCAAGCAAACAGGAGATCTTCGCTGGAGGGGATACAAATGCCTCCACTTGTGCCAGTTCAACATTGACCTGTATGGTGGAATCACAATTCTGAAATGAATTTAACACGACTTCATAAGTGCCTGCCTGATCAAATGTCTGCCCTCCCACTTCTACAGATTCGCCTTCACAGATCAGGTGATCCTGGACTTCCATGATCTCAGGTAACACCGTGACCGTAACCGTATCTGTCGCAACGCAGCATTCCACCATCATGATATCATCAAGAAGAACACATACTGCCAAATCCATCGACCGTTGCATTGGCAAAACAGACATCCGCAGTGGTGGCTCCTCCCGAATTCGGTGAAAGTTTCCGTTTCTTCCCCGCACAAGGAGTTTGGCGCGACGATCGAACCAATCTGAGCGCCGTTCACCTTCAGGACGATTTCTGGTGCATCTGCAAAAAAATAGAGGATGCCGAATACAGTATAGGTGAATTTGTAATCAGTATTCGGAGTTACAGGAATGGATTCACACCAGAAATCCACATTGACACCTGTGCTGCCATGGATCACCATGGTATAGGCACCGATATTTGGTGTACACCCGAATGCCTGGACGATCTGAGGAACAGAAAGAACGCCGTAGTAATTCGGAAAATTTGTAGCGATCGCCACCGGATCTGCCACCATGGTATAATTAGATGTAGCCGGAGAAATGTCCCCGGTCTCAAACCCGCCATTGATGATGAGGTTGGGTGACATCCCAGTAGCCGAAAGCGTATAGGTCGTGGTGGCAACAGGTGAGGCAGTGGGTGTCAGGGATGTCGGATCGCTCAACCCATCAGGAGGGGTCCACTCATAATCGGGATTATTGCCTCCGGAGACCATTCCATTCAACGTCGTACTCCCACCAGGACAGATCGACACAGGATCGCCTGCTTCTACCATGATCCCACAACTGTTTTGTGATCTCAGGAAGGTAGTACAGACCAACATACTTATTCCGGTAAGCAATAACGCCTTCAACATACAGCAAAACAATTTCCTCTGTTTGAACGACCAAACCTTCGAAAGTACGAAAAGCAGCGTGGAAAGGAAACCCGAATATTATAACAACGTCACATCCCCTTTGAGGAGGATGATCTCACCGGTGTTCAACTCGGCCTCGATCACCCAGACGAATACTGCCGGATTGAGGCGCGTGTGACGGAACGACCCGTCCCAACCATAGGCCGCATCATCCGGTGGAAAATCCTCGTTGTAAAACAGTCGCGATCCCCATCGATCGTAAACCCCCATGCTCAGGATCCGTTTTACCGTCCCGGGTCGCGAAAACGGATAGAATCGGTCATTGATCCCATCCGCCTCATTGGGGGAAAATACATTCGGGACAAACAGCACCGGGTCATTGTCGATCAATACCTGGACCAGTCCCTTTGCCTCGCAACCATCTGTCGTTTCTACTGTCACCTGATATTGCAGGGCCAGCGGTGCTTGTGTGTACCACAACAGCGGATCTCCTGTGGCCGTCAGCCAGATCGACGGGTTCCACAGCACCGTATCCACCGATCCTGTTGGGAAATTGATCTGCAGTTCGATCAGGCCCGAATCGCCATACTGCACCCACACCTCCTGTGGAACAACCAGCTCCAGGTCCTGTCGGTCTGGCATCACGATGGTCGTGTCAAACCTGCAGCCCAACGCATCGATCACCGATACCGTCCAGCTGCCCGGGTCCAGCAGCAGTCCTTCTCCCTGTGAAAAGCTCCCTTGGATACTGTCAATTTGAAAGGTATAGGGTGGTGATCCTCCACCAGATCCCAACAGGGACAGTTCCCCCTGTGCGCGTTTGCAGCCCGGCGGGTCAACCTCCAGATCCAGGCCCGACGGAATCACCTGAGTGACCTGCACTGTATCCGTATCTGTACACCCGTTCACCGCATCGGTGACCAGCAGCACATAGCTGCCCGATGTGCCGATCTGGGGGGTGGATGATCCGCTTCCCGATACGAATTGTCCTCCGACTGTCGTCCAGGTATAGGTCAGACCACCCTGCCCCGTGGACGCCGTGCCATCCAGGGCGAACACCGGTGGGTCGCAGGGCAGCAGGCCATCCGGACCGGCATCCGCCAGAGGTGGCCATTTGTTTTCCGTGACAGATACTGTCGTACTGCCTGTACATCCGTTCTCGGGTACAGTCCAGATGACCTGGTAAATGCCCGGTGCATTGACCTGGATCGGATTTGTGGTGGTCGGTCCGGTGATCTGGCCATTACCGGTCGACCAGGCCCAGCTGTGTACCGGGATAACTGCTCGGCACTGCGGTCAGATCCACTGGTTAACCAGGCACGTCAGGGTGCCCGCTGCGGGGACACTCACCGGGTACGGCCGTGTTCTCTTCGACGACCACGGTCGGTCGCTGTGCACCCGTAGCCGGGTCGGTCAGGACCACCATGTAGGTGCCCGCAGCGCCGATGAGCGGTGTCGTTGTCGTCCCTCCACTCAGGATCTGTCCATCACCTGTCGACCACGAAAAGGTGACATTGGGGTTGGGGATTGGAAGGTGGCGGTGAGCATGAGTTGGTCAACCAGACAAGTCAGTGTGTCGGCATCCTGGATGGAGGCAACCGGCAAGTTGGGATCTGGTAGACAAACACGGAATCCAGCTGGTGCACCCATTATCCGGGTTGGTGATCAGCAGCGTGTAGGTCCCGCCTCCGTTGATAATCGGGTTGGGGCCATTCGCTCCCGAGACAATATTCCCTGTCTGAGTTGTCCAGGCGTAGCTGATCTGTCCTGGCTGTGATGCCGACGCATCCAGAATGACTGAAGGGTTGTTGCAATCCAGACTGTCGGGTGGAGCAATTCCAGAAAGGGGCGGTACTACATCCTGGGTCACCAGCACGGAGTCGGTCTGTTGACAATGATTGAGTGTATCCGTGCTGAGCAGCACATACCATCCCGGCGACTGGATGACGGGTGTCAGTGATGTGGATGCCGTGATCGGACCCGTTCCGGACCACTGATAGACATGATGCCCCTGGTCTGAAGTCGTCCCATCCAGGGAAACCGTCAGATCCGCACAGGTGAGCACAGCTGCAGGAAGGATCCCCACATTGGGCAGGGCCCGGATGTCGGTGACCTCCAGGGTATCCTGGTCAGAACACAGGTTCTGGGTGTTGAACACCTCCAGGATGTACACCCCGGCTGTGAAAAAAGAGGGGGTTAGGAGGGAGTCGCCCAGGATGCCACCGGTGGAGGAGCTCCAGCTGTAGATCATGCTGGAACCTGGATCGGTGCCTGTGGTGACGGGAGAAACGGTGTCCTGTGCACAATCGATGATCAGGTCGGGACCGGCCTCGACTGCTGGCAGCACCTCATTGCGGATCACTGTGATCGTCGCTGAATCCAGGCATCCGTTGGCCAGGTTTTCCACCAGCACCGTGTAGATCCCTTCGCCTCCCAGCAGGGCGACAACCGAATCAACGGGCCCATTGAAGCTGCCGTTCGGGGTAGACCAGAAAATGGACAGCGAATCCAGGCCCGGAGGCAGGGTGGCTATCGCCGACAGCTCGACCTGCTGACAGCCCAGTGTGTCCTGCGCGGGGAGCTGGACCACCGGAATGGTCACGTCTTCCACTACGGCGGTCGTCCAGGAGGACATGCAGCCCGACAGCGTGTCGACAGCCAGCAGGGTATAGTTGCCAGCCGCACCAGCAGTGATGATCAGTGAATCCGTGGCGCCCAGGATCAACCCGTTCGGCGTAGACCACTGCAGCGTTACCCCGGAGGCTGGAGACGGAACTGACACCGGATCTGGGCCGTCGTCTGCACGCAGGTCAGACCGGGTACAGGAAAGGGATTGATCACCGGCTTGCTCGTGTCGGCCAGCACGACCGTCGTGTCCAGTCCGATACAGCCATTGTCCAGATCGGTGAGTGTCACGATATATATCCCCGGGCCGAGGATCAGCGAGGTGAGCGAATCCTGACCCGAGAGGATGGTTCCATCGGGTGTGGTCCAGGCCACATCATATCCGCTGGGCAGGGGAAGCCCTTGAGCAACCAGTTGAAGTGTCGAATCCTGGCAGGAGAGGAAGGGCGGATCAGCAATACTGACCACAGGCGAGACTGTATCCAGGGGGATGGCGACGGAAATGGAATCATAACAGATGATCCCACCCAGGGACGTGCTCACCAGCAGCTGGTAGCTTCCCCCACCACTGATGGAAACGGAAGGCTGTCCAGGGTCTGTCAGGATGTTCCCTCCGCTGGTCGTCCATTTGTAAAAATCGATCCCGTTGGTGCCGTTGGACAGGGAGCCATCCAGTTCGGTCTCATCCAGGTAACAATTCAGTGTGAGTGGGTCTTCGATAAACGCTTCGATCACGGCCACATCGACATGGACCATGATCGTCGAATCACATCCCTGAAACGACTGGAGTACCACTTCATAGTCGCCTTCGTTGTTAAACGACTGGCCCGCCACGTTAACCGATTCACCAAAGCAGATTTCCACATCCTGCTGTTCCGTGATCTCGTCCAGGACAGTAATGGTGATCGTATCTGAAATCTCACATACTTCGCTCAGAAAGATATCATCCAGAGCAAAGTCGTTTCCACCGAGTACGGTATTCTGGTTGACGATGCAGATGGTCACAGAGGAGGAGCCTCCGGAGTCCCAGATATTATAAAACTGAATCCAGTCGCATGTGTTGCTTGGCGCATTAAAGGCGGCCCCGATTGGAGCTCCATTAGCATAAAACTGGAGAATAGCCGGACTGGCAGCCACCAGCGTCGTCACCCAGGCGCTGAACACATAGGAGGTATTGGGAAGTACTGGAATTGTCTGGCACCACACATTTTGACCCGGTGTTCCCGCACCGTTGACCGCCATCATCTGGCCGCTTCCGGAAGTATGATCACCACATGGCTGAAAACCCGGATGCTGTATATTGGGGTTATTGGTAATGGCATACACGCCCTCCGAAACCAGCGAGACCGGGTTATAGATATAATCTGAGGTAAAGGATGTGTTTCCTCCTTCAAAGTCACCATTATTGACCAGGTTGTTTCCGCTGAAGGTCTTTATCGTGACAGTATACGTGGTCGTCGAACTGACGGAAGCGATAGGATCCAGGATCGAAGGATCAGATAATCCGGTGATGGGATCCCATTCGATGTCGATGATTTTTGACGGATCTCCTGAATAACTCGCATTCAACTGGACATCTCCTCCAGGATGGCACAGGATGACGTCATCGCCCAGATCGAGTGTTTCCTGGCAGGGTTGTGCCAGCATGCCCAATGGAAGGATGAAGAATAATAAACGCAGGATTGATGATAATGCAGGCAAGGTCCGATATTGGCAAATGAATTCGGAAATTAAGAGGATTTTGTGACATCATGGGTAATTCTGATCGTTTGTACAGGTTTCGACTATTCCGCTTCCTGACAGGGTGCATTCTTCTCTATCCTGGCTTAGTGCTCGCTCAGGACCAGACATTTCAGATCATTGTCCCGGGAGGATTGCTGGAGGGCAGTCTCCGTGAAGGTGATCCCGGTGATTCGACACTCGTGATTCTGGTCGCGGGCTCCGGGCCGACAGACCGCAATGGAAATCAACCGCAAGGAGGGTCGTCAAACCTCCGCATGCTGGCTGACGGTCTGGAAAACCACGGGATAGCCACATTTCGATATGACAAACGGAATATCGGGAAAAGTGCTTTTTCTGACCTTCATGAAGAAGACCTCCGATTTGATACCATTGTCGGTGACCTTGTACGCTGGATAGACCATTGGAAAACCGGTGGACGCTTTACCTCCATCATTCTTGCTGGTCATAGCGAAGGCTCTCTTGTCGCAATCCTAGCAGCACGACAGAGAACTGTTGTGAAAGGGTTGATCAGCCTTTCCGGTGCCGGACGTCCGGCAGATCAACTGATCATGAAACAACTGGAGCGACAGCCCGAATTCGTACGGGTAGCGGCAGACAGTTTGTTCCGGTTGGTCCGGCAAGAAAAACCTGCAGATCCTCCTCCCTTTCTGATGGCATTGTTCCGACCAAGTGTACAGGCCTATCTGCATTCCTGGATTACTCTTGATCCTTCGGAAGAATTGCGCCAATTGGAAATACCTGTCCTTGTCGTGCAAGGTGAACAGGATTTGCAAGTCTTTTCGGAGGATGCAGACAGGCTGGCTGAGGCAGCGACAAACACTTCATTGCTGACCATTTCCGATATGAATCATGTATTTAAAAAAGTGGCCGATACCGCTGATAATATAGCCAGTTATACCGAGCAGGATCGCCCGCTTCATCCTGACCTGATCCCGGGAATAATCAACTGGATTGCAAGATTTCAACAGAAAACCCGACGATGACCCTGGACACATCTTCCCTGAACCGATGGTATGCCATCGGATTATTGCTGGCTATTGGTGGATGCAATAGCATCTTTCTGGTGGAAGGCAACAGCATGTACATCTCCGCAGTGATCTATCTCTTCGGCCTGGTTCTGGTCTGGTGGAGCGGTATGTCTGTCTTCCATAAAATGCTGGCTTTTCTATTGCCTGCAGTGATCTTTGTTTCCATTTATACAATCACCAATGATAACCGTGTAAAAGAACCCGCAATCTGGCTCATTCCGGACGGCTATACCGGACCATTATATGTATTTCTGGAAGAAGGTTGTGGTCAGGAAGGAAGGCTCGAAAATGACTATCGTTTATATGAACTGGATATGGGCGGAAAACTGTTTTCAAAACAAACTGCAAACCCCGGTCTGGTGGTCACTCCTTCCGAGTTTTTTTATACTGATGGGAAGAACTATCGTGTGCATCTGCAGAATCTGACAGTGCATCAAGATACCAGTGCATTCAATCCGACATGGCGTGACAGCACAGGACAGCCGATCTTCGCCTATCAGGGGGAGAGTATCAAGGGGCGGATCGGAGAGACCAAGGTGACGCTGGAATATGCCTATGTAGGTACGTACCGAGACTATCTTGAATTTGTTCGAGGCTCCTTGCTTCCCGACAGTTTACCACCTGAATTGGGGTCCATCGTCCAACTATTCAGAGCGGATTGCAAATAGGTAATCAGAGGATAAAGTGATCCAGATCACCATTCTTTTCAGATCCGATTTCCTAACTTTAAGCAAAGTTTACAATCTATGAAAAGAACATGGGTACCATCGACAAATCGATCCGGATCATTGCTGCCATTCTCATTGGCGTTCTCTATTACACCGGTACCATCACCAGCACACTCGGACTGATCCTGCTGATCCTGGGCGTTGTCTTTCTGCTTACCAGTTTTATCAGCTTTTGTCCGTTGTACCTTCCATTTGGGTTGTCAACCAAAGAGAAGTAGGTTTGTCTTTTGACAAATTATCTTGTTCATCCAAATAAGCAGGATCACCGCATCAATTCATTTTGTTAACCTGGTCTGTATCCCAGGTCTTTCCTATTCAGACCAGCTATTTGATGTGCAAAATTTTCAAATATATCTGTTCTCTTCAAGGCTTTCGTGAATCGGGGTCTACCCCGAGTTGATTGGAACAGGAAATTTTCCATTCGCCTTTCATAAATGCTCCTCAAATGGAGTAATAATGAGGTCACTTCTGATTTTGAACTGTTTTCTACTTGCCTGACCGTCGATGCGTTCAGTCAATTGGATCTGTTATATACGGAAAAGGTCGTCCTTTCTGCCAGTGAAACCGAGTTGGCGATATTCATGGGAATGAAGGGGTCTATGGCCTGTACCAGGCGTTCAAGATCGCCGGTGCGAAGTACCTCGTCATGTCCCTCTGGCAGGTGCCCGATAGGGAAAACTTGCAGCTAATAACTAGATTCTATCGCAATTGGCTGCAACCGGAAGATGGCAGGACAACAACCATTCAGGAAGTCTTTAGAAAGATCCATCGAAAGATGCGTGAACGGCTGTTTAATTTGTATTATTGGACGGAAATTGTACTGGTGGAGCAGCTTTTGAACACTGCCGGTGTCTTTAACAATTGAATATAGTGGATGATGAAATACTTGATTCTGTTCATTCTGGTAATCGGGGCCCCTTTATTATCGGCGCAGAATGTTGATTCCGTTGCAATCAGACAAGTGGATAGCCTCATTCAGGTTTCACGGGAGGAAACCAATAAAGGCAATTTTGATGACGCGATAAGTATCAATCAGGAGGCAGAACGCATTGCATTGGATGAAGTAGGAAAAAATTCTGCAACGTATGGCTCGTGTCTTCATAATAAGGGGCGAATCAGTTTAAATCAGGGAGAAAATGCAGATGCAGAAACGTATTTTCTTGAAGCTTTATCTATTCGTGAAAAAGTGCTACATAAAGAGCATTTAGATATAGCACATAATTTAAAGTTTCTTGGCATTGTAAGCAATAATCTGGGTAATTACGAACGGGCTATAAATTACTATATAAGTGCTAGAGTCATCTACGAGAAGATATATGGAACCGAGCATATTCAGTATGCGTATTGTCAGAGCAATATAGCTGATATCTATATTTCTTTAGGTGATTATAGTAAAGCAGAATTACTTAAACTGGAGGCTAAAAATGTTTTAGAAAAACAACTGGGCAAACTCGATCGTGATTATTGTCTATTATTAAACAGCCTGGCTGGCTTATATTACCAGATGGCGTATTATGAAAAAGCTGAGATTTTTTTTGGAAGCCATTAATATTCAAAAGTTATTACTGGGCGAAATGCATCTCGAATATGCACAAAGTTTAAACAATTTGGCCAGTATGTATTATTACATTGGAAATTATGAAAAAGCTGAACCTTTATATTTGGATGTGTTAAATATTTTTGAAAAATCAGACCTAACTAGTCATCCATTTTATAGTTACATATTAAATAATTTGGGTAATTTATATCGAGAATTAAACAATTATATTAAGGCAGAACAATATTTTCTCAAAACGCTATCTTTGGCTAAAACAACACTTGCGGAAGGACATCCAGAACTTGCCAATTATATAAAAAATATAGCGAGTTTATACAGCGATATGGGCAAATTTTTTGAATCTGAGCAGCTTTTCTGGAAGCAAAAACTAATATTGAAAATAATTTAGGAAAGAATAATTCGGATTACGCTTTGATATTAATTAATTTAGCTCATACTAATTTGAATTCAGGAAAATATATGCAAGCAGAAAATAATTATTTGGAATCAAAAGAAATTATGCTTCGTGTTTTAGGTGAAAAACATCCTGACTTTGCATTAGTTGTTAATGAACTCGGGACTCTTTATGCAAAACGGGGAGATCTAAAAAAAGCTGAAACTTATTATTTAGAAGCAAAGTCAATATGGGAAAGTTCAATGGGTAAAGACCATCCTCAGTATTCAAAGTGCTTGAATGAATTTGCAAATGTATATGAAACAGAACAAAAATATATTGAGTCTGAACACTTGTTAGTAGAAGCCAATGCCCTGGAAGTGAAGCGACTTATGCAGTCAGTAACCTATTTATCACAAAGTGAACTGGACAAGTATAGTAAAACATTTCAAATCCGCTCTGAAAAGTTATTTTCCTATGCTCTGAATCGAAAAGAAATTGGCATTAACTTGCACTTCAATGATATAAGTACCTTGTGTTTTGACAATATACTATTTTATAAGGGATTTTTACTTACAGCTGCCACCAGATTAAATGCTCTTTCTACAACTTCTGTTGAAGTAGAAGAATTAAGTTTTCAATTAAAAAGCTATCGTCGTTTACTCGGCATAGAATATGCGAAACCGGTGACGGAGCGAGAACATATTGATGAATTGGAGGAAAAAGCCAATGCCGCCGAAAAAGAGCTTACACACGCAGTTGCAGACTACGGCCAGGTCATGAAGCAAGTCAGATGGACTGAGATTCAGTCTGCTTTGAAGCCAGGAGAAGCCGCCATCGAGTTTGTCCACTTTGGGGTCAATTTTCCAAAAGGAACAGACAGCGTGATGTATGCCGCTTTAGTGCTCTTGCCGGGATCTGAACAACCCCGGTTTGTTCCGCTTTTCGAAGAAAAACAACTGGACAGCGAGGTTTATGGTAATAGTATCTCCGATATTGCCAATACACTGTATGCCTCACGTGGCTTAGTACCCAATGTCCCCAATACCGGCCTTTCAGATAATATTTATGAAATCCTTTGGAAACCACTGGATGAATACCTGGCTGGAGCTCAAACAGTCTATTATTCACCGTCAGGACTTCTTCATCGTCTGAACCTCCCTGCTATCCCCATACAAGGCGATTCCATGTTAGGCGACCGCTACAACCTCATCGAACTGGCCAGCACCAGGCAACTGGTTGTGCCCAATGCGTTCAAACCCGCAGCAAATGACGCCTTGCTTTTCGGCGGTATTTTGTACGACTCGGACAGCACCGCCATGTCCCAACCCACTGCCCTGCTTGAGTCCAATAGCTTTGCCATTCGAGGTGGACTCAGCTTTTCCAACATCGACACTACGCTGCGCATAGGCACCTGGAGTGCACTGCCGTTTACTTCACGGGAAATGACGAGTCTTGAAAAAACAATGCAATCTGCTGGTATCGAAACCAGCACCCACTCGGGATATGCAGCTACCGAAGAGACCTTCAAAACCATTGGCACCGGGGGCAAGGCGTCCCCACGTGTCTTGCATCTCGCTACGCATGGCTTCTTTTTTCCTGATCCAAAATCAAGAGACGGTCAAAGCTCAACATGGAACACGAACGAGCCGGCCTTCCGGTTGTCTGATCACCCCATGATCCGATCCGGGTTGATCTGGCCGGTGCCAACTATGCCTGGCAAACCGGCAAGCCACTTTATGAAGGTGCAGAAGATGGCATCCTCACCGCCTATGAGATCAGCCAGATGAACCTGTCCAACACCGAACTGGTGGTCCTCTCAGCTTGTGAAACAGGCCTGGGTGATATTCAAGGTAACGAAGGCGTTTATGGATTACAGCGTGCTTTCAAAATCGCCGGAGCGAAATATCTCATCATGTCTCTCTGGCAGGTTCCCGATCGGGAGACCATGGAATTTATGAGCACCTTTTACCAGAACTGGCTCGAGCAGAAAATGACAATCCCGGAGGCTTTTCGAACGACGCAACGTGAAATGCGGGATCGGTTTTTCAATCCGTATTTGTGGGCGGGGTTTGTACTGGTGGAGTAATAGGTTACTAGTAACTGTGCAACACGGTTCCTTTCGGACGGATTTTTGAAATTGATATCCCGAAAAGATAGCAAAATCAGCATTTTTCGCTTTACTGCTTCTGCGCCCTAGGCCTTGAATGCCTCAGCAGTTATTATCGGCCCATCACACCTTTAACCTATATTTCAGCTTTCTGACTTTCACCTTCCCACTTTTGATTACGTGGTTCATCTGCGTTATCCTCCCGATCGTCGATAAATTCTCTCCCCACCTGGGAAGTTTCACGATGTTGTGTCGGTAATCAAAAGTTTCCTATGGCCTTTATCGAAATTGACCACATTCGAAAGATCTACCGCAAAGCCACCGTCACTGTCCCTGCTGTCAACGACATCAGTTTTGTCATTGAGAAGGGCGAGTTCCTGGCGATCGTCGGCAAATCCGGTTCGGGGAAATCCACCCTGCTAAATCTCCTTGGCGGACTGGACACCCCGACCTCAGGCGAGATCAGATTTGAAGGAGAGAACCTGTTTGCAGAAGGGAAAGACGGTCTGGTGCGCCATCGCCGCCATCGTGTTGGCATGGTCTTCCAGTCCTTTCAACTCATTCCCGGCCAAACGGCTGCCGAGAACATCGAACTGGCACTCGCATTTGGTGGCGTATCCAGAACCGAACGCCATACACGGGCGCTGGAACTGCTCGCACAGGTCGGTCTCGCCGAACGAGCCAATCACTACCCCACTGAACTGTCTGGTGGTGAAGCCCAACGCGTGGCCATTGCCCGTGCCCTCGCCAATGATCCCGACATCCTTCTGGCGGACGAACCAACGGGCAACCTGGACACCCAGAACGGAGATATCGTCCTGAGTATCCTGCAGGACCTGCATCGACAAGGCCGGACGATCATCATGATCACCCACGATCCGGACATGGCCCAGGTCGCCCAACGGACCATCCGGATGCAGGACGGCCAGTTATTGGAAGCACTATAAATCTAAAAGCACGTTGAACGTTGATCTGAATGACCGTCAGGTCATTCTTGAACCTTGAACACCCGGACAATATGACCACTCTCGACCTTATCCGCATGGCCCTCCGCAACCTCTGGCGGACTCGCCTTCGCTCCAGCCTGACCATCCTTGGTGTGATGATCGGTATCGGCGCCCTGATCTCCATGGTTGCATTTGGCAGTGGGATGGAAAAGAATATCAGCGATGCCTTCACCAGCAGTGGCCTGTTCTCCCGGATCACTATAACACCGGTCAAACTGGATATGAACCGCCCCATGGAATCACTGACCGATACCAGCGGCATCAGTGTCCCCCTGGATGATGAGCTCCTGGAAAAGATCCGGCTAATCCCCGGCGTGGAAGAGGCATATGGAGAAATTCAGCAACCGGCCAAAGTAGCCTGGAAGGAAAATGAAACTACACTGACCTATACCGGGGTGAGTCCGGAAGTGGGGAAGACCAAAGCCTATCAGAATTTGCTGGCCGGAACATTCCTGACCAGTGATACCCTGGGCCAGGCCGTTATTTCCACCGATCTGTTACGGCGTCTGAAGATCCGGATCGACAGTGAGGATATGGAACGCGCCAAAAAGAAAGATACGGCAAACATCTATACCTATCTGAAGGCCGAAGACTTGATCGGTGATACACTGCTGTTGAGTACGGCTACGTTCCACCCCATGCAGATGATGGGAGCCCTGACGGGCAATCAGGAAGCCAACCCGCTGAGTGAACGGGTCTCACCCCTGGTGATCGTCGGAGTGCGGGAAGGAGAATCTGATGGTCCTGCCGACCGCTCAAACACCGACCTGCTGATACCGGAAGGATTTGCTACCACCATACCCAGCATCGGCTTCAACAGCATTACCGAATTTCTGCGAAAAGGTTCGGGCAAGCCGGACAAATACGCTACCATCCAGGTGACCGTTGCCAATCCGAATAATCTCACTCCCGTACGTCAGGAACTGGAAAAGATGGGGCTGAAGGTCTTTGCCCTGGCCGAACAGATGAAGGAGATCCGTCGGGCTTTCCTGGCGGTGAATGCCGTACTCGGCGTAGTCGGTTTTATCGCGTTGATCGTGGCCGGACTGGGTATCATTAATACATTGCTGATGAGTATCCTGGAACGAACCCGGGAGATCGGCATCATGAAGGCCATCGGCGGAAGTGAAGGCCAGATCAAGAGTGTCTTCTTCGGGGAAGCTGCTGTGATCGGCCTGGTCGGTGCAATCGGAGGGATCATCCTTGGATGGCTGGTCACATTGGCCGCCGGTGCCATCATCAATATGAAGATCAAGGAAATGGGCGAGGTGCCGGTCGACCTGTTTTACTTTCCCTGGTGGCTCATCATCGGCTCCATCGGTTTCGCCATTGGTCTGAGTCTGATCGCAGGACTTTATCCAGCGGCAAGAGCGGCCCGGATCGATCCGGTGGAGGCGCTGAGATGGAGTTGAGGGGAAATGCCAAAAAACAAATCACAAAAAACAAACAAATCCGAATGTCCAAAACACAAATTCAAAAAGACAAATTCAAAAAGACAAACAAATCACAAATCTGAAATTCGAATGTCAAATCCTCCAGGGAAATCGGCTGTACAGGTAAGGACCCCAGCGGGGTCCAACTTGAATAGCTCCGGGTGTCAACCCGGGGTAAAGAGAATGAGAGAAATTTGTTTTGGCGACATTTTTGCCAACACGCAAAAATGGTGACAAAACAACCCTTGGTGGAAATAGCAAATTTTAAATCACAAAAAACAAATTCCAAAAAACAAACAAATCCAAAGGACCAAATTCGAACGTCCAAAACCTCCTGAAATATCGGGGCACTTTAGCGCATTAGCCAAGGAATGTTTATAGCCCCCTCTCCTTGGAAAGGAGAGGGCGGGGGGTGAGGTTATCACGATACTTTTAATTTCTGATTCCTGTCCCAGTTCCCTGGATTATCAAATGAGATACCAGCCAGCCGACAGACAAATCCCCAACACCAAATCCGAATGTCCAATCCTCCAAGAAAATGAGCCTACAGGTAAGGACCCCAGCGGGGTCCAACTTGAATAGCCCCGGGTGCCAACCCGGGGTAAAGAAAATGAGAGAAATTTGTTTTGGCGACATTTTTGCCACCACGCAAAAATGGTGACAAAACAACCCATGGTGGAAATAGCAAATTTTAAATCACAAAAAACAAATTCCAAAAAACAAACAAATCCGAATGTCCAAATCCGAATGTCCAAAACTCAAATTCAAAAAGAAAAACAAATCATAAATCTGAAATCCGAATGTCCAATTCTCAACGAAAATGAGCCTACAGGTAAGGACCCCAGCGGGGTCCAACTTGAATAGCCCCGGGTGCCAATCCGGGGTAAAGAAAATGAGAGAAATTTGTTTTGGCGACATTTTTGCCACCTCGCAAAATTGGTGACAAAACATCCCCAGTCCTGCAAAGTCAATAACCCGATCGTTTGATCCAAAAGCTGGATCGAAGTTGATATCCTGTCTGAATCTGGATTATATACACACCATCCGGTAAACCAGACATCAGAATCTCACATTCTGATCCTGAATATGTAATGCGATCAGGGTGCAAACGACGACCGTACAGGTCCAGGATGCGAATTTGGTCAGGGCTGGGAAAATGTGTTTGTGGAACACTCACACGAACCCTGTCCGTGCCTGGATTCGGTACCAGAAATAAAGGGATATCCCCTGCCCGATGGACATCGGAAATGGAAGTTGTATTTTCACAAATCGGAAAAACCCCGCTGATCACCGGATCTGTGATCACATTTAGTGAATCGATCGCCACACCCGGATCCCGACCATCTGTCCCGACCCCGGCGTATAGACTGCTGGACAAAAGGGTATAATCACCACCAATTCCATTGTTGTAATTGACAAAACCGATATTGGTCATTTGCCCGGGAAAGAAATTACTCATCGGATAATTCGAAGGATTGGCAGTTGTATTTATCCCATTAGCGATCACATTTTTTTCAACCACCGCCCCGGGAAAGTAGCTCGTCAGACTTCCATTTCCCACACCTTTTCCACTGCCGTGCAAGCCATATACCCCATGACTGGTGATATTGTTCGTATATCTGAAATTGGTGTTCGGAAATGAAATCCCATCCGCATTGACAAACGTATTCCCGTAAGGATTGATAAACGTATTGTGATCCACAGTCAGATCCTCCACCCCGCTCAATACTTGTAGTGAACGGCCATCTCCGCCCCAGATATTCCCATTGATATCTTCGATGAGATTGTTGTGGATCCAGATTCGGGCTGTAGGAATGGTGGGCAAACTGTTGTCACGTGCAGCGATATTAAACCCACTTCCTGTGTGCCGGATGATATTGTGTTCAAAGGTCACATCACTGACGGTGATCCAGGGACAGGCACCTCCTTCGGTGCGCGGTGTAAACAGGATAGCAAACCCGGTTTGTGAATCTGCCCAGTTCTGTTCAAACACATTTCCCCTGACCCAGACCCGCGTGGCATTTTTCAGTTCGAACAGGTTTTTCATACTCCAGTCAGTGCCTTCATAATCGGGATGGTCAGCCTTCCATGCCAGCGGCTTGATCACATGATTGTTTCGAAACTCGATATCCGCCATCAGCATATCCGGAACATTCGTTTTTGCACCTCCGAACATGATGTTTTCACCCGCACCCTCCAGCCGGTTGTTGACGATCTTGAAGGCAGTGCCATTCCAGGCACATAAGGCTTGACTGTCGGCGCCTTCCTCCTTAAAATTGTCGATCCACGAATTCACCACAGCAATCCGTCGGCCATTCATGGCGATGCCTCGTCTGCTGCCCAGGGTCGGATGACCATGGAGGTAAATACGATCAAAAGAAACTGGTCGGGCAAATCTGCCAGAAGAGATTCACCATTTCCAATTGTGATCACATTCCAGGAAAACCCCTGGGTGCGAAATTCTATACCGAAAAACGCGTAGTGATGCGCTCTGGATGACGTGGTGATGGCACTGAGAGTGGGCTTGGCTTCGATTTTGGCCAGGACAGGGGCATACGACGGGTCGATTCGCGTATTGAGCGGAGGAAGTTGATCATCCGGAACATTCGTACGGATCACGATCCATCCCTCCCCGAATTTTTCAGGTAGATTGAATGGACCAACGTAAGTCGCACCCGATTCAAGCCGGATAGTGGTTCCCGGCATCGCCTGATTGATAGCCTGCTGCAGTTGACTGTTCGTATAATCACAGCCTGCTGCACAAACCGTAATTTCGTTTGGTGTGGTCGGCAGACAACCGTCCAGCCATTCTTGTGGCATTACTGGAATGACCTGCCCGTGTAGGTTGATCTGGAGCAGAACGGTCGCGATCAGGATGAAAATGGAACGGATTGAGTTCATATGTGAACAGGATGATCATGTCTGTAGTGGAAGGGATTGATCGGTAGTCAAAACAAATATATCCAAAGCCAGCCAAGCGAAACAGGCACTTTCAGTCGATTTTTCCTTTCATGAATTGATCGAGCGTTTTTCTGGCGGAAACCCGCACCTTGTTTTTCAGGAAAGGTGTCCACCCGAATAGAAGCCCTTTTATACCAAGAGCCTGTTTGGACCATTGATAAAAATGAAAGGAATCGATATGTTCTACGATCAGTCCGTTTTGAAATGTAAACCGGGACTGGATCTTGTTGATCACGCCTTTCCCTGTAGGAGAAAAAAGTATACATCGCATGCCAGATTGCTATACCTGTATTCTGATCGGCTGATGAAGTATGGAACTCGATCTCCAGATCCCTGGACCGTTTGCAAAACATCTCCCACATACTCTTGAGCTGGTCCGCATTCAAGGCATGAAAAACCGGATCGGAAAATGTGGCACGATCGTCATACAACGATTGCATGGTCAAATAATCCTTTTGTTGAAATGCCTCAAAAAAGGAACGGATCAGCTGGTTGTTCGGGTGCATGGCCGGTGCTTGTTTCCGTAATATACGAAGCACCTCGGTTAAATCCGCACATTATCTGGTTTTGATGATCCGGGTATGAAGTTGCTCACCCGTTTGAACGTCAACCAGATGCAACATATAGACACCCGCCGGAAGAATCGACATCCCGACAATCTCGACACCGGGCAAAAGGACACCTTCACCACATTCCTGCCCCGGGAAATTAGACAGGGTATACTGCAACTTGTGTTCGCCTTCCCATTTCAGGGTCAGGTCCGTGTGAACCGGGTTGCTGAGAATGGTCAGATTGGTGTGACCAATCGGATAAACAGCCGAAACCTCCCCGACCTGGAAGGGGTGGGTGCGGGTCAATCCATTATAAGTAGCTTCGAATGTCCATATCCCCTCAATGGCGTTAACGGGCAGGAAATAACTCCACCACCACCACGACCAGACATAGGTTGCAGGAGATTTATCTGACCAGGAGATCTGGACGATGCCATTGGGGTCCAACACCTGAAACGTGGTGGTTTCATTCATCTGCTGATCCCGATACCAGGCTGTAAATGTGATGAAATCAAAAGTCTCGAACTGATTCTGCAGGTTGGGTTCCTGTTCATCGGGGCAAAAGCCTTTGAGCTCTGGCGGCATAGCATGTGTGGTCAGCCGGTTGATGGTCGGTTCGAAATAGGGTTTCTGTTTGGCCCACCACGACGAATCCGTTGTGGTATTGCACGACCCTGTGTGAGTCTCGATCACCTTATTGGCAGCATCCCTGATCTCAAGATGCAAATGAGGATTACTAGAACAACCGGAGCTCCCCACCAGACCCAGGTACTCTCCAGTTTCGACCGCACTGCCAACCGGCTTGCTGGTCAGGGAATTCTTTTTCATATGACCATACCACGCTACAGAACCATCGGCATGTTCGACATATACCGCATTCCAGGTGCCGACACAAGTGCAGTTTTTATCAAAATAGTCATCACTTTTTAAAATGATCACCCCCGGTGCACCAGCGATGATCTCGACCTGATTATCATCCATCATCTGCCACCAGAACGGCCAGGAGCTGATGTCCAGCCCGTTATGGCCATTGTAGGATCGTCCTTTACAGGTATAATCCTTGATCCCGCTGCTGTTATCCAGATCGACAAAATTGACCATGGAATAATAATCCGGCTGATCAAATCCCATCGCCTGCCGGAGTGGCCATTCCAGATTGATACCGGCAGAACGAGTATTTGGTTTTTCCGGTAAGATGCCCTGTTCGACCAGATTGGCTCTGCTGATGGCGAGTTGCAATTCGATCTCTGCATATGCCTCCGGAGAAAGACATGGGTGTTCCGGGACAGGAAGTTCCAGATTGCCACCGCCATGCAACACCTGGCCTGCAAGTGTCTGAATCAGGATCAGAGTGAGAAAACACGTCAGTATTTGTCGGATCATAGGTTTGCCTTTCCCGAAAGATAAATGAATCCAGGAAGAAATTCAGCACCGCACTTGCAGGAAAGTAAAAAACTGACAGCCTTCTTTCATTTTTTCAGAAATATCCCGGATGCAAACACTGAATCCGGTGCATACCACTTCAGCTGAGGACAGTACAAATTCCTTCAGGGCCTTTTACCCATTACCTTTTACCTCCTTCATCCGAAGATGGAAATATGATTTCTACGCGATTCATGGAGGGGAGGAGTCGAGGAGAGAGGTTATGAGTGGAGGAGGTTATGAGATTATAAAATATGGAGTACAAATTTCACTTCAGTGCCCTTTCCCTTTTACCCATTACCTTTTACCTCTTCTGTCCGAAGATGGGAATATCTTTTCTACGCGATGAATGGAGGGGAGGAGTCGGGGGGTCGAGGAGAGGTTATGAGTGGAGGAGGTTATGAGATTATAAAATATGGAGTACAAATTTCACTTCAGGACCCTTTCCCTTTTACCCATTACCTTTTACCTCTTCAGTCTGAAGATGGAAATATCTTTTCTACGCGATGAATGGAAAATGGAGGGGAGGAGTCGAGGGGCCGAGGAGAGAGGTTATGAGTGGAGGAGGTTATGAGATTATAAAATATGGAGTACAACTTTCACTTCAGTGCCCTTTCCCTTTTACCCATTACCTTTTACCCTTTACCCATTACCTTTTACCTCCTCTGTCCGGAGATGGAAATTTCTTTTCTGCGCCATTAATGGAGAATGGAGGGCTGGAAGGGTCTTTACTTAATCTTCACAATTCAATAATCTTCCCCTATGATTGGCATCTCTACCTTAGCTTCTGAAAGGATTGGATATTATTCACCATTACAATACATGAACATGAGTCAGTTTGATGAAAAAATCAGCCTGTATATGGAGTCGGCTGAAGAGCTTGATCTAGGTTTGAATCCGGAATTGCTGTCAGCAGTAGCCAAAAGCCTTGGTCCATCGATCTACAACGATGATGCGTCTCTCGTATCCTCCAGCGATGAGGAAGAACTTGAGCGCGTCAGGGAGAATTTCCTGATCGAAAAATTGGGACTTGAAGATGGCCCTGAACTGGATGAGGCGATCGATCATGTCGTCGACCAATTGGGCAGTGAAAATCGCCGGAAGTATCGGGCCGTATTTTATACATTATTGACCAGTCACTTCCAAAAAGAGGACATCTTCCTGGGAGCAACGGTTCTGGAAGAAGAAGAATAAGCAGCCCGGATATTTCTCATCCAGGAGCTGATGCCATAAAACGAAACGGATCACTCGTCACTTTAGGTTGCCGGTTGACTGAAAATCAGACAACCGGCATTTTTATTGAATAAATCCCTGTTGCTCACTATCCCGGATCTTCATCAGCATCAGGATTTCCATTGCCTCGACACGCTTTTTCGCTTCATTCACCCTTTCTCCCTCAAACAGATCATCTAGTGTGGCAAAAAACAAGTGCTTCCATCTTGTAAAATGTTCCTGAGTCAGGGGCGTCCGCCGATGAAGATCAATATGCTTTATCATGGGATTTCCTTTGTACGCCATTTCATCCAAAAGTAGGGTACACCAAAAATCAATCATGACAGGAATATGTGTGTCCCAAGAAAAATGTTCGAGATCCCGAAAGATATAGCCAATGACTTCATCATCCATTACACGGGTGTAAAATGATTCGACAAGCAAGGTGATGTCTTTCCGGGTAGTGATTTCTTTTATCAAGTTAAGGAGTTAAGGAGTTAAGGAGTTAAGGAGTTAAGGAGTTAAGGAGTTAAGGAGTTAAGGAGTTAAGGAGTTAAGTTTATTCTTTTTTTTTGCTATTTATATGTTGAATTTATTTTTTGAATACCGAACTCCCAATTTCCGACTTCCCACTTCCGACTTCGGAATAGCTGGAAGTAAGAAATAACAAATGACAAAATTCAAATTCCAAATAAGTTCCAATGATCAAATTCAAATGACCGAAATCCCAATTTCCGACTTCCGATTTCCGACTTCCGACTTCCGATTTCCCTCCACACTCATAACCTCATAACCTCCTCACCTGTTGACATACTCCCACGCCGACCTCCACGCCCCGGTGGCCTGACAATGATCCAGAAATTGCGCATAAAACGGATCACCTCCAATCGTTGCACTATCACCTATTACAACTAATTGCCGTTGTGCCCTGGTCATGGCCACATTCATCCGCCGGTAATCCTGCAGAAAACCGATCTCCGAACGTCCGTTGGATCGGACCAGAGACAAAATAACCACATCCATTTCCTGGCCCTGAAATCCATCAATAGTTTGTACGCGAATCGGTAATCCGTTATAATGTTCGTCTTTTTGAATTTCTTCCTCAATGTATTCTACCTGTTCCCGATAAGGAGAAAGCAGAGCGATCTCCGGCCATTCCTTTTCCAGCAAGTCCTGTCGTAAACTTTCCAGATGACAGGTAATTAGCACATATTCATCCGGATTATATCGCGACCGGGTTTCCGGATTGACCTTTTCCTCAAATCCGCAACCTGCTGTATCGATAAACAGAACTGGGCGAGCATCACTGACGGGCAATTCTCGATATTCCAACCCTGGAGACGCTATCAGTTGATCCTGATAGAACCAGGAATTGGAAAATGCCATGATTGCAGGATGCATTCGATATTGAACAGTCAGGAGATGTACTTGTGGCAGGGAGGGAAGCAGCCGCTCCATCAGCGTAATGTTCAACCCCTCACGAGCCGCTTCACTCGATTTAACTGTCGGTGGTAGCTGGTGCGGATCGCCGGCCAGAACCAATCGTTCCACTCTCGCCAGGGGTATCCAAACGGCCGGCTCCAGGGCCTGGGCGGCCTCATCGACAATCAGTGTGGCAAATCGGCGCTTGTCCAGCAACGAATGTGCCGCCCCTGTCAGTGTTGTACAGATCACCTGCGCACTGTCGAGGATCTGTTCCACCAGACGGGTCTCGAGATGCCGCGCCCAATCCATCAACTCGCGTGCTTCCTGATACCCGTCCCGGCGATCGGCCCGGGCATCAGCGTCGAATGTCCGTTTATATGTACCCGCCTTCTTTCGCGCTTGCGCTGCCTTGATCTTCACCTTCTTGATCTCCCGGCTGTCCGGATGTGCAGCGACCTGACCATCCAGAGTCAGATCGAGGAGGCGTTCATCTACCCTGGAGATATGACCGATCCGGACAACCCGGAGCCCCCGGGCCGCCAATCGCTCCGTCAGCACATCGGTGGCAGTATTGGAAGCGGCACACACCAGCACCGTTCCCTCCCGGATCACCAGCTCACGAACGGCGGCCACAAGGGTCGTTGTCTTCCCGGTCCCCGGCGGTCCATGCACCAGAGCCAGTTCCCGTGCAGCCAGAATACCGCGAACGGCATTGGCTTGGGCATGATTAAGTCCGTCAGGATAAGCCAGATCAGGCGCTGTACCAAATGCAGGTAAGCGATGGCCACTCAGGATCTGACGAAACTCAACCAGAGTATTTCCCTGAGCCTCCAGGGCACGAACCAGGGCTTTTTCCATTTCGGTATAGGTCCGGTTGTCAAACTCCAGATCAACCCCTAATGGACCCATGTTGAGCCAATCTGGCAGGTCATCCGTGTTCAGAATGATCTGCATTCTTTGCTCAGTTGCATAGTGTACTACGCCACTAATACGATTTCGCTTCGCCATTGCCGCCTCCGTGAAGAAGGTCACCGGAGAACCGGCTTTGAATTGGGAATCATGGCGTTGATGGACCGACCGTTGTACCGTCACAAAGGCCTTGTCGCCCATGGCAAACCCGGATTTGATGACACTGACAGGCCGCCATGTCAACCCGTGTCGGACGCGATCATCCCCACTCATCCGCGCCACCTTCTCCTGCCAGGTAGTCAGATCCGCCTTCTTCTCGATCGAGAGAATACGTTGAAGGTGATGAATGTGTTGAATACCGGGTTCCATGTTCCGGATGAGTTTGTATTGTCCAATAGGAAGAGGAACGAATATGAGGCATTCTCACCAAAGGTGCCCCACGCCATTCAGCATCTGACTATGATGATGGTAAGAAGTACGAGTTTACTTCATTCCGCTTAATGCTTCATCGATCACATTCCGAACAAATGGTACATCAGTCCAATAAATGAAATGATCGCCAGGATGAGGATAACGATGCTGCATCTCAGTTGGAGCCATTTTGGTAAAAAATGCCAGTTCCAATGGTGAAACAAGATTGTCTTCAACACCCTGGATCAAATAGATGGGTACATGCAGGTTCTTCCAATGTGGAATCAAGGAGTTCAAGTCCTTTTTTAAGGTGATCAGCTCCTGATTACACACCCGAAAAGCGGGAGGCGTCACGAGGTGAAAAAGCGGAAAGTCGAGCACTCTGCGCCATCCAATGCCAAACTCAAGTTCGGGATCAAGAGGTGGTGCCACATGGACCACAGCAGCGACTCGATCAGGTGCATTAAAAGCTAATTGTTGTGCCAATGAGCAACCATATGAATGGCCAATCAGTAAAAACCGCCGATCGGGCCACTGGTCCATCAGGGCTTGAATCATCACACTCTGTCCAGCCAGAGATGGTAAGGCATCACCAAAATCAGAGCCTCCAAACCCGGGACGATCCGGCGCCAAAAGCAGATAATGTTGCAAGCTGCTATCGTTCAAATAGGGCTCATTTGCCGACCAGGAACCTGGTGAACCGTGGAGAAAAAGCAGTGCAGTCCGACTGCTTGTATCGCCACCCACGACTGAATACACTGTCCGATCACTGAAAGAGACAGTCATGCTGGACAATGGGGCCAATCCCATTTTTCCCGCTTCTTATTCACCTCTTCCAGATTCCCTTTGAAATCCATGATCCCCGTCCAGAGATAAGAAGCAACAGACCGAAAATGGCCAGAAGGAAAAAACCGGAAAATCGCAGGATTCGTCTAAGCATCATAGTCAATAACAACATAGAGGAGTGAAACATGTTTCAGGCTGTTCGCGGTTCGCATTTTCTCTCAAGGTTTCACGCAAAAGGCCCATACCCCGAGTACTCGAGGGTCTGGATCCGGACATTCCCCCGAGGACTCGGGGGGATGTCCAGGCGCTATGCCGCAAAGTCAATTCAACGCGCAAAGAAATTTTACGCGATGCTTCTTTTCAACTGTCTGCTCTGTGGTTAGAATGCAGCCAATTATTTGTGACCCCTCACAAAGTCACACAGTCACAAAGTCCCATTCTGATTTCCACCCTTCTTATTTCTTATTCATTGCACCCTTCGAAAGATAGTTCTATCAATCTGGCACGGCAGGCTAAAGCAGCCGGTACGATTCCGCTTTCCGACTTCCCACTTCCGCTTTCCGACTTCCAACTTCCGCCTTCCAACTTCCAACTTCCGCCTTCCGCCTTCCGATTTCCCACTTCCGCCTTCCGATTTCCGATTTCCGATTTCCGATTTCCGATTTCCGCCTTCCGATTTCCGCCTTCAACTTCTGAACTCCTTCAACTTCCCATTGATCCACACCATACATTGTTGCCGCATCGCCTCAGCATCCGGATTGACCAGTTCCGGGACCGATAGCGACATGCACATAGGTTCGAAGATGCCCGAAACGCCGGAAAAAATGGGCCACAAACGTATCGTCATCGATCCAGTAATCAGCCGGATCGTCAAAATCAAGTGCAAACGGGATGATATGCACCTCTTCTTCTGCGGCGACACGAAAGACCCCCTTTCGGAAGGGAAGGACTTCTCGTCCAGCGTGCGTGGTGCCTTCCGGAAAGAGGAGGATAGACTCACCGGCACGCACGGCAGCGGTGATCTTGTGGAGGGTCTTCTGCCGGTCTTTCGGACTCTCTCGATCGACAAAAAAAATCCCGCTCAACCGGGATGCAAACCCGATCAGTGGCCAGGAAGCCATTTCCTTCTTGGCCACCGGTACAGCCAGCACCTCCCGCATAAGGAGCAGGGGGTCCAGATAGGCACGGTGATTACCCACATAAATGGCCGGATGTGCGGGAATGCGACCCTCCCACCGGATATAGATACCCAGGGTGAACAGGATCATATGAATCCACAATCGGCGCACCCGATGCCGCCACCAGGTGCCAACTCCCGGTATCCAGCTGCCGATCAAAAGGACCGGGATGATCAGGGTGACCAGGATGACCAGGATGACCGCCCGAGATGTCGCCAGTGAATATCTTAACACAGTCTTCATCATCATATCGGCACAATAACTTCGGAAAGTCGCCGCTTTCCCCTATTTTTGCAGATTAAACTACCTGATATTCAGCGGTGAAGGTATGCCGATCGGAGGACTTTCCCCCCACGTATCTGTCCAGCTGAATGGCCCGGATTCCCTTAATTCACAAGCGAAGCCCAATATGACACACAAACAGATATTCTTTTTGATCACCTTCCTGCTGGCAGGCGGAGGGGTTTGGGGGCAGATAAATATGACTACTACAGATTCATATATTCAAGGATTTAATACGCTTGTGAATACTGGAAGCGATACTTGGACAGACAATTCAACCATAAGCAACTGGTATTCCCAAAGAACAGGGAATGGCACCTCAATAGTTGCAAATGATGGCAGTAGTAATTCAGGCAATCTATATAGCTTTGGAACTGGATCAGATTCAGAACGTTCATTAGGAACCGTTGGGTCGGGAGGGATGTCTTCAGGTAACTTTGCTCATGGTATTTTATTAAAAAATAATTCTGCTGAAACTATAACAAATATAACCATTTCATATGTTATGGAGCAGTGGAGAAATAGTGCTGCCGGAAGTCAAAGTATTACTTTTTGGTATAAAATCAATTCCAGTTTTCACAGATTTAAATCCAGATTCAAATGGGAGTTGGACTCAGGTTAATGCATTGTCAGCAGCAAGTCCAATTACAGGAGGAACCGCTGGGGCTCTTGACGGAAATAATGGATCTAATCAAGTTTCATTTTCTAATATTTCTGTTCCTAGTTTATCATTGCCATCTGGCTATTTTATTATGTTTAAATGGGAAGACCCAGATCACTCAGGTAGCGATCATGGGCTTTCTATTGATGATTTTCAGATTAACTGGGTAGTTCCATCTCCTTGCACTCCCCCCACTACCCAAGCGACGTTGTTCGGTTCTTCAGACTTGGAAATTAACCAGATGGATGTTTCCTGGACCAGAGGGAATGGTGCCAATATTCTGGTCGTTGCACGAGAAGGTGGAGCTGTCGATACGGATCCGGTAAATAGCACGACATACACGGCCAATGCTGCCTTTGGATCCGGCACCCAGATCGGAACTGGAAATTATGTTGTTTACAAAGGAGTAGGAACATCAGAAACAATCACAGCTTTAACCGCAAATACAACATATCATTATGCGTTGTATGAATTTGATGGATCTTCCGGTAGCGAATGTTATCGAACAAGTGATAAACTGACAGGTAATGCCAAAACACTTGCATTTGCACATGACAATTGCAGCGGTGCAATTGTCTTAACTGTTGACACCGACGAAACCTGTAATACAGCCACAAATGGCAGCAGTATCAATGGCACTCAATCACTCAACGCCATCACCTGTGCCGGCTTTGCCGGCGATGCCGATATTGATGTCTGGTATTCCTTTGTCGCCACAAATTCCACCCATATCATCACCGTGGACGGAGCAGCGAATATGGATGCGGTGATCGACCTGCGAAGTGGTATGTGCAACGGCACAAATATCGACTGCTCGGATGCTACCACAGCGGATGGCATTGAAGTCATCACGGCAACCGGATTGACTGTCAGTTCGACCTACTATGTCCGGGTATATGATTATGATGCTGGGGGCGGCGATTTTACCATTTGCATCACCACGCCAACTCCTCCACTGCATTATCGTTCTAAAGGATCTGGCAATTTTGCCAGTGCCAAAGCCTGGGAAACATCTCCTGATAATTCAACCTGGTCCAATGCTGCGAAAGCCCCCGATGACAGTGACCTCACGATTTCTATTCGGAATACGCATACCATTACCCTTAGTGCTGGTGTCACGGTCGATCAGATGACGATTGAATCTGGTGGCCTCTGGATATTACAAGTGGAACACTCATTATTGCAGATGGAGCCGGTACGGATCTGGAAGTAGTTGGTACTCTGAAAAATGGATCCTCGATCGCCAGCTCCGGCAGTATTGTCATCACCACTACTGGTAAATACCAGCACAATGTGTCCGGTTCGAACGGCACCATCCCGAACTGTACCTGGAACTCCGGCTCGACATGCGAGATACTCCAGTCCGGCGGCACAGGGCGCCCGGATGGTTTGGGACAGAGTTTCCATCATTTTACGGAATTTTTCAGGTCAATCCGGAACCATCAACCTCAATGGTGATCTCGACAATATCGCCGGTGATTTTCATGTAAAACACACCGGTTCTGGTAATTTACAGATGGTCGGATCGAAAATACCACCACCGTTAGCGGCGATCTCATTATCGACGCTACCGCGATATTAAATCTGAGTGGATCTGCGTCAAATGGCATTATCCAGGTGTATGGCGATTGCACCATCAATGGCACACTCACGGAATCGGGCAGCAGCGATAACAGCCGCATCGAATATGTCGGTACAGGTAATGGTTCCATTTCTGTTGGTGGATCGATCCTGAATCAAGTCAATCTGGTCCTGAATCGGACCAGCGGTGGCGGGCTTACCCTGGGTACAAATGTGTCTCACTCGGCAGATGGCATTTTGACGCTCACCAACGGCAAGATCAATACCAATGGAAATATCCTGACCCTGCTCAATACGGCGACCGAATCGATTTCCGGAGGAAGCTCATCCAGTTATATCAATGGTACTCTGCGTCAGTATATCACTACTATCGCATACAGCTGGCCGATAGGGAATGCCGGTACCTATGCACCGGTTTCGATTGATATCAGCGACACAGAGGCGACCTATATCGATGCCCTTTATGATCCCGGATCACCCGGTGTCAGTTCCGGAAATTCCTCTTGCCCAGATCCCCCGGCGACGGACTATACCTATACAAACAATTGTGGTTCCTGGTTGATTACTCCCAATGCGTCCGGAATGACTGAAGATTATAATATTACCCTTGTAGATGCAGCCAATTGTGGATTGACCACCTACACCATTGCAAAAAACAGCGTTATCCCCGATTGCCCGACAGGCTTGAATGCCGACTTCACCTCCTGGTCACGGTTTGATTTGCTCGGTGGTCCGGCAGGTGTATTGCCTGTTGAACTGACCCAGTTTAATGCGACGCTGATCGACCGAAATGTCCACCTCACCTGGGCGACTGCATCCGAGATCAACAACGATTATTTCGTGGTCCAGCACAGCACCGATGGTTCCCGATTTGATGATCTGAGCACCCTCACTGGTGCCGGTACCTCCACACAGAGCCATATCTATGAATGGCTGCACGAGCATCCTGCTGCTGGCTTGAATTATTATCGGCTCATGCAGGTGGATTTCGATGGTCAATATGAATACAGCCCTATCCGCGTCGTGCAACTTGGTGGAGATGATGTGCAAGGCAGCTGGACTATTCGTCCGACTGTCACGCATGACCAGATCTATCTGATCCGAACTGGCAGGGAATCATCTGCCGCTGATTGGACCATCCTCACGCCGGAAGGTCGCCAGGTCATGCGAGGAACCGTCCCTGAAGGCGCCGAGCAAACACCTTACTGTCCCCTCATTATACGGAGGCATGTACATCCTTCGGGTCAGTAATCGGGATGGCGTGTGGAGCGGTCGTTTCCAGAAG
>JADJLN010000015.1 GCA_016710115.1 Saprospiraceae bacterium
GATTTTCGGATCGGTGGCTGTGGCGCATCGGGAACCGTCTCGAAGTGAATATGTGGATGCTCTTGCGGGTGCCTCCCCGCGGCCGGAACGCCTGGTCGATGTCGAGTTGGGCAGTCGTGTCCAGATAGGGAAGATGAAGCTCTCCCTGAATGGGTACTGGATGGATTACACTAATCAGCTGGTACCTACCGGTGAGTTGAATGATGTCGGTGCTACACTCAAAATGAATGTCCCTGATTCCTGGCGTGCCGGGCTGGAAGTCCAGGCCGATATCGACTTCGGAAGGGGATTTCGATATCAGGGGAATGCCGGGTTGAGCCGCAACCGCATCCGGAAATTTGAAGAGGTGATCTACGATTACACGACTGGATTCGAGGAGATCAGGATCACACATCAGGATGTGGATATGGCGTTCTCACCGGCTTTCGTGTACAGTCACCAGGCCAGTTGGTCGGGCTGGCAGGGGCTGGGTGTGATCTGGATGAGCCAGTATGTCAGTGAGCAGTATCTGGATAATACCGCCAATGCCGCCCGAGCCCTGGATGCGTGGTGGGTCCAGGACCTCCAGATCCATTGGGGACGGGATGTGGATCATCTTGGATTCCTTCAGCTTCGGTTTCAGGTCAATAATGTCCTGGATCAGTTGTACAGTTCGAATGGGTACACCTATTCCTACATTTATGGAGATCTGATTACGGAAAATTTCCAGTACCCGCAGGCAGGTCGAAACTGGATGGCGGGAATTTCGCTAAGCTGGTGATTACGTGCGGATTGGCACGAAAATTTCTATGTACTTCTGTTGACCACCCTTTTCCGGGATGATTCTGGTCGGCCAATGGTGAAATTTCCACGGAAAGTGGTTAGCTTTGCCAAGGGTCCGTCCCAGGATCACCTCGAAACCTATCCCAAAGACCGCTTTAATCACCGAATCAATCGTGTTCCCATGAGCAGGATAGCTGTACTTGTATGTATTTCCCTGACCTTTATTTTCCGCCGAGGCACAAACCTACCGGACTTTCACGGGCTGGGGAATAACGTCGATCATCCCGAATGGGGTGCCAATCATTCCATGCTGCAAAACAATACGACTGTTGCTTTTGCAAATGGATTCAGTTCACCGGCTGCACCGCAGCGGGCGAATCCGCGTCTGATCTCGAATTATCTGATGGGCCAGCCCAGCGTGCTTCCCAGCACGCAAGGGTTGAGTGATTATGTCTGGGTATTCGGTCAGTTTATCGATCATGATGTGACGCTTGTTGGCAACAACAGCGCTGAATTTTTCCCGATTACGATCAATTTTCCGGATCCTATTTTTAATCCCGGAGGTGCGTTGCCCAATGCCTTGATCCCGATGTCCCGTTCAGCCCATGTGCCGGGAACTGGGACGGAATTGGGAAATCCGCGCAGATACGCAAACGAAATCAGCGCATTTGTGGACGGTTCTGGTGTTTATGGACCGGACTCGATTTATCGCAGACTGGTTGCGCACACATATCGACGGAAAGATGAAGACATCCAGTGGGAATCTTCTTCCCCTGAATACCATTGATGGTGAAATGGATAGTGCGCAAGATCCCTCGGCTCCCATTCTGGACAATGCGACAAAGAAATTCAACAAACTGTATGTCGGTGGTGACATTCGGACGAATGAAAATATTTTTCTGACCGCAATGCACACCCTGTTCGTTCGTGAACACAATACTCAGTGCGACCGAATCAAGCGGGATCATCCGTCCTGGAATGATGAACAGATCTATCAGCACGCTCGGAAGATTGTTGGGGGTACTATTCAGGTTATTCTCAATGAAGAGTGGCTGCCGACACTAGGTGTACACCTTCCGCCCTATGCCGGCTATAATCCAACCATTAATCCAGGTGTGTTTAACGTTTTTTCTGCGGCAGCCTATCGTCTTGGACATACTCTGCTCAGTAGCAATCTGCACCGCTCGAACAATTTGGGAGGCACTATCCCACAGGGTGACATCCTGCTTAGAAATGCCTTTTTCAACCCGATGGCCATTGCTACAGATGGAGGAGTCGATCCTTTATTGAAGGGCATGGCTCATCAGATGCAGCAGGAATTTGACCGCAGGGTCATTGACGCTGTGCGCAACTTCCTGTTTGGTGGACCCGGATCGGGTGGAATGGATCTGGCTGCGATCAATATGCAGCGTGGCCGGGAACGTGGATTGGCCGATTTCAATACCATTCGTGCTGACTTCGGGTTGCCAAATACACCACCTTTCTGGAAATGACGGATAATGAGGAATTTGCCAATCTTCTCAAAGTCGCTTATGTCACTGTTGACAACATTGATCCGTGGGTAGGATTTTTATCGGAGAAAAAGCAGACCGGCAGCTTTTTGGCGAAACCCTGATCAAGGTCTGGTGGAACAATTTTCCGCCATGCGGGATGGGGACAGGTTTTATTTCGAGAATGACCCTGATCTGACGGCAGAGGAGAAAGCTATGATCAAGGCAACTCGCATATATGATGTGGTCATGCGGAATTCGAATATTTCCATCCTCCAGAAGAACCTCTTTGTAATGGAATCCCATTACGATATGTGTAAAGCCACTGAAGAAACGGCTTCCATTTCGGGAACTGTTATTGCGGATGCCACAGGCACTGCTCTGCCTGAGGTGGAGTTGTCTTTATCGTCTTCTTTCCTGGAAGATGTGCTGGCTGCCGCAGATGAAAATGGAGAATTCAATTTCGACCAGCAGCAAACCTGTCGCGGATATCATCTTGTTGGAAATAAGGAAGATGCATTTAAAAATGGTTTGTCGGTGGCCGACCTGATCCTGATGCGTCGCCATCTGACAGGTGATCCGCTGCTGGCATCTCCCTATCAGCTTCTGGCAGCTGATGTCAATAACACTGGGGATATCAGTATCGCCGATCTGCTTTCCATGCGGAAGGTATTGATCGGTGCAGAGGAGGGTTATGCGGGCTCAGCTCCCTGGCTCTTTCTCAATAATTCATTTGTGTTTTCCGATCCGCAAAATCCGTTTGCTGAAAAAGAGGATGCACAGGAACTGATCGTTAAACCATTGGAGGTCGATCATGTATTTGATGTCCGCGGTGTGAAACTCGGCGATCTGAACGGTACGGTGAAAGTCAACGGACTGATCGAATCGGAAATTCGAAACAATGAGCCGCTGGTCATGGAAGTCCTTGACCGCCATTGGGATGCTGGTGAGACAGTCGAAGTGACGCTACAGTCACCCAATATTCAGGACTTTGCCGGTTTCCAGTTTACGTTCCAGTATGATCTCGATGTCCTGACTTTGACCGAAATACGGACAGAGGATATTGAACTGGTGGATGGTGTCAATTATGTTCATGTGCCGGCAAAGGGATCCGTTGCACTGGCAATGGACTGGAATGGTGTCCTGAATGCCAATACGAAAGCCATGACGCTTGTGTTCAAAGCCGTGCGCAAAGGCGAGTTGAACAATGTCATTCATCTCAATGGTGGACTGATTGTGCCGGAGGCCGTCAGCCAGGATCTGGACATCACCAATGTGATGCTCAGGATCCGGAAGGATAATGTCAATAATGAGACGAAGGAGCCTTTTGTATTATTCGGCAATCAACCGAACCCCTTCACTGGCGAAACAGTCATTTCATTCGATTTGCCCGAAGGAGGTGATGTGATGTTGACCGTCTACGATTTAAGTGGCCGGAAATTGCTGGAGCGAAATGGCTATTATTTCAAAGGATACAATCAACTGTCGATCAATCGCACAGAATTGGGTGCCACGGGACTGATGATCTATCAGGTCAGTTCTGCTCATGGTACGGCCACGCAGCGGATGATCGTGAAAGAGTAAGCGCGTTTTATAATCCTATGACGTCAAGACAGGCTGTCCCGTTCACGGGCAGCCTGTTTGCTTTCAACTGATAAAAGATGACGATTCATGCCGATGCTACCGGTTTATTCATCCCGTTCAGGGTGGTTGTATCACGCCGAGGTCAATGAACGTGGACCATCGTAAGTTAGGCGATTCCTGAGGAAATCGTTCAGCCAAAATTTATCAATAAAAACAAGAAGAGGAATAGAGCATACTTGCCAGCTGCATTCTTTCTGGATTTAATTTGTACACTTGTAAGACGAATGTATTGTTCATCAGTTCGAAATGATCAGGATCTGATCTTTCGGAATGCTGCCTCGAGTGCATCGGCCAGCAGATCGCGGTTGACCTCATTCAGATCAACATACGTCGCCCCTTTTTCGCCCCATTTATTCGGTACCGGATAAACGGCAGGTTTTCCCATCGCAACAAAACACATCCGGTCCTCCGGTGTCAGCATCAGACAGGCAAGCCCTTCCTTTTCGCTTAATGTAGCAAAGATCTTTTTCCGGTAGCGAAAGGAATTCCGCTCGAAATGCGGAGTCTCGATCGCGTCCGGAAAGGAAAGGGCCAGCTCACGAAATTGATGGACATCCATTGCAGATGGAATGATATGCTGTAGAATTATTCCGTGGGCAACGGGAGACCATGCATACGCAGAAAAGAAAGTCGATCCCAATACCCGCGCTGAAACCGGATCTTCCCCTGTTCGCACTGGAAAAAACCACACCCTCTCAGTCCCAGTGGATCCTGCCACTCCAATATCGCCCACTCGCCTTCTTCCAGGATCTGGACGATCAGACAAACCATTGTTGCCAATGCGAATTCTGATCGAAACATATCCCGGATGGCCTCCCTTCCATGGACCGGTTGCTGATTGACCTGGTGGTTGATGGCATCTTCATGGTACAATTCTGCCAGTGTATCTGCATCTCCAGTGTTGAATCGAGTGACCCACTCCTGGACCAATTCTCGGGGTGAACGGGTAGATTGGGATTGGTTCATTCGTTCCTGTTTTCAGACATAAGAAAATCAAATGGCCCGCATTTTATTGTTGCGCGCCTCATGCGTAATTTCAGCAAGTCCAAGTACTTCCATCAACGGCGGAAGATAGACGCCGAAACGGCCCCGCAGTCCTTTTTTCAAACCATACCAGCCACCCACCGGATTGTCAGATGAACGGCCCCAGGCTTCAACCGTCCCTTCTTTGGCCGGCTTCTGCTCATCGCAACCACCCATGTCCATCCAGTCGCCATGGGCTTTCAGCATGGCATGCAGATCGTCAATACATCTTGCATCGTACAGCAGGGTGGTTGTTCCCACCACACAGACGATGACATCTCTGCCATCTTTCTGATCGCGATACATCTCGTATTCAGATGATCCCGGTGGTGTTTTCAGTTTCCAGGGGTTGAGTGATGTGCCAACTTCCAAGATAAATTCTTTTATGGGTGAAAAATCAGTTTCAGAACAGGCCTCAATGAAACACCAGGACAGCAAGGATCACGATCGTGATGCCTATGAGGAAAGCCAGTTTGCCAAGGAGTGGCACCTTGGCCAGGTGGACTTCCGGGTCGGCCGTTTTTGCTTTTTGCACATGCCCGCCGATCATCATGACCAGAATGGTCAGAATGATAACCAGGCCCATTTTCGTCAGAAAAAAGGCGCAATGGGAAAGCGTGTCCCAAAGCGGAATGAGCAGCAGGATGCCCGAGATGATCAGTAGCGCCAAACCCGTCTGACCCATCCGGACAAGGACGCTGTTATGGAGTGCAATGCGAATGGCTTCGTCTTTTGGCAGCCGGGCAAGCGCAGGACCTGTAAACAGATTGTCAAAACTGGTCCCGAGTGCCATGGCCATCCCGATGAAATGAATGATCAGATAAATGTCCTTCATCGTGAATTGAATTTGCGGTCAGGTTTCCGTGAAAGATAGGAATCTTTTTTTTCCTGAAAACAGGTCATTTGGAATCGGGGAGGAGGGTGAATTATTGGGCTTGAGTACTCCCCAATTTTTCCCTTGCTTCAGAACGGGATGATCGCCTGAAATCCAAACCGGTCAGTTCAAAACGCATTTCGCCATTCGCAGTCAGGAAGGTTGCGTTCCACCCTGCCTCTCGATAGAAATTCTCTGCTCGTGTCCCGGGATCTGTACTCAGCCAGATGGTGTCCAGGCCCTGGTCGAACATCCATTCGACCATCCCGTCGTGCAACGCACGGCCTATCCCGTGCCTTTCTGCTTCCGGCAGGACAAGCAAGGCCCAGATGTTGGCGTCCTGCAGATCACCGATGGCAAACCCGACAACTTCGTTGTCAACGCTGGCGACCCATCCCCGTCCTCGTTCAAACAGATAGGTTCTGACATCCTGATCAGTCACCCGCGATGGGTCCGACAACCGGTTTTCTCTGACCGCATTTCGGACATGCTGAATGGCCGCAATATCATCAATCCGCGCTTCACGTAGGATCACTTTCATCGTGCGAATGTCAAAGGTGGTGTAAGGTGGATATGCTCCAGTGGATAATGGATTATGTCTGCTTCTTTTGAGGCTTTCTATAGTAAAAATCCCTTGAGGATTTGATTGGTTAGTGAATCGGGTAACTAGATGTGCCCGAAACAGATGTAAGTTAAAAGCTGTCTTGCAAATTAAATCAGGATCAATGCAATTCCTGTCAAGAGCATAGCAAGGAAGATCGCTACTGACCAGGGATTGGCAAAATTGACTGTCCATCCCATCCATTCTATCCGCTTGGGAGGGAGGATACGTTTGTCATCCGGGTTATAATAGAAGATACCGAGTTTCCAGTTTTTTGGATCGGCATGCCATGCCTCCTTTGTTTTTTGATCAGGTTGATGTGTCATTTGTCGTAGCAGTGGTTTCTACAAATCTACAATACGGACCGGAAGAGGTCACATCAGGGATGCAGAATGACTAATTTCTGATATCTCATTACACCGTCCAACTTTATTCGTACCAGGTATGTACCGGCTTGAAGCCCGGAACTATCCACTGTCCATTGTGAATCAGTTTGGCCGAGCACGGTTTGACAGACGATATGCCCGGTTGAGGAATACAGATCCACAGCAAGTTCGGATGGACAACCTTTCGTAAAGGTGACACTGCTCGTTGCCGGATTGGGGTACATGCTCAGTCCACAGGGTGCAGTTTCATCCGGATCGGTTGTGCCGGTAGTCGGGTAGATCAGGTTCAGACTGTCGAGATACAGATTGCTCCACACATCGAAGGGGGCCACATCCACTGGATCGGAGGAATAGAAGATCGTCAGGATGGAGTCCGGATCGATACCCGGTTGAAGGTCTTCGATCGGGATGACAAATGGGGCATAGCCAGAGGAAGGCGGAAACACCACCTGTCCATGGCCGACAGTATCTCGCTTCCCCGTCACTTGATCCGTTTTTGTGACAACCACTATTGCCAGTGGTTGATCACCGGGTGTCAGGGTTTCTGATCGGTAGTAACCGGTTAACGCCAGTGGTTTTTGTGTGATCGCTGTGCCCCCACCGGATTCGTAATCGACATTGGCACCACCTCCGCCACCGCCATAGCTGAATGTCGCTTCCCCATTGACCAGGACACCTACCGTTGAGTAACCGACAAATCCGAAAGGAGCGGTCACCACATTTGCGGCAAATTTCCCCTCCCAGGCATTGGTTTCCTGATAGAGGGATTGGACAGGTGGGATGACGATCGCATTGCTGGATGACCAGCCGATCAGGGAATCTGTCCCGTTGTCAGCGGTTGTCCATGCTTCCATATTGGCATTGGGCAGTTGAGTCTGTGCAAATACCTGTCCCGCCAGGGAGAGGGTGATCGGGAAAAGAAGGAAAATCTGTTTCATTGTGAAATCCGGTTGTAGAATAAAACGCATACAGGTATTCAGTACCTGGTTGACACAATGGTAAACGACATGGACTGCCATGGTGTGGGGCAGCCAGGATAATTATTGCAGAATGTACGAACCACACGGGTGGACTGTGAACCTGTATCTTGCACATTCAACAGTTGCTTATGGCGTATCCACATCTGTTTTCACCGATCGATCTGGGGCCACTGTCTCTCCCCAACCGGATCCTGATGGGGAGCATGCATACCGGTCTTGAGGAGGCGAAAGGTGGCTTCCAGCGACTGGCTCGATTCTATCGGGAACGAGCAGAAGGAGAAGTGGGTCTGATCCTCACTGGAGGTATTGCCCCCAACCGGCGTGGATGGCTCACACCGTTCGGAGCAAAAATGACCAACGGGAGGAAGTCGACAATCATCGGTTGATCACAGATGCAGTGCACCATGCAGGCGGCCGTATCGCCATGCAGATCCTCCATGCCGGCAGATACGGGTACCATCCCTTTGTAGTGGCTCCGTCGAATATCCGATCACCGATCAGCCCGTTCAAGCCATTCGCCATGTCTCAGCGAGGCATCCGATCCACCGTTGAAGACTTCGCCCTGGCAGCCACTTTAGCCCGGGAGGCTGGTTACGACGGCATTGAGGTCATGGGGTCAGAAGGTTATCTGATCAACCAGTTCACCGTACCACGAACCAACAAACGGACCGATGAATGGGGAGGCGACATCCATGGCCGCATCCGTTTTCCAGTGGAGATCATCAAGGCCATCCGAGAAAAGGCTGGCCCGGATTTCCTGATCATCTACCGGCTGTCCATGCTCGATCTGGTGGAGGAGGGCAACACCTGGGAGGAAGTCGTCATCCAGGCCAAAGCCATGCAGGATGCCGGTGTGCACGTGATCAATACAGGCATCGGCTGGCATGAAGCTCGTGTCCCGACGATTGCCTCTGTGGTCCCTCGGGAGCCTACAGCTGGGTCACCGCCCGGATGAAGCAGGAGGTGGATATTCCACTAATCGCCGTCAACCGGATCAATACTCCAGAAGTGGCCGAGCAGATCCTGGCCAACGGAGAGGCGGATATGGTCTCTATGGCACGCCCTCTTCTGGCGGATGCACATCTGGCCAAAAAAGCTCGCATGGGTCGCCCCGGATCCATCAATACCTGCATCGCCTGCAACCAGGCCTGCCTCGATCATATTTTTGAAAAAAAGGAGGCGAGTTGCCTGGTCAATCCATCAGCTTGCCGGGAAGAGGAGTTTATATTCCATCCTGCGACGGAGAAAAAGAAGGTCATCGTGATCGGCGCAGGACCGGCAGGAATGGCTGCCGCTTTGACGGCATCCGAACGTGGTCATGATGTCCATCTCTACGATCAGGCTCCCGCGATCGGTGGACAGTTCAATCTGGCCAAGGTGATTCCGGGAAAGGCGGACTATCAGGAGACCATCCGGTACTACCAGGAGCGGTTGCGGGATACGGGTGTGACCATCCATACGAGTGTAGAGGTGGATCGGCATATCCTCGCCGATGGGCAGTGGAATGCAGTGGTGCTGGCCGCCGGGGTCAAGCCCCGTAAACCCGCCATACCGGGAATCGACCATGAGAAAGTAATGTATTACGATGACGTGTTGCGAGGGGAAAAGATACCCGGGCGGCAGGTTGTCATCATTGGCGCCAGGGGCATCGGTGTCGATGGCCACCTTCCTGACTTCTTCACCGGGTGAACTATCGGATTATCAGAAAGAATGGGGGGTGGATCCTGCCATAACAGGGAGGGGAGGGATCCTCGGGGCTGATCCTCAGGCACCGGCGCGCGAGGTGACCATCTGTTATCGATCGGCAGGCAAATTTGGCGCCGGCCTGGGGAAAACGACTGGCTGGGTCCACCGGCTGCACCTCAAGAAAATGGGTGTTCAGACTTGTGGAGAGGTGACCTACACGTCGATCGATGATGCCGGTTTGCACAGTATGATCAAAGGGAAATACCACCTCTTCCCGGCTGACCATATCGTGATCTGTGCCGGCCAGGTCGAACAGAATCAACTCCTCAAGACGATCGATGAATCGGGTCTACCCGTGCATATCGTCGGGGGTGCCAGGATAGCGGGAGAACTGGATGCCAAGCGGGCGATCGAAGAAGGGACGCGAGTCGGGCTCCGGATCTGATCCGGGATGAATGGACAGATTTTCCTGCATTTCGGACAGAGAAACCAGATTTAGCTGGAATCATCTCAGAATATTCCCGTAAATTCAAGGGTCATTCGGGCTCTCAGCAGTCCGGATCTGTTGATTATTCACTCCCAAAATCCTCAGCTATGGCATTCCAGATCCGCAGAGTAACCTATTACTACACCATGGTTCGCGATCAACCGGGAGAATCGTTTACCTTTCTTTCCCAACTGGCCGCACTGGGCATCAATTTGCTGGCATTCACAGCGATCCCGGTCGGACCGGAGAAAACACAGCTGACCATATTCCCCGAGGACAATGGAAAGTTTCAGCAGGCGACCTTCAACATCGGGCTGACCTTTGATGGACCGCACCAGGCCTTCCTCGTCCAGGGAGACGATGATCTGGGCGCCCTGTCTGCAGTTCACGAGAAGATCTTCAAGGTCAAGGTCAATGTCTTTGCGTCCAGTGGTGTCAGCGATGGCAAGGGGATGTTCGGATATGTGATTTATGTCCGCCCGGAATCCTTTGAACGGGCTGCAAAAGCGCTGGGAGTCTAGTCGCTTTTGCTCAGAGGGCTGCCGGCTTTGTTTTCTTCCACCGCTTGTGTGTCCACAGCCAGGCGCCCGGGTCTGCGCGAATGTCCTCTTCGATCATAGCTGCATAACGGCGGGTGATCTCCCGTTCCGGTAGTGCAAGTGGCTCGTCTGTCAGGAGGTGATACCGGATCTGGTAATGACCGGGTGAAGTGCGGCGCATTGCCGCATACACGACAGGAATATTCAATTTGCGAGCGACCACTTCCACACCTGGAATAAAGGCAGTGTCGATACCCAGGAAGGGCACCCAATGAGCTGTATCCGCATTGGAGGGGGATTGGTCCGCCAGGAAGAAAGATACGTGCGGTCTCCTTGCACCGATCTGCTCCAGTTGTCTGATCGCTCCGTTCTGCGGAATCAGTTGCATGCCTCCTTTTACTCTGTTGCGATGAATAAACCGGCTGATCCGTTGATTTTTGAACGGTTTCCAGATCCCGATCGTCGGCACATCTACCTCCCCGGGAATGGTCAGGGCAGCATATTCAAAATTGCCAAAATGATTGGCCGCAATGACCACCGAACGTCCCTGGTCGACCAGATCCTGGACCAGCTCAGGATTTACGATCGAGCAATGTTCGCGGATTGTCTGGATGGATGAGGAATACCCTTTGAAGGTTTCAATTGTCACAGCAGCAAGATTGAGGTAACAATCCCGCACGATCTGTTGGTGAAAGCTTGCCTTGTCAGGGAGAGCTTTTTTCAGGTTGGCCATGACCACATTCCGTCGATACCGAATGAGGTGATGGAGGATCCATCCGAGGGCCCTGGATTTGACAGACAACGCCCACCACGGGATGAACCGCGTCAGAAAGGTGAGGAGACGTACTTGAACATATGCCAGCATCGACTGCAATTCAGGCAAATGTACATGGATACAGGCGAATCGACACAATTTGAAAATGCGAATATTCGCCACTACTGACTCAGGATCTCTCTGGAATTGACCCTTGGGCTTCATTGGCCAAATTTTTTTTCACTTTTTTTATCCCAGCCTGTATCTTTTACTAATTTGAGGTGTCATTGATACGTAAGACGGCTGGATGCAACCATCAAATGAAGGGGCAAAAGGCGGAGTCGAACACAATCATCATCCATTTTTATCACACCCTAAATGCTCTTTTTTATGAAAAATCTATTTCTTGTTCTGATTTCTTTTGCTTTTGCTGGCGTTGCTCTCCAGGCTCAAACGGATGCAACTTCCATTCCGAATGATGCTATCGGTACGTACTCACTCTGGGGTACTGATGCCACAGCAGTCGTATCCGCTACCGATATCGTTGCTTCTACAGGTGCTAACAGTCTGTCAGGCGGATCAGGTGGAGCTGCAACCTCCGGTGCTGCAGGTTCTGAGACAACAACTGATGGTGGTACTTCCAAAGCTGCTCCTGGTCTGCATGATGTGCGGAAGACCAAGACAGGATGGGGTGGCGTCTACACCACAGAAGATGGCAAGGACATTCAGGTTATGCTCGAGTTGGTGCAGCACAAGGATGGCCGTCGTGGTATCCTGGTAAAGGACCGTGCAGGTGTTGTTTGGGCTCGCTACATCCGCGATTAATCAGAACAGGCTATTCAATCTGATCTGAGACATTCTCAGATAAATTGAAACCAGAACAAAAGAGGATTCGGTATTCCCGGGTCCTCTTTTTCTTTTTCATAGAATGATCCAATAGATTTCTCCCGTATCGTTTATTTCGCGGCAAATACCTTTCGTTTCCAGATCAACTTGCCCTTCCGGTCAAAGACGGACATGGTCAACTCACGTTCCTTGCGGGGCCCTTCTACTGTCAGCGTCCCGAAATTCTGCTCATTGACATAGGTGCCACTCATCCGCAGGGTATTTCCTTCGTTCTCATTTTTTGTGGACGGTGTCGATGTCAAAGGAGACACGGTCCAGTCATAGATATCTATCCCGGAGTCAAAAGTCAGTTTGCTTAATTCTGTATGATGTCGATCGCCACTGAGGAAGATCACACCGGTGATCCCTTCCGCTTCGATCCGTCGAAGCAGCTCGGTTCGTTCCGTTGCATGATGATTCGCCATGTTTTCAAAAACCGCTGCCGGATTGAGGACCTGTCCGCCAATGGCGACGAGTTTAAACGGTGCCTGACTGTAGGCCAGGGCTTCGATCAACCAGTTCAGCTGGTCTTCACCCAGAATGGAGGGCGAGCAGGTTTTACAGTTGTTGGGTGAACGAAAGGTGCGATTGTCGAGCAGGAAAAAATCGATATCGGCCCACTGAAAAAACGTGGTGATTCCGTTCTGTCCCGGCAATCCCGTTGTCGGATTTCCCCAGAAGAGGTCAAATGCCTCCCGCGTTTTGTCCTTGTGAATGTATGACCTGTCCGAATCATTGGGGCCAAAATCGTGGTCATCCCAGATGGCGTAATGATGGGTATTTGCGAGCAGGGGTTGCAGTTCAGGTTGGGAACGCATGTGCGTATAGCGATGCTGAATCCCGGTTCGGGAGTACCAGTCCACTTCGCGGAGGTAGACATTGTCGCCCAACCACAGCATCGCATCCGGCTGTTGTTCCTGGATGGCCGAAAAAATACCCAGGTCCTGGCCATACGGAAGGCCCGGTCGGTCTACGTCAGGTTCATTGATATAGGCACAACTCCCAACGGCCATGGTAAAATCAGGGGGATCATTCCGCCACTGCCAGAATGCCTGAGTCTGGAATTCTGTCGGGTAGGGGAGGTCCACCGCAATGCCGTTGATGAATACCTGGTAGACATAGGTATTGCCGGGCTGAACCTGGTCGGCCACCAGTTTGGCTACAAAAGCATCCACTTTTCTGGTGCGGATTGTATCCGTGGAAAGGGATGCCTTTCGTTGTCCTTTGATTGCATACCTGATCCATACATCAACCTCTATTGTGGTTTGTACCCAGAGCATGACTTCTTTGTAATCGGAATATCCAACCATCGGACCAGAACGAAGGAGGGAACCGTCTGTCGACTGAGCGGAGCAAAGCGTCCGAACGAAAAGGATGCTGACGAAGAGGAGGAAGCGTACCATGTGGTGAAGATCGGTTCTCTACGATTCTGACATGTTAACAGAAGATGACAAAATGATGAATTTTTTGCTATTCAAGCATCATTTAGTCCCAGAAGTAGATGGATCCCCCTGACAGCTTTGATTTTTACCTGTTCGACAGCAACTGCTGCTGATTCGTCCGTTGGATCACCCCCATGAGAACGGGAATGCAGGAGATATTGATCATGCCAGTCACCGATCCACGCAGCGGTTGCGATCAGAGCCGGCAAGCGATCCGGCCACGGCGAAGGCCCCGGGGCCACTTTTTCTAAAAATTGGCCGATGTAAATCAAATGCTTGATCTCTTTGCGGATCTGGTGCAGGGCGTGGTGGTCGTCAGGCAGATGTGAAGCCAGGCTGTGAAGGCGCTCCATTCCGCGCAAATAGAAGGACTCCCCGTTGATCAGCAGCTGCTCCTCACTCATCCGGTCAACGAATCTTGTCCAATGTCTGATCCGAGAAGAAAGATATTTCGGCGCCAGCCGTTTCTTCCGGATCTGGTTCAGAAAACGATTTCTGGCTTTTTTCAGGTCCGGCGCCATGCCCGTCTTTTCCTCCGCGCTCAGCAGCTGGTGTTCATCCTCAAGAATGGTGTGGCGCAACTGGATGTCACGCAGAATGCCGGAGTATTTGAAAGCTTTGCGGATCTGTTTTCGGTCTTTTCCGGCAATGCCCTTGCCTGTCACCCATTCCCGGAATATCCACAGGGCTTTCAGGTGTTTGATGCCAAGCCGGAAGCTGTGGATGTGGTTTTCATCCAACTGCCGCCGAATCTGCTTGACGGCTTTGAGGATCTTGTCGGTAAAATAGGACATCGGGCCTTTTCGTCAGATGGATATACGCTGGTATGCAAAAACCGGGCTCAGTTTCCGAAGATCAGGACAAGGCACCAAATCAGGCAACCACAGATCAGGCAGACCGGGGGGGGGACGGGGGGGGGGTTTTTCACCTTTCCCCCACAAATTTTTTTTTTGGAAGAGAGGGGGGTTGTTAATAAAGAAGACCCCCCCCTCCTAAAAACCCCCCCCCTCCCCCCCCCAATTTAAACCCCCCCCCCGGCCGCCCCCCCCCCCGGCCCAGACCCCCCGGCCCAGCGGACCGGTTTTTTTGTTGTTGGGAAAAGGACGGCCCCCCCGGCCGCGGCCCCCTTTTTTGGGGGGGCGGGGGGGGGGTTTTGGAATTTTTTGAAAAAAAAAAAAAAAGGGGGGAGAAATCCCCCCCCCCAACAAGGGGGGGGGGGGGGTTGTGGGGGTTGCCCCCCCGCCCGGGGAGTTTACTTCAGCCTCAAACATAAAAAGAAGGCCGATTTGGGCGACAAGCGTTTTGATCCATGAAGGTGGAAAGTGCCAAGGGCAACCTTCTGAGGTTTATTTTGGACAGATCTGTTCATCAACACATGATATACGTGGAAATGAATTTGACCGAAGCTCGCTCCTTGGGTACGGACACAATCCCTATCTTGGTCCGAAGAAAGTGTTCCAACCATGTCAAAGTCAATCCGTACCCTCGAGCCGAAAGCCCTCTGGAATCATTTTGCCGATCTCAATTCCGTGCCTCGCGCTTCCAAGAAAGAAGAACAGGTCATCGCCTTTATGGAGGCATTCGGGAAGAAACTGGGACTGGACACAGTTGTGGATACAGCCGGCAATGTGATCATCAGGAAACCCGCCAGCAAGGGCATGGAAAACAGGACCACCATCGTCCTGCAAAGCCATTTGGATATGGTCCATCAGAAAAATGCAGACACCGATTTTGACTTTGCCAAAGAAGGGATCAAGATGGTCCTGGATGGCGATTGGGTGCATGCGGATGGTACGACTCTTGGTGCGGACAATGGGATCGGCGTGGCCGCCATCATGACGTTGCTGAGTTCCACTGATATTCCGCATCCACCTTTGGAAGCCCTGTTCACGATTGATGAGGAAACAGGCATGACCGGTGCGATGGCGCTTCAGGGTGGCATGCTGGAAGGGAAGATCATGCTCAATCTCGATACGGAGGATGATGACGAGCTGACCATCGGTTGTGCCGGTGGTGTTGACGTCACGGCGACGGGTGTCTATCCGGCAGAAGATGTGCCGGATGGGATGAGCTCCTTCCGGATCGGGATCAGAGGGTTGACAGGAGGGCATTCCGGGATGGATATTCACAAGGGTAGAGGGAATGCCAATAAGTTGATGAACCGGCTGCTGTATCAGGCAGACCAGAAGCTGGGCTTGCGTATTGCCCGCATCGACGGGGGGAGTTTACGCAATGCCATCCCCCGCGAATCCTTTGCCACCGTGTTGATCCCGGACAGTCAGGAGGGCCCGTTCCGCCAGTGGATCGCGGCACAACAGGCGATCCTCCAGGAAGAACATCACACAACCGATCCGGGATTGAATGTCATCGTGGAAGCGGCGGAATCCCCATCTCAGGTGTTGGGTGAAGATTTTCAATACGACCTACTGAGGGCCTGTTATGCCTGTCCCAACGGGATCTATCGCATGAGTCCGGATATCCCTGGACTGGTCCAGACGTCGAATAACCTGGCCCGGGTACTTGTCGAAGACGGGTCCTATACGATCATGTGTCTGACCCGCAGTTCGGTGGAAAGTGAAAAATTCGACCTGGCCGAGGCCATTCGATCCACCTTCGAGTTGATCGGAGCCGATGTCGCATTTGATGGTTCCTACCCGGGCTGGACCCCGCGGCCGGAGGCCAAGATCGTCAAATTGATGGCCGATCTCTATCGCAAGCGGTACAAGGAAGAGCCCAAGGTCAATGCCTGTCATGCCGGTCTGGAATGCGGTATTCTCGGCACGAATTATCCCAAAATGGAAATGATCTCCTTTGGCCCGAATATCCGTGGGGCTCACTCCCCGGATGAAAAGGTGCAGGTCAGCTCCGTCCAGAAATTCTGGGGCTTTTTGTTGGAGACGTTGGAGAAGGTGTGATCTTTTACCACAACATCAATATGTACTGTTAGCGGACTGGTTCTCCGAATAGCCAGGAGAGATGGTCAGCCCGGGGAATTCGTTGATCAATCATGCAAGGTGGTGAAATGGCATCTTCAAATCTCCTGCTGAAGAGCCTTGGTCTCCACTCATGAAGTTTGATTCTGTTATTGATCAGTGTCCTGCCGATTGGACAGGAAGTGGCTTTTCTCAGGTTGGCACTCTGATGATCTCTATAGCGGGAATGGAATAGACAGATATAGCCGGCATTACCGCTTTTCACTTCACCGTTCAGACCTGCACTTTTACATTCTGGCAACAGGAGGCGAGGGTCAGCTTTCGTTACTTTCATACTGATGGCATTTTGGCAAGAGACAAGCTCCAATTGAAGATACCTGATCAGGTCAGCCGGTACCAGTTTACCCATGCCATCGGCAATATGTTACGGGCATTTTCAAGGGCAGCAGATTTAGTTTCCTGATGCAGTTAGTCACCTCGTCACACTGCTGGGGAAGAAGAACGGATTTGGAATCTCGGTGCAACAATATTTCCCTGTACGGGTCAATAAATAGGTATCTCATTCTCCTTATCTTTCAACATCGGACACTACCGAAATCTGGTGCTTTATTCATATGAGGAACACTATGAAAAACAGCCTGCTGACGATCATCTTCTTTGCTGCGACCATCAGTCTGGCTGCACAGGAAAAGGGATTGACTCCCCTGGCCGGTCTGAACACAGCACAAACAGGATCGACCTATGCCGTGGTCGTCGGCATTTCCGACTATCAGGACACCCGCATTCCTGACCTGCGTTTTGCGGATAGGGATGCCGAGGCGTTTTACAGAATTTTCTCCGATCTCCGGCAGGAGGATCACTGGATGTGGATCAGTTGGTGCTGCTCAACTCGAAGAACGACCATGGCGCAGTTTGCCTCTGCCCCCGACTGGCTGTGGGAAGTGAGCAAAGGGCGACAGGGCTATTATTTACTTCTCCGGGGCATGGTGACGTAGAGAAAAAAAGTCTCACGCAGCCCGGTTTCCTGCTCTGCTGGGACGCCCCGGCGAGGGTGTATATGGGCGGCGGTGCGTTTGCCTTGCCTATGCTGCAGGAAGTCATTTCTACGCTGTCCATCCAGAACAAGGCGAAGGTGGTAGTGATCACCGATGCCTGTCGGTCGGGCACCCTGGCCGGACAGTCGGTAGGCGGATCGCAAGCGACTGCAGCGAACCTGGCCAAGCAGTACGCCAATGAGATCAAGATCCTTTCCTGCCAGCCCAATGAGTACAGTATCGAAGGGGAACAGTGGGGTGGTGGCAGGGGTGCATTCAGTTATAATCTCGTGGATGCCCTTTACGGCATGGCCGACGGCAACAACGACCTGTTCGTCACGTTGCAGGAAGTGGGCCGCTACCTCGAAGACAAAGTGACTGCCGAGGTGGCACCGGTGAGTCAGGTGCCGATGGTGCTGGGCAATCGTACCGAACGGCTGGCAAGTGTGGACGCCGGGATGCTTGCCGACCTGCGCAACGGCAAGACGAGCCAGATGAAAATATTCTCTGCCATCGAATCGAGAGGAATTGAAGACGAAGTGCTGGCCAGCGTGGATACCACCACAAGGGAACTGTACAGGCTGTTTAAAAGGCACTCCAAGACAAGGTTTTTCTTGAACCGACGGACGACTGTGCAGATGCTTATTTCGAGCGCTTGACAGCCGAGCCTGGACTTGCCCGCCTGCACTCGACCATGCGACGCAACTACGCTGCTGCCCTCCAGGACGATGCGCAGCAAGTGCTGAACAATTGGATGAAGACCAGCGTCGACAAATTGCAGGATGCAGCGGAAGCTGGCCAGAAAGGGCTTGCCCCAAAAACTGTTCACGGAAAAGGTCAGGTCATTCCCCCGCCTGCTCGTGCGGGCAGCCGAATTGCTGGGCAGCAAGCACT
>JADJLN010000016.1 GCA_016710115.1 Saprospiraceae bacterium
TTCAGATTTTGCCATCTACTACCCATTCCTGGGATACCAATTCGATCTACTCCAACAATTTCTGTTCTCTTCCAATGCCCTTGTCGCCAATCAGATTGCGGCCCGTGGAATGATCATCACTACTTTTGATGTATTACGCCGACAGCTATCGGATCACGAACTGTTCTCCCTGCCAACGCCCATGACATCCGTAATGAGGCACAAACGTCCCCGCCCGCGCGCGTGATAAATCGATATGATCATGCTAAAAAGGCATTGTTGAATGGAGAAACAGGAATCGATGGCCAGGCATTGTTGAAAACCATCCACTTTCTGACTGAATCCGAACGGGTCGATACCACTATCGACAATATTACCAAAGCCTATCTTTCCGATCCAGCCGATTATTATCAGGTCAAACCTCTGATTGAGGAGCCCTGACATCACTGGTAGGGGCTCGGATTCTCATGCAGGCCAATTTGAACTACAAGATTACCACCGATCTTGAACGAAAACTGCTGGATGAAAAAAACGGATACACGGTTGATACCTACATCAAGAAAAGGGATCTGGTTATTGAATACTTGAAAAAAGATTCAGAAATCTGGCACTTCGAAGCGTACTGTTAGATGGTATCCCTTACACCTTTCACATCACGACAGACTCTGGAGAAGATATCCATTCACCCAATGACAAACATTTGCGTCTGACCATTGTCAATCCATATGACATTACAGGTGATCGCGAAGGCTTTATCGAAACCAGAAAGTTTGACACACAATCGGAAAAACACCATGCCTGTCTGATCCCGGAGAACACGACGTTTCATCGAATGGACGGTCTGCTTACCGAGATCCGACAATTCTTATATGTGGAAGACAAATATGCGACAGACCAGGATCCAGATACACGGCATATTCTTCGGGAATTCAAAACCATCAGGGAAGAGAAACAGAGAGAATTGGCCTCCATCATCCGAACTGCCTGCGGACAGAGGATCTCCTGATCTATCTATTTGACGAACACCGGCTGACACCAGACAGCTTCCGGGTGAAGTGGTCGAATTTCAAAAAAGCAGATCCGGAACGTGTATACCAAACGGCTTTCTTCCCAACTGGCAGAGGATGTAGGTATGCGCCTGTTGAAGGAACCAGACAATGCCAAACTGCACCGGTTTCTTCAGGATCGCGAATTCGCCTTTTTTGACAAGGGTGGCAACTTCATCGGGGAGGGCCTCAAAGTGGTGGAGGAGATGATCGATCGGATCGGGCATACCTTCGAAGTTGGCAAGACGCTTTAGAGCAGGATCTCGGCGGACCACCTACCGGATTTGCCTATGGGACAGTTCTCACGACCCTTGCTGTGCTTTTTCGTGCTGGTCGACTGGTGGTCAAGTTCAATGGTCAGGAGTATTTCTCATACCGCGATCATGGTGCTAATGATGCTTTTGCCAACAGTCGAAACTTCGCTAAGGCTTCTTTCCGGGCTATGACCAAGAGCCTCAGCCAAGGCTGATAAACAAACCATCGTTGAAACACTCCGGATCCTCCGGGATCAGGCGGATATCCCTATAAAGGCCGACTGGAATTCAAACGACTTTGAACTTCGCAGATGCTATTCGTGAACTGGCAGAACGGCTTCGCAATGCTGTGGATACTCTACGGAAGAGTCATGAGGATCTCGACCATCTCTTTCCTGCTGCGGCAGGCTATGAACGTATCCTGGGGCATACACAGGAAAGACCACCGAGGGAAACCTTGTTGAAAGATCAAGTCGTTTTCTCCGTGAAAGGAGGACTTTATCCAAGCTGCCCGGGTATAGTTACCATGGAAAATTCATCCGCAAGGATCTTGAAACGCTAAAGACCATGCACCGGTTCGTGAGCGATTGTGTGAGTGAGTTGGGTAGGTCCGGATTATCTTTCCCGGACATCCCGAAAATAGCAGACCAGTTTTAGTCAATGGTTTAACAGTGGGCCCCAGGAACATTTCCAGAACCTTACTACCGCTGCCCAAAAGGTCAAGGATGCCTATTATGGTTTAATGAAGGACAAGGCCGAAAAGATGAGCCAACTGTATCAGGCGATCATCGATGACAGTGAGTCATTCCTCTCGGAGCTGCAGTCATTGCCAGAATTACCTAATCGTGAAACCAAGAGCAAAGTCGACGCCTTGCTGCACTATGCAGGAACAGGGTTATCCGTGATATCCGGTTGGGCTATGACATCCGGTGTGAAATTACCCGTTTCACCGCGGAAATCATCAATGCCTGTGACCTTGCTCCTCAAAAGAAGACAGAAATACTTGTGCTGCGAAACAGCGTAGTCCGGACAGAAGAATCTGCCCAGAAGCCTGTCGTGGAAAACACTCCGGGTTCTCAAACCTTGCGGCTCTCCCTGCCAGAAAAGCGATTGACCGTCTCCGGATACCGGGGATGGTTGACCAGCCAATTGCAGGCTGTTGCGGGGCTTGACCCTGATGACCGGATCGAATTGGAATGACCATTTAATAAGGAACTACCAGATGAAATTCGCCGACCACGTTGATCATATCCGCACCCTTACCGAGAATGCCTTCGACAAGATGTTCAGCCGGTTGGGGCTTGGCGCCAAACAGGTTATTGACCGGAACGGTTGCCACCCGAAATGCGGACCAAACGTCAGAAACTTGACCGGCTGATCGAAAGTCATACCAGTGAGACAGGGACTTACGCATCAGCGCGTGCCAAAGCACTGGACGAATTGACCTTCACCCTGTTCAATCGGTTGGGCAGCTCTGAAGGTGATGGAAGCGCACTATCTGTTTCCGGAAGCGATCACTCGCCGAACCGAACATGGGGACGGTCCTTCGCGCACAAAGCCCTGGCTGGAGCGGCATCCTGATGGCGGGATCTGGAACTGGACGGCTTGCGTGAGTTCTTCAAAGAAGAGTTCAACCGTCTGGGGATGAGATCTTGCTCTATCATCGCGATCATCCTTACGCGCTTATACCAGGACCGATCGAATTGAATGGCATCCTTGACGCCTTCAATGCCTTGGAAGCCGATCCGGCCGTCGATCCATTGATCTGGCGAAGCGATGACGTCCTGGGATGGCTCTATGAGAGCTACAACAATCCGAAAAAGAAGGCCCATAAAGACAGTGATTCCAAGACCGAATATGACAAGGTCTCGCTGCAGTCGCAAGTCTATACACCGCGATGGGTAGTTCAGTTTCTGGTCGATAACAGCTGGGCAAATTGTACGGAAATGTATCCAGACAGCCCGATCAGAGCCCAGTATCGCATTGCTAATGCCCCGGACAAGCAGATCCGCGATGCGAAACCTTTGACTGAGATCCGCCTCATCGATCCGGCCTGCGGTTCGGGCAATTTCCTGCTGTATGCATTCGATCTATTCTACGACCTCTATCTCGATCAGAATGAATCCTATGGAGGACGTTATGCTCCCGAAAGCATTCCCAGGCTCATCATTGAAAACAACCTTCATGGCATCGATCTCGATGACCGTGCCATCCAGCTGGCTCTTTTGGAACTGTGGATCAAGCCTCGCCTGCGAAGCTCTAAAGCCACCATCCATCGGTTCAATATTGTGTCTTCAGATTTTTACCTACCCGGTTACGAAGATGCCAGGAGATATTCCACAGCCCTTTACACCCGCTCTCCTCTGAGCAGGAGGAACTGGTACAGGATAGCTGGTCAGACCTGAAGGAAGCCTACCGGTTCGGTTCCCTTGTCCGGATCGGTGAAAGGCTGGACCGCAAACTGGAAGCCCGGGTAGCCCAGTTCCGAAGACCCCAGATGGACATGTTTGGCGAGAAGGGTATTGCCGACCTGGAACAGTTTCGTGACAATTTCTTCGGGGCACTCGAACGGGCGGTGACACAGCATGCAAGCAGTCACGGTACATCCTTTCTGAATGCAAAAACCCATGATGCAATTACCTTCCTGAAACTGTTGACCACTCAGTACGATGTGGCCACAGCGAACCCGCCCTATACGGATAGTGCCGACTTCGGGCCTAAGTTGAAGGATTTTATAGAGGAGAATTATAAAAAGCCGTTCAAGTTTCACTCAAACCTTTACGCTGTCTTTATCAAACGTTGTTATGAGTTAGTGAATAAAAACGGCAAACTGGCACTTATTCATCCATTGACTTTCATGTACATCAAGTCGTTTGAGGATGTGCGTAAATTCATCTTGGAAAAAACACATATCAATATTTTTGTGGATTATGGCTTGAGCAATCTGTTTGGTGCCATCATGGTTGACCCTGCTTTTTACGTGCTGGAAAAAGGAATTAAGACCAATGAGCAATCACTTTTTATTTCCTTAGACCAGTACACCCGAACGCCACAGGAAAAATTCAAAAAGGACTTTACTCTTGATGGGCTGAATAATTTTATAGAAGGAAAAGTGGATAAGCACAACATCCTAATTCCTCAATCCAAGCTCAAAATCATCCAGTCCTGGCCTTTTATTTACTGGATTTCGGATGCGTTTCGGGAGAAGTTTAGAAAAGTTACCGTTGAGAAAAAGTTTAATGTAGCAGAAGGTCTGAAAACCGGAAATAATTTCAAATATCTAAGATTTTGGTGGGAGCTATTGGGAGATCTTAATATTGCTACACTCAATGAGAGTGGGTGGTTCTTATATGCTAAGGGTGGTTCTTATAATAAATATTTTGGGAACCTTTGGTTGCTATTGGATTATAAAAATGATGGCTATGAATTAGAAAACGACCCTAAGAGCGCAAGGAACAACTCGCAATTTTACTTTTAAATGGAATTTCCTTTACGGGGGCAGGCTCAAAAGGGACAAGTTTTAGAAAACTTGATATTAATTGCATTTTTGATACTGGTGCAAGGTCTATCTTTCCTAAATCTGGAGAGTATTCTATTGAGTTTTATTAGATTCTTGGAATTCTAAACTTGGAGGTTACATTGTTGACTGCTTAAACCAGTCAATACAACTGTTGGAGATATCAAAAGAATGCCGTTAATCCTTGAAAAGACAATAGGACAATAACGGTTGAAAAAAAAGTTGAAAGAATTCTAAATATTAGAGAATACTTATCGCAATATGATATTCTTGAAAGAAAAAAATTTGTATCGCCTATTGATGAATTGTTTCAAAAGCAAGGATTTGCAGATGTAAGAAGTTCAATCAAATACTTTTTCACTTACGAAAACCATCTCCTTACCCAAGTCCTCCTCAACGAAGCCATTATCAACGAAAAGATATTTGAAGTCTATGAACTGACACCGGAAGACCGGGCTATGGTACTGGCTAAGGAAGGGGGAGAGTTTGGGCAGCCTGCCCGTGATGCTTGCTGCCCGTGCCGCCTACCTGCAAGGAGCAACCCTCCCGGGAGTTTCCGCTCGATAATATCCAGGCCTACATCGAGGCACTGCCGGAGCGAGCATTTACGGAAGTGGCAAAACAGGCCATTACGGAGGGTTTTCCCCTCGCTGTACCAGAGCAACAACGATTTGGAGGAGTTCTGCATCCGGCACCAGGTGAACCCTATCAACGTTTGGTACTGGTTCCGGGAGAGTAACGTTCTACCGCAGCAGAGGGCCAAGGACCTTGCCATGGAGTTCCTCGCCGACCTCATCCGGGAGCTGTTGCAGGAAGACGAAGACGGCATCATCCCCCTTGTGGAAAATGCCGGGAAGAGGTGCTATACCGCCGCATCGAGCGCCGCTTCCAGGAGAAGGGCTTCAGCACAGCGCAGTTCAGCAGCTTCGATAGCCTGCTCGGCCGTCCGTTGCACGAGTACCTGAACGGCTATTTTTTCAAAGACCTGAGCGACCACCTCAACCTGTTCATGTACCTGCCCAAGACGCCCTTTATTTGGCACCTTACCAGCGGAGAATACCGGGGTTTCGACTGCTACCTGCTCATCTACAAGTGGAGCAAGGACCGCCTCTTCACCTTAAAGTCCGTCTACCTCGAAAAACGGGAGCGGGCCCTGATGAACAAACAAACCGACCTCGCCAACGACGACAGCGCCAAGGCACAAAACGAAAAAGAACTCATCCGCCACCAGCTGCGAGAACTGAGGGATTTCCGCCAGAAGATAGACGAGCTGCTTGCAGAGGGCTACAACCCCATCCTCGACGACGGCGTGGGCAAAAACATTGCCCCGCTGCAAAAGAAGGGGATGCTGGCATATGAGGTACTGAATGCAGGGCAATTGAAAAAGTATCTGGAAGCAGATTGGTAACCACTGAATAATGACAGGATTATGATCGAACAATGGTTCAGAGAGGATATTGAAGCGGCTTTCAAAAGGTCTGATCGATTCACGATCTGTGACCCAGAGGGTGTCATGACTTTCCTGCTGGATACCTTGATAAAAGATCATCTGGTATATTCAGCCGCATCAGACGTTGAGGAGCTGGAGATCAAATACCGGGTTGAAAAAGAACATACCGATCAGAAAGTCATTCTCCATGTACGGCGTGATCGGACACAAATGAAATTTCTACGTGAGTATTTTGAAACTGGGGAACGATTGCATGTCCACGGGTTGCCCCGATATGTGCGTGACAAGGTACATCAACACCTTCGGCTTAATCTGCTACTAC
>JADJLN010000017.1:0-27500 GCA_016710115.1 Saprospiraceae bacterium
GAATATTTTCGAATGAAAGAAAACTTGATTCGGATATATTATGCAAATGCGATCCTTCGATTCAAGAACAGAATTTTCTATGCAAATCGAAATGAACGAAATGGCAGATTGGATTCCAATCTTTCCGGGATGCCCTCAATTCTTCTGAAGCACTTCAGTCTTGACGGGGAGTCTCTTGGTTCTCTTGATCTGTCTAACTCTCAATTCACACTACTTGTAAAATTGCCTGAATCCAGGTAATTACAATTTTATTTTTGATTCCTCAACTTTTGTAACGACGTGTATTCAATCAATCAGTACCAATTTTTATGATGAAAATAGTCCCTTGTATCAATACTATATTTATTCTGAATATCATACTAATCATAAACTGAAATATAATACATATATGTGCGCCACCGGGATGGAAATTGGGTATCAAAGTAACCCGAATAATCCAATGATTACAGGGGATGTAGCCCATTTTTGTGAACTTGCAAAACGTGGAATTTTGTATGAGTTCATCAGGGACACACTGGGCATGAAACCGGGTGTCTCAGGTAGGAAGGAAGCCAAGCAATTAGCGTTCCGTATACTCTTTGCCAAGCGTACTGATCGATCCAGTCAGAAAGTAATCCTCCGGACAATATTCCCTAATTTAATCAGTTCGTTGTGACAGGTACAAGCGTCAGTTTGGTAATTCTGAATTTCCAGTCGCCTTGCAGCGGGAAGAATCCAGAATCTTTATCGACGGGATACTAAAAAAACTTATTGATGCAGGTTTAGATGTCTTGACAAAACATGATAGCGTATTGTTTAAGGAATCGGATCGTGTATATGTGGAACATATAGTCCGAAGTGTTCTGGATCATGAACTGTCCGCTTATCAACTTTCATACGATCCGCTGGTGTAAGTGCTGGGAATCCTAAACAGAAGTCGAACCACGCATAATCTTTCTCCCACTACACGTAATCCAATCCGGAAAACACCGAACGTTCAATACTTATAGTAAAGGAGACCCACCATGTCAAATGACCCAATTTTCGAAGAATTTCATTCTTTGATCCAACGCGCGGATTCCATTGGTCGCGTCGCGGTGGAGACGATCGGATTTATTACACCTGAGGAACTTGATACTTTTCTTAACGGGCGTGATTTCAAGACATTGATGAGGGAAGTTGTGCTGAAAGATTGGATGGCGAAATACGGTTCGATGTACCGGATATTGAGGTTGACTTCCCCGGAATTGATAGATTAGATCGTTCCGGTGTATCCGTATTGAGGGTTTCATCCGTTTGCTGTATCTTTCGAGACAATGGTGGACGGATTGATATAACTCTGATCGATGTGTATATCCTCGTTCCGTCAATATTCGAGTTATTGCAAACATATAAGTTTGGCTATGAAATACTTCGTTTCATTTATAGTCTTAATGTTTCTAACTGCTACCATCTTACACGGACAAGTCATATTGCAAAATCAGAATCACTTCGGTGGTAGCGAATGGGATGGAGTAGCAGACTACTTTCACAAAGGGATGTATTCTTACATCGTGTCACCCACCTATAGTTCGGATTTTGATGTTGAAGAGAATGCTCAACCTGTATCTTTTTTTGTATTTGAATTGGACTCAGCCTTAAATTTGAACTCGAAATTGGAATTAGTTCCCAGCGTAGGTTGGAGTAAAGATTTGGTTTGGGTGCCTTATGGGAATACATGTAATGATGATGCTTGCTATTTTATTATACAAGATTATGCTCTTCCAACCTCATTCTACCTGTTTAGATATGACATTCCCTTAAATGGGAATGTTAGCTATATTCATCTAAATGACTCTTGGGATAACCAAATAGGTCGAATACAATTTTTACAAGTAAAAAATGAATACATTGAAGTTTGGGGGAGAGCAGAAGACGCCTCAACACGTATATTTCGATATGACACAAACAACCTCAGTCTGCTGGATTCATTTACGCTGGAAAATACAGAATTCAATTACAAAATTTCTTGGGACTACAGTGTAATTGCCAATGGGGATACATCGATAACCCTACGGTCAAATTGGGTGCAAAGCCCATCTCCAATAATATACGAGTTAAAGTATGAGAAGTTTGTTGGAAAAATGTCAATAGATAGCAAAGTATTGGAACCCGACAGGAGCATTTCACTTACAGCTTTAAAGCAATTTCACAATGACTATTACGTATGGGGGTATGTTCATCATATGGACTCTACGGGGACGGATTACTTTAATGCCGACGCTATTATATTGAAGTATAACAGTAATTTCGATAAACTTTCGGAATTGGTGTTGTCAGGTTCGCAGTTTGAATCAATTTGGGATATTGAGATTGATGATTCACGAATTGTATTTTGCGGCACGTCATTTTCTGATGACGGAGACTTTTATGAAAACGATTTGAGCAACAAAGACTTTTTTATAGGGATTACTGATACAGCACTGAAGTTTATTGAGATGGACTATATTGGCGGAGCAGATTTGGAGATTGGTGGCAAGTTGGATATGTCAAAAAGTCTGTCCGTATGCTTTCAATCCGATAATTCAAATAGCTCTGAAATAGTTCCAGTTACCTATGGTGATCGAGATGTCTATGTTCAACCGTATCCTTTAACAAGGATTGCATTGACTCGTATTACATTTATGATAGTTCCTACGTATGTTCTGGTGACACTGTTATGTTTAGTGGGAATTACATTCATTCGGATACCACGTTGTTGACATCTGCGTTAGGTGTATATTGCGACACTTTAATAGAAACTGAATTCATTGTTCTCGATTCTCTGATGGTCTTCATTGATTCTCTTTGCCATTCGACTGGCACGGATGGATATATTGGAATTCATCCAAGTGGTGGACTTCCTCCATATCAATATCAATGGTCAAACGGCGTGATGGATTCGAATTATATTGATAATCTTTCACCGGGAATATATACAGTTACAATTACCGATTCAAATAATTGTTCGAGGGTAATGGACATATCGTGTGATATTGCAACAGAGTTATCTCAATGAGTATAGTGCCAATCGGATGCATTGCCGGATAGAAGGACGGAGAATCATTATTGATGATGGCGTGAATTATTTGAATTCCAAATTATATATCTACACAAGTGCAGGCATTCCTATTGCTACGTATAGATTGGATGCCAAAAGTACTTCTATCAACATTGAGTCCTATCCTTCAGGTATCTATTTTGCAGAGTATGTTAATTTTGAAGGAGTCACGGTTATTGCAAAGTGTATATCCCATGACCAAACTTGCCACTCTCTCCCGCTGGGAGTCCAATTAGTTGTCCAGTACACGGAATTGGAGGGATAGAGAGGCAGTCAGGGACTTGTCTTTCGCTCACGGCTTAAGGAATTCGAAGCTCTGCTTGACTGTGCTGACTTCAGAACGGTTCGTGTAGGATAGACCAACTTTATAGGATGTTGATGTGCTGGACTTCGTGATGTCGCAATCATACAAAGTGTTGTTTGTTTTCTATTGCCCGATGTTTGGCTTTTGATACAGTAGTATTCTGTATGCGTAAGCCCCAGCCAACGCCACTCGTCTGACCACCTCTCGGAGCCGTCCTTTTCAATGCACGACTCTGTCCGTGTATGAACAGGCGGTCAATTTGATTTTGTCGCCTACAAGACAGTTGTTTTGCTTGTTCATTCCATTCGGGTTAACTTTACCATACTTAGATCAGTCATGAAGCGGATTGTACTCTTCCCTGCTATTATACTCATTGGCACTGTCCTACTCACATATAGGACACGCCAAGCCGGCACATGAATGTATTCCGACTATTGGTATTTGGAGCGGAGTGAATGCTCGGGATGTACGTCTGTTCAATGAGGTTAGGGTACAGTAAGAATATTAGGCTCCGGTAAGTTGGTACGAAAATTGAGTAGTGTGAGTTTGATCTGACTTAAAATTTTAGCTTCTTGCAAGTACAATTCGTGCAACATTAATAACCTTAATAAAGAAGTACAAATTCCTTATCGTCATTACCACATTGTGCACCGATGCCTATGGACTCCGCTCCCTAATTCTGATAAGCATATAGCCGAATACCAATCTTTCTCAAAAAATTCAAAAATTCCTTTTTTGAAGGACGCTGGTTCGGTTAGTGCAGGTACTCGGGGTGTAGATGACCTGCTAATAGCTGAACGCAGCGATGTGTTGATAACGTAGTTGGATAGGGACTGACTCAACCGAATATACCTATGATGCTGAAAATAACCTAACTCTCGAACTACATAAAATCTGGACAGGATGGTACTGGAAAAATGATTTTCAAGATATCATCAAGTTCGATGGGAAAGGGAACGAAATATCTAAAACGACTCAAAATTGGGATGGGTTTGCGTGGGTTAATTACCAACGACGTATTTATGAGTATGATATTAATAGTTATAATACGTTGTATGTGTCCCAAGACTGGGATGGGTCTGATTGGGAGAATACTTTACAAATAATATCTGAATACGACTCAAATAATTTAATTTATACCTTCTATTTGCAAAAATGGGTTGGAACCAAGTGGGAGAATTTGTATCAGCAGATTTTGGGGATATAATTTGGAAAGCAACAAAATTCTGGAGCTGAATCAGGATTGGATTGATGGTAGCTGGTTAAATGATTATCAAATCAAACTGGAATATGATATAAATGGAAACAGATCAAATATTTACGACAGAATTGGGAAGTATTTTGAATGGGTAAACAGTATTCTCCAGATTTATGAGTATGATACAAGTCATAATGAAATATTCAGGGTAGGACAGATATGGGATGGAGTTGGTTGGGAATTCCTATCTCAAGATATTCTTGAATATGACGTAAACGATAATCTTATAATTGAAACAAGACAGGACTGGAATGATTCTATTTGGATAAATAATTATCAAAGCATATTCGAATATGATGTAAGTGAGAATCAAATCTCAACCTTGGAACAAGTTTGGGCAGATAGTCTTTGGGTGAATTCCCTATATCATATATTTGAATTTGATGGTGATGGGAATAAAACATCATCTCTTAGACGCGAATGGATTGATAAGGATTGGATTGATGTATCGGTGTCAAAATATAAATATGATGAAAACAATAATTTGATATTTCAATCTTTTGAGAGATTTATTAAACCCTTTGTTGGTCAAAGAAGAACTTTCTACTATTACAAATCTTCAACCAGTATCTCCCTGCCATTATCTTTTAGAATTCCCATTCCAAGTTTTCCTAACTGGGTAAGGAGTTTGTCTTGGTCGACTTCGGTGATAATCTTATTCGTGAGGGCAAGTTGAATCTATATAGCACCATCGGCAGACTGGAGATTACCAGAAATATCCAGATGAATGATAAAGAAATATCCATTGATGTAAGTGGCTTGTCGTCCGAGCATATTTGTTGGAAGTCAGGGATGGAAATAAATCGTCGACTCAAACAATCATTGTTGCTCACTGAAGATATACCTCAAGGGCAAGTCGTTCAGATCACCCGGGTATTAGGTCAAGACTTATCAATATCAAAACTTTGATCGGGTCGCAGCAGGGCATATCTTTCCCGGATTCCCCGATCCATATCTTTGCCGTGCAATGACCCGTGAACGGTCAATAGTGCACTACAGCAAATGCGATATGGCAGCAGAATCAAACGTCGGCATGACTCAGGATAAGCTAAACAGACTGGCTTGGGAGGTATGCTCCTCTTCTTATGGTGGGAATTGGTTCATACAATATTCTTTGGTAACTCATCATTAGTTGAGTTACCCGAAAAACCGATAGGGTACATTGATTAATTTCAAGAGATGAAACAGTATAGAAGGATCATGCTCTCGGAACACGAAGCATGTACGCACAAGAATGTTACGACGGTAATTTCATAGGTGGTGACTTCGACATCAGGTTGGATTTGACAAACCATTTACCTGACAATTGGCGCACTTTAACAAGGAGTTCATTCCGGGTGGATAAAACTTAACCCTGCTAAAAGTAAAGTCGCTGCCGGGCTGGCTTGTGGTATGCTGTGGTGAGCGATCTGCTATGAGTCAGGAGTTACAAAATTCTTCCGGCTCGGGTGGGACAGTTAGTGATATCACCAAATATGCAGAAGAGATAGAGAGTCTGATCGGTGGGAGAAAACCACCGACCATCATTTCTACGGATTCTACGGTGGAAGACCCCTCCGAGTTTGCACTCGAAAAGCATTTGGAAGAGTTTCTGGTTAAAACTGGAAACAGACCGAGTTAGGCAGAGAGTATAATATCTATGAGGTCGATGGAGAAATTGTTGGACAGCAGTTTCCAAGTGACACTGGGCCTATTGACATTTTGGCAATTAGTAAGGACGGGAAAACTCTCCTTGTGGTCGAATTGAAAAAGGGACGGGTCAGTGATAATGTGGTGGGACAGATACAACGGTACATGGGCTATATAAAAGATGAACTCGCCGAAGCGGGACAGGAAGTGAAGGGAGTCATAATCGGGTTAGATGACGACATCCGTATAAGAAGGGCATTGTCTGTGACGACCAACATCGAGTTCTATCGATATAAGGTCAGCTTTAAGCTGTTCAAAGGTTGACTCATCATTCCAAGGTTGATTACTGCCCTTCACACACAATCAGCCATACCCGTTCGGCTAACGCCTGAGCTGAACCACATTGTATTGATCCAGTCCCCAAACCTCCGTATCTTATGACCCACAACAGATATGAGATGGCAGCAGAGCAGAGCGGAGGCGTCACCCAAGACAGGGTCAACCGAGCGGCGTGAAGAACGGTACTGACAAATTTTGTCCGTTGTTCATTATGTGTCCGGTGTTGTGCTTTTGTGTTGTCGAATCAGTGACGCACGAATCAAGGGTAGCACAGTTAAAACAAGTAATTATAGATTATTTACACCTGTGCCTTATCGTAATTCCCATAACGAATTCTTCTCAGTTATTCACATACTTACTTACGCAATAAAATACCATCTATTATTTCAATCCTTTCAGATACAGCTATTAGCCGAAATGTTTCATTTATTAAATTCTGCTTCAGAAATACCACTTGATTTGAATGTTTCACCTTTTGCCTCTATCTCACTAACATCTAAGAAAACTTCAAATGATGGGACATCCCAGTTTTCATAAACCATATTTCCTACTATTGTATTTGGATTTTTTACAAAATTAAAATCCATAATGTCAACACTTTTTTCATATAAAGGACTCTTAATAAATTTGACATAACACTGATCATCAATTATTTTTTGTCGATAATCTTTTCCATAGGCTATTTTTAGATAATATCGTCCTTGTGGAATATTTAACATTCGGTATGTTTCACTACTACGGACATAGATAATTCTAATACACTCATCAATGCCATTTTCATCTTTCATTAGTTTGACAACAACGTCTGCATTTGAACCGACACTAACTTTCAGATAGTTATCTATATTGTAATCATATTTTGAGGTAATATTTTCACATTCTGGAGATGTTCCAGATTTATAATTAGTTTCATCCCAGCCAACGTAGGGGTCAACTTTTAAGTATTTGTATACAACATATCCTTTTAATTCCCGAACCTGAATATACCACCAACCACTTTCATTTTTCTCCAGCAGCATTACAACGTCATCCTTTGAAATTGTTCCGACAATATTGTAATCAGTGCCTTCACCACTTCTTACATTTAAAGTCTGTGTATTGACAATATATTGCTCTTTTGATTGTGCTGATATTATTGAAAACAATATGAGCATAAAATAAAATAATGAGAATAGCTTTTTCATATTAGTTATTTTTAAAGTCCAGTTCACCCGAAGGGGGTCTTTCCTGTTTACCTTGTTCGAATTGGTCATCCGATTTTTCAATTCCAGTAGTCATTTTTCTATTTGTACTATATAAATAGACAAGCAGAATTATTATTGATATAAACAAGTAAATATAACCTACATCATATTTTGATATAGTGATATTCTGTTTGCTCATATTTTGTCTTCCATTCCATGTAGAGTGAGTAGTGTTTTCCGGATTTTGTCTTTTTTATTCTGGTCAGGTATATCTGATTTTTTGAAAATTTATATACTGAATATACTCAAAATTATAAATAGCCCTTTTGTTAGAATCAGATAGTATTTCATAAGCAGCCACAATCACCTTAAATGCCTCCTCTGATGTTTTAGACCCGCCATTCTTGTCAGGATGGTATATTGCCACAAGTTTCCGAAACTGATTTTTATCTCAGATTCCGAGGCATTATGGGATAGGTTTAATATTTTATAATAGTCTGTCACTTTATGATGTATCGCGTGTAAATGTGGTATGCAAAGTTTAGCTTTGAATTATACTACATAAATTAATTAAAGTATAGTGTTCCTTTTTGGTATCCATAATTACTTATTACTTTAAGAATAGCATCCTCGTAAGTTGCATATTCATAACAATACCTTGTCTCTATATAATACTTTGTTCCTTCTAATTTATAAATATTGCTTCCTTTACGTGATATTTCTACTTTATATGATCCTTCATCAATTCTTGTAGGGACAAGTATTAGTTCAGCTTCTACTAAGTCTCTCCCAGATGTCAAAATTTTCACCCCGTTATCTGGTTCAATAGCACTATAAAAATTAGCAACATCACATTTATTTTCTGATATTTCGGCTTTTCTGGGGTGCTTGAATGAAGTCGAAATAAGTAATACTATAAAAATTAAAAAGAATAAATTAAAATATTTCATACTTCAATGCTTTAGTTCCTATAGCCTTAAGCTAAATACTTCAGGTGCATATCCCACAGGCACATTGTTCTCTCTCCTTAAAGATACGCAGTAACATATTCATATCCAACACTTCGGATTCATTACTCACACTTTCTAATTAAGCATTGATTCTTGCATCTCCTAAGGGCATCCAATACCAGCGAGTATGGCACACCTGTTTCACCGTTGTGTCTGGCATAACCGGGCTTCAATCCCTGTAAGGCAAGACCGGGTGCCCCTAACACCCATAATATCCAACCACCACCCCGAACCCACTCATCTGGTTTGATACGACTAAGGTAAGTATCTTTCGGGACAAATCCGCCCAAATGAAGTCCTACCAAGAAATATCTTCCTTCATCTGGAGCGTCGCTGATGACGTCCTGCGCGGACTCTTCAAGCAGCACGAGTATGGCGATGTCATCCTGCCGTTCGTCGTCCTGAGACGTCTGGATTGCGTGATAGAGCCAAAGAAAGACGAGATAATAGCCCTGTACAATGAACTAAAGGACGAGGTGGACCCGACCCCGATCATCCGGAAGCAGACCCGGCTCAAATTCTTCAATCATTCCCTATACGACCTCCAGCGACTCAAGAATGATCCGAATGCCCTGAAGATCAACTTTCCCAACTACTTAGCTGGATTCTCTGAGAACGTCCACGAGATTCTGGAGAACTTCCAGTTGGAAAAGCCCGTTGAGAAGCTGATCAAGAACAACCGACTCTACCTTCTTATCGACAAGTTCACCGAGATCGACCTTCATCCGGCGGTTGTGGACAACCACGCAATGGGTCAGATATTTGAAGAACTTTTACGGAAGTTTTCGGAAATGTCCAACGAGACCTCCGGAGAGCACTATAGTCCTCGGGACATCGTCAAGCTACTTGTTGGTTTGGTCTTTACCGGAGGTGAGGAAAAGCTGAAGGGAGAAGGTATCATCCGGTCGATCTACGACTGTTGTGCCGGGACTGGTGGAATGTTGACGATTGGAAAGGATTGGGTGCATCAACAAGTATCTGAGAAGGTTCGGGTCAACTTGTATGGGCAGGAATTGAATCCACAGACCTATTCCATCTGCAAATCCGATATGCTGATCTCTGGAGAAGACCCCGGCAATATCAAACTGGGTTCGTCGCTGTCGAATGATCATTTTGAAGGACGAAAGTTCGACTATATGGTCACAAATCCTCCGTTTGGTGTGTCGTGGACGTCGGAGAAAGATTATGTCCTGAGTGAGGCTGGGAATCCCAATGGACGTTTTGTCGCCGGGACACCTCGCACTTCTGACGGGTCGCTTCTCTTTCTTCAACACCTCATATCGAAAATGCAGGACGACGGTTCCAGAATCGGTATCGTCTTTAACGGCAGTCCACTTTTTACGGGTGATGCCGGAAGCGGTGAGAGCGAAATCAGGAGGTGGATCATCGAAAACGATTGGCTCGAATGTGTCGTCGCTCTTCCGGATCAGTTATTCTTCAACACGGGAATCTCAACGTACTTGTGGATTGTCACCAATGATAAATCCAAGAAGCGGAAAGGGAAAGTACAGTTGATCAATGCGGTTGATTTCTTTCAGCCTTTGAAGAAATCGCTGGGGAGTAAACGCAAAGAAATTTCTGATGACCAGCGATCTCAAATCCTTGATCTCTACAAGAAATTCAAGGAGGATGAGTTTTGCAAGATATTTCCAAATGAATTCTTTGGATTTACAAAGGTCACCGTCGAACAACCACTGAAAGAGGATGGAATAATTGTCCTGAAGAAGGACGGTAGCGAACAGGTTGATACCTCCCTTCGGGATTACGAACGAATCCCGTTACTCGAAGACATCGAAGAATATTTTGCCCAGGAAGTAGAACCGCATCTTCCGAATGCGTGGATGGATATGGAGCGGGATAAAGTCGCTACGAGATCAACTTCACCAAATACTTCTACCAGTATAAGCCACTCCAGAGTCTGGAGGAGATCACAGCCGACCTGCTGAAATTGGAGGAAGAAAGTGAGGTATCTTCAAAGAAATCATTTCGTAGGTATGAACGTACATGGAATTGGCACGAAGCGGTACTCCAACATCAAGGAGATCATAAAGGACTGGCAACCTGTGTACAAGTATCGTCGACCTGAATTGTATGAGGACAATATTGGTAACGGTCTCGACTCCAAGGAGTATTTTCAAAAATTGTTCAACTGGAAGAATGGGCGCAAACTTTCAAAGTCCAAACAGGAACTGATCAATAGGTTCTGGAAGAAAAAGAGCGTATTGTTGTCGTTGAGAGATAATATTGATATGGTGCAGTTTGTTGCTGAATTCAACCCGGGCAAGAATGCATGCATTTGGAAACTCTTCCTACTGCATATTGATCGACCGGATGAATATCCGATTTATGATCAGCATGTATATAGGGCATATGAGTTCATAGAGACAGGGTGAAATCCAAGAGATTCCAAACAATGATGAACAGAAATATGACCACTATAAAGATCATTATTTGAAATGGTTCAAGGGGATTAAAAGTTCAAACCCATCTTTTTCAGTGAAGCAAATCGACAAAGCCCTATTCGCCTACGGCAAGGCACTAAAAGTAATTAGCAAGCTACCCTACCAAGTCTATGCGTAAGTACGATACATACAAAGACAGTGGGGTAGAATGGATCGGGGAGATACCGGGGCATTGGAAGATATCCAGACTTCGAAATGTGGGCACACTATATGGTGGATTGTCTGGAAAATCAGGTGATGACTTCCGACAGGAGGATCATCCTAATAATAAACCTTACATTCCTTATACTAATATTTTTAATAATACTTATATTTCAAGGGATCATTATCACTACGTTGTAGTGAACGATGGGGAGTCACAAAATAGGGTACATAAATTTGATCTATTTTTCTTAATGAGTTCGGAGACCCATCAAGATTTAGGCAAATCTTGCATTCTAATTGAGGACGTTGAAGAACTATATCTAAATAGCTTTTGCAAAGGATTACGAGTAATTGACACTCAGGTTTATCCTCTATTTCTAAACTACCAGCTTCTTGGTTATACTCACAAGAATTAATTTCAGTTGAAGGGCGAGGTTTACCAGAATAAACCTTAGGCAAGATAGATTGAAAGGCGTACCAATATTTATCCCGCCCCTCCCCGAGCAACAAGCCATCGTCACTTATCTCGACCGCAAGACATCCCAGATCGATACGCTGATCGAACTGAAGACTCGAAAGATTGAATTGCTCCGGGAGAAGCGCATCGCCCTGATCAATCACGTCGTGACCAAAGGACTCGATCCGGATGTGGAGATGAAGATTCGGGGGTGGAGTGGATCGGAGAGATTCCGGCTCATTGGAGCGTGACAAAAATGAAATTCAAATTGAAATTCAAAAATGGATACGCTTACAAATCTGATTTATACGAAGACGAGGGTATTCCTATTATTCGCATTGGTGATATTTCATCTCAAATTGATTTGAGAAATACAAAGAAGGTACCTCACCACATTTATGATGAAACCCGTGATTTCGAGGTGAAATTTGGTGATGTTCTTATTGCTTTGACTGGTGCAACAATAGGTAAGAGTTCAATTTTTAAGGAAAATTATCCAGCCCTTCTAAATCAACGGGTTGCGTCAATAAGACATGAGAATAATGTGTATCAGGAGTTTGTATTTTTCTTATAAATAATTATGCCTTCAGGGAATTTGTATATCTACAGTGTGTTGGGGAGCGCAAGAAAATATTAGTACTTCACAAATAGGTGAGTTCAATATTCCAAAGATTCCATCTACTGATCTGGAGGCAATAGTTACCTATCTCAATTATCATTCATTAGAGATTGACTCGTTATTATTGTTTGAACAAAGGAAAATAGACCACCTGAAAGAATACCGTCAGTCCCTGATTTCAAATGTCGTCACCGGAAAAATCCGCGTGTGCGAGGAAGATCACTCTAACGCCGTAACTGCATAAGCATACCACCCATGCCGAATCCATCTGAAGCACGGTTTGAATCATATATTGAAAATGCTCTCGTAGGGCATGGCTTCGAGTCGCGGCTGTATTCTGAGTACGACAAGATCAATTGTCAGTTGCCTGACGATCTTATTGATTTCATCAAGTCTACCCAGCCGGAGAAATACGAGAAACTCCAAGTGCAATTTGATTTCGGGACAGATAAGCAACTAATCAAGGGTTGTCAATGACCAGATTGCCAAACGGGGTATTATTGATGTCCTAAGGAAGGGCGTCAATACACGTGGCTGTTCGTTCGATCTGGTATATTTCCAACCCAAGAGCGGTTTGAATCCGGATCATGCCGACCAGTACAAGCTGAACCGTTTTGTCTGTGTCCGACAACTGCACTATTCCGTTAAAAATGAGAACAGCATCGACATGGTGCTCTTTCTGAACGGCATCCCGATCATCACCATGGAATTGAAAAACCAGTTGACCGGGCAGAACATTACTAATTCTGAGTGGCAGTATAAAACCGATCGCAAACCGAATGGTGAACCGCTTCTCCAGTTTAAAAGATGTCTGGCGCACTTCTGTGTTGATAACGACCGGGTTTCAATGACAACGCGGTTGAACGGTGACAAGACCAAATTCCTACCATACAACAAAGCTCTCATCAATCCTCCAGTGAAGGATGACTACTTGACCGAATATCTATGGAATCAGATTCTCACACCGGATTCTGTATTGGACATCATTGAGAATTTCGTTCTGGTATCCGTTGAGTCGTCGAAGAAGTGGAGTGACGAACAGAAGAAGGTGATCCAAGAGAAAACGGAGGTATTGATCTTCCCGAGGTATCACCAGCTGGATGTGATCCGGTCGTTACGCCGGAAGGTAGTTGAAGAAGGAGCAGGTAAAAACTACCTGATCCAGCATACCACTGGTGCAGGGAAGTCTTATTCGATTGGTTGGCTCGCACATATACTAACCAGCCTGTATCGAAATGAGAAGGATGTCACCCGGATGTTTGATAGTATACTGGTCGTGACAGATCGGCGTGTATTGGATAAGCAACTTCAGAACACTCTGAAGCAACTGGAGCAAACGGCTGGAGTCGTTAATCCAGTTGATATCAATTCCCAGCAACTCAAGGAATTCTTGGAGAAGGGCAAGGATATTATCGTGACGACGATCCAGAAATTCCCCATCATTTCTGAAACAATTGCCAATCTGAAAGGGCAAAGATTTGCTGTCATAATTGACGAGGTACACTCGTCACAAAGCGGAGAAACGTCAAAGCACCTCAAGAAATCTCTTTCACTGGAGAAGTTCACGGACGAAGAAGGAAACGTTGATTACGAAGAAATGATCCGTCAGGAGATCATTTCACGTGGAAAGCAGGAGCACATCAGTTTCTTCGGGTTCAGCGGTACGCCTAAGAGTAAGACATTAGAACTGTTCGGGCGTAAGAATGATGATGGTCAGTTTGTACCCTTTCATTCCTACTCCATGAGACAATCTATTCAGGAGCGATTCACGCTGGATGTGTTGGAGAATTTCACGTCGTACAGCAGGTACTTCAAGTTGCTAAAAACATCTGATGAGGACGAGGAACTTCCGGAGAGCCGAGTCATGCGGGAACTGGTGGACTACGTGGATACGCATGATGAGGTCATCCGTCAGAAGGTAAAGATCATGCTTCACCATTTTCACTTCTGTTACTTCAAAGAAGATCAATGGTCGTGCCCGGGCTATGGTCGTGACGCGATCGCGCAAACATTGCGTCCTGTTCTTCCGTGAGATGAAAAAACAGATGTTGCAGATGGGTCTGCCATATTCTTGTCTGGTGGCGTTTAGCGGTTCCGTGAAGATGGATGCGACGGAGTATACGGAGCACAAACTCAACGAAGAAAATGGGATGGATGGTAAGAACATCCCGGATGGGCTTAAAGACCCAAGGTTCCGGTTACTGATCGTGGCAAGCAAGTTTCAAACGGGGTATGATGAGCCGATGCTACAAACGATGTATGTGGACAAGAAGCTGAGTGGTGTCCAATGCGTGCAAACGCTCTCAAGGTTGAACCGTACGATGAGTGGCAAGAACGAGACGTTTGTGCTGGATTTCGTAAATGACCCTGAGGATATCGTGGAGGCATTTCAGCCGTACTACACAACAACAGTTTTGGCTGGAGATACTGATCCTGATAAACTGTATGACCTCCAACATGAAATAGAGGCATTCAATCTGTTTACCGATGATCAAATTGAGCGATTCTGCCGGGAATTCTACAGCCATTCAGATACTGATGAGAGACTCAACTCCATTTTGAATGAAGTTGTCGTGAATTGGAAAAACATAGAGGACGAGGAACAGCAGGCATTGTTCAAATCATCGATCCAGTCATTCACCCGATTATACTCCTACATTTCTCAGATAATCAAATTCCAAGAAGTTCAATGGGAGAAGCTGTACGTCTTTCTCAGGTATCTAAACAAGAAGTTACCAAAAGGGACAACTGAACGAATAAGCATAGCCGACGCTGTTGATCTTGACTCACTCCGGATACAAATGATGGGTGAATCATCCCTCTCATTGGAGAACGTTGCCGGAGAACTTGATCCGATGTCACCAGACGGCGTTGGATATGGTAAGGAGGAACCCACTGATCTATTGTCACATATTGTCCAACGGATCAATGAGGTGTACGGGATCGAACTGTCAGAGGAAGACCGCGTCGATTTAAAGCATGTTGCTCAGCGCATTGGTGGAAATCCAGAATTGAAGGAAGTGATGGCTGGTAATAACTCCGAATTTGACAAACGCGACTTCTTCATTAGCATACTGAAGGACGAGGTGGCTGAGTATTACGGTGATCGTTTGGATTTCTACAAGAAGATCATGAACCAGAAGGCGTTCCCGATGATCATGGATGGGTTGTATAGGCAGTATAATCGGGGGTTGAGACTTTAACTCCATAGAATTAATCACAACTTCACTCAAGAATAAAAGGCAAATATAGTTATGGAAAAGTATCTTGCTGACCTTATTCCTCGAATTAAAAAGTTTAGTCAAAAACTGGACAATATTGCATTGTTAGCAGATCAGCATTGGGTGATTTTCAATGGAGCAGACTCCAGCAAAGTAATCTACATTTTTAGAAGTAACAAGCAACTGCTGGTATCAACTGATGGCGTAGTGTCAAAGGGTAGCTGGGAGTATTTAGGCAACAATTCATTACTAATAGAAAAGCCAGATGGAAGTTTTTTATTGAAGCATGGATTCTTTGATGAAACCGTTTTGGTTTTGGAAGTTGAAAATACTGGTACGTACTATGCTATGGTGAACGAAGAAAAGTCAAAGCAAGTATTCAAGTCGATCGAACAAGTAGCCGAATTCTTGACAAATAAGTACATGTATTCAGAAGATACGGCAAGCCTTCCAAGCGATAGTAATCGTTCTGATATTTTGCAAATACGAAATCAAGATACTGATAAGGGCATTATATTGATTCACAGGAAAACGTCTGCCTTATATGCTGTAGGTGATGAAGTCTTTCTGGGCGGTAAACATGCACCTGATGGTAAATATAGAACTGGCTTATTCGTGAGTCTTACAGTGAAAAATGGATTTATTATCAAAATTTAGTCCAATTATTGTGTATTGTATCTATTTGTTTAGGCTTACTAAGTCCGATCTTGATGTAGATGATTTGATGGTGATAAATGCCAAAAAGTTGTAGGATGAAAATCACGATTCAATCTTTCATTAGGATTTGACAATTAGAAAATTCCTAATCACTCACTAAGAGACAAAACGTAATGAAAAGTTTCATTAATGATCTCATCCCGCGATTAGTTCGATTCAGCCAGAAGTTGGATAACGAGACGCTATTGATGAATCAACATTGGATTATTTTCAACGAAAGCAATACCAGCAAGATCAAGTACATTTTTCGGCAGAACAATCAACTTCTTGTTTCAACAGATGGAGTCGTTGATGAAGGAACTTGGGATTATGTCGATAAACACACCTTGTATATTAAAAAATCTGATGGTAATTTTTTATTAAAGCATGGTTTCTTCGACGATACGGTTCTTGCACTAAAAGTCGACGGGGGCAAATTTGTATCATGTAATGGTCAACGAGGGAAAGTCCCGGTCAGGAATTTACATCCATCGATCAAGTCGCATACTATCTTGAATCAAAGTATCTCCGTCAAATCCCTAACCCTCCGGTCGAGAATAAAAGGGTGCAAAGGATACCCTCAACAAATCATGTGACTATCAGAAATATCGAGTCCTTACTTAATAGTGATGAATGCAAATTAATAAATGACGAACTGGAAAACATCAAGAGAGAAATCGATTATAGTGAACGACTGACTTGTTTACATTTTATTAGCGTACGCTAAAGGGAATTGATGCCGTATCTAAACATAGAAGCACTCACCCACATATGATTAATATGATTGAAACCGGAATAATTCACCAAGAACCCTTCGTCAAGGTTTATCAACGTATAAAGATGGACGACAATGCGGTGAATAAATTTGAGCGTGAGGTTGTTGGGCTGCTAATGAGCGGTGACTGATGTCCTTTTTTATCTAATTTGCAAAAATTTAACAGACAATAGTAATAACTCAAACCGAAACCAATGAAAGCACAGATCATTATTTATCTATCCTTTCTGACAATTGCAATAGGATGTAAGGAATCAGGAAAAAGTAGCAATTCTGAGGCATTATCAGATTCTATTTTAACTAATATCTCAGCAGCAGAATTAGAAAAATAATCTGTGAATGAAAATACAATTGTATTTGGTTTGAAAAATTCAAATATTTACAATGAAACTGTATTCGATGATTTCAGTCATCAAGAAACTTTCACTCCCAGATATATTAAAGCCAATTTAAAGCCAGAATTTATTATTCGTTTTGAAAGTCAAGTTGCAATTGCGGTAAGACAAACTATAATTGGTTCTAATGTTTATTCTGATCCCATTTGCTATTTTGATTCATATTTGATTGATGAAGCGATTACGTTTGAGAGTATTGTCAAACAATGCGTACTTCAAGTTGGTGAATATGATTTTGACAATGATGATGTCTCGGAGATAGTTTTTGCCTTTGGTAAAAGAGGGGTGTATTTAAAATGTTATATTTTTTAAATATCACGAACCTGCCAATATTTCTGATGCTGGTCGAAATGAAAACTGGTCACTCGTCGGTGATTTTGATGAATATGGTTATCATGATCCCAAATATGTTACATCAGTTGATAAAAATAAAATATTTTTTCCATTCGGATCACAGGGAGCTTCAGAGGAATTTATTTTCACAGGGAGTAAATTTATAAAAATTCAGTGATGATGGTGGTTTCTTTACGTGGTAGCACATGAGCTTACACATCTGGTACATCCGCACTACACGACGCAGTTCTACGCGGTGATGGATGCCGGATTGGCGGAAGTGCAAAAAGAGGTTGGAGGAGAGGTTGGCTTGAGGGTGACAGGGATCATTTAAAGGGTAGATGTAAATCACTATTAACGCCTCTATCAGGATATAATTTTGACAAACAGGACATCTTCATCAGTATTCCCATGGGCAGGTTGTAAGAGCAGTATGGTGATCGACAGGATTTCTACAAAAAGATCATGAATCAGAAAGCCTTCCCGATGATTATGGAGGGGTTGTATAAGGAATACACTCGAAGAATTAGCGCATGATAACTTTGAGGCATATTGTTCTCGCAATTAAAATAATTGATCCATGAGTACTTTCATTGTCTCCAGTAGGTTGCATTATATGTTTCTAATTTTAATACTATTCCTTGGAATTGAAAATGCCAATGCGGACACACTGTTTATTACACCAACAGATGAATTCTTGAAAGTGAGGCTATCCAAGTATTCAACTGAAACAGTAGGCGAGCAGTATCACCCACAACAAATTATAGTTCTGAAGGAGGGAAAGCCATATACGGGCAGTGTAGTCAAGGAAAAAGGAATTAGAATGGTCTACCGAGGTATATTCGACCAAAATGCTACATTTTATGTAGACGATGAAGATCAGTCAACACTCATGATAAATTACAGAAATGGGAGGTTCTTTGGAGAGTATTACTACGATGATCCTGATGTGACCATCAGATTCTATTTTGATGCGGACGGAAAGCCAGAAGGCAAAGGAGTAATAAGAATCAAGGAGAGCAATCACTGGCAGAAAGAATCTGTACCAGACATCATTCCTTTGATTTCCTTCTCCAATAACATCTCCAATCAAAAGCCTGTACTGGATCAATATTCGGAAGACATAGGAAAGTTTGATTATCAGGCTGACCAAACGTTACGGATACTACCCAACGATATGAGTCTATATGATTTAATAGAACAAATTTCTATGCCAGATGCAAATATTGTCAATTGCTACCTTCTGGATTCCATAGTATATACCTTCAAATCAGGAAAATTGCAGGACATTGATTACCGTAGCAGCTGCAACTTCCAATATAAGCTAAGCCCAGACAACTTTATTCAAGAGATGCCAGTGTTGAATCCAGCAACCACAGGAGGTGAAATATTTTATGATTTTGATTACAGTGTATGTTTGTTCTCTCCCAGTACGTATAATCTTTTTATTAGGAGGGTGGAGATATTATTATGCTACGATTATTGATGGTGGGTACGGGAAAATTCTTTTCAAGTCTTGACAAACTTCCGTCCTCTGGTGAGATTAGAGCTGACAACTATCAGGTTAATATTGAATTTGACATTCCTCTGATGAAGAAGAACGCTGAGCGTTTGAAGATTGAAGAAGTTTTTGATTCAAATCCAGCTGAGTGGGGTTATGGGCAGAATGTATATGAGATTGATGACTATTTTGTAAAATCATTTGAATTGTCATTCGAATCCGATGATCTAAAAGTTCATACGGTCTATCATAAAAATGGAGGTCAGTATTATTTGGAGTCAAGTTTTGTACTGAAGGGGTCAAATGCCCACTATACTGGCGATGAGTATAACGGAAGGTTAGTCACTGCTGGAGATTTTAACACTGGATTGATTGATTCAATTTACTATAGGACAGATGTTCAATCAATGAAAGTCTCGCATGGCACGCATAATTATTTTCTTCTGAAAAGGAATTCAGCAGACAGATATTTGGTTGAGATGAATGGCAGACTTGCCTTTGATCAGGCGAGAAAACTGGATGTCGCCGAAGCTCGGATATACGCAAAGCTACAAAAAGATGGTTCGCACACTTCATTGATTAACGATGGAGAAGCTCGGTTTATATTTTCTGACGGCTCTGAAAAGATTTACAACTATAAGAATGGTGAGATTATAATAGACTGAATGTTCACATCCTGTAGAGTATATTTAACTGTATGAGTTGAGAGCAATCTGATTAGAGGACACTGAGTATCTGCGTTCATCCCGATATCTCTGTTGAAATACGAGCACCCATCGATGCGTCACCTGATCAAATCCCGGAACTGCTGGCGAAGTGGGAGAACGTAGTCGGTTTCAAGACAGCAGAGTGGGGAGTGAAGCGAATGCGAACGAAGTGTCGCGTATGCAACATCGAAGCGTTGTGTATATGGTTGAATCTGGAGTTGGCAAAGAAGCCTGTCCATTGGCTGGAGTACATCATCGTTCACGAACTGGATCACCTTCACGTGCGGAACCATAATGATAAGTTTATCTTACTTTTAGATCAATTCATGCCGAAGAGGCGGATGTACCAGGATGAGATGAATTGGTTGACGGTTTGGTATGGAGAATAACGATATTGACATGGTATGCTATCAATCCATTGTGCTATCAATTGGTAAAAGGCTTGGAGTCATTCTTTTAGTTTTATTGATTTCTAACCAATATGCTCTATCCCAGTTCATTTACTATGACGATTCGGATTCAACCGATTGGGGCATTATAGACCAGATGGTAGAATCAGCCCGTCAAATGCGGGATTCTCTCCAAGATTTAGGATATACGGCGGAAACATTTACTATTCATTCTGTAGCGGGTAAAAAGTGGATGTCCATTGATGGAAGGCTTGACGTATTGGAGTGGCGCGATAATCACTGGTACAATCTTTATAAAGGAACATATCACGGATATAACTACAACAGTGAAATATTCACTTTCAACGGTAAGTTGTTCGCATTTAGGGGATATGGATTTTGGAGAGAGCACGGCGAAGTCATTGAGTTCTTACCAGCGAAAGGAGAGTGGGAGATCATACCGGAGTCCAAAGTGCTGCCATTTGGAATTGGATATCTAATGGACTCAACATATTTGATCCACGCTGACAATTGTTATGAAGTAAGTTTGATCCAGCAAAAGGTCACGCCTGTATCCTGTCAATACAGCATTCACGATGAAGTTCCGCATGGTCGTGAGTATAACTTTGAGGATTTCATATTGATTGCAAGCATATTGGAAGATGGATCGCATTATCCTTTGATTGATAAGTCAAGTGGTTTCGTATATCTCTCCAGACGTCAACCATTCAAAGATTTGAGGATTCAAAAAGGTTGAACTCACTCATTCATATAAAGGGGAATCAAATGACCATCTTATTCCCGGACTCAACCACTGTAAATTACGACGTTGAAGATGAGCTACAATATTACATCCAAGAGTCGAATGTCCCTAATGAAAGGTGGCCATGGTATTGGTGGGCGGCGATTGCTCTTAGCATGTTTTTCTTCGCTGCTGCAATTCGACAGAATTTTCGAAGGTCAAAAGGTTCAGTTGAGTTGGATCGTTTTGAGGGATTCAATGATTACTCCGGTAGGCTTATTGATTCTGATGAGTTGGACAAGATTCTTGGAATTGATGAAATTACTGTCTACGAGACGCGAAAATTCAAGAGGGCTTCTTTGATTCACGAATTGAACGCTATATCGCAATCTCAATTTGGTCAGGAGCTTATACTACGAGAGAAGAATCCAAAAGATAGGCGGTTCTACCTGTATAGGATACAGTCAGTAGCAAACTTAGGATAAAGCCCCTTACGATTACGGTTTCATTCATAATCAGTTTAGACTGGTTAATACCAGTTTGTTTTCGTAATCCATTGATAATGTGTTTAGTATTGCAGGAGTACGGGCAAATCTACTCCTTCATTTAAACACGTGAATCATGGAAGACATTATCAAGCTCATTGACCTTTCATTGGAAGACGGTAGGTTGAGTCAAGATGATTACAAGATCATCTTAAAGAAGGCAGAATCTATGGGGATTTCAGAAGAAGAGTTCAATCTGATCCTCTCGAAGCGAGTAAAACAATTCGAACCCAGAGCCGACTTCGATACCCAGAAATCAGGATCAAAGCTGCCATACATATTTGCGGCCTTTGCAGTAGCTTTCACCTTCGTCGATTGGATTGGTTTCTATTCTCGCTCATCGGTTATGGGGACTTCCGCAAGCTGGGATACATCATTCAGTGGGTGGTGGGGAGGTTATGGTGCTACCGTTGTCATGATCTATGCGGTTGGTTGCTACTTCTATTCCAAAGGATATAACTTATACTGGTTAGCAGGTCTTCTGGCAATTGCCGATGCTTTGTATATATATTATGCAATTGCCAATGCTGATGTATCTGTTTCCTACAACTATGAAGGGTATGGAAGTACATCTGAGGCAGGATATGAATTGCTATGGGGATTCTGGGCATTTGTTATTGCTTCGGCATTATTTGCATTAAGCGCGCCGTTCATTGGAAACCGATCAACGACCAAAAGGAGAATTGAAAGCAGATTCAAGCAAAATTTCAAAGCTGGATGGGCTACTCTTGGCATAACAGCAATCATTAACACCATTGTATATACAATAATTATAAGCTCTGACGAATCGTTTGGCATGGCGTTAATAATTGCAATTCTTATATCAATTATCTTATCCATGATTACACTACTCATCTATATATTTAGTCCGTCAGTTAGATCAACCGGATATATTATACTTGGTCTTGCATTGATATCGTCTATTGCCTTATATTATACAGCTGGAGAAAGAGCCGAATTTCTCAAAATGCTATATACTCTCATACCCTACCCAATTTGCTATATCATTTTGGAAAGATCATTTCATACAGAAGCACTATTCCGACTTCAACTGGGGGCATAGGAATAATTCTATTGGTTGCGGCCTTGAATAATAGTTGCTCTGATCAGCCTAAGATGAATGTTCTTCTGGAAAATACAAATAATATCAATGGAACTTATATTTCCGAATCTGATGGATTTGAATCATCAATAACCATAATCGGAAGTTATTGGTTTGCAACAAATAAAGAGACAAATTTTGGAAATATACTTTCATCTGGAAGTGGCCTTGTTGATGGCAACAGAATTTATGATGAATACGGTTTAGAGCTTGGTTATATTTCGAATAGTTCAGTATATTTAAATATTGGAGGTTATCAGCTTACACTTGATAAGGAGTAGGTTATGGAAGAGAAACAAAAACCCAAAAGCTACTTCAAAGGATGCCTCCATATATTCATTGGACTTGCAATTATTGGATATATTATGGAGCAATGTGAGAAAAGCTCATGTGTTGTTTGTGGAAAATACGCATATGAAAAGTTTGATAAATATTCTGTTTATTCTGATAAAGAAATAGCCGACATGATAGGTGCCGACAAAGTGAAGGAATTCAAGAATCAACTGAATTCGGAACCGACAATAATCTATGTGATGAATATTGACCGTCCGGAGAATCTTGACGATGGTGAAGTACGAGCTGAGATTTATATTAGTATGGCAACACCATATTATGGAGATGTGACATACAAAGGAAAGGTGATTACAACAACTGGGGATGAAACAGCAGATGGAATTATTCGGATTGAGTACAGATATAACAACAGTTCAGCAAAGTTTGAACAGATTACATTCGATAATGTCCAAAACATACTTTTACGATCTTGATGATAGTGGTATCAGGATAAGAAATGGCAACTCATCAGAATTTGGGTTAAGTACGCTGGAGAGTGATCTATTCTTGAAAGACTGATACATGAAAGAACACAGAATCACAACTTTTTATACACCTACTGAACGTCAGTCCAATGACCATTTCGCAGTGTATATGGACAACTTTATTCCGATTGGGCGGTTGTGTTGGGATGGTCAGATGGGTTACCTGTGGCACATGAGGATTGGACATACTAAAGTTGAAATAAATAATTATTGGATATGAAAATCTTTATCTTATTTTTAATGATCATGCTCACCGCATGCTCACAGCAGTCACAAGTGGAATCTGACGATGCTGGATACTCGGGCACTTACTATGATCCAATAACTGGTGAAATCTTATTCAGAATATTTGAAGATTCAACTGGTTTCAAGTTGAAGGATATCAACTTAGCCCCATACGTGCAAGATGAAAGTAGCTATGAAAAAATATCTCTACCAAATATAGAAGGACAAGATAGATGGGGAAAATTCTGTGGCGGTGATTTCAGCAAAATTATGGAAAGGGTATTGGGCGGTTCAGACTGGAAGGAGAATACAATTTGGTACATCCAAGTTGAAAAGACGTTTGTCATTAAAGTTAAGAAGGGGTATCAATCAGATGAACACATTTACAATACAAACTATGTTCTGATCGATGGAAGTGAGTGCTTCACTAACATGAGAGTTCGAAGGAATATCGAAAAGCTGTAGCCCTGACACCAACTACCCCAACCATCCCACACTGAACTCAGCACCAATCCAAGCCGATCGGGGACACCCTTATGTACACCTCACGATGTATCCGAGGATTCTCCCATATCCCCCAATCTCAAAAGGTTAGTTGGTTGGATGTGCACCGATATGCCTAAAGTCGACAGTATCGCCTCATAATTGAAAACGGTGACCGAAAGAATGTAAAGATTGCTGGCGGGGAGCTTGTTGTGAGCGTATTTCCAACAAGTACACCACACAAGGCGTTGTGGTCGTGGTATGGGGAAAGGGCAGACGAATGGTTCGCGAAGATTCTGGATGAGATATATCCCTCTTCGAGCGGTACGGAATCAGATGCCGACTCTGAAGCACAAGTTCCTGAATAAAAGGTGGGGGTCTTGCATTGTCACAAATATTCGGTTACTTTTAAACACCGAGCTGATCATGGCTTCACGCACCGGGATCGAGTATGTGGTTGCGCATGGCTGACGCATCTGATCCATCCGCACCATTAGAAGGAGTTCTACTCTTTGATGTATAGTGATGCTGGATTGGAGGAAGTGGAAGAGGCGGTTGAGGTGAGGATGGCGTGAAAATATTTTTCAACGATTGATTGTCAAAAGTAAAAGTTTGCCTAATGAATATTTTTAAAATTCTAATTCTATCAATAGTTTGGTTTACCCCAATTTTTCATTTTGCCAGAGTGAAAAAATTCCTTGACTTTAATGAAGCCAAAATTTATTTTCAAAATGAAAGTAACTTAGATGCTTTGGAAGGAATTTATTTCGCTAAAGATGCACTCCATGTTGAAGCTGGTTCTGAAAGAGGGACTGATTCAGAAGACAAGTATTTTGCTATAATTAAAAATGGAGATTATTATGAATTTCGTACTATTTCTCGAGAAATCCCAAAATCAAGTTTGTCCTTAGCAGGTTGCCGTAGTAGAATATATAGTTTTGATCAGTCAAATTCTTACATCTGGAACGTTTCTTGCGAAGAGCCATATTTGAAGTAAATGGCTCATTTGATTTGTGACAGCATTATAATATTGAATATGAGTTAAGTTTTCCAGAGCGCGTTCTTAATTAAATAATGAATCGGGCAGGTAATAGGACAAATCTTCATATGGCAATGCCAGCGTATGGGTGTAGGAAGAAAGTGTCCAGAAGTTGGTGCACCTCCTGCTGCTTCGAAAGTTTCTTCCGGTACAGGGTTTCAATTGGTTATGATAATTATATTTTGACAAATTACCATGTTATCGAGGGCGCGAATAAAATACTGGTGCGAGTGGTATTTGAATGGAAGTGATAAATTATTAGAATGCAAAATAGTAAACGTTGACAAAGGCAATGATTGGCATTGCTGTCCGTAGAAGGTAATTCATTAAACAAAATTGGAAGCGCAAATAACCAAATCATGTTCCAATTTATGTAAATGTAACACTTATAATATAGGAGAAATCCTGTTTATGTTTTGGGATTCCCATTAATATACAATGGCACAAATATTAAACTTACTGATGGAATTATCAGTTCGTCTAAAGGATTTATGAATGACGCCACATCATATCAATTATCGAGTCCCGTTCAACCCGGTAATAGTGGTGGCCCGGTATTCAATAGAAATGGTGAATTAATCGCAATTATAACATCAAAGCACCTTGGCACAGAGAGAACGTGTCCTACGCTTTGAAGTCGCCTTACATTAAGCTATTTTTGGAATCAGAAATTTCAAATATATCTAACGCTAAAAGGACTGATTTGTCTAAAATGACAATGTCTGAACAGGTGTCAGTTCTCAGTAATTATGTATATATTATTGAATGCGAATTTAATTGAAAGTTCAAATTAGGATTTATTTATTCCGATAATTGCTAATACGATGTTCTCTTCTCATCAGCGCAATCATATATCAAATCTTGTCTATTCTGATTATTATAACTTGACAGGGGACGTCACCGCAAATTGTCAGATGTGGAATTTTCTACGATATGTGAATATATCAGCAAGAGATTGATGTGATAGAGCATTGCTTTGAAAGGCAAGTGAGAACCTTTGAAAGTGAAGAATGTGAGATTCGGTTGCTGATTTTGGCCGAAGCACCCCTTTCAAGCAGGAAGTGTATATACAATGATTCGCCGGGAAACTTTTGTCTCCAATCCGTCAACGATACAATCTATCGAAAACCCCGGTTGAATTATATTCCGACATGCGGCGGAATGGAATACTGGTATTGGATGTTTACAAACATCCGGATCCCGTCTAAACTATATACTTCGAACGAGCTGTTTTTTAATGAAGGTTATCTGGAAGATCGTTTTCATCGTATTCGGAACCTAATCACTTCATCAACCCGAGTGATATTTAGATACAAAAAACTGTATAATAGGGATCAGGTTCTCGAAGTGTATTGATGTATTCGGAGATAGGTTTGTACTTGAGAATATTGGCTCCCTTGGCGCAAAGAGTAATTCAGTAATACTTAATGAGGCTGTGATAGACTTATTACCCGATCCGATTCCAATGAGTTGATCATCATAGGTTCTTCATCAATCCCCACCGACGCGCAATGATCACCATCGCCATCGTGTCCAGTTTACAATACTCAAGTAGTTGCCTTCTGATTTCTTCCCTTTGTTGATCGTCGATCGCGTCTTCGAATCGGATACGAAAATATGCGCGCATAGCATCGGTTCCACCAGCGACGATATCGTCTTCTGACCCAGACGAATCTACTCGTCGTAAGTTGGTCATATGGATCAATGATGCCTTCGATTAATTTGTCTGGTGCATACCCCTTGAAATGAGGTACGTCGTGCAAGTATGGAAAGTGGCTCCAGATCGCCGGGAGAACTTTTTTGATAGACGTCCGTCCTTTCATGTACGGATGGAAATAATTCTGGAGAGTCAATTTGTTCATGTCCACCCATCTGCCTGTTCGACCGGGTGCGTGTGTCATTCGTGTCAACCAATCTTCCAGTTCCGGATCATGAAATCCAAATTCTGGCATTTGTGTGAGAATAGTTTTTAGGACAGTGTTCTCGTGGCTTGCCCACATCAATGGTGTGCCAGTGTCACCGATTTGTCGCATGAGGCTTCTGGCAAATTCGAAGTTGGGGAACG
>JADJLN010000017.1:32500-397235 GCA_016710115.1 Saprospiraceae bacterium
ATCGCTTCCGCCAAACCAGGTAGAACGAATGATCAGACTGTCGCATCCTTCCTGGTTGATCAACCACGTCGTATCTGTGCCCACTTCCGCCTGTACACAGGTGGGCATACTCGCATAGATCGTGTCTGGTGCTGCATATTGATAGTGGGTGATCCATAAACTGTCACAGGGACCCGTGAGAATCAGCAGGGAATCCGTAAAATCCAAGCCTTCACCACAGATGCGGGTGACGGTTTCATCCAGAAAACTGGAGGTCAATGTATACTGCAATATAACTATGCTGTCGCAACCGGACTGAGCCGTCAACCAAACCGTATCAGTCCCCACCGTGGCCGGGTCGCATGTGGTCAATCCGAGCAACGTAACTACAGCGGGCTCAAACTGCAGATGGTGAACAATGACACTATCGCATCCCCACACATTCTGCAATTGTTGAACTGTTGTTCCTGCAGATGCCAAATCACATGTCGTGTTCCACAAATCCAGACTGTCGGGTCCAGCTACCATCACCACCTGGCACACTGTGTCCGATATACCACACGGGGTTTGGAGGGCGGCGCACATCCCCCATATACCGGGCAGCCCGGCAGAAAATAAAATGGTTGAATCCGACAATTCCGTAACGGTGATTCCAAAAGGCAGATCCCAGAGTATCTGATAGCTGGAATCATTTGGAAGCTTGGGGAGTGGCAGGATCAAAGTGTCTCCTGCACACACCAATGCAGGCCAGGCGATAACGGGTGCCAATGGCAGTTGCGTATCCTCAACAACTGTGATGCATGTGCTGTCGCTACATGATTGATTACCTGATGACAGGGTGACAACGAGACAGTACGTCCCGGGCAGCCCAACCTCCACCCTGGAGGAATCGGGGTCACCGACGATCCCTCCCGGCGGTCCTGACCATGCATAGCTGATTTGCACGGATCCTGCGGGAGGCGAAGCAGACAACGAACCATCCAGTAAAACAGAAGGATGATCGGCACAATTCAACGTATCCGGAGGGGCGATGACAGCATGTGGCTGCAACAGGACCAGATCAAGAAAAAACGTGCTGTCACAACCATTGGCATCGAGGCAGGAAACGGAATAGAATCCTGTACTGTCAAACAGCTGATTACAGACCTGAAATGTGTCCTTCCCACAAACCGCCATATGGGCCGTATCCGGGGTAACAACAGGGTAATGGGTGATCGTACAATACACCACACTGTCGCATCCCTGCCAGGAGGTCAGATTGACAGCATATACCCCTTCATCAGTAAATGTCTCCCCGGCACAAATTGTGGTATTCCCGGGGCAGGCATACAGATCAATAAATGTAGGTTCAACTTCGACGACCTCAACATCTTCACTGATGGTTATGCATTCGCCATTAAATGAATATCTGACCGTATAGGTGCCGCTTCCATATCCCAACTGGGAAATATATAATACGTCCGACGTTTCGCCGATAAGTGCCACACCATCCAGATACCATTGCCAGGTCCCTCCGGAATGATTCACCCATGCGATCAGCGTCTGATTTCCTTCGCAAGGCGCACCCAGCTCCAGAATTTCCAGTCCATCTACCGGTTGAAGCTCTTCCAGGATCAGATTGTCATAATAGAAATAGGGGTAACAGGGCGCACCGCTCACATATCCCGGAGGTAATACACATGGAGGTCCTATCATTAACGCATTTACGGTGAAGGCGGGCTCCAGACTGAGTGTCAGTTCTGCCCATGCCGCCTGTGGGTCGTAGTACCCCGTGCCGATCACTTGCCATCCGGGATCAACAATCGTTGGACAGTCAAACGTGGCCAACGGGGCATAAATACAGGACGAACTGCCAAAAAAAGTCACCTCTACCGGGGGATAATAGATCACGCCATTGTTACAGCTGCTTCCATCTGCCGCAATCGGCGTTGATGCGATCTGCAATCGCAGATCATATTTTTTTCCGGCTAACAGTGGAGCGGTCAAACAAGCGGCAATATACTCTTTCCAGGAATCGGAATAGATCGTACCCGAGCAACCATCACCGTCGGGAAAGGGAACCAGACCTGCTTCCACCATGGGTACAAACAGATAGCCGCACGTATGAAAATAGTCTGATGTGCCGGAAGTTGCCTGAATCCAACCCTTCGTACAATCCATCTGGGAAGGTCCATTCGGGCAGCAATTGAAATTCTCAAAAGAAGGGTTCGGAATCTTGTCTGATACATCGACAGGAATATGAATCCCATCACATGGGCATCCCGGGTCGTTGAGATCGATCAATCCATTGCCATCATCATCTTCGCCATTATCACAGATTTCCTGTGCGGCGACAGTCAATCCGCTGATACACAAAAAGAAGCATATGATGTACTGGCGCATTTCAACCTCCGCTGTTGAACAGCTAAGTTAATCATTTGATTGCTGGTAATTGTATAAAATCGGGTCTATGCCTTGCGTTTACAGACTCGAGGCTAGGTAATCCACACTCGGCGTTCAGCCTGAAACACAACGTACATTTGTCCAATTCCGCAAGCTGCTCAACTTCCTCCTCCAGAGAAAGATGGCTGTTCGCCCCCTGAGCTTTGAGGGCCATTTGCTTTTCGCTTTTCAATTTCCGATTTCGGACAATCATTTCTTCTCGATCATACCGAATATTATCAGCATCAGGATTTTCAGGATTTCAGGATGAACAGGATGGGGGAGAATTACATCATTCGCAAAAGCCGAAAATTGTCTGAATCACGGATGAGCGCGGATTACGGGATTTCACGGATGGATGCGGTTAAAGGCAGTGGGCCACCTCAGTGAACGCCGAATGCCGAATACCGTTTAATAAGCTCCGGTTTGTCGACGGCCGGAATAAACGAATATCTGCCCGACGTGGTGGAAACGAATAAACTCCTCTCCATAACTCCATAACCCCTTAACTCCATAACAAATAAACTCACGTCTTCGCTTCTTCGCGTTTCATTCCAAATTCCGAATATTGTCAGCATCAAGATTTTCAGGATTTCAGGATGAACATGATGGGGAAAGAATTCCATCATTCGCGAAAGCTGAAAATTGTCTCAATCACGGATGAGCACGGATTACGGGATTTCACGGATGGAAGCGGTAAAAGGCAGTGGGCCACCTCAGTGAACGCCGAATGCCGAATACCGTTTAATAAGCTCCGATTTGTCGACGGTCAGAATAAACGAATATCTGCCCGACGTGGTGGAAACGAATAAACTCCTCTCCATAACTCCATAACCCCTTAACTCCATAACAAATAAACGCACGTCTTCGCTTCTTCGCGTTTCATGCCGAAAGCCGAATATCGTCAGCATCAGGATTTTCAGGATTTGAGGATGAACAGGATGGGGAATTGATTCCATCAGGAATAAACGTTGAAGATTTGTGTTCCCGAAAGCCGAAAGCCGAATACCGTTTTCGAAGGTCCTCATTTGGCGACGGCAATAATTTTTCCTCATAACCTCATAACCTCCAAACTCCTCACCTAACCACCGTCACATCCCCTTTGTACAGTCGGACCGAACCGTCGATCAACTCCACCTCGACGACATAGATATATACCCCCGGATCCATGACATCATCCCGAAAGGTGCCATCCCAACCGGCAGAAGGATCATTTATTTGGAGGTCCGAGCGGGAATACAATGCATTCCCCCATCGGTCATAAATGGCCAGATTTCGCACCTGGACCACCTGGTCATTCCCATAAACGGAGAAGATATCATTGATGCCGTCATTATTCGGTGTAAAACTGTTTGGAATGAAAACGGTAATCTGCGGCTTCACAATCACATCCAGCGCATCTGAGTCTGAACATCCTTCTTGCGTCCACCCGGTCACGACCACGGTTTGATTGACCGTCAGTGGACCAAGCGTAGTCTGTAGGCAGGTCTGGCAATTGACTGGATCGGAAGCCGTCCATTGGATCTGTGACAGGGTCTGGGTGGCTTGCGCCGACAGATTGATCATGTCACCTTCAACAGCGATGCGGTCCGGCCCGGCGTCAATGGAGATGGATGCGCCAGTGGAAATAACCAGCCCTGTAATTGTATCCAGACATCCGACAGCATCGCGGATCAGGATCGTGTATTGTCCGGGAGACAGATCGTTAAAGACGGTCGCTGACTGCCAGCTGCCTCCATTTAATTGTAACTCATACGGGGTTTCACCACCTGAAATATTCTGTATTTCGATCTGACCATCCTGATCGCCGGCACAGGTTTCGTCCTGGATCTGGTACTGGGAATTCAAACGCACATATTTATAATTCCGGATGGCCAGACTGTCGCAGCCTGCTGAATTTTGCAGGATGATTGTGTCGGATGAAATCCCCTGCTGACCACATAAAATGATGGTCTCCACACTCTGTGGAAACGGCACCCAGGTCGTTTCCGTCACCTGGATTGTATCGCAATCCACACCGGGCAAAACACTCACCATCGTACCCACCTGGGATGGCTCACACGTCGTTTTTTCAACGTTTAGCGTGTCTATTCCGACGTAGGTTATATCGGTCGTGACGACGCTGTCACACCCGAATTGATTGGATAGGACACTGACGTTAAAAATGGCTCCTGCCGGATCGCAGGTCACCCCGGAAACAAGGGTTGTATCAGTCGGCGCCAGACTCGTCGAGGTAACGATTGTGCTGTCGCAACCCAAAGAGGATGGCTGCACTGCGATCGTGATGCCCGCTTGTGTCGGATCGCAGGTTGTGCCGTTGAGCCAGGTGGTATCAAGGGGCGCATACGTATAATTCGTGATGAACAAACTGTCGCAAGGACCTGTGGTGATCAACAGGGTATCGGTATAATTGACGCCGGCTCCGCAGATCAACGTCAGGTTGGTCTCCTGGTAATTCCCGGTATAAATCCGTTCGATGAAGATCGTGCTGTCACAACCGAACTGGTTAGTGAGATGAAGGGTATCCTGTCCAGCCTGGGCGGGATCACAAGTATACACTGTCTGGTTGATCTGATGGGAAGGCAGCAGACTGGTTGTGGTGATTACCAGGCTGTCGCAGCCGTGTTGATTCTGCAGCCACACACTATCTACTCCCACCTGGGACGGGTCACAGGTTGGTTTTTGAGTCGTACTCTGATTGGAAGGCAGTAAGGTCCATGTCGAGATCACCAGACTGTCGCAACCTTGCCCGGTTTGGTACACGATGGTATCCACACCGGCCTGGATCGGATCGCAGGTAGAGAATTGCAGATGATGTTCAATTGCAGGCACGAGAATACGCTCAACGATTGCCAGACTGTCACAACCGGTCTGATTGACCCACAACGTTGTATCCGTACCAGCCTCCAGAGGATCGCAGGTCTGTGATTGGATGATCGTGGTATCACTCGTGCCAGTAGACACCTGGATACAGGTTGAATCGGAATGACCACATTCATTATACGCTCTCAAACAAAACGAATCAATCCCTTTTATTGATGGCATAAATCGGACCTCTTCAGAAGCCAGGATGACCGCATTCAATGACAGGTCAAACGACCATTCATATCCAGTCAGTGGCGCCCCACCACCAGCTGTAGGCTGGAGGAATACCGTGTCTCCCAGACACACGGATTCGTTGCCCAGAATAGCCGGCTTTCCGGGCAGTTCCGAAGATGTCTCCACAGTCACACAAACGCTATCCGAACACATGACTCCATTGGATTCATGGATCACGGTCAGACAATACGTCCCGGGTTTGTTGACGATGGTGGTTGGCTCATCCATCGGGCCGACAAATCCATTCTGCGGACCTTCCCAGAAGTAGGAGGTGAAACCTCCACTGACTTGATTGATGGAAGATGAACTCCCATCCAGTACCACAACGGCAGAGGGGTTGCAATCCAGCAACGAGTGCGGCAGAACAATAGCTTCCGGCTCCATGACGTGCAAGTCCAGAATAATGACACTATCACACCCTCGCCAATTTCCACAATGAATTTCATATTGCCCGGTTTCAAAAAAAGATTCGTTACACACTTCGATCACAACCGGTCCACAGGTATCAATGAGCAGATAGGTTACAGCTGGCAGGTCGTATTCTTCAACGATACAGGACACGATACTGTCACATCCACTGGGACCGATAAGTGTCACTTCATAAACACCTGGTGTAAAAAAACTTTCACCGGCACATTCGACTTCATCTCCGGGACAAGCCGCTACAAATACCTCTGTGGTATCCAGTGATGGCACATACACATAAATACTGTCGATCACACAACCTTCCGGAATGGAGTACGTCACTGCATACATGCCGGATTGGGAGTTGTTATTCGCAATCAATAACTCTGATTCATTTTCGCCTTGCAATGCTACTCCGTTAAAATACCACTGCCATATCCCCCCCAAGTGCAGAATACTTGCCTGTAATGTATAGTCACTCGAACACGGAAGACCCAGATCAATCAGTTCGATTTCGGCGAGTTCAAGTCCGCCAAATAGAGAAAAGTCGTCATACACGATATAGGCGAAACACGGACCACCTTCGTAACCACCCGGGAAAACACAGGGAGCGCCAACCATAATGCCGGTCATATTTGCAGATGGGGTAAATGTGATGGAAACCTGCATCCACGCAGCGACAGGAGTGTAGGTTACATGGCCCAGTTCAACCCAGGTCGGATCAACGGAAGACGGACAGTCCACCGTATTCAATGGAAAATTACACGCTGGATTTCCGAATAAGGTAACATCTACCGGAGGAAAATTCATGTTGAATGGATCGCAATTACCCCCAATGGATGTGGCACCGATCTGGAAATTGAGGGTGTATTCTATTCCGGCCTGCAAGGGTTCATTCAGGCATGTTGCAGGATACTCTCGCCATCCCTCATCGAAATAACCTCCAACCGCCCCGTTTCCAGATGGGAACGGAACCAGTCCGGCGGTAATGACCGCAGGCATAACAAAATCACAGGTGTTGAGATAATCTAAAGTTGCGGTTGTGCCCTGGTTCCATCCCTGGCAACAGCCCATTTCACTGACGCCTTGTGGACAGCAGTTCATGCCTTCAAAGTCCGGATTAGGAATATAATAGGTGAGATCCGATAGGGTGTTCACCCCTGTGCATTCACAGTCCGGGTCATAGATATCGATCATTCCGTCAGCATCATCATCCATCCCGTTATCACAAATTTCCTGGCTGAACAAAGTTGTTACAAGCAAAAGAAAAGTGAATGCGAAAACGAATTTCATGCGCTGTAATAAGTAAACAGGAAGACACAAAAACAAAGACCCGACAACCCTCATTCAAAGGAATAGTGGTCGTCGGGTCTGTATGAAAAGCGTCATCATTTATCTTGTCAATGTCACATCTCCTTTGAACAGGCGAACATCCCCATCCAGTAATTCCACTTCGACCACATAGACATAAACACCCGGATCCATCAATTCATCCCGGAAAAAGCCGTCCCATCCTTTGGATGGATCATTGATTGGCAGGTCGCTGTGGGAATACAATGCATTCCCCCACCGGTCATAAATGGCCAGGTTCCGTACATTGACCACCTGGTCATTTCCATACACGGAGAAGACATCATTGATCCCATCGTTGTTCGGGGTAAAGCTGTTCGGAATGTACACCTCCACCCGAATTTTCATATCGATGTACACATCATCCGATGCATCACATCCATCAACGGTCTGACCGGTCACTGTGACCAATTGCGATTGAGTTAAAGGGCCAAGAGTGGTTACCAGACAGGTCGGACAACTCATTGGATCGGGTGCGCTCCACTGGAGGAATTCCAGATCAAAATTGGATTGGACAGCCAGATTGACAATATCTCCACGGAAGGCGATCTGATCATATCCTGCATCCAGTGTTAACACAAGTCCTTCGACAACGATCAACCCCGCCAACGTTTCAGTACATCCATTGGCATCGCGCACCGTCACCGAATAGGTGCCAGGAGACAGGTTTTCAAACGTATCAACCGTTTGCCAGGCACCATTGCCCAGCCGATATTCATAAGGCAAATCTCCGCCCACCAGAGAGACGATTCGAATCTCGCCGTCATCGTCGCCGGCGCATCGTTCGCTGATCACCTCCAGTTCGGTGCTCAGATCGATGTATTCGTATTCCCGAATGCGCAGACTGTCACAACCCAGACTGTTTTGCAGCACGAGTGTGTCTCGTGCCGGACCCGTAGCTGCACAGACCCTGATCATTTCGAGACTTTGGCTGGATGGAAGATAATCTGTTGTGGTTACGCGAACCGTATCACAAAACTGACCCGTGAGAATATCTACGACGGTACCCGCCATCAATTGATCACAGGTGGTTTTCTGGACAAATTGTGTGTCCACTCCGACATATTGAATGGCGATGTTCACAATACTGTCACAGCCGAACTGATTCTGCAGGGTCAGTGTTTCGTAACGTTCTTCTGCCAGAATACAGGTCACCCCATTCACATTTGTTACATCAGAAGGCAGGAGAGCCGTCTGCGCAATGATCGTACTGTCGCAACCTGTGAAGGCGGGTAATACGGTGACATTCACCCCGGCCATGGCGGGGTCACATGTCGTGAAAGACAACCACGTTGTATCCAGTGGGATATGGATATAATTCGTAATAAAAAGACTGTCACATGGCCCACTGGTGATGGTGAGTGTATCTACATAATTCGTACCTGCCCCGCATATTCTGGCAATATTGGTTTCCTGATAATTTCCGGAAAAAATACGCTCGATGTATAATGTACTGTCACAACCGTATTGATTGGTCAGCCACAGGGTATCCAGTCCTGCCTGGGCAGGATCACAGGTGTAGAATGTTTGATTGATCAGATGGGATGGGAGCAGATCGGTTGTTGTAATCGCCAGGCTATCGCAACCATACTGATTTTGCAACCACACGGAATCCGTCCCAACCTGTGCAGGAATACAGGTGGTCAGATAGGTAATACTCTGGCTGGACGGCAAAAGAGCAGTGGTGGAAATAACCAGACTGTCGCAACCGAAGCTGGTTTGATAAATGACTGTATCCACCCCGGCCATCAGCGGGTCGCATGTGGTACTATTCAGGTTGACAACGATCTGCGGCACAAGGGTTCGATCGGTAATTACCAGACTGTCACAACCAAACTGGTTCATCAGCAATTGGGTACTGATGCCGGCTTGAGCGGGATCACAGGTCAAGGCATCAATCAGAATCGTGTCGCCAATATGGGTGTTCACGACGAAGCAGGTTGTATCAGATTCACCACATTCGTTATAGGCCAGAACACAGAATGACGCACTACCAGGTCCGGAAGGAACATACTGGACATACAAATCATTGACTACAATGGCGTTGAGGGAAAGATCAAAATCCCAGGTATATCCCGTGAGTGGAGCGCCTCCACCCGGTGAAGGGGTGAGGATGATCGTATCGCCAAGACAGGCATCCGGATCCCCATTCAGGATAGGTGTAAACGGTACAGCAGCCGAACTTTGCACGGTGACACAAGCAGAATCAATGCATGTTACACCATTACTTTCATGTGTGATCGTCAGGCAATACTTCCCTGTTTTTGTCACAAATGCAAATGGCTCATCTGTTGCCCCGTCGATTCCATTAATCGGCCCTGTCCATTCGTAATACGTATTCCCTCCGGGAAGATTGTTATACGAGGACGATGCCCCGTCCAGAACGACATCCGAATTTGGACCGCAATCCAGTAAACCGGGGGGCAGGATCACGGCCATGGGATTCATGACACGCAGGTCGAGAATGATCACACTGTCACAGCCGCGCCAGTCATAACAGTTGATCTGATATTGGCCGGTTTCATAAAATAACTCGCCACAAACCTCGATCTCAACCGGGCCACAGGTATCGATGGAAAGGTATGTAATCGGCGGAAGCACAAATTCAGTGACAATACATTCGACTACACTGTCGCAGCCGATATCAGTGGTCAGATGCACCTCATAAACTCCGGGATTGAAAAACGTTTCGCCTGCACAATCCACCTGTGAACCAGGACAGAAGTAAACCTGCTCGGTAACTGTATCTTTTGGAGGAACATTCACATAAATACTGTCCATAACACACCCATCCGGGGTGGAATAGGTGACAGCATACATGCCAGACAGGTAATTGTTATTGGCAATCTGAAACTCAAAGTCATTTTGTCCGGGAATGGCTGCACCATTGAAATACCACTGCCATGTACCCGGACCCTCATGATCAACCTCGGCAAACAGGAGATAATCCAGATCACAAGGCAAACCGATATCAAAAATGTCCAACTCAAAAATATTATAACCTCCTTGCAGCTCGATATCATCGAAGAGAAAATAGGCGTAGCAGGGAGATCCGCTATAGCCAGCAGGCAGGCTGCAGGGGGGGCCAATCATGATCCCATTGATATCTGTCGGCGGTGTGAATGTAATGGATATCTGGTCCCATGCGGCAAGGGGTGTATAGAGGACTGTTCCAAGAATAATCCACCCTGGATCAGCGCCACTGGGGCAACCGGTTGTTCCAACGGGAATATTACAACTGGCATTGCCATATAAAGTGATATTCACCGGATCATAAAAGGGAACACCATTGTTACAGGGGTCTCCGAAATTGGTCAGGGGAACAGAGGCTATCTGGAATGACAGGGTATATTGATTCCCTGATTCCAAAGGCTGTAGCAGACACGAAGCCAGCAACTCCATCCAGGAATTGGAGAAAATGGCGCCTACACACCCTTCACCGGAAGGGAATGGCACCAGTCCGGCCGCCTCCACTGCCGGCATCACAAAATCACAGGTATTCATGTAATCTGTGGTGGCTGATGTTCCCTGCTGCCAGCCATCCACACAGTTCATCTGACTGAACGATGAAGGACAGCAGAGAAACTCCTCAAAATCCGGATTGGGAACGACATCTTCCAATGGTCCAATGGTGACAATGCCTTCACAGATACAATCGGGATCGTAGATGTCCACAAGACCATCACCATCATCATCTGATCCATTGTCGCAGATCTCCTGTGCCATCAATGGCAAACAGATCAATCCGAAAAAAAAGAGTAAAAGTCCACGCTTCATAGTCCTTGTATTAGCATCGGTATAGTGTCCGTACAATTGGTTCTTCCTGCTTATGTGCAATTGCATTCAATTGCGCGGTTTTTGATTTTCCTGTCGAATTCCTGTGATCATGCATACAATCAATAGAAGTGAACCGTCCACTTCCTTTCTTGAATTCTACTGCTAACCATGTTCATCAGGAACGAAAGGGGGATATTCAATCCCCCTAAAAATCAACAACCTGGAGCAATATAAGAAGAACTTCACATACCCTTCTCTACCGCAGGATGGTTACATCGCCTTTGACAATCTGCACAGTGCCATCGGAACGAAGAAGTTCGATGACATAGATATAAACACCCGGATCCATGATTGCCCCTCGAAACTGACCATCCCACCCTTGAGCAGGATCATTGACGGAAAGAGCCTCCTGATGATATAAAGCGTTGCCCCAGCGATCAAAAATGGCCAGATTTTTTACGATCAGCCCCTCCTCATTCGAAAACACGGTAAACCAGTCGTTGATCCCGTCATCATTAGGCGAGAAACTGTTCGGGATGTAGACTTCCACCCTGGGCCTGACCAGAACTTCCAGCTGGTCGCTTCCCGGACATCCATCCACACTCCAGCCCTGCACATTGACTGTCTGCGATGCGCTCACCGGACCCAGAACAGCATTCACACAGGTGGCGCAACTGAGCTCATCTGTCGCCGTCCATTGGACTTGTTGAAGCGCCTGACTGGCCTGAACAACCAGGGGCACCAGATCTCCCATCGTCGTCGCAGATTGCCAGGGCCCGGTCCCGGACCGCAATTCGTATGGTCCTGTTCCTCCCCCAATCTGACTGACAGTCAACTGACCGTCTGCATCACCGGCACAGCGCTCGGGATCGATGTCCACTTCGGCTGTCAGGTTGGTGTACTGGTAGCTCCGGATCACCAGACTGTCGCAACCCGACTGGCCTACCAGGATCGTCGTATCCGATGCCGGACCATTCGACAAACACAGGGTGATCGTATCCCGGCTCTCCGTGAAGGGGACCCAGGTCGTTTCTGTCACCTGGACGGTGTCGCAATAGCCACCCGTCAGGATCTGCGTCGTGATGCCCGTCTGTGCAGGGTCGCAGCTGGTCAGATAGACGTATTGGGTGTCTATACCCATATAGATGATGGACGTCCAGACCGTACTGTCACAACCCCATTGATTGGTCAGCGTCTGGATGTCGTACACCTCGTTCGCTTTGTCGCAGGTAACACCTTCCACCAGGGTTGTGTCACTGGGCACCAGCGTGACTGTCAGGATCACGGTACTATCGCAACCGGTTTGATCCGGGATCACCTGAACAAAGGTGCCTGCCTGGCTGGCCTGACAGGTCGTCCCGCTCAACAGGGTGGTATCCAAGGGGGTGTATTGATATTGGGTGATGAACAGACTGTCGCACGGGCCGGAGGTGACGATCAATGTATCCGACCAGGGTATCCCTGATCCGCAGATCTGTACCGTCTGGCTTTCCTGGTATACGCCGGTATAGATGGTCGTCACATACACCGTACTGTCACAGCCCGCCTGGTTGGTCAGATGGAGTGTATCCAGACCGGCCTGGGCAGGGTCGCAGGTGAAGAGTTGCACAGCGTTGCTCGATGACGGCAGCAGTACAGTTTCGGTGATGACCAGGCTGTCGCAACCGTGCTGGTTCTGGAGGAATAACGTGTCTTTGCCCACAGCGGCCGGGTCGCAGGTAGAGAAGGAGGAATATTGCACATTCTTCTGTCCCAGGTAAATTGTATGACAAGATGGTGCGGAAGCGCCACATTCATTCACGGCAGTCAAGCAAATTTCATATTGCGCGTAGAGCGGATTGATCAGTAAAAAACTGGTATCATGGGTTACCGTGAATGGCGCATCTGGAGAGATTTGCCAAACCAGCTGCGTCGTGGTGTCCAAACCTGACCACAGGCCTGTGGCCTGGATGGAGTTGCTGTCACAAAGAAGATCAGGAGCAAGGATGGATGGTGCCACCGGTAGCCCGCTTCCTTGCTCGACCACGACACATGAAGTATCTGAACAGCTGATCTGGACACCTGCGAAGGTGACCGTCAGACAATATTGTCCGGGTTTTTTAGCCATTGCTATGGCATTATTTGTCGGCCCTGTCAGCCCACCTGGTGGTCCTGACCACTGGAAGTTGGTTGTCCCTCCCGGCAGGATGACCGGAGGGGAGTGAGAACCATCCAGGATAACCGATAATGTCGAGTCGCAAGCCAAACTGTCTGGTGGAAGAATAACTGCTTCCGGCTGCAGGATGACCAGATCCAACAGGATCAAACTGTCACATCCAAGCCAGTTTGTACAGGGAATTTCATATTGACCTGATTCGGTTAATAATTCATCGCAATACAACAGATTTGCAGGATAGCACAACTCCTGATAGGCTGGAGTCGGCGGGGGCACCTCATAGGGCAATACGGTACATTCGACAATACTGTCACATCCTTCATCTGTGGAAATGGTGACTTCATAAATACCTTCCTGATAGAATTTTTGCCCTGCACATAGAACAGATTGACCTGGGCAAAGAAATACTTCCTCTTGACCCTGACCAGGTGTATCGAAATTTACTTCAATTTCTTCCGAGACACATTCACCATTATAGGTGTACGTGACAGTATATATACCCGAGAGATAGTTGTTATCCTTGAGCAACAGTTGTTCTTCCTCCTGGCCGGGTATAGCTACTCCATTGTAATACCACTGCCATGTTCCACCAAAATGGGCTATGCTTGCTGACAACGAGAATTCACTGTTGCACGGGATGCCATCCATAACCAGATCCAATTCATCGATCACCTCTATTTCTTCCAGCTCCAGGCCATCCATTAAAAAATAGTTGTTACATGGGGATCCATTATAACCGGAAGGCAAGACACACGGAGGGCCAAGCATGATCGCATTGACGTCATAGGGTGCTGTAAATGAAATCACGATCTCACTCCACACAGTGGCGGGTGTATAAGAAACCGATCCGATCAGTTCCCAGGCTGGCCCTGCAGAAGGAGGGCAATCGACTGTAGGAAGAAATGCAGGATTGCATGCTTGTGCGCCGTACAGGCAAAAGTCGACAGTAGAATAGGAAATGATCCCATTGTTGCAAGGCGCACCGGCAAATCCCATGGGGACAGACCCAACTTGTAAGCGCAATTCATACTGGTTTCCTTGCTTAAATGGTGAATTCAGACAAGTGTATGCATATTCCTTATATGAATCTTTAAATATGAGGCCGACGATCCCCTCGCCATCCGGAAAAGGAACCAGGCCTGCTGCAGGAACTGCAGGCCACATAAAACCGCAGGTATTCAGATAATCGGGGGTAGCCATCGTCCCAGACGACCAATCTACCAACGCAGTCATCTCGGCGAAGCCGGTGGGACACCACAATTTATCCTCAAATGACGGATTGGGAATAATGGAATTCCCCTGACCTGGAAGATGCAGTCCATTACAAACACACTCCGGATCATTGAGATCGATCAGACCATTCCCGTTGTCATCAATTCCATTGATGCAATTCTCCTGGGCTGACACGTTCAGGAAGCAAAAAACGATTATCAGAATCGATAGACCGAGTCTCATAGTCACTTTTCTAAATGAAAGGAGTAAAGTTTTTTTGCAATTCAGACCCTGCTGGATTCTGAACCCCTCCCCTTCCCGCTTGAGTTTGAATCATCCAAATTAACGAATGATCGCAATATCGCCCTTGAAAAGCTGATGCTGTCCATCCGACCATTCGATCTCAATCACATACATAGACACCCGGATCCATCTTTTCATTCCGGTACGTCCCGTTCCACCCTGCTGAAGGGTCATTGACAGGCAGGTCTGCCTGAGAAAAAAGTGCATTCCCCCACCGGTCATAGATGGCCAGATTGCGGACGACCACTCCCTCTTCATTCGAAAACACGGTAAACCAGTCGTTAATCCCGTCGTCATTGGGCGAGAAACTGTTCGGGATGTAAATGTCTACCCTGGGTCTGACCAGAACTTCCAGCTGATCCATGCCTGGACATCCTTCCACGCTCCATCCGTTCACCTGAACCGTTTGTGATTCAGTCAATGGACCTAATAAAGTGGTTGTACATGTCGGACAAGCCAACACGTCTTTCGATGCCCATTGTACTTGTTGCAAGGCGAGATTGGACTGTACAGATACATTGATCAGATCACCAACAGAGGCTTCACGGTCAGTTCCTGCATCCAGAGTCAATGTACTTCCAGCAGCAATTGTCTGGCCCGACAAGAGGAGGGCGCAACCATTCGCATCCACAATTTCAATAGAATAAATTCCCGGGGCCAGAGCTGAAAACAACGTTCCGGACTGCCAGGGTCCACTCCCCAATCGATATTGATACGGCATGGTTCCTCCGAGTACATGAGTCACAGTTATCTCACCATCCGCATCACCTGCGCATCGTTCAGGATCGATCTCGACATCGGCGGATAATTCGGTGTACTCATATGCACGGATCACCAGGCTGTCGCAGCCGGACTGATTCGTCAAAAACAATGTATCCGACGCTGGTCCGGATGTCTGGCACAAAGCCAATGTATCCCGACTCTCAGTAAATGCCACCCACGTCGTTTCAGTCACATGAATGGTATCGCAGAAACTCCCGGGAATGATTTGGATGACCACACCAACCTGGGCGGGATCACAACTTGTTTTCTGGACAAACTGCGTGTCCACTCCGATGTACATGATCGACGTAAATACCGTACTGTCACAACCCCATTGATTGGAGAGGGTCTGAATGTCATTTACTTCTTCAGCTGGATTGCAGGTCACCCCTTCAACGTGTGTCGTGTCAGATGGGAGCAAGGCGACATCCGTAATGATTGTGCTGTCACACCCGTTTTCATCCTGAAAGACATTGATAAACATCCCTGCAAGAACAGACTGGCATGTCGTTCCCATTTGCCAGACAGTATCCAGAGGAGAGTAGACATAATCTGTAATAAACAGACTGTCACAAGGGCTCGAAACAATGGTCAGTGTATCAGAATAGGCAGTTCCGTTTCCACAGATTTGTATTGTTTGACTTTCCTGATAAATGCCCGTATATGTCGTTGTGACAAAAACCGTACTGTCGCAGCCCAGGTAATTCATCAGGTACAGTGTATCCAGTCCTGCCTGTGCAGGATCGCAGGTGTAGATCTGCAAATTCTTTATTGATGACGGAAGAAGATCTGTTTGGGTAATGACAAGGCTGTCGCAGCCGGAACCATTTTTTAGAATGACTGTATCAATTGCGACCAGAGCCGGGTCACATGTCTTCTGTTTCAAATAGCTGGTATCAGATGATGTAAAAAATAGTGGATAGCAGATGGTATCAGAATGACCACAACCATTCAATGCAAATACACAAATTTCATGATTCCCGGGGATCCAGGAGGTAACCAAAACACTCGAATCCTGGTGACCAATCAAAATCAAATCTGATGGTAAAATCCAGGAATATTCAGCCGGCAATTCCGGCCCCCCTGGTGAGGCCACAACCTGCAGAGTTGACCCGATACAAGCCGTATTCAAACCTGTCAAAACAGGGGCATCCGGTTCGTTTACAGATTGGAAAACTTCAACACAACTGAGGTTTGAACATGTTGCACCATTATTGATATGAAATATTTCAAGACAATATATTCCGGGTAAAACAACATTGACAGTTGGACCGTTCGCCGCACCCTGAATCCCTCCAACTGGACCAGTCCAATGATATTGTGTGTCACCGCCACTACTGGCGTTCTGGGAGGATTGGCTTCCATCAAGTTGAATGGATCCTGTAGAGTCACACCCTAAAAAACCCGGATCAGCAATAATTGACACGGGCTCCAGTACATTTAAAGTGAGTTCAACCAGACTATCACATCCGTGAAAATCCGTACAAACCAATGTATATATACCACTTTGCGAAAAATCCTGTCCACAAGCAGACACTGTAGTTGGCCCGCATACATCAAATGTGAGGCTGGTCAATGGAATCTCAGGATACACTTCGATCAGACATGTAACCACACTATCACAACCGGAATAAGAAGGAAGAATAACTTCAAATGAACCTTCATCTTGAAACTGCTCACCTGCACATGTTGCCGTTTCACCTGAACAAATAAATACTTCCTCAACTGTTGGCAATGGCAACTCCCATGTCAGATTGACACTATCCAGCAGACACTCACCACCCAGGCTGTACATTACTGTATATGTACCTGGTTTATATTCCAGGGGAGGCAGGTTGAGTATATCACCAGTAGCTCCTGTTATGGCTATACCGTTAAAAAACCATTGAAAAGAACCTCCTGGCGGATCTGCGAAAGCCAATAAAGCCAGATCTTCAGAACAGAGATCACCAGTGACATCCAATTCAATTTCTCCTGCTGAAATAAATTCCTGGAGTCGAATATCGTCCAGAAAAAAATAGGGTGTACAGGGCGGATTTACATAATCGGGAGGGATGGTGCACGCAGCTCCAAAACAAATTGCATTTATATCCTGAGCGGGTGTAAAATTAATTTCAAGTAATCCCCAATTGCTCTCTGGCATGTAAAGTACGGTGCCTAATTCTATCCAGGAACCATCAATTGAAGGGGGGCAAGTAGTCCCATTCATATTGAATTTATTACAAGACGCATTCCCGAAAACAGAAATGAAAATCGGCGAATAGCTGGGCGGATTCTCACACAAGGGGTATCCTTGCTGCTGGGACATCAGTACGGGGGCAAATGCAATCTGGATGGTAAAGGCATGCGGAATTCCAGCCATAAGCGTACCATTCAGACAAACGCCAATATATTCCCTCCAATTATTTGCTGCTGAAATACCAACAATCCCTTCTCCGCCATTTGGGAATGGATACAGATTGGCTTCATATACCGCACCCATCATGAAATCACAGGTATTCATATAATCCGGAGTTGCTGTAGTTGGAGCTACCCAGGCAGACAAACATGCATCCACTTGACTGATGAAGTCGGGACAACAATCCATTTGTTCGAAGTCAGCGTTGGGAATTTTGAACGTTACGTCATTTTCAACCACTCCGATACCTGAACAAATGCAAGTGGGGTCATTTAAATCAATGAGCCCATTCCCATTATCATCAATTCCATTGTCACAGATTTCCTGCGCAAGAATGCCAGAGACAGGAAATAATAACAGGATTGTAAACATGCCAAATTTCATGGCCAAATGGATTGAGTCTTGTATCAAATAGCATATCCCTCCAGGCTAGCCAACCAAGCTGCTACTCAGCAGATCCGGAGAAGACGAAGTAACTAAATTAGCGAACAATTGCAATATCTCCCTTGAGAAGGTGCAAACTCCCATCCGAATGCTCAATCTCTACAACATAAACATACACCCCGGGATCCAGGCGATCTCCCCGAAATCGACCATCCCATCCTGCAGATGGATCATTCACAGGTAAATCTCCCTGAGAAAAAAGTGCATTCCCCCACCGGTCATAGATAGCCAGATTGCGGACGACCACTCCCTCCTCATTCGAAAACACGGTAAACCAGTCGTTGATCCCGTCATCATTAGGCGAGAAACTGTTCGGGATGTAAATGTCTACCCTGGGTCTGACCAGAACTTCCAGCTGGTCGCTGCCCGGACATCCATCCACACTCCAGCCCAGAACATTGACCGTCTGCGATGCGCTCACCGGACCCAGAACAGCATTCACACACGTGCCACAACTGAGCTCATCTGTCGCCGTCCACTGCACCTGCTGAAGCGCCTGACTGGCCTGAACAACCAGGGGCACCAGATCTCCCATCTTCACTTCCCGATCGGGTCCTGCATCCAGGGTCAATGTGGTCCCTGCATCGACCACCAGACCGGTCAACGTCAGGATACAGTCATTGGCATCACGAACCTCCAGGGCATACACTCCAGGGGCCAGGTTTGAAAAGGTCGTCGCAGATTGCCAGGGCCCGGTCCCGGTCCGGAACGGGTAGGGGGCCGTTCCGCCACCGATCTGATCAACCGTCAGCTGACCGTCCGCATCACCGGCACAGCGCTCGGGTTCGATGTCCACTTCGGCTGTCAGGTTGGTGTACTGGTAGCTCCGGATCACCAGACTGTCGCAACCCGACTGGCCTACCAGGATCGTTGTATCCAATGCCGGACCATTCGTCAAACACAGGGTGATCGTATCCCGGCTCTCCGTGAAGGGGACCCAGGTCGTTTCTGTCACCTTGACGGTGTCGCAATAGCCACCCGTCAGGATCTCGGTCGTGATGCCCGTCTGTGCCGGGTCGCAGCTGGTCTGATAGACATATTGGGTGTCTATACCGATATAGATGATGGACGTCCAGACCGTACTGTCACAACCCCACTGATTGGTCAGCGTCTGGATGTCGTACACCTCGTTCGCTTTGTCGCAGGTGACACCTTCCACCAGGGTTGTATCACTGGGCACCAGCGTGACTGTCAGGATCACGGTACTGTCGCAATCGGTTTGATCCGGAATCACCTGAACAAAGGTGCCTGCCTGGCTGGCCTGACAGGTCGTCCCGGTCAACAGGGTGGTATCCAGTGGTGCGTATTGATATTGGGTGATGAACAGACTGTCGCAAGCGCCGGAGGTGACGATCAATGTATCCGACAGGTATCCCTGATCCGCAGATCTGAACCGTCTGGCTTTCCTGGTATACGCCGGTATAGATGGTCGTCACATACACCGTACTGTCACAGCCTGCCTGGTTGGTCAGATGGAGCGTATCCAGACCAGCTTGGGCAGGGTCACAGGTGAACAGTTGCACAGCGTTGCTCGATGACGGCAGCAGTACGGTTTCGGTGATGACCAGACTGTCGCAGCCGTGCTGGTTTTGGAGGAATAAGGTGTCTTCACCAATAGCCGCGGGGTCGCAGGACCAGCCAATCTGGTACAGCGTATCTGAACTGTTCACCTGGTAAAAGAAGCCGAATGTCTCTATGCTGTTACCGCATCCATCCGTGGCGACAAAAGTGACCTCCAACACGGGTGCAAGTGAATCTCCTGAAAAATTGTGTGACCATTGAATCGCACCGCAGGGATCATCCACCAAAGCACCTCCCCACTGACTAAGCCAAACTGCCAAAGAGTCCTGTGGATTAACCACGCAGTGTATACTCTTGTCTTGTGCAGGATTGATCAGGTTGGGTGGATCTGTATCGACCACTGTAAACGTCGCTGTGGCATTACTGGAATTTCCACAATCATCCGTCACTTGAAAAGTCACTGTGGTCACCAAACAAGCGGATTCGGGCTCCTGTAAAAAATCAACCGTCCATTCCAGATTCTGGTCGCATTGATCCGATGCTATGGCTTGACCGTTCATCTGGATCCAGTTATAAAATTCGGAGAGGACTCCTGCTCCGCAAGGCACCAAAATATCCTGGGGAAGCACGTCGAATACCGGGGGTTCGGTGTCCACGACATCAATGATTTGTTCCATAGATGCAACGTTTCCGCAAGTATCCTCCACTGTCCAGGTTCGGATATGCCTGATCAGACAAGGAGCCGTTTCAACCACTTCCACAAATTCGATCTGTGGATCCAGATCACAATTATCAGCTACAACCAGCAATGGTATGGGTGGCACTTCATTTACACATTGAACGGATATCAGATTAGGGGGAGGATTATTTACTATCGGAGCCTGTGTATCCGCATCGCATGTCCACATGGACATATCGTCGATCAGCATACCACAACAAGGGTTATTGCTTGAGCCCTCCAGACGTAGGACAACAGATGACGCATCTGCAATAAAGGTCAGACAGCGCTGGTCCCAGTCAACATTTCCAGAAACGCTTGTCGACCAGGTTTCATCAAGCAAATCCCCATTGTTGATCAAGGCATGACAGGTCGCCAATCCTGCTCCATTATGAGCCGCATACCAGAGTGTGATCGTATACTGCTTGCCTGACATTAATCCAGTCAAGGTGCGTTCCACTATACCAAAGGAGGATCCATTCAGGTCCAGATGCTGAGAAGGTCCATTGGGATTACCCAATCCCAAATTATTATGCAATCCATGGTGAATGCTAATCGTACCGCTTACTACAAGCCAGCCACAATAGGTCTGACCCGCACTGTAATCAATCCTTCCACCGCTTGCCGCCAGTGGAGGCTCTTCAAAGTCACCACAAGGAAATCCGAGCTCTTCAGCTGGGCCACAGCAACAAATTAAACAGTCAGGCTGTGATATAGCGAAAGACGTACTTACCAGCCAAACCAGAAAACAACGGATACCATTTCCCATTTCACGCATGTACTTCAACCTGTTTCTTCCAGTCATTTCCCCATCAGCTTTCCTTGCCCTTCCCTGCCTAGTGCAGCAAGTGTACCTCGCCTTTCATAATGGTCAGCTCCCCAAGGAGATTCCTTAATTCAATCACATACACATAGACACCTGGATCCAGCTTTTCATTCCGGTACGTCCCGTTCCACCCTGCTGAGGGGTCATTGACAGGCAGGTCTGCCTGAGAAAAAAGTGCATTCCCCCACCGGTCATAGATGGCCAGATTGCGGACGACCACTCCCTCTTCATTCGAAAACACGGTAAACCAGTCGTTGATGCCGTCGTCATTGGGTGAGAAACTGTTCGGGATGTAGACTTCCACCCTGGGCCTGACCAGAACTTCCAGTTGGTCGCTGCCCGGACATCCATCCACACTCCATCCCTGCACATTGACCGTCTGCGATGCGCTCACCGGGCCCAGAACAGCATTCACACAGGTGCCACAACTGAGCTCATCTGTCGCCGTCCATTGGACTTGTTGAAGTGCCTGGCTGGCCTGGACAACCAGGGGCACCAGATCTCCCATCTTCACTTCCCGATCGGGTCCTGCATCCAGTGTCAATGTGGTCCCTGCATCGACCACCAGTCCGGTCAACGTCAGTATACAGTCGTTGGCATCACGAACCTCCAGGGTATACACCCCGGGGGCCAGGTTTGAAAAGGTCGTCGCAGATTGCCAGGGCCCGGTCCCGGTCCGGAACTGGTAGGGGGCCGTTCCGCCACCGATCTGATCAACCGTCAGCTGACCGTCCGCATCACCGGCACAGCGCTCGGGATCGATGCCCACTTCGGCCATCAGGTTGGTGTACTGGTAGCTCCGGATCACCAGACTGTCGCAACCCGACTGGCCTACCAGGATCGTTGTATCCAATGCCGGACCATTCGACAAACACAAGGTAATCGTATCCCGGCTCTCCGTGAAGGGGACCCAGGTCGTTTCTGTCACCTGGACGGTGTCGCAATAGCCACCTGTAAGGATCTCGGTCGTGATGCCCGTCTGTGCAGGGTCGCAGCTGGTCAGATAGACGTATTGGGTGTCTATACCGATATAGATGATGGACGTCCAGACCGTACTGTCACAACCCCATTGATTGGTCAGCGTCTGGATGTCGTACACCTCGTTCGCTTTGTCGCAGGTAACACCTTCCACCAGGGTTGTGTCACTGGGCACCAGCGTGACTGTCAGGATCACGGTACTATCGCAACCGGTTTGATCCGGGATCACCTGAACAAAGGTGCCTGCCTGGCTGGCCAGACAGGTCGTCCCGCTCAACAGGGTGGTATCCAGTGGTGCGTATTGATATTGTGTGATGAACAGACTGTCGCACGGGCCGGAGGCGACGATCAATGTATCCGACCAGGGTATCCCTGATCCGCAGATCTGTACCGTCTGGCTTTCCTGGTATACGCCGGTATAGATGGTCGTCACATACACCGTACTGTCACAGCCCGCCTGGTTGGTCAGATGGAGTGTATCCAGACCCGCCTGGGCAGGGTCGCAGGTGAAGAGTTGCACAGCGTTGCTCGATGACGGCAGCAGTACGGTTTCGGTGACGACCAGGCTGTCGCAGCCGTGCTGGTTCTGGAGGAATAACGTGTCTTTGCCCACAGCGGCCGGGTCGCAGGTGCCTGCTATCAGGAATTTCTGATCCGACGGCAACAATGTGGTGATGGTGATGACCAGGCTGTCGCAGCCATATTGATTCTGGAGGAAAATGGTATCTGTTCCAGCCAATAACGGGTCACAAGTCGCTGCCGTCAGCTGGACAGTATCGAGATGAGCCAGAGAGATCGTGGTGATCGTCACTGTTTCACATCCTTCAACAGTCACTACGGTGGTATCCGATCCTGCGAGTGCGGGGTCACAAGTCCACCCGGAAAGAGAGAGTGTATCAGAGGAGGTTACCTGATAAAAGAAGGCAGTTGTCTGGACAAAATTCCCGCACCCATCGGTGGCTGTGAACGTGACCGGAATGATGGCCGGTGAATAATCGCCGTCAAAATCATGGGACCAGATCAGTGGTTCGCAGGCATCTTCTGCACTCGCACCACCCAACACAAGCAACCAGGCATCCAGATCACTGACAGGATCAGGCGGGCAATACACTGTCAGATCGGATGCCGGTACAAGCAGAACAGGAGGTGCCAGATCCTGGATGATAAACTCAACCGGAATGGCATTGGCATTCCCGCAATCATCAGTGATCGTAAACGTGATGGAAGTGGAGCTGCACAAGCCTGTGGGTTCCTGGAGATAGTCAGCACTCCATTCGACATCAGGGTCACAATGATCTTCGGCAATGCCCCCCCCGTTACTGAGGATCCAGTCATAGAATTGGGCGAGGTAGTCATCACCACAATTCGAGTAGAAGTTATCCGGCTGGACAAGGAAGGCAGGAGGTTGAGTGTCATCGATGGTCAATTCCTGTTCAGCTGTACTGGTATTCCCGCACTCGTCTGTAAAGGTCCAGCTGCGATGGATCAGCACCTGACAACCCTGCTGTTGCGTATCCTCTTCAAATTCCTCCTCTACCTGCATCGAGCAGTCATCCGTCACTTGAAGATCATCCGGTGGTGGAACCGGGTCATCACATTCCAGAAACAGCGGAGATGGTGGGACGTATCCGATCACCGGTGGTGCCTGGTCAACAGGACATCCCCATAGTGTAATATCATCCAGGAGCACACCTCCTGCAGTCACGGGACCTGTCCCTGTAAAGCTCAGGTTCGCGGTAGTCGCTTGAGCGGTGAAGGTGTAACATTTTTCCAGCCACCCATCTGCACCATTATTCGTAGCAGTGAACGACTCATCCAGCCAGGCACCATTGGCCACTTCCACCTGGCAATTTGCTGAAGGCGCTCCGGCATTTTTAGCATACCAAAACACCAGGGTATAGGTATACCCGACAGTAAGCCCGGTCAATGTCTGGCCAAAACTTCCCGGGGTGTTTCCGTGCAGATCAATGAATTGGGTAGCGCCATTGGGATTGCCTGATGCCCAGTTGCTGTAATTCGGCCCCAGAACATCAATGGAACCCGAGTACACCGTCCAGTCACAAAACATTTCTCCCGGGAAATACACAATGATCGGATTGGCGTAGGGAGGTGCCTCAAAATCACCGCAGGGCACACCCACCTCGACAGGATCACCGCAGCAGCAATTTGCAGATACACATGCCGGTTGGGCCAAAAGAAGTTCGGGCACGATCCACGAAAAAAGCAGACAGAGGATGATAAGAGGGCGATTCATGCCCGTTAAAATACAATGAACTTTTGTGGGAATTGATATGAATCTTCCTGCAATCCTCAGTCATCTCCTACCTTTGTCCAAAATCCAATCGACTATGACAACCACTGCCACTCAAACCAAGCACAACTTCTCCGCAGGGCCAGCCATTCTGCCCAGGCAAGTATTTGAAGAAGCGGCTCAGGCATGCCTGGATTTCAACGGCAGCGGGCTTTCACTCCTGGAGATGTCACACCGGGGTGCCGACTTTGTGGCTGTCATGGACGAGGCCCTGGCACTGGTACGGGAGATCCTGGAGCTTCCTGACAATTATCATGTCCTTTTCGTCGGTGGCGGAGCAAGCAGCCAGTTTTTTACCGTTCCGATGAATCTGCTGGATGACAAAGCCAGAGCTGCTTATGTGAATACCGGAACCTGGGCGAGCAATGCCATCCAGGAGGCACAGGCATTCGGACAGGTCGAAGTGGTTGCCAGTTCGGAAAACGACCAGTTTCGTCATGTGCCAAAGGGATACCCCGTCCCTGCTGATGCGGCCTATCTGCACCTGACATCCAACAATACCATTTATGGTACTCAACTGTTCGAATGGCCGGAAACAAATGTTCCCATCGTCTGCGATATGTCCTCGGATATATTCAGTCGCCCTGTCCCTATTGACCGATTTGGAATGATCTACGCTGGTGCCCAGAAAAACATGGGTCCGGCTGGTGTCACACTGGTCATCGTCCGGGATGATATGCTCGGTAAAGTGAATCGCCATATCCCGACCATGCTGGATTACCGGACCCATATCAAAAAGGGATCGATGTATAACACGCCTCCTGTCTTTCCCATCTATGTCAGTATGCTGACGATGCGCTGGGTCAGGGACCAGGGCGGACTGGATGCCATGGAAGCCCGCAATTTTGCCAAAGCCCAGGCCCTCTACGCCGAAATCGACAACAATCTGCTGTTTAAAGGAACGACCGCAGTAGAAGACCGTTCCTGGATGAATGCGACGTTTGTCCTTTCCGATGACAGCCTCAATGATGCCTTCCTGACCGATTGCAAAAAAGCCGGGATTGTCGGACTCAAAGGGCACCGGTCAGTAGGTGGATTCCGCGCATCCATGTACAATGCGCTCGAACTCGACAGTGTCCACGCACTCGTCGAGGTGATGCAGACCTTTGCGAAGAAACACGGATAGGAAGTGGGAAATCGCAAAAAACAAATCACAAATTCCAAACAAATCACAAAAAACAAATCACAAATTTCAAACAAATTCAAAATTTCAATTTCCAATGATCCAAACAAGATCCTGTTTTGGGAATTTGAATTTTGATGCTTATTTGTGTTTTGGAATTTGTGTTTTGGTGCTTGTTTGTTATTTGGTGCTTGTTATTTGGTGCTTGTTTGTCATTTGGAATTTGTTATTTGGTGCTTATTTGCTATTTGGTGCTTGTGATTTGTTATTTTCATTAGGTTGGTTACACGATGGGACTGCTGAATTCCTTGCGCAAACAGATTCAAAAACCACCTTCCAGGGCCAATTACATCCTGGAACACCGAGATTTTCGTGTGCCCGTTGCAGTGATCCACGAAGCACGCCCCAACAGCCGCGTTTCCATTGGAAAGGCAGGTGCCATCCTGCGCATTTCTTCTTTCCTGAAAGCATCCGATCAGGACGAGCAGATCCGCAAATTCAGGCAGTGGATCATTGACCAATTGGACCATCATGCAGACCGATACGAACGGTTTTGTCCAAAGATCTATCGACACGGACAGATCCTGGAAGTTGGCAATCGAAAATACAGTATCCGCTTTATTTATGAATCAGATCGAAAGACTGTTTCCGGAAAACTGGGTGCGGATCGCAGCCTGGTGTTCAAAGTGCCATTTGGGGCGACCGACATTCAACTGGGACCGGTGATTGAAAAATTACTCAGCCGGATTGTCGGTGCCGATTTTCTTCCGGAAGTGACAGCCCGTGTTCATGAATTAAACAGACAGTATTTCCAGAAAACGATTACTTCCGTCCAGTTGAAATACAATCATTCGAATTGGGGATCCTGTTCCAGTAAAGGCAATATCAACCTGTCAACCCGTCTCCTGTTCGCTCCAGCCTTTGTCCTTGATTATGTGATCATCCACGAGCTCGCGCATCTGATCGAAATGAATCATTCTGATCGATTCTGGAAACAGGTGGAACGAGTTATGCCAGGCTACCAGAAAGCTGAGCACTGGCTCAAGAAACACGGTAATGGTATGAGCTATTGACCATCCGGTCAGGAAGGACGCCGGTTCCTGCGCCAGCGACGGAACAACCAGAAAGTTGCACCGACGAACAGGATGACGGCCCATCCACTGGCCAGAAACAGAAACAACTGCTGGAGCAGGGTCCAACCGCGACCGAACGCATCGCCCAGTTCGCTGAAAAAGTTGTTCACTCCGGATTGTACTGTCACCAGTGACACCACCAGTGTGCTCATTGCCACCTGCTTGTCGTACAGACGCATCTGCCCATCCATACTTTCGATATCACTGCGCACCTGATTGAGCTCGCGTTCAATGGCGAGCATATCCTCTACATTCCTGGCTTGCTGCAGGATTTCCAGATATCGTTTTTCCAGCGCGCGTTTCTGGATCAGACGGGCATCGGTATCGGCATACACCTCAGTAATGTCCGATTCACTGACGGATCGATTTTCGACTTTTTCAGCATGGTCACACAGGATATTCATGATACTGTCCAACAGGTTGGAAGGAACCCGGACAGTCATATAGACCTCCTGCGTCCGATCATAGCTGTTCTCCTGTTCATCCTGGATTTCACCACCCGAACCAAGAATGATCTGGCGAATATCTTCTGCTGCAGCCCGTGTGTCGTCTACACGCAATCGCAGTTGGCCGTTGCGGATCTTTTTACGGGGCAACGTACCTGATTCATCGGCCGCCATTTTCTCCATGGATGGAGACGGCGCCATCTCCGCCTGCATCATGCTGTCGCCTCCACTCGGAGCGGACGATTGGCCGCAGGCCAGGACAAACATCGACAAAAAGAAGAAGAGGTGAATGATCTGCATGGGGGGTCATTTTTCGGGTAAACGTCGAAGTCCAACAAAACTGGTTGTCCTGTTGAAGATACCGAAATGTGACTATCTGATATAAAAAAAGTCGATCCCCCGCAGAGGATCGACTTTTTTTGGAATCGAAAGTGATCGGGACTATTGGTCCTCTACCACTTCGAAGGTCACAGTGGCCTTCACCTCCTTGTGCAGGTTGATGTTGGCTGTATAGGTGCCGAGAGTTTTGACTTCCTCCGGGATCTCGATCTTGCGGCGTTCGATCTCCACTCCGAACTGATCCTTGATGGCAGCAGCGAGCTGGCTGTTGTTGACACTGCCGAAGATCTTTCCGCTGGTGCCCGCTTTGGCACCGATGCGCAACGTTGCACCGGACAATGTATTTGCCATTTCCTGATAGACATCCAGTCGCTTGGACTCCACCAGGTCATCCAGACGGATGATCTCGTTGAGCTTCCGGCGGTTGGTTGAATTGGCCACCAGAGCCAGACCCTGAGGGATCAGATAGTTGCGGCCGAAACCGTCTTTGACCTTTACGATCGTATGCTTGTCGCCGACATTATCGACGTCTTTTAAGAGTATGATTTCCATGATACGGGGTATTAACCGGGTTCACAATTATTTGAGCAAGTCAGTCACAAATGGCAGGATCGCCAGGTGACGGGCGCGCTTGACGGCAGAAGAAACCTTCCGCTGGTACTTCAGTGAGTTACCCGTGATCCGACGAGGCAACAGTTTGCCTTGCTCGTTGACGAATTGGACCAGGAATTCCGGATCCTTGTAATCGATATACTTGATCCCGAACTTGCGGAAGCGGCAATACTTGGTGCGCTTCTGGCCGATCTTGGGATTACTGAGAAACTTGATATCATCTCTTGAAGCCATGTTCGTGTTGTTTTAGAAGGTGAAACGGATGGTTTACTCCTCCTCCTGTGATGGAGCAGGTACGGCTGCGATCGGTTCTGCTTTCGGCATTGGTTCTGCTTTTGGCATCGGTTCTGCCACTTTAGTAGCAATTCCTTCGCCTTCCACAGTGGCCACTGCCTTCCTGATCGTTTTCTTTCCAATCAGGCCGGCCCGCTTGTCCGCATTGTACTTCACGCCAAATTTGTCCAGCGCAACCGTCAGGAAACGCATGATCCGCTCGTGCCAGCTGAATGCCAGTTCGACCTTGGGAATGAATGCACCGGTTTCAGATGAGAACTCAACGCAGTAGTATACTCCGGAATTCCGCTTCTTAATGGGATAGGCCAACTGGCGCAACCCCATCTCATCGTTATGTACGATCGTGCAGCCTTCCTGCTGCAACATATCGACATAAGTCTGAGCTGTCGTTTTGATTTCATCGCCCGACAGTACTGGATCTACGATGAAAGTGACTTCGTAATGACGCATGTCTTGTGTAAGTAATTGAATGACTTAGTTAAAAAACGGCTGCAAAGATAAGGATTGTCTGTGAAAAAGCCAAGACTTTCAATAGCGAATTCGTTGGAAAATAGTGGGTTGGGAATCGGATGCCCGTTGGTTGTGGGACGTAGTACTCGGGGCTCGGAGAATTGGAGAACTGTGGAACTGGAGAATTGGAGAACTGTGAAACTGGAGAACAGTGTAACTGCCAACCTCGGTCTTCCCTGCCAGGCGGCAGGCTGGCGATTTCCGTTCCTGGTTCCTTGTTCCTTGTTCCTTGTTCCTGATTCCTTTGTTCCGGTTCCTTTGTTCCTTTGTTCCTTGTTTTTAGGTCCTCGGCCCCCTCCTACTTCCGTCTTCCGATTCCCACTTCCACTTTCCGACTTCCGCTTTCCGATTTCCGATTTCCACTTTCCGATTTCCGATTTCTTTCGCCCCTTCAGGGCTTTGAATGAGGATGATTCCTGTCATCCCGCGTTGCGGGATGCTTTGTTCTTGCGCCCCTTCAGGGCTTTTAACCTGCTGCCAGACAAGGTCAGCCTTTTCCATTTCTCATGCCCTTCAACTCTCCACCCTCTACTCTCTACTCACCTCCTTTGTTCCTGGTTCCTTTGTTCCTTGTTTTGAGGCCCTCGGCCCCCTCCTACTTCCGATTTCCCACTTTCCACTTTCCACTTTCCGACTTCCGACTTCCGCTTTCCGCTTTCCGCTTTCCGCTTTCTTTCGCCCCTTCAGGGTTTTGAATGAGGGATGATTCCTGTCATCCCGCGTTGCGGGATGCTTTTTTCTTGCGCCCCTTCAGGGCTTTTAACCTGCTGCCAGGCAAGGTCAGCCTTTCCCATTTCTCATGCCCCTCAACTCTCCACCCTCTACTCTCTACTCACCTCCCTCGGCCGCTTGAAGATCGGCACCGTCGAACAAGGCTCTCCAAATAAGATGCTTTGGGCATAAGGTTGCAATCGGGCCGTCAGTAATGCATAGGCAAAAGGGGGCACCGGATAATCGGAACATCCCTTGATCACAATGCGCTCTCCGGTATACTGAGCAGCATCCAGACGGTCCAGTGCCTGCTGATAATACAAGGCAATGAACTGGTCCGGAGGACACTGTGTAACAGAAAGGGCAACGGGCGCAGCCAATGCAGAGACCAGCATGTAGGCCCAGACCGGGACAATCGCATCAGTAGAACAGAAAACCACCAGGTGCTTTCCTGCAAGTTCAGACCAGGGATACTCCTTGAGCGACTCACGAAAGTCCTTTTCCTTCAGGATCAACCCCTGAAACAGATAATCCTGGAGATCAAAATGAACGATCGGCTCTGTTGGAAAATACGCTTCCAGATTGAGGGTGATCAGACTGCTCTGGGCGACCCGGTTGACCAATGGTGCTTCACCTTCACTCATTCTTCTTCGTTTCCAACTGCAACACCACGCGCATCGGATTGTTGTCCATCCTGGATCACCTCGGCCACAGCACGACGGCCCAGCGGGATCTCCAATTGGCTCTCTTCAATATCGGGGGCTTCACCGATCTCTTCATCTGCCTGCTTGAAATCCTTCAGTTTGGGAAGGTCATTCATGGTTTTCAGCCCGAAATAGTCCATGAATTTTTCACTTGTACTGTACAACAACGGTTTCCCTACCGTATCCCCTCGCCCGGAGATCACGATCAGTTCCTTCTCCAACAATTTCTGAATGGAATAGTCACAACTCACTCCGCGGATCGCTTCCATTTCCGATTTCGGTACAGGCTGCCGGTAGGCAATAATGGACAGGGTTTCCAGAGCGGCTGCAGAAAGTCGTTTTTTCGCTGTCTGTCGCAGATAGGTATGGACAGCTGCATGATAGGCGGGCTTGGTCATGAATTGGTACCCGCCGGCAATCTCCACCAGTTCGAATGAATAGTCTCCCTCGCTGTACCGCTGTTGAAGATCGATCACGACCTGATCAATTTCTTCGGGAGCCACACCCGTTTCAAAGGTGATCTCCAGGCAATCCTGGATCTCATCCCGACTGATCGGGCGATCAGCAGAAAAGATCAGACTCTCTATATGCGGGCTCAACATATCCACGTGTGTACAGATTTCGCGCAAAGGTACAAAGCCAGCAACATCCTAATCGATTTCCGTCAGCGGGCCACATGCCGTTTCCAGTCGGGCCCGCATGCTGACCGGCTGATCACCCAACCACTCCGTCCAGCTCCTCCCGGGACGGATCCAGGGCGCGTCCGGTTGAGTCAACCATTCCGTTTTCTCAATAAGTGCCCGGATCAAACAGTCCTTTACCCTCTCGTCGAGGACATCCCATTCGCTCATCCAGCTTTCCAGAAGACGCCGCGACCGGGTCGGTCCGGGATGCGACCAGGATACACGATTCACCTTGGGGTTGCCCTTCAGATACAACACACCCTGGTCATCTCCCTGGATTAATCTCGCAATTTTTACCGAAGAGGCATCCAGTTCAAGTTGATAGATCATTGGTCCTTCCGTAAAAAAGAGAATCCAGCTGCCATCTTTCTGTTGTGCGACTCGGCCATACGTCACTTCACCGATTTCATCAAGCAATGGAAGGTTCTTTTTGAGAGTCCTATTTTCCTGCCAGTTCATCAGCAAGGTGGCAAGTGATCCTGCAATGCCAAAAAAGACGACAGCCCCTATCACAATCCAGACGGCCTGTCGTTTTTTCTGAATACGGCGTGTCCGGTTGCGGTCTGTATCCGCCACGGTGTCGATGGCAAAGGCATAACCGAATCCGGTCGGCCCTTTTTCCAACTCCAGCAGGAACAGTTCGTCCTCCAGCAGGATCTGATAGGATTTGCTGTCCCGGACATAGAAATCCACGATGGACACCTTCTGATTGACAGTCACCAGTACATGACCGGAGCGGCCGCCATGATACAGTACCACCCGGTATTGCTGACCTGAATCAGCCACGTAAGTCCAGTTGAGTTGTGCCACAGGTGAAAGGTAGGGAATTCGGTTGTCTGTTGTCAGTTGTCAGTTGTCAGTTTGGTTTGACTTCGGAATCTGGAGGTGTTCCTTGGTTCCTGGTTCCTGGTTCCTGCGTTCCTTGGTTCCTGGTTCCTGATTCCTGATTCCTCATTCCTCATTCTTATTGTCAGTTCAATCGGTACTCTGCCGAGCATGCCGTTCAAGGTTCAACGTGATATACGATCAACCTGATTCGGGGACGGAATCATGGACGAAAGGAGAGTGGGGCAAAGTAGCCGACTCAACCGTTTCGAACATTCGTTTTTGGGATTTCGTGCTTGTTTGTGATTTGAATTTTGTCTTTTGGTGCTTTCTTTATCAGTTGTCGGTCTTGGTTTGACTTCGAAACATGGAGGTGTTCCTCCTGGTTCCTGGTTCCTGATTCCTGATTCCTCATTCCTGATTCCTCATTCCTCATTCTTATTGTCAGTTCAATCGGTACTCTGCCGAGCATGCCGTTCAAGGTTCAACGTGATATACGATCAACCTGATTCGGGGCTTGAATAAATGGAAGAAAAGAGAAGAATACTGAGTTGTCGAGTCAACCGTTTCGAACATTCGTTTTTGGGATTTGGTGCTTGTTTGTGATTTGAATTTTGTCTTTTGGTGCTTTCTTTATCAGTTGTCAGTCTTGTCCGGACATGCGAGTGAAGCAAAGCATCGTCCGGGTGTCAGTTTTGGTTTGGCTTCGGAACCTGGAGGTGTTCCTTGGTTCCTGATTCCTCATTCCTCATTCTTATTGTCAGTTCAAGCGGTGCTCTGCAGAGTACGCGGTTCAAGGGCCAATTATGCTGTTCTCTATGACACCATAGGTCACTGTGCCCAACCATCATCTTTCCGTCATTTGACGACATGCTGGAGATGGTGAAACTTATCTGTAGGAAGCCAGATGCCTTCTTCGTGAACCCTTGTGTCCTTTCTGCCTTAGTGGCAAATATATTCCCTGTCAGCCAGCAGGTTTGGATTCTCATGATCACGTTTCACATCTTACTCCAACGTTCCGATCCTTCCCTTCCGAAATATATATCCCGACAGTCAACAGCAATACCTCCCCTCCGAATAACCGAATAAACCTATAAACGAATACCCTCTACCGGCATGAAAACTCCCCGGAATTACCCACTTTTGGTGAAAATTCCGCCTGTGGCCAAAGCCAGAACCGTCTTCATTTGCTCCAATTGTGGCGCCACTGCCTCCCGCTGGGAAGGCCGCTGCCCATCTTGCGAGCAGTGGAACACCTTTGTCGAAGAAGTGGTCAGCAAGCCGGAAGCGCCACGGATCAGCCGCAGCGGACAGCCCAAAATAAAGGAGTCCCCCAGGAAGATCGGCGACATCCCGTCCACGGGCACGAAACGGCATATCCTCCCCGACCCGGAATTCAATCGCACCCTTGGCGGTGGCATAGTTCCCGGCTCGGTGACCCTGCTTGGAGGAAATCCAGGCATCGGCAAATCAACCCTCCTCCTGCAGATCGCCGGTAGGATACAAGGAAAAGTCCTTTACGTCTCCGGCGAGGAATCGGCTGAACAGATCCGCATGCGGGCCGGTCGGCTGGCGTTCCGCAATGCCGACTGTTACATCTTCACCGAGACCGATACCAGCGAGGTGATCAAGCAGGCCCGCGAAATGCAACCCGAACTGGTGGTGATCGACTCCATCCAGACCCTGACCTCTCCTCACCTCGATGCGGTGGCCGGCACGATCTCCCAGATCCGGGAGGCCACGTCCGATCTGATGGCCCTGGCCAAGGAGACCGGCATCCCCGTGCTGCTCATCGGCCATATTACCAAAGAAGGCCAGATCGCCGGACCCAAACTACTCGAACATATGGTGGACACCGTCCTCCAGTTTGAAGGCGACCGCCAGTACACGTACCGCATCCTGCGCACCCTGAAAAACCGTTTCGGTTCGACGGATGAAATGGGCATTTACGAGATGCGGGCCGATGGCCTGCACCCTGTCGAAAATCCCAGTCAGATCCTGCTCAGCCAGCGGGAGGAGATCCTCAGTGGCAGCGCCATTGCGGCCACCCTGGAAGGCAGCCGCCCCATGCTCATCGAGACCCAGGCCCTGGTGAGCACAGCGGTGTACGGCACACCCCAGCGCTCCGCCACCGGCTTTGACCTTCGGCGATTGGCCATGTTGCTGGCCGTACTGGAAAAACGGGTCGGATTCCACTTTGGTGCCAACGACGTCTTCCTGAATATGGCCGGCGGCATCCGGGTGGACGATCCGGCCATCGACCTGGCCGTGCTGGCGGCTTTGCTGTCCAGTCTCGATGATATCCCCATCCAACCCACCGAGTGCTTTGCAGGTGAAGTGGGATTAAGCGGCGAGGTCAGGGCAGTCAGCCGTATCGACCTCCGGGTCCAGGAAGCGGATCGACTGGGATTCAAACGCTTCTTCCTCTCCAAGTACAATATGAAAGGGCTCAACACCAAGAATCTGAAGATGGAACTGGTCCCGGTGTCTCGGGTGGATGAACTGGCGGGGGAGTTGTTTGGGTAGGGAGGCAAAACCTGTCGCAATAAAGTAATACCTAGCAAACCAAAGATTGCTGATTACAAAGAGATCAAATCATGAGTACAAGAATAGCCACTAAACTAATGCTCTTAGCTTGCATTGCCATTTCATATCAAAGTGAGATGCTTGCACAGACGAAAAGGAATAAAGGCCGAGATACAGGAAATAAAAGTATATCCATTGTTAAATCCGGTAAGAAATACGGTGTACACTATTCATGAATGTGTATGTCTCCAAAGATTCAAGCTTTATTCTGGCCCACAAAAGGAAAACGAACCATTCTACCTGTATTCAACATCTGGAATATTGCTGTCAGATCACCCCGTTTCCTCTTCAGAAAAAAATTGATAAACATCCTGAGCCATTCTTATTGCCCGCATATGATATAAGTGATCAAAAGAATGTAAAATGTGGATTTATTGACACCAAAGGGAATGTAATTGTAAAATTTGAATATGACATGTGCAATAACTTTACGGGCGGAGTAGCAATTGTTAAAAAAAACGGACTATCCGGCCTGATTGATTACAAGGGAAATGTAATTATTCAACCATTATACTATTCCATGTACAATTTTCATGATTCTCTTGCAAGAGTTCAAGAAAAGGAAACGAAAAAATGGGGAATAATTAATATAAAAGGAGACACTATCATTCCAATAATTTATGACAGGATTTCTGATTTTCAAGACTCTCTTGCAAAAGTGGAGAATAGAACAACAAAGAAAAGTGGATTCATCAATATGAACGGAGATACCATCATTCCAATCATTTATGACAAGATTTCTGATTTTCAAAACCGAAGGGCCATTGCTTGTATCAATGACAATTGCACCTTGATCGATATGAAAGGCGAACGGACACTGCTAAAAGATTACAACAGTATGGTGCTTTCGGAATCTTATTATTTCGTTTCTATTAATGGCCGCTATGGACTACTGACTTGTCAGGAACTGAGATCCTACCCTGCAAATATGATCTAAATCCTAATAAAATACCATTTAACATATATAGAGGCATGATCGAAGCAACCTTAAATGGGAAAAGGGATTGTTGAATATAAAAGGAGAGACAGTAATTCCCTTTGATTATGATGAAGTAAGCGTCCTGATCACTCCTCATATCAGGGTGCATAAAGATGGAAAATATGGCTTATTTGATGAAGCTGGAAAGCTATTAATCCCAGTCAAGTACGACAAGATCAAAAGCTTGTCTTATTACAAGTACAAAGCAACAATTGGCGACAAAGATGAGATTTTTGATTTCGAGTAAATGTGTAAAAGATCGCCTTTTACCAGGTCAATTTTTACAACCTCAGGTGGAATTAGTCCTACACGACCTCATCAGGACTTCCACCCTCAACCAATACCCCCCCATGCCCCCCTACCCCGACACTTCCATCCACTTCCCCTGCGGACTCACCATGAAAAAACAGTTGATGCTGGCGGGAGAGTCTTCATTCTCTTCTTGAGATCGTATCATACCGTTTCATCATGATCGTATCAAAATTGTAGCATTTCGAATCATATCATATCATTTATTGAAAAATTATGCACTTATTCGGGTTCAACAGGTTTCTAGTATTCTGTAGTGCTACTCCGGTCACTTGACTTTGAGATCCAAAACGACAGTCAACTTGGAGATGTACGCGCTAGTGTTGGCGGCACTGCTGTCCACCCTGAGACATCCCGATCCAACCCACCGAGTGCATTGCCAACGAAGTAGGCCTGAGTGGAGAAGTTAGTGCCGTCAGCCACATCAACCTCCGCGTCCAGGAAACCGACCGGCCGGGATTCAAGCGGTTCTTCCTCTCCAGGTACACCATGAGCGTACTCACTAAATGAATTTTGTATAATTTAACCCTTTCCTAAAATGGACACGGCTGCTCAGCCATTCAAGGAATAACATATTGAACCAATTCATCTCTCTCCTGCTTATCGTATCTATTGCACAGACATGCAACACTGACCTTATGCATATTACCATTCTGGATAAAATCAAATTGGATCATATTCCCAGCGGATCAGGCATATTGAAGACTGACAGTGGCTACTACGTTATTGGCGATGATTCCCCATTTCTATTTTCATTAGACGAAGAATTCCAGGTAACTTCTAAAACGCCACTGGTGCAAACGCCTGCATCATCGGATGGCAGAATACCGAAAGCGGAAAAACCTGACCTCGAGTCACTGGAACGGATTGGACAAAATGAGATGGTGATGTTTGGATCCGGCTCCAAATCACCTCAACGGGATGTATTTATCCGCATCCTGTTGAATGATTCGATACATATCGAAAAATATGAAATTTCTACCTTCTACAATACCCTCAAGAGCCTGCCTGTTTTCAGCAATTCCGAGTTGAATATCGAGGCAACTGCGTTCCACAATGATCAGTTGTTCCTGTTTAACCGAAAAAAGAACCTGGTCATCCAATTGGCTTACACAGACTTTTAAACTTTTAAATGGTAAATCCGACTTCCCACAGCTGGCCATCAGGGAGTATTCCTGCCAAGGATCAATGGCATAGAAGCAGGATTCTCAGGAGCCACCACCCTGAAACACCAATCGAAAATCATGTTTACAGCTTCCGTTGAAGACACAGATAATGCCTATAATGACGGTGACATATTGGGCAGTTTTATTGGCATCATTGACATCTCCGGAAAAAACATCTCAGAATCATTTGATTTCTGCCAGATCCCCAATGATAGTGGTACTCTAAAAGTAGAGTCTGTATGTATTGAAAAAGAAATTTCAAACACAAAAACTGCAGTCATCCTGATAACAGATGACGATAAAGGCAATTCTGTTCTGTTGAAAAGTGTATTGACTTGGTAAAGTCAAGACTTGTGGTTCATCACCAGAAATGCAGTTAAGCGGGGTTTTAACACGTCCGGTTGTCAGATCCAAACAAGGCCAAAGCAATCTATGTCCGGGCCGACCGCAGTGATGCCCAGGACACTCCTTTCATGTTAAGCAATCATCCCCGGTCACCAGGCCAAACAGAGGCAAGTCGCCTGAATGCAAACATCATTCTGAAAAATACATTCCGAATTCAGCCGTATATTGAGCAGCAGCGCAGATGAAGAATATCCTCACGACCCTGAATTTGCAATCAGGGTACTGAACAACTGTTCATGTCGAGACCTGTCATCCAAATACCAGACAACAGCAAACCGGAAATCGATTGGACGACCGGAGCCGATCAAAAAACAATGGCGATACATCAACTGCTCGATTATTTCAACAGTTTTCTTCCCCTGGACGAAGAAGAAGCATCAGCTGTCGTCAACGCTTTCCACCCAAGACGGATAAAACGCAGACAGTTCATCCTGCACGAAGGAGATATTTGCACACACAATACGTTTGTCGTGGAAGGCTGCTTTCGTATGTATCTGATCGACGAAAAAGGCAAGGAACACAATCTGCAATTTGCCGTTGAAAACTGGTGGATCGGCGACATCGGCAGCTTTCACACAGAACAACCGAGCCGGCTCTATATCGTAGCCATGGAAGACTCTATTGTCCTTCAGATCAGAAAAGGGGATCAGCTCAGACTGTTTGAAGATCATCCCAAATTCAACCGGATTTTTGGGGTCTTCACAGAAAATGCTCTCGTCGCTGCCCAGCGGAGGATCCTCCAGAATATCAGCTCGACAGCCGAAGAACGGTACCTCGATTTTCTGGACCGTTACCCGCAACTCTTCAACCGGATCTCCAACGTGCAGATCGCTTCATTCCTGGGTGTCACTCCTGAGTTCCTGAGCACCATTCGGAAAAAAATATCCCGATCCTGACCTGTTGAAGATGCTTTCTTAAGATACCTTAAGGGTGGCTGTCACATGCAGGCCCCATCTTTGACCCATCAATCACAAAAAGTAATAACAGCATGGAAAAGAAGACAATAGCCGTCATTGGCGCCACTGGCTCACAAGGTAAAGGGGTGGTCAACGCCCTGGTAAAGGATGGCACATTCAATGTCAGGGCCATCACCCGGAATCCGGCTACCTATCAAAGCACAGCGCACGAGGTCGTCAAGGGTGACCTGACCGATGCCAGCTCCTTGCAGGATGCATTCAAACATGCCTACGGGGTGTTTGTGGTGACCAACTTCTGGGAGGGCGCGGATGAACTGGCCCAGGGCAAAACAGCCGTACAGGCAGCAAAAGATGCGGGAATCTCCCACTTTGTGTGGTCTACCCTCCCGGATGTGGAGACGATCAGTAACGGGCAGTTGGATGTCCCCCACTTTACGGGTAAAGCCAGGGTAGACAAGTTGATCAAGGATGCAGGATTCAATCATTACACCTTCGTTCAACCACCGTTCTATTTTCAAAACCTCAATGGACAGCTGGGTGCACAACCCCAGCAGGATGACAGTATGGGATGGACTCTGCCGATCGATCCGGCCAAAAAAGTGATCCACATGGCGGATATCAACGATCTGGGCAAGGTGGTTGCCGGTGCTTTTCTGCAACCTGAACAGGTCGGCCATGGCAGCTATCTGGCTCTGGCTACCGAGCTGAACAGTTTCAATGACGTCCTCTCTGCATTCCAGGCAAATGGCAAGACATACTCCTTCAACCAGGTACCGGGCGAAGTCTTTTCAACCTTCTTTGAAGGTGCCGGAGAAATTGCCCAGATGATGGCCTATTTTGAACAATACACCTACATGGGCCCTGATGCGGCCGACCGGATCATCTTGGCGAACAAGATTGCAACCGATCCATTCCTCACCCTTGATCAATGGATCAAACAAAACGTGAATTAAGATGAAAACCATGATCTCTTTACTTCTTGCAGTGACATTATGGACTGCCTGTCAGGAAAGCGGCACGAATGAACCGAACCAAAACGAAGCACAAAATCAGGAAACCATGCAAAAGGAAGACAAACAAAACATAGAGACGCTGCTTGACGAATACCAGAAAGCCCTGAACACCTCCGATGCCAAACTGGCTCAATCCCTCTATACCACGGACGGGGTCTTCATGCCGACGGAGGCGCCATCCGGCATCGGGGCAGAAGGCATCCTGCGATCTTACGAATATGTCTTTTCCCAGATCCAGCTCAATATCGAATTCTTCATTGAAGAAATCGAGGTAGAAGGAAATATGGCCTTTGCCGTTACCAGCTCAAAAGGCACGACACTGATCCGGGCGACCGGCGATACCGTTCCTGAAGCCAACCGTGAACTGTTCGTCTTTGAAAAGATCGACGGTATATGGAAGATCGCCCGGTATATGTTCAATAAAACGGAACCGAAGGGGTAATCATTCTGCTTTTTCTTAAATCATATCAACTCAAACGGAATAAACAGCTGCAGTTCAGGATACGTATTATCGGCCAGGATTTCATCGAGAAGGCACTTCTATTCACCTCCAGAATAGACCTAGACTAAAGAAAATCAAGCGAGAGCAGGCATTTCATTCCTGCCATATGGAGGATTTGATTGAGAAATAACCCCGATTACTCCGGCTATCACGCAGGTTTTCGTTAGCAATAATTCCTTTCGGATTTAGTTGTTCATTGAGAGGGGGTTGATAGAGGTACCTTTCAGTGAACAGGATATCGAGACGACCCCAAAGGACAGTTTTCGTGTTCAATTGCTCCTCAATTTACTTTCACGATCACTTCAAATGGACGTATTGAGAGCATGAAAATCACCCATCAAGAAGACCCTGTAAATATGCACCGATGTCTATAGCAACACATTCAATGATGACTGCAACAATTCATGTGGTTATGCATCGACTGCTATTCATCCTGATCCTGTTCTTCCTCGCGAAACCTGTACATGCCCAATTCGACACGACTGCGATTGTCCGGCAGCTGGACCAACTGGTATCGATCGAAAGCCATCGTGCCTGGTGGGCAGATGTGTACAAGATTGATCAGTCCTATCGGGGCCATCTGACTGTCGACAGCCTGGACAATCTGAACTCTGGTCAAGGTCGCCATGTACGTCAACCGGTTCGGGCCACCTGATGAAGACCTGATCGGCCGTCCTGCAAACGCGGTATGGCTGGTGTGGGTACACAACAAATATCCCCGAGCCACCGCCTGGGCCTTTCCACTTGTCCTGCAGCGATTCCAGCGCAGAACCATTTCAGAATTCCATCTGCGTGATTACCATCTCCGAACACTTTACCGGCGCCACTTTCCAGATGAGGGATATCGCACCCGACCACTGGCCGAAATCTTCCGGGATCTCAAACTGAACACGGCCCGAACCATCGATATTCAGAAGTTGATATTCCTGTTGGCTGAAGATGAGGCCCTGCTCAACAGCCCGATGGATATACTGGGTACATGGCAGGGTAATTCCACAAAGGACACCCTCGCCCTTGATGGAAAACCTCTGGCATTTTCTTTTCAGGAGGATCCCATTCGTATCTTCCGCGATACCAACGGCCAAGCATGGCTGCACCGGTTGTACACCGACGGCTCTCATTATCCCCAACCTCTACTGCAACCCGATCCAAATCGTTCCGTTTTTCGGCTCTTCCCGGATAACGGACCGACTTATTTTATACTGACAAATGGCGACCTGGAAGAAGCTGCAGATGGACAGATGAAGATACTAAGCAGGCAAAATTGAGCAAAGTACCTTACCTTCAACTTGAACCATCCTGACTTTCGAGATAATCCATAAAAATGAATCACCAAATCAGGTGGAGCATTTCCGGGGTAAAATCCTGCTCTGATGAGAAGTCGGGGACAATCTTCGCCAGGTAACAGATCATGAATGGAGTTAATCAAGTTTCAGTGACAGCTCGACGATAGGAAGAATTACCAAAGAGTCCAACCTTGAATTCAATCAGACCATCTACAACGATGTGATCCGGATTACCTTCAATGAACCGTCATGCCCTTTTAATGAAATACTTTTGGCCAGAGATGCAGGCTTTGTGTACATCATGATTGATGAACGAGTCAGAGTGAAAATATAAACCAGAACACTGCGAGTATTCTCCAGGACATTTCATATTTGCCACCTCCGATGTTGACCTCTTCCACCTTCGCCAACTCCCCTAAAAAACAGTTCCTCCAGGAGCTGACCGTCCTCTTCGCATCCTACCAGATCGATCTGGTCAAACAATATTTTGCGGATGACATCACCTGGACCCTGGTGGGAGACACACCCATCCAGGGCAAAGAAGCGTTTGCAGCCGCACTGGCCGCTATGAGCTACAACAAGGCAACCCGACTGACCATCCACAGTATACTGACACATGGTAAAGAAGCCGCGGTGCACGGCGAGATGCAGATGGAGGATGGCAAGCGTTTCGGATTTGCCGACTTTTATACCTTTACCAGCGCAGGGTCATCCAGAATTCATGCCATTACATCCTATGTCATTGAACTGCCTGTCGAATCCTGAAGAATTCAGCTATCTGCTATGATGACACCATCCTCTGATCGGGAGATTTTCAGTTCAAGAGTGTTGTTTGCACCTGTGGATCAGGTGTATCACCTGTTTGCCAATCCGGTTCATCTGAAGAACTGGTGGGGCCTGAAGGATTTACCAATACCTTTCATGAGTTTGACTTGCGAATGGTGGCAACTGGATCCTCACCATGCACGGACCAGAAAGGGCCACTATGAGAATGCGTCAGTTTTTAAAACGGTTGTTCCATTGCATTCAATAACGTGGACCAGAATATCGAAACCTCACTTTGATATGGAAGTAGGTTTTGAAGCCCTTGATGAAATGAGCACGCGAATTACATTCCGCATGCTGTTCACCACGCCGGAAGAATGCAATAAAATCCGTGCATTTGCCGGTCCGAAAAATGAAGAAAATTTTGACCGTCTGGAGCGCGAACTGGTTCAACTGACTACCTCCTCCGACAAAAATTAATCAAGCTTCAAACATCCAATTGATCAAATAATTCTGGCCGTGACATGACTCTCCTCTCCACATTGCAAACCCGCTTTGAAAAAAACACACACCGGCACCAGGAAATCGTCTGGACAACCGTTGAAGCACGCCTGAAAGAACATCCCAATAAACTGAATATTCTTCAAACCATGGAAGACACCGGCGGCGAACCCGATGTGATCGGCCAGGATAAACAAACCGGCGAATACCTCTTTGTCGACTGCTCACCCGAAAGCCCCAAAGGCCGGAGAAGTGTGTGTTATGACCCCGAAGCCCTGGCCTCCCGCAAGGAACATAAACCGGGTCACAGCGCCATCGGCATGGCCGCTGAAATGGGCGTCGAATTATTGACCGAAGAAGCCTATTACCATCTGCAGACTCTTGGAACCTTTGACACAAAAACGTCCTCCTGGATCCAGACACCGGAGAAGATCCGCCTCCTGGGCGGTGCCCTCTTTTGCGATTGCCGCTATGCGACCGTCTTTACCTATCACAATGGTGCGGAGTCTTATTATGCCGCCAGAGGGTTCAGGGGGATGCTAAGAGTGTAGGTGGAAAGCGGAAGGCGGAAAGCGCCTGCCTGCCGGTAGGCAGGGAAGGCGGAATAAATGATACAGATTAAAATTTCTCAGCAACGGATTTCGGATTTCGAAATTATTTATTTGTAATTTGTTTTTTGGATTTTGTGATTTGCTTGGTATTTGTTTTTTGGATTTTGTGATTTTCACTGCGCCTCTGCAGGTCACCTACCCTGCCAGTTCGTACGACTTCCTCAGCCAGTCCATCACCTCCGGCGAAATATCCTCCACTCCGGCCAGGTCGATCTGATGGGAACACATGGCATTGGCTTTGGTGATCGCCCGCAAAACACCCTGATCGCCCTGGCCCTTGACGTTGAGTCCGATCTCAAACCGGGTTTTGGTCGCCGGCGTGAGCAGGGCGACCTGCTTCTTGCGGCGGTAACTGACATTGGCCTTTTTCGGTGCCACCTCTACATCATCGCCGAACGCGATGAGCGCTTGGTGGAGTTGATCAAAGATGGGGCGAAAATGCTCCTTCCCTGCATATTGTGCAGCGATCTGTTCATCTTCCGTGGTCGGTGGAGCTGCCTCCTGTTTTGCGGAATACATAATGAGATTGGCATAACCATGGCCCAATCCGTGCTCTTGTTTCAGCCAGTTCACACCCTCATTAAATTTGGGAAAGGCCTTTTTGTTCACGATCTCGATCCATTCTTCCAGGGACAAACCTGTATTCTTCTTCAGGTTGTCGATCATCGTTTGCATGGCGGGGTCCATATTGCCTTATTTTGTGAGTGCTCAAGATAAGGACTCTTTAAAAAATTGTCGATATCCACAACGCTTGTCTCAAACCAGAGTCCTTTCTATTTGTTTGATCAACATGCCTTCACCAATTCCCTTACTCGTCTTTTATGACGGACATTGTGCTCTCTGCCAGTTCTGGGTAAAGTTTCTGCTCCAACGGGATCGCCACGATCGTTTCCGTTTTGCCGCCCTTCAGTCACCCCTCGCTGTGCGCCATGGGATCGCTCCACCGGAGGACGAAGCTCCGGACACGATCATTGTCATGAAGGACCAGCTGATGCTGACCGACTCCACCGCTGCGATTACCCTCCTGGCCACCCTTGGCGGAATCTGGTCAGCCTTCAGAATCTTGCTCCTCCTGCCTTGTGCGGTACGCGATCCGGTGTACCGGCTTATCTCAAGATACCGGTATCGCCTGTTTGGCCACTCAGATGTTTGCTTTCTGCCCCGGAAGCAGTGGAAAGAAAAGTTTGTTGGAGATGAAATCCACAATTAAAATGGGCCCGGCATTGCGCAAAAATATACAGTTATTCTGTTCGCCAACCTGTATATAGATCACAACCGTTCTAAAACTGGATACTCAATAAGGGCTGAAACTACTCCAGGAATAAATTCATGAACGAATATGTTCAAGGGCTGCAACTCAGATGTGCCTACAGTATTTTATTTAAAGGCCATGGAATCTGTTATCGTAAAACAAATTCATGTAATTGCATGCTCTTCCCCATTTACCGAAATGGAGTAGATGGCTTCATTTCAGGTATATAAATAATGCCATCGAAATGTTGACTCCATTGTCCGGAACAGAGTATATTCGTATAGAGTAATTGGGATTCATACTTTTCCAATCCATATTTTTTCTCTAACATTCTCAAATCGGCAAAACAGGTCTTACTTCCGCCCATGATACCTTCCAATGAAGCAGGGCCAGGTGATTTTAAATAATTATTCCTTGTTGGATTTGTAAAATCAAGAGTTGCTCCCTCACTCGAAGCAATGGCAATTGAATACAACATATTCGGGAACGACTCATACAAATAATCACCCAACTTTTTAAGTCCCAACAAGTAATATTTTTTACCTTGTTGTTCTAACTGAATATCCTTTCTAATTATATGCGCATTAGCAGCCCAAAGAATAAATTTTTCATTTTCATCCTCATTTATCCAATAATAAATATTTTCAAACATTTGCTTGTCTCTCAGCTCAAAAGATGTATCCGTTCTCGATCGTTTAATTTTTCCCATGACTGCAACATTGTCAATGTACTTTTCAAATAATTTTGAATTTTCATGCTCTACACTATTTTCCTTGAAGTAAATTCGCATTTTTTCACAAAATTGAGCAAATTCATCCGCTGATAAACGAAGATCCCTCCTTCCTGGAAATTCCATCCAGATACTCATAACTTCCACATCGTGTATAAAATCAAAAAACTGCCTACTTTCAGATATACTTATTGGAAGCAAGGATTTTAACAATCGGATAAATTCCTGAGCGTTGTCTGTTCCGGAGAATTGTGGGTCAATACCGACAATTCGCAGAGGAATCCCCTTGTGGTATTGCTCTACAACATAGTCAAATAAATCTTTCGTCTCTTCCACCTCACTCCAGATATGATATATATTATTTTTTATACGACTTCTGAATACTGTACTATCACTTATCGTATTCCAGAGGAATGAACAATTAATAAACGAGGCTTCAAAAATCAAAGTGTTAAAATGGAGTTTCTCATGCAGGTATTTTATTAAATCCGTCTTAACAATAAATGAGGTGCCATCCCCATGATCCAATTCACCCAACAATACCACTTTCTTCTCATTCAACACAGAATCAATCAAGTCATATCCCAATCCTTGTTGATTCATTTCAACGCTGAAGCAGTCTCCAACCACAGATTGCGCATTAAGCAATTCACACCAGAAATAAATTATGAAAACGGCCAACAATCTAATCATTTCACAACAGTTTTTCGGGTCAGATTATATGGATGAATAATTTGTACTTCTGAAAAATACAATTTTATTGAAAAACAGTTATTTATTACGTCGGTTTACCATGATAACACCTGTCATTTGAATAACGCAATTCGACGTGAACTCACGATCTCCGTGCATTTCCCTTCAAATAGACAAACCAGTAAACCAGACCCACCAGAACTGCTCCCCCGATGATATTTCCTATAGTGACCGGGATCATATTCTTCATCATAAAATTACCCCAGGTCAGGCTCTCAAACTGATCCGGTGAAGAAGCAATACCCTGCCAAAAGGCGGAACTTGCGAAACCTTTTATGAAAAGTGCTATCGGGATAAAATACATGTTTGCAATACTGTGTTCAAATCCTGAAGCAACAAAAGCCGTTATGGGGAAAAGGATGGCCAGCACCTTTCCACTGACCGTTGTCGCACTGAAACAAAGCCAGACGGCGAGGCAAACCAGGACATTACACAAGATTCCCAGAATAATCGCCTGTTCGAACCCCAATGAACATTTGACCTCTGCAATATTCAAAGCTTTTAAGCCAATACTCCCGGTTCCGGAGGAATACTGTAAGGAAAAGAGCATCAAAATGGCCATGGATATTGCACCCACGAAATTCCCCAAGAACACGATAGTCCAGTTCCTCAACAATTGACTCGTATGAATCTTCTTGTTCGCCCAGGCCATAACGATGAGATTGTTTCCGGTAAACAACTCAGCTCCCCCGATAATGACAAGGATCAGACCCAGACTGAAGGCGACACCCCCAATTAATTTCGTAAAGCCCGGCGTGAGAATCATCTCTGCCGTCACTGTTGTCGCGAAGATTGCGCCGAACGAAATAAATGCCCCAGCCAATATCGCCAGGACAAACGTCTTGGAAAAACTCCTGCCGGCCTTTTTTATCCCGGCATCTTCAGCCAGTTCAGCCATTTTATCGGGCATCAATGAATCCATATGTACACTTCAGTTTTGATCAAGATAATTACTTCAGGAAACCTCTTTGACAGGTATAATTCAATTCCCCTGGTTACTCAATACCCGCCTTACGAAAACAGGTCCAACTAGGCCTTTTTTTGCCTTTGCACCTTCCATGGAAAAATCAGATCAACTTCCAAACAAGGCTACAAGTTACTTTTTCGAAGATGCCTGATCGCCAGAATAGAAAGACCGATAAATGGTATTGTAGAACCCATGATTTTCCAATTCAAACTCAACAATCCCACCACAAACAGAAATACCAAGAGTATGCCTAAAGCGCCGATACCCAAAAAGGTCAACGTCTTACCGGGAGTTTTCTGGAAGAGCGTACACAATAAGATGACTTGCCCGAACAAAGGCAACACGGTCAGCGGGTGGAGGACGGCTAACGGGTCTGAAATAAATTTAGAAAAGACTTCCGCCTCTGCCTGGAACAGGAAAGAATGATTGTGCTTGCCCCATTCCAAATAGCCGAAAAGCGACGTGACAACCAGGAGGAAATTGTATAGTTTACTTATCAGTAGTCCTTTAGAAATATCCAGCATGTTTTCTTAAATTGACAAATTAGTTTATTGCGGTTCGTACAGTCGCAGTGCCGTCGTATAGGAGGCATGACTATTCTGCAGAGTGTTGGTGGATCTTTTACATTCTTTTTGCAGCTTCTGTTTCATCAATATAAATTATTCCATCGTAGGATTCGGACAAAATAACATTTGTATATCTTTGAGTACAGCCTTCCTGCCCGTAACATCCTAAAATGTCAGAGCAAAGCTGCTTTTGGCTAAACCACTCCGGTACTTTTTTACCCGTAAAATCAATAAAACAATCTTGACCAACTGATGTGGAAAGCAGAAACCCGAATGTTCCATTTTTTGATGATTCGATTGTCAAATCACGAGAAACCAATTCACCATCCATGATGTCCCATCCTAAAATTTTACCTTGGTTGAATTCATAACCTAAAGCATAATATCTCGAACCATATTTTTGTTTCAGCCAATATCCGATTTCTCTTTGCTTATAAAATGTGGTTATATGCCCATTATGTGCTGAGAGTGCAATTTTCACTTCTCTTCCTTCAATCTCCAGGATATTGTCAATGTTTTCTGCCATGTACTTTGAACGATTCAGATCATTGTTTCTCTCATTATTACTTTCTGTGTCACAAAAATATTGCAGATTCTTAAGTACAGTCAATGAAGTTTTTTTAAATGTATCGTCCTTGTCAGATTCTAAAATTTTCTGCTCTATTTTCATTACCATCGCAGGCAATCTTGATGTGATACTCTTTGCCAAACGTTCATCTCTAGTTGATTGCAGTTTCAATAAATCATCAAGTAATTCAAGTTCAGAGTGGTCAAAATCATAGTCAATCAGACCTTGTGCAGATTTCAGGTAGTCAACACCGCCTTTGGACATTTGGCAATCAAATCCATAAAACCGAACACGTTCAACTAACGGTATCTCTTTATTATATTCTCTCATCCATTCAATAAGATCCACAAACTCCTCTATTTGCCAAACACCATAATTCAGGTATTTTAAACCTTCTTTTGCACTTCCTTCACCATACAGAACGTATTGGTTAATCATCAATGCTTCAGAAAATCCAGCTTCTAATGCAAATATTTTGTATCCGGCATTTTCAGCCAGCCATTTGAAACTATTTATTTTGTGTTTGAAAAAACTACCTTGTCCATGAGAAGCTTCTCCAAAACCAATCAATTGGACATCATGATTTTTCATAAGGGCACTCATTCCAAAAGATGGCTTCAAACTGACGTTGTTTTCCTTTACCCAATCTATTGGCATATTAGATTGAGCTGTTGCACTCAATGCGGTCAAGTAGAATAACAGAACTAAATATTTCAATTGTTTATTATTTTCAGAACGTTTGATGGTATGGTGCCGTGCGGGATTACGAGGCAATTTCCTATCAGTTTATGCCAACCTTTTTTACGAGCCACAAACGCTCGAAAACCACTGAAACCCGCATGCACTATACCATGTTTTATGCCCTGTGCTTCTTTCATTCGTCTATTTGCTTTTTGAAATTAATAAATACTTTCTGAGTCCCAACGAAATAGTTTTTGTCCAATGAAATATCTCTAATGTCAATTTCTCGTTCATGTTCAGTCGGCAAGTTCCAATCTCCTTCCCAACAACAATAATATTCAATGTTTTCTGCCTTAGTCGCTTCCTTTAAAAAGTCAATGAATCGTTGTGGTGATTTTTTATTTGTTTGTTCGTCTGGGTCGTCAAAATCCTCACTTTCAAAAACAAGTCCGCAAGAACAACTTGTGTCCGAACCTACATAATAAATGTTTGTCTTTGAGAATTTTGGTCGTAAAGCAGTTTCTTCCTCATCACTAAGTTTCTCAAAATATATGTCTGTCTGGTCAGCAACGAACGTTCCTAATTCTAATTCTTTATTTGTCCCTATGTATACTGCAAAACACATTTTTCAATTTTATTCTTTAGTTGTTTTAGTTGGTCGGTCTTTCATAGCATTGGGCATAACATACTTATATACGAACCCCTTTCCTCGTCTCCCTTCCCCACTCCATTCCAGAGCAACCCACATCAACCGCTAATTTTCAACAACTTCAACGGCTACAAACGATTATAATCGGTTGCAACCGGATAGAAATCAGGGCCATCCTATGTCGTTTAGCATCCCAGACAAGCCCCACTTCTCCCCTGTCAGCCGATTGCTGACCAAGTTAGTGGATTCCAGGCAATATCCCAGGCAAAGAAGTTGTACATGATCGAAGCTCAAAACATACCCGTCTCTCCGTCTCTCCTTCACATAGTCCCAAAGTCTCATAGTCTCTTCCCACTTCCCTGCCTCGCCGGCAGCCAGGCGATTTCCGCCTTCCGACTTCCGACTTCCGCCTTGCTAATTTCTCATTTATTTTCTCCTTCAAAAGAGAATTCTAACAATCTGGAACGGCAGCTGAAGCAGCCGGTACGATCTACTATTTTTTCCCTTCGTCTTCCGAATTCCGAATTCCAACTTCCCTACCTCGCCGGCAGCCAGGCGACTTCCGTCTCTCCGTCTCTCCTTCACATAGTCCCAAAGTCTCATAGTCTCCTTCCGATTTCCCCTTTTCCCCTTCCGACTTTCCCCTTCCGACTTCATTCTACTCCCCCCGATACACCACCGTCGCCACTGTATCAGCTCCGATCACACACGGTATCGTGCGATTGGCGAGAATCAGTTCCATTTTATCGGTAAGAGAAAGATTTCCCGACCAGGTCATCTGGTCCTTGCTGAACGGCGTGATATAAAAGGTGCTGTCATTGATATAAAACGCCTCCAGATCCCACAGATCCGTTCCCTGGTCAATGAACAGCCGAACCCCGAGCACATCCTCGGCAACAATACTGATGTCCGCCAGAACAGAATCATGCGCATATTCCACAAACGGAGGATCACCACAACCCAATTCCCGGTACGTCCCGGTTACCGTCCCGACATATCCACTCAGATCATGGAACGGTTTGGTCGGCGCCTTGTCGCATGACCAGATGAATACCATCAGAATAATAATTGCAGTCCCTTTCATCCTCCGAAGTTAGCACTCTACCCATGCCCGGTCAAGTCATTCATTCGATTCATGAAAGGACAGCAGATAGTTTGCTCATTTTTCCCGTTCTTCATCACCGCAAAACCATTACCTCATGCTGCGGACCATCCTGATCCTCATCATTACCCTCATTGTTCTCCCCATTGTCGCCCTGACCATGGACCAGCCACTCGACGGACCCGTTCTCCAGGCACTTTACGACATCCTCAAGGTGACCCTCGGTATCGCCCTGTTCTGCTTCCTGCTTAGTGAACTTACTTCCAATTATAGCCAGTGGATAAATTGTGGAGCCTCCTCCCCATCGGCTATGTCTGGTTTTTTGTACTCCGTTCCGGATGGGAACCGAGGCTGGTTCTCATGGCCATTCTGGTCACGATCTGGGGTATCCGGCTGACGTACAATTTCAGTCGGCGCGGTGGCTATTCCTGGAAATTCTGGGCTGGTGAAGAAGATTATCGCTGGGCTGAGTTGCGCCAATTGCCCATGTTCTCAAAAAAATGGCGCTTTACCCTGTTCAATCTCTTTTTCATCTCCCTGTACCAGCAGCACCTCATCCTTTTGTTCACCCTCCCAGCCCTGGTCGCCTGGCAAGGAGCCGACAAGCCTCTCGGCTGGGCGGATTATCTAGTGTCGGCGCTGATGCTGGCTTTTATCTGGATGGAGACAGTGGCCGACAATCAGCACTATCGGTTCCAGTCCGAGAAATACCGACAGATTCAGGCAGGTGAGCGGCGGGAAGGAGAATATGCCGATGGCTTCCTGCAATCCGGCTTGTGGGCCTGTTTCCGCCACCCGAACTACGCTGCAGAACAGGGGATCTGGCTGAGCTACTACCTGTTCAGCGTTGTCGCCACCGGCCGGTGGATCAATTGGAGCCTGGCAGGTGTACTCCTTCTGCTTCTGCTCTTTAAAGGCAGCGCAGATTTCAGTGAAGGCATTTCGGCCCGAAAATACCCGGCATATGCCAGCTATCAGAAACGGGTGGGGCGTTTCCTGCCAAAAATTTTCTGACCGTGCAGATCGCCATCACCGGGGGAACCGGACATATCGGCGCGGCAGTGGTTCGCGTACTCGCTGCGGAAGGACATACTCTTCGCGCATTGGTCCGTAAGGACACTCGGGCACTGGACGGACTGGACATCGACATGATCCAGGGTGATCTCCTGGATCCTGGAGCTGTCGATCGACTTGTCGCCGGCTGCGAAGTGGTCATCCACCTGGCCGCGAAGATCAGTCTGGACGGAGACCGACATGGTGACGTCCATCGAACTAATGTCGACGGCACCCGCCTCGTCCTGGATGCCTGTACCCGGCACCAGGTCAGAAGAATAATCCATTTCGCCTCTGTCCACGCCTTCCAGACGCCCCAACCCGGTGCACTATTTGACGAATCTCTGCCACTGGCGGGTCCTGCACAATTTGCTTACGAGCGCTCAAAGGGGAAGCCATGCGTCTGGTTCTGGAACGAGGTCGCACGGGCACCTGGAAACCATTGCCCTCTGCCCCACCGCCGTGATCGGACCCTGGGATGTCAAACCTTCCCGGCAGGGCAAGATGCTGATCGACCTGTGGAAAGGACGTCTGCCGGTTTTACCCCGGGGTGGGTTTAACTGGGTGGACAGCAGGGATGTAGCCCGGGCAGCATTGTCCGCCATGACGAATGGCCAATCAGGTGAAGCCTATTTGTTGGGGGGACATTATGCCACTGTGCAAGAGATCGCCATGATCAGTTCCTCCATCGTAGATAAAAAGCTGCCCATTCGCATCCTGCCCGACCAACTCTTGAATATGACCGCTCATCTGATGACCCGTTGGGCTCGTTGGACAAAGACCGAACCTGTGGTCACGATCGAAGCGCTGACCCATTTGCGCACCGGACATCCGGCGATCAATACCGCTAAAGCCACTGCCGCATTCGGATTTCAACCACGCCCGCTGGAAAAAACATTGCTGGATACCTATCTCTGGTTTCAGGATCAACACACTTATCACTAATTGCCTTTGATATGAGTTGGGAATTGTACCATCAATTGATCTGGATCTGGATCCTGATCGGATTTATCACGTTCATTTACTTGCTCTTCAAAAAGGCACCATTCGGACGTCATACCCGGCCTGGCTGGGGGCCCACCATCCCGGATGCCTGGGGTTGGCTGATCATGGAACTCGCACTGATCCCCAGTTTTTTAATTCCCATCTGGCAAAGTGAGCGAGCAGTAAGTCCGATGATCCTCTTAATGGTCGGCTTATTCATGGTCCACTATATCCATCGCAGTTTATTCTACCCCCTGTTTATTCATACCAAAGGCAAACGAATGCCGCTGCTCATCGTTGGTTCTGCTATCCTGTTCAATGGCGTTAATGGACTGTTTTTTGGTACCTGGTTTGCCCACTTTGCCGACTATCCGGCGGACTGGTCAATGGATCCAAAATTTATCATCGGGCTGATCCTGTTTGTTGTTGGGGCATGGATCAATGTCCGTTCCGATTATCAGTTGATCAACCTGCGAAAAGGCAATGAAACTGGCTACAAAATCCCATTAGGCGGGTTTTTTCGGTGGGTCAGCTGCCCCAATCATTTTGGTGAAATGCTCGAATGGACGGGCTATGCTATCCTCACCGGAGCCTTCCCCGGCCTTGCCTTCGCATTCTGGACAGTCGCCAATGTGCTTCCCCCGTTCGCTCGCTCACCATGCCTGGTATAAGGAGCATTTTCCAAATTACCCGAAAGATCGCAAGGCTGTTTTTCCAGGAATCTTGTGAGTTATGGAGTTATGGAGTTATGGAGTTATGGAGTTATTTCGATAAAGGGTATTCAGATAGTGTAGACTTCAATAAAAAATTAATGTTGGTGCCGGTGTCCCCACCGGCAGCGCTGGACGAATTGTTTCCATTCTCTTTTTCCGGCGCAGAATCATTGGCGGTGTCCCACCGCTTGATCCATCCTGCTCAGGGTGAATGATCCTGGTTTTGTTTCGGGTTTGGAGGAGGATGGTAACACCTGTCCGCCTGAACGTATACAGTCAGGATCCAGATAGGCCTGCGAGTAGCCACAAGAGGAAACCGGGCCTGGGACGAAAAAGGTCAAATGTATGTTCACTGTCGAAGCCATGGTAAGGCATACTGCATACATGCCAAGGAGAAGCCTTCCGAATTTTTGTTCATGGACCTGAGGAAAAATCAATATTGCAATAGAATTAAAAAATGTCCCAACCCCGGGTGGAGTTGGGACGAATATATTCATGGATTTTCGGTAACCCGGCCCGACCTACCAGGGCAGGCCATTGTATTGCTGAGCAACGGGTTGGAGTAGTTTGAGCGCATCTGATGCGGAAACAAACTTTCCTCTGGACTGGTCGCCAACTGATTGACCAATACTGGCAAATTGCAGGTTTGACCCTTGTCCTCTGGCCACAAAATATTGGTTCAAACTGGGCACCCAAACCATGTAGGCCTTGTCATCCAGATTATTCTCACGAATAACCTTATTGTATTCTTCAATCGGAGCCGCCATCCCGAGAGAAGCAGTTTTCCAGCCTTTATCACTTTTGTCCAAAGCAATAGCGGAGATGACTTTTCCATTGGATAAAACAGGAACAAAAACCCGGTTATGGGCTTCCAGTATGGATTGGACCTCATTCTGGCTTCCCTGGAATTTTCGCACTGCTTCCAGTCCAATGACCTGGATGGCAATGGGGCTGCCTGTGGATGCACCTTTGAGTGCATCCGGTGAATCAAGACCGATCATTTTATAGTTCTCTCCATTGACAAGCTGTTGCATGTCACGAAGAGCTGCTTGAGCGGCCTGTTGAATGTCATTACTCTGTGCAGACAGGGAAATGGAAAGGCAAGCCGTACAAAGGAGAGTGAGTATGTATTTCATCGGTTTAAGGTTTTTTGGTGATATTGTAAAAGTCATCCCAATGGGAATAACCCGAACCACTGACATATGCGTCATACGTGAGAAAATACTGGTCACCCACGTTCGGAGCCCATGGATCATTTACACTGACATAGCGCGTTCCGTTGAGTTCAGTATAACCGGTTACAACCATCATGTGGCCCCCTCCGGAATTCCAGTGCCAGGAGTATGGTACAGGTTTCCGGAGGCAATAAATCTGCTTTTTCAATGCACTCCAGGACAAGGCTGCATTCGAAGTCCGACTGAACGTAAAATTGTACTTGTCAAACTCTGGCCAACCCCCGTTGATACACGCAGTGGGCACGGTAGAATTGCAGCAGTCATTTCTTCCAAATCGCTTGTTGGCCTGATCGCATTGGGTGACATTGGTCCCGAGAAAGTCCATGGCCATCTCCCCGCTTGCTGCCCAGCACCACATGTTTGTTTCCTGAGCTCTCAGCGGAATGGCCTGGGAGCCAATTAAGGCATTGGGCGTACAACAACTGCTCAGTAAAAGCAGACAGGTTGCCGTGACCACCACCAACGAAAAAAGAATGAATTTTTTCATTTCGTAAAGATTTAGGTGATATTGATAGTTGATGATGTCATGAAACATCAACATGTGACCAATCCAACCTCATTCTTTACCTTTTATCCTGACTTTTACCGGCGAATCCTTATTCACCCGCATTTTCGCCCCTCGCTTTTGTGATCAACCAAACTCTGCCGGTTTCCCTGCCTCGCCGACAGGCAGGCGATTTCCACCTCCGTTGTATGCTGATGCCTGTAAAATCTATTCTCGCAAAGGCGCATTGGCGCAAAAAGTGAAAGGCGCAAAGAAATTTTACTCCATACACCTTTTCAATTGTCTACTCAGGTAGTTAAAATACTGCCAATAAGTACGATTTGATTTCTGATTTCTGATTTCCGACTTTGCTTCCCGTTTCTCATTCCTCATTCCTCATTCCTCATTCCTCATTCCTCATTCCTGATTTCCGATTTCCAGAATCTCTTAGTGAACTACTCTTTGCTTCAGCAAACTGTTAAGCTCTCCATCAAGATTTGTTGCTTAGAACTAAAGTGTCCTTAGTGACTGAGTGGTTATTTCCACCAAATGTTTTCCGACTTCCCTGCCTCGCCGGCAAGCAGGCGACTTCCGCCTTCCGATTTTCCTTTTACCCTTCGCCCTTTACCTTTACCCTCTTCACACTTTCCGGCACTGGTATTCCCGCTGTCAAAACGTCATCCGGTACAGGCTCGCCATATCCTTGCTGAATGGGTAAAACTCCGGCCCAGATAGGCAAGGCATAATCTTCCGGTTCATCAGCCGGCCCACCTGTTCGAATTTTTGCGGAGGCCTCTTCGATCTGGAAAGCCAGCACACTGGTTGCTTTCAATTCCTTTGCGTTGGGCAGCCGGCTTTCCGCCCAGCGGCCCTTGAGGATCTGTTCGGAAATAATCAGCAATGCGGCTTCCTTTTTTTCATCCGGCACCAGGGATGCCGTCCCGAAAAGAACGGCCGAACGATAATTCATCGAATGATGAAACGCCGACCGGGCCAGCACGATCCCGTCCAGGTGTGTCACGGTGATACACATCCGGATCCCCGACTGACCCTGCTGGATCAATCGGCTGGTCGTCGCACCATGAAGATAGATCGTATCGCCATCCCGCCCGTACGCCGTGGGAATAACGAAGGGTTGGCCATCCACTTCAATACCCACATGTGCGAGAAATCCCGCATCCAGGATAGCGAATATTGTTTCCCGATCATAGTGACCCCTCTTGGGTACCCGTTTGATCGTATTTCTGGAGTTGCGTGGATAGTTCATTATTTTCATAACCAGTTTCACCTAAACACCAACGCAAAAAAGAGGGTTGAAATTTATACAATACACTCGCCGCTCAAAATACCTAACAATTCCCAAAAAAAACGTGCAAACACAAGGCATTTTCATTTGCACTAAACGCTGCATTATTTGATCGGACATAGACTCCTAAGCACAAGAGCGGTTCAAGGTTCTCAATTGTGAACTTAGCCAAAGAGCGGGGTCCTGGACGCTGTCCTACTCAGACGAGTTACTCTTGCTCCCAGAAAAAAAGAAGGCCCATTTGCGACAAGCACGCTTCCCTTTGGTGCCTCAAAGGAAGTGCCCGCGGGGGGATCAGGAAACTGGCTTCTCAGGTTTATTTTGCACGGCTATGAACCAAATAGAATGTTTTGCTCCCTAATTCTACACCATTCACCTGAATGCTCAACCGGTGTTCACCAGGATAATATACCCGCGTCGTAATAGGCCGTATAGCATGTTTTTTCTCAATTGCCAGACATGAACCCGCAGCAAGCAGAACATTTTTCAATTTGAATACTTTCGGACTCAGACTGCCATTCGCTTTCCGAAAATACACGAGAAAATCCACAACCAGTTGCTGATCTCGTCGGGATGTCGATTCCAATTCAAACGAAAATGCAAGCGCATCGCCCAGCTGAACGACTGGTGATGCCAGCGTAAAATGGCGCAACTCCACTTTTGGCCGGGGATCAAATCCGAGTAATTTTAATGCGCCCCTATGCCCTTTTTTTACCAACGTCCTGCAGGCATGGCGGGTGAATTTCGCCATATCCACTTCCGGGCTTTCCAATTGCCATCGAGTCAGAGTTGACACCACGAGATCAGGATGTTTTTTACTCAGGTCGTTCAGGTGATTCGCTACCGATCGGCGCACATATTCTTCCTGGTCATGTTTCAGAAGATCGAGCAGATCCAATGTCAGGGAAGGGTCGGCTTCAACAATGGCCAGCTTTTTTCCCCAGGGCACATAGGGACGAGTGCCCTCCGATACCAGTCGCCGCACATGTTGATCCGGGTCTCTGGCCCATTTTTTCAACACCTTTCGAACACGTACAGGATCCTTTTCAAAAAAAAGGCGCAGATCCCATTCGGCTGTAAACCGCCTGGTCATCTCCTTGAGCGCATGCAACGACACTTCAACATGTCCCTGACCGCACCGACTGATAAATGCCGTCTGTGGCGCTATGATAAAATGCGCCGTACCAGCCCCATCACCTGAAACAGGCATGGGCTCGGGAAGTGCCTTGAGGAGAATACCTACCGCCTCCTGAAAATCTTGAGGAAGGGTTTTTTCCAATGCACGAGAAATCGATTGGAGCCGATCCGAGAATGATTGGTCCGGCAGTGATGGCAGGATATGATGCAAAAACGCCGTGGTCGGAAACGCAGTCCAGACTTTTTTAAGATCTGTTGCAAACGCAGTGATCACCTTCGCATTGTAATAGTCCCGGATCTGAAAACCTTCTGCCATCGTTTCACTTGATCTAAATACCTCCAAGAATACGATGAACCGGGCGAATTGACAGTCGCCCGTATTGATATCCGCCAAAATAAAATGTGTTTGTGGCACTATTCGCCACACCGGCACTTCAACCTGCATCTACCTTGCAAACAAAAAACGATGCGCTACTTCGCCTTTATTCTCATCCTGTTTACGACAGTTTCAGCAAATTCTCAGGAAGGTTATCTACCCCGATCCTGCACCCAGGTGTGGATCACTACCTATTCAAGCAAACTCGAGATAGAAGGAAAACTGATTGGCCTGGAACAAAACTCCCTGTCGGTCTTGCTGGCCTCACGAAATAAAATGGATGACGGTAGCAGAACCGTCCAGGTACCTGTGCCTGATATCCGGGAATTCTCATTCAGAGACAATCGTCGGATCGGGAAAGGGGCTATGATCGGGGCATTGGCAGGCGCAGGAATAGGTATCATTACTGGCTTTGTCAGCAACTTCCACAACCGGGTCGATAGCGGTGCATTTTTTGACAATGACCATCCACCTTTATATGTCACGGTTGTCCGCAATGGCGCTATCGGCGCTGTTGCCGGGGCAGGTATCGGTGCGGCCATCGGTGCGGCTCGCTTTTATATTCCGATCAATGGGGATCCGAAAAATCTGGCCTCCCAACGGGTGAGACTGGAGAAGCATATGTGCCTTGAATGACAATTACCCCGATTATCGGACTCGCCTTCCGGCCAGTCCTTTCAGCATGCCTTCAAATACAAAAGCATGGAACGGAGTTACAGCATACCAATACAACCGGCCCCAGATTCCCCGGGGCCGAAATGTAGCGGATTGATGTAACACGTTTTGTTCGTCCAACCGGAATTCCAGCCAGGCCTCACCGGGCATCTTCATTTCTGCAAATAACAACAGTCGCCCTGCAGCCTTATCTGCTACTAACACACGCCAGAAATCCAGCGCATCACCGGCATGGATCTCGGTGGGATGCGTTCGACCACGGCGAAGGCCAACGCCGCCATTGAGCTTGTCGAGGTAACCCCGTAAACGCCACAGAAAATTGCCATAGTACCACCCTCGAGCACCACCAAGTGCCCAGATCCGTTCAATCGCCATTTCCCGATTGTCAACAGCTGTTGATCGATAATCTTTAAAGCAGCCATTCACAGGCACCTGGATGAAGTCACCTATCCGACCCTCCATCTGTCCACTGGCCATCGCATCTTTCCAGGATGAAATGAACTCATTCTGTTCGATCCGGACAAAGGCAAGGCGAATGGCTTCTTCAAAATTTAACAGTCGAATACCCAATCGATTGGCGAGATCATTCGGTCTGCCAATGACCTCGACCTTCATGCTATTGACCAGATGAACGGCCAAGGGGTATGATGTTGCCGTGACGAAATACAACCAGTACGAGGATAGTCGGGGTGTCATGACGGGTATTGTCCGGATGATCCGCTTTAATCCTCTGATCCTGCCAAACGCCAGAAGCATTTCCTTGTATGTCATGATATCCGGGCCACCGATGTCATACCCTTGATCAAACGTATCTTCCCTACCGAGGACGCCGGTCAGGAACTGGAGTACATTTCGCACTGCCACAGGTTGAGAACGAGTCTCAAGCCAGCGAGGGGTGATCATGACTGGCAATTTTTCCACCAGATCACGCATGATTTCAAACGAAGCACTACCCGATCCGATGATGATGCCCGCACGCAACGTGGTCAATGCAAACGTCCCTTCACCCAGAATAGTCTCCACTTGCTGGCGAGAGGAAAGATGAGCTGACAGTTCCCCGGCATTGACGATGCCGCTCAGGTAGATCACCTGCCTGACCCGCGTATCCTTCAACCGTTCGACCATATTCCGGGCTGATCGGGCTTCCAGATCCGAAAAACTATTACCTGAGGTGGTCATCGAATGGATCAGATAATACACCACATCGATATCCGCAGGTATTGCCCTGAGCGATTCCGGATCCAGGACATCCATTTCCAGAACCTGCATTCTGCCTTGCGACCCCGAGGGCCGTACAAACCGGTTTTTATCCCGGACACCACAGATCACATCATGGCCTGCTTCCAGCAACTGAGGTAGTAATCGTTTGCCAATATAGCCGGTGGCACCCGTCAGGAGAATCTTCAGGATATCAGGACAAATGAAAGTCCACTTATGTTTGGCCTCACAGGCAAGCCGGCTTGTTTGTTGATGTATCCACACTACTTTCATCCTGAACCTGTAATTTACATGCCAAATCCACTGTATGCGTCTGATCTGCCTCTGCCTGATGTCCATCTTGTTTTTTATCGGTTGTCAGCATAACGAATCCCCTGAATCAGCATCTGAACCGCTCTCCTCAGAGGATTCCCTACGCCAGACCAGACACCATCTGCCGGGAGCCCGCATGATCGACCTCAAGGAAGGGTATCGCGTCTGGACCAACACGATCGGCGATGGCAAACTCAAGATCCTCCTGCTCCATGGAGGTCCCGCCATGACTCATGAATACCTGCAGAGCATCGCCGACATTCTTCCCGATTCCGGGTTCACCATCATTCAATATGATCAGCTGGGCTCCTTTTATTCCGACCAACCGACGGACACCACACTGTGGACAATAACCCGGTTTGTGGATGAAGTCGAGCAGGTCAGAGTGGCGCTTGGACTCGACTCCACCAATTTTGTCCTTCTGGGCAATTCCTGGGGGGGCATCCTGGCCATAGAATATGCCCTCAAATACCAGGATCAGATGAAGGCTATGATCGTCTGTAATATGACAGCCGACTTTGATAAATACGAAGCGTATAACGTCAAGCTTCGGAAAGAACTCCGACCCGGATTGCTGGACACATTCGAATATTACGAATCCCGGAATGACTATCTCAATCCCGTTTATGCCGACCTCGTTTTCAAAGAATATTATGGCCTTCATATCTGCCGGCTACCCGAATGGCCCGAACCGGTATTGACCTCCTTCTCCCATTTGAATTATCCCGTGTATGAATATATGCAGGGCCCCAGCGAATTTGTTCCCGGTGGCATCCTCAAACACTGGAGTGTGTGGGACCGGCTCCATGAAATTCACATTCCGACATTAATGGTCGGTGCAAAATATGATACCATGAATCCGCGTGAGATGGCTGAAATGAGCCTGCTGGTGCAAAACGGTTCCTACCTTTTCTGCCCCAACGGCAGTCACATGTCCTTCTGGGATGACCAGCAGAGTTTTTTCCCCGGTGTCACCTCCTTTTTACGACAATTGCATTAAATGTGATTTCGTGATTTCGTGATTTCGTGATTTCGTGATTTCGTGATTTCGTGATTTCGTGATTTCGTGATTTCGTGATTTCGATAAACTCCCCCTCATAACCTCCTCAACTCATAACCTCCAAACCCCTCCATAACTCCATAACTCCTCCACTCCTTAACTCAAAAAAATGGCATACTCCGAATTTTTCGCTGATCGCATCCGCCAGGTTCTCGACCAGAAATCCGTCTCCTGGGAAGAAAAGAAAATGATGGGCGGCCTCTGTTTTATGGTCGATGATAAAATGTGCGTTGGCATTGTCCAGGAAGAACTGATGGTACGTCTCCATCCTGATGAGGATGAAGAAAATCTTCAATTACCAGGTGCGCGGATTATGGATTTTACCGGTCGGCCCATGAAAGGGTATTTATTTATTGACAATGAGGGTACGGATTCGGACAAACATCTGGAAACCTGGATCGATAAAGCCCTCGCCTTTAATCCACTGGCCAAATCTTCGAAAAAAAAGAAGAACTGAATGACTCGTTTCCTGCGCATTCTCCTGTATTTTTTTGCCATAGTTATCGGCTTCTATCCCATCCTGGTTTTTTTTATGCCAGAAGATCAGGGACTGCTGGGGAGTAAATCTTCCGAATTGCTGCGGGATATGATCTGGCGAACGGGATTTTACACGCATATTACACTCGGAGGGATTGCCCTTCTTTCCGGTGTCACGCAATTCAATTCCCGGATCCGTGACAGACATTTGAATCGCCACCGGTTATTGGGCAAGATCTACGTCGTGGCCTGTCTGTTGAGTGGATTGGCAGGTTTGTATATCGCGCAGTTTGCTACAGGTGGCTGGATCGCCCGCCTCGGATTTACATTCCTGGCCCTGGCCTGGATCGTCACCACCTGGAACGCCTGGCGGCGGATCCTGGTGAGGGACACAGAATCCCATCGTCGCTGGATGATCCGCAGTTATGCACTCACCTTTGCAGCGGTCACATTGCGCTTATGGATCCCCATGCTAACCGGAGCATTCGGGATGGAATTTATTCCCGCCTATCAGATCATCGCCTGGCTGTGCTGGGTGCCGAATCTGATCCTGGTCGAATGGTGGATCCGTCGGATGAATCCGAAAAAAACCCAATCCGGCCCCCAGCCCCGGAAAGGCCCGGGCAAGGTTAAAATGCGCGGCCCGGGGAAACCTAAAGGGGCGGCCGGGGTCGGGCAACTGCCCTGATCCTTCTGCTCATAGCCGTTAAACAAAAAACTTCCTCAGGCCGAAAACCGGGCCACTACACGTCGACCTAACCGGATAAACGGTTGTTCGATGAGATAATAGATCACCGTCCCCGCCAGGATGGAACAACCCACAGCTACCACAGAAAAATAAAGGAAAAAGCGCATCTCCGAACCATGTGCATAGGTGGCCATCAGATGGTCAAAATGGCGCATGACCAATCCGGTGAACAACCAGTGACTCAAATAAACACCGTAGGATATTTTCCCGAAAAAAACAAAGACAGAACCTGACAGGAAGCGCTGTAGTCGTTCTGAATGGATCACATAGATGAGGATCAGAGCCGATGCGATTCCTGTAAAGAAAAATTCACTGATATACAGAATACTGTCAAAGAAATATCGGATAGTCTCTGGCAAGGCCCAGATGTGCAGGATATGCCGGATTGAATAAAAAAAGAGGACGATCGGAAAAAGCCACCAGCGATACCGGTACCACCACTTGCTCCGATCCGAATAGGTCCGAATCTGCTGAAAATATTTTGCAATGAGGATACCCAATCCGAACAACAGAAAAAATTCAGAGATGTACTGCTTTCCGGCAATTACGCAGGCAATCAGGAAAAATGCGAACATCCTGTCGCCTTTTCTCACGATCAGGATCATAAACGGAACAAACAGGGACAATGCCATTTCCACCCCAAGCGTCCAACCGGGCAGATACAGGTCGTGATGATCCCGGATCAACATCGCTTCTTCCCAGAAAAAATGAGGATTATGGAGTATTGTTTCCTTCCACAATAACAGGTAATCCTGACCGGTATGGGCAACCATATAATAGATCAGAATCATGAATAAAAAGGCGGGATAAAGTCGGAATATCCGAGCCACAAAAAATTTCTTTACAAAAGCCGGATCGATCGGCAGGTCACGCTGGAATACTTTGTACGAAAGCACCAGTCCGCTCAATACAAAAAACAGGGCCACTGCGTCCGAGCCGTTAAAGATGATCATGGCGACCTTCGCCTCTGTCATCCATGCCCAGTGCGCATTCAACACATGGTACATCACCACCGACAAGGCTGCGAGTCCGCGTATGGCATCCAGATAATCGATTCTTCCTGTGACTTCCAGCTTGTTTTCCATCCCGTAGATCATTCAGCCGATGAAGGTAGGCAGCCATTCTGAAAATTTCTTCCCGAGAATTGAAAGCCTGGACAGGACAGATAAGGCGAGTTCGGACAGATCCGCACCAGTGTGGTTTGAATCATGCACCTGAATGCCGGACATCATTTGTCCATGAACACGATTCTTTCAGATTTACATCCATGAAATGGTTGCTGATTATCCTGTTGGGTGTTCATGGCATGATCCACCTCCTCGGGGCAGCCAAAGGATTTCAATGGGCAGAAATAGACGCACTGACCTAAAATGTTTCCCGGATGTGAGCGTGGTTCTGGTTATTGGCTACCGTCCTGTTTCTCATCGCTATGCTGGCCCTGTTGGCAAATCAGGTGACCTGGTTTATGTGGTCTACCGTAGCGATTCTGCTTTCCCAGATTCTCATTCTGAGTGCCTGGCAGGATGCCCGGTTTGGCACATTGGCGAATTGTCTTTTGCTGATTGCCACCGTTGTTGGATTCGGTGTATGGAAGTTTGACCGGATGACTAATCGGGATCGCTTCGATTTGAATCAGCATGCACAGTCTGCTTTGCAATGGCCTAACCAACCAGGACCACCATTCATCCGCCAATGGATCAATCGATCCGGAATTCCCGACAGGACTCTGCTTCGCGTCAATCTCCGACAGTCGGGAAGAATGAGAATCACACCAAATGGGAAATGGCTTCCATTTTCTGCTGAACAAGAATTTACACCACAATCCCCGGGATTTATCTGGACAACACGAGTCGACGTGTTTCCTGGAATTTTTCTTCTGGGACGCGATTTTTATCATCAGGGCGAAGGGCAAATGAAGATCGACCTGTACGGATTGATCCCTGTTGTCCATGCTTCCGGGAATGAACTGGATCAGGGTACTCTGCTTCGGTATCTGGGCGAAACCGTCTGGTTTCCTTCCGGCGCACTTCACCCCTGTATACAATGGGAATCAAGCGGACCCAACCAGGCTGTCGCCACAATGACCTGGGGGAAAACGCAGGCATCCGGAACATTTACCTTTTCTCCTGAAGGGGATTTTCAGAAATACCAGGCCCTTCGATATTACAACCGACCTGACGGCCCAACACTCGAAAACTGGGTGATCCAGGCCGAGCCAAATTCATTCCGGAATTTCCGGGGCGTCGCATCCCGACCCGCTTTGACGTCACCTGAAACTGCCGGAGGGAGATTTCCATTGGCTTGAGCTGGAGGTGTTGGATGTCCAATTTCATTTTGAACAATGAGTCGCGCGTCGAGTCAAGACGGATCATGATTCAATGATTATTCCTGATGTATAAAGGCTGTCCCATTCTTTCATCCTGTGGTACCAAGACCCGATGATTCAGTCAGGAATCTTTGGTAATTTGGGCTTCCTGTGAATGGTCACAGCATTTCGCGGTTTAAAATCATGCATCATGAACCGGTTCTTTCTCCTTTGTCTTGTTAGCGTTTCTACCGTCCTTTCCGGTCAGGATGCGGCACCCCCTCCCTGGTATCTGGACGAACTTCGATACCAGGTGGGCACCTGGACAGCGAGCAATGAAGCCTGGGTTTCTGATCAGGAACCCATGACGGATTATCGTGTGGAATGGATCTGGGGTGAACATCGAAATACATTGAAAGGTCGACTGTACGGAATGATCAAGGGAAGCCGACCCGTTCATTCTGGGAGTTCTATCAATATTGGGATCCCGCGAGAAAACAGGCTGTGTTTCAGCAGACGGGTCAGGATGGGACCAACGGGATCGGCACAATGAGTCCTGACGGACCGGGGAAAATAAATTTGGTCCAAACCTTTACAGGGCCGGATGGTCGCATATCTCAAATGGGCCATCGCCATGAGATACTGGATGAGGATCGGTATCAGGGAGATTCATTTCTGATCGATTCAGCTGGCACATGGTTGCCCGGCAGGAGGTACACCTGGAACCGCATCCCTCTGGAAGCAGATTCCACCTGTACCTGTTGCAAGCCATCCTTCACCGACTTTGACTTCTGGTTAGACGAATGGAATGTCACGGACACCAGCGGTGCATTTCTAGGCACCAACCGGATCGAGAGGCAGCTGGATCGTTGTCTCCTCCTGGAAAACTGGAGCTCCAAAGGGCTGAATCGTGGAAAGAGCATGAATTATTACGACGCTGCTGACAGCCAATGGCACCAACTCTGGATAGACAACCAGGGAAGCATCCTCAACCTTTCCGGCAACCTCGTCGGAACCGATATGGTGTTGGAAAGTGACTGGCAATCGGGATCCGTAACTGCCCGATTCAAACATCGGATTACCTGGTCGCCACAACCGGATGGCACAGTCATCCAGACCTGGGATATGCTGGATGCCGAAGGCCAGATCCTGCAAACTTTATTTCGAGGTATCTATACCAAATGGCCTCGGGTAGGAGAGTGATTGTCGGTTGTCGATGGAGTAGAGGTAGAGTGAGGTAGAGAGAGGAGAGTAGAGAGTAGAGAGTAGAGAGTAGAGAGTGGAGAGTAGAGAGTGGTATTGGTTGTTTGATGAGATCCCCGGTTTTGGTCATTTTGATTTCTGATTTTGAATTTACCTGCCTCGCCGGCAAGCAGGTTTGCGATTTTGAATTTGTATTTTTTTTGTGATTTGTGATTTGATTTTTGGTGCTTTCCGGGGGGGGGTGGTGGGGGGTGGGGGGTGAGGGTTTGGCTGAGGTGGTGATGTGGTGGTCGGTGTTGCGGATTGGTTTGGATTTCTTGATTTGTGATTTGTGGCTCGGGCAGACGGTCCCTCTCCCGTTTCGCTTGAAAATCTTATGAGTAATTTTTATAGCTGTCTTTCGATATTTTGGATTTGTGATTTGTTGGTTATTTGTGATTTGTGATTTGATTTTGGTGCTTTCCCGGGGGGTCGGTTGTCAGTGAGAGTGGAGGGGAGAGTGGAGGGTAGAGAGTGGGGGGTAGAGAGTAAAGAGCGGTATTGGCTATTTGATGAGATCCCCGGTTTTGGTCATTTTGATTTCTGATTTTGAATTTACCTGCCTCGCCAGCAGACGGTCCCCCTTCCCGTTTCCGCTTGAACAACATATGAGTCATTTTCAAATTCAGTCGTTTTGCTATTTTGGATTTGTCATTTTGAATTTATTTGGGATTTGTCATTTGCCATTTGGTGCTTCATCCACCTTTCGCCTTCCAATTTCCTATCTTCGTGCATCACGAAATTCAACCTCGTATGCGCCAGTGCATTTTCCTTCTCCTGATCATCGTCCTTTCCCAGGCTGGATTTGGACAGCAATATCCTGACAGCCAGACGGATGGCCAGTACTATGAAGTCAACGGTGCCAAACTCTGGACGGTCCGGCATGGCGACGGGCCACCCCTCTTTTTTATCGCTGGAGGCCCTGGCGGCTCTCACCCCGGATTGCGGAGTTTTGATCCGCTATCCGATGGCCATACGCTGGTCTACTTCGATGCATTGGGACGCGGAAAATCCGATCTGGCCAAAGACGTGACGGAATACTCCATCGACCGTGACGTAGAAGATCTGGAGGGGCTCCGGAAAGCCATGGGCTATAATCAAATCGCCATTCTCGGTCATTCCTATGGAGGGGTCGTCGCTCAGGCCTATGCCATCAAATACCCGATGCAAGTCAGCCATCTCATCCTGGCCAATTCCTTCCACAGCTTCCTGATGTGGCAGGCCAATGATGACAATTGCAACCACGAGATCAAAACCAATTACCCGGAAGTGTGGGACACCCTGATGATCATTCGGGAACAAGGCTATGTTTCCAGTGACGAAATTCATCAGGAGATCTACGGGCGCGTACCCTACGGATTTCTGTACGCCTATAATCCGGATCAATTTGTCCGCCGGGGCAAGCCAACCGGAACGCCTTACCCCAATCGATTCAATTCCGAGGTCTATTATCAAATGGTCGGAAAGGACGGCGACTTTATCGTCGGGAGCGATATCGGCAATTTCGATTTCAGGACCAAGCTGAAGGATCTCCCCATGCCTATCCTGGTAATCGGCGGCCGGTTTGATCGGGTAGCTGTGCCTAAAGAAATGGTCAAATACAAGACGTTCTGTCCGCAGTGCGAATTTGTCATGTTTGAAAAAAGCGGCCACAACCCCCAGGTGGAAGAACCGGAAAAAGAATTCGAACTCATTCGGCAGTTCTTACAGAAGTAGTTCAATTGGAACGAGCCGATATTCAGCTTTCATTCTGCCATGATGCAGGCTGAAATCGTTTTGCTTTTCGCGATTCGCCCCGGGATTTCCGATTTCCGACTTCCGACTTCCGCTTTCCGACTTCCCGATTCCTTGTTCCTGTGTTCCTCATTCCTGACTTTCGATTTCCGATTTCCCACTTCTGCTGTTTGCCGATGTATGTAATAACAATTCTCGCAAAGGCGCATTGGCGCAAAAAGTGAAGGACGCAAAGAAATTCTGTCGGTTCTCTAAATCTCCTTATCTGATATCAAGATTCGACTTCCCATTTCCGATTCGCCTTCCCCTCCGATTTCCGATTTCCGCCCCGGACGATTCCGCTCTTAAGCGGAATGTCCGGATCCGGAACTTTAGATCCAGATCGAAGCATCTGGGCATGGTGCCGAAAGCACCATCGTCCGGGTTCCGCCTTCCGACTTCCCTGCCTACCGGCAGGCAGGCGCCTTCCGATTTCCGATTTCCGATTTCCGATTTCATGCCTTGCCGACAGACAGGCGACTTCCCTCTTGCCTGACGGAGCTTCAGTTAATGTGTTCGTCCCGGGGGCGGGACGTTTCAGCAGCCCATGTCGCGGTTCAAATAAAGAGACAGGGTTAAACTGGTTTCCTCGGTCCCTTTGTCCTCGGCCCTCTGTCTTCTTCTGCTCTTGTTTAGATAAAGTAGTTGAAGCCAATTCATGATGGTTTGCACAAAATATTGGGCGATACCTCGGATGCCCAAACCGGGGAGAAAAATGCTGCCTGCCAGCAGGCTTTGCGGGTTTGAGGAGAGTTAATGTTTTGTTCATGTTCAAAGTCAACTGACTCTGAGTTCAAAAAAAACATTGTCCAAACCAATATTGGGCACTACCTCATGCGCCAAACCGGAGGAAAAGCTGCCGCAGACATTCCTGATTGGTTCTATGTGTTTGGGGAGGATGTTATTGTTTGGCTGTTCAATATTCAAATCAGACTGACGCTCGAAAAAAATTGTCCCCAATATACTTCCAAATCCGAACCAAAGCGTTGTGAGGTTGGCGAGAAAATTGGGCGGAACACCTCGACGCCAAACCGGGAGGCAAAATGCTGCCTGCCAGCAGGACGATTCCTGATTCATCCTGTTCCTGATTGTTTGCTGTTTTTAGAAAGATAAATGGTTGGCGCGTTTCAACGTTCAAATCGGTGCTTCGTCCCCGAGCAATCGGGGCGGGCTGAGTACCTGTTTCATGCTTGTCCACTGTCGGCGGATTCAACGTGAATAGGTTCAGACAGGGATAACTCGATCATCGGTAAGAATATCGATGATGTCCCAACTGACTTCCGGGCAGGATTCTTCGATTTGCTAAAATAGAATGTGCATTATACCGCACTTTTACATGACATTTTTAGAAACATATCCTATATTCATCAAATTTGTGCATTAAATTGCACTTACACTTGCACACTTGGTTCAACATACTTAATATTAACCTAAAAAGAGCAATATAGTGCACCAGGACAACCTCATCCAGACCATCAAGACGCGAAGGGAGAACCTGCAGGTGTCGCAGGAAACCCTGGCCGAGCTGGCTAAGGTAGGAATTCGCACCCTGAAGCAACTGGAATCCGGAAAGGGCAACCCCACTCTGCTGACCCTGCACAAGATCGCAGATGTACTGGGCCTGCAGGTCTGCCTGAAAGTAAAGGACATCCATCGTAGCGTATGAGACAGGCCAGGATTCTGTTCAGGGATGAAGAAGCCGGGATATTGACCCAGCTGGATGATGGTTCCTTTACCTTTCGATACCATGACACCTGGTATAGCGATCCATCCCGGCCAGCCATCAGTCTGACCCTGCCCAAAGACCGGCAGGAGTACCATTCAAACAACCTATTCCCTTTCTTTTTCCACATGCTGCCGGAAGGTTCCAACAAACAGATGGTCTGCCAGAAACACCGTCTGGACCAGGATGATGCGTTTGGCCTCCTGCTGACGGTGGCGCAGATTGATCCGATCGGGGCCGTTCGCGTCATCCAAATAAAGGCATCATGAGCATGCCATTGATCAACCATTGTCCGGGTACCCTGGCAGAAGGGTTTTCGACCTACAGCCGGACCTGCCTGAAACGGGTGTTTGATGGACGGAGGGTATCCCATATCCTGCCGTACGATACGCCGGTTAGTGGAGGAGAGGAGGACAACCGTTTTGACGAAAACCGCCAGCATATCAGCCTGTCGGGCGTACAGGAAAAGTTCTCTGTGATCCTGGATGGCAACCACCTTCGACTGGCCCGGGAAGGCGAACGGGGTACGCATATCCTCAAACCCGTCCCGCAGGCATCGCTTCGACCCGATCAGATGCCAGCCAATGAGCATCTAACCATGCAGATCGCCCGCCAAGGTCTATGGCATCGAAACGGCGGAGAATGCCCTGATCTTCTTCCGGAACGGAGAACCGGCCTATATCACCCGACGCTTTGACATTCGAGATGATGGCACGAAACGAGCTCAGGAGGATTTTGCTTCCCTGGCCGGAAAGACACCCGCCACACATGGCCCGCACTACAAGTATGATAGCCACTACCTGGACCTTTTCCACCTGATGCAGACCACTGTTCCGGCTTATTCGGTAGAGGCCCCAAAACTTTGGCAGTTGCTCTTGTTCAACTATCTGTTTTCCAACGGCGATGCGCATCTGAAAAACTTCTCCCTGACCGAGACGACGATGGGCGACTTCCGCTTGAGTCCGGCTTATGACCTGCTTAACAGCCGGATCCATATTCATGACTCAGAATTTGCACTAGAAGGTGGTCTGCTCCCTCCTTCCCTGAACCATGGAACTATAACCCACAGATTTACCGTCCTGGCCTCCGAGGCGGGCATCCCCGATTCGATCCGGCAGGCCATCTTCGACCGCATGACCACCCGGTCAGACCAGGTGGAACGTCTGGTCGAAGCCTCCTTCCTGGATGAGCGGACAAGGCGAAACTACTGGCAGGCATATCTGGGGAGAGCAAAGAGGTTGATGAATTGACGAGTTACTCATCGCGCAAAGGGGTCAAACACTCCAGAATATGCCTTGTCCCCCTCCGGACATACTTCCAAGCCCGGAGACAAATGCGTTCACGAGGGGGTGGTTTGGCGACGGAAATATTGGGCGGAGACTTCCTCCGGATGCGCCAAACCGGGGGAGGTAAAAGATTGCTGCCTGCCAGCCGGGGACTCGATTCCAGATTCCTTTGTTCCTGGTCAACCAAATTTAGAGTCGGAAATAGATGCCTGGCGGATAAGGATGTTTCAACCCTAAACCAAGCACTTCTAAGAATTCATTTTGATCCTGCGGTAGATATTTGCCCAACATGTTTTGCAAGATTTTTGACCCAAGCAATGGTTTCCTTGCTAAAAATAAGGCCTTATTTTCACTTGACTTTTCCGACTAAGCCCTCACTATCAAGTTATGAGCATGTTGTGAATAACTTTTTCAGGGACGACTCTTCTATCGTTTCCCCGAAAGGTAAATTGAGGAAAAACTGGTACGGGCTCTACAGCGACGTCAGTGCTAAAGATGTAAGTGAAAAACGTTTGCATCAGAATTTAAAGAGCTCTAGAATTTACTGAATGAGATTCTTATTGATAAATACGACTAGATTTAAATATTGGCCCTTAAATTATACTATCACCTCTACCACTTTCTACTTGATACTTTTGTTAATACAGAAAGATACCTACAATCATGAAATACTTTAACCTTCTTAATCTTATTGTCTGTGAAATGCACTCCAAACCCATAAAACCCCAAGCTCTCTACTGATTGGTATTCTGGCCCCAATTTATATTCTACATTTAATTCGTCCAAAAACTCAGTAAAGTAGGAACACCCTTTAATGGAGCCTAACGGCAAATCATCTGTTCTATCAATTGAAATCGATACTTTCTTATATATTTCTTTATGAATATGCTTATAAACTATAAAAACTACGGGATTGGGTGGAAATTCAAACAAAAAAAAAGTAAAATAAACAACTTCAAAATTGTCGTCACAATCTCTAACACCTGATCAATTAAAAAATCGTAAAGAAAAATATTAGGTTTAAAAGTATAGTTTGCAGCCTCTAAGATCTTCAATTTCAATTTCAGAAATCCAATTTCCTTTAGAATTATCTCTAATTAGATTTTCAATTTCAGCATCTAATTGCTTAGAAAAATCATCAAAAAGAGACCCCTGAGCCTGCAAATCAGACATCACCCAAAATGGTAAGAGGAAATAACAAACTAATAATTTATTATATAATATCATTTTTTATTCAATTTTTCTAAGTTCTTGTTTTGCCGGAATTCGAATTTCTACGTTTTCAATTTTCCGCGCTCTAACTTCTTCGTTAGGTAAATACTTAATAGGAAATGCAGGATCCACATTTTCTGGAATTGGAATATCTGAGCTCCCCTTTAATCTTAGGCCAAAGTTAGAAAAGAAAGCATGGATAAGCTCATGGTGCGGAGATCGCTGGGGATCTCCATTCTCGGTTGATCCATTTTGCAATGAAATTTTACTTCTTTTTCTGGGTTCCAATAAATTGTAGCATCACTACCTTTTTCAGGATTGCTTGCAGCAGTAAAAAACTCAGGTACTGTATAATTATCCTCTCCCTTTTCAATGAATGTTTTTGTGCCTAATTCATTTGGCGCGATTAATTTGGCGATTCGTTCAGTATTAGCAGAATAATCTTTACCAGAGTTCTGAGTACCTCTTGATGCGATTTCAATTTGCTTTGTAACTTTATTAAATCGGTACTCATCGTTACTATATTTATTTAAAGCGAGCACAAATTGATTTGCGTAATGATCATGTTCATCTCGGTTACCATAAACACTTTGTTTGAATGGAATAACAATTTCCAACCCTGTAGGATCCGTATATTTTAAGGGATTCTGCATCGTATAATTATACGGAGTCCATGCTGCGTACTTCTCCGCCAAGGGATCCACACTCAACCACACACTCAACCCGGGATCATAATACCGGGCACCATAATAATAGAGGGAGGTTTTGGAGTCAAGCTCCTTTCCATTGAAGAGGTACGGCGTCTTACACCAGGCGTTGGGTGAGAGGGCAAACTGCTCTCCCATGGTCTCACCAAACGGAAGATTCAAAAAGAACTGATACGGCTGACCACTCCCATCCGTGAGGAAGGTACTCGATCCCAGGTGGTCGCTATGGAAGAAATAGATCGGTCCGGTACCACTCTGGTGGTTGAACACACAGAGGCACAGTTCATCTTCCTCCTCTCCCTGGTTGCACGGAGGCGCCATGCCTGGTACGTTCCAGATGGCCGGGTGGGACAGCTTGAATTGGTCAAACGAAGCGTTGATATCGTTCTTCTGCCGTCCTTTCAGTCCAGTAGTCTGAACACCATATTCAGCTTGCTCCGATGCTGCATGGAAGTCGGTGACATCGCCGGCCAGGCGGGAGGCGATGCGGTGGGTGCCGGTGCAGGAATACCCGGAGCTGTGGTCAACCATCTGGCGGAATAGCATCCCTACAAGGTAATCGAAAATCGGGAATCGGAGCTAGAGATAACTCTCGCGCCCACCACCGGGCCTATGGCTTCGGACTGAGTATTTTGTGAGGGCACTCTTTTGCAAAGGATAGCTTAGTGATATTTACAGTTTCAACCTATCTCTGTAAAGATTAGATGTCCATGTCCAAATGCTCCTTTTATCTAAGTCCAACCCCTCAATCCGTTACAGTTATCTCAAATTCAATAGTATCACGTCGAATATTTTCCCTAATTGTATCATTTAATTCTGAAACAACACGAAATTTGTACATTCCAATTGAATCAATAAACTGGCGAAATTGGGGAATATTTTCCTTCATTTCATAAGTGCTTGCAAAAGTATATTCTGAGTCTTTTGTTTTTACATAATTATTCAATATCCCAACACAATTAGGTGGAACCGAAAATATTATTTTATAGTCAAAGAATTGTCCGGATTTGATTTTTTGACTATTGCTATTAGTGATAACTCCTAAAGGCGAACCTCTTTCCAATAAAATTTGTGATGCTTGGTCATACTCTCAGATACATTGCAGACCCGTCACCTATACCATTATAATAACAATACATACTTAATTCACCGTTTTCATAATAATAATAACTTGGGCCTACTTTATGACCATTTTCAAGGTTAACTCTTGATTCAATCATTCCACTTTTATAATACCATTCCGAAACACTATCCATAACATTTTCATGATTGAATGCAATTTTCGACTTTATGTTTCCATTAGAATAATGATCAACAACTATAAGATGAGTTTTATCTCCATTGGATTCATTCGAAGGCCTCTGACATCCAAGCAGGACTAATATAAAAAATAGATCTAATCGCATTCACTCAACTTTTCTTGTATTATAAACTGTATCAACCTTACTCCTATTATTACCGACTGCGGGTTGAAACTCCATAATCAAAGTGTCAGATTTGGGCTTCTTGCGAATTTCATCGCTCACAGAACTAACTGCAGGTACAACAGTTGTTAAAGCATCACTTGCATACTGTACAGCGTTGAGAACAGTCTTTACTGGATTCGCGGTCGCTTTTACAGCTCCAAATCCGGCTAGTATCAAGTCAATATTTGGCCCATCTTCGGCTCTTTCATTTTTTCTATTTTCGAAGGCTTTTACATCTGTACCGTGCCACTCGGTCCCATTGAATCTTGTCACTTCACCTTCTTGTCCTGGCAAATATTTTGCAAACACTGCTTTTGAATGGTTATAAGCAGTACTTAATAAATCACCTGTGTGGGAAAATGCATCAAGAATGCCCCTTATTGGAACACTTAAGGAAGGAGAAATTGAATCCCCCTTAATATCCATCAGTACAATTGGATTCTGCATTGTAAAATTATACGGCGTCCACGCAGCATACTTCTCCGCCAAGGGATCCACACTCAACCACACACTCAACCCGGGATCATAATACCGGGCTCCATAGTAGTAAAGGTTCGTTCGTGAGTCAAGTTCCTTGCCATTGAAAAGGTAGGGTGTTTTCCACAAAATGGGACTCAATGCAAACTGCTCTTCCATCGTTTCCCCAAAAGTAAATTCAAAAGAACTGATATGGCTGACCGCTGCCATCTGTGAGGAAGGTACTCGACCCCAGGTGATCGCTGTGGAAGAAATAGATCGGTCCGGTACCACACTGGTGGTTGAACACACAGAGGCACAGTTCATCTTCCTCCTCTCCCTGATTGCACGGAGGCGCCATGCCTGGTGCGTTCCAGATGGCCGGGTGGGACAGCTTGAACTGGTCAAACGTGGCGTTGATATCGTTTTTCTGCCGTCCTTTCAGTCCGGCAGTCTGCTCACCGTATTCGGCTTGTTCATTTGCCGCATGGAAGTCGGTGACATCGCCAGCCAGGCGGAAGGCGATGCGGTGCTGATCCGAGAAATTGTGCCTGGCGAGATGGAAGGCCATTGTTGAGCTGAACGGTTTCGACTACTCAAGGTAAGGGAATTCCACTTTGTTTACAACTATCGGACTCCAGTCCACCTCACTGGAGATGGCAATCAGTTAACGGCTCATATTCGTCATCTCATACAGGCGCATTCAGAATAAGTCATTTTGATCCTGTGGTAGAAATTTGCCCAACATGTTTTGTAAGGTTTTTGGCCCATTTAATGATTTCCTTGCTAAATAGAAGGCCTTCTTTTTACTTGTATTCGCAGACTAAGCCTTCACTGTTAAGAAAATGCCATGTTGTGAATAACTTCTTCAGGGACGACTATTTACATAAGGAAATTCAAAATCTAATTGAATGGGCTAACTGAGTCATAAATATCTCTCCAGAATCATCAATTACAAATTTGTAAATTGGACGATAATAGTCCCGGCCCAAAGACTCCCTTTTTGACAGTGTATCAAAATAAAGTCAAATAAATAGTACTAGGATCTTCAACGTTATTTTCCAATTCACTAAACAAATTCACATACATATCATTTTCACACGAGTCCAATCTGGTGATTTCATTATCAATGTTATTGTTTCTTTCAAATAAAAATTCTTTAAATCTATTAATTGTCAAATTCCATAACATTGAATCTCTATTTGTAATCCATCGCCCATATGAATGAACTGCACTCCAGTCCCTTATTGCTCCTAATGTATCTTCCAAACTATATTTTTCTTCTTTGACCAACGTATTAAAACATTCTTGTTCAAATCCATCCAAAATGGACCATTGGTGAAGTAATGCTTCGCTAGATAACACTCGACAGCTCCAATTTGATTGATACTTATCAACTTTACTATTAATACTATCCTGTAAGAGAATAGGATTATACACAACAATTCTATTCAAAGTATCCTTGTCATTCCTTAAAAAGAGGAATTCCACATACTTGGATTCATATTCAAAGTCATTTACACTAAGTTTATAAAAATTAACTGGATCCATTTTTTTACACTGAAAACATAGTGTAATACCTAGTAAAATAATTGCAAATCTAATCATATCTATTCTAAATTCATTCTTCTAGAAAAATTGTCATTTGGTTCGCTGAATTGTAGAGTAAACGGTTTCAGTGGGCCGCCATTGTAAATTGACTTCAATATATTTAACTCTTCTGGTAAAAAATTGAAGTTCTATTATCACCAAAGGATGTGCCTTCACCAGAAGTCATGATATTTGGGAGATAATTTTTCCTATTAATTCCTCCATAGTCCTGGTTGTACCTACGTGGTGTTACGAATAGATCACCTACGTAATCCCCATCAGAGTGCCCAGATCCACATTCTGGATGTCCCAATCCTTCATGGATAGAGGATCTAGCAACCCATTTAGCAGAGTTGATTCCGTAATTACTAGCATCACTTTCATTCAATTCTCTGTTAACAAAACCGATCCCATCAAAAGCTTTTCCTCTATCAATTAGTTCATCCTTCGACATTTTAGATATAAAATTCTTACTACCAATAAACGTCATAGCATCAGTTGCATCCAACTGGGATTTATAGCCCTGACTTGAAAGGGGTGGCCTAGAAAATCCTCTTCACCAATAAAAGCACTTTGACTTGAAGATTAATATTATTCTTATCAAGAATAGATTGGAGTTTGTCGCGCAATTTCATTAGTTCCACTAGATCCTTTTAAAATACTAGATAGAAAATATGATCATTCCCATCAGTGTCTACCATAACAATTGGATTATTTGCAACAAAATTGAATGGAGATGAATTCGGATACTTCTCCGCTAACGGGTCAACACTCAACCACACACTCAACCCCGGATCATAATACCGGGCTCCATAGTAGTAAAGGTTCGTTCGTGAGTCAAGTTCCTTGCCATTGAAAAGGTAGGGTGTTTTCCACAAAATGGGACTCAATGCAAACTGCTCCTCCATCGTTTCTCCAAACGGAAGATTCAAAAAGAACTGATAAGGCTGACCGCTTCCATCCGTGAGGAAGGTACTCGACCCCAGGTGGTCGCTGTGGAAGAAATAGATCGGTCCGGTACCACACTGGTGGTTGAACACGCAGAGGCACAATTCATCTTCCTCTTCTCCCTGGTTACATGGAGGCGCCATGCCTGGTACGTTCCAGATGGCCGGGTGGGACAGTTTGAATTGGTCAAAAGCAGCGTTGATGTCATTTTCCTGACGGCCTTTCAGTCCGGCAGTCTGCTCACCGTATTCGGCTTGTTCATTTGCCGCATGGAAGTCGGTCACGTCGCCGGCCGGGCGGAGGCGATGCGCTGCGTACCAGTGAAGTAATGCTTGGTCACGAGGTCATACTCGCCCACAGTCATATACCCGCTTGGATAGAGCTGGGAATTGCCTATATAGTGGTCATACCCCGGAGGGCCTCCATTGATACCCATGTAGAACAGATTGCCGGTCCCCGTGGGGCTGCGTTCGCCATTGGCATCATAGAGGTGGTGTGGCACCGGTGTATTCGGTTTGTTCACCGCCTTCAGTCGGTTGGCTTCATCCCACGCAAAATACCGTGTCGCTATTGGCAAACCAAGGCTGCTCAGTGATGTTGCGCATGTTACCATTCTTGTCGTACTTGTAGGTGCCGCTGGGGTCGCCATTATTGGTGATCTGCTGGATATGATTCCGCCCGGTGGCATAGGCATAGTCCTTGAGGTAGCTGTGTTCCTGTACGATATTGCCATCTCGCAACTGTTCCTGGCACTTGTAGCTGATGCGGTGCATATCTCCATACCCAAGTGTCAATTCATTGGTATAGTCGTCTTGGATGCCCTCCTCATATTCCCAATACGAGTTTGCAGTGGTCAGCCGGTTGAACAGATCATAGGTGTATCCATGGGCGTATTTGCCGCCGATCGGGTTCGGACCGGTTGCAACCGCATCATTGGTCAATGACAGGATGTTTCCGATCAGGTCATATGTATATGCGTTGTCGAACATCATATTTCCAGTCGCTGTGCGGGCGGTCATATGGTCAAGGCGTAGCAGTTCCGGCGTATAGGCCCAGGTGTTGGAGGTACCATTGCCATAGGCGCAGAATACCTTCTGCTCATACTCGTCATAGCCGACCTGTGCAATATAGGCATATCCGTGTAGTATTGAATTGTCCCATAGTTGCTGGATCTGTTCGAAAGCCCGGCAGATTTCATCCTCTGGAGTTGGAATCCACACAGCCATGTTGTCAGAAGTTTTCGGCCAACACATGGAAGCCGACTGCCTTCGTCCGTTAAAAAGCTGCCGCTTCCAATTGGATCGCTTTTCGCCCCGAGGCCTCCGGGGCTTTCCGCCCCGGACGATTCCGCTTTCCGATTTTCCACTTCTGCTGTTTGCCGATGTATGTAATAATAATTCTCGCAAAGGCGCATTGGCGCAAAAAGTGAAGGGCGCAAAGAAATTCTGTTGGTCCTCTAATTCTCCTTATCTGATATCAAGATTCGACTTCCCACTTCCCATTTCCCATTTCCGCCCCCGGACGATTCCGCTCTTAAAGCGGAATGTCCGGATCCGGAACTTTAGATCCAGATCGAAGCATCTGGGCATGGTGCCGAAAGCACCATCGTCTGCCTTCCGATTTCCGATTTCCGATTTCCGATTTCCAACTTCCGCCTTCCGCTTTCCGACTTCCAACTTCCGCCTTCCGATTTCCGCCTTCCGCCTTAGGTCTTCTTCACTTTCACCACATCATACACATCTTTCCGCCGGTCTTTCAGATTGCGAACTGCTCCGTATGCATGCAACTCGTTAAGTAGGGTCAGATCGAGATCAGCAACCAGGATCATTTCTGTATTGGGTGTCGCTTCCGCTTTGATCGCATTGCTCGGGAATGCAAAATCACTCGGTGTAAAGACAACCGACTGCGAATACTGGATATCCATATTCTCCACTTTAGGCAGATTGCCGACACTGCCCGTCATTGCGACATAACATTCATTTTCGATCGCCCGTGCCTGAGCACAACATCGTACACGCATATAGGCATTCTGCGTATCTGTGAGGTATGGCACAAACAGAATTTGCATCCCTTCTTCCGCCAATAATCGGCTCAATTCAGGGAATTCGACATCATAACAGATCACGACACCGATGCGACCTGCATCAGTATCAAAGGTCCGGATTGTATCTCCACCTTTGATCCCCCAGAATTTGGATTCATCCGGCGTAATATGGAGTTTGACATACCTGTCTACAGTGCCTCCCCGGTGGCAAATGTAACCGACATTATACATTGTTCCATCGACCACCTCCGGCATCGATCCGGTAATGATATTGACATTATAACTCATCGCCATCCGCTTGAACCGGTTCACGATCTCTCCCGTAAACTCGGCCAGCTCGCGCATGGCCTTCGCCTCTGACAAATGATTATAGGCTGCCAATAAGGGCGCATTGAACAATTCAGGTAATAAAGCAAAGTCAGCTTTATACGCAGACACGGCATCAATAAAATATTCGATCTGTTCGAACATTTCATCCAGGCCACTGTAGGAACGCATTTGCCACTGGATCAAACCGACCCGCGCATAATCCTTTCGACCGGTGATGGTCCGATGCTTGGATTCATAATACACATTATCCCATTGCAACAGACACGCAAATTCCTGCGACTCTTCATCATCCGGCATATAAGCCCGTAGTACTTTTTTCACGTGAAAATCATTCGCCAGCTGGAATGTCAGCACAGGATCATAAATCTCCCGCAACTTGACCTTTTGGATATAATCCTTTGGCGACATCTCATCCACAAACTTGTGATAATTCGGGATTCGACCTCCAAAGACAATAGCCTTCAAATTCAAACGCTCACACAGGTCCTTCCGGGCATCATACAGCCGACGCCCCAATCGCAATCCACGGTAGTCGGGATGGATAAAGACATCCACGCCGTACAGTACATCGCCATCGTCATCATGTGTATCAAAGGAATAGCTATCGGTGATCTGCTTATACGTATGGCTGTCGCCAAAATAGCTGTATTGCACAATGATGGACAAGGCAGAACCGACCACCTTTCCATCCGCTTTGATCACAAACTGTCCTTCCGGAAATTTATCGATCAAACGCTTCATCGTATCTACAGTCCAGAACCCGCCCGGCCAATCCGGATAGGCGGCTTTCATAGCGTGCAATAAGGCTTCATAGTCTTCGATTCGAAGATTGTGTAATTCGATCCGTTTGATGGAATCGGAAGGTTGTGTTGGCAATTCAGACATAAATACTGGTTTCCACCGATCTGGCAGTGGCTTATTATACGAAATTCCGAACAAAACTAAGTGAAGTTCATTTTCTATTCCAATCCGTAGCACTCTATGGTGTTTACAACGCTTTTTTCCTGTTTTAGCATTCGAAACCTGACAGATTCACGGAAATCCTGTATTCTTGAAGATGTTGCATGGATCTATCCTTCGCTGCCTGGTGCTGTTCTTCCTGATCAGCGGGCTGACGTCCCATGCGTTTAGCCAGTCGGAGACCATGAGCACCGCAACGGGACGCATTCACTTTACATCGGATGCACCGATGGAAGTCATTGAAGCCACTTCCTCAGCTACTCGCGGTGTCCTCCATGTTGCCAGGCGAACATTTGCATTCACACTTCCGGTAAACAGCTTCAACGGGTTCAATAATGCCTTGCAGAAGGATCATTTCAATGAAAACTATCTGGAGTCGGAGAAGTACCCGGAAGCAACCTATTCGGGACGAATTATCGAACAGGTGGATCTGACCATCCCCGGCACCTACGATATCCGGGCCAAGGGAAACCTGGTGATCCACGGCATTCCAAGGGAACGCATTATTCGATGCAAACTCATTGTCAAACCGGATGAAATCAAAGTGGTCAGCACCTTTACCGTCCGATTAGGTGATCACCACATCCAGGTGCCCCGCATTGTCCATCAGAAGATCGCCGAAGAGATCCACGTTGATCTTCAATTTACATTGAAACCCCTCTAGCATGGTCGAAAAAGGGATTATCAATGTGAGTCGTCGGATCAGGTGGGTCCTTTTTCTGATGTGGGGTATCCCGTTCATGCTCGGTGCACAACAATCACCTCACCGGAATTACGTGCTTCCGGATCCGTTTCAACGCACACCGATCGAGCATATTCTCCAATCCACATCCGGATTGATCTGGCTGGGAACACCTGCTGGTCTGTTCACATTTGATGGACATGAGTACTCCCGGTGGAGCCGACCGGATTCGCTCGATGAACCATCGGCTGTCAGTGCCCTGTTTGAGGATCCTACCGGCTTGATCTGGGTAGGGTATGCGGATGGACATATCTGTCAATGGAAAAACAGATTCCAGGGATTGACACTCTGGTCGCCGGAGGAAGGGCTTCCTCAGGCGCGCATTACCGGTTTTGCCTACGCAACCGGCAATTTCTGGATCGCCACGTATGGCGAGGGTGTCTATGTCTGGCGCAATAAGCGTCTCTATCAGTTCGGAGTGGACGATGGCCTTCCCAATCCGGAGATCTATTGCATCGCTGCAGATGCAAAACACCGGATCTGGGTAGGGACTGATGACGGACTGACGGAACTCCAGTTTTTCGGAGATGATCAAAAACGAATCCGGCATGTTCGACCCGAACGTTTTCCCGACCAGATCGTGCAGACACTGCGCCCGGATGCCAAAGGCAACCTGTGGCTCGGGTTTTTCGAAGGACAGATCGTGAAATATACCGTTGCATCTGATCAGATTGAAGTCCTGCCCACCATCCCCGATCAATACCCGATCAGTTGTCTTCTCCACCTGGAGGATCAGGAGCTATGGGCCGGTACGGAGGGGGGTGACCTCTGGCGGTATTCGTTTCGTGGAAAACGGTGGACCAGAGGAATCCCTGAAGCCACTACACCCGGAGGCATCATCCGGGATCTGATCATGGACCGGGAGAACAATGTCTGGGTAGCCAGCCAACCCAGTGGTCTGTTCAGCTTCTATCGTCCTGTTGAATTTATTCCATCCTCCGGGATTTCTGTACAAGCGACCTTGGAAGACAGCGATGGCCAGATCTGGGCAGGTACTCCTGCCGGATTGTATCGCCTTGTTCATGATCAGGAAACGGGTTTGTATTGGCCCCGACATGCCCAAAGCCTCGCGAAGGAAAATGTTCTTTCCTGATCCAGACCGCAGACGGATCGGTCTGGGCAGGCACCTTTGGCCATGGTGTTTTTCAACTCGGCAGGGATGGGCAAGTGATCCGGCACATCGCCGAAAAAGACGGGTTGACAAATGGCAATGTCCTGTCCATGACTGTTTCGAATGGCCGCCTCTGGTTGACTACACTGGGTGGCGTATTCTCGATGCTCAGTCCAATACCCGTTGATGGCCAACCTCATATCATCCCATATGGACGGGAGGAAGGTCTATCCAGCCAGTTCATCTATTGCAGCTATCTCGACAAGGCAGGCAATCTCTGGTTTGGCATGGACGGAGAAGGCCTCAGCTGTATGACACCGGCAGGGAATATCAAGTCCTTTCGGAAAGCAGGTGATCAGCCTCTTCAGAGTGTCTATTCCATCACCGGAGATCAACAAGGCCATATCTGGTTCTCCACGGCAAACAAAGGCATCCTCGAATTTGATGGTCAACACTTTCGAGAATTGGCAATCAAGGAAGGACTTCGCGACCTGGTGATCACCGGCCTGTTCACCGACAGGAATGGCCGGATTGTGATCTTGCATCAACATGGCATGGATGTCCTCGAACCGGACAAACGCCACCTGATCTATTACGATGAATCTGTTGGCCTCGAAGACTTTGATCCCAATCTCAATGCGTTGAGCTATGGCCAGGGCGGGGCAGTCTGGATAGGGACGACGAACGGACTGGTCCGATATTCCAGTCTGTCCACCCCGGGGGTCATCCACCCTACTACCATCCTGAATTCGGCAACGTTGTTGAATGGCCGGGCGATCCAGCAGGGAGAACAACTGGCCGCAGATGAAAATTACCTCCGTTTTGCCTATACCGGTTTGTGGTACACCGATCCCGGAAAAGTACTTTACCGATACCGGCTTGACGGAGCAGACCTGGATTGGAAGCAGACACGCGATCATGAAATCACCTTTTCCAATTTATCCCCGGGCAATTATTTATTACGTGTTCAGTCCACTGAAAACGGGTCGTGGCTGGATGAGCCTGAACTGGAATTTCCCTTTACCATTCGCAAACCCTGGTGGCAACAATCCTGGTTTATTCTGCTGGCGCTATTGATCATCGGAATGAGTATTCGCCTGATCCTCCGGTTCAGAGATCAACGCCTGCAGAGAAATATGGTACTTCAGCGTGAAAAAATCGAACTTCAGCTGGAAACACTGAAAAGTCAGATCAATCCGCACTTCCTGTTCAACAGCTTCAATACTCTTCTCGCTGTCATTGAATCGGATCCCAAAGCCGCTGCAGTCTATGTAGAGGAATTGTCCGATTTTTACCGACAAATACTGGCCTACAGAGAAAAAGACGTCATTCCACTCGAAGAAGAACTGATGCTGATCGGCAATTATAAACATCTCCTTGAAAAACGATTTGGCGACCATGTCCTTCTGGATATTGTAGTGCCGGATCAAACGGGATTTGTCGTTCCGCTCACCTTGCAGCTCCGGTTGAAAATGCTGTCAAACACAATATCATTTCTGTAGAAAAACCATTGACGATTCGCATTTTCCAACCATCTCCGGATCAACTTATCGTCGAGAACAATATCCAGAAAAAAGCGCCTGAGCCCGGACATTCAACAGGTTTCGGACTGTCCATTTTACGCAGTCATTATACGATTCTGACCGGGAAACCCATTCATGTCGATGAAACAAATGGCATTTTCCGTGTTTCTATTCCGATCATTCTCGCTCACTCCTGATGTATGAAAAGTCCCCAAATCCTGATCATTGAAGATGAACCCCTGGCTGCTGTCCGACTGCAGGGCATGATCCTTGAAATTCTGCCCCAGGCCCGGATTCTGGCTACAATTGACAGTGTTGAAGAAGCAGCAATATGGTTGGGCCAAAACCAGCCAGACCTGATCATGATGGATGTCCAACTGGCGGATGGTCTGTGTTTCAATCTATTCAACCGGGTGGATGTCCAGGCCCCGGTGATATTCACCACGGCATATGATGCCTATGCGCTCAAGGCGTTCCGGGTTCAGGCACTCGACTACCTGCTCAAACCACTGAAACGGAACGAGCTGAAGGAAGCGCTGGAACGCTATCAACGGATGTTGCCGCCATTGCCGGATCTCACACAGATCAGGGAGATCTATTCGGGAATACAGGATCCCAAATACAGAGATCGATACCTGGTGCGATTGGGTACCTCCATCCGGGTGGTTGATATCCGGGATATCGCACTGATCTATACCGAATCCAAGAACACCTTTCTGATGACGCGGGAAGGCCGCCGGTTTCCGTTGGATTACAGTCTTGAGGCCATCGAAAGCCAGTTGGATCCGGCTCTCTTTTTCCGGGCAAACCGGCAATACATCCTCTCTCTGTCATCTATCGGCGAGATGCATGTCCATACCAAATCCAGGATCCGGGTCACTACCGATCCGGCTTCTCCGACGCCGATCATTGTCAGTACAGAAAAGTCGGCAGAATTCAAACGCTGGCTGGCTGGGAAGAATGGATGAGGTGGTAGAATGACAATACCGTTGGTCAACTTTTCCGTTTCAGACAGACAAAGTGCCGCTTGGTCATCGTTCTACTGACATTCCACCTCAGACACCTTAGGTTTGTACGATATGAATAAGTCCGTATATACTCTTCCGACACTGGTATTGGTCATGATCCTGGCTGGTTTGCTGGCTACCTCGTCGTGCAAACACAACCCACTGGTAACGGGGTTAGATCCCCAGGATACCACAGGGACCAATAATCCGACAGATCCGATTGACACTTCTGGTTGGCCCTGCAGTCCCGATTCGGTGTATTTCGAGTTTCAGGTCCTGCCCATTCTGATTTCAAACTGTGCCATGTCTGGTTGCCACAGTGCGACAAACCCCCAGGAAGGGGTCAACCTGACCTCCTTTGCCAAGGTAATGAGTACAGGCAAAGTGAAGGTGGGTCAACTGAGCGGCGATTTCTGGGAATCGATCAATTCCAATAAACCGGATAAACAGATGCCGCCACCGCCCGCAAGCAAATTGTCTCAGGAGCAGATCGATCTCATTCGGAAATGGATCCTGCAAGGGGCAAAAAATCTGACCTGCAATCCGGGTTATGGCGGCTGTTCTACCGCGAATATGTCCTATCTCAATGATATTTCTCCCATCCTCAAACAGAGTTGCACCGGTTGTCACGGAGGCACTTCTCCACAGGGCGGGGTCAACCTTTCCAGCTATGCGAATGTTCTGCCTTTTGCGCAGTCTGGCAAGCTTCTTGGTTCTGTCAGACACGAAACGGGATTTATCGCCATGCCTCCAGCAGGCAATGGCCTGCCGTCCTGTTCGATCAACCGGATACAAGCCTGGATCGACCAGGGAATATTAAACAATTGAGCTGATATGAAACTTAATGCTGTCTGTTGGAGTCTTCTGGTTATGACATCGCTACTGACATCTTCCTGCTACTATGATGTGGAAGAGGAATTGTATCCCTCAGGGAACTGTGATACAGAGAATATGTCCTTCTCCCAGCATATCATGCCTGTGTTCACCCAGAACTGCAATATCTGTCACGCCACCGGAGTAGAACAGGGTGATGTGATTCTGGATTCTTACGATGCCGTACTCCCTTATGTAACCAATGGGAAATTGATCGGCTCCATCCAACATGCCAACGGATTTGTAGCTATGCCACAAGGGCAACCACAGCTGAGCGCCTGCACGATCGATAAGATCGCCGCGTGGATCGCAGATGGTGCTCTCAACAACTAACCAGTCAACCTGACTTATGAAAAAATGGATCTTTGCCGCGTTGGCCCTAGCGCTCGTCACAGGACTTATCATTGGTTTGTATATGTACAACAAACCACTGGAAAGCATGACAGGCCAGCAAGCTGAACTGACCGTTTCAGCAGCGGATTTGTACCAGTCATTTGATACGAACGAAACCGCCGCCAATGGGAAGTATCTGGGCAAGGTGATCGAAGTCTCCGGAACCATCGAATCCATTTCTACCGGAGACGATGGCGCAACGAATATTCTCCTGAACGCCGGGGATGCCATGGGCGGTGTGATCTGCCGACTGGATGCGACAGTCAAAGAAACCTTTCAGGAAGGATCACAGATCGCTCTCCGCGGAGAGTGTACAGGAAAACTGATGGATGTTGAACTGGCGCGCTGTGTACCGGTTCAATAAATATTCTTCTCAAACCTAAACCTCACAACATGAAAAAGTCACTCGTTATTTGTCTGTTGGCTGTGGCCTTTGCCGGTCAGCTTCAGGCACAGAAATATTTCACCCGAGACGGGAATATTACTTTCTCTGCCAGCACACCTCTGGAAACGATTGATGCGACCAACCGCGGTGCATCTGCAGTCGTTGATGCTTCCAGTGGCGCCATGGAATTTGCTGTGCTGATCAAGGGATTTATCTTTGAAAAAGCCCTGATGCAGGAACATTTCAATGAGAATTACCTGGAATCCGGTAAATATCCAAAGGCGACATTCAAGGGAAAAATCCAGAATATCGGGGACGTCAAGTGGTCGAAAGACGGGAGCTACCCGGTCAAATTCAAAGGCACGATGACGATTCACGGCACGAGCAAGGAAATTGCCGGCCAGGGAACAATCACTGTGAAGGGTGGCCGGATTGTTGCATCTTCCAGCGTTGATTTACCTTTGTCTGATTATGCTATATCCATTCCTTCTGTTGTCGCCGACAAAATCTCGAAAACTGCGAAGGTACAGATCGAAGTTGCTCTTGCCGAATTGAAACGATAACTGATGAAACACCGTTTTGCACCGGGCCTCTGGCTCCTCTTCCTTTGCCTGGCAGGCTTTCCTGCACTTCATGCGCAGGACGACGACCTGCTCTCCCTGCTTGGTGAAGAGGAGACGACTGATTACGCGACTGCGAGCTTCAAAACCAACCGGGTGATCAACCTGCACAGTCTGGAAAATACGCATAGTGGCGTGCTGGACTTCAAGATCAGCCATCGCTTCGGGATGTTGAATCAGGGGCTGTATGATTGGTTCGGGCTCGACAATGCAACCATCCGACTGGGGCTCGATTACGGTGTAACCAAAGACCTCCAGATCGGTGCCGGGCGAAGCAGCTATAAAAAGATGATCGACGGGTATGCCAAATACCGCATCCTCCATCAGAGCACAGGGAAGCGAAACATGCCGATCTCGCTGACTGCCGTCGCCGGGATGTATATCAACACGCTGAAGTGGTCGGATCCGGACCGGGATAATTATTTCAGCAGCCGCTTGAGTTATACATTTCAGGCGTTGATCGGTCGGAAATTCAATGATTGGATCACCGTGCAACTGGCACCTACTGTGGTGCATCGCAATCTCGTGGCGACCAGTGCGGAATCAAATGATGTTTACGGGATCGGCGTCGGTGTTCGTCAGCGCATCACACGCCGGGTCACGCTGAATGCAGAATACATGTACCTCCTCCCTGACCAGGTGACAGATAATATACAGAATTCGTTCAGCATTGGTGCAGATATTGAGACCGGTGGTCACGTTTTTCAGTTGCATCTGACCAATTCAACCGGTATGGCAGAACCCGTTGCATTTACGGAAACCACGGGTGACTGGTTTGATGGGGGTATCCATTTCGGGTTTAATATCAGTCGGGTATTTACCATTGTAAAGCCGAAGATCTGACCATCGTTTGAAACTTCAGTTTCAAATGATCACAACACAATTGAATAAAAAGGCATCCAGTCCGGATGCCTTTTTTATTGACATCAAAGAAAAAGCCAGTGAGCAACCTTTGTCACCCGCTGGCTTACCCCAAAACCATATAATCTGATTTCATCAGGGTCCGGTCCACCCCGTCTTGATTGGGGAGACGGAATCGGTTAACCGGACCGAATGTGTGTGATTGAATGAAAGAGGGACAGGGGCAGCACCTCGGGGGAGAGGGAAGGAAGGGGTGCCGAAACACGTTCGCTCGCCTGAGAGGCTGGCGGATCCGGCTCGGCCACGTTCATGGTGATTACAATTCGTCACCGAGGTCCATGGAAATAGACGTGCAGCACCCGACAGGGGAAGGATGCTGCCCGCTGTCCGGGTTTCGCAATGCAGGGATGCATCGGAAACGACTAAAGGGAAACAGACTGCTCTTGAAATGGATGGCTGAGGCAGAGCTTTGTCAAGCGAGGTTGCCTCCTCTTGCCAGGGTATATGTTCGCGATGACCGGCACCGGAACGGGGAAGAAAAAGAATATCGTCCAGGCCAGGATGGCCAGAGGAAAAGCAGTGCCATGACAGACCAGAAGTCTGTGGCTGCCCCGTAAAGGGTTGTTCATGGGGGGATACGTTTAGCCCTGCAAGACAAGGATCAGATTGTGATCAATGTCCATGCAAATACTGTCATTGAAGTAAATCAATGGCGAAAAAGAGAAATGCGGAAATGGGAAATAACCAGCTGGGATGAGTGCCGGTTTCTGGGCTACGTCTGAATGGTAATTGGTCTTCTCATGGGATCTGTTCTTGGGTGATAAAATGGTGTTTGTTGGTAGATACAAATTTACCCACCTCTAATCCTCCGCGCATACCCTAATGAGTGTAAATTTGATATAGTTTTTTAATGTATTGATTATTATGCAAATAAGTTGATCATATTCTGCTGATATTCTGTACTTTAGTTAGTAAATTTAGCTTATATTCGAAAAAACATGATGGATAGCATGACTGGAAGTAGAGGAGTGGAGAAGTGGAGGAGTGGAGGAGTGGAGGAGTGGAGGAGTTGAGGAGGATTTTAAATCAATAATTAATTTCTTTTCCAAAGCCAAAATAAATGGGGCGCATGCTTTTCGCTTTTCGCTTTCGATCCGAAAGGAAGGAAGGATACGCCTGGTCCGATTTCCGATTTCTTCAGTTAGCCAACACCGCCCCACTTTCAACTCTCCACTCATTGGGTTCTCGGTCTTCATTCTTCGGACTGAAAGGACGTTTGCGGCAGCTAAAGCAGCCGGTACAATTATTTTCGCATTTCGATTTCCGATTTCCGATTTCCGCCTTCCGACTTCCGACTTCCGATTTCTCTTCAGTTTAGCCAACACCGCCCCCCACTTTCAACTCTCCACTCATTTGGGTTCTCGGTCTTCATTCTTCGGACTGAAAGGATGTTTGTGGCAGCTAAAGCAGCCGGTACAATTATTTTCGCATTTCGACTTCCCACTTCCGCCTTCCCACTTCCGATTTCCGATTTCCGATTTCCGATTTCTCTTCAGTTTAGCCCAACACTGCCTCCCACTTTCAACTCTCCACTCATTTGGGTTCTCGGTCTTCATCCTTCGGACTGAAAGGATGTTTTACGGCAGCTAAAGCAGCCGGTACAATTATTTTCGCATTTCGACTTCCACTTCCACCTTCCGATTTCCGATTTCCGATTTCCGATTTCTCTTCAGTTTAGCCAACACCGCCTCCCACTTTCAACTCTCCACTCATTTGGGTTCTCGGTCTTCATTCTTCGGACTGAAAGGACGTTTGCGGCAGCTAAAGCAGCCGGTACAATTATTTAGCATTTCGACTTCCCACTTCCCACTTCCCACTTCCCACTTCCGACTTCCACTTTAACACCCGATTAACCACCCCTGACGTAACATCGCTGCCGGTCCGCCGTTATCTTTGCATGATGAAGATGACCTGGCAATTTCTCCTTTCCGGCCTGATGATTATCGGCGGACATTACCTGCTTATCGCTCAGGATGTTTCCGATCCTTCTGCAAAGAAGATCCTCAAGGAGATGAAGGCCCATTACAGCAAGAACACGGCATCAGCCTACACCTTGCGCATGACCGTCGCCTACCCGGAGCAGGACCCGCAGATCACCAACGGCCAACTCACCCAGAACGGTGAACAATATCAGCTGGATCTCGGCCAGCAATCCTGGTATTGCAATGGAAAAACGGTGTGGATCCATCTCAAGGACCAGAAAGAAGTCCAGATCCATTCTGCTTCTGCCTCCGCTGGTTCCGAGTCCTTTCTCACTCCCCAATCCATCCTCAATCGCTTTGATAACGGCGACTACATCTATGCCCTGGGGGGGACGGGTGTGGAAAACAAGAAAGCGGTCCGCTATATCGACTTCAAACCGAAGGACCGCAATGACGAATTTGTCAAGCTTCGGTTGAGTGTGGCTTCCAAATCACCGGAAGTGGTCAAATTTGAAGCCTTCAGTCGGGATGGCAGCCGTTATACGCTGGATATTCTGAGTGTCAAGTCGCCAGTCAGCACCACTCCGGCTCAATTTGCCTTCAACCCGAAAGCGCATCCCGGCATCCACGTTGAAGACCTGCGCATCGACTGATCAGGCCCACCTGTTCATGCTGCCCGCTCACCTTTCCTGATTCCCGGATGAGTCCAAAGGACAGGTGTATTCTGTTGTGAATCGTCCGGGCCAGCGATTCCTGATCCGCGGACAAGTCCTATATTCGCCACCCCGAAACGAACGAGTGGCACGTGGCAGCACCTGGATTTCAACTGATCATCAACCTGGTTCCGCAATCCCTTCCGGGATTGATCGCGCAGATCTGGGCCGCTCCCGCTACGGAGGACGGTGCGATCTCTGTCGTTACGCAAAAACTGACCACAGGCAACGCTCCCGACTTTGGCATCCAGCGCGGCGATACCATCGATACCCTCCTTCGAACCGCGGAGGATCTGGAAACGACCAGCCTCATCCGCAACATCCTGCGCAATCCGAAAAAACTGCCCACGCCGGAAGCATTTGCGAAAGATGAAAAGAACATGGCACTCCTGCGCAAACGGGCTGACCGGTTGATCGACCAATGGATCACCCTGGCTGTCTCCACGGAGCTCCCTGTGGCACTGGGACTGGATCGTCTCGCCCTGGTCTCCAGCCACCAGCTCCACGTTGTCCAGGCTGCCATTCAGCCAGCCCTGACCTTCAGCCGGACCTCTGACGGGATGAGGTATCGCCTCCGCCTGCAACATCAGGGAAAAAGTCAATCCCTGCTTGGACAGACCCTGCAAGTTTTAGGCAATCAGCCTGCCTGGTTGGTGCTCAATCGCTTTCTGATCCGCCTGGATCAGATCCATGGGAATATGCTCAAGCCCTTTACCCAAAAGGAAGAGGTCCATATCCCGGAGAAGCTGTTGAAGACCTACGTCCAGAAATTCCTCATGAAGGCCAGTCTGATGGCAGACGTAGAAACCGAGGGATTCGAGATCCGGATCCACAACACCATCCACCATGTATCTCTTCGCACCATCCATCATGTCTTCCAGAATGAGACCCACCTCGGCCTTGAATTCGACTATGGCGGACTGACCCTGGCCGATCATTCGGATATCCGTTTTCGTCAGGGATTTTCAGATCCGGAGAAAGGGCCTCTGGTGATTGACCGGTATGAACGGAATTCTGAAGCAGAGCTTCACTGGCAAATCGTTCTCCGGGAAGCCGGGTTGACCCGGGAGGTCAGCGGTACCGGGGTACTGTCGGGCCGAACTGCAGTGGACGAAGTGATCGACTGGCTGATCGACCATTCTGTTGATCTGAAGCAAGCCGGAATCACCATTCAGCTTCCGGTGACAGAATGGGGTACAGTCCTGTTGGAATCACCCATCCTGGAGATGCGCACGGATGATCATCAGACAGACTGGTTTGACATTCATGCTACCGTCCGTATCGGGGATCGGTCACTGCCATTCGTTCTCCTGGCCAGAACCATTCTCGACCAGCAACACTTTCATGCCCTGGATGATGGGCATTGTTTCCTGGTACCCACATCCTGGTTGACCGATTATCGCGATCACTTTTTACTCGGTGAAGTCAATGGCGATCATTTGCGGATGACCCGGGCACAAGGCCTTGCGCTGAAAAAAGAAGTTTCCACATCTTCGGACAGTCCAACGGGGCTCATGGATATTCCCCCATTGCCCGCTCCGGCTGATTTGCAGGCGACACTCCGACCCTATCAGCTGTTCGGTTTTCAATGGCTGGCAGCAGTCCAGACCGCCGGTCTTGGCGCCTGCCTTGCTGACGATATGGGGCTGGGAAAAACACTTCAGACGATCGCGCTGCTGCTTCACATGCGCGGTCATCAGGAAGGTGACGAACCGTCCATCCAGAAACTCCAGCTGGACCTGTTTGCCGTGCCCGAACGACCTCCACTTCGAGCCCTGATCATTCTGCCCGCCACACTGGTTTTCAACTGGAAGGAGGAGATCCAGCGCTTTGCCCCGCAATTGCGTGTTTATGTCCATTCGGGAAAGGATCGGTATCAGGATCCCGGCGCGATTCTGCCCTGGGATGTGGTGCTTACGACATACAATCTGGTGGTTCGGGATCTTTCCATTCTGAGTAGATGCCCCTTTTCGTGCCTGGTGCTGGATGAAAGTCAACAGATCAAGAACCATCGTTCACAAACGTTCAAGGCTGTGGAGAGCCTGAAGGCCGATTTCCGACTTGCCCTGACGGGTACTCCCGTCGAGAACAGCCTCAGCGATCTGTGGGCACAAATGCAATTCATTAATCCCGGTTTGCTCGGTCCGTATCCCGACTTTCGGGAAAATTACCAACGGCCGATCGAAAAGGATAAGGATCCGGAACGGGAAGAAGCGTTGCGCCAACTCGTTCGCCCCTTTCTGCTGCGTCGCAAAAAACAGGAGGTGGCGACTGATCTGCCTCCGCTCACGGAACAGGTGATCTACTGCGATATGGATGACGAACAGGCGCGGATCTATGAGGAGGAAAAATCGGCCGTCAGAAATGTCCTGCTGGAACAGCTCCGCACCGGACAATCACATCGCGCACCGCATGTGCTGAATGCCCTGATGCGATTGCGCCAGATAGCCATCAAGCCTTCGATCTACCCGGAATACGCTGCCATCCCCTCCGGAAAGGAAGAGGTCATCCGCGCTGAACTGGAAAACCTGGCCAAATCAGGTCAGCAGGCCCTGATCTATTCGGCATTTCGCAAACATCTCCAAGGATATGCTGACTGGCTGACTTCGGAAGGGCTGACCTATACAGAGATTCACGGGGGCATCGCTACGGATCGACGGGGAGCAGCCGTGAAATCGTTTCAGGAAGGACAGGCCCAATTCCTCCTCGCCACCCTCAAGGCAGGCGGAGCGGGGCTGAATCTTACTGCTGCCGAATATATTCTGCTGGCAGATCCCTGGTGGAATCCGGCAGTGGAAGCGCAGGCAGTCGGGCGGGGCCACCGGATCGGCCAGGACAAACCCGTCTTTGCGTTGAAGTTCATCACACGAAATACCATCGAAGAGAAGATCCTCAAACTGCAGGAACGCAAGGAAGCACTCAAAGACGCTATCGTCGAACAGGAGGAGGAGTATCTCGGACTGCTGGACCAGGAGGAGGTACTTTTTCTTGTTGACGATGATCAGTCGTGATGAAGGACCTGAATTGATGTGTCCTTTTTCCTGATCCTCCACAGCGTGAAGCCGCGGAAAGCTCACTTGGCGGCTGAAATTCTTGTCCTACCTTTACCGGATGGGATTTCGTTCATACCTCATCCGCCCGTTTGCCCGAATGGTATCACGGGATATTGCCCGATGGTCGGCCACGGCCGTTGACTGTCAGCACCGGATCTTTCAAACGCTTATCCGGAAAGGGAGTCAGACTGCATTCGGTCGGGACCACGGGTTTCAGGACATCCGATCTCATGCTGATTTTATAGCAGCTGTTCCTGTTCGCGATTATGAGGGTATTCGGGACTATGTCGACCGGATCAAAGCGGGGGAGTCCGATGTATTATGGCCGGGAAAGCCGAAATATTTTGCCAAAACATCGGGGACGACATCCGGGGTCAAGTACATTCCGCTGACCCGGGACAGTATGCCCAACCATTTTAATACAGCCCGAAATGCACTGTTTCATTATGCTGCACAGACGGGCAATTATTCCTTTTTTGACGGCAAACTGATCTTCCTTTCCGGCAGTCCGGAAATGGATGAGGTCGGTGGTATTCCCACTGGTCGGCTGTCGGGGATCGTGAATCACGAAATTCCAGCCTGGCTCAGGACCAATCAACGGCCGACATACACCACCAACTGTATCGAAGACTGGGAGACCAAACTCGACCGGATCGTCGATGAAACCATCGATCAGAATATGACCCTGATCAGCGGCATCCCTCCCTGGGTTCAGATGTATTATGAACGTCTGTTGCAACGAAGTGGCAAGGCGACCATCCGCGAATTATTTCCGCATTATTCCGTCTTTGTGTATGGTGGTGTGAATTTCTCCCCGTATCGTGCAAAACTGGAAGAGCTGACCGGTGGACGGATGGACAGTGTGGAAACCTACCCTGCTTCAGAAGGATTTATTGCTTTCCAGGATGTACCGGGAGATTCCGGACTCCTGCTCAATGTCCATTCAGGTATCTTTTTTGAATTTGTTCCTCTGTCAGAAATCCATCAAGATCATCCGACTCGTCTGACGCTGGAGCACGTCCAGAAGGGAGTAGATTATGTCCTGATCATCAATTCGAATGCCGGGTTGTGGGGATATAATATCGGTGACACCGTCGAGTTTGTTTCGCTTGATCCGTATCGAATTCGAGTCAGTGGACGAGTCAAGCACTTTATCTCTGCGTTTGGCGAACATGTGATCGGCAAAGAAGTAGAAGCCGCGATGCAGGAGGTCACGGCGCAATTCGGCTTGCAAACGGTTGAGTTTACTGTCGCACCCCAGGTCCATCCACCTCAGGGTGGCCTGCCCTATCACGAATGGCTGATCGAATTCGCAGAACAACCGGGTGACCTGTCTGCTGTATCGAATGCCCTTGACAAGGCCATGATCCGGCAGAATATATACTATGAAGATTTGATCGGTGGACAAATCCTTCGCCCCCCTTGTCATAACGCCATTGAAACAGGATGCCTTTCGGGATTACATGAGGTCGCAAGGAAAACTGGGAGGACAGAATAAGGTGCCCCGACTGAGCAATGATCGGAAAATTGCGGATGAACTTCTTCAGTATAGACGAAAATAAACTTCAGGATTGAACGGGTGCATCTACCATTGTTTATATCCAAGGTTTTTAAAGAAGAGTTATTTCGGTATTTCGGTATTTCGGTATTTCGGTATTTCGGTATTTCGGTATTTCGGTATTTCGGTATTTCGGTATTTCGGTATTTCGGTATTTCGGTATTTCGTAAAGCAATTATGGATTGGATTCAACCAATATAAAAAGGCCCTCTCCGAATATTCAGGGAGGGCCATTTTATGATAATAACAATGTTCTCCTATCTCAATCTTCTTGCCCGGATCATATACCAGATCATCAACCCGAACAATCCTCCCATAAACATCCAGATATACACCATGTGAGGTGCCGGATTGCCGAGGGCGAGATGAACGGACACAAATGAAATATAGACCATCATCCCCATGACGATCCCGGCCATGGCGCGAATAAACAGGATCATTAAATGAACCTGCTTTGCCCGGTTTTCTTCTGTGATCCTGACCGGATAATTGATATACTTCTGATTGAAGAAAGGTAAGGACAACATGAATCCCACAGTAAAGAATGCAATGGCCGGGAGAGCCCAGATCATGGCCCGTTTTCCATATCCGTCAGCTTCACCAGCGGCATTGAAATGAACAGGTATCGTATCGGGCAGCTGCTGAAAGACACTGAGCAACCACCCGCACCAAACTAGAAATGCGATGCCGAATCCAATATAGATCCATTTTGATTCCATATGCTCAAGATACGTGTTTGATTGAAATCAGCCACGGAAACCCCGGGGCAGGAAATGGATCAAAAACCCACAGATAAACGAGAGTGCCAATTCCTTCCAGAAGATCCGGTCAAGTTAACTTGATAGATTCCTGTTGCCAGATCACCTAATGTCAGTTCTGTCTTCTGGTTGATGATTATTTGGTGATAAACCACCCGACCGGTGACATCAACAATGTCCAATCGAGCAGGCCCGTTGAACGCGTCTATAACCAGAGTCAAATACCCGGAAGTTGGATTGGGATAGAGGGTGACGGTTTCAGGTAAAAATGGAGGCGAAATAGAAACCAATACGGGATCATCCGGCGTACAAGGCAATGAACACGCTGGTTCACCGGTGGCTTGGCTGTAAAAACAGCTCCCCGCATAAAAATTGAAGCAGATCGTTTCCAGCAATCCTTTCGTACAACCCTGTCCTTCCCGCCACAGGACATTGATGGGATATCCACAACCGAAAGAAGAAAGCTGGATCTCTTTTCTCCCCTGCGCATTTACTGTTACATTTTCAACAACGAACTTTCGATCCGGTGTGACATATTCGATGGTATCTCCTTTTTCCAGGGAAAAATCATACAGGAGGACTTCCTGATCCAGGGGATAGGCATAGATGGTCGATGGTGCACCGGTGAAGGGTGGAAAAGAAATTCTACGAAAAAAAAGTGAATCTCCTTGCTGCCGCAATCCACCGATAATGGCATATTGCGCGGGAAAGTAGGGTTTGTACTGGTAAGAAGTAGACGGATCGGAATGGCAGGTGCCCCGTGCCGCTACAGCGACATAGACGATGCTATCCACAACGATCGTTTCCCCTCCTACCCTGTATACCCAACGATCGAATGCATCATCTGGACCAAGAATCGGTGTCACCCTTGTGACATGCCATTCTGCTTCATCGGTGGGAAAGGGATAACCAGTCTGGCCGAAAAGAAGGCCGGAACAGGAAAGGATAATCAATAGAGAAGCCAACCTGTACATAAGTGTATTAATTCATGCGGAAGATACACAGGTGGCTGGCAGTTTGTTCCTTCAAACGCACATATTGGCCACGGTATAAGATCCTATTCCCGGATGACCCTCATTTCCACCTGCCGCTGTGCCAGGTCGGCCCTCATGATCTGTACATTGATCGTGTCGCCCATTTTGAAAATGGTTCCGGAATGTTGGCCTCGCGCTTTCAGCCGGCTGTCAGCGACAATAAATGGTTCAGGGAACAAACTGAAGGGTGCCATGCCTTCCACAAGTGAACCACGGAGCTGGACAAAGATCCCTTGTCCATCATCCCACTGATCTGGCCTTCGAAGATTTCTCCCACATGCTTTTCAATAAATTCGACCTGCTTGTATTTGATCGATTCCCGTTCGGCATCCATAGCCCGTCGTTCCTGTTGGGAAATATGCCGGCACTTGACTTCCAGAAGGGCCTTGTCATCCCGCCAGTCGCGCTCCAGATTTTTTTCGAGAATGCGGTGCACCAGTACATCACTATATCTCCTGATGGGGGAGGTAAAATGTGTATAATCGGCAAAGCCAAGTCCGTAATGGCCGATATTATTTGTCGTATACGCTGCCTTGGCCATGGTTCGGATAGCCAGTGGCTCGAGCATGCGAAGCAGTTCATTTTCCTTGGCTGCTTCGGCCAGTTTGTTAAACGATTTGGCTACCTGTTCCGGTGTTTTGACTTCCATTTTGAAGCCGACTTCCTTTGCAAAAAGCACAAAGTCATTCAATTTATCCGGATCGGGTAAATCATGGACGCGATACACAAACGGAATTTCCTGGCCCTGACTTTTTTTCTGGATAAACGCCGCCACTTCCTTATTGGCGAGGAGCATAAAATCCTCGATGAGCAAATGGGCTTCCTTCCGTTCCTTGGTATAGACTTCGATCGGCACTCCATCTTCATTCAGGCGGAATTTTACCTCCTCTGATTCAAATGAAATGCTGCCGTCTTTAAATCGCTGTTTGCGCAACCCGGTTGCGATGGCATTGACGTGGAGCAATGCATCCGCGTGATCGCCCTGTCTGGTTTCCAATACCTCCTGAGCCGCTTCATAGCTGAACCGGCGGTGGGAGTGAATGATGGTTTTCCCGAACCACCGATCAACCAGCTTGTCCTTTGCATCGAACGTAAACACGGCAGAAAAAGTGAGACTGTCTTCATCCGGCCGAAGAGAACAGAGTTCGTTGGACAAGCGCTCCGGCAGCATGGGCAAGACCCGGTCGACGAGATAAACGGAAGTGCTCCGCTCATATGCCTCCCTGTCGAGTGCAGAGTCGGGCTTGAGGTAATAGGTCACATCCGCGATATGCACACCGATCTCACAACCTCCATCTTCAAGAGTACGATAGGATAAGGCATCATCAAAATCTTTGGCGTCTTCCGGGTCGATCGTAAACGTGAGGATCTCCCTGAAATCACGTCGCTTGCGTACCTCTTCCTCCGGTATGGAGGTGGGAAACGCATTGGCCACCTGCAGGGCTTCCTGGCTGAAATACAGCTGAAATCCATTATGGACCAGAATGGCCTGCATTTCCACGTCATTGATCGACTGATCATTCAGTCGTCCCGTCACAATCCCCCTGGGTGATCGCAGTTGTTTATCCGGACCTGGCCATTCTGTTACCTGGACGACCACCTTTTCACCATCCTGAGCACCTGCCAGATCGGTGAGGCTGATCAGGATATCAAATGGCATATTCAGTTTGTCCGGTACCAGGATGGCGTGTTTTCTGGACAGGCGGAGTGTGCCGATGAATTGCTCATTCAGACGCTTGACAATCCGAACAATCTCTCCTTCCGGACGCCCATCCCGTCGACCCTGCCGCAGGCGAACTTCAACCGTATCGCCTTGCAATGCCGTATTCACGGAACGGGGAGGTATGAAAATATCTCGTTCCAGATCGGGCACCGAAATAAACGCGGCACCTGACCGGGTGAGGTCTACGGTACCAGTTAGCAGTCCTTTCCCTGGTGTCGGCCTGTCGGTCTGCTGTTTCGGTGAAAATTCTCCGTTCAGTCGGAATTTATCTTCGAATGCAGGTGCCAGAACTTCCCTGTCTACCAGAATCTGGAGAGCATGTTGGACAGCATCCCGATTACTGTTCAGGTTCAATTTGCGAATGATCTGTTTCGCATTGTAGGCCTTCCGGGGATGTTGCTTGAAAAATCGCGAGATCGCTTGTTGAATAACCTGTTGAGCAGGCACTTGTCCTTTGGACTTCTTCTTGTTAACCATATCTATGCAGGTTGAACAGATAGCAAGGTAAGAAGGTTCCAGCCAGGTATAAGAATCGATTGGCTCGATGGAATCTGAGACTGATTTCCTTACCTTGTGACATTCCAGTTCACCTTCATGGACAGATTGTCAAAACTCGTTTTATCGGCCTGGTTAGTCCTAAGTCTGGCCCAGGCAATTCTTACCGAGCTCTTCCATGACGAAGCGTACTATTGGGTGTTTTCTCATTTCCTCGATTGGGGGTTCAAGGATCATCCACCAGTTACGGCAATCCTGGTAGCTGCAGGGACTCACTTGTTTCCCGGCGAATTGGGTGTCCGTCTGTTCATGGTTGTTCTCAGTACGGCTACGCTTTATCTGACCTGGCGCATTGTCAAGCCCGAGGATCCGCGGTTATTCTGGGCCCTGTTTCTGGCCATGCCGATCATGGTGGTTTTTGGATTCCTGGCAGTACCGGACATTCCCTTGCTATTTGGCACCGTCACCTTTTTTCTGGTCTGGCGACGCTACCTCGAACACGACGGTTGGACAACCGCTTTTGCCCTGGTAGCCACACTTGTCTTTCTTGCATATACGAAATACCATGGCGGACTGGTCTTCCTCCTGGCCTGCCTTCCGCATCTGCGGCTTCTTCGCCGATCGAGTTTCTGGCTCATCTGTCTGACCACATTGATCCTGATCCTCCCCCATCTGTACTGGCAATATGAGCACGACTGGTTGTCCTTCCGTTACCACCTGGTCGATCGGGCCGGTGACAAGTGGAAATTTCGATTTGTATATGAATATCTCGGCAGTCAACTGGCTATCTGGGGTCCATTTACCGGCATCCTGCTCTGGATCGGTGTGTTCCGAAAACAGATGGCCGATGACTTCGAAAAAAGTCTTCGTTGGGTCGGGCTGGGCTTTTGATCTTTTCTTTTACCAGAGCTGGTCACAACCGACGGAAGCGAATTGGACAGGCCCTGTTTTTTACCCTTGTTGTTTCTCGGCTACCACGATCTTGCCCGGCGACCAAAGACAAGAACCTGGGCTATCCGTTTGTCAATCGCAACACTGGGGCTTATCCTGATTGCCCGTATATTTCTTGTTTGGGATTTTCTCGGCATGAAAAAGGCACAGGAGTTCCATCATTGGCAGGATTGGAGTGAACTGGTTTCCAATGTAGCCGGTGAGATTCCAGTCGTATTTACAAATCGCTATCAACGACCCAGTAAATACCTTTTTTATTCCGGTAAACCGGGATATTGTCAAACGACAGAAACGGATACCGGAACCCAATTTGATTTGTTGTATGAGCTGGAAGAAAACGTGCAGGGAAAATCGGTTTGTCTGGTCACGGAAAATCCGTTTCCGGGATCGTGGCAGGATTCCATTGTCGAATCAACGCCAGTCGGGCGGCCGCTTGGATTCCGGTGGGTCGATGATTTTCGATCCTATAACAGGGTCTGGTGTCAACTGGACACCACACTTCGTGAATTTCCGCCTGACCAGTTGATCGACCTCCCGATCACCATGACCAATCCTACGGATCAGGTCATTTCATGGGATACCACCGGGTCACGGCGAGTCACGTTTGAATATCTGTTTATTCACGATAACGTCATTCGAAAAGAGGGCATGGCACTGACATCCTGGCCGGTCACTTCCCTGCAACCGGGTGAAACCGTTCATACGCGCATCCAGGTTCACACACCAAACGAACCCGTAGAATACCGCTTTCGAATGGCCTGGCGTGTGCATGAATTATATCGCGGAAAAAACAGCGGGTTTTATATGGTGGATATTTCCAGTTTGTAGGATGAAATTTCTGGTTTCTCTCCGAGTACTCGGGGTGGTTTCTGATTCCTTGTTCCTTGTTCCTGGTTCCTGGTTCCTGGTTCCTGGTTCCTGGTTCCTGATTTCCAACTTCCGACTTCAATTACATCGTCTCAAAGTCTATTTTTACTTCCGATTTCCCATTTCCGATTTCCGATTTCCGATTTCCGATTTCCGATTTCCGATTTCCGATTTCCGATTTGCATGATGGAATCCAGGGGCAGGTGATTGGCATTTGGGATAACCTCACCCCCCGCCCTCTCCCGAGGGGAGAGGGAGCTAGATTTCGTTTTTTCTCAGCTCAGTCCATTCTGAATTTCCACCCTTTGTCTTCCCTGCCTCACAGGCAGGCAGGCTACTTCCAACTTCAATTACATCGTCTCAAAGTCTATTCCGATTTCCCATTTCCCATTTCCGATTTCCATTTCCTTTTCTCAGCTCAGTCCTTCTGATTTCCCTTTGCCCCGGCGGCGCTCAACTTCAATCTGTCTCAAAGTCTATTCCGATTTCCCATTTCCCATTTCCGATTTCCGATTTCCGATTTCCGATTTCCCTGCCTCCAAGGCAGGCAGGCGACTTCCGACTTCCAACTTCCGCCTTCCGCCTTCCGATTTGCAATTTCCACGTTTACTTACTCCTCTCTGTTCCGTTGAAAAACGACAACCTTGTCGAGCGTATCCAGTGGTGAATAGTGCATGTCCAACCACGCTGCATAGTCCCCTCGTGGGGTGACCAGATTAAAAAAACAGAAATCAGGTTCAGCTGCAGTGACTTGATTGAATTCTTTAACCGAATCAATTTCCATGACCGTTCGGAAGCGGTCATCAAATAACAGACTGGGATGCGGATAGGCGACGGGAGGGTGAACATCCAGTAAAAAATAAAGTGCCTGATAATTCGAGGTACCCGTAAAAATCACAGGGTCATCAATTCCGGAAGACCGGATAGTCTGATAGGCTGCCAGGCACGGATCGGGTTTGGAGAAATAATCTTTGTATTGCAAGATCCCATTGGTCAGAATAAACAAGCCAAGTAATAGATACCCGATTCGTGGTCGATGCAGCCAGCTCATCCAGCCGGGCAGCCGAATATCGGGATGCCAGAGCAGCGATGCCAGCATGGCCAGCTGAGGGATCAACGCAATAAAATAATGGCCGAATGCATTTTTTGGCAACATCGCTCCCAAACAGGCCAGTACCAACCAGATCAAATAAAACCCGATCATCGGAAATGACCGGAACGGTAAACGGACCAGCGCAACAACAGCTAAAGCGGTGATTAAAAAATACCGGAGAAAAAAATCAGGGATCATCTGCCATGGAAACGATCTGTGCTCATTTTCCAGATATCGACCCGGCAAAAAAAACTGGTGATCCACGAAGACATCCAATGCACTAGCACGGAAATACCATAACATAACCAGGGCCAATGGGACAAAAGAAATCAGCGTCATGACACCTACCTGTGTTATCCGCCGTAAATTATCCCTCTGATCTCTCCTGATCTTCCACAGTAAAAACAAGCCGAGTGCAACGGCATCAAACAGCACTGCCTGTTTGATCATCAAACCACAACCGATAGCCAGACCAGCCAGTATCATCGATCCCCACTGCCATGGCCATCGGATATTCAACCAGATCGCCAGGATAGCCAGCGAGGAAAAATAAATCTCCGTGTTCGGTGAAACCCCATAAAACGTGAACAGAGAGATCATCGCCAGATAAAACATCCCACCCAACCAGGGCGCATGTCCTTTGGGTATCCATCGCCGCTGAATATCATAAATCAGCCAGGCAGTCAACCCGATCCAGAGGGCTGTCAATAATCGGAGTAAAAAAATTGAATTTCCAGCGACCTTGATAAATCCGGCATACAATAAAAAGATCCCGATCGGTTTTGTATCGAATATGTCCAGCCAGTATTGTTTTCCGTTCAGAATCTCATTTGCGATGACCAGATAGGTGCTCTCATCATGATCAATGAGGGTCGGGAAAAAGGAAAAAAAACCGAAATAGGAGCGCAAATGCCAGATAGGCCAGCGCGGTCTGTAGAGGGGTGAGCTTGGACAAAGGGAGTGTTTTCTTGAGGTCAGGATAATAACGGGGCCAACCACCTCCGCGCAGTGTCTTTATTCCATCCCTTCCGGCGGGCATACTCCTCCATCTGATCTTCACCGATCCGGCTGATCGGAAAATACCGGCTTTCGGGATGACTGAAATAATACCCGCTGACAGATGCAGCAGGATACATCGCAAAGTTTTCTGTAAGTCTGGCTCCTGTTGCTGATTCGACATCCAACAATTGCCAGATGGTCTGTTTCTCGCTGTGCTCAGGGCAGGCCGGATACCCCGGAGCCGGACGAATGCCCTGATATGCTTCGGCAATCAATTCCGTATTGGTCCATGTCCGCCCGGCTTCATAACCCCAATAATGTGATCGCACCTGTTCATGCAGCCATTCGGCACCCGCCTCGGCAGGCGATCTGCAAGGGATTTCAGCAAGATCGCATGATAATCATCATGATCCAATTCAAACCGCTGTACATGTGGCTCAATCCCCAGTCCGGCTGTCACTGCAAAAAAACCGACATGATCCGGTTTGCCTTTGGATACAGGCGGAATAAAATCCACCAACGAATAGTTGGGTATGCCATCCGCCTTTTTCACCTGTTGCCGGAGAAAATGAACCACCGTCTCCTGGCCGTCGGCAGTAACAAGGAGATCATCAGATTCCGTACGGGAAACCGGAAAGATCCCCAGGACAGCATGGGCGGTCAACCAACGTTCGTGGATGATCTGATCAAGGAGCAGTTGAGCATCTGCAAACAAGCGGCTGGCTTCTTCTCCTACGACGGCATCCTGCAGAATATCGGGATATTTTCCCGATAACTGCCAGGTCTGAAAAAACGGGGTCCAATCGATATATCCCCGAAGAATGTCCAGATCCAGCTCTTTCAGCACATGCCGACCGGGCAGTTTGGGGATAGGAGGGGTATAGGCCGACCAGTCCGGTTGGAAAGCATTTCGGCGAGCTTCGTCCAGGCGGAGCAGGTCGCGACTGGATTGACGCTGATCCCGATGTACCCGGATGCGGTCATAATCATCCCGTGTCTCTTTCAACAACGTTTCTCTCACACCCGCTTCCTTCGTCAACAGGTTGGAAACGACCGGTACGCTTCGTGATGCGTCCAGAACATGAATAACCGGGCCTGAATACTCGGGTTCGATCTTGACCGCCGTATGCGTTTTGCTTGTCGTGGCTCCACCAATGAGCAATGGCAGATCCATTTTCCGTCGCTGCATCTCCCGAGCCACATAGACCATCTCGTCCAATGACGGGGTGATCAACCCGCTGAGGCCGATCACGTCCACCCGCTCATCAACGGCAGTTTGCAGGATCTTGTCCAGCGGCACCATGACCCCGAGATCGATTATATCATAATTGTTGCAACCCAGGACGACACCGACGATATTCTTGCCGATATCATGTACGTCTCCTTTAACGGTAGCAAGAAGTACTTTCCCTTTGGAAGAGGCATCACCCGCCTTTTTTTCTGCTTCAATAAATGGAGTCAGATAAGCTACAGCCTTCTTCATCACCCGGGCACTTTTGACCACTTGAGGGAGAAACATTTGCCCCGACCCGAAGAGATCTCCAACCACATTCATCCCGTCCATCAACGGCCCTTCGATCACCTGGAGCGCTGCGGACACTTCCTGCCTGGCGAGTTCGGTATCCTCTTCGATAAACTCGTCGATCCCCCTGACCAGGGCATGTTCCATTCGTTTTGCCAGGGGCCAGCTTCGCCATTCCAGCAGTTTTTCCGGCCGGTCGGTGGTCTCTCCCTGATGCGCCTCCGCATAACTTGTCAATCGCTCCGTCGCATCCGCACGGCGGTTGAACAATACGTCTTCGACCAGCACAAGAAGGTCATCCGGTATGTCAGCATACACTGTGATCATCCCCGGATTGACGATACCCATGTCCATCCCGGCCTGAATGGCATGATACAGGAAAGCCGAATGCATGGCTTCCCGAACCAGGCTGTTTCCCCTGAAACTGAACGACAGATTACTGACCCCACCACTGATCTTGGCCCCGGGACAGCGCTGTTTGATCAGTCGAGTCGCCTCGATATAGTGGATCGCATACTCGTTGTGCTCGGCAATGCCGGTGGCGACAGCGAAAATATTGGGGTCGAAAATGATATCCTCAGGGGCGAAATCCAGTTTATTGATCAGCAGCCGATATGCCCGCTCACAAATGCTCACTTTCCGTTCGATGGTATCTGCCTGACCATCTTCATCGAATGCCATGACAACCACCGCAGCACCATAGCGCCGTGCTAACCGGGCCTGCCTCAGAAATTCGGGGATGCCCTCCTTCATGGAGATCGAGTTCACCACACATTTTCCCTGTACACACTGCAAGCCCGCTTCGATCACACTCCACTTCGAGCTGTCGATCATCACCGGCAGACGGGCGATGTCGGGCTCAGCCATCATGAGGTTGAGGAAGCGGACCATGGCCGCCTCACTGTCGAGAAGCCCTTCGTCCATATTGACATCCAGGATCTGAGCACCCCCATCCACCTGGTGTAGAGCAACCGTCAAACCTTCCGTGTAGTTGTTCTCCCGGATCAACCGGGCAAATTTTTTGGATCCGGTGACATTGGTTCGTTCGCCGATATTGACAAAATTGGTATCGGGACGGATCACCAATGGCTCCAGCCCGGCCAGCCGGGTGTAGGCAAAGGGCACGCTCTTTTTCCTCGGTTTGATGCCGGCGACATGTGCGGCCATATGGGCAATATGGTCAGGCGTGGTACCACAACACCCACCGACGATATTCACCAGGCCGCTGGTGGCAAAGTCGTCGATATAACCGCACATCTGGTGGGGTGACTGATCATATTCCCCCATCTCGTTTGGCAAACCTGCATTGGGATAGGCATGCACGTAACAATCGGCGATCCGACTCAATTCTTCGAGATAGGGCCGCATTTCTTTTGCCCCGAGTGCACAGTTCAGGCCGATGCAAAACGGGCGTGCATGCTGGACCGATATCCAGAATGCTTCCACCGTCTGACCGCTCAATGTCCGGCCACTGGCATCCGTGATGGTGCCGGAGATCATGATGGGTAAGGAGATATCCCGTTCCTCAAAGAGTTGATCGATGGCAAAAATGGCCGCCTTGGCATTGAGGGTATCAAAGATGGTTTCAATGAGCAGCAGATCCACTCCACCATCGATCAATCCTCTGACCTGATCGGAATATGCCTGGCGAAGCTCGTCAAATGTCAGGGCCCGAAATCCGGGGTCATTGACATCCGGAGACAGGGAGAGTGTCCGGTTGGTCGGGCCAATCGCACCGGCGACAAACCGGTTGTGATCCGGATCGGACACCATGGCCTCTGCGGCTGCTTCTCTGGCCAAAGTCGCGGCAGCCACATTCATCTCATAAGCGAGATCCTCCATGCCATAATCGGCAAGGGATATGGCATTGGCGTTAAATGTATTGGTCTCCAGAATATCCGCACCGGCCTGAAGGTATTCCCGGTGAATGTCCAGTATGATCTCCGGCCTGGTCAGACAGAGCAGATCGTTATTCCCTTTCAGGTCCCGATCCCAGTCACGAAACCGCTCACCCCGATAACCCTCCTCTTCCAGTCTGTATCGCTGGATCATTGTCCCCATCGCACCATCCAATACCAGGATTCGTTCCTCAAGAGCCTTGAGCAGGTTGTTTTTTTCTTTCGTCATGGTTAAAAATCCATTCGCACATCCGGAATATTCCATCGTACACCTCCACCGATCATCTGCATGGTTTGTGTCCCGGTTGGCGTTTTTTCTTCCCGTATCATCCAGGAAGCCTGGAGATAGAAATGATAAAACATCTCATAGGTTGCATCCAAACCGCCGATCAGGACTTCGGTTTTTACACCCTGACCCGTTGTATTCTGATAGTCGCCGATCCTGCTGGTATAGTTGCGCAGCAGATCGCTGCCATAATTAAGCCCACCTTCATCACGTCCGGTGACAGCGCTGATCAGCCGACCTTCCAAGACCCATTTCGGCGCCGGTTGATAACGTGCACGGAAGATCCATTCCTGAAAATTGGCACCCAGAGGATGTGCCAAAGGCATACTGTAATGGGTGTAGTTGCTCAGACTGTCGAAATGCTGATAGGTATAAGGTCGCACACGGTTATATTCAATCTGGAGATCCAGATGGTCTACTCCTGCTACATCGATCGCTTTCAGGCCGGCCTGGAAACCGTATTTATTTGCCCACCAGCCCTGATTGTCGAGAAAGATCTCCTTCAGTTTGAATTCATCCAGGATGACCTGTCCATAGAGTTGAAACCGGTTCAGGAATCGCCAGTCGCCATTCAGTCCTACAAGCACATTATCCGGGCTACCGGTCAGATGTTCGACACTGCGGTACAGGATCACCGGATTGAGATATTGCCATTCAAACTGCTGGGAACGATTGTAGACGACGGACTCGAATAATCCGATATGGACCTGGTCTGACAGATCAATTCCAAGGTAATGGGCTGCCATGTACTTTTTCGGTACAAGACTGCTGCCCTGGATTCCATTTGCCGAAAAGGCGGCCAGCTCGGCGAATATATTCTGGTAGGTAAACCGGCCGACACGCGTAAGGAATTTAAGATAGAAATAATTGTTCGAAAAATCGGAAAGCAACAACGAACGATACCCCTGCCCGATGAAATGGCGACCGTGTCCTACCTGAGCGTGGATATGTGGAATGATCCGGAAACCGACATAGCCCCGGGCATTCAGATAGTCCAACCCATTGTCGATATCCAGCACGCTGCTTTTGTAATTCTTGTACAGCCCGTTTCCCGGCAATGCCTTGTGGTAACTCGTGTAGTCGCGTACATAGCTCGGAAAGCGAGCCTGGGTTTCCAGGATTTCTGTCGAGAAATAGATCCGTTCATCCACACCTCCCCGGATGCGAACGCCTCTTTGATTGGCAAAGAGATAACCTTCCTGTGCAGAGCGACTCAATTGAAGACGGATCAACGGGTTCACCTTGACATAAAAAACTGACGATTGGGTTTCCCAGAGATTGGCGGGTGTTCGAAAGAACCAGGACCAGACCGGTTTTTTACTCAGCACATACCGGGCATGCTGGTTACTGGCCATCACATGGCTTGTTCCCGTCTGTTCCCTGCCTTCATAGTCCGTAAACCGGATCGAGAACCGTTGTTTGGTGAATCCTTCGTATGCTCCAGGTTGGACCAGCCATTCGTTGTTGTCCTTATAGATCTCGAAAAGATCAAGCCGATCCTGCACTCCGATCATGATCTGCGCCGTATCCCAACTCATGGCCAATGCCGCAACCGCATCCCGGTTGAGGGGGTGAAGCCCGGAGGTCACCAGGCCCCGGTCGCCTGTCTTGGTGATCATTCGTTCGATGATCCAGGCATCGTCCGTTCCGTCGTCCACATGCTGGACCTGGGCAGTCACAGGCAGGACCCCACACAGGACGGTGGACAGGAATATGATCTTCCGGATAGGATGCATAGACCGCGAAAATAGGGCGCAACTCCAACAATCCCCTTAAATTCTGGTCGGAGGAGAAATGAGTAAAGCAATTCCGGGAATGGAATGGCTATCCATGCACATGACCAATGTGGATGGACACAACGTTCATCCGGAATACTGCTTCCGGGCCATGATCCAGATCATCCAGGTCGGAAGCCGGGATTACTGGGAACGGCTTCTGTTAACCCGTATCTTTAGTCCTTTCAATCTATCCGCCCCAATGTCCCCGTTGGTCCACCGACTGTACATTTCCAGCCTGGTTTCGATTGTCACGATCGTAACGATCTACCTGGCTGTCAATGGATTCCAATATTATAGCACCCCTCTTGAGGAGCGTTTCTATCATGATCTTCACGATTGGTTCAAACCGTCGGGTGCGTTCGGTCATGGCCTCGGGATCATCGGTACGCTGCTGATCCTGATCGGTGTTTTCGGGTATATCGCCCGCAAACGTTACCAGTTTTTAGCCCGTTTCGGCCGGTTAAAATACTGGTTGGAGTTTCACATATTCCTATGTACTATTGGTCCGATCATGATCCTGTTTCATACGGCATTCAAATTCGGTGGGATCGTATCCATCAGCTTCTGGAGTATGGTCGCTGTTGTGGCCAGTGGGGTCATCGGCCGGTTTATCTATATCCAGATCCCCCGAACCATCGAGGGTCGGGAATTATCCCTGGAGGAGATCCGTGGGTTGCAGCTGGATCTGTCGGGTACTTTTCAAGAGCTTCATTCAACATGACCGAACGGCAGGTCGACCAATTGATGGCAGACCATTCAGAGCGCAGCCCATCGATTCGGGAAATCCATTGGCTCGGTATTGGCAAACGCACCTGGAAGACCGACGCCGGCTGTCGGCAAAACCATTCTTGAAAGCTCCGGTCTGAGCCGAACAGCCATGAAGACCGTGACCAAGATCATTCGCTCTGAAATGGTCAAGATCAATCACGGATCGAACGTTTACAGACCATGGTCAAGCTCTTCAAATACTGGCATGTGGCTCACCTCCCATTTGCCCTGATCATGTTGATCATCTTGGTCATCCACGTAATTGTTACCCTGCTCTTTGGCTTTAAATGGATCTTTTAATCACCCCACCTATGGAAGAGATCCTTATATACGGCCTTGTTTTCCTGATCTGTCTGGTCATCGTGATGATCTATATGCGCAAGTTGAAGAAGGCATCAGAAGAGGTGGAGGCAAAAGTCGAACAGGCCAAACAAGACGGTTTGTACGAACCGGTCTCCTTGCATCCGGTGATCGACCTGAATACCTGCATCGGCAGTGCTGCCTGCGTAGCTGCCTGTCCCGAACAGGACATCCTGGGGTTAATCCGGGGCAAGGCTTCCCTGGTGAATGCCTCCCATTGCGTGGGTCATGGCGCTTGTTTTCACAGCTGCCCGGTGGAGGCCATCTCCCTGGTGATCGGTACCGAGAAACGCGGCGTTGACCTGCCACATGTCAACCCCGACTTTGAATCGAATGTACCTGGCATCTATATCGCCGGCGAGCTCGGTGGGATGGGACTGATCAAAAACAGTGTGGAGCAGGGACAAGGTGCTGTTGAAAGCATGGTCCGTTCCGGCATACCCAAGGATTCGTCCACCCTGGATCTGGTCGTCGTCGGTGCTGGTCCAGCCGGTATATCAGCTACACTCACCGCCACCAAACACAAGCTGAATGTGGTGACCCTCGAACAGGATTCACTGGGTGGCACCGTCTTCACTTTCCCCCGATCCAAGATCGTCATGACGGCACCCATGGACCTGCCCCTCCATGGCAAGGTCAAACTGTTTGACACCAGTAAATCGGAATTGCTCGATCTGTGGAATGAGGTGTTGGGCAAAAACGATATCCAGATCCGGGAACATGCCAAGGTGGAGGAAATCCGCATGACGAAACAGGGATTCGAGGTGGAGATTAAAAGTGGGAGAGGTGTTGCTGACCAAACGGGTGCTTCTGGCCATTGGCCGGAGAGGCAGTCCCGAAAGCTCGGTGTCCCGGCGAAGAATGCGAAAAGTCGCCTATCGGTTACTGGAACCGGAGCTGATCCATGGCGAACAGATTATGGTGGTCGGCGGGGGATTCAGCGATTGAAGCTGCATTGTCCCTGATGGACGAGAACACCGTTACCCTCTCCTATCGAAAAGAGGCATTTGCCCGGATCAAACCCAAAAACAGAGAAAAAATCCTGGCGGCGATGGAGGAAAAAAAGCTGCATTGCGCCTTCCTGACCAATCCGGTCCGTATCGAATCAGATGCAGTCATTCTGAAAAATGAAATGGATGAGACCGAGATCAGTGTGCCCAATCAACGGGTTTTCATTTTTGCCGGAGGCGAGTTGCCACCCAATTCCCCGGAAAAGACAGGCGTCAAGATCACAAAACGGTTCGGATATACGATGAAGAAACATCAGTGACCGCGTATGCGTTGGGTAACCATCATATCGACTTGCCTGTTTCTGTTGGCTTCGCTACAGGCCAACGCTCAGTTGTCGCCCGGCGAGCTGACCCGATCTCATGCCGATCTGGAAGGTATTCGCAACTGCACCAAATGCCATGTATTGGGCGACAAGGTTTCCAATGACAAATGCCTGGAGTGTCACAAGGATCTCCGGTCGCGCATCCAGTCGCGCAAAGGGTACCACACTTCACGGGAGGTCAAAGGAAAGGAATGTGCGTCCTGTCACAGCGAACATCATGGTCGCCAGTTTGAGATGATCCGGTTTGATCAGAAGACGTTTGACCACAAACTGACCGGCTATGAGTTGACTGGTTCGCACAAGAAGATCGACTGCCGGGAGTGTCACAAACCGGACCTGATCAACGACCGCGAGATCCGCGCACGAAAAATACCTTCCTTGGACTTTCCCAGGAATGTGTTGTGTGTCATGAGGATACCCATCAGCGCACCCTGGGTACGGATTGTGCCTCCTGTCATACCACCGATGCCTTTGCCCCGGCAACCAAATTCGACCACAACAAGTCCGACTTTGCCCTGATCGGAAAACACCGTCAGGTGGATTGCAAGGCTTGTCACAAAGAAGAAACGCGAGAGGGAAAGAAATTTCAACGATTTGCCGATGTCGCTTTTTCAGAGTGCAGTGCATGCCACACTGATCCACACCAGAACCGGCTCCTGAATCATTGTAACGAATGCCATACCGAGCAGGGGTTCAGTGATTTTCGCGGAAAAGGACGGTTCAATCACAGCCGACCGCTTTCCCTTGAAGGGTAAGCACCAGCAGACGGATTGCGCCGCATGTCACGCTCTGGATACCCCTCCCCGTACGCTGTTTCAGGATCGGAAGGGAATTCCGGCTACAGACTGCATCCAGTGTCATGAAGATACCCATGAAGGCAGGTTTGGTCAGTCATGTGCCAATTGTCACCAGGAAGAGTCCTTCACCTCCATCAAGAATCTGGACCAGTTCGATCACAGCCTGACCGAATTTGCCCTTGTCGGGAAACACCAGCAGGTCGACTGCCGGGACTGCCATACCGAGAGTTTGCTGGAGCCATTACCACACAACACTTGTGCTTCCTGTCACACGGATTATCATGAAGGTCAGTTTGCCCGTGAAGGGGCTGTACGGGATTGTGCAGATTGCCATACTGTACAGGGATTTGAAGGCAGTCTCTATACGTTTGAAGACCACGCCAAAACGGCTTTCCCACTGGACGGAGCGCATTTGGCTACCCCGTGTTTTGCCTGTCATCTCAAAAAGGAAAAGTGGGTCTTCCGCGACCTGGGGGGCCAATGTGTGAACTGTCATGATGACATTCACAATGGCCATATCCCCGCGAAATATTACCCGGAAAACAGGTGTGATCAATGCCATCTGACCTCGCGTTGGCAGGACAGCCGATTCGACCATGACCAAACGCCGTTTCAGCTGCTTGGAATGCATCTTCAGCAAGATTGTCGGTCCTGTCACATCCCTGAGTCTGGATTTCCGTATGGGAAGTTTGTAGGTTTGGATGCTTCGTGTGTAGCCTGCCATGACAATGTGCATGGACCACAATTTGACGAAGACGGAATCACGGATTGCAGGCGATGTCATGGTTTCGAAGGTTGGACTGCCAACTTTTTCAACCATGATCAGACCGACTTTCCACTGGAAGGCCGACATGCTGAGATCTCGTGTGACCAATGTCACAAAGAATCGATTCAGAATGGACTACCTTTTGTGCTTTATAAGATCGAACAGTTTGCGTGTATAGATTGTCACAAATAGGATTGCTTCTGGTACTGGCTTTACCGCTGTTTGGCCAGTCACCCCACGGTGAGCAATTTGCCATCAACTGTGCAGATTGTCACACTGCTACCGGTTGGACACCCCTGCGGGAAGACATGGCCTTCAGCCATGAAACCACACGGTTCGACTTGCAAGGTCAGCATGCCCTGGTGGATTGCCGGAGCTGCCACTCATCGATGATCTTTTCGGAAGCCAGCTCGGAATGTATCTCTTGCCATGACGATATCCACCAGCAGACGGTGGGGCAGGATTGTGCTCGCTGCCATACTGCCAACAACTGGCTGGTGGACAATATCTCCGAGATCCACTTCGACAACGGATTTCCATTGGTCGGCGCCCACGCCGCCGTCAGCTGTTCCGATTGCCACAACTCGGAAACCGGTCTCCGGTTCGACAGGCTGGGTAATGATTGTATCAACTGCCACCTCCAGGATTTTCAATCCACCTCCAGTCCGGACCACGTCAAGAACAACTTCTCCACCAACTGCGCGGAATGTCATGATGTCAACCAGATCGACTGGAATACCGACAAGGTGGATCACAGCTTTTTCCCGCTGACACTAGGCCATGCTATCACAGATTGTGCACAGTGCCACACCAACGGGACATATCAGAATACCCCGACGGACTGTGTCGCTTGCCACAATTCCGATTTTCAGGCGGCATTGGATCCTAACCACATCCAGAGCGGATTTTCAACCAATTGCGCATCCTGCCATACCACAGATCCCGGCTGGATGCCGGCAGCTTATCTGGATCATGATGCGGCCTATTTTCCTATTTATTCCGGAAAACATCATGGGGAGTGGACTTCCTGTGCGGAATGCCATACCAACCCGGCCAACTATGCCGAGTTTACGTGTACGACCTGCCACATGAATCCCGAAACGGATGATGCGCACAATGGGGTCACAGGCTATACGTACTCCAGCACGGCCTGCCTGGCCTGCCATCCGACCGGCGATGCAGAGGATGTCTTTGATCACAGTCTGACCGCCTTCCCGCTCACCGGCAGCCATTTGACTGTCGACTGCGCTTCCTGTCATACCGCAGGATATGCTGGCACACCAACCGAGTGCTCCGCCTGCCATACTCAGGATTTCAACCAGACGAGCAATCCGAATCACAACGACCTTGGATTCTCCATGGATTGTGCCGCCTGCCATACCACAGATCCCGACTGGAACCCGGCCCTGTTCCCCAATCACAATGACTTCTACCCCTTGAATGGTGCGCATGCATTGATCGCCAACGATTGTGTTGCTTGTCATAACGGGGATTACCTCAATACACCAAGCACCTGTGCCGAATGCCACCAGACGGACTATGACCAGACTACTGATCCGGATCACGGAGCCCTGATGTTTTCGCAGGACTGCGCTTCCTGTCATAGTGAAGCCAGCTGGATCCCCTCCTCGTTCGATCATGATGTGCAGGAGTTCCCCATTTTCAGCGGCAAGCACGATGGCGAATGGAGTGCCTGTATCGATTGCCATACCAATCCGGCAAACTATATGGAATTCACCTGCATCACCTGCCACATGAATCCGGAAACCGACAATGATCACAATGGCATTCCCGGATATACCTACAACAGCACCTCTTGCCTGGCCTGCCACCCCAATGGCAGTGCGGATGATGTCTTCGATCACAGTATGACCGCGTTCCCCTCACCGGAGCCCATGCCAGCACGGATTGCCTGCAATGTCATGCCAGTGGATATGCGGGTACGCCCACAGAATGTTCCTCTTGTCACATGATGGACTTTGAACAATCCATCAATCCGAGTCACCCAGCTTTAGGACTGCCGACAGATTGTGCTGCCTGCCATACCACTGAGCCAGGTTGGGAGCCGGCCACGTTTGCCATCCATGATGATTACTACCCGTTAAATGGGGCGCATGCCATGATCGCCAACGATTGTGCCACCTGCCACAACGGCGACTACAATAACACACCGAACACCTGTGCCGGCTGCCACAAAGCGGACTATGACCAGACGACGGATCCGGATCACCAGGCCCTTCAATTCTCCACCGATTGTGCAAGCTGTCATACCGAATCAGCCTGGGAACCTGCCACCTTTGACCATGATAGTAAGTCCTTTCCCATTTACAGCGGAAAACACCTGGGTGAATGGGTTCAGTGCGTGGATTGCCACACCAATCCTGCTAACTACATGGAGTTTACCTGTATCACATGCCACATGAATCCGGAAACGGATAATAACCACATGGGTGTACCGGGGTATACCTACAACAGCCCGTCCTGTTTTGCCTGCCACCCGACAGGGGATGCGAACGACGCCTTCGATCACAACAATACCGGATTCCCACTGACCGGAGCACACACGACCACGGACTGTATCGCCTGCCATGCGGCGGGATATATCGGCACACCCACCGAGTGCAATGCCTGCCATATGCCCGACTGGAACATGGCCTCCAATCCGGATCACCAGGGCCTGAATTTCTCTACGGATTGTGCCACTTGCCACACAACCGAACCAGGCTGGAGTCCGGCCCAATTCCCTGACCACGACAATTTCTGGGTACTGGATGGCGCACATCAGCCCATCGCCAATGATTGTGCCGCCTGCCACAACGGCAACTACAACAACACACCCAATACCTGTGCCGGCTGCCATACGCCCGACTTCAACAGTGCAGCCAATCCCAACCACCAGGCCTTGGGATTACCCATGGATTGCGCCCTGTGTCATACCACTGCACCAGACTGGATGCCGGCCACCTTCCCCATCCACGATGATTTTTATCCACTGAATGGGGCTCACGCTGGTATCAGTAATGACTGTGCCGCCTGCCATAACGGCGAGTATAACAACACGCCCAATACCTGCTTCGGCTGCCATGCAGAGGATTACAACAACACGCAAAATCCGGATCACCAGGCCGCCCAGTTCTCTACAGACTGTGCCACCTGCCATTCCGAAAATGCCTGGGTGCCGGTCAATTTTGATCATGACGCTCAGCATTTCCCGATCTACAGCGGCAAGCACCAGGGCGAATGGACGCAGTGCACAGACTGCCATACCAATCCGAATAACTTTGAAGAGTTCAGTTGCACCGTCTGCCACCTGAACCCGGAAACTGACAACAATCACCAGGGTATACCCGGCTATTTTTACAACAGCAATTCTTGCTATGCCTGCCACCCGACCGGGGATGCCAACGATGCATTTGACCATAGCCTGACCAATTTCCCCCTGACTGGAGCGCACGTTTCAGTGGATTGCGCTTCGTGTCACGCCGCCGGTTATCAGGGTACGCCAACCAACTGTGACGCCTGTCATATGCCGGATTTCAACCAGACCTCCAACCCCAATCACGTCGCATTGAACTTCGGGACTGACTGCGCACAATGTCACACCACCGAACCCGGCTGGAGTCCGGCACAATTCCCGGATCATGACAATTTCTGGGTGCTGGATGGTGCCCATGTTCCGATCGCGAGTGACTGTGCAGCCTGCCATGCCGGCAACTACAACAACACACCCAATACGTGTGAAGGGTGCCATCTGCCGGATTACAACCAGTCAGCCAATCCCAACCATACAGCACTCAACTTTCCGACTGATTGCGCATCCTGTCACACTACGGCACCGGGTTGGAGTCCGGCAACCTTCTCTATCCATGATGATTACTGGGTTCTGGATGGTGGCCATGACCCCATCGCCAACGACTGCGCCGCCTGTCATAACGGCGATTACAACAATACACCCAACACCTGCGTCGGGTGTCATACTCCGGATTACAACGCAACAACCAATCCTAACCACGTCTCTCTCGGACTTCCACTGGATTGCGCCATGTGCCACACGACCAACCCGGACTGGATGCCGGCTACATTCCCGATTCATGACAACTTCTGGCCATTCAGGGGAACTACAATAACACGCCAAACACCTGTGCCGGTTGTCACACCCCTGATTACAATGCCAGTGCAAATCCCAATCACGTGAGTCTGGGGCTACCGATGGATTGTGCCATGTGCCACACAACCGAGCCTGATTGGTTCCCGGCCACCTTCCCCATTCATAATGACTTCTGGCCATTGACCGGAGCACATGCCAATATTGCCAACGATTGTGCGACATGCCATAACGGGGATTACAACAATACACCCAACACATGTTACGGATGCCACGCAGCTGAGTACAATGCCACGAATGATCCGGACCACGAGCAGGCCGGATTCCCGACCGATTGTGAGGCCTGTCATTCCACATCCAACTGGGTACCCTCCACCTGGGATCATGATGCTATGAACTTCCCGATCTACAGTGGCAAGCATGATGGGGAATGGAATCAGTGTTCCGAATGCCATACTACACCGGGCGACTATTCGATTTTCAGTTGCATTGATTGCCACGAGCACGATGATCCAGCGGATATGGCCGACAAACATGACAATGTACCGGGGTACAGTTATAACAGCCAGGCTTGCTATACCTGCCATCCAACAGGTGAAGACTAGAGAATGGAGATGAAGATGTATCGCCTTTTGTCCATTTCTTTCCTGTTCCTGCTCGCCTGCTCGCTCCAGGCCCAGGAAAGGCAAATCGTGGCTGAAGGGACCATCTCCTACATCACGGCAACGAATGTCTATGTCAAGTTTGCCGATACGGAAGCCATACCCATTGGCGATACCCTGTTTGTGCAACGGAACCAACGGTGGGAGGCTGCCCTGATCGTCCAACAGAAATCATCGATCTCCTGTGTCGCTCAAGTGGTGGGAGAATGGACTCCTGAGAAAGGCATGACCCTGGCAGCGCTGTCTCCCTGGCCTGCTGTGCCCGTGCAGGAACCTGAACCGGTGCTTGATATTCCGACACAGTCGGAACCACCCATCACCAACCTGCCAGCACCACAGGATGAATCGGAAGATGGGACGAATACAGAAGGAAAGAATACAGACCGAAAGGAAAAGATTACAGGAAGAATTTCTGCAGCATCGTACAGTATCTTTTCAGATGACGCACCACGGCATCGATTGCGATATGGATTTTCGTTTCGTGGCGATCACCTGAGCGATTCCCGCTTTTCAACCGAGGCATACATCACCTTTCGCCACACGGCAGGCGAGTGGGAGGAGGTGACCGCCAATGTCTTTGATGCGCTCAAGATCTTCAATCTGGCTGTCAAATATGAACCAACCGACCGGACCTTGCTGACCCTGGGGCGCAAGATCAACCCCCGCATTTCCAGCATGGGTGCCATCGATGGATTGCAGGCCGAACATGCCTTCGGGGCTTTCCAGGTTGGCGTCATGGCGGGCTCTCGTCCCAACCTCCAGGATTACCGCATTGATCCTGGCATGTTCCAGGCGGGTGCTTATATCGGCTTCGCAACCCAATCACCTGGCCGGAGCCAACAGAACACTCTGGCTCTGATTGAACAACGAAATCAGGGTGAAATAGACCGCCGGTTCATCTACGTACAACATACCGACAATCTGCTCCCGAACCTGAATGTCTTTGCGTCCTGCGAGATGGATCTGTATCAGAAGGTAAATGAAGAAGTGACCAACAATCTGACACTGACCAACCTCTTCACCTCGTTACGTTACCGGTTTTCACGCACCTTGAGTGCTTCCGTGTCGTATGACAACCGGAAGAATGTGATCTTCTTCGAATCATTCAAAAACTATATCGATCAGCTGATCGATGAAGAGACCCGGCAGGGCCTGCGTGTAAGCGCCAGTTACCGGGTTTTCAAACGCGTCTCCCTGGGAGCGAATGCCAGCTGGCGCTTCCAGAAAAGCAATACCAACACCTCTCAGAATATCAACGGCTACATCACCTACAGCCGTCTGCCAGCCATCCAGGGTAACCTGACCTTGACGGTCAATGCCCTGGAAACCAGCTACCAGAAAAGCCGATATTACGGCTGCCGGTACACCCGCGACTTTTTCAAGGGCCGGCTGAATGGCGACCTGTACTATCGGTGGATCGACTATGTGCCAACCTGGTCGGAGGTCAAAACCCATCAGGATATTGCCGGGTTGAGCCTGTCCTGGCGGATCACCAAAAAACTGTCGTTGTATCTGTATTATGAAGAAACGTTTGATGCGCGATATCCGACGGTCAGCCGGTTCAACACCAAACTCATGCAGCGGATCTGATCCGACAGGAAAGGACAAGGTCGTCCTGTCCTGGTCTTTGATCCACGCAGAAACACTACATTTAACCCTGTATTTATCCCCATCGCCATGTCACGTCTTCTCTCTTCTTGCCTTATCCGCCGCCTTGCTGACAGCCTGTGGCGACTCTCCCAAAGTAATCGAAAGCACGTCCGAAGCGGCCGCTCCCGCCGCTGGTGAAAGCGTGCTGGATCAGATCAATGCCGGTGCCTCGGCTGCTGCCGAACACCAGGTCGTGGTAGCAGAAGTGTTGCATACCGAAAAGTATTCCTACCTCTCGGTCAACGAGGGAGAAGAAGTCTACTGGATCGCGATCCCGAAAAGCGAAGTGGCCGTCGGTGACCAGCTGATCTACCGCGGTGGACTGAAGAAGCAGAATTTCCTGAGCAAGGAATACAACCGGGTCTTCGAGACCCTTTACCTGGTTTCCGATATCCGCAAAATGGGTGCACAGGGTGCGAGTACAGAAGGCGGTGGCATTCCCGAAGGACATCCGGCCATAGATCCACCCAAGTCGATCACCCCGGCAGCCGGGGCAATCACCATCGGTAAGCTCGTTGCCACTCCCGCAAAATACGAAGGCAAGTCCATCAAGATCACAGGCAAGGTCGTCAAGGTCAACCCCATGATCATGAACCGCAACTGGATCCACCTCCAGGACGGCACCGGCGACAACTACGATCTGACGGTCACCACTGCCGAAAACATCCCTCTCGGTGCCATCGTCACCGTCGAAGGCACTATCGCCCTGAACAAGGATTTCGGTGCGGGATATCGGTATGAGTTGATTATGGAGGGGGCAGTGGTGGTGAAGTAGTTACAATAAAATTAAATCCATTGCATTCTTTTCAGGCCCAACAACTAAGAATAGCATCTGAATCACTTCTGCATAATACGGTTTAAACTGAGGGAGTTTAGCGATGATACTTAATTCCAGGGCATTCGGCTAACCAAAATAGATAAGTAAATATCATAAAAAGAAATCATCGCCAAACTAGGACCCGGACCCCGAGGACTCTGTGGTATGGATTCAGAAATGATGTATGATAACCTGTCTTCTGCCAGGCATGTGCTTTGCGTCCATTAGAAAATCCTTGCTCGTGATGGTGAAAATGGGAAACAAGGATGAAACCTATCAACTATAATTTTCTTTCGTCAAAAGCTGCCTCATGGATTATTCCAACTTTGCTGAATTACGGATGATTAACAGGTGATTATTGTCCTACATATACTTTAGATTCTTCTTATCCACTTTACTCCAAATTCAATTCCTGAATTCCTGTATTTAACTTCATATCGTGCTCCACCTGGAGATGAGAGCTTGCTGGTATAGGTATTTGAACCTATAGACCTTAAACATTGAAATAGAAATTCATCACTCTTGCCAGGTGCAAATGAAACCCCTGCTCCAAATCTCCAATTCAATCCTATTCTTTGAATATCATAAAATGACGATTTGTCTTTGAACAAGTTGAATTCTATTGCAGAACCCCCATTCAGTAATAAATTTACTGGCCGGCTTTTAAATAAAATGAATTCCAATTCCAAAGGAACCAATAAATTATCAGCCTTACAAGAATTGTTTCCCATTCTTTGATATCGCATTCCTGATACAAATCCTAACACACTCTTTCTTGGAATATATTTAAAAATTGCACCGATATAAACTCCGCCGTTCTTGAAGGCAACTCACCAATGTTGACGCTACCCTTTACAAGCTCGTTAAAACCGAATCCAGCTTCCAAACCCAATTTAAATCTTTGCTCGTCAAACTGAGTAGTCTGCCCGGGCAAAGTAAAAGCACGAACAAGTTTGCAAATAGAATTAGCAAAAATAGTATTCTCATTGGTGCAGCCCTCTTATAATTCAGACAATACCGCATTTCCTGGATTGATGTATTTATTAATATTTATTTCAGAATTTTAAATCATTGGAGGGTAGTTTTTCATCAAATTATTGCTTGAAAACGAACCTAATATCGACATTAATCCGATTACTATAATTTGATACACTCTTTTCATTTTCTTCTGCTTGTTGCCAACTCCTCTAAATCTTCTCCAATCCTGCTTCAATCATTCGACGATTACCTGCCAGCGTGCTACCCAGAACCTCTCCAGCGGACTACCCACCCGATGGATCACGTTACCCAGATTTCTCCACTACATCCAGAATGACTTATCAGCCAATTGACAGATTGGCTGTGAATGTACGAAAAGCTCCTGTTCAGGTGAGGATATGCTGTACAGTACACCTGAAGTCGGGACATCAACAGTAATTCGAGAAAACTGGAGCGCTGGCGTAATACCTGTGACACCTGAGCGAATGATTACTCCTGAGTGATTCCAGATGGTTCGAAAAGACATGTTCTTCTGCCCTGCAGCAACAGCCTAAACCAGAATTATGCGCTGCACGATGTTATAAAAATACAGAACCGTCGAACCTATCCAACACATGGCCTATACCGATACTCCGACGACACCCGGAAAGGACGTACCTTACACTGAATATCCACTTGCCACTTCGGTTCAGAATGTGGGGCCATTCCCTGTAGAAAGAAAACTTCAGTCAGGCATATTTCTAGATTGTCGCATGTTCATTCACTGTAGAGCTAAGATATGGATGACGTAAGAATTAAGTAGGAATGAAGTAGGAATGAAGTAGGAATGAAGTAGGAATGAAGTATAGATGAAGTATATATCAAGTATATCAACCTCCATTTAACTGGTACAGAACAGCTCTCTTCCAGGAATGTACAAGACGGAAATTGCCAAGTCGTATGGAAGGGCCACCAGGAATGTTGGCAAATCCAGATCGACCAGGGTAGTCATGCCGCTATCAGCAGACTAGGACTGTAATCGCACTGCCAGACACATGTCGATATAGCTTCACCCATGCCTCAAAGTTTGGAAGCATCCTGTCGGATTACTGAACGATAGCCTTGACCAGGTCCGGAATCGATCAGCTTCTTCTGTTTCAATTGCTGGAATAAAATGGTTTGATGCACAAGTAAAAGAATCATCGCACAACAGTGCGGAACATCCGCAGAAATCCTGCATCACTTCCTCCCAACCTCACCCCCAGAACACCCACCCAGCAGCCAGGCCGACCACCAGAAACCGGTTGTTGTTGACAAGAGAAGAGGGTTTATAAGCATGACTGAACGACCAGGTCACCGCAGGTTCGATAAAATAGGTTGAACTTGCCCGGACTTTTCGTTCATACCCGATTCCCAATCGCCCCAGGATCAACAGTCCCTCCGGTAGATGCGCAGGCCAATGCTGAATAGTCGAAGGCAACCCGCACTCATACAAGGTGACCATACCGCTTTTGCCCGGTAGAAATCGGCAGAAGCCCCTCCGCGTACATACAGGGAATGCCCTTCCGGTCTGAACCGGTACCTGAAACCGGCCGGAACGGACAGATAGTACAGCGAATGATCCACCTCCACCCAGGAATGGAATGGGTCAAACCCGCCATTTCCGTCATGATCACAACCCAGGCGAACGGTATAATCTGTCTGATCGATTTCCATGTATCGCATTCCTGCGCCCAGCTCAGCGCGGAAGCGGCGATTCAGGTCCAGCATGACCAGCCCGGAGACGGTCGCGTGGACGGATTGGGAATGCGGACTCAGATTCGGATCGTCAAAGATCAACAGGGAGATTCCAGGTTCAACCTGAATCGCGAGCTGTATTCTTCTTTCGTCTTGTGCCTGTATACCCATACAGAAACAAAGCATGACACATGCCCAGAAAATTTTCATTCAAGAATAATATCAGATGAAAAAATGCACGCGTAAATCATGGGATATCATCCCATTTCTTTCACCATGTGATTACCACCATGTGTGATAAAGAACCATCAGCGCACCAGCCACAAATAAGGTCGTAAAAATCAACTTATTCTTCCTGGCCAGCCACTCCGGTAGAAAGATATCAAAATTGGCCCGGTCGGAATCCGAATAACGCCGTGCCATCACCGTCAGTGGACACGACATCCCAAACAACAAGAGCACCAACCCTTCCCCAACTACCAGCCCGATACTGACCCAGGTCATCCGGGTGATATGACCGGAAATTCCGCTATACACGACATAGAAGATCAAGGTGACAAAAATAGCCCAGATGAGCGTATGCACCCATTTGATGACCAGAAGACGTTGGTGGTCCTTCATGGGAGTAGTGGGTTGGGTGTTGGGTATTGGGTATTGGGTGTTGGGTATTGGGTGTTGGGTATTGGGTATTGGGTAATGGGTATTGGGTATTGGGTAATGGGTAATGGGTATTGGGTAATGGGTAATGGGTATTGGGTAATGGGTATTGGGTATTGGGTAATAGGTATTGGGAAGAAACGAAATGAAGGGAAGATGCCAAGATAATATATTCATTTCCCAATGAATTTTTCAGATGACTCTGATTTTATGGAGGCACAAATGAACAACCCCGGAGGGGTTGAATATAAATAGCCCCGTGACAGGCTTCCATTCTTTTGGATTTAACCTTATGTATGAAGACGTTAATTCGTTTATGGGTTAATGAGTTTATCCAACAACATCATGCCCCTTCCACCAATATAGAACCCGCGTATTTGTGTTGAGTAATGGGTAATGGGTATTGGGAAGAAACGAAAGTAAAAAAATGTTTATCTCAAAACTCAGCTTTTCCATGGGCACAAATGAACAACCCCGGAGGGGTTGAATATAAATAGCCCCGGGCTTCAGCCCGGGGTATAAATTCAACGCAATTCCGTTTTGGCGACATTTTTGCCGGCACCGCAAAAATGGTGACAAAACAACCCCATGCAAAGTGCCAGATCCTTCGTGCAAATAAGTCAGACACTACCCCTGCGGCACTTTTTTATGCCGCCACATCGCCAACAAACTGATCACCACCAGTGCCGCCACCGTGTAATACACAAAATCCGGAATGGGCACCGGATCACCCGCCGCATAGGAATGCAACCCGGATAAATAATAATTCACACCGAAATAAGTCATCACTACAGATGCCCATCCGAACAGGGAAGCCGTATTAAACGCATACACACCCCGCAATCCGGGAATAAACCGCATATGCAGGATAAAGGCATACACCAATATGGTCACCAGCGCCCAGGTCTCCTTGGCATCCCAGCCCCAGTACCGGCCCCAGGATTCATTCGCCCAGACACCGCCGAGGTATGTGCCTATGCTGATCATGAATAGTCCGCCGATCAAGGTCATCTCGCTGATCATGGTCATCTCCCTGATCATGCGGTATACCTTGTCTTTATTCCGCTCGGTGAGGGTGATCATGAAGATCAAATTCAACACACCGATAATCGCCCCCAGCATCAGGAAGCCATAACTCCCGGCTTCCAGAGAGACGTGGATAGTCAGCCAGTAGGATTTTAGCACGGGCACCAACGGCGTGATTTCCGGATCGAGATAACTCAGTCCGGCAACCATCATAATCGTCGCTGCAAGAGCGGCAGTAGCCGTCAAGCCGCCCACCGATTTTCTGGAGAAAATCAGACCCGCCAACACAGTCGTCCAGCCGATATAAATCATCGACTCATAGCCATTACTCCACGGGGCTCGTTCGGAAACGTACCAACGCAAGCCCAGACCAATCGTATGCATCAAAAATCCGAAAGCCAACAAGCCTGTCGCGATCCGGATAGGCCAGATCAGATTGAGCTCGTGTTTGAATACCGATGTAAAGAGGAGCACCAAAAATGCCAATGCAAGCAATCCATATAATGAACTCAAGCGACTGAACACATCCATCTTATTCAACGCCAATTCCGCCTTGACCTGAGTGGCCGATGGCAAGACCCCGGCCGACAATTGCTGCTGGTAATTCGCCAGTTCATCCAGCAACCGGTTGGCCAACGTCCAGTCGCCATTCTGCATCGCTCCCTGCACCGTCTGGATATAGGCTGGATAGAAACGCGCCATGAACGAATCGTCTGTATGGCCCTGATGCCGCTGGTGCAGATCAGCAGGGGAAAGCCAGGTATGCGAGGTATCTCCCGGAGTTGGAAACACCCGAAAGAATTGACCGGAAAAAATCATGTTCATGATATTCACTCGCTCATCGATCTTGATCAACTCCTTTTCCATTACACCCCGGTCCCGTGGCTCAGCATTGAAGGCCGCCCTGATTTCCTCCTTCAGTTTGTAGGAACCATCGGTATTGAAAAAATCATTGTAGGACGCAAAATCACCGTTCACACCCAGCATTTCGTGCACCCGCTCATGACTGCCCAGTTTGATCATCGGTTCCTGGTACCAGTCGGGAGGGTTGATGGCCATGGACAGCATCACCTGATCGGCAGTCGCACCAGCGTAGGTTTCCTTTCGCGACAGCTTGCGCAACACCTCACTGCTGAGTGTATTCATCGGTTTGAACCGACCGTTCTGATCCTGCACAAGGAGTTTGCCAAACCGCTCCGTATGCTCCTGTTGTGGTGGCGTGAACGCGAACAAATGGCCGGATGCACCAATCAGAGCAACCAGCAGAAGAATAGAGGCTGCTCGTGGCTTGCGCATCGCCTTGATCTGTTCTGCCAGCTTGCGAAAACGGCTGCTTGGCGAGAAGAAGGTCAGGATCATCCCGAGAGTCAGCAGGATATACCCGATATAACTGATCCATGTACCGGGGGCATCGTGGTTAACGCTGAGATAGGTACCCAATTCATCCTGGTCAAACGAGGATTGAAAGAACCGGTAGCCATCATGATCCAGGATATGGTTCATATAGATCCGTTGGTCTCTGTTGAGGCCCGTACGAGGATCGATCAGAGTCACTTCACTGGCATAGGAAGAAGCGCTGTTCGTACCCGGATATCGTTCGAGGATAAAATCGTGCAACTGGAGGGAAAAGGGAAGTTCCATTCGTTTGGCACCATAGGCAATCGCCAATTCTACACCATTGACTGAAAACCCTCTGGGCCGGCCTTCCACGCCCTGCTGCCCGTACACATACTGGGATTGCTCTTCACCACCGGAGGAGACGCGCACAAGGACTCCTCCCATGCTGCTGCTCAGCATCTTGGGGGAAGAGGATACAATGTCGACCCGGCCCTGTGGATTGAAATCACCAAACACAAAACCATCTGCACCACTGGAGTATAAACTGCGCAACCGCAATGGATAAACCACACCCGGAGCGATAGAGTCACGGGGTTTGTGTGGCCATGACCATTTGTGTATAGGGCACAGGAGCTGAAACGTGAGCTCATTATTGGTAAACCGGATTGAAAAAGCAGTTGAATCAATGGTTGCCCCGAACGTAAACCGTGTGCCCTTGATGGTGGTCGCCTCACCATAGCGGAGGAAATATTCCTCCCTGCCGTTCATGCCACCGATGACCACTTTCAGGATCGGAACCCCATCCACCGGAGCATCAACCATGACTTCAGACGGGTTGGGCATGAAATCGGTGACCTCGATCTGAACTTCCTTCCCACCCAACTGATAGGTCTGCTGAAAATGATTGTTTCCTCTGGAGGCGAACAGAACGGGTTCATCAAACTGGAATTCCTGGCCACCCACCCGGGCCTTGAACAGCAGATAACTCTCTGCGGAAATAAACGAATTGGAAGCACTCCCCTCCCGAATATGCATCATCCCTTCACTCCCTATATAGCGCGTGACCCCTGCACCTAGAAGGATAATCACCATGGCGGCATGGAAGGTGAGAATGGCCCATTTCTTCTGTTGGATCATCCGGAACCGGAAGATATTGACGATCAGGGTGATCGAAAAGAGGACAAGGAGGAGCTCAAACCACCTGGTTTTGAAGATCACCTTCTGTGCAGCACTGGTGCCGAAGTCGTTTTCGATAAAGGTGGCTACACCGATAGCGGCTGCAAAGAGAATCATGTACAGTCCGGCAGCGGAAGTAGAAAAGAGCTTGTTGAAAAGCGTTTTGATGATATGCATAACAACGGAATCCTGCGTGAGCATTGGTTTGACACAACCCATCCTCTTTTTGTCGGAATGGTGATGTCAGAAGGGATTGAAAACGGGTACAAAGATACAGATGGCAGCTGTTTCAACCTCTGAGTACACATTGGCGATACCGGATCTGTCCTTTTACCCGTGCAAACATACCAACCTCAGCATGACCGACAGATGAGAATCTGATGAGACAGGAAGATGGAATGCTCAAACCAGCTCGGAAGTGGATTCCAGTAGCATCTGTCATCTTCAAACGGATAGAACGCGGGCGAACGTGTCCCCCGGAATTCAATTTTGGCCCCCCTGATGGAAAGCCAATGGTATCTGCCAGATGGCCTCTTGTCGCCGTCAGCCTCGCTCTTCCAACTGAAAGCCAACCCGAATGATGATCACACCAGCTCTTCCTCCGCTCTCCGGCGTGCAATTTCAGCTTTCATCGTCCGCCAGTTCTCACCCATGATCTTGTTCATGCCCTTATCCACGACATAATGACGAGCAATGTTAAACAGACCTATCGCACGACGTGTATAGGATTCATTGGCCCGCAGAGCCATGGAATATCCCCCATCCAGGTATTCGATGTAGTGCCAGTATCCGGCTGGCATAAAGAGTGTTTCTCCTGGCTCAATGATCGTTTCAAACCCGGTCACCTTCTGGAGGGCAGGATATTTCCCATAGTCCGGATGATTCACATCGATATAGCTGGCCACCGTGAAGGGGTGGTGATACAGGTGGCGGGATTCTTCGGGCGGAAAGAGAACCACCCGCTTCCGACCGTGAAACTGGTTGAGAAAGACGTGTGCCAGATCAATATCATAATGCAGAGCAACGGATGACCCTTCCCCACCGAAAAACATGAACGGAAACTCGCTGTAAAAGCCGTCCATGATTGTGGGCAGTGCAAAGTCCTTGCACATGGAAGGTGCATGACGGAAGATGTTGAACAGGAACAATCTGTATTTAGTGGGACCTGATTCCAGCATTTCCAGGTATTCTCTGAACGTCAGGATCTTGTCGGGCTCCATGTAGTTCTTACCCGGTTTAGAATAATTCTCGGAATAGACAGGCACCTTGATATGTCCATAATTGGATTTGAGATGCTCCAGGCTCCATTTCGTTTTTGCTGGCCAGGTGTCCATGAGATCTGTAAACACGACAGGTCGCCGCGTATCCAGATACTCTTCTTTGAAGGAATTCCGGTTGAGGCCAGTTCGACGATCCACTTGCTGCAAATCCATAGTTGAACTGTTTTAGATGGACGAAAATAATGAAATCGATGGTTTCGTCAAGAATGAATTTTGTCATAACATATCAATCCGGGTTGCAATAATTTCAGGTTGTCAGGGTTTCCATTCTGAGATGAACGACCCGGAGTAGGGCGGCCAAAGTTAAAATCGTACTTTTGCCATGCTCATTTCCGGTTATGTGTAAGTCTGTCTGTTCCAGATGATCACTTCGCGATACGAGTGGTTCGTAATCCCCACAGGACATGCCTAAAAAGAAGAAGAAGAGTGGACAATTGGCCCTCGACCTGAAGATGAAAAACGATCAGCGCCGGCCGAAAATCGGAGGTTTGATCGCGTTATTATTATCCGCTTACCTCGGCATCGCCTTTGTCTCCTACCTGTTTACATGGTACCGCGACCAGAATCATGTCCTGTTCTATTCCTGGTCTCTCTTGTTTGAGAGCGAAGTCGAGATCGACAACTGGCTCGGTAAACTCGGGGCGATAACCTCCAATTTCTTTATTTACTGGGGTTTCGGGATCGGCTCCTTCATCCTGGTCTACCTCCTGTTCCGATTTGGCCTCTTTCTGGTGCTGGAGCAGAAGCTCAAACCGTTCTGGGTCAGTTTCCGGAAGGGCATCCTTCTGATGGTAGTCGTTTCTGTATACTGTGCCTTCATCTTCCAACAGGCCGGCTTCCCCTACGGAGGTGCCTTTGGGAGCAAGGTCAGCGGCTGGCTTATCGGCTTGATCGGTCAGATCGGAATGACCCTCCTGCTGGTTGCCACCATCATCGGCACACTGGTCTGGTTTTTCAATCCGGATTTCAACAACCTGGGCATTCCAGCCTGGATGACCGCACCGTTTCGGGCCCTCCGGAATTTCAATCTGTTCAGCCGTTCTATGGACTCGGATCTGGCTGATGAACCGGATGAACTGGTCATCAAAAACCGAAAAAAGGAGAAGGCTGCAGCCATGATCGCCACCGCAGGAGATTCTCTGGATCTCGAATTGGACAGTCTATCCCGCGAGGCAAGGCCTGTTTCCAGACCTGATCTTGAGCTCGAAACGATCGATATTCCCGAGAAAAAACCGGTGTTATCACCCGTTTCCGACCTCCAGACAACGCCCGTCTCCCTCCAGGAAGGCACTCATCCGGTGGTAACCGATGATGAAGCTGTCGACACAGAGCCTTATGATCCGAAAAAAGAGCTGTCCCGCTACAAACATCCGGAAGTGGAACTGCTGCACGACTACAGCGAATCCCAGGTCGAGATCGACCGCGCTGAACTGGAAGTGCATAAAAACCAGATCATCGAGACCCTGTTGAACTACAAGATCGAGATCACCAAGATCCGGGCTACGATCGGGCCGACGGTGACCCTGTTCGAAATCGTTCCTGCTCCGGGCATCAAGATCTCCAAGATCCGGAGCCTTGAGGACGATATCGCACTCAGCATGTCGGCGTTAGGTATCCGGATTATCGCCCCCATCCCGGGTAAGGGAACGATCGGGATCGAGGTGCCCAACAAGAAAAAACAGATCGTCGGTCTGCGTGAGGTAATCGCTTCTGACAAGTTCAAGAATGTCAAAATGGACCTGCCGATCGCCATTGGAAAGACCATCTCCAATGAAGTGTTTGTAGCGGATCTGGCGAAGATGCCCCACCTTTTGATCGCCGGTGCTACGGGCCAGGGTAAATCGGTCGGGATCAACTCAGTCCTGATCTCCCTCCTGTATCGCAAGCATCCATCCCAGCTCAAACTCGTGTTAATCGATCCGAAAAAGGTCGAACTCTATCCCTATGGATTCCTGGAGAATCACTTCCTGGCCTTTCTTCCCGAGCAGACAGAGCCCATTGTAACGGACAATAACCAGGTGATCTACACACTCAATTCGCTGTGCATCGAAATGGATGCACGGTATGAATTGCTGAAGCGTGCCAAAACCCGAAATCTCCGGGAATACAACGACAAATTCACCGAGCGTCGACTCAACCCGAATGATGGCCACCGGTTTATGCCGTTCATCGTCCTGGTGATTGACGAATTTGCCGACCTCATTCTCACCGCCGGCCGGGAAGTCGAACAGCCACTGGCACGTCTGGCGCAACTGGCTCGGGCAGTTGGTATCCATCTGATCATTGCCACACAGCGACCTTCCGTCAACATCATCACAGGGAGCATCAAGGCCAATTTTCCGGCACGGATCGCCTTCAAGGTCGCTTCCAAGGTCGACTCCCGCACCATCCTCGATGGAGGAGGAGCGGATCAACTGATCGGTCAGGGGGATATGCTCCTCAGTGTGGGTGGCGATATGATCCGACTCCAGGGGGCATTTGTTGACACGTCGGAAGTGGAACGGGTGATCGATTTTATCGGCAAACAACAGGGATTTCCAGAGCCCTATTTCCTGCCCGAGTTCAATCCCGACAATCCGAATGGCGGCGGCCCTCTCGATCCGAAGGATCTGGATGAACTGTTTGGCGACGCCGCTCGTCTGGTGGTATCCAATCAACATGGTTCGACCAGTATGATCCAGCGTCGACTCAAACTGGGTTATAACCGTGCCGGGCGCATCATGGACCAATTGGAGGCAATGGGCATCGTCGGTGCCAGCGAAGGAAGCAAACCCAGAGAGGTCCTGATCTATGACCCTGCCGAATTGGAACGATATTTGGAGGAAAGAATAACTGGTTAGGAACGTTGGCTATGCTCCGGTATAGCTACGAGTAAAGGGCCCACTCAATGAGTGGGTTTTTTATTCGGGGGTTCCCTGGTGATTTATCCTGCACCATTCTAGCCTATGATCGATCATTCTGTTTGCGGCACAGCCAGTTTTTGATTCCTGATTCCTGATTCCTGGTTCCTGGCCTCCGACTTCCGATTTCCTACTTCCGATTTCCGATTTCCGATTTCCGACTTCCGACTTCCGCCTTCCCACTTCCGATTTCCGATTTCCCACTTCCGCCTTGCTTATTTCTCATTCATTTTCTCCTTCAAAAAGAGAGTTCTAACAATCTGGAACGGCAGCTGAAGCAGCCGGTACGATCTACTATTTTTTCCCTTCGCATTCCCTGCCTACCGGCCAGGCAGATGCCTTCCGACTTCCGCCTTCCGCCCCCGGACATTCCGCTTTTAAAGCGGAATCGTCCGGATCCGGACATGGTGCCGAAAGCACCATCGTCCGGGTTCCGCTTTCCACCTTCCCATTTCCGCCTTCCCATTTCCGCCTTTTTTCAGATCTTTCCACATAATTCGACCCAATGAAAACACTCGATCTGATCCTGCGGATTCTGGCAGCTGTCATTCTCCTGCAAACGCTGTACTTCAAGTTCACCGGTGCAGCTGAAAGCGTGTATATCTTTGAGACACTGGGTATGGAGCCGCTGGGTCGGTATGGATCAGGTACGGCCGAATTGATTTCTGCCATTCTTCTGCTTATTCCCCGCACGGTTGTCCTTGGTGCACTGGGTGGCGCCCTGGTCATGCTGGGCGCAATCGGCTCTCATCTCGGCCCATTGGGCATTGAAGTCATGGGAGACGGTGGTCTTCTCTTCGGACTGGCATGCACCGTCCTGGGTTGCTGCATTGTATTACTCCGCTGGAGATGGTCTCAATTGAAACAGTTCCTGCCCGGCCGATCCTGATTTACCAGACATAGATTTGATTCGACAATAGCAAACAGCGAATCATTCTTAATGATATCCATTGTTCTGATTCACCCCAGATCTGCAACCGGAGATCCGCTATTGTGATCCGGGTTGCAAAAGCATGAACAGGAGCCTGCTACCTTTGGCACCTCAATCGGCTGTACGCTTACTATGTCCTTCCTTTCCAGGCACATCCCTGCACTTCAGTGGCTGAAAACCTACAATCGCAAGCAGTTTCAGGGTGACCTGTCAGCGGGTTTGACTGTTGGGGTCATGCTTATCCCCAGGGCATGGCCTATGCCATGATCGCAGGACTCCCCCCTATTTACGGCCTGTATGCCTCTACCCTGCCATTGATCATCTATGCCCTTTTGGGCACATCCAGACAGCTGGCTGTCGGACCAGTCGCTATGGTTTCCCTGCTGACCGCAGCCGGTGTAGCATCCCTGGCGGAGACCAATACCGAAACCTATTTACAGCTGGCGATCACGCTGGCATTGATGGTTGGCACCATCCAGTTTTTGCTTGGCGTGTTCCGCCTGGGGTTTCTGGTGAACTTCCTCTCTCATCCGGTGGTGTCAGGCTTTACTTCAGCCGCAGCGCTCATCATCGGGTTCAGCCAGCTCAAACACCTCACGGGTATCCCGCTACCCGGTACGCAGCAAGTCCACGAGATCCTTTTCAGTGCGATCAAACATATCCGAGAAGTTCAACTGCCCACTTTATTCCTCGGTCTGGCTGGCATCCTCCTGATCCTGATCGCGCGACGGATCGACAAACGTATTCCAGCCCCGTTATTGGCAGTTATATTCGGCATTGGTGCTGTGCATGTATTTGGATTGGAATCCCTTGGTGTGCAGATCGTCGGCCAAATCCCGAGCGGTCTGCCTCATTTCAGTATGCCGCATTTCGACGGTGCCACCGTTTCTGCACTTCTGGGGACCGCCATGGCGATTTCTCTGGTCAGTTTTATGGAAAGCATTGCAGTTGCCAAAGCCATCCAATCCAGGCATAAGGATTATACGCTGAATGCCAATCAGGAACTCATCGCTCTGGGCACAGCCAACCTGGGTGGCGCATTCTTCCAGAGTTATCCGGTAACAGGCGGGTTTTCGCGCACAGCGGTCAATGATCAGGCCGGGGCAAAAACCGGAATGGCGTCCATGATCAGTGCCGTCCTGATCATCCTGACCCTGCTTTTTCTGACCCCTCTCTTCCACAACCTGCCGAACGCCATTCTCGCGTCCGTCATCATGGTCGCTGTGTTTGGCCTCATCGATTACCGCGAGGCGATCCACCTGTGGAAAACAGACCGAGGCGATTTCTGGATGCTCCTGGTCACATTTATCGCAACCCTCATCCTGGGTATCGAAGAAGGCATCGGGATTGGTGTCATCCTGTCATTGGGATTGGTCATTTTCAGGACGTCCAGACCACATATTGCCACGCTTGGTCGGGTGCCGGGGTCAAATTTCTACCGGAATGTGGCTCGTTTCGACGACCTCGAGATTCGCCCCGATATCCTCATTCTCCGGCTTGACGCTCAACTGTTTTTTGCCAATCTCAATTTTTGCAAAGACCATCTTGAAACGATGATCCAGTCAAAGGGGAAAGCCCTGAAATGCATTATCCTGAATGCGGAAAGTATCAGTCATATCGATTCCAGTGCAACCCCGTTTTCTTCAGGACCTGGTGGCTGATCTGAGAACCCGGGGATTTGTCGTCCTCTTCAACAGCGTGATCGGCCCGGTACGGGATCAGATGACCTTGAACGGCCTGTTGGCGAGAATCGGACAGGAGAACATGTTCATGAGCGTCCAGAATGCTGTGAATGCGTTTGATGATCTTCTTGACAGCGCTCCGATTGATCACAACTTCCAACACTACACCACGCAAACCAATGAGTGAACCGGTGTGACATCGATCACTGTCGCTTCTAACGCATTCAGTGAACTTTGTTCCGTGTTTCGACTTTCGTATGCTTTACCCACTATTGATCATTATCTCGAATGAACTTGAAACAACTACTTCAACAATCAGAACCGCTCATCGTCGATGTCCGTGAGCCCTTTGAATTTTCCATGGGCCATATTGATGGTGCCACCAACATTCCGCTCGGCCAGATTCCCGGCCATATCGACGAATTGCGGATGCTTGAAAAACCGATCATTTTCTATTGCCGTTCCGGTATGCGTTCCGGTCAGGCAGTCTCCTTTTTAGGGGGACTGGGAGTGAAAGACATTTACAATGGCGGTGGATTGGAAGATATGATCGACCTCATGAAAAAAACAGCCTGAGCCGATGTTTTCATTCATTAAAAAACTGCTGGGTGGTGCCGATCAGGAAAAAACGCTGAACCTGTTAAACCAGCAGGCGATCATCCTGGATGTACGTACAGCGAGCGAGTTTTCACAAGGTCATGTAGCCTCCTCCATAAACATCCCGCTGGATCAACTTCAGGGCCAGATCAGCAGATTGAAAAAGAAGAACAAACCGGTTGTTGCCTGCTGTGCCACCGGTCGTCGCAGTGGCATAGCCACAGGAATGCTTCGCAGGGCTGGTCTGGATGCCGTTAATGGCGGAGGCTGGCATGCTGTACAACGATTACTGAATCAGTCGGCTGCATTGGTGAAATCGAATTAATCAACGCTTAAAATATCCCCATCATGGAAACGGAACAACAAACATATTCAATGCCGAGGATCGGTGATAAAGCGCCGGACTTCACAGCTCCCACCACAGCTGGAGATCTTACACTCAGTGAATACAACAAGGATTCCTGGGTGATCATGTTTTCCCACCCTGCCGATTTCACTCCGGTCTGCACAACAGAGCTGTCTGCCTTTGCAATGGACAGAGAATGGTTTACCAAACACAATACCAAGCTGATTGGACTGAGCATCGACTCCATCCATAGCCATCTGGCCTGGGTGAACAATGTGCGCGAAAAGACGGGAGTTTACATGGACTTCCCGATCATCGCCGACCTGGACATGCATGTTGCTCATCTGTATGGCATGTTGCATCCCGGAGCAAGCAGCACAGCAGCGGTCAGAGCCGTCTTCTTTATCGATCCGAAAGGTATGATCCGGTTGATCATGTATTACCCGCTCAATGTGGGCCGGAATATGGACGAGATCCAGCGTGTCCTGGTTGCTCTCCAGACGGCAGATAGCAATGGATGCGCCCTGCCCGTCAATTGGGTCGAAGGGGAAAAAGTCATTGTCCCACCCCCGAAGACACTCCGGGAAATGGATGCACGGATCGCTGACCAAACGGTTGAAAAAGTCGACTTCTATCTGGCCAGAAGGTCATTGTCATAGCACGAATAGCATGAGGGTGAATGTTGCCGGGGAGACTTCCGTTCAGGAGGTGCTCCCCGGTTGTTTAACCTTCCCTATCTTGCCACCAGAATCCTGCCATGTCCAAACTGTTAACTATCCTGATCCCGTTGTCCGGTCTGCTGTTCGCCTGTTCGTCAACACCGGAAACAACTCCCGTCGCCACATTTGATCCTGAGCCGTGGCTCGAGAAAGGCGGCCGGGTCCAGGGAGCCAGCTTTGCTGTGTTAAGCACCAAGCTGAATGCTGCCATGGCAGAACACGGCATAGCCGGCGCTGTCCAATTCTGCAATCAAGCTGCCTATCCACTGACGGATACGTTGTCAAGGATGTATGACTGCTCAATCCGCAGAGTGTCACTACGTCCGCGCAACCCGTTGAACCAGGCCAATGAATTTGAATTTGCGATCCTGGAATTGGGAAAAAGAGGTGAAAAATAATGTTGACCCGGTTGCAGTTGTCCAGGAACTGACACCGGATACCGTCATGTATTATGGACCCATTCGCATCCAGCAAGGGTGTCTGAATTGCCATGGCAAGATCGACACAGAGATCGCTCCCGAGGTCAGGAGCCGGCTCACCGAACTGTATCCTGATGATCGGGCCACCGGTTATGCACTCGGAGATCTTCGTGGCATGTGGAGCATCCGGTTTGTCAATCGATGATCGGATATCATGGATGATCAAGTTCAGCCGATTCCACCCGATGTGAACACCCAATCAGACAAATGAAAACACCCCAGCTCACAGCGTACGCCATCCTGATTATTCTGGGCATGCTGATTCTCTTTCATCTCAGTGTAGTTGCCGGTTTTGTCTCACCGGATCTGGTCTGGGGTGGCCGGATTCAGACACGGGAAGACTTGATCCATGTGGAACTGGCATCGATCTGCATGTTGCTTCTGTTTGCACTGATCGTGCTGGCGAAGATCGACCTGATCGATATGGCGTGGATCAAGCCGCTCGCTCAATTCGGTTTGTGGATGATGGCCCTGTATTTTCTGATCAATACCACGACAAACCTCCTGGCAAAGACCGCCCTGGAACGATACCTGTTTTCGCCGGTAGCGCTGTCACTTGCTGCATTGACCATTCGACTGGCACTCGTCAGATTCCCTTCGGAAACATCCTCTGAGTAACCGGCAGGCATTGCCTGTCGGATGGACTTCCAACAATAAAAAACGCCTGTTCCGAATATCCAGAGCAGGCGTTTTCTGTTGAACGGTATGGGCAGATCTACAGTTCGTAGTTCGGGCTGAGTTCACCCTGGCCTGTCGGTCCGACAGAATACCAGTCGTTGATGACCTGGACCACCTGTGCCGGATCATCCGTGATGGTAAACAGATTGAGATCTTCCGCATTGATATTGTTCTCCACACCCAGCATGGTGGCCTCGATCCACTCCCGCAATCCTTGCCAGAAGGAAGTACCGACCAGGACAACAGGTACCGGGTTGATCTTTTTGGTCTGAATCAGGGTCAAGACCTCGAACAGCTCATCGAGGGTGCCAAATCCGCCGGGCAAAACGACAAATGCCTGGGCATATTTGACAAACATCACTTTCCGGACAAAAAAGTACCGGTGATTCAGGCTCTTCTCCACATCGATGAACTGGTTGTTATTCTGTTCATGTGGAAGGTGAATATTCAAACCGACAGACAGTCCGCCATACAGGGATGCACCTTTGTTACCGGCTTCCATGATCCCCGGACCACCACCGGTAATGATGCCAAATCCTTCTTCCGTCAGGCGTCGGGCGATATCCACCGCCAGCTTGTAGTTGGGATGATCAGGTTTGGTCCGGGCTGATCCGAAGATGGAGATACACGGACCGATATGATTGAGCTTTTCAAATCCATCGACAAATTCGGCCATGACCTTGAACATGGTCCAGGCATTCTCTCCCTTGATCCGGCTCCACTGCTTCATGGAGTTCTTGTGAACGACTGATTCCTTACCATTTGTTTCCATAGTGTACAAGTCTATCCTGCGTACCCTTTCGGGTAGATCACAGAAGGATATAACGTGACCGCAGCAAAAATGTTATGCAGCATGAAGTGGAACACCTGACGAACACTCTTCAACAGGGCCGATTATCCGATGGTTTCGAGTTTATCCACCACCTTGCCCGGCTTTGCACTGGATGGCACAACGTAGCGTTGGACGTCCTCTTCAGAGATCGACTTCCCACTGAGAATGATCAGTCGTTCGACCACATTGCGCAATTCGCGGATATTTCCCGTCCAGGTGATCTGTTGCAGGGCAGCCAGAGCCGCCCGGTCGATTTCTTTGGTAGCGATGCCATATTCGCCACAGATCTGTGTGATAAAATGTTCGACCAGTTCTGGAATGTCATCCAGGCGATCGTTGAGGGAGGGAACATGAATAATGATAACAGCCAGGCGGTGGTAGAGGTCTTCACGAAACCTGCCTTCCTGGATCATCTTGCGAAGATCCTTGTTGGTGGCAGCAATAACGCGTACATCCACCGAGATCTCCTTGTCACCACCCACGCGGGTAATCCGGTTCTCCTGCAGGGCACGCAACACCTTAGCCTGAGCCGAAAGGCTCATATCGCCGATCTCGTCCAGGAACAGAGTGCCGCCATTCGCCTGTTCGAATTTGCCGATCCGCTGCTTGATGGCCGAGGTGAACGCTCCTTTTTCGTGCCCGAACAACTCACTCTCGATCAGCTCGGATGGGATGGCAGCACAGTTGACTTCGATCAACGGGTGCGGGTTCCGCGGGCTTTTGGCATGGGCCCATCGGGCGACCAGTTCCTTGCCGGTACTATTCTCTCCCGTGATCAGGATACGGGCATCTGTTGGTGCGACACGTTCGATCGTATCCAGGATATCCTGGATACATTCCGAATTGCCGATCATTTCCTGAGTCTTGATATGACCGACCTTCCGCTGGAGGGCACGGGTTTCGACGATCAGGCTGGACTTGTCCATCGCATTGCGGATCGTGATCAGCATCCTGTTCAGATCCGGCGGCTTCGAAATGAAATCAAATGCACCCTTCTTGACCGCTTCGACAGCCGTATCAATACTGGCATGGCCACTGATCATAACAACAGGCGTGTCCGGAGCAATGAGCTGGATCTTTTCCAGGGTTTCCATACCATCCATCTTGGGCATCTTGATGTCCAGGATGATGACGTCGTATTTGTTCTGTTTGACCTTGGCCAGACATTCCAATCCGTCGGCAGCTTCATCTACCTTGTACTTTTCAAACTCGAGGATCTCGCGCAATGTGCGGCGGATACTCTGCTCATCATCTGCGATCAGGATCTTGGCCATGGGGTCTTTGTAGGTTAGGCGATTAATGAAACTACAGAATAAATATAAGTTATTATTCTATATTATGCTAGATTCACTCCTCCCGTTTACTACACATATGATAAAAATGTTTCATTTGTCAGTCAATTTCTTGTCCCAGTTGAGCGATCGCAATCCAGGCCATCAACCCACTGCCGATCTCCAGGGCAGATTCGTTGATATCAAACGTCGGCGTATGCAATCCGGAAGCCAACCTGCCGTCCGAACTCCCGGTGCCCAACCGATAGAAACAGGCAGGCATCACCTGACTGTAATACGCAAAATCTTCTGCGCCCATGCGGATATCGAGGTCCTCCACAGCGTCAGCTCCCGAGATATTCTACTGCCCAACTTTTCGCCCTTCGGGTCGTTTCCGGATGACTGATCAACGTCGGATATCCCTTCCGGATCTCCAGATGACAGGTCGCATCCATGGCACTGCAGATACCGTCACACATGGTAGTCAGGAGATGATGTGCCTCTGCCCGCCAGGCTTCATCCAATGCCCGAAAGGTGCCTTCGAGATGAACTCTGGAGGGGATCACATTGGTCGCACCACCATCCGACCAGATCTTTCCAAAGGTCAGCACAGATGGTGAAATCGGGTTTGCATTCCGACTGACCAGCTGCTGGAGAGCGGTGATCAATGTGGCCGAAATCGCCACCGGATCACGCGTCAGATGGGGCATGGCGCCATGACCGCCCTTACCCTCGATCGTCAGATACAATTCATCCGCAGACGCCATGCAGACACCTTCCCGAAAAGCAACCTTGCCAGCTGGCATCGTCGGCAGCACATGCTGACCGAGTATTCGTGCAGGTCGTGGATTCTCCAACACACCTTCAGCGATCAGCAGGGAGGCACCACCAGGATGTTTTTCCTCCGCCGGTTGAAAAATCGCCCGGATGGTTCCTCGCCATTCAGTTCGTAAAGTCCATAAGATTCGAAGAGCTCCCAGCAGTGATGCCGTATGGGCATCATGTCCACACGCATGCATGACCCCGGTGTTGCGGGAAGAATACTCGACTTCATTGACCTCGGTGATCGGCAAGGCATCCATATCCGCACGCAAGGCGATCGTCTGACCCGGACCGTTTCCCTCCAGTGTCGCCACAATGCCGTGTCCAGCCCACCCGGTCGTATGCGGTATGCCCCATTGGCTCAGTTGCTCACTGATAAATCTGGCTGTGTTTTTTTCCTCAAACGACAGCTCGGGATACATGTGCAGGTGCCGGCGGATACCCACTACATCATCATAGCCGGTTTGGGCCAGTGCCTGGATCCTGTCGATCAGCTGCTTCATGGAATATCCGGATGGTTGATTCTGATTCCCGAAGATACGAACAGGATCGAGGAGACCGCTCCGCTTACCCTTATCGATCCAGACGGCGAAGATTACGCAATACGATACGCAGGTCTTTCTCTACACCATAATCCCGGGCATAGAGGAAGTCAAGATGCCGCACCGTCCGTTCATCCAGGTTCAGCCATGGATGCGCATCCGATGGTTGCAATAAACCGGGTTTCAATCGGGGCAGAACCTCTCCGGAATCCCCATAGCTCACCAGAGTTCGTTGCCCGGTGAGTAGTTGGAACAAATTCGTGATAAATCGTGCCCTGCTCGCCTGAAACCAGATCAGGACCGGACTTGCTGCAAGCAACAGCAGGGCCATGCCCAGATCAAGCATCCGTTTGTGTCGTCGCTTGACTGCATCGGCCAGACGAAACTGCACGTCTGTCGTGTACAATTCGCCACTGGAAATAGATGAAGCACTACCAATAATACTGATTCCGCCCTCTGGCAAAATCCGGTATTCGACGGCTGATCCGATCAGGTTCATCCATTGCATCATGTGATCGGATCGCACATCCCGGGCACAAAAGATCACCTCCCGGACCCGAAACACATTGACCACCTCATCCAACCGCCGGATATGATTAAGATAGAGATGTGGATCATATTCATCAACCGGTGAAAGAAACCCGACCAGGTTTTTTGATACATGCAGCCGGCTCAGCAGTTGCATGGCCCGTTCGCATTCCTCAACCGATCCCACCACAACCAGATTTGACGCTTTCCTCACCCCGGCCCGCCATTCGCCAAATTGATGTAGTGTGTCACCATACGGACTGTGATCACGGCCATCAGTGCCCATACCGTACCCATCAGGATCACTGCCCGAGACGTGCGATAGGGTTGATCGAGAAAACCATAGACTGCCGCGATCAGCAGACTTCCCAGAAACAGACCCCGGGCCGCAGCCCATAAATCATCCTTCCGGTCGTAGGCCCCACTCAGAAACAGCCCACCTGTCCAGATCACCGCGTACAGCGGCGCATTGATCGTATTGAAATGGGATGGATAGTAGGACGGGTCATTGAAATAGAACTCTGCCCAGAAATCCTTGATCAGGATCACCCCTAACCACAACAACAGCAGATCGACAAGGAATAGCCAGCTGCGTCGGAACAGGTTGCGAGCCAGGTCATCCGGCACGCACGTAGATCGCCATCCGTATAAAAAACACATACCAGATCTGCGACTTCCCGAAAAGTGTTTTTCGGCAAACAGGATCATGGCCTGATAGAAGATCCGGATATAATTCAGGCTTCCCTTCCGGGTGCTTTCACCCTTGTAATGGATGATGGTCACTTCCGGAAAATAATAATTGACATAACCGGCTTCCCGGATCCGGTAGGACAGGTCAATATCCTCGCCGTACATGAAAAAAGACTCATCCAGGAGTCCTGCCTTGTCCAGTGCTTCCCGGCGCAACCACATGAACGCTCCAGCCAGCACATCAACTGCAGCGGTTTCCATTTCCCCGAGATGACCCAGATGATAACCATTCAGTTTTGCCGAACGAGGAAACAGGCGGGAAAGACCAAATGCCTTGCAAAAGGCAACAAACGGGGATGGAAATCCGCGCTTGGATTCCGGGAGATACCGGCCACCTCCATCGATCATCCGCACGCCGAGCGCACCACCTTCCGGATGCGCATCCATGAATTGAAGACACTTGGAGAAGGTGTCCTCCTCGACCACCGTATCCGGGTTGAGCAGGAGGATATATCGTCCTTTTGCGATACGGATCGCCTGGTTGTTCGCCACTGCAAATCCCGTATTCTCCTCGTTGATGATCAGGGTCACTTCGGGAAATCGTTCCCTCACCATCAGCACAGAATCATCCACCGAATCGTTGTCCACAACAATGACCTCCGCATCCAACCCGGCAACGGCCTTGCGCACCGACAGCAGTGCCTGCTCCAGGAAGTGGCGGACATTATAACTGACAATAATGACGGTGAGATCCATCATTCGGTGTTGGAGGCATACGGAATCCGACTCATGATCGAACGCCCGAGGGTAATTTCGTCGGCATATTCCAGTTCACCGCCAAACGCCACTCCCCTCGCAATCGTGGAAATCCGGACCGGCAATTCCCGCAAGAGTCGGGATATATAATAAATCGTCGTCTCCCCCTCGATGGTCGGCGAAATAGCCATGATGATCTCTTCCGGCTGATTCCTCCGGATCCGATTCACCAGGGATTCAATTTGCAACTGCTCCGGCCCGACCCCGTCCAGTGGATTGATCACACCACCGAGTACATGGTAAAGCCCCCTGAACTGCTGCGTTTCTTCAATCGCCATCACATCACGCACACTTTCCACCACACAAATGGTCTGCTTCTGCCGATGGTGATCCGTACAGATCGCACATGTTTCCAGGTCAGACAGATTGAAGCAGGTCTGGCACAACCGGATCTCCCTCCGAAACTGCCGGATGGAGTTTGACAGGTGGTCTACCTGGTCCGGCTCCTGCTTCAGCAAATGCAGCGCGAGGCGTAATGCCGTCTTCCGACCGATGCCCGGAAGGCTGGCAAAGGCATCAACTGCTTCCTGGAGCAGGCGGGATGAATGATTCATGCCGTAAAAATAACCTGCCTGAATAGAACTACCGCCCCTTTTCCCGCTTTTCGTCGATCAATCGACAAAGCCCGCAGTTTGGGGAAAAGTTTGCATTTTTGCAGGACATAAAACTCCTGAAATGGCAGAGATCATCCGGATGCCGCGCATGAGCGACACCATGGAAGAAGGCAATATCGTCGCCTGGTTGAAAAAAGTAGGCGATAAAGTGGAGTCCGGCGACGTCCTGGCTGAAGTGGAAACCGACAAGGCGACCATGGAACTGGAGACCTATCAGGAGGGCACCCTGTTGTATATCGGCGTCGAATCAGGTACCATTCCTGTCAACGGCCTGCTGGCTATCATCGGCGAGGCGGGTGAAGATTACAAATCCCTGCTCCAGGAAGCGGGAGGATCAGGAAATGGAGCTGCGCCCGTTCAGGAAACAGCACCCGCAACCCCGGCCTCTGATCCGCAGCCCGCTGCTACGGAATCACAACCCGCAGTACCTGCAGGAGATGGACAACGGGTCAAAGCCTCTCCCCTCGCCAAAGCCATGGCCGAACAGGCGGGGATCGACCTGAGTCGCATTCCCGGTTCAGGTGGAGATGGTGGCCGTGTGGTCAAGCGGGACGTGGAAGCCTTCCTCGAAAACAAACCTGCCTCCTCAAGTCCAACCACCCATCCGGCCCAGCCCATACCAAGCGGCGGGTTTACCGATGTGCCTGTCACTCAGATGCGCAAGACAATTGCGCGGAGGCTGGGTGAAAGCAAGTTCAGCGCACCCCATTTCTATCTCACCATCGAGATCGATATGGATCAGGCCATGATCGACCGCAAGATGATCAATGACCTGGCGTCCACAAAAATTTCCTTCAACGACCTGGTGATCAAGGCTGCTACTCAAGCCCTGCGTTTGCATCCGGATATCAACAGCTCGTGGTTGGGTGACCGGATCCGCACCAATCACGATATCCATATTGGAGTTGCCGTAGCAGTTGACGAAGGTCTGCTAGTGCCCGTCATTCGGCATGCGGACACCAAGTCCTTGTCACAGATCAATCAGGAGGTCGCTGTATTCGCTGAAAAAGCGAAATCCAAAAAGCTTCAGCCAGACGAAATGTCGGGAAATACCTTTACCATTTCCAATCTGGGCATGTTTGGCATCGAGGAATTTACGGCCATCATCAACCCACCTGACGCCTGTATTCTCGCCGTCGGTGGGATCACGCAAAAACCGGTCGTTAAGGACGGACAGATCACAATCGGACACCGGATGAAGGTCACGCTTTCCTGTGATCACCGGGTGGTTGATGGAGCCAAGGGGGCAAAATTCCTGCAGACCTTCAGCCAGATGCTGAGTGCACCGGTTCGGATGCTGGCGTGATAGCCAGAATCTTGCTCCAAGCCAACTTTTTTTTCGAAAATCTGTTTTCTTCGCCATGAAAACACTTGTCATTGGCGCATCGCCCAACCCGTTGCGGTATGCATACAGCGCAGTGGAACAACTCCGATGGAAGGGCCACGAGGTGATCGCCGTCGGGCATCGGGAAGGCCGGATTGAAGATGTTGACATTCTGACGGAATGGCCAACCATCATCCCTGATCTGGATACGATCACGCTTTACCTTGGACCTCAAAATCAGAAACCGGTGTACCAGCAGATCCTGGGTTACCACCCGCGTCGCATCATCTTCAATCCGGGAACTGAAAATCCGGAGTTGATGCGCATGGCAAGAGAAGCCGGCATCGAGGTTGTTCAAGCATGCACACTCGTCATGCTCTCGATCGGCAATTACGATCAGGCTGCCTAAAAGCCCAGTTTTTCCATTGCAATCCCGGTAGCACGTGTGGATATCCGAGTGAGTTCACTGACCCTTTTTCACATCCATCAGGGCTGTGCGAATCGTGGTGGACACATCCTCGAATATGCCGTGGTCGGTCACCTGTACATCGGGCTGCATCAGATAGGCAAAGACTCTGGCCATGCCACAGTTGGCAATAAAATCAGGGATCAGGCTGATCCGGTTGTCGACTTCCAGCGCTGTCGGACCGAAGAAGACGCCGTCATCTGTAAACGGCACATTTGCCCCGCAACTGACCACTTCCAGCCCCTGATCCATCAGTTTGCGGATCTGTTCGGGAGACACTATTTTACTGGCAGCCCCGGGCATGAAGATCTCTGCGGGCATGTCCCAGACCTGATCCTTACCCTCTTCAAACGGGATTGCCAATGGATGATCCAGCTTGTTGCCTTTCCGGCTCAGAAAGATCTCTTCTACCTGATGATAATCCAGTCCATCCGGAGCCAGAACGATTCCACCCAGATCGATGATTCCCGTGATCAGTGCCCCATGTGCTGACAGATAGTACCCCGCAGCGGCAGCTACATTCCCCCATCCCTGAATGATGACCCGTTTGCCCTGAAGCGTCTCATGCCGGAACAGATCGTAAAAATGACGGATGGACTCACTGACACCATACCCGGTGATCAAATCGGCCACTGCGTGTTTGTGACGGCCAGGAGGTGCAAATGCCGGATCTTCGACCAGCTTGGCACAACCATAGCGCAACTGGCCGATGATCTGGATCCTGTCTCCCTTGGCACTTTGAAAGTGGCCATTCACGACACCTTCCTGTGGATGCCACAGGCCAAGATCTTCCGTGATGGGAATGACATCTTTCATCTCATCCACATTGAGATCTCCTCCCGTGCCATAATAGCTTTTCAACAGGGGAAAAACCGCCTTGTACCACCGCCGCAACACGTCATCACGACGCGGATCATTGGGATTGAAGTCAATCCCGGACTTGGCTCCTCCGATCGCCGGACCACTCACCGAAAATTTGATCTCCATCACTTTGGCCAGAGACACCACTTCATCCCGCGTCAATCCCTGTCTCATCCGGGTACCCCCGCCAGCGGCACCGCCCCGTAAACTGTTAATGACAACCCATCCTTTAGCATCTGTTTCGCTGTCATGCCATTCGAACACTATCTCCGGTGCATTTGACTTGTACGTCTCCAACCGCTGATCCATATCTGTCTTCATTTTCGTGCGGCAAAGGTAGTTGATTGGTGTGTGTCGGGAGGGACTTCTCCTTTCTTTTTCAGGAATCCTGTGGATACCCGGACCTACCTCCTCCTCCCCGGAATCGCTACCTTTGATCCATGCTCGCACATTGGCTCAAACCCCACGAACATCCTGTCAAAAAACGATGGTCAGCTCATCAGATCGGCCACCGGATCCTGCCTTTTTTCCCTGCGATGGATGAAATCCCGCAGCATGCAGTGGCCATCCTGGGCTATAATGACAAAGCTGCAGATGCCTTCAGAAAGGAACTCTATGCAATGGGGTGGAGTTTCGGCAATATGCCCCTGGTCGATCTGGGCAACCTCCGCAAAGCTGAGCCTTCCTTTGCCATCCAGGTACTGAAAGAGTTGATTGACGGGAAAAAAGTGGTCATCCTCATTGGCAGTGAACACGACCTGGCTGTCTATCAATACCAGGCGTACGGTGAAAAGATCAAAGGAGTCAGTGCATGCCTGATCCATGATCGTCCTGAATACACATTGTCACCGCCCAAAAAACAGCTGCCCCTGATCAACCGGATGCTGAAACCCGGTGAACACCATCTTTTCCATTTGAGCCTCCTCGGGTATCAGCGCCATCATGCCGATCCGGCGGTTATCCGTCATCTGGTCGATGAACAACATTTTGAACTGGTTGGACTGGGCCTGGTCAAACAGGGCACGGAAGCCCTGGAACCCATCCTTCGTGATGCCGACATGGTGAACATCAATCTCTCTTCCCTGGCTGCGGGCTATGCCACTGCTTCCAATCCGGGGCCCAATGGCATTGACGGGATGGAGATCTGCCAGATCACGCGGTATGCCGGTCTGAGTGAAAAACTGAGCTCCCTGAGTGTCGGCGACTGGACTCCGACCCGGGATCGCCAGCACGTGACAGCACGCATGGGGGCTCAGATCCTCTGGTATTTTCTCGAAGGTGTCTCCCAACGCCAGGACGATTTCCCGATCTCCATGGACGGGCTGATCGAGTTCCATGTGCAACACGATCATTTCCATGACCAATTGGTCTTCTGGAAGAGTTCACGCACCGGACGATGGTGGTTGCAGGTCCCTGTCCGCGAAAAAGCGGGCCATGAACGTCATCGGCTGGTGCCCTGCTCCTATAGCGACTACCAGGAAGCCTGCCGCAACGAATTACCCGACAGGATCATGCAGGCACAATTCCGTTTTCGCTGATCCAATGGTGCACACCGTTTTCAAGGGCTACCCCACGAGATCCCTTGACGAGGATGGTCATGTGGTCGGGATTGCGCTGGTCCAGCCAACCGGCCACTTCTCCAGCTGAAGAAAAAGAAGGCCAATGATCCGGATGATGTGTCGCACAGAATGCCGCCCCGACCAGCACAGGCTCCACTGTTGGCATCGTGACCAATAGATCGACTACGGCCTGGTGTTCAGCTGCTGAATCTGCTCCGAGTTCGTACATATCTCCCAGTATCGCCATTCGGGATGCACCCTTTGTCCGGTCGAGACTACGCAAGGCCATCGCCATACTCGACGGATTTGCATTGTAGGCATCCATGATCCAGGTATTGGTTCCTCTCACGATGATCTGTGAGCGGTTATTGTCGGGAATATAACTGGCCACGGCCGAACAGATCTGGTGATCGGGAACGCCCAGATGCCTCCCGATACTGATGGCTGCGAAAATATTCCTGGCGTTATGAATGCCATACAACGGTGATCTGACTCCAACGATCCGGTCAGCTTGCGCCCGGTAATGCAACTGGATTGAGGGATCTTCCTGATCGAGGACATAGTGGTAATCCGCATCATCTTTTCCGGAAGAATAGACGACAACTGGTTGGTAGTCACCAATCAGATCTGACAGATAATCCTCATCCCGGTTATAGAAGATCAGTCCATGATGAGCCATGAGGTACCTGAACAGTTCACTTTTCCCTTTTATGACGCCTGCTTCACCTCCAAAGCCATCCAGATGGGCTTTGCCGATATTGGTGATCAAGCCATATTCCGGTTCAGCTATCTCACACAAGGCCGCGATCTCTCCCTGAGCGTTTGCACCCATTTCAACGATAACGAGTTCTGTGCCTTCCGGAATTCCCAGAAGGGTCAATGGTACGCCAATGTGATTGTTGAAATTCCCCGGAGTTGCGTATACTCTGTAGGTGGTACCCAGTACGCGAGCGATCAGCTCCTTCGTTGTGGTCTTGCCATTCGACCCGGTCAGGGCCAGAACGGGGATACCCAGGTATTGCCGGTGCATTCGGGCCAGTTGTTGCAAAGCAAGCAAACTGTCATCCACCAGAATATATCGATCATCTTTTACCCATTGCGGGTCATCAACAACAGCATATGCAGCTCCGTTGTCCAGTGCATCAGCGGCAAACCGATTGCCGTCTGTCTGGCCTTGCAAGGCAAAGAAGAGCTCCCCGGGCTTGCACCGCCGACTGTCGATGCCAACATGCTGGCATTGGTTGAAGAGGTCATACAGTTTTTCGATATCCATTCCACAAAATAAAAAACTCCCGATCCTTGCGAAGCGGGAGTTTTTCAGGACGTTCAACACCACTTACTTGTAGCGGCGTTTGACGTTGTTCTTTTTGACTTTAAACTTGTTGCCGGCACTGTCTTCATTGCCTTCAGGTCCACCGGTACGTGTCATTGCGCAACGGAATCCAAGACTGCGATCTGCCTTGTCCTCATCCTTGAAACGACGAGCACCGGGAGAGAGATACCAGGCCCGATCCATCCAGGAACCGCCTTTGATCACCCGAGCCTTATCACTTACCAGCGTGGATTTACCAAATTCGTAGGTGGCTGCAGATTCCTTGTCACCATCCATATAGTTGAGGACATCACCGCGCTTGTAATTATCACGAGTTGCGACTTCATCATCCTCAACCATCCGGTACTGCAAGCGTCCCAGTGAATCCTTTTCAACCGGCTTGTTATCCTCGTCCTTGACCTTGGTCATAAACTTGTTACCCCGGAACGGGTTCAGGTCATGGTTGTCGACATCACGTAGGGTTTCCGGTGTCAGTGCACGGTAAACATCCATTGTCCATTCGGAGACGTTACCGGCCATATTATAAAGACCGAAATCGTTTGGCATGAAAGAACGAACATCTGCAGGAATGTGGGCCTGGTCATTCAGCTTTCCGGCCATACCCATATAGTCCCCTTGTCCACGCTTGAAGTTAGCCAGGATCTCACCCTGGTACTTGTTGCGCTTCTGGAAACGAACGGTATTGTCGTTCCATGGATACAGTCGGCGATCGGTGATCAATTCTTCATTTTCAGTAGCCTGGTTGCCGATCAGGGCGAGTGCAGCATATTCCCACTCGGCTTCTGTTGGCAGGCGATAGGCAGGAAGCATAATCCCGTCCTCGAAACGGACCTTCCGCTCACCACCACTCCGAATATCTTCGAGATTCTTCCGGACAGAACCTTCATACTGACCAGCCAGGTAGGCTTCTGTATTGAAGTTGTCTTCATCCCGTTGCTCCGGATTTGGATTCAGGATTCCGCGTTCGATGAGGATCATCTCATTCACGCGGTCCGTCCGCCACTGGCAATAGTTGTTGGATTGGATCCAGTTGACACCGACAACAGGATAGTTGTCATACGCTGGATGACGGAAATAGGTCTCTACAAATGGTTCGTTGAACGAAAGTTCTTCACGCCACACCAATGTATCGGGTAGCGCATTGCTCACCACTTCGGGATAGGATTCACCGAATGTATTGGTCAGCCAGAACAGGTATTCGCGATAGTCGATGTTGGATACTTCCGTTTCATCCATATAGAAAGAGGAAACAGTAACCCGCCGTGGGATGGCGTTCCATTCCATGGCAACGTCCTGTTCGGTCATACCCATGGCAAATGTTCCACCCTGAACCAATACGAGATTGGGACCCGTAGCCTGGCCTTCATAGTCCAGCTTTTCGAAACCGCCCCATTTGGCGTCATTGTATTTCCACCCAGTCGAGGAAGAGCGATCGCCCTTGCTGCAACTGCCGAAGAGGAGACCGCTTACGGCCACTGTGAAGAGAATGCTTTTCCAAGAGTTCATCGTAATCATCCGATTTTTCTAAAATTGAGGAACAAATATAATCCTTTTACTGAAAGCGCATAGGCCTATCGAAACATCTTTAGACAGTCGCTGTATCGACCCCGTCGGCGATTGGCTTCAGCCTGTGCCGAATTGTCAAAGTTCAGAACAAGCGATATCTCATGGGCCCCGCCAAATCCGGATGCCCCGGAAATGGTCAGATCATAGGAATAGCCGACCTTGAGAATCCCCTGTTGAACACCGATCAAACCGATGACTGCATCGGGATTTTGTCCGGCATGCCGATACCATGCTCCGGCAAAAACCAGGCCCAACTGGCCATACAACCCGGCATTCAGCTGAGAAAACCCACCTTGCCGGGTATATAATACATTCGGAGATATGAACGTCGCCCCATCCCGGTTATTGTCTATGTTAAACTGTGCACCGCCCATAAAGGACAACCGCATCGGCAAACCAAAATACAGGTTGTCATTGATCTGGAGAAATCCTTCATCCGGTGTGGTGAGGTGATTCATGCTGAATCCGGCATAAAACATCCGGCTGTAGACGAGCAACCCTGCACTGACATCCAGATTGCCCTGCACCAGGTCATCGGGTCGCCCTTCTCCCGAAGGATTGGGGTTCCCGGACGGATCTGTCGGTCCGGTCACCGGATCGAGTTGATCGTAGAAGACCAGCCGGTTCCAGTCGAGCGACCGTTGGAGGTAACTGCCCTCAAGTCCCAGCTTGGCGTACACGCCATCGGCAAATTCAAGCCGGTAACTGTACAGACCACTCAAGGAAACTGTCTTGTAAATCCCGTCACCCGCCACATCGCCCATGGCTGTTATCCCAAATCCACTGTTCAGGAGAGGGACAAACTGATCATAGGTGACCATATATGTGGCATACGCATTGGGCAGGTTGGGCCACTGGTTGCGGTAATGCACACCGATCCTGGGCAAATTGGTATTTCCGGCAAACGCCGGATTGGTTTGCAGGGGAGCTGCATAGTACTGTGAGAAAACCGGATCCTGTGCTTGAGTGTTAACAACTCCAAGGAGGAAAAAGGAGATAGCCAGGTAAAATTTCAAAGTGGGGGTTCGTTGGCGTTCAACCATATTGTACTTTTAAGATTCCCTTCTACTGACAATACAAGTAATTCAGTAACGTTTCTGTAACAGTAAACAATACATGCATGGCCGTTTTCACACTGAAAAACACAGGAACAGCTGCTTTTTTCACGCTACTCTTCCTGAGTTTCTCCTTCCTCCTCAGCGCTCAGGTTGGACAATCTGAATGGCAAAATACACAATTCGGGCACACCGCGCCACCCCCCTTCTCCATTTTGAGTGATATTCCTCAACAGGAAGTAAATGAATCCCTGCATTTTCAAGGAGGCGGTCCGGCAGTCACGTATCGGGGCGGCACCGAAGAATCCGTTCTGGCCGGCGGCGACGTCTACAAAATAGCCGTATCCGGAGAGGGGATCTATCGTCTGACCTATGATTTCCTCAAAAATACCCTGAAACTTCCCATCGATCAGATCGATCCACGCGACCTGCACCTCTATGGCAACGGAGGGGCCATGTTGCCGCGTTCCAATGCCACTCCCCGATACGACGACCTGGTGGAAAATGCCATCTATGTTTTCGGTGAAGATGACGGTGTCTTTCATCCGGGCGACTATATCCTGTTCTATGCGCCAGGCCCGCACCAGATCAACTATACTGAGACAACAGGCCAGCTCAACCAGACCACTCACCTGTATGCTACCAGAAGTTACTATTTCCTGAAAGCAGACGCGTTTGACGGCTTGAGAATCAGCCTGCGGGACAATCTCCCTGACGGTGGGTATACCACATCGGCCTATGATGATGTCCAGCGAATAGAGGATGAACGCTATAACCTGCTGGATGGGGCTTCAGGGACTCAGGGATCTGGTATCCGCTGGTTTGGCGACCGGCTGTCTTCTTCCCAGGCAACCATCAATTACAGCACCCGGTTTGACCTGACCAATCTGGTTCCCGGTGAGGCGGTCCGACTCTCCGGTGGATTTGCATCCCGGAGTGATGTGTCCAATACCTTTTCCGTCAAACTGGGCAATTCAACGTTCAAGTCAAACAATATGGCCGGGACATCACTGGGCAATGTCGAAGCCCTGTATGCTACCCTGGGGAATATTCAGAACACGTATATACCCACCGGTGACCAGTTCAGCGTACAGGTCAGCTACAGCACCCTCGGGTCGGACGCATCCGGATGGGTCGACTTTCTCGAGCTGCAACTGCGTCGCCAACTGATCCTGGGAAGCAAACCTCTCCGATTTACGGATCTGCGATCCATCGGTGAATCGAATGTGACCTATACCCTGGACCAGGCAGACGCCCAAACAATGATCTGGGATGTAACAGATCCGTTGAATCCTGTTCGACAATCCTTCCAACTGTCCGGCACACAGGGCAAGTTCTCTTTCGACCAACAGGAGTTACACACTTTTATCGCCTTCCGGACCAATGGCACATTCCAGACGCCGGAATGGGTGGGCAAGGTGCCCAATCAGAACCTGCACGGCATTCTCGAGGCCGATCTGTTGATCGTCTATCATCCGGATTTCGCACCTGCTGTCCATGCACTGGCTCAGCACCGGCAAACGCATTCCGGGATGAACGTGGTCATGGCTTCTGTCGATGAGGTGTATAACGAATTCTCTTCCGGGGCGAAAGACCCGTATGCGATCCGGGATCTGGCCAGGATGATCTGGAAACGGGACAGCCTGTTCGGACATCTCCTGCTGTTCGGTGATGCCTCGTTTGATTATCGGAACATCAAAACCAGAGCAATTCAGGAGATTTTGTCCCGGTCTTTGAGACGGATGAATCCCTGGATCCTGTTCGTGCCTATCCTTCCGACGATCTGTACGGAACGCTTGAAGATGACGAAGGCGGATCGGCGACAGGGAATACGATCGATATTGCCATCGGTCGGCTTCCTGTCGAAACCCTGGAAGAAGCAGAAGGAGTCGTCTCCAAGATCATCAATTACGATGCTGACCCGACTTTTTTGATGACTGGCGCTTGCGTTTTGTCAATATGGCGGACGATGAAGACAACAACTACCACCTGAATGATGCCGATGAACTGGCCGAGCTGGTCAGAGAATGGCGGCCAGAACTCAACCAGGATAAAATCTACATCGATGCCTTCAAACAGATATCGACGCCTGGTGGAGAACGGTATCCGGATGCCAACAAGGCCTTGAACAACAACATGTTCAAAGGAGCCCTGGTGGTTAACTACCTCGGCCATGGGGGCACTTCCGGGTGGACACAGGAACGTGTCCTGCATCTGACAGATATCCAGAACTGGACCAACCAGAACCGGCTTCCCCTGTTTATCACGGCAACCTGCACATTCGCGGGATTTGATAATCCGGGTGTAAAAAGTGCCGGTGAACTTGTTCTTCTCAATCCGAAGGGAGGCAGTATTGCACTATTCAGCACGGTACGGCCAGTGTATGCGGGATTAAACAAAGATCTCGCAGAAAATGCCCTGCGGGAGTTGTTCAATGATGGAGAGCCATATGATAAAAGTATGGGCGAAGCCCTTCGCCGCGCCAAGAACAAACGAGGAAATGGTCAGAATGACCGCAAATTCATGATGTTGGGAGACCCGTCCCAGCATCTGGCCTATCCGAAATTGCGAGTAGTCACCACCAGTATGAATGGGAAACCAGTCATTGCCAATCCGACCAACCCGATCGATACATTGATGGCACTGCAGACAGTGACCATTGAAGGCCAGATCGAAGATCTCAATGGCCAGCTGGTGAGCGATTTCAACGGGACCATTTATCCGACACTGTTTGACAAGCCGATCACTGCCAAGACCCTGGCGAATGATCCGGACAGCTATGTCAAGTCATACCGCCTCCAGAAGAATATCCTCTTTGAAGGTGCAGCAACAGTGGCCGATGGAAAGTTTACCGTGACGATGACCCTGCCGAAGGACATTATTTTCGAATTCGGGCAAGGGAAACTGTCGTATTACGCCTTTGACGGTGTGGATCGGGATGCCACAGGCAATTTTGAAGATTTTGTCATTTTCGGCGTGGACGACATGGTTCCACCTGACAATTTGCCGCCGGTGGTCGATGTGTTTATGAACAGCTCTGACTGGGCTTTTGGCGGATTGACAAGCGACCGTCCGATTCTCTACGCAGAATTGTACGACGACTCCGGGTTCAATATTTCTGGAAACAGTATCGGGCATGATCCCATTGGGGTATTGAATGAGGATACCAAGAATACGTATGCGCTAAATGATTTTTTCGAACCAGTCAAGGATGATTTCCGTCGGGGCATCATTCGCTATCCACTACAGAAACTGGAACCGGGCCGCTATTCCATCCGGGTAAGAGCCTGGGATATCCACAACAATCCGGGAGAAGGGTATACCGAGTTTGTTGTTGGCAACCTCGAAGATGGTGCCTTGGCACATGTTTTGAATTATCCTAATCCGTTCGGCACCTGGACCAACTTCCAGTTTGAGCATAACCTGGCCGGTCAAACCCTACGCGTGGACATTCAGATCTTTGATATGGTGGGACGTCCCGTGAAAACGATCAGCGAAGAACTGAGTGGCCAGAGCAACCGGATCAGCTCGATGGGCTGGGATGGCAAGAACGACTGGGGAGGCGAAATACCCAATGGTCTTTACCTTTACAAGGTCCGTATTGTAGCCCTGGATGGCCTCCGTGTCGGCCAGGATGCAGAAAGTACTGTAGAGAAATTGGTTTTGTTAAAATAAACAGGGAAAAAAGCAGTTATCTATCCGGTTCCCCCGGGCCGAGCGGCCAGAATCGTTAATTTTGCGCTTTAATTTTCAAACAGGATGAAGAAACTAGTAGTAATCGTATTGGCCTTCGGCCTGATCAGCCCGGCAATAGCCCAGGATCGTGAGATCTGTATTGGTCAGACGATCGGTGGTGATTGTATCAACACCATCTTTACGGCAGTTCCCTTTTTGCGGATCAATCCGGATGCCCGTTCAGGGGGTATGGGCGATGTGGGGATAGGTCTTTCTCCGGATGCCAACTCGATGCATTTCAATGCATCCAAACTCGCCTTCTCCGATCAGGATCTCAGCATAGCTGCGAACTATACACCCTGGCTGCGGAATTTAGGACTGAACGATGTCTATCTCGCCTATCTGACAGGGTATAAAAAGCTGGATGAATTCCAGACCATCGGTCTTGGCTTGCGCTATTTTTCTCTGGGTAGTATCCAATACACCGGACTTCAGGGAGAACCAAGAGGGACAGGTAGACCGAACGAACTCGAGTTTGCAGCAGCATATGCCCGAAAACTCTCCGACCAGTTCGCCGTCGGAATCACAGGTAAATTTATCTATTCCAATCTGGCTTCCGGCAGGAAGTGGATGGCAATATCATCGATCCGGGGATTGCCGGTGCTGCGGATATCTCTGCTACCTATATCACGAAACTGAAATTCAACGATCGCCCTTCCGAGATCCGGATCGGTGCCGTTGTGTCAAATGTGGGTTCCAAGATTACCTACACCAATTCCCAGAAGCGCGACTTCCTTCCAGCTAACCTGGGCCTGGGCGCGGCATGGGATATGCAGTTGGATGATCACAACTCGTTGACCGTCGCTATCGACATCAACAAGTTGCTTGTTCCCACCCCGGACACGCTTGACCTGGACAATGACGACCGGCCCGATTACCGGGATAAAAGCCCGATCGAAGGTCTGTTCAGCAGCTTCGGAGATGCACCGGGCGGATTCAATGAAGAAATGCGTGAGTTGTATTATTCAATCGGTCTGGAATATTGGTACGACAAACAGTTCGCTTTACGGGCTGGCTATTTCTTTGAAGATATCACCAAAGGTGGTCGCCGCTATTTCACCCTCGGCCTCGGTGTGAAGTACAATATCTTCGGCATCAATATTTCCTATCTGGTACCGACAACCAGCCAACGAAATCCACTGGACAACACTTTGCGATTCAGCATGCTGTTCGACTTTGGTGTGTTTGGCGCTACTGAATAACCTTTTTTGGCCCTTTGAAAAAAAAGGTCTGGCAGCAATCCTGTCAGACCTTTTTTTTATAAAATGTCGCCGGCCGATAAGCCGGATTCTGTTTCCGCCCGAAGGCGGAACCCTGTCATTTATCTGCTTCCGCCATCACTGACGAAATGTAGCTGCCTACCCCTCCGGGTTTCACCGAAGTGAATCAGACCGAGCCGGTCTGTCCGAAGACCCGGATGTACATGGCATTTCAACCCACAAGGTTTATCCCATCCTGGATTGCTCCCGGGATGCGTGTGCTCTTACCACACGATTTCACCCTTACCTCCCGTCATCAGACGGGTTTGGCGGTATGTTTCTGTGACCCGATCTGTACCCCACCGCCTTCGCGGTAAAGCCCCAGCGGTTAGCTGGTGTGGTGCTCTGCGTTGTCCGGACTTTCCTCCCCGAACCCGAAGTTCGGAGCGACAGGGTGGCCGGCGACCTTCAAAGATACGCGCTTCCCCTTCCTTGCAGCTAACCTATTCTGCGTGCATCCCATCAGGAATCCATGATCTATAGATCAGCCGGAGAGGATGATTGTCAATGTTCCGCTTATTTTGGAGGCAAATTGAGAGGATATGTCGCCTGTGTTTACCAATGACGCTGTTGTTCTCGGGTTGCTCACAGTTGTGCTGGCCCTGATTATGTGGACCTCGAGGAGCAATCGACCCTTTTGGCAAAGATTCTACAAATTTGTCCCTGCGCTTCTGCTGTGCTATTTTATCCCGGCCCTGCTCAACTGGCCACTGGGATGGGTGAGCGGAGAGGAATCACAGCTCTATTTTATGGCATCCCGATATTTGTTGCCTGCTTCTCTGATCCTTCTTTGTGTGAGTATCGATTTCAAGGCAATATTCAATCTGGGACCCAAGGCACTCATCATGTTTCTGACTGGCACATTGGGAGTTATTCTCGGTGGACCTGTTGCATTGCTGGTCATCACCAATTTCTTTCCTTCCCTACTCAATGTGCCACCTGATGAATTGTGGCGCGGACTCAGTACCGTTGCGGGTAGCTGGATTGGTGGCGGTGCCAACCAGACAGCCATGAAAGAGATTTTTGAGGTGAGCGACAATCTCTTCGGCAGCATGCTGGTGGTCGATATCATTGTTGCCAACATCTGGATGGGATTCCTGCTTTATGGAGCCAGTATCAACAAGCGGATCGACAGCTGGTTGAAGGCGGATTCTTCTGCCATTGAACAACTGAAACAACGTGTGGAGGATTACCGGACGAGTATCGCTAAAATGCCCAGTACATATAGTCTGTTCCTGATTGCTGCCGTCGCTTTCGGCGGTACAGGTCTGGCTCATCTGGGAGCTGATCTGATCATGCCGGCGTTGCAACTTTATGAGTCGGGTTTGAAGGAAATGGGCATGCACTCCCTGATATCAGATTTTTTCTGGGTTGTGGTTTTGGCTACTACGATCGGTCTGGTACTATCCTTCACAAAAGCAAGACAATTGGACGGGGTTGGAGCCAGTCAATGGGGTACTTTGTTCATTTATGTGCTCGTCGCCACAATCGGAATGAAGATGAATCTCCAGGAAGTGTTCAGCCATCTCGGCTTATTTGCGATCGGATTGATCTGGATGCTGATCCATGCTGTGATCATGATCCTGGTTGCCAAGTGGATCAAGGCGCCATTTTTCTTTCTGGCGGTAGGCAGCCAGGCCAATATCGGCGGGGCGGCTTCCGCGCCCGTGGTGGCTTCAGCTTTCAGTCCCAGCCTGGCACCAGTCGGAGTGCTGCTCGCTGTGCTGGGTTATGCCCTTGGCACATATGGTGCATTGATCTGTGCCTGGCTTATGCAGGCTGTCATTTGATGAACTTGGTCAAACTGGATAGCCCGATTTTCAAACCCTTGGCATATGGTATTCACCCCTAATCCTCCTACTTGTGAATTCCTTGTTGGATAAACCGCTTGAGTGTGGAAGAATTGGTAACTTCCGATCCTGTCTGTGGTTACAGAGAAGATAACACCCATCATTTACCCCAAAGAAAAACAATCAACATGCGCGTAAAGACCGTATTCCGTATTTCTGTACTCATCGCCTTTCTGGGCGCTTTTGGATTGACCGCCTTGGAAGCCCAAACCAAACCACCCAAAACGACATTGAAAGGCGCTGAATTGTACTCCGACCCGGATATTAAAAATACTCCTTATTGCGACCAGATCATGCCACGGATCACCAAGGACCTTCAGGCCAAGGCCAACTCGACCTGTGAGACCCAGGAGACCTGCATCCTCTGTCTGGAGCGTGAGACACGCCACCCGTTGTATGCCACTGTGTTTCTCCAACCCGACCCTGCAGTGTGTTCTTCTGCCGGTGTACAGACCGAAGCGGTTGTTGACTCCGAGCGCCGTGCATTGCAAAACACGGATCGACCTAACCCCCCTTTCCAGGCTGAGATCCTGCAGTCAACCTGCGTCAATGGAGGGAACACACTGGATGTCTACATCCTGGGAAACGGAATCAACCGCGAATATCACAAAGATGCATTTACGTATTTGTGGACAGTGGATGGCAACAAAGCCGGACATGCCGGTCGGATCGACTGCGCTTGTGGCAATGTCGCGGAGGTGCGGATAACCAACGCGGCTACCGGAGAGTCCATCACCAAGCGGGCCAAATTGCGTCCTTGCAAAACGAATGAATAAGAACCGAACTGGTTCACGAAAAAAAGAGCCTGTCTATGACGGGCTCTTTTTTTTATTATTCCGGGTACCCTGACAGAGATTGGATCATCGTTTCCCAGGAAGGGCATTGCCGGTCCAGTTCTTCGCGAACTTCCTGGGAAGGCCAGGTGGTCATGTTCGTTGGTAATCCTTGCTCCAGACAAGCGGCAACAGATTGGCTGTGCTGGTTCAGATCCAACATGATCTCCATGGCATCATCCTGATTGCCTTCGTCGAGAGTACGGATCAGTTGTCTGTTTAATGAATCGATCGGGGCAAGACACGTGCAAATGCGCCCCGCTTCTTCACCAGGTTGCACAGAGGATTGACAGGCTTCACTCAATATCATCAGACACAGGGCCAGGCATGTATAAACAAGGGGATGAATAGTCTGCTTCATGCTGCAAATTCGATCAAACACATCGGATTCGGACAACAACTTGCCCACTTTTCTTTTTCAGCCATTGTGGCAACTCCTGGGAAGTCACCCCGATAACCACCGATATCCAGGATGACCTGAATGTGAAGATGAGGTACCCAACCGCCATTTTCATGCCTCTCGCCCAAATGGCAGAAAGGTGTACCGGCAGGGATCCGATCACCGGGATTCCAGTGGAGATCCCGCTCACTCAAATGGCCATAGAGTGTCCAGAATGATCCTGCTGGCGTGTCATGTTCCAGGATGATCGTTGCGCCATAGTCCAGAGGCATTGCATTCATTGCCAGGCTGTGAATGACGCCGTCTACTGGCGCGTAAACCGGATGTCCTGCCTCAGCCCAAAGATCAATGCCCAGATGAATGCATCGATCCGCAGCACCTTTGCCAAAATGAGATGAGGCCTTGTATATGCCTCGATGTTCGAGGTAGCCACCAAACCCGATGCTGCAGCCCGCTGCATGAATCGTGGTCCAGATAGCGGCATGTATTGCATCCTGGTCAGCCAGGTTCACTTTCTGGAGCGTGTCGCCGGTGGTGCTCAGGTCCAGCACCGCGGCTTGCGCCCGGGTGATCCGTGGTCCCAGGAGAGGAAATTGGGGTCGGGGCAATTCAGGAGGAGGGATCATTCGGTAAAGGTACTGGTTGTGCGCATCGCGAAGTGTCGGAAAGAAAGGGCAGAAATGCCGATCTTGTTCATTCGGATATGCCCATATATCGCTCTGGATGAACGACTTCTCTTTCCTGACCCTCGTCTTGCCGTGGAGGAGGGTCTGCTTGCTGTGGGCGGGGATCTGCAGCCGGAACGCTTGCTCCTGGCTTATGAACACGGCATTTTCCCCTGGTTCAACCCGGGAGAACCGCCCATGTGGTGGAGTCCTGATCCGCGTTATGTCCTCTTTCCAGAACGATTGAAGGTAAGCCGGTCCATGCGCACGGTGTTCAATCGGGCCGCATTTTCCGTCACCCTGGACCAGGCCTTCCCGGAGGTGATCCGGGCCTGTGCCAATCCCTCCCTCGGGCGAACCGAATCGGGAACGTGGATCACTTCCGAAATGGAGGAGGCTTACATCCATCTGCACAAACTCGGATTTGCACACAGCGTCGAAGTGTGGCTGGGTCATGATCTGGTCGGTGGTTTATATGGTATCAGTCTGGGTCTGGTTTTTTTCGGAGAAAGTATGTTCACTTATCAATCCAATGCTTCCAAATATGGTTTTATTCACCTGGTGAAGCAACTCCAGGAATGGAATTTTCAGTTGATAGACTGTCAACAGGGCACCCGCCACCTGATCAGTCTGGGAGCAGAACCCATCCCGCGTGATCAGTTCCTTGAGATCCTGTCAGACCAGGACTTCAACCAGACCCGTCGAGGAAAATGGAACCTGGATGAAAGGTAGCGGATACTGGCTCCGGGTGATTTCTGCCATCAGGAGCTCATGGTGAGATGGTATCTTCGTGGTGATATGACCAGATGGATTTTCATTATCCTGATCTTGCCTGGATGGCTGTTGACTGCCGTTCGCGGTCAAACACTGGGATCTCCGATCCGGCATTCGCCCGTGGTTACCGGTGGTTTCGGTGAATTGCGACCCGATCATTTTCATGCCGGTATCGATCTGCGATCGAAGAGTGGAAAGGCAGGCGATCCTGTACTTGCAACTGGGACAGGGTATATCAGCAGGATCCTGATCCAGCGTGAAGGATATGGGCGCACAGTTTATATCCAGCATCCGGATGGCCGCACGACCCTGTACGCCCATCTGTCGGCATTTATGCCCGTCCTCCAGGCTTATGTGGACACGATCCGGTATGCCACCGAACAGGAGGAGGTCGATCTACTGTTTACTTCCGGGCAATTTCCGGTGAACCGAGGACAGGTAGTCGGGTATATGGGTCAGACGGGAAGGGCTTACGGGGTGCATTTGCATTATGAAGTGCGTGATCGAACCGGGTTTGTGGCTCTCGATCCGTTCCGTAATGGCCTGCAAATCCATGACAGCCACCCGCCTTCCTTTACGGGCTTGAAGCTGTATGCCCTGGATGATAAACTGTTGCCTCTGTTTGACCTGGAGGCGAATCCGATTCTGCGAGGGAGTTCGGCCCGGATCAAAGGGGATACAATCTCCATTGGCGCCTGGCGTGTCGGTTTGGGGATCGCTGCCGAGGATAAACTTGCAGAAAATCGCTTCAGAACCGGTATCCGGAAAATGGAAATCCGGATCGATGATGAGTTGGTCTATTCGTTTGCCATCGACCAACTGGACTTTCATCTCAACCGCTATATCAATGCGCATCTCGATTACGGGGAATGGGTACGCACCGGCCGGCGATTCCATCGTTGTTATCAGATCCCCGGCAATCGATTGCCCTTTTATCCGGAAATGAAAAAGGCGGGACTGATCACGCTGAACCAGAAAAAAGCACAAAAAGTGAATGTGACCATCCAGGATGCGGCCGGCAACAAACAACAGCTTCAATTCTGGATCAAACGATCTGCAGAAATGAAGGAACCTCCACCTCGTCTTTTTCAATATCGAATTCCCTTTGGTGAATCATTTACCCATACGGATCAGGATATCCAGGTAACGATACCTGCCGGGGCATTTTATGAAACAACCTTTTTTCAGTTTTCCAGGCAGGAGACGGAGTCGGGAGAAGTTCTGTTCCAGATTCATCACGCCGAAACACCGCTTCATCAGTTTATGACCGTTCGCATGGCGCTGCCCCAAGATGCCGGAGAGGTCGCTGATAAATGGGTGGGTGTGTATTTATCCGGTGATCAGTTCTTCTCGTGTGGAGGCAAGGTTCAAGGGCAGAATCTGGAATTTAAAAGCCGGCAATTGGGAACGTATCAACTTTTGATCGATACACTTTCACCAGAGATTTCGCCATTGCAGGCCAATCTGGATCGATCTGCCGGAACATGGCGGTTTCGTATCCGGGATAATGTTCAGGCCGCAGATCACATTCGCAATCTGCATTGGACCATCCATCTGGACGATCAATGGATCCCCGGGGAGTGGTCGAATCAGGAGGAGGTCCTGACCATCCGTCCCGGCAAAGGATTGTTGTCCAGGGCGAAGAAACTGAGACTGCATGTTTGGGATGACCGAAAGAACCACACTGTGTGGGAGGCCGAATTACAGCATTGAGACGAGTTGAACCAAGTGGCAATACTGCATGTTACGCACAAAACGAACACCATGAGTAAATTGAAAGTCGGCGATCCCGCACCTGCATTTTCCGCGCCGAATGAAAAGGGAGAGGTCATTACCCTCGAACAATACAAAGGGAAAAAGGTCGTCCTGTATTTTTATCCAAAAGATGATACTCCGGGATGTACGGCTGAGGCATGCAGTATTCGGGATCATTATCACCGGTTTCTCAGCCTGGGATATGTCGTGCTCGGTGTCAGTCCGGACAAGGAGGCCAAACACCAGAAATTCATCGATAAGTATGAGTTGCCTTTTTCTCTGCTTGCTGATACTGAACACCAGATCCTGGAGGCCTATGGTGTGTGGGGCATGAAGAAATTCATGGGCAGGGAATATATGGGTGTTATCCGGACCACATTTATCATTGATGAAAAAGGGAAGATTGCGGAAATCATCAGTAAGGTCGACACCAAAGAACATGCCGGCCAGATCTTCGATCTGATGGGGGAATCCTAGAACCGCAGCGAAGCTGAAAGATGTGGATCACTGCATCTGTGTACAGCAGGAACAGAATGACCCATTCCGCATTCCGGAGTGGGTCATTTTATTTGCCCCTGCTCATGCGGAAAATGATTGTGCTATTTGGGCAAGATCAACAGAATGGGAATAAACACCATTCCCATACGCACGGGTACCGAGAAGTTCGGATCCAATTCATCGATGATCACCCAGTCCCGGGGATCGCCTTCATAGGCAGTAAACACTTCAAACCGGCCCAGATCACTTTTTTCTCTCAACTCCCATTCTTCCGGTGAATTGGCCCATCTGGTCAACCAGCTGACCTGGATGTCGCCATCATTGGTCAATTCCCATTCTGTGGGAATATCCTTCCAGGTCTGTCGCATGGTGATGATCTCCGACCCTTCCTGGACCTGCCATTCGCGAAAGTTGTCCCTCCATCTGGCCCGGATCTCTCCGGTATGCTCCCCGAAAGTATAATCCCAGAACGCGAGGTCATACTGCATGGACCACCTCATTTTGAGCGTTCCAGCTTCATTTCCTTCATCATCGAGGATGATCCACTCCCGCAAATCATCAGCCTGATAGGCGTAGATCCCACCCATGTTCTGAGCGGTGAGGAAAGGCGTACTCCATCCAACCAGAAGCAGGATCAGGCACAACCACGAAAACCGGAGCAGATGACTTGTCTTCATATGTTAAAATGGAAGGTCATCGTCACCTCCATCCTGGAACTGTGGTTCGTTTTTCACTTCCGGGAAGGAGACATCGCCAAAGGGGTCCTGACCGGCAGGTTGTGGCGGCCCGCTTTGAGCGCCTTCTACACGCCAGGCGTTCAGATTCGTAAAATACTTACCCTGCCATTCGCGGCCGCGCAGATCAAACCACACCTTGATCTCTTCGCCCTCCTGAAACGGGTCGACCAATGGGCAACGGTCCTGGGTTAATTGAAACTTGACAAACTGAGGATAATTGCCATCCTGGATTTCAATGACAAACTCTCGTGCCTGAAAGGATGCCGACTTATTTTCTGTGGGGAAGATCTTGATCAATTTTCCGCTGATCTCGAAGGCCATATGTGCTGTTTTTAAACGAATCTCAAAGGTAGCCAGAATGAATGGATCGCCCGGACAAGGGCCGAGACTTCCAGACATTTTTCCTGAAAAATTTGGAATTCTGATTCTGATCAACGAGGTTTGCATCAAATTTAACCATATGGTTAAACCAGATGGACAACTGATCGAGGACCCAACGACGGAGGAGCGCATCATCGCTGCTGCGAAAGGGGTATTTCTGGAAAAAGGAATGGCCGGAGCGCGCATGCAGGATATTGCCGATCGTGCCGGAATCAACAAGGCCTTGCTTCACTATTATTTTCGCAACAAGGAAAAACTGTTTCTGATCATTTTCCGCGAACAGGTCCAGTCCTTTCTCCCGCAGATCCAGGCGATTTTCTCTACTGCCCCCGATCTTCCCACGGTGATCCGCGGGTTTGTACATGCGTATATGCCAATGATGGCCCGACAGCCCTACCTCGCTCCGTTTATTATCCACGAGATCAACCAGAACCCTCAAACCATGTGGGAAGCCTTGAATTACGCCGGCTCAGAGCCATTTCCGATTCATGCATTCTGTCAACTGGTCGATCGTGAAATTCGTGAAGGCCGGATCCGTCCGATCGACCCGCACCAGTTGTGGACCCACATGATGGGGCTTTGTCTCTTCCCATTTCTGGGCCGTCCTTTGATGAAAATCGTGTTCCAGTATGATGACCCTCAATTTGATCAATTCCTGGATCAGAGACAGGAAGAAGTCATCCTCCTGCTGGTCTCTTCCCTGTGCCTCAAACCTGTCGACGCATGATTCTCCGGATTTTCACAATGTTCGCAATGACCCTCTTCTGGACCTCCTCTTGGAGCCAGGATTCGCTGTCCCTATCTCAGTGTTTTCAGTTGCTGGAGACCAATCACCCCTTGGCCAGACAAGTAAATTTGACCGCAAACATGTCGGACGTCCGACAGCAGCAATTGACCCGCAACTACTGGCCAAAACTGGAGGTGCAGGGGCAGGCAACCTGGCAAAATGAAGTAACCCGGATAGACATTCCGATTACCATTCCCGGCTTCGAAACACCCACAGCGCCACAGGACCAGTATCGCATGATCGGAGAAGTGACACAAACCATCTTTGATGGCGGCACAACACGACATTTAAAATCTGCTGCACGGGCCGAACATCTTGCCGCACAACTCCAAACTGCTGGAGATCTGTACCGATTGCGATTCCAGGTCCACCAACTCTACTTTGGCATCTTGATGCTTCGTCAGCAACGCCAGGTGCTTGAACGGGTACAAGATGAACTGCAGCGAAAAGAAAAACAGGTGTCCGATCTCTATGCAGGCGGATTGGTCCAGCGAAAGGACATGGATCTGCTTGCAGTCGAACAGATCCGACATCGGCAGACACTGGACCAAAATCATATCCAGGAAACGACTCTTGTGGAAAATCTGGGTGAATTGATAGGTAAAAATCTGAACACCGACGATCTGTTCAGTCTCCCGAATGGAACCGAAACTGGCCAGGTCCCCCGTACCGAATGGGCTGCTTTTTCTGCACAGAGAAATGTGCTTGAAGCGCAGAAAAAATTGATTGCTACCCAGCGTTTGCCCAAATTGAATGCATTTGTACAGGGTGGAATAGGCCAGCCGGGATACAATCTGTTCGATCCCGACCCTGCTCCCATGTTTCTGGCTGGAGCACGGCTTCGTTGGAATCTGGGCGCCTTCTACCTGGATGCCCCGGATCGCGAACTGATCCACCTCCAGGAAGAGATCCTCCGTCAGAAGGAGGAAGGATTTGGGCAGGGCCTTTCCCTGCAGGTCAGACAGGCAATGAGACAGGCGCAGACATATGAACGGTTTCTGGTCACGGATGAAGAGATGCTGAAGAAGCGAACACGAATCAAAGAAATCGCTGCAATCCAATTAACTGAAGGCATCATCACCACACCCGACTATTTGCGTGAAGTGGATGCCTGGTACCAGGCCGAACTTCAATACGAACTGCACCGCATCCAGGCGATCCAATATGCGTTTGAAGCCCTCTTGCTCGCTGGAAAATAAATATTATAATGAACCACATGATGAAATCGCTGATCCCCGCTTCCCTGTTCCTTCTGCCCCTTATGCTGTCCCTTGGTTCGTGTAGAGACAGTGGTCTGGCATTTGATTCCGGAGGAACATTCGAAGCCATAGATGTCATTGTCTCCGCAGAGGTCGGAGGACGTATCCTTTCCCTGACAGTGCAGGAGGGTGATTCCATCGGGCAAGGCGAAATTGTAGCGCAGATCGACCCGCTCCCTCTGGAATTGCAAAAGGAGCAGCTGGAGGCAACCCGCTCTTCCCTGCAAAGCAAAACCCTGGATGCGGAACCACAAGTGGCCGTCATTCGGGAACAGATCGCCACACAACATCGTCAGATCGATGTACTGGCAGGCCAGCTGTCTGTCCTGCACCGGGAAAAGGACCGATTCGCCAGGCTGGTAGACTCCGGAGGCGGCACCACGGAAGCAGCTGGACGATATTGAAGGGCAGATCAGCGTGTTGACCAAACAACAGGTGGCGGCCCGAAGTCAGATCCAGGTCCTGGAAGAGCAGATCGCTGCTCAGCGTGCCTCGGTCAGCCGACAGAATCGAGCCATTCTGGTGAACAGGCGCCCCTGGACAAACGAACGGCACAGATCGATGACCAGTTAGCCAGGGCAAAGGTCCGGAATCCGATTGCGGGTACGGTCCTGATCACCTACGCAGAGGCTGGCGAAGTCACAGCTCCCGGAAAACCATTGTATAAAATTGCCAAAACGGATACCCTCTTTCTGCGCACTTATTTGACTGGTGACCAACTCCCTTCGGTCAGGCTGGGTCAGTCCGTCCAGGTGATGGTGGATGATGGTCAGGGTGGTTACAGAGCCTATCCCGGGCAAGTAGCCTGGATTGCAGATCAGGCCGAGTTCACACCGAAGACCATCATGACCCGGGATGAACGAGCCAATCTTGTGTACGCGACCCGAGTCCGCGTTGCCAATGACGGGCTGCTGAAAATCGGTATGTATGCAGAAGTAGACCTCAACCCGTAACAGATGGATCGGATCATTGTCGATCGGATTTCCAAAACCTACTCGTCAGGAAAAGGAAAAAAGCGGACGGAAACCCCGGCTTTGCGGGACATCTCTTTTCAATGCACCGAGGGTGAGATCTTCGGATTGATCGGACCAGACGGGGCGGGAAAAACGACCCTGTTTCGCATCCTGACCACACTGATCCTGCCAGACAGCGGGCAGGCACTGATGGATGGACTCGATATCATTCGCGATTTCAAGGAAATTCGAAAGCGGGTCGGATATATGCCGGGACGATTTTCGCTCTATCAGGACCTTACCGTTGAGGAAAACATGAATCTGTTCGCTTCCATTTTCCATACAACGGTGAAGGAAAACTATCATCTGGTCAAGGATATCTACCAGCAGATCGAACCCTTCAAACATCGTCGTGCCGGACAATTATCAGGTGGCATGAAGCAGAAACTTGCCCTCTCCTGTGCGTTGATCCATCAACCCCGCATCCTTCTTCTCGACGAACCAACCACCGGTGTAGATGCAGTGAGTCGCAAGGAGTTTTGGGATATGCTGGACCGTCTCAAGGAACGCGGGATGACCATACTGGTCTCCACCCCCTATATGGATGAAGCGGCCCGATGTGACCGGGTTGGTCTGATACAGGATGGCCATCTCTTTTCTGTGGATACACCACAGGGCATCTGTAATGAATTCACATCTCCCCTATGGGCAGCTGCCGGCACGCACATGTATCCGCTTCTGAAAGATCTTCGAAGGGCAGAGGAAGTGGATACGGCGTTTGCATTTGGCGACAGTCACCATGTCACGTTGAAAGACCCAACCCCGGCCAATGAAGAAGGGCTGCTTCAGTGGCTGGCCAGCTGTGGTCACGAGGAGGTCACCTGGAAACGGATCGAACCGACCATCGAAGACCGATTTATGGCATTTACAACTCCGACACATGTCTGAATTTGCGATCGAAGCCCGGGAGTTGACCAAAAAGTTCGGTTCGTTCACTGCGGTGGATCGGATCACATTTGATGTGGCAAAGGGCGAAATATTCGGTTTTCTGGGCGCCAATGGAGCCGGCAAAACGACCGCTATGCGGATGTTGATCGCGCTATCCTTCCCGACATCGGGCAGTGCGCGTGTTGCAGGGTTTGACCTTTTGCAACAACCGGAACAGATCAAACGGAATATCGGCTACATGAGCCAGCGATTTTCGTTGTACCAGGACCTGACCGTCCGTGAAAATATCCGTTTTTATGGTGGCATCTACGGGTTGAGCAACCAGCAACTGTCCGCGCGGACAACAGAATTGCTGGAACGGTTGAACATGGGTGCGGAAGCTGACCAACTGGTCGGCAGCCTGCCTTTGGGATGGAAACAGAAGCTGGCATTTTCGGTCGCCATTCTGCACCTACCCCGGATCGTATTTCTGGACGAACCCACAGGTGGTGTAGACCCTGTAACCCGCGAGCGTTCTGGGAAATGATCTATGAGGCCGCATCTACAGGGATCACTGTCTTTGTCACCACCCACTATATGGATTAAGCCGAATACTGTGACCGGGTATCGATCATGGTTGACGGTCGGATCGATGCCCTCGATACGCCGGCTAATCTGAAATCGACGTACCAGGCCCGCAGTATGGATGAAGTATTTCTGAAACTTGCCAGAAAGGCCACCCGAATCGATATCTGACAGCCCTGCCCGATCCGCAAATGATCATCTTATGAGCCAATTCTGGACCTACGTCATCAAAGAGTTCAAACACATCCTCCGGGATTGGCGCACCCTGTTTGTCCTGCTAGGTATTCCGATAGCCCAAATTCTCCTGTTCGGTTTTGCCCTGACCAATGAGGTGAAGAACAGTAAATTCTCGGTGCTCGATCTGAGCAAGGATGATGAGACGCGGAAGATCACCGATCGGATAGCTGCCAGCCAGTTTTTCAATCTTTCTGAAAACCTGGCAAGCTATGGTGAGATCGAAGGCAGTTTTCAGGCCGGAAGATCCAATCTGGTGGTTGTTTTTCCTGCTGACTTCGGCAGAGACCTGCATCAGTCTCACCATGCGCAGATCCAGTTGGTGGCGGATGCATCCGACCCCAATCTGGGCACATCGCTTCTGAATTATGCCGGTGCCATCATTCGGGACCACCAGATGGATCTCTGGGATAACCGGCAGCTTCCGTATTCGATCACGACAGAGGTCCGCATGCTATATAATCCCCAACAGAAGGGGGCGTTCAACTTTGTGCCCGGCGTCATGGCCATGGTCATGATGCTGATCTGTTCGATGATGACCTCCATCGCCATCGTCCGCGAAAAAGAGCAGGGCAACATGGAGGTTCTGCTGGTATCTCCGCTGCGACCCATGGTACTGATCCTGGCGAAAACGGTGCCCTATCTCGCCCTGTCGCTTGTCAACCTGACAACTATCCTTCTCCTGAGTGTCTGGTTGCTGGAATTACCCATTGCCGGCAGTCTGCTCTTGCTCTATGCCGTTTCCGGCCTGTTCATCATGACCGCGCTGGCCCTCGGCATGCTCATTTCAACATCGACCAACAGCCAGATGCTGGCCATGTTCATTTCTCTGGTTGGTATGCTGCTGCCCACACTCATGTTCAGCGGGTTTATGTTTCCTATCGAAAACATGCCGATACCGCTCCAGCTCGTATCCAACCTGGTTCCGGCCAAGTGGTATTTTCTCATTGTCAAAGATGTCATGATCAAAGGCCTCGGCTTTATGGCGATCTGGAAGGAGACCCTGATCCTCCTGGGTATGACGATATTGCTCTTTGTGTTGAGCTGGCGAAAATTTGACATCCGACTGACCTGATCCTCCAGCTGAACACCTATGCGCACGCTCCGATTCATACTCGAAAAAGAATTCAGGCAGATCTTCCGCAATCCGACCATTCTCCGGATTATGTTTCTGTTGCCCGCAATTCAGCTCATCATCCTGCCGATGGCGGCCGATTACGAGGTGAAAAATGTCCATGTCGCGATCGTCGATCAGGATAATTCGACCTACAGCCGGCAACTGATCAGCATGATCGATGGCTCGCCCTATTTCCACTTGCAAGGCATCAGCCATTCATTCAACACCGCATTGGATGCTGTGGAAGATGATGTCGCCGATCTGGTCCTGCAGATCCCGGACGGGTTTGAACGGGCCCTGGTCCGTGACAATGAAGCCAACCTCTTCATGGCGGTCAATGCCATCAATGGTGTCAAGGCCAATCTGGGCAGTGCCTACCTGAATCAGTCGATCCGCAATTTCAATTCGGATATCCGTACCGAGTGGATCCAGTTTCCCCGCTATTTCCCGGAACCCCGGATCGAGGTCGTTCCATCGATCTGGTTCAACCCTCATTTGTCCTATCCGTTGTTCATGGTTCCCGGTATCCTGACTCTTTTACTGACCATGGTAGGGGGATTCCTTGCCGCACTGAATATCGTCGTTGAAAAAGAAGTGGGTACAATCGAACAACTGAATGTGACTCCACTGAAAAAATCGCAGGTGATCCTGGGTAAACTGATCCCGTTCTGGGTGTTGGGTTATGTCGTCCTCACGGTAGGGATGCTCATCAGTTATATCGTTTATGGCATTGTTCCTGTGGGTTCCCTGAGTGTGATCTATGCATTTGCCGGTGTGTTCATGTTGGCTGTCCTCGGATTTGGATTATTGATATCCACGATGGTTGAGACACAGCAACAGGCCATGCTTGTCGGCTTCTTTTTCATGCTCATTTTTATCCTGATGAGTGGCTTGTATACGCCGATCGAGAGCATGCCGGAATGGGCACAGGTGGTCACACGCTTCAATCCGGTGACCTATTTTGTTTCGGTGATGCGGATGGTGGTGATCAAGGGAAGTGGATTTGCGGATGTGGCCCAGCAGTTCGGGGCCATGGCCATACTGGCTGTCGCTTTGAACAGCGTGGCGATCTGGAATTACCGGAAGCGAGGTTAAGATGCTGTCATCACCGGTCTTCCAGCAAGAGCCCCTAGAGAGATGCGCTACGCACCATGTCCAGTCTATCCAGTTCACCGTACCTCCAGTCATGGATGCCATCATCGATGCATCCATCGTTTCTTTCTGATCATGGAAAAGTAGGAGGAACTTTGTATTTCGGAAATTTGTCTTAAATTTGAAGACAAATTTCCAGGATGGCACAATACCCTACATTAGAGTCGACCATCAGTCAGGTCATGGAGGCCGTTCTGGTCCTGGCAAAGCCATCTGCTCAACAGCACAACCACGGCAAAAGTCGTCTGCACGGACACTTGTTCACGCACCCGCTCGAGCTTTCCCTCATCATCCAGGCAGGTTTGCCCTATGCTCTGTTTGAGGTCATCTACAAGAAGGCGCTTCTCTCTGAAAAAGAATGGAGTCATATCCTGGATATCTCCGAAAAAACACTCGGGCGTTATGCAAAGGAAGGGCCCGATTTTCGATTTCGCCGGTATCAGTCCGAAAAAATTCTAGATGTCGCTCAGGTCACGGATCTGGGGCTCTCCTTCTTTGATACTCCTGAAGGATATCGCCAATGGCTCGATACCCCCAATTACATGTTCCGCGAGCAGAAGCCGATTGAACTGCTCAGTGACGCGCATGGCTGCAGTCTGTTATGTGACGAACTGGGTCGACTGGAATATGGTCTGTTCACGTGATGGAGGTCTTTCGACTCACGCGAACCAGATATGCCGGTTCTCTGTCGGGAATCGGTGCGGCCCGCTTCCCTGGACGCTGGAATCGCAAAGGCCAGGAGGTGATCTATACGGCGACCAGCAGATCCCTGGCCCTCGTGGAAATTCTGGTCCACTTGCCCAGGTCGATCATCCCACAGGATATCCTGCTACAAACCATCCATATCCCGGATGAACTTCCCCTGTATACGATCGCGCAGGAGGAACTCCCGATCGGATGGAACCGTGTACCTCCAGGCCCTGAATCGCAACAATTCGGTGGCCATCTGCTTCGGGATCACCTGCTGGTTATGGCCCCGTCCAGCATTGTCCAAGAGGAATGGAACCTACTGATCAGTCCTGCTTTTTCCGGTTTTTCGCAGATCAACCTGGTCGCAGAAGATCCCTTTCCGCTGGATTCAGGCTGTTCTGATCGACTTCTGTTCAGAACCGGTCCTGAAGGCGGTAAACAAATTTCAACGCACTCCACACGGCATCAACCGATGCCACCTTGACGTCTACCAGGCCATTCGCCAGCCCGTAATCCCGAAGTATATTCTCATCCAGATCAGACTTGACGCCAGAGCTCTTTTTGGGCCAGCTCACCCACAACCGTCCATCGGTTTTCATCGCAGCTTTCCAGGGAAGAAATTGGGCTTCCAGTGTATTCTGATCAGGGCAAAAGAGATGAATCAGATCGAGGGAGCGGGTTTCAGGAATGGTGGTGACCGGGAGCCAGTCCTCCCTGATCAGATCCGTGTAAACGATCTCTTCAGGCCAATGACCGACGGCCATGCCTTCCCTGTATTCGAGCTTTTTCAGTAACGGTGTCTCCATCATACGATCCGTTCGCCATGCCACTGGACAAGACCGGAAGGAAATGGTATTGCACTCAGGGTCCGAAATCCGGTTTGCGAAACGGGCCCGGTAAATAAATGGATCCCCTTGCCCAACACCACTGGATGGATGGAAAGGACGATCTCATCTACCAAACCGGCCTCAAACAGAATGGCATTGATCTGACCTCCACCGACCAACCAAACCGGCTTGCCCGGTTCTGTCAGCAGTTTTTTTGTAAACTCGACAGGATCACCCGCCACAAAACGTAAATATGCTGTCGGTGCACTGGTCAAGGTACGGGTGAACACATAATTCATCCTGTCCATATGCGGGTACGGCGACATTTGTGCTACAAAATCGTAGGTTGTCCGACCCATTAACAGGGTATCAATGCCCGCATAAAAATCGAAATACCCGTAATCATCATCGCTGTACAACCAGTCTATCTCGCCATGAGGTCCGGCAATAAATCCATCCAGACTGATGGCTGTATACAGGATCAATTTTCTCATGAGGTTCTCTTGTTTTTCAAGGTGTTCCAGGTTTGGTATAGTATTTCCTGCGCCGGACGGCCTGGTTCAACAGAAGGGAGTGGATCACATGGTTGAAGTTCTGCGCGGCACTCTTCAGGGAGGGATTGATACAGTCGAGTTCCCTGGGTCTTCCAGGCGATCATGTCATCGGATACTTCCTTCAGAATCTTACCCGGGTTGCCTGCGATGACACTGCGTGCAGGAAAGTGCTGACCCGCCTTGATAAACGTCAATGCACCCACAATACATTCTGCACCAATGACGACCTCATCCATCAATACGCTGTTCATCCCGATCAGGCTGTTCCGTCCGATACGGGCGCCATGGATAATGGCTCCGTGTCCGATGTGCGCGGCTTCCTCCAGGACGACGGTTATGCCCGGGAACATATGGATGGTACAGTTCTCCTGCACATTACAACCGTCGTGGATCTCGATGCCCCCCCAGTCACCACGGATCGCTGCTCCTGGACCGATATACACATCCTGACCGATAATGACATTGCCTGTGACTACGGCTTGTGGATGGACAAAGGCCGAAGGGTGGACGACAGGAACAAATCCTTTAAAGCTGTAAAACATAGTTCGGTTGTCGGTTATCAGTTATCGGTTATCAGTTGTCAGTTATCGGTTGTCAGTTGTCGGATTCTGAAAGGGATGAGGGATGATGAAGCGACTGAGTGACCTAGGGACTGAGTGAACGGCATCTCCATTTCGATCACGCCGGCCGGCGAGGCAGGGATTTTGAATTTGGGATTTGCCTGGATTTTGGGATTTGCATTTTGGTGCTTTTCTTTTCAGTTGTCGGTTAACGGTTGTCAGTTATCGGTTGTCAGTTGTCGGATTCTGAAAGGGATGAGGGATGACGAAGCGACTGAGTGACCTAGGGACTGAGTGAATGGCATCTCCATTTCGATCATTCGCCTGCCGGCCGGCGAGGCAGGGATTTTGAATTTGGGATTTGCCTGGATTTTGTGATTTGCATTTTGGTGCTTTTCTTTTCAGTTGTCGGTTAACGGTTGTCAGTTATCGGTTGTCAGTTGTCGGATTCTGAGGGATGAGGGATGACGAAGCGACTGAGTGACCTAGGGACTGAGTGAATGGCATCTCCATTTCGATCATTGCCTGCCGGCCGGCAGGCAGGGATTTTGAATTTGGGATTTGCCTGGATTTTGTGATTTGCATTTTGGTGCTTCTTTCCCTTCCGCTTTCCACTTTCCGATTTTACTTCAGTGCTCCTATTAACTCTCAACTCTCCACTCCGTTCGTGAAGATGAATAAAATCCGGGAATTGAGCGCTGTGATCCACATCACTGACAAGCAGGCAACGGGACCTGCATCTTTGCAGTATGTTTGGATTCAGCAAGAAAACAGAGACGGAAGAAGCTCCTCAAAAGGTGAGTTTCAGTGACTTGATCAAAGGCCCGAAACCGGTATTGGTCGATTTTTACGCCGATTGGTGCGGGACCTGCCGCATGATGCCGCCCATCCTCAAGGAGGTCAAAAAAGCCCTTGGGGAGGATGTGGAGATCATCAAGATCGACGTCGATCGCAACGGCCAGCTGGCCGGTTCACTCAAGGTCCAGTCCATTCCCACGCTGATGATCTTCAGGAACGGGAAGGCCGTCTGGCGCCAGTCGGGAGTCGCACCGGCACCGACGCTGATCGCTGCAGTTCGCGAACATTTGGGCGGGCTAGAGGTCCTGGAATGGGCGTTTTGCCTTTTCTGCTCTAACGATGCACGGATATCCTACCGGATTGCTTTTGCAACCTCCTGCCCGGTTTCCCCTACCTTCGCCGCATGGCTGGCATCTATCTGCATATCCCTTTTTGCCGGAAGGCATGCCACTATTGTAACTTTCATTTTTCAACCTCTCTTCGGTTGAAGGGAGATCTGCTGGATGCATTACACCTGGAGATCATTGCCCGGAAAGATGAAATGGTGATCGATAGCATCTCCTCGATCTATTTCGGTGGTGGCACACCATCCATATTGACCGGCGAGGAATTGTCTGCTCTCCTGTCTCTGGTCCGTGAGCATTATCCCGTTGACCCAATGGCGGAGATCACGCTCGAAGCCAACCCGGATGATCTGTCCGAATCCTACCTCGATACTCTTCTGGATCTGGGTGTCAACCGCTTGTCGATCGGAATTCAGTCCTTCGCCCAGGCCGACCTGGAGTACATGCATCGCAGCCATACTGCTGATCAGGCGGAACAGGTCTTGCATCTGGCACGGAAAACAGGTTTTCAACATGTGAATGCGGATCTCATTTACGGTACACCGGGCATGACGGATGATACATTCAGGATGAATATCCGTCGGATAGTCGATGCGGGAGTCGATCACCTTTCCGCCTATGCACTCACCGTGGAACCCAAAACCGCCCTTTCCCACTTTATTCGTTCGGTCACTGCACCGCCTCCGGATGACGAACAGACTGTGCGTCAATTTGCTCTTTTGCGACAGGCGATGAAGGATGCCGGATATGATCACTATGAAATCAGCAACTGGTCACTGCCGGGTCGGCACTCCAGACACAATACCAGCTACTGGCAAGGGACACCCTATCTGGGTTTTGGACCGGCTGCACACAGTTATAACGGCCAAAAGCGATCCTGGAACGTGGCGAACAATCCGAAATATATTGCCGGGATGAAAGCGGGAACACCCGACCGAGAGATCGAAGTATTGTCAGAGCAAGAGATCTTCAACGAATATGTACTGACCCGATTGCGAACCAAATGGGGCTGCGACATGACGGTGCTTTCCCAATCTGACAGGCAACATTTCCTGAATCATATTACACCATTTCTGGAACGAGGATGGGTCAGCTGCAACGAGGAAATATTTACCCTGACAGAAACCGGTCTGGATTTCGCAGACCTGATTTCATCGGAATTGTTCCGGGATTAGGGTTCACGCCATAGTGGTGAACACCTGGTTCACATCCTCATCCTCATCCATTCGCTCGATGAGTTTTTCGACATCTCCGATCTGTTCCTCGGTCAGTTGCTTGGTCATCGTCGGGATTCGTTCAAATCCGGAAGAATCGACTTCCATGCCCTTATTTTCCAGAAAACCCTGGAGTGATCCGAATGATTCAAAGGGCCCATAGATCACGATAAGCCCTTCCTCTTCACCCAGTTCTTCACCACCAAAATCGATCATTTCAAATTCCAGTTCCTCCATGTCTACCCCCTCGGGTTTGGCGACTTTGAAGAAGCACTTGTGTTCAAAGAGGTAATCCACAGAACCGGATGTGCCCAGACTGCCATTACACTTGTTGAAGTAGGAGCGGATATTGGCTACAGTCCGGGTTGGATTGTCCGTCGCGCATTCCACCAGTACAGCAATTCCGTGTGGTGCATACCCTTCATATACCAGTTCCTTGTATTCTTCCTGATCCTTTGAAGATGCCTTCTTGATGGCCCGTTCGACGTTCTCCTTGGGCATATTCGCTGCCTTGGCATTCTGGATAGCAGCACGGAGTTTGGGATTGGTTTCCGGTTCCGGACCACCTTCCTTGACCGAGATGGCGATTTGTTTTCCAATCCGTGTAAATGCCTTGGCCATGCTGGCCCAGCGTTTCATTTTTGTCGCCTTGCGATACTCAAATGCTCTTCCCATAATTCTGCCTTTCGACGGCGGTGCAAAATTAGCCGGAATTGGTGATCAACCCAAATCGACGATGAAAAACTATTGCGGGTCCTCCCACGAACAGAAAGGCCCTGAACCAAAAGTCCAGGGCCTTTCCACCGGAATGCAAATCCGGCTAGAGCTGTTTGGTGATCATTTCGATCACTTCATGTTCAAACTGGCTGAAATGATCTCCCGCCTTACACAATTCGGTCATTTCCAGTTTGAGTGTCTCCAGTCCTGTCTGTCCCGGATAGAATTTTGGTCGAAGCAGTCGCATGATCTCCAGACATTGAAAATCATTACACGCACTGGCTGGTTGACGAATATGATCCAGATGTTCTTTGCCCAGGTGATCGGCGATGTACTGGAGTTCGTTTTTCTCGAGTTGGCCGTCTGCTTCTGCCAGATACAGAAGGATAAACGCCAGATAATCCTGTTTATCCCAATGGTCCGTATCGATGTGCATAGTTTGAATTTGCGGTCAAAATAGAAAAAACCTGCCGAACCCGCAGTTGGACACAGAAAAACATCCTGCACATGAATGGGTATACTGGCGATCCGGAGGGATCCTGAACCACGTTGTAATTTCTGGTTCAACGGATGGATTCCAGTGAATCGAACTTCACCATTTCCCTATCTTTCCCCCGATGAATTTGTTGCGATCCGCTTCCTTCCAGGGATGGTTTCTATCCGTCATGGCCATCCTTTTCACCGCATTTGGCGTGTATCCCAAATGGGAGAAGCCACTCACCGAGGCGACCATCAGCTGGGATGTTTCCGGCTATTACCTCTATCTCCCGGCTACACTCATCTATCACGATCTCAGGAAGCTGGACTTCTTCCCTCCTCTTGTCGAGACGTACTATCCCGCTCCCGGCTTTGATCAGGCGTTTGCCCATGAATCGGGAAACAGGGTGATGAAATATTCATGCGGCCAGGCGTTTGCCATGCTCCCGGGTTTTCTGGCTGCTCATACCTGGTGTCTGATCACAGAATCCGCACCTCCAGATGGATTCTCACGGCCTTACCAGGTAGGCATTTCCATGGGCGCCCTCCTGATCGCCATGCTGGGCTTGTGGTTTCTCCGATTGGTGCTGGTCAGGTGGTTCAGTGAACGGATTACCGGACTGACCCTGGTACTGCTCACCATCGGCACCAATTATCTGGACTACAGCGCCATCAACGGAGCCATGACCCACAACACGCTGTTTACGCTCTATGCATTCCTGTTGTGGGTTTCGGGACGATATCATGACCGCCCTTCTGTCGGGAAAGCCCTGATCCTGGGCTTGCTGGTCGGGTATGCGGCTCTGGTGCGCCCGACCGAGATTATTGCCGTCCTCATCCCACTTCTTTGGGGTATGGACATTCGTGAGAAGGGATTCCTCAGTCATCGCATGAAATTTCTTTGGACGCATCGGTTTCACTTGGTCGTTACCGGTCTGGCGGCTGCCCTCATCGGTTTTGTGCAGTTGATCTACTGGAAATATGTGTCGGGCGACTGGATCGTCTACAGCTATGAGGACCAGGGCTTTTCCTGGCTTCATCCGCATGTGTGGGATGCCCTGTTCAGTTACAGGTCCGGCTGGTTGCTCTACACCCCTCTGATGGCTCTTACACTGTTCGGATTTTTCTCTCTCTGGAATCGGCTGCGCCCGATGTTTGCCATGACGGCTGTCTTTTCCCTGGTCTTCATGTACATCGCCTTTGCCTGGGATATCTGGTGGTATGGAGGCGCATTGGGACAACGTGCCATGGTGCAGGCCTATCCCGTACTGGCTATTCCCCTTGCTGCCTTTTTCAGCCAGTTGCCAGCCGACCGGTTTTTTCGCGCAGCCATATGGGCACTGACCGGGTTGTTCTGTCTGTATAATATCTGGTTGACCTGGCAGGCTCACCGTGGAGGCATGTATCATGCCGGCCAGATGAGTGAAGCCTATTTCTGGCGTGTGCTCGGCAAAACGACCGCAAACGAACATGATCTGAAACTCCTGGATACCGATGAGGACCCCGAAGATGAGCGACAGAATATCCGCATTCTGAACCACAAGCGTTTTGAAGCGGATACCACAGTTCGATTGTGCGGGTTCGAGCCGATCATGGGTCAGGGTTCTCTTTGCCTGCAGGCGGGTGGAGAATTCACCACCCTGGCCGACATCCCCAAATCAGGGAAGGGAGAATGGATCCGTGTCAGTGCGTTATTCCGGGCCGGTGACAAGGAGTGGGATATGTGGAAAATGCACAATCTCTGCCTGGAATTCAGGCGCAACGGAGAGATCATCAAGCACAAAAACATCCGGCTCTGGCGCCTCCTGGACCCCTATGAGACCCAAGAGATCTGGATCGACAGTGCCATTCCCGATGAGCCCTTTGATCAGATCCTTTCTTTTGTCTGGAATCCAGGCAGTCCTCAACCACTGGTGGTCGATGAGGTCTGGGTAGAAAGCTACGATCTAAATTGATTGGTCAATACGCCCTTGCAAACAACACTCGCTGTGCACTCGGTTTGCCGGTCAGAATGCAGGTTCCTTTTTCATCACTGCCGTCCAGAGGTATACACCGGATGGTTGCTTTCGTCTGTTCCTTGATGGCCAGTTCCGTTTCAGAGGTCCCATCCCAGTGTGCTGAGACAAACCCACCGGGACCATCGAGGATGGCCTCCAGTTCTTCCATAGAATCCGCATTCCGGGTATTCTCTTTTCGGTGGGCTTTCGCGCGCTGCAGCAGATTTTCCTGGATCTCGTCGAGCAGGTTGAGGATGTAGTCCGCTGCTCCATCCTTGGGCACAAAGGTTTTTCCTTGGTATCCCGTCGTGCGACTTCCAACTGGCCCTGTTCCGGGTCGCGCATGCCGATCCCTACACGAACAGGCACACCCTGCAATTCATGCTCCGCAAATTTGAAGCCGGGGCGTTTTGTCTCGTCATGATCATATTTCACGGATACACCTGCGGCCCGCAATTGCCTGATCAAAGTTTCTGCAGCATCATTGATCTCAGGCCCGGTTTGGGGATGGGAACGATCACCACTGGTTGGTGCCAGCTTGGGTGGCAACACGAGGCCGTCATCATCACTGTGGGTCATGATCAGACCGCCGACAAGGCGGGTGGACACGCCCCAGGACGTAGCCCATACCAGTTCCTGCTGATTCTCTTTGTTGAGGAATGTGACATCAAACGCTCGGGCAAAGTTCTGTCCCAGGAAGTGGGATGTGCCTGCCTGGAGGGCTTTCCCATCCTGCATCAATGCTTCAATACAATAGGTATCATCAGCGCCCGCAAAGCGTTCGTTGGCTGTCTTTATTCCCTTGATCACCGGCATCGCCATGTATTCCTCGGCAAACGTGGCATAGATGTCGAGGATCAGTCGTGTTTCTTCGATCGCCTCCTGCTTTGTGGCATGAGCGGTATGTCCCTCCTGCCAGAGGAATTCGGCAGTACGCAGGAAGAGGCGTGTCCGCAGTTCCCACCGAACAACGTTGGCCCACTGGTTGATCAGGAGAGGAAGATCGCGATAGCTCTGGATCCAATCCTTATAGGTATTCCAGATGATCGTTTCGGACGTTGGACGGACGATCAGTTCCTCTTCGAGTTTCGCATCCGGATCGACGATCACGCCCGAACCATCCGGTGCATTCATCAACCGGTGATGGGTAACCACGGCACATTCCTTGGCAAAGCCATCGACGTGCTGTGCTTCCTTGCTCAGGAAACTTTTGGGGATGAACAGAGGAAAATAGGCATTGACATGGCCTGTATCACGAACATCCTGTCCAGTTGCTGCTGCATCTTTTCCCAAATGGCAAATCCGTGCGGTTTGATGACCATGCAGCCACGGACAGCACTGTAATCCGCCATACCGGCCTTGCGGACGATATCGTTATACCATTGACTATAGTCTTCGCTGCGGGGGGTGATCACCTTGGCCATATCCTGAATTTGGGTTGAAGGTCTTTACGGAAAAAACGTTCTGTTCGTTGCGCTGGAACCGGATGAGTTGTTCGGTTGTTGGATAGTTGATGAATGATTTAACACGCTGTTTCAATGAATTAAGAGCGTTTTAACACCTTTCAGGCGCCAAAAGTACTACATTAGTATTGGAAGAGAGGAGATAGACCATAACGAGTAATGCACATGAAAAATCTTTGGAAAAACCGCATTCTGCTTTTGCTGGTGGCCACCATACCACTCTCGGCTCAAGCACAATCCGATGATGACCTCTACTATGATCCGGTCTGGGATGTCCAGCCCGAACCAGTAGCGACATCCATCGTGTCAACCCCTCCCACGAGCACGTACCGGGAAGAGCTTCCTGAGTACGATGACGAGTATGATGAATATGAATACTGGGAAGACCAGGGTTACTTCTATTCTTCCCGGATGCGCCGTTTTCACAATCCCTATCGCGGATTTGATTATTACGATCCTGTATACACTGATCTGGGATTCTATGATCCGTGGATCATGCCCGGTTCATCGATCTACATCAACATCGGTGGCGGTGGTGATTATTGGTCCTGGCGGCGCTACAACCGCATGCGCTGGGGCGGTCCGAGTTTTGCCATAGGCGGTTGGAATACCTGGGGATGGCGTTATTACAGCGATCCGTGGTCTTACAATCAATGGGGTGCTTTCCGGGTATATGATCCTTGGTACGATCCCTACTGGGGTGGTGCCTGTTTCAACCAGGGGTTGGAACTATGGCTGGTCTGGTGGCTGGAACAATGGCTGGGGCCCGGGTTGGGGCAACAATTATTATGTCAACAATTACTACTACAACGATCCGTATAACCATCCCGGGTACTGGTATGGAAATGACAACGGAACGATCAATCAAAATCCGAAAGGGACACATTACGGCCCGAGGATCTCTGATTCACGTACCGGTCCAAGCCGGGGCACAGTTCGCGATCCGGAATATGTGGGTGGCGGAATTCCTGTCCTGAAGCAGACCAATGGACGACCTTCGGGACCCGGAGGTATAGACCAGGATGATAGTGAAGGCGGTCGTGTTCTTCGCGATAATCCACCTGCCAATGGCCGCGATCTGTCTACTGTCAGACCCGGAATGGACCAGCCAGGTGCGCCCCGAAATCCGCAGATACAGGACCCTGTACGCAATGACCCTCTTCGTCCTGCTGCCGAACAGGCAGAACGGAAAAAGGAGGATCAGATCAAGGAAGGCAGGACCTGGAGTGATATTCCAGACCGCCGGCCAGCCGAACAGGCCGAACGTCCTGTTCGTGAGGAACGGTCTCGTGACAGTTACCGGGATGAATATCTGCGGAATCGTCAGAATCCGCCTGCATCCGATCCGCGGACATTCCCGCAGGACAGTCGGACACGCACCCGGCCGGATCGCTCTTCACAACCCCGACCGGACACCCGGGAGCAAAAGCCAACCCGTCGTCAGGAGCAAACGTTTCCCGATCGACGAGATCGTTCGAACGAGCGTCCGAGCTATCAGGCTCCACCCCCTCCAAGACAGGAAACACCCCGGCAGACGTTTGAACGACCAAGTCGGGATAATTCCAACAGTGGAGGCAATTCCGACTCCCAGAGAAGCAATAGCAATTCCGGTGGCAGCAGCCCCCGGAAAAGCGGAAGAGGTGGGAACCAGTAATCGGTTCAAAACCTGCCAAAGATGAATGTGCAAAGGTGGATGAGCGTCCCAGTGGACTCCATCCACCTTTTCTTTAACTGAAGCTACACTCCAATGACGAAACAATATCTCCTGGCCATCTTTCTTCTCCTGGCCGTTCCTTCTCTAAGGGCACAATCCGCCACCGATGCCCTCCGATTCAGTCGGCTCGACCGCAATGGTGGAGCTCGATCCATCGGTGTCATGGGCAGCCTCGGTGCATTGGGCGCCGACTTTGGTGTCCTGTCAACCAATCCAGCGGGTCTGGCAACTTACCGTCGGTCAGAACTTGCGCTGACACCCGGTTTCTATCATATCGAAACCAGTAGTCGACTACTGGATGGCGACAACGGGATCTATCCCAGTGATCTGAACCGGTTCCATTTCAACAATGGCCATATCGTGGCTGCCCATACACCTCGGCGCGGGCGATGGAAATCGGCTAATCTGGGCATCGGGATCACACAGTTGGCCACCTATCGATCCAAAAACTACTGGAAAGGCAATGCCCCCGGTTCGCTTACCGATCGATTCGTCGAACAGGCTGATGGCATTCACCCCGACAACCTGGATGCATTTGAAGCGGGACTTGCCTTTGAAGCAGGCGCGATCTATGATCAGAACAATGACCTGTTCTACACTTCGGATTTTATGCTGGTGCCGGGTCGCAGCGAGCTCGCGACAAAGGAACAAAGTATCACCACAACCGGATATCAGAACGAACTGCAACTCGGATTTGCCGGCAATTATGATCACAAGCTCTATCTGGGCGCCACGATCGGCATCCCTATTCTCAATTATGAGGAGAGCAAGAATTATCAGGAATCCGATCCGTTGGATACGATCCCATTTTTCAACAGTCTGAATTGGGAAGAAAATCTGCAAAGCAGCGGGACGGGTGTCAATCTGAAACTGGGGATGATCTACCGGGTCAATCAGATCATCCGGGTTGGGGCAGCTATCCATACGCCAACGGCCTTTGCCATAACGGACAATTATACAAAGGAATTGACCTATGCTTTCATAGAAAACGGACAGAACTACAATCTGGAGGCCAGTTCGCCAGACGGGGTTTTTGACTATCGGCTGTATACCCCCTGGCGGCTGATCGGGGATATCGGCCTGGTATTGGGTGGTGCCCGCAACGAAGACGGGACGGATCAACCGTCAGGGTTCCTCAGTGGCGAGATCGAATGGGTCGACTACAGTTCGGCCAGTTTCAATTTCACCCCGGAGGTCGACAATCCCGCCTTCCGGGACGCTGAGCAGAGGGCTAATCAAGGCATTGCGGAAACGCTGCAGGATGCTTTGAATATCCGTTTTGGTGGAGAATTGGCCTATAGAATTTTTCGTTTTCGGGCAGGAATGGGTTTTTCTGGCACGGAGTATGCTACAGGTAATACGTGGTCGCGCTCCTGGTCAGGTGGCCTTGGAATCCGAGAACAGAATTTTTATATCGATCTCGGATTCAGACGCCAAACCAGAGAAGAAGGGTACACCCCTTATGCCACCGCAAGTGCACCAGAATTACTGGTCAACACGGAACGGGTCCAGGATCTGTTTGTGATGACGCTTGGTATAAAGTTGTAAAGGGGGGAATTTTTGGGCAGGCGGGTGAAGACCCGCTTGTCCCTTTTCAGGACCTATGGTACGGTGTCAACTCTTTCTGACCGGCCTCCTCGGGCTGCTCCTTTTTCCTGTGCAGGCCCAGGAATCTTTTCCCATTTGTCCATTTTCCCGCATTACCGAAACCCATCTTGTTGAAACCTGGTGGCAGTATCAGCACACCTTGCACGTGTCATCTCAGACGATCGTTCATCACGGAGAAACAGACTACGCGTCCTTTCTTCATTTTCGTTATGACCTTACCGGGGAGGTTTCAACCGTTGGTCAAATCCAGGATCACCCCTGGAGATTGTCGGGTGGCAAATTATTTTTTCCCTATCGCACGGATACTGTTTTCTGTGTAGAACAGCCGGATCCAGGCACTCTGTATCTGACCTATCAATCTGCTGGACAACAGGAAGACTATCGTTACGTGTTTCGCAAGGTGGAACCGGGAGCAACCCCTTTTGTCCGTCCCTGGTACGAGTTGCCTACAGTACTCGTTGCACGGGACAAGCTGCGAAAACAACCTGTACGAAACAAGGTACCCTGGTGGGCCTTCTGGCGACGGTGGCAGGAACCCCCCACAGAACAAGGTCCTCCTCCAATCCGGATTCAGATCGAAGTGGCCGGAGGGGGGTATTATGGCGGGATCAACCCGGTGTACCGGCAATTTGTCAAGATCAACTCGGAAGGGCGGTTGATCCGGGAAGTCCAAACGGCCAGGGAAGGGTTGATGACTACCCGGAAGAACATTGCGCGTAACGAGCTGGAAGCATTTGTCTACTGGATCCGCGACCAGGGATTTTTTGATCTGGCTCGAGAGTATGATTGCACCGAACAACTGTGTCATCGGCGAAAAGGGGAACAGCCCGTCCCATGCCGCTTCAGGTGAAGGTAACTTTGGGCCATCAAACGAAGATCGTCAATATCCCGATCTGGGGAATGGACAATAAACATGTCCAGTATATCCAATATCCGCCAGTGATCGATCAGATCGTGGAAACAGTGTACAAATGGCGGATCGAATGGATGGGAAGTGAACCGAAGTCAGGGGAAGGGGGAAAGCGGAAGGTGAAGAAGCACCAAATCACAAATCACAAATCACAAATAAATTCAAAATATAAAACTCAAATGACCGAAACGCGGAGGACTGAGATAATAGTCTGAACCGAAAAAAGAAGAAGGAAATTTCAAAACAGACAAATCCAGAAGATCAAAACGCCTGAACTAGAAAAGTACCCTCAAGTTTCCAAGTCTGAAATTTGGAAGTGGGAAGTTGAGCTAGGCACTGATACGCAGAGACTATGTGACTCTGAGGCGGTGTGATTGAAGTCGGAAGTCAGAATGATATTCAGGAACAAGGAACAGAGGAACCGGGAATTAAAAAGTGCTCAATGGGGGATCACTCCGGCTTATCGATCAGAGTTCTTCAGATTCATCGAGGAGCATTTTATTGATCTTGACGATGGGGCCGGGACATACTTCGGTGGCAGGCAACGCATGTCTTCACCATGCCTTGATAGGATTGTCGGTACGCTTCTGGAGATGCATCCTCCATCGCCTTGGCCGCTTCCAGGAAGGACTGAGCATAGGCTTTGAATTCAGGTGTTGCCACTTTTTCCGGTTGCGTGGCATGAGCCGTGAAGATGGCATCTGCGTCCCAGTTTGGCAGAGGTCGCTTACCCTCTGAGACCGCTTCCCTGACCCGCATTCCCTCGTCGAACATGTCCCGCATCAGCAAGGCCAGTTCACTGTCTCCATTTGGATTGTAGATGGCTTTCTTTGCAGGTGCCTCGCAGCATTTTTCTCCTGAAGTGCATGCGGAAAGTAAAAGGAAGGCGCCGACAGTGGCGAAGAGGCTGAACCCGTTCATCAGTCAATAATTTTGACAAAGATGGCAGAATTCTGATTGACAGGCAATTCCAGAACTGCTCTCAAACCGACTTCAACCAGCCGGTCAGACTCATCCGCGGCCGAATCGTAGGCCGGACTTCATGCTCAACCACATCACTCCGGAAGAAGGCCATTCGCCCCCCCTCGGGAAAAAAGAGGATCTCCTCATCATTTTCCGGATATAAGACCAAAGCACCGCCATCAACAGGTAACCAGTTTTCATTCAAATAGGTGACTACAGAAAATCGTCGCCCTGAATCAGACCGAAACTGATCGCGGTGACGTTTGTAAAATGATCCCGGTCCGTACACGGCATAGTGGAATTCCATGGCATTCAAACCGGTGAAACAGGTCCTGTTGAGATAGTCCATAAATCGTCGGATCATGGCCAGAAATTCCTGTTCAAATACATTGTCCGGATGGTCATCGAGCCAGCTGATCAGATCCCCACGAACGCTGGCATTCGTCTGCAGCCCAACTGCCCGACCAATACCGGCGGGATGCATGTCTCCTGCTTCAAGTCGCGTCCGGAGGTTAGATCTCAATCCTTCTGCTAATTCGGAGAGAGGAAATCAGGGACACTCGCATATTGACGGTCGAGAATGCCACCAATCAGAGATTCGAACAGGCTATCCATATAAGCGGATCGTACGTGAATTCCCGGTCGGGTCGTTCGACTTGCAAAACTAGCTTAAGGAAGTCAGCTTTTCCTCTTGTCTTGGAGGAAACGGATCAACTGTCGATTCGTCTGACCTGTGCACCGAGAGCCTGGAGGCGGGTATCGATCTGTTCATAACCGCGATCGATCTGGTTGACATTGTGAATCACACTTCTGCCTTCAGCAGACAGGGCGGCAATCAACAGCGCAACACCGGCCCGAATATCGGGTGAAGTCATCACAATCCCTCGCAATGGGAACTTCCTCCCCAGTCCGATCACGGTTGCCCGATGTGGATCACAAAGGATGATCTGTGCTCCCATGTCGATCAGCTTGTCGACAAAAAAGAGGCGACTTTCAAACATTTTCTGATGAATGAGCACACTGCCGTTTGCCTGGGTAGCCAGGACAACCAGAATACTCATCAAGTCGGGCGTGAATCCGGGCCAGGGTGAATCATACACAGTGAGGATAGATCCATCAATAAAATTCTGAATATCGTAGTGCTCCTGGGCTGGAATATGGATATCATCACCCTTGAATTCCATCTGCACACCAAACTTGGCAAAGGTGGCCGGTATGACACCAAGCTGATCGATCCGACAGTTTTCAATGGTCAGTTCGGATTGGGTCATAGCTGCAAGACCGATAAAGGAACCGATCTCGATCATATCCGGCAGAAGGGTATGCACAGTGCCTCCAAGGGCTTCAACTCCATCGATGACAAGCAGGTTGGATCCGATTCCGGATATTCGGGCTCCCATGGCATTGAGCATTCGGCAGAGTTGCTGCAGATAGGGTTCACATGCCGCATTGTAGATCGTGGTTGTCCCCTTTGCTTTGACCGCGGCCATGATCAGGTTTGCTGTGCCTGTGACCGATATTTCGTCCATCAGGACATAACTGCCCTGGAGGTGATCCGCTTCAATCCAGTATTGATTGTTGCCTTCATCATACCGAAAGGTAGCGCCCAGTTTTTCGAAGGCAAGAAAATGGGTGTCCAGACGCCGGCGACCGATCTTGTCACCACCTGGTTTGGGCAGGCGGGCTTTACCAAAACGAGCCAGCAGCGGGCCGATCAACATGACGGACCCGCGAATGCGACCTGCCTGGAGTGCGAAGGTCTCATCCTGCAAAAAGGACGTATCGATATCGCGGGCAGTAAAGGTCCATTGGTGATCACCGGATTCTTCGACCCGAACGCCGAGTCCTCGCAACAATTCGATCAATGCCATGACATCCCGGATAGCCGGGACATTTCGGATGGTAACAGATTCCTCGGTCAACAGAACTGCACAGAGGATCTGTAGCGCCTCATTCTTGGCGCCCTGAGGGGTAATTCGACCATGAAGGCGGTTGCCTCCGATCACTTCAAAGCTGTCGGCGATCATCCGGGGGGTTTTGTGCGAAAATAGGTGCCGTAGACCACATCCCGTAATCGAAAGGAAAATTAGGTCATAAACCTATCGGCGGCGGCGGTTCTTGTTATACGTTCCACCTGTGCGACCCCGACCGGAGGATCTTCCCCCGTATTTCCCACGGCGCGTATTTGTAGTCGTCTGTTGACTGAAAGATACTGGTGCCAAAGCCGTATCAAACTGCACTCCTTCTTCCAGACTCAACGTATGATCGGAAAGTGCTTCCAGATCGCCTTTGATGATCTCATCACTGACATAGTGTTCCCTGTTCCAGGTCTTGTAGGCCAGTTTCATGTATGATCCGATGATATTGACCAGCTCATCGCGTTTTGGAGAGGGTTCCATGGCCTGCGCCTTGCGGACCAGCAACTGGATGTTGTGGCCATAGTGCCGGTATTTGACTTCCTGTACAGGGTAGTGCAGTTCTCTCACAATTTCCTTGGGGTTGGGCCGCTGGGGCGTTTCACCCGTCGGACTCTTGACATCCAACTCGTAGTCGGCTATCCGAAAAAGATGCTGCCACAATTTGTCGGTGGTATCTTCATTCGCATGCTTTTGTGGATTGACAATGCGCATGATCTCCACCACATTCTCCGCAGCAATCTGCCGAGCCTGTGGATCTGTGATGGTTTTGCACCAGTCCACAAGTTCCTGGACATACCGTCCATACTCGGAAATGATCAAATTATCTTTCTGGGAATTGTATTCCGATTCAATGACGTTGGTCATACAGGGGTTATTCGACAGTAACGGATTTGGCGAGATTACGTGGCTGATCGACATTACAGCCTCGCCCGACTGCAATATAGTAAGATAGAAGTTGCAACGGGATCACAGAGAGCAAAGGAGCCAGAGGATCTTCCGTTTCCGGAATCTCGATGGTGTAGTCGGCCATTTCGGAAATGGTCTTTTCGCCTTCGGCCACGATGGCAATCACCTTGCCTTTCCGGGCTTTTACCTCCTGAATATTGGAAACGATCTTGTCATATGCGTTGCGGTTGGTCGCTGTGACGATCACTGGCATATTTTCGTCAATCAGGGCAATGGGGCCGTGTTTCATTTCTGCAGCGGGGTATCCTTCGGCATGGATATAGGATATCTCCTTCAACTTCAGCGCGCCTTCCAGGGCGACCGGAAAATTGAATCCACGTCCGAGATAGAGGGCATTGTGCGAATCCTGAATCTCTTTAGCGATATATTCGATTTGCGGTTCACATGCCAATACACGTTCCACTTTATGCGGAATGTTTTCCAATTCTGTCAGCAACCGCTGATAATAGGAAGCAGAGATGGTGCCCCGGCTGTGTGCCAGTTGCAGGGCCATCATCGTCAGGAGAGTCACCTGGCCGGTAAAGGCTTTCGTGGAAGCAACGCCAATTTCAGGGCCGGCATGAATATAGCTCCCGGCATCAGTAAGCCTGGAAATCGACGAGCCGACCACATTCACTACACCATAGACCAGAGCTCCTTTTTCCCGGGCCAGCTCGATGGCTGCGAGGGTGTCGGCTGTTTCACCGGATTGTGACAAGGCGATGATCACATCCGTTTCCCGGATGATGGGATTCCGGTATCTGAATTCGGAGGCATATTCCACTTCCACCGGAATGCGCGCCAGATCTTCAAACAGGTATTCGGCAACCAGACCCGCATGCCAGGATGTGCCACAACCGATAATGATCATTCGTTCAGCCTGCAGGAATCGATTCTGGAATTCTTCTACACCACCCAGTCGGATCCAGCCTTCTGTGGCATTCAGTCGACCACGCATGCAATCGGCAATCGTTGTGGTCTGTTCGTGAATCTCCTTGAGCATGAAGTGGTCGTACCCCCTTCTCCAGACGTTCGATCTCCAGAGTCAGCTCCTGGATATAGGGTGTTTGCACCTCATTGCCAATCGTCTTGATCTGCATATATCCATCACGACTCAACACGGCGATTTCTTCATCTTTCAGATAAACCACACGTTTGGTATGCTCGATAATCGGAGTGGCATCAGAAGCTACCAGAAACTCGTCATCTCCAATACCCAATACCAGTGGACTCCCCTTTCTGGCAGCAACCAGTTTTCCTGGCTCCCGCTCGTCGATGACCACAATAGCATATGCCCCGATCACCCGACTGAGTGCCACCCGAACCGCTTCCTCCAGGGATAGGGCGTCCCGAGACTGCAGTTCCTCGATCAGATGGACCAGTACTTCTGTGTCTGTTTCACTTTGAAAGGAATGTCCCAGTTTTTCCAGCGCTTTTTTCAGCAGCGCATAGTTTTCAATGATGCCGTTGTGGACCAGAGTCAAATGACCATTACCCGAAGTGTGCGGATGTGCATTGATATGGTTGGGTTGTCCATGGGTGGCCCATCGTGTGTGGCCAATCCCGACTTGCCCGGATTTATCCCGGCCATCTGTATAGTCTATCAGATCGCTGACCTTGCCCTGCCGCTTGTAAATATGCATGCCTCCATTCAGGAGTGCAACACCGGCACTGTCATAACCCCTGTATTCCAGGCGCTGCAGTCCTTTGATCAGAATGGGATATGCTTCACGTTGACCGATGTAAGCGACAATACCGCACATAGGTTATTGGTTTAGGCGGGAATAGGTAATGGTCAGTTTGGGTGCACGGTCGCCTGCAGAGGCGCCACAAATAAAGGTTTGATGTGCATTCGATTCACGCTGGCGAACCCGGACGTACACGGTCGGACTTGCCTCACCCAGAATGATCTTCTGGACCTGAGCGGATAAGTTGAATCGGTAGGTCGTCTCTGCATTTGTCGCTTTCAGGGGAATCCCGCCAAAGTAGTTTTCCAGCCCAAACACACCGGATCCCAGGGCGAAAACGACATCATCGATCAGGATCAACCGGTCATCTTCATAGGTATATATCTCCAATTGGGCTGGCGGGCCAAACGGGTTGCTGGACGCTCCATCCAGATAGCATACAGTCAGTTCGAGGATGGCAAGATTAACGAGGATTGGCTCCTGCTGCGGGAGGTAGGGAAAGTTGACTGCCAGATCAAATCCCTTGATCCCCTGGATCACATGGACAGAATCAGCCGGACTGTTGTTGTTGATCAGATCTTTGTGTACAATGCTTGTCCGATCGATGTCATAGTGATAGTGCTTTTTTGACAGCGTGGCACTGGGCACCCATTTTGCCTGGCGATGGATGGTATCCTGGACTGAATAATACAGGTTCAAGGCAGTATTATCGGATTGAATGAAAAACCCGACATATCCGTTGATCTGGTTGCGAAACCGGACACCAAATCCGTTGAGGACATCGACAAAGATGGAGTCGCTGACCAGGCTGGCACTGTCGAGGGCCATCAGTTCCAATCCCAGGGCATCATCGAGCCGGATTCGCACCTGAGCTACTGTCTGCGTGTCAATCGTACCGATATAATCCACTGATTTGCTCACTGGTGCCGGCCAGATTGACCCCATATAGGTGCCAAGGGGTGTAGAAGACAGGGAAAATGTCTGATCTGTTGTCAATTCCTCCTTGGGGAGCTTTTCTGTCAGACGAAAGACATCCAGTATGGTCGAAGCAATGGGTGCGCCGAGCACTTTCGACGTATCAATATGCAAAGTGAGAACGATCGAATCGAGAACTGCTCCGGTAAAGTCAGGCTCACTGAACCCGTAGGATGGAAGCAGGTCGAAATAGACTGTGGAGCTTGAATTGCCCAGTAGCGGGTCCTGGATACCGCCCAGCGGATATCGTGACAGAGGTGCTCCCCCGGCAGCATAGGCTGTAATGACCGTATCCCATGCAATGGAATGGGTGGTCAGTGTAAAGGAGTCCTCACGAACCAGATCGCTTTGATCCTGATTCAGGATGTCTGCACCAACCAGGGTGGGCTTGGTGCACTGTGAAAAGAGGGCGATGACAGCCATGCAGGCCCCCATCGCCCTGAACAGGGTCTTCTTCATATCGGTCAGAATCCGGCGGTCAAGATTGTACTTCCTGTTCCAACAGGTTGTGATAAAATTCCAGATAGCTGGCGAGCATATCCTCACCTTCGATAAATTCGAGCACAGGCTTCTCCAGGCTGCTTACTGCTTGTTCAACGCCCGGAAGCAATGTTTCGCTGCCTCTGATGATGGCGTCCGAATGGACTACAGCGCCATGATCCAGAACGACCTTTCCATCCACGAGATAGTCACCCAGAGCATCTGCAGACATCGGTGGGACAAGCGCCTTTTCCAGATCAGCCGGAATGAACTGGCTGTCTGCGTCATGATTGTAAGTGGAATAGGTCATCCGGGCATTGCGGAAAAGTGGTTCATCCTTATAGACCGTTCGCAAATAGAACGGGACAAGGCTGGTCATCCACCCGTGGCAATGGATAATGTCCGGTGGCCATCCAAATTTTTTCACAGTTTCGATCACCCCCTTTGAAAAGAAGGTCATGCGCTCCATATTGTCTGCAAATGATTTTCCCTGAGCGTCTTCAAACACGGACTTGCGCTTGAAAAACTCGTCATTGTCGAGAAAATATACCTGCAGGCGTGAGCCTGGCATGGAAGCTACTTTGATGATCAGTGGAAAGTCTTCATCGTTGACAACAATGTTCATCCCGGACAACCGAACCACTTCATGAAGGCGATGACGGCGCTCGTTGATTGTGCCGAATCGGGGCATCAGGATGCGCAGTTCCAGGCCATTGTCATGCATATACTGTGGAATCTGCTGGGCGATCCTGGAGATCTCAGAAAGTGCGGTGTAGGGATGCATATCCTGAGTTACCAGGAGCAATCTTTTCTTTTCCATCCTATCGTTATTAAAGAACTTGTGACAAGGGGCAAAGATACGAAAATTCAGAGAGTTTTCAGTTGGAGAAGCGGTAGCGCACTTGCAGGTTCCTTCTAAAATCCCTTACTTTGCCGCCCTTTTCACAGATCATGCTACTAATCAGGAACAACGCCAGGCTTCAGGAGTTCATTGTGGCAGCACAAAAGAATGGTAGCAGGATCGGGTTCGTCCCGACAATGGGCGCCCTGCATGACGGTCATCTTGCACTGGTTCGTCAGGCATCTTCCCTGTCTGATCTGGTTGTTTGCTCGATTTTTGTCAATCCAACCCAGTTTAACGATCCGGCAGATCTGGAGAAATATCCTCGTCCGATCACTCGTGATATTGCTCTGTTAAACTCTGTCAACTGTAATATCGTCTATCTCCCGGGGGTGGATGACATCTATCCGCTGGACTGGATACCACTCTGGATATCCAACCCGGGGCACTAGAGCATGTGATGGAAGGCGAATTCCGCCCAGGTCATTTTACCGGTGTGATGCAAGTGGTCAAACGGCTTCTGGACCTGGTCACTCCGGATATACTGGTCATGGGACAGAAAGATTACCAGCAGGTGGCGATCATCCGGTTTATGTTGCAAGCGTTGAAAAGCAAGGTCGAGCTGGTGGTGGCACCAACTGTTCGAGAACCGGATGGACTGGCGATGTCCTCCCGAAATGTTCGGCTGACCAAAACCTGGCGAAGCAAAGCACCGCTCATTCACCAGATCTTGACCTCATCGATAGCACAACTCGGGAAAAAAAGTCCATCTTCCATTACCCGGCAAGCCCTGGACGACCTGGAAAAAAACGGGTTTCGGCCGGAATACGTACGGGTGGTCGACGGCGTGACCTTGCAGGACATACAGGATCCTGCTGTTCATGATCATATTGTCATTTGTGTGGCAGCCTGGGCGGGGGATGTGCGCTTGATCGACAACATCATTTGCAAGCCGTAAACTATTCATTTGTCTGCCTGTTCCGAACCAGTGTACAGAATATCGTAATTTTGTCCCGATATGTTGATCTGGCGATTCAAATCCAAAATTCATCGCGCTTCCGTCACGGATGCCAACCTCAACTATGAGGGGAGTATCACCATCGATGAAGCCCTGATGGAGGCTGCCGGTCTGCAGGAAGGCGAACGCGTCCAGGTTGTCAACAACAACAATGGTGAGCGTCTGGAAACCTATGTGATTCCCGGTGCCCGGGATTCAGGGACTATCTGTCTCAATGGCGCCGCAGCCCGTAAAGCCCAGATCGGGGATACGGTCATCATTATCGCTTATGGCCTGATGACACAGGAAGAGGCCCAATCCTATACGCCGCGTATCGCGTTTGTCGGACCGGATAATCGCATACGCAAAAACGCGTGAAAAGCAGACTCGGCAATCTCCTCCGGTTTACGATATACCTGAGCATCGGCCTGGGTATTCTCTATCTGGTCTATGACAACCAGAATACCGCTTACCAGGCCAAATGTATACTGGATGGCAAACAACCCGGTGAATGCCAACTGATCACAAAAATTATCCAGGATTTCACCCAGGTTCACTGGCAATGGATTGTTGTCATCATGTTCCTTTTCCTGTTGAGCAACCTCAGCCGGGCAGTTCGCTGGCACATGTTGCTGGAACCCCGGGTGTCAAACCCCGGTTTGTCAACAGCTTTTTTGCCATCATGATCAGTTATTTTGCCAATCTGGGCTTGTCCCGTGTCGGTGAACTGGTCCGTGCCACCACGTTGTCCCGGTACGAAAAAGCCAGAACCAATCAGGTCATGGGTACAGTGGTCGTCGACCGGATGATCGATGCAATCACCATGCTTCTCTTTGTCGGAGTCGCCTTTTTGCTGGATGGCCGCAATATTTTCAATTACCTGTCTCGCAATGCCCAGGTCGATTCGATCAAATCGATCCTGTATTCACCTTATTTCTGGTTGCTCGGTGTGATTCTGGGAAGTGGCCTGATACTGGCCTATCGGTATCGAAGTCGGTACAGTGGCCATCCCCTGCTCGGCAAAGCAGTCGATCTCTTACGCGGGTTTCGCGATGGAATGAAAACCATCGCCAAGTTGAAACGACCGGGCTGGTTTATTGCCCACTCCATCTTTATCTGGATGATGTACTATCTGATGACCTGGCTGTGTTTCCCCGCCTATGACCCCACTGCGAATCTCGGTCCTGTAGCTGGTCTGACCACATTTGTTTTCGGGGCATTCGGGATCGTGATTCCAGCTCCCGGCGGCATGGGTACCTATCAGTTTCTGGTGAGTGAGGCATTGGCCATCTACCATATTCCCGGTGATGAAGGGTTCAGCTTTTCCATGATCATCTTTTTCAGCATCCAGATCTTTTTACCATCTTCTTTGGATTGCTGGGAATTATTCTCTTGCCATTGATCAATAAAAAGAAACAGCAAGACGCGGAAGAAGGGCCCGATGAATCCGCAACTGCATTGACATGAACTTCTGGACCTCCATTGAACAAAAAGTTGTCGATAAAACGGAAGCCGTGATGTCCTGTCAGCGTGCCCGTCTGAAACGTCAACGGATTGTGTTCACCAATGGCTGTTTTGATATACTTCATGAAGGCCATATCCGATATCTCGCAGATGCCCGCTCATTGGGTGATGTGCTGATTGTCGGCATGAACAGCAGTGAGTCAGTCCGTCGGCTCAAGGGGCCGGAGCGGCCGATCAACCATGAACAAAGCCGTGCGCTGGTTCTGGCCAGTCTGACTGTAGTGGATCAGGTTGTCATTTTTGATTCGGATACACCCGAAGAGTTGATCCATGCTATCCGCCCGGATATCCTTGTGAAAGGGGGTGATTGGGCGGTCGATCAGATTGTTGGTGGCCCTTTTGTCCAGAGCTATGGTGGCAGTGTCCACAGCCTGCCTTTCCACCCGGGATTTTCGACAACCGGATTGGTGGAAGCCATTCGCAAGCTCTGATCCTCGGATCGTTCCCGGGTTGCTATCTTTATCGGGCAAACAACACCTATGTCCGTCCCGGTCACTCTTTCGGATCTCACCCGATATCTGGAATCCATTGCCCCGCTCCACTTACAGGAGTCTTACGATAATGCCGGTCTGTTGACCGGGAATCCGGCCATGGTAGTGACGGGTGTCATGACCGCCCTGGATATGCTCGAGCCGGTCATTGATGAAGCGATCGAAAAGGGATGCAATGTTGTTGTGGCCCATCATCCGATCATTTTCAAAGGGTTGAAGCGCCTGACTGGCGAGCATTACGTCGAACGGGTGGTCATCAAAGCGATCCGTGCAGGCATCGCCTTGTATGCCATTCATACCAATCTGGACAGTATTCTGGATCACGGTGTCAACGAGCGGATCGGCCAGCGTCTGGGATTGACCAACCTCCGTATACTTGATCCCCGGCCTGATGCGGAAGATAGCCGACCTGTGGGTATTGGTGTTTTGGGTGAACTCCCTGAACCGATCTCTTTCGAAGCGTTTATCAGACTGCTGAAATCCAGGATGGGTTGTGCCATGGTACGCCACACCAGATGGGATGAACGGTTGATCCAAAAAGTGGCCGTTTGCGGGGGCTCGGGCAGTTTTTTATTGCCGCGTGCTCTGGCGATGCAGGCAGATGCCTTTGTGACTGCCGATTATAAATATCATGAATTCTTTGAGGCTGACGACCGGATCCTCATCGCAGATATTGGTCATTATGAGTCAGAACAATTCACGATCAACCTTTTAGATGAGCTAATCCGCAATAAATTCTCTAATTTTGCGTCCCATTCCACGACCGTAATCACAAATCCCGTCAAATATTCCTGAATATGGCGCAGAACGATCTTCCAATAGCCGACAGACTGAAGCAGCTTTACAAGTTGCAATTGATTGATTCTCAAATTGATGAGATCGAAATCCTCAAGGGTGAACTCCCTATGGAGGTGAATGATCTTGAGGATGAGGTGGCCGGATTGCAGACCCGGACCGGCAAGCTGGACCAGCAGATCAAGGATATTGAAGCTGAGATCAGCAAACACAAGGCCAATATCAAGGACTCTGAGGCGCTGATCGAGAAGTATGACAAGCAGATGACCAACGTCAAGAACAACCGCGAGTACGAGGCATTGTCCAAGGAATTGGAAATGCAGAAGCTGGAAATCCAGCTCTCGGAGAAGAAAATGCGGGAGATGGAAGGTCAGAAGGAAGCCAAAGTAGAGACGTTGAAAGCAACACAGGAGCGTGTCAATGGGAAACAGGCCGATCTGAAGATCAAAAAAGGATGAATTGCAGGGGATCATTGCCAAAACCGAGAAGGAGGAGGCCGATCTCAACAAAAAATCGGATACTGCCCGGAAAAAGATCGATGAGCGGCTTTTGAAAGCATATCAGAAGATCCGCGATTCCTATCGCAACAAACTGGCCGTTTTTCCGATCACACGCAGTTCATGTGGTGGATGTTTCAATTTCATTCCACCGCAAATGGCACTGGAGATCGGGCTGCATAAAAAAGTGGTGGCCTGTGAACACTGCGGACGTATTCTGATCGACGATTCGATCATTCAGGAAATTGCCCCGCAAAATCTGGTTGAATCCTGATCAACATGGCGATGTCCTGTCAAAAAGCCCTGGCCCTTATTGTGTCGGGGCTTTTTGTTTGTCAGTCCTTCCCCCTGGATGCCCAAAGCGAGGCGACCTTGCGGTTTACAGCGCCTGCAATCGCCGCATATCAGCAGATCAACCGATTGGAGTTGGCCTCCGCACATGCAGCTCTCCAGACCCTGTCCAGAACAGACAAGGAGAACCGGATCATCGATTTTCTGCAATTTGAGCTAGATTTCCTGTCGGCCATGGTAACAGAAAGACCGGAGATCATCGATCAGTTTCAGCGTTCGTCGCAGCAACGGATCGACAGAGTCAGGCAGATCCGTTCGGATGCCCCCTGGCGGGGGCATTGTCTCGGAGAAATGTACATGATGCGGGGAATATTGGCCTATAAACGCCGTGATTATCTGAATGCGGCATCGGATATCCGGAAAGGGCATCAGGCTATCCAAACCGGGCTCAAACAATTTCCTCGCTTTCTACCTGCAAGACGCGATCAGGCCATACTGAGCATCCTGATCGGCACTGTACCCGATCGTTACCAGTGGGCAGTGGAATGGTTGAGTGGTATCGAAGGTCAGTCGGCAGCAGGATACAAGACACTGCAACAGGTGCGTCGAACCTTTGTGAAGCAAGGTCATTTCCTCGCAACAGAGACTGTGTTTCTTGAAGCGCTCCTCGCGGCTCAGGTCATCGGCAACCGGCCGGAAGGATACGCCCTGATCCAGTCGATGTATGAGAAAGACCCTCGCCATCCGTTTATCCTTTTTCTGTACAGTTCCCTTGCCCAGGAATCGGGACAGAACAATGAAACGATCAGGCTGTTGACACATCGCCTGCCAAATCCACAACAGATCCCGTTTCCCTATCTCGATTACCTTTTGGGGAAGGCACATCTTTATGTTCTGAACCTTGGGGGAGCGGAAGTGGCAATTCATTCCTTTCTGGACCATTGGGCCGGGACAACAAATCGAGCAGACGCCCTTCAAAAACTGGCCTGGTGCGCTCTTCTGAAAGGCAATACCAGTGAATACACCAGATTGATGCACCAATGTCGTCAGATCGAAGGAGGGGTATCTGAAGGGGACAAACAGGCACAACTGGATGCCTTACTGGGTTATATTCCACATGTTGAACTCTTACAGGCCAGGTTGCTGTTTGATGGGGTTATCTGGACAGGGCTGGCAGAACTCTCGAACAGATTGATCCAGCAACGTTGGAGCGGGAAGTGGATGTACTGGAATACCACTATCGCGCCGGCCGCATTGCCCAATCGTCAGGTGAGCCGGAGAAGGCCATCCGGGCATTCAAAAAGTGCTGGAGCGAGGGGCAGGGATCAATTTATCATGTGGCATGTGCCTCTGCCCTCCAACTTGGCCATCTTTTCCTGGAAAAGGGAGACCGTGATGCCGCCCGGATGTGGTTCGTTCGTTGCCTGGAAGAAGACCCCGACAGGTATCGGGATGGATTGCATCAAAAGGCAAAGGCAGGACTGATGAAAGTGGACCTGTGACCCCTTGTCGATTTCGTTACCTTTGTGCAAAATTAGAACTTGGGAAAAATCATCGCCATCGTTGGTCGGCCAAATGTGGGAAAATCGACCTTGTACAATCGACTTGTCGGGGAACGTCAGGCTATCATTGATGACGAAAGCGGAGTGACTCGCGATCGGCTCTATGGTGCCAGCAACTGGAATGGGAAACAATTCACGGTTGTGGACACCGGCGGGTTTGTCGAACATTCCGATGACCCGTTCGAAAAAGAGATCCGAACACAGGTCCGGATCGCGATTGCAGAAGCCACCGTCATCATTTTCATGGTTGATGCTACTACCGGGATTACTGACCTGGATGAAGAGGTTGCTCATCTGTTGCGTCGGTCTGAAAAACCCGTCTATCTGGCTGTCAACAAGGTGGACAACCACCAGCGGATGATGATTGCCAATGAATTCTGGTCGCTCGGGTTTGAAAACACCTTCTTCCTATCCTCTCTGTCGGGAAGTGGTACGGGCGAGATCCTGGATGCCGTAGTGGAACATATCCCGTCGGAAGAGGAAGAAATGCCGAACACACTTCCCCGATTTGCGATCATCGGACAGCCCAACGTAGGGAAATCTTCCCTGATCAATGCCTGGCTCGGAGAAGATCGGAATATTGTGACCGATGTTGCCGGGACCACCCGTGATGCGATCGATACGCACTACAACAAATTTGGCAAGGAATTTATCCTGATCGATACCGCAGGTATGCGGAAGAAGGCTAAAGTGCACGAGGACCTCGAGTTCTATTCTGTGATGCGCGCCATCAAAGCATTGGAAGATTCAGATATCTGCATTCTCATGATCGATGCGCAGACCGGTGTAGAAGCTCAGGATATGAGCCTGTTTCGGCTGGCTCAGCGCCGCCACAAGGGAGTCGTGATCCTCGTGAATAAATGGGACCTGGTCGAAAAGGAAACCAACACTGCCCGGGATATGGAAGCCGAGATTCGGGAAAAAATATCACCGTTCAGCGATGTTCCCATTGTGTTTATTTCTGCCCTGGACAAGACCCGGATCTTCAAGGGTATGGAAGCCGCCATTCAGGTCTATGAGAATCGCCAGCGTAAGATCAAGACATCAGCATTAAACGAACTGCTGCTCGATATCATCGAACGCAATCCACCTCCGGCTTACCGTGGACATTATATCAAGATCAAATACATCACACAACTGCCGCTGGCCTACCCTGCCTTTGTGTTCTTTACCAATTATCCCAAACAGATCAAGGAAGGGTATCGCAATTTTCTGGACAATCAGATGCGGCAACATTATGATTTTACCGGCATTCCACTTGTCCTGATGTTCCGTCAAAAGTAAGGTATGGGCTTTGTAGAAACACCGATCAAGGATCTGGTCCTCTATACTCCGGAAGTCTTTCGGGATGAACGAGGCTATTTTACAGAAAGCTATAATGCGCGTATTTTTTTCAGCTCAGGGGCTGGACATCCGATGCGTGCAGGACAACCAGGCACGATCCCAGTATGGTGTCATTCGTGGTCTGCATTATCAATCAGGAACTGCACAGCAGGCCAAACTGGTTCGTGTCATTGAAGGCTGTGTGTTGGACGTAGCCGTTGATCTTCGACCGGATTCGCCAACCCATGGGCAGGTTTTTACGGTCGAGCTGACATCAGAAAACATGCTGCAATTATTTGTCCCCCGCGGCTTTGCCCACGGATACAGTGTGTTGAGCGAATCGGCCGTGTTTTACTACAAGTGCGACAACTACTATGATCGGGCAAGTGAAGGCGGCATCCACCCGGAAGACCCCGGACTTGGTATCAACTGGGGCATCCCGTCCGTTGACAGGATCATTTCGGAAAAGGACCTTCATCTTCCCCGGTTTGGGAACCATAAACCTGTTGACCAGAAATGATACGCGTGCTGGTGACCGGAGCGCAGGGGCAGTTGGGGCAGGCTCTTCAGCAGGAAGCTGTGCGGCATAAGACGATGGAATGGCATTTTCAAGGCCGTCATGATCTGGACCTCCTCGATGCAGAAATGGTGGATCGAATGGTGCGTTTTCTGAGACCGGATGTGATCATCAATACTGCCGCCTATACAGCAGTGGACAAGGCCGAGGAAGCCTCTTCAGAGGCCTTTGCCCTGAACAGGGACGCGGTGGGCAATCTGGCCAGATCCGCTACAGAGGTCGATGCAAAACTTGTCCACCTGTCGACGGATTATGTCTATGACAACGGACAGGTAACGCCCTATCTGGAAAGCGATCCGGTCAGGCCGGCAAGTATCTACGCCTCCAGCAAACTTGCCGGTGAGGAGCTGATCATTCAGAGCAGTCCAGGCCATGTGGTCATCCGAACATCGTGGCTGTATGGCCCTGTCAATCATAACTTCCTGAAAACCATGATCCGTTTGGGCAGAGAGCGTGCCGAGCTGAATGTGGTGTTTGACCAGGTGGGCACACCGACATGCACAACAGATCTGGCAGAAGCATTGGCCGGCTTACTGGTGCAGGGAGCGTCTGACCCGAAGAAAATGGAGGCGTTCAACGGCATCTACAATTTCTCGAATGAAGGTGTCTGCAGCTGGTATGATTTTGCTGTGGCGATCATGCGTCTCCGACAACTCTCCTGCAGGGTTATTCCCATTCGCAGTGCCGCTTTTCCGACACCGGCCAAACGGCCCGCTTACAGTGTCATGGACAAGGGCAGGATCAAAAACCAGTTCGGAATACCCATCGCCCATTGGCGGGATGCTCTGGAACGCTGTCTGCGTGAAAACCCCGGAATTTGAACAAGGATCAGAGCTATTCAAAGACGATCATCACAGCTCCTTTTTCCACAGCGTCACCAGATTGGATGAGCACTTTACTGATGATGCCCCCAGAAGGCGATTTGATCACATTTTCCATTTTCATAGCCTCCAGGACCAATACCGGATCGCCCTCCTGGATGGTCTGACCCTGGACTACCTGCACTTCTCGAATCAACCCGGGCATCGGAGCCTTGATCTCATTGACTGAATGGACCACCTTTTTTGCCAGGCCGAGTTTGTTGATCAGGACATCATACGGGTCAGAGAGCCGGACTTCATGGCGGATTCCATTCACACGCAGAATAAAATACTTGTCTGCATAATTCACTTCTTCAGCGACAATGTGAAAAGACTTTCCCTGGTGAAGAAGATGCCATTGATTCTCCCCTTCAGGAAGGATATCCATGTCTTCCAGATCGGTCACATCCAATGGCAGGCGGATGCGGTCATCGATCGTGGCTTCATAGGTCTTTGGCTCAAGCATGGGTCTTCTTTGATGGCCGAAGATAAGGCCACTGGCTGACAGTTGGCCTATGCCTTGTCCTTGTAACCAGTATACGCTGGGGCCTGATGGATAAGGAATCGACTGTTCAGGGTCATCCACCAGTTTACGGATCTGGTTCATGGGAACATCTGTCACCCGAGGAAAACAGATGGATTCCGAATAACTATATCGTGCCGGGAATGATCAGCTCCTCTTTCTGCGCGGTGGATTTCTAGAAATTAACCTCAACTTTTCATTATCCACCATTGAACCTCGTAACTTGCAAACATGAAGTTTCCACCAGCAACGCAACGCACATTGGCTGAAATCGGAGCGATCAGCCGGTTCACCGGGCGATTTTTTTCAAGAGTGGGGAAACCGCGTTTTGAGGTTCAGGAATTTTTCCGACAATGTTATATGATCGGCAACCGCTCCCTGGGCCTGGTCGCCATCACAGGGTTTATTCTCGGGCTGGTCATGACCATCCAGTCCCGGCCGACCATGGCCCAGTTCGGCGCTGAAGACTGGATCCCCGCCATGGTTGGCATATCCATCATTCGGGAGATCGGACCGGTGGTCATTGCGCTGATTTGTGCCGGAAAGATCGGTTCCGGAATCGGGGCAGAGCTCGGCTCCATGAAGGTGACCGAACAGATCGATGCCATGGAGGTTTCCGGTACCAATCCCTTCAAATATCTGGTGGTCACACGAGTATGGGCTACGACATTGATGGTCCCTGTACTGGTCATCTTTGCAGATTTTGTTTCCCTGTATGGTTCCTATCTTGCAGTGAACATGCGCGGTGTAACCTCCCTGGCACTCTTTACCCAGCAGGTCGTCGACAGCCTGGTATTCAGTGATGTCCTGCCAGCGTTTATCAAGACTTTTTTCTTTGGTTTTGCTATCGGGATCATCGGTTGTTACAAAGGCTATACATCGGATAAGGGGACTGAAGGTGTCGGACTCGCTGCCAACTCCGCTGTCGTGGTTTCTTCCCTGATGGTGTTTATCCTCGACCTGCTGGCGGTACAATTGACAGATCTCCTGGGACTGACCTGACCGCCATGAATGAACCACAAAAAAATACAGATCGGGAGGTTGTCCTGCAAGTCAGGCACCTGTACAAATCATTCGGGGAGAATCATGTCCTGCGGGATTTCAGTATTGAATTGTTCCGGGGGGAAAATCTGGTAGTTCTGGGTAAATCAGGATCCGGAAAATCGGTGCTGATCAAATGCATTATCGGTCTTTTGCATCCGGAGCAGGGAGAGATCCAGGTATTTCAGCAACAGGTGATCGGGCTTGAAAAGGAAGCACTCGACCGAATGCGCACCCGGGTCGGATTTCTCTTTCAGAGTAATGCCCTGTATGATTCGATGACTGTTCGAGAGAATCTGGAATTCCCGTTACGTCGGCACGGTCGTGACAAAAGTCTCAGCGAGGTCAATGATCTGGTGATGGAAGCACTCGAAAACGTCGGACTGCCGCATACGATCGATCTGATGCCAGCTGAATTATCAGGCGGCATGCGGAAACGCATTGCGCTTGCACGGACCATGATCCTCAAACCGGAAATCATGCTGTATGATGAACCGACGACCGGCCTTGACCCCATCACATCGCGCGAGATCAATGATCTGATCCTCAAGGTTCAGGATATTTACAAGACTTCCTCCATCATTATATCCCACGATATGGGATGCGTTCGATACACGGCCAATCGGGTTGCTTTGCTTGTGGAAGGTCGATGTTTTGCAACGGGTTCCTATGACGAATTGCAGATTCATCCGGATCCTGCAGTGAATGGATTTTTTGAATAACTTGCTATTATGGACAAGCAGACTACCAGAAATATTCAACTCGGCCTTTTTGTCCTCCTTGGCCTTGGAGGTATTATTACGCTGTTGTATTTCATCGGTTCGAATCAGAATCTGTTTGGAAAAAATTTCACCATGGAGGCCTATTTCCGCGATGTCAGCGGATTGAGAGTGGGCAATAATGTACGATTTTCCGGCATCGTCATCGGGACTGTAAAAACCATTGAAATTGTCAGCGACACGTCTGTCCAGGTGGTGATGAAAATCGACGACAATCTGGTCCGGTTCCTCAAACAAAATGATGAAGCCAGTATCGGCACAGACGGGTTGATGGGCAATAAAGTGGTCGACATTGAACCCGGGCCGGCTGGGGGGAAAATGATCCAGATGGGTGATCGGATCAACAGCAAGGAAGCGCTGGACATGGACGCGATGATGCGTACACTGGATATTACCAACCGCAATGTAGCTGAGATGAGTGAGGACCTCAAACATACAGTTCAACGATTCAATAGCAGTGTCGCTCTATGGGAGATCCTGGGCGATGCCGACCTGCCGAAATATGTCAACAATTCGTTCAAGAGCCTGCAATCCGCTACTGCACGGGCGAATACCCTGGTTGCTGACGTCAGTGCAATGATCGAAGATGTGGCCAATGCTAAAGGGGGAATGATCGCCTTATTGAAGGATTCGACACTGACCCATGATCTGGGAGAAGCGGCCAGGCATATCCGGAATGTGTCTGTCCAGGCAGAAAAACTGACCACTTCACTGGATGCGACGGTACGGTCACTGGATACGGACATCAAATCGGGCGGTGGGCCATTACATGCGGTATTGCGAGACACGACCATGACCTCTTCCATTGACCGCAGTTTGCAGAATATCGAAAGTGGAACGGACCGGTTCAATCAGTCGATGGAAGCGTTAAAAGCACATTGGCTGTTAAAGGGATATTTCAAGCGACAGGCGAAGAAAGCAGAGAAGGAGTAATCAGTTGTCGGTTGTCAGTTGTCGGTTATTTCGTTATTGGGTTATTGGGTTATTGGGTTATTGGGTTATTTCGAGGTCCGGGGACTGTGAGAGACGAAGAGACTGAGAGACGAAGAGACATTTGGGAAATTTATGCTCCAATAATTGACCTTTCTCTGAACATTTTAGCCGTCCTGTCAATGGGGTTTAATTTCCGATTTCGCACTTCCGACTTCCTCTTTATGTCCCCCTCCCACGAAAATGCTGATATCGTAGACCAATGATTCAATGAGGGGTTGGCCGGCAGGCTACGTTAGAGATAAAAAAGGAACTAGACATGCCCCCGAGTACTCGGGGGGGGAGGTTTCAATGACCCTGAAAGAGTAGACTTCCTAAAAGCTCCCGTGATTACCTCCTTCCGCTTCGTTCTAGAAATCGAAAGGTATATCCCCATTTAATAACGAACTCGAAAGTTATTCACAGTTTTTAGGCTTTAGGGGGTGAAGCTGTCAACCTATATCAAGAGGACCCAGCCTTCCGAATTCCGCTTTCCGCTTTCCGACTTTCTATACCATATTCTTCTATTGTACCTTCACATCCATGTTGATCTACATTCTGTTTCTGGTTGGTTTGTTCTGGTCATTAAAGGGGCAGCTGGCTGGTGGAAGGTGCCGGTTCACTGGCGCGAGAATACGGTGTATCGACCGGGGTGGTCGGGTTGACCATCGTCTCTTTTGGGACATCGCTACCTGAACTGATCGTCAATCTGGTTGCCAGCTTACAGGGGAATTCCGATTTGGCGATCGGCAACGTACTGGGTTCAAACATTGCCAATATCCTTCTGATCCTGGGCGCGGCTGCACTGGTTGGCAATCTTCCGGTCAAACGCCCCACCGTACTGTCAGAAATACCCTTTTCACTGGCCGCAGCATTACTGGTTGGATTTCTGGCCAATACGACTCTGTTCAATCCCGGGCAGGAATGGGTATTGACCGCCCGGAAGGGGTCATCATCCTGTTTTTCTTCTTTCTGTTCATGATTTATATCCTCGACCTTGCCCGACAGGACCGTTCTGTATTGGGAAAATCACCGGATGCTACGGGGAAGGGTATCACGTCCAGACAAATTCTACAGATCGGAGCAGGTATTATCAGCCTGTTCATCGGTGGGAAATGGGTGGTTGACGGAGCCATTTCCATGGCCACCGCGATGGGGATGAGTGAGGCATTTATCGGATTGACCATCGTTGCCATCGGCACCAGCCTGCCCGAACTTGTCACTTCTGTTGTGGCTTCCTACAAAGGCAATTCGGACATTGCTGTTGGCAATGTGGTCGGGTCCAATATTTTCAATCTGTTGTGGGTCCTCGGACTCAGTGCGGTGATCAACCCGCTGGATTTTCAGGTTCCATCCAATATTGACATCCTGATGATTATCCTGGCGAGCAGTCTGGTACTTGTGGCCCTGGTCGTGGGGAAAGGATTGCAAATCAAACGCATCGAAGGGGCCTTTTTTCTGTTGGTTTATTTCGGTTACCTGAGTTATCTGGTCGTGAGGGGATAGCCAATTCTGGAACAGGTAGTTTTTATTTATTTTTCACTTTTTTACTGGTTTCTCACTTGCCCTGCAAGGATGAAAACTATTTATGAAACAAATAAGTAGAAAGGTGGGTTCCAAATAAGTTGGAAAAATAACGCTTTGTCTTTCCGGCATATCGGAGTTGCACGGTTAATACAGACGATTACTTTTAATTTAAAAAATGGAATGACGAATCAGGGATGAAAATTCGGATTCACTAAAAACTCTTCATCTGTCAAACTCTCCAGAAAGTCGATCAGATCATTCATTTCTCCATCCGTAAGTTGAAATTTCCGCAATAGCGGACTTTTATTCGGATGTTCCTGAATACCATTCTGGTAGTGCATGATCACCTGTCGTAAATCCTTGAAACTTCCATCATGCATATAGGGAGAAGTAACCGCCACATTACGCAAACCAGGTACTTTGAAAACCGCCCGATCTGATTCCTTGCCCGTCAGGCGGTACTTCCCGGGGTCTGAATAGTCGAGGTACAAACCGGTATTGGCATACGACTGGTTGGTGAACAGAAATCCGCTGTGGCAGGACGTACATCCCAGTCGGTCACTCTGAAATAAATTCATTCCCCGGAGAGCTGAAGGAGACATCGCAACCAGATCGCCCTGGTAAAGCCATTGATCAAAACTGGAATTTCCACTGACCAAGGTCCTTTCGAAGGCCGCAATTGCCCTCGTAATGACCCAGGGATCCACTTCACGTCCATATGCCTTGATCGCCATGTCCTGGTAGTGGGATACCTGGCTGACTTTTTTTGCCACGTCGAGTATATCCGTATCAAATTCCAGATGTTCCTGGATGGGAACCAATACCTGCATTTCCAATGTGGGCACACCACCCTCTCTGAGCAAGGCCTTCTGATAGCCGACATTGGCCAGTGAAGGGAATTCCGAATTCCGACCCGATTGCCAACACCCAAACTGAATGCCGTTGTATCAGAGAATGCGAATGCCGGAAGATGGCAGGATGCACATGAGCGGGTACTGTCAGCCGACAGAATGGGATCGAAAAACAAGGACTTTCCCAGTTCCACCCGTTCGGCAAGAAAGGCATTTTCCGCGGGAATAACCATATCCGGAAAACCGGGCGGAGGAGTATACCCCTCCGGAACAGGCACCTCAATTTTCGAGCATGCCCACAAAGTCAGACTCAGGCCAAAGAACAGGAAATATATTCGGGTGTTGATCGTCATTTGGTTACACAACTTGAATTCGAATCCGACCGGAGCTCAAGGTCCCACAACAGGATGATATTCTCTTCACATTGAACGGGCCGGTTAACACCATTTTAACGTATTCTGGAAAAAACAAAGCTAACCTGTCTACTCCATCTGCAGCAAACTCTGATTATGCCAAACCTGACTTTTTACTGTCTGGCACTACCCTTCAAATCTACTAACATTCAATGTACCAGGCCAGTTCCTGCCGACAATTCGCCTGCCGGCCAAAGGGGGTTGAAACCTTGTTTGCTGGCTATTTCTGGCCCTTCCACGCCCTGTGTCACATTTCAACGTCTGTCTTGACTTTCCAACCTGGAATTCCCTTATTGACCTGAAAAACCAGGCCATCCAAATTTATAACCACTGGTGAACCCATTGAAAGTGCCGGATGTATCCATCATTTTGGAAAAAGGCACATGGTTTATCCCGAAAATGGATTCAACCTGCCGCCTCCCGGCTTGTTTCTCCTCCGTATCTTCGCCTCCCTTATGGCCGCCCCTCCAAAAACAAAGAAACTGGAACCCTTCCGACCGTTGATCACGGATAATGATCCGCACTGGATCCGTATCCGGGGTGCCCGCTCAAACAACCTCAGGAATGTCGATCTGGATATTCCCCGAAATGAGCTGGTTGTGATTACCGGCGTCTCCGGTTCTGGAAAGTCCTCCATTACGATGGACACACTGTATGCAGAGGGGCAGCGCCGCTATGTCGAAAGCCTGTCATCCTATGCCCGGCAATTCCTGATGCGGATGAAAAAACCGGATGTGGATATGATCCATGGGATCTGCCCGGCGATCGCCCTGGAACAAAAAGTATCGGGTGGAAACAACCGGTCAACAGTCGGGTCACTGACCGAGATCTATGATTTCCTGCGGATGCTCTTCGCGCGCATCGGTCACACCTACTCCCCTGTCTCCGGAGAGGAGGTACACAAAGAGGAAGTGAGTGATGTGATCGATTATCTGAAGACGCAGAAGGAGGATCTGCGAGCGGCGATCCTGATCCCGCTCCCGGTGAAATATGCAGATCGTACAGTCCAGCAGGAATTGGATCTCCTGCTTCAGAAAGGGTTTACCCGATTGCGGATGGATGGAGATTTGGTACAGATCGAAGACTGGCTGAACAAACACAAGGTCGACGCCAGGAAAAAACTGGGCAAATGGGAAAAGGCCGAAGAACTCCGGGTGTTGATCGACCGGTTTGTCATCCATCACGAGGATGAAGACAACTGGAAACGGATCGCCGATTCGGCTCTGACCGCCTTTCAGGAAAGTGAGGGTATCTGTCATGTCCAGATCTACGACGGAGCAGAGCGCACCTTCAGCAACCGGTTTGAAGCGGATGGAATAGCCTTTCTGGAACCCAATCCCCAGCTCTTCAACTACAACAATTCCTATGGCGCCTGTCCGCGTTGTGAAGGATATGGAAAGGTCATGGGTATTGATGAACAAAAGGTCATTCCCGACACCAGCCTTTCCGTATATGAGGGTGCTGTCGCTTGCTGGCGGGGTGAATCCGGTGGCGAATGGCTGAAAGAATGGCTCAAGCAAGCCACATTGGTCGACTTCCCGATCCACCGCTCGTATTTCCAGCTGACACGGGAGGAGCGAAAAAAACTCTGGCAGGGAATCGGATCTGCACCCGGCATACACGCGTATTTCACTGCACTGGAAGAGAAGACATATAAAATCCAGAACAGGGTCATGCTGGCTCGCTATCGGGGACGAACCACCTGCCCGGATTGTGAGGGGGGGCGTCTGCGAAAAGAGGCGACCTACGTCCGGATCTGCGGGAGGCATATCATGGAGCTTATTGATCTTCCCCTGACCGATCTGACGGCTTCCATGACAGACCTTCAGCTGCCGGAATATGATCAGACCGTGGCCAAGAGGCTGCTTCTGGAGATCAATATGCGACTCCAGTTTATGCTGGATGTCGGATTGGGGTATCTCACGCTCAACCGAGTAGCCTCTACACTCTCGGGCGGCGAAACCCAACGCATCAACCTGACCCGCATCCTGGGAAGCAACCTCACCAGTTCTCTGTACATCCTGGACGAACCCAGCGTTGGTCTCCATCCGAGAGACACCACGCGACTGATCCGTGTTCTCCGCCAATTGCGCGATCTGGGAAATACAGTCGTTGTCGTTGAACACGAAGAAGAGATCATCCGCTCGGCTGATTACCTGGTTGACATGGGTCCCCTGGCTGGCATCCATGGCGGATCGGTCGTCTTCGCCGGGCCGTTTGACGAGATCGGCAAACGGGCTCCCGACAGTCTGACTACGGCGTACCTCAATGGTACAATGGAAATCAAAACTCCGGCCAGTCGACGGAAGATCCTGGGAAAATCCAGCTTTCTGAAGCCCGGATGCACAATCTGAAAAATATCACCATTGACGTACCTCTGGATGCGCTGACTGTGGTGACCGGGGTATCCGGGTCAGGTAAGTCAACCCTGGTCAAACAGATTCTCTTCCCGGTGATCCAGCAAGCCGTGGAACTTCTCCAGGAAGGACGGACACCCCAGATCGCCAACCTTACCGGAGACCTCAAACGTCTGACTGGAGTGGAGATGATCAATCAATCACCAATCGGACGATCCAGCCGATCTAACCCGGTGACTTACGTCAAGGCATATGACGCCATTCGGGATCTGATGTCCAATCAGGCCTTGTCGGTGATCCGTGGATACAAACCCAAACATTTCAGTTTTAATGTAGAAGGTGGCCGTTGTGAAACCTGCAAGGGTGAAGGTGAGCAGGTCGTCGAAATGCAATTCCTGGCCGATGTCCGTCTGGAATGTGATGATTGCAAAGGTCGCCGTTTCAAACAGGAAGTCCTGGAGGTTCGGTACAAGGAAAAAAATATCTTCGATATCCTTTCCATGACCATCGAAGAAGCCCTGGAATTTTTCAGCGATCATAAGGATATCATCCAACGACTGAAACCCCTGGATGATGTCGGGCTGGGATATGTCCAATTGGGGCAGAGCAGCTCCACTCTTTCGGGCGGCGAAGCACAACGCGTCAAACTGGCCTCATTCCTGGGCCGTGAAAATCAGAGTGAGCATATCTTTTTCATTTTTGACGAACCGACAACCGGCCTTCATTTCCATGATATCGGTCGATTGCTGGATGCCCTTCAGGCCCTTGTCGAACATGGCCACACCGTGCTTGTTGTCGAACACAATATGGAGGTCATTAAAAGTGCCGACTGGATTATCGACCTTGGCCCGGAGGGGGGTGAAGAAGGCGGCCATCTTGTCTTCCAGGGAAGACCGGAAGAACTGGTGAAGGTGAAAGGTTCCTATACAGGGGAATATCTGAAGGAAAAATTGAAGCCAGGAATAAAGGCAGGTAAAAGCACCAAATAACAAGCGCCCTGCCTGCCGGCAGGCAGGCAAATAACAAATAAATTCGAACCTCCAAATTCGAATGATCAAAACATAAGGCAGGTTTCGGTCATTTGAAATTTGGCTTTGTGATTTATTTGTTTTTTTGGAATTTGTGATTTGTAATTTATTTGTGATTTGTAATTTGTCTTTTGGAATTTCTACTTGAACGGATTTGTCCATTTTTCTTCTGTCACTACACTTTGATCTGTCAAAGTATGTAAAAATGCGATCAATGCATTGCGTTGTTCCTGACTGAAATTAAAAAATTCCGGAAGGCCGTTCGGGCGAACCAGGGGAGGGTCGAGTGTCGGATGATTCTGGATGCCTTCGGAATAATGGCCTATCACTTCCTCCAATGTGGCAAAACGACCATCATGCATGTAGGGTGCAGTCAGTGCCACATTGCGCAAACTCGGCACCTTGAATTTGGCTTCCAGTTGCGGTTGATTGTAAAAACCACCCACGCCCAGGTCAGTCGGATCCGAATCCAGTCCGTTGTTTCGCGGCCCGGGAGCGACAAAATTATCAGTTCCATGACAAGTGGCACACCCGGCACCTGCAGGAGGTGGTAAGAAAAAGATCTCTTTTCCACGATTTTCTTCAGCGGTAAAATTGGGAAATGGCTCTTCACCCTGTCCATTGAATAAAGCCGGAAACGTGGATCGTCCGATATCATATTTACTGCGATAGGAGATGATGGAACGAACAAATTGAGCCAGACCGCGTGAAATTCGTTCTGAATTAATCATTGCATCACCGAAAGCCCGTTTGAATAGAATCGGATAGTAACTTGTGGCCGAAAGCCTGGCCACCAATGTATCGAGGGTCAATCCCATTTCAACGCCGTCCTGGATCGGCATCAAGACCTGATCTTCCAGAGTAGCAGCTCGTTCATCCCAGAAAAAATGCCCATTCGGATAATATCCTGCCTGGATGAGTGACATACTGTGCCGTCCCGTCTGTCCTCCATTAAATCCTTCAGATAATTCGCTCTCATCAGAAAAGCCAATCGCCTGTTTGTGACAGGATGCACAGGAAATGGTCTGATTGATCGACAATTGTTTATCGTAAAACAATACCCTGCCGAGTGTGGCCCCCCAATCCGTTATCGGGTTCTCTGCGGGTGTATTATCCTGTGCCAGGATCTGGGGTACTGTCAAATAATCGGGCAGCGACGGGAATGCATACAGGAAGGGGTCATCTGGCAGGTTGAGTGTAGCTGCGAGAACCTGGTTGTCCAATTGGTCTTGATCAGGAGCTATATCCTTTTCACAAGCAATCAGGCCGAAGAACAAGAATATCCACATGCTGAAATACCCGAATCGAATGATCATAGTTTCTTGGTAAGGTGTTCTCAATTAGACTGCCTGATCCTTGGACCGAATGACTCCAGTCAGGTTTAATCCATCTGAATAAAAATCAGGAGAAAATTAATGCTCATCCACTTCCTCCAGTTCTGGATCCTCCATATGAACCGTTGACGTTGCATTTGTTTTTCTGCGTTTACGCACACCAGCCCGTGGGCCAAGGAGGGCATCCGCAGCCAATAGAACAAAAGCAAAATACCAGAGACGCAATCCCCAATCCGGGGCAACACCAATTAATTCTTCTGTGCCTTCCTGAGGCAAACTGTGAATGGCCCAGGCAAGAGATGCCATTGCGAGGGATACGAAGACGATGATTGTGCGCCGACGGCTTCCATGCATGCGAAATGCGAGGAGAAAACCCAGGTTAGCCAGCCAGGGAAGCCCCAATACCCATTGCATATCCACCAGTCCGATGACACCAAATAATACAAGATAATACCCCTTCAGGTCACTGCCCTGGAAAACGGGAAGGAACAGGGCGATGACATAGGTCCAGAAAGCGATCCAGCGCATAGGGTGACGCATACGGTAAAGGTACTGCAAATTGGCCCGAAATCAGATCTGACCAAAGGGTGATTCCAGGATCAGATAGACGTGCTCTGAAGTCACCCCTCGTGTCGCATTCCTTCGGCCACACGGAAGATGTGCAACACATAGGGAAAGAGGGCATCCATGGTTTCCCGGGCACCATTGGTTGATCCGGGCAGGGTGATGATCAGCGTTTTCGCCCGCATCCCCGCCACGCCACGACTCAGCATGGCAAATGGTGTGCGTTCCTGCCCATGTGCGCGGGCAGCTTCCATCACCCCTGGGATCTCCCTGTCAAGCATCGGCTGGATCGTTTCCGGGGTTACATCACGCGGGGAAAGTCCTGTGCCACCAGTGAACAGGAGGAGATCCACAGCATCCGTTCCGGTATATCGCTCAACCATCTGCTGGATAGCTTCAGGCTCATCGGGAATGATCTGGTAATGAGCTATTTTCACTTCCCATTGTGCCAGTTTTTCCTGGATGGCCAACCCCGCCTGATCGGTTTTTGTTCCCGCAGAAACACTGTCTGAACACACGATGACTGCCGCACGGACATCCAGACCAATATGGTCGCGAAATTGTGATTTCCCCCCTTTCTTCTTCAGTAGCCTGATCGTACCGATTTCCACCCCCTTGTCGATCGGCTTGAGCATATCATACATCGTCAGGGCTGTCACCGCAGCACCATGCATAGCCTCGACTTCGACTCCGGTCCGATAGATGGCATGAACCTCTACCTCAATATGAATTTGATCACCCCTGATCTCACTTCGGATGGCTGCAAATTCAATGGGTAACGGGTGACAATCCGGGATGACATCCGACGTCTTTTTAATGGCCAATAATCCGGCAGCCCGGCTCATCTCAAAGACGTTTCCTTTTGGCACCTGATTGGCACGAACAGCTTCCAGCGTATCCGGGTTACTGACGGTTAGGGTAGCTTCTGCAATCGCCTGTCGCAGGCTGTGGATTTTTGTCGTGATATTATTCATGTCAATTTCTGATCGATAGATTCATCATTCAGTGTCACACAGGTACAAACTCATCGGTTGACCTTCCAGGTCGCATCGCCATCGACAAAGACTTCCTTTCCCCAGATCGGCACATCCGACTTGATCTGATCCACAATTTGTCTCAATGCTGTAAATGCCGCATCGCGGTGCGGAGAGCTGACAAAAACAAACAGACTGATCTCTCCCGCCCCCACAGTTCCCAGACTGTGATAGATATGCATACACGTCAAGGGATATTGCCCGAATGCCGCCTCGCGAATATCGTGTACCTTCTGAAGGGCCATGTCTTCATACGCTGAATAATCGATGTGTGAAACACGTTGACCATCGCGAACATCTGCTCGGACCTGACCAAGGAACAGGGCATGCGCACCGATATCCGTTTTGGATTGATGTTTGGCAATCGACTCACCGACGAAAACGCCAGATATCGGTCCCTGAATGAATATCGATTTCGGTTTTTTCTCGCTCATCTGGTTCTGAATTATCGTAGCGGCAGATTATCCTCCCGAGTATGGGGGCAAGAGAGCTACCGTCGCCCCGGGTGGAATCGGCTGATTCATGTGATTGACTTCCATATCGACTGCGATGACAAAGGGCATGTCCTTCAATTCGGGAAATATGTGGATCAAGTCAGCTCGCAGTGCATCTGTGTCCATTGCCCAGGGCCAGGTTCGTTCCTGACTGTTGAGGACTTCAGCGATCATACCAAAGGCCAGAAGATGAATTTCTTTTTCGGATACTATGTTCATCAGATCAGGATCAATTTGATGGCGGCTACCAGAAGTACGGTGGCCAGTAAATAACGAAGCCAGGTCTGTCCGAACCGTCGGGCACCAAGATAGCTGCCGGCGAGGCCTCCACCAAATGCAGCCAGGATCATCCAGGGAATATGGTTGTCCAGTGCCAGCCCCTCTGTGGCCATCCCGCCTAATGCGGCAATGGAGTTGACCAGAATAAAGAGCGCCGAAACTGCTGCTGTCTCTTTCATACTGGCCCAGTGCAGAAGGAGGATAACGGGCGACAGAATAATACCCCCGCCAATGCCGATCATCCCGGAAAACAAACCTATTCCTGTGCCAACCAGGATGGCCCAAACCCACTTCACACCGTGAAAGGGTATTTCTTTCTGACGGATCTGCAACAACATGCGGACAACCGCAAAGACGAGAAGGACACCCAGGATCCGTTTGTACAGAAGGGGATCAACGTCGATCATTCCGCCGAAAAAGGATGCGGGAATAGAACCCAGCGCGAAGGGAAGAAACAGGTCTTTTCGAAAATATCCCTGATTCCAATATTGATAGAATGCGAGCGCGGAAACGATCACATTCAATACCAGCGCAGAGGGGCGCATGACCTCCGGTGCCAATCCGAACAAGGCCATGGCCGCGAGATAGCCGCTGGCACCGCCATGGCCTACACTCGCATAAAAAAAAGCGACAGCAAGCAGGGTCAGGAAAAAAAGCAAGCCAGGATCCATATGCGGGTAACTAGTCGGTTTGAAAAGATAATGGATCCTGATGGAGAAATGCGCTGAACCGGAGCTCCTCTTTCTGGAAAGCATGCAGAACAAGCTGGCCTTCCGTGGTGAGTGTGGCGCCACCTCCTTGCCGACCGCCTGAGGTGCGTTCCACCAATGCACATCCGGCGGTTGCATTCATGGCTTTCACCCTGGCCCATGCCTGTCGGTAGGTCAGACCCAATGCATCTGCTGCCTTCCGGATCGATCCCTGATCACGGATTTGGGCAAGCAAGGCTGCCCTCCCTGGCCCAATCTCGAGGCCGCCTGGACATTCCAGCCAGATATGACCCCGAAGGATGAATTCAGGAGCGACCATAACCAAAGAGATGAACATCCACGAGCTCACCGGCAGCATAGGTCTCCCGATCCTCATCCAGTCGGATCACCGCATTGGCCGGAGCGAATGAGCGCATGATATAGGAGAGTTGACCGGATAATGGGGTCACTGCATCCGGACCTGCCAGGGCTTTGAGGAAAAAAGTCAGGCCCGGCTTTTTTGTAAATCCTCCCGTCAGCGGTAACTGGACCATCTGCAGAAACACTTCTGCATAACCCTGCATTTTCCGCAGGGAGGGGTAGACATATTGATAGAAACAACTGGTCACGGAAGCCGGGTTACCCGGCAGGGCAAAAACCAAAGTAGACCCCACCTGCCCAAAGAAAAGTGGCTTCCCCGGCCGTTGTCTGACTTTGTAAAAATGCGTTGTCACATTCCCTTCTTCAAACACCTGCCGAACAATATCATGATCGCCGACGGAGATCCCGCCGGTGATCAGGACAATATCTGCTCCCTGGATTGCCTGATTGAACCGATCTCGGAAGGCATCCATATTGTCCTCGACATGGCTGACCTCTCGTGGCGATATGCCTTCCTCCCGGAGTGCAGCGATCAGCGTATGCGAATTGGATTCATAGATCTGACCGGGTTGCAAAGGCTGTCCGGGTTTTACCAGTTCTGACCCGGTGATGAGGATGTCGACAACGGGCCTTCTGGGCACGCTGACTGTCGGTATGCCCAGATTGGCGAGAAAACCGATGGCGCCCGGTGTCATCAGACTGCCCGCCTCCATGGCCCGTTCGGCTGCATTGATTTGGGTGCCTTTTCCGCGCAGATGAGCGCCCTTCAGCACATGTCCCCGGGTCAGACGGATGGTATTGCCATCCTGTTCGATCCACTCCTGTTGGATCACGGTATCTGCCCCTTGCGGCATGGGTGCTCCTGTAAAGATTCGCATGGCTTCTCCAGGTCCGACCACACGGTCAGGCCACTTCCCTGCGGGTATTTCTCCGATGACGGTCCATTCGGTGGGAAGAGGGTCAGACCAGGTGATGGCATATCCATCCATGGCAGAATTATCGAACGGGGGCATATCCACGGGCGAATCCACCGATTCACCCAGCACCCGCCCACCTGACCATTCAACAGCACAGGATTCAAGCGACAATCGGGGTGTATGCTCCAGGACGATGCGTTGGGCATCAGCCCAGGAAATAAACTGAGGTGGCAACATGGCGGCAAGATCGCCATTCGTTATGACAAGAAAGGCATAACGGCTATGATTTCTAGTAAGGTGGGTATGTCTATTGGGATTTCGGTATCGGGTATTGGATAGTGAATTATTTCGTGATTGAGTTATTTCGTTATTTCGAAGGCAGCACTAGACCCCAGCATCCATCTGGAAGAGAAGACAGCAGACCAAGGGCTGAGGACCGAGGACCGATATTATATAGGCTCGACAGAATCTTTTTACATCCGGTTATCCAATTCTCCGATTATCCAATTCTCCAAGTAAGCCAATTTCTCCACAGACAATGAGAATTTTCCTACCACTCCTTAATTCATTCCATCTTGACCAATTTGTCAACCACCATTGTTTTGCCCAACTCATTACGTAGGGTATAATAGTACATGCCGGCAGACCACGAACTGGTTTCTACACGGTGCAAAAATGCATAAGCCGGAATACTCCCCTGGTAAACCATCCTGCCAGCCAGATCGACCACCTCAAGTTGCCATGCAAAAGCATGCTGCAAACCTTCATCCAGCTCAAGAGTAAAGCCGTTTTGGACGGATTAGGATATACCCGATGGGCAAATGTGGAGGGATTTGTTGAAGTGACTTCACTCAACCCCAGCGTATCGCAGGGACTGTCCTTCCAGGCACCCAACCGATAATTTGGTATGTTGGGCAACGCCAGAAAACTGAGGAAGGGCAATGGCAATGCATTGGGCCGGGCCCAACAGGCCGCACCCTTCAGATCGGGATATTCGATCACGTGGTAGGTCTGGGTACTGCTGCCAGGGGAAATGTATATCCGGCCATCCGGACCTCGCTGCATCATCACAAATCCCGCTCCGGTAGGCGTTGGAAAGGTATCCAGAATGGCGATGGTGTCGGGCTGGAGAATGGCATCGTCTATATCCACCTGCATGATCACTTTGGAGGAGTTGTAGTAGCAAAATCGGCTGTTCGAGCTGAATACCGTAAATGCCCCCGGCTTGAATACCTCCGGAAGACTGATGAGCCGCTCATTGCTCAACTCGCCGGTGCAACGATCAAAGTCAAAAAAGGATAAGCCACAAGAATTGTTGTACCACACATATCGTGTACCATCAGGGGAGAAGGAATGAAGTCCGTATGCATCACATTCCGGATACGGATATTGATACCCAATAGTTTGAGTTTTAAAATTATTAATTCCATGATTATTAAGTAGGTATGATCGGTATGTTGCTTTCCTGTGTTCTGGAGTCATGATAATCCAGTCTCGTCCATTACCATGTTTGCAGGCTGCGGGACTTTCAACTTTGGTCGCACTGACAATGTAATTCGTAAATTCAGTTGTTACACTGTCGACCCCTAAATCTACTTTTGATAAATAAGAGGGAGTTAATGTTATGCCAAATTGACTATCCAGGACCACACGATTATGAAAGAGGTAAACAGAATTCTCTTGTGGCAACATGATCATATTGAACATGACCGGATAGCTCCCATTGTTCTTACACCATGAATTATAGATTTCTCCAGGGTTCAATGTATCCCCTCCTGGTAATATTTGACCCTTGGCATCAAAAAGTCGGCATCCATTGGACACCAGTAAGAGATTTCCATCGGCATCTGAAAAGCTGGAGACCTGATCACTCAAATCCGCATTGTTGAACTCAATCGGGTCTGCTGTTACCGGTTGGTTGTGGAAATTCAAATCAAAATTTCCGAAGATCCCGCCGTATTCTGCTCCGTATCCGTTCAGCCAGTGATAATCGTGTTTTTGGGTGTAGCCGTGTCCGGCTACACCCAAAAAAAACACGACGATCAGGACAGATTTAGTGTATGACCAGTGACCCACGTTCCCGGTTTTTCTGATCCACACTATCCCATGTCCAATAGTAGAGGCCTGGCAACAAACCTGTCAGATCTACAGGAATTTCAGCACCTTCCAAACTATTCAGGTTGATCTCCCGGACGAACCGTCCCGTAGCATCATGCATCCGAAGCCATCCGGCACTCTGTATACCAGTTAGATAAACAACCCCTTTAGCCGGATTTGGTCGAACCTGGATACTTCCTCTTGCCAGCGGAATACCATCGGTAGATTCATTCATTTGAGCCTGAGTAGAACACAAGTCTATGTCGTCCCATAGTGTATCCACATAGCCGAGATACACGCCCCGGGCAATGCCTACAGCAGGACCTCCTATACTAATACACAGTCCGGCTATACTATCCAGCACCAATAGGGAGGCTGAATCCGGCCGAAATCCGAGGGAATCCCTGATCGATAAGACCACCAGATAAACGTCTTTGAGATAGGACTCATATGCATGTTCAGGCGTAAAGGAGTCCAGCTCATCCACCAATTCTTCACGTAAGCTGTCTCGAAATAAGGAAACCTGAGACCACAGTATCGAATCAGCGGCTTGAATATCCGTCATTACTTCCAGTAGACTGTCTCGCTCAACCAGAGTCAGTGAATCCACTTGCACAGATCGGATGGTATCGATGGCATGTATGCGATTTAAAACCTGCTGGCCATGTTGTGTCCGGTTCAGCAAGTCATCGATAGTTGTTGTATCCATGCCGGCCATCTCAGTCCATATCCGGTTTTCAATATCGCTCAACGTCAGCAATTGATCCTGCTCACTATCCTGATACCAGCTGTTGGCCAGACTGTCGGTACTCAACAAATCGGGATTGTTCTCCAGCTTTTGCACCAGGCTGTACCGCAGCAACCAGACATCTTCATCAGAGTAGGCATCCAGACTGTCTTGCAGTACTCGTCCATCCGTCCACGTAAGAGTCCGTTTGGAGGGCCAATCTGTTGGTGCCTCTTCCTGGCAGACATTTCCTGCCGAGCCCTGTTGTTTAAACCATGCACTTGACGGATCGATCAGCGGGTTTGGCCAATAAGGATTCGCAGATGTATGAATATCAAATTGGGATAGACCTGTAATTAAGAAGTTATCAGAATAATGCTTTGCCGCAGCTGTACCATAAGCTGTCGATGAAAGCCAAAAGTTCATGGTATTGGCTTGTGGCCCGATATTCGCGGCTTGGGATCCGGCAGCCCTTAAATCAAGGCCAATATCATGGGAACCCATGAAATTGCTTCCCAGGTTGGCATCCTTATTGAATCCAACGAAGACAATGCCGTACTCTGTACTGTCGATCTGGTTACAGTAGTAGTTATTCTTCATGGCTGAGAACGAGAGAAATCCATAGTGATCATCTCCGCCAGTATGATCGACGATGGTATTTCCAATAAACTGATCTCCGACATCACCTCCTCCGAATTCATAATAAGCCCGAGCACGATCTTCAGTAATGATTTCTGTCAGATTGTCTTCACACAGTAGTCCCCTATTGCCATAGCCTGCATATCCGTCAGAAACTCCACCGTTCAGAAGTATATGATTATCGGAAATGCCGGCCTTCCCTTTCGAAGTAAACAGATGAGTCAATTCCATTCTGAATGCTTCTCGCGATGGCAGCAGGCCGAAGAGCGAAACCGAACCAAGATCAACCTCCAGGCGATTATTTATTACGTTCCAATAATGAATCACAGGGGCAGTCACATTATTGAATGAACGGATGCACCGCTGTGCCTGGATGTCGTTGTTTCTGAATCGAAAGTATCGTTCTTGATTCCCCAATAAAGAGACACCCTGTTGAAGGTCTGTCGCCTTACATTGCTCGATATCCGAATTTACTGAGGCGATTACAAACCCTGTTCGACATCGTTCCATAGTAGGGCTTGATGTTTTCCCAAGCCCTGTAAACTTGAGAAACCATTGTTGACCTCCTTCCGATTCGACGTGAACAGCCTCACCTGCCCAGGGCACGAATCCATATTGGTTGAGATCTGTAAACCGTGTATTGAAAATGGTCATGTTGGCATTCTCGCCAATAATGCCATAAGTCAGTTCCGTTAAATGATTTTGGGCTTGGGAATGCCCAATGGTGATTGCCTCCACATCTCGCAACCATATGCCTGCATATGCCCGATCATTCAACATAGCGGGTTGCCCGGAATAAGTTGGAATAAATCCGGAGTCATACGAGATCAAGTTCCCTGCGATGGTTGCAGGGTGACCAAACTTCTTTGGCTGCACGGACTGATCAGCAAATATGGAGATATAATTATCTAAAAATTCGTTATCGACGATCTCAAATCTGGCACCATCTCGCAATTCAATGGCATGATGTCCCTGGGAAATGGCACTGTTGGACAATTTAAGAAGGCCATTGGATCTGACTTGGATTCTATGCCACATATCTGGGCATCCGGTTATAGTTGATTGGTCAACCTCAAGTGTTGCCCCGCTATAAATCTCAATGGAGGAGCCTGGTCCCATGATGATGGCTTAGTTTGCCATGATCTTCAGATGATCACCATTCTGAAGGATCAATGTCCCGTCGATGTAAAGTTGATTTGCCCCATCAAGGTCTATGGTTACTCCACATGCAATCGCTTCACTTAAGGTGATTGTACCTCCTACTCCGATACATTGATATGGTACAACACTTTCGCACGTAGATGGATATTCGCAATCACAATTCGTTTGACCAAATCCCAAGAATGGCAGCCCAATGAAAGTAAAAAGTAGTCCAAAGAATCTTATCCTGTCTGGCTGTCTGGCTGTCTGGCGCCCGCTTCCGGCTACTGTGTGAATCCAATACCCGTCGGAACGAGTCAACCGTGGAGTAGTCTGTTTCATTGTAAAAGGGGTTTAGAGGATGATGAATGCCATTAAGTTATCTCATTCCTGATCATCCAGTCAATACGTCAATGAATAAAATCAGCCATTTGTCCGAAATTTAACAATAAAATCATTTCCTTGTCATCAATTATAAGGATAAAAGAAGAGCCATTAAAAATAATCCATCTCCGATTCAGCAGAAGAACACTGAAGCAAATCATCTGGATCAGGCACTCCTTCGCGTCCGATATTCATATGGACAAGCATAATCACGATCCTTTGCCATCCATGTCCTCCAAGGAGTTTATTATTGAGTAATTGATTAATTGAGTTATTTCGAAGGACAGCTCGATTCAAGACCCCAGCATCCATCTGGAAGAGAAGACAGCAGACCAAGGGCTGAGGACCAGGACCAGGACCGATATTAAATAGGCTCCACAGAATCTTTTTACATCCGGTTCTCCAATTCTCCAGTTACACAGTTCTCCAGTTCTCCAATTCCACCTCGCTCTCCATTTGACCAGTTTTCAGGTAGCTCACACAGACGCCTACTGATACCAGGAATATGGAGATGCCATCGGTTAGTCCCGGGGATCCGCTATCTTTCCAAATTGATGGTTCAACTTGTCTAATCTCAATGGAAAAAGTCAATCTCCAGGAAAAACTCGACCGGTTTCAGGATTACTGGCATCCGCGCATTGTCGGTGAACTGAACGGACAACACGTCAAACTCGCAAAATTGAAAGGGGAATTTGTCTGGCATAGCCACGATGAAGAAGATGAACTTTTCCTCGTCCTGGAGGGTGCATTTACCATGGAATTCAGAGATCGGACCGTCCACCTTGCCAAGGGGGAATTTCTGATTGTTCCCCGTGGAATAGAACATCGACCGGTTGCTGAAAATGAGGTCTCCATTCTGTTATTTGAACCGGTATCAACCGTAAATACCGGCAATAGTGAAAGTAATCTGACAAGAAAGAATCTGGAACATTTGTAACACACCCATACCTGTCGGATCGACGAGTGGAATTTAGTGGATTATGTTATGGAGTTATGGAGTTATGGAGTTATGGAGTTATGGAGTTATGGAGTTATGGAGTTATGGAGTTATGGAGTTATTTCGATTGGTTTATTCTTTTCTCCGATTCGACAGTTTCATGTAAATGGCTTTCAACAGATGAGCCGCTAGCGAATCCGTGTGCATCGAAAAGTCAGGAAGATTCCAGAGTCAAATAACCCGAAGCCAACAAGGAACCAGGAATAAAATACCCCTACAACAATTTTTTCACCGTCTCCCCCGCTTCCTTTAACCACGACTGATAGTCGCCGATCATGGGGAAATTCTCCTCCTTTAAGGCTTCCTGTGCCGCACTGCCAATATGCCGGATATAGGAGAGGTATTGCGATTTTGCCTTTTCCAGACCCAGGGATTCTTTGGCGTGAAGAAATCGATTGACATTATAGGTGCCCTTGTCTTCTTCCTGGTCTTCAAGGTCGTCCTGCACCTCGGTCAGCCAATCATAATATCGCCAGATACTCTCTGGCATCTGATGCTCCAGTCGTGGATCTCCCTGATAGATCAAATGTCGGATCAACCGGACATCGCAGGTCTTGTAATGATAAAACTCGGTGATGGGAATACTCATCGGACTCCCGCCTGTCCGGGTCAGCATTTCATGTGACTGGTAGACCCGCACATCACGAAGAATCCGCTCACGGTCCTCCTGATTCAAATGGAAAGATGCCAGGCTGGTGTGAATACGATCCCAATGGACATCCAGTTCTTCCGGCGATATGACCCCAGGACTGCTCCAGGAACGAATCGAGTTGGTAGATCGCAGACTGTAAATGGACCAACCTGTCATAATAGGTCTGATCACGCGCCAGAGGCGACAGACTGTACAGCGTGTCGATCTGACGGCCCTGAAAGAGGTTGCGAGATTTGTTCTGTTCGGTTGGTAGTAGGGTCACATTGGCAAAAGTATCACAGAATCTCGATGATAAAAATCCGGTCAGATCATGCTGTATGATGATCTTCATCATGATCATTGCCTGCTCTCCGGGAGGACAACACAGCATGATCCTCTCCTATGAAGGACCCTGGCATCATTCCGGGTTATCCCCCGATCGAGATCATGGCTCTGTTCTTCAGAATTTCCGGATCCGTGTCATGATAATCTTCGGCGAGTTGACCACCCAGACGGGCGTACTTCGACCGGATGTTCTGTTGCACCAGGGACTCGACCTCCTGCCCAGCCCGCAAGGCTGATAACAGGTCGGTTTCACCTTGTGAGAACAGACAGTTTTTCAATTTACCATCTGCCGTCAACCGGATGCGATTGCACGACTCACAAAACGGCTGACTCATCGTACTGATCACTGCAAACGTACCGGTAAAACCCTTCACCTGATAGGCCCTGGCAGTGTCATTCGGGCCATCCTGGAGTTTGTCAAAAACAAACCGGTCCCGCAGCAACTCCAGGATTTGATCGTGTGTGGTCACCTGCGCTGCTGACCATCCATTGCCATCAAATGGCATGTATTCGATAAACCGGATATGCAATGGCAATGCTCTGGACCAGGCTACAAAATCACCGACCTCAAATTCGTTGACCCCCTTCATCACTACCATATTCACCTTTACCCGAAAACCCGACTCCGCCAGCATTTCGATATTGCGGACCACCTGGTCCAGATGGTCTCGACGAGTGATCTTCCTGTTCAGCTCAGCATCCAGCGAATCGAGGCTGATGTTGACGGATCGCAAACCGGCCTCCCTGAATACATCCAGAAAACGATCGACTAATACCCCGTTCGTGGTGATAGCCAATTCCACCGGATATCGTCCCAGCCGATCAATGATCTCAGCCGCCTCCTTGCGTACCAATGGCTCTCCCCCGGTCAACCGGATCTTGCGGACGCCATGTCGAACAAACATGCCTGCCAGCGTACCCAGTTCATCCACCGTCATCAGATTCGACCGGCTCATAAAGGACATGTCCTCTTCCGGCATGCAATACTGACAGCGCAGGTTGCAGGCATCCGTCAGGGAAATGCGCAAATAGTCGTGAAATCGTCCGTGTCGATCAGTGAGAATAGAGGACATTTTTCAAAGATACAGGGATTCAGGGAGGTATACGTGATTTGGATCACAGGTTCGTCCGGGAGAATGGTCTGTTCTTTTCACCGGCACGCCTGAATCAATTAAAAATCTATTCTGTTTCAATCTTTTCATCCCATTCGTCCAGTCATCATGACAATCGATTGAGAATGGCTGGAATACGCCTGTGCGCTACTGTCTTGCTCCAGACTTGTCACCTGCCAGCAACTGAAGAACGGGACGAAAACCAACGTGCTTTCAACAGACCAGTAAATACTCCTGGCAACTTCGAAAAGGATTTGACGAATAGGGAAGGAGATGCGATCTACTGCATTCAACCGGAAGGCAAAGGACACGTGATACAGGGCCAATTCCCGATTGAGAATAAGACAGTGGCCTGGTATCCTGAACATACCAGGCCACTCATTATCCATCTTTCAGAGGAACCATTCCTGAACACATCAACAGGGATTTCACATCACATCTGTCCAATTGTTATTCTGGAAAATATTCAGAATGCTACTTTCAACTGGAGCAGCCTATTCAAAAAACAGATACAGATAGACATTGTCGTTACAAAACCAGGAATTCAATGTATACACGACGGACGGTTCATCCGATTTATAGAAGGTGAACTCACTGACCGCCAGACACATTTCAGAACCGGACGTTTTAAACCACGGAATCCCACCATAAATCGGAATATTCCCTCCCGTCAACGTCATGTTACATGGATTGAAATTGGAACCAACACCAGTTCCTGTCCAATGAAAACTGGTAATGTTTTTGCCGGAAGGATCAAATGTGACATTTATCTGTTCCTTGCTATTCGCTCCCTGAAATGTCAGATTATTCACAGATCCGATCATGGGTCCATTTCCACTGATATCACTGGCATGACCAAATGTTTTGTCTTCCGTAACATAGGTCTGAGTTGCAGGGTAGTATTTCGTCAGGTTGCCTCTGATTTGAAAGTCGAGAATGCACTTGGTCCAGGTCGACGGACCAGCAGCTTTCGTTATATGGCCTTCGATCTTGACCGGAGTTTTGACCAGTGGATTCACCACATCAAAACGGTCATTACCAACTAAAATATAGATCGCGCCTTTGGTAGCAACAGCACTCCAGTCATTGATGATAATTTGGCCGTTACCCTGAGCGATGAGTTCTCTGGTTGCTCCAGTCCCGGGCTGATAAATGAACAGTTTTGGCCCGGCTGATGGTGTGATCTTCAGCTCAAGTTGGTGCTCATCTGTATATCCGGTTGTTGGTACGATTACTTTATATAATCCTCCGGAAAGATCATACATCTCCGACTGAAAGGTAAAGACCGTGTCCTTATCTGCCTTGGCAAGCGTTTTAATATTTGCTTGAGGAAGAAGGAGACTTTCCAGATAGGTACCATTGACTACCTCTTCCTGATAGTAGCTGGATAAAAAATCATTCCACCATTCCGAATAGGCTGCTGTATGCCAGGAAATTGCCTCCAGAGGGTGGGCTCCATTTTTACAGGCCGACCAGATCAACTCTAATGCACTGTTTCCATAACGGTCATCCAGATACCGGATCACCGGGAAGGCGCCATAACCATGCCGGGAAGGAGTCACTCCTTTTCCATCCGAGGTCGATTTTCCCAAGAGGGACCCCGCATGTAACCCGTCAAAAAGAGAGCGTTTGTATTCCGGCACATTCCAAACCGCAGGTACATAATTTTCCGGGTCTGCAGCAAAGGCACATTCAAACCAGGTAGAACTTGCCTCCCTCATCCAGTCATACCGGTGATCATTCGTATAGAGATACTGCACCAAATGAAAAAATTCATGAGCTGCAGTAGTCTGTATTGCCTGCTTGTTTTTCAGTTGGGAATAATTGATGTAGATAACTCCGGAATTCGGACCATAATTATATGTCCCACTGTCCCAGAATGAAAGTACAGCTTCGCCATCATTCGGCTCACCGGCATCATTTGAACCGGAAAGCGGCTTGACGATAATCTTCATCGGCCATTTCGTCCGGCTATCCAATTTGAAATGATATTTGTCAACCAGATCGGATTTGGCCATTTCCAATGCCGACCGCAGATTTTCCAATCCCGTCAGCTCCTGGGTGTTCAGAACGACAGTTTTGGGATAAATCAATTCAAAATCGCCCTGGATCTGATGGATAAATCCAGTAAATCCATTCACTGTTATGGATTTTGAGCCTCTTACTTCCGCACCCTCATGTCGAAGGGAAGTGAACACATCACCCGCTTCCAATTGGACCTCCAGATACGACGGATTGGACGTGGCAACAAACGGCTCATAAACCAGTCGGCTTTCCGCAGCGGAAGGAACGTACATCTCTTTTTCGACGGCAATAAACCCATCCCCGTCAGGCGGCCCGTCAACCTTTAATTTCAGGATAATCTGTTGCCCAAACTCGTTTGGAAACCCCGTTACTTTGAATACATCAGTCAGGCTTGAAGCGCCAAACGGCGAGTCTATATTGACCCGGTAAATCTCGAGTTGTTCTGTGGTCTGAAATGCACCTGCGGGAATTTCTACAGTAATATCATCAGCAGACAGAATGCCTCCGGAAGGTGTGACCGCCCCTTGCACCAGAAGATCCTCTTCCGGGGGACCCACCGGTGGATCCGAGTCTTTTTTACACGCTGATATTGTCAGTACGCCAATCAGTAAAAGAAAAAGAAATGGATAACCGAATAACCGGTTTTCGCAGTTGTGGTTCCTGGTTTTCATGATCTGATCTTTTGGAAACAGCATGAAACGAATCTCTTACCATGAGGAACATCTGGAATGTCTGTAAGGAGAAACGAAAAGCGAACTCACCGACAACCTGGATGATCCTGGTCCGGATGACGAGAAACCTGATTCACGCCGATGGCCACAAGTTATCCGTCATTCCACCTCCAGATCAATGATTTCTGTCAGAGGAGAACATGACTTTTCAAACGGGAAAAGAGGCTTCAGATACTGGCCACAACTCCTTTCAGTAAAGCCGCCACCTGACCTGCAAGGGCCAGTAATTCCGGATTGTCAATGGCGGACATGGACGCTACTGGATCAATGGCAGCCACTTCCACTTGACCATTTTCCAATTGCTGGACAATCACATTACAGGGTAACATGGTGCCAACCTTGTTTTCTTTCTGGAGTGCTTCATATGCATAGTTCGGATTGCATGCACCCAGGATCAGATAAGGGCGAATCTCTTTGCCGATCTTCTGTTGAAAGGTATCTTTCATGTCAATGCGCGTGATGATCCCAAACCCGTTTTCTTTCAATTCGGCAATTGTCCTGTCTACTGTTGCAGTAAAATCACCATCCACTTTTCTGGAGAAATAATAACTCATGTCTTTTCTGTTTTTTACAAAAGTGGGTGCTTTTTGGATGCCGGATCGTGATCCTCGTCACACACCGGAAACGTCAAGTGGATGGAATTTCAACCTGGATTATCCCGTTTACCTTTGGATGATCTGCAGGAGATCAACGATCTTCGGCATTCATTGACCTGAAATTCGGATTGTGATGAGGATCTCCCTTCTGACCTGTGTGATGATTGTCTGTTCAATGGCGTCTACTGCCTGGAGTCAAGCCATGCCTGTCATCCCCGAACCGGTCGTCGCACCGAATTGGCAACCTGTCCCAATAGATCGGATTGAACCAATGGGTTGGTTAAAGACCGAGGTTGACCTGCTCATGTCGATCGTGGTGAGCAACAAGGACGCCCTGCAAACAGAACTCTCTGCATTAGATCGATTTGGCAGTCCCATAGCGTCCAATCTCAACCAGGCGAACGATCTTCGATCCACTGAAGGATCATTGCAATGGCTGACCGGATTGGTTGACCTGGCCATCCTGTCCGGCAATCCCGAGTTGACCTCCCTGACTTCGGAAGCCATTGCCCGGCTTCGCGGTTGTCAGGAAGCCAATGGCTATCTGGGGATCTTCCCGCCGGAAAGGAGGTATCAGATCAACCACGTAAATGATAACCTGTACACGCAGGCGCTTGCATTACAAGCCCTGCTGACCTGGCATGATCATGCACCGGATCCTGCACTCTTGCTGTGTGTCGAACGAACCGTACAGGATGCGTACCAGCATTTTCCCTATCGCCAGCAGGCCGTTCCGGATGCAGCTCACCCTGCAATGACATCCAGCCTGGCCATGATTGATGTCCTCGCCAACCTCTATGCCCGGACAGGAAAAATGATCTATCAAGAGTTTACACGCGATCTGTTGCATGCCGCGATCCTGCATCCCGGATCCGTGCTGTCTGCTTTCACACGGGCTGATGGTCTCGAGGACGGCGTTGGTTCTGTCCATTGTGCCACCTTGAGATGGCTGGCCAAATCGCGATCCATGACATCCGACATCGTTTATCTTGACGCCTTTCAAAAAGGACTTGTCCTGATCCGCGAACATACCGGACCTGCCGGTGCACTGCGCGGATCGCTGTCTAATGACAATTTTACGTCCACACAGGAATTACTTCATACATGGGCATCACTCCTGACCTGGACGGCCGACCTGAAGTATGCCGAATGGATTGAAAATCTGATCTTGAATACCTTTCCTGTCAGTCTGTTACCGCATAGCGACGGGTTATTCAAATGTATTGAAAATGAGGAAACACAAGGTTACCTGGAGCAGATCACCTTCACATCAGTTACTGCGCCTGAGGCGTCTCCGGTCCTGGCAAATTGGACTCATGTTTACCCGGACTTCATCCGTTCGCTGTGGTGCAAAGACGATCAGGGATTGATCTGCGCTGCATTTGCTCCATGTGAACTGGAAACGAGCTGGGGGAATCGTCAAGTGAGGATACAGGAAATACTTGATTATCCCGGAGATTACCAACTGCGCCTGAATGTTCAGACAGATACAGCATGCACGTTCATGGTGAAAATCAGGAAACCGGAATGGGCTCGCGCGATCACCATCAATCAACCCTATACCATCGTTGGCGACTTCATTCATGTTGAAAAAGAATGGCGAGAATTTGAAGAGATCAGTATTGTCTTTGCGCCAGGCATATCCAGCCACCGAACAGATGATGGACATCGCTGGTTCCGCTTTGGCCCACTGGTCCTGGCTCACCCCATAACGGCAGAAGAAATTCTTCCGGCGGGTGACAGTCCTGGAATACGGAAATTCAAAGCAGCACCTGCATTCAGTTATAGCATCAACTCAACGGCTAAACCTGCACGGCTGCATGTTTCCGATCCCGGAGATCACCGATTCTCCTTCTCCGCAAGACGGTCCGACAACAATCAGGAAGAGACGATTCGGATGGTACCACTCCGGAATACCCTGTTCAGACAAACCACCTTCCCGGAATATAAACATTGAAGAAGTCTCTTTACCAGACAAATCCTGTGCCTTCCATGTCATCCGTTCATTCAACTGCTCAATATATTCCGGTTGCCAGGGGAAGTCTCCACTATTACAATCCATTTCCGTCCCAATCTATCGATCCGCGCCCAATAGCCGTGTGGCTTCCGGACAGTTATCGCGAGGATCAGAATTATCCAGTTCTCTATATGCATGACGGGCAGATGTTGTTCTCTTTTACGGTTACCAAAGATCAGGACGACTGGGGCGTTGATCAGGAAATTGACAAGCTGATCAGGCTCGGCACAATCCCTGAAGTGATTGTCGTGGGCATCTTCAATCATGTCTCCTTACGATCACTGGAATACCTGCCGCAAAAACCACTGAATGCGCTGAAAGAAAAGGAAATTGCCATCCTGACTGAACACCCGGACCCTTTCTTGCCGGAAATCCCGAATGGCCAATTATTGGCTGATGACTACCTCCGGTTTCTTGTGCACGAACTCAAACCGTTTATCGACAGGACCTATGCTACCCGGCCTGGTCGGCAGAACACCTTCATCGCAGGATCGAGTATGGGAGGCCTGATTTCCTGGTACGCCCAGTGTGAATACCCGAATGTTTTTGGAGCGGCGGCCTGTTTATCCACGCATTGGACCGGCCTCTTTCGAACAGAAAACAATCCGATTCCAGGCCGGTTTCTGGACTATCTCCGGAAGAACCTGCCCCCACCCGATACGCATCGTTTCTACTTTGATCACGGGACCGAAGACCTGGATGCCTTGTATGGACCGTTCCAGGTTCAGGCAGATCAAATTGGGAAGGAAAAAGGATACACGGCAGATACATGGTTAAGCAACGTCTTTCCTGGCACAGGTCATGCGGAAGCAGACTGGCGGGTTCGATTACATATTCCCCTGACCTTCTTCTTTCACAACGATTGAACAATCCAGTCTATCCAACCTGGATCACACAGGAGAACTTTCCAGGAAGATAATTTTGCAGCTCAGCTTTCCCATCATGAATAGAACACACCTGCTTTTTACAGTTCAAGTTGCATTTCTGACCATCGGACTTGTCGGCCAATCAGGTTGCGCCCAATCACCCTCATCCCCAGTAGTCCGGCTAGAAGGACAATTCATTCTGCATGAGGAGTGGCAAAGCAGGGTTTACCTGATGAAGCCAACCTATTTCACAAAAATCCTGGCAGCGTATGAAATGCCGATAACCGATACGATTGAGTTGGACAATGCAGGCAGATTTCAATTCACAAAACAGATTTCCTCCGAAACAGCTGGGCTCTATATCCTGGTATCTCAACCAAAGCACTCCCGTTTTGCCAATGCGCTGGAAGGACTTCCATTCCGGGAAAATTATATCCTGTTAGATCTTCAGCCTGGACATGAAATTCGGCTCCATTCGGCTGTCGACCGTCTGACTCACGGCCTTCGAATTCTGGAAGCCGACCCGATGACAATAGCCATGAACGGCCTGCACCGCTTTCGTCAGCCGCTGGTAAATTCAGTTGAAGCGGCCTGGAATGTAAATCCTGACAGGGACCAATTTCAATGGAACACGCATGGTCATGATTCTATTCGTCACGCAATTCATTCTGGACTGGATCAATTCCTGGATACCGTTTCCCATTTTCTGCCACTCATTACTGCTCTGCGATTGAGATCACCGGAAAATGACTATCGCGACAATCCTGAATTCTTTCTCCGGTTGGCCGAAAAACTGGAATTGCAGTTTCCAGAGCATCCCTGGACCAAGGAATACAGGGCCCAACTGAAACCGGATAATCTGCCCGTTCTAATAGGACAGCAAATGCCTCCATTTCGCTTGTCAACGCCAAATGGTGACACCGTGGAAAACAGCAACCTGCACGGAAAACTGATCCTGATTGACTTCTGGGCCTCCTGGTGTGCACCCTGTCGAAAAGAGAACCGAAGTACACTTAAACCGCTCTATGAAAAATACCATACAAGCGGTTTCGAAATTATCGGTATTTCTATTGACAGTGACAGAAATTCCTGGATCAGTGCGATTGAGAAGGATAGCGCCAATTGGCTCCATGCAAGCGATCTGCTGGGTGATGCCAGCCCTGTTCGACAATCATTAAAATTTGACACCATCCCGGCATGCTATCTTCTGGACGCCAAAGGGCGATTACTGGCACGAAACCTTCATGGCGAAGAATTGAACGCTTTTGTTGAAGCCTATTTTCGGAAATAGCTGAAGAATCATGCCGGCCTGCATGCATTCAGCATCAAAATAATGTCAGCAATCTGACATTGGATATGCTTTCCAAAATCACAGCTGTCCAAAACAATTAATTCTGTAAAATATGAGTGCTGATAATCAATGAAATATGACTCTACGATTATAAAATCCGAATCTAACCCCAAAATTTAATCGTCGCAAGGCCTCCCAGCACATCAAGGACCCGACTACCAGGCAAACAATTGAATTCTATAGCTGTATGAAAACAGTCAATCGTGCAACTGCCGCATTATTTGATCGGACATGTGATGCGTTAGACAATTTACATGCAAGAAGAGTATCAATGATGCAACTAACCACCGATCAAATGGGGGGCCCGTGACCGGGGGGGGGGTCAATCAATCCAGATACGAGTTAGCATTGCTCTTAAACATAAAAGAAGGCCCATTTTGGCGACAAGCGGTTTTGGCGACTTTTGCCGCAACAAGGTTGCCCGCCGAGGAGGAAGGCGGGCCAGAGGTGAACTACTAAGTCAAAATTTCACAATGAGGCCCTGAATGGAATACTGCAGCATGCCAAAAGCAACCTTCCGAAGTTTATTTTGGATAGATCTGTTCCAAAATAAAAAGCAATAGGTGATTCTGATCACTGTTTACCAAATGCAGGAATTGCAACTTTGGGAAAGAACACCATTCATCATGAAAAAGATATCCGTTCTAATCTTCCTGCTTTCGCCTGTGTGGATGTTTGCCCAGGAGCATCCGGAAATGAAAGCCATCCGCCAGGCCGAGCAACAGCGGGCAGAATTATCTGCACAGTTTCGTGGCAATCCTCTGACCCAGGATTATGATGTAGTCTACCATCATCTTTCCCTTGAAGTGGACCCTGCTATCAGCTATATCAATGGTCAGGTGACCACCTGGTTCAGACCCCAAATCCCTGGTTTGGACGTCCTTCATTTCGATTTATATGATGGTCTGTCCATTGACAGCATCCACTGGCATCATCAAGCCTGTCCGTACACACTTTCGAACAATACACTCACTATTGATCTCCCTCAACTTCTGACAGGGGGGATACTGGATAGTGTAACGATCTGGTATCGAGGCGAACCAAGTACAAGTGGCTTCGGGTCGTTCAACAAAAGCACGCATAATAACACCCCGGTCTTGTGGACTTTATCAGAACCCTATGGCGCCAGGGATTGGTGGCCATGCAAGCAAGATTTAACAGACAAAGCCGACAGTGTTGATGTCATCATCACGACACCTGGTATGTATCGGGCAGCCAGTAATGGCCTTCTAGTTGAAGAATATCCTTTAGGCGATCAAAAGGTGTATCACTGGCAACATCGGTACCCCATAGCCGCATATCTGGTTGCTTTTGCAGTGACGGATTATGCGGTATATTCCGATTTTGTCCCCACTTCCGGAAATCCGATCGAAGTGCTGAACTATGTTTACCCTGAACATCTGGCATCTGCTCAGGCGGCCACGACTGCGATCGTACCCGTCATGCAATTGTACAACGACCTGTTTGGCTTGTACCCGTTCGCCAAGGAGAAATACGGTCATGCGCAGTTTGGGTGGGGCGGCGGCATGGAGCACCAGACCATGAGCTTCATGGTCGGTTTCTCCCACCTGCTTCAGGCCCACGAACTCGCTCACCAGTGGTTTGGGGATAAGGTCACCTGTGCAAGTTGGGAAGACATCTGGCTGAATGAGGGCTTCGCTACCTATCTCGAAGGATTGACCTATGAACATGGGATCGGGCCGACAGACTGGATGGATTGGAAACAGGGAAAGATCAACCATATTATCAGTGCGCCCGATGGATCTGTCTGGGTCAATGATACAACCAGTGTCAGCCGGATATTCTCCAGCCGCCTTTCCTATTCTAAAGGAGCAATGGTCCTGCACATGCTTCGATGGGAACTGGGAGACAGCGCTTTTTTTCAGGGTGTTCGCAACTACCTGAATGATCCTCAAAATGCCTATGCCTATGGTCAAACCCAGGAGTTGATCAACCATCTTGAAGCCAGCAGTGGCCTTGACCTGACCCCGTTTGTCCAGAATTGGTTTTATGACGAGGGTTATCCGACCTATTCGTTAAACTGGTCACGACATGAAAATGAGGTCATTCTTCAGGTTGATCAAACGACTTCCCATCCTTCAGTCGCTTTCTTTCCGATGACTTTGCCCATCCGGATTCTTGGAGCAGCTGGACAAGACACGATCGTACGCCTCTCTCATTCCTATTCCGGCGAATCCTTCCTGATCAATCTCCCCTGGCAGGCGACTGAGCTGCAATTCGATCCGGAATTATGGCTGGTTAAAGGCACAACTCAAATGACTGTTGGCATAGAGGACCCTTCATGGTCAACCGGTATATCTCTTTTCCCAAATCCAATCGGCTCCAGCCATTTAACGATTCTGTCACCAAACAACCCCATACAACGATTGACCATCATCGATCAAACGGGTCATTCCACCATCGTCTCTTGCCCGCATGATCAAACCAGACTGGACATACCTGCCATCCAGGTGCCAGAAGGTCCGGGTTACTTGTTGATCACCACGGCGAAAGGCACGCTGATCCGAAAAACGATAAAATAAGTCCATCCATTCAGGAGTTATTCCGTTAATTCGATCTGGAAATAGCTGACTCATATTGAAAACCTTCTCCATGCGCGCGTTTATCCTGTTTGCGATCTGTTGTTCGATCATCCTTTCAGCATGTACGTTGACTATACCAACCGGCACGTCCGGTGGGGGCAGTCAACCCACCCCGTCCAACCCGAATGCAGATGCCGGTCTGGAAGAAAAACAACGGAACACCGGCACAGACAAACTCATCACAGAATTGGGCATGACACCCGAACAGGAGATCAAATACAATCGCATCATTTCCGACCATCAAAGTAAAGTGGCAGGCGTACAAGCCAATCAATCCCTGTCGGATGCCTCCAGGCGTACACAGATCGACGAACTGGAAAAGCGGAAGCATACATCCATCAAAGCGATCCTGACTCCGCAACAATCGACGAAATACGACCAGCTGGTAAACGAGAGTACCAAGCGCGATCCTGTTGTCATACCGGGAAGAAAATAACAGCTTTGGCTCAACCAAAAGCCTGAGTTTTCCCACTCCTGTTCCCGGCCTCCGATCTTTCTGATCATTCGTTCCATTCCTCGTCACCTGTTCGGGTGATTAGTATCAATGTGCCCTGAGCCCTCAAAAGTGATAAGGGTTACAGACTCCATAACAGATGAGTCCAAATTTTGTGGTGATCAGGATCCAAATGGATCCAAGGGTCTTTTGCCCTCCTCAATGACAGGCATATTCATGACTAAATCGACCACAATGAAACACTTTATCTGTTTGATCACACTGGGAATGACGATCCAACTCCAAGCCCAAACGGGGCATGTCCTGCAAGGCTCCGGGCCTGTCAATTTCTCCATGGGTGGAGCGGCTACAGCACTTCCAATAGATGTAACAGGAGCTCTCCAATGGAACCCGGCAACAATTACAGCCTTCAAATCGACAGAAATTGCTGTAAGTGCTGCCTACTTTACGGCTGCCCCGTCTGTCTATTCCATGGCTAATATTCCGGATGGCCAGGGTGGTTTTTTTCCTGTAGAGGGGATCACTGAAGACGAACGAGGTGCATCCATCCTGCCGACTCTGGCCATGGTTTTTGGCCAGGAAGACAGGAAATTCACCTGGGGTTTCTCGGCAATGGGTATCAGCGGTTTTGGCGTAGACTATCCGGCAACAACCAATTTGCCTGGCAATTCAGATTTTGATCCACAATCGTCAAATCCTTGTTGTACCCACAAAACTTTATGGGTTTCGGGCACTTGTACTCCGATTACCAACTCCTGCAGGTTGGTCTGACCGGGGCATACCAGATCACTGACGGCTTATCTATGGGCATAACACCCAACTTCAATTACGCCTCGCTACAGATCGAACCCGTTCCGATTGCTGCTCCGGACCAGCAGAAAGGGTATCCGATCGGTGAGAAGTCCAGTTCCATCGGATTTGGTGGTCAGATCGGTATCTTTTATGCCATGAAAATGGACTTCAACTGGGATTGACCTATAAAAGCACACAATTCTTTGACGATCTCGAGATCGATGGCAACTACCTGGATGGAAGCTCCGCACCTCAAACAACCTTCGCAATGAACTACCCGTCTATGATCTCCGTCGGGGCTGCATACACACACGATCTATTCGATATTGCACTGGACTATCGGTATATCGACTATGCCAATACAGATGGATTTTCCGAAACCGGATGGGCCATCGGATCAAACGGATACCCGACCGGTGCCGTCGCAGGATTCGGCTGGGAGAGTATCCATGTTGTGGCTGCGGGTCTCCAGTTCAAGGGTATAGACAACCTTCCTTTACGTGTCGGATATACCTACAATACAAACCCGATCACTCCAGAAAATGTATTCCTGTCTTCTTCTGCTCCTGCCGTGATCAAGAATGCGGCTCAATTCGGATTGAGTTATCTTATCCAGGATCGTTGGGGTATCCATGCTACGTATCATCATGGATTCAAAACGGAGGTCAGTGGTCAACTGCTCAACCCGATGATGATCGCAGCAGATAACCCATTAGGCAAGATTCCAGGCAGTCAAATCACCAGTGATATGAGTACAGATGTCTTCCTGCTTGGATTGAGTTATCGTTTTTAAGTGTTTTTGGTGAATGAACTTGAATGGACCCCTGCAACCAAATGCAGGGGTTTTTTATTTTCATGAGGTCCGGAACTTCTTATCTGTAGATTCCAGATCTAAAACCTGACTCATCTTGGCTCAACCCCGACATGGCGAGCGATTCACAGCACCAGTAGAAAATCGTCCTTTTCGCGAGCAGTTTGCTGCCCTCCGACACCTCCCCCCCTTCCTGGCGCTGGTGTGGCGGACGCAACCCACCCTGACTCTGGCCAACCTGGTCTTGCGGCTGATCAAATCCGTGCTGCCTCTGGCCATCCTGTATGTAGGCAAACTGATCCTGGATCAGATCATCGGTTTGATCGAAACGCCAGGATCGGACACCCTGATCCTCTGGCAATGGGTTGGAGTAGAACTTGCCCTTGTCTTCTGCTCTGACCTGCTCAGCCGGGCGATCAATCTGGTGGACAGCCTGTTGGGGGATCTGGTCAGCAATCAGACCAGCTACGAATTGATCCGTCACGCGGCCACCCTGGATCTCTTTCAGTTCGAAAACCCCGAATTCTACGACAAACTCGAACGTGCCCGGCGTCAAACTACCGGTCGGACCGTTCTGATCTCTCAGATCCTGACTCCAGGTACAGGATGTCGTTTCCATCCGGCACTTGGCACCGGATTGATTGTGTTCAATCCTGGCTCATTCTGATTTTGCTCATCGCTGTCCTTCCGGCATTTCTTGGTGAGAGTTATTTCAACCAGCAGTCCTATTCCCTCACACGATCCTGGACACCGGAGCGCCGTGAACTGGACTATCTCCGGTTTATCGGAGCCAGTGATCAAACGGCAAAAGAAGTGAAGATCTTTGGCCTTGCCGATTTTCTGGCCAACCGGTTCAAACGGCTGGCTCACCGCTATGTTCTCGCCAACAAGCACATTGCCATTCGCCGCGCCGGTTGGGGAGCAGCTCTCGGCCTGATCAGCACAGCAGCCTATTACGGCGCCTATATCCTGATCATCCAACAAACGATTGCAGGCATCATCACCATCGGAACACTCACCTTTCTGGCCGGTTCCTTTGACCGGATGCGGGGGCTTCTTCAGGGCCTGATGAGCCGATTCTCCACCATTGCCGAAGCCGCCCTCTATCTTCAGGACCTGTTTGACTTTTTTGCGATCCAACCGGAAATAGTTTCGCCGAAGAATCCACGCCCCTTTCCAAATCCGATCCGGGAAGGTTTTACGTTTGAACAGGTGAGCTTCAAATATCCGGATACCGAAAAATGGGTTTTACAGGATCTGGATTTTACACTTCAAGCGGGGGAAAAGCTTGCCCTGGTGGGTGAAAACGGAGCTGGAAAAACAACCCTGGTCAAACTGCTGGCCCGTTTGTATGAACCGACAACAGGGCGGATTCTCCTGGATGGACATGATTTGCGTGAATACGATCTGGCCACACTTCGTGATCATATTGGCATCATTTTCCAAGGATTTTCAAAAATTTGCGTTACCTGCAGGAGAAAATATTGCGATCGGTAATATTGATCAACGAGGTGATCAGGAACGGATTGAACGATCGGCAGTCAAAAGCCTGGCAGATGATGTAATCCGGGAGTTGCCCAAGGGGTATGATCAGGTGCTGGGCCGTCGGTTTGCTGATTCAGTCGAACTGTCTGGAGGCCAATGGCAGAAAATCGCACTGGCTCGGGCGTATATGCGCGATGCCCAGTTACTGATTCTCGATGAGCCCACTTCAGCCCTGGACGCTCGTGCCGAACATGAGGTCTTTGTTCGTTTTGCTGAATTGATCGCAGGCAGAAGTGCCGTCCTGATTTCTCATCGATTTTCAACTGTCCGGATGGCGGATCGCATTGTCGTTCTTCAACAAGGGTATATTGTTGAAATGGGCAGCCATGAAGAGCTGATGGAAAAGAAAGGACTCTATGCTGAATTGTTTCAGTTACAGGCGCAGGGTTATGTTTGAACGTCGATCCAGTTTCCGTTTACTCGCTGGCATCGTTTGAACAATCTGGATTTGATACTTTTTCTGTCGCTCCGATTGCTTTATGGACACAGCCATTGACTCTGATAAATAAGTTATTGATTCAACCAGACCTTCCGGATCATAGCCTGTCGTTCAGCCGGGGATTCACGATAGACCAATTCCGGCGAAAACACCATTCTGCTTCGTTTGATCGGAGCGACAAGCTGAACTTCGCGTGCACCGCCTCCTTCCTTTCGCAAGACAATCACTTCAAATCGATCACCCTCGTTTACCTGGGCAAAAATGCCCTTGAAAAAAGGGCCAAATGCCGATGACGGGATTGGCTGTCCCTGGATACTCACCAGCTCATCCCCTTCCTTATATCCCAGTGCCCTGCCGAATTCATTCAATTGATAAACACCGTTGACCACCAGTCGGCCAGTCTCTTGATTCAAGCCCAACTGAACGTCACCAAGACTATATACAAACGTATCAGCAGGTGACTGATACGCCACACCAGCCAGATTGAGAAAGTAGGCATAATCGAGGGGCCGATCCCCCGTTACATACCAGGTAAAAAAGTTACCGATCTTCGGCCCGGTTAATGCAACGATTTCCTGGATCAGTTTACTGTCTCTGAACGGCTTTTGCGGTCCAAATCGCTTCGTCAGGTCGGACAGAAGATCGATCAGGCGATATGTTCCACCCGACCAGTTGATCAGTTCCAGATCCAGACACATGGCAATAAGTGCCCCTTTCTGATATACATTTCCATATTCATGCGCATATTTCCCAAGACAGCCTTCACTCAATTCTGTAAAAGGCAGATCATCCTGATAACGGGTCTTGGAATCCTGAATTTTATCACCCATACGTTTCAGAAATTCTTCGGCACTGATCATCCCGGAACAGACCTGATTGTGGTGGGCAAAATATTCTGTAACGCCTTCATACAACCACAAATGCCGGGACATGTCCGGGTCATGAAAATCAAAATGATGGATCTCTTCTGAATGCAGTTGAAGCGGGGTCAGGATATGAAAAAATTCATGTGCAGCAATATTGACCAGAAATGGAGCAAGCATTTCCTGGGCCATTTCCGGCAGACAATACACAGAGGAATAATTATGCTCCAGTGCGCCGGGACCGATAGGCAGCGATTCGGCCATAAAATACATCAGAAAAGCATACCGTTCCACGGGTAACCGACCGCCCAGATAAGCAGCCTGTGACTCCAGAAGTTGACCGTAAGCCTGTTTCAGAAAGGATGCTTCTACAAGTCCGTTGGGCGAATAAACGGAGATCAGCACATCGGTCTGACCAATCTGTACGGTTGCTGTATCCGGCTGACAATACATGATCGGCATATCCACAACATAGGCATAATTCGGTGCCCGATACCTGTCGCGATTGCCGGAGATTGCGACATGGGTATATGCCGATGAGCCATAAAATGATTCCGGCCGGATGACATCGATCTGAACGGGTAAATGATAATATCCGTCAAAATAGCCGAAAAAACCATGGCCATTCAACAGAAAATGTTTTCCTTCTTCAATATTGGTACCGGACATACCGGCGACTGCTTTCCCTTCTGTTAAATCATACGTATCATCCACCCAATAGGTGATGGTCTTCAATTTTCCTGCGCGTTTAATCGTCCAGGAATTGACATCCGGGTGACTGACAGGCAACTTATTTCCCGACTCATCCATTGCCTGGAAATCGTGTACAAGCCGACCAAAATCATATTCTGCGTAAGTGCCTGGAATGATTTTTGGCAAATGAAAATGCACCGTCTTTTTATTCACCTGAGGAACAGTCAGTGTCACTTTTACACGATCATTTACAACGTGATTCAGATCAACAACATACACATATTCCGGTCCGGCAAGGAGTAACGATGGGCTGATAAAAACGCCGATTATAAACAGGATTCGCTGGAGCATGATGGATTCGATTGAATAGTTGGAAATTTCATTTAACCATTTCTTTTACACTCCCGGAAGTGTCAACGAACAACATGGATATGACGAATTGGACACGATGGGAGGCCTCCAAAGATGAACTGAGTTTGACATGTTCTTCTGGATAAATGCGACAAAAGAAATCAACAGGACGAGCGATGTACACGCTGTCGAATCAACTCAGTCAGGTAGGGACGGGTTTGACCACGATACGTATAGAATATGTCATACGGTTTCAGCCCACAAATTTTCAACGATTCGCGATGGAGGTGAATGGCATCATAATACCCGGAAGAGTCAGAGATTTCGGCCACGGGTATTTCTGGATATTGATCGGCTTCCATAACTGCTCTGTTGAAGCGCATGATACAGGCATAGGATTTGGGTGAAAGGCCCACGTATAATTTGAAGTACCTTTCCATCTGACGCGTGGACATACGAAAGTGTTCGGCCACATCCCGAATGGGATCCGACTGAACGGCCAGAGCGGAGGCCATGGCTCCTGTTGTCAGAAGAGGAGTCTGATGGGTTCGGAGGCGCTTCAGAAAAAAATGATTCAATCCACTCAGGATCAAACCGGGTGCGTGTTCATCTTGGATCAAATCCATCACCTGGTGGACGTGTCCAGAAAAAATGGCCGAGGCGTCGACGATCCTGTCTGTGTATTCATGCATGGGCACATCTGAAAAGGCCCGAACACCTGCAGGTTGAAACCGCACGCCCCAGGTTATCGAATCCTGGTCCTGAGGAAAGGCATATTCCACCGCTTTGGTCTTCTGACCGATAAAGACCGCCCGACCGGAAAGGTCCATCCAACTCGATTGGCCAATGGAGGTCCGCCGGATCGGAAACGTCGTGAACATCAAACTGGCATTCCCGTCCGGGAGGATCACTTCCTTCTTTCGGGCATCAGAAACAGGCGGCAATTCCAGCCTCCAATAATTGAGGATGTATGGAGCAAGATCGGATGATGGCGGGAAAGTTTGATAAATCATGCCGGTAGTGGAGGATGAATTCCGTTGAATGAAACTACTGATTCCCTTTGCTCATGGACATGCCCTTTCGACGAACGATCTGTGAAACCCGACAAACAGCTGGGATACACGCAATTCGGGGTCGAAAATCCGGTTGAAGAGCTGGATAATGCCTGAATATTGTGAAGCATTCGTTAATTTGCAATCTTTGTCGGATCAAAATCGTTGTTGAATAGTCATTCGGATACAAGCGTGTTTCTGCGCCAAAAAAGAGCTTATGCGAACGATTGCCATTGGCGTCTTCCTGTTTTTCCTTCTTGTCGGGTCTGGAACTATCCAGGCACAAACCGTGCGATCGGCCAGAGGTCAAGGGAAAGATGTCCTGTATCCGAGAGGAATGCCCGAAAAACGAGCCCATGTCACCAGTCAACAGGTAACCAGGTATCTGGATGACCGATTGCTCGAATTTGACATGATCGACAGCGATCGAAAAGCTGCACTCCTGCAGTTGAGCGCGTATATTCGGGAAAAACGCATCAGAAAAGAGCCGGTGCAACTGACTTTCATCTGCACCGGCAACAGTCGCCGCAGCCAACTGGGACAGGTATGGGCAGCTACTGCTGCAGCATATTACAATATAGAAGATATTACTGTGTATTCCGGTGGCACGATTGTCACGGCCTTCAATCTGAGAATTGCCCGCTCGCTCATGCGGTCGGGGTTCATGGCCGAGACAGTCCGCGGAAACAATGCTGACTATAAAATTCATTTCAGCGAGATCCGCCCCCCACTCATCTGCTTCAGTAAGAAGTATGATGACCCGTCAAATCCAAAGTCTGATTTTGGAGCCGTCATGGTCTGTGCCGATGCAGATGAACATTGCCCCGTTGTTCCGGGTGCTGAATTCCGCGTAGCTATCCCTTATGATGATCCGCGATTGTCCGATCATTCGGACTGGGAAGATGAGACCTATGACGAACGGAATGCACAAATTGCCCGCGAGATGTTGTTTGTCATGGCCAACTCGCGCTAGACTGCGAATCAAGATTCACCTTCTGAAAAGGCTATCCTGAACATTCAGGGTGGCCTTTTCTAATGGAGATGTGTGGTCATGTAGAATCACTGCGTTTGAAGCGTATCCGAGCGTAGCATCGTGAACATTGTACAGATGGACCGAAGGCGAATCATTGATCGTTGTAAGGCCAAACATGCCATTTCAGCCTGAATCTCATGGAAGATCATGGGCCTGGAATCAAGACCGAGGAATGCAGCTATGAGCACCCCTTCTGCCTCAATTGCCTTACTGCAACGACTTCTGCTTGGGAGGTAGGACCGTATTCGTCTGTAAAAACGCACTCAGTCGGACTGGAAAATCCGGTTTTTCCAGCAGAATGACTTTCATTTCGCTCATCCCCATTTTCGTGACCGGCCATTGAAAGGTCACAGGCAACTCGGAAGGTTGTTCGTCAAACTGGGGTGCAAAGAAAAAGGATCCCTGGTCATCGGTGGCTATAGACTCACCATTACAGACAACTGTTACATCCTTGAAAGCCCGGAAGTTATCCGCCTTGATCTGGCCGGAAACAGAAAACCCTTCGGATGGTGCATCTTCTGCCCACATGTAAAACAGGATCCGTGTCATCCGATCTACTCCTTCCAGTTTGAAGGACACATCCCGGTAACCAGGAGCGCGGAGCTTGTACTGAGGACCTGCTTCAAAATTGATCTGTCCTTCACCTCGGGAGAATTGATAGACGGTGCCACTGGACAGGCTCGCCGTTTCAAAGACCTTGACATTCTGGATGAGGTTACCTTCGGCGTTCAATACCTGAAACACAACATCCGGACCTGTCCGTTCAAGTTTGGGTGGTGCATCCGAAATGGTTTCATCACCAGATTCGGGTGAATCCTGTTGGCATGCCATGATGAAGAACAAGCAAAATAGAGGAGTGATCAGACGGGACATGAGGTGATGATTATTCATTGATATAAGTTGACATCCAGTACCTTCCCGGATCATCCGGGGGACGGGACAGTTTGCTCATACGGTCAATCCGGTTTTGGGGTTTCTCACGTAAAGAATTATTTTTCGTCTGGAATGACAGATTTCGCACTCAGTCCGAACGAAGCATGGCATTGACTGGCAATCGATTTATCGAACCTGTTCTTGAAATTCTGACCAACTGGGTACGGAAACTCCGGCTGGACAGATGGCTCGATCAACGACGATTGCGCTATTTGATCCGGCTGCTGCCCCTGCGTGCTATTCCATTCTGGATCGCAGCTCTCCTCACAGGCTTTGTTGCCGTGGGATATGAGTATCTCTTTCATGCGTTTGAGGATTTCGGTCAGGGGATCATCCAGAAACATCCTCTCTGGGTGTTCGGCCTGACACCGGTTGCCTTCCTGCTCTCGCTCTGGCTGGTTGAACGTTTTGCGCCGGGTGCCCGTGGCTCGGGCATACCCCATTTGATGGCGGCTGTGGAAATTCTGCCTGCACATAAAGGGTTGATCCACAAATTGCTCAGTTTGCGCATTGCGGTGATCAAAATACTGTCCAGTCTGATCATGTTGCTCGGAGGTGGTGTCGTCGGACGGGAAGGTCCCACCTTGCAGATATCCGGATCGATCTTTCAATGGGTCTATTCCCGATTACCCGGATTCTGGCCCCGGGTATCCCAACGGATCATGTTGATCACGGGTGGTGCAGCAGGTCTCGCTGCTGCGTTCAATACGCCATTAGGAGGAATCGTGTTTGCAGTGGAAGAATTGACCCGGACGCATATTTCCTACTTCCGTACATCTGTGCTTGCCGCTGTCATCATTGCCGGGATGGCTGCTCAAACACTCCTCGGCCCTTATCTCTATCTGGGCTTTCCCAAGATTGGCAATCCCGGATTGAACCACATGTTGTGGGTCATCCTGTTTGCCGGTTTGGCGGGATTAGGTGGGGCGCTTGTGGCCATGTTGCTTCAGCGCATCAGTATGTGGAAGCGAAAACATTGGAAGGCCTCCCGAAAATACTGGGGGGCATTGGTCCTCGGACTCACCTTCGCCGCACTCCTGTATGTTTTTGGTGCCGATGCCGCAGGAACGGGCAAACCGTTGATCAACCGGCTGTTGTTTGAACAAAGCAACCAGATTCCCTGGCACCTTCTTCCAGTCCGAATAATCGGACTGATTCTAAGCTACAGTGTGGGTGCAGCGGGGGGTGTTTTTGCCACTTCCCTCAGTACAGGTGGCGTATTGGGAGAATCGCTCCTGCAATACTTTGAACTTGGAGACCTTTCACACAACCTGCTGGTGCTTTCCTGTATGATCGGCTTTCTGACCGGAGTGACGCGATCCCCTTTTACTGCCGCCATTCTGGTACTGGAAATGACTGACCGCCATTCTGCCATCTTCTACTTCCTCCTGGCTGGTATTTCAGCAAGTTCAACAGCACGACTGGTGGACAAAAACTCGTTTTACGAAAATGGGAAAAACGCAATCTTGACAGCACTGGGCGTTGAAATTGAAGCCCGAAAACCGGAACCGGAAGAGGACTGAAACAAGACTCATCCACAGAACAGTCAAAATTCAAGATTATGGCATTAAAAAATGGAATGATGTGGTTGATCCTGGGTGCAATCATCGCAGCACATGCCGGGTATTGGTTCCTTTCTGGACACTATGAATCTCATTCGGACACCCGAAACGTCCTGGTGATCATCCAGGCATTGGTCGGATTAGCACTGATGTACTGGGCTGTCAGAACCAAGCCGAACAAAGCCGTCTGACCTGTTAAGGATGAGGAGGGAAATCCATTAAGCCCCAGACAACCATTGGGCATCAAGAACTCTCTCATTGATTTAAAAAAAAAAAAATGTGATGATATCCCCAATGAAGAACCTGAGCGGATGGTCACGGCCAAATTATTTCCGGATGCCCTGGAAATCATCAACAAGTGGTTCGACGAAGGGCATATCATCACCTTCTTCACATCACGCACGGAAGCTCATCGGGAGATCACTGAAGAATGGTTGAATCGCCATCAGTTCAGGTATCATGCCTTGTTGATGAACAAGCCGAGAGGCGGAAACTACCACTGGATCGACAACCATATTGTCAACGCCACGCGCTATATGGGCAAGTTTACTGAACTGGTGGATGCCAAAAGTACGATCCAGGTTTTCAAAGATTAACCTCCAACATGAACCGGACCATGTTGTTTGCTGTTTCAGCAACCAAATCCTTACAGACTGATGAAATTCATACTGACGTTACTTCCTATCCTGAGTTGGCTATTCGGGGCAAGCTATTCGCTCAATCGTTCCGTGCCTGCTGAAGATCTCATCCAGCAGAGAAGTCCATCGATTTACGATCTGACCATAGAGGATATTGATGGTAATCTGATCAGGATGTCCGATTTCAAGGGCAAGTATATTCTCTGTGTCAATGTGGCCTCCCGCTGCGGATATACGCCACAGTATGAAGACTTGCAGACTCTCTACGACCGCTATCAGGATAAACTGGTGGTGATCGGTTTTCCGTGCAATCAGTTTCTCAATCAGGAACCCGGAGAGAATGAAGAGATCAAAACGTTTTGCACGAAAAATTACGGGGTCACGTTTCCTTTGACAACCAAGATCGATGTTAAGGGATCAGGCCAGCATCCTGTTTACCAGTGGTTAACCACACAGGAAGTGGAAGGGATAAAAAGCCATACCGTCAAGTGGAACTTTCACAAGTTTCTGATCAATCCGGAAGGAAAACTGATCGGTGTATTTTCAAGCAAGGTAAATCCACTTCACGAAGACATCATTACAAAAATGAAACAGTAATGCAACCGGGGTAGTGCGTTGGTAAGAAGTAAAATACAGGAGAAAAGGAAATATTACATTTCACTCAATTTTTCAATGTCTCTGATCCGTCCAAAGAGCACCAATAGATCTCCTTCTTTCAACATAGTATCCTGATTAACTACCCCAACAATGTGATGCACTCTCCGTTCACTTCCAATTGTGTTGGCCTCCTTTTCAGTTCGAATAATCGTGATGATTGTCAAGGGATGGACATTCGGAAATCCTGCCTGGAATACCGTTCGCCCCACAAAATTTGACGGCACAATAATTTCTGCAATTTTATAATCTTCCCCGACATGAAAGGATTCTATCAATCCTTTGATATCTAATCTTCGTGCCAGACGATCAGCCGAATCTTCTTCAGGATGTACCAACTCATCGACGCCCATTGCTTCAAGAATGATCTGATGAAGTGGCGAAATAGCACGGCTGATAATCCGTTTGATTTTGAACTGTTTCAATAAGGCAGTTGTCAACATCGCACTCCCTTCATCTTCCCCGATGCAGACAATTGCCGTATCCGTATCACTGAGTGGCAATGTCTGCATAGCATCCTGCCGCGTTGAATCCAGATTGATTGCATATGTAATGCGATCTTTGATGGCAAGAACCTTATCCTCCCGCTTGTATATGCCGATCACTTCATGACCAAGATTGGTCAACTGAATGGCCAATGCTCCACCAAAGTTCCCTAGACCAAAAACTAGAAATTTCATCACTCAATCAATTTAGTTAAGATACTGTAACTGTTTCTTTCGGATATCTGTATGGGGCATATGGCACCCGTTTAAACAAGCTGATCAGGATGGTAAAAGCACCTACTCTTCCGATGAACATGGTTAAGATGAGTATCAATTTTCCCAAAGAACTGATTTGAGGAGTAATACCCAACGACAGCCCGACTGTACTGAATGCCGAAAACACTTCAAATCCGATTGAAATCAAACCTTTTTCGGGATCAGTGACCATAAGAAAAAAGATGGCTATTCCAATAACAATCAATGAAAGAGAAATAACGGTATATGAAAGACGAAGTGAACTGTTGGATACTTCACGACGGTAAATTTCAATTCGATTTTTTCCAAGGATAGTCCCGAAAATATTCAGGCTCGCCAAAGCAAAAGTTGATGTCTTGATTCCGCCACCGGTCGAACCGGGAGATGCGCCAATCCACATGAATAAAATGACCAGGATGATCGTAGAGGGAGCTAAAGCTGCCATATCCACAGTATTAAAACCTGCTGTTCGCGGGGTAACCGATAGAAAAAACGCCTCGACCAATTTTCCAATACCTGTGTGATCCTTCAGGACTCCGTTCCACTCAAGAATGAGAAACAAAACTGTTCCCGCTGTCAGGAGCACGAATGTGGTCATCAGGATGATGCGTGAATTAAAATTCAACACCCATGGTCTGTGGCCGGACCGACCTTCCATACTGCGGGGAAGTAACCAGAATCTGTACTTGAGGTATTCATATAAATTATATAAAATGGAGAACCCTATCCCTCCTAAAATAATCAACGCAGCAATAGTAAGATGGAGAAAATAATTAACGCCAAGAAAGGGCTCGTACAATCCCTTTGAATACGTTGAAAATCCGGCATTGCAAAAAGCTGAAACGGAATGAAAAATGGCTGTGAACACATGATCTCCCCAGTGCTCAAAGCTGGCGGCAGGCAAGCTCAACCACCCCAGAACAAACCCGATTGCTTCAACTCCCAATGTAATAAAAATGACTCTGTATAATGTATGGAAGATTTGCCCGAAGCGTTGTTCCTGGTTCAGATCAGATAAAAAAATCTGACTGTCAAAGGTAAACTTCCCGGTAAAAAAGTAAGCAAAAACAGATGTAAAGGTCATAATGCCCAGGCCTCCGATCTGGATCAGCAACAAGATGACGGTTTGACCGAAACGGGTAAACCCGTATTGTGTATCCAACACACTCAATCCGGTCACGCAGACTGCACTTGTGGAGGTAAACAATGCATCAACAGGTTCAATGCCATCCGTTGTGGCTGCAGGCATCAACAATAAGGCCGCACCCAGAATAATCATGACCAGAAAGCTGATCATAAACAGGAGAGTAGGATTCAGACGTCTACGAAAGACAAGGAAACTCTTCTTTGACAGCTCGACAAAGAAGACAAAATGACAATGGCTAAAATGAGGAATTCACTCAAAGAATATGTGCATCCGATCCATTGTTGGCCGAAAGTAGAACGTAAGACCGTGGCGATGAGGAGGAGGATTGGCAAGAGCCATTCTCGCAGCAGGTGATGATGATCTATATGAGCTGAACGGTAGCTCAGGAAAATCCGGAAAATGGACAATCCTGTCAGAAGAAAAAGAAAAACTGTTGCTAAACCATCGGCGATCTGATCTTCAAGAATGGCTAGAAAAAAGCCGAGATCGTACACAAGAACACCTAACGTACCCAATGTGCCTCCCAACAACAGGGTATCCAGGTAATTCACCCAACGGTGATACCTGCTTTGAGACGACTCTGGCATGTTTCAATTACGTAATTTCTAACCATCTGGTTGCAATGTAGGCGGAAAACTGAATTGGTGAAATACTTATTTGTGAAACGCCTGGTCGATCAACTCCCGCTGTTGTTTATCGTGGATCTTGTAATGACCTGTAGCCGGTGAAGCAGCCGGTTTCCGACCGATCGGCCGGAAGGATGCACAGCCGGTTTGCAATAGCAGGAAGCCCCAGGCACCCATATTGAGTGGCTCTTCCTGCACCCACACTGCCTCCGCTCCAGTGTACTTCAGCAGGAGCTTTTCAACCTGTTTCATGGGGTAGGGATACAGTTGTTCGATCCGGCAAATCGCTACATCGTTGTGCTTCCGGTCCAGCTTTTCTTGCAGGAGATCGTAGTACACTTTCCCTGAACAGAAGATGACCCGGCGCACCTTTTGGGCCTTTTTACCAGCAAAAGCCGGATCATCCAGTGTTTCCTGGAAATGCGTTCCCGGCTCCAGTTCCTCTATGCCAGAAACACACAAGGGATGTCGGAGCAAGGATTTGGGTGACATGATGACCATTGGTTTGCGAAAGGGCCGGTGCAACTGACGACGCATCGCGTGGAAAAAGTTGGCCGGGCTCGTGATATTGGCCACCGTCACATTATTCTCCGCACAGCCCTGGAGGTAACGTTCCAGACGGGCACTGGAATGTTCAGGTCCCTGTCCTTCATAGCCATGTGGCAATAGCATCACCAGGCCACTCATACGCTGCCATTTTGATTCGCCGGCATAGATAAACTGATCGATAATGGACTGGGCACCATTGCTGAAATCACCGAACTGAGCCTCCCAGATAACCAGCGTATGAGGGGTGGCCTGGGAATATCCGTATTCAAAACCCAGTACGCCAAATTCGGAAAGAAGGGAATTGAAAATAAAGAAACGCCCCTGATGGTCGCCTACACTGGCCAGGCGGTTATATTCCTGGTAGTTGACATCATCATAAAGTACGGCATGCCGGTGGGAGAATGTACCGCGTTTGGCATCCTGACCGGACAACCGTACATCAAACCCTTCCAGCAACAGGGAGCCGTAGGCCGTCAATTCGCATAAGGACCAATCCAGTTTGTTTTCCTCGATAGCCTTATTCATATTCTTGATCAACCGACTCACTTTGCTCAGTGGTTTGAACCCGTCAGGTATGGTGTTCAGGTGGTTGAGTATCTGACGAATCCGGTCGGTCTCCACACCGGTCTCAGGGGAGACCAGGTAGTCTTCAGGGTGGGTCTGTTTCCGGAGCGCCCGCCAGGCCTCTTCCGGTTCCTGATATGTATAAGGCAGAGGTTTTTCTTTGGCTTCATCCAGACGACTCTGGAGAAAATCCCAATACGCCTGTTCCATTTCGGTTGCCAGACTGGCATCCAGTTTTCCGTGAGAAAGCAATTGCTGAACATACAACTCCCTGGGGTTGGGGTGATCCTTGATGATCCGGTACATCTCCGGTTGGGTGAATTGCGGATCATCACCCTCATTGTGGCCATGACGGCGATAGCAGACCATATCGATAAATACATCTGCATTGAATCGTTGGCGATATTCAGTTGCCAGTTCCACTGCCCAGATCACTGCCTCCGGATCATCTCCATTGACATGGAAGACCGGTGCCTGGATCATATTGGCGGCTGAAGTAGAATAGGTCGAGGTCCGCGCATCATCGAAATCCGTTGTAAATCCGATCTGGTTGTTGATGACAAAATGGATGGTGCCACCCACACGATAGCCGCGCAGCTGACTCATTTGTGCCGTTTCATAAACGATGCCCTGTCCGGCAACAGCTGCATCCCCATGGATCAGGATGGGCAGAATGGCGTCATATTCACTGTTGTAGAGAATATCCGCTTTCGCCCGGGCGAAACCCATGACGACAGGATTGACAGCCTCCAGGTGAGAGGGATTGGGGGCCAGCTTGAGCTGCATGGTTTTGCCATTCGGATAGGGCACCTGTGAACTGTACCCAAGATGGTATTTGACATCACCGTCACCAAAACTCAGATCGGGGACCGCCGTTCCTTCAAATTCTGAAAAGATCTGTTCGTAGGTTTTTCCCATGATGTTTGCCAGGACATTGAGGCGGCCCCGATGGGCCATGCCGATCACGACCTCTTCGACACGGCCGTCGGCTGCCTTCTGGATAATGGCATCCAAAGCCGGGATCGTCGTTTCGCCTCCTTCCAGGGAGAATCGCTTCTGGCCGACATATTTGGTATGGAGGAATCGCTCAAAACCGACAGCACCATTCAGTTTTTCGAGAATTCGCCGCTTTTTCTCCATGGAAAAGCCATAATCGGCCGGATCGCGGGTCTCGATTTGAGCACGCAGCCATGACCGGCGTTCGCGGTCAAGAATATGATTGAATTCAAACCCGATATTGCCGGCATAGATGGCATGAAGTCGATCCAGGATCTGACGCAGGGTGGCCGATTCTTCCAGTCCGATCTCCTTGCCTGAACTGAAGGGTTTATTCAGATCCGCCTCTTCCAGTCCATAGTCAGCCAGGTCCAGATGGGGCTTTCGGTCTTTTCGCTGGCGGATGGGGTTGGTGGTTGACAGCAGGTGGCCCCGGTCGCGGAATCCGCCGATGATTGCCATGACGCCCAACTCCTTCTGACTGACGCCTGTTGCCGCTGAGCCATTTCCGTTCAGCGAGGTGTTGCCAAAATCAAACCCGCGGAAGAATGCCTGCCAGCCTTCATCAACTGAGAACGGGTCCAGCGAATACCGTTGGTACATCTCGTCGATGTAGGCAGGATGGGCATTGAATACGGAGGAATAATCACGCATGATCGCGTACTTTATGGGATATTTGGGGATAGATAGTCGAAATTTCGCGGCAAAGATCGCTGCCTTTCCGGGATGCGGGCAATGATTCACCGAGTTTCTTCGTGAAAAATAATGCCAAAAGGCCTTTTAAAGTTGTGAAACAACAACTATCTTTGCCCTCCGTTAAGAAAAAAAGAACATGGCCAACCATCAGTCCGCCAAGAAGCGCATGCGTCAGATCGCTGTTCAGCGACTTCGCAACCGTTTTTACAAGAAAAGCGCCCGTACGGCGATCAAGAACCTCCGCGCAATGACCGTAAAGAGTGAAGCAGAAGGCTTCCTTCCCAAGGTGATTGCCATGGTCGATCGCCTGGCGAAAAAGAACAATATCCATAAAAATAAGGCTGCCAACCTCAAAAGCAGCCTGATGAAGCACGTCGGTCGGCTGGCGTAAGTCTGTCTTTTCCTGCTTCAAAGCGTGTCTTTCCCACTCGGGGAGGACACGCTTTTTTTTGGCCCACTCACAGCCACATTCTTTCTGGTGAAACACTTGAATGTGAACCACATCAGCGGATCCGACGACCTCAATCCGTTAATTTTTTCTTAAAATACGAAATCATTCGTAGATTAATTTTGATGTACGAATGACTTCGTATATAATTGTGGGACAAACACACCACATGCACACATCAGCTCATCCCTTACCGACCGATGGCGAACTGGAGATCCTCCAGATCTTATGGGAAAAAGGACCATCGACTGTCCGGGAAGTCAATGACGAAATGAATCGGATACGGGCTGTTGGGTATACCACCACCCTCAAACTCCTGCAGATCATGGACAGCAAAGGGCTGGTATCTCGCGACAGCTCGCAGAAGATCCATGTCTATGTCGCAGCATTCCCACAGGAACAGACACGAAAGGCATTGCTTGACCGATTCCTCGAAACTGCCTTTCAGGGTGCTGCCGGTGAAATGGTGCTCCAGCTGCTCGGCGGCCATCAAACTACACAGGACGAACTTTCCCGGATCCGCGAGCTCCTGGCAGATCGTGACCCTCAAAATCGCGAATCATGATGACACTGTTCGATTCCCTGCCTCCCGGTGCTGAGACCCTGGGCTGGACCCTCCTCCATTCCCTTTGGCAAGGTGCGCTGATCGCTCTGATCGTCGAGATCATCCGCCGGCAATTGCCAGCCAGGGCCAGTAAAATCCGCTACCGACTTGCCTTTGCAGCCCTCAATCTGATGTTGATCCTGGCTGTATCAACCTTCCTGTACCTCAATGGGAAAGAGTCCTTTCAACCATCCTCCACTCTTTCCGACCAAGGCGATCTGTATATCACTCAAGCACCGGGTACTTCCACCACATCAGATTCCGGACTTGTCCTCTCAGATGCCGTTCCTTACCTGGCCCCCCTCTGGTTCTTCGGTTACTTTCTTCTTCTGATCCGTTTTCTCATAGGTCGCATCGGGTTGTGGGGATTGCGGACCCAGGCTGTCGAGATTCACGATCGTGAGTGGATGGATCGGTTTCGCAAGTTGACCCATCGGTTGGCGATTCGCCGGTCTGTCCGACTGATGAGCTCTTCCCTGACTTCCGTTCCGATCACCTTTGGCTGGCTCAAACCCGTCATCCTGCTTCCCATCGGACTGATCAATCATCTGGACCACCGGGAAGTAGAAGCCATACTCATCCATGAACTGGCCCATATCCTCCGAAGGGACTATTTGTGGAACACCTGGCAACAATGTCTGGAATGCCTGTTCTACTACCATCCTCTGACGTGGTGGCTATCGCGTCAGATCACTGACGAACGGGAACATCTCTGTGACGAGATCACGCTCCAACAGGATGCCAATGCCCTGACCTATGCTCGTGCTTTGCTCCATATTCAGGAATGGCACAGCATGCCCCGACATGCCGCCCTGGCCGCAACAGGCCGAAAGGATGCATTGCTGCATCGTATCCAACGCATTATTGATCACTCCGTAAACCCTGACACCATGCAACGAAAATGGTTGATTCCCATGCTTCTTACACTGCCGGCAATAGCCATGACCCTGCTGGCCTGGATCCCTTCTGCCGAAGGTAATCCCGACTCAGCTTCGTCTACTTTCCCTGTGGCGCAGGTAGACAGTTTGCCCCAGAAAAAGATCATCCGGAAAGAAGTGCGAAAAGACGTTCAGAAGATCGTCGAAGAAAATGACGGCATCCGTGAGGAAGCCACGTTTGAAAACGGTGATCTTACCGAACTCCAGATCAATGGCAAAACCATTGCCCCAGCGGACTATGGTCAGTATAAAGACCTCATCGCACGCATGGAGGAGAATGTCGCCCGACTGACACCTCCGCCACCGCCACCATCACCTCCCGGGGCGCCCTTGCCTCCTGATGCTCCAGATGCTCCTATGGTTCTGGACCATGAAGAAATAGAATGGACACCGAACGATGGGGCCAGAAAGGAAAAGGTGATCATTCACAAAGGCGGTTCAGGCCATCCAACCGAAAAGCAGATCAAGACCATCATCATTGATGGCGACAATGAACCGATGATCTGGTTAGACAAGGACGCAGATGGCCATGGTGAAAAACACATCGAGATCATTAGGGAAGAGGAACGGATTGATGGTGATGGCAACCAGGTCTTTCGGTTCAGATCCGATGGAAATTCCCCTTTGCATAAAGAAATCCGTATTGAAAAGGAACTGGCCGAAAGAGCTCGGGCTCAAGCCAGAGAAGAACAGGTCTATCTATTTCATGATGGGGCCGACGGGGAAAAACACCGCATGGAGGTGATCATCGATGGTGAGGCCCCTCAGGCAATGAAGAACTTTCAGTTTTTTGGTGCGAAAGGAGGCTCCATTCATGAACGGATGACCAGCCAGATGCTGGAAGAAGGATTGATCCAGAGTCGGAATGAATACAAGTATGACCTGAACACCAAACGCCTGAAGATCGATGGCCGCAGGATGCCGGACGCAGTCCATCAGCGCTACCTGAAGCTGTATAAAAACCAGACAGGAAATGCCATGACAGACAAGGATCGGCTCCGTGCTGACATCGATAACGACTGATTGTTTACGTTTTCTGGAATCAGCCGGCTCCGATCATTTCGGGGTCGGCTTTTTTGTAGGGGGGTTATTGAGTTATTTTGTTATTGGGTTATTTCGAAGGATGTGGAGTGAGGGAAGAGGAGTGAGGGATGCCTGACCACCGGAGCAGGAGGAATCAGGGCCGAGGACTGAGGGCCGAGCCCGGACGATCCCACATTCAGTGGGATGTCCGGATCCAGACTTGGCCCTTAAGGCCAACGTCTGGGGGCCGAGCATATCCAGACTGACGAAGGAACCTGTCCAGACCGACGAAGATGCGTCTGGGCGTCTGGGGACTGGTTAAGGATCGACTGGGACTGGAGGCGTTAGTGAGTTATTTCGTGATTGTGTTATTTCGAGAGATGCCTGCCCACCGGAGCAGGAGGGATGAGGGATCAGGGATGAGGGATCAGGGATGAGGAATCAGGGCCGAGGGATGAATGGATATTTCGTGATTGAGTTATTTCGATATTTCGAAAGTCAACACTTATCAGGCATTGACATTCGGCGAACAGCGAATGGCGAATGGCGAATGGCCCCGAGGACTCGGGGGGAGCAAACAGCCCTCTCCATCCCAAGTATTCCCCACCAAACTGACAACAGACAACCGAGAACTGACAACCGAGAACTGACAACGGAACTGCTTTTTTTAAAGAACCCTGTTCGTAAAAGCGGAATTCCCCTATATTTGCAGGCCGAAATGGCGAGGTAGCTCAGCTGGTTAGAGCATCGGATTCATAACCCGAAGGTCGGCAGTTCAAGTCTGCTCCTCGCTACATTCAAAGGTGGTTTCAAAGAAACCACCTTTTTTTATGCCCATCACCTGGTCGCACAGCCTTCAGGAAGATCCAACAGAACTTTGCATCTTCGTGACGACTTCTTTCTTTCGTTCACCGATAAGGCCCATGCGGATCAATCATGCTCATCTCCCCTCCTGGCTGGCAGATAATGCCTTCTTCCGCAACCTGTTCCTCTTTCGAAAGATCTTCCTGACCAAACGCTTTTCCACCCACTATGGCCAATCCGCCGAAGATCTCCTGCTGGGCAGACTGTTTCCCAAGCGATACAAGGGCTTTTTTGTCGATGTCGGCTGCTTCCATCCCGTGAAATATAACAACACTTACGCACTTTATAAAGAAGGATGGCGTGGTGTAAATATTGATATTCAAGCGATTAAGATTAAAGGCTTCAACTGGATCCGCCGGGTGACACCAATATCGCCATGGCTGCCAGCGATCGGGAAGGCGAGGTCACATTCTGGTCGAACGGACTGTACACCCCTACCGTCACCACGGAAAAATCCTTTGCCGATGAACGGACGGGGACGAGATACCAGTATCGCCCGCAAACCGTGCAGGCAAAACCGCTCACGAGTATCCTGGACGGTACGCGATTCAAAGACCGCTGCATCGATCTCCTGTCTATCGATGTTGAAGGACATGACCTGCAGGTGCTGAAAGGACTGGATTTCGACCGATACAGACCCGACGTCGTCGCCGTCGAATTTGATGCTCCCGATCTGGACCATGTACTGGAAAATGACCTGCACCAGTTTCTGGCTCAGAAAGGATACAACCTGATCAACTGGGTCGGCCTGACTCAAATTTACCGGGACACATTACGAACAACCCAAAAAGGAGCCCATTGATGCATTGGATTGCACGTGTCACCCGCCTTGACCTTCTGGTTCTGATCTATTTCATCGCGTGCATCTGCATGATCTTTTCCCCGTTTGTGCTTTCCGTGACGATGTGGCTGATTCCAGCCCTGGGATTATTTGCCTATTCCTATGGACAAACATGGTACATCCCAAGATTGTCCGAACGAGCGCTTTCGCTCCAGCCCCTGGCTCCGGAAAACAGATCTTTTCTCCTCCTCACCGGGTTGTTTCTGATCATTCTCCTCAGTGCCTTTCAGACGGAAGACTGGTCTTATTGGTGGGAGCGATTGCGCATCCGTCTGCCGTTCCTGATCCTGGGCCTTTCGGGTATGATTCTGCCCGGACTACCTCAACGACGATTGCATGCCATCCTGGCCCTGCTACTCGGTTTTATGACACTGACCTGCCTCGGTGTCGGGATCAACTATCTGATGCATGCGGATGTTATCCAGGCTGCCATGATCCGTGGGCACTCCATCCCGGTGCCCCGAAATCACATCCGGTTCAGCCTCGTGCTGGCCATGAGCATTCTCGGAGGGATCGAACTGATCCGCACCCGCTACACCTACCGTTGGTCTTGGGAACGGAAAGCAATCATTTCCGCAACCGTCTTCCTGGTCTTCATGCTTCACTTTTTATCGGTCCGGACCGGCATACTTGCTTTTTATGGGGGTGCGATTCTATTGGGGTTCTGGGTTGGTTTTCGTTCCAGAAAAGTCTGGATCCCCCTTGTTCTATGCGCCGGATTTGCCACTCTGTTATGGGGCGGTTATCATGTCCTTCCCAGCTTGAAGTCCAAGATCGATTACATGCGATACGACCTGGCCATGTATCGACAGGGCGAAGGAGGTCAGTATGCAGACTCAGGACGCATCGTTTCTCTCAAGACGGGGTTGAAGATCTTCCGTTCGCATCCCTGGTACGGCATCGGTGTGGGAAATCTGCGTCAGGAGGTCAACCGGATATTTAAGGAAGACTATCCTGACTATGCTGAACCGCTGACACCACACAACCAATTTATTTATGTCATGGCTGGAACCGGTATCGTGGGCTTGGGTCTTTTTCTGTTCTTCTTTTTCGGCCCGCTGTTCATCAATGGAAACTTCAGAGCCCCTCTACTCCTCTCATTTTATGGCTTGACGGGTACAGCCTTCCTGCTGGAGCACACGATTGAAAATTCCATGGGCACCGGGTTTGTGGTTTTGTTCCTCATCCTTTTTGTTGTTGAGACAAAGAGACTCAAGTGGAGAAGTCCGGGCATTCGACTCCGGAGAGTAGGCCGTGCAGCGAACCGAACGGGCTACGAATTTGGAGTTGATCCTGAATTTCTTTTCCTTCGCAGGTATGCGTTCGATTCTCATTTTCATTTTTCTGGTCAGTTCTGTTTCACTTGGAGGCCAGGGTTTTCCCCCTACCGGGAATCTGGAATCGCCCTATCAGGCGATTTACCAGCATCTGTATTATTTACAAAACGATACTTACGACCCGGCCAGGTCTTCTGTGGCACTGACTCCTGTCGGTGATTCGGCGACTATGGCACAACTGGCCATCCAACTCAAACAGATTCTCGATGGCAACGGCTACTTCATCTCCCTGGAAAAGATCCCCCGAGATCCGCATTGGCGCGATACACTGACACGCAGTGCGACCTACACCCCTTTCCCGGAAGAGAATGCGCTCATCTTCGTTGTTGAACAGGACAGCTTGTGGCGATACAGTGCCGAAACGGTAAGGGCTATCCCCGGCATGTACAGCCGACTTTTTCCGTTTGGCACCGCACATTTGGTCAACTGGTTCGGGGAACGAACGGAATCCACTTTCCTTGGCATCTACACCTGGCAGTGGGTGGGATTGCTCCTGTTACCTGTTCTCCTCTTCCTGCTCTACTGGCTGATCTACTTTCTGTTTTTTCCGATCATCCGGTCGTTAGCCCATCGCTACCAGGTGGATGATCTGACAGAACAACGCAGTCTCCAACATACTGATCGGTATCTGACATTATGGCTTCTGGTCAACGTGGCTGTTCTGCTGATTCCGATCCTGCAACTCCCTGTCCGGTTCAATGAATGGGCGCTGCATGGCTTGCGGATCACAGGCTGGATCTTTGTGATGATGCTCGGTTTGAGAATCCCTGGACCTGATCTTTGTCTATCTGCGGAAAGCCGCTGAAAAAACGGAATCTAAAACCGATGACCAGCTGGTGCCCATCCTGCGGAAGACCGCACAGATCGGCCTGGTGATTGTGATCCTCATTCCGATCCTCCGATTGTTGGAGGTCAATCTGACCGCCTTGATCGCCGGTCTGTCCATCGGCGGGATCGCGCTCGCACTTGCCGCACAGGATACGGTTAAAAATCTGATCAGTTCCGCGTTGATCTTTTTCGACAAACCCTACCAGATTGGTGATTATATCGTCGCTGGCGGAGTTGAGGGGACCGTTGTGGAGATCGGATTCCGTTCAACCCGGATGATGACTATCGACAGTTCGATTATCGCCGTACCCAACAGCAATATGATCAATGACCGGTGGTCAATCTGGGGCTTCGTCAATACCGCCTGGTTCATTTCATGATCGGCGTCGTCTACAGTACACCTGCCGAGCAGATCAGACGGTTTATCGATGCGTTGCGCGAAATGGCCCATGCTCATCCGGATACACGGAAGGACCTTATTTTCATTTATCTCCATGAACTCAACAATTCATCGATCGATATCCGGTTCCGGGTGCCTGTAGTCGTTCCTGATTATGAACAGGAGTTGATTGTTCGGGAAGAACTGGTCATGGGGATTATCGAACTGGCCCATGAAGCCGGGATCAGTTTTGCCTTCCCCAGCCAATCACTCTATGTGGAAAGATTCCCCGGCCAGATACCCAATCCCGAAGCCTTTGTTCCGGATCCGGACGCCTGGACCGACAAGGAGCGTTCCTGGCTTGCCAGCCTGCAGGAACGATGGACTGTCAGTCGGCCAGAAAGCCCCAAAGAATGATGTACCTTTGTATGTCTAAATACATACGATCATGGCATTTGATTTCTTTAAAAAGTGGTTTGGAAAAGCTCAGGAAGAGATGAGCGAAGAAATGGCGGAAGCCAAGGAACACGCCAAAGCACTTCGGGAAAAAGCCAGGGAATGGGCTGACAAAACCGAAGACATGATGGAGGAGGCCGGAAAGGTCGCATCCGAATCTGCCGGACGGATGGCTACGAAAGCCAAAGCATGGGCGGAGGAAGCCGGTGACGCCACCGAGAAAATGGCTGAACACGCCAAAGAATCTGCCAAGAAGGCTATGGAAGAAGCGGGCGAATTTACCGAGAAGGTTGTCGCCAATGCCAGGGAATGGGCCGACAAGACGGAGGACACGCTGGAAGAATGGGCCGACAAGGCAAAAGCAAAGGCGAAAGACATGACGGAAAAAGCCAGGGGGGCTGCCGAAAATCTGACTGACAAGATGGAGGACATTGTCAAGGGGAAGGAGGATGATGATGCTCCAGCTTCCGCAACCGATTCCGAAAAGCCGGCTGATCAGGATCCACCTGCCGCCTAGACCTCTTCAAACAGTATCGAACAGCCCGAATCCGTCGGCCTTTGCATGGGCGAGCTGACAGATTCGGGCTATTTTTACGGACTGACCCGATTACCTTGTTGAAGACTACTGATCCTGTTCCTACTCACCGATGGGAGATCCTGCTCCTGCTCCTGATCGGCATATTGACCCTCCCGGCATTGCTGGTCAATCTGGGCGATCACACCTTTATCGACGATGAAGGCATCCGCTCCCTGGTCGCATTCGAGATGATGGAATCCGGCGACTATATCCATACCACAATGAATGGGGAAGCCTACTATAAAAAGCCTCCCCTTTACAACTGGTTTCTGGTCGCCTCCTTTTCCCTGACAGGACAGATCAACGAATGGTCGGCGCGTCTGCCGACTGTGGTCTTTCTGCTTGCATTTCTGCTCCTGATCTTTCTGTCTGTGCGTCGTGCCACCGAGGATAGCACCACGGCTTTTCTCGTCGCTGCCATGACCCTGACCAGTGGAAGAATCCTCTTCTGGGATTCATTCCTGGGTCTGATCGATATCGCATTTTCGTTATCGATCTACGGGCTGTTTATCTGGATCTATGCCCACTATGGGAAGCGACGATGGTTTGCCTATTTCATCGGTGCCTGGTTTATTACCGCTTTGGCCTTCCTTCTGAAAGGCCTACCGGCAGTCGTTTTTTTGGGCCTTTCCATCCTCGTCCATCTCGGTGTGCAAAGAGAGTGGAAAAAGCTCTTCCATCCGGGACAAATGATCGGGGCACTGCTCTTCCTGTTCATCGTGGGAGGATACTACTGGCTGCGGCTTGACGGTACAGATCCAGAGACAGTGTTTGGTACTTTGTTTACGGAATCAGCACAACGCACACCCACCCACCATGGCACCGGCAAGGTCCTCCTGCATATACTGACCTTCCCGTTCGAAATGTTCTACCATTTTCTCCCCTGGTCTCTGCTTCTTCTCCTGGCTTTTCCACTCCGTTCCTTCCTTACGCGGATGGACCATCCTTTTTATCGATTTTCACTGGTCATGATCGCGGCGAATATCCCGATCTACTGGGTCAGTCCGGATGTGTTTCCCCGTTATCTCCTCATGTTCATCCCGCTTTTTGCACTGATCGGATACAGACTTTTTGCCACAGCACCGGATTCCCTCCGCAGGATAGTACAGATCTTCTTTCTCTGCGTCATCATCCTGGTTGCTCTGTCCTCCTGGATCCCCCTGATCCTGCCACAAACCAGGAATATGGATCAGATCGGTTTCATGACACTGGTCCTTGTCAGTCTGACAGGGATTGCAGCACTCGCTGTTCTCCGACATCGTAACCTGCTTTTCCTGGCCCTGGTCCTTCAATTGCTGACTTTGCGCCTGGCCTTTGACTGGATGGTCATTCCCGACCGGATTGCGAATGATTTTGGCACGCTGGTTCGGGCAGATGCCAAGCGGATCGGAAAGCACTACCAGGACAAACCTCTTGTGTATCTCGACGGGCTTTCCGGATCGCCGACAACCTGGTTTTACCTGAACACAGCCCGTGGTGCGATCACACCTGTCGCCAAGGAGCCACTGGCCCCTGGCGTGGCGTTTATTACGCCGCAGCACACACAACTCCCACCTGGGACTCTGATCAGGGATACGCTTCATATCCGGCACAGCGATGACCGATTTGTCCTTATCTGTGAAATGCCACCCATTCAAGAATAGCCCTATGACTCCCTACCTGTCTGTCATCGTTTGTGTGTACAATGAAGAAGAGAATATTGCGCCTCTGGTGGAAAAGATCCGGCACGACCTGGCGGATCTCGATTACGAACTGATCTATGTCGATGACGGGTCTACAGACGGCACTGTGAATGCGTTGAAAGCGGTCATGTTTGACCGTTTGCGCATTGTCGAACTCCGGAAGAATTATGGACAAAGTGCAGCTCTGGCAGCGGGTATTGCCGATGCCAGAGGGACCTATCTCGCTACGCTGGATGGTGATCTCCAGAATGATCCTGTCGATATTCCCCTCATGTTGTCCCTGGCAGAGAAGGAAGAATGGGATCTGGTCGCAGGCATTCGGGCCAACCGGCAAGATGGTATGCTCCTTCGGAAAATACCCAGCAAAATTGCCAATGCCATCATTCGTCAGAGCACGGGTATCCACATCAAGGATTACGGCTGTACCCTGAAAGTTTTCAAGAGTGATGTGGCCAAGGATATGGGCCTGTATGGTGAGCTGCACCGGTTTATTCCAGTGCTGGCCAGCCTGGAAGGCGCCCGGATCACACAGGTCGATGTCCATCACCACCCGCGGATCCACGGTGTTTCCAAATACGGCATCGGCAGAACGTTTCGTGTGATCAGTGACCTGCTCCTGATGGTCTTTTTCAGGCGATATCTACAGAAGCCCATGCATCTGTTTGGCACAGCCGGCGTGATCGCCTTTGGCCTGGGTGCATTGATCAACCTCTATCTGCTTGCGCTGAAGATCATGGGTCAGGATATCTGGGGAAAGCCCTTACTTATTCTGGGAGTCCTTCTGGTGATCGGGGGAATTCAGTTTATTACCATCGGCATCATCGTGGAAATCATGATGCGGACCTATTATGAATCTCAGAATAAAACGGTGTACAAAGTCCGACGTATCATTGAAAACAAACCATCCACCGGGCATGGCGAAGGCTAGCCCGATCTGGCAGAAACGACTGTTTTTTATTGGCAAGATCGCCTTGTCTTTCACCGCCCTGTACATTGTGTACCGCAAGGTGGATATCACCAATTTGCTGAACCTCCTCTGGGAGGGTGAGTGGCTCTGGTACCTCCCGGCTTTAGTATGCTTTACCCTGTCGCAATTCGTTTCAGCGCTGCGGCTGAACACCCTCTTTCGACAGATCGGACTGACATTGTCCGAATGGGCCAACCTGCGACTTTACTGGCTGGGAATGTATTATAATCTGCTGTTACCTGGCGGGATCGGTGGCGATGCCTACAAGGTAGTCACCCTCCGCAGACGTGATGGCGTCCGCACTCGTGATCTGGTCCTGGCTTCCCTGGCTGATCGTGCGTTTGGATTGCTGGCTTTGATCCTGCTGGGATTGATTCTCCTCTTCTTCTATCCGCAGGATTTACCAGGCGTCAACTGGATTCCCGGATTGCTTCCTTTACTGATCATCCTGGCATGGGGTCTGGTCCGCGGCATCCAACCAGCCCTGCTGCCGGTCTTTTCCAAAGTTCTCGGCTGGTCCTTTCTGGTCCAGGGCCTTCAAGTCGGCAGTGTGATGTTTCTCCTGTTGATGATCGGTCAGCCAACTCACTGGCTCGGTTTTCTCATCCTTTTTCTGGCATCCAGTGTGCTGGCGGCCCTCCCGTTGAGCTATGGTGGAGCGGGCGCGCGTGAGATTGCATTCCTGTATGGTGCAACCTGGCTTGGCCTGGCAGAAGCTCCGGCCGTTGTGATCAGTGTCCTGTTCTACAGTATGACCCTGTTGGTATCCCTTTCCGGCATGCTGTTCAGCTTCCGGCACTGGGATGAATCATCTTCCCAGAAGCCCGCAGCTACCTGAACGAAGCATAAAAAACCCCTGGAAAAGGACATCTTCCAGGGGCATATCGGTTCAATAAAGCAGTCTGCATTCAGTCGCTAGCCCGGTGATTTACCACCCTGAAGAAAGTCGGTGTATTCCTTGAAAGCTGCAAAATCACCTTTGGACAGGAGTTCAGCCTGCTTGGGCCAGGTGCCCGGATCATGGATCCGATACCGGTCACCCGCAGTATCCAGGATCTCCTGGAGTCTGGAAACAGTGGCGTTCGCCAACTCATCCCAGTTATTGATCCCTCCTTTCTTTAACAGCTGTTCGATCTTGGGCCCGACTCCTTCGATCACTTTCAGATCATTCGGGTTCGATGGGGTAGACTTTGCCTTTTTCAGGGCTGCCGGATTGGTCAGCTTGGTCTGGTACAGAGCGGCGGCCTGGCCGACCCAATTGTCGCGCGCAATTCGTCCCGGAAAAAACTCGATGGCATCTGTCACCTGGTCAACCAGTTCATCATCAAACTGACTGATCTGCTGGTAAGTGTACAAGCCTAGAGCATTCAACTTCTTTTCAATAAATGGACCGACCCCGTTGATCAGTTTGAGGTCATCCTTTTCCGAAGCATCCGCTTTGGTAATTCGAGATCCCATGGCGGCAGAAAGGGCAACCTTGGCAGCATCTGCACCTCCACCTTTGGCCGTGGCGGTAGCACCTTTGCCATCTGCTTTCTCCTGGAGCGTGTAAATGTCAGCGCGAAGCTGTCCTTTTTCTTCCTCGCAGGTATGAAACTTCTTTCGAAAGTTATCTGCATCCATGTTGGCCCGATGCAGATCCTCCTCTGTATTGGCCAATTTGATTCTGATCTCATCCAGTTCTGCACGTTGCAGTTTCAATGCCTGAGCAGTTTGTGTCAGTTCTGTTCGCAGTTCTTCCAGCCGTCGACGCCAGTACAACCATCCCGTGATCAGTCCGATAAGAAAAGCAACGAACAGAAACAGCAATACCAGCAGGCTGTCACGAATGTCCAATAAGGAGAACAGGTCCGTTAGAAAATCCATGTTGTCGAGATTTTTCGGTTAATTGATGGATAGGTTGACGCGTCGGTTTTTGGCCCGTCCTTCCTCGGTATCATTTGATGCGACGGGTTCACGTTCTCCCGCAGATGCGATCTTGAAATTGGTTTTGATACCCCGCTGCTCCAGATATCGCCGAACGGCTTGAGCACGCCGACGACCCAGTTCCATATTGTAGGCGTCTCCGCTTAGTGCATCGGTGTGCCCGGTGATCGTCAAGGATTTCACACCACGATCCACAAGTAACTGACGGAGCCCGGCCGCCCTGGCCAATCCGAGATTCTCAAAAAAACCGGAGGTATTTCCTTCTTCAGACAGACGATATGAACCGGTGAGGGTCAGCGCTGATTCCGGGTGTCGATTCATCCAGGCAGCAACCGAATCGAGAAAAAGTTCATTCGAGGCAGTCAGTTCCGGCTGCACTCCCGGGCCGATAAAAGCCAGTTGCTCATATCCTCCGAGGATGAGTGAGTCGCCCTGGTACAGGCCAAGATCCATTGCACGGACAGAAGTCGCTACCATTTCAATATCAGCGGGTGCTTCATCGCAATGGTGTTTAATTTTGCAGACATACCAGTACCGGCAAAAGATCGCCCAGAGCAGAAAGATCAGGAAACCATTGATCAGAATGCGCATAGCGGCAGATTTGTGAATATTTGGATGAATGTACCGAAAACATCATAATTCGCCAAATACTCAGCTACTGATGCATTAAAAAAACGTTATTTATATAAAAAAGGAATTTGACTTTCGATTCTGCTCCACTTCCCGCCTCCTGGGCATCCGCTCAGAAAAGCTATATCCAGTTCCTGAAACTGGAGAAAGGCCTGTCACCGCATTCCGTGGATGCCTATCGGAGGGATGTCCTGAAACTCGCAAACTATATCGCATCTTGTCAACCCGTCCCTTCCCCATCTGAATTGACTGCTCGTCATCTGGAGGATTTTGTCCACCGGCTCCATGCGTTGGAACTGGCCAGAACAAGCCAGGCCAGGATCGTCTCCGGGATCAAATCCTTCTGTCAATTCCTGGTGCTGGAGCAATTCCTTCTGCATGATCCTTCTGCACTGATCGAAGCACCCATCCTCACCCGCAAGATCCCTGATGTGCTAACCATTGAGGAGATCGAAGCCATGCTCGCTGAAATCGACCTTTCCCAACCATTCGGACAACGCGATCGCGCCATGGTGGAAGTTCTTTATGCCTGCGGCCTGCGGGTCAGTGAATTGACGGGGTTACGTCTGGCGGATCTGTTCCTCGAGATCGGATTTGTCAAGGTGATCGGGAAGAACAACAAAGAGCGGATCGTGCCCATCGGAGGTGAAGCGACCAAGCACCTGGAATATTATCTCACGGATATCCGCCAGCATCAACACCCGAAAAAAGAGGCCGGCCATATCGTCTTCCTGAACCATCGCGGAGGCAGACTGAGCAGGGTCATGGTCTTTATGCTGATCCGCTCTCTGGCGGCAAAAGCCGGTATTCACAAGACCGTCAGTCCGCATACATTTCGGCATTCCTTTGCCACTCACCTGGTTGAGGGCGGAGCTGACCTGCGGGCCGTCCAGGAAATGCTGGGACATGAATCGATCACCACAACCGAAATCTATTCTCATCTGGATATGCGCTACCTGCGTGAAACCATTCTTCAATTTCATCCGGCCAATCGACCACCTTCATCGACTGGATAACACAGACCAATGTACTTTTGCCGAAACGTATGCAGTTGATCCAGCGCCTCCTTCTCTTCCTGCTCCTGCTCACGGGATGTGCACGGGTCATGCCGCCGGAAGGAGGCGAACGCGATACGATCCCTCCTCATCTGCGCACAGAACTGTCAACCCCGGACCGGCAGACCAACTTCAGGCCCATGGAGATCCAACTCGTTTTTGATGAATGGATCCAGCTGAAGGATGTCATCAAGGAGGTGGTCATCTCCCCTCCTGTGAAGAAAATACCAGCCGTAGTCGCACAAGGCAAATCCATTGTGGTCACCTTTGACAAGGATGAACCATGGAAAGACAGCACCACCTATACCCTCTATTTCGGAAAGGCGATCCAGGACAGAAGTGAGGGCAATGCTGCACCCGACTTGCGATTTGTGTTTTCCACCGGCCCGGTCGTTGATTCACTGACGGCTACCGGACGCCTCCTGAATGCCAGAACGGGCGAACCTGTGACGGATGCACTGGTTATTCTCCATCGTGATCTGCGCGATTCGGCCATATCCAACCGTTTACCGGATCATTTTGCCCGGACAGATAAACAGGGCCAGTATCGACTGGATAATCTGCGAACCGGAATCTTTCGCGTATTTGCCCTGCAGGAGAAGTCCACCAATTATCTGTATGACCTCCCTGATGAATGGATCGGTTGGCATCCCGAACCGATTCGGATCGACAGCCAGGGTGTTGTCCTGCCCGATCTGACACTTTCTCCACCGTTTCGGGCACTGCGGCTGCTGAACGTTGATTCAACCTCGATTCGAGGGAGCCTGGCCTTGGCGTTCAACAAGCCACCGGATACAGTGACATTTCTGGATCCTGTGTCGCCAGGTCCTGTGCTTCAGTGGCAGAGTGATACGCTCGTCCGCTTGTGGGCAGCACGTCCTCTGAACGGCGCTCTGGTGATCAACCACCGCGATACACTCTCGTTCAACCTGTACCCGGATACCCTCGTCCCACTCCCCATCATGCGACTGGCTCATCCAGGAAAACAGACTCCCGGTCTGCCTATCCATATGCTGGCACCGGTGCCGGTCACAGCCATAGATACGGCTGCCATCCAGGTGTGGCGCGACTCCCTTCCACTGGCTAAAGCATCTGTCAACCTGTCCAGGATGGGAGATACCCTGTCCATAGGTGGTGTCAGCAGAGAGGGGAGCCCGATTCGCATCCTGTTTCTACCCGGAGCGTTGACGAGTATTACAGGTCGCCAGAATACCGATACACTGACCATCCCGGCCAGTATCGGCACGTCCAGTGAGCTGGTTCAGGTGCGTCTGTTGGTCGATTCCTTGCCACCGGGGTATCCCGTCATCATGGAGATCATGAATGGCAATCAGTTGATCGGGAAATGGATTCATCAGGGATCTTCCCCCTGGATCCTCCCTGTTCCCGGGTTGCTCCCCGGCAACTACCTGGTATTCATCAGTCTGGATCGCAACCGGAATGGACATTGGGATACGGCAGATTACAATCGCCATATACCGGCTGAGCAACGAAGTGTATTTCCCCTCACCGGATTACGTGCGAATTGGGAAATGGAAATCCCGCTGGTACCGGTTTGGAAACCCGAGCCTGTGAATTGATCTATCTTTGTCGAATGAAGCTACGCGCCGAACATCTGGTCAAGCAATATGGCAGCCGTACAGTGGTCAACGATGTGTCGCTGGAAGTCAACCAGGGAGAGATCGTCGGGCTCCTGGGCCCGAATGGAGCCGGTAAAACGACCAGCTTCTATATGGTTGTCGGATTTATCCAACCCAACGGAGGGCAGGTCTTCCTCGACGACGAGGAAATCACGGATCTGCCGATGTACAAACGGGCCCGACTGGGAGTCGGATACCTGCCTCAGGAAGCTTCGGTATTTCGCAAAATGACGGTGGAGGATAATATTCGTGCCGTACTGGAAATGACCACTTTGCCAAAAGATGAACAACGTGACAAGCTGGAATCCCTGATCGAAGAGTTCAACCTGCACAAGGTGCGTAAAGGATATGGCGATACGCTGAGTGGAGGTGAACGTCGTCGGACCGAGATCGCGAGGGCACTCGCCACCAATCCGAGCTTTATCCTGCTGGACGAACCGTTTGCGGGAATCGATCCGATCGCTGTAGAGGATATTCAGTACAATGTTTCCCGATTGAAGACCCGCAATATTGGTATCCTGATCACGGATCATAATGTCCAGGAAACCCTGTCCATTACCGATCGCGCATACCTGATGTTTGAAGGGAGTATCCTCAAGGCAGGCACGGCCGAAGAACTCGCCGCTGACGAAGTGGTCAGGCGTGTTTATCTGGGTCAACAATTCGAATTGAAACGGAAGGAAATCAACTTGTGATGGATTCACGCTGGCTGCTCTGCATCCTGGTCTTCCTCTTCTCCTGCAGCCCGGAGAATGAATTCCTCAATTCGACACAGAAACGCCAGGTGGCTGATCTGTCAGAAAAAGGCTATCAGGACCTGCTTCCTCTTTTGGAAGCAGAATGTGCCGGTTTCCAGGACAGCCTCCAACCCTATCTGATCGATTCTCTGCTGAATGCCCGGATCCGGAGTATGAACCAAAAATTGCGCCGATGAATCCGGGAATACTGCTCATCCTGGTCTTTCTTCTATTGGCTTCGTCAGAACCAATCGATACCGGATTGGATCCCAAAGTTGCTGCAGCCGTAGAAGCCAATATCCGGTTGCGCAGGGAGGAATTCTGGAAGAATTGCCGCAGGGCTGCAGTCGACCGTGCTTCTGGTTTTGTTGATTCGCTGCTCCTTGCACAAGCACCTATGACCAGTGAGGATACCCTCGCACCTCCTCCACGGCCGGAAAGGCCGGATCTTGGCCCTGCGGCGATCGAGGAGGACACCATTCCTCTTCGGCCGATCCTGCCGGTCAGGAAAAAGGAAAAGTAATCGACGGGCACCATCAGATGGCGAACAGGGTGAAGAAGAAAGAACCATTGTTCGAGCCCTGGGTGGAATCACAAAAGCTTTCCCAGAAGTTCTTCTCTGATGTAGAATCGGTCTTTCAAATTGACAATCCTTCTACAAGGAAACTTTTTTCGTGTGCGGAGTAACCTACCTTCACGATTCCTGACCACTTCAATGATGAAAAAACAGTGTTGATTACCGGCGCCTCGAGTGGGATCGGACTGGCCGTTGCCCGTCATTTTGCACATGCCGGATATCGCTTGATCCTGACAGCTCTCCCCGGTTCTGAATTCGAAGATGCCGCACATTCAATAACCAATTTGTATCCGGAAATTGATGTGCTGATTTTTCCGGGAGATCTCACGGACCCGGAGGTGCCTGACCAACTCTGGAGTTTTATTCAGGATCAGAACCGGTCAATCGACGTATTTGTCAATAATGCCGGTGTAGGCACCTGGGGGCAGGCCGGGAAGATAGAAGTCCGGCAGGAGCTGAAGATGATCGACCTCAATATCCGGGCAGCATATGTGTTGACCCGAATCGTATTAAAACACATGCAAGAAAATCGGTCGGGGCATATCATTTTCATTGCTTCCATTGCCGCCTTTCAACCCAATCCCTATATGGCTACCTATGGTGCAACGAAGGCTTTATCCGCAGCTTCGGGTTGGCCCTGCATCATGAATTGAAGGAACAGGGATCACCCGTCCGTATTCTGATGGTTTGTCCACCAGCCATCCCGACAGCATTTCAAGCGACTGCCGGCATGCAACGATCTGCCCTGTTTTCCGGATGGTTATCCAGTGATGTCGAAACGGTTGCAAAAGCCATCTGGTCGGGGTTTCAACAAAACCGCCGACAGGTTATCCCCACCTGGTATCTGACTTTACTGGCCCCCATCACCCGACTTCTTCCGGAGTCATTGAGTATCTGGATGGCGAAAAGGACCTTGCGAAAAAACCTGCCGGAATAACACATGGGGACCTACGATTTATTTCAGCCCCCGAGCGCTCACAACAGCCTCGGCGGCTGGGCCCCCCCCCCCCCCTTAAATATATTCATCATGATCAAAGAGCAGAATCTCAACAGGATTGCCGAACTTTGAGATCCTGACTTTTGCGGAAGTAGCTCAGTTGGTAGAGCATCAGCTTCCCAAGCTGAGGGTCGCGGGTTCGAGTCCCGTTTTCCGCTCCAGAGCCCTGGTTTTCAATCAGGGCTTTTTGTTTGGTCCAACCACATTCTGTCCCCTTTCATGACCATACCAGTTATACCTGCCCTGAATGGAATGCCCCTTTATTAAGGATTCCTTCTGGTCTGCTCTGGAGAAAGGTTGATCTGTTCTTCTGGCAAGTACAATCGAAATAAATGATCCGTGCAAATAGCGCGAAAAGACGTGAAATACCCGGAAGGATGATTTCGATGGGGGGAAAAGCAGTCCATTGCCTTATTTCGAAACCTGTAGCTATGTCAACTATCTGCAGCTTCAGGATTCCATTCGGTTCCAGGACGTGATCAGGTGTAGAATCCGCATTGAAACAGTGGTGTGGAAAAAGATGAACCGGATGGTCCGAACGGCAAACGGTCCGTGAAGCCAACGGTTCAAGAAAAGATTAAACCTGCGAAGACATGGCGTGATCCGTGTTCCAGAGTGCATTTTCTCGTAAATTTGGGGGCCATGAAAGCACTCATTCCTGTGGCCGGTGCCGGCATCCGTCTTCGACCACATACCTATACCCAGCCCAAGCCGCTGATTCCGGTTGCAGGCAAACCCATTATTGCCTATCTGGTCGATCAGCTGGTTGCGGCTGGTATCACGGACTTCGTCTTTGTGATCGGATATCTCGGAGAAAAAATGCGTCTGTACCTCGAACAGACGTACCCCGATATCAAGAAAATCTTTGTCACGCAAACCACCCGATTGGGCTCGGCACATGCCATTCAGATCGCACGGGATGCTATTGAACAGGATGATGAATTGATCATTGTCTTCGGAGATACCATTATCGATCTGGACATGACCGCCTTTCTCGAATGCCCGGGTTCCTGTCTTGCAGTCAAGAAGGTAAAGGATCCGCGTGAGGTCGGCGTAGTGGAAGTGGATACAGTAGGAAAAGCGGTCCGACTCATTGAAAAACCGAATATTCCGAAATCCAACCTGGCTTTGGTCGGCATGTACAAAATCCGGGAGGTCGGCCAGTTACTCCAGGCAGTCGATACGCTCATCGAAACCAACTGCCAGACCCATGGCGAATTTCAGCTGACCGATGCGTTGATGAATATGCTCCGGTCAGGGATCCCATTTCATACCATCGAAGTGCGGAACTGGTTTGATTGCGGAAAAAAAGAGATCCTGCTGGAAACGAATGCCATGATGCTCAAACGTCCGGGCGCAGCGACATCCAGCCCCGAAGGACTGGACAACACCATCCTGATCCCTCCGGTGTATATTGGTGAAAACTGCTCGATCAGCCATTCGATCATCGGGCCCAATGTCAGTATCGGCGCAAACACACGCATTTATACAAGTATGATCCGCGAGTCAATCGTTGGCAATTTTTCCAGCCTGGAAGAAGTCGTCCTTCACCATTCCATCATCGGCAATGACTCGGCTATCCATGGCCCCCGGCAAAGCCTGAATACAGGCGACAATACGGAGATCGATTTCGGGTAAACCCAACTACTGGATTCGGGGTTCAACGATCTGAAACACCCTGGACAGGTTGAATCCGAACTGGATCTCGCCCTTCAACCAGCTGCCATTGGCCTCTGTGATAAATGCCCGTTCATTCATACCGGCACTGTTGGAAAAGTGCAACTGGAAGACATGACCACCCGTCTCGATATCTACACCGACAGAAAGCGGGTTGCGAACCACCAAACCGGGAAACCGGTTGAAGCTGTGGACATAATCGAGCAAAACGGCTACGCGTTTGGTCAACTTGTAACGTGTACCCAGTTCAAGGGCATAGATGGTGTTAGGATCCAGTGAACCACTCGTCAGATTTCGATGGACGATGGTTGGTGCCAGCTGGAGCGTGAATTTGTCCGAAAATTTCCGTCCAACGATCACCTGGTGATAGTATGCCAGTCGGTCAGACCCGGTAATGTCCTCTCCCGGGTAGGGATTTTTCAACCCGTTCCTGGTTATGCCGCTGACCCAGGCCAGTGTGACCGGCATCTTTTTCGCTCCGGTAGATTGGCGAAGTATCCGGTATTTGATGTATCCGTCCAGTTCCTTCTTCTGGTTGGTTCGACCGATTCCGATCGTCAGATCGGGTGTAATGCCGTAATCAAAACTGAGCCGGATACTGGCATTATCCAGTCCGAACATGTCATACAGTCCCTGGTCCAGGCGTCCGAACCGGTGAAGGATCCGAAAATCCAGAGCACCGGCATGGAGCATTTCCAGACTGTGGCTGTTGATTACCCGGGGTGATTTAAAGGCATAAGCGGCATAGTCTGTCGTCTGTTCTTCGCCCAACAGGCTCAACAGATCATCATCCTGCGCAGAAAGCAGTTGCCCGAAGGTCAGGAAGGTCAGGAATATCAATGTCCGGATACACATGGATCTGAGATGAAAAGGTTAGTTGTTCTGGGCACCATCGGCCACCCATTTCTCGATCTGTCGGATCGCACATTCCGGCAGCATACTTCCATTCTGCGGCATGGCGGCAAATCCACTGGCATGCCGCACACTGCCAACAAGCGATCCACTCTGGGCATGCGGTTTCACTGTAGCCCAGGAAGCCAGATCGATATCTCCCTGCGGCTGACTTCCCGCATGACAGCCCGTACAGTATGTGGACATGATCGGTGCTATAGTCCCGTTATACCCGACAAACGAAGTATCACAAGCGCTCTGGCAGTCCAGTGACTGGATGGCGCCTTCTTCGATCCATCGCGCTACCAGAGCAATCTGGTAATCGGTAAATGGCTCTGCTGGGGACTGGGGCATTCGTTTTTCACCGGCTGGAATCACGAGGACTTTATAGAGTTCAGACTTCTTGTAATTCCCGGCTTCTACCGCATTCAAGATCCCGGCATAGGATGAAAAGTCATATCCTGCCTCCCGGTCTGAGCTGTTGTGACATCCACTCATGGTGCAGTTACTGACGATCAAGGGCTCGATATCCGTCTGATAGCAGATTGGAGGATCGGGAAGGTGGTTTTTTGTGCACCGGGTGAGGATCAACACGCCTGCCAGTAGAATTCCAGCGGAAAAAAGAAGATTGCGAACCATGGCCTTGAAGAACTGGTTGATTGGCTAAAAGTAGGTGTTCTGGAGGTAAGGCGTCATCACGATATTTCGGAAGGCGGAAATTTGGGGGCTGAATATGGAAGTCCGTCAGGTTTTCAAAGAGGAAGTCGGCAAGTGGAAAACGGGATGTGGGATGTAGAAGAACAAAGGACATGAAACGTAAAATCCAGGAACCCAGACACCAGTCCAACCAAAGCTCTCCTGTTCACATTGAAACCGGACGATGAGCTGCAGCCCCGAGAACTCGGCAGAGGATCGGGACAGTAAACGTTTGGACAGCCTGATGTGGACTACCATTCCCATCCCGAAACGGGAAACCAGGAAAATGGACCCCGGGAACGCGAAATCCAGTCCTCGGTCCGATTGTTAAAGACCCCTGTTTTATTGCCTGAATGCCCATTCTGAAGTATATTTGTTACCATCCTTATTCTGGGCATTCTCACCCCACTCAGCCACTCCTAAACGGATTTACTAAAGGACTGCGTTCCCGGCTCTTTCGAAATGCCTTGTCTCGCTTGGTTTTCTTTAGTCTTGGTCCATTTCGGAGGTTAATAGAGTTGCCCTGCGTTTATCCGAATCCATCACCTCTCCATTCATTCATTCCATCATGAAGAAACTTTACGCGTTCCTTATCCTCGTGTTGTCAACGGGCATGCTGGTCGCCCAGACCGGATTCAGCACCAGTTTTGATTTCACCTCATTTTCATCTGAATGGCAACAGCAATCTGTCGCTTCAGATGGCGGATGGTCCTTGTTCAATCCGTACGCCTCCAATGTCGTTGATGCAGGTTATCCAGCACCGGGTGGTGATTGGCAATACGCCTTTACGTCCGATGGTATTTGCAATTGCGACAAGGGCAATGACCTCCTGATCGTTCCGGGTACGTATACCTCTGCCAAGAACTGGACTATCGTTTTTGAATACTATTTCCCGGGAACAGATGCCAATGTCAGTGGCGAATACGTCAATGTGATGTATTCGAACAATGGCGGATTGACCTGGACCAGCTTTGCCAAGCTGGACCCGGCCGGGAAAGAATGGCATACTGCTGTCACGGGCTTGAAGACTGCCAACATCCAGGGCGATCTCCAGTTCGCTATCCGGTACAGCGACAATGGCGGGTTGGGCACCGGTTTCGCACTCGATAACCTGAGTCTGGTGCCAACAGACGGTGCCAATGTACATGTGGCTGGAAAGATCCAATCCGACAGTCCTGTTTTTGTCGGGAATGATGTGATGGTGCAGATCACGATTAGCAATCTGGGTGATCAGGATGTGTACGGAGTTGAACTGGGCATCAATATGGAAGGCCAAACACCTTACACGGAAGAAATTGAAGAGGTCGAAATCCCATCCATGACCTCTTTTACATTTGAATATCCGGTGTCTGTAACCACTGCAGGACTGGGTACGTTCGCCATGACAATCAATCCACTTGACGGTACTGATCCGGTAGATGATGACAATACGTTTGAAGTTGTCATCGCTTCTGTAGACGGCAATTCGGTCCAGCATGGTATTCTGGCTGAAGAAGCCACTGGCACCTGGTGCGGATGGTGCCCCCGCGGTGCTGTTTTTATGGATCTGTTGTCCAACAAGTATGACGATTTTATCGGCGTAGCTGTTCACAATGGCGACCCGATGGTCAATACGACCTATGATGCCTGGATGGCCAATTCTGTAGGGGGATACCCCAGTGCCCACGTTCAGCGCAAATTCACCGATATCAACCCTTCCGACCTGGAAGCCAACTACCTCCTCGCCAAAAATATTGCACCTGCTGCTGAATTGTCGCTCGACTTCGAGTATGACGAAGTGACTCGCGAATTGTCTGCTACGGTGACCGGCACTTTCCTGATGAACGCGATTTCGCATCGATTCAATCTCATTCTGACCGAAGATGGTGTCACTGGCACTGGCGCCGGTTGGTCGCAGTCCAATTATTACGCCGGTGGTGCACAGGGACCGATGGGTGGATATGAATCACTACCGAACCCCGTTCCTGCAGCGCAAATGGTGTATGATCATGTCGCTCGAGCAATCGTCGGCACCCCGAATGGAGCTGTCGGCTCACTGCCATTTATCGTCAAGGCCGGAGAATCCCATTCCTATACATTTACCCACACACTGGACATGACATGGAATCCCGAAAAGATCCACATCATCGGTGTCCTGCACAATGACCAGACGAAGAGTATTGCAAATGTTGTCTCTACCTCCCTGTTGAATTCAGATGTTTCCGATTTGCCTGCATCTGTCACCAGCCTGGATATCTTCCCGAATCCGACAGCTCATGAGGCGTTTGTCCGATTGAACCTGGATCAGACTCTACCTGTCAGTATCCGGGTTGTTGACATCCTGGGCCAGACAGTTGCTGAACGTCCATACGGGATGCAGACAGGTGATCAGATCCCTGCCTGTATTGACCCGGGACTGGTCAGCCGGGATGTACCAGATCCAGATCACGGTCGGATCCGACATGATTTCCCGTCCGCTGATGGTTGGCAGTCGTTAAAACAGCGTTAAAGCACAAAAAATGGTCGGGTCGAAGCCATATTGGCAAATTGATCCGACCATTTTATTTATGTTTTGAATTATTCAAATCAGCGCCATTTTTATTTGGCAATGATTAACATCTGCCAAATACAATCAAAGTGAGCCTGATTGAAATCCTGTCGTGTTCTGTCCAATGTGCATCCTGAGGAGATCAGGGCATTTTGCAATAACGAATGAGATGAGTATATTTGTATACTTCGAAAAGTATATTCTATGAAGAGACTGCTACCACTTTTCCTGCTCCTGTTCATGATCACTGCCGTTCAGGCCCAGTTCAATCTTGGGCCAACCCCGGTCATGACCCACTTTGGCCCTGAAGATGCAGATGTGCATGGAGATGCGACACTGACCTACAACGGAAGTACGCCATTGACTCTTCGATGGAATATCATCAACATCGTCAGCCCCAAGGAATGGACTCCTTATGTGTGTCTGGGCATTGCCTGCTATCCTCCTGGTCAGACGACCGGATTGACAACGATCCAACCCGGTGAAACGATCAATATTCAGGGACATTTCTTCACCAGCCTGTTCTGTGGAACCGGATCTTTTGATCTGACGTTCACGGATGAAGCCACGAATCAGATGGTCGCCATGGGCACATTCAATTTCGAATGTATCGCCAGCTCCACCAGCAACCCGAGTTCTTCATCAGCTATTTCGATCTTCCCCAACCCTGCTGTAACCTGGTTTTCCGTGAGTGAAAATGTCCAGGCTTCACGTGTAGAGGTGTACAATATCATTGGCAAGCAGATCGCTCAATACGCGTACCAGTCCGCCGGCCGGTATGACATCAGCAATCTGGCTGGTGGTATGTATCTGGTTCGTGTGATCGATAACAAAGGCCAACTCGTCACGACAAAGCGACTGACCAAGAATACACCCTGATCAGGCCTTCCTGATCGGTGCAAAAAGCCCGCTCCCGAACTCTCGAGGGCGGGCTTTTTTGTTTCTGTAGAAATGGGATATGAACGGGTTGAATGTTCAACGTTCAAGGCGTGGCCTCCCCCGAGTACTCGGGGTGCCTCTCAACCGGATCAACGTTCCATGTAAATCGCATTGAACATTGATCAGAATGCCACTCTTGCGGCATTCCTTTAACCTTGAACTGCCGCGCTTCAGTTCGCTCTGGAAACAAAAGGTTTCCAATCACACGTGTTCGAGACGGGTGGAATATACAATGTGCAGAAACGGGAAATCAACTCAACCAGACGTTCAGATCAGGCAGGATATTCTACAATATTTCGGGGTGTCTCATACAAGCGGATCATCAGCATCAATTTTTGAGGCAAATGAAGTCGTAACCGATCATGGATCACCCGGCAGATATTCTCTGCCGTCGGGATGAGGTACCTGCCATCCGAATCAGGTTCGCAAAATTCAGGAACCTCCAGATTCAGATTTTTATGATCCAGATAGATCTCAATTTCCCGATAGATGAGTTCCTTCAGATCCTTCATATCAATCAGCATACCGGTCTCACGGTCCACTTCACCACTCACGCGCACATCCAATTCGTAGTTGTGACCATGGTACAACGGATTTGAGCACAAACCAAAGACGGCCTTGTTTTTCTCATCCGACCAATCGCGATGAGCCAGCCGGTGTGCGGCATTAAAATGTGCTTTACGAATGACGGCGGTTTGCATGGTCCCTATCTTTGAGCATGTAACAAATCGGGAGCGCTCTGGTTGCCATGCGCATTCCCTACCTTTAGCCCAATGTCAACACTTCCTGATTTTTACCAGTTTTCTCTGCCTTTGCTGGATGGTGGGCATTTTTCATTCAAGCAGTTGAAAGGGAAGCATGCATTGCTGGTCAATGTGGCCAGCGAATGTGGATTTACACCGCAATATCGTCAACTTCAGGAGATGCATACCCACTATGCCGATCGGGTGAGCATCATCGGCTTCCCCTGCAATGACTTCGGTGGTCAGGAACCGGGATCACCGGAGGAAATCCGCAACTTCTGTGACCAGAGATATCAGATCAGCTTTCCACTGACCGAAAAAATACAGATTCGGCAACTTCCGGTCCACCCGATCTATCAATGGTTGACTCAACAGGACCTGAATGGCGTTGCGGACTATCCAATCAACTGGAATTTTACCAAGTTTCTCATTTCACCCGAAGGACAGTGGATCGAGGGCTTTGGGTCTGCTGTATCCCCGTTTGCAGATGAGATCCTGCATCACCTTGGTATACACAACGGCTGATATGATACCCTGGAATTTTACCCACATCCCTGGCATGGACCTGGAGAAGGCCGAATTGCAGAAATTGGCCAACCAGGATCGAATTCCTCATGCCCAACTTTTCCTGGGTGATTTTGGATCTGCTGTTTTAGGCCTGGCTCTTGCCTTTGCCCGACTTGTCCTGTGCGAGAAATCGGGCGTTGAACCCTGTGAAACTTGCACCGCTTGCCAGAAATCGGGACGTTGGGTGCATCCCGATCTCCACTTCTCCTTTCCTGTGATCGGTGAAAAAAAGACAAGCAATGACTTCCTGCCTGCCTGGAGGGCATTTCTCACCCAACATCCTTATGGCCAACCTTCCGACTGGTTCAACCAGATGGGAGAAGAAAACAAACTCGGCAATATCAACGTGGCTGAATGCCAGCAGATCTTCCAGAAGCTGAGCTATACCATCGTCGAAGGGCGGTATAAGATCCTGCTCATGTGGGGCCCGGAGTTTTTGGGCAAGGAGGGCAACCGCTTGCTCAAACTGATCGAAGAACCACCCGACAATACGTTATTCCTCCTGGTAGGAGCGGATGCAGATCGCATCTTACCCACGATCCTGTCGCGATGCCAATTGGTTAAAATCCGTCCCTTTCAGGATCCTGAGATTGCCGAAGCGTTGCAGGCTCTCAGTCTCGCCGGGGTACACGAAGCGACCACGTGGGCCTATCTCGCAGACGGGAATCTCGGGCAGGCCATCCATCTGGCCAGCGTCAGTGAACGGCCTGTTGCTGAATTGCTGTTGAACTGGCTGCGTATCTGTTATACCGAAAGCGGTCAGAAAATGGTTGCTCTGGTTGAACAACTGGCTCGTTTGGGCCGGGAAGAACAGAAAAGTCTGTTTCAGTATGGACTCTATTTCTTTCGTCAAATGGTTCTGTCACTGGCCGGAAGATCGGAGGCCATTCGGTTGTCTGCAGAGGAAAAAACGGCAGCTATCAAACTGTCTGGACAGCTCGATCTGGACCGATTGGCAGAAATGATTGAATTGTTTGATGAGTCATTAAGAAGCATTGAACGGAATGCCAATGCAAAAATCTTATTTTTGAACGTGTCGATCCAATTGCACGCTGTCATGCGGGATCAAATGCGTTTTATTTCGACGATGAATTCATAGATATGGGTTGTGGAGCTTGCTCAAGTCAAACAGGAAATAAACCATCCGGCTGCAACAGCCAGGGAGGATGCACCAGTGGTGGCTGCAATCGACTCAATACATTTGATTGGTTGAGTGAACTGGATATTCCCGATCCCTCCTCTTACAATCTCGTAGAGGTCAGTTTCAAACACGGGTCTCGAAAGGCATTTTTTCGCAACCCCGACCGGGTCAGGGCGAACACCGGTGATATGGTGGTCGTCGACTCGAATACCGGTTACGATGTAGGTCGAGTGTCACTGACCGGAGAACTGGTCCGTTTGCAGATGAAAAAAAAGAAGACGACTGAAAAACATGTCGTCTACAATATTCAGCGACAGGCCAATGAACGGGATCTGGACAGGTTGGCAGAAGCGCGCGAACTTGAATACCCCACCCTGGTTCGGGCCGGGCAGTGGCAGCCAGTCTCAATCTCAATATGAAGATCGGGGATGTCGAATTCCGGGGCGACCGGCGAAAGGCTTCTTTTTATTATACGGCTGAAGGGCGAATCGATTTTCGGGAATTGATCCGTCATTTCGCCAAGGAGTTTCGCGTCAAGGTATGGATGCGCCAGATCGGTGCGCGGCAGGAATCAGGCTTGATCGGTGGCCTGGGTCCCTGTGGTCGTGAACTCTGTTGTTCAACCTGGTTGACCGACTTCAAATCCGTCAACACAGCAGCGGCACGTTATCAGAATCTTGCCATCAATCAATCCAAACTGTCCGGTCAGTGCGGCCGGCTGAAGTGTTGTCTGAATTTCGAACTGGACACCTATCTGGATGCACTTGGCGACTTCCCGCAGGATACTGAACAGATCAAAACACAGGAAGGAATGGCCCATCTGGTCAAGACCGATATCTTCAAGGGCCTGATGTTCTTTGCGTATGATCGGGATCATGGCCGGGGAAAACTGTATGCTCTGGATAAGGAACGAGTCAAGGAATTTGTCGAAATGAACAAACGGGGTGAATACCCGGTTAGCCTTGCAGCCGAACAGGTAATCACCACCCCCGTTGATGATGAACCTTCCTTTGATGATGCTGTCACCGGAGTCATTGAACTCCCTCCCGACAAGCGAAAAAAGAAAAAGAAAAACAAACCTCGTGGAGGAGGACAGGGAAAGACAGCCGGTCCTCCAAACAACCGTCCGGCTGCCGGTCCGAACCCACGATCCGGTCCAGGTGGCAACAGACGAAAAGGCGGTAAGCCATCAAAAGGCAACAATCGGCCGGACAAACCCAATAATTAACAAACCATGACTTACGATCTCGTCGTCATCGGCTCCGGTCCCGGGGGCTACATCGCTGCTATTCGTGCTGCCCAACTGGGTATGAAAACCGCCGTTGTCGAACGCTACCCCACCCTGGGTGGTACCTGCCTCAATGTGGGCTGTATTCCATCCAAGGCCCTGCTGGATTCTTCTGAGCACTATCATCAGGCACATACTGAATTCGATCAACACGGGATCGACCTGTCTGGACTGAAGCTGGATATGGCCAGAATGGTTGAACGCAAGAACGGCGTGGTGGATGCAACTGTAAAGGGTGTAGAATTTCTGATGAAAAAGAATAAGATCGATGTGTTCCATGGTCATGGCTCCTTCCTCGACAAGACCCATGTACAAGTCTCAGCTGAAACCGGGGATCCAGTCGTACTGGAAGCCGGTAAGATCATCATTGCCACCGGGTCAAAACCCACCACTCCCGACATGTTCAATGTCGACAAAAAGCGAGTCATCACTTCCACGGAAGCGTTGAATATAGATAAGCTGCCCAAGTCGATGGTCATCATTGGTGGCGGCGTCATCGGACTGGAACTCGGGAGCGTCTTTGCTCGCTTGGGCACCCAGGTCGATGTGGTCGAATTCCTGGATCGGATCATTCCGGGAATGGACACAGATTGCAGTCGCGAACTGCAGCGGTCTCTGAAAAAGCTGGGAATGAAATTTCATCTCGGGCATCAGGTGACGGAAGTAAAAGCAACTGCCAAACAGGTCAAGGTCAGCTTTGTCGATAAAAAGAAAGACGAGGCCAAAGAGCTCACCGCTGACTACTGCCTGGTCGCGATTGGCCGCCGCCCCTATACAGACAATCTCGGCCTGGACAAGATCGGATTGACCACCGATGAGCGGGGCCGGATCCCTGTGGATGCTCACCTGCAAACCAGTGTGCCAGGCATCTACGCCATCGGTGATGTGATCCAGGGCCCCATGCTGGCGCACAAGGCCGAAGAGGAGGGTGTCTTTGTCGCCGAGACCATCGCCGGTCAGAAGCCGCATATCGATTACAACCTGATTCCCGGAGTGGTGTACACCTGGCCGGAAGTATCTGCTGTGGGTCAGACTGAAGATCAATTGAAAGAGGCGGGCATCCCCTATAAATCAGGAAAATACCCCTTCAAAGCCCTCGGTCGTGCCCGGGCCAGCAATGATCTGGATGGCATGGTCAAAGTACTCGCCCACCAGGAAACGGATGAGATCCTGGGTGTGCACATCGTTGGTGCCCGTGCAGCCGATCTGATCGCAGAAGCCGTCGCATTGATGGAATTCCGGGCTTCGGCAGAGGATGCATCCCGGATGAGCCATGCCCATCCGACGTTTGCGGAGGCATTCAAGGAGGCCTGTCTGGATGCTACAGGTAATCGGGCGTTGAATATGTGATTGAAATCCAAGACTGGACCACTGGCTGAATTTCTTGGTTATTGGGTTATTGAGTGATTTCGATATTGCGAAAGACAAGGCAGAAGCGGTGTTTAGCATTGGTCAAGCCTTTTGCCTACTCCCATCCTGTCCATCCTTAAATTCTGTGAATCCTGATCCGGACAATTATTGTAAGCACCAAATTACAAGCACCTAAACACAATTAAATCACAATGACCAAATTCGAATGACCAAAACGAAAAGTAGTTTCGGTCATTGATTTTTCGAATTTTGAATTTACCTGCCAGCCGGCAGGCTGGTTTGGGATTTGGGATTTGTGATTTGTGATTTCAGAGCTAAGTAAAAATTTGAATGGCCAAATCCACTGGTAGTTTCGGTTATTGTTTTTTTGAATTTTGAATTTATTTGGGATTTGTCGTTTGGGATTTGGGATTTGTTATTTGGGATTTGTTATTTCAGATTTCCCACCCAAGTTCATGTCACACCAAAAAAGCCCCGACTAGTGCCGGGGCTTTTTTCATAATTTATACTACCGTTTATTCATTCCGAATAATGGTTCGGGTAAGGAACTCGCCATCCTGTTCGATCAAGAGGGTATAATTTCCGGCAGGTTGGTCTCCCAGGTTAAAGGTTTCATTAAATGTATCTGTGCCGGATAATTCGACTACCTGGAACGCGCGTCCGCTGGCATCCAGGATCCGCACCTGAACAGGTGCCTGGGACTCCGTTCTGAAGGCAACCTGAACTTCTCCTCGGGTAGGATTGGGGAAAATGCGCAAATCCTTCAATTCCAATGTTGCCTGCGACTGGCTGTCGAATTCCAGGGATTCCACTTCTGTCCGATCATCGGATGATTCACCTTTCTGCCGGCCCTGACAACAACCGGGAGGGCAACAACCCATCCGATCCTGGGCACCCAATGTGACGGATACTTGCTGTCGAACCCCAGCGCGCAGGATGCCGACCTGGATTTGATCTCCAGGTTGGTGTGTGCCTATGACCTGAATCAATGTCTTTGAGTCCGTATCCTCTATCTCATAAATCAGATCACCCTCCCGAATACCTGCAGCCTCAGCAGCTCCGGCGGAAAATACTTCCACGACGTTGACACCCTGCTCCTGGTCATTTACAAGGACCCCCAATCGGGCTTTTGGTTCGCATTTGGCATGGGCGTTTTTTCCCTTCCATTCCGGAAACGTAAACTCACTCCATTCCATCCGTGCGGGATTACGGCGTCCCAAAACGACCGGAATCGTCATGGCCTGGTCGCCGCGCATCAACTTGACGATGGCTTCATCCCCCGGCTTGTGTGACCGGATAACAGCCGAGAGTGCTGCCGGGGAACCCAATGCCTCCCCATCCACCTCCATCAGAACATCGCCTACCTGTAATCCCGCCTTTTCAGCAGCTGACCCCTGCACAATCTCCTTGACCCGAATACCAGGTTCCGCCGGCTCCGTAATGACTCCGAGAAATGCCTGTCGAAAAAACAGATGATCGTTGTCCTGGAAGAAATCATCCGTACCCTTCCTGATATGGTTTTCGATCTCCGGCCAGTTTTCCTCGAATTCCTGGCTCCAATCGTCCAGCTGAATACGCAGTTCACCCGGAAGATCCTTCCAGGGGAATGCATCCTGATCGCGATCATCGGCATTGCTTCGTTCCCGGATTTCAATGTCGGCATAATCCGGCGCCTGCACATCTTCAGAGTTCAGCCAGTCTGCATTCTCAGGCGTGTCGTCCGCCTCTTTTATGACCGTGATCGTCCGCTCCTGCCCATTCTCATCCGTCCAGGTTTTGGTGATCGTTACTTTTTTCTTCCCGCCTTCCTGATCTGGGGTCTCCTGGCCGAAAACTGTCAGAGAAGCGCAAACAGTCATACAGAGAAGTAGAATCTTTTTCATTGTCTTCTGTTTTGGTCTGAATAATGTGTCTTTCGGGTTGAAATACAAATCTAATTTCCTCAATGAGCGATTGCGGTTAATGAACCGTTAAAAGTCAGTTAAAGTCTTTGATTCGGCAATTCCTCCAGTACTTTTAAGGGCTGAGGAAGGGAACATTTTGCCTCTGCATCAGGTTTAACCAACGCATGAAACGATCATCCATCTGGATCATTATCGGGCTGATGACAATTGCTCTTGCAGGGATTATCTCGCTGCAGGCCGACTGGATCATCCGGTCTATCCATTTGAATGAAGAGCAGTTTGATAAAAATGTCTTTGCTGCCCTTTTCCGTGTGGCCGAACGGATGGAAAGTCAGGAATCCATCGCCGCGCTTGAGTCCATGAACGGGTTTGAATCCAATTTCCTCGAAAAGGAATTCAGGCAGGTACTCAAGACTGGGCCAAAAGGCTTGATGGACCTCAATCTCGACAACATGCTCGAGGATGATCTGCCCAATGATCAGTTGGCCGGATTTCTTCTGACACAAAATTCATGTGATTGCGAAAGCTGTCGTTTGGAACGCCAGATCAAGTATTTCCAGATCATGCGGAAGCGGATCCAGCGCAGCCAGCTCGACCTGACCGACCGCATCGGGGACCTGGAAGGGATCCATCGGATGCTGCATGAAGAGCTCGAAAACGCTGGTCTGAATGCCAATTTCCACTACGGCGTGTATTCCAATGAATCCAACAGCTTCATTATCAATGACGATCATTGTGTCGTTGAGGACCAGAATACCCAGCTGTCGCAAGGAGGGGGGATTGACAAGCTGTTGAACTCGAACTACAAGGTGTCTCTGTTTCCGGAAGGAAAAAATGTTCCCGGATTGCTGATGGTGTATTTCCCCACCAAAGTGACGGCGATCTGGGGTTCTGTGATCCGAAATCTGGTCGGCTCCATCCTCTTCACAGGTGTCATACTATTCTGCTTTGCCTATACGATCATGATCGTGTTCCGGCAGAAAAAGGTGTCTGAAATGAAGAATGATTTCATCAACAATATGACCCACGAGTTTAAAACACCGATTGCGACTATATCCCTGGCGGCAGATTCCATCTCGAATCCGCAGGTGTCCGGGGACACAACGAAAGTCCGTCGGTTTGCCGATATCATCCGGCAGGAAAACCGACGTATGAATAACCAGGTCGAAAAGGTGCTGCAAATGGCGTTGATCGAAAAACAGGATTTTCAGATCAACTGGTCACCCGTGAACATCCACGAGATCATTCAGACAGCAATTGACAATTTCGGCATACAGGTCGAACGGCGGGATGGAAAACTGACCAGTGCGTTGAACGCAGAACGGCCCCTGATCGAAGGAGATCCGACCCATATTGCCAGTATGATCAACAACCTGCTGGACAATGCCAACAAATATTCCCCGGACACTCTGGATATCCACATTTCTACACGGAATACAGCTCATGGCCTGGAAGTCGCCATCCGGGATCATGGACAGGGAATGACCAAGGAAGATAAAAAACTGATATTTGAAAAATTCTACCGGGTATCAACGGGCAACCTGCATGATGTGAAGGGTTTTGGCTTGGGACTCAGTTATGTCAAAGCCATGATGGATGCACACCGTGGCCGGGTAGATGTCGAAAGCGAACCCGGGAAAGGAAGTACTTTTACACTCTTTTTCCCGTTTACCAAACAAGCGGACTAAGCTGAAGACTATGAACACCAACCCCAAGATCCTCCTAGTAGAAGATGACCAGAATTTTGGTGATGTGCTGAAATCCTATCTGGAAATGCACGATTACGATGTCACTCTGGCAACCGACGGTGTCGCCGGATTGGAAAAGTATCGGAAAAGCACCTTTGAACTGTGCATTTTTGATGTCATGATGCCAAAAAAGGACGGCTTTACGCTGGCCAGGGAGATCCGGGAAAAGGACCAGGACATTCCGATCATCTTTCTGACTGCAAAAACACTGAAAGAGGATCTTATCCAGGGATTCAAAATCGGTGCCGATGACTACATCACCAAGCCCTTCAATTCTGAAGAGCTGTTGATGCGTATTCAGGCGATTCTCAAGCGGAGTGCACCGAAGGAGGATCCCGAATCGGAGATTCAGGAATTCACTTTCGGCCACTTCCATTTCAATTTCCCCTTGCGGATACTTTCCTATCGGCACGACGGTCAGGAGGAAAAAAACAAGCTCTCCCCGAAAGAAGCCGCGTTGCTGCGCCTGTTTTGCCTGCGTTTGAACGGTGTACTGACCCGCACCGAGGCGTTGACCAAGATCTGGGGCGAAGACAACTATTTTACCGCACGAAGTATGGATGTCTTTGTCACCAAGCTGCGGAAATATCTCAGTCCGGATGAGCGGATCGAGATCGTCAATATCCATGGCAACGGGTTCCAGTTGCTGGTCAAGGATACGGAAAACGCCAGCTGACCACCTGTCTCTGTAATCTAATCGATCCGTTCACGGGTAGATGACGATTCATCATCTGGTGATTGCCTGGATCCGTACAAGTTGCTCCTTTCACCCCGAGTTCACTATTTTATCAGAGCCACATCACCTCCCAACTCTTACCCTGGCTGGAGAATTGTGACTTCTGACACGACCACATCAAGAGCCAGGCCTACCTTTGTACTTTTGCTCCAACATCGGCATGCAGCGTATCATTGGCACATTTGAAGGAGGATCACCCGGGCATCTGCTGATCTGTACAGCGGGGTTGCACGGAAATGAACTGGCCGGCATCAAGGCATTGGAATATGTATTCAAAATGCTGGAGGTCGAGCATATTACCAATCCGCAATTTCAATTCCACGGACGTCTGGTGGGCATTGCCGGCAATATACAGGCCATGGAGCAGGGCAAACGATATATCAAACAGGATATGAACCGGATGTGGATGCCCGACAATGTTGCACGCATCCGGCGTACACCACCCCACCTTCTGGAGCCGGAGGAACGCGAATTACGCGATATGGTCCAACATATCGATGAAGAAATGGCGCATCGACCCGAAGCACCAGTGGTCGTACTGGACCTCCATACGACAACTGCGGATGGTGGGATCTTCTGCATCGCCACAGAAGATCCCGAAAGTGTGCGGATCGCATCTGAACTGCATGCCCCCGTCATTCTGGGTATGTTACACGGTATCCGTGGTACCACCATGCATTATTTCCGAAGAGAGGTGATCCCGCGCGACATCACTGCCTTCGCGTTTGAATCGGGGCAGCATGAAGATCCCAAATCGGTCAACCGGTCGATAGCGGCCATCATTGCCTGTCTTCGGGCCCTTGACATGGTAGATCCGAAACATGTCGAATCAGTCCATGATCAGGTCCTGATCGATTATTCCGCGGGATTGCCCCGCATTGCCGAACTGATCCAGGCGTACCAGATCCAGGATGAAGAGTCCTTCGAAATCCTCCCTGATTTTCGCAATTTTCAGCCCGTCACTCGGGGGCAATTATTGGCCTACGATGCTGGTCAGGCTGTCCATGCCATCGAAGATGGCTTGATCCTGATGCCTCGCTATCAAAAGCTGGGGGATGACGGGTATTTCCTTCTTCGCGTGCTCGTGGATTAGTCCTGATTAACCAGGTATAGATCCGTCGATCTGGATTTTCCAGCAACCGGGATTGACATCTTTGATCGAATACGGAGGGATCCTATCCTGAAAACAGCTCCAGGGATTTCATGCCTGAAGGAAAAGTCCTTTACATTTTATACACCTTCTTGCCTTTGCCCAGCCGGTCCAGTCGTGGATCAGAAGAAGGGGATGAAGGTTTGGCCTGGGGTCGATAACCCGGAAACTGTGGATCCGGCAATTCACCCGGGTTGGGCAACACAGTGAGATGTTTACGAGGGCATTCGAGTGTCCTCTCCCCGGTCACCAACCGGGCCGGCTCGAGTGTGAATTGGCCGGCAACTATACTGGCCAGCACATAGGTGATTGTCGCCTGCCGACTGACACGACCATTCACTATGCGCATGGAGGTCGATTGTTGCGGGCCAGCCACAAGATCAAATCCGGTAAAGTCAGGAGGTGTAAATGCCTCGATTTCGGCATTCTCAATCTGGTATGTCAACTGGACAAGATGGCCTTCCAGCAGCGTATCCCGTGAGGTGTTCAGAAAGAACCGCATGTCCTGAGCCCCGAGTAGATGCCCGACCAGAAAAAGTTGAACGATGGCAATAATGCGAATCATGGGTCCGGTTTTTACTAGGACAAAAATAAATATTCCCCATTATCGGTCAATCGCTTCGCGCAGAGGGGAATGTGCAGGGAGGGAAGGGAGCAGTTCTGTGATTCGAAGTTCACCCCCCTTTTCGGGTCCGATTATATGAACTGAATAGGGATCGATCCGCAGTGGGCTGTCTTCCCCAACACCTGTGAGACGGTCTGTAAATTCCGGAGGTATTCCACCTGACGGCCATATATCTTTCACGGTGAGCATGCCTGTCTTCTTCTGGATGGCAAACGGGATCTGTCTTGTTGGTGCCCAGGAACTGGCGATGTACAATGTCCCACTGACGAGTTTTCTGTCGCGATAGGACCAATCAACCCAGGAATACAATCGGATGGCATGGCGCTGGTGCGGAGCAGGTTGGGCCTGATCCTTCATGAGTTGATGGTACTCTGCATCAAAAGACTGCCGGGCCAGGGTCAGATGATTGTCCAGGAATGTGCTCCAGGCAGGCCAATCCAGTTCAGGTTGGAGAAGCAAGACCTCTCTGGAGTAATCCAGGAATGCCGTAACACCGACTGGGTCAGTCTTGAACTTTCGCAGATGAACCCGTTGGGACCGCCCCGACTGATCGGTCCAGGTTGCCGATCGCCACGCCTGACGATTGGTCAGCAGATGCAACTCGTAATGTTGGCCGGAGAATGGATCATCCAGCGACAGGAGAATGCCCTTGGAGAGCCATTCGCCTGTAACAGGTGCCAGTTTGGACTGACCGGATTCCCAAGCGAGCCCTTTCCATTTACCACGCGGTAAGGGGAAGAGGATGAACGACCATTTCTTTTTTCCATCCTTGAAAAAAAATCGAAGATTGAACGTCTGAGGCACCTCCACCGGGGATGCAAATAATGCACAAAGACTTCCCGTAGTCTGATTGTAATTGGACCATTCAGCAAGCCAGTGATCGCTCTGAGGACCGATCACCCAGGTGCCGGACAGACTACCATCCGCGATCACCTCATGGACCTTCCACCTGTCTGCCTGTTGTCGGGCACTGAGTTGAATCGGAAATGGTTCATCCGGCAGAATCAGGGTACCCTGTCCCGATTCAGTGAGCATCAATTCGACTGGATGAAATCCTTCCCACAACCCGTAGAAATGTATGGCCCCGGACAATTCCTGTGCATTCAAGAATGTACTTTTGAGACAAACAAGCCCAATCAAGGTCCATGCATGCAATCCTCCGTTCATTGTATTTCAGGTATCTCCCTAAAGGTACTCTTGCCAGCGGACTCCTGCTGACCTGGGTACTGCTTTTTCCCACCTTCGCCAGTCGGGCGCAGGATGCAACACAGACCAGTATTGATCGGATCAACTGGGCGACATCATTGTCAACACGAACTCTGCTGGTCGTTTATCCTACCTATACGATCAAACACCAGCGCATCCGCTCAGCGGTTCGCAACCTCGACACACAGGCAAAGGGCAGGCAGCAAGCCGAACAAACGATGTCCAGAGACCGGGCATATCGCGACACCCTGATCCTTGCCCTGGCCAACTCCTTCAAGGAAAAATATACATTTGGACCTGTGCTGCTGATGCCGGATACCAGTTATACACAGTGGCGAAAAGGAAAACGGGATATCCAGTTGATTGACCTGGACCTGAATCCGATTGCACGACGCAACTGGGAAGACAAGGATGTGCTCTTGCTCCACAAGAAAAAAACCAGCAGGGATACAGGAACCGGCATGGAGATCTGGGTTGCCGAGGCCCCGGATCTCACGGCGCTTCCCAGAAAGTTTCCCGACCAGTTTAAGGAGGGCTCCATAGGCACCCGGTTTGTGCGCTTTTTTGAAGCATTTTTCAGCTTCTCCCATCATACAGACAGACTGGAAGAACTGCGCGTGATTACGGATTATTTTGCCCGGCAAGTCGATCGCAAATGGGCTGCCTACCTCTACTCGTTCAGTGAGCTGGGACGCTAGCGTTCTCTTCGTTTACGCGAGTTGGGTGGGACCGGGTCATGACCATGGCCTCCCCATGGATTGCACCGGCCTATTCGTTTGATCCCCATCCACAAACCGGTAAATGGACCCCATTCTTCGATCGCTTCGACCATGTAATGAGAACAGGTCGGGGTGTACCGGCATGAAGGCGGTAACAGTGGAGCGATGGCATACTGGTAGAATCGTACAGGAAGGATCAACAATCGTTTGAGGAGCCAGATCATCGTTAGCGGAGAGTGAGTGAGAATAGAAAAAGGATCCTGTCATGAAGGTGATATGGTTTTGATCAACCCGGCAAGCAGAGCGTTACATGCAATGAAAAGGGTGGAGATGCGATCCTGAAACCGATTTCTCCACCCTTTCCTTTACCCGTGTGTAGTTCATCTTCCGGCGAATCCGGCATTTGCACTTCGGGTATTAATAGCGGTAATCTCCGGCTTGTAAGGGCCATCGGGAGTAACACCGATATACGCTGCCTGTTCAGTTGTCAGTTCGTCCAGTTCGACACCGATCTTGGCGAGATGTAACCGTGCCACCATCTCATCCAGATGTTTAGGCAGGGTGTACACCGCGTTTTCGTATTTGCCATGATTCTTCCACAGTTCCAGTTGTGCCAGTGTCTGATTGGTAAATGAATTGGACATCACAAACGAAGGGTGTCCGGTCGCGCAACCCAGGTTCACCAGGCGGCCTTCAGCCAGAACCAGGATATCTTTTCCTTCGATAGTGTATTTATCGACCTGCGGCTTGATCTCTGTCTTGGTGATCCCGTTTGTTTTATTCAACCAGGCCATATCGATCTCATTATCGAAGTGACCGATATTGGCCAGGATCGCCTTATCCTTCATCAGTCGGAAATGAGGTCCTGTCACCACATCCTTGTTGCCTGTAGCTGTAATGATGATATCGGCACGAGGGACGGCGTTCACCATCTTCTGCACTTCAAACCCATCCATAGCCGCCTGAAGAGCACAGATCGGATCAATCTCCGTCACGATCACCCGGCAACCCGCTCCGCGAAGAGAGGCTGCTGAGCCTTTTCCGACGTCACCATATCCTGCGACAAGGGCGACTTTGCCCGCCATCATGACATCGGTGGCCCGACGAATTGCATCAACACAAGATTCTTTACATCCGTATTTATTGTCAAACTTGGACTTGGTGACCGAGTCATTGACATTGATCGCCGGCATGGGAAGGGTACCCTTCTTCATGCGCTCATACAGGCGATGTACACCCGTTGTTGTTTCTTCGCTCAATCCCCGGATTCCAGACACCAGCTCAGGATAGCGATCAAGGACCATATTGGTCAGATCGCCACCATCATCCAGGATCATGTTCAATGGCTGATTGTCGGGGAATGCAAACAGTGTTTGTTCGATACACCAGTCAAACTCCTCTTCATTCATTCCTTTCCAGGCATATACAGGGATGCCGGCTTTGGCAATCGCTGCAGCAGCATGATCCTGCGTCGAAAAGATATTGCAGGAAGACCAGGTCACATCCGCTCCCAGTTCGACGAGTGTTTCGATCAAGACGGCAGTCTGAATGGTCATGTGAAGACATCCGGCGATCCGGGCACCTTTCAGTGGCTTTTCTTTGCCATATTGCTCGCGCAGGGCCATCAGGCCGGGCATTTCAGCTTCGGCCAGTTCGATCTCACGGCGCCCGTAGTCTGCCTGGGAGATATCTTTTACTTTGTAGGGAAGTCGGGTGACGGTAGTAGACATGAATAAGGATTTGAGCGATGAACGGCCTGGAGGCCTGTTTTGTTTAGCGGGTACAAAGATACGTGTTCAGAAAATAATCAGGATGAATCCAATCAGCGGCCGCTAGTTCAGGTGCACAGGTGGAATTGTCCTGTTCCAACAAGAAACGGGTACCAGCCATTTGGATGATACCCGTTTCTGTTGTCAGGGCAGATACATTACGGCTTGTCTGCCTTTGCTTTTACTTTTGCAAAGTCACCGGCCTTGGCGATCGTGATCTTGGATGGATCAATGTTTTTCTTCATTGCTGCATTGATCTCTTCCACCTTCATATTCATGATCTTTTCTTCCAAAGCCTTATCCCAGGCCATCGTCCGATTATAAAACAGGTTGCTGTTCAAGGTACCTGCCAATCGGTTATCCTGTGTTCGGTTGACTGTCTGGCCCTGGAGCCAGCCACTCTTCGCGGCTTCCAGTTCCTCGGCAGTGAATCCTTCTGTGATCATCTTCTGGATCTCTTCCTTAAAAGCAGCTTCGAGTTTTTCAGCATTTTCAGGGGCATAAATCGCATATGCACCCCAGGAGGCTGATTTGTCGAGAGTGCCTGCATTGAAGAAGGATCCGACACCATAGCTCAATCCTTCCTTCTGCCGAATACGGGTAGCCAGACGACTGTTGAGGAAGCCCCACCAAGCATGAAGTTACCCATGGTCATGGCAGCATAATCCGGGTGTTCATCATTCATCTGAATGGGCAAGCCGGCAATAAAAAACGCATTGGCCTTGTCCGGAGTTTCAAAACTCAGGTTGTCGGGTTTCGGGGCATTGTACGGACGCTCAATACGCACATACGGTTGAGGCGCCTTCCAGTCACCAAACAGGTCCTTCAATTGCTGTGTCATAGCAGCCTCATCAAAGTCGCCAACGACGCTGACCGTGGCATTGGCTGTGCTGACAAAGTCCTTGTAGAAGGACACGATTTCCTCCCGTTTGACATTTTTGTAGTCTGCCAGTTCCTCATCCAGTGTGCCCACATACATGGGGTGCCCTTTAGGAACTGCTGGTTGTGCCGCTGGATAGCCCGACCAGCAATTGCCTGGGGCTCAGAACGATCCTGTTCCATGGATGCCAGATTCTGTTGGATGAGTTTATCCAGTTCCTCTTGCGGGAAAACCGGATCCCGGAGGATGTCTCTGACCAGATTGAGAACCTCAGCCAGATTTTCCTTTTTTGTTGAAATACTGACGTTGGCTCCCATTTCAGACCCATTGATCCGAACCGTCGCTTTCAACTTGTCAAACGCCTGCTTGATCTCTTCCCGGTTCATCGTGGATGTTCCGGTTTGGAGAAGGTCAATAGTGTACTCACCGACTTTGCCCTTGTTCATGAGGGCCTTTTCAGAACCATATCGAAGGGTCATCGACAGATTCACGGATTCGCCCCTGGTCTTTTTAGGCAGCAAAGCGATCTCCATACCGTTTCCAGCTTTGGTGGTGACCGTACGGGAGTCGATATTGTCAGGTGACGGATCAAAGGCTTCTCCTTCGGAGATCGTCTGCGTGCCCTTATAATCCTTGACAAGTGCCGCTATATCCGGAGTAGCCGGAATCTCCGCACGTTGCGGATCCACTGTCGGGATGAAGATACCCGTTGTCCGGTTGTCCGGTGTGAGATAATTTTGGGCGACCTTCAACACCTGTTCCGCAGTCACTTTCTTGATTCGATCGCGATGAATGAACATCAGACGCCAGTCGCCCATGCCGATCCACTCACTCAACTGGAGACAGATGCGTTCCGACGAATTAAAGGACAGTTCAATTTCCTTCAACAGTTCATTTTTTGCCAGTTCCACCTCTGCCTCTGTCGGTGGATTGGTAACAACCGCATCCAGCGTAGCGAGCATGGTATTTTTTGCATCATCCAGATTTTTTTCATTGGGCACTTCTGCAAAAAACATCATCATGCCCGGGTCATGGAGCTGGAAGGACCAACCAAATGACTGGCTGGCTTTCTTTCCGTCAACCATAGCCTTGTACAGGCGTCCGGATGGGTTGGATGACAAGATACTGGTCAGCACTTCGATGGCCGCAAAATCAGAGTGGGGGCCCGGGGCAGCATGGTAGGCGCAGCCCAGAAACTGGACATCGCCCACCCGGCGAAGGGTAACAAAACGCTCGCCATCCTGAACCGGGTCCAGAGTATAGATATCTGGAAGTACACGTTCCGGACGCGGGATTGTGGAGAAATACTGATTGATCAATCCCAGTGTTTTTTCGGGGTCGAACTTTCCGGAGACTGTCAATACTGCATTGTCCGGCTGATAGTATTTCTTGTAAAAGGCCTGTAATCGCTCGATCGGAACATTTTCAATATCCGCCCGGCAACCGATGGTCGATTTGCCGTAATTGTGCCACAAATAGGCTGTGGAAACGATGCGTTCCATCAGGACACCGAACGGACTGTTCTCCCCGGATTCGAATTCATTGCGAACAACGGTCATCTCACTGTCGAGATCCTTCTTTGCAATGTAGGAATTGATCATCCGGTCGGCTTCCAATTCCAAAGCCCACTTGAGATTTTCTTCGGTTGCATTGAACGTCTCGTAGTAGTTTGTCCGATCAAGCCAGGTAGTCCCGTTTGGACGGGCGCCATGTTCGGTCAATTCCTGAGGAATATTGGGATGTTTTGGGGTGCCTTTGAAGACCATGTGCTCCAGCAGGTGAGCCATCCCCGTTTCGCCGTAATTCTCATGTCTGGAACCTACCAGATAGGTGATGTTTACGGTGATTGTCTGTTTGGACTGATCCGGGAAAAGCAACACCCGGAGTCCATTTTCCAACCGATACTCGGTAATCCCCTCAACAGTGGTCACCTTGACCGGATCTGCGGCAGTGCTGATCGCCTGCACACCCAACATCATTGTCAACATCAGGATCAAATTTTTCATCATCTTACATATAGTTAATAATGGAGAAGCCAAATCAGCTGAAAAGATACGGCGTTCCTGCCCTCCCACCTTGCGAAATGCGACAATCTTGGACGAACGCCTGATTATACCGGACGAACGAGATCACTTTTGTCATCCACCCGACATTTCCTCCATTAAACGCTCCGGCAGACCGCTTGTTCATGACCATCTGGTGACATTCGGTCGAATGATATTTCACTGATTGCGTAAGTGGACACATGCCGTGAAATTCAGCAGCAACCTGTGGAATGTGCTTCATACCTTCTTCCCCATTACCGCCTGGCAGGCCCGTTTCCTTCAACATATTACCCAAACACATTCATCATTCCGGCTGATCGCTATTGCGACCAGAAAGGAGATTATTTACCCGAATATAAACGACCATTGCATCCCGATCTTTCCACACAAACCGGGATCACTTCTTCCCGATTCCTACCCGGCTGAAACCAGGTATGAACAGATCGTTCAGGCCCGATATCGCAGGGTCTGTCGGGAAAAAAGGGACGGTTTCGATTTGTACTGGTCAGACAAGAAAAGAAATCACCTTCAGGCTCCTTCCAGTGCGGCTGCACCTCCGACGATCTCTGAAAGTTCGCGGGTGATTGATTCCTGACGGGCCTTGTTGTACGAAATGCGCAACTCCTTGAGGAGCTCTTCTGCATTTTCTGTTGCCTTTTCCATGGCCGTCATTCGGGCACCATGCTCGGACGCATGTGTGTCCAGCAGAAATTTGTAGAACGAGGTTTTCAGGATACTCGGCAGGAGATGGTCCAGCAACTCGTTCTTGTCTGGTTCGAACAGATAATCGGCGCGCTGTTTCAGTTTCTCTGTGATTGGCTGATCCTGCACAACGGGAAGGAATGTCTGCAATTCAGGAAACTGAGTAGCCGCATTTTTAAAACGGCCATAAGACACCTCCACGACATCGTAGGAAAGGTCGGAGAATTTATCCATCAACTCCTGTGCAGCCAGTTCCACCTGTTCGTATCGCAGATCCTGGAAGAGGAGCACATGGTCGCTGATCAGGTTCGCTTTTCTGTAATGGCGGCGGAAATAGTCGTTCCCTTTTTTCCCGATACAGACAATGCTCAGGTTGCCTTTTTCCAGCACATCCCGATATTTCTCTTCGATCCGGGCGACCGCCAGTTTGATTACATTGGTATTGAACGCACCACAAAGTCCCTTACTGGAAGTCACGACCACCATGCAGACCTTCTCCACCTCACGCACTTTCCCAAAATCGGAATTCAGGTCACCGTCTGCATTGGCCAGAATGTTGACCATCATGGTATTGAGCCGATCGGCATAGGGGCGCATATCGACAATAGCCTGTTGGGCCCGGCGCAATTTGGCAGCCGAGACCATTTTCATCGCTTTGGTGATCTGTTGGGTCCCAATGACCGATTTGATCCGTTCGCGTACTTCCTTGAGATTAGCAGCCATAGTCGGGGGCAGTTCCTACCAAAAAATTATTTCTTATACCCGGTAGACAGTTCTCCGGCAAGTGTTTCCAGCACCTTCAGGTCAGCATCTTCCAATTTCCCTTTCCGGAAATTTTCCAGGGCATCCTTGTGTTTCTGATCGAGGGCATTCATCAGGTTCTCTTCGAATTCCTTGACCTTGTTGATGGGTACATTCCGCAGCAAACCTTTGGTACCCAGGTAGATGATTGCCACCTGTTTTTCTACTGGTACCGGTGAATACTGTGGCTGCTTGAGGATTTCCACGTTGCGTTGGCCCTTGTCCAGAACAGATTGGGTTGCAGCATCCAGATCCGAACCGAATTTGGCAAATGCCTCCAGTTCGCGGAATTGCGCCTGGTCCAGTTTCAGGGTACCGGAAACCTTTTCATCGACTTGATCTGTGCATTACCTCCTACCCGGGATACGGAGATACCGACGTTGATAGCCGGACGAATACCCGCATTGAACAGGTTGGATTCCAGGAAGATCTGACCATCGGTAATCGAGATCACGTTGGTTGGGATATACGCAGATACGTCACCCGCCTGGGTCTCAATAATCGGCAGGGCAGTCAGAGAGCCACCACCTTTGACAAGTGGTTGTCCGTCAGCACCTTTGGCATTCTTCAGTGAATCTGGAAGATCGTTCATGTTGCGGGCGATCTCATCATTTCCGATCACTTTCGCGGCACGCTCCAGCAAACGGCTGTGGAGATAGAACACATCACCCGGATAAGCTTCACGTCCCGGAGGGCGACGAAGAAGAAGGGATACTTCACGATAGGCAACCGCCTGCTTGGACAGATCATCATAAATGATCAGTGCAGGGCGACCTGTATCGCGATAGAATTCACCAATGGCTGCGCCGGCAAACGGGGCGTAGAACACCAGTGGAGCAGGGTCAGCTGCGCTGGCTGCAACGATGGTCGTATAGGCCATTGCACCATTTTCTTCCAGCGTCTTCGCTACCTGAGCAACGGTTGAGGCTTTCTGACCGGATGCGACATAGATACAGAAAACCGGTTCGCCCCGATCGTAAAATTCCTTCTGGTTAATGATGGTGTCAATCGCAATCGCCGTCTTTCCCGTCTGGCGGTCGCCAATGATCAACTCCCGCTGTCCCCTTCCGATCGGAATCATGGCATCGATAGCTTTGATCCCTGTCTGCAGGGGCTCGGACACCGGCTGGCGATAGATCACACCGGGTGCCTTCCGCTCGAGGGGCATGGTGTATTTGGTGCCACCGATCGGGCCTTTTCCATCGATCGGATGGCCCAGGGGATTGACGACACGACCGACAAACTCTTCACCGACATCAATCGACGCGATCTTTTTCGTCCGACGAACCGTACTTCCTTCTTTGATCCCGGCAGATGAGCCCATCAATACAACACCGACGTTGTCTTCTTCCAGGTTCAATACGATCGCTTGCACACCCGTTTCGAATTCGACCAATTCACCGGCTTGTACACCGGTCAGGCCATATACACGAGCGATACCGTCACCCACCTGGAGTACGGAGCCCACTTCTTCGAGTTCGGTTGCTGTTGCAAATCCGGACAGTTGCTGCTTGAGGATCGCGGATATTTCATCGGGTTTTACATCCACCATGATCGTAGATTTTAATTGAGGCGTTGAGTTAGTATGAGAAGCTTAAAGCGTCACTTTTGTGTTGATTTCCTTACGCAGCAGATCCAGCTTTCTGGACACACTGGCATCATATCGTTTGTCTCCCAGTTCAAGGATAAACCCGCCGATCAGATCGGGATTGACCACGGTTTCCAGCTGGATATCCCCTGAGGCCAGTCCGCTGGCTTTCACCTGTTCCTTGATCCGGTTGCGCACCTGTTCGTCCAGAGGGGAGGCAGAGATCACCTTGAGTGAAAGGATATTCTTTATTTCCCGATATTGGTCGATGAAGGCACCGGACATTTCTGTCAGGTAGGGTTCACGGCCCTTTTGGACACTGATCCGCAGGAATGCCATGGTCAGTGGATTCAGCCGGTCTTTGAAGATCGCATTGAGGATACTGATCTTCTTGTCGGCATGGACAATAGGACTCTTCAACAGAAGGTAGAATTCCCGGTGCGACAGCGCAGACTGGAAGGTATCCATATCGGCGCGGACAGCTTCAAGCTGACCCTGTTCTTCAGCGAGCTGAAGAAGGGACTTGGCGTAACGGGAAGCAATGCGATTGACCGACATAAGACAGATTAATTCAATTTGAGATCATCCACCAGACCTTTGACAAAGGCTTCCTGGTCAGGCTGCCCCTTCAGTTCCTTGCGGATCACTTTTTCGGCAATATCGAGAGCCATTAAACCGGCCTGTGTCTTCAGGTCCTGAATGGCTGCATTTTTCTGTTTTTCGATCTCCTGACTGGCGGAGGTCATGACACGTTGCGCTTCTTCCTTGGCCTTGTCTTTGGCTTCCTTCACGATCATATCGCGGGCTTCCTTGGCCTCCCGAAGGATGGCAGAACGCTCTTCACGTGCCTGTGCGAGCAACTTTTCATTCTCTGCCTGGAGATTCTGCATCTCTTCCCGGGCCTTTTCAGCAGAAGCCAGGGCATTGGCGATATTGGTCTCCCTCTTTTTCAGAGCCTCGGCAATGGCCGGAAACGCTGATCGTCCCAGAACAAACCATACCGTAAGGAAGATAATGGCTGTCCAGAAGAGCAACCCGTAGTCGGGCTTGATCACGCTGAATTCAAGGGTAAACAGAAGCGAAATCATATGCGGAGATATTGAAGTGCGATGATAAAAGGCGGGAAACTGGTTGCCAATCGCGACCAGTGTCCCGCAGTTCTTGTGATGATCAGGCGAAGAATGCCAATACGATGGTCGCCAGAGCAGCTCCTTCTACAAGAGCCGCAGCGATCAACATATTTGTACGGATATCACCCACAGCCTCTGGCTGACGAGCAATGGCTTCCATAGCCTTACCACCGATTTGTCCGATACCGATCCCTGCACCGATTACGGCGAGACCTGCACCAACAGCTGCTAACGTTCCAGTCATGATACGAACAGTTATATAAATGAATTAATGTGCTTCCTCGTGATGGTGCTCCTCCACCGCCGCTCCGATATACAGGGCAGACAAAAGGGCAAAAATGAAGGCCTGAAGAACTGCAACCAGCAATTCCAACAGGTTCATAAACGCCACAAAAATGAAGGCAACCACCGCCCCGACACTGGCTCCACCGACATTTTGCCCGACTTCACCGAAGATGAAGATCAAACTCACCAGCGAAAGGATAATAGTATGCCCAGCCGTGATATTGGCAAAAAGACGAATGAGGAGCGTGAACGGCTTGATGAACAGGCCGGCCAACTCGATCGGGATAAATAATATTTTGATGGGCACAGGCACATTGGGCATCCAGAAGATATGCTGCCAGTAGTGCTTGTTGCCACTGAAATTCACAACGACAAAGGTGATCAGCGCCAGAACGATGGTCACGGAAATATTCCCCATCACGTTTCCTGAACCGGGGAAGAACGGGATCAGTCCAAGCAGGTTACAAACAAGAATAAAGAAGAACAGGCTCATGATGAGGCCCATATATTTCTCCCATTTGGGTCCGATACTCGGCTTGACGACTTCATCCCGCATGAATTCGAAGAAGGGCTCCATGAAATTGGTCAGTCCCCGCGGCGCCTTGCCTTCGTTGTTGGCATAAAAGCGCTTCATGCCAAAGAAGATCAGGAACAGCAGGATGGTCGCCAGAAACATGGTGAACACGTTCTTGGTGATGCTGAAATCAGTCCAGGATGTCGCAGCAAAGATCTTGCTGGACGATTCCAGAGGATAAGTCTGCCCCTGATAGTGAATGGTCTTGTGTTCGGCAATTTTTCCGACCTCGTCCTTTACTTCTTCTGTATGCACATAATGCGCATGCCCATCCTGGTCTGTATGGATGGCTTCCAGTTCGACACCTTCCCGTGTAGGAAAGCCGATGGCCTTGCGCAACACCCCGTGATCCAGCACATAACCGTTGTAGGCCATTGTGCCATGATGAAAGGAAGCAGAGGAAAAGAACGAAAGACCCTGCCCTTCTTCATAGGTGATACAGGGCAATGGAATGGAAATCTGACCCCAGATATGGAATTCATGGGCATCGCCGATATGGTTCATGACCGCCGGCGAAGGATTGTACTTTTCGGCTGTGTGAGGGGCTGCATGTTCCGACTCACCGGCTTGATGATCAACTGTTTCGACCTCAGCAGATGAACTGTGGTCGTGACCGACGGCGTCGTTTTCATGTTGTGCCAGAAGCAAGGTCGTGGCAAAACAGAAAACGAGAATCAGGAATTGACGTGCTAAGCCCTTCATTTGCAGCTTGTTTCGAGAATAAGGAGGGAGCCTCCCTAAAACCGGTGCAAAGGTAGGTAAAGCCCCTGTGTTTTGGAAGAGAATTTCAACCTATTTTTCAGACAAAGAAACCGAACAATACTTGGCAGGGCGAAATAATGAGATCAACTTCGGAATAAAACTGCCAAAACAGTTGAAAAATCCAAATAAAGTACTAAAACGGGAATACAGGAGAATCAAACACGTCAAGTGTTCTTCAATGATCAGAATCGTGCAAAAGTCTGATCAGGCAGATACCGCTATATTGGCCAGATCCATCCCCTTTTGCCATTGAGCACGCCGTTGATACTGATAAAAGAAATTGAGCGCGACTCCGGTCACCATGCCGAGGATCAGGTTGTCTGTCATGTCAGATGTCCACACCAGGTCCAGCCGGGGCATATGAAACACCACCCAAAACACAGGAAATCCAACCAGATACCAGAAATGAAACCATCCCGGTTTCCCTTCAGCCATCAGTTTTTCACGGACAACCCGGCACTGATCCACATACGGCAGTTGTCCGATCTCCTCCCATTCCTGGACGACGTTTACGGTCCGTCGCCGGTAAAAGAAAATGACTGCCAGGATCAGGAAAAGACATCCTCCGGCATATCTTCCCCAATGAACCTCGCCATCCAGCCAGGTGAAAGCAAAGATCAACCCGGCAAAGACCAGCATGAACATATCTGTATGTCGGTGGTTCACCAGGTCTCGGCGCCGATCCTGCCACCAGGACAGCCAGGCCAGTTTGTTGGGGTCGATGTCAGCCAAAGGGAAGACGTGATCAGGGTGCAACATGTAAAGGAATTAAAACAAGGACATCTCAAGTTAATGATTTTCGGGCAAATCGCATGGTCCGGTTCAGAACTACTCCGGACTGGCAAAAGTCTTGTCAGACGGCCACACAGCAAGACCGACATGATGCACCTGTTCAAATAGGCAAAATAGTCTACTTTTGCGCATTAAAATGCTGGACACTGTGCACCTGGAGAACTGCCTTAGCCGCCTATACAGCCGGTCTTTGCAGAGGCCGTCTTCAGCAGTAGCCAGCCGTTGATATGAGCGTATGCGTGTGAACAAAAAGTTGGAGATTGGTGGTCACATCCTGACAGCACAGGATGTCAATGACGTCGTTGAGCATGGCGCAAAGGTGGATCTGTCGCCTGATGCGCTGAAACGCGTAGCGGATTGCCACGCCTTTTTGCAGACGTTTTCCAAAGGAAAGCTCATTTACGGGATCAATACCGGATTCGGGCCCATGGCCCAGTACAAGATCAATGACAGCGACCTGATCCAGCTGCAGTACAACCTGATCCGCAGCCACTGTTCCGGTACCGGGTCCTATCTGCCACCAAAGGTTGTTCGATCGGTTCTTCTGGCCCGGTTAAACTCTCTGATGCAGGGTTATTCCGGGGTCCATCCCGAGCTTGTTCATCTCCTGGCAACACTCATCAACAAGGAGGTTTACCCGTGTATTTTCGAACATGGCGGTGTCGGTGCCAGCGGCGATCTGGTCCAGCTGGCCCATGTAGCCCTGACCCTGATCGGGGAAGGAAAGGTCTGGTACGAGGATGAGGTTCAGGAGACGGCGGATGTCTTTGCCCGATTGGATATTCAACCGATCCGGATCCACCTTCGGGAAGGGATTGCGGTGCTCAATGGCACGTCGACCATGACCGGCATCGGATTGCTGAATATCCTGGATACCCGCGCACTAATCAACTGGTCAGTCACCCTGTCGAGCATCATCAACGAGATCGTCGAAGCATTTGACGACCACTTTTCCCAGACACTTAACCAACTGAAACCGCATGCCGGGCAGCAGTTGATTGCGGCTGCGATGCGCCGGATCACATCCGGTAGTGCCTTGATCAAGAAGCGCAACGATATCCTGTATCAGAGTAGCCATATCGACAAACAGAGCATCCTGATCGAAAAGGTGCAGGAGTACTATTCCCTCCGCTGTGTCCCTCAGATCCTGGGACCTATACTGGATACCCTGACCACCGCGGAATCGGTGGTTGTGAGCGAACTCAATTCAGTCAACGACAATCCCATCATCTCACCGGAAGAAAACGACGTTTTCCATGGTGGCAATTTCCACGGAGATTATGTCGCTCTGGAAATGGACAAATTGCGGATTGCCGTGACCAAACTGGCGATGTTGAGTGAGCGACAGCTGAACTACCTGCTGAATGACAAGCTCAACCAGAAACTGTCACCTTTCCTCAACCTCGGTGTCCTCGGTCTGAACTACGGGATGCAGGGCATGCAATTTACGGCGACCTCGACGACTGCAGAATGCCAAACCCTGGCCACCCCGATGTACATCCACAGCATACCGAATAACAACGATAACCAGGATGTCGTCAGCATGGGGACCAACTCTGCTCTGCTGACCCGGCGCGTGATCGACAATGCGTTCCAGATCCTTTCCATCCACGCCATTGCCATTGCCCAGGCGATTGACAATCTGCAATGTGCCGACCGATTATCGCCGATTGCACGGGATGTGTACACCCAGATCCGTACCCATTGCCCGGTTTTCAAGACGGATGAAACACGGTATGAATCCATACAGGCCATGAATGGCTATCTCCGTCTGGCAAATCTGACATTTATCTAAAGTCGAGCCATGGCAAAATATGCACTGATCACAGGTGGATCCCGGGGTATTGGCAGAGCAATCTGCTTGCAGTTGGCCCGTTCGGGCTATGCCATTCTGCTGAACTATCGCAGCAATGAAGAACAGGCCCTCGTGACGAAACAGGTGGTCACTGATGCAGGAGGACACTGCGAGCTGTTGCCATTTGATGTGGCCAATAAAACCGATGTACAGTCCGTCCTGGGTGAATGGATCGAAGTTCACCCGGAGGATTCGCTGGATATTCTGGTCAATAATGCCGGAGTCCGCAAAGACAATCTGATGATGTTCATGCCGGATGAGGAATGGGATGAAGTCCTGACCACCAACCTGGACAGTTTCTTCTGGGTGACCAAACTTGTCCTGGGGAATATGCTGGTGAACCGCTTTGGCCGGATCATCAACATTGTCTCCCTGTCCGGGGTGAAAGGCATGCCAGGTCAGACCAATTATTCGGCTGCCAAGGCGGGCTTGATCGGTGCCACCAAAGCTCTTGCACAGGAGGTCGCCAGGAAAGGAGTCACGGTCAATGCAGTAGCGCCCGGTTTCATTAAAACAGACATGACCGAAGAATTGGATGAAAAGGCGTTATCGGTGATGATCCCTGCCCGTCGGTTCGGTCAGCCGGAAGATGTTGCTCACATCGTCAACTTCCTCGCCTCCGCCGAAGCAGGTTACATTACGGGTGAGGTGATCAATGTCAATGGCGGCTTGTACACGTGATCGATTGCCATCAAATAGTTTTAGTTTTGCACGATTATGCATAGAGTGGTCATTACAGGATTGGGCATTTATTCGTCGATCGGCAAGAATCTTGAAACCGTCCGCAATTCACTTTATGAAGGGAAGTCCGGTGTCATTTTCGACCCTGAACGAAAAGCGTTCGGGTACCGGTCAGGACTGACAGGATATGTCGATCCACCCGAATTGAAAGGGCGCCTGGACCGCCGGGCCCGCATGATGATGCCCGAACAATGTGAATATGCGTATATGTCCACTGTCGAAGCCATTGAACAGGCAGGATTGGATGAAGGCTACTTTCAACTGCACGATGTGGGGCTGATCTTTGGCAATGACAGTTCATCCAAGGCAGTCATTGAAGGCATGGATATCATTCGGGAGAAAAAGGATTCCATGATGGTGGGATCCGGGTCTGTATTTCAGACAATGAATTCCACCGTGAACATGAATCTGGCCACGATCTTCCATTTGAAGGGGATCAATTACACGATCAGTGCAGCCTGTGCCAGTGGCTCTCATTCCATCGGTACGGCGTATACGTTTATCAAATACGGGCTTCAGGAGATGATCATCTGTGGCGGCGCCCAGGAGACCAATATCTATTCCATGCCCAATTTTGATGCCCTTGCTGCATTCTCCATTTGCGAACAGGACCCGACCAGGGCATCACGCCCGTTTGACCGCGATCGCGATGGTCTGGTGCCGAGTGGTGGTGCAGCTACCGTGATCCTGGAAAGCCTGGAAAGCGCACAGCGCCGCGGTGCCCGTATTTTCGGGGAGATCCTCGGGTTCGGCTTTTCCTCAAACGGGGGCCATATCTCCAATCCGACCGTAGACGGGCCCGCAAAGTCCATCGCCATGGCCATGAAAAATGCAGGTCTGCAGGCCAGGGATATCGATTATATCAATGCCCACGCTACGTCTACACCATTGGGCGATGCCAAGGAGGCCAGGGCCATTTATTCCGTATTTGGTGACAACCCGATTCCGGTGAGTTCGACAAAATCAATGACCGGGCATGAATGCTGGATGTCCGGAGCCAGTGAGATTGTCTATTCTTCGCTCATGATGATGCATGACTTCATTGCACCCAATATCAACTTTGAAAATCCTGACGAGGATAGCGCCAAACTGAACATCATCGCCAGGACCACCGACCGAAAAATTGACACCTACCTGTCAAATTCCTTCGGGTTTGGTGGAACAAATTCATCTATTATCGTAAAAAGGGGTAGTAACTTTTAACTCAATGATGCAACAGAACGAAATGATTGACCGGATCAATACCTTTTTGGCCAATGAATTTGAGGTTGAAGTCGAAAAGATCACATCGGATGCCAATCTGCGTGAGACACTCCAACTGGACAGTCTGGATTATATCGACCTGGTCGTTGTCGTTGAGAATAACTTCGGCTTTCGCATGAAAGCGGAAGATTTTAAAGGCATTCACACCTTTCAGGATTTCTACGCCTATGTGAACCAGCGAATTGGCTCGTGACATGAGCCAATGGGAAGGCAAATCCAAAGGCACGCCACTCGGATACAGAATCTTTATCTTTCTGATTCGATTCGGGGGTGTTCAACCTGCCTATTTCCTTCTCCGTTTCGTCGCCTTCTATTACTTCCTTTTCTCCTGGCAATCAAGTCGTGCTATTCTTGATCTTTACCGTCGCCGGTTGGATCATTCCCGCCTTTCTGCAATCCTCCTCCTCTATCGTAATTACTACCGCCTGGGCCAAACGCTGATCGACAAGGTGGCCCTGCTCGCAGGTATCTCCCTGAACTCCGACTTTCAATTTGATGGAGAGCAGCACTTGAGACAAATGGTGACCGAGGGACGGGGAGGCATTCTGATGAGTGGTCACCTGGGCAGTTGGGAGGCTGCTGGTCATCTGCTCAAACGTCTGGACACCAGGGTAAACATTGTCATGTACGACGGAGAGGCGGAAGCCATCAAAGAGACGCTCCAGGATGTCAATCAAAGCCGATCATTCCATCCGATCTACGTCCGGGAAGATCTCTCACATATCTATGCGATCAGCAGTGCCTTGGGCCGGAATGAATTTGTGTGTATCCATGCAGATCGCTTTCGGCCTGGCAATAAAACCATTGACGTGCCCTTTCTGGGCGAGCCGGCCTCCTTCCCCGAGGGCCCCTTTCTGCTTGCGCTGAAGTTGAATGTACCGGTCACCTGGGTCTATGCCTTCAAGGAAGGGAGCCGCTCCTACCACCTGTACTCTTCGCCAATCCTCTGCTTCAGCAGCGCCAACGGCGACTCCGTAGCCTCGATAGCCCGGAGCTATGCGGCAGATCTCGAAGAAAAAACCCGACTGTACCCTGAACAATGGTTCAATTATTATGATTTTTGGAAAAAACAGACCACCTGATGCAAGACGGAGAGATTTTTCAGTTCATCCCCCAGGCACCGCCTGTAGTCCTGGTGGATCGAATCATCACAGCTGATGAAGCTCGCACCATCTGTGCCTTCCAGGTCAAACCCGAGGGTGTGTTTGTATCCGATGGGGTTTTGTCTGAATCCGGATTGACCGAAAACATGGCTCAGACGGCCGCAGCAGGCGTAGGCTATGCCTGCCATCAGCGAAACGAGGAGGTACCTGTAGGCTATATTGCCTCCATCCGCAATCTGATCATCCATGAGCTGCCCCCGACCGGGTCAGAACTTTATACCGAAATCATGGTGACAGATAGCGTGATGGATGTTAGTTTTGTGCGAGGCACCATTCACGTGGATTCGCGGCTCATTGCCGAATGTGAAATGCGCATCTTTCTCCAACAACAAACAACAGATCTGTCATGAAACACACGTATCTCTTCAGCTGGTTTCTTGTTTCACTACTCACCTTCACTACCTGGAATAGCGGTTGGTCGCAGGACCGGTCAGATATTTTCAACCCGAAAACATCCATGGTCTGGCTGGGAGTTGACTTTTCCGAGGCACGCTATTTCGGTGATGACAAGGATGCCGTGTCCGGTGATGCGATCAAATCGGTGTTCGAACGGATCAATGATCTCATCATCAACGAATCAGACAAGTACAATCTGAGAAATGCGTTTCATAACAAAGCTATTTCAACAGAGATCCTGGCTGTTACGACAGTCAATGATGCTACAGATGATTCGGCAATCGTGTCAGAAGACAAAGGAGACTATACCCGGATGGATGATGCGTTTATCCAGAACATGGTCAAGCGATATGCTCTGGATTCAAAAAAGGGAGTGGGTGTTGTCTTCATTGTGGAGGGCATGGATAAATCCCGGCCGGAAGCTGCGATTTGGGTCACCTATATCCGAATGAGTGACCAGTCTGTTCTGCTGACCAAACGCCTGACTGGAAAGGCCGGTGGATTCGGTTTGCGGAATTTCTGGGCCAGTGCCGTTCACAAAGTGTTACTGGAAGTCGAAAAGAAAGAATTCAATAAATGGAAGAGGCAAAAATAACGGAGAGTAGCTCCCGGGCTACACTCACCCCGTTCACTGTCCGCTTCCATGAGGTCGACCTTTTGAATGTCATGTGGCATGGCCATTATCTCAAACTGTTCGAGGACGGTCGGGAAGATTTTGGCAGAAGACTCGGATTGTCCTACCTGGATGTCTTCCGTGAAGGATATCTTACACCTGTCGTGGACATTCAATGCAGTTATAAAAAATCGCTCGGATATGGCGATCAGGGGATCATTGAAACCACATTTATCCCCAAAGTAGCAGCCAAACTCGTTTTCCAGTATCGGATCTATCTCGCTGAGACTGGAGAAACAATTGCCACAGGTACAAGTACTCAGGTGTTTTTGCACAAAGAATCTCGTGAATTGCAATTGACGGAACCGGACTTTTTTGCCGATTGGAAAAGTCGGTTAAACGGCAGGCTATGAAGGTGTACATCCGCCGGACCAATGTGATCTCCCCGCTGGGTGTGACAACTGAAGAGAATCTCGATCGAATTCTTACAGCAGAAAGAGGCGTAATGCCTCACCCCCCCGGAAGAATTCACCCTGATCATTTCCATGCTTCTCTATGTCCCGATGAACTACCCGGAAAAAATGATCTGCCTGCTGATTTCTCCCGATATGAACAACTTATCGCAGCATCTCTTCTGCAGTTGATGGGTGAATCCTCCTTCTCCCTTGCAGGAAGTGACACATTATTCCTGTTTTCATCAACAAAAGGAAATATTTCAAACCTGGAAGAGATTGCGCAACCTGCTGATCACTCCGATGCATTCAGCCTGGCACATTCCGCACAGAAAATTGCCGATTTTTTTAACCACCCCAACACACCGCAGATCATTTCCAATGCGTGTATTTCGGGAGTGGCCGCCATCCTGTATGGAAAACGAATCATTGAGCTGGGACAATATCGACATGTGGTGATCTGTGGTGCAGATCTCGTATCCCGTTTTGTGTATTCCGGTTTTCATTCTTTTCAGGCACTGAGCCCTACGACGTGCAAACCCTTTTCAGCAGATCGGGATGGTATCAATCTGGGTGAAGCGGCAGCATCCATGCTGATCAGTGCCGACCCTCCTCTTGCTGGCGAGCCCGCCATACTGATCAAAGGTGGAGCGATCACAAATGATGCAAACCATATTTCCGGACCATCGCGTACCGGCATACCGCTGGCCAGGGCAATTCAGCGGGCACTAGAGGCAGCTGACTGCACCAGCAGCGACATTGATTTTATTTCTGCCCACGGCACAGCAACTCCCTATAATGACCAGATGGAAGCACAGGCGATCCATCTGGCCGGACTGGCCGGCAAACCGGTCCACAGTCTGAAGGGAGTGTACGGACACACACTGGGAGCGGCTGGACTGGTCGAGTCCAGTATCGGCATTCAGGCCTTGCAGGACAACTGGGTCCTCCCAAGTATCGGGTACACCAGAAATCCAATGGAACCCGAACTGGTCATCACGTCACATCCGGATCGGATGGACCAGATGCGGGCATTTGTGAAAACTGCCTCCGGTTTTGGTGGTTGCAATGCCGCACTTGTATTTTCAAAACAATATTGATCACAATTACCTGGCGATATGAACCACTTTGGTGAAGACAATCTATCTGCGTTACAGTCTATTGAGCAGGCACAACGCATTGCCTTTGCACCGATTATTTTTCAGGCTGCCCTGGCCATGAGAGATTTTGGATTGATGGAAAAACTGGATGCCGCCGAACCCACAGGATTGACACTGGATGAATTGTGCCAGGACACTCCCCTGTCGCGCTACGGTGTTCGGGTGTTGGTTGAAGCAAGTCTCGGCATCGGTCTGGTCACCACTGACGACACACATTATAAACTGACGAAAACGGGTCATTATCTTCTCCATGATGAGATGACCCGGGTCAATATGGATTTTGTCCAGGACATCTGTTACCGTGGCATGTTTTCCTTGAAGGAGTCCATTGAAACGGGCAAACCGGAAGGCTTGAAAAGTCTCGGAACGTGGAACACCGTATATGAAGGACTGGCCCATTTGCCTGCTCAGGAGCAGAAAAGCTGGTTCTCCTTTGATCATTATTATTCGAGCGACAGTTTCCCGATCGTCCTCCCGCATGTATTCAAACACAAACCGGCCAGACTGCTGGATATCGGTGGAAATACAGGAAAATGGGCGCTGACCTGTTTCCGGCACGACCCGCATATTGCCGTAACGATCGCTGATCTTCCCGGCCAGTCAATATGGCAGAAGCCAATATCAAGGAGGCTGGCTTCTCTGACCGGATCACCTTTTTCCCGACCAATCTGCTCGACCCGAACCAGGAATTACCTGCCGGATTTGATGCCATCTGGATGAGTCAGTTTCTGGATTGTTTCTCCGAAGCGGAGATCATTTCCATCCTCCAGCGTTGCCATCGTGCATTGAATAAACAGGGCCGCATCTTCATCCTGGAACCATTCTGGGACAGGCAGAAATTTGCGATCTCCGCCTTCTGTCTGCAAATGACCTCGCTCTATTTTACCAATATTGCGAACGGAAACAGCCAGATGTATGACTCCCGTCTGTTCACTCAGCTGGTGCAAAAAGCCGGCTTTACTGTCGAAGAGTGTATCGATCGAATCGGCGTCAGCCATACCTTGATGATCTGTCAAAAGGCCTGACCGGACTGCTGGGATGCCTTACCATACTACGGAAATGACGAAACCATGAATAAAAAGGTTGTTGTCCTGTACTACACCCAATCCGGTCAGCTGAAACAGGCAGTAGATGCTACTCTGGCACCGCTGATGCAGCGATCCTCCATACAGGTGGAATACCTTAAACTCCAACCAACCCATCCCTTTCCATTTCCGTGGGGATATATGGAATTCTTTGGCGCTTTTGCCGACACCGTCCAGGGCCGAGCCTGCAAACTGGAACCGGTAGACACAACCTGCCTGTCCGATGCAGACCTGGTCATCCTGGCCTACCAGCCCTGGTTCCTGACCATCAGTCAACCCATGCATTCTTTTCTCCAGTCGGCGGTTGGCCAACAAGCCCTGAAAGACAAGAACGTCCTGACGATCATTGCCTGTCGCAATATGTGGATCAACGCCCAGGAAAAAATCAAAGCACTTCTGTCTCGTATGAATGCCTCTCTTGTCGGCCAGATCGTGTACACGGATCCTTCACCCAACCTGATCAGCCTGGTCACGGTGGTCGCCTATGTCATGGGAGGGATCAGGGGCCGTTTTCTCGGATTTTTTCCCCGTTACGGGATCAGCTCAGCAGAACTGAATGCCCGTGCATCCGTCTTCGGTGATCAGATTGCCGAATCCGTGGTTCATGACCAGTGGGATGATCTGGAAGATCAACTTCTGCTCCACGGAGCAGTCGAGGTCAAGTCCAGTTTGATGGTGATGGAAGGTCGGGGGAAGATCCTCTTTCCGATCTACGCCCGATTTCTGACGAAGAATGGCACAGCCACCGCGGGACAGCGACGTGTCCGGGTGGCGATTTTCGGTGTGGCTCTCCCGCTGATGATCCTCATCCTGTCGCCCATCCTGACCCTGGTTGCCTGGATCATGCCTCTTCTATCTCCCCGCAAAATGAAACAGGAAGTCGACTATTACAGACATACGGCTTTCCGGGGAGACACACCCTGAGTACTTCCTTACAGCCTTCTCCAGGGCCGATCCTTTCCCGTTGAATCCAGTCTGCTTGACCTGTGAATTTTCCCAAGTTTTCTTACCTTTGGCCGCTCAAAACAGACGTTTTCTGGACATCATTTGCACCTGTTCACCGGGAGTTTCATCAGGATGGGTCCACAACGATCTTGAACATAATTCATACTGACTTGTTGCCCATCGGGACAAAACAAGAGCTCGCCTTTCCGATTTCGACCTATGGCCCGTACTGTCTACATCAACCACTTTTCGAAGTTCTTGCCCGGTGATGTGGTCACCAATGATGAAATGGAAGACTTTCTCGGTTACATCGGAGGAGAGTTCCGTTCCAGGTCCAAATCCATCATCCTCCGAAATAACAAGATCCAGGGTCGATATTATGCGATGACCCGCGATGGGCAGGATACACATACCAACGCTCAACTAGCTGCCGAAGCGGTCCGTAATCTGGAATATGAACATTTCCGTCTCGACCAGATGGATCTGCTCACTTGCGGCACAACAACTCCGGATCAATTGTTGCCATCCCACGCATCGATGGTCCACGGTGACCTGGGTATCAAGCCGGTCGAATCCATCTCCTTTGCCGGCAGTTGCTGCTCGGCAGTAAACGGGTTGAAATATGCCTGGATGGCTGTAGGTGCCGGTCTCAGTGAACATGCTGTAGCCGTCGGTTCTGAAAAACTGAGCCACTGGATGCAGGCGCGCAATTTTCACGAAGAAAGTGAAAAACTGAAGCAGCTGGAGGAACGTCCTATTCTGGCTTTTGAAAAGATTTCCTGCGGTGGATGCTCTCTGATGGTGCAGCTGCTGCATTGCTGACCAGCAACCCGAATCCCGATCGCCTGTCCCCTCCGGATCGACCATATTGACATTGTGTCCTTTGCCAATGAGATCGAAACATGCATGTATGCCGGTGGCGAAAAAGCTGCAGATGGAACCCTGAAAGGATGGCTGAGTTTCAGTCAATCTGAATGGCTCGACAGGTCCATCTTTTCATTGAAGCAGGACACCCGGATCCTGGATGAACATATTATCCGCTACGGTACACGGACCATTGCAGATACATTTAAAAAACACCAGGTCAGCAGCGATCAGATCGACTGGTTCCTTCCGCATATTTCATCGGAATATTTCCGGCCCAAGCTCGCTGAGGAAATGGACAGGCAGGGTGTTCATATCCCGCAGGAAAAATGGTTCTTAAATCTGGTGCGTGTGGGCAATATCGGATCTGCTTCCATCCTCTTGGCATTGGAAGAACTGTTCCATTCCGGCCAGTTGAAAAAAGGACAGAAACTGGCCCTGATCATTCCCGAAAGTGCCCGTTTCAATTATGCGAATATGTTGTTGACAGTGTGCTAGATTTGGACATGCCGTGAATGTCCTGCCAAATGGAAATCATGGAAAAAGACAAGGTACAACAGGATGATGCGAACCTATTGAATGGCTTGTTCAAGGTGGTCAAATATGCGACCGAAAAGGATGGCACCTACACAACTGTGAAAACGGTTGGATGGGAGGCAGAAAATATCGTTTCCCAGCAAGTGTGGGAAGATATTCATGAACATGTAGAGGAGGTCAGACAACAGGTCATTGCCGGTAAAAAAAGTCCGATTGCCTTCCACATGACCCGTCAGATGCTGGAACCGGATATGCTCAGCGGTTATACCGGATTCCCCACCTTTATCGTCCGGCTGCATCTGCGACCCTGGTTTTTCAACAGACTGGGTCAACGAAGCCTGGAAAAATATGCCCGGGCCTTTCGTATCTCTGTCGATGACCTGAAGGTTGTCTGATCGGGCATCCGAAAGCCACCACTAAATAACACCACTTGAACATCGAATTCACCCATCAACAGTCTGCACATTGTGAAAGCGGTGTCGCCTCCAATCTGCTTCGACATGCCGGGCTTCCGCTGAGCGAGCCTATGGTTTTCGGGATCGGTTCGGGACTGTTTTTGGCCACCTACCCTTCCTGAAAGTCAATGGCATACCCGCAACGACCTACCGGATTTTTCCCAGTCTGATCTTTGCACGCCTGTGCAAGCGCCTGGACATCCAGATGAAGTCGGTCCGATTCGGGTCGGAAGAAAAAGCGATGAAGGCACTGGATCAGAAACTGGAGGAAGGCATACCTGTCGGCCTGTTGACCAGCGTCTATTATTTGCCCTATCTGCCGGAGGCACTCAGATTCCATTTCAATGCACACAATATCGTGGTGTATGGGAAAGAAGATGACCATTACCTGGTCAGTGACCCGGTGATGGAAACGGTCACCCGCATTCATACGGATGACCTCGCCAGGGCCCGGTTTGCCAAAGGTGCTCTGCCACCCAAAGGGCGTATGTACCATCCGATCAAGGTGCCTCAACAGGTATCCCTTCAAGAACCGATTATCAAAGGCATTCGCAAGACAGCAATAGATATGACCACCATCCCTGTCCCGTTGTTCGGGGTCAAGGGCGAGCGTCATCTGGCAAAAAGGTCTTGCATTATCCCGACAAACTGGATCCGAGAAGAGCTTCACTTTTTCTGGGCAATATTGTGCGCATGCAGGAAGAGATCGGCACCGGCGGAGCCGGTTTTCGATTCATTTTTGCTGCCTTTCTTCAGGAATCTGCTGCCGTCCTTGAACAGGACTGGCTGCGTGAGATGTCCATGGAAATGACATCTATTGGTGACCGCTGGCGCGACTTTGCCTACCAGGCTGCACGGATCTGCAAGGATCGGGCGATAACCGGTGAAAATTATGCGACACTTCACGACATCATGATGGAATGTGCAACTCGGGAAGAAGTCGTGTTCAACAGGCTGAAAACGATCAAGGCGTGAACCCGACGGAGGCCCTGATCGACATCCAATCCTTGCGGAAAGAATATCCCGGCCTGGCACTGCCGGCAGTGCGGGATGTGTCCCTGTCCATTCAGGAAGGCGAGATCTTCGGTCTGCTCGGCCCCAACGGAGCGGGTAAAACCACCACACTTTCTATCCTGTGCGGGCTCAAGAACCCGACAAGCGGACACCTTGCCATCAGCGGTTTTGGATATGCCGGGGATCGACAAGTCATTCAGCGTCTCATCGGTGTTGTGCCTCAGGAAATTGCACTGTTTCCAAAGCTGACGGCCTGGGAAAATCTCCGCTTTTTTGGAAATATGTTCGGTTTGACCGGAGCCGTCTTGAAAGCAAGGGCATTTGAACTCCTCGACCAGTTCGGATTGGCCGAGTTCCGGGACAAGCAAATCGGCACCTTTTCCGGTGGCATGAAACGAAGAGTCAACCTGATCGCAGGCATCCTCCATCATCCGCGTATTCTCTTCCTGGATGAGCCCACAGTTGGCGTCGATGTCCAATCCAGAAATATGATCCTCAACCTGCTTCGCGGCTTGAACCAGCAAGGCATGACCATCCTCTATACCTCTCACCATATGGAGGAGGCCGCTGATCTCTGTACCCGGATAGCGATCATCGATCATGGGACGATCATCATTACCGGCCATCCGGCGGATTTGATCCGGCAACATCAGGTGCCCAATCTGGAACATCTTTTCCTCAACCTCACCGGACGTAACCTCAGAGACGAATGTTGAGATTCAGGGCATCCATCTTCAAGGAGATCCTCCTGCTGATCCGGGACAGGAGCGGGTTGGCTATCCTCTTCTTTATGCCGGTGGCCCTGGTGACCATCATGGCTTTGGTTCAGGATGCGCCGTTCAGAGATTATCAGGAATTGAACATCCCCGCTCTCCTGCTCAATCAGGATGAAGGTGCATTTGGCGAGCAGATTCTCGCCCGTTTCGATTCTTCCAGAATGTTTGATATTCTCGAAATAACAGGGGATGAACAGGCATTGAAAAAGAAGATTGCTGATGGAACGTATGATATCGGCATTGTCATTCCTCCAGGGGTCAGCGATTATATCCTGGCTCAATCCAACGGCTATGCCGAACAGATGATGCGGGACCTGGGTATGCCGGTTTTACCTTCTGAACTCCCCGGAATCGATTCGACAAAACAGGTCGGCATCTTTTTCAAACCCGGAGTCAAGCAGTCCTTCCGGCAGGCGGTCCTGCAGGCCATCCGGCAGGAATCTTCACAACTTGAAACAGCTACCCTGATCCGTTCCTTCAAAACCATCCTGGGGGCTGAAGATGATGGTGAGCAAGCATCTGATTTTGGCAATTTTGTCGCTTTTCGGGAACGTCCGGTTGGCGATGAATGGCTGGAGGCACGTCAAACGAATTCCGTCCAGCACAATGTGCCGGCATGGACCATGTTCGGGATGTTCTTTATCGTCATTTCATTGGCGGGAAGCATCATTCGAGAACGAGAAGAAGGAAGCTACCTGCGGATCCTGACCATGCCCGGGTCCTATTTGACCGTACTCCTTGGAAAAATGACAGCCTATCTCGGTGTCTGTCTGATCCAGTGTGCCCTGATGCTGGGGGTCGGTGTCTTCTTTTTACCCCTGCTGGGGCTACCCGCACTGGATATGCAGGGAATGACCTTTCTGAATCTGGCCTTAGTCGCTACAAGTTGTGGTCTGGCAGCAGTCGGCTTTGGGGTGCTGACCGGCACCATCTGTCAAACCCATCAACAGGCCTCTACCTTCGGCTCCGTTTCCGTTGTCATCCTTGCTGCCCTTGGCGGTATCTGGGTCCCCGTGTATGTCATGCCGGCTGTGATCCAGTCCATCGCCGAATGGTCACCGCTGTTCTGGGGATTGAATGCATTCCAGCACGTTTTTCTCGGCAATGGTCAATTCCAGCCCATAGCAGCTTATCTCCTGTATCTGCAATTGTTTTTCCTTTGCTGTGTAGGTATTTCCCTGTTGATCAACAGGGCTCGTCAACAGGCTTAATCCTTTTCTTTTTACCTTTGTTCCAAGCAGGCATTATGGAAGATCTTATTCATCAGCTGAAGGCAGATATCATCGAACAACTCAACCTCGTGGATGTGAATCCGGACGATATTCAGCCCGACACGCCCCTCTTTGGTGAAGGCCTGGGTCTGGATTCGATCGATTCACTGGAAATCAGCGTCCTGCTGGAACGGAAATATCAGGTAAAAATCACCAACTCTCAGGAAGGTCGGAAAGTATTTCAGTCCATTCGAACGCTTGCTGAATTTATCACAGAGCGCCGCGCAGCCCAAACCGGATAGGGTGGTTTACCACATCCATCTGATCGTTCAGTACTGACTCTGGGACTATATGGATCAACAGGTCTACGTCACTGGCTCAGGTATCATCTGCGCAATCGGACAGAACACAGATGAAGTTCGGGAGTCGCTCGAAATGGAACGCACAGGCATTGCCCGGCTCCAGTTTATAGAAACCCGTCATCGGGACGTCCTCTCCGTTGGTGAAGTCAAATCCGATAACGGGACGCTTCAATCCCGTCTTGACCTGCCTACATCCCTGCCGTTAACGCGAACGGCGTTGCTCGGCCTGACAGCGGCGCGGGAAGCCATGTTCCAGGCAGGAATTACCGGAAGTGACCCCTTCCGCACCGGTCTGATCTCTGCCACCAGCGTAGGGGGAATGGATATTGTCGAAAACCATTTTCAGTCATTTATCGACCAGGAATCCAGGCCGGAGCACCTCAACTATATTCACCATCTGGACTGTAGTGCCAGCACAGAACAGATCGCCCAATACCTCGGTATCCGATCGTTCCTGAGCACGATCAGTACCGCCTGTTCCTCCTCCGCAAATGCCATCATGTATGGCGCCCGACTGATCCGTCACAACCTGCTGGACCGCGTACTGGTTGGTGGTACAGACGCCCTGTCCCGGTTCACGATCAATGGCTTCCATTGTCTGCAGATCCTCGATCCTGAACCCTGTAAACCATTTGACCGGGATCGCGCCGGACTCAACCTGGGTGAAGGTGCCGGATACCTGGTGCTTGAATCCGAAAAAGCACTGGGGAAAAGACAACCCATTGCCCTGCATCCTCACCCACCGGTGAAGGCGCTCTTGATGCCATGTCGATCGCGCTGGCTAAAAGTGGATTGCGAACAGCCGACATCGGGTATATTAATGTGCACGGCACCGGTACGGAGATCAATGACCTGTCAGAGGGGCTGGCCCTGCAACGATTGTTCGCAGGCAATCCCCCACCGTTCAGCTCCACGAAAAGTTATACCGGTCACGCTTTGGCTGCTGCCGGTGGTATTGAAGCGGTGATTTCCCTGTTGAGTCTCCAAACGCAACAAATCCCTCTTCACCTGAACTGGAGAACGGGTATGCCAGAATTGACCATACAACCTCATGTTCATCCAAAGAAAGAGGTTGAATTTCACCATGTCATGTCCAATTCGTTCGGTTTTGGAGGCAATACGTCAACCTTGATCCTGTCAACCGTATAACCCATGAAGAGGATCTATATTCGCGGCAGTGCGTCTATTTCACCGCAGGACACGTTTTTAAAAAATGAATTGCCTGACCGGTTGCTCCTGTCTACTGAAAACCGGCTTATATGTCAGGAACCCGCTTCCTATGCACAGGTTATTCCACCGGCACGTGCCCGGCGGATGAGTCGCATCTTGAAAATGGGGCTCGCATCTGCTTTGCAGTGTCTGGAAAATTCCGGGTTGGCACAACCCGATGCGATCATCACCGGCACCGCCCTGGGTTGTCTGGAGGATACCGAAAAATTTCTGGTAGCGATGATCCGCGATCAGGAACAGTTTCTGACACCGACACATTTTATTCAATCAACACAAAATTCTGTAGCGGCACAGATCGCCATGCATCTCCAGTGCAGGCATCACAATTTCACCTTTGTACACAAGGGATTTTCCTTTGAAAGTGCGATGCTGGACGGAATGATGTTACTTCGTGACAATGAAGCAAAAAATGTCCTTGTCGGCGGACTGGATGAAATGACCGATCGCAATTATGCACTTTATGTGCAACTCGGATTGATCAGAAAAGAACCCGTGCAGGCCGCCCATATTCTACAACATCCGGGCACGGGTACCATCGCGGGAGAAGGGTCCACTTTTTTTACGCTGACCACGGAGAAACCTGTTGGCAGATGGATTGAATTGGTGGATATTCAGACCCATTTCGGTGCACTTGATCCAGTGGAAATGACTGATTTGATCACCAGCCTCCTGGATCGGCACGAGTGGACACCCGACGATCTGTCTTTCTGTATGCTGGGCCTGAACGGGGACGAATCACATGACCGATCCTATTCTCAATGGATGGAAAAAAGCATGTCAAATGTGCCTCAAATCTGGTACAAACACCTGTGTGGGGAATATCAGACTTCATCCGCATTTGCTCTCTGGTTGGCAACCCGGCTGTTGCTTGAAAATAGAATTCCAAATTATCTGAAACTGAATCCACTTGAACCAAGGCATATGGAACGGGTGTTGATCACGACACATTATGATAATAATTTCGCGTTTTATGTACTGGAATTATCTTTTGAAAATAAAAAGGACTGAATCCTAGTTAAGATCCAGTCCTTTCAATATTTTCATCACGGCTGCCAAGCAGGCAAACCTCCCTTTTGACGAAATAAAATAAACCTGTTTTCCGTTGAATTACTTCAACTTCTTGCCCAGGAGTTTTGCCAGCATTTTACCTCCCTTGGCATAGGATTCGGCAACACGTGATCCGACATCATAATCAAATCCGGCCATTTGCGAACCAGGCACATTGTTCTGCGTCATCGATGCCAGCACCTTTCCGCGATTGGCCGTTTCTACGATATCGTACTGGAAGCTGACACTGGCCGGCTTTTTCATCACGCCGACATTAAAACCGATCTCGACGAAGGTGGTTTTGACAATCAGCGTGTATTTCGCATCCGGGTATTCTCCAAAGGTCATTTTTTTACCCGCCATTCCCTTGTTGATCAACTCCTCAAACTTGGGATGGTACCTGTTCTTTCGCGCAGCGAGCCACGACTCTTTGAATCGTTTTCCTTTACCCGCTTCTTCTGCTTCATACTCTGCATACTTTTTGTCCAGGTATTCCTGTTCTGTGGCAAACTTGCCTACGCCGAATGACGAATAGTCATACTCGACATTCACCTGTGTCTGCCCCTTGAGCACAGATGCATCTCCTGATTTTTCGACAATCTTCTGTGCGATTGCCACGCCTGCCCAAAGGGTCAGCAGGGTGAAAAGAATGGTCCGTTTCATGGTGTCAATGTGTTTATTTGTTTACATTTCATGGTGGAACTACTGAAACCGCATCAAGTTAACAAACTTTGAAGAGTTAGGTCCGTTTTCCGTAGATTTGCCCTTCGCCAGAGAGGACCCAATTCGACGTGTTTCAAGTCACCAGACATATCCGGATTCGACAGTCAAGGGCCCATCTCAATGGGCAGTTGGTATACCCTGCTCATGCCGGTTCTCTGGATGAATTTGCCGACTGGCTCTACAGAGAGGGTCATAGTGGTTATTCCAAATTTCACAAGATGGACCGTTTGTGCAAGCTCGGATTCCTCGGAACAGAACTCCTGTTTTCTGGTCAGAACCCCGTCGCGCAATACGATCCTTACGATATTGGCATCATCCTGGCGAATGCCAATGCCAGCCTGGATACGGATATCCGACACCAGAATCAGCTGGAAACCGGGTTCCCCAGTCCGGCCATCTTCGTGTACACCTTGCCCAATATCGTCATTGGTGAGATCTGTATCCGGCATAGCATTCAAGGTGAAAACACCTTTTTCATCCAATCCGAATTTGATCCGGAAGCCCAGGTTACGTATATTGATTATCTGCTCCGGACCAGGGTCATTTCAGCCTGCATCGGCGGATGGGTGGAATGCCTGGGTGAGGATTATGATTGTTTCCTGTATTTCGTCGAACCATGCCCGGACCCTGAGCATGCAAAGGGCCCGCGTTTTACAACAGAATATATTCATCAATTATTCCAATTGAATTATGAGTGAATTGAAAGAAAAGCTGAAACAACAAATTGTCGATCAGTTAAATTTGAAGGACATCAAACCGGAAGACATCGGTGATGATACGCCTTTGTTTGTCGAAGGCCTGGGTCTGGATTCCATCGATGCACTTGAAATGATCGTCCTGCTCCAGCAGCAGTACGGCATCAAAATGGTCAGCTCCGAAGAAGGGCCGAAAGTCTTTCGCAGTGTCAATACCATGGCTGCATTCATTGAATCCCAAAAGGGCCAGAACTGATATGTCGGGAGAGGTTGTCATCACAGGAACAGGGATCATTTCAGCCCTGGGCTTGAATGGCCCTGAAACCCTGGATGCTTTCACACAACACAAAACAGGGATACAACCTGTCCGCCATCTCCACACCCGGCATCGGGATGATTTCCCTTGCGGGGAGGTCAAGGCATCCAATGCGGAACTGGCGCAGCTGACCAACCTGCCAGAACATCTCTCTCGCAGCATTTATCTCAGTTACCATGCTTCAAGAGAGGCACTGTCTTCTTTGTCAATTGGCGAATTGGCTGGTCTTCGTGTCGGATTCATCTCAGCGAGCACGGTCGGTGGCATGGATCGGACAGAGACCTATTTCCAGAAAGCACTGGTCGATCCCGCGACCGGCGATGTGCGGGATACCCGTCACCATGATTGCGGGAAGCCCACAGACTATGTCTTTCACAAACTCGGGTTGAAGGGATTTGTCAGCACGATCAGTACGGCGTGCTCTTCTTCCGCCAATGCGATCATGCTGGCAGCCCGACTGTTGCGGACTGATCGACTGGATGTGGTTATAGCCGGGGGAGTAGATGCCCTTACACAATTCACCCTCAACGGGTTCAATACCTTGATGATCGTCGATCGACAACAATGTGAACCTCTGGACAGACACCGAAGAGGGCTCAACCTGGGCGAAGGAGCAGCCTATGTGGTGATGATGCGCAAAGAAACCGCCATACAGCTCGAACAACCCGCAATCTGCCTCCTATCCGGTTATGCCAACACCAATGATACGTTTCATCAGACGGCGCTTTCCGACCAGGGTAATGGCCCGTTTGCGGCGATGACCAGTGCATTGAATATGGCCGGTCTCCAGCCTGGAGAGATCTCGTATATCAATATGCATGGTACAGGTACGCAGAATAACGACATGGCGGAAGGCAATGCCATTCGCCGAATCTTCCACCCCGTATACCCCAGCCTGAGCTCGACAAAATCCTTTACCGGGCACACATTGGCCGCCAGTGGTGGTATTGAGGGAGTTCTTTCTGTTCTGGCCATTCATCACGGGGTGATCTATCCCAATTACACGTTCCATGAACCTGTCGAGGGCCTGGACATCCGGCCCGAAACCCGGATCAAAACCGATCAGGAGGTCCGGCATGTTCTCTCCAATTCATTCGGATTTGGTGGCAATTGTACATCCCTTCTATTTTCCGAAGCATGATCCGGACACCCATCTTCATCCAGGGGGCAGGTTCGATCTCTCCGCAAAAGACATGGGATAAAAAGATCCTGGAAGAGGGATTTGTGGCCCAACAGGGCAACCGGTGGCCCTGTATAGAACCGCCCTATTCCGATTGGATCGATGCACGCGCCATTCGCCGGATGAGCCGGGTTCTTCAACGCTGTAACGTAGCCGCTCAACTGGCTATGAACGAAGCCACCATTGACTGCCCCGAAGCCATTGTTGTTGGGACTGCTATGGGTTGCCTGGAAGACACCTGGTCCTTTCTGTCGAAAATGGTCCAGAACGGGGGGGAGAGGTTGAGTCCCACATCCTTTATCCATTCCACGCATAATACCATGGCCTCCCACCTGGCCCTGCATTTCAAATGCTTTGGACATAACTGCACCTTTGTCCATCGCACAATTTCCTTTGAAAACAGCCTGACCGATGCGATCCTGTTGCTGGAAGAAGGTGCTGTTTCCCAGGTCCTCGTCGGTGGAGCTGACGAAGTGACGGATATCAGCTTTGACCTGCTGAACCAGTTGGGCCAGATCAAACAGCTCGAATCAGGTGAGAATTCTCCCGGATTCACCGATGGGCAGCCGGGCTGGATTGCGGGTGAAGGCGCATCTTTTTTTGTTCTTGGCAACCGGCAAACAGCTTCTTCCTATGCACGCCTGGTCGACGTCCAGACCGGCGCCGGGTACGATCCGGAAGAGATCGCCAGCAGGATAGAGGAACAGATGGCATCCCTGGATCCAGGCAAAACGCTCCTCCTGGCCGGGCATAACGGAAACGTTGGTGAAGACAGCATCACAGACCAGATCCTCTCGCAGAGTGCCCCGGCATTTCCGGTTTTCCGATACAAATCCCTTTGTGGTGAATATGGCACCGCCTCCGGTTTTGCCCTGTGGCTGGCCAGCCATGTGCTCAAGCAACAGATCCGACCATCTACCTCCGGCTTTGAACCCCTTCCATCAGGCGAGTTGGACCATGTTGTCATCTTTCAACAAAGTGGACCACACCACGCATTTATCCGGTTGGACCGATGCTGATCTATCGCAGGACCATCGCTCTCTTCCTCCTGTTGAGCGGAGGTATGCTTCTGGCGGATCTCGTCTTTCCTGTTCCGCTTTGGCTGGTTGCCCTGATCGGAGTTGGATTGGTCAGTGCCCTGGTTTATGGCTCTGCAGTCATCCAGTCCAACTTCTATCTCCCGGCCATTTGTCAGGGGCCTCCCCGAAACCAGATGGCTATCACCTTTGATGATGGTCCCTGCGGAGAATCTACAGCCATGATTCTTGACGTGTTGAAGGCCAATCAGATCGCTGCGACATTTTTCTGCATCGGCGACCGGATCGCCCGGTATCCCGAGCTGGTCGAACGCATGCATCGTGAAGGACATCTTATCGGCAATCACAGCCAGACACATCATCCACTGATTGATTTTTCCTTCCTGAACAAGTGGATTTCTGAAATCACCGGCGTCAACCAGAACGTCCATTCCCTGATCGGCCTCAAACCCCGTTTTTTTCGACCTCCATTCGGAGTGACGACACCCCATCTGGGTAAGGCTGTCGGGCAAACCGGTATGCTGACGATCGGCTGGAATGTGCGGTCACTGGATACCATTACGGATTCAGTTGAAACATTGCTGACCCGAATCCGACGAAAGCTGGTACCGGGCAGTATCCTGTTATTACATGATTCTGCCCCCGTTACCGTCCAGGGCTTGCAGCAGATCATCGACCTTCTACGGGTCGAGGGTTTGCAACCTGTTCGACTGGACCACCTGATCGGCGAGGATGCCTATCAACCGATGCATACACCAGCTGCATCCTCTCCAGGCGAGTAGGCTGGTGAATGCGGGCAAAGCGTATCTTTAGCCGTTCGAAGAGAACCTGGCCTGAAAGAGGCAAACCCCTCTATTGTGGCGTGGGCTGACCAGACGATCCAACCTTGGGACAAGGACGAAGACATGCTGTTGAATACCTTTTATACTGTGTCTCCGGGTACAGAAATGATCGACTCCCGAATCTCGGCTACCATTGCCTTTATCCGGGAAAGCCCGATCTTTCAGGGCCATTTTCCGCAGCACCCTGTAGTGCCGGGTGTGTGTATGTTCGCTATGATCAAAGAGATCCTGGAAAAGCAGCTGGACCGCCACCTTCGGCTCAGCCAGTGCAGGAATATGAAGTTCCTGAAAATGATCGACCCGGATCAGCACCCAACAATACACGTAGAGATCAGCTTTCAGGAGAATGAAGATCGCAGTCTGGGTGTCCAGGCTCGTCTGCTCGATCCGGAAGGAGGTGTGTATTTCCACATGACCGGAGCGACCTACCTGGTGAAAAATACGGTGCATGAATCGGTTTGAGCAACATGGGATAGTTGTCCTGTTGCCCACCTATAATAATGGTGGCTCCTTGCGTGCAGTGCTGGAATCTGTCTGTGTATTGACGAATCACGTGCTAGTGGTCAATGATGGTTCGACGGATCATACGGCAGAAATCCTGCTTGATTTTCCCGATATCCGGGTCATCTCCTACCAGCCTAATAAAGGAAAGGGTATCGCCCTAAGGACGGGATTCAAGGCCGCCAGAGAACTGGGGTACGCCTATGCGATCACACTCGATTCGGACGGACAGCATGATGCGCGCGATCTGGAAAAATTGATTGACAAACTGGAGGTCACGGGTTCTGCACTCATCATGGGAGCCCGGAATATGAACCAGGAGAATGTGCCGGGAAAAAGCAATTTCGGAAACCGGTTCTCCAATTTCTGGTATTGGGTGAATACGGGCATTTCGCTGCCGGACACGCAAACGGGTTACCGGCTCTATCCCCTGGATCCGTGTGCGGATCTCGTTTATTTTACCAGCCGGTTCGAATTTGAAGTGGAGGTCCTTGTGCGCGCTGCCTGGGCAGGTGTACCGGTCGTCTCCACACCTGTCTCTGTATATTATCCACCGGCCAACGAACGCATCTCGCATTTTCGACCTGTGCCTGATTTTTTCGCGGATCAGTGTGTTGAATACATTTCTTGTTCTGACCCGTTTCCTGTACATTCTACCGCGCGATTTTATTCGGGCACTGGTGCGAAAGGAAACCTATATCGACCTGAAAAATGAACTCATCAACCCTGAAAATTCCATTGCAGTCAGAAGTGCATCCGTCGGATTTGGGGTCTTTATGGGCATCATCCCGATCTGGGGATTTCAAATGATGGCTGCTTTAGCATTGGCCATTTTATTCAAAATGAACAAGGCACTGGTATTGATCAGTTCGAATATCAGTATCCCCCCGATGATGCCTGTCATTATCTACCTGAGCTATCAACTCGGCAAGTTTTGGGCTGGCGCTGATGCACAGTCGATCACATTTCATGATGCTGTCACGATGAGCTCGATCCAACAGGATGTCATTCAATATATCTACGGGAGCATTATCCTGGCTTTCGTGGCCGGTAGTTCGTTCGGGATATTGACGTGGCTCTGGCTGTCTCTTCGATCAAAAAACAGTTGACTGGTCTGATATGTCCAACTTTTTCCTCTTCTGGTACGACTTGCTGGCACAAAAACGTCTTCTGACTTTTGGCCTGATCGTGTCCATTTTCGGTCTGCTGGCCTGGCAGGCTACACACCTTCAGCTAAAAGAAGACATTTCGCAAATGATGGCTTCAGGTGAGGAGTCACAGACCGCGATTCACACATTGGAAAACGCCGCATTTTCCAATCGCATCATGGTCCTGTTCTCCAATCGGGACACCACCGTGGACGCTGACCGATCCGCATTGATCCATCGGGCTGACTCGTTTGTACAACAATTGAATAATCGCTTTTCGTCTTCCATCAAATCACTGCACTACATTACTCCGGACTCCGTCATCGGAGAATTATTCGCGATTACCGCAGCCCATCTGCCCGTTTTCCTGGAACCATCCGACTATGAACGCATCGATTCAATGACCTCCCCAACAGGCATTGAACAGATCATTTCCCGAAACAATCTCACCCGGATGACACCACTCGGGTTTGCACTCCAGGGACGGATTTTATCCGATGTACTCGGACTGGATTATATCGCACTGAGCAAGTTCCAGACATTTTCAAAGGACAGCGAATTTGAATTGCAAAACGGCCGGCTTCTGTCCAAAAATGGACATCACGTATTGCTTTATTTTACTCCGGATATTCCCTCAACAGAAACAGATCAGCTGGTCGATTTTTTCGGGTCTCTGGATCAGGTGATCCGGGAATATGAGGCCCGGGACAATGAAACCAGAGTATATTATTTCGGACCACCCGCGGTTGCCGCCGGAAATGCCCGGGCAATCAGAAGCGACATTACACTCACCGTGAGCCTGACGGTGATTCTGCTGCTCATCATTTTTTTATGGTATTTCAAGCATTGGAGTGCACCCCTTCTGATCTTTGTACCCACACTGTTTGGACTTGTATTTGCCCTGGCTGGTATGGCTTGGATCAAAGGATCTATCTCCGTCATTGCTCTGGGTTCCGGTTCGCTCATTCTCGGCATTGCCGTCAATTATTCCCTCCACTTTCTCACGCATCGGAAACATCACGGCGATCTTCGTGAGTCCATCAAGGAACTGGCATTTCCCATGATCGCCGGCGGCTTGACCACCATTGCCGGATTTTTGTGTCTTCTGTTTGTGAACGCACCGGTATTGCAAGACCTGGGGCTGTTCGCCGCCCTCAGTCTGACCGGTGCCTCAATGGCGACACTGATTTTTTTACCTCACCTTGTTTCACAAAAAAATCAATTTGGTAGTGCCACTCATTTCATGTTCAAACGAGTGGATCTGTTTTCTGAAAAAGGAAACCGATATATCAGCTGGCTCTTTCTCCTGCTCACGCCGATCATGTTTTATCTGGCTACTAAAATCGAGTTTGAAAGCGACATGAATGCGATCAACTACATGTCAGCTGATTTAATCGACTCCAGGCAACAAATCGATCAACTGACAGAAGGGGTTCACAAAATTCTCTACATCAATTCAACCGGAAATACCCTGGATGAAGCCCTTGAACACATGGAAGCGGCCAGCAGAAAGATCGACATCTGGACCACTGACAGCCTCCTTGTCAGTGCATCCCTGGCCACAACCATCCTCCCGTCAACTCGTGAACAACAGCGGCGAATCGACTTGTGGAAATCATACTGGACCGATGATAAAATAGAACAAACCGTTCTGGCCCTTCAGACAAACGGATCGGCTTCTGATTTCGACCAGTCATCCAATGCATTTTTCAAACAAAAAGTGCGTGCCGATTATACGCCGCTGACTCCCGAACGAAGCACATTCCTCCGTCACACCTTTCTGGATCAGTTGATCTCCCAACACGATCAATCCTGGCAAATCACCGGGCTGCTCAATACGTCACCGGAGAAGTCTGCAGCATTACATCAATCCATTTCTTCCATCAGCAATGTCACTGCATTCGACCGGCAGCGCCTGACCGAACAACTGGTCAGCGCCGTCACAAATGACTTCGGCTTTATCACATTCTGGACCTCTTTGCTGGTATTTGTTTCCCTGCTGATCATTTATGGTCGGATCGAACTCGCCCTGATCTCCTTCTGGCCTATGGCCATCTCCTGGATCTGGATCCTGGGTTTGATGACCTTGTTTGACATCAAATTCAATGTGATCAACATTGTCCTTTCCACCTTGATTTTTGCTCTCGGAGATGATTATTGCATTTTTACAACGGACCGACTCCAGAAAAAATATGCGTTTAAACACATCCAGTTCGATTCCACATTTTCGTCGATCACGCTGTCAGCGATCACGACAATTGTGGGCATGGGTGTCCTGTTTTTGCGGATCATCCCGCTTTGCGATCAATCGCCTTTGTTGCCATTATCGGTATTTCGGCAGTCTGGATCAAATCACAACTGGTCCTGCCGGGCATGTTTCGCTGGCTGATCACAAATCCGACCCGGCTCAAACACGAACCTTTTACCTTTTTCAACCTGATCCTTTCCATATTTTCGTTCAGTTATTTTTTCTTCGGGTCGATCATCCTGTCGATCATCGGCTTTGTACTGGTGTACTGTCTTCCTGGTAACCAGAAAAAACGGAAATATATATTCCATGTGCTTGTTTCCACCTTTGTCCGGTCATTGGTGTATGTCATGTTCAATGTGAAAAAGAAAATTCTGAATCTTCAGCCGGACCAATTTGACAAGCCCGCCATTCTGATCGCCAATCATTCATCAGTGCTGGATATCCTGGCATTGATCATGCTCAATCCGAAAGTCATACTGATCACCAACAAATGGGTATGGCATTCGCCCGTATTTGGATGGCTGGTCAAAATGGTCGATTATCAATACCTGGCTGAAGGGATCGATTCCTCGATCGATACGCTACGAGAACGCGTTCAGGAAGGCTATTCCATTGTAATTTTCCCGGAGGGCACACGATCGAAAGATGGCAGGATCGGCCGGTTTCATAAAGGCGCTTTCTTCCTTGCAGAACAACTCCAACTGGACATTCAGCCTGTGCTGATCCATGGCACGAATGAACTGGTCACAAAGGGTTTTTTCTATTTGAAAAATGGCCCGCTGACCTTGAAATTCCTCCCGCGAATATCCCCTGGAGATGCCACCTACGGAATCACCTATTCCGAGCGAACCAAAGCCATTTCCACCTGGTTCAAACAAGAATACCGTTCACTCCGGCAAGAAATTGAAACACCCGCCTATTATTCCAGAAAGATGTTTTCCAACTTTCTTTACAAGGGTCCCGTTCTCGAATGGTATATGCGGATAAAAGTACAGCTCGAAGGGTATTACACCCGTTTTGAACGCCTGATTCCCCGCAATAGCACGATTGTCGATATGGGTTGTGGATATGGCTTTCTATCTTATATACTGGGTTATACTTCATCCGATCGGACCATTTATGCTGTTGATTATGATCCGGATAAAATCGGCGTTGCAGAAAACGGATATGCCCGTCCGGCGAATGTCCAGTTCATTCACTCCGATATCCGGATGTACACGCTGCCTGTTGCAGATGTGTATATCATGAACGATTTGTTGCATTACCTCCAACCCGCAGATCAGGAGCAGCTTCTCCAGGATTGCATGCACAATCTGCGGCCCAATGGTATGATCATCGTACGCGATGGCGTCCGTGAACTCGAGACCAAACACTGGTGGACCAATCTTTCGGAAATCTTTTCCACGCGAATCTTGAAGTTCAATAAAAAGATGAACCATGGATTGCATTTTATTTCGGAAGAATGGCTTCGGTCCTTTGCATCCAATCACGGGTTTCAGGTGCGTATAGAAGATGCATCCAGTGTCACTTCCAACCATGTCTTCCTCCTCACAAAACCATAATTCATGAGCGGAAAAAAGCTGGTCATTGTGGGGAGTGGATTGGGGTCACTGGTGTGCGGAGCCATCCTGTCCAGAGAGGGATTCGAAGTGACCATTCTGGAAATGAACAAACAGATCGGCGGCAACCTGCAAACATTCATTCGCGACAAACATGTATTTGATTCGGGCGTCCACTATGTGGGTGGCCTGTCGGAAGGTCAGAACCTGTACACCATATTCAAATACCTGGGCATTTATGATGAACTGCCCCTTGAAAAACTGGATGAAATCGGATTTGACCGGATCTGTCTGGCCAATGACCCGAATACCTATCTCATGTCTCAAGGTTATGCCGCCTTTTCCAGGCATCTGACTGAGGCCTTTCCTCAAGAGAAAGAGGCCATTGACGAATATTGCAGACTGGTGCAACAGGTTTGTCAGGATTTTCCATTATACAATTTGCGAACGGGCACAAATGATGGAAAGATTTCCTGGATGGACCAGGGTTGCCGCGATGTGATCAATCGGCTCACTACAAATGAAACATTGCGAAAAGTACTTGCAGGTAACAACCTCCTCTATGCAGGGGAGCCGGAGTTAGTCCCATTTTACATGCAGGCCCTGGTCATGAACAGTTATATTGAAAGTGCCTGGAAAGTCGTAGGTGGAGGCTCTAAAATTGCCAGTTTACTCAGCCGACAAATCCGGAAACAGAATGGCCGTATTCTAACCAAACGGAGGGTTGTCAAATTGCATGTTGAAGACGACAGGATCCTGGCTGCCGAAACGGAAGACGGAAACAGGGTATACGGTGATCATTTTATTTCGGGGATCCATCCAGCGATTACGTTTGACATGATCGATTCTCCGTTGATCCGATCCGGTTTCAGAAATCGACTGGACAATCTGGAAAATACACTTTCTGCATTTACACTGAATATTTCGTTGCATCCGGGTATACTCCCTTATGAAACATGTAATTATTATTGTCATCTCTCAGATCAGGTCTGGGCTGATCCGGATTATGATCCAAAGGATTGGCCATCGCAGTATGCCTTGTTTTATTCACCCGATGGAAAGGACAGGGAATTTGCGCGCGGGATTACGTTGATGACTTACATGAATTTCAATGAAGTGAAATCCTGGTCGGATACATATAATACGGTCGCTCATCCTTCTGATCGGACTGCAGCCTACCAGCAGTTCAAAGAAGAAAAATCGCAAGCACTTATCCGGGCAGCGTCTGCACGTTTTCCTCTTCTGGAAAAGCAATTAAAAGCTACTACGCATCCACCCCGCTCACCTATCGCGATTATATGGGTACCCGGGACGGGTCGATCTATGGCATTGCCAAAGATTATCAGAATCCCCTGAAAACCATGATCCCTGTCCGGACCAAGATCTCCAATCTGTACCTTACAGGCCAGAATCTGAATTTGCACGGCATCCTGGGTGTTACCATGAGTGCCCTGTTGACATCTTCTCAATTTATCGGGTTGGAATCACTTCTCGACAAAATCAAGCAAACGGATAATGCGTAGATTTCTTCGGTTCACAGGCTGGCTTCTCCTTGCCCTCATTGGATTGATGGGCATCGGATTTGGCTATGTGCATTTTTCCACCCGTATCTCCCCTCCGATTTCCTCACCCGTACAACCGGATATACAGGTCGTCTCACAGGGTGACCAATTTTTTACTTATGATCATCAATGGCTGAAAAAAAATGCATTCGGCTTGTGGGAAATGTATGTGGAAGGCACGCCCTTTCATCGTGGACTTTCGCATGGCAAACTAGCTGTCCAACTGGTCCAGGATCAGGAATCTGCTTTTGCGGATCAAATCAGTGACATGATCCCTATCGGTTTTACCGGTTTTTTCTCAAATACTTCATCCTTTGGTTCAACCGCTCGCTGGATCAATTTGTGCCAGAAGAATACAAGGAAGAAATCCAGGGAATTTCCCTGTCGGCTTCACCTGAATTCGACCAGATCGGACCGGCATACCAACGCATGCTCAATTATCACGCAGCTCATGATATCGGTCATGCTCTCCAGAATCTCGCCCTGGTCGGTTGTACATCCTTTGCTGCCTGGGGCGATTATACGGACGATGGCGAATTGCTGGTGGGACGGAATTTTGATTTTTATGTCGGGGACCGGTTTGCAGAAAACAAGATCGTCCAATTCACCCGACCGGATCAGGGACATCCGTTTATGATGATCACTTGGGGAGGCATGGTGGGAGTCGTCTCTGGTATGAATTTGGCCGGATTGACGGTAACATTAAATGCCGCAAAATCAACCATCCCTTCAGGTTCTGCTACGCCGGTATCCATTCTGGCCCGGGAGATCCTGCAATATGCCTCCACCATTGACGAAGCCATTGCCATTGCGAAAAAAAGAAAAACATTTGTCTCCGAAACATTTCTGATCGGTTCTGCCAGGGATAGAAAAGCGGTGTCCATTGAAAAAACACCCGAAACACTCGATATCTATTACCCGAATCAACAGGTCATCCTGTGTACAAATCATTTTGAAAGTCCGGGCTTGAAATTACAACCTGAAAACCAGGCCCATATTCGGGAGAGTGCCTCGGGATACAGGATGAACCGATTGGCAGAACTGGTTGACCAATTACGACCGCTCAATACTACTAAAACAGCTCAAATCCTCCGGGACCCGAACGGGATGAAGGACAAATCGATTGGACTGGGGAATGAACGTGCAGTGAATCAGTTCATCTGCCATCATTCTATTCTTTTCAAACCGGAATCCCGAACAGTGTGGATTTCTACAGATCCCTGGAATCTGGGTGATTATATTGCCTACAATCTCGACAGTGTATTTTCAGCTACAACGATAACTGCAACGACCGATCTGACCCGTCCGGAATTGCGAATCCAGAAAGACTCCATATTGAATACAGAGGAATATGCAAACCTGCTGGCGTTCAAACAGGCAAAGCAGGAGTTTATGCATGGCAATGACATTGATGCCGAGCGTATTACCACGTTCAATCCGGATCTTTATCTCGCCTGGGAACTGGCTGGCGACCAATTTAAAAAACTCAAACAATGGAAGAATGCAGCCAATGCGTACACCCAGGCGCTGAAAAAGGAAATAGCAACAAGCCACGAACGGACTCAGATACAGGAAAAACTGGCCGCGTGCCAATCCAAACTGAACACACGATAGCATGATTATCGGTACAGGAATTGATATGATCGAAACGGCCCGGATCCAGGCCAAACTGGAAAAGGAAATCGGATTGCGGGAACATCTGTTCAGTGCAGAGGAAATTGCCTACTGTGAGTCGATGGCCAATCGGTATGAACATTATGCTGCTCGTTTCGCTGCAAAAGAAGCCCTGTTAAAGGCACTCGGAACCGGCTTGTCTGAATCCCATGATTTGAATACTGCCGAAATTGTCCATCAGGATTCCGGGAAACCCCAATTCAGATTTGATCATCACTGGGAGGAATATCTCAACCGCATGGGTGACTTGCGTATCCATGTGACATTGACACATATCAAAGACACCGCATGCGCTATGGTGGTGATCGAAAAATGACATGATGGAAACCACCTACACCTCCCTCGAAGCGATCCGGATTCATCAGGAAAAGGCTCTCCAGAACCATCTGGATTACCTGGCCACGAATTCACCTTTCTATCAGGACCTGTTTTCCAGCCATCAGATTCGTCCAGTCGATATTCGCACCCTGGCTGATTTGACACAAATCCCGGTTACGACAAAACGTGATCTGGTCACCAGGAATATGGATTTCCTCTGCGTACCCGCTGAACACATTATCGAGTATTGCAGTACATCAGGTACCCTTGGCGATCCGGTATTGATCGCCTTGACCGAAAATGACCTTCAACGGCTGGCATTGAATGAACTCCTTTCGTTTCAGACGGCGGGAATAACAAAGCAGGACATCGTCCACCTGATGCTTTCCCTCGATCGGCAATTCATGGCAGGCATTGCCTATCATATGGGTGCTCGCCAGTTGGGTGCGGGAATAATCCGGATAGGTCCAGGCAACTTTGCCATGCAGTTGCAGATCATCCAGCGGTTGAAACCGACTGTACTGGTCGCCGTGCCCTCCTTTATTGTCGGATTGATCGGCCACTCTTTCGAGTATAATTTCCGGTTGGAACAGACATCCGTCCGAAAGATCATTTGTATTGGGGAAAATCTCAGAAATGCAGATCTGTCCTTGAATGCACTTGGCGAGCGGATAGCGCGCAACTGGAATGTGGAATTATACTCCACCTATGCTTCCACGGAAATGCAAACCGCTTTTACCGAATGTGGGCATGGCCGGGGTGGCCATCACCAACCCGACCTGCTGATCTATGAGGTCCTGGATGAACACGGAAACCCGGTCAGGCCCGGTGAATACGGCGAACTGACCGTCACACCCCTGGGCATCCAGGGCATGCCCTTATTGCGCTATCAGACCGGCGATATCTGCTGCTATTTTGAAGAACCCTGTGCCTGTGGTCGAGTTAGCACACGATTGAGTCCGATCAAAGGCCGTAAAAATCAGATGATCAAGTATAAAGGCACCACACTCTATCCGCCTTCCCTGCTCAATGCCCTCAACAGCATTGAATTGATCTCGGATTATACCGTGGAAGTATTCCGAAATGACATGAACCTGGATGACATGATCATCCATATTGCGGTGGGAGGGGAAGTTGACGTTTGTGATCCCGGGATCAGACAGGCACTCCAGTCCAGAATGCGGATCGTACCCACTATCCGGTACACCTCGATGGAAGAGGTACAGCGTCTTCAGATTTCTGAAGGGAAACGGAAACCTTCCAAATTCCTGGATGCTCGCCAATAATATACATCTGCATGAGATTTTCACTGATTGGAATCATCCAATCAGATTCGCCTATTTCCCTACCTTGCAACACTTGATTGCTGTACAGTTCAGCCTATGACAAATCACAATGGAATAGAGCAAACCGATGTCCTGGTCATCGGTGCGGGGCCGGCAGGAACTGTTGCGGCTTCCATCATTCACCAGGCCGGTTTCCAGGTACGTATTTTGGAAAAACAGCAATTTCCCCGATTTGTGATTGGTGAAAGTCTGTTGCCACGATGCATGGAATCACTCCAGGCTGCCGGATTTCTCGAGGCAGTGGAAAAAATGAATTTTCAGAAAAAGTATGGCGCCAAATTTGTCCGGGGCAGTGAGGTTTGTGATTTTAATTTTTCTGAAAATTTTACACCCGGTTGGACCTGGACCTGGCAGGTGCCGCGAGCCGATTTTGATCAGGTACTGGCCACAGAAGTGCAACGGATGGGCGTGCCGGTCGAATTTCAAACTGAAGTAACGGATATTTCTTTTTTCCCGGATCATTCCATTACGCAATTCAGGCGGCCCGACGGAACCCTTCATGCTGTAAAGGCAAAATTCATTATTGATGCCAGCGGATATGGCCGGGTCATTCCGCGTCTCCTGGATCTGAACACGCCTTCGCATCTTCCTTCCAGAACAGCCATGTTCGCCCATATTCAGGATTCCCAACCGCGAACAGACAGCGAGCAAAACAGAATTACAATCGTCCTCCATCAGCGAGATGTCTGGATCTGGATCATTCCCTTTTCAACAGGGATCACTTCGGTGGGGTTTGTCGGTGACCCTGATTTTTTCCAAACGTATACAGGCACCCCGGAAGAACAATTTCGGTCGCTGATGGCAACTAACCCCATCGTGCAAGATCGATTTCAGGATTCCGCCTTTGTCTTGCCCCCCCAATCCCTGACTTCCTGGTCCATAGGCACCAAACAGTACTATGGTAACGGGTATGCTCTGGCTGGAAATGTAACCGAATTCCTAGACCCCATTTTCTCTTCAGGTGTCACGTTGGCCACTGTTTCGGGTGAACTGTGTGCACGTCTGGCATGCAGCCAATTGAACGGCGAACAGGTGAATTGGCAATCGGAATATGAAGACGTTCTCAATGAAGGGATTGATTGTTTCCGGTCGTATGTCAATGCCTGGTATGATGGTCATTTGCAGGATATTTTCTTTGCCGACAAACCCATGCTCAGTATTCAACGCCAGATCTGTTCTGTTCTGGCTGGATATGTCTGGGATAAAACAAATCCGTATGTCAGACAGCATGCCCGCTCACTTCTTTCTCTGGCCAGAGTGCTTCAGGGCGAGCAAAATGCTTCTGACTGAGCTCTCATTATGGTGCATCCGGTCTACACGCCGCAATAAGTCCACTTCTTCTCTTCGATCCTGTCTCAACACGATCGGGTTTCACAGTCTTTCCCTGTGCAGCCGTCTGCTCGTTTGAAATATCCACCGAATTCAGGGGAAAACCTTTACAAATACCGATCTTCGGGATCAGGTTGCAATCATCCTTACTGACGATTGATCGCCATGAGTCATCTCCATTCTTCTATCTGCTGTATGTTCCTGATGCTCGTGGCCTTCAGTCAACACGGTCTGTGTCAGAAGACCATGGTGTATGGCCGTGTTATTGAATCCGGCAGTTCGGGTCCTGTCTCATTTGCCACAATCCATTTCGACGGCACACAGACGGGGACCTATACCGACGATTTGGGCAATTACTATCTCGAAACAGAAGAAGCCGTCCAACACATCGTTGTGTCTGCGATCGGATACCGGGATACCACGATCCTGATCCGACCTGGCTTGAAGCAATCCATCCGGATAGAACTGAGCCTGGCCAATTATGTCCTGGACGAAGTTGTCGTCCTCGCTGGCGAAAATCCAGCCTTCGAGATCCTGAGAAATACGATCCGGTCGAAACCCCGCCTGGACCCGCAATACCTCGACTCCTATACATACAGGTCATACAACAAGACCCAGTTTGATCTCAATAATTTCTCGGACAAAATCAAAAAAAACTTCCTCTTTCGCCCGTTCCCATTTATCTGGGAATACCAGGACTCCATGCAAAACGGTGTCCGATACCTGCCCTTCCTGTTCAAGGAAAATACTCGCCATCACTATTATCGAAAAAATCCAACAGCATATCGGGAGTATATTACCGGCCGCCAAACGGCACAGTTTTTCCGGGGACCAAAAATTGAGGAATTCATAGAGGAACTCAGTTTTCAGCCGAACGTATATGACAATTTTATTCCCATTCTGAACAAACAGTTTCCCAGTCCGGTAAACGACCATTTCGAACGCTATTATCGCTATCTTCTGGATGACACCCTCCGCGTTATCAATGGATTAAATTGTCACCACATTCATTTTTTTCCCGATGGTAAAAATGATGTCGCCTTCGTAGGCGATATGTATATCGACCAGCAGACCTATGCTGTTGTCCAGATGAATGTCAACTTCAGCATTGATGCCAATATCAATTTTGTACGCAGTTTTTCTGTCAAACTGGACTATCAACCAGTTCAGGAAACAGCATGGTTTCCCTCAAAAGTGGTCATCCTGGCCGATTTTACAGTGGTAGAAAATGCACCAGAACTCACCGGGTTTTTTGGACGACGATATTCTGCATACACCCACTTCATGGTGAATGAACATATACCGGACAGTTTGTTCAGTGGAGTCGAAGAAGTTGTTGAGCAGTTCAATATCGACTCATCCTCAGAACCATACTGGGAAGAGGCTCGGACAACGGAACTGAGTGAGGAAGAACAGGAGATCTTCACCCTTGTCGATACGATCCAGGACAACTGGAAATTCAAGGTATTCAAAACCACATTTACCGCCCTGGCCAGTGGATATATCCCGACTGGCCCGTTTGAGATCGGGAACATCATGACATTTGTCAGTACCAATAATGTGGAAGGTGTACGATTCAAATTCGGATTTCAATCGCCGGAAGACAGTCCCTTTGCTCTTCAACCTTCAGGCTATCTGGCATATGGTATAAAAGACAGACGATGGAAATACCTGGGCCAGCTGAACTGGGTCTTTCAACGGGGGCAATATGACCGGACATTACTGGGCGTTCAGACCAAACGAGATCAACAACAACTGGGTCTCAGTGAATATGCACTCCCACTGGATCATATCCTGACATCGTTGATTCAATTTGCGCCTTTACATACACGCACATTTGTTGAATCCACTTCGGCCTATGTAGAACGACAATGGTTTACAGGGCTGGCTACACGGCTCGGTATTGAACAACAGATTGTTCAACCTTTTGGCGCCTATTCATTTTATGCCATCAACCAGACCGATCTGACCCCCATTCCCCGATTTCGGCTTGGAGGCCTGTCCTTCTCCGGTCGCTTTGCAAAAGATGACCCCTTTGTCCAGGCGACTTACAATCATCCGGGAAAACGATATTTCATGAATGATCTTCCCGTTATCTCCTGGAATCTGACGTATAGTACCAAAGGATTTCTGCAATCCGATTTTCATAGAACCTCTGTTGCGATCCGCGCCGAACATGATCAGAAAATGAATCGATGGGGTTATCTCAGTTACTCCATAGAATTCGGGAAGATCTGGGGACAGGCCCCATACCCCTTCCTGTATACGCCAACCGGTAATCAAACGTTATTTGCAGAACGTACAGCATTCAACATGATGAATTTCATGGAATTTGCTGCTGATGAATATCTTGCCTGCCACCTGGAACACCATTTTGATGGCCTTTTTTTCAATCAGTTTGCATTCAACAAATGGACAAAACTGCGTGAATTCCTGTTTGCAAAAATATATTGGGGCCAGTTGAGCGAACAAAACAACGCAAAAAAGTGGACGTTTCCGGAATCGATTCAACCGTTGACAGATCCCTATCTCGAAGTTGGATTCGGCATTGAAAATATCCTTAAAATATCGCGGATCGATTTCAGCTGGCGATTGAATTATCTGCATCACGAAGATGTCTATTCGTTTTTACCAAAACCGTCTTTCCAATTGCGATTCTAATTCTGTACGCTGATGACATCAATTCATAAACTGTTCATCTTTTGCTCACTTTTCGCCCTGTTGGCCAGACAGGCAGGCGCTCAACAATCCGAATCCGGGATCCTGTCCGAGTTGCGGGAAGGGCTGCCAGGAGCCTTCCAGGAAAGAGATGCCTGTACGAATATGTTGATAAAATACAGCACGACAAAATCCGCAGATCCGGTCGTTCAGGGTTACCTGGGTGCCCTGAAGATCGCACAATCCAGGCATGCCCCTCTTCAGGATAAACTGCGGTATTTCCGAACAGGAAGAGATCAACTGGAAATGGCTATTTCCAGAAAACCGAACCACCTCGAACTGACCTTTCTCCGACTCACCATTCAATCCAACTTACCCGGCATTCTCGGTTATTCAGCCAACCTGGAAAATGCCAAACGGTTTGTCCGGGATCACTATACCGAAGCTCCTCCCCTGTTGAAAAAAAGAATCGTCACATTTGTGCATCAATCAGAAGCATTTACAGACGATGAAAAATCCAGATTTAACTCCCATTGATCCGGAATGAGTCACTTTACCATGAACGATATCGAGCAGAAACTCTGCAATTTTATCGAATACGATCTATTGGAAGAAGCACACAGGATATCACCTGATACACCACTTCTGGAAACCGGAATTGACTCCCTGTCGATTATTGAGATCCTCCTGTTCGCGGAGCGGACCTTTCACACGACTCTACCGGACTCGATTCTGACAAAGGAAAATCTGCAAACAGTGAGTCATTTCGCGCAGTGTATTTATCCCTATCTGCATGATCCATCCTGATTCTCCAACCCCAACAGCAACGGGATGAACACGATGGATACACATCCGGATGTTCTGGTTGTCGGTGGTGGGATCGCCGGCATTGCCGCTGCTTGCGCTGCCACTGCGCGCCATGCCCACGTCATGATGATCGAGCGCAATGCCTATCCGGGTGGTAAAGCGACTGCGGCTTTTGTGGGCACGTTATGTGGCGCCTATCTGAATGGCAACGCCCCCGATCCATCCTATTTTCAACACGGCTTTACTGCCGACTTTGTCGACCAACTGGCCCACATGAGCGCTCAGCGACCCGTCCATCATCAACGTGGATTGTGGTTTTTACCCTATGAGCGGGACGCCTTCCTGGCACTTTCGAATACCCTGCTCTCCAATCATGGTGTGCATGTTCTCTATAACACCGATCTCACTGGACTAACCTGTGACGAAGGCAAAATACAATCTGTTGATATTTCCAGTTGGGGAAAAAAACAGACATTATTTCCCCGGTATATCATTGATGCCAGTGGCCATGCAGCAACTTCCCTGCTCACCACCGTTGACACCATCACGAGTGAGGTCTATCAGGCGGCAGCTCAGGTATTTGAATGGAAAAACCTGAATAATCAGGATGAATTTTCATGTTCGCTGACCCTGAACAGACATCTTCGCCAGGGCATAGAAAACAAGATCATCTCGACTGACTATCGCAGGATCTCCCTGATTCCCGGTACGTACAGGCAGAATGGTGCCTTTTTCAAATTGGGTATTGCCTATCCGGTCAGTGATCACCCGGATGAGCAACAAAAAGAGAACAAGATCATCCGGGATGCTCTTCAACAGATTACACAATACCTGAGGTCTGCCAGCCCCGAATTTACCGAACTGAAACTGGGCTTTATCGCACCGGAAATCGGAGTACGGACAGGGCCTCGCAATAAAGGAAAATATATACTGACAGAACAGGACGTACTGACAGGGAAAAAGCATTCCACTTTCATCGCTCGAGGTGCCTGGCCAGTTGAATTCTGGCATTTTAATAAAAATCCTGAATTCCACTTTCTGATGGATTCTGACTGGTACGAAATTCCTGCAGAATCCATTGAGTCAGATCGGTTTTCCAATCTCTTTTTTTGCGGACGTACCCTCTCTGCCGAAGAAAAAGCCATCGCCAGCGCACGGGTCATGGGCATCTGTCTGCAAACCGGATATGCGGCAGGTGTACTGGCCGCCGGTCAACTTCACGGACGATCCAGGCAGCAGGATATGGAAACCATTCAGGCACTCTTCCCCAACCCACCTGCATGAATTTTACCACCCGCATTTCCGAAACAGCCCTTCAGATTCCCCTGAAAACAGCCCTTCAGGATGGGGATGATGTCCTGTCCTACTCCGCATTGGATACCCGGATGAAGATCTTGGCCAAGGCTCTTCGCCAGCAGGGCGTCAAAGCCGGAATGGGAGTTGCTGTAATTGGAAAAAACAGCATCGAATTCGTTTTACATACCCTTGCCGTTCTGCACACAGGAGCTGTATTGATTCCCCTGGATGAATCCTTACGCACGGTAGAAATTAATGAGATCCTCGAAAAAACAAATATTCAATTTATTCTGTCTTCAAGAAATGTACGCGATGAAGCACCATTCAGTTGTCTGGACCTGTTCGATACTGCGGATTCTCTGAAACTGTACCGTCATCATGATAACCAGGAGCCCTTTTGTGCACAACTACCGGATGCAGCATTTATGCGTTTTACATCCGGGACTACGGGTCGGAGCAAAGGTGTCATACTGACCCACCAGGATATAGATGACCGAACCAGAACTGCGAATATGGCGCTCTCCCTGGGAACCGCGGATACCGTGTTATGGGTGTTATCCATGGCCTATCATTTTGTCGCATCCATCCTCCTGTATTTGCGTTATGGATGCACGATTGTCATTCACCATGAATTCAATGCTTCCTCCATTCTGGATGCGATCCACAGACATCAGGTGACCTTTCTCTATTTCAGTCCGATCCATATTCGCATGCTTTTATCCGAGACATCCGGTAGGAATCTCTCCACAGTGACAAAAGTAATTTCTACATCAACTGGTCTGGATCAGGAACTCGGCATCCAGTTTTTTACCCGCTATCAATGTCCTGTCATACAGGTATACGGTATTATTGAACTTGGCCTACCCGTGATCAATAATAGCCACGCTATATCTCACCCGGACGCAATAGGCAAGGCATCTCCGGGTTTTGATGTTGACATTCTTGATGAAGAGGGGAACCTCCTGGAAGATCCGAAAGCCATAGGCCAACTGGCTATCCGAGGGCCAGGCATGTGCAGTGCCTACCTGCATCCCTTCACGCCACGGAATGCCCTGTTACAACACGGGTATTTTTTAACCGGTGACCTGGCCACCAAACAAGCCGATGGACTCGTAACAATCAAGGGGCGATTGAAAAGCATGATCAATGTGGCTGGAAATAAAGTATTTCCCGAAGAAGTAGAATCCGTGATCCAGGCCTACCCGGGTATTACAACCTGCAGGGTGTATGGCCAAACCCACCCGATCCTCGGTGAAACGGTGGTGGCAGATTTTGTTTCCGATGTATTGTGGACTTCATCTGATAAGGAAGACCTGATCCGTTATTGCCGAAAACGTTTGTCCAGATTTAAAATACCAACTCATCTCTACCAGGTGGAAGAAATCAAACTGACAGGTAGCGGAAAAATACGACGCAATAATGAAGACAACTGATATTCATGATCAATTCTATTTGTTCACAAACACAGCGATCGAACGAATAACCGATTGACCTGAGGCCCATGATGAATCTTGCCCATATTCTGAGCGGGACAACTCCCCTCAATCTGTTTCGACTCTTGCGCGACAATCAATTTCGCGTGCACTTCGCACAATATCCACGGCTCATTCTGGTCATTCTGATGAATGTGTTGAACACACCATTTGTCCTGCTGGAAAACCGGATATACGGGAAAAGGATCCGATCAACCAAAGTCATTCAGCCGATTTTTATCCTTGGTTATCCACGAAGTGGCACTACACATCTGATCTATCAACTGAGCCGAGATGCTCAATTTGGATGGTGCAAAACCTATGAGTGTATGAGCCCCCATGTCATGCTTCTCCTTGGTCCCTTCCTTCGCTGGGTATCGCGGATCGCACTGCCCAAAAAACGGCCCATGGACAATATGCCGATGGGGCCCGACCTCCCGGCAGAAGAAGAATTCGCCATGGCCAATATGGGACTGGCCTCCATGGCACACGGACTTTATTTTCCCCGTCAATTCACAGCCTACACACAACGTTTTGCTCTTTTTGGTGATGAGGCGATGAAAGCCGAATGGAAACGAAATCATCTGTTTCTACTCCAGAAACTGACCTATAAAAACAAAGGCAGACAACTGATCCTGAAAAGTCCATTTGATACCGCCCGTATCCCGGAAATTCTTGAACTCTATCCGGATGCCCGGTTTATTCATATTGTCCGGAACCCCCTTGACGTCTATTCGTCCAACAAACGGTTGTATCAGAAAATATTGCCTCAGCTGGCTCTCCAGAATATCTCAGACCAACATATGGAGGAGCATATCCAACAAACATACAAACTGGTCTTTGACCGATTTCATAAACACTTTCCACTGCTGGATGACAGTCAGCGTTATCAGATCAAATATGAAGACTTTATTGGCCATGAGCCAAAAGTGATCCAGGCCATTTACCGGCATTTCAATTTGGGTGAAGCAAACATGATTGCCGAGTCATCCGGTCATGCAAAAAATGGTCCTGACCAGTACAAAAAAAATCAGTACACCCTGACCAGAGAGGAGGAACAAATGATTGCACGCGAGTGGGCATCTTCATTTCAGATCTTTGAATATGACATGTTGACCCGATAACCCCTTTTTCAGTTCCCGATGAAAATTCATCTGTTCCTCGCGATCGAACATATCCCTCACCCATGAAGTCGTCATCCTGAATTCCCCCCGAAACGAATAAAAGACCAGTGTCAATCCGGGCTGAATCGTATTCGATGGAAAATTGGCAACGTCGAGTAGTGGTTTTCCCATAAAACGGCTCATTCCGGAAAAGGTCTGACCCAGGATAGAGATGTTAAAACTACCCAATTGCCCTCCGGAAGGTAAACCCAGCATCCAGGAATAGATCGGGAAAGGAATCACTTTATAGATATCACTGAACGTTAAAAATGCCCGAGGCAATCCACCTCTGATCTGTTCTTTCAGATCATGACTCAATTGTCGGATCACCTCATCCAGGTCATACATCTGGTCGGGATGCAGATTGAAATAGAAAAAACTGAGTGCATTAAAAAGTAAACCGGAATTCTTCTTCCGAGTACGAGTACTGGAAGGTAATTGAAACAACATCTTTTTATCCCGCGACAGATCCGTACCGAATTGATGATAGATCACCATCGCAGAGACCGCGAGAAGGTAAATGCTCTCCTGTAACTCAAGCCCCCTCCGGTTCAGGCAGGATTGATACAAAATAAATTCTTCGTCTGTCCAGGAAGTCGTCAGGTAATTAGTTTGTACGGGAAAGGTCGGCAATACACCCGGTCGCAGGGAAAAGATCGATCGACCTCCTTTTCGAAACGCATAACCGATCGCCTGGAAAAACTCGCTGATTCTGGATCGGATGCCTGTTGTTCTGGGATACTCACCAATGACAGGACGAGGAAGTCCACCTGTAAAACCATTCAGGAATTGTTCTATTCCCTGGTAGTCAAACAGAATATGGTTGAAGGTAAACAGCATGCCTGTCCGATCCTCCGGAAAGTGGATCAACTGAAGGCAAACCGGACTCCCCGACCGCAGATCAGTATGCTCAGAATCCAGGATGGATTCCCAGGACTCGCCATCACCGAGAACGATGGAACTGACAGGAAGATGACCCGTCCCTGCCTGAGGTCGGATTCTTGCATAAGGAATTGGTTTGGTAAATTCCAGACGAAGGCTGCAGATCCAGCGAATGGCCGGGTCGGCTTGCACGATGGATCGGACCTCTTCCTCGGAAACCAGCCCGTCGAGAAGGAGAAAAATACGCGCCTGATGAGTCGATCCGCCATGTTTTTTTATATGGTGGTCAATGAGGACCTGGAAATAATCCATGCCTCGAAGCTTCATCGGTTTATTAGTCATGAACCCTGACTTTCCCTCCGAATTTCCTGGCGATCAAATTGGAAACAATCTTTGCCGAAAGAAGTGTCAATGGGACACCACTTCCAGGGTGGACAGTCCCCCACAGAAATACAGGTTTTCGATGCGCTTGCTGAAATTGGAATGACGGAGAAAAGCGGAAAATGTCTGATCAAAACTGTTGCCATAAATGGCTCCAAAGGCAATATTGGTCTGCCGGGCATGATCGCGTGGATCGCGAATGCGTTCAAACTGGATACAAGGCTCTACATCTTCTCCAAGCGCGAGTGCCAATTTAGCCAGTAATTTTTTTCTGACTTTCTGTTGCATGGCATCCCAATCCTGTCCCTGAAGATTGGGCGCATTGACCAGCACATACCAGTTTTCACATCCGTCGGGAGCATCGCCTTCGTTGATCTTTTTTGAAATATTGATATAGTAGGTAAAATGATCGCCGATATCGGCATTCTTATAAATGGTATTATACTCATCGCTCATGTCAGACGACAGGAACATATTGTGCAGGGCAAGTTGAGGGAAGGACTTCTTCATGCCCCAATGAAAGACCATGACAGAATGTGACTTGGGATGATCCAGTACTTTCTTCGGTTCGACCTGATCCGGCATCAGATGTTTGTATGTAAAATACACATCCATATTACTGATGACCAGATCACTCGGAAAATCCTGGCCTTGAACAGATATCCCGCACGCCTTTTTATCCTGAACAAGGATCCGTTCTACTTTTTGTCCAAACTGGAAGGTCACACCCAGTTCACATGCCAGGGTGTACAAGGCATTCAGGATGCTTTGCATACCCCCGACAGGCAGATAGACTCCTCCATTGATCTGAAAATGAGAAATGACATTGAGCACACCGGGTGCCTTATACGGATTGGAACCCAGATAACTGGCAAATGAATTGAACAGATCAACCGTTCGCTGATCCCGGAATGCCACCCGATTGGATTTGTCCATGGAGGTAAATACGTCCACTTCGCCAATCCGCAACATTCCGCGCAAAGCGTCCTTTGTGAGATAGTTTGAAAGAATATTCAGTGAATTGTGGAGAAAAACATTTTTTGTCAATTCGAATTTGGTCTCCACATTTTTAAAATATGCTTTGATCGCCTCGGGTGAGTCATTCGTTTTTGTCGCAATTTCAGTGATCAGTTTCTCCAGATCGGAATAGAAGTGCAACACAAGGCCATCGCCAAAAAAATAATGGAAAGGCACTTCCGGCTGAAGGATTTCGATGTAATCACCCATGTTTTTGCCGGCAAGATCAAAGAGCTCCTCCAGGTAGGCTGGCATGGTAAAAACGGTTGGACCCATATCAAACCGATACCCTTCAAATTCCCATTCAAAGACTTTACCTCCGGGATAGTCATTGGCTTCATATACGGTCACCTGATGGCCCTGAAGGGCCAGTCGGATGGCAGCAGCAATGCCGGCAATTCCGGCGCCAATAATTGAAATCCGTTTTGATGCATCCTTCATGGAGGATCGACACTTTATTCACATCTGTCAACCAGAATCAGAGCCAACAGTGGATCCCTTTTTCTGTAAAACGAAGGCAGGCAGGGAGACCATTCACCTCCCCTCGTATCCAGGGCCACAGTCGAACTGAATTACCTTGCGTAATTCACGGCCCGCATTTCACGGATGACAGTCACCTTGATCTGACCCGGATATTGCATTTCCTCCTGAATCTTCTGTGAGATCATGAAGGAGAGGTCGTCTGCATACTGGTCAGTGACCTTTTCTGCTTCAACCATCACTCTCAACTCGCGACCGGCCTGTAAAGCATAGGCTTTCTGCACGCCATCGTACGACATGGCCAGTTCTTCCAGATCGTTGATGCGCTTGAGATAGCTCTCCAGAATCTCGCGGCGTGCACCGGGGCGGGCTCCGGAGATAGAATCACAAGCCTGGACGATGGGCGAGATGATATTGTTCATCTCGATCTCATCGTGGTGGGCACCAATGGCATTGAGGACGATCGGGACTTCACCGTGTTTTTCACTGATCTGCATCCCGAGGATGGCATGTGACAGTTCGGATTCTTCTTCCGTCACCTTTCCGATATCGTGGAGCAATCCGGCGCGTTTCGCCAGTTTGACCTGCTTGGGATTCAGCCCCAGTTCGGCTGCCATAGCGGCACAGAGGTTGGCTACTTCCAGCGAGTGCTTGAGGAGATTCTGACCATAGGAGGAGCGGAAACGCATCCGGCCGACCATCTTGATCAGATAGGGATCCAGCCCGTGAATATCCAGATCGATTACGGTCCGTTCACCGATCTCTACGATCTGCTCTTCGAGTTGTTTTTTTGTCTTGGCCACCACCTCTTCGATTCGGGTTGGGTGGATCCGGCCATCGGCGACCAGCTTTTTCAGTGAAAGCCGGGCAACTTCCCGACGGATCGGATCGAAACTCGAAATAATGATCGCCTCCGGTGTATCGTCGACAACGATCTCTGCGCCGGTAGCTGCTTCAATTGCCCGGATGTTGCGACCTTCCCGACCAATGATCTGTCCTTTGATATCGTCTGATTCCAGATTGAATACCGATACCGTGTTTTCAATGGTAAACTCGGAAGCCATTCGTTGAATGGTCTGGATAATGATCTTTTTCGCCTGCTTGCCAGCCTCTGCCTGAGCCTGTGAAACAGAGTCCTTGATTATGGCCATGGCATCTGTCTCAGCCTTCGCTTTGACGGCTTCAAGCAGCTGTTCTCGGGCGTCGTGCTGGGAGAGTTTGGACACGTTTTCCAGTGCCTTGATATGCGTCTCGCTCGCCGAATCCAATTCCTCCTTTTTCTTGGCAACGATCTTCAGCTGGATATCCAGATTGTCGCGGAGCTTCTGGAGGTCGGCCTCCCGCAGTTCGACATCATCCAGCTTCATCTGGAAGTCTTTCTCCCGCTGGGTCATTTCCTTCTCGAGATTGCGAACCTCGATCTCGCGCTCCTTTATCTCGACCTTGTACTGGGCCTTTTCATCTTCAAATTCAGCGCGGTATTTGTTGAATTTTTCCCGTGCCTCCTGGATCTTCTTCTGTTTGATATTCTCGTTGGTCGCTTCAGCCTTGGCGATGATCTTTTCAGCCCGGACTTCAGCTTCGTCAATGAGACGCTTGGCGGTCAGTTTGGATTCCTTCAGCGCCAGATCAGATTCGGCATTGACCTCTTCGATCCGTTTTTTATTGAGCACAGACAGCCAGGCCCAGATCACTCCGCCGCCGACGAGGATCCCGATCCCGATTCCGATGAATAATTCCATAGTGTCTATTTATATTGAATGATAATTGCTGTACCTCACCTCATGGCGCAGCAATTCGGACACAGGAAATGAAACGGCTCAGGAAAGTAGATCGTCCAGAAGGGATTCAATGGCAGCCATTTTGGCGGCCATCGATTCTTGCAATTCGGCGAGTTCGCCGGTATGCTGGATCTTATGCAATTCAGACGCATACATGAGAATGGCCATGGCCAGACAGTCCTGTTTATCCTGTTTGGGATAACGCGACTGAATGGATTCTACGCGAGCATTGACTTCGGCCACAACGGTTTTCACCTCCCGTTCTTCCACGGGATCCATTTGCACGGGGTAAGACCTGCCGGCAATGACGATCGTCACCTGCTTTTTTGCCTCCGTGATCATGGTGTTATGCCTGTTTGCTTAACCATTCGATGCACTTGTCCAATTCGTCTATATAGCGATGTATCTCCTTTTTCAGATCCCGGGCATCCGCCACGAGATGAGCCGCTCCAGGTACAGTAGTCCCGGTAGCTGCGTTGAGGTGTTTTATGCGGTCATTGGCTTTGTCGAGTTCTCTTTTGAGCTGCGAATTCAATTCCTGGAGTTCCTCACCCACACCCTGTACATGACGCAACCGCACGGCCAGTTGCCGGGCTTTCAGCTCGATCGTATCCAGTTGGTCGGTCAGTTGATGTAATGCCATACTCCTTCAACAGGTAAAAATAGAAAAAGAACCCAACGCATTGGTGGTCTTGCGGAGTTTTTCTTGAAGTAAATGTTGCAGGTTGCTGACAATGCAGGGATTAGACCTTGGGATTCCTGCTTCCATGTTCCTGGTTTCTGGTTGGCTCTGTGATGGGCAATGGGATGAAATGCCCGGCAGTTCAAGGTTTAAGGAAGGAGCTTTCGCTCCTTCTGTTCAAGGTGCAACGTAGCTCACCTTAAACGTTGAACAGAGGCGCCGCCAGGTGACTCGTTGAACCTTGAACTGCCCATCTCCACCACACCGTGAAACATGTGACAACCTGGAACCTGGAACAAGGAATTATTCTACCTCCTGATCACCGCTCCCAGCTTCGATTCATATCCGGCGATCAACTTCGACATCACTGCTTCAATATCCTGATCCGTGAGGGTACGTTCCGGGTCAGCAAAGCGGAAACTGACAGAACAGGACTTTTTACCCTTGCCCAAATGCTCCTCGGACATGTACACATCAAACAGGTTGACCCCTTTCAGCAATTTCTTCTCCGTCTTTCGCGCCAACGCTTCGATCTCCTGATACGGCACAGATTGGTCCACTACCAGCGCAAGGTCTCGACGCACCTCCGGGAACCGGCTCAGGGATTCCGTTTCAGGATCCTTCCCGGGAATAAAACCGAGCAGAACATCCCAGTTCAAATCCGCCACCCAAACCGGCTGGTCGATATCCATGAGCTCCAGCCATTCGCCACTGACTGCACCCATCCGGACCATTTCCCTGGGGCCCCTTGCCCAGACGACACCCGGCTCCAGACCCTGTCCTTCTGATCCGCGCTCCTGCCATCCCTGAATGCGCAGAAATTGAAGAATGGATTCAACCTCGGTTTTGAGGGTATACAAATCTGACTGCTCCCTCCCGCTATTCAACCAGCTTTCTGCCTCCCTTCTTCCGGTCATCGCCAGGATCAACCGATTGGTCTCGGTGAATGAAGCGCCATCCCGACTGTAGGTCTTTCCGAACTCGAACAGGCGTACATCGTGATTCTGCCGATTTCTGTTTCGCAGAATATTCTCCAGCATGTTCGGCATCAGATCAGCCCGCAGACTGTCGAGGTGGACGTTGGATGTATTGTGTATGTAGACGATCGAACCAACTACCTCGGGAGCGATCTTTTCATACCGTGCAGACTGGTCCAGCGAAAGGGACATCGCCTCCTGAAATCCGCGGGCACTTAACATGGCCGCTACCTTATCCCGCAATTTTGCCGGATCCGGCTTTGGTGAATTCTGGACCGAAACAACCATTTTCCCGGGATCTGGCACACGGTCATACCCGATCACCCGGAGGATCTCCTCGATCACATCCACTTCACGCAGGACGTCACTTTTATTCCCGGGTACCTGCACGGTAAATGTGTCATTCTTTCCGATAAAACAGGCATACCGAGAGCGGCAAGCACCCGGTGAACCTCTGCCATATCGAGATCGATGCCGGTCAGCATCCGGACACGGGAAAGGCGGACATCAACCCGAACCGGAGTCACAGGCTCTGGATACACATCCACCACGGAAGAAGCGATCTCCCCGCCAGTCAGTTCACAGATCAACAACGCTGCACGCTCCAGGACATACACAGTTCCCTCCGGATCCGCGCCTTTTTCGAAAATCCTCGCTGCTTCCGTGCGCAGGTTATGTCGGGTACTGCTGCGCCGGATAAATCCGGGATCGAAATAAGCCGACTCCAGGAAAATGGAGGTCGTGGATTCTGTAACACCCGAAGTCAACCCGCCAAAAACCCCTCCGATACACAGCGGCGTGCTGTTGCCATCACAGATCATGAGGTCCTCCGGGTCGAGTTTTCGTTCGACCTCGTCCAGGGTGACAAACGAAGTCTGATCCGCCAGGGTTTTTACACGGATGGTTTGACCGTCAATCTTGTCCAGATCAAAGGCATGCAGGGGCTGCCCCATTTCGTGGAGGATATAGTTGGTGGCATCGACCACATTATTGATCGAGCGTTCGCCTATGGCCGTCAATGCCTGCCGGAGCCATTCGGGAGATGGACCGACCTTGATCCCCGAAATACTGACTCCTGAATAACGTGGACAGGCCCTTTCGTTTTCCACGATCACAGTGACCGGACGAGTTTGAGCGGCAGCAGGGAAATGGCCGACTTGAGGCAGATTGATCCCACCGGTGAATCCGTGACGAACTACCAGTGCAGCGTACAGATCGCGCGCAACGCCGATGTGATTGGTGGCATCCGACCGGTTGGGCGTCAGACCGACCTCATAGATCCAGTCTTCTTGCAATCCAAGTTGATCCCTGGCCGGCAAACCCACACGGGCATGTTCATCCAGAACAAGGATCCCGGAATGATCCTCTCCCAACCCGAGCTCGTCAACAGCACAGATCATCCCTTCAGAAGCGGCACCTCTGATCTTGCCTGATTTGATGACAAATGATTCCCCATCCTTACCCAGGACAGTAGCCCCGGCAGTGGCCACTAGCACCTTCTGTCCGGCTGCCACATTCGGTGCTCCGCATACAATGGACAAGGGCTCATTCCCGGCGATATCAACAGTACACAGGGATAAACGATCTGCATCGGGATGCTTTTCGCAGGTCAGGACCTTGCCCACAACAATCCCGGCCAGGCCATTATGACCGGCTTCGATTTTTTCCAGGCCTTCGACCTCCAGGCCCAGACTGGTGAGGAGATCTCCGATCTTTTCGGGGTCAAGGGGGAGGTCCAGATACTTCTTCAGCCAATTCAGGGAGATCTTCATGCCGTGCGATTTCGGCGCAAAGGTAAGGGAAGATGAGTCTTTTTGCCGATGTGATTTGGTTTTCGTCGGCCTTATGACTGGTGGATGACCCGATGAAGAACAGATCATTCACTCCACATCAAACCGGAAAGGCTACGCATGAGTCAGATCCACATCTGTCCAAAACAATTTATTCTGTAAAATATGAATGCTGATAATCAATGAAATAACACTCTACACATCCTAAAATCTGAATCTAACCCCCCAAAAATTAATCGTCGCCAAACCAGGGCCTCCCAGCACATCAAGGACCCGTCAATCAGGCAAACAAGTGGATTCTATAGTTGTATGAAAACAGTCAATCGTGCAAACTGCCGCATTATTTGATCGGACATGCGATGCGTGTGTTGACAATTTACGTGAATAAAGAGTATCAATGATGCAAATAACCACCGATCAAATACGAGCGGCCGGGTCCTGATGTTAACATCAACCAATCCAAAAAAGAGTTAGCATTGCTCTTAAACATAAAAAGAAGGCCCATTTTGGCGACAAGCGGTTTTTGGTGACTTTTTGCCGCAACAAAAAGTCACCCCGAGTACTCGGGGCCGGCTTGAGGTGGGCCAGAGGTGAACTACTACGATTAAAATTTCCGAATGAGGCCACGAGTGGAATACTGCAACCTGCCAAGGGCAACCTTTTGAGGTTTATTTTGGACAGATCTGAGTCAGATCATAGAATTCAACGCTCCCGGTTTCGACATCGTACATGCCCCCGACAATGCCGATTTCTCCATTGTCCAGCATTTCTTTCAGAACCGGACTGTGTGTCCGGATGTTTTCCAACGTCAACTCCACATTTTTATGCGCGACTTGCTCTACAAATTCACTGTTGGAAGAATTTCTGTTGTCCGCAGGATATGCGACCGCTTCTACTGCCGGCTTCAATTTCCTGATCAACGCAGTGAGATTTCCAAGTTGAACATCATCACAGGCCCCTTTGATCGCACCGCACTTGCTGTGACCGAGGACGACAATCAATTTTGATCCGGCGACCTTACAGCCGAATTCCATGCTTCCGAGAATATCTTCATTCACAAAATTGCCCGCGATCCGAACACTGAATATATCTCCCAGGCCTTGATCAAAAATCAATTCCGCTGAAACCCTGGAATCAATACAACTCAGAATGACGGCAAATGGAAACTGGCCTTCACTGGTTTCATTGGCCTGCTGCAACAAGTTGCGATTGGCTTTCAGGTTTTCCTGAAATCGCCGGTTGCCGTCCTTCAGGATTTTCAATGCCATCTGCGGTGTTATCGTGGCTTGGGTTTCTTTGGTCTGTGTACGCATGGATTCAAATTGTATCGGTATTTTATACTCTGGAATTTTTCATTCCACCAGTATTTCAGTTCTTGAATACGCCTAGTAATCGACAGTTTCAACGTTCCCTCTGTTGACCAGGTTGACGTGAATTCCCTTCGATTCGGAGGTGTGTTTGAAATTGTCAATGATTTCCAATACATCATAATCAATACTCACTGAATCGCTCATGTCAATTGTCAGGTGTGTCCCTTCTTCCAGTTCGTTCAGTGCTGCGAGGATAGCGCCTTTGTTTAAAAAGGTGACTTCTTCAGCCAGGACCATTTTCACTTTCTTATGCCCACTGTCTTCAAACTTCTGGTGGAGAAAGTGGGAGTTCTTGATGCTGTTTCTCAAAAGAAGGACAACACCGACGATCATTCCCATGGCGATCCCTTTGAGCAGATCGGTAAACACAATGCCCAGAATAGTGACCAGAAATGGCGCAAACTGCTGCCATCCCAGACGATAGATCTGCCTGAACAAGCTTGGCTTGGCCAGTTTATATCCCACCACAAACAGAATACAGGCCAACACAGCCAGCGGGATCAGATTCAGCACAAAAGGAATAGCAACGATGCAAACAAGCAGGAAAACACCGTGCAGGATGGCCGACATTTTTGTCTGACCGCCATACTGAATATTGGCTGAACTGCGCACGATTACCTGGGTGATTGGCAAGCCACCGATCAGACCAGCCAGAATATTCCCACTGCCCTGTGCAATTAATTCCCGGTTCGTATTCGTCACTCGTTTTCTGGGATCCAGCTTATCTGTCGCCTCGACACAGAGCAATGTTTCCAGACTCGCCACAATAGCCAGTGTTACCGCCACGATCCACACTTCCGGATTGATGATATGCGAAAAATCGGGAAATGAAAACTGATCAATAAATCCGCCAAAACTTCCTGCGACAGGAACGGTGACCAGGTGCTGTGCCTCAATGGCCAGATGAGGAAAAAAAGCGGTGGTCAGTGCCTGATAGCCTATCCCTGCAGCGACAGCGACCAGCGGCCCCTGGATCAGTTTGAAGATCTTGTGTCGATGGGCCAGGTACAGATCCCAGGAAAGCAAAATGGTCAGGGAAAGAATACTGACAAGTACAGCTCCGGGGGAGATATATTCCAGCATCCTGACTAATTCGGAAAAGGTATTCTCACCATCCGCCTGCAGGAAAGCGAGATCACCTTCATAATCGGCATCATACCCGAAGGCGTGCGGGATCTGTTTGAGAATAATGATGATCCCGATCCCGGCCAGCATCCCCTTGATCACCGAGGATGGAAAGTAATACCCGATCACCCCGCCTTTGAGCAATCCCATCACAATCTGGATGACACCGGCCAGAACAACGGCCACGAGAAAGATCTCGAATGCACCAAAGGATTGAATGGCTGTCAGGACAATAACGGCCAATCCGGCTGCAGGCCCACTGACTCCTAAAGGAGAATTACTCAGCGATCCCACCACAATCCCGCCGATGATCCCTGCGATCAATCCGGAAAACAACGGCGCACCACTGGCCAGGGCAATGCCGAGACATAAGGGCACTGCGACAAAAAAGACGACGATACTGGCCGGCAGGTCCTGACGAATATGTGAAAAAAGATCTGACTTAGTTTTGGCTTCTCCCATCTTGATTCGAATTGCTGGTCTTTGAACCTGCAATGATAGGAGGGACGAGGCCAGAAAGGCCAGAATCCGGGGTTAGAAGGAGATTAGAATGTCGTGGTGCCGGAATCGGGTATTGGGTATTGGGTATTGGGTATTGGGTATTGTGGTCCCTCATGATATACGTTGACAGCTCACCCACCTAAACCCTAAAAACGGTGAATTGCGTTCAACCGTTGGTGCCGGATTCTCACTGCTTGAATGATATTGATCAGAGGGAGGTTGTTCCTGGCTCCTGCCTGCAAGCCGGAGGCTTGGTTCCTGATTTTTCGGTCCTCGGCCCCCGGCCCCCAGACGTTGGCCTAAATGGTCAAGTCTGGATCCGGACATCCCACTGAATGTGGGGTTGTCCGGGCTCGGTCCCCTTCCGATTTCCGATTTCCCTGCCTCGCCGGCAGGCAGGCGATTTCCGATTTCCGATTTCCGATTTCCTTCCGACTTCCGACTTCCGACTTCCGACTTCCACTTTCAATTTCTACTCCACCTTCGCATGCCCGGCCTGGTAGATATACCGGGTATTTCCATCCGAAATAAAGGCCACCACCTCACATTTCTCCGATTTCCATTCCGCAGGCATGGTATAATTTACCGCATAGTCGATGGATTGGCCAGAAGTGACAATACCCGAAGCGACCACATCTCCTTCCACACTGTTGGAGAGCACATCCCGGAGGACATGATTATGAACATATTCCAGTACCTCTCCGTAGCGTTGGTCTTTCTGAAAATCGACAATTCCACTCTCCGTGATCATTAATGTGATTCGAATCGGGCCTGATACATTTTTTCTGGCGACCGCATTTACATCGGCTCGAAGCAGGCGGGTTGCCGGATCCCAGGCAGTACCGACAGTAAGACCAAATGCTGGTTCCAAGGCTACTTCCTGGGCAATATGACCAGCCCAGGAAGTGCGAGATGAATGCAAGCTCGTAACCCCCTCAAACTTTTTACGATTGATGATTGCACTTGGCCATCCATTATCCGGAGCACCCAATAAAACTTCTAGTGCATTCCCATCTTCTGTTCGAAAGTCATACTGGCTCTTTCCCGGTTCTGGCATGGCAAAAAAGCCAGTATGAAGAGATACAATTGCTAAATTGTTTGGGTATAGTGTTTGAAAGTTATCCAGTTCTTCTGCACCAAGTGGGCATTGAACACAACGTATTCCCGTAAACTCTTCAATCAAAATGACCCGATCATTCAAACCATTAGGTGGTCCAAAATTCAAATCCGCCTGCACTTCCTTACAAGAGCTGATGAGCAAGAAACAACAAATGAATACACCAGATTGAAAGGTGGCCAACTTCAAGGCATGGAACGGCATCATGATCAACTTTTTTAACCAACAATGTATAAATCGTAAAGACCAAGGAGGCCTTTTCCTTTCGCCTTTTACCCTTTACCCCACTAAACGTGGAAGATACATCCCAGTAGCGCCAGCCTCTGCAAGGATAAATCAATGAACAAACTTCCGCTTTCCGCTTTCCGCTTTCCGCTTTCCGATTTCCGATTTCCGCCTTCCGCCTTCCGACTTCCGCTTTCAATTTCTACTCCACTTTCGCATGCCCGGCCTGGTAGATATACCGGGTATTTCCATCCGAAATAAAGGCCACAACCTCACATTTCTCCGATTTCCATTCCGCAGGCAGGGTATAATTTACCGCATAGTCAATGGACTGACCAGCGGTCACTGTACCTGTCGCCACTACATCGCCTTCGACACTGGTAGAAAGCACATCCCGGAGGACATGCTTGTGCTCGTATTCGGGCACCTCTCCATAACGAATGTCTTTCTGGTAATCAATAATCCCGCTTTCCGTGATCAACAAGGTGATCCGCACCGGACCAGTGATATTTTCCCTGGCAATGGCATTCACATCTGCGCGCAATGCACGTGTTCCTGCATCCCAGGTCGTCCCGACCGTAAGTCCAAAGGATGCCTCCTGAGCAACTTCCTGGCCGATATAGCCCGCCCAGGAGGTTTTGACAGTATGCAGACTCCCTTCACCTGGAAATTCTTTCCGATTGATGATGGAACTTGGGTAGCCTTTATCTGGTACGCCCAGAATGTCCTCCAATGCATCACCGTCGGCCGTCCGAAAATCATACTTGCTTTTATTTGGAATCGGCATGGCAAAAAATCCGGTATGAATGGAGATCGCGATCATATTATCGGGATAAAGACTCAGGAGATTCTCCAGTTCTTCCGAACCTGGCGGACAGAAGACACATTGCGCACCGGTGAATTCTTCCACCACCACCACGCGATCACTCAATCCACTCGGTGGACCGAAGGAGGTCGGGGGAGATTTCCTTGCATCCTCCGCTAAGGAGGAGAATGACGAATAGACTATACGTGATCGATCGCATCATGATCTCAAAGTTAACGTGTTAGAAATTGGATTGCATTCCTACTTTGAACCCGCTGAATGCTGGTTCATAGCGGCAAATACCCCCGGTACACACGATCCCGTCCACCTGCTTGACATAGGAGAAGGCAAAGCGGTGAGGACCGGTGCTATAGAAAATATCAAAACGAGGATAATGGATCGGGTCTTCAAAATCACCGGTGCTGGAATTGATCCGCTTGGGATTATAGTTGAACATATCTGACACCGTAAACGTCCAGTGTGGGGCAATGGTATACTCGAGCAGTGCAAAGAGCCAGTCACCATAATCCACATTCTCCGCTGTCCCCACCCTGCCGGTAAACATGGCTGACGCTTCCAGACGCAAGGCCTTGTTGTCACTGATCTTGTATTGGATATCGGTGTATGGAGTAATGGTGCTCAGATCCCCGGGCTTGCCTTCATAGATGAACTGGTTGTACCACTGATGCTGGACACCGAAGAGGATATTCCAGGCATCTTCCGATTTCCAGGTTGCATCCAGGTAGATCTCCCGATAGAACAGTTCATCCACATCCAGATTCATGATCTGGGAATAGTCGGCACCCAGGGCCCAGTGTGCATTGGGGGAGTATCGCAGACTGATCTGTCCGGCGGTTTCACCGATCTCCTGCGTGGCTGCATTATAGCGTGCCGTCAGGCGATAGGTATTCACCCTGGACATGGGTGGCAGGAAGTTCACCTGACCACGGAGCTGGTTGACAAACGGATCGACCCGGAAACGGAAGTCCTGAGTTCGCTTTCCTTCAACGATGATCCCCAGTCCTCCGGTCGTATATCCCAATGACGTATACAGCACATTGCCTGGCCGGCTCACCAGACGACCCTGGGTCACTGATCCATTCCAGTTGTTTTTCTCGGCAAACGGATCCTCGAAGACATCTTCCGTTTTCATCGCTCCCTCCACATACCAGGTAAAGTTGCCCGTATTCAACGTATTGTACAAGGTAGCCGCTCGGGTGTTGTATTTGGGAATAAAGCCATCCTGCGGGGTATACGTTTCAATGGCGGCAATGATCTGATCCATCGTGGCATCATCATACGTCCGCTGGACGATACCGATGCCCGGCGTGACCGACCAGGTGAACTCTGCATTTCCCGGAATAAATCCTTCCAGTGCAGCACCCCACACAGACGGATTGTAATAATCAAAGATGTTCCGTTGCTTTCCACCGAAGGCCTTTACTTCCCAATTGTCCGTAATGTGGTAAGCCACCCTGGCTCCGTACAAGGCATTGTCGATGGCCAGTGGCCGGGCTTCATAGGCCCGGAAGATCAGCCCGCTGCCGATCTGGTCATAGATCTGGCCTCCCGTAATATCAAAGGCACCGATCTTCTTGTGGATATACCAGCGGCCGATCCCGATACCACTGTAAGACCCCAGCGGGTTGAAAAGGTTGGAATTGTTGAACAGGTCAAACCGGATACCCAAATCAAACCCCCAGTTGGAGTAATCGAGGTTGAGCCATGCTTCCGAGCCGACCAGCTGACGATCGTAACCGGGGGTGTTTGCCGCACCGATGGCGGAATCCCGCTGGAAGAAGTTGACATTGGCCCGGAAGCTGCCGGAGAGCCTGCCGGTATTGCTTTCCTGGGCCGTCAGCGGAGCGAAACCCGCCAGTACAATGGCCGCCAGGAGTGAAATGGATCGTGAAATTCGGTCTAATCGTTGCACGCAGATAGGGGTTCAATTCGTTAACAGGTGGTTAAAGATAGGTTTTTGGCTGTTCAACAACCTCCAAAAGGGTTATTTTTGGAGACAACTGATTCAACCACTCATTATCCATCCTTTTATGAAGAAATTCATCCTGCCGGTCATGGCCATGGTATTTACCCTCGCAACGGCCACGGCCCAAGATGCTCTCCCCAATATCACCCTCAAAACCCTGGCCGGACAGCCGGTGAACATCCAGGATTATTCCGTAGCAGGAAAAACAACCATCATCAGCTTTTGGGCGACCTGGTGTACGCCCTGCAAAAAAGAGCTGGATGCCATTTCCAAAAAATACGACCAATGGACAGCCGACTATAATGTCGAACTGGTTGCCGTAACGATTGATGACCAACGTGCTCTTCCACGGGTCAAGCCGATGGTCAACGAAAAGCGCTGGACATACACCGTACTTTCTGATGTCAAGCAGGACTTTCAACATGCCATGAATGTCCAGTCCATTCCGCATACCTTCATCGTCAAGGATGGGAAGATCGTTTACAGTCACAACGGCTATCTTCCTGGTGATGAAAACGAGCTCGAAGCAAAACTGAAGGAGTTGAAGGGGTAATCCCCCGAAACGATCACGATTCGATCCCCCTCTGTGCCCGCGTTCTGGCCGTGCAGAGGGGGATCTTCTTTTGAGGTTCCTCCAAACCCGTGTATTTTCGCATTCATGTATTCCGCAGCGGACCAGAAACAACTCGATCTCCTCAGCAGGAACCTGCTGCTCGCCCCTGACCCGTCCAACCCGAAGGACGGGTTGGTGATGGCACACCAACTCGGTGATGTTATCCGATTTCATGAATATCGGTACTACGTCCTTCACGATCCGGTCATCAGCGATTTTGAATTTGATCAGCTGTATAAGAAACTGGTCGCTCTGGAGTCGGCTTTCCCCACATGTCGCCTGGATGACTCGCCCACGTCCCGAGTTTCTTCTGATCTGACGGATGAGCTGCCGGAAGTGCACCATCTGACACCGATGCTTTCTCTGGACAATTCGTACAATGAGGAGGATCTGGTTGATTTTGACAAACAGATCCGGAAGCTGCTCGTTTGGGATGATGAACCTATCGCCTACGCCGTCGAACCCAAATATGATGGTGGTACGATTACCCTGGTCTATGAAGATGACCGCCTGGTCAGGGCGGCTACCCGGGGTGATGGGGTGAAGGGCGAAGAGATCACGGCCAATGCCCGCACCATTCGTTCCATTCCCTTGCGTGCACATTTTTCTGCTCTGGGCATTTATCGCGCAGAACTGCGTGGTGAAGCCATTATCCGCAAGGATGCTTTTGCCCGAATCAATGCCCGCAGAGAAGAGGAAGACCTCCCCCTGTTTGCCAACCCGAGAAATGCCGCTACCGGAGGATTGCGGATGAAAGACCCGCGTGAAGCCGCCGAACGAGGACTGGATGTGTTTGTCTACCAGCTCGGCTTTGCTGAAAATGAAAAGGGTGAAGATGTGCTCTCGCAATTTGCCACCCATCAGCAATCCCTGGATGCACTCGCGGCAATGGGATTCAAGGTCCCTGACGAGGAACGGACCGTTTGTCCGGACATCCAGGGGGTCGTTTCTTTTTGTACAGAATGGGCAGATCGACGAGATCAATATGCCTATGAAATCGATGGCATGGTGGTCAAGGTCAATCGGCGTGACCTCCAGGAGCGTTGCGGGTATACCAGTCATCATCCCCGCTGGGCCATTGCGTTCAAGTTCAAGGCACGCCAGGCCACCAGCCGACTGATTGAGGTCGACTACCAGGTCGGGAAGATCGGTTCCATTACCCCTGTTGCGAAGATCGAACCGGTGCAGTTGGCCGGTGTTACAGTCAGTTCGATCTCCTTGCACAATGAAGACTTTATTACGAGCAAGGATATTCGTCTGGGCGATATCGTTCTGGTGGAACGCGCAGGTGACGTGATCCCCTATATTGTGAAGCCACTGGCTGACCTCCGGGATGGATCAGAACGTCCGATCCGGTTTCCGACCCACTGTCCGGTATGTGCCACCCCGCTGCTTCGTGAACCGGATGAAGCCGCCTGGCGATGTGTCAATGCAGAATGTGAAGCGCAGATCAAACAGCGCATGATCTTCCATGTGTCCAAGGATGCGATGGATATCGATGGCCTTGGTCGCTCTCAGGTGGAGCGGTTTTATGACCTGGGAATGGTGAAACACATCGCTGATCTCTACAAACTGGATTTCGACCGCATTGCCACCCTGGACGGTTTTGGTCAGAAATCGGCCGACAATCTGAAAAAGGCAATTGAAAAAGCCAAAGCCAACCCCATTCATCGACTGTTGCACAGCTTGAGCATTCATCATCTGGGGAAAAAGCATCGCGGTTGCTCGCAGGAGAAGTCAACCACGTGCTTGATTTGCAAGATTGGATAGAAGATCGGTATCTGGCCATCAAGGATATTGGCCCGATCGTGGCGCGCAATGTGATGGCGTTTTTCAGTCAGAAGGAAAATATCGCCCTGTTGCAGGAAATGGAAGCATTGGGTGTCAATCTCACACAGACTGATGAGGATCGGCCACGCGTTGTAGACGGGGATGCCCCGTTTTGCCGGAAAACGATTCTCTTCACAGGTACGTTAGAACAGATGGGTCGGAAAGAGCCCGGGATACGGCCGAACGTGCAGGAGCCAAACTGATCTCAGCTGTTTCCGGAAATCTGGATATTCTTGTCGTCGGCGCAAAGGCCGGCAGTAAACTGACCAAAGCACAACAACTCGGGACGGTGACCATCATGACCGAGCAAGAATTTATAACTACACTATCATGATCCAACGATTACTGACTGCCTTCGTGGCTCTTTTTCTCCTGGCAAATGCATCGGCCGGAACGATCACCGTGACAGCAGAGGTTGCCTGCCCGGATGCCTCCTCGGTCTATCTGTACAGGCTGGGCGGACTCCACTTCGAACCGGTCATGATGGCCCAGGTGGTTGAAGGTCGAGCCACCTTCACCATCCCCGAACAGGACTGGCAGTTCTTCTATCTCGGATTTACAGATGCCGATGTATTACCTATTATCCTGGGAAAGGAATCCGGTGTGGTGATCACAGTCGACTGTACGAAAATGAATGCATCCACATTCGCGTCTTCTCCGATCAATGAGGAATACCAGGAATTGAAAGGGAAAATGAACGGGTTGAAAAACCGAGGCAGCCAGGTTTCCCGGAAATATGGCAATCAATTGCAAAGTGGAGATGTACCCTGGAATTCTCAGAAGAGATGACCAAAATTGACCGGCTGAAACTCCAGATGCTCGAAGAATACCAGCGGTCAAATCCCTTTTTCGCCCGGATATTGGAGTTGAATACCTATCTGAGCTATCACATTCAGGCGACAGATTATCCCAGCGAACTGGAGTTCTTTGCGAATGAATATTTTCGTTTTGTTGATTTTGAGAAAAACAATTACAACTACCAGCCCTGGGTGTATGAAGCCTTCAAGGGGTATGCAAATACCCTGGCTGGCACCAAAATGCCCGCAGAAAAACTGCAGGAATATATCGGGAAAACACTGGCCCGGGTTCCCACTCATCAGCAAACCTATCAATTGGCGTTAAGCGGCATTCTCCGTGGCATAGAAAAGGCAAACCCTTCTGCTTTCGCCTATTATGCCGGAATATATATCGACAAATACAAGGAGACGCATCCCGAACCTGTCTTGGCACTGGAGCGTCAGTTGGATCTGATCTCCCGCTTTGTCCAGGGTGGTGTGGCCCCCAATTTTACACAGAATGACCCGCAGGGCAATCCGGTGAGTCTGACTGATTTCCGGGGGAAGGTGCTGCTGGTGGATTTCTGGGCGAGCTGGTGCGGTCCCTGCAGAAAGGAGAACCCCAATGTGGTCAGACTGTACCAACAGTATAAGGACCAGGGATTCGAAATCCTGGGAGTGAGTCTTGACAGCAAACAGGATCGATGGCTGGATGCCATTGCTAAGGACGGGCTGACCTGGACCCATGTCAGCGATCTGAAGGGGTGGTCAAATGAGGTTGCGGGCATGTACTCTGTGACTTCCATTCCTCATACAGTCCTGTTGGATGCCGAGGGAAAAATCCTGGGCCGAAACCTGAGAGGAAATGCGCTGGAGCAGAAACTGGCTGAAGTTTTTGGGAAATGACGGAGAAGGTTTTGACCTTTGGTCGCAACAAGGCGAGGACATCTCTCGTTTCACCGGGGATTGTCTTCTTCATCGAATGAGAAGCCCGCAATCGAACGGATTTATGACGACGTACAAGAATGATGTAGAAGCTGTGGATGCGCTGGCGCAGTCCTATCGTGATCTGAAGGCCGAGATCGGCAAGGTCATTATCGGTCAGGAAGAAGTGGTCCGCGCGGTGATCATCTCCCTGTTCAGCAACGGACACAGTCTGCTGGTGGGTGTTCGGGGTAGTAGCCAAAACACTGTTGGTCCTCACGATTGCCGAAGGTGTTGGAACTGGATTTCAAACGGATCCAGTTTACACCTGACCTGATGCCATCAGATAATACCGGTACCAAAGTACTGGATGACAATCGTCGAACAGGAAGGAACATATCCATTGCCAGAAGCGCAATTGGACCGTTTCATGTTCAACATTCCTCTGGATTATCCGTCTTATGCAGAAGAGCTGGAGGTTGTTCGTCAGACGACAACAACGACTGTAGCCGATCTGAAACATATCGTCACCGGAAAGCAGATTCTGGAGTTTCAACAGTTGATCCGGAAAATCCCTGTGTCTGACAATGTGTTAGAGTATGCAGTAGGCATGGCGACCAAGACCCGCCCGAATACCGAGCGGGCCACTCAGATGGTCAATGAATATATTTCCTGGGGTGCTGGACCACGTGCTTCTCAATATCTTGTATTAGGGGCAAAATGTCATGCAGCCATTCATGGTAAATACAACCGGATATCGAAGATGTCCTGTTCCATATCGCTCCTACGTCCTTCCGTCACCGGATCGTCCGGAACTTCAAAGCGGAGGCGGAAGGGTTCAATGAGGAGAAAGTGATTGAGTTTATTCTAGTAGACTCGATGTTTTATATGAAGGAATTATTCCTTCCAATAAAAAACCCTGCACGATGTGCGGGGTTTTTTGTTATATTTTTTGTCTATTCCCGAATAAATTCGAATACCTGCTTTCGATCCAGGTCAACACGCTGCTCCTTTAGCATATGCATATACTCATCTTCAAATCGCTTGTTTGCGTAGTGGGTTTCTTTGATTTTAATATAGGTACAAACACGATGAACCTGGGACCGGCTGTTTGAAATACAGCATATCCATTTGCCAATGAAATGATCTCGGAAGAGTAATTCTGGTCTCGGATAAATTGTGTGGTTGATTTTTTTTTTTACCCTCGCAACCAGGTCCGAGACAGAATCATGGAAGAAATCCGATAAAGATGTGATTATGATCCGGCATTCCAATTGGTGCCAGCAATTTATGTCCGCGATTTTGAATAATGCCGGTAGTATACTTGTATAAATCATCTCCATTCTGGTTTAATCATGGCTCACGGAATTTGACCGCACGATACAATGTACGATAGATTTATAGAAAGGAGTCATTGTCTATGGTTAAATTTCTATAAAAATAAACCATCATATTGGTAACAATTGATTGAATAGCCCATTTATTCCTACAATTACAGGACATGAAAGCTCAAGTTGCGAATTGATCATCCATTTGGGCACAATTTTTCACTAGATTATATGATTATAAGTCCATTTAGATGATAACCATGGTTATCGATGGTGTGTCATTGGAGATCCTTAACCCATTGGATAACATGCCTCACAATTTTGTGTTAAGTCATATGCCCATTGGGTAATTGTTTGGGACTTCGCCGGGGTCTGTTGCGGCTCTATTTTTCAACAGGTGCGGGGCACGCCGAGTCCTTAGGTATTGCCGTGGTTATCAATAATTACATGTGATAGAGTCATGTGTCCCATTGGAATAACATGCCTCACACTAATTATGATGAATTTCACCCTATCTTTCAATGATTATTTGGGAATCCGCTGGGTCCTGATTGCGGTACATCTAACTCCAACAGGTGTGGGAGCACGCCTGGGTCCATTGGAGAATAAGCCACCTTCAATAGAACGAACCAAGTCGACATTGTGACCTCCGGAGAGGTCACAAATCTGCCGAATGATCCTATGCAAGAAAATCGACTCCGGAGGATCACGCATATATCCAAGAAGCAGGTGTTTCATACCAGTAGAATAGCACACCAAAGTATGCTCCCTTGGATCGTAGGCGCTATTCATATACACAATTCCAGCCCAGATTTTTAAAAAGCCCTTTGAGTCGTTATGTATCACATTTGTAATCAACACAAATGAGTCGAGGCGAGGACTTCCTGTCATTCTCGGTGCTGCATGCATCCATCGATTACGGAGAAATCCCGAATATCACTTATCTTGCCTTGTTCATTCCTCCCGCATGCCCCCTTCCCCAACAACATATCTCGCCCGGTTTCGAGAAAGAAGTCCTCGCCAAACTGAACCCTGACCAGCGACAGGCTGTTTACCCGATCAAAGGGCCAGTCATGGCGATCGCCACCGGGGACGGGGAAGACCCAGCTGCTGGCTGCCCGTATGGAAATAATCCTGCGAGACTCACGGATACGGATCCGCGGGAGATCCTCTGTCCGGCCTATACTGAGGCGGGCGCATTGGCGATGCGAAAACGCCTGATCGAATTTATCGGACCAGAGAGTGCTTAGTACCCGTCTACATACTTTTCATGGTTTTGCAATGGTCATCCGAGAAAAGCCTACCCGCTTTGGTGGCTACCGGGAGCCTTCAGCCACTCACCGATCTGGAGTGCAGAGAGATCCCCAAGCAGCTGATCGATGCCCCGCCGGCCCAGCATCCCGTTACGCGATTGCGAGGAGAATACTATTATGATGTGCCTCGTCTGTCCCGCTTGTTCCAGCACCACGAAACTGGAAGGCCTGTCACCGGAACAGATCATGCAGCGATCGACCTGTATCTGGAGGAATTGCAACCGGGAGGCCCTATTTTTACAAGCGCAAGACAAGCAGTTTGAAGCCGGTGATCCAAGGAATCAGCCATCGAGACGAAACCAAACGGGATGGAGGACACCCTTGGCTGCCGGTTGTTGCCCGACTTCCAGTCGCGTCTGAAAATGAAAAAGGGCGGTAATGTGATTTTCTCAGAGATGTTGCGTTGGGAGGTGCGCTTACGATGCATTGCCCCGGATGCCGACCTTCTCCGGACCTATCAGGAAAGATTCCTTTACATTCTGGTGGATGAATACCGAGGATACCTCCGGA
>JADJLN010000018.1 GCA_016710115.1 Saprospiraceae bacterium
ATCGCTATTTCGGGATCACCCCATTGGATGTGGCGCGACTGCAGCAGCTACATGAAACAGCCTCGGGCGCCTTACCAGCAGGATCCGACCAGAAAATTGATCCGGTGGTTAGTGTGAACGTTTCTCGCTTCTGAAGTGCTCCTTTCCCAAACGGGAGTTGCAGATACGGTAAACATTCCCTTCCATCTCCTGCAACATCGAATACTGGATCGGTCATTTTAATGAAATCACTGTCCTAAATCTGTTTGAACGGATTTTCACGAGGCGGCGTCTTATCGGCCATACTCGCTTTGATCCGCAAAAAGCGCTTTCTGGAATTCGGGTCACCACCCTGTTCGATTATATCAAGGCCGTAACTGCACGCAATCCCGGAAATTGAATTCATGGATATCCTCAAACAGTGGGACGACATGGTGGAAGGGGACATCGCTTTGCCTTATGTCCACAGGTAAGCGCTGGCAACGTGGATGCGGTTCTGTTTCAGCACCATTCATTCTGCGAAAGGTCTGGAATGGTCAGATGTTTATGATCGCCAGTTCTTCAAAAACTGGAGCTGTCAGACACGTGGCCGGGATTTTAAATTCCCGATACTGCAGCGAAATACGGAAGTATTTGACGAACAGACCGCAGAGGAGGAAACGTCACCCTGTTTTTGTGGGCATGACTCGGGCAAAGTTAAAGAAACTGGTGATCCGTTATGTCCTGGACGGAAAATGCCGACACAAAAACACCGAGTAACGATCCGCCGCGCCATTTATGTGGGAATGCCACGAACAGGGGCATTCTTCGCCAACCAGCTGATGTCGATCGCCTCCGAATCAACGGGAAAATGCTCGAATCAACAAAGTTGCATCCATTGGCCGAGAAACCTGCACAATTGGAAAGAAGGTTGGCTTGGTGAGCAAGTGAGCTCGGCCCGTCGCGAGTAAAACAGCATTAAATAAACACCGGTTCGTCCTCGTTCGTGGGAGTATGAAAATATTCTGCAGCGTCCTCCGGCAGGAATCAGATATATATAAGTGTTGCATTATGCGCCGGGAACCGTTTTCAGAACAACCCCACATTTGGAAGGAGATCTTTCTGAACAAGTGCTCCATATATTCGGACAGGAATGAACTGATAATAACCGCATTTTACAAAAACGAGTTTGAAAAACACTCTTCAACATGGCAACAGGTGCTTCCCCGGTATGTAAACGAAGCATTACCCTTATAAAAACAAATCGAAAACAGAAGTCGAAAAAGCCATCCGTCAGTGGAATGGGAAGGGTATCCGATCGGAGGAAACTGGATAAGGTGGAATATTACGCCGATGGCCTGATTGTCGGGGATTATAAAACCGAATCCAGAAAATGCCCGAAAAACTGAACCGTCCGGCGAAAATCCGAAAGAGGAACCGTGGGATTACTGGAGGCAGATCGTATTTTACCATATGTTGGTCAAGAAGGATCAAAAGTCCCACTTCCCGGATGAAGGCGGCGGTGTCATGGAATTTACCGAACCGAACAGCAAGGACCAGTTAGAGCGCGTTGTTATCGGTTATTCGAGATCAACGGGGTCGCAGCAGAACAACTTGCCTTTGCATTTGAAGGCATCCGGAAATCTGGAATTCAGTAAAGGCTGCCATGAACCCGATTGCTGAGCAATCTGGTCGATCATCATGTCCCAGGTGAGAGCATGACTCCGAGGACGAAGATCTGATCAGGCCCGTGGAATTGGGCGGGAATAAACGACAATAAAATCGGTTTTTTGAGGCTTTCCCGCAACAGCGCATAAAGTTCCAGACCGAGTTTGACGAGTGTCGTCATTTCTTCAGGTGTGAGCAATCGTCTTTTTTAGATCACCAGATAATATCCCAACCTCCTTCGACGGTCCATTCTTTATTTGACCGGAACTTGTACGGCAAATTGAGGTGGGCAGGAGCTGTCGAAACCAGTTCCTCATCCTCTCCTTTCAACACATTCTGATCGGAGAATGCACATCTTTCAAACTGTATCGATATCCTGCATGCCCCGCCGAGGCTGCGAGGCGATCAAGAAAAACGTTTCCGGTCTCCAGGTAAAAATCCGGTAATGAGAGATCTTTGGCCCGGATAAAAAGACGGTTTTACCTGGCGTTTCGGGTGATTACCGGCTGGGTCCTTCCGGTAAAATGGAAAGTCAGTAGTGTTGAGTTCAACAACGGATCAACTCGTCACTACATTATGGAATGGATCTGGAGGTACCAAATTGCTTGTAAAAATGAAACGATTTCAACAGGCTGATATCCGAGTATGCATCATCGCCTCGGAATTCCCAAAATCCAGTTTGTGTGCCAGATTTCAACGCATCGTACGGGTCGTGGTAAGCTTCATGGAGACTCATGAGTGAGGTAGGGAAAGGGAGAGAAACTGGCACTATTCGGCAAACCGATCCGAATATTGAAGGAATAGGCGATTCAGAAACAGTTAGCTTGTGGCGGTGACTTTAGTCGCCGTAGTAAAAACTGGGATCGTGCATGTTCAGAAACTTGTTAGCCCATTCTGACTCAATTGAATTAGCTATTCTGTAGAAATGATAAGTTTCATCTTTCCCATTTAATTACCCTTTTAATCCCCTTTACTGGATTATTCAAATATGGCGAATCACATTCGCGTTCTTCAAGATCTCTAACTACTCTATCATAACTCCCAGATGCCCACAATTGACCGAACCTTCAGATAATTTATTTACCGTAAATGCTGTCCCGCCCTTTATTAATTTCATTACCTCATGAAGCTGCTTATAATTTGCGGAATTTGATTGCATATCAAACCATTCTTATCGGAAACCCTGACAGGAAAATCAAGATTAAATGAACATGGTTCGGCATTATTGAATAAGCAATCAATGTGCAATACTTATTATCGAACTCCATGAAGTTTCGTTGAAATAATTGCAGCTAATTCAGGTGTATCAAGCCTTATTTCACCATGTTTCGACTCATCCAATTTACTCAAAGTTCCATATAATACTTTGCCATTTTTACTTAGCAGCCGCGTCAATTGACTTTGAATCTGAACTGGATTGCATTCGATTAAATTTACGGCCAGATTCTGGGATACTGCTTTTGGTAGTGAATCTGCTAATCAAACGTGACAAAGAATGTTACCAATTAAGGTGATGAGGCAGATTATTCGATATAGTTTTGACTTATTCAAGTATTGGCAACATTATACATTACATTAAAATCCACTATCAAACTATGGTTTATAAGCGTTTTTCTATTAAATCAAACTAATTATTTGATTAATAACGTTTTTCCAAGGCGATTAAAGTCACCTCTACAAATACCTATTTACCCCAGCTCTCGCCACCGGGGGAGGTGCATGGCAACCAGGTCAACTGCACATTGGCAAATCTCCAGATACAAAATACCGAATGTCGTATGATCAATTGTATAGGGAATAATGGTTACTGAAAATGTATCTCTTTTCGGATGTATGACTGTCAGACTGACACCATTAATACAAACCGATCCTTTATCAATTAATAAATGAGCCTGTTTCGACGAAAACTGAAATGTAAACCACCAACTACCTGCTTTATCCTGCCGATCAGTACATGTCATCACGCCATCAACATGACCTTGAACCAGGTGGCCGTCCAACCGATGTTGCAAAGAAACCGCTCGTTCGAGATTGACCGGCATTCCCACCTGAACAGATTTGAAATGACTGCGATCAATACTCTCAGCGACCAGCGTGACTGCGTGTCGACCCGGAGCAACAGCAGTAACGGTCAGACAGACTCCATTATGTGCAACACTCTGATCGACTTTCAATTCATCGGATATGACCGAACTCACCCAAACATGGATATTGGTTCCCTCCATGCGTACGTCCTCAATCCGGCCGATACATTCAATAATTCCTGTAAACATGAATATCCTGATTAAAAGGCTTGAACATTCTCCACGTCCTGTATGATGAAAGGTAGTGAAGTCACGGTTACGGTCGCAGGATCTGAATGTATCCCTCCAGTAATGAAGCCGCAGGGACTATGCCCTGCACGCGTTGTTCAAATACTTTACAGACGTAGAAATACGTGCCGTCAGACAATTCTGTTCCCGAACTGTCTCTCTCCCGTCCCAGGAGGATGTCAGGATCGGTTGTTTCAAAAAACAGACCACCCCAACGGTTGAATATTTTCAAATCTATTTCCTCAATAAATCGATAGGGATACGGTTTGAACAGGTCATTCTGATTATCCCCGTTCGGCGTAAACGTATTGGGCAATCGTTAATCCGGACAATTATCCACACAGACCGAATTACTTGGCAGGGAGACATTCCCCAGAGAATCCAGAGCGACCACAAAATAACATCCGGCCAGCCCTTTCTCCGGCCTGTGGATCGCTGTCGTATCCCCTGCCATAAATAATTCCCCTGCCAGCACACTTTGGGTTTCACCCGGTGCCTGATAATAAATCTGATATCCGGCAACATCGGAGAGGTTGGGACAAATCGACAAGGGACTCAACCAACTCAATGTATTCTCTAATACAGTAGGAAAAGGGCCTTCAAATAATGTATCGCAGATATTACTCACTTCCAGCACAGGAGGACAGGGAGGGACAGTGTCTAGTGGAATGCCACAATTTTCCTGCGACAGATTGATCAACGTATCCGGCAAATTATCAATTCCATAATCGCCAAAGGCACGAATGCGGTAACAGTATTCTTCCCGTTGGTCAGGCCTTCATCAGTAAATTCAGATTCCATCGTCACGGCCAATGTATCCCACATGGCCAGTGCAGGATTCCATCGCTCCACCTGATATTCATAATTGACCCAGGGCACCACTTCATTCCACGACAGGATATTTCGCTGGTCGGTTGAAGCAACCGTCAGGAAAACCGAAGAAGCTGCAGCAGACGCTCCCAGTAATTCAACACCGGGGCCAGTATAGAATTCGATCTGATAGGTATAGGGGTTAGATCGTGTATCAGGGGTGCATCAAAACGGACAAACGTATCATTGGCTGCTGCAAAGGTGGGCGCTGAGAAATCACCACCCGCTACCGGTACCCAATTGGCCGTGCCCAGACCGGGCGATCGAAGCAATCGGTATCGGTAGGGACCTGGATATAGCACTGTATCCAGATCCGGCAATCGCGGTTTTGTCCAGACGATTTCCATTTCACCAGTGATTTCGTCAGTAGATTCGACACTGACCGTGGTGAGGAGTGGCAGATTGCGACTCAATTGGACACAGACTTCCTGGGAAGGCAGACTTTCCACCTGGTTGAAGGGATTCCCTGCGGAGGACAGACGGGCAAAGTCGGCTACTATCCGTAGCAATAGGTCCGTCCCGCTTCAACATCCGCGTCGATGTAAGTATATCGGCCGTTCGCGAGTCTTTTGGCTGAAGGCGATCCGGGTATATCCCTGTCCGGCCAGACCGGGTGTGCAGGTGTCAATGGCAAATGGATTGCTTCCGATGCGCCGCCAGACAGAAAACCCCCTGAAAAAATCATTGGCTGCGTCTTCACAGCGATAGGGGCTCTCCCAGGATACGGTAACGGTGTCTTTCCCCGGGTTGGCCTTCACATCCCGGGGTGGTGGTCCCACCACCTTGATCAGCAACGTATGCAAATCGGCCAGGGGTGAGGACGCATCATTATCCACGGCTTTAAAGACGACGGAATAAGGCTGTTTGGAGATATGCTCACAAACGGTTGGCCAGAAGAACACGCCCGATACAGGAGGCGTAGCTGCTGTTGCCGGCGCAAAGAAGAGGGAAGGCGAAAATGCATCGATAAATGGACCGCCCAATGCAGTAAGGAGCACTTTCTGACCCGCATCCACATCCTTCGCCAGCACGTCCAGTTCGAGGGTATCTCCTGCAATCACGCAGATCTCTTCCACCGTTTCGATAACGGGCGGGTTGTTGTTGCAATCCTTGACCAGTACCTGCATATCCCGGATAATGGTATCCAATGCCACTCCATTGCGGTATTCCACAATGATCATGGCAATATTATACTCACCGGCAACCAGCGGAGTCTCCCAGCGCAATTCACCCGTAACCGGGTTGAGGGTCAGCGTATTGGGGCCACCTGATCCGATCTGGTTGGGATACTGGTATTTGGGGACAACAGTACCCTGCTTCTGAAGCGGCACGATCAGGTGATAGGATAAACTGTCCTTGTCAGGGTCTGATGCATTCGGATTATGGACAAATGTGCGACCCACACAGCCAAAGTCGATCGGGGGCTGCAGCAGAACTGGTGTGCTGTTACATCCTTGAAACTGTGGATTCAGAAAGGTATAAATCGTTTCAATATAAAACGGAATACTGACCGAATTGGGATAGTTGACATTGAGGATATCATCAATCCGGTTGGGGTCATTCATGCTGATCCTGTAAGTCGCTCGTGCAGGGTAGACATGGATACCGACATACAGGTTCTTTTTGATATCGTTGGGCAACTCTTCCCCGAAGGGAATACCACCCGGTCCAATCGGCCCGTTCGTTCTGTACAGCCATTGTTTTGTCCCATCGCCCCAGAAGACCTCCACACTGTCACGATCGGCTGCGAAACTGGAAGCCTTGGTGTAGGTCGTTACAGTGACCCGGAGGGTCAGATCGCTGCAATTGCCGATCTGTGCGACAGTGATTTCACCGGCTCGGTTGTGGGTGGCCCACAGACTGATTGGAAGTGCAAGGAGAAGGATGAGGAATATACGTGTTGCCACCATGGACCGAAAATATGGATTGCTGGCGATATAACGGTTCAGGAGGCGGGTTGTTGGGTATAGAGTCCGTGTTTTGTCGGTCAAACGGCAATTCCCGTTGCATGAAATTCAATATTCCAGACGTATACGCATCACCAGAACAGACAACCATAGCCAGCCTGGTCCTCCTGAATAAACCTGAAAAAAGGGCAACCTGCGTTCAGGACTGCCCTTTTTTAAAAAGACTATTTGAAAACGCTCTTGAATGCTGTGATCAAAGCGGACTGAATCGCGCCGTAAAATGACGTAAGAATGGCGGTTCCCAGTCGATCCTGTACCCTCTTCCTGGTCAGCCTGCTCCAGAATTTCACCAAAGGTCTCGATGACATAGTCGAGATGACTCTGGGTATACACCCGTCTCGGAATAGCTAATCTGACCAGCTCCATTCGAGAGGGGATCAGACTGCCATCCGGCGCATATTTACCGAACATGACGGAACCGATTTCACAGGAACGGATTCCACCCAGGCGGTACAATTCACAGACCAGAGCCTGTCCCGGATATTGATCCACTGGAATATGCGGATACAGTATTCTGGAATCAATATAGACGGCATGTCCACCGGTGGCTGCAAAGAGGCACACCCAGCGCTGTCAGCTTTTCACCCAGGTACGCGGTACTGCGGATCCGATAATGGAATAATCCGGTTCAAATACTTCCTCCAAACCAGTTGCAATGGCTTCCATATCCCGACCGGACAATCCTCCATAGGTCGAATATCCTTCGGTGATAATCAACACGGTCCGGCAGGCTTGTGCCAGTTCCAGATCACGAAGTGCCAGAAATCCACCCATATTGACAAGACCGTCCTTTTTGGCACTCATGATGGCACCATCGGACAGGGCAAACATTTCCTGTGCAATATCCCGGTAGGATTTCTGCTCATTCCCCGGTTCTCGATGCCGGACAAACCAGGCATTCTCTGCAACACGACAAGCATCCAGCAGGAACATGATCCCATTCTGTTTGCAGATATCTGCAACGGCACGGGCATTGGCCAGACTGACCGGCTGGCCTCCGCCACTGTTATTCGTCACGGTTAATACTACCGCTGCTACCTGATCCGCTCCCCATTCGGCAATCCCGGCTTTCAGTTTGTCCACATCCAGGTTTCCCTTGAATGGATGATAGCTCTGGGTATCTGCATTCTCCGGTATAGGCAGGTCTATGCCAGTAGCACCAGAGTATTCAATATTGGCACGTGTCGTATCAAAGAGCGTATTGGAAAAAAACACCTTTCCTGCTCCGCCCAATCGGGTGTACAACAAATGTTCCGCGGCACGACCCTGATGGGTTGGTAAAATATAGGGACAACCCGTCAGGTCCTGTATGACCTTTCCATGCGGAACCAACTGTTCGCTCCGGCATAGCTTTCATCCCCCGCATGATGCCTGCCCATTGTTCGGCACTCATAGCTGAAGTGCCACTGTCCGTCAACAGGTCGATGATCACTTCTGACGAGTGCAATAAAAACGGATTGTAAGCCGCCCGCTCCAGGGATTCAATTCGCTCTTCCACCGTACTCATCCGGATCGGCTCCACCACCTTGATCCGGAAAGGCTCAATAATCGTTTGATGTCGCATATCAGAGTGTGCCCCGCCGGCGCTGTTCGTCTTCAATGGATTCAAAAAGCGCTTTGAAGTTGCCCTTGCCAAAACTCATGGCCCCTTTCCGTTGAATGATCTCATAAAACAAGGTGGGGCGATCTTCTACCGGTTTTGTGAAAATCTGCAGCAAATACCCTTCGTCATCCCGATCGACCATGATGCCCAACTCTTTCGGACATAAGCGCGGAATATTCCGTCGAAATATCCTTGTCGTCAAAGGAAATCAGATTGGCAAATCCCATCACCTCATTGTAGAATTTAGCCCAGATATTCATCTGATTCCAATCGACATTACCGACCATATGGTCTATGTATTCCAAACCCACCGAAGCCGGATTATAGTCCGATTTCCATTCGACATAGCCGGGCAGAAAAACGCCATTATAATTTTTTCGTTCGACAAAAACATGCACGGTATCGCCATAGGTATGAATGCCCGAGAGGACCACTTCTCCATCGGAGTCTGATTCAACCACGGGCGGTATAAACGGTTTTGCACCGCGTTTTGTCGTTTCCTCAAATGCTGCTCTGGCATCATCCACCCACAATGCGATCACTTTTACGCCATCTCCATGTTTTTTAATATGATCGGATATTGGGGAGTCTGAATGCAAAGGTGTAGTCAGAATCAGTTTTATTTTTCCCTGTTGAACCACATAGGATACCCGATCCCGAACACCCGTTTCCAAACCTGCGTATGCCAGTGACTGAAATCCAAATGCCGTCTTATAAAAATGTGCAGCCTGTTTTGCATTGCCGACATAGAATTCGACATAATCTGTTCCGAGCAGAGGCAGAAAATCGTCAGCTTCGGGAAAAATCTTTTCCAGTCCGTATTGGTAGTCTTTGATTCCAGTGAGCGTAGCCATTTTATGAGGTTATGAGGTTATGAGGTTGGAGGGGAGGAGTTGAGAAGTCGAGGAGGTTATGAGGTTATGAGGTTGGAGGGGAGGTTATGAGGTGGGTTGGAGGTGATCGATCCAAGATTTATAATAGTCTTCCACATCCAGTTGCATGGCAGCTTTAGTGATTTGCATGGGCCGGAAGGGGTCGATCATGACAGCCAGCTCTTCGGTTGATTTCTGGCCAATGCTGCGTTCGATCGCACCGGGATGCGGACCATGAGGCAAGCCTGCAGGGTGTAGCGTCAATTGTCCTTTGGAAATATTATTCCGGCTCATAAAATCACCATCCACATAATAGAGGATCTCATCCGAGTCAATATTGCTGTGGTGATAGGGCGCTGGAATGGCATCCGGATGATAATCATACAAACGGGGAACAAAAGAGCAGACCACAAACTGATCCGCTTCAAACTGCTGGTGGATGGGCGGAGGCATATGGATGCGACCTGTCAGCGGTTCAAAATCAAAAATGGACATGGCGTAGGGATAATGAAATCCGTCCCAGCCGACAACATCAAATGGATGCGTGCCATAGATATAGGGATAAATCCTGTTCTGCTTCTTGATAAATACACGAAAATCTCCTGTCTCCGAATGGGTTTCCAGATTTTCCGGCAGCCGGATATCCCGTTCGCAAAACGGGGAATGTTCCAATAATTGTCCGGACTGATTGCGATATCTGGCAGGGAACCGGATCGGACTGTAGGACTCGATATACAATAACCGATTGGCCGATTGATCGAACCGGATCTGATAGATTGTTCCTCTTGGTATGACGATGTAATCACCATAGGAAAAATCAATACTGCCATACATTGTCGACAGCGTACCTGACCCCTGATGAACAAAGATCATTTCATCCGCATCGGCATTCTTGAAAAAATCACCCCGCATGGAGGCCCTGGGAGCAGCCAGTCCCACTGTCAGGTCATGATTGACAAACAGAGGAGTTCGACTGTCCAGTGGTTGTCCACTGGTGTCAGTTCAAATCCTTGAAACTCAGGGCCTGCAAGTTTTCACTGATCGCAATCTCAGGAGCCACACTGTATGGGGTCCCTTTTTCCTTGACAATAGTGGGTGGGTGCAGATGATAGACCAACGCAGAAACGCCGCTGAACCCTTGAGTACCCACCAGTTCTTCGTGATAGAGACCACCGTTGGATTGACGAAACTGGACATGGCGCTTATGGGGGATCTGCCCCTGACGATGATAGACCGGCATAAGGTAATGGGTTTGAATTAACCGAATAAAATTCGGTCGACTCACCCACCTGGTTGGTGACCTGGATCATCTGAATGAATGATGTCGGTCCTTGAAGTGGTTATGAGGGTATGGGGGGGGGAGAGGAGTTGCAGGGGGAGGTGGAGTGTTGGAGACGAGTGGTTGAGGAGAGGAGGAAACATCGCTTCATCTACACCATCAACCTGATCTTCCAGATCAGTGTACTCATCAAGACCACCTGTACGCAGGGAATAGGTGGATCATTTCCTGCGACCGAGGACAAGGGTTTCCATTCGCCCTCCTCTGTTCATTTTCAAGGTCAGGGTATCCTCCTGAAGGCGTTCAAAACGGACCATCATCGGGGCAGCGCCGGCTTGGTCCGACTGCGTGTACAATCGTCCATCATTCACTTTGAACGTGCCCTTTTCGTCCTGGCTGCCATAGATCGCTGCGTATTTGTCCGGCATTTCGAATACAAAGATGACCTGAGATGGATCATCGGTCACTGCCTGGCTTTCGGTGACCCATCGTACACCCTGCCATTCTCCGGCCACTTGTTCAGCCGGTGGCGTATCCTGTCCACAGGAAACAACGGTCATCAGCGTCAACACCAGACAAAGGATTCTGTGCATCATCGGAAAACATCTTTCTCCCAAGATACGTAAATCTCAGGCGATTCATCTTGCCGGGATCACCACCCGGGCTCCTTGCCCCTCCTCGGAAATCAGTTGATACACACCAGGAGACAGATGACGGACATCGATCCTGTCACTTTCCCAGCTCTGAATGATCGTCCGACCCATGATATCCGTCAGGGTCACATTCATGGTTCGGGGGAGGTATAGCATCCCACTGCCATCCATAGGGTTTGGCCAGACATGCATGATTCCGAAATGATTCGGATCCGGCTGGGTGGTGCCTGTCCAGGGATCGTCGATGGTGTAGATATCAAAACGCGCTTCCAGATCACCGTTCGGCAGGGTATCCAGCTCAACTACCCGGTTTGGCTCCGCGATCGAAGCCCAGGGGTCCTGTGCATTGAGGGGGTCTCCGGCAAAATACATTTGGGAGGTCAGTTTCAGGGTGTCATTGACCCACACTTTGAAATGGGTGTGTTTGGGTCTTCCCGGATAGAGGCCGGGCATCACAGAGTAGTAGCGATAGGACCCATCGGCATCTCCCTGCATCTTTGCACGATAGGCAAAGTCATTCGGATTCCCGTCCACATTTGAATATTCTCCCAGTTCGTTGGTATGCCAGATATCCAGCACCGGATTCGGGACCGGGACTTTGCAGCCGTTGAAATAGACTGTCCCTCTGACCCAGATCTTCTGGGTATTAGACTGAAGCACCGGTGCAATGATCGAATCTGTCTGTGGCGCTCCCGGCACATAATAGGGTCCTTCGATATCACTGCCCGTCGGGAGGCATTGGGCAACCACACAGAGCGGCAGGCAACCGAACAGGATTAGGGTTACCATATGTCTTGTCCATTCCATACCGAGTGTTTTGATCTGGTTCATCTTGTAAAGATACAATCCTTTCCAGCCAATGTCAATCTATTACCTCCACCCAGATTTACCCCTTCTTCCGGCGTATCGGGCATCGCTTGCACGCCTTGCCGTCCTTGTATTTCTTGCAACACTTCTTCTTGAACACCATGCCGCTTTCTTTGCGGCCGGGTGCCACTGGAGGTCGATGAAGAAGTGTCAGTGCAAGAAGAAACATGATTCATTCAGAATGATCAACAAACCTACGTCAGTCCTTTCAGGAACGGAAATGATCTGACTGATTATTTAGAATGATTTTACACAAGGTTGTTCAGCATCTAATCCCGAAGAACAAACCAGGGTTACCCTGAAGCACTCCCATCATGCCTGCCTCCAAGAGGCCAGGCATTCTCGCTACCTTTGCGCATATTCTGCACCCATGCCATCAACCCTTTCCCCTGCACTTTTTGATCTGAGCCCCATTCAGGAGCAACTTACTGAATGGTCAAAATCCTATGCCACCGGAAGCCCTTATCCGCATATTGTCCTGGATGATTTTTTTCCCGCCGCGATCGCTCAACAGGCAAGGGATGCCTTTCCTGCCATTCAGGACGAGGGTTGGATACACTATGTTCACGTGAATGAGCGGAAACACGGTCTCAATAAAATGGACCTGCTCCCTCCTTTTCTGGCGGATCTGATTCGAGAATTAAACACGCCCGCATTTGTTTCCTGGATCAGTCAATTAACCGGAATTCCCAATCTGATGGCAGACCCCGATCTGGAAGGTGGTGGCCTTCACCAAAGCCAACGGGGAGGCCATTTGAATGTACATGCCGATTTTACTGTCCACCCGCATAAACGGATGTGGCGACGTCGGGTAAACCTCCTGGTCTACCTGAATGAAGGATGGCAGGCGGAATGGGGTGGCGCGCTGGAACTTTGGGATCGGGATATGAGTCGAAGCGTGACAAAAATCGAACCCCTGTTTAACCGGGTTGTCCTGTTCAATACAGATGAAGACTCCTATCACGGGTTCCCGGATGCTATTCAGTGTCCGGAGGAAGTCACCCGAAAATCCATTGCATTGTATTATTTCACTGAGGAAAAGATGGCTCCAGCCAAACGGGCGACAAACTACCGGGCCCGGCCGGGTGACGGGATAAAAGGCCTGTTCATCTGGGCTGACAAACAGGCAGTGGCTGTATACAATGGATTGAAGGGGCTGCTCGGCATCAACGATGATCTGATCAGCAGTATTCTGGGCCGGTTTTCACGGAAGAAGAAGCGATAAATCATGTCAGAAAAAAGAACACATATCCTCCTGCTGATCCTGCTTGGCGGAATCTTTTATCTTCCCTTTCTGGGTGGTGTCCATCTCTTCGACTGGGACGAGATCAATTTTGCAGAGATCAGTCGGGAAATGCTGATCCTGAAAGATTATCTCCGAGTCTATATCAATTTCGAACCATTCTGGGAAAAGCCACCCTTCTTTTTCTGGTTGCAGGCAGGATGCATGTCCCTTTTCGGAGTGGGTGAATATGCGGCTCGACTACCGAATGCGATCAACGGAATCCTCAGCCTGGTACTGATCTATCTCATTGGAAGGAAAGTTTATCATGCCCGGTTCGGTTTACTCTGGGCAGGTGCCTGGTTGGGCAGTGTATTGCCTTTTCTTTATGCCAAGTCCGGAATTATAGATCCCTGGTTCAACACATTTATTTTTCTGGGTCTGTACGGCTTTATTCTCTTTTACTGGAAAAAAGAGAGTACTTCCGGAATTTCGCTGAACAGGTCAGGTTGGTGGTATCTGATCGCCGGCGGTCTGGCTATTGGACTCGGCATTCTGACCAAGGGCCCCGTGGCTTTTTTAATTGCCGCTCTCTGCATCGGCGTGTATTGGGTCATGCAGCGCTTCCGCTGGTTTACCCATCCCGGACACTGGACTCTGTACACACTGGCTGCTGCAGCGGTGATGCTCATCTGGTACGGGCTCGAAACCATGAAAAATGGGCCCTGGTTTATTCTTGAGTTTAATACATATCAATATCGATTGTTCAGTACTCCAGATGCGGGTCATAAAGGCTTTCCCGGATATCATTTTGCTGTTTTACTGATCGGTGTTTTTCCTGCATCCATTTTTGCAGTGCGTTCCTTCTTCCAAATGCATCCGGAGGACACCGCTGTTCGCCAGGATTTGAAAACATGGATGAAAATCTTGTTCTGGGTCGTGCTCATCCTGTTTACGATCGTGCGCTCCAAGATCGTCCACTATTCCTCCATGTGCTATTTTCCGATGACCTATCTCGCTGCTGTGGTGCTCAACCAATTGTGGGAGGGTCGTCTGCGTTGGCGGGGATGGTTACCTGCTGGACTTATCGGTGTCGGAGGCCTGTTTATCCTCGCTACCCTGGTCCTGCCCTGGCTGGGCCAACATCCGGAATTACTTCGTCCGGTATTGGCTGCTGATCCGTTTGGTGTTGCTAATCTGGATGCAGATGTACAGTGGACGGGATGGGAAGCATTGGTCAGTCTGTGTTTATTGGCCGTACTTGTATCCAGTATCTATGCCTTCAAACGGAAGGACAATCGCAGTGGTGTGATTATCCTTTTTCTGGGCACAGCGATATTTGTCTTCGTTACATTGATCGATGTCATCCGCAATATTGAAGGATATTCCCAACGTGCCGCAATTGAATTCTATGAAGCACGGCAAGGGGAAGACTGTTATGTGCAGCCCGTTGGATTTAAAAGCTACGCGCATTTATTCTACACCCGAAAATCTCCGGTGACCAATAACCTGTCATACGACCAGAACTGGCTGTTGTCAGGAGCCATCGACAAGCCGGTTTATTTTGTGACCCGGGTAGGCAAAGAGGACAGATTTGAAGCATTCCCGGATATCCGGGAGATTGGGCGCAAGAATGGATTTATTTTCCTCAAGCGGGACATGCCTGTCCTGTCTGAATAAAGTTCATTCACCTCCCTCTGACCAGGATCCAACCTGTTTTCGCTTGGGGAAGAAGGATAAAAAAAGGGATGTCGTTGGACATCCCTTTTTTTAATCAGTTGTTTGGTTCGTTCCGATGACCGGAATCGCTTAGAATTTCTGTACCTGTCTGGCAGCTACCCGTCCATCGGCAAATGTGACCCGAGCCATATACATGCCCGCCATCAACGCACTGCCATTGACCTTGTTTTGACCCGGACTCAGAGCCGTGTGCAAACTCAGCCGTCCCTGCAGATCGTAGAGATCCAGCTGTTCTGCTTTCGCATCCGGAGAACAGGTCAGATTCAACTGGCTTCCGCCATCAAACCACGCATTCAGGAACAAGTCAGCAGCCAATGCTGGAGTCACTGAAGAAATCGGGGTGCAAGGTTCCAGGATTGCCCTGGAATTGTTGACCCAAATACCATTTTCAAAATTCTGAAAAATGCTTTCCGATGTCCAGCCTTGTGGAGTGTCCCAGCTGATTGTCTCCCGGTTGGTATCCGTTTTCACTCCATTCGGGTTGACATTTTTATAGGATGTCAATGTCACCCGATCCTGTCCATCATAGGTATAGGAAATCTCCTGAACAGTCTGCCAATTTCCTGGAGAACCGGTCTTGATCTCTTCCTTGCTGACTTGCCCAGGTTTGCCATAGGTAAACACAGACTGGCTGTTGTAATCAAAGGACATAGTCCCTTCATTCCAGCTCTCATAAGTTACTGTTGCAAGGTCGCCACCCAGGGAGACATACGTATTTGTATTGCGGTAAACGTCGATATAGGCCATCAGATCGGTGTCCCATTCCCAGGCTTGTTCGACCAGGATCTGTCCGGCTACATTATTGTCATAATGCGTCGAATCTCCGTTTTCAAGTGTAAACGTACCCAGATCCACTGCCTTACTCGCTTCGGAGATCAAAAAGTCATTGGCATCGTAGTAAAACAGATTGACACCAAAAAGGACAAAACCGAGTGGAAGGCCAAAGAAAGCCGTATTGAAATAGGTATCCTGTTTGACCAGTTTGCCATTTCCATTATACGAAGGTAAAATCCGGGCAATCAGGATGAGATCACCTGTAAATTGATCCGGACCGTAGAGAAGCAGAGAATCGTATGATACCGGTTCAGAGTCATCATTGAATTCTCCTACGATACCAAAGCCCTGGATCTTTTCAGTCACAATGAATCCTTCGAGGTCTACATATTCCGACGTGGTGATTTCAACATTGATCTTGCCGTTTGTATCATCAACGGAAGTAATAGTCTGATAGGTTGAATCCCATTGGGAAGTATTCCAGGTAAATTCGGTTTCACGCGTGCAGGATACTTCGTCACGAAGTTGTGCGGCGGATTCTGACTTGATCGAGCGCAAATGCTTGACAATGCCTTCCATTGTCGGAAGCACAGGTGTATACTGTGCCTGAAGTCCGAAAGTCAGCATGATCAGAAGGAAAAGGAGTGAAATTTGTTTCATGGAGTTGTTTATAGGGGATTAGGCCACAAAGCTAAGGCAATGGCATACAGGTTGTCAAAGCAAAGTTACACTAATATATTATATTATCATATTTGAATTCTGTTATATCTTCAAAATATTGGCGCATATGCTCAAATCTGGCAGTTAACTCTTTGACATTCAGCATTTTTTGATCCTGTATGCCGCGTAATGCTGCAATTTTATAGCGAACATTTGCACGATAGCCCATATAGAACTTTAAGAGAACTTTATCATTTGGTGTCAAGATCACAGGAAATTCTGACTGGTATGCTGACAAGAAGTGATGCCACAGATCCGACCGACCGAAGGCTTCCAGATCCATACCCAGAAAGGCAAGTTCATTCAACAGATCGATCTGACGCAAATGATCATTGAATTCCAGACAATCAAAAAGCACTGGTTCCGGGAGCAGAAAGATATTTCGCGTATGAAGATCCCCATGGACATCCCGCGAAAACCCCATGTCGTGACGTTCGCGTATCCGCGGCTCCAGGCGATCCAGTACTGTTTTGGATCGTGAAACCATCCATCTCAGAGAAGCCGCAGCTTCAGGACCCAGCACATCATGCGTGAGGGGTTCCACCTTTAAGACATCAGCCAGATCCAACCACAACCCATGTGCTGTTGGACATGAATCAACCAGGATGGCCCGACTGTGAAAATCCGCCAGATGAACAGCCAATGCGGTTATATCATGCCGTTCAACCATCCCCTTGCGCAACAGGACATCCATTTGCCGGTCGGAATCCAGGCGGACCATTTCAACGGCATGATCGATCACCTGACCAGGCCCCTCACCGAATGTGATTTCCCCACCATGCTCGCGAACTGGCACTACCTGGAGGTAGATCTGAGGACTGGTGCGTCGATTGAGCCAAAGTTCCTTCTCACAATCTGCCTTCCGCAATTCCGGGGTAGAGAAGTCAAGGAAGGCATACCGGATCGGTTTGCGCACCTTGTAGACCCGCTCCGGACCCATGAGTACCCACGAGATATGGGTTTCAATCAAGGCATACATTCTCCCCAATCCGGAAAGCAGTTGTTCGATCTGGGTACTTGTCATGAACTTCCTGATTGGTTGGTTTTTCCTCGCCAGTCTTCGACCTGCTCGACAAGCTCTGCCACAGATGACCGATCCGACCACAGGAGAAGATGGTCATCAGTCATCGGTGTCCACTCATCCCGGATGTGGTCGACTACAGATCTGTCCGCGTCGCTATCCAGCCGCTTTTGCGAAACACGCTGCTCGATCGTAGATTCGGCAGCTTTCATTTCGATCCAGAAAACGGGCATCCCGAGCGGTTGAATGGCATTTCGCCAACTATCCCGTTCGTCTTCCCGCGAAAACGTGGCATCGATGACGACATCGTGTCCTTCTCGAAGCCAGTTGATCGCACATGCCCTGAGTTGATTATAGACAACCTGCTTGTGAGCCGGATCATACTGTCCTCGCAAGCCCAATGAAGTTCGCAGGCCATCACTGTTCTGATGCCGGGCTCCGATGGATTCAGCCAGGGCTTTAGCCAGGGTCGTTTTTCCGGTACCCGGTAATCCGAAGATGAGGAAAAGATCGGGCATGATCAGTTTGGTTGGATGTGTCCAAGGGCCTGAACAGGCAAGTCAAAGATAGGATGACCTGTTGCTTGTGTCGATAACCTTGGCTTCTCTTCAGGGATGATTCAGATCGTTCCATCTGGGTCGCGGACATCCCGACAGATGGGCAGAGCATGCCGACTGGCGGATGCCCGGGTACAATCCTGAATTTCCCTGGCTACCGGATATTATTCAGCAATACACGTCCCGGAACCGCACGCGGCAACTCCGACAGGAAGCAGGAACCAGAAACCGCACCAACGAAATCCCGTCACGGATCGTTATCTTAGGCAACAATCTGATCGAAACAGGGAATGACCTACCGCCCACACAGTACGGATGAGGAGCTGGTTGCAGGATGCTGCGATGGCCATCGCCTTGCCCAACGGTATCTGTATGAGCGGTATGCCGGGAAAATGCTGGGAATACCTATGCGGTATACGCGTGATCGGGAAGAGGCTATGGAGATTTTCAACCAGGCTTTCCTGAAGATTCTCCAGCATCTTCCCAGGTACCAACCTACAGGACCTCTTGGCGGATGGATGGCTCGCATTGTCTTCAATACCTGTATCGATTATGTGCGCAGTCGCAAGACCTACAACCAGACCATCCGCTTCCCTGAGGTGATGGAGGCAGACGGGATCAGTCGGAATGAAGCATATGATCACCTGGATGCCGAAGAGATTTACAGGCTGATTCAGGCCTTGCCTGCAGCATCCAGGAATGTCTTCAGCCTGTATGTCATCGATGGATACCGACACAAGGACATCGGAGAGATGCTGGATATCGATGAAGGTACTTCTCGTTGGCATCTGGCACAGGCCCGCAAAACCCTCCAGAAGAAAATTCTAGAAATGGAGAAAACCCCAACCGTGAACACATGAAAAAGCAACATATTTCTTCGGAAGAAAAAAACTGGCGCCGGTCTGCTACCAGCCATTCCTTCCCCTTGCAAGCGGGCGACTGGGCAGCAATGGAGCGGTTGATCGACCGACAGGATGAACCGGTCGTTGGAGGCCTGCCCGGAAACAGTCAATCCACCCACGCATTGAACGGCCGCTGGCCATTCCCGTTCCTCACCGGGGTCGTGATCTCTCTGATCGTTCTGGCTGGACAAGCGTGGTCTGAACAGCGCAGTTCATCCGATTCAGATACCAGGACGATCCAGAATAAGACTCTGTATGCCGATCAACCAGCTGAAGGGAATGACCTGAATGTGGATAGTCCTCCGTCAACGGATCTGACAAGCCCGATTTCCACTGCATCTGCTGTCAATCCAAAAACAGACCAACCTGTATCAGGCACTTCGAAACGGATGCCTGTCAAACCTGTACTACCATTCGGAAAAGCCACTGGCTCTGCCGTAACCGGGGATTCACCACCGGGGTCACCAGGTGGTGTGGGAACATTAACAACTCCAAACCGAACCACCCGTCCTGCTGTATCCGACTTCAGTGCCCTCACTGAAGCAGATTATACCCCCGGATTAATGGCCTTCTCCCGGTTGACAGGAAAAATAGACGTGGGTATTGCCCCTCAACTTCCGTCAATCCCTGTTCCTGAATCCCCCTCATTGCCCTCTCCCAAACGATGGACATTCGGGCTGCTGGGTGGCGCTCGCCTGACTTTACCGGATTGGCCTGTAAAAACAATATCGCCGGGTGGGGTTGCCGGTGCATTTGTTCAGTATGATCTGACCCCACGCTGGTCGATCCGGACCGAACTCACGGGCAAACTACTCGACAGGAACCTGCAGCGTACCGAATCCAGTGTATTGCTCGACGAATTCGGTGCTTCGGTCAAGGTGGATCAGCAAGCCAATTCTACAGGACTTCTCTTTGTCGAAGTACCCATACTGGTCGTTCTTCGTCAGGGACGAAATGAGTATTTCGCTGGCCCCAAACTGGCTCTGGTATCCGTACGCAATGATGGAACCCGCCTGACCTATACGGGTAATGCCTTCACCGAGGTCACGCAATACAACATTCAAGATGGCATTCGTCGTCTGGATGCCGGTGTAACCCTGGGCTACGGGTATCAGCTGCATCGCCACTGGGTCATGGATGTCCGGTACAATCAGGGTTTGCTCGACCTGACTCATGACAACTTCTTCAACAATTCCCAGACGCTGATCAACAGTGATCTACAACTGACCTTTCGCTATGTTTTCTAGGCCATGTTCACTTATCCTCCCCGTTCTGTTTGCCGGCCTCCTGTTCACATCCTGCAAATCGGACAAGTCGTTTGATTTCGAACCTATCGCACCCGAGAAAGGTATTTTCGAGGCCCGAGGTGTGCTCACTCCCCTGGATGGCGGAATAACGGCATTGGATTTTGCCTATATCAGTGGAGAGAAGGATGCCCTGGGCCAGGACATCGTGGCCAGTACCTCAACAGACTATGTGACCCATTCCCCCTATAAAACCATCATCGGACGACTGGGCCAGTCCGACAGGGATTTGTTCAGTATCGCGATCCAATCCAGAGAACAGTTCGATTCTGGCAGTATGATTTGGGGCTGGTCGGAACAGGAAATAGAACAACTCTTCCTACCTGGGGACACGCTTTTGATCGGCTTTGGCCCGGGAGAGGCCATTGTTGGTGTTGCTCATGCCGGGTTTGATCTGACAGCCGGACCCGCCTACACCTCGCCATCAGAAAACAAGGAAGGCATCAATGTGGATGGACCCGGGTTTGTGATCATCGAGCAGGTGGAGCCCTATTCAGCCACAGCAAATGATATTACCCGCGACGGATTGCGTACGCATGTTCGATATCAGTGCCGATTGAATGGGGTAGCCGGTCTACCAGATTTTTGGGCAGCAGGGACAGCCGTACTGTTTTTTGAATATTGATCCGGGGATCAGTAATTTTCCATTCTTCCACTTATTCGAAAAAAATAAATCAAGGATGATTATTCTTGACAAATAAACAATATTCCACTTTTTACCTTTATAAATAAAATCTGTCCAAATCGCTTCAACCAGCAGGAAATGAGTATGGTTATTCAATGCCTTATCAATCCATTTTCATTGAACCTCCAATCAATCCCCTGAGAATTAATCGGCGCCAAGCCAGGGTTCGGACGAACAAGGTCCGGATCCTGTCAGTATCTTTTGGGCCCGAACCCCGAATACTCAGCTCCGGCTGGAGGCATGCCAAAGGAGAACTTCGACAGCCTAATTTTATCAATTAAGCTCAAGTAAAATACTACTATCTGCCAAGGCAACCTTTCAGAATTTATTTTGTACGGATCTGAATTGAAATCTTCATTAAAGGAAATCACGTCTGAACCAGCATATATTTCTCCCTTGCCATATTAAAAATATATTCATGCAGTGGTACAAGTACCAATTCTGCCAAGATTTCTTAACATCTTAAAGATATCTACTTAAAACTCAATTTCCTTTGCCAGAACGGAACCCTCTCAATCATCTCTTGAAAATCACTATTCATATAAAGGAAGCCCGATTGTCCCCATGAAGGTCCAAATGATATACAAGTACTGTGCATTTCGGCCAATTTGTTATCTTCGCCGGAAATAAATCCACATGAAAAAGGATCTGTTCTGCCTGACAGGGTTGCTTTTTATTGTCATTTCAAATGTCTGCTCTCAAGGTGAATACATACTGGAAATAGACCCGGCTACCGGATCCTATATTCAGCCTGATGCGCCAATTACTGGAATAACATTTGTGTCAGGTGCTGTAAGCACTTACAATGAAATTCATGGCTTATATACTTTTCCAGCAAGCACGGTCAATGGTCTGTTCACGGTGACCACCAATGATTCAATTGTTTTCAATCCGCCATACACTTCCTTACGTGAGTGTCAATATGACAATTCTTCGGGGATTCTATATTGTATCAAGAATAACTCGTCTGGTCAGTCCGTGTTTGGTTCTGTAGATCCTTCCACTGCAAATCTTACACAAATTGGATCTGGTCCCATTTCGGGAATGAGTGGAACGTATCAAGGCATGAGTACGTTCGACAGAAACAATCATCGATATATTATCTATGGCACTGGGAACAAATTATTTTCAATTGATGCCATAACCGGAAATGTTCTTTCAAATCCCTCTCTCCCATTGAATACAGGAGAGGGTTTACTGCATATCTGCTATGATGATTCGACCGGTTCATTATTTGGATTACTTCAAAACAGCAGTCAAACCTATCTGGTTAAAATCAATACGGCCCTCGGGACAGTTACCAAAATTGGAAGTGGATCCGCTTATGGATTGGGTGGAGGCACTTCTACAATCGATAAAGCAAATCGGCAATACATCTATCATTATTCTGTAAACGGCAAATATTTTATAGCCGGTTTAGACATCACATCTGGAAATCTGATTTATAACAACCCGATCCTGTTTGCTCCAGGAGGAAACATCAATACTATTGAATATGACAATGTAAAGAAAACATTATATGCTCAACACTGGGATATCAGTAAACCATCTGGAGTTAACGTATATTCAAAACAAAACACTCTTGATTTTTATCCAAATCCATTTTCCACAGAAACAACTTTTCAGACGGACAAGTCCCTCCGGAATGCAACACTCAGTGTCTATAACTGCTTTGGTCAGATTGTCGCACAAACAAACAATATTAACGGGCAGACTGCTACTTTCACACGAGAATACCTTGCAAGCGGCATCTATGTTGTCAGGGTGACAGAAGAGAACAATACAATCTCGGTTGACAAGTTCGTAATCACTGACTGATCCTTACACAGTTGACAAATATGACCTCACCACCAAATGCGTTATTTCGTATGACTGCTTTGATGTAGGCGAATAAATCAACCGTACATCTGTCTGTAATTAAATTACAGGAAAAGGAATGATGTGAAATTCTCAATATGAATATTCAAAGTTCTGGCACCTTATTAAATAAAGCAACCCAAATGGAACCAACTCAATTCACACTGAACGACAAATCCGAATTCATCGAACTGATCAAACTGCTCAAGATCCAGGGCCTGGCTCAAACAGGTGGCCATGCCAAGATCCTGATTGAAGAAGGACTCGTCCATGTCAATGGCGAACTGGAATTCCGGAAACGTCGGAAATTGCGGCCCGGTGATACAGTTGAGATCGAAGGGAATGTGGTTCAGATTGCAGAGTAAACGAAGTCAATTTCCGGCCTCCGAAGTCCAGATCAACATGAGAAATTGGATCGCGAAGCTCATTCCTGCACTATATCAGTAGATTGCATTTTCTAGTGTACTAGATTTGCGCATCTTCACAATACTTCAATAATTATAAATTGCAATTTTATTAATCTTTACTTTATGATCTCTTTTGAATTCATCGCTTACTTCCCGATACCTGACCAGATTTATCTTTAGGAATTTCTGTCGTACAGAATTCGATAGGAAACCGGTTAGAGTTGCATACAATGGTTATCTTTAACAACAAAACCCACAACCAATATGAAACTGGGCGCCTTTTCGATCAGTATTGCCGTAAAGGACATTCATGCATCCAGGCAGTTCTATGAGCATCTCGGATTTTCGGTCTTCGCCGGCGATATCGCTCGCAACTACCTGATCATGAAAAACGGCAATGCGCTGGTCGGTCTTTTCCAGGGGATGTTCGAAAACAATATTCTCACATTCAACCCGGGATGGGATGAATCCGCCAATCCGTTGCCCGAATTTGATGATGTCCGCTCCATTCAGAAAGATCTGAAAGGAAAAGGGATCGTATTGATCAGTGAAGCTGATGAATCGACCTCAGGTCCAGCCAGTTTTATGATCATGGATCCGGATGGTAATGCAATTCTGGTGGATCAGCATGTCTGAACGATAAAATGAAAAATGCGCACAAATCCAATGGATCCTGTTGAACTCTATTTGCAGCAATTCCCTTCCAATGTTCAGGACCGATTGCAGATCTTGCGCCAATTGATCAAGGACATTACGCCGGATGCAGAAGAAAGCATCAGTTATGGCATTCCGGCTTACAAAACACATGGCAAGCCTCTGGTCTATTTCGCCGCATTCAAGAACCACATTGGTCTCTATGCTACTCCCAGAGGCCATGCGGAATTCGCACAAGAATTGGCCGGGTACAAACAGGGAAAGGGTTCCGTCCAATTTCCATACACAGAGCCTCTTCCCCTGGATCTGATTTCCAGAATAATTCGATTTCGGGCGGAAGAGAATCAGGTAAAATCCACTTGACTAAGTCATTCCTGTGCGACTCCCAAATTGGATTTTCCGACAACTACGCACACTGTCAGATGGATGGATGTACTTCTCCCCCACCCTTTCACGGATCAACACACGACCTGATCCATGGATATGTCATGTGGCTCAAGTGGAACACCTGGCAGCAACTGATTCGGATAACAGATACCCACTTTCCATGCGTCCGGGTGTTGAATCAGAAAGGTGTCGTAATACCCGCCACCGTACCCCAGCCGACCGCCATTCACGTCAAAGGCCAATCCTGGAATGATGATCAGATCAAGAGTTCCCGAAAACTGGTTCTCCGATTTTGGATGATAAGTGCCAAAAACACCTGACTCCATGTCCTGGAGCGACCTGACGATCCGATGTTCCATTTGACGTTGTTTCATTGTTTTTGGCGCCACGACCTGTTTTCCTGCATCCAATAGTTGCTGCACCAACGGCAGTACATTGATCTCCGTACCCATCGTGAGATAGGTGTGGATGGTGTTTGCCTGTCTCTCCTGGATCAAAGCCCAGAGGTTCTGACAAATCCGTTCTGAATGTTCAGTCCGCTCCTGCCGTGACATCTGTTCCCGGGTGGCTAACGCGGTTTCCCGGAGCAACTGCTTGGTTATTGTCAAATCCGCCATTCACTGATCTGCTAGCTCAATGGCACCAAAGATCCGATATCCAGTTGTGATCATTCAACTTATCTGCCGACCCGGATCAAAATGGTTGAGTATTTCATGAACGTTCCTCTATTCGTATGGAGGTCAAGTTCGCCATCACTTATTGCTCCACCCATGGAAAAGCACCAAATTCCAAACACCAAATTCCAAATAAATCACAATGACCAAATTCGAATGACCAATACAAATTCATCCTGTAAATCCTCAAATCCTGATACTGACAGGGATAGAAAACACCAATGGGTGAAACCACCAAATTCCAAACACCAAATTTCAAATAAATCACAATGACCAAATTCGAATGACCAATACAAATTCATCCTGTAAATCTTCAAATCCTGATAATCCTGATACTGACAGGGATAGAAAACACCAATGGGTGAAACCACCAAATTCCAAACACCAAATTTCAAATAAATCACAATGACCAAATGCGAATGACCAAAACAAATTCATCCTGTAAATCCTCAAATCCTGATAATCCTGATACTGACAGGGATAGAAAACACCAATGGGTGAAACCACCAAATTCCAAACACCAAATTTCAAATAAATCACAATGACCAAATGCGAATGACCAAAACAAATTCATCCTGTAAATCCTCAAATCCTGATAATCCTGATACTGACAGGGATAGAAAACACCAATGGGTGAAACTACCAAATTACAAACACCAAATTCCAAATAAATCACAATGACCAAATACAAATGACCAATACAAATTCATCCTGTAAATCTTCAAATCCTGATAATCCTGATACTGACAGGGATAGAAAACACCAATGGGTGAAAGCACCAAATAACAAGCACCAAAAAACAAACAAATTCGAAGCACCAAATACGAATGACCAAAACCAGAAGTGTTTCGGTCATTGAAATTTCGTTATTGGAGCTTGTTTGTGATTTGTGATTTGTGATTTGTGATTTGTGATTTGTGATTTGCGATTTGTCATTTGTCATTTGTCATTTGCTCTTTGGTGCTTCACCGAAAGGCGTCCACTTCCGACTTCCCATTTTCGACTTGCATGATGGAATCCAGTAGCAGGTGATTGGCAATTGGCATAACCTCACCCCCGGACGCTGGTGGGCCGGACCCTGATAAGGCCATAATGGCCATCGGTTGGGCCCCTCCCTCTCCCGAGGGGAGAGGGGGCTAGATTTCGTTTTTTTCCGGCCAGTCCATTTCAGATTTCCACCCTTTGTCTTCCCTGCCTCACCAGCAGGTAGGCGATTTTCAGTTCCTGGTTTCCGGTTTCAGGTTTCCGATTCCAATCACACTGTCCCAGCGTCACATAGTCTCAAAGTCTATTTCACTTTCCGATTTCCCCCTTTCAATTTCCGATTTCCCCCTTCCGACTTCCCCCTTCCGATTTCCGATTTCCCCCTTTCGACTTCCGACTTCCGACTTCCGATTTCCCCCTTCCGATTTCCGATTTCCCCATTCCGACTTCCGATTTCCGATTTCCCCTTCCCTTCAATGCCCCATCTCTTGTATAATCCCCTTAACTTTGCACCTTCGTTTTGAACAGTACGACCTTGACCATCATGGCACAGCCCCGTTACCGCGAATTCAAACAGCTTCATTTGCCGGATATCGATCAGGAAATCCTGGCGCAATGGCAAATGGAAGACACATTCAGAAAGTCTATTGAACAACGGGATCCAGAGCATTCTTTTGTCTTCTACGAAGGTCCGCCCAGCGCCAATGGCAAACCGGGGATTCACCATGTGATGGCTCGTACGGTCAAAGACCTGTTCTGCAGGTATAATACCCTCAAAGGATTTCGGGTAGAACGCAAGGGGGGATGGGATACCCACGGTCTGCCAGTTGAGCTGCAGGTCGAGAAAGAACTGGGGATCACAAAGGAAGATATCGGCAAATCGATCAGCGTTGATGATTACAATGGTGCCTGCCGGAGCACCGTGCTTCGGTACAAGGACCTCTGGGATGATATCACCCGGAAAATGGGGTACTGGGTCGATCTCGATAACCCCTATATCACTTTCGACAACAAGTACATCGAATCCTGCTGGCACCTGCTCCGGACCTTGTATGACAAACGAACCGGATCCGGTGAGTCCTATCTCTACAAGGGATTCACGATCCAGCCGTTCAGCCCCGCAGCCGGTACAGGACTCAGTTCACATGAACTGAACCTGCCGGGATGTTATAAGGAGGTCACCGATATCTCGGCTATCGCCATGTTCAAGGTCAAACGCAACGAAGCATCTGCCTTCCTCTTTGACGACGAACGGGAGGATGTGCGAATCCCGGCCCGACAACCACCCCATGGACATTACCCAGCAATGTGGCCTTGACTGTTGGGGCAAAAATCAACTATATCAAGGTAAAAACGGTCAGTCCATATACCGGCAATCCAGTCAGTCTTCTTCTGGCACAGGATCGGCTTTCTGCTTATTTTGACCCGGCAGGAGAAGGCCAGCCTGTGAACGCCTACTCGCCTTCCGACAAGATCCTGCCCTATTCTACCGGAGAGACATTTACAGGTGCCCGACTGGATGGTCTCTTTTACCATCAATTGATGCCCTACGTTACCAGCCCCGATCTGGAAGAACGGGGCTTCCGTGTGATTATCGGCGATTTTGTGACCACAGAAGATGGTACAGGCGTAGTCCATACCGCCCCCTATTTCGGCGCTGACGACTTTCGGGCCTGTGTAGCAAACCAGGTTCCGTTTATCGGCATACCGGATGAACATGGCGTGATCCAGCCCCTCGTTGATCGTCAGGGAAAGTTTGTCGCGGAGATGGGTCCATTTGCCGGGTTGTATGTCAAACAGGAATACTACCCCGACCAAATCCGGGAGCAAAAAGACTTCCGACCGACCGATCTCCTGATTGCCCTGACCTTGAAGGATGAAGACAAGGCATTCAAGATCGAGAAATACAAGCATAATTATCCGCATTGCTGGCGGACGGACAAACCCGTCCTGTATTACCCCCTTGATTCCTGGTTTATCCGCGCCTCCGCGGCCAAAGAACGGATGGCTGAACTCAACCGGACCATTAACTGGAAACCGACACACACAGGGACAGGACGATTTGGTGTCTGGCTGGAAAATCTTCAGGACTGGAACCTTTCCCGCACGCGGTATTGGGGTATCCCTTTGCCAATCTGGCGGACGAAGGATGGGGACCTGGAAAAATGCATCGGATCCCTGGCCGAACTGCAGGTCGAAATCGATATGGCGAACAAGGTCCTGAAAAAGGAACAGCAGCTGCCGACCGATTTGCATCGTCCCTATATTGACGAGATCGTCCTGGTCAGCCATGATGGTCGTCCGATGGTTCGTGAGCTGGACCTCATCGATGTGTGGTTTGACTCGGGGTCGATGCCGTATGCACAATGGCATTATCCATTCGAGAACGAATCAACATTCCAGCAGAATTTTCCGGCCGACTTTATCGCAGAAGGTGTGGATCAGACGAGGGGATGGTTCTATACGTTACACGCTATTGCGACCATGTGTTTTGACTCGGTGGCCTATAAAAATGTCGTGTCAAACGGGTTGGTACTGGATAAGGAGGGCAATAAAATGTCAAAATCCAAGGGCAATGTCGTGGATCCGTTTATCACCATTTCCACCTATGGTGCGGATGCGACCCGTTGGTATTTGATGGCCAATGCCGATCCCTGGGAAAACCTCAAATTTGATGAGGGCGGCCTCCTGGAGGTACGGAACAAATATTTCGGTACGCTCTTCAATACCTATAATTTCTTTGCCTTATATGCGAATCTGGATGGATTCGTCATGTCACGGAAAGATCAGGTGCCTTTTGCTGATCGCCCGGAACTGGATCGGTGGATCCTGTCCAAACTGTACAGCCTCGTCCATGATGTACGTGGTCACTTTGATGATTATGAGCCGACAAAGGCATTGCGTGCCCTGGAAAATTTTGTCGATCGCAACCTGAGCAACTGGTTTGTTCGACTGGCTCGTCGCCGATTCTGGCGAGGTGATATGAGTGTGGACAAACGGTCTGCCTATCAGACCTTGTTCGAGTGCCTGGAGGTCGTGGCTCAACTGTCAGCTCCAGCGGCACCGTTTTTCAGCGACTGGTTGTACAGGAATCTGATGGCTGGAAAGGAACAGGATGAACAGGCTCATCCGACCAGTATTCACCTGACCGATCTTGTACAGGAAGATCCCTCTCGGATTGACCTGGATCTGGAGTCGCGAATGGAATATGCCCAGCGTATTTGTTCCCTCGCGCTCAGCATCCGAAAGCGGGAGAAACTGCGCGTCCGACTTCCTTTGCAAAAGATCCTTCTACCGGTGCTCGACAGCGCCTTTATCCGTCAGGTGGATGGCGCAAAGGACCTCATCCTGTCCGAAATCAATGTCAAGGAAATCGAATACATCACCGATGCCGACGGGCTGTTGATCAAACAGGCCAAAGCCAATTTCAAGACGTTGGGCAAGCGCCTGGGTAAACACATGAAGGCAGCTGCCGATCAGATCGCTTCCTTCTCGAATCAACAGATCAACGATCTGGACAAGAAAGGCCGGGTGACGATCACGATAGATGGAGAACCGTTTGACATCACTTCGGAAGATCTGGTCATTACCACGGAGGACCTTCCCGGATGGAAGACGGCCAGTGAAGAGGGGCTCACCGTTGCGCTGGATGTCAATCTGACCGAAGAACTGGTGGCTGAAGGGATTGCCCGTGATCTGGTCAACCGCATCCAGAATCAGCGAAAGGAACAGGATTTCGATGTAACCGATCGCATCCGGATCCTGATCCAGGATCATCCGGATATCCGGACTGCTGCCCATACGTTTGGTCACCATATCCAGCAGGAAACACTGGCGGATCACCTGTCTCTGGTTGATTCACTCGCCGATGGTGTCGAGGTGGAGCTGAGCGATGAACTGACTGCCAGAATCCTTGTGCAACGAGTCTGATCCGGGATCAGATATCTCACTTATGCAAGGGCACGTCCTGTGGGCGGGTCCGTTTCCATCGCTTGTGTGTCCACAACCAATGCGGGGGATGGTTGCGAATCTCCTCTTCCAGAGCCCGGGTATGCTGGCGGGTAATCCGACCATATGGGGCAGATCGGGGGTGTTCTTCCAGCAACTCGAAGGAGAGTTCATAATAACCGCGTCTCGGCTTGACTATCCGGCCGAAGACCACTGGCCAACCCTGTTCTACAGCAAATTTTTCCGTGCCAAAAAATACCGGTGTTTCCTGGCCCAGAAATTCCATCCAATAACATTTATGGACGTTGGACGGGGTCTGGTCGGTCGCGAAAAGGATGACTTCCGGGCCTTCGGGCTGTCTGCTGGCAAAGGCCTTGATATCGTGTCGGGAAAGCATTCGCATACCGTATCGTTCCCGGGAGACCATCAGTTTCCTGTCCATAAAGACATCTTTCAGAGGAGTGTAGATACCATGCACGGTAAACGAGTTACACATCCCCAATGCCACAGAAGTCAACTCCCAGTTGCCATAATGCCCGGCGGCGACAATGATCCGCGGATGAGATTTGCCCAGCTCGACCAGCAATTCGGGATTGACCACCCTGCAATGCGCCAGCACGTCTTCTCTGGAAATTGAAAACTGTTTGACCGACTCCAGGATCAGGTCCGACACGTGTTGGTAGAAAAGGCGTTCAATCTCCCTGATCTGGGACGGAGTTTTGTCGGGGAAAGAACTGGTCAGATTGCCTCGGACAACAGTTCTTCTGTACCTGATCACCCGATACAGCAGGAAACAGAGTCCGTCTGATACCCGATAAATCCAGGGTATGGACAACCGGGACAAAGGCATTATGATGAGATAAAGAAGAAGTCGACTCACGCAGCTGGATTATTCGGCCCCATTCTGTTGTCTGATAAAGACATACCCCCTTTTTTCTGCACCCCAGACCTGTTTCCCATCCTGATCGAATCCGCGGTCCCAACTGATGATCTGATTCGGATAAATGGTCACCCCTGAAGTGGCATAGGTTGCACCACGCAAGGTGCTGCGGCATGTTGTGCCCTGGGTCGACCCTGTATAGGTGCCTCCACTCCAGGAAAGGATCACGGCACATCCTTCTCGCAAATCCAGATCCTCAGGCTCCCATTGATCAAAAAAAGACACATTGGTGGATTTGCCTATGGCATCAGATTCATCCGGGACAAGATAGACTGCACTCCGAAACGTTCCATCTTCAAGTTCTTCCACCTGATAGATGCGCTGGCGGTAAGGTTGGTCCTTTCGGGATGACAACGCCTGTTCGACATAGAGCCAGTGCTGACCCGGGAAGCGACTCTCCCAAATGGGTGTCATGACCAGCGAGATAGCATAATAATCCGTGTCTTGCTGCGCTTGAGTTGTGTTTGAAAATGTGCCACTCATCCAGGAAACAAGTTCAACCAGCGTTCCACTTTGAGCATGGATGGCCGTTCCGGAAAGGAGGATCAACATCGAGAGGAAGCCTGTTTTCATCATGCAAAGTTAGGGAAGAAGGGACAGGATGGAGTGGAATTATGAAAACTTGACGGTTCCATAAATTAGGGGTCATCTTGTTTGGCAGCAACCGGAAGCCTGGCCGATCATCGAATCCAGAATGGTAATCCAGCGTCATGCTGTTCAATGATCAACGCAACTATGTTTGAATATTCAACCTGGAACCTCCAAACCATTGAGCATCCTGCAAATCAGGAAGACAATATGGATCGAGAAACATGAAACAGGGAAAGTATGCTATTGCGGTCTCACCATTGCTGCCCGTTTCAACCGGTCATTAATCGCTCTGCCAATCCCCTTCTCCGGTACAGATTCAGCAATGAGATAATCCAGACCCAAGGCATCCAGTTCATGTAATCCGGCGTAAAGTCTCCTGGCCGCGGTATACAGATCACCATCCGGGGCAAGTACAAATTGCCACTCACCGGGAACCAAGGGACTCAAAGTGGAAAATCGCAGCCACCCGATCCGATCACCAGAATCAGGAGGTGGCTCGTTCAGGGCCAACGGAGTACGCGGTGCATAATGCCAGGGGAGCATCCCGGGAGCAACGGGCATGTCCGACTGTGTGATCATCTCGATCGGGCCGATAACCAATTCCAGATCGGCCTGTGTGATGCCTCCTGAGCGATAGATTTTCCACTTTCCCTGTTCCCGACCAATAATGGTTGATTCGACACCCACCATGCACGGACCTCCATCGAGGATATAGGGTATCCGCTGATCCAATTGATCGAGCACATGGAGTGCTGTCGTCGGGCTGATCCGTCCAAACAGATTGGCACTGGGCGCTGCAAGTGGAAATCCGCATTGCTCGATCAGTAGTCGGGTCAGGTCGTGATCCGGCATCCGTAAAGCCACTCGTGGCAAACCGGCACAGACCAGATCCGGGACTGCCGGAGACCGATCCAGCAAGAGGGTCAGTGGGCCCGGCCAGAACGCATCCATCAACGCCTGGACCTGTTGATCCCATTCCTGAACCAGTGCACTGACCTGTCCGGAATTGGCGACATGGACAATCAGGGGATTGTATAAGGGCCGTTCCTTTGCTTCGAAGATCTTCACGACAGCCTGTTCATCCAGTGCATTCCCGGCAAGTCCATAAACGGTCTCCGTCGGTATGGCCACCAACTCGCCTCGCTGCAGCCAGTCTGCAGCTTCCTGTAGATCGGACCCGATACGGGTTTCAACTATCATCCGACAAAGGTACGGCTTCCGTCAAGACAGCTTATCCTCCTATCCACCCGGTAACCGCAACTTTTCACTGGTTCAATTGTCCTTCAATTCACAGGCCAACGTTCAACAAAATTTCCTGGATGTGAACGCCAAAATGGTAACTTGTTCAATTATTCATACACCATTCTCACTTAACTATTCTATTATGAAAAAACTTCTTTTTCTACTCGTGCTATGCACGTTGACGGGCATTTTGACCGCACAAATCAATCCTGAACGAACTGTGATCATTGACCGGATCGACAGGCCAGAAACTGGTGGAAATGCCCGTGAGCAATTGACTACCGTAACCTGGAGTCCTACCCGAACAAACCCGAAAATCACCAATCAGCCACTCGTCTATACTGTGACTGATGATGAAACCGGGGATGCTATTGAAGTCTTGGATAATGCGATAGGAGAAAATCAAAGGGATTCACCATTTTATGTCGTTGTGACTTCGAACAGGTCTGCAAGTCCTGTCAACGTGGATGGAAATACAATTGAACGCACAAGCCGTTCCGAAGTCAATGGAGAGACCGTCCAGCCAGAAACAGAAGTCATTGATCTCACAACCTTACCTCCCGGTGACTACACAATCAGGGCAAAAAACAAGCGTGGGAAGGAAAAAGCCGAGATCAAAGTGAAGATCAAAGGAGAAAGACAGAAAAAAACGAAATAGACGAATGAGCGAAAATGGTTGCTTTGAGAAATCAGCAATCATTACTAATCATTTTTTCATGAACATGCCGGCCCAATGGAATTGGGTCGGCATGTTTCTTTTCATCATCAAAGATGGCTATCTCTGCATCACCATGGTGGTGGATTGCTGGCGTGTTGCGGTCCGCAGGTAGGCTACATAGTTCCCTCTCGGCAGTCCGCTGGCATCAAATGTCACCTGATAATTTCCCGGTGCCATATACCGATCAACCAGGACCTTCATCGTATAACCACCACTATTCATCACACTCAGATGGATCCGTTCACCGACACTGGTGAAGCTGATCTCTGTACTGCCTGTAAACGGATTCGGTGTATTGCTGAATGGATTATCTACAGGATCGGCCATATCCGGATCCAATTCGTATTCCTTATTTTCACAACCCCGGATCAACGGGATCTCGGAATAGGCATCATTGAGCAGGGCTTTGACATCTGCTGTCGGTACACCAAACCATTGATTTAAAAGCGAACCGTAGATCGATCTGAAATCATATTGCAGAGCGACTCCATCCTGGTCGCCTACATTTTCTGCAATGGTCGGGTTCTTTCCAAACATCCTGCTATTTACGCAGGAGCCGAAAACAAATAACGGTGCTGCCGAACCGTGATCGGTTCCATTCGCGCCGTTCGATTTGATGCGTCGACCAAATTCGGAAAACGTCATACCCACGACGCGCTGGTCCAGTTTCTGCGCGACCAGATCCTTCTGGAAAAGGTCGATCGCCTCGGACAATCGAGCGAGGAGCGTAGCGTGCCCACCCGTTGTCGTGTCACTGACATTCACCTGGTTTGCATGTGTATCAAACCCGCCGATATTGGCCACATAGATTCGCGTTTTCAAACCACCGGAAATCAGCAGGGCTATTGTTTTCAGCTGGCCGGCCAGACTATTGTCGGCAGGGTATTCCACCATATTGGCCCCGCTTTCTGCAGCCTGCGTAATGACTTCAGCATAGGCATTCGTCTGGGCAATGGATGTGCGCACAAAAGCGATCTCCTTGCCATAACATTGAGTCGGATCAGAGGTATCATCATCATCCTCCAGCAAGGGAGACAATCCGAACGGGTTTGTCAATGCAAGAGAATAATTGGTGGCCGCTCCCTGACAGGTCTCGGAAACGGTTGAACCAATCGTCATGGCAAAGGGGTCTGGATACTGATTGTTCGGATACCCTTCCGGGTAATTGTCCGTGATCCCATCCAGATATCGGCCCATCCAACCGGTATTGATCACTTCGGTAGCGCCGGAACCACTTTGCCAGATATCGGTAGACCGAAAATGCGAACGGTTCTGGTTGGGATATCCGACGCCCTGGAAGACAGCCAGTTGACCATTCTGATAGGCCTGTTGCAATCCGGTCATGACCGGGTGCAGACCAGTCGCATCCGTCAGTTTCAACGCTGTAGTTTCGGGAATGAGGATATTCTCCCGAGCCAGAAACAGGTTGCTGTACTGATCCAGTGGGAGGACCATATTCAAGCCGTCATTGCCGCCATTCATCTGAATGAGGACCAGGACCTTGTCTGAATCGGCTTGCATCCCCTTGAGGAGCGCATGTTGTGAAAATGCCGACAGTTTGTTTCCATGCAGGAAAATAGGCAGGGTAACTGCTGCGGTCGACGTATGCTGGAGAAAGGTTCTTCTTTTCATCAGTCTAGTTATTCAGAGATGATCAACTCAATTGATATTCGGGCATCTGCATCATGGTGGCGATCAGATTGCTGAGCTTGTTGAGCACCGCCTTTTCCAATTCTTCATCGTTTGGATTGGCGAGATAGTCCCCGTATTCCACAGTCCATTCATATTCAGGCAAGCCGGGCAACAACACTTCCAGCAGATAGGCCTTTTTGTTTTCCGAGATACCTCTGGGGAACAGTTGTAATGCCAGTTCGTCGATCAGAGCAATGGGATCATAGGGATCATCGAGAGAGGCAACCCAATCGAGAAGAGGAAGGGGAGCATACAGATTCCCGAGTTTCAGACCGCGGCCACACATGACCTTTGCAATCTCGGCCCGGATCGGGAGTGTGACCGAGTTGAGCCAACCCTGATACCAGGTAGGTTCCTGGTACCATGCCTTCCAACCCGCAACGCTCGGGGGTGCGTAATAGGGCATCTGGAGGAGGTCGAAATTGGAAAATACCAGTCGCCACCATCGGTACTTCGTATTGACATCACTACCCGGAAACCACCCACCCTGACGCAACATGGTCATGACATAATCAACCGGGTGCTTGATCATCGCCCCGCGTGTACAATCTTCATGGAAGTGTTGACTGCCCAGCAATTCGAACAATGGCCAGCTGATATCATAATCGTGCTGGATCAGGGTCTGAGCCATCGGTTCGATCACGTTCGCTTCGATATTGTCATCGATTTCATAATAGACAAACCATCGGTACAGTTTGCGGCAGATGTGCCGTGCACATTCATCCTGCTGGAAGATGATATCGATGGCATGTGCATATTCCTGATCCCCCATATTGGTGATCACGGCATTGTTGAATCGGTTTGACAGTTGTTTCGCTGTCTTGTCATGCCGACCATCGGTGTAATAGGATTCAACTGCAACACCCGGTGTCAGGGTATCAAAACCGCGATCCCGCCAACCGGTAAATACCCGGGCCAGGGCAAGCACATCGTCCTCTGTGTAGTTGGAATAATCACCGGGACCCACCTGAGGACCTTTGCCAATGGTGAAGAGTTCCATCACTTCGCGGGCATAGTTCTCATTGGGTTTTGCTGCGGTGCTCTGACTGCCGTTCAGGTACCGGAGCATCGATGGATCAATGGTGATCTTTTTGGTCAGTTCGCGAAAATTCCCGAGGGCATTCGAACGCAGCAGATTGATATAGACGTATTGATATTTCGGGTCATTGACGTCAATACGTGACGTCACAAAATGGTTGTGCCAGAAGAGGGTCATTTTTTCCCTGAGCCGGAGACCACCACCCAGCATGATGCCTACTGTCCATGCATAGAGCGAATTGATCCGATATCCTTTCAGGTTGACAGTAGCATCATAGGGCTGGTCGATCCAGGTTTCTCCAACGGCAACATATGGATCTGTCGTAAAATAATAATTGATCGGGGGGGTCGGTAGAGGATCCTTCTTGAACAATTCATTGAGGGTCCAGGTCAATCCGTTTTGCACGGACTGATCGATTTCTCCCTGGGTGGGTCCGAAGGTCGTCCGGCGCAAAAGATGTGCAGCGGCAGCCCGGTTCCAGGACCCAGTATAGGGTGCCAGGGTGCCCCCTCCACCAACCGTTTTCCGGTTGGTTTTCACCCTTTTCGCAGCCGTCCGGCCGGAAAAGAGGAGTTCTAAAGTCGATCTTCTATCCATAATCCAGAATTGAAAATGAGCGGATAATCCCAGTAAGTGCACAGGTCAACAAGAACTGATCCTGGCCTCATGAATCGGTTAAAAATAAGTCAATATCCTCAATGGTGCAGCTATAAATAATTGAGTTGCCTTCAGCCATAAAAAAGTGCACCTGTCTCTTTTCCCGCAATTGCTAAATTTACCCCACTATGTATCCAAATCTCAGTTACCTCGTCCATGCCCTTACCGGGTGGGGCCCCGACAATTTTCTTTCGGTCATCCAGACATTCGGCCTCTTCCTGGCCATTGCCTTTCTGGTCAGTGCCTGGTTTCTTTCTCTCGAATTGAAGCGCAAGGCAGACGAAGGCCTGTTCCAGCCTGTCCGGGAGACGAGGATAATCGGCGCACCTCCAGGTTGGTCGGATATCCTGTGGAATGCCCTTTTCGGGTTTGCCATTGGATTCAAGGGCCTGTATGTGTGGCAACACCTGACAGCTTTTCAGGAAGATGCGGCGAGTGTCATTCTTTCATCGAAAGGCAGTCTTCTGGGCGGACTCATCGGGATACTCATCTTTGGGGGATGGAAATACTGGCTTCGCATGCAGAACAAAGGAAAAGGTGAGCAAAAGACAGTGGATGTCTGGCCGCATGAACGGGTGTGGGACATTGCCATGATCGCTGGCATCTCCGGTGTGGGAGGATCCAAACTGTTTTCCATTCTCGAAGACCCGGCTGCCCTGGCCGCTGACCCCCCGGGTCAGATCTTCTCAGGGTCCGGGCTGAATATTTTCGGGGGACTGATCGTGGGCTTTCTCAGCGTATACAGTTATATCCGTTGGAAGAAAATTTCCGGATTGCACCTGCTCGATGCAGCAGCTCCTGCCCTCATCGTGGGGTATGCCGTGGGGCGCATCGGTTGTCAATTATCTGGAGACGGCGATTGGGGCATTCCCAATCCGCACCCGGTTCCCGACTGGTGGTTTCTGCCCGACTGGATCTGGGCATTCGACTTCCCACACAACGTGATCCATGAGGGTGTGCCCATTGCCGGATGCACCTGGAAGTTCTGTGAACATCTGCCCGAGATGGTCTACCCCACCGCCTTTTATGAAACCCTGCTGGGACTGGTCATTCTGGGAATTCTCTGGTTTTTACGCAAGCGCATCCATTACGCCGGAGTCCTGTTTTTCGTGTATGTTTTCCTGATCGCTGTCGAGCGGTTTTTCATTGAAAAGATCCGGGTCAATCAGAAATATGATGTTCTGGGATGGCAAGCCACCCAGGCAGAAGTCATTGCAGTGATCCTCTTTTTCATTGGTATTGCGGGTATCCTGTACTTCTGGAAACGCGGTCAGAATAGGGCTAAACCAAACGCGATATGACCGGGCTCGACTGGGGTATTCTGCTGGCGTTTCTCCTGGTGACCCTGGTTGTGGGCTTGTGGTCCAGTCGCAAGTCGGGAAAAGATGCGGAAGAATTTTTCCTTTCCGGCCGGCAGATGCCCTGGTGGCTGCTGGGGATATCCATCGTGGCGACTACGTTTTCAGCAGACACACCCAACCCGGTCACCGACATCGTTCGACAGCACGGTGTAAGTGGCAACTGGCTATGGTGGGCGTTTCTATTAACCGGCATGTTGACCGTTTTTGTCTATGCCCGTTTATGGCGCCGATCAGGGGTACTCACGGATCTGGAATTCTATGAAATTCGTTACGGTGGAAAACCTGCAGCCTTTTTACGCGGTTTCCGGGCCATCTATCTCGGTGTTGTGTTCAATGTCATGATCATGGCGACCGTGATACTGGCCGGGATCAAGATCGGTGGCGTTCTCCTGGGCTGGTCACCGCTGGAAACAGTGTTGATCGCCGGTTCTGTGACGCTCGCATATTCAGCACTCGGCGGGCTGAGAGGCGTGCTCTGGACGGATTTTATCATGTTTTTCATGGCCATGACGGGAGCCATAGCAGCAGCCGTGGTTGCGCTGGATCATCCGGAAGTTGGTGGCCTCAGTGGACTGGTCGCCCATTTCTCTGGTACAAAAACATTGGACCTGATCCCGGATCTCAGTGATCCTTCGGTGTATATCCCCCTTTTTCTGATTCCTATCGCTGTCCAGTGGTGGAGTGTCTGGTATCCTGGCGCTGAACCGGGTGGGGGAGGCTATGCCGCCCAACGCATGCTGGCTGCAAAAAACGAACAAAACGCGCTAGGAGCTGTCCTCCTCTTTAACATCGCGCACTACGCTTTACGCCCCTGGCCCTGGATTCTGGTGGCCCTGGCTTCCATGATCCTGTATCCCGATCTGGCCTCCCTGCAAAGTGCTTTCCCGCATCTGGATCCACAGGTAGTAAAGGATGACCTGGCTTATCCAGCTATGTTGATGCTTCTTCCAGCCGGGCTTCTCGGGCTTGTCGCCACCAGCCTGATCGCCGCCTTTATGAGTACCATTTCCACACACCTCAACTGGGGTTCATCCTATCTGGTCAATGACCTTTGGGTGCGGTATATCCGTCCGGAAGCCCCGCCTGCAGAACAGGTCAGGATAGGAAGATGGTCCACACTGATCCTGATGGTCCTGGCGATCCTGCTCAGCCTGTTGCTCAGCAGCGCGTTGGAAGCATTCGGCATCCTTCTTCAGATCGGGGCTGGCACCGGGTTGATCTACATCCTCCGCTGGTTCTGGTGGCGTATCAATGCCTGGACCGAAATTGCCGGGATGGTGATCTCCTTCCTGGTAGCACTGTATTTTGCCTTTGTACATGCCCGACTGGGACTGGAACCTGTTCCCACTCATATTCAGCTGGTGATCGGTGTCTTGATCACTACCGCGGGCTGGATCCTGGTCACGCTGGCAACTGCTCCTGAATCGCAGGCTGTATTGTCCCGGTTCTACACCCTGATCCGTCCGGCGGCCATCGGTTGGAAACCGGTGATCAAATCCGGATTAGCCAGTGAATCAATCCGGCAGGACCAGGTCAATCCAGGAAAACTGCCGATGCAGATCCTGGCGATGGTGGTGGGCTGTTTTCTGGTCTATGCCGTACTGTTTGCGATCGGGTACTGGCTGTACGGACAGATGAATTACGCACTTCCGGCACTGATTGCCTCGGTTGTCCTGGGCTGGGTGATGGTCGTCCTGGTGAAAAAAATTCAGAAAACAGCATTTTAACCCGGGCACGCAACCTGACCAGCAGGTTTTCCGTTACATACGAAGCATGCAATACATTGTATGCGAAAATCCGCCAACCACAGGAGGAATTTCAAGATGCCTATGGCATCGAATAGACTTTTCTCCTATATTTGTGCCCCCAACAGGGTCACGTGGCCGAGCGGCTAGGCAGAGGTCTGCAAAACCTCGTACAGCGGTTCGAATCCGCTCGTGACCTCCAGAAAGGACCACCATATCGGTGGTCCTTTTCTTTTCCCGGGAAACGGTGTCTGGCATTCAGTTTCAACAGCTTTCCTATTTTTGGTCTCATCTGACCGACCTGTGTCGGCCCTCATCTTCACGATCATGAGCCTACCCCCCGATTGGATTGCCCTGATGGCCCGGCTCGATGAAACCATTTTTTTTGGAACTTCCAACCGCCCTTTGCCGCCAGAGCTTCGTGATCTTGCAAAGGATTGGAATGTAAAGCTTTCCGGAGATGATGCGGAGGCTGCACTCGAACTCCTCACCTATGCTTCTCTCCTGTCGGAAGGTACCTGTTTTCTACCCGCTTCATTACCCGATACGGAAGAAGTTCGCCCACTCCCATCCCGGGACTGGACGAAAGAACAGATCGAGAGCATCACCAGGATGCTCCACTTTCCACTAGCTCCCGGATGGCGTGAAACAGCCTGGCTCCTGCGGAAAAAGGGCTGGCAATGGCCTGAGGAATCCCTTACCGCCGTGTTCAACCTGGTTCAGCAACAACCCGAAGTGTGGGCGGAGATTCGCGATCTGTGGCCTCCTTTAGCTCCCTGGCTGACCAGCCAGTTCAATACACGACATCTCTTTTTCCCAAGCGACCCACCCTCCCGAAATAAACTGTCTCCCGGCACTTGGGTCTCCTTCCTGTTCCGATGGATCCACCTCGATCCAACCGGAGCACTGGATTGGCTGCTGATCCAACACCCAGCCATCCCCCCGGATATCTGGCAACCCTGGATCGAACGATATGGTTGCGATCTGCCACATGCTGTACTTCCTCTTCTGATCATCCTGACTCCGGAAGAACACGCACTCCCCTGGCTTCAGGCCAGAGTCCGGAATGACTGTGTCCAGACCGGGATTTCGCCGAAAATCAGCCTTTTCAGATCTGGTTTCCTGTTTGCATCCTTCGGAGTGGAATAACTGGTTCCAACTGGACAACCCCACATTTTACAGACGGGTATTTGGCAGCCCGGATGCAGCCACTCTCGTCCCTGCCATTTACCACCAGCTCACGAACTTCAGGGAACCGGACCACTGTCTGAACTTCCTGAAGATCCGTCTCCTGCATCCAGATATCCCTCTTCCCGGTTCTGAATCGGCATTGACAACGTTTGTCCCCTCCATTGACCTGGCGCCACTGGTCGACCAGGCCATACGGGATTCTCGTTACCAGTTGATCCTGGGAGCCCTGCCTGGAACCTGCTGGTGAGTCCGCATTTGTACTGGACCGAATCCTTACTGGAAGCGGTGCTTCAGAGTTTTCAGGTTCGTCCTGCCCTTTCCTTTGAAGCCGCTACGGATGAAGCGTTTGTCATCGCTCTGGCCTGGCGGGGGTCGTTGGGCGGACTGTTGCGTCGTGTTCAAGGGGATAACCTGCGACAGGCATTTGCGGGTCCGTTTGCCCGGCTATTACCCTATATCCTCGAGGTGATCAACAGTCGCAAGGCCATTCACCTTGCCCTTGAACCACGTCGGGCAGCGTCTGGCTAAAGGCGGGGATTTGGCTTACCTTTGTGCCCTCCAAGATCGATACAGGTTATGGCTCATGTGCTTTCCATCATTATTCCGGCCTACAATGAAGGCCGAACGATTCACTTCATCCTGGACAAAGTTCGGGATGCCCAACTGCCTGATGGATTGAACAAGGAGATCATCATTACAAACGATTGTTCTACGGATGATACCGAAGCGGCTATCCAACGATATATGGCCGCCAATCAAGGAATGAATATCATCTATCAGAAACACGAAACAAACAGGGGGAAAGGCGCCGCTCTGCACACGGGCATCTCCCGGGCAACGGGAGATTATGTGCTGATCCAGGATGCCGACCTGGAATACGATCCGCGGGAATATCCGATCCTGCTCCGACCTTTGCTGGAAAATGTCGCTGACGTGGTCTATGGTTCCCGTTTTATGGGAGGTCGCCCGCATCGGATTCTGTTTTTCTGGCATTCCATTGGCAACAAGTTTCTGACCACACTTTCCAACATTTTTACAAATCTCAACCTGACTGATATGGAGACCTGCTACAAGGTCTTCCGTCGTGAGATCATCCAATCCCTCCCGCTTCGCGAGAAACGGTTCGGATTTGAACCGGAAGTCACTGCCCGGATAGCCCGATATCCCGATATCCGGATCTATGAGGTGGGTATTTCCTATTACGGCAGATCCTATGCTGACGGGAAAAAGATCGGCTGGAAAGATGGTGTGCGTGCCATTTATTGTATCCTCAAATACAATGTCTTTGCCCGATGAGGCGGGAATTCCTCCTGAATATCCTCTTTCTTCTCGGGATCAATCTGCTGATCAAGCCGCTGTACATCTTTGGCATTGACCTCAAGGTCCAGAATACACTGGGCACACAAACGTACGGGCTGTTTGCCGCCCTGTTCAGCCTCTCCTACATCCTGCAGATCATCAATGATGCCGGTCTGCAACAATTCAATAACCAGTCCATTTCGCAAGACAGAAGTCTGATCCGCGACCAGTATCCCCGGCTTCTGGGATTGAAATTCTGGCTGGCCATCATCTATCTGCTCGCCACCGTGCTGTTTGCACTCGCTATTGGTTATGGTTGGAATGTGCTCCCTCTGGTGATCCACATTGCCCTGAACCAGGTGTTGCTGTCCTGGATCCTGTTTCAGCGATCCAATATCTCCGGGCTGGGCTTCTATCGCAAAGACAGCATCTTGTCCGTACTGGACAAGCTCCTGATGCTGGCCATTTGCGGAATCCTGCTCTATCATCCTGATCTCCATTCCCGCTTTACATTGTCCTGGTTTATCTGGGCACAGACTGCCTCTTTCGGACTCACCCTGGTCGTTGGGAGAGTGTTTCTTCGCGGACATGCGCTTCGGATTGCAAGAACCTTCAGCTGGACTACCCTGCGTCCATTGGTCATCAAGAGTCTTCCGTTTGCCCTGGCTGTTCTGTTAATGAGTGCCTATACCCGAATGGACACGCTCCTTCTGGAGCGATTGCTCCCGGATGGCGACCATGAAGCCGGTATCTATTACATGGCTTATAGGCTGTTGGATGCAGCCAACAATATGGCTCTCCTGTTTGCCGGTCTGCTCCTTCCGATGCTGTCGCAACTGTTGGCTAAAAAGGAGGATGTCCAGCCACTGGTTGTTTTAGGAACCCGGTTGTTGCTCGCCGGAAGTCTTGTAGCTTCTGTCGCTGTATCGCGGTTTGCAGAGCCGATCATCCACGGTCTGTATGATTCAGCACCAGAAGAGGCTGTCTCCGCTCTTCGTATTCTGATCTGGTCATTTGTACCTGTCAGTATGATGTATGTGTTTGGCACATTACTTACCGCAGGTTCTCGATTGGGGCTGATGAATAAGGTATTGGGGATCACTGTAGTCATCAACCTGATCCTGTTGTGGGTCCTGATTCCACAACAGGGAGCTGTCGGTGCTGCTTTGGCGACCCTGGTCACGCAGTGCTTTGTGGCAGGGTCAATGGTGATGCTGGCATTCAGGGTCATGCCGGTCCGAGTGGATCGAAAAGAGGTTATTCCGATCGTTCTATTCGTCGGTTTGATGATGGGCAGCATGCTCTTACCCACAGTGGATCGATTTTCCTGGCTTGTTCAATTTGGACTTTATCTCCTGGCGGGGTTTGGCCTGGCAGCGATTTTGGGGTTGTTACCTGCACGGAATTTCCTGCACCTTATCCGTTCCCGGGCCCGGGCGTGAGGAGTTTTCCTAATTTTGGCCTCATAATCCGTACGGATGAATACACAAGAGAGTTTACTGGGTGTCCTGCACACTATCTATCAATGGCGAAAGCGCCTGATCTATGCCACACTGGCTGTCGGGGTAGCGACGGCACTGATTTCCCTGTTATTGGCCAATTTCTATCAAGCCTCTACGACGTTTTATGCCGCTAATTCTGACCTGACCAAACCCGATCGGGTATTCGGACCACCCGGATCCTATGTAGAATATTTTGGATCGGGTGCGGATATCGACCGGCTGCTCACGATTTCGAGTTCTACCCAATTGCTGGATCGAATGATCGATACATTCGATCTGTTTTCGCAATACAATATTGATTCGAAGGGCGATAAAGCGCGGGAAAGGGCACGTCTCAAATTATCCGGGCGCCTGTCGATCAATCAAACCAAGTACGACGGGATAACCATTCAGGTAGAGGATACGGATCCGGTCACTGCGGCCAATATGGCCAACATGGCACGAACTATCATAGATCATATTACACGTGAACATATCCGCAACAGCCAGAAACTACTCCTTGAAACGTACGAGATCAGTATCGATCAGAAACAGACCTATTTAAATCATCTGGCCGATTCCCTGGAGGGTATCCAGCGCACCTTTGGTGTGTATGACTACCGTTTGCAATATCAGGTTATCGGTGACCAGATCTCACGCAAGACCATTCAACTGGCAGGAGATGAAGCCCGGCTGGAAACGTATCGCCGGATCGGGTACAACAACCGGGATACCATTGCCAACATCACCGCCCGGGTAGCCGCACTGCAAACCGAACTGGCTGACCTGAACGGAACGTCAGATGGCAAGCGGTTTAACATTCGCGAATTCGGTCACGGGGCTACACTGTTCAGCAAGGTGCAACAGCAATTCGAAAACACCAAGAACCAGCTGAGCTATGATATGGAAAAAGCCAACCATCTCCGGGCTGCTATGGATGGTGATACACCGGCTGTGATACCGTTCGAACAGGCACTGCCGCCGGAGATCAAAGTCAGGCCAAAGAGGGCATTTATGGTGCTGACTGCCATGATGCTGACGTTCATTTTTGGCATCCTGTTCCTGCTGGTCAAACGCCAGTATGAGATGATCAACTGGAAGCAATTGGCTGCGGATGGACGGTAGTGCCGTCATTCGGTATCTTTCTCAATGGTCAGACAGGCGTCTCTGGTACGCCTTTATCGGTTTGACCGCATTTTGTGTGCTTGGAGGCACATGGTGGGAAACGCCTGTTCTCATGTTCTTGCCCGCGATCCTCCTGGGTGCGGCCTGGATACTGACCGATCTGCGTCAGGTCTTCTTTCTTCTGCTCTTTTTTATTCCGCTTTCCATTGAGATGAATTTTTCCAGTGGGCTCGGCACCGACCTGCCAACAGAACCACTGATCATCTTGATGACCGGGGCCTTCGTCCTGCTCGTGTTGCATCAACCCAAACGAGTTGGATTGACCCATGTGTTCGATCTGCTTTTGCTGATCCATCTGGCCTGGATCGCCTGTAGTGCCCTGTTTGCCGAGATCCCTCTGGTTGCTGTCAAATTCACCCTGGCAAAAACCTGGTATATCCTCACCTTCTACGGGATGGGCCGAATGATCTTGTCTTCACCAAAATCCTGGCGAATAGCAATCTGGTGCCTTTTGATCCCGCTAGCCATTACCCATATCATCATTCTGATCAGATTCAGCGCCTACGGATTCTCCTTTCGGGAAGTCAACACGGTCGTTGGGCCATTCAACCGCAATCATGTCACTTTCGCGGCTCTGGCTGTGGTCTTCCTTCCTTTCGGATGGCATCTTTTTCGGGCCTACAGAAGCCACACCGTCATTCGCTGGTTCATACTGATCTTGCTGGCAATCATTCTGGTAGGGGTGCAGGTCTCCTACACACGAGCGGCCTATATTGCTCTCCTGGGCGGGATCGGTTCCGTTTTCCTGATCCGGTACAGGCTCATGGTGCCTACCCTGGTTGTAGCCTGTATCGGGGTAGTCGTTTTCGGTGCCAGCCTGGTGAAAGACAACCGCTTTCTGGAATTCGCTCCAGACTACAACAAGACCATTTCTCATGTTGACTTCGATGATCTGCTGACCGCCACTGTAAAGCTCGAGGACATCTCAACAATGGAGCGTGTGTATCGATGGGTGGCCGGCAGTTACATGATCGGAGAACGCCCGTGGACGGGCTTTGGGCCAAATAACTTCTACCCCAATTATCAGGCCCGGACCGTCCGCAGTTTCACCACCTACGTCAGCGACAATCCGGAGCGCTCGGGAATTCACAATTATTACCTGATGACTGCGGTCGAACAAGGCATCCCCGGTCTGCTGGTCTATCTGCTGTTAATTTTCGGCGTCTTGATCATGGGTCAGCGAATCTATCACAGGACCGCTGATGACCAACGCAAACGAATGGTATTGACCGCATTGGCCAGCCTGGTCGTCATCCATGTCATGCAGACCATGAATGATCTGCTGGAGACGGACAAGGTCGGACCTTTCTTTTTCATGTCCATTGCCATCCTGGCCAATATTGACCGCCTCAATCAACAGGACCTGACAGCAGAAGCGTCACCGAAAGATCCTGTTTCGAACCGAACCGACGAGAACTGAGCTGCGAGAATTCCAGCCCTACGAGTGGTTTATAGAGGTAGTAGCCCTTTGTCGTCCGCAGGGGATTGTCAACTTCTGTTCTGATCAGTATGCTGTCCACCTGATTTCCGTTTTGCCAGATTTCCATGGATTGCACCTGGAGATCCTTCTCGATGCATCGGTACCGGATATGGCGTCGGAGACCATCTGAAATCGTATCGCGTTGATATTGGTCATGCCAGGCTGGGCGGTTAATATCCCATTGTTTGAGCAGGTCCAGCTCGAATTCCCAGGAATAGGCATTGTATTCGATAGTCTCCGGTTTGCCGTTTACCTCCACGGTCTTGACCACATCAAAGTGTCCTCCCAGCCGATCCTCCTCGGCTGTTAAAAACCCCTTCAGGTCAAAAAAGACGAGGGGACCCTGAGGCCTTTCCTCATTACAGCCTGCCGCGATCCAGATGACCAGCACAATCCAACTGAATGCCCTCATCCGTTCTTCCGCTTTACGAGGTTCAGCCCGTCCATCCGTGCAGGCACCTCAATACCGAACAGGTGGAGTATGGTCGGTGAAATATCGGCCAGCTTGCCATCCAATACCACCTCACCATCCGGCTGAGGAGACAGATAAATAACCGGCACCGGATTCATGGTATGCGCAGTGTGAGGTGTCCCGTCAGGATTGATCATGGTGTCCGAGTTGCCGTGATCGGCGATCAGGATCAGGTGATATCCGGCTGCCAGTGCGGCAGGGAGCAATCGCCCCAGACAGCCGTCAACAGTTTCTGCAGCTCTCATTGCTGCTGAAAAGACTCCGGTATGACCCACCATATCCGTATTGGCAAAATTGAGACAGATAAAATCGGGGCGCGTTTCAGCGATCTTTTTCAGCACAGCATCTGTCAGTTCCGGGGCGCTCATTTCCGGCTGGAGATCGTATGTAGCCACCTTCGGAGAGGGGACCACCAGACGATCTTCCCCCGGAAACGGGGCTTCTCTTCCACCGGAGAAAAAATAGGTGACATGAGGATACTTTTCGGTTTCTGCCATACGCAACTGCGAACGTCCTTCGCGAGAAAGCACCTCTCCAAGCGTTTCATGGAGGTTGTCTTTCTCAAAAATGACCGGAATCCCGGTAAAGGCCTCGTCATATCGGGTCATGGTCACAAAGTGGAGATCCAGAGGGGTCATGCCCCATTCCGGAAACGCCTGTTGGGTGAGAACGGTGGTCAGCTGACGTGGCCGATCTGTCCGGAAATTCACAAAAATGACCACATCCCCGAATTCGATCCGTCCGGGACCGTCATCGGGCCTCGCGATCACGACGGGTTCAACAAACTCATCTGTGATTCCGGCAGCATAGCTCAACCTCAGCGCCTCGACACCCGATTCCGCTTTTTCCCCGAGCTCATGGACGAGCAGATCATAGGCTTTTTTAACCCGTTCCCAACGTTGATCCCGGTCCATGGCATAGTATCGGCCAATGATCGAGGCCAGGCGGGTGTGCGGTGCTTTTTCCAGGTGCTCTTCCAGGCGTCGGATAAAGTCGATACCAGTCTCAGGTCCCGTATCCCGCCCGTCGGTGAATGCATGGATCCGAATGTCGGGAACTCCTGCAGTTTCTGCCAGATCGATCAGTGCGATCAGATGGTCTAGGTGGCTGTGTACGCCACCATCAGAAGCCAGAGCCAGTAGATGGAGCTTTTGATGAGGCGTTTTTGCTTTGTCCAATGCCTGGTTCAGGACCGGGTTTTTGGCGAGCGAACCATCCTGTATTGCGCGATTGATCCGTACCAGTTCCTGGTACACAATTCGACCGGCCCCAATATTCAGGTGGCCTACTTCCGAGTTGCCCATCTGCCCTTCAGGTAAACCGACAGCGGTTCCATAGGTAGTCAGGGTAGCATGCGGTCGGCTGCGCATCAACTCGTCAAATACGGGTGTACATCCCCGGGCGATGGCATCCACCTCAGGGTCAGGCCCGAGACCCCAACCATCGAGGATGATAAACGCGACACGTTCAGCTCCATTCATCAGGCAAAAGTACAGTGGGTGTGCCAGAAAGGTTCACGAACTGACTGAAAATCGAACACCACAGGAAAATAAGGTGGAACGAAATCAACTTTCAACCCGTTGTTTGGTCATGAATGTGGAACATGGAGTAATACAACTTGCTCTTCCGCTCGTTTAACAGTAGCTTTAGAGCGCCAACACCTCCTTGAACATGAAAGTCGTCCTTCTCGTTTTCAGTCTTCTTTCAGCAACAACCGGGTACAGCCCAATCGAACGCTTTACAGGCGATCAACCAGGCCATGCAGCGCGGTGATGCGACAACCATTGCCACTTATTTCGATCAATCTGTCGTCCTGGATATCCTGGGCGATGAAGCGATAACTTCTCCTGCCGATGCAAAAAAACGCTTGGAAGTCTTCTTTTCACGACACAAACCCGCCGGTTTCAAACAGTCGCACAGTGGTTCATCACAGGGAAAAGATTCACATTATATTATCGGAGAACTCAACGATGCCGCAGGAAAATATCGTGTCTATCTCTACTTCAAGACGAGCGGAGGGAAATACGCACTTCAGGAAATGCGGATTGATCAATAGATTGCAGTGCGCATCCGGGATGCTGCTTGCTCCAATACTGCTTCTGTTTTTGCAAAACAGACCCGTACTGTCCGGTTGTCCTCTGGTGCATTTTTGTAAAACGGGCTGATCGGGATCAAGGCGACACCACACCGTTCCGTATACTTTCTGGCAAATGTGAGATCGTCCTCATCACTGATTCCGCTGTAATCCAGCAAGCCAAAATATGTCCCCTCACAGGGTAACACCTGAAATGGTGAACCCTCCAGATCCCGGGTAAAGTGATCCCGTTTATCCTGATAAAAATCATCCAATCCACACCAGCTGGCCGGGTCTTCCATAAATGTTGCCAGTGCGACCTGACTCGGCGTATGGACGCTGAACATGTTGAACTGATGGACTTTTCGAAATTCAGTGGATAAATCTGGTGGCGCAACGATGTAACCGGTCTTCCACCCCGTAGCGTGAAACGTCTTCCCGAAAGAAAATGTCACCATACTTCGGCTATACAGCTCCGGATCCGCCAGGACGCTTAGATGAGGCAACCCATCGAAGACCAGGTGTTCGTACACTTCATCAGAAAGGAGCAGGAGATCATGTTGAATGACTATTTCCTTTAATGCTGCCAGATCCTCCGCACGAAAAACTTTTCCCACTGGATTATGGGGGTTATTTGTGATGATCATTCGTGTCCGCGTGGTGATCCTGGACCGCACCTCATCCCAATCCACTCTGAAATCAGGGCTTTTAATGGAATGGACACAGGCACTCCTCCAGATAAGAGAATAGCCGGCAGATAGGAATCATAGGCTGGTTCCAACAGAATAACTTTCATCCCCTTTCCGCACTACTGCCTGGATTGCACAGAACAACCCCTGAGGAGCACCTGCTGTCACGGTGATCTCCGTTCCCGGTTCAGGGCGCACACCATAGGTCAACTGAATTTTATGCGCAATGGCTTCTCTGAGGGCCGGCAAACCCGGCATAGGCGCATACTGGTTGTACCCATCTTGTATAGCTTGTGCGACCAGATCTTTCAGACGCTGAGGTGGCTCAAAATTGGGAAACCCCTGCGCTAGATTGATGGCCTTGTGCTGGTTGGCCAAAGCGCTCATCACGGCAAAAATGGACGTACCCGCGGCGGGAAGTTTGGAGGAGATATCTGGCATATTGGATCGTGCTCAATTTCTGAACTAAAGACCGAAAGATAGGAAGAGACTGGGCAAAGGTGGAAATGGGAAGCCTCCCCGCCGCGGCGGGGCGGACAGCGGAACTTTGCTGCAAGCTAAAGGCATGTCCGCCCCCATCCTGTTCATCGTAAAATCCTGTGAATCCTGATGCTGACAACATGTGGTTTTCGGAATTCGGAATTCGGCCCTGTCCTTATGAAATAGGTAGACAGCTTGGGATCCTCCCTCCGTGAAATCCCGTAATCCGTACCCATCCGTGATTCAGACAATTTTCGACTTTCGGCAAGTTGACCCTTTACCCTTTACCGGCCAGTCGATAGCTCGCATCCATGCTTTTAGCGTACTCAGCGAATGGCGAAATGCGAATAGCTCTAAGCATCCTCACCCACGATCAAGTCGATCGCAGCTGCCAGATCGCGATCTTTTTGGGTGACCACGTTCCCCTTAGAATGGGTGCGCAATCGGATCTCAACTCGATTATAGACATTCGTCCACTCCGGATGATGGTCCATTCTTTCTGCGACAAGCGCCACTCGGGTCATAAACCCGAATGCTGCATTAAAGTCGCAAAATTGAAAGGTGCGGGTCAGGCTGTTGTCAGCTTCGGTCCAGGACATCGCATAAGTTTTCCCTGAAGGTAGGGCGTAGGTTAGGGAAATGCAAAGGCGCTGAGACGCAAAGAAAACCAAGCGGCAGAATTAGCGTTCCTCCCATTGCCCTTTGTCCAGATTGAGCAGGGCCAGGGTCATCAGGTCGATGGTCGCCTGCACATCGGCCTTGTGCACCATCTCGATCACCTGGTGGATATGCCTCGTCGGGATGGACAGGGCGCCGGCAATGGCCCCATTCTTTCCATAACGCTGTACTGCGGCAGTGTCCGTGCCGCCCGCTGTGAGGACCTCTGACTGCCAGGTAATACCGGCCGCATCAGCCTGATCGCGGAGATAATCTACCATGCGCGGATCGCAGACGGTCATGCCATCGAGAATTTTGATGGCCGTACCCTTACCGAGTTTGGTGACTACCTCCTGGGGCTGGGCTCCCGGCACATCGAAGGCAATGGTCGTATCCAGCACGATCCCGAAATCCGGATTGATCCGGTGGGCGGCAGAAATGGCACCTCGCAGGCCGATCTCCTCCTGTACGGTGAAGACAGCGTGGAGATCAAACGGCAATTCCTTTCCTTTCAGAGCCTTCAGCACTTCAACCAGGATGAAGACCGAGATGCGATTGTCCAGGGATTTGCTGTTGATGCATTCTCCCATTTCGATCATCTGACGCTCGCGGGTCACGGGGTCGCCCACACGGATCAGTTTTTTGACCTGCTCCGCCGGCAGACCGGAATCGATGAAAAAGTCTTCGATCTGGACGGCCTTGTTCCGCTCTTCCGTCTTCATCAGGTGGATGGGCTTACTGCCCATCACGCCGATCACCTCTTCACGACCGTGGACGATCACCCGTTGAGCAGTGAGGGTCTTTGCATCAAAGCCGCCGAGGGTGGAAAAGCGCAGGAAACCTTCATCATCGATATGGGTGACAATGAAGCTGATCTCATCCATATGTGCAGTAACCATCACCCGCTTGTCCTGACGACCTTTTCGCAGCACCATAAGGTTGCCCATGGGATCTACGGACATCTCATCGGCCAGGTCGGCGACCTGTTCTTTGAGGAATGCGCGGATACGGTGTTCAAATCCCGGAGCACCAGGAATCTCACATATGGTCTTCAGGAGGTTCAGATTCATGTCTTGCGGTTTTTCGGAAGGAGCGCAAAAATAGACAAAAGGCCTTTACTTTGACAATCAAGCCACCAACCACTTTGTCCTTGCACTACCGGGATACCCGCAATTTTCTTTCCAAACTGACCTTCCGCCGTCTGGGGAATGCCGGAAAGGTACTGGCATCGTACCACCTGGCCCGATGGACAAGACACCCCATTCAGTGGGGGCTGCCCATGACCATCTCCCTGGAGCCCACCACTGCCTGCAATCTCCGCTGCCCGGAATGCCCGAGTGGTCTTCGTGCATTTACCCGGGAAACCGGCAACCTCAAACCGATTTCTTCCGGAAAACCATAGACGAACTGAGCCGGGATCTGATCTACCTGATCTTCTACTTCCAGGGCGAGCCCTTTATCAATCCCAATTTTCTGGAGATGGTCGCTTATGCAAGAAAGAATGGTCTTTACACCATTACCTCCACCAACGGCCACTTTCTGGATGACGAAAGCGCCAAGGAAACCGTTGAAAGCGGCCTCGACAGGTTGATCATCAGTGTCGATGGAACGACCCAGGAAACCTATGAACAGTACCGCAAGGAAGGCGATCTGGAGACGGTCCTGCAGGGCGCACGACATGTGGTCAAATGGAAAAAGGCGTTGAACAGTGCCACCCCGCATATCGTCTTTCAATTTCTGGTGGTCCGTCCGAATGAACATCAGATCCCGGAGATCTATCGACTGGCGGAGGAGATCGGTGTGGATGAGGTGAAGCTAAAAACGGCACAGGTCTATGATTTTGAGCGCGGCAATCCACTTATCCCGACGGATCTCAAATACAGCCGTTATCTCCCCCAGCATGATGGCAGCTGGCGCACACGACATACCCTTGCCAACCACTGCTGGAAGCTTTGGCACGCCTGTGAGATCACCTGGGACGGGATGGTGGTACCCTGCTGTTTCGACAAGGATGCCACCCATCCGCTGGGTGATCTAAAACACCATTCTTTTCGGAAGATTTGGCAGGGTAAGGAATACCAGCAATTTCGAACACAGATCCTGAAAGGGCGTGACCAGATTGATATTTGCACGAACTGTACGGAGGGGTGCAAGGTGTGGGGGTGAGGAAGCTCCACGCACGCATTGTTATAATTCTGGAAGTTATTCACCACATATTCTTCATTGATTTTGGGAAAGCTACATTTTTCATATTGGGAGAATTCTGTCCAGATCCAGTTGCTATTTGCATCTTGTGGAATTAATAATATTCTCTTTACTTTTAAAATTGGCATCAGGATGATAGTAACTTATAAAGTTAATTATGCCATACGGGCAAATTTCGAATTTGTACACCCTAGACATAAAATGCCAAAAATTCACATTAATGTCTTTTCGGAAATATACAATTGGAATATAATTAAATGTATCGATTTGAAAGATATGCCCCAATGCAAATACAATTGAATTTGGAGCAAGCTCGCGTGGCAACAAATTATTATAGTCTTTGTCTGGAAAATTACCAAATACCTCTAAAATTTTATGCTTTTTATTTGCAAATAAAAAAGGTAATTTATGAGCATTGACGTTCTTTATTACAGAATCAATAGTTTCTTCTCCAAAATAAGGAAAATTGTCAAATGAACTGCGATTATAATCATGAAGCTGAATAATTACAATATCAACCTGAGCGGTATCATTGAGTGGCAATACCGGGTTTACATCCCAGTCATCAGGTGACAATAGGGTATGCTCAATTACATACTTATTAATGTAGTTTAATTCCTGATTTTCGATTGGTTTCATACTCTTTGCAGGGTATGTCGATTTCGCTAAACCACATGCCGCACATGTAATTGATATATATATGAATATTTTTAGTCGCATGATGATAATACAGAGTTTATATGGCCAGGTTGTTGGATAAAGTTTAAATAAGCTCCATATTGCGTTTGTACGAATTGCTGCGTAATGCCACAATAATTTAAAACATCAATTGGAAAGCCATTGAGAACCAACCCAACAAAATTACTATAGGTTCCAATTCCATTATTCATCTCGATCAGGCCATTTACCATCTCATCCAGATAGTGCTCCATCATCAAGTTGTGCTCGCTTGGACCAGCTTGCCCTCCATACTCATTGAGCACCAATTGGTGGAATGCCTGTGCGAAATCAATGTCATTTCCATTCCAACCATAGCCCTCAATTAATCTCCTTTCAATATCAGCATGAATCAATTCATGCTGAATCGTTTCAAACACATCTAAGGCATCAATCGTAGTACAATTAAGGGAATTGACTTCGATCACTATCTGCTTTATTCCTTCCCAAGGGTTTGTTACTCTAGTACCAGCATAAGCTGAGTTATTCAATCCAGGATACAAAGAATAGTCCAATGCTCGAATATGTAAACCAAACCCCAAACCGTTATTATTGCCCATAGATCCATCAAAGCCACTCATGAGCTCACAAACAAACGAAGTTCCCAGCCCAGAATTCATCATTTTATCGATTATACAAGCATATTTAGGGCACAAAGTTTTAAGACTCTTCTGGATGACTATAATATCGAGTTTATCCAGCGCCTCAAATACATCCCCCCTCCCCATATACTCCCCACCGCACAACGATTCGATCAATTCACTCATCAATGCCTGATGAGGCTTGTTGGGGTTGCAGGGATCAACCAGGGTAGCCCCATTCAGTTCATGGTTCAGAACATCCAGCACGTCATCCGTCATGCTGTTCGACGTTCCTCCACTTTCCGCTCCATTCGCCCCTTCCTGCACACCACACGATTGGCCCATGCATTCCCAGGCTTCTGGAGAAAGTGCGCCTACAATTGCCTGAATCGCCTCAATGTTGTTCCGGCATTCCCGATCCAGTTGCTTCCAATTATCAATGAAATCGGAAGGGATATTGCTAAAGATACCATTGGTACTCGAGGATGAACCGCCACTGTTGTAAATGCCGCCGCTATTGTTCCCCGGATTGAAAGAAAATGTTGGTGGCCGAGTGCCATTTCCTAGTTCGTTAAAATCAATTGCGGGATTGCAATGGGGACAATGCTTTTTGGGGCAAGATCCTCTTCCATTCCTTTTACATGTAGGACAAATTACAGGATATTGATAAGGTCCATCTTCTCCTACTTCCCCAACGCCATCCGTAAACATAGGTGACCATTCATCCCATCGGGTATTCCACCAATTATTATCACCACCTCGAACTTGGGCAGCTGATATAGTTTCATTCACATAGATCGTATCAATCATTCCTTGTTGGTAATGTGAGGCATCTACTATGCCTTCCCCTATGACATATACGGCTCCCCATCCGGTAAAGACTTGTACAAACTCTTCCGTCGTCTCGAAGGAAAAGGCAAAATCCCTGTCCGGCACGAACTCGTAGTAATAGACTCGTATCGTTGAATCCATTGTATAGTAAAGATACGCCAAGAGAAGAGAAGAGAAGAGAAGAGAAGAGAAGAGAAGAGAGAATTTTAACATTTACATAACAGTTATTTGTTGGTCATTTGACAAATTGTCGAGGTATAGCCACATCTGAAGACAGGCCGGCCTGGTCGTCCCCTGCTGTTTCGACAAGGATGCCACCCATCAGCTGGGTGATCTAAAACATCATTCTTTTCGGAAGATCTGGCAGGGTAAGGAATACCAGCAATTTCGAACACAGATCCTGAAAGGGCGTGCCCAGATTGATATTTGCACGAACTGTACGGAGGGGTGCAAGGTGTGGGGGTGAAACTAGGCTATGTGGTCACTTTTGAAAGGGCCTGAGTAATTCAACATTTACTATGTCTTTATTTTGGAGTCGATAACTTTGCCGCAGCAGGGGTCAATTCAGAAGATTAAAATACTACTTACAAATCGTAGAATTAATAATGACCTCTTTAAATGAATTATTCCAATCTGGGATATAAAAACTGACAAAATTGATTATACCATACGAGCAAACTTCAAACTTGTATACCCTTGACATAAGGTGCCAATAGTCCACATTATCGTCCTTTCGAAGATATACTATTGGAATATAATTAAATGAATCAATTTGCTAAACATGCCCCAATGCAAATACAATTGAATTTGGAGGAAGCTCGCGTGGCAACAAATTATTGTAGTCCTTTTCTGGAAAATTACCAAACACCTCTAATACTTTATGTTTTTTATTAGCAAATAAATTAGGTATTTTATAAGCATTGATATTTAAAATCACAGAATCAATAATTTCTTCTTCAAAAAAAGGCAATTTATCAAATGCGCTGCGATTATCTTCATGAAGTTGAATAATTACAATATCAATCTGCGATGTATCATTCAGTGGCAATACCGGATTTACATCCCAATCTAAAGGTGACAATATGGTATGTTCAATTATATATTTATTGATATAATTCAATTCCCTGGATTTCTATATACTCCATACCATTTACTGGGCCTGTGGGTTTTGAAAGTCCACAGGCCACAAACGTAATCGATATAAAAATAAATACTCCTAATTGCATGATGACAAAACAGAGTTAATATGACCGGGCTGCTGGATAAAGCTCAAATAAGCTGCATATTGCGTTTGTACGAATTGTACAGAGGGGTGCAAGGTGTAGGAGTGATGGCCTGATTCTATGCCTTCTGTCTAAGCGCAAGAGCCAACTTTTATAAAAATTATCTGTCGAAATTGAGCTTCAAATGTGGTCGCTTTTCACTCTTGGTGCTTTTAGACGCCACCTGTCTCATCCTGTTTTCCCTGCAATGAATATTCCCTAATAAGCAGCGTGATAAACCTCTTCGCCCTTGTTCCATTTTCCTAACGAGTCCTTGAAATAAACCACGCCAATAACAGAATAATTCTTAAGAACCTTTCTTTCTACTTTAACCAATACAGAGTCCTTATGGGAAAAGCAAGCACCGGAGATCAATAAATAGATCCTGGGATTACCCTCTGTCTGTTGCTTGCCCAGTATATCCTTATGATCAACATCCGCAAATACAAATGATTCATAGCAAGTATCCTTTAGAGCAATCCCCAAAGGATCCATGCCAAATTTTAAGCTAAAATCACATGTGGAATCCAAAGGCTGACCAAATTGATCAATAAGATTAAAATCAAGTGAATGAGAAATATTGCATATCCGGGTAGAAACCACATGTTCAAATTCATGATCACTACAAGGAAAGTACGCTAAAATCACGTTACCCAATAAATCAAAATCATGATACGGTTCTTGATTAAGATCAATCGAACAACCAATTAAAAGAAAACATACGATTGTACAAATCCCTAGTCGCATCTATCGAATGGTTGAGCCATCAGAAATTCATATTCGTCATAATACTCACTTATATAATAATCAACAAATCCCAAATAGCTGCCGTGCACAGAAAGGCCCGCCCAAGCCAAATACAAATAGTAATCAATTGAATACCTGTTATTATCAACAGATTGAAGTGCTTGAGCAATTTCTTGCACATACATATTTGCCATTACTTCATGCTGAGCAGTTACATAAGGTGCCTCCCAATCCGGCCAACGCAACTTTAATGCCATATTCCACATTTCTTCATATGAGACCGGGTCAAATGGATTTTGATGACCTTCAACTACTTCTCTAAACAATTCAGCATGGACTGCCTCATGCAATATTTCTGACGCCATTTCAAGGGGATTCCCATCACAGGCACCTCCTAAACCAGCAAGAGTAATTGTTATTAAATTCGTATTAGGATCGTATCCAGTACTTGAAACAGATGATGAATAATTTATCTCAATTTTAAGACTATTATTTACATTGCCCATAAAATTGCCAACAGTATTACAATATAGCTTGATGCTTGGATCATTTAGCAAACGTAACATACATTTTGCATTTTGACAATCATTTAAACTTTGATCACCAATGATTATATCACTTGAATTTAGGCTTTTGAATACATCCCCCCTCCCCATATACTCCCCACCGCACAACGATTCGATCAATTCACTCATCAATGCCTGATGAGGCTTGTTGGGGTTGCAGGGATCAACCAGGGTAGCCCCATTCAGTTCATGGTTCAGAACATCCAGCACGTCATCCGTCATGCTGTTCGACGTTCCTCCACTTTCCGCTCCATTCGCCCCTTCCTGCACACCACACGATTGGCCCATGCATTCCCAGGCTTCTGGAGAAAGTGCGCCTACAATTGCCTGAATCGCCTCAATGTTGTTCCGGCATTCCCGATCCAGTTGCTTCCAATTATCAATGAAATCGGAAGGGATATTGCTAAAGATACCATTGGTACTCGAGGATGAACCGCCACTGTTGTAAATGCCGCCGCTATTGTTCCCCGGATTGAAAGAAAATGTTGGTGGCCGAGTGCCATTTCCTAGTTCGTTAAAATCAATTGCGGGATTGCAATGGGGACAATGCTTTTGGGGCAAGATCCTCTTCCATTCCTTTTACATGTAGGACAAATTACAGGATATTGATAAGGTCCATCTTCTCCTACTTCCCCAACGCCATCCGTAAACATAGGTGACCATTCATCCCATCGGGTATTCCACCAATTATTATCACCACCTCGAACTTGGGCAGCTGATATAGTTTCATTCACATAGATCGTATCAATCATTCCTTGTTGGTAATGTGAGGCATCTACTATGCCTTCCCCTATGACATATACGGCTCCCCATCCGGTAAAGACTTGTACAAACTCTTCCGTCGTCTCGAAGGAAAAGGCAAAATCCCTGTCCGGCACGAACTCGTAGTAATAGACTCGTATCGTTGAATCCATTGTATAGTAAAGATACGCCCAGGAAAACGGAATAAAACGCTGCAGACTGGTGCACGGTACCAGGATGACCGAATCATTCAAGTTGAACCGTTCATCCCATTGTGGATCCAGTACCGAAATCAAGTCTTCCCCTTCGATCACCGTACCGGAATAACTCGCTGCATCCATCAATAACAGTGTCATGACACTTACTGTATCTCCTTCCCTAAGACTGGCCTGGAGATATCTTCCGGCATCTGAAGGTTCCAATACAGGATCGTTTTTCTGACAACCAATAGTTCCGATCACAGCGATCAGAATAAGCATTTTGAGTCCATGATGTTGCATACCTAATGGCGTTTAAGAGAAGAGAAGAGAAGAGAAGAGAAGAGAAGAGAAGAGAGAATTTTAACATTTACATAACAGTTATTTGTTGGTCATTTGACAAATTGTCGAGGTATAGCCACATCTGAAGACAGGCCGGCCCTGGTCGTCCCCTGCTGTTTCGACAAGGATGCCACCCATCGGCTGGGTGATCTAAAACATCATTCTTTTCGGAAGATCTGGCAGGGTAAGGAATACCAGCAATTTCGAACACAAATCCTGAAAGGGCGTGACCAGATTGATATTTGCACGAACTGTACGGAGGGGTGTAAGGTGTGGGTGGGAGCAATGATCGAATAGAGCAGCCAATTCAACTTTCCATTCGTGACAACGAATACTATCCTACTCAGCTATACTCCGCTTGTCATTCAAGTATTTGACAATGGATCTTAATTCAGACAGCTTGAGAGGAAGGTGATCCACAGTGGATTGAACGTTAATCCCCCTTCTATCTTGAATGATATATTGTATTTCATACGCATGTGAACTATTTCCAGAAAATACTAATGCCGGCAGACTATTCAGCAATGTAATCTCTGCAAATAAATGATCCAATTTTATCCGTTTAGGATCCAAAGGCAGCTCTTTGTTATCCAATAAGATTTTCACAATATGACTCCTCTGGTCCACAACAATTTTGCCAGTATGCAGTGGGTCATATCCTGGCAAAATGATCGTTGCCACATTCCAGTCATCGTTTAAACAAATGGCTTGCACGCAATTAAATTCTTCTGCAAAATCGCCCTTCATCAATCTTAAAACCCTAGTATCCGCTTGAGTCAACTCGGAAATAACTAGTGTATCAAAATCACCAATCAACATTCTAATACCTGAAATTGTCTCCTTTCTATACTCTAATTCTACTGGTGACAGTCCAAAACAAACAGTATAAAGAGAATCTTGAACAACCTTTACAAATCCCATTGAATGACTAATATATTCAGTACAGATTTTCTTGTTTTCACATGAGTGAAAGGCAAGGATAAAACCTAATATGCAGTAAATGCAGCTGCGCATACTAATTGCAGGTTTTATCGGATGCATCAATAAGTGCCATTCGTAAAGCTTGGATCGCATTCTTTTGGGCCTGTGATTTTGATTGCCATACTGTATTTACAGGATGGCCATCAGCGGGTCCGTCTAGTCCTTCCCATGCGAGTGCTTGATAATGGGCCAGTGAGAACTTTTTATTATCAAACTCCCATAAAAACTCAGCCAATAAGCCAATATAAAGTTCAGCCATGACTGAGTGAGTCCAATCTTTATAATCTCGATATGCCTCCCAAATTACAGGATAATTGTCAGGGGACAAGTTCGAATAACCGCCGATTCCAGCTATCACTCTGTATAATTCTGCATGAATACTTTCATGCATTATTGTTTTTGCGATTAATATATCTTTTTCCTCAGATAAATAATTTTGATCAATAACAATAGATATTGACTTTGTGGGTGGCAAGTTAACTGGCCAATTGTTATATGTACGTGCTTTTGCATTAGGAAAACCAACCATTAGGTATACATCAAAATCTGGAGAATCAAGAAATGACCCGAACGTGGCACAGAATAGATTCGTTTGATTGGAGAGCCCAGTATTTAAAAGTCTCTTATAAATGCAGTTCGCAACAGAATTAGAGACAAATGAATTGGTTAGGATAATGTCATCCTTTGATACAAGTGCCTCCAATACATCCTCCCTCCCCATATACTCCCCTCCGCACAGCGATTCGATTAATTCACTCATCAAGGCCTGGTGTGGCTTGTTGGGGTTGCAGGGATCCACCAGAGTGGCACCATCCAATTCATGGAGCAAAACATCCAGCACGTCATCCGTCATGCTATTCGACGTTCCTCCACTTTCCGCACCATTTGCCCCTTCCTGCACACCACACGACTGGCCCAGACATTCCCAAGGCTTCTGGAGAAAGTGCGCCTACTATTGCCTGAATCGTATCAATGTTGCTCCGGCATTCCCGATCCAGTTGCTTCCAATTATCAATAAAATCGGAAGGGATATTGCTAAAGATGCCATTGGCACTCGAGGATGAACCGCCACTGTTGTAAATGCCGCCGCTATTGTTCCCCGGATTGAAGGAAAATATAGGCGGCCTGATTCCATTTCCCAGTTCATTTAAATCAATTTCACTCGGATCCAAATTAATTGCTTTTGGATCGCAATGGGGACAATGCTTTTTGGGGCAAGATCCTCTTCCATTCCTTTTACATGTAGGACAAATTACAGGATATTGATAAGGTCCATCTTCTCCTACTTCCCCAACGCCATCCGTAAACATAGGTGACCATTCATCCCATCGCGTATTCCACCAATTATTATCACCACCACGAACCTGTGCTGCCGACAATGATTCATCAACATAGATCATGTCAATCACACCCAACTCATAATGTGAGGCATCCACAATCCCCTCGCCAATCGCATACACAGCCCCCCATCCGGTAAAGTCCTCGACGAACTCTTCCGTCGTCTCGAAGGAAAAGGCAAAATCCCTGTCCGGCACGAACTCGTAGTAATAGACTCGCATCGTTGAATCCATTGTATAGTAAAGATACGCCCAGGAAAACGGAATAAAACGCTGCAGACTGGTGCATGGTACCAGGATGACTGAATCGTTCAGGTTGAACCGTTCATCCCATTGTGGATCAAGGACTGACATCAAGCTCTCCCCATCGATCACAGTGCCGGAATAACTCACTGCATCCATCAATAACTGTGTCATGGCACTTACTGTATCTCCATTCCGAAGACTGGCCTGGAAATGTCTTCCGGCATCTGAAGGCTCCAATACAGGATCGTTTTTCTGACAACCGAAGATTCCGATCATCACGATCAGAACGAGTAACTTGAGTCCATGACGTTGCATACCAAATGGGGTTTACAACAAGTTAGAGAAGAGAAGAGAAGAGAAGAGAAGAGAAATTTTAAGATTTTCTTAACAGTTATTTGTCGGCCCGCTGGTCACACTGAACAAGCATGCAATTGATCGTCAGAAAAGTGGGCCTCTACTGCTTCGACAAGGATGCCACTCATCGGCTGGGTGATCTAAAACATCATTTCTTTTCGGAAGATCTGGCAGGGTAAGGAATACCAGCAATTTCGAACACAGATCCTGAAAGGGCGTGACCAGATTGACATTTGTACGAACTGTACGGAGGGGTGCAAGGTGTGGGGGTGAAAAACGCGAGCACCTGTCATGACTTAGGACATGCACTGGCCTGTCTTCCTGATCCCCGACTTCCTCCCTACCTTTGCCCTTATGACAACCTTTCAGGCCACTCTCGACTATGCCCGCTCACTGGATCGACAGGATCCGCTGGCCGGTTTTCGCAACCAGTTTCATATTCCTCCTGCAGCCGATGGCTCGGACTCCATTTACCTGTGCGGGAATTCCCTGGGTCTGCAGCCCAAAGCCACCCGCGACTATGTGAACGCCGAACTGGATGACTGGGCCCGCCTGGGTGTGAAGGCCATGTGCAGGCCCGCCATGCCTGGATGCCGTATCACGAATTTCTGAACGACAAGATGGCCCGGGTAGTTGGCGCCAAACCAGTGGAAGTGGTGGTCATGAACAGCCTGACCGTCAATCTCCACCTGTTGATGGTGTCCTTCTACTCGCCAACGACCCGGCGCAGGAAAATCGTGATCGAGTACAGTCCGTTTCCTTCCGATCGGTATGCCGTCGCTTCCCAATTGGAATATCACGGTTTTCACCCCGAAGACGATCTGATCGAATTGCATCCACGTCCAGGTTCTGACCAGATCCTGTATGAAGATCTGCAGGAATTGATGCAAACGCAGGGTGATGAGATCGCCCTGCTGCTGATTGGTGGTGTCAATTATTATACCGGACAGGCCTATGATATCAAACGGATCACCGCGCTCGGGCACCAACATGGCTGTATGGTGGGATTTGATCTCGCGCACGCTGCCGGCAACCTGAAATTGAATTTACATGAGGATGGACCGGATTTCGCTGCCTGGTGCTCCTATAAGTATTTGAATTCAGGTCCTGGCTCCCTGAGCGGAGTCTTTGTTCATGAACGCCATGCGAACAACCCGCGTTTACCCCGATTTTCAGGGTGGTGGGGCCATGACAAGGAAACCCGATTTCTGATGCCCGATGCATTCCAGGCAATGCCTGGCGCAGAAAGCTGGCAATTGTCCAATCCACCCATTCTGCCCATGGCAGCCATGCGCGCCTCCCTGGACCTCTTCGATGAAGCAGGAATGGATCGATTGGTGGAGAAGACAAAAAACTCACCGGTTATCTGGAATGGCTTTTGGAAGAATTACAAGACAACCGGATTTCCCTCATCACACCACAGGATCCCACCCAACGTGGCTGCCAACTGTCCATCAGGGTCAAAGGAGGATATAAATCCATATTTGATCGACTGACCAAAACGGGCGTTGTCGCCGATTGGCGCGAACCGGATGTCATCCGTGTGGCACCTGTTCCACTTTACAACTCCTTTGAAGATGTGTTCCATTTTGTGGAGCGGCTAAAGAAGGCGATTTGAAGGGTTATTTCGCTATTTCGGTATTTCGGTATTTCGGTATTTCGTGCAAATCAAACTCCCATCACCTTTTGCCTTTTCATATCACCTCGCCAGAGAATAAAAAAGCCCGGACAAATTGCCCGGGCTTTTTTTCATTTTTAACCAAATCAGTTGTCTTCCTTATATCGGATGTCCACCGGCTCATCCAATGTAGTAATCAGGATCTCCGTTCGGCGGTTGTACTGATGTTGTTCCTCTGTACAATTTACGCCTTCAGCACACTGGTTGCGCAACATCGTTTCACCATATCCCACAGCTGTGATCCTGCCGGGCTGAATGCCCCGGCTGACCAGATAGTTCTTCGCTGCAGCTGCACGAGATTCGGACAGACGCTGATTGAATTTATCGCTACCCCGGCAATCGGTATGTGCGCCCAGTTCGATCTCCATCGTGGGATACGTTTTCAACAGATCATAAACCACATCCAATTCATTGGCCGCACCCGGACGAAGTGAGGACTTATTGTAATCGTAATACAGATTTTCCAATACGATCACAGTTCCTTCACTGACAGGCTTGGCTGTACTCGGCTCTATTGGTGTTCCGGAAAAAGGAAGCAGAAGTAATTCCACATTTCGAGTCTCCGCATAATTTCCATCTGTTGTCGAAAAACGGGAACGACCGGGAATGTACCCTTCCTTATTGGCGGCGAGCGCATATTCGGTCTTTTCAGAAACGCAATAACTGAATGTCCCGTTGATATCGGTTTCCAGATACACCGGCGCACCATTGGTTTGCTCCAGAACAACGGGCACATGCGCCATCAACATGCCGGTCTTCTGATTTTTTACACGACCCTCGACCTGGAAACAATCCTGTGGGCGAAGCCGGATGACCACTTCATCAGCAGTTGGCTGAGCTGGAGAAGTATAATTGTATTCCCTGGTTTCATATCCGGGCTTCGTCACCAGGATGAGGTAATTCTGGTCGATCTTCATTTGGCCCAGTGCCATGCCGTTCGCATCCGTACGTGCATCCGGAGCATTCAGATCAAGTGTCTTTTTGCGGACCAGATTCAGCGTCAATTTATCCGGTGTGGCGGCCTCTTTGGCCAGAGCCATATCGTAGATCGTCTCACCCGCTACAAACCCGTAGGGGTCTTTTTCGAGCATAAATATTGATGCATCTGAAATGGACTTTCCCGTTTTTTCATCCACAACTTCCAACATGGTTCGCGATATAAAGTTATCCATATCACCAGCCAGAGAATAGGCTGATTCGAACTGATAGATATCATCCTTGCCCATACCACCCGGACGATCAGAAGAGAAAAATCCATGCTTGCCATCATCCTCCAACACAAATCCGAGATCATCAAAAGGGGTGTTGAATGGAGCCGAAAAAATCTGCGGATGGACATCCGGAAGGTTTCTGGTATTCACCGAGAATATATCCAGTCCACCCAATCCTTCGTAACTGCCATCACTGGAATAAAACAGATAACCGCTATAATGGATAAAGGGGAAGACCTCATTCCCTTTACTGTTGATGGATGGACCCAGATTGACGGGGTTTCCCCATCCCTCCGGAGTGCGATCGACAAACCAGATATCATAACTGCCGTACCCACCCGGGCGGTCCGATGCGAAATAGAGCCGTTTCCCATCGCGGGACAAGGATGGATGCTGGCATGAATACTCATCTGAATTGAAGGGCAGTTCCATGATCTTCTCCCAATCCTGGGCGCCCCGATTGGCTGTATAAATCTTCAATCGTACACGACCTGCATCGTCGGTTTGCTGCAAGCCATGCTTCTGATTGTTGGACGTAAAAAAGATCTGATCGCCATTCCGGGAAAAAGCCACGGGGCCTTCATGCAGCTGTGAATTCAACTGTCCGGAAAAAACCTCCGGCTCTACCGGAGAGCCATTCGGATCGACCCGCGTGTAATACAGTTCAAAATACGTCTCACCGATCTTTGGATCCATGAATCCACCCTTTTTCCGGGAGGAGACAAAGACCAGGCCCTTGTTGTAGAACACTGGTGAGAAGTCCAGGTGTTCCGTATTGATGGCTGTCGCATTGGTAATGACAATGCCCTTACCCCCTGTTTTTTCATAGAACTTGTTCGTGCCCTTCGTCTTGGAAGAACCGGATTGTTGTGCAGCGAGTGTAAAGGGCATGACAGCCAGTGCCAACAGGACGAGGAAGGTGGTGCGGGTGTTTTGCATACTATAGAGAAGATTGGATGCTCGAACAAAAGTTACGCGTGAAAAACGAATTCTTTTCGTTGATTAGTACTTCTGGAGAAAAGAACTCTCCATCAACACGTTTTTTACGGTTGACAGGACAAGATAGAACTCCTGAGGCGACATCTCCCATTCACTTGTTGCACCAGATGCTCTTTCAAATCAAGATGGTGGTTGCGATCCGTTTCCGATCGATCCAGGTTCACTGAAAAAATCGGGGATTATCGATCTCCGACGCCTCTTTTTTTCCAAAGCAGAATCGAAGCAGGACTTCAAAGGTTCCGTTCTGGTAATCCCGAATATCCGACAGGGCGATATCGTACCCCACGCTCAAGAGGAAATGCTGCCGGATCCGAAAACCGAGAATGAGATCTATCGATTCGCCCAGTCCAGGATCACGATTACCGCCAAAGCGATAGGTCAGTCCGGCATGAAACTGATCCTTCATTTCCAGCGCGACATGAAGGTCTGCATCAAAGGGAGCATCACCGACATATTTGAGGAGCAATTGAGGGTGAAGGGCCAGAAAATTATTGAGTGTGATCCGATACCCTCCGAGCGCATAATAGTGCCGGATCTCTGTTGACGGGCGGTCGGAACCGTTTCCAAAGTCAATATTGCCTTCGACCAGTCGCGGAACCCCGGCACCCACATACCAGTTCTTTGCATGATAATACAGACCTGCTCCGAAGTTGGGCAGGTATTTGGATTGGAGGCCGATCGGCACTCCCGGATCCAGGCTGATATCCTGGGTCCCTTTGACCCGATCATCACCATAATCCTCTGTAAAATAGCGTATCGAACCACTCAACCCGACGCCCAGATAACCGCGTCCGAACGGGATCCGGTAACTGTACGCCATTTCTGCAGTCACATTACGTGTGATTCCGATGGCCGTCCGGTACAGGTTGACACCCAAACCAACACGCTGCTGAAATAAGGGAGTATTGAAACTGACCACCTGTGCCTCAGGAGCCCCTTCCAGACCAATCCATTGTTTGCGATAGATCAGGGACAGACACGGACTGCCTTCACTTCCGGCAAATCCGGGAGTATAGTACAGCCGGTTGAACATAAACTGGGTAAACTGGCCATCCTGCTGCCCATTGAGCGATGCCGGGGAAACCAACCATCCGATCAGAACAAAAAAGGCAATATAGAGTCGATTCTGTGTCATGGGATTAGTAATTGATCAGGAGAAAACCGGATACCGGCACTTCACCATCCTGCAGATCAAGAATGTAGAAATAGGTTCCAGGTGGCAGGATCTGGCCCCCGTAGGTACCCGACCAGTTATTCTGATATGGAGAAGCGACATAGACTTCATCCCCCCATTGATTGAAGATGGACAAGCGGTTGTTCGGATATTCGTCCTGCAACACAAGACAAGGCACGACCAGGAAATCATTGACTCCATCATTGTTCGGCGTAATGATGGTCGGAACGTCACAACGTGCATCCAGTCCGATCGTCAGGGTCACAATTGCTTCGGCGCAAACACCCGGACATTTCTGACTGCAGACCTGATACCGGAAGGACACTGAGCCCGAATAATTTACCGGTGCGGTATAGAGATAGATGCCTTCCGCCAGTTTTTCCAGAGAACCGACAAGTGGCTAGGATAGCAATTGAGTGGTAACCCCTCCAGAGATCACGTCATTGGTCAGGACCTGGATCAGGGCCTGTCCTGCGAACGCAACAGCAAACGTGTCATTGAATGCCTGCGGGCCATATTCGTAATCCACGACCAGTGTATCTCTTGAGGAAACACCGCAGATGCCCTTGTTCAATTCCCATACAAATCGGTTCAGCCCCTGTTGAAGATTGCAGGCTCCAGCACTGGTTTCACCCAGGCTGTCGAGAATAACACCCGGTTCCAGGGTTTCCCATTTACCGGACCCCAATTCGGTAAAATCGGCAGTCAGGGGAAGGGATAAACACCCATAACCACAATCCTGGCGATCTGCACCGGCATAGGCCTGATCGTCATAGTTGATCACCTCAACAAATACAGATGCAGGCGGGCAAGCGCCATTATCCACGGTCCATTTGAAGAAGTAGGTGTTACCCGGTGTCAATCCGAGCACTTCGGTGGATGGCAACTGAGGACTTTCGATCGTTACCCCCAGCCCTGCCTGTCCACCGGTCTGGCTCCAGGAGCCGGAGTTGGGATCCGGATTGGCAGCAGATATGACCACCACACTGGCACGACACTCTTCAACCGGGCTGTTTGCAACAGCCAGTACAGAAAAGGAAATGGTCGCTGTATCCAGGTCCGTACTGTAGTTTTTGCACGCCCCGTTTGACAGTGTCCAGGAAAAGACCAGTTGATCCCCGGGTAAATAACCGGTGACTTCCGAGCAGTTCATATCCGGAGTGAGCAGGGTGACCGGTGTACCGGCAGTCTGTTGCCACTTTCCTGTGCCGATAGTCGGAGTTTGAGCACAAAGTTCCAGAACCTGGCCGTTGCAGATCGATACATTCGGACCTGCATTGGCGATCTGGTTTGGAATGGTATTGATCTGGATCGTATGGAGAACAGAAGGAAGAGACGTACATCCATCTACCGTAGTGGTCGCATAAAACGGGTAGTCCCCTTCCGTGTACGAACCGGGCAGGTCCAATGGCAGAGTCGTCTGAGTACCCGACTGTCCGACCAGGGTATCTGTATTTCCATCAAACCAGGAAAACGTGCCTCCAGGCACCCCTCCGGTCAGGGTCAGCTGGCAGTTTCCGGGCACCTGGGCACAGATCAACCCGCCACAATTGTCCGATACAACAGGCTGGCCCGGATTGGATTTGACCAACTGATAAAACTCTTCCGAAAAGGGAGAGTAACACCCGTTGACATTGATCCGAACCTGGTAATTGCCCGTTAAATTGGTTGTTGCCCCCGGAAAAATCAGACAATTTCCTCCCGTCTGATTGGTGATCGGACCTTGCCATTCATAGGTTGCCCCTGCGATAAAGGAAGCGCAGGCGATCAGCGTATCCCCTTCACATATCGGGGAATTTGTCGTGATGGCGGGCGGGAATGGAATCGGCCTGACGATGACGGTAATCTCATTGGATATATTGGAAATACAGTCGTCGACAATGACTTTGAGCTTGTACTTGCCCCCCTGGTTGATCGTGATCCCGTTGATGGTCAGAGTGGGGATGAGTGTGGTATCCTGTTTCAGCGGTCCCATCCAGACATACTTCACATCACCTTCATAAGGGTCATCAGGTACCTGGATGACCAGGGTTTCGCCGGCACAGATCTCGTAAGGATCGGCTGGTGCCGGATCATCGATCTTGATGACAGGCGTGACAGGCGTATCGTCCATCGCGATGAAGATGGTCGCCGGAAGGGATGTGCATGTATTGTCGATCCGGGTAACCTGCAAGCTGTACAGTCCTGAACTGGCTCCCGTGACATTGAGCAGATGAGCCACGCTATCCAGGGAGAATACAAGCCCGTCGGGTCCGGTCCAGGAATAGGTATAGGATCCACCCTGGTCAATTGGAAATACCGTCGGGTAAATGGCGCAGTCTTCAAATCCACTGACGCAGGTTGGACAGGAACTGGACAGTGCGGTGATCTTGGGTCGTTCTGTCAGGACAATCCGGAGAGAATCCTGCGTGGTACATCCCTGGGGATTTTCTGCCAGCAGAACATATGTACCCGGGAGAGCAGGCACGCTTGGGGAAGCCCCGGTATAGATATTCCCATTTGGTGCAGTCCACGTGAATTTGACCACATTGACCCCGTTAACGGGCAAAATGACTGTGTCTCCTTCGCAAGCCACGATACTGTCCGGCAACTGGACGTTGATCGGATGGATCATAACCGGCAAAGGAAGAGAGACATCAGAAGGACAGTTGACCGACTGAAAGACCTGGAGGGTCCACGTACCGGCATTCATCAGAAGACCCGGTACCTTCAGTTCGGGAAATGAGGTCGTGAATACCTGCCCTGTCTGCTGATGCGTCCATTCATAGGTCATCGCCTGTTGCCAATCGGTGGATAACCTGATCGTATCTCCCTGACAGACGGGGCTGTTGCTGTGGATCGAAGGACGAAATGCCCCGTTAGGCCCGATATCGATCTGCACTGAGCCTGTAGAAATACAACCTGTCAGCCCCTGGACCGTCAGGATATATGTGCCTGAATCTGCCTCTTTGGGTTGATTGATCACGGGACTGGACTGATTGCTGAAAAAGCCGTTGGAAGACGACCAGGTGTACACAAAAAAATCACCCAGTCCCGGTGTAGGGATCGAAAAGGTGGTATCGGGTATAAACCGCAGGTTGCCTCCACAGGTATCCAGCATAAAGCTGGGTGTGAGTTCTTCATTCTGGATGGCCAGCAGGGTCGAACAGGTGTCACTATTCCCTGCAAGGTCAAACGCAATGACCTGGACATTGTAGTTGGAGCCTGCATCATTACAACTGAACACATCGGGTGTCACCAGGAAGGAGGTAATTCCACAATTGTCATTCCCCGGCAGGGCAAGCAGGTCTGTGTGGCTCAGAGTCAGGTTGACCAAACCGGAAGGGTTGGTTTTCCGGAACAGGCCAGGTTTGCATGTGATTTTCGGTGATGTCCGATCCTCGATGATCATGGCATAGGAACAGGATGTCGAATTCCCGTCGCTGTCTTCAAGAACGTATGTCGCCGTATAGTTACCAGTGCCGAGTGTGATCAGGTTGGCGGATGAAGAATACTTGAGAATGCCACTGCCGACTTGTTGATTAGTCGCATTGTTGCGTACGGTATAAGCGGTCTCTATGGACGAATAGATCAGTTCGAGCCAGGCGTGACTCTGGCCATCGGTCTGATTGGATTGAAGAGGTCCACAGGGGTTGATGAAGTCGGTATAATTGAGAATGTCCTTATTCGACACCAGTTTGAAAGAGACCTGCCCATTGGCCGTCCACGCCTTGAGCAGTGGTTCCGGGATGGCAAAGGTGAACGTGGCTTCATCGGCACATTCCTGAGGGATGGTTACCGGACCGGTGATCCCCAGGAAGGTATTATTCTCTCCGTACACCTCAAAAAATTCTCCCGGATTTGCCAGATCACCCTGAAGATGGACACGCAGGGTACCGTTGCCGGGTCCTGAAGGTGAGGCGATCGAAAAAAGGAAATTGAGATCAGCCGGGACCAATCCTGCATTGGGGTCATCGACGAAGACGAATGGTTGCGGATCCACTGCACCGTCGAAGGTGGTTGGAAAACCGCAGTTGTCCCAGGCGTTGACCGGAAACGGCAGATTGACAGTAGCAGCGCAATTGGTTGTGCTGGTGGGTACACGCAGCGTATCCGGACAGACCAGCAGAGGAGCTTCCCGATCAACCACAACCAGTTCATAGGAGCAGCTGCCTGTATTCCCACTGCAGTCGGTAGCCAGGATCTCAACGGTAAAATTGCCGGGTGAAAACGTCTCTACCGTGCCCGGATTTGTCAATGGACCATTGTTCAACCGGTACTGCACCAGGATGGGCGCTGGTGGCTCGGTGACCCGGTCAAATCCGAGTGTCAGGCTGACCCGACCATTGGGACAAACCTGATTGATCGCCTCTACACCGGTTCCGTTCGGGATCAGCGTAAAGCGGATCACGTCATCCTGAGCCCAGGTATTCAGCTGTTCGGCTGTAAGTAGCGTATAATTGGTCACCCCGGTTCCGCATTGGTTCGGCACCGGGTTGGTTTGTGTCAGCAGGGTGCCTTCTTCTCCATAGATGCGGTAATATTCCCCTGGTTCTTCTGCATCTGCATTGTAGAGGTTGATGCGAAGGAATGTATTTCCGGTGATGTATTGATCCGGCAAGCCGGAAAAAGGAAGGGCGAAGAATACGGTATCTACTACACCACTGAGAAGCGGATAACCTGATGTGTTCACGATAGGAAGAGTATCCGAAAGGGTCATCGCACCTTCGGGTGTACAGTTGTCACTGACAAATACCGGTTGGATCAATGCGCCCGAGATGGCACAGGTTCCTGAGGTTACGATCAGCGTATCAACAGGCAGGCAGTACACTTCCGGACCCTGGCGATCCCTCACAAACAACACCTGATCAGCTGTTCGGACATTGCCGCAATCATCCGTGGCAATCCAGGTTCGCGTGATCTCATAATTGACGTGGCCACACTGGGTTGGATCCGGATCCTGATTGTCTACATCCACACGCAACAGATTGGGGCTGGCATCGCAATTATCTATAGCGGTGACCCCGCCTGGACCGTTTGCCGGAGGAGGGGGGATATCATCACAATCCACAGTGATATCCGCAGGGATGCCGAACAGGACAGGTGGCAGGGTGTCGATCACGGTGATCGTCTGTGAATCAGCGACAGCGTTACCACATTCATCGCTGGCTGTCCAGGTCCGGACTATCCCATAGCTGTTCGTACATCCTCCGACATTATTCTGGGTGGTCAGGACGATCGTCACATTGTTGTCACACAGATCGACAGCTGTAATATCCATACCGATGATCGGCGGAGCAGGGATATCGTTACAGTTGACCGTAATGTCCGCTGGAACTCCGTTCAGTACAGGCGGGCTGGTATCCAGAACCGTGATGACCTGCTGGTGAGTCCGCGAGTTTCCTGCATCATCGGTCGCTGTCCAGCGACGTGTAATGGTATATGATCCGGCGCAGGAAGACAGGGTATTGGTTTCTGTAAATGCGAGGGTGGGTTGATTGTCGCAATTATCGACAATGGTCACGGCAGGAAGATTGGGGATATTGGGACAGGTGACGGTGACGTCCGGAGGCAGGGCTATACTGAAGACGGGTGCCGTACCATCCACAATGGTGATGGTAAAGATGAAGATGGAATCATTTCCCAGGTCATCGGTGGCGGTCCAATGAAATGTGACAATAGTCAATGGGGACAGTGTGTCTCCGAGAACATAGCCATCAAGAATGGTCAGTACTGTATCCGTTACTGTGGAACCTGCCAGGGCTTCGACGGTGAGGGAGTCGGTGTTAAGGGTGAGCAGAGCTTCACATATCTGATCGGCATACAGGGTGTCCGGGCCTTTGAAGGAGAACGCAAAATTCTGGGCCTGGAGACCTTGTTGAAAACAAAGGAGCAGGAAGAAGCCTGGAATGATGTGTCGAAGGGTTCGGTACATACCAATGGGTGGTCTAGATCGTGAATGAACCGAACCGACCAGAGGTGTTGACAAAAAGGGCAAATACCTGTGGTATCCGCTGTCGCGGAACAAACGAGGGGATCGGTTCATCGGGATTCTCCCTGGAGGGAGGATTCAGGATCAAAAGTAGCAAACAGCCTTCGAACATTTTAACTTTTTATCAATATATCCCTTTTGGGGTAGAGCCGAAAATGAATTGGCCTGTCGTGTGGCGCGAAGCGTCAGACAGCGGCAGGTGTTGAAACCCGGCTGTTGTTATTCTTCTTCACGGGTGGCCTGTTGATCAGTGGCATCTCCCCTCTTCCGGCAGCGGCATATGGGTCTTCAGAAACTGGCTGAACTCTCCTCCACGCTGCGATTCATCCGGATTTCTCCCACTGGATCAACATGGATAGCAAAGCCTTTCAGGTCGGGATGAACGCGGGAAGGTTCGGGTGGTTTTCGCTTTTTGGACACGGGTCAAGTTGAATCTCGGCGTTGAGGATATCTTAAACAATTTATTACAAAAGTACTATATTGCAACACCAAATAAATGAAATCCATGAAGACAATAACTCTAAGTGCCATTTACCTTTTAGCTTCTTGTATGACATTCCTTTCTGCCCAGGATTGTGAAGCTTTGAAAAACGACTCAGAAATCAGGCAAGAATTACAGGATATTGCAAAATGTGCCAGTGATCTTATGGGTTGTTGTTCGAAATGGGGGGGAAACAACCTCAATGCTGAAATTCACTGGGGTGCTGAATCAGATGGAACATGTCTGACGAGAATCAGTTCTTTGACTCAAATAGCTAAGGTAACAACGACGGTTTCATGGACGGGGTCATTATCAGGAACGGGATATTGGATCAAAGGACGACTCATTTACGACACAAAATCAGGTAGTCGCAAATGGGAAAAAATTTCTGACAGTGGCGGATTTGAAACTGGTTGCTCAAAAGGTTGTATTAATTAGCCCCAGATTCGTTAAAACGATTTTTTGTCTGAAGGGATAAATTGGTTGACATGGCCAGGTATCACTACCTTAGGTTTACATCAGTCGTATTCAATTATGTCCACATTCAAGTTACCCCTTTTCTCCCAGATCACTGGCTTCCTGGACTGCTAGGATTTTAGCTGTATCCCCAAGACACGCAAGTTGGATAAGCTCATCAAGGGCATTAACCTCTGGAAACACTTTGTGAACATGCTCCTTGTTCCATCTGGCTAAAGTGGATTCCGTGCGAGATATCAGCCACGGATTTCGATCAGCCTATGGCAATTTGTCCCATTTGGGTATCCAATCTGGCCCGAGTAAGTTTACAGTCAGATAAATTGATGCTCATCGGAATTGGAAGTTCATCAAGGACTACTACTTTGTCTTGAAGGCATTGTATGAACCCAGTTTACAACGGAAACGCACATATGGCTATCAGCTCATGCGGATGATTTTGCTGATGGATTCGATCCTGGATAGCCTTTATTTAAGCCTTTTGACTGGCAAGATATTGAAGGGGCTAAAGAGGATTCACCCCTATTCGGATGATGTAATCGGGCTCTACTGCTTATCGAAGTCAGTGATGTCCGAAAACATCATCTGAAAGCCGCGAAGAGCTTGCAACTCACTTCCAGAAGTTAGCTGGTTGTTGACTGGGCCTATGTGTTTCTCTTGCCAAAGGATTCGGAAAATAGGGGGATCTTTTCGTCACCTGGAACAAAGAAGGAATTCTTACCAAAGTCGTAGAGACTTTTGGCAATCAAGTTCAACTCGATGGGGTAGTCACCGGCAAGATATCGAATTGACGGGCAAAAAAGACCTCGCGGACCTACCCCAAACCCTTACGCATTGTGGCCTGGATTGACTCTGAGGCGAATGTCTCAATGTAAATTGGTTCCTATCTTTGGAGGATGCACAGAGAAAATCGAGAGGTGGCGACAGGAATACAACCAATTCCGCCCGCACAGTTCTTTAAATGATCGAACACCACATGAGGTGTTCGATCAAGAATGCAATAGTCTGTTTTCTCAAGTTTAGGGTGCTTCGATTAGTGGGAGGAGGTCACTTCCATTAAATACAAGAGATTAGACTTCTAATAATAAGTAGTATTGGATTGGTATCAACTGAAATTACAACACAAGCACATGGTTCGATTGTTTCTATTCATCCTGTTCATGACACATGAGTATCCAAAGCCTCAGCGAATGTTCATTCGTGAGGATATCAAGTCAGACTTGCCAGCCTTGGAGGCACAATTTGGAAATAATAAGTTTATTCATCCTAAGGCTAGAGCCGCTACTTTGGTTGCTTTATCATTTTATCCAGAATTAAAAAATAAACATATTGACTTTATATATAGAAAAATTAAAACAACCATGCAATGTATTCTGTGCCAAATAGCATGCTAGATAAAAAATTCCGAGCGATCCTATTCCATTTATATTAACAATGATAATCATTTTGCTGGTCCATTGTTTGATAGCTTGCCATTTAATGCGCAGATTGGAATTATTGGACATGAATTAGCTCATGTAATTGATTATGAAAATTCAACCATCCTCCAAATTATTCAACTGGGATTGAAATACTCTACAGGTTCCTTTGATAGTAACTATGAAAAAAGAATCGATTCATTAACCGTTAAAAGAGGATTGGGCTGGCAGTTATTTGATTGGTCAGATTTTGCCATGGTTTCAGGAAAAAATATTTCCAATTCATACAGAGCATTTAAAAGAGAAAATTATCTTAAACCGGATGAAATAAAATCACTTATAATCCAAAACGGTGGGCATAATATTAATACAAAGTGAATTTTTAAACTGTTGTATGTTCAATCTTGCAATAATTATAACTGGCTAACATACATATGGTTCTTCAGAAACTGGCTGATCTCCTCCACGCTGCGATTCATCCGGATTTCCCCCAATGGATCAACATGGATAGCAAAGCCTTTCAGGTCGGGATGGACACGGGAAGGTTCGGGTGGTTTTCGCTTTTTGGCCATAGGGTGAAGTTAAGGAGTTTGGAGGTTATGAGGTTATGAGTTTGGAGTGGGTGGAGGGAGAAGTCGAGGAGGAGAAAAGTTATTTCGATATTGAGTTGTGCCTTCGGTAGTCAGGATTTCGAAATTTCCGAACATCAACAGTTTCAACACAAATCAGGCATTGACAAACGGGTACGCAGGGGAAGTCGGAAAGCAGAAAAAGGCGGAAGACGGAAGTGGGTGTTGCTTTGCCGGATCCAGATTCGTTGGCTTATTTCAAGGCCAACGCCTGGAGGAGGACAAAGGTCTTGGGTGTTGGGTATTGGCCGCCCGAAAATCCGGGGCCGAAAACGGCGTTATTTCGAGGAATAACCACCAGAACTGGGAATCAACGGAACGCAGGAACAAGGGCCGAGGAATGAGGGCCGAGAAAGGTGTTGGGCGTTGGGCGTTGGGTGTTGGCTAAATCCCGGGTCGAAAACGACGTTATTTCGAGGACAACGAGGAACCAATGCCTTCCCGCTTGGCGGGTGGGGACACGGTCACGTTGAACATTAAACCGGCTCCCCGAGATTTCGGGGACGCCTTGAACGTTGAACATTCAAGCCTGACAAACCAGTTTAAAATTGTCAAAACGATTCAGGCTTTGACACATAGCGAACAGCCCCGAGCACTCGGGGGCGAATAGCGAATAACCAACCGCGTTCTCACCCACAAATCCGATCAAAGTCAGCCATCGCCTTTTCCAGACGGGCCAGACTTTGTTCCTTGCCCAATACGTCCATCATTTCAAAGACTCCCGGGCCTTTCATGGTCCCGGCCAGCGCGAGTCGGAAGAGGGGCAATACCGAGCCAAAACCGATCTGCTGTTCTTCCAGGTACTCCTTCACCAGATTCTCCAATTCTTCACTCACAAATTCTGCCTGACTGTGCAGTCGGACCAGGATGGCTTCCAAATGTGTCCTTGACTCCGGTTTCCACCGCTTCTGCACCATGGGTTCATCATATTCCTGGACATCTGTAAAGAAGCAGGCCCCTTCAGCCGGGATCTCCCGGGCATAGGTCACTCGTTCCTTCATCAGGTCACAGACCCGGGTCAGAAACCGGGGATCGGTATTCCAGCCGTGTTGTTCCACCAGAGGAGCGATCTGTCGCGCCAGTTCGCTGGAGGGTGTCGACTGGAGATATTGCTGGTTGTACCATTTTGCTTTGTCGAAATCAAACCGGGCACCGCTTTTATGGATCCGATCCACAGAAAACGTGCGGATCAACTCGTCCATACTGAAAATCTCCTTCTCGGTACCCGGGTTCCAACCGAGGAAGGCCAGAAAATTGACCACGGCCCGCGGGTCGAATCCCGTCTCCGAAATCCGGTAAAGGAATCTTCCTCCGTTTCGCCGTGCCAGGATAAGGGGAAAACAGGCATACCGAATCGGGCACCATCGCGCTTGCTCAGTTTGCCTTTGCCATCCGGTTTCATGATCAGCGGCAAATGGGCAAAGGCCGGCATGGTGTCTTCCCATCCCAGTCCACGATATAACAGGACATGGTGCGCTGTACTGGGCAGCCATTCTTCCCCTCGGATCACATGGGTAATACGCATCAGGTGATCATCCACGATGTTGGCCAGGTGGTAGGTGGGCATGCCGTCCGATTTTAACAGGACCTTGTCGTCCAGTTCTTCTGAACGCACGACGACTTCGCCACGGATCTCATCCGTGATATGGATTTCCTGACCGGGTTCCACCTTGAGGCGGATGATGACTTCTTCTCCATCCGCCAGTCGATAGGCCACATCTTCGGGGTCCATGCTGAGGCTGTTGCGCATATCCATCCGCACCCGGTGATCATATTGTGGTGCCGGATTGCCCGCCTGCTTCAGCCGGTCGCGCATGGCATCCAGATCCTGCTCCCGGTCGAAGGCATAATAGGCATGGCCCTTCTCCACCAGTTCTTCGGCATATTGCCGATACAGGTCCTTCCGTTCAGACTGGCGATAGGGACCACAATCACCTCCTTGTCTCGGCCCTTCATCGGGTACGATGCCGCACCGAGCAAGTGCCTCCAGTATATAGTCTTCTGCTCCGGGAACGTAACGGTTCTGATCGGTGTCTTCGATCCGAAGGATGAATGTTCCTCCCTGCTGTCGTGCAAACAGAAGATTGTACAGTGCGGTCCGAATACCTCCGATATGGAGTGCTCCGGTCGGGCTGGGTGCAAAGCGTACGCGAACAGGTCTATTCTGAGTCATCGTTGTGTTTCAATCCTCATTTTGGTCTGAATCTGACCTCCATGAGAAAAAATATGAAATAAAGACAGCGCCCTGGCAGCGCTTTGTCCACCGGGATCGTTTCCTTGCCAAAGGCAAAGGATCGCCCGGTTTTCCGCACGCAAAGGTAAACATTCGCAAACGGAGATATTCAAGTGAACCTTCCGAGCTGAAAAACCTTTTGTTGAGCCCTTTCACTATGTATCTCGTTCGCACTCCACGTATTATTCAATCGCTGTTTCCCCGGTTCACCTGGCGCAACAGCGATCATGAAAAGGTCGTTCATCTGACATTTGACGACGGACCCATTCCGGAGGTGACTCCCTGGGTCCTGGAGCAACTGGCCCGGTACGATGCCAGGGCAACCTTCTTTTGTGTCGGTCACAATGTCGAGAAGCATCCGGATATTTATGAGCAGGTCGTCGATAGAGGGCATCTGACCGGCAATCATACCTACAATCACCTGGATGGCTGGAACACAGACAATATGATCTATCTGCGCAATGTGCGCAAGGCCGCCAGAATGGTCAATTCCAACCTTTTCCGTCCGCCATATGGCCGGATCCTGCCCAGCCAGGCTCATTTCCTCCAACGCCATTATCAGATCGTGATGTGGGATGTGCTCAGCGGTGACTTTGATCCTCACCTGTCGCCCGAGGATTGCCTGGCCAATGTGATGAACAATGTCCGTCCCGGCTCCATTGTCGTACTGCATGACAGCCTCAAGTCGTTCGCCACTCTCCAGTTTGTCCTTCCCCGCCTGCTGGCTGAACTGGACGCACAGGGATACCGGTTTGACGTCGTCCCACAAGCAACAGAAGCAGAAGTCCTGGTCCCTCAGGCCATGCCTTCATTGCTACCAGCCTGATCGCCAACACTCCTTGTCTTGCCATTCCTTCATGGTCGGCTGTTCCTCAGTTCGGTAACAAGCCTGCTGAAAGTCTATCTTTGAGCAAAATTCAACCTCGATATGATGATGCGTTTTCTGACATTCCTTTTGGTTGGTTCCATGTTGTATGCAATGGGCTCTTGTGCCTCGGATACAGAGGGCACCGAAACAGCAACAGCTCCTGACTCCACGGCCCTGGCTATGCAAGCCCTGCTCGGCAAGTACACGACAGTGCAATTGACAACAGACCTCTCACCTCTTTCTGCTAGTGAGCGGCAGATGATCCCGATCCTGATCGAAGTGGCCCGGATCATGGATAGCCTCTTCTGGTATGAAGCGTATGGCGACCGGGATGAACTGCTTGCCTCGATCGAAAATGAAGACATGGGTCGATTTGCCGTCATCAATTATGGCCCCTGGGACCGCCTGGGAGGCAATGCGCCCTTTGTTCCGGGAGTGGGCGAAAAGCCAGCAGGTGCACGGTATTATCCTGAAGATATGACCAAAGAAGAGTTTGAGTCGGCTGAGTTACCTGGCAAGGCTGACCTGTACACCTTTATCCGCCGGAATGAAAACGGGGATCTGATGACCATCCCCTACCACGAAATGTTTGCCGACCAGATCCAGCGTGCTGCATCTCTTCTGGAAGAGGCGGCTGCTCTGGCTGAAGATGCCGGACTGAAAAAATATCTGACGATGCGGGCAGAGGCATTGCGAACGGATAACTACCAACCCAGCGATCTCGCCTGGATGGATATGAAAGATAATCGCATCGATTTTGTCGTCGGTCCGATCGAGACGTATGAAGATCAGCTCTTCGGATACAAAGCCTCTCATGAGGCCTTCGTCCTGGTGAAGGATATGGAATGGAGCCAGCGACTGGAAAAGTATGCCGCCTTCATGCCCGAATTACAGAAGGGCCTGCCTTGCGATGCGAAATACAAAAAGGAAAAACCGGGCGCTGATGCGCAACTGAATGCATATGATGTGATCTATTATTCCGGCGACTGTAATGCCGGCAGTAAGACCATCGCGATCAACCTGCCCAACGATGAGGAGGTGCAACTGAAAAAAGGAACCCGTCGTCTGCAATTGAAAAATGCCATGCGGGCCAAATTCGACAAGATCCTCATCCCGATCGCAGAAGTGCTGATCGATCCATCTCAACGGAAGCATGTCAATTTTGATGCGTTTTTTGCCAATACCATGTTTCACGAAGTGGCCCATGGCCTGGGCATTAAAAATACGATCAATGGCAAGGGCAGTGTCCGTGAAGCCATCAAGGAACATTCCTCTGCATTGGAAGAGGGAAAAGCGGATATTCTTGGATTGTATATGGTCAACCAGTTGTTTAAAAAGGGCGAATTGACCGGTGCCACGATGGAGGATTATTACGTCACATTTATGGCCAGTATTTTCCGCTCTGTGCGGTTTGGCGCATCCAGCGCTCACGGAAAAGCGAATATGATCCGCTTCAATTTTTTCCAGGAATATGGGGCTTTTGTTCGTGATGAAACGACCGGTACGTACAAGATCGATTTTGCCAATCTGCAAAAAGCAACGGATGCATTGGGCGCGCTGATCCTCCAAATCCAGGGAGATGGTGCCTATCAGCAGGCTGCTGACCTGGTTACGCAAAAAGGACAGATCACGGCACAATTACAGGCCGATCTGGACAGACTGGCTGAAAAGGGTATTCCTGTGGATGTGGTTTATGAGCAGGGGACAGAAGTTCTCGGACTGTAAGAACCGATTCCATTTCTGAAGTCGGAACGGCTCTCCAGGTTGGAGGGCCGTTCCGGTTTCAAGCCGGGCATTTGTGACATGTGATTCATCAGAATTTTTGGACACTTGCCAGTTCCGGGAAAATAAATCAACCAAGACTAACCAGTTGTCAGAGGATGATTTCCCAGTAACCGACATCCACCCATTGCCCGAACTTGTATCCGACCTCTTTGAAGTGGGCTACTTTTTCAAAACCAAGCCGCTCGTGCAATTGCACACTTCCCGGATTGGGGAGCGCTATTCCGCCAATCGCGGCGTGACAACCCTGAATGACCAGTTGCCGCAGAAGTTCCTGGTACAACGGCAAGCCAACACCCTGATGGAGGTGATCCGGATGGATATAAATCGTAGTTTCCACCGTACGATCATATGCCGCTCTGGCTTTCCAGGTCGTGGCATAGGCATATCCGATCACGATGTTGTTTTTTACAGTGACCAGCCATGGATACCGGTTTTGCACAACACGAATACGGTCCTCCATTTCACTGGCTGAAACAGGATCTACTTCAAAAGTGGCAATCGAATGTGCGATGTATGCATTGTAGATCGATGCGATCGTGCCGGCATCTGCTGATGTAGCTGTTCGGATCCCATCAGCAGTAAACGTAGAATTGGACTCAGTTTGTGATGTCATCCTTTGAACAATCGTCTGAAACTAGCCAAAATAAGCCCGCATCGGAGTAAAATAGTGTTCTTCCCAACCCTGTTTGTAGTCTGGCTGTCCATGCGGAATTTCGGTATGGATCAACGTCAGCAGACAACCCTGACCATCGGATTGAAAGCGGAGCTCCAGTCTGGAAAAGGAATCCTCCTCCTCAAAATCCATGGTTCGCCAGGACTGGATGATAAGTTGTCCGGGTTCCAGTCGCAAATTCTTGCCGGTGATATATCCATCCCAGGCCGTGAAGGATTCGCCCAGACGATCAGAACAGTGCGCCTCTCCACCCGTCATGGCGGAATGCGCGCGACTGTCCAGCCAGGCGGCGTAGGCAACCTCAGGTTGAACCGGAAGAGAAATTTGCATATCGAAAGCGGTGAGCTTCATAAGCCTGTTATTGGGGAGCAACAATGATGTCCGGTTTGACGCACAGATTTGGCCAGTATGGTCCACTGCCTTGCATCAAAGACGATCTCCTTCCTGAAAAGGTTGTTTTCCTCTATCCTTTACATACCGCCAATATCGCCTGACCTACGACGAACTCCCTGTGGCTCCACTACTCTCCTCCGGATTCAGGATCAACTCGTTCAATACCTTGATCATGCGGTTGGAGAACAGGGCCAGATTGCGGAATTCAGCCAGATAGTTCAGGTACAGGACACTGTTACGGGTACCTATTTCCTGGTTTTTAATCCGCTTGATCTGGTTCTTTCGGAAGTTTCTGATCAATTTGACATATTGATCAAATTCCATTTGCATTTGCGACATATTCAGTTTGTCGGGCTCCGAAAATGCCAGGATGGTGGATGCCATCTGCGCTTTCAATTGCTCCTGGATAGCCATTAATTCATCCACTTGCAGTGATGTCAACGGCTTGTGATTATTGTCGACATGATCCAGATTGGGTTTGACAATATGAAGGACATTACTGGTCATTTCATTCAGATAGTCTGCCACCAGAATATAGAGATGAGCCGCTTCTATATGATCATCATCGACCTTTTCGATGGCCTTGTTTGCTCGCCGTTTGATCTTTTCCGACCGTTTATGGATCTGTTTAAATTCCGCGAACGCCGCGTTCAGTCTGGGCAGGTCTTCTGCGGCTAGTCCCATCAGAGAATCGTCCAGTACCTTGCTGATACCACCGAGGATTCGGGAAATATTTTCCCCGCACAGCTGGATGATATGATCTTTAGTCAGAGCCTCTTCTTCGAGTACTTTTTCAAAAGCCAACTGATCTTCCTGTTGATCTTCCTTGTATCGATGTGAACGATAGACCACAAAAATGGCAATCAGGATCACAGCGATGATGGCCACCATACCACCGAAAAAGAAAATGATGGCAAGGATAAAGGCAATGACAAAAGCAGACAGTGCAGTAAAGAACCAACCGCCAATCACCGAGAGAACACCGGACACCCGGTATACCGCACTTTCGCGTCCCCAGGCACCATCAGCGAGAGAGGCGCCCATAAAGACCATGAAGGTCACGTAGGTGGTAGACAAGGGAAGTTTGAGATTGGTCCCCATGGTGATCAGAATACTGGCTACCACCAGTGTCACCGAGGCACGGATCAAATCAAAGGAAGGAGCATCCTTTCCCAGATTTGCCTGCTTGTCCGAAAACGGCCGCTCATCGAATTGCCTGGCCATGGTTCGCTTGAACCCGTCTGGAAGAGCGGTCATGACATATGCACTCATCCGGGAAAAGTTGCGCACCAGCTGACGCGACACTTTATAGGATGTAAACCGTTCAGTACCCTCGTATTGCCGACCCAGATCGAGAGATGTCTGAATAACGCCCCTGGCTTTTTTCGAGAACCAGAGCGTCAGGGTCATGATCACGCCTGCCAGCAACAAGAGAAATGTCGGTGTCTGTACCTTCCATGCTAATCCGCCCATCAGGAGCGTATCCGGTTGCACCCCACCGGAATGGATCCAGATCTCATAGGCATTATATCCCGCCAGTGGAACGCCGATGAAGTTGACCAGATCATTTCCGGCAAAGGCCATGGCCAAAGCGAATGTGCCGATCAATACAATCACCTTGAGAATATCCACCCTGGTGAACATGGTGAGCAATTGCAGGATTACTGTCCAGGCAACAAAACTGATAGACAGGATCGCCCAGGTATTGTCAATGATCTGCTCGATCATGGCATCACTCATAAAGGATGCACCTTTCGAACCTTTGATCAGGAGAAAATAGGTGATCGAAGAAATTGCCAGACCGCCCCAGATCGAACCGAAATATTTAAGACGATGCTCATAGTCGAAGGAGAACAGCAAACGCGTGAGGTACTGGATGACGATTCCAGATGAAAATGCCAGAACCACTGACAGGAGTATACCGGCAATAATGGCCAATGCTTTTCCTGAATTGATATATTCTCCAAGTTCGAGACCCTCCGAAGAGGTCCAGATTTTGATCATTGCAATCGCAACAGAGGCCCCCAAAAGTTCAAACACAAGGGAAACTGTGGTGGAAGTCGGCATCCCGAACGTATTGAACGCATCCAGAAGGATCACGTCGGTCACCATGACAGCCAGAAACACCAGCATGATTTCTGAAAAATAGAAGTTTCCCGGTTGAAAAATCCCTTTACGGGCCACTTCCATCATCCCCGTGGAAAAGGTACAACCGACGATGATTCCCGCTGCCGCAACTCCCAGGATGATATTGAAACTTGTAGCCCTGGATCCCACTGCCGAATTGAGAAAATTGACTGCATCATTGGCAACACCAACGATCAGATCTGATGCAGCGAGTAAAAACAGGACACCTATAATGACCAGGTAGAAAATTTCCATATATGTTTACACTCTATTTGAATGTCGTTCTGATGTCGGAATCCCTATTTCAGTCGTTTTCCCCTTGTGCTCAATCGGATCAGTAAATCAATATACAATCAAAGACAAGCTTTTGCCTGGAAGCCCGAAGGTATCGATCTTCTATTGATCGATCATCTCCGGAGATTCTTTCGCGGATGGCAAGATAGGGCAAGAATCAGATAGGACAAGGCTGGATTTCAGGGTTTTTGACAGAAATACAGACATCGGAAGTCAAATTCAAGAAGGCGTTTCTTTCCGTGAAGCGAAATGGTGATGTCTTGGTGCTCACGAAATCATCACCTGTCAGGACCCATGGAAAGGAAAGTATTCCTTGTATCCAGTCAGTGACAGTGGCTCACTTGCCAGATTGTCAGCGCAACGATACATAATCAGTGGCTCATTCCTGTTCGGGTTCCATTGAATTGGCTTCTCCGATCCATACCACGGGTGGATTGATAGGCACGCGACAAGTGGGCTTGCACCAATCAAACCGGACAATTCAATCTGGAAGAATGGATAGCATGAATCCAACCATGCAGACCTGTGCCAGGAGAGAAGAAAATCCCGGATTTTCTTTCCCTTTCATGCATTTTACCACCAGGATATTCCTAGTCCTTCTCCCATTCCGGAAAACGACCGGGAGTATAGGGTGTCCCTGCACTTTCCAGCATCTGCTCCAACGATTTGATCCAGGTATCCAACTCACGAATATCCCCCAGCACCCCATCGAGGTCCTCCCGTGCTTCGGCATAGGCCCGTTCATAAGTGCCGGTTACCCGGGAGGTTGTGGTCCAGAGTGAATAGACGATCAGATCCACTCTACCCTTGAGCGACATTCTCCCCTGCCCTTCAAATTTCACCAGCAATCCGTCACCATTGAGTTGCTCACCAATCGCCTTGATCCGTGCCTTGATCCCGGTAAGATCGGCCAACCATTGCGGCTGGACCGTCGAGGCACTGCGCACCGCGAGTTCGAGATAGGGTAAATTACCCTGCAGATGATTCAGATGGGCATCCGCAGCAGACATCACCCGGGCCAGCCTGGCTACTTCCTTGTTAAACCTGTCCAGGATAACCTGTTCAGATGGTGGATAGCTGGTCTTGTGCAGCGGACGGCACGTCAGAACCTGGGGCTCTGCAATCGATTTCATCTGACCAGCATCCACACGATACATGTTCACCAGATACTGACCAGGGACGACCATATAACCCAGCTCGGGTGAATTCCAGGGCACCGAATTGTCAAACGGTGTCAGTGAAACAGGCCCTGACGGACTGGTCCGAAAATCCCAGATCACTTGCTGCACTCCTGTTCCCATGGCCTGCTTGAGGGTACGAACGACCTGACCTTCCAGATCGGATATCACAAAGAGCAGATACGGTTTTTCTTCGGCTGCTTCCTTTTTCAGATCATCATACGAGGGATGACGGATATCCTTGCCTTCCTCCCGCAATTTCTTTTCCGCGTCGTTCCGTTTATCCTTCAGGGATTTGTAAGCATCCTTGATATAGTATCGGATGACCGCGCCCACTTCAGGATTCGGTGTAGTATAATAGCTGGCTCCCTGAAAGCCCACACCTGGAAATCCTAGGGGATCGGCCTGGATAAACATCAACCCTTCTTCGATGGGAAACAACACGACCTCCTCTTTCAACGTCTCCGGTGTCATCTGGCGAAGCGGCGAATAATCATCCAGAATATATACCCCGCGACCGAACGAGGAGATGACCAGATCGTTTTCATCCTGCTGGATATCCAGGTCCATGACACACATGCTGGCGGGTAATCCCGAAGTCATTTTTACCCAATTTACGGACGGTGTATTGGACATGTAAACACCATACATCGTCCCTACAAATAACAGATCGGGGTTGACATGATCTTCTCCGATGGTATAGGTCACTCCTTTTTCCGGCAGATTGGCATTGATCAGATTCCAGCTCTGACCACCATTCGTGGTTTTATACAAATAGGGCTTGAAGTTGCCGGTAAAAAAATCGTGACATGCCGCATAGGCCACACTGGTGTCATGGGAGGAAGCGATGATATGATGGATGCGGGCAAATTCAGGCAAACCGGTCAACTGGCCGCGAGACCAGTTCTTTCCACCATCATGAGAATAATGCAGCAAGCCATCTCCCGAACCGGCATACAGGATGTCTTCATCCAGGGGCGATTCGGCGATCGTCACGATATGGGCAAAAGAGGCTTTGGAAATCAATTCATCAATGCTCCAGGTGCGGCCCATCAGTTTGTGCAATTCTTTTGGCACACCTCGGGTCAGGTCAGGACTGATCTCGCGCCAGCTTTCGCCACGATCATCCGATCGAAGGACCTTGTTTACACCGTGGTAGAGTCGCTTGTGATCATGCCTGGAAATAAATAAAGCAGCGTCCCAGTCAAACCGGTAGGCTTCCTCCCCTTTTCCTTCAAAACTGCGGAGATAGAGCCGTTCTCCCGTCCGCTTGTCATATCGGGTGAGGTTGCCGAATTGAGATTGGGAATAGACTATGTTGGGATCCGCCCAATCCACCTGTGTTTCAAACCCGTCACCGCCCAGGGTGAAGTACCAATCATCATTGCTGATTCCACCGGAGTTGATCGTCCGGGATGGGCCACCCAGACTGTTGTTATCCTGTGTGCCGATATAGACATGATAAAACGGGCTGGATTTGTCGACAGTGACTTTGTAACATTCCGCGGGGAAGATTGGCTTTGAAATCCCAGGTCTGCCCACGATCAAAGGTCTCATACACACCGCCATCACATCCGGACAGCATGTGTCTCGGGTCTGCCGGTTCGATCCACAAAGCGTGGTTGTCCACATGTTTTTTATCCTCTCCGAAGCGCGTCCAGTTCACACCCCCATCGATGCTGACCTGGTTGAAGATGTCCAGGCCATACACCCGGTTGACATCCATCGGATCGCAAACCAGCTTCTGACAATAGAATGCATAGGAGGTCACGTAGTCGCTCACTTTACTCCAGCTCGCTCCTGCATTGGTACTCTTGTATGTGCCTTTGTTCTCTTTGGCATCCACCACAGCAAAAAGGATATCCGGATTGACTGGCGAAATATCCATACCGATCCGGCCGACCATGGTTTGCGGAAGACCACCTTTCAGTCGGTTCCATGTCTCGCCCCCATCGGTTGATTTATAGATCCCGCTTTCATCTCCACCGGTGACGATGGTTGTCAGATATCGCTGGCGCTGATGCGCAACGGTGTACAGGACATCCGGGTTGCGCGGATCGATATGCAGCTCCCAGCAACCGGTGTGTTCGCTCGGGTGAAGAACGTTCTTCCAGGTTTCTCCTCCGTCCGTCGTCTTGAACACACCCCGTTCCCCACCGGATTGCCGATGTGGGCCATACGCAGCGACCCAAACGACCTTCGAATTGGTCGGGTGTACAATGATATCACCGATCTGCTGGGATTCCTTCAATCCCTTATTGACCCAGGAGGATCCGCCATCTTCGCTTTTATACACGCCGTCACCAGGAATGACATAGGAATGTGCGTTGTTTTCACCGGTGCCGGCCCACACAGTATGCGGATTGGACGGATCAATGGCCACCGCACCCATGGCATAGGATGACTGGCCATCAAAGATCGGTGAGAAGGTCACTCCGGCATTGCTTGTTTTCCAGAGCGAACCATGGGCAGATGCGACATACCATTCGCGCGGATCGGCGGGGTTGACTTCGATATCAATCACCCTGCCACTGGTGATAGCCGGGCCGATGGAACGGAATGTCAATCCGCTCATTCCGGTTTTTTCCAGGGAAGGGGATTCTGCCTTGCCATCTGTTATCTGAGCCTGAATGAACAAGGGGATAAACAGCATGACACAAAGAGGGAGGAGGCGAAAATACGTTGTCATTCGTCGGGGTGTTTGAACGAAAAATTCCGACCAGATTGTCGGCCAGGAGGGCGAAGATACAGACCTCTTTCAGAAGACGGGGTGAGGAATCCGACATGAATGATCCGAGTGGACGAGTTGTTCTTTTCATTGGCGAATGCGGGCTGCTTCCAGCTGCAGGTCCATCAAGGTGGCCGTCTCATCCGGAGTCAGGATTCCGCCCAGTAGATCCGACTGTTCGTACGGATCCTGGATCAGATTATAAAATTCTTCCTGACCATTGTCAAACTGAATCCATTTATAGGATGCATCCCGAACTGTAAAACCCGATTTGTTCGGAGAGGCATTCAGTATTTCCGAATAGAGATAGGACCGTTTGCCGGCATTTGATTGTGACAAAGTCGGGTAGAAACTGTAGCTGTCCTCACTTTGTGGTTTGGTCACTCCGGCGAGTTCCAGAATGGTGGCAAACAGATCCGTGCTGCTGATCAAACCGGCTTCCCGTTGATTTTTTCGGGTGACTCCCTTGCCGGCTATGATCATGGGCACATGGAGTCCGCCCTGGTAGAGACTCCCCTTGCCCTGGCCGGTGGTGTATGGCGACTGCAAGACCTGGAGAGGCGAGCCGTTGTCCCCGATAAAAATCACGATGGTATTCTCCAGTTGATCTGCCGGAATATGGTTCATCAAACGTCCCATTTCATGATCGATACTTTCGATCATGGCCATGAAATAGGGCAAGGGGTTTGCATCAATACTGGCCTGATCGGTGGGCAGACTTCCCTGTGTGTGCAGGGTATCTGGTGGAAGATGAAACGGTACATGTGGTGCGGTATAGGCCACCCAGCAAAACCAGGGCTTGGTCTGATCGCCGATCCACTCGATCGCCAGGTCGGTAATCTTGGTTGTGATATATCCGGAATACTGGGCTGTCTGGCCATTCTGGGTGAGGGGCCAGGTAAAATAATCCTGCACGGCTCCGCTCAGAAGTCCGGCATAATAACCTACACCCATGTCTGTGGGGCGGGTAGGTTCCATATTGGAGAGATGCCATTTGCCGATGATTGCGTGGCTGTAAGCCTGATTGGTGGCTTCGTCCAATGCCGTTTGCAGGGTGGTTTCGGTAATCGGAATAGTGGACTCCGTTTCGGCGTTGAGCACGCCGGTGCGGTAACCGTAACGCCCGGTCAGGATGGATGCCCGGGTGGGAGAACACAGGGGATAGGCCCAGACCTGATCGAATGTGATTCCTTCCTGAACCAGCCTTTCCAGGTGCGGCATGTGCGGCTTGATACTGCCAATGGCATAGCCCGGTGTTGCCTCGATGCCCAGGTCATCGGCGATGATGAGGAGGATGTTTGGAGGGGTATTACCGGATGGGTCGCCATCGATGATTTTGTCTTTGGTGCATCCGGTCCACGTCATAGATAATAGAAGGAAGGGCAGTATTACTTTTTTCATATGCCTTGGATGAAATCCAGGATGGTGGGTTTAACCAGATGTGTTTCAACAACTCAACGGAGATGTGTTATCAAAGGTATTCTGAATTTGCGGGAGGCCCTGAAGGCGATAGATAACAATCGATTTTGGACACTCGAATTTGAAGTTTGTGATTTAAATCTGTCCAAAACGTTTTAAACTGCAGAAGATGTTTGCTGAAATTCAAGCAACACTATATTGACACCTTTAAAAGTCCCACAAGGACCGGCAAGCAAGCAATAATGGACTTTTTTTGGATGAAACCTGTCAACAACTGCCGTTTGGCGTTGGGTGAAATGCAGCAATCGCGCTGATGTAAGCCCATTTTGGCGTTCTTTTGCCGGAGGGAACTACCCCGTTGAAATTCAGAGGAGAATGCCGCCAAGGGCAACCTTCCGAAGTTTATTTTGGACAGTGATTTGCCTGCCAGTCGGCAGTCTGGTTCGGGATTTGAGATTTGTCTTTTGGTGATTTCACTTGGAAATGGTCTCAGGATCCATGCAATCTCACATCCATTCCTGAATACCGTATTTTCACCCCATGGGCCCTGTCTACCTCATCACCCCTCCGTTCACCCAGCTGAACACGCCCTATCCGGCGACAGCCTACCTCAAGGGGTTTCTGAACACGCGGGGCATCCCGGCCCGACAGGATGACCTGGGCATCGAGGTCATCCTCCGGTTGTTCAGCCGACAGGGGCTGACCGACCTGTTCGACCAGATCAAACCCGGACAGACGCCCGTTTCGGAAAATGCCCGACGGATCATCGCTTTGCGTGAACACTACATCCACAGCATCGATGCGGTGATCGCCTTCCTCCAGGGTAAAAACCCCACCCTGGCACACCGCATCTGCCAGGACCACTTCCTGCCCGAAGCATCACGATTTGCTCAGCTGGATGATCTGGAATGGGCCTTTGGTGCTCTCGGCATCCAGGACCAGGCCAAGCATATGGCCACCCTTTATCTCGAAGACCTGTCCGATCTTATTCAGGAATGTGTGGACCCGCATTTTGGCTTCAGCCGCTATGCCGAGCGTTTGGGACGATGTGCAGCCACGTTTGATGAGATCCACGAATCCCTGCAGGCCCCGAGAACCTATATCGATACCCTTTTACTCGACCTCCTGGCTGGGCGCATGGCCCAGGTACAGCCTGGCCTTGTTGCCTTTTCCGTTCCATTTCCGGGGAATCTCTACGCCGGTTTCCGCTGTGCGCAGTGGATCAAGACCTATCATCCGGACATACCGGTGGCCATGGGTGGAGGATTTGCCAACACGGAGTTGCGCTCCCTCACCGATACACGGGTGTTTGACTTCTTCGACTTCATCACCCTCGACGATGGAGAAGCGCCACTCGAACATCTGGTGGAGCACCTGGCCGGGAAACGGCCGCAAGCGTTGTTAAAACGGACTTTCGCGCGGGTCGATGGACAGGTGGACTACCTCAATTTCTCTCTGGACAAAGACTATAAGCAGGCCGACTGCGGCACTCCGGATTACAGCGACCTGCCCCTGGACCGCTACATCTCCGTCCTGGAAGTAGCCAATCCTATGCACCGGATGTGGAGCGATGGGCGGTGGAACAAACTGACCATGGCCCATGGCTGTTACTGGGGCAAATGCACCTTCTGCGATATCTCCCTGGATTACATCCAGAAGTACGAGCCCCTCACTGCAAAACTGCTCTGCGACCGCATGGAGGAAATGATCGCAGCCACCGGAGAGACCGGCTTCCACTTTGTCGATGAGGCGGCCCCACCAGCCCTGATGCGCGAACTGGCCCTGGAGATCCTCCGACGGAAACTGACAGTGACCTGGTGGACCAATATCCGGTTTGAGAAGAGCTTTTCTCAAGACCTATGCCTGCTCCTCCGGGCATCCGGATGTATCGCCGTGTTCAGGTGGCCTGGAAGTCGCCTCCGACCGCCTGTTGGACCTCATACAGAAAAGGGGTCAGTGTGGCGCAGGTCGCCCGGGTGACCCGTAACTTCACCGAGCAGGGCATCATGGTACATGCCTACCTGATGTATGCCTTTCCGACACAGACAGTGCAAGAAACGGTTGACTCCCTGGAGATGGTGCGGCAGCTGTTTGAAGCCGGTGTGATCCAGTCGGGTTTCTGGCACCAGTTTGCGATGACGGCGCACAGTCCTGTGGGATTAAAACCGCAACAATTCGGCGTAAAATCTACTACAACCGCCCTGGGTTCGTTCGCCAATAATGACTTGGAATTTATCGATGCGACGGGCATTGATCACAATCGATTCAGTTTTGGACTGAAAAAATCCTTGTTGAATTTCATGCATGGTATCGGTTTTGAATTTCCGTTGCAGGAATGGTTTGAATTTCCGATTCCAAAGACGAGCATTCCGGCTGACTATATCCAACAATCGTTAAGTCAAGAGGAACCCTTCAACTGGCGACCCAAAGCAAAAGTCATTTGGCTGGGTCATCCTGTGTCGGGACGTCCTATTCCACGCTTGTCCAAAAAAGATGACCGGAAAGGGCTGGAATTGGCCATTCATGATCTACATGAATCGGTGGCCATCAAATTACCCAAGGATCTAGGTAAGTGGCTGCTCGATCTACTTCCTCGAATTTCTGCAAATCAACAGGAGTGTCTGACCTTGGGCGATATCACCTCTCTATATCAAGCAGCCGGCCTTTCCGATCTGGAACTGATATGGGATGGACGTGAGATGAAGAAGTTGAGGGAGAGAGGGTTGGTGGTGGTGTGAATTTTTTCTATAAAAACAATCACACCCTATTCGCAATTTTCAACTTCAACATTCAGTTTATCGAAATGAGCTTGCACATACGATTTTATCCCTGCTTCCAACACTCTCTCATCCAATATCTTTAAACACTTCCGTTCCAGTTTTTCAATTTTTTTCCATGTTTTTTCTCTATGTTGGTATCAGATTTATTAGAATGATAAATAGATCCTGCTTCAACGAGAAGCAATCCCAGCTCCTCACATTGGATCCTATTTAAACATGAAATCACTTTTGAAAGGTCTTGAAGACTTATAGATTCCAGAAATACCTTCAATCCTTTTTATAAAGGACTGATTCGAATGTACTAGATCGTTTGATAATTTCAGCATGTGCCAATTCTTGTCCTGCAGTCTCAGAAGTATCTTCAAGGAATAACAATTTCGGATTCGCTCGATTAACAATTCAATATTCGCAAAATTTTTAATTGCAACTCCATTATCAAGCTTGTAAACGGGTGAGCATTTATCCAGAAATAAAGCCCCATTATAGGCAAAATCGAAATCATCTTGGTAATAAACCTCCAAAATCAACCATCTATAATCATCTTCAGGATGAAAGTAAAAGGTATATTGTTCCCAATCACCAGAAACCACCTGAGGAGATTTATCTAGCAATTCAGCCTTGTCACAAGGCGAATTTCCTCCGAAAATTCTCAGGATAGTCGGCATGGTATAGTTGACCAGCTCACCTCTCTTATTTGGGCTTAAATAATATTTAGATCGGGCCAAATAAACCGAGAACTGATACTTATCCCCTTTTCTTAATGGAGATGACAATACTTGAGAGACACTCTCCCAAGTGTAATTCTCTCTAACCACCATGGCGATATAGGTATTTCCATCATAAGATGAAAAAGAATTTCCATATATTAAATAATCAGAATCAGAGCTTGGCTGAGTGTCGGGTGGAGACTCATTTGGAAACCCGCAATCAAACCACCCTGAAGGAGTAAAACCTGCATTAGGCTCACCTTCAAATGATGGATTCTCCAGGTAGATGATCTCCTGCCCTGGCAGACAGGAACAGACGATCATTGCGCACACAATAATATACAATCGAATCATATTATACGAATCTAATAAAAGTAAAATCATTCATCATTGCCCTAAGTGAAGCCTTTGAATAAAATCAATTCTCTTTCAGGTCAAACTTGTCTAAAACCAGCTTTTCAACCTGCTCTGCCTTAAAATCAAACCAGTCTTGCCGATATTTGGAATCATCGATCAGGCGATTGAAGTGCTGAAATGGCTTTCGTTCATTCAACACCTCTAGAAGTCTTCTTTGAAAATATGCGTCCTGCAGTTGGTCAGCAAATGTTTCCATTATTTTAAAGCCTTCATGGCTTGAAGGTGGTTCTATCCGAACATAATCAGATTCATTTTTTGTGACTTCGTAGATATCAGGTTGAAATGCATCCAGATATTCCTGTTCATCAGTGATGACTCAAAGCCTCAGGAATGTCAATTACCTCAAGGGTCAATTTATTCACGTAACAAACATATCCAGCCTCAAGACTTTGTACAATACTCTTGAGTATGGGCCTCAATTTATCCAAAGAAACAGCCATGGGTATCCTTTTTTATGGTTAACAACATTTCCTGGAGCCTTGGTGATTCTGGAAATGGTGCGTATGCATTCCATTTCAAACTTGCTCTCATCCAGAAGAGCTTCCAAACCCTTCTGGATTGAATGTATCTGATCTTCGCCAATGGTTCTGTATGGGACACTTGTGGATCGTTCCATGCAGGCCGGATCTCATAGAGCTCTATAGTGTGGTTGGTATACGTATACCCATAGTCCAGCTTGTTCTGTATTGCAGGATCCTCCGGCCGTAGCGACTCAATAAATATCTCCATTTCTCTTTCTTGGAGGTCGATCAGTTTTGCCACTGGGTAAAGATATTTATTTTTGAACGTTTCGCAGCTACACGCAGGTGGGGATTTTTAGCACTGAACTTCATTAAAAGTACAGAACTTTTATTTTGTACTTCACTTTCATAGCAGCACTGAACCCCCACTTGAGTGTAGGTGCTGTTAGCGGGTCGTTGTTTTATTTCGCTTTTGATATGAAATAGTCTCAAGTTGCTTTTGATATGTCTGCGATTATTTTTTCATTTACTTCTGCATTTTCTTTAGAATCCGTTATAAAAACACTTATAAAAAAATTGTTGTTATCGGGTAAGAAAACGACACCAATATCATTTACCGCAGCTGTTATTCCAGTTTCTTTGTTTGTGCCAGACCATCCTGTTTTATGTGCAACCACGGTTCCAACAGGTAAATTCCCTTTTAACCGCTTTTGCCAGTAGCTGTCTCTTTCATAATTTTCCATAGAAAATCATAACTGCTTGGGCTTAGCAAGTTGCTCTCATTGAGAAAAAAGAGTTCGAGTATTTGGTTAGCAGCTAAAGGTGTCGTCCAATTCTCAAATTGTCTATCCCAATTATTCTGCATTACTTCCTCATTGATTTTAATAGAAATGTTATCAACCCCACTTGCTTTGATGTAGTTTTCAACAAAGTTAGGCCCCCCAAGAATTTTTAATAAAATATCACACCCCACATTATCGCTTTGAGAAATAGTATATTCTAAAATTTCAGCGATACTAAGATTAGCTCCCTCCGGGTATTTTTCTCTAATTGGACTCCATAAACCAGGCAAAAGTTCACTTTTTTTGATTTTTATTTTCTGGTTTAACTTAAAATTCCCCCTATCTATTTCGGAAAGCATAGCCAGCCCAATATGAAATTTGAACACACTTTGCATTGGAAAATGTCTTTCTCCATTTATTGAAAACACATCCTGTCCATTATTTCCAAGTACTGCAACCCCTATAGTAGTATTCTTTGATGAAATGATTTTTTGTATTTCTTGTTTTAACGAATCTATCGGTTGAGCAAAAGTATTGCAAACCGTGAGTAATAAAATAATAGCTGTTAATTGAAATATTTTCATTTTATTTTTTGTCTTTATGATTATGGTGTCTCTTTACAATGCCCGCTAACGTTTTGCAGCTACACGCAGGCAGGGATTTTTAGCACTAAACTTCCTACGAAGAACTGAACTTTAAATTTAGCACTTTCCTGTCATACGAAGCACGAAACCCCTGCTTGCTTGTAGGTGCTGTTATAGCCAGTGGTTCTTGTCGTCTGTCCTTGTAAACCATTGTGATTGTTGAGATTCAGTGTCAGTGTCATTGTCTGTTGGGTTGTGCGTTGCGTTTTTTATTTTTTTGAAGGGTCGGTAAATTTTTTAAAACAATTTTGTCTTGCGTTGGCTTTGCAAGCTCTTTGACAAAGCTTTGGTCTGCGTGTTGGCTTTGTGGGGCTTTGGCAATGTGCTTGCAAATTGGGTAGCAATTAATAATTTAATGTCAGTCCAACTCCAAATCCCATATCGCTATCGTAGTGTGTTCTAATCCCCATATTTCTATTTATGATATAACGCAAGTCAACCATAAAATTCTTTGTCTGTATTTACCATAAAACCAGCTCTTATTCTTTTCGTAATCGGTATATCTTCTCGCATTAAAGAAAGTCGAACAATTCCATCGTGATACACTTCTGCCTGAAAATTCACCAACATTGGAAGCGTGTACATAAACCTAAACTTACAGCAGTTCTGTTGTCTTTTTATTTACTTGTCCGAATAAATTTTCTTCTTGTTCATCAATTCCCATTTTTCTGTATCGCCAATCAAAACCAATAAATGGCATCAGCCATTGCATTTTTCCAATGTATCGTCCTATATGTGTTTCGGTTTCATAGCCGTGCATATCATTGTAGCCTAAACGCCATTCTGAACCTATGCTCCAACGAGTGTTTTTGTAACATTGCCATTCCATCGTTTCCGTTGGTAGCAAAATCGTTGTCTGCCATAAAATGAAATTTACGGTCGTCTGCAAATAGTTTACGTTGAGCCAATTTAGGATTTGTTATTAAAGGATTTGGAGCTTGATTTTCATAAGTAAATACTCTGCCCATACCACTCATCATATGGTAGAGAATATGACAGTGAAAAAAACCAATCGCCTTCTACATTGGCGTTAAATTCCAATGTATCGGTTTCCATTGGCATAATGTCCACAACATTTTTAAGGGTGCATTGGCGCCTTGACCATTGAGTAAACGAAAATCGTGTCCGTGCAAGTGCATTGGATGTCGCATCATAGAGTTGTTATATAAAACGATACGAACATTTTCACCTTTTTGATTAGAATTTTATCAGTTTCAGATATTACTCTATTATCTAAACTCCAAACATAGCGGTTCATATTTCCTGTTAGTGTAAATTTTAACTCTTTTACGGGTGCATCTTTTGGAAGTGAAGTATTGTTGGGTGATTTCAACATTGCATAGTTTAACGTAACAATATCTGCCAAAGCATTGGCGTTGTATCGGTTTGGGTCGTTATCACTTTGTTTTGGTTTGCTGTCTCCAGTAATTTCCGGATACATTACCACATTCATATCCATTTGATTTAGGCTCATATTCATTTCCATATCGTCCAAATCGCCATTCATTTTCATCATATCATTCATCATCTTCATTCCTTCAAAATACTTCAATCTTGGTTGTGATGATTTCAGTTGTTTTATGCCGTTGCCAATGTATAATGATGCAGAATTGGTTCTGTCTTCGGTGGTTGCCAAAAATTCAAAAGCCGTATTTTCGGCAGGAATAGTTACAATAATATCGTAGGTTTCAGAAACAGCAATAATCAATCTATCTACTTCAACAGGCTCTACATCGTTGCCATCATTAGCAACTACGGTAATTTTTCCACCTGCATAAGTAAGCCAAAAGTAAGATGAAGCACCACCATTTGAAATTCTTAAACGCACTTTGTCGCCTGCCTTTAATTCCTTTCCGTCAATTATTGAAAGGTCGGTAATGGATTTGCCATTCATCAATATTTTTTTCGTAATACACATCGCTTACATCCATTGCCAACATTCGTTTCCATTCGTTTTTGAGTTTAGTTTTGAAATGCCCAGCTTTAATGGCTTCTGCATAACTTTGAACGGCATTTTTTTTCAATGCTGGGTAATCGTTGGCATTATGCAACATTCTGTGAATGTTTTTCAGGTTTTAAGTCTGTCCATTCGCTTAATACAATGGGAACGGTAGGTAAATCATCAATTCCCTTTCGAAATGTTTTGTCATCAGATTTTTTGAGCATTATAAAATTGCCATACATTCCTATTTGTTCTTGCAAACCAGAATGACTGTGATACCAATGTGTGCCATTTTGAATAATTGGAAAACGGTAAACGTGTGTAGTATTTGGCTTGATTGGCATTTGCGTCAAATTAGGAACGCCATCTTCTTTGTTGGGTAAAAATAAGCCGTGCCAATGCAAAGATGTTTCTTCTTTAAGCAAATTATGAACGTAAATTTCTGCTGTGTCGCCTTCTGTAAAGACGAGCGTTGGCATAGGGATTTGTCCGTTTACGGCTATGGCTCTTTTGAATTTCCCAGTAAAGTTTACCAAAGTGTCTTTTACATAAAGGTCGTAACGAACTGTTTTTTGAGCGGATATATTATTACTGACCAATAGTAAAAATACTATCGGCAGCAATTTTTTTGAAAGAATATTTTGTAGAACCATTTTAAGATTTTCATTTGTTGAGTTTAAGAAATGGCGTAACCGTTTTCGATTACGCCAAATTGGAGTTTATTTAATGGTTTCTACTGTTTTGCCACAAGTAAGCATTTGCGAACCGTAGTATGGATTTTTACTGCGTTTTCTTTGCTCAACCTATTTGCTCCTTTACCATCGTTATACATTGGGCAATTTTGATAGTATATAGAATAATCCTGTTTACTGACTTTGAGCAAAGCATAAAAGTTTGCTGACAAATCCATAAAAACGACACGCTGTTTTTCTATAATTGTAGTAGCTGCAATTTTTTCGGTATTTGATTTTAAACTACTCATCACTTTCATCCAAACAGTGTGTTCTTCTGATGAGAGTTTTTCCATTTTAACCGAATTGATATTTGCAAGTACGTCTTTAGCTAATGTTGAAACTAATTTACCGTCTGATTTTACCAAAGCATCTTTTAAAGCAAAGTAACTTTCGAAAATCGTTTTCAGTTGATTTACTTCTTGCTTCGTTTCAACTACGTTTTCTTGATTGTGCATTGAGTGGTCTTCAATAACTGCGGTTGAAACAATTGCCGTTTTGTTTACCCTTTCGTATTGGCAACATCCAGCAAGTTTACTATACACATCATCTGGAGCGAGGAATTTGTCGCTATCATAACCAGCCAATGCAATACGTTTCAAAATTTCATCTTGATTTGTTTTGGTGCTGTCGTATGTGATTGTTGCCATTTTAGTGTCTTTGTTCCAGTCCACATTAGCAATCTTCTTTACACTTCCTGCTGTTTCAATGGTCTTTTCACACATTTCACAGTTACCATAAATTTTTACACTCTCAGTTTTAGTATTTTTAATTTGAGCATTACAAGAGGAAAATGAAAATAGCAATATAGTTGCTGCTGATATTTTTGAAATTAAGTTCATATCTGTTATTTTTATTGGGTTAATAATTCAATTTTGAATCCTGCTTCCTTTACTTTTTGCATTACTTCTTCTTCGGTAATTCCTTCGGAATGCACAGAAAGAATTTTGTCTTTGTTTGTTGCAATAGGAATACCAATCAAATTGTAAATAAATGCCCAAAACAGGTTTTGTTTAATGGTGCGAACTGTTGATTTTGATAAATGAATTGCTTCGGGGATTTTTGTAAGGTCTGATGAAATGATAGTCATTTTAGCTACATCCATTGCAATGTCGCTTCCTTTGCCCATTGCCATACTCACGTCTGCTTGTGCCAATGCTGTGCTGTCATTGATACCATCGCCAACCATCGCTACAACCTTTCCTTGTTGCTGCAATTGTTTAACGAATGCGGCTTTATGTTCAGGCAGTACTTCTGCTTTGTAATGTTTGATTCAACTTTTTCTGAAACAGCTTTGGCTGTCGTTTCATTGTCGCCTGTGAGCATATAAACTTCAATGCCTGATAGCTGTAATTCTTCAATTGCCTTTTTAGAAGTTGCTTTAATCTGGTCAGCTATTGCTAATATGGCTATTGTTTTTCGTATTGGCAAACCAAATTACTGTTTTGGCTTCATTGCCCCATTGATTGGCTTTTTAGCAACCGCATTTTCAATCAAAATTTCATTTTCTTGTATCAGTCTTTTGTTTCCAATGAAATAAGTTATGCGTCAATCTCAGCTTTTGCTCCTTTTCCTGTGATACTTTCAAATGGTTATTGAAACGGTATTCTGATTTTTAAATGAGAAACAACCGCATCTGCCAATGGGTGTTCAGATTGTTTTTCAATGCTGAATAGTATTTGTTTTAATATCGGGGTTTCTTCAGTCAAAATCATTCGTTACAACAGGTTTACCTTCTGTGATGGTTCCTGTTTTATCAGAGTATTACAGCATTTACCTTTTTGCTAACTCAAGACTTTCTGCATCTTTAATTAAGATTCCTTTTTCAGCTCCTTTGCCCACACCAAACATAATTGCAGTCGGAGTAGCTAAACCTAAAGCACAAGGACAGGCAATAACCAATACGGTAATAAGAGCTAACAATCCTGGTAAAGCCATTGTCTCCGCCAAAAGATGTGCCATACTATAAATGAAGCAACGGCAATTACAATTACAATGGGCACGAAAATTCCTGCAACTTTATCCACCAATTCCTGGACAGGAGCTTTACTGCCTTGTGCGTCTTGCACCATTTTGATAATGTGTGCAAGCATAGTTTCACTGCCTACTTTATCGGCTTTAAATTGGGAAGCTACCTTTTGATTAATAGTTTCCCGCAAATACTTTGTCGTTTTCATTTTTCAACACGGAAACAGGCTCACCGCTCAACATACTTTCGCCCACAAAAGAGTTTCCGTTAATTACTATTCCATCTAAGCAACTTGCTCGCCTGGTTTTTACCGCAACCTTGTATTACCTATTTCAACTTGCTCAATGGGGATTTCCATTTGATAAACCACTTTCATCCTGTACAACTCGTAACTGTTTTAGGCTGTAAACCCATCAATTTTTTAATGGCTGATGAAGTATTTCCCTTGGCTTTTTCTTCCAATAGTTTACCCAACAATATAAAACCAATGATCACAGAAGCGGCTTCAAAATAAACAAGGCGTGAAATCCCCCCGTGCGTACCCGGAATTCGGAAACAGTGTGTTGAAAACACTGAAAATGTAAGCAACACCTGCTTAATGCCACCAAAGGATCCATATTGGCAGATCGATGTTGGCTTGTTTCAAGCATTGATGTAAAAATCTCTCTCCCAACCAAAATAAAACTGGGGTACTTAAAACCACATTATTTCATTCGAAAAGGGCATATTCATAAAGAACATTCCGATTCTACTACAGGAATGGATAGTATCAACGCCCAATAGGTTTTTCTTTTTGAGAGTTTTTGAAAGTTTTTCTTTCCGAATATGCTCAATGGTCTCATCACCAGAAGGTCTTTCATCAATTAACAAATCAACTAATACTTTAAACAACTTTTCTCAAATGCTCCACTGGTATCAAACTCGGTATAATTCTACTGGGGACCTTTGCATTTGCATGATCCACGCTTGCATTCACCAACTCCTGCCTGTGATTTTGGCATACTCTCACACTAATCGCACAAAGAGCACGTCAATTTGTAATACAGGGAATGATTTCTTTACGGTAGTTACTCCACAACCCAAATCTCAAGTTTTTACAGCTTCTAAACTGTTTCCCGATTTTGGTTTCAATGATTGCTTCTTATTGTTGAGTTCCACTCGGTGATTCACCATTAAGTTTTGCCAATCCATTGTCCACCAATTAAAGCACAGTGTTCACTTTCACAACGCCTCCAAGTGGTATCCTAAATTCTGTTATTATTTTGTTGCCATACTTTTTGTTATCTAATTACAAGGCAAAGGTGGCAACATTACATTTCTTACCCGTTACCTGATTTTGGATTATTGTATTTGCTTAACATTTTACACTCCGTCTAGTGGTTTGCGCTTTATTTCTTGAGATATTCTTAAAGTGAGTAGGGGTAAGTCCTGTAAATTTTTAAACTGATTGCTCAAATATCCAACACTCGAATAATAATTCATTTGATAAGCAATTTCGCTTAACAAAGGATTTCGTCAAAACCAAAAGTTCTTTCTGTACCTTCAATTTTTGAGCAATGAAATATTTTTAGTCGTTCCTTCAACTTTGCAGAAAACAGATTTGATAAGTAAG
>JADJLN010000019.1:0-460000 GCA_016710115.1 Saprospiraceae bacterium
GATTTTACTCGAGAAGAAAATACGCCGGGGCGATGAATATATAGATAATCTTCCTTTGGATTTCACTTGTGGTAAAACCTTTGATCGACTAATTCTTGGAGAGGGTGATCAAATTCAGTTTGATGCCCGGGTCGTTCCGTATGTTAAAGGATACCTTGGAAGACGTGAATATGTATTTTCAAAAATCGAATTAGATTTGGGACTTGAGCGACCGACGAAGGCATTCAAGATACTAAGAGATGTTGCTGCTTAGGTTATAATCGATTTAGCAGACTCCGGACAAATCATGAACCTCGGCTAATTGAGAAACCCCTTTTGCATTGGGGATTGCTTATCACATCCGACGATCTTATCTTGATTCGGTCTACTGGTACTGTTTAGGGTGGAAGGCAGATACCATATATATACGTAGCCGCAATGATCGGTTTGCAGTACTCTATTAGCATTGACCCTCATGATTGAACTGGAAGGGACAGAGTGGATTTCGATCCGTATGGTATTCAGATACACGATTGTTCCCGTAGGTTCGATAGATGACGCTACTCTTAGGTGATGAGGATGGATGTTGTCAATTACGACGGACAAAGTGGACATTTGATACAGTATAGGGCTATCAACTTTTATGCAATCGGCGTTGATACATCGGCGAAGACCCAAGCGGTTCGAGAACGACTGGAGTTCACGATGACCGGGCTGAACCTCCAGTAAGCAATGTTGCTATCCCGCCCGGTATATAAAGCTCTATCGGGTGCCGTCCAACCTGTGGATCGTTGGGGCAGCTCCGGTCAGATTGAGAACATACAACCAAGAATCACGTTCCTTGTCTTGAATCAGCTTAGTAAGAAGGCATCTTCGTTCTGAGCCTATCAACCCTGTCCATTGGGTACTTAAACTAACAAGCGATCCGGGTCAATTTAGTATTTCATTTGCGTGTCTGACTAAAGATACGTTATCTTGAAAGTGAACCTTATACCAAAATGGACGCGAACACATTAGTATATTAGGCAGAAGTTCCAGAAGTTGATATGACATGCAGACTCTTATATTTTAAAACAATTGAAAGTCTTCATCTATGAAATATTATTCAGAGTTTACCAAGAATATGTCAATGACATATGCGTTGAGATGCAAGAAAAGGCGTTCTTGCAGATAAAGTCTTGGCCCATCTTTTGAACCTCAGAATTCCTCAACTTTTTACTAAGTTTTACAGGGAGCACATTGTTATGTCCCAAAGCATCCTATACCTATTTGGATGATTTAGGGTTAGTAAATAAGAGGACGTTGCCCGTACACAGGTCAAGAAATTGATAATTCTCACTTGGGGTGGTCATTTCAGAACTCTCGAAGAGTATTTGCATACTCAAGTGAAGGACTCAAAATTATGCAGAAGGGATGATGAAGAGTACGAGAGAGTTAGCCGGGAGTGCCCGCACCAAAAGAAAGAACCAAGTGGAAGCAATTCCTCAGAGGCGGATGCTATGTGCTAAGCAGTATGTTATGGAAATGAATTGACCCCTCAAGTCAGAGCATTAAAAAACTTTAAGGGATGAAACTTTGGTTAAAGTCACTTTGGAATATTGTTTGATAAATATGTACATGCTGCGCCCATATTGCATTGAGGTGCAAAGATAAGAAACCGAATTGAATGCTTTCATACGTAAAATATACTAAATAAATTGTAGATAAAATAAAATGAAGCTGAATATTGTATAATCAGTTTTTAGTAAATAACTAATTTCACGGCTGCGAATATTTTAAAAATAAACGAAGATAAAAAATGACGCCATCAAAATCGGTCCATGGAATTTATCATCAAATTTAAGTCAATTCAGGTCCGAATAGTGTTCAACCAAAATTGCGGGTTGAAGATCGATTAATGTCTGCTTTGGTATTTTGTAGTCGACGTAATCATTTGTCGAAATAGTCGATGGAATTAGATATAGTCAACTTAATTCTTACAGAAAAAGTCGTTATTAATGGCAATTCTTTACAACGTATGGTGTGAACTTTTATATTAGATTCTATTGCTGAGTCAATTAAATAGGAATATTATTGTCAGTTCAGATCATCACAAAAATTAATGAAAGTGTTTTAATTCATTTATTTATGGAAGATATATTACAATCAATAATTGGCACAATTATCATCCTAATAATGTATGTAGGTGCGCCATTCCTCTATATAAGTGGGACTATCCATTCATTTAAAAAGCATGATACTTCGGATGCAGTAACAGGGATGATTTTCTTCCCATGGGCAATTTATCGAGGCTGGAGAAATTTTGGCATGATGAAAATCCAAAATCGGAGAAAATTTAGAATCTGATAGCTCAAGAAGTCAGCACCTTGAATTGGGGAAAGTATACATTAACCTACTAAATGCAAGTGTTAATCCCGAAACAGATAAAGATTGCTCTGTACTCGGATGTTAATTCATTATCATCGATACTTCTAAATATAGTAATGTGAAATAGAATACATCAAAAAGCGCGGAGAGACACCTACGTCTCTTTGTGAGATCAACTAATGAAGATTTTTCAATTGGCTCCTTGAGTTTCAAATTTAACCCTGAAGCTGATTTTCCAAAAAAAAGTAAAATGACTATTAATGGATATAACGAATTTTCGACCAAGTATGATGAATCCTTAAGTAATATAATAATGAAGTCACTATGTGCAATCGTGACCCAGAATACAACTTACCTGACGACAGGATTGATTATGTTAGCGTTGAAGAGTTTATTCAGTTAGTCAAAAGATAAGAATGAGTTGAAGGTGTTACGATGAATCGCGTAAGAGAAAAAAATATTCGGAAATTAATTGATTTGGAAATCTTCATTTGAATCAACCGTATTATGACAAGTTCCACCGTAAAAACATCCAGATCACTAATCAAATAGCAGCAATTCCGCCACCGTCGACACCTACAAACAAGGGGGTAATCCCAATGCATAAAATACACATTCAACTAGCACAATCTATTACGGCTGAGAGAAATATCGATTGTGATCGCGACCTTAACCTTTGATGAATTGGCACTTCCGGATGGGTTTTACTCCTGAACTGTTTGATAATGTCAAGAACATCATGATCAGAAGTCCCAATGTGCCAATGTACATCGCGATATCTGAAAGTGACGATAGATTAGATGTATTATCTGATTGGTTTAAAGATGCACCGACTGAACTATACCCTCGGAATAAGTACCATACGCTAAAGAAGTCTATTCTAAAGATCACTGACGGTTGCCGGGCTGGAAATACTATTTGGATAGTTCTTACTCCAAACTAACATACACGTATCAAATATGATTGGGAAGGGATCGACAATTCTGGATATCGACACCCACCGACTCAGTTCACAACGGTCGTTCCCAGTCAATCCCACAAGCACACAGACGTACCCTATCACCCCAATCCTGACCCCCTACTCTGAGACACTATACCGTCAGGGTTCGACGGCACAGCGGCTGTCAATCAGGAACTCCGCCCGGCTGAATGGGATGTCTGAGGCATACACCTTATATATATGCACTCAACGAGATCCGGACGCACTTGATCGGAAACCCGACGGACACCCCTATATATTATGGTGAAATTAAAGTTAGCAGGCTTGAAATACTTCAGTATCCCAAGCTGATTATCGGATAGATCGACTGATTTACGTGCATCATTCCCAGCAATAGCACCCAGTATATTAATGATGCCCGCCTAAGAAGCATATCCCGGGTAGTGAACGCGTCTCAACCAGTCGGCAATGTTAAATCTATTAATATTCGGAATAAATTTTACAGATCGTAGAAGAATACTCTTAAAAGGGTGGGATGTATACGAAGGAAGGTCATTCCCAGGAGGCACCCAAAACTATTTCTGGAGGTGGCTGAGCCAACACGTATTGCGAGGTCATTTTGACGTCCTATTTGGTAGTATTTAGTATTTTGAATCCATCTACCTCAACATGCTAAATCGGAAAGCCCCGTGACAATTATGCCCGGGGCTTTTTTTAATAATCTGAATGTGTGAACTGACCCTCCGTCACATCGTCGTTCAAAGACTCCATCTAACAATTAATGTTGATGTTGAGAATATCATTTTAGGGATTCCACGAGATCGTCCATACATTCTTTCACTTCACTTTCCCACGGGTACTCTTCAATCTTCTCGGCTCTTGATACATACCGGAAATAGTGATCGATCAATTCTTCTTGGTCAAATTCATGGATCGACTGTGGATCAGTATCAAGTATTTGTGGACATTCTGACGTAGGACAGAGTACAACACTCGCGCGAAATCTAACTTTGTCGCCATGCTTCAAGGCAAGTTGTCTTATAGATTTACTACGTGTATAACAAAAAACTGATTCAAATAGATTCCCTTTAGAATCCTGTAGATCATCAATAACTGTGAAAGGCTCAGAATCTGGATTGTTTGCAACCGTTCCATAGAATTCCTCACAGTTTTGGGCGGCGTTAACATCTTTAAGTAACTCATAGAGTACAATAATATTTAGTTAGAAAATTAATTAATCGATTTATTTTAGCATTGATAGGATTGGGCATATGAGATAGTCTGTCCTAATCAGGCACGTGCTTTAACATATGGTAGAAGCATTGAGAGTTTCTGATCGATCTCAAGCCGATCATACCGGACAACACGGCTACTAAATTGATGACGCTTGATCCGCCCTTCATTTTCCCAATTATAGACTGTCGAGCGTGAAACAGAAAGATATTTCGCTACTTGCTGCACACTCATCCACCTGTCAATTGACTGGTCACTCCCTGACTGTCGGAGTCGGTGTTCCAATAACTTGATCTGTTCCTCCAGTGGTTGAATTTCCTGCTGGATCAGCGTGCGAGTTGATTTCAATTGATGCCATTTCTTTGCTTCTTGTGGTACAAAGATGGCGTAGGAAGTCACTGTTTTCCTAACATGGATATCCATGGATACCCATCTACCTAATTGAATATCAAGTCGATAAAAAATTTACTTAGTAATGTTGGAAAGCTTCCCTCCCTTAAATCCCTTACTTTCTTTGGTAAGCCAGCCTTTCATATCATCAATCATTTTGGCTACATTCTCCATGTTCGTCCGGGTTACCGGCCATTGCCCAGATGCATAGTGATTCAGAGAGTCCTCACTAATTTTCTTAACTCCTGTGGTTTTCAACTCAACGATTTCAGACATTGCTCGTACCAATCCAATAACTGTAGTTCGCCTTTTGTTTAGTGCTTTGGATTCCCATATCGATCGGGCGAAAATTGCTAATTCAGGTACTGTGAAGTCAAGATGAAACTTATCATCCGTGGAGCGTGATTCTTCGCCTTTCAACTCGGCAAAGAAGCTCTTGATACAAAATTGCCTTGAGTCCGTTCTTTAACTTCGAAACTTCAGAAACAATTAGTTCCCTATGGCCGCTGGGTAATTCTGAGCTTGATCCTGATTGTTCCCATTCAGTATCCAATGTTTTGCGTATGGAATTGCCTATTTCTACTTCTACAACCTCTTCGCCCTCCACATAAGCCTCAGTGCGATCCTTTGTTAGGATTTTGCCAATTTGGCTTAACAAATGGGAATCCGGCACATTCCTGTTACTCCGCTCTACGATCTCGGTTAGGATTCCAATTGCCCAGTTGCGATAACTCTCCAGATTCGGGGCATTGACTTCAGATAGTTCAACTTCGGATCGGAGTAAGGCAATATGTTTGATTATTCTATTGTACTCTTCCAGAATTGAAGTATCACTCTCTTCAAAGGCAACTTCCATTGCCTTTTGAAAGTGGTAGCTTGACTTTTGGGGATCGTCCATGCATTGCCATTTTGTCAAATTTATCGAAAAGGAAGCAATGGCATTCACTTTCCGACAACTAAGCCGACAACCACAAATTTACCTTCTGTGCTTATAGTGCTGGCAATCAAGTGTTAACAAGCAAGGTAAAGAGAAAAAGTGTGACCCCGGCAGGACTCGAACCTGCAACCTTCAGAACCGGAATCTGACGTTCTATCCAATTGAACTACGGAGCCAAACGGGAGGTCAAAAGTAATAACTTCCCTCGATAGCCAAGCCTTCCCTTCGCTTTCCTGGAAAAAAATTCCCCGGTCTGTGATACACAGACCGGGGATCGGTCAGGGAACGTTTGTCTTGAGATCAAGCCTCTACCGGACAAGCCAGGCTGTATGCCAGGATATTCGACATGCTTTGGTCTGATGGACTGAATGTGACCCGAGGCAATGCTCGTTTTGCCATCATCAACCCATCCAACTCTTCAGTCAGCATGGCATTGATGGCGAGTTCTTGTTGTACGGCCCGTGTATCCTCTGGAGTGAGCTCCCGGTATAAAAAGGCAAGTAAGGAAAGTGGAGTAGACTTTGTCGTCATAGGCATCGCTAAAGATTGAAGTAACGTAATCGGAATCCGGATTAATAACATCCATAGTGGTGCCTATATTGTCTTCTAACGTTGAAATCATCTTACTTATCTTCCACACTGGGACACCCAAATCAGATGAGACATATTTCATTGCTTTGATGTGATCCAATCATTCATAAAGTGCGGATTTCCCATTGTTGGTGCTGGAGTCTCACCAGGTCCTTTTATCTGCCGGTTCAAGAAAGACACTCGAACCAACAATCCTCATTGATTCTCGAATATGGAAGAGCTAGACAACTCGTACCCCAACTATTGCTACTAAACTGGTTCAGAGACATTTGAATTTGAACCTTGAATATTACCTGGCCGCCTTCAGGCGGGTTTATCATTTGGGATTTGATATGTGGTGCTTTAAGTTGTCATTCAGTCCCCTGGTATGCTTATAAAAATCCCCGTCCGGGAAAGACGGGGACCACAAAACGAAAAACCAACTATAAAACAACCAAACCGTGTTGGATTCCTTCTAGCGCATCCGTATAGATACACGTGAATATTTTCCTTCCCGAAGGACATTGAGTACAATGGAATCCCCGGGCTTTGTCCGTCCGACTTGCTCCAACAGGTCTGGTGCACTCCGGATCGGTCGACCATTGGCCTCTGTGATCACATCGAACGGTTTCAATCCCGCCAACTCAGCTGCACCACCTTCCTCGAGTTCTTTGATGATTACTCCTTGAGAAACAGGCAATTCGAGTTCCTTTGATATACTCCCATCCAATTCGACGAGGCTCAACCCCATCTTTCCTCTCTGATAATATCCGTAACTGATAATATCTTCCGCAATTCGGCGCACCATATTGATCGGTATGGCAAAAGAGTAGCCTGAATAGTATCCGGTTTTCGTCGCAATGGCTGTATTGATACCCAACAGGGCACCCTGAATATCGACAAGTGCCCCACCGCTGTTTCCCGGATTTACCGCCGCATCCGTCTGGATAAATGCCTCGATCGCATCTTTGGTCTGGATAATGTCAATATCCCGGCCTTTGGCACTGATGATCCCCGCCGTGACAGTTGATGTCAGATCAAACGGATTCCCGACAGCCATAACCCATTCACCGATCTGTGCCTTATCGGAATCACCAAAATCAAGCACGGGCAAACCGGCCGCATCGATCTTCAGCACAGCCAGGTCCGTTTTGGGATCCGTACCGATCAGGTTGGCTTCGTAGGTCTTTTTGTCAAACAGGGTCACCGTGAACCGGTCGGCAAAAGCGACCACGTGATTATTGGTGACGATATAGCCATCATCAGAAAAAATCACCCCCGAACCGGACCCCTCAAGGCGCTGGATGCGCTGTCTTTGCTGGGGAAAACCGAAAAAGAAATCATCATCCATGAACCCCCATGGATTGCGCTGCTGCTCCTGCCGGAAGCGCTTATTCGCCAGTTCGTCAGATTCCGAAGCCTTGATATGAACAACCGTCGGCATGGCCAGAGCGGCAGCCTGGACAAAATCCTGCGTTGCAGCGTTTTGCCCTGTCCCAACGTTTACCAATTGTACAGGTAAATCAGATGCTGGCTGACCATCCGGATAGACGGGTAACAGAGCCAGAGTCATCAAACCACCAGCTGCACCGGCCAGAAAGTATGGAAGAATACGGTAGAGACGATGCATCATATTATTCTAATCTTCCCTGCAAATAACGAGAATAAAACGCCTGTTGTCAGGGCCACTTTCGAGCCCCCCGGTTTTTAACAGGAAATTAACAGCTATGACTCAGGATCCCGTCAGCCATCTTCTTCAACCGGAAAATCAACTGGAAATCGATTTGCTCCCGCACCGGAATGTCGGGCCGGTTTTTCTGGGGACAACCACGTCCGGGTCATCCCGAAGGTCTGGTCCTGCTGCATATTCGGGAGGTGCTGGACAATATCGACAACATGGAACTGACCGAGAATGACCGGAAAGATCTCCGGATCGTAGCCATCGTACATGACACATTCAAGGTTGACCAGGAACTGTTGAGCCACGAAGGCATTTCCGTTCATCATGGCCATCTGGCCGCTCACTTTCTCAGTCAATGGGCTGTTTCCAGCCGGGTAAAAGATATCGTGTACTGGCACGACGAGGCTTTCTATTGCTGGAAAATGGCTCAAATGGGTATGGAAAAGGATGCGTTGAATCGCTTGTACCGGTTGTTTAACCGGCTGAAAACCAATTGGCCCTTTTTTAACGCCTTCTTTCAAGCAGACACATGGACAGGTGATAAGGACCCATCACCACTGGCTTGGCTGAAACAGTGTTTACCCAGGGTTTTGGAACGTCGGCTTTTGTCTCATTAATTGCTTTTTTAGGGGAGGAGTTTGGAGTGGAGGAGGAAGTTTATGAGGTTATGAGTTTGGAGGTTATGAGTGTTTATTGGTTACTGCCCTTGGCAGTCAAGTATTCGGTTATGAGTTTATATACAGATCGTCGCCAAAGGAGGGCCTCCCAAGCACATCAGAGACCCGATTTCCTAATGAGCAGGTCAACTCAACATGATGAAAATTGCTGTCCAAATTGAAGATTGTCGCATTATTTGATCGGACATTGGATCTGAATCTTGATCCTGATACGAGATGAAAGGGTGTTGATAAAAGTACTAGCCACCGATCAAATACGAGCGACCGGGCCCAGACGATTCTGTCTGGATCCGGACTGTAAACGTCCGGGTCCTGATGTTGGGTGCGCCCAATCAAGAAACGATATGAACGTGCTGCCCATATCGTATTGAAGGCCCATTTTGGCGACAAGCGCTTTTGGGTACCTGCCTCGCCGGCAGGCGGGCTTTTGGCGCGTCAAAAGTTCCTACCCCGAGCACTCGGGGCGGCGATGCCTGTCCGCCGGCAGGTGGAAGGCGATGCCGGACATGAAATATCGAAGGATGCATGCTTTGCAGACCACCAAATGTGAAAAACTGCACCTCCACAACCAGTTCAGCCGAAAACAAATACACATTGAACTCATCCACTCAATGAGTCATGATCTAGATATTACTCACTGATGACATCCACCTGTATCCGCTGATCCCGATTGGCCAGCTCCCAGGTTGTATAGAAGATATGCCTGCCGATCCGCGCCATGACATCAAAATCGATCTTTTCGATCGTATCTGTAGGGCGATGGTAGTCCTCATGTGAACCATTGAAAAAGAAGATCGCCGGAATCCCTTTTTCTGCAAAATTGTAATGGTCCGACCGCTGGTAATACCGGTTCGGGTCATCCTTTGCATTGTAGGTATAGTCCAGTTCTAGATTGGAATATCGGGCATTCATCGATTCATTGATCAGATGCAATTCGGTACTCAATCGATTTGAACCGATCACATAGATATAGTCCGGATTGTCTTCATGCTTTTTGTCAATTCGGCCCACCATATCGACATTGACATTGACTACTGTCTGTTCGAGTGGAAAAACGGGATTCTCTACATAATACTCCGATCCCAGAAGCCCCTTTTCCTCACCGGTCACCAACATGGCCAGCACACTCCGACGGGGACCCATACCTTTCTGTTTGGCCAGGGCAAATGCCTGTGCAATCTCCAGAACTGTACTGGTTCCCGATCCATTGTCATTTGCGCCGTTGTAGATATCCTCACCCCGTTTGCCCAGATGGTCAAAATGCGCAGTAACCACAACCAGTTCATCTTTGAGTACTGGGTCGGATCCTTCGATATAACCCAGGACATTCGAACCATTGATGCGTTGAACACCCAATCGGGTGGTCAGTTCAAACGGAGCCTTCAGCACCACTGGTTGGGGCTTTTTCCCCTTGTCGATCCTCTTTCTTGCAGTGATGATCTCATCGACTTGTGCCCCCATCAGATCACGCGCCATCGCCGTGGAAATGATCACCAGGGCAGGCCCTTTGGAACGCGCCTCCTGTTCGCCGAGTGAAATGGTTGGCCCGATCATGAATCGCCGCATCTGGCCGGACAAGGTTTTGAAATCCGATGCAATCATGAAAACAACCGAGGCGCCCTGTTCGCCAGCGGCCTTGACTTTTTTTCTCCAGTCCTGGCTCCAACTGCTGGGTTCCTTGCTTCCTGTAATCCGATACTTCCCGCGCTTGCTGACCGGCTCTCCTTCGTAGATGATCACTGCTTTACCCTGGATGTTCAAGCCCAGGTAATCGTTGTGTTTCGGATCGGTAATGCCATACCCGGCAAAGGTGATTTCCTGGTCAGTGAATTCCTCCCGCTCAGTCGCAAACCGCTTTGTGCAGAGGAAATCCCACATATGTTTGAACTCCTGACCCTTTACAATACAGCTGACTTCCTCCCAATCCGTCTTCGTAAAAAAGACATCCCTGGTAATATGATCCATCTTCCCTGTAACCCGGAATGCCAAAGCTGTTGAATTGTGAGGCCAGAAACTGTGCCGCCTTTTCATTGCCCTCCGTCCCGGTTTCCCGCCCCTCCAACTGATCGCTGGCCAGTACACTGAGGTACATCCGCAAATCTTGAGGCGTGATGGATTCTGCGAAATCGGTGATTGTATAGTCTGCTCGCTGGGCAATCAGGGATCCAGTAAAAAGGACTCCTGACAATAGCAGGACAACTCTGAAAGCATTCATTCTTGTCGGTGTTTAACAGGCAATACGGTCTGCACGACGAGCGTGGCGGCCGCCTTCAAACGGTGTATTCAGAAAAATCCTGACCATCGCACGGGCCCGGCGCAAGGACACAAACCGCGCCGGAATAGCCAGTACGTTGGCGTTGTTGTGTGCCCTGCCCAATTGGGCGATCTCCTCGGTCCAGGCCAGTGCAGCACGAATGCCGGCATGTTTGTTTGCACTCATGGCTACGCCGTTCCCACTGCCGCAGATCACAATACCCAGTTCGGCTTTACCTGTTTCCACCAGGCGGGCTACCGCATGTGCGAAGTCCGGATAATCGACCGATTCTGGCCCATTGGTTCCCTGATCCAGAACCTGATGCCCGTCTTTGGTAAGCATGTCCCGAATGGCATCCTTGTACGCATACCCGGCATGGTCACATCCAATGGCGATGATCATTGTACCTCGGGTTTTGCATAGGGCGCAAACATCCGCGTGAGCTCATCCGCAAAGGCATCATCCTTGGCTTGTTTGGCAATACTGATCAGGTCGTCTTTGGTCCGGTCGGTCATGGCAAAATCCTGCGAAAAGCTCCCTTCAAGATCCTCCATATCCAGTGAATAATAGAACTCCAGCCAATCCAGTGTTTCCCGGGCCAGAACTTCGAGATGGGGCTTGGCCTCATCATATGCATCTGCCTGGATGAACACCATGATCATCGGCAGAATATTGTAATCATAATGGAAATTCATGTGCGGAAACCCCTTGAAATAGGTGTTCATCAATTCAACCGCTTCGGTTTTCCGTCCCTGTTTGACAAATTCCCTGGCTGCCCGGAGGATCACATACCGTTGCGACTGGATACTGGGCTGATAGCTTTGATCGACGAAGAGGTGCTGTTGATCAAAGTTTCCCCATCGCCATTTCGTGGTCACGTTCTCCTTGAGCTTGTCGGCATCTACCCGACCACTGCCAATGATACCAAAACTGGGTTCACCCTGACTCCGGACCGGTGTGATCCGCAAGGCCAGCCCCTCAAGCGACATATAGGGTTGCAGGCCCAGCAATTTGTCCTGTTGGCAGGTGACAGCAAAATAGATCGGCCGTTCATTGATATTGGATGCGATGATATCCATCACAGCCAGTTCATCCTTGATGATGCTGTTGCCTTCCAATTTGAACGGAAGTCGCGTGAGCAGATTCCCTGTATCGGAAGCTCCAAGGACACCATTTGCAGCCATCTGGCTGGGATTCAGCGTGATAAACAGGTTGCGAGCCGGGACATACGAGTCCAGACTACGGCCCCCGCCAATGGGGAAGGGATGGTCTTCCGCAATAAACCGCAATGCCTCCAGTGCATCCATTTCCCGGTTTTCGGCTTGCTGCGGGATGGGCAGCTGAATCCGCTTCATTCCGCGCAAGGCGTCATTCGGCACAGTCAGTTTGATCGGTGGGGAATCGTTGATCTTCCGGCGCAGGTTGCTGATATACCAATCCACAGCGATCAGACTGAGGTTGACCACCCGGACATCCCGCCGGATGCCCTCTACTTCCTGTGCATACCACAGCGGGTAGGTGTCGTTATCTCCATAGGTGAAGATGATGGAATTGGGTTCGCAGGAATTCAGGAAGTTGCTGGCATAATCGCGGGATGCTTTGTGCTCCCGGCGACCCATATCATCGAAATTCTGAAAACCCATCAGGACAGGTGCCACCAGAACAAGAGCTGCGGCCACAGCAGCAGCTGGCATTTTGGGCATTCTCACCCTGTCTCGCAGGATCTGGAACAATGCCAGAACGCCCATTCCGATCCAAATGGTGTAGGTAAATATGGAACCTGCCAGCACATAATCCCGCTCACGGGGCTCACGGGGTGGCTGATTCGAATAGAGTATAATCCCCAAACCGGTCATCAGGAAGAGGATGAGGATGGCATTGAATTCATGTCGGGATTTTCGGGCATGGAAGAATAGACCCAGAAGGCCAAAAATCAGGGGCAGGAAATAATACGTGTTGCGGGAAAGGTCATTTTTGACCACCTCCGGCAACTCGGATTGATTGTGCAATCGAGCCTCGTCGATAAAGGAAATCCCACTCAGCCAGTTGCCACTGCGTGTATCCCAGGAGTAGATCCCCTGTTCTGCATTCTGTCGGCCGACAAAATTCCAGAAGAAGTAGCGCCAGTACATCCAGTTGATCTGGTAATTGACAAAAAACTTGAGGTTGTCTGCCATGGTCGGGGTGCCCTTCTTTCCGCCGAGCCACTGTCGGTACAGATCCGGACGGGGGGCATTGTAGTCACCGATCCGCGGGAAGATCATCTTGTCGGCATCCCTGAACTGGTAGCTCACCTTCTGATCCACCACTTCATACCGGTCACCTACACGGCCGTAACGGTCCTCTGTTTCCGACCCAACTACTTTGGCATCAAAATGAGGTCCGCGGACCAGGGCCCGCTCACCGTATTGCTCCCGATTGAGATACGGCACCAACCGCATGGCATCATAGGGGGCATTCATGTTGACCGGTGTATTTGCATTGGCCCGGATCACGACCATCCCCAGAATAGAATATCCGATCAGGATCATGGAAGCCGCAATGAAAATATTCTGGATCAATTGATCTTTCCTGCGGTGAGCCCAGCGAAGTCCGAGGAATAACCCACCTCCCAGCAAGAGTACCAGTGGTATGAGTCCGGTATGAAAGGGCAGGCCGAAGCTGTTGACCATTACCAGTTCGAAGAAAGCCCACAGAGAGGGAATGCCCGGGATGACCAGGGCCAGCAGAAATCCGATAAACAGCAGCCCCCCACCTGCTGCGATCAGGGCTCCGCGCAAATTGGGTGTGGCCACTTTCTTATAGTAATACAGGACACCGAGAGCCGGGAAGGTCAGCAGACTGAGCAGGTGGACACCAACACTCAAGGCAGCGGCAAAAATGGAGAAGATCAGCCAACGGTCACTATCCTTCTGATCGGGAAGATTGTACCATTTGACCCCCGCCCAGAAGACCAGGGTGGTAAAAAATGTTGACATCGCATAGACTTCGCCTTCAACCGCAGAAAACCAGATGGAAGATGCAAATGCGGTTGACAGACCTGCGGCGATCCCCGATCCGGCCAGGGCTATCTCCTGGGCTTGATCCGGCTCATTCTCACGACCCACCAGGGCAATGCGACCCAGGATCATGGTGATCCAGCACACGAACATGGCAGAAAAAGCCGCACAGAGCCCGGACATCAAATTGACAGCAAAGGCGATATCCTCCGGATTATCCGAAAGGACTTCGGCTACCAGGGTAAACATCCGTCCGATCAACAGGAAGATCGGCGCTCCCGGCGGGTGGACTACCTGCAGCTTGTAGGCTCCGAGAATGAACTCGCCACAGTCCCACAGACTGCCGGTTCGTTCAACCGAATAGAAATAGACAATAGCGGCAATGGCAAACACCAGCCAACCAGAGAGGTTATTCCAACGCTTAAAGGTCATCTTCGAGGGGGAATTTGTGATTTCACAAGGGCTGTAAAAGTACGTAAATATCCGGTCTGGGTCACTTTCACAGTCACAGTTCAAGGTAATTGATACTTTTGGACAAACGCAGGAAGTATGTTCAAATTATTGATGATGATTTTGGTGGGTTATATGGCCTACCGAATGTTCTTCATGCCCAAACCACCTCTTCCGCCCAATGGAAAGCAGGATCAGCACAACATCCACAAGGGTGAATACACAGATTATGAAGAAGTCGAGTGATGAGCAACCCGTTGAAAAGCGGCCGAGTGAATATGTTTTATTTCGTTGTAATGCCTTCTGGATCTGTATCAAACCCGCGGGAATGCCGATCGTACCGGATAAAACAGGGGATCCGTCTCTTATGGATCTGATGTCCAAGTATGCACATCACAAATTTTATGCTGTCCATCGACTGGACCGGCCGGTCAGTGGGTTGGTCATTCTGGCCTGCAGCAAACCGGTTGCTGCCACTTTTTCAAAACTCTTTCATGCCGGAAAAGTGAGTAAGACCTATCTCGCGGTGACCGGTGTCAAACCGGATCCGGAAGAGGGTCGGCTGGAAGATACCCTGGTCACTGCAGAAAAGGTCCACAAGGCATTCATTGCTGAGGAGGGCGATAAAAAAGGTCTCATCGCTGCATTAAGTTACACCTGGCTGGGCAGCAGTGACCGCTATCACCTGGTCCGGGTACAGACGGAAAGTGGAAGATTTCATCAGATCCGGGCACAGTTGGCAGGTGCAGGATGGCCTATCAAAGGAGATGTCAAATACGGATTTCGACGGGGCAACCGCGATCGCAGCATTCATCTCCATGCATGGAAACTGTCATTTCCACACCCGGTCAGCGGAGAAACCTGTCATTATGTGGCCGATGTACCGGAAGGAGATCCGGTCTGGACGGCATTATCTACAAATTTACCCGCTGCCTGAAAGCCTCCCGGCCCACCCATTCGACCGACCCAGTATGTACCCAGGGCCGCGACGAATGCAATGCCTCCAATCAGGAACCAGAGTGTCCGGAAACCATAGTGGTCGGCTACGTACAGACCGATAAGTGGCGCCAGAATGGTTGTAACGGCAAAACCCATCGTGTAATAGGCCATATACTGACCCCGTGTTTTACCAGTGGCCCGGCTCATGGCGTAGCTGTTGGAAAAGGGAAAATTGAGCATTTCCCCCAGGGTGAGGAGGCTCATGCAGATCACTGCGACGCCAACCCACGTGGCGTGAAGATTCAGACTGATATAGGCCAGTCCGATAACCAGGGCACCGATACACATCAACCAGATTTTGTGGAAACGACCTTCCAGAATATATACCAGGGTCACTTCCGACAATCCGATGGCCAGTCCGTTCAGCGCCAGCAACAACCCGATCTGGTCTTCACTCATACCCAACTGCGTCTTGCAAAAGACGGGCAGGGTATGGATGAATTGCATAAAACACAATGCCACCAGGGTCATCATGGCGAGGAAAAGGAGGAAAGGTTTGTCCTGATACGGCGGCGTATGGACTACATCAGGTGCTTCTTCCACTGCCGGATTATTGTTGGCCTTGCGGGGAGGTAAAAAGATACGCATCACGACAGCGGCCAGGATGCAGGTCAGTCCATCTGCCAGAAAGAGGAGTGAATATCCCAAACTTGCTGCCAGAAAACCGCCAATTGCCGGACCGACCGACCATCCGAGATTGATCGCCATTCTCACCAGGGCCATCGACCGGGTGAGGTTTTCCGGTTTGCTGTAAACAGCCACGGCCACAAAATTGGCTGGTCGAAATGCGTCTGCAATAGTGCTGAGAATAAATACACCCACACTGAGCGCCCAGAGAGACTGAAGGAACATCAGACCGACAAATACAAACCCGCTGAGGAAAAGTGACCAGAACTGAACCGGATAGAATCCGATCCTGTCGGTCAACCGCCCACCGATCCAGGCACCCAGAAGTGATCCCAAGCCGAAAGCACCCATGACCCAACCGGCCTGCTGCAGAGAAAACTGGCGATCGACCGTCAGATACACTGTCATGAAGGGGATGACCATGGTCCCGCTTCGGTTGATAAAGGTCACCAATGCCAGTAGCCATACGTTTGCAGACAATCCGCGAAATGCATTATAAAAGACCCGGAGAGGTGTACGCTGGAGGAGACCAAACATGGACGGTAAAGGTAGCCGTTTGGGAATGATGTGGGAGCCTTCTTTCCTTATCCTTTCCCGAGCGATCGGGGTAGTTCCTGGTTCCTGATTCCTGATTCCTGGTTCCTGGTTCCTGATTCCTGATTCCTGGTTCCTGGTTCCTGGTTCCTGATTCCTGATTCCTGGTTCCTGGTTCCAAGTTCCTAAGATCCAGGTTGTTTTGGGGAAAGGAAGGTGGAATTCAGGTTGGCGTGTTCAACCTTCAAGGCGACCCCGAGTACTCGGGGGGCCTGCCTGTTCAAGGTTCAACGTTTAATTATCCAAACGAATATGCAACCCGTTGGTTCGAGTGTCTCACGCTAACCGGTTATTGCGCGGTGTCTCAACGCAACCAGGAAGTTGATTTTTCATGTTTTGAGTTTTCTTAACCCAAAGGCAACCTTTACTTACCGGTGGGTGAATTTAACCTCATACCCAACCCCTGGCTGTCGGCAGACAGGCTTCTCCTTTCCAAGGAAAAGGGAGCTGAGTACATTAGTGGCTGCGCCACTCGGGAGAGGTAATGGGTAAATCGTATTGGCATGACCTATCCTTCATTGGCAAATTTTACCTTACAAAGAAAGATAGGACCCCGGAGGGGTCAAACTTGATTAGCCCGGGGTATAAAGCAGGCATAACACTTGTTTTGGCGGCATGCCTAACCTCGCTCCTTTGGACCATTGTTTTGCAATGAGTTTAATGGTGAAAACGTAAGACCCCGGAGGGGTCAAACTTGATTAGCCCCGGGTTTTAACCCGGGGTAACAGATCAACACAAATCTGTTTTGTCATCATTTTTGCCCTGCAAAAATGATGACAAAACAACCCCAGGACGACGAGATGGTTTTCACCAGAATGCCAATCAATAAGAATCAAAATCTCCTGACCACCTCAACTAAAAAAGGGCCACCTCGAATCATCGAAGCGGCCCTTTGACTTATAGTCGTGATTGTTTCTTAATTTTGAACAACCAGTTTACGTGTGACAACGCCATCCCCTATGGCAATTTGCAAAGAATACACTCCATTACTGAGTGTATTTGTTTGTAATGGCAGCCACTGCTGACCGCTCATTGTACCATAAGATTGAGTAGCCACCATACGGCCCATCACATCATATACCTGAACCTGCACATTCTGAGCATCTGCCAATTGCAGCGCAAGCGTAACCTGATCACCTGCAGGGTTTGGATAGACATCCAGGGACTCCAGGGCGATCGGATCTTCATTCGAAGAAGCCAGTCCATTGGCGATGGCCTCATCAAAAGTGAAGGTATTGGCATTGTTGATATTGCCATTCGGCATGATCAGCATGCTAATGATCCGCATATTCTCCGTTTTCATGCCTGCCGGCACATTCCAGGTGAACTTGGCAATATGTGTCTCACCTGCAGCTACAGGAGTTGGTACACTACCGGCAAGGCCAGCCCAACCGGCTGTGATCGCCCGTGCGACATGGTCATACACCATTTGTGATGCCGGCACAACACTGGGCAGGAGTTCATATCCACCCATCTCTCCATTTGCACCTCCGGAATAATAATTGGACTGATTGTAAGCCGCAGTCGTTCCGGTGACACCATCTTCCGTGACCACCATATTCAATCTCCAGTTGCCGGAGACAGCACCCGTAAATTCGGCACTGACGGTCATAGTCAACAATCCACTGATCGGATCATACTCTGCACCATTGAGCAGCTTGGCTTTGGCCGCAATCACAACTCTCGAGAAAAGGCTGTTTTCCAGGGCCGCCGGATTAATAACGGAGGCGCGGTCAATAATCGCACCGGGATAACCGGTGAATCCGGGGAATGCGCCAATACCGGCATCATAATCACTGACGACCATGGGGTCGCCATTGTGAACAGCGATCGGCACAAAGTATTCCGGATAATCATGCGACATGGAATCCATGAATACGGCACCACGAGGGCACCATCCACACCAGGTACCGGTACCTTCCTCGGCAACTACTTTGCGATCCGGTGCCGGAACGATGCCGGTGACAGTCGCATTCCGGACATCATTTTTATCATTTTCATCGACATCACCGTTGATATTGGACAACGTGACCGTCACATTCGTAGCCCCTTCCTTCGCCTGCAATTTGGTCGAGTGGGTAAAGGTGTGCGATTCCAGACTGTTGAGATTCAATCCCGTCAGATTGTCGGTATACTGGTTTGTTCCATCATCCAGGTCACATCGACATCCGTGATCGGCGTGATCCCCAGGTTTTTCAGGGTCAGTTTCAACCCCTGTGAGGCGCCTGCAATGGATGTATTCTTGGTTGTCAGAGAGAACAAAGACAGATCCTTGGTGGGCTGAACAAAGGGCTCATAGTCGAAGTAGACGTCATCGATATAGAACAATGACTGTCCTGCCGCATTCAACGGGAAGATGTCAATGGAGGCAATACTGTTATTCGGGTTGGAATAACTACCAATGGATGTCCCATCGACGATGACCTCCCAAACGTTGTTGGTCAGATCGATCTGAAAAACGAGATCGATCCAGGTTTCCGCTGTGTAGGATGTCGATGCCTGCACGGTTCCTCCGGTTTCTACACGCATCGTACCATCCTGAGTAAAGAAGACATCAGACGCCCAGATCTGGCCAATTGTGGCCGTAGCCTGGAAGTTGAAATACGCCCCTTTTCCGGCTCCGACCCAAATCTTCATGCCGTAAGTAAAGGTGCCATCTGTGTATTTCTGTCCAAAAGGAAGGACCAAATCGGTTGGGCCACCTGTAGTCACCGTACTGACCAGTTTGATGGATTTGGTGCCACTGTAGGCTTGTTCTGTGGAAACTTTGGCATCTTCGGTGGTGCCGGGTTTATTGCTCCAGGTAGTCCAGACTGTGGAGGACTGTGCCACCCAGGCACCGTCTGTGTAGGATTCAATATCATCCGAAAAATCCTGGGCGAACAAGGCCCCGGACAATACGGTGAGTACTGCAAATAAAAGTATACGTGTCTTCATAAAGAGAGGTTTGATGAGTAGTTAACTACCAAAAATAACAAAAACTTCATAAATGTCTGCATATGAGGGGGGAGGAGGTTATTAGGTGATGAGGTTGGAGGGGAGGAGGGGAGGATGGGAGAAAGGGGTATTGGGTATTGGGTATTGGGTATTGGAAAAAATCGGTGTCTGACCCGGCATAGTATCAGAGGCCCCCTGGATCAGCGCCCTGAAGGGGTGCAAAGCTTTTTGCAAACTTGCTGAAAACAGGCAAGAATCCCATAGGGGTGACGTTGCGAATGCTTTTCGCCGTTCACAATTCGCATGGTGCGTTTACCAGATCCATGTTGACCCATCATTATCGAAATAACTCACTAACGAAATAGCTCACTAACGCCCCCAGTCCCAGTCGATCCTTTATCAGTCCCTGGATGCCCAGACGCTTCTTAGTCGAAGTGGACAAGTTCCTTCGTTAGTCTGGATATGCTCGGCCCCCAGACGTTGGCCTAAAGGGCCAAGTCTGGATCCGGACGATCCCCCCGAGTCCTCGGGGGGATCGTCCGGGCTCGGTCCTCAGTCCTCGGCCCTGATTCCTTGAAATAGCTCAATACCACCTCCACTCACTCCACCATCACTCTGCCACTGGCATATCGACCTTGTGGGTCGTAGAGATTGAGGAAAAAGAGCCCTGGAGTCCATCCAGTACAGATGACGTTCATTGTCTCGCCTGTCCAGGGCAGGTGTGCCACTTCCCGACCCGAGATATCAATTACCGAAAGGGTGCCTCCCGATCCAAAATCCGGGAGTGTTACTTGAAACTGCCCCCGGGCCGGGTTTGGACGCACTTCTAGCAAACGGACCTCGGCTTGCACCGGAAGGAAGATGGACGTGGATAAAGTGCTATCACATACCGGCCCGCTATCCAGCCGATAGTTGACCATATTGGGGAGGCATTGGCCATTGGTGGCGGGCAGTTTGACGCCTCGCTGCTCGAACCCGCAGGCTGTGCCCGGCAGATCGGGATGATGGATAACATGCAGGAAAGGTGTCGTGCCATCCGTACTCATGTAAATCTTGCAATCTGGGCCAATCACCATGAACTGAAAACCGGTACTGAAAAAATCATTCCACAAGAACCCGTCGTAGTCAGCGATCAGGGTAGCTCCGTCCTGGAGGTCTGGTGCCCAGGTGTCGACCTGCCAGAGATGCCAGGTGTTATTAATATAAATATACCTTCCGTTTGGTGAAAATTCTCCCTGCGCCCAATAGGTAAAAGTTGTGTCTGGAATAGCCCATTGCCGGTATTGGAAAGCATGCTGGTTTTGCGATCGAAATCGAACAATGTAATACCTTGATCTCGACTGATACGAACCAATTTGGATCCATCAGGACTAAATTTTATAACGCTGCCGCCCCTGGGTCATCGATAGGGCCAATGTCCTGTGTTCCATATAAAAACACCGAATCTTGTTGTACTAGGAATCGATAAAATGTATTGTTTTTGTATCCCACCATCATTACCCACCAATCATTGCTATTAGAATGTCGAACAGCATGAAGGTCGCATTGATAAAGTTGACCCGTATATACAGACTTATTTTTATGAGTAACCATCCCATCGGATGCTTTGAAAAGCTGAGCTTTGAATAGTATAGATTATTAATATAAATATTGCCTTGTGGGGTGACAGTATCCTTTGCGTGAATGAGATATAACTCATCTGAATATCCCGGTCTGGGTAGAATCAGTGAACTATTTTGAACAGGATAATAAGTGACCCCAAAAAATTTGTGCAATACTGCGACCAGATCTTGCCAAAATTAATGCTGTCACCGTTGATCATCTCTTCAAAGTGCCGGTTGAATATCCGGCAGCCATCGGTATAGGCCATCAGCTCTCCTGTTTCAGGATCGGAAATGGAGGCGTTGGTGAGGAGCATTGAGCCTGATCCATTTAAATAGTACGATTGGGAATGCCTTCGTCAAATTGAATATGCGAGAAGCCAATATTTGAATCCAGATCAAATCCACCACCAGGTTCATATCCCAATAACCAGGTGTAGTCCATTTTTTGGCAATATGCAGAGATCGCCAAGAGCCAACAAAGGAGAATGGTGAAAAATCTTTTCATGGTGCTAAACAAGGTAGAGAGGAATCCGATTCCATGTGAATAGTTCTCACAAGTGGTATTGGCCAGTAGTTGTCAGAATCACGGATTTATAACGATGAAGGGATGACACGGATTTGTAGGATCTCGGTAGAACGATTTTCTCAATGGATGTTTCCATTCTCTGCTAGGAGCAATAAAGGACCGATCTCCCATCACTCCACCATCACTCTGCCACTGGCGTAGCGGCCTTGTGGATCATAGAGATTGAGGAAATAGAGACCGGGTGTCCATCCGGTACAGGTGACGTTCATTGTTTCACCTGACCAGGGCAGGCGTGCCACTTCCCGACCAGAGATATCAATTACCGAAAGCGTGCCACCCAAACCAAAATCCGGAAGCATGACCTGAAACTGCCCTCGGGCAGGATTGGGCCGCACCTCCAGCAGGCGGACCTCGGCTTGAACCGGCAGAAAGATGGACGTGGATAAAGTGCTATCACATACCGGCCCGGTATCCAGACGATAGTTGACCATATTGGGGAGGCATTGGCCGTTCACGGCTGGAAGTTGAACGGCTCTTTGTTCAAATCCACAAGCTGTGCCAGGCAGGTCTGGATGATGGATAACATGCAGGAAGGGTGTCGTGCCATCCGTGCTCATATAAATGCGGCAATCGGGACCAATATTCATATACTGAAAACCGGTACTGAAAAAGTCCTTCCACAAAAAACCGTCGTAGTCGGCGATCAAGGTGGCCCCATCCTGAAGCTCAGGTGCCCAGGTGTCGACTTGCCAGAGATGCCAGGTATTGTCAATATAGATGAATCTGGAATCCGGTGAAAATTCACCACTGGCGACAAATGTATGGGTACTATCCGGGATCAGCCATTGGCGGGTATTGGATAACATCCCGGTCTCACGATCAAAATCCCACAGAAGAATCCCTTGCTCGCGGCTGAATCGAGCCAGCTTGGTCCCATCCGGACTGAATTTGAGAACGGTGCCCCCTCCAAACGGGACGATAGGCCCGATCGCCTGTGTGTCAACCAAACTGATGGTATCCGCCTGGACCAGAAATTTGAAATAGGCATTGGTAAGATATTGTGGAAAAAACAACCACCAGTTTGTACCATTGGCATGTTTGACAGCATGCATTTCGCAGTCCTTAACTTGACCGTTGAATATGAGAGTGTTCTTTTCTTTTACCAGACCATTGGCGAGGGCGGAGAAATTTATTGTACTGCTATAAATTTTATCTATCCAGTAAGTTGATTGCTTGGTAATGGTGTCTTTGGCATGTATGAGATACACCTCGTCAGGATGTCCAGGGCGGGGAGGAAAAGAGCAGAATTGTTAATTGGATAATAAGTTACACCAAAAAAGTTTGTACAATATTGCGACCACGTTTTCCCAAAATTGATACTGTCCCCATTGATCATTTGTTCAAACTGTCTGTTGAAAATGCGGCAGCCATCGGTATAGGCTATCAACTCTCCTGTTTCAGGATCTGAAATGGAGGCGTTGGTGAGGAGCATAGAGCCTGATCCATTTAAATAGTACGATTGGGGAATGCCTTCGTCAAATTGAATGTGGGAGAAACCAATATTTGAATCCGGATCAAATCCTCCACCAGGTTCATATCCCAATAACCACGTATAATCGCTCCTTTGGGCAAAACCAGAGATAGCCAAGAGCCAAAAAAGGAGAATGGAGAAAGATCTTTTCATGGTGCTAAACAAGATAGAGAGTAATCCGATTCCATGTGAATAGTTCTCACAAGTGGTATTGGCCAGTAGTTGTCAGAATCACGGATTTGCACGGATGTTTGGATGACACGGATTTGTAGGATCTCGGTAGAACGATTTTCTCAATGGATGTTTCCATTCTCTGCTAGGAGCAATAAAGGACCGACCTCCACTCACTCCACCATCACTCTGCCACTGGCATATCGACCTCGTGGATCATAGAGATTGAGGAAATAGAGCCCTGGAGTCCATCCAGTACAGGTGACATTCATTGTCTCGCCTGTCCAGGGCAGACGAGCCACTTCCCGACCAGAGATATCAATTACCGAAAGCGTGCCACCCAAACCAAAATCCGGAAGCATGACCTGAAACTGCCCTCGGGCAGGATTGGGCCGCACCTCCAGCAGGCGGACCTCGGCTTGAACCGGCAGAAAGATGGACGTGGATAAAGTGCTATCACATACCGGCCCGGTATCCAGACGATAGTTGACCATATTGGGGAGGCATTGGCCGTTCACGGCTGGAAGTTGAACGGCTCTTTGTTCAAATCCACAAGCTGTGCCAGGCAGGTCTGGATGATGGATAACATGCAGGAAGGGTGTCGTGCCATCTGTGCTCATATAAATGCGGCAATCGGGACCAATATTCATATACTGAAAACCGGTACTGAAAAAGTCCTTCCACAAAAAACCGTCGTAGTCGGCGATCAAGGTGGCCCCATCCTGAAGCTCAGGTGCCCAGGTGTCGACTTGCCAGAGATGCCAGGTATTGTCAATATAGATGAATCTGGAATCCGGTGAAAATTCACCACTGGCGACAAATGTATGGGTACTATCCGGGATCAGCCATTGGCGGGTATTGGATAACATCCCGGTCTCACGATCAAAATCCCACAGAAGAATCCCTTGCTCGCGGCTGAATCGAGCCAGCTTGGTCCCATCCGGACTGAATTTGAGAACGGTGCCCCCTCCAAACGGGACGATAGGCCCGATCGCCTGTGTGTCAACCAAACTGATGGTATCCGCCCTGGACCAGAAATTTGAAATAGGCATTGGTAAGATATTGTGGAAAAAACAACCACCAGTTTGTACCATTGGCATGTTTGACAGCATGCATTTCGCAGTCCTTAACTTGACCGTTGAATATGAGAGTGTTCTTTTCTTTTACCAGACCATTGGCGAGGGCGGAGAAATTTATTGTACTGCTATAAATTTTATCTATCCAGTAAGTTGATTGCTTGGTAATGGTGTCTTTGGCATGTATGAGATACACCTCGTCAGGATGTCCAGGGCGGGGGAGGAAAAGAGCAGAATTGTTAATTGGATAATAAGTTACACCAAAAAAGTTTGTACAATATTGCGACCACGTTTTCCCAAAATTGATACTGTCCCCATTGATCATTTGTTCAAACTGTCTGTTGAAAATGCGACAGCCATCGGTATAGGCCAGGAGTTCTCCTGTTTCAGGGTGGGAAATGGAGGCATTGGTGAGTATCATACGGCCTTTGCCTCCTGAATACCATGCATTTTCTGGTGATTTTGGATAGGGTATAACTGATATCCCATAGATACTATCAGGATCAAATCCTGAGCTTGGTTGATAACCCAATAACCAGGTGTAGTCCATTTTTTGGCAATATGCAGAGATAGCCAAGAGCCAAAAAAGTAGAATGGTGAAAAATCTTTTCATGGTGCTAAACAAGGTAGAGAGGAATCCGATTCCATGTGAATAGTTCTCACAAGTGGTATTGGCCAGTAGTTGTCAGAATCACGGATTTATAAAGAGGAAGGGATGACACGGATTTGTAGGATCTCGGTAGAACGATTTTCTCAATGGATGTTTCCATTCTCTGCTAGGAGCAATAAAGGACCGACCTCCATTCACTCCACCATCACTCTGCCACTGGCATATCGACCTTGTGGATCATAGAGATTGAGGAAATAGAGCCCTGGAGTCCATCCAGTACATGTGACATTCATTGTCTCGCCTGACCAGGGCAGACGAGCCACTTCCCGACCAGCAATATCAATCACCGTGAGGGTGCCTCCCGATCCAAAATCCGGGAGTGTTACTTGAAACTGCCCCCGGGCCGGGTTTGGACGCACTTCTAGCAAACGGACCTCGGCTTGCACCGGAAGGAAGATGGACGTGGATAAAGTGCTATCACATACCGGCCCGCTATCCAGCCGATAGTTGACCATATTGGGGAGGCATTGGCCATTGGTGGCGGGCAGTTTGACGCCTCGCTGCTCGAACCCGCAGGCTGTGCCCGGCAGATCGGGATGATGGATAACATGCAGGAAAGGTGTCGTGCCATCCGTACTCATGTAAATCTTGCAATCTGGGCCAATCACCATGAACTGAAAACCGGTACTGAAAAAATCATTCCACAAGAACCCGTCGTAGTCAGCGATCATGGTAGCTCCGTCCTGGAGGTCTGGTGCCCAGGTGTCGACCTGCCAGAGATGCCAGGTGTTATTAATATAAATATACCTTCCGTTTGGTGAAAATTCTCCCTGCGCCCAATAGGTAAAAGTTGTGTCTGGAATAGCCCATTGCCTGGTATTGGAAAGCATGCTGGTTTTGCGATCGAAATCGAACAATGTAATACCTTGATCTCGACTGATACGAACCAATTTGGATCCATCAGGACTAAATTTTATAACGCTGCCGCCCCCTGGGTCATCGATAGGGCCAATGTCCTGTGTTCCATATAAAAACACCGAATCTTGTTGTACTAGGAATCGATAAAATGTATTGTTTTTGTATCCCACCATCATTACCCACCAATCATTGCTATTAGAATGTCGAACAGCATGAAGGTCGCATTGATAAAGTTGACCCGTATATACAGACTTATTTTTATGAGTAACCATCCCATCGGGATGCTTTGAAAAGCTGAGCTTTGAATAGTATAGATTATTAATATAAATATTGCCTTGTGGGGTGACAGTATCCTTTGCGTGAATGAGATATAACTCATCTGAATATCCCGGTCTGGGTAGAATCAGTGAACTATTTTGAACAGGATAATAAGTGACCCCAAAAAAATTTGTGCAATACTGCGACCAGATCTTGCCAAAATTAATGCTGTCACCGTTGATCATCTCTTCAAAGTGCCGGTTGAATATCCGGCAGCCATCGGTATAGGCCATCAGCTCTCCTGTTTCAGGATCGGAAATGGAGGCGTTGGTGAGGAGCATTGAGCCTGATCCATTTAAATAGTACGATTGGGGAATGCCTTCGTCAAATTGAATATGAGAGAAGCCAATATTTGAATCCGGATCAAATCCACCACCAGGTTCATATCCCAATAACCAGGTGTAGTCCATTTTTTGGCAATATGCAGAGATAGCCAAGAGCCAAAAAAGGAGAATGGTGAAAAATCTTTTCATGGTGCTAAACAAGGTAGAGAGGAATCCGATTCCATGTGAATAGTTCTCACAAGTGGTATTGGCCAGTAGTTGTCAGAATCACGGATTTATAACGATGAAGGGATGACACGGATTTGTAGGATCTCGGTAGAACGATTTTCTCAATGGATGTTTCCATTCTCTGCTAGGAGCAATAAAGGACCGATCTCCCTTCACTCCACCATCACTCTGCCACTGGCGTAGCGGCCTTGTGGATCATAGAGATTGAGGAAATAGAGGCCGGGTGTCCATCCGGCACAGATGACGTGCATTGTTTCGCCTGTCCAGGGCAGACGTGCCACTTCCCGACCGCTGACATCGATCACTGTGAGCATGCCACCTGAACCAAAATCCGGAAGCATGACCTGAAACTGCCCTCGGGCAGGATTGGGCCGCACCTCTAGCAAGCGGACTTTGGCTTGCACCGGAAGGAATATGGATGTGGACAAGGTACTGTCACATACCGGCCCGGTATCCAGACGATAGTTGACCATATTGGGGAGGCACTTGCCATTGGTGGCCGGCAGTTTGACGCCCCGGTGCTCGAACCCGCAGGCAGTGCCCGGCAGATCGGGATGATGGATAACATGCAGGAAAGGAGTCGTGCCATCCGTACTCATGTAAATCTTGCAATCTGGGCCGATATTCATGAATTGAAAACCTGTGCTAAAAAAATCTTTCCATAGAAATCCATCGTAGTCGGCGATCAGGGTAGCTCCGTCCTGAAGGTCTGGTGCCCAGGTGTCGACCTGCCAGAGATGCCAGGTATTGTCAATGTAGATGAATCTGGAATCCGGTGAAAATTCACCGCAGGCAATAAACGTATGTGTACTATCCGGGATCAGCCATTGGCGGGTATTGGATAACAACCCCGTCTGGCGATCAAAATCCCACAGAAGAATGCCTTGCTCACGGCTGAATCGGGCCAGCTTGGTTCCATCCGGACTGAATTTGAGGACAGTGCCACCTCCAAAAGGTACAATAGGGCCGATGGCCTGTGTGTCAACCAAACTGATGGTATCCGCCTGGACAAGAAATTTGAAATAGGAATTAGTTTGATATTGGGGAAAGAATAACCACCAGTCCAAGCCATTGGCATGTTTGACAGCATGCATCTCACATTCCTTGATTTGACCTGTAAATATTAATTTATTTTTTTCTTGACAAACCCATTGGGAAAAGTTTTGAAACTGATCGTACTGGCATAGATTTTATCCATCCAGTAAGTCGATTGTTTGGTGATTGTATCCTTGGCATGAATGAGGTACACCTCGTCAGGGTGTCCGGGACGGGGAAGGAAAAGAGCTGTATTAATACTCGGATAATAAGTTACACCAAAAAAGTTTGTACAATATTGCGACCACGTTTTCCCAAAATTGATACTGTCACCGTTGATCATTTGTTCAAACTGCCTGTTGAAAATACGGCAACCATCAGTATAGGCCAACAATTCTCCAGTTTCAGGGTGGGAAATGGAGGCATTGGTGAGGAGCATATGTCCTTCCCCAGGCAAGTATCCTGCTTTTTTTATTCCAATAGAATAATTAACTAAATTGATACCAAGAAGGCTATCGGGATCAGGGTTAATTGGTTTGTATCCAAGCACCCAAGTGTAATCACTTTTTTGGCTAAAACCAATCAGGCAAGTAAAACTCAGAAGAAATACTATTAAATATCTTATAAAGCCCATTACCTAAATTTTAAAGCCCCAGATGGCAGAGAGAACTACCATCTGGGGAAATAAGAAAATCAGTTACCGGGTGATCTGAAGCCGCTGAAGTGCGACCGGATGATCAGGATGTGTTATTTTGAGAAAATAGGAACCGGAGTTCAGTTGACTGGTGTTTAACGTTTGTCCATTTCCTGTGTATGATTGTGACAGTAATTGTCGACCAAAAATATCAGAAACAACCAATGCTGATCCAACAGGAAGGGTACACCATATCGTGACTGATTCAATAGCCGGGTTCGGAGTCAAACTACAATTCGTAGTGAGGGGTACACCCTTGTTTGAGTACTGCTGTTCCGCCTGTTGACAGGCTTCTGCATCATCCCAGGCATAGTTACCGACACCAAGGAGCAAGGAGCGAGCTGTCCAAATAGCGTCACCACCTTCGGTCGGGCATTGAGCAGCAATGTCCTCCAGATCGTCTATCTCACTTGTCGCCAATGTATCCCGGTTGCTTGTCAGCCAACTGAGAGCGATATGCATGACGGTTTGTTCATTGTCTGCCCATGTAGATTCAGGTGTCAGACTGTCGTTGTCGTCCAATGCATCCTCCAGGCGATCGACAATGATGTTTCTGGCGGAGTCTGCATATACCTTCCAGGCTGTATAGTCCGTGCGATATAGCGTTGAAAGACTGTCCACATAGGCCGACCAGTAAGTGGAGTCTATTTCGGAGGCACTCCAGGCCAGGCTGTCCATACCGTTGAGAATGTTGGTCATCATCAGGCTCAAGTCCTGATGACCGTCTTCAAGAGCAGCGGTGAGTGCCGAATCTAGTTGTGCGACCAGGCGAACGGCTTCTGCAACTTCATGACGGTCGACATCATCGGTTGTGGATACAGCTGTAGCGAATGCAGAAAATGTACTGTCATTGACCAAATTGGCATTTTCAGCAAATCGAAGCAACAGACGGCGAGTTCCGGTAGCCTGCCAGGCGGCATTACCCAGACTGTCTTGAATGATCCAGCTGTCCAAACCATCCGGTAATTCCGGACGAAATGCACCTGGTCCATCCAGACATAATGGAACTGATGCCTCAGTACAGGTTTGATTAGATGTACCATTATTTGATTCAAACCAGGTCCCTGCTGCTGTCCACTTGGGCATGTAGTATTTGCCCTGACTGTCGTTGACGGTGTAGTTGGATTCGTTAACAGGTTGAAAATTACTTGCATAGTGGATTGCACCATACCGGTCGGTCGGGTTGTCCGTGGCATTGAGTACGGTCCAGTAGTTGCCGCGGTAGGATTGGGGGCTGGAGAAGGTGCCATCTCCGGCTCCCGGGTAGCCATAAGCCAGGCCGAACAGATGCTCGTCAATGGTGTTGGCACGCACCAGGGTGGCGTCATTCATGCCAAAGAATCGAATACCCGCTCCAGTCTCAGTTACATCGTTACAGGTGACGGAAAGGTTGGATCCACCAGCGAGGTAGATGCCATTGGTGTGGGTCTGGGTTTCATAATCTGTACCGGTGATGAGGTTGCAACTCACAGCACTATTGAACGGGTTATGTAACCCTATCCCGTTGATTACCGCCGGGTCATCATAGTCCAGGTCAATAGTATTTTCATGAATGTCAGCCATGGCATTATACACGGTTATACCAGCTTTGCCCGTATTTACATCGATTGTATTATCACGGATGTCAGCTTTCAGGACATTATTTAATACTGGTGTGGCGAGGATGCCTTCTCCTAGTAAAATGGATCCTCCACCCTGACTGATCACTTCACCATCAATATCAAGGGTGTTATGAAGATAGTTCAGTTTGCCAAATCCGCGATGATGCAGACCCAGTCGACTGACATTTTCAAAGTTACAGTTTTCAACATCAATTTGAACAAGAGGATTGACATTTGTCGTGTAAATGGCTTTTTCGTAGTTACCTCCCGAGATATTTCTGGCTACGACATTGATATTAGTGGCTTTTATACCATTGACCACATTATGGATCAGAACGGGGAGTGAGTTTTCACCCTGGACAGTCAATGTTTGAGTGGTACTTCCCCTGGCCCAGATGGCGTTTCCGGTAGGTGCTTGCATGGTTTCTACAAGTTGACAACCATCTATTCGTGTCCGTCCGATGGTGACATTCGCATTCCTGGTGACAATTCCATTTGGAAGGTCGAAATATCGATTCCATTTGCTGGAGTTGGATTCAATGGCTGAAAGATTGATCAATTGGCCACCCCATACATATACACCACAATATGAATAATCCGGATCGGCATTGGATTCAGCCAGGAGGGATTCATCAATCGTTCCATTCAGCGTCCCTTCCAGATTGTTCTCGAATTTGAGATCGTTAAATCGTCTAAGAACTGGGTCTACATAAGAAGACTGGTCAGTTGTTAGATTGCTCATGTATACACCAACATGGTTGTCATCGAAGTGCACTCTTTGTATCCAAGCCTCTGCTCCTCCATCAAGGGAGATTGCCCGTGCACCATCTCTTACTGTGCCATATAGTAGAGAATGATTGTTGATTATGAATCTACCCCGGTATTGACCCGGATTTGCCGCCACATGCCTGTACAGCCCTCAACTTGGCCATTGATTGTCAAAATTCCATTATGCTTCACAATGATCTCGGCATCATCACCCATAACAATGGAAGCAAATGCAGGATTGCCAATGCAAAATTCTTCATCTACTTCAAATGTTCCCAAGACAGTAACCTTTGAAATTTTATACGGACCAAATTCATTGCATGTATAGCCTCCAGGAGGCAATATACCATCTGTAACTGCATCGGAATAGGATAATGGAGAAATTCTTCCATCCAGGACTTTGTAACCCTGAGAGGAAACCTGTACAGCATCCTCTTGATTATCATTCTGCCCATTGTACACAAATTGAACTTTGGCTTCCACTTCATTCGGAATGTTTTCAATTTGGGACATGGCCATAGCTGTGAATGTCAATACCTGACATTCATAGGGAGCCATTTGAGAAATATATTTGTGGACGTAGGAATTCTCTTTTATCGGTTCTGTTGTACTACCCTGGTAATAGCCAAAATCTCCGATATCTGTGATTTCGAAATACCCCATTTGATACACTCGAACGGTCGCGTCCCGGTATTGGGCATTGTCGTTACAAACAGTTACAGTGAAAGTCAGTTGGTCACACCCTTCAACAGGGCTGTCATTGTCCACTTCAATCAAAACAGGTGTCAGGGCGTGTGTCGTGGAGGACCCGAACGCGGTCAGGGCCAAGGTCAGCAGTGCAATCAGGAGCGAACTATTGTTTCGCCCCCACCAATTTTTAAAGACAAAATTTGGTTTCATGATAAAACGTTTTTGGTGATTAAAAAAAATGAGAAGAAGAATGATCTGGGTGATAAAGGGTGCCCAGCGGTTAACAGAATAAAACAAAAATATCCGGGCATTCTCAAGGTGTAGAATACTTATGAATAACAAAATCGCTTGGGCTGAACTACCTTTTGAAACCAAACGACTTATCAAGTTGAGCCCTCGAATGATAGAAGATTAGCATAGATTGAATCAAATGCATTTTATGAAGTTGAAAATTGAAATAGCCTTGATGATCCGGCAGTAAACTTTAACTAAAAGAGGCTAATTAAAAAATGCACATTACCAGTACAATTTGAATAATTGAAACTACACAAGTGTCGCATATATGACATTAATATTTGTCATAAAGTCGCCTTTGAATGCTTTGAGTACAACACTCAAGGCATCTTTTCTAGTTGGAGTGTTTGGACTCCATTATCTACCAATATTGCATGCACACCCTGATAATTTTTTTAGGGTAAGGATACAATTACACTCAAGGCTTTCTATTTAGTTGCGAGATTTTAAATTTGGCTTATTCGTTATTGGCTCTCTGAACCCTCCTTACGTTTAACTACCTGTTCAGATAGCCAGCAAAGAAGACTCATGACTCATAGTCAGAATGACCATACAAATTTCACACCTTGTTATGACAATAAAAGAGTAGAAATACCTGAAATGTAACTACGTAATTCTACTCGAACCAAAATATTGCTGACTTAAATAGATACTCAGGAAACACAAAGACGACAGCCTGGAACCAGATATAGATTAGAACCGGATTCAATATTACAAGTACCTCAAAAACGTGGCATTGCATGCCGTTTGACTGGCATTATTGATCCAACCACCAATGGCAGGAGTGATCAGGATGGCCCTTTTCAAACCGTAAGCATCCGTCCTGGCAACATGAACCGCAAACTGGTATACTTTATCATCAAGGGCATGATACTTATAGACTGGAGAGCCACTACTTCCAGCCGCTGTATCCACGACAAAAAGCAATGTATTCAAGGCAATATCAATGTTGGCGACTTCATCAGAATCTGTCCACATCTCCCCGTTCTTATCTCCAGGGTATCCCGTGATATCCAGATCCTGATCAACCAGGCCTTGGTCGCGTGTGATGACTGGTACGAAATAGAAGTCCCGTTGAATGGGCTGCGCCAATTTGATCAATCCGATATCCCAATCCTGTTCACCACCCTTATATCGTAGAGCTGCAAATGCACAGGATGCTCGATAGCACCCTTGATTGACCTGACAATTATTGGTTACAGGAAAGGGTTGTTGATTATAGGCCGGGAAAAAATTGATGGAGGAGACTCTTGGCACAACACCTTGGCCTCGATCGGTCAAATTATGAGCACAGGTTAAAATAGTGGTACTATTTATTAAAGCACCTGTGCCATGATACGTGTTTCCATTATCAAAATTCAATTGCAATACGCCAATCGCATTAAAAGGGGATCGATTGGCATCTCTTACCCGTGTAGCCATGTCTCGTTATTTTACTGATGAATAATATATATTTCATTTCAAGTGCAACCAATCCCATTTAAAGTGACTGCAATAGCTACCATTCAGAAGACCTGGTTGCGCTACTTCTTCACTGCCTTCCTAGAATAAATTCCCGATTTCTATTCAAAGACAATACGAATATCTATATGACTTGTATCAGTTGAATACTGCTTACCCCGGTATCTGCGCACGCAACGCTCTTTCATATCCTTCGATCAGTTTTGTCAACCCTTCCGGAGTCTCACCCGGTTTCAAGATGACCTCTAAACGCCCATCATTCTGAACATTGTTATCGACAAGGCCCTCCGATCTGACTGCATTGAATTCAATTTGAATATCATCTTCAACCACGTGCATGTTGAAGTTGGATGTAAACCTGACCTCCTCAATGGTTGGCATCCTTATGGGCACCAGGGTGAGCAGTGGAACAGCCACTTCTCGCATTACAATCCCGGAGGCTGTATTTTCTGGAAACTGAACCGTTACTGTCACAGGATGAAGTGCCCTGGGATTAACAGGACGCTCGGACTCGTCCTCTTCTCCGGACAAGCCCTGTTTCGCAGCCCGAAAGGCATTCATGGCATTCTTTAGTGTTGTAGTCGTTGGGCGGCCTTTTGAATCCAGGATCTTATTGAGATGATCAAGGGCATCATCCAGGGATCCCCTGATCGAGGATTCGGCGTCAGCGTCCGTGAAATAGATATTCAAGATGTCAAGATTCTTCTGATTGACAGCTTCAGAGGCATCGGTGACCGCCTTTTGAAGGGACTGGATGAATGAATCAAATCGGATCATATGACAGCTGTTTAGGTGGGTTATTCACTTCTACTCATTACTTCTTTGAGACCTTTGGCTGGACGGTCTCTTTTACTTGCTTAAACTTCTGATAGACCTCCTTCGCCTTGGGAATAGAATCGGCCATCAGACTGATCTTCGCATCACAATGATTACATGAAAATTGAGCCCCTTGCAATAATGCCAAAGTCTCAAAATGAATATCATTTTTGCAAACAGGGCATGGGATCTTTTGGCTGGTATTATTTGCATTCATCGCCGGTACTTATTTCTTTTGGTTGAATAGAATTGGAATACAGCTCTAACAATATGGTTAGTCCCCGTGGCAAGGGTAGCGCCTCGGCGTGTACATCAACCTGATAATTGGCTGACTTGCTCCATTCATATGAAGTACTACCTGAACCGCTACCTGTCACAGGCTGCGCCGCCAGAATATTTCCTACCAGCTCCACTTCGGGAACAGGGTTCAAAGGGGAAACATCCCGGGTATTCCTTTGGCCTTCTGCCTCCTCAAACTCAGCATTGACTTGATATTGAGCGGTCACCTCAAAGTTGAAGCTGATATCAATGAAGTCAACCCCCAATGAAGAAATCGGGAAAATGGTAATCATCGGCACGGAGAAGACCGTGGTCACCTCCTTGATGGTGGCCACTTCATCTAGACGATCACCTGGTTCCACAAAAACGCGCTCCAGGGCCATCTCAAGCATTATAGGGTAGTACACCCCATCTTCATAGATAAAACAGGACTGAAGCAGCGTCTGAACCTCGGTCCGTGCCATCATATTTTGGGCCCTGGCAACAGCTATCAATGGATTGGCCAGAAGCCTTTGTACAGGTACACCTGCCATCTCACTGAATATAGTATTCCCCTTACGTCTAGACATGACATCCAATTTGTGGGTGATTAATGGGGGCCAGGTTCACAATGAACCTGACCCGATATGATCATTAAATCGTTTACCTGCTAAGGCGTCGTCGGCATTTGCAGAGGCTCAATTGCAGACGTAAAGGCAGCAATAATGGTGTTTACACCCTGAGGTAAGGGTAATTGACCTGCATGCACATTCACAGTGTATTTGGCAGAATTACTCTTCTCGTAGTGCGTATTGAAACTCTCTGTGTCCTTGCTCGAGTAACTTGCACTTCCCTTCACTTCAGCAGAAACGGGACCCCAACCCACTTTTACAGACCAGTCGGCAGAAGCACCAATGGCCGTTTCCTGAGTTTTGCTTGTCTCCTCTGAATAACTGGACTTGACCTCCATTTCAAAGGTGATATCAACATTATCGACCGCTAAAGAATTCAGAGGAATAATAGTCAGAATCGGAAGGTCAAAGGTTGTGGTAACAGGTGTCACAGTGGGCGTCCCACCGGGAGCATCGGGAGGCACTATGTAGCTCCTGGTGATGCTCATTTTGATCATGATAGGTGTGTACGTGTCCCCGCTTTTCGAAAAGCAGGTGTTCAGTAAAAAATCTGTCTGGGTAACCGCCATGGCGGCGTTCGCGTTGGCTGCCGCATTCAGCGGTGCACCAATCAATGAGTCCATGGGTAATCCAGTGAATTGTTGGGCCATGGATAACAATGCAGTCTCTGCCATTATAGTAAAGTTTTAAGGGTGAAAAAGAGATGATTCAATAAAATTTCGAACAGAATTCAAAGAAAATAATCCTATCAAATGTCCATTCAACTATCAACAAATCGTATTGTGCTAATTTCACTCTTCATTTGGAGATAGGAAAGAGTAGAAATACGTGAAATTTTTTCGAGTAGAAATACTTGGAAGACACCTTAACATATCATGAATGCCTGCAGGCTGTCTCCTAAATGTCATGTATCCGCAATCGGGAAATATATCCTGCCCATGAACAACTATTCTGCCAGAGAAGTAACGCAATGAGCCTTCGATCCTATATCAAAATTCGAAATGGAGTAATTGAAAACTAGATAAATAAAATGGAAGGAACGTTCGTAAAACTTGTATTATCCCATTAGAGACGGATTGAAAGAGATTTATTCATGAAGAACTACGTATATAAAGTATCCTGACTTTACAGACGAAAACAAGAACAAATAAACATTAAAACAAAACAAAATTGAAGTGAGTGCTTAATAAGCATAATGTCTCTTTATTTAAATACAACATAACCCAGAACATCAAGCATCCAAGGCCATAACCTCTCCAAATAATCAATAATAAAATTATTTACCTAAATCACTTTCGATCAGATCATTAAGAGACTCCAAATTATTCTTCTTTAGAAAGCTGTCAAGTTTCATATCACTTCGAACACCAAAATCTCTTTTGTACTTTTCTTCTATTGTTCCAATATGTGTATCACCTCGTTTCTCTCGAAGTTGACCATCCTTATTTCTACTTCGCTGGCCTCTCATTCCTGGGGCATCATGTTTAACTTTTGCCATAATGTTTAATTTGTATTATTTTTACCTCCAATAAAGCTTGAGGGTAATCATTAATTGCGAATTCTAAACCAAAACTGTCAACAACGTAAAAAATTCTTGGAGGGGTGCGCGTTTACAAACAACAAAACCGCCATCATTTCAATCGATTGATATACGCTGCTTTCTTTACTTCTTTCAAAATTTAGCACTTAAATTCATTCACTTTTGTTTGATTAATTTTCCTCCCTATATAGCATTTCGCCAATCTTGCCTGTATATCCTAATGCTCTCCCCTTAATGATCCAGGAGATACCAAATGAGAATAATGCTAAGGACTCACAAATTAGTGTAGTATATGAAAGCCGGAATGCAGTAAAAAATTGGCACTAGAATTATGAATATTAGCATCAAATATCCACACGTCTTATAAATTCTATTTTCGTTTATAAAACTTATAGGGATACTAGGATTTACTTTCTGTCCAATCGTAAATATATTAATTGAAATTATCGCTAAAACAATAAAAAATGCTGCCGCAAACGCTAAGTGAATTCCTCCCAATAAGAAATGACATTGGGGAATTAATGTATATATTTTTTGCGAGCACTCATCTGCATTGGTTGGAAACAATGCTATACCAAAAGCCATACTCCCGGCTATATTTGTTAGCAAACCATCATTCTTCCAAATTATCGGATTGTTATGCCCCTTGTACCGAATTAAAAATAGCCCTACAGCACACAATACACCAGTAAAGAGTTCACGTAAATTTGTATAATAATAATGACTTATTGAGTCTTGAATTGACGTATTAAAAAAGGGCACTAAAGGTAAAATCAATAAAACTATCGGCAGACTAATTCCTAATACACCAATTGAGGATCGAATTCTACGATATGTTGCAATATCATTCTCACTTGTTTGATTCGTTGGAATTACACTCATAGCTTCCTGTTTAGTTTCGAAGTTCTCAAATATGAATTTTTATATCTAGCCTCTCCCATCTTCAATTTGTTTAAACACCAGCCATACTCCCATTTTTTTATCAATTATCCTATGACACTATTAGATAGTCGAATGACTCGAAAGAAAATGTTGCTCGAACATATCTACTTGCGATCCATGCAATGCAACCAAAGTGATCACCTGATACCTCCCCGAATCACTCCAGCACCATAACAGCCGCTTCAGGTTGCCAGCGCACAAGCCCGCCACCCAGTGTCAGAATGCAAACACCAATTTCATACCTTGGAATGGATAATAAAAGAGTAGAAATACCTGAAATCACAGATAAAAACGCCGTCAGAAGGGCCAAATGCTGCAGATCACCTTGTCTTCCTAATGAACCAACCCCTCCCGGAATGCCCAGGCCACCAATGCCGCCACATTGGGTGTGTTCGTTTTATCCAGGAGATGCTGTCGATGACCTTCAATGGTCCGGGTGGAACGGTTGATCTTTTCAGCCATTTCCGTTGCTGTCAGACCCTGACAAATGTAAAACAGGACCTCCAACTCTTTACTGGTGAGGATATCTCCCGGATGCAGAAGAAGTGAAGTACTTTGCTTCTCCAGAATATTGTCCACCAGCAGTCTGGAAATAGATGGATTGACATAGTGACCTTTTGTATAGACGGCGTGAATGGCATCTATCAGCATATCCGGGTCAGCATCCTTGGTAATAAAACCACAAGCCCCCTGCTTGAAGGCATCATGGATAAATGGTGATTGATCAAACATGGACAGGATGATGGTCCGCACATCGCTTTCCTGTTCTTTCAGCTGCTTCAGACAGTCAATCCCGGAAATGCCCTTCATTTTCAGGTCCAGGATCAATACATCAATCTCGATCTCTGGAAAAGATTGGATATGCTCCAGAAATTGTTCCCCGGATACAGCCGTGAGGACAACTTCCATATCATCTTCAAATTGGAAGAGGGCTGTCAAGCTCTTCAAGAAGATCCGGTGATCATCCACGAGCGCCAGTCTAATCTTGTGCATGGTTCCCGTTTTTTGGAATGGTCAAGGTCAGGCAGGTCCCATTTCCCTGCGAAGTGATCACCAATTTGGCATGCATGGTTTCTGCCCGGGCCATCATACTGTTCATTCCTAACCCGATCTGATCACCGAGGTTGTGTTGCATCCCGATACCGTTATCTTCGATTTCGATTTGATATGCGCCATCCTCAGTCTTTTGGGCCAGTATCGTGACTTTTGAGGCCCCGGAGTGCTTGATGATATTGTTCAGGGCTTCCTGCAGGATCCTGAAAATCGCCAGCTTTCGTTCCCGGCCCAGTTCCTCCTGGATCGAAGCCTCCCAGGTGAGTTCCAAATGAATGTCAGATACTTTTTTAAACTCCATACAAACAAACCGGACCGCTTCGTTGAGCCCCTTCTCTTGAAAGACCAATGGAGAAAGCCGTTGCAATACTCTTCGAATTTCACTGATAGCCAGATCAATTGTTTCCAACACAGGTTTCTGACGTGCCGGATCACCCGCCAGATGCCGCATCTTCAATTTGATTGAGGAGAGTAAAGGACCGATATCATCATGCAGGTTTTCGGCGATATGCTTGCGTTCTTCCTCCTGACCGGCGATTGTGGCCTTTAGCAGATTTCGCTGGTTTTCCTGTTTCATTTCATGGAGACGCTTCTGGTGGCTCAAACTTCTCTTATTCCATGTCATCAGCATGATGATAAAGAATGCACAAAAGCATAACAAGAAAATGCTGATGGTGATGATAATGGATTCATTCACTGGTCAAATGTTTATATTCCAATATCATGGAAACCGTAAACAGAATGTTCAGAAAAATATAACTGACCAATTTGAATTGCCACATTTCTGTCACAACCTCTGGACGAAAATAATCGATCGTTAGAAAAATTGCTGTATTGGACGCATGGTACATCATCAATCCTGTGACAGCATAGAACGACGGCTTCAACCATAAGGGGACGATCAGTTCGAAACGAACCAGATTGTAGAAATACAGGAATGAAAAACAAATGATGAAAAAAGAAGATATTGTCAATAACCACTTATTAATCGAATCATTAATCGGCACAGTCAGAAACAAGGTTAATGAAACCATACACATGATCCAAAATGTGGCCTTGAGCATTGGACGAAGGGATACATGAAACTCCTCCAAGTAGATAAAAAACAATCCAGTTACCAAGGATTGCAGAAGGAGGTATCCATTTACTTGCGACACATTGTTGCCATACCACCCAATTGAAATGGTACCCACAATATCGGCAGCTAGTGAAATAGCAGAGAGCACAACCAGAAAACGATGGGCAACCGATTGGCGTTTCCAGGTCATGCCCCCTGCAAGCATTGGCAAAACAGCACTCAGTGCTGAATAATCGTTAAAAGTCACTGGTGTACTCATGATGTAAGTATAACAAAAAAGTACACCCTCTATGAATCTACTACGTCCCTAGCCCAGATGTTGGGCAAACTGGTGGGCATGCCTTGGAAACATCCACGATAATATCATTCGACAGAATATCATTGCCATCTTCATCCACAGCTACCATAACCAGCTCTGGCACCAGTACATTACTGGTATTGACCCTGGAACCGTAGTAAATGCGGATCCCAACAGCTCCGGTTTGCTCCAGTAGATCATCAAAAAAGTCCTTGTTGAAGTAGTGCCCTTTCACCCCCTGATTCCAGGTATAAGAGGGCCCCTGCTGATAATTGCTGAGATAATCCTCAGCTGTGGATTGGGAAATGATCCCTCCACCCGTTCCATCAAAAATCGTCGACATATGTTCAAGATTTGGTTTACTGACTCTGTTGTTCTGTAGAAGCTCATCGGCTCCAACATCTAACAACTGCAATGATAGGTCAGCCCCATTATCTGAAATAGAGTAGAAATACCTGGTTTTGAGACTCCGATGACCACCTGGATACCCCCATCAGGCTGGCAGGCTACCAATTGGTGGAGATTCCCGGATGAGAATGGCCACGCCTTTATACACATCCGGTATACCGTACCGGAGAGCATCCTCTCGATTGGTCAGATAGACCACGATACACTTCTTCCCTTCGTGCATTCCCTCGGCGATGGCGACGATGCCTTCCCGGCCAATCCAGAGGTTCGTAAATTCTTGAAGTTCCTTGTTCATGGAAAAAGAATAGTCATCAACGTTTTTTGTTGCAGGCTGCAAACAGGTGATGAATGGTCTCAGACAGGGTCATCTTCCGAAGAAAATGATCGTCGTGCCCGCCAAACATCCATCTCAGTCCTTATTCGAACGCCTCAAACATAAAATCTATTCAGCGAAATTTTACCTGCAGGGCCTGTAGCACATACTGGATGTCGTTCGCGATCGTCACCGTTGTTGAACCTGCAAAGAGCAGTCCGACAGCATAACCATCTTGATCGACCATCAGACTTCCGGAATCTCCACCCTGGCTCATCGGTGTAGTCATAATCTGTTTACAGAATTTGGCCACTTTCCCGCCACCGTAGTTGACCATGACAGTAGCATTGATACCGATGATATAACCACTTGAATGCCCTGTTGTTCTCCCTGTCTTGTACAAAGTCATTCCCAAATCAGGAGGTCGTATTCCTTTCACATTCCCGGACCAATAGATCTCTCGATCGAGGTCATCAAAGTTTCCCTGTCCGAGTGCAGCATCCACATAGTTGCAACCACCAGTAAAGTCAATGGGGACAAATCGCGCCAACCTGGCGATCACATCATATGGCAATACACCACCATCAGCATGCCCTGGCTGCAATATGGGATCACCCAGATGTGCATTGTTGGCATTGGCAAGCACGTGGTTGTTCGAAAGGATATAATAGGCATTCGGGATACCAGCAAATGGAGTAGCATCCACCACACAAGTGCCAATGGTACCCGCTGTCACTTTATAATGTCCGACACTGTATCCACCCCTTGCAGGACGCACCTTATTCTTTAAGGATATATCACTTTGTGCGAACAATACACCTGTTTCGACAACATCAGTCTTGACATCCTCTACACTCTTCGGAATAACATCCGACTTGCTCAACAGGCTGATATCCATCTTGGAGGAAACATAGACTGTAATTCCGATGGAATCAGTTTTTTGGCCATCTATAACCTTAAAAGCGATCCCGACTCCAACCACATTGGCCTTCAACAATAACCGATCCTGGTTTTTCTCCTGGATATTCACCAGTGTCAGGATCTCTTTTGAAAAGTGCTGTGTAAACATATCATTCAGATTTGATGCAAGTTCCTCTGAATGATACTTTCTGAAAAGAGTAGAAATACGTGATTATGGACCAGGAAGAATTACTTGGTCATGCATCTAACTGAAATCTCTGAAGATCAAAATAATTTTCTTAGGTCTTTTCAAGAAGATTGAATCAATTCCGTATTCTCGCCTTCGCTTCCTGGCAAGTCTTTCCCGGCATTCTATCGCTCCATCGGGTCCTTCTTTAATGACACAATTTATAAAATAATATCTTCGATGGCGCGAGATGCGCACTCCTTCGCTCTTTAGCTGTGGAGCTGGCTACTCGAATAGTTTTTCGTCATTAATTATTGGGCCTTTATAATTGCTTTAATAATTTCTATTCGTCTTTCGGCTATTTCGTTTTTAACTGATGTCAAGTGTTTTTTAAGAATTCGTTCAAATTCTATAATACCTATAGCCTTGGCTATAAAAGTTTCATTTGATAAGTTCAATCTGTCTACCACTTTGCATAAATTATTTAAAACCAAAGCACCTTTAAATTCAGCCGAATTAAAAGTTTCGATATCTAAGTAATTAGCTTTAATTCTCTTGCGATATAAAAAGTCCATAATTGTGGTATGACCTATTGAGTCTGATACTTTATCCCACATTTGAGGTGTTAAATTCTTTCTTATTTGTCCACTTTTAGCTCTGAATTTCATGCTTGGAGCCCTATTGTCAGACATAACTTCCCTTGTGCTTTTTAAGAATTGACAAATTTGATTATCGACAGTTTCTGGTATATTCAAATCTAATTCTATTGTCGTATCCAAGTTGGGTTTCACTATATTATTATAAAAAATATTCTTTTTACTACCTGATGTATATATAGAAATTGAGCTTGGGTATTTCCTTTGTGAAATTAGATTTCCGAATTCCTTTAATACTGCGTTGTGGCTCATTTGCGTAAATCCAACGGATTTAAAATATGCTAAAATCGAACAAAAAGTTGTATAATAGGCTTGCGGAAATGCCCATTGCATGCAAAATGATTGACCGGAGTTCTCGAGTATATGCTTATTGTGAAATAGCACATTCTCTGTGTTCCATGAGTTGATTAACCACATTTCAACTTCTTCTATTTTTAAATTTTGAGCAACAGATAATTGATTGATAAAATATGGGAGGTTTAGGATTTCATTTTCTATATCAGAATCATAAAGTTTAGCAGCTAAAGCTGAAAATTGCCTATGAGTCATTTCTGCTCTAAACCAAAGTTCCTTTCTCGCTTTTTCTTCAGCATCTGTCAAAATGATTCCGTACATATTTGTTGTTTTTTGATGAAAGCCAATGGAAAATGATATGCGGAGGACGACCGAAGGGAGTTTTATGTCATGTACATTGTTACTTGCTTGCTATTCTCTATTTCTGAATTCTATTAGTTTGAAAACTGCAAGTGCTGTATCTCTCAATATATCTAAAGCAAAAACAAAGGTAGCTATTAGAAGGGTATCAACTATATACATAATTTCCATTGGAAGACCCTGTGATGTCCCTCTGATTATCAAAAGTAAGAAGCCAAGCATCACCAAAATCAACTGTTCTGCAATTGCTATCCTTATTTGCTCGTAGGAATTTTTGAATTTGATTTCCTTTGACTTTGCTAATTTCGCCAAATCTGTGATTAGCAAGCTGTTCGTTGCAGTATTTATAGCAAATACAGTAATTAAGATTGTAATAAGATCATCTTCTAAAAACTCAATTAAGAATTTGCTTTCTAAGTAGTCCGAGAGAAGCTTTACAACTATTGAAACAACAATAAATAGTGCAATATTTTTTATGTAGTTCATTGTCATTCGATGCTGTTAAATAATGAATCAAGCATGTCCTTTGATGGATTCCTTAATACCGCTTCATCTACCTCCATGGTTTTGGTTCCTTCGCTTGTTTTAATTTTCTTTCGCAAACCCTTTACCTTGATAGAAATATCTCCACCTCCTTTGGACGAATATTCCACTAATCCATTTATTTCTTTTGATTTTGGATCAATCTCCAATGTTCCTTTTGAAGGTGCATCTAGTTGAAGTTTTCCTTTATGAGCATTAGAGTCTTCTTGAAAACTTCTCAAATCATCTGCCAATCCACCTGAAATATTTGCGAGGTTCGGCCTGATAAACTCAAACGTTAAACGTGTAATTTGCTTATCATATTTCTTAACAAGTTCCCAAAAAACTGCTTCTGTATAAATTGGTTGAATGTATACCCTCAACTGTTGTTTTTCTAGATACTTATTAATGCTTTTTTCTAATAATCTTGAAACACTATCTGTCTTATTTACAGCTCGGTAATTCCTTTGAACAAGCAAGATTTGTTCGTCTCTATCATTATCTATAAAGATTTTCAAGTCAGGATAACGTATGATTTCTTCTTTCGTAAAATCAGGTTTCTCGATTACATCTTTTTAGGAATCCCAAAGTGAAGTGCAATGTAATTTTCTGAAACTTCTTCTGAACTATGCACTAATTCAGAATCTCTACCTCTAAAAGAAACATTTTCATTGAGTAAAATTTCTTTGAAAATTTTATTTTTCTTTGCAACTAATTTTTTATACGTCAAATCTGGATCGTCAATTCGAGTTTGAATTTCTTTTGAAGTAGGTAAGATTTGATACCTATAAGCATCGAAAGTATATTTCTGGTTCTCTGTCATTATTATCCATTTTGTTTAGTCATGCTTGCAAGTAACTTACTTATAAACACAACCCCTCTTCATCTCTCCTCTTCTGGACCGTGGCCTCCTCGACCATGTAACCCCCTGGCACAGTGTAATATAATCGTTTTCAAAATTCTATAGCCGTTTGTATACACTAAATCCAGTTGCTGATATACGCAGCCTTTACCATGATCAAACAAATGAGTGGTCCAGACCTCTCTGCTCTTTGCCACCGCTCTGAACCCGATGCACACCCCGGAGATCAGGACGGATGGAACACACCCTTCCCATTCGCACGAGCACCAAATCCTCCGGAACACATAAAAACAGACATTCCATATGAGATTGACCGATCACACTGTAGTGATGAGCATCTCTCCCTCATCTGTTAGCCTGCAATATTAGCCCATCCTGCCTTCTCAAAACAGAGTAGAACTACTCGGTTTTCGCATTAAATCCTGGAGATGGAAATTCGATGGTCCCTGATTCCGGGCGTTTATAATACAGCATAAAACCGCCGGGTTCCCAGGCCAACATCTTCATTCGGTCACGACGCCGGTTGAAAAAGATCCTGACGCTACCATCTGCATGGGCACCGCCGAGCTCTCGTTGCACCAAACCACACAACCCATCAAACCCGTTTCGAAAATCAACTATGCCGCGATACAGCATATATCGATGTGAAGGGGTTAAACCCGTCAAGGCAGAGGAATCTCTATGACGACATCAGACCCTATTTGTATCCGTACCTGTCGGCCAGGGCTTGACTCCGTGACCCAGACTAGTGTAAAATCGGAATCAGGTGCAGGATCAAGAGTTTTTTGATCAGCACCATATTTGCGATGCCAACTATTATACGTCCCATACACGATATTCTGTTGAGCACAGAACGCCATTCGGCTCAGGCCGGATGTCTGGTGTGATCTTTGCAGCTTTCTAAAGTTCTTCTCGTTCATAGCCCTTTTAGGACCAAAGATCTGTCTGGTCAGTCAACTTATCAATATGTGCTTGGTCGGAGGGCTACAAATAGCTCAATACCACCTCCACTCACTCCATCGCCACCACCCGCTCAGTAGCCATCACCCGCTGATGATACAGGAGCTGCAGGATATACACTCCGGGTATCATGTGGCTGGTGTCGAAATAATGGAGGAACCTGTAGGCCGGCATCCGGTGCTGATGGACGGGGCGGTGATAATGATACACTCCTTCAATTCGTATGCATATGTTTGAATAAAATTATCTACTTAAGTAGATTTTCTGTGAACACTCTTGTCCTATTTTACTGCGAAAGTGAAGAATGGCTATTCCATTTAAATGCTGTGGACTTAAATGAAATTTACCATTAACAGTATCACCAAATTGAGCCAATCTCCCATCAATGGAAAATAGTCTGACATTGCCTCCTTCAACATCATTGATCAGCAACTCATCACCTTTTACAATAAAAGAACAATTATTAGTTCCAGATAAAGGAACATCTTCAATACTTACAGGATCAGAATTAAAAAATTTATGTTTATAAACGTACTCGTATCCATTACCTGTATTAATATAAAAGTGACTATAATCTAACCGACATTTTTCATCAAGAAAGATAGTGTCAATGGAATAATTCTCCAATATACCATCATCATTAATAAAGTCATAGGTATACGTAAAAAATGTTGAAAAATAGGTCACGGAGTCAACCTCAAGCAATTTCCAACCGCCATTACTATATTCAAAGAGAACAGTGGATGTATAATTTAACCCTTGTCTAAATTCCTCCCTAGCCGTTGCTTGCCAATTCGCATCATACCAAAGACGTAGACTGTCTCTGCCTAGACCATCCAAATAATATAAACAATTGAGGGTTACCATAGTTGGTATACCTAAATCATCAACATCATATTCTGTAATATGGTACAGATTTGGATTGTTCAAATCCTGCCTGACAGTATCAATTGAATATTGCATCCATTCTTTGGTGTCTCCCCAATAATGCCGCTTAGCAATAATTTTATTTTCAGCATCAAGTACGGTCTCGACTTTACTTAAGCGATCCCATTTCATTTGCACTCCTGAGTAGTCAAAACTAGAATCAATCAATACCACTCGATCTTTGTTGTACACAAAGAATTGTCGAATTTCGAGTACTTCCTGACTATCATCAATCAAGAAGTTATGAACAGAATCGGGGATTCCTTCATTCGCCAAGCCCATTGAAAATATCCTTGTCCTTTTACTTGAATAGAAAATAGAATAAAAAAGATTATCAATTTAATTGGCTTTTGCATTGGTTGTTATTTACATAAGAGCTGCTAGCTTATAAGCTAGCAGCTCTTACTATGTTAACTGATTAATACGAAATTATACATTCCCTCCATACATCATCAGGACATTTGCCTTGATGTGTAACGTAAGAAGGAGGAATTACATTTGGGGGTCCAAATTGACCTGAGCTACTAAACCAAATAGCCAATGTTATTTTCGAACAATTGGTTTTTCCTTGTTCAAAATAAACTGTAACTGGATTAATTGGAACACCCCACTGATCAAAAGAATGGCAGTAACTTACATGTCCATAATGGAAAAGTGCCTTTGTATCATAGTACAAGTAATATGGCCAAATATATCTACGATGTTTTGTAGTGACTCTTAACTCATTGTAGATTGACCATTGTTCTTTGCTCCACTCTCCTGTAACTTGAAGCTTTCTTCCCCAAAGCGTATAATTGTGTTTACATTCATTAAGGTCGGTGCGAGAGATGTTTTCAATTTCTACTCCAGGGATACTAGTTAGATCATCATCATACGAACTATATGAAGATAGATATGCATCTGAAAATGCATAAACTTTATTATATGTTATCTTATATACTGTATCTCCAATTACAAATAGTCCATCTTCATTGGCCAGATGAGATAGTACTCCTGAAGTAATTGTTGCCTCAGTCCTGAATGTATCATTGGATTCTACAAATGTGATGACATTAGAAATTGCAGCCTGATTTGCAGATACGGTCCAATCGGTAGAATCAATTCGAGTTGTGTCTCTAACTAATGCAAGAAAAGCATTATAATTACTGAAATGACTTGAAAACTGAGTGTAGATATCATCTAATACAGTTGAATCTGACATTGCAGCTTGAATCAAGCTATCGAAATATACAAGTGATGAGAATTGTATTACTCCATCACTATAACTTACCCCTGGGAATGTGTAGGTAGATCTTAGTGCAGCATGGTGTGATCCGGATGTTCCTGAAATGTCAGACAATCGTTCCTTTGAGCAGCCTGAAGTAAAAAAACTAATGCAAAAAATAATCCCACAAGCCGCAATACATATCCCAAGAAGAGATTGTTGTGATGTTGAAGATGAAAAACTTAAGTGTTTCATAAGTGTGATTTTTGGGTTGTAAATAATGAATAATAGATATTGCTAATAATCTATGCATAAAGATGAGTGCTTATTTACTCATAAAAAAGAGTAGAAATACCTGTTTTATCACAATTTTAGAAGTTTTACCACCAACCATATTTCCTCGAAGAAGCCTCACAGCTGTCCAAAATGTTTTAACTTTCCAAATATAGGCATTGACAACCAATTGGTTATATCCTCAAAGAGTGCCATTTCAAAAACAACCCCACCCATTTAGAACAGGGTTAAAAGTTCGGGTGGCGGCTTATCTGACCTGAAGGGTCTGTCCAGGAACTCCCGCATGTCCAGCTGGAAATTCCGGAGCATGTTGACCCCCCCATTCCGGAGCAAAGTGACCCCCCTATTCCGGTAACTTGACCCCCTTTTAAGAGGGCGTCCGGGAGAGTGTTTTGGCTGACATTACGGCATATTGACCCCCTCTCGGGCTCTGACATTCCGGCATAACTTGTCCCGCAATAGGCGGGATTGACCCCCTGTTGCAAGTAGCATTCTGGTTGTGATAACCGTCATTTGTTTTCATAAACGAAAGCAAATGGCAGCAAGGACAATCAGTATGGAACAATACAACATGATCCTCAGATTGCAGGAACTGGGGTTTTCGATCAAAGGCATTGCACGACAGCTCGGACTGGCTCGCAATACGATCCGCAGGTATCTGTCTGACCAGGGCGGGGATAGTCCTCCAGGTGTCACTGCTGCTCCTGCTTCTCCTCCCCGTAATGGTTTGCCGTTACGCGTCCAGCAACTGCATGAGCACTTCTCATATACAGAACGGGAGCTGAAGAAAACCGGAGTGACCCGACAGATGCTGTGGTTGGAGTACAAGGAATGCAATCCCGATGGCTTTCAATATAGTCACTACTGCTGCCACTTCCAGCAGTATTTGCGCACCAAAGATGTGGTCATGCACCTCGAGCATAAACCCGGTGATGAGACCATGATCGACTTTGCTGGAAAAAAGTTGAGCTATGTGGATCTCCCCAGTGGAGAGGTGATCGAATGCCGGGCATTTGTTTCTGTCATGCCTCATAGCGGCCTGATCTATGTCAGGGCTGTGCATAGCCAAAAGACAGCTGATTTTGTCTCTTGCATCAACGGAATGTGTCAGTATTACGGCGGGGTATCCCGCACCATCCTGTGTGACAACCTCAAAACGGCTGTCGTCAGCCCAAGCAAGTATGAGCCTGTATTCACGGAAGTATGCTACCAGCTCAGCGAGCACTACAACACCTGCTTCACGGCCACCAGGCCATATAAACCGAGAGACAAGGCCATGGTCGAACGATCTGTGAATATTGTCTATTCGCATGTCTATGCGCCACTTCGCAATGAGACCTTCCACTCGCTCAAAGAACTGAATCTGGGTATACGGACGTATGTCGATGCCCTCAACCTTCGCCCTTACAAGGGCTCAGGCTATTGCCGTCGGGATCTGTTTAACGCCGAGGAAGCATCGACTCTGCAGCTCTTACCCTCGCGCCTGTTCGCTCCTAAAAACTGTGTCCAGGCCACGGTGCAACGCAATTACCATGTTCTATTGGGCGAAGACAAGCACTATTACAGCGTCCCTTTTACCTACACAGGAAAAAAGGTTAAGGTCCTGTACGATAATGAGTCGGTGGAGATCTACCTGAGCGGCGAACGGATCGCCTGTCACCAACGGCAACGCAGTCTATCCAGGTATCATACGCAGCCAGACCACATGCCTAAATCTTCATTAAAACCCTTTCCACCTTCCATAATAGTATGATCCCAGGAAGCGACGACATTTCCATTCGTATAAAATTGGAGGTTTCCTTCTTGGTCACTTATTGCAAAATTGCTTTGTTCAACATACATCTTCAATTCAAAGGTATCATAGGTGATACTATTTGGATCGAATTTCATGATCACCCCTGTATTCAAGCCAGTAGCTCGATGACCACCGAGCCAGTTATAGTCATGCTTTTGACCATAGCATGTCTGAGATACAAAATACAATGTCACAATGAACAAGTAGTTAACTTTTAAGAATTTCATTGTTCAATTATTAAAATGGGGCCACCATACAAGCATACTGGATGGTGGCCCCGGTTAACCTATGACTATCGTTGGATCAGTAAGGGCTGGGTAAACTCTTCTATTCCATTTCTCACATGTACAAGATACATTCCATTGTGTAGGGCTGCCAATGGAATTGTCGTTTCCATTTCCCCCTTTGGAATGATACCATTGTAGACACTTTGTCCACCAGTTGTGAGGATCCCGATGCTATATCCATTGTTGTTAGCAGGTCTATTCAATAGCTGAACTCTAACGATATGGCTAGCCGGATTTGGGCTAAGCTTAAATCCTAACGAAGTGACAGGATAGCCAAAATCAGTACTCCTCTCTTCCGTTATTGGATCGCAGGAATCCTCATCATAGTACTCCTTCAATAACACTTCACACAATCCTCTGGCACTAAACACTGCCCGACCACCATCGGCAAAACAGGACTGAGCCATTGTCCGAAGATCAGCCAATGCTGCACTATCGGGCTCCGTGCCAGCCATCATATCCAGTACGATTTCGTTGTATCGCTTTTCAAACCAGGTATACCATTCTGTATCATCCAGATCATCATTTCGAGAAACAAGTACTTCAATGGAATCTAAGATACTAACTCTGAACGTGGAATCCAATAGTTGAATGACATTCATCAGGGAGTCACCAATAGGCAAAGTAAATCCGACCAAAGCCTGAAGGGAATCACGTTCTGAGGAATTTGTCGATGCAAATGTCGCATCAGTCCAACTTTCAATCAGTTCGGCCAATGAATCCACAGCATTTCGAATCTGTGTCATCCCTATTTGATGATCAGAAAGTTCTGAAATCAAGAATTGCATATCCTGCTTGAGTCTTTCACTTTGTGCGACAAAATCCAGTTGGAGAAATGGTATCCAACGTTACATTTATCCCTTGTTGGTACTGGTGTCTCACCAGTACCCTCTATCTGCCGGTGTCTCACCGGCCCATGAAAATAGATTACCTTCTTTTTCACTGTACCAATCAAATAGAAGTACATCTCTTTGTAAGTGCCTGAGAGTACAAATCATCTATTAAAGACCTTCTGATGTTTGTGGAGGGACGCCGCACAATGCCATATAATTCCACTTTTCTGTAGATGAGAAGGATCCTTGCCTACCTCCCCACCACCACTAACTTCTCCGCCTTGACCACCCGGCCATCAACGATCAATTGAACCACATACAGCCCTGGAGCGAAGGCAGAGGTATCCAGCGTATGCCGGTAACTGAAGGGTGGAAACGTATGACTGGACACTATCTTTCCAAGGCCGTCAATGACATCACAAACCACATTGTGCCCCTGATACTCAGGCAGGGTAATCTCGACATCCACCGGCCCGGAAGAGGGATTGGGCGTCAACGTCATATCATACGTCTTGCCCATCTCCGGTACCGCTACGGATGTTGTGACCGTATCGCATTCACTCCCCACCAATGGACCCAGGCGGTAGTTGGGGAAGCGGGGAGTAGATGGTGTGTCGAAGCCCGGTGGAAATGCCTTTCCCGGAATTTCTAAGCCACATTCATCCAATAAATCATCTGGGCGATGGATGGTGATTAAAGAATTAATGTAATCTTTCTCAAAGAGATGATATATTCTGCCATCGGGAGTAATTTGAGGAAAGTGAATCCCATCATTGGTCAGATCTTGATGGTATAAAAACTGAAATGAAGGATCATTCGAATCCAGATCTACCTGCATTATTCGAGGGCGAGGCTCCTTTTTTCCTTGTATAGTAATTTGATCTTGAAAGATTGAATAGATAAATCGCCCATTAGGTGAGCCAATAGGCAAAGACATGCCAAAGCTATTTGGAACAGAGATCGAATCAGGAATGCCAATCATGGTTTGAAACTGCACTTCTCCTTGACATCTATTAAATTGAAACAGATATCCTGGCTCGTGATTAAATTGTCTGTAGATCCAATCACCCTGAGGAGAAGAGATTAATGGAGATCTATTGTAATTTGAATAATAAACAGGCAACGGAAAAGACTGAGTAGAAATAAACTGTAACCCAGATTCTGAAAGAAGAAAAATATCAAACTCAATCAAATTTTCCTTCATGGAAATGATCCACCAGTCTTTCCCATTACCGTGTTGGATACATGTATAATGATATACATTGTCAGAAAGGACAACATTCTTTTCAACTACCTTACCCTTGCCATCATTAGCACCCAGATCAACAGTCGTATACCAGAGCTCTTTGTGCCTATAACTGGAAGTAAAATAGTAAACCACATAATGCAAATAGACTACCTTATTGTCTGCTTGCCCAGGCCAGGGCAAAAATTCACCGGAATAAAATTCGCTACCTGTATAGTAGACAGGTATACTGTCCCAATCCGCATTGTAACCCAGGGAGTCGCCGTTTTCCATGATGGAGAAACTACTGCCATACATCTTATCGCCATCCGAAAAACATTTCAATAGTCCTGAAGAGGTACTATAACTTGCGGAGGAACCACTTACAATTGGCACGCTGTTCAATATAAATGTATCTCCCTTTTCACCAAAATTCAGAACATACAGTGTGCTATCTTCATATGTCATCTCCGTATAGACCCAATTGGCATCATGTTTTTGTGCCACAATACACAATGAGCAAACCATGAAAATGAGTAGTAGGACAGTCTGTTTCATTATTCAGCTGTTTAAAAAGAGGTTGGCTACTAATAGTAAGCCAACCCCTTTAAATTATAGTTGATTATTTCTTGACCCAGAGAGTAGTCCTCTGATCAGTAGCAGTAGAAACACGGATCACATAGGTGCCCGGTATCCACTGTTTTGTGTTAATTCGGTTGCCCACCTTAGCCAGATTGGCCTCAAAGATTTGTCGTCCGTAAAGATCTGTTACCAGGATCTGTCCTTCATCTGCATTTCTTATATCAAACCAGTCGTTGCCTGGATTGGGAGCTACAACCAGTTGAGCATTGGAAATAGGGCTATAGTTTGGTGTCCAGGTTCTAGCAGAAGGTGTGCTTGAACAGGTGTCATGTGCCCAGTTGGAGTTATCGGTATTTATCCTCATTCAAATGGATGTTGCGTTCAAATGATTACGGTATTTACTATCTCAATACAAGTTCAACAACTTTTGTCGGAAAGACAAACCAACAGGACTATGATGGCTTTCTACCTCCCCACCACCACCAACTTCTCTGCCTTGACCACTCGACCGTCGACGATCAATTGAACCACGTACAACCCCGGAGCAAAGGCAGAGGCATCCAGTGAATGCCGGTAACTGAAGTGTGGAAACGTATGACTGGACACTGTCCTGCCAAGGCCGTCAATGACCTCACAACCCACCTGGTGCCCCTGATATTCGGGCAAGGTGATTTCGACATCCACCGGCCCGGAAGAGGGATTGGGCGTCAACGTCATATCATACGTCTTGCCCATCTCCGGTACCGCTACGGATGTTGTGACCGTATCACACTCACTGCCTACCAGTGGACCCAGACGATAGTTGGGGAAGCGGGGGGTAGATGATGTCCTGAACCCAGAAGGGAATGGTTTTCCGACCAACCCACATCCATCCATCAAGTCGTCTGGTCGATGAATGATGGATAGAAAGTTCAGTTTACCAGTTTCATCCAAATGGTGTGAATAAATTTTCCATCCAGACCAAGCTCTGGGTAGCCGAAAGCATAACTTAATATTTCTTCGTGAGTCAGGAATTGAAATACAGGTAAACTGGAGTCCAGATTCGCTTGCATCAGTCTAAACCGACTGACCATTTTATTGTCTTTCTTTACCTGATCACGAAACATGGAGTACATCAACTTGCCGGAAGGTGAAGAGATTGGAAAAGCCATGCCATAATTAAAAGGATTTGGTAAATCAACACTATCCGGAACAGCCACTTCAGTTTTAAATTCGAGCACACCTTGACACCGGTCAAAGTTGAATAAATACCCTGCATGAATGGCAAACTGAAGATAAATCCAGTCTCCCATTTCGGAAGAAATGACAGGTGAACGGTTATAGTTGTAATCATAAACTGGCATATCAAAGAACTGTCTGGAAATATACTGAAACCCTTCAGTGGTCAACAGATAAATTTCAAAATCTACCTTATTGTATTTATGGCCGACGATCCACCAGTCTTGTCCATTCCCATGTTGGATACAGGTATATTGATAGACACTGTCCATCAACAGGTTTTGCTTACTAATCACTTTTCCCTCCCACTGGTTGGCTTCCAGATCCACAATGGAATAACATAGGCCAATATCCTGATCGTCAATACTATGATGATTGACTATTGTCTGTAGATAAACTGCCCATTTATCCTGCATATTTGGAAAAGGAAGAAATACTCCGGTATAAAAGTCAATGGATGTTCCCTTGGGTGGCTTTACCCATGCATCAACATAATCCAGGGAATCTCCATTCTGGATTACTTTAGAATCCTTTGTATACATCTTTCTACCATCGGAATAACATTGAAGAGTTCCATTATTAAAACTATAACTTGCTGAAGAACTAGCCAAGATAGGACCGGAAATTAAATAGTATGTTAATACGCTATCATTGAAGCCTAAGGTACATATCAAACTATCATCGGGGTTGGAACTTGAATATACCCAATTTGCATCATGTTTTTGTGCCAAAAGGAAAAATGGTAAATGCAGTAACCAGAGCAGATATAGTCGTTTCATGAGAGTTGGAATATGGAAGGAAGTAAGCAACTTCCATGGACCGGGAGTGGAGAACAGTATGATTGGCTAAACGCCATATTACCAATAAGTAAAACGAAGCCGAGAGCAATTCCGACTTGCCTGAAGCGGCATAGAACACTCTGCCGAAGTAGCGTAAAATAATGGGAGAAATAGTACATAATCAATTGGTTAAGAGATGAAAAATAAAAGAATATATTGACAGAATCAATACTTCAATTGTCAAATCGAAGGAATATTCTGTCTGAACTGCCTTTGCGAGCTACCACATCCATTCTCGGCACTGCTATTTATGGCAGCCAAGTTCACCCAACTTTTGATTGGAAAAAAGAGTAGAAGTACTCGTTTTAAAAACCAAGTACTTCTGCTTATCACGATACGATATTGGCAACTTTTCTTGCCCACACAGAGGAGTGTACCCCCTGCTTGAGAGTACGGTTAGAGTACGAGGAGTGTACCGTGAGTGTACCTCGAGTGTACCTCGATTGTACTACAACAGTACCGTGAGTGTACCTCGAGTGTACTACAACAGTACCAGGGGTGTACCCCGAGAGTACGATGACAGTACCCCAGGAGTACCCAGGCAGTACGAGTGGTGCTTTACTGAAGTAAAGATACGGTAGAGATGATGTACAGGTGAAGCAGGGGACCAGCGATTGGGCAGTACAAGTGGAGGGAGTCGAGAAGTCGAGGGGTCGGGGAGAGGGCCTCGCCGGTAGGCTGGGGTATTCGGGTGAAACGCGAAGACAAAACTGCACGACGGGTTTGTGTCAAAAGAACCCTCGCCATCCATGGATTTGAAGATGTGTCCCTCATCTACCCGGAAGCAGGAACCCTACAACGCCACCGGGACGAACATGACAGTAGTTCAAGCGGTCGGGTTCATCATCGGGACTGAGGAAGGTGAGGCCGATCATGAGCAGGGACGGACCATCAGGCGCCGATCTGGGGATGGGGAGATGATACCGCCGTCGCAGGTCTGCCGCCCGAAGGATGTCGCTGCTGGTCAGACCGCCCAAGCGGGGGTCTTCCTCGTCGGGCAGGTCAATGCGCAACAGGTCGATGATCACTCCGTCGGCATATTCCGGAAGCCGGATGAAAGGCTGGCGCCGAACCGGCGCAAACTGCAACTTGAGCTTGCGCTGGCCCACCACCGCCGGCCATTGGGGCAGGTATCGGCTCAGGGGAGTCTGCCTCCGGTACACCAGGTCCAGCCAATCCTGCTGAACGGTCAGGTCAGCCAGAGCCCGGCGGTACCATTTCTTCTCAACCGCCACCTCTTGCCGGTCACGGCTGGCCGATCGCCACAAAACCCCGTTAAAGCGACTATGGGTCATGTCGTCCGTAAACAGGCCCAAATGGATCTTGATCAGGAATCGAAGCTTCATCCGCTCCGTGCTGTGCCGGCCGTTGCGGGCCGCGACCTGCCGGAATCGCTTGTACACCTTGTCCTTTAGCACACGCTTCCTGTCCGGTCCCGGCATCTTGCGCACAATGTTCTCGCCGTCTAGCATGTAGAAGTTGAGGTCGTCACACCGACCGATCAGGGGAATGGGTCCGTATACCTTGGCCATCTGCATCGATTTTAAATGGTTCAAAATACCTGATCCGTATTTACTGTAGGTTTAGTCCGTGCTTAGTCCATGTTTACTCCATGCTTATGCTATGGTAAACCCGTAAAACCCACTGTTTTCGGGCCATTTTTTGCCTCGAAGACACATTAGGGATGCTCCAAACCCGGATTTTGCCCCTCATGGGGATTGTTCTTACCCCCAAAAACATCTCTATATAAAACGAATCGGGAAGGGGGAATAGTGCAAGGAGGAGGGATGCTTGCCCGCCGTGGGAGGCTTGCCCGCCGTAGGAGGGCTTGCCTGCCGAGGAGGGCTTGCCCGCCGTAGGAGGGCTTGCCCGCCGTCAGAGGGCTTGCCGCCGTAGGAGGGCTTGCCCTCCGTAGGAGGGAGGGATGAAGGATGCCTGCCCGCCGTGGCGGGAGGGATGGCAGGAGGAAACGTGAAGGGGCGCGCGGCGTTCAGCGCTCGCTATTCGCTATTCGGAAAATCAGGAAGGCGTTATTGGGTTATTTCGAAGGAGATGGCAAGAAGAAACGCAAAGACGCCAAGGCGCGAAGATCGTTTATTCGTTTCCGCCACTGCGGACAGGTATGGGTTTATTCGTTTAGGATGACGGTTGTCACCAAGGAAAAATCAGGTTTAAAACACTTTGACACTGAGGGGGGATCGGTATTCGGCATTCGGTGCTCGGTACTCTGTATTCGGAAAACGGGAAGGCGTTATTGAGTGATTTTGAAGAATCCGTCGCCAAAGGAGGGCCTCCCAGATACATCAGGACCCGTATGGTAGCAAGAAAGAAACTTTAGAACATATTGATGACCATTGAAGTGAAAACAGCCGCATTATTTGGTCGGACACCTAGATTCGAATCTTGTCCAATAACGAGATGAACGAATGCAAAGCACGAAACGAACCACCGATCAAATTCTAGCGGTCGGGTCATGATGTAAACGTGCCCCCAGACAAAAAACGAAATGAGCGAGCAATTTGTCCATGAAAACAAGGCCCATTTTGGCGACATGCACTTTTGCTTCCTTTTGGTGCCTCAAAAGGAACCCCGAGTACTCGGGGCGCCGGCATGAGGCGGGCCAAGATTGACATCCATATGAATTGACAATTGACTCCACATCCAAGGGTAGAAAACCAACCCATACGCCATACGCTTCCCGGAATTCCAGACGGTAAAATCTTCGCCCAGAAGTGGAACACCAACCTCTGAAAATTAGATTCACTATCATCAAATAGTTTCTCAAACGTTCCGAAAACCATCCATAGTGAAATTGGTCATTGGGAGATAGCGTTATTGGGTTATTGCCTATCCACAGTCAAGATTTCGTTATTGAGTTATTACACGGGATCTGGCAGGAGAAACGCGAGGGCACCTGGATGCAGCAAGGGACAAATCTCTAGCTACCCCAGCGGCCAGGAGTTTCCATCTTCCGTGAAATCCCTTCATCCGTGCTAATCCGTGATTCTGACAAGTGGATCAGGGCTGCCTGCACAGTCGGATACTGAACCCTTTCGTTCAACATGAACCGTCTCGATGAACAAATCAATTTGGCCTAATCTTATGGATCGTTCTATCCTTCATAGGCTCTATCGGATCATCGAGGCGAGTTTGATCATCCTGAACCGGCTCATACCCAAAGCACACCAGATATTCCCCCAAAGCAAGAGCCTTGCAAACCATCCAACACAGAACTGAACCAACCAGATGATCGAATGATCACTGCTGAGGGAGCCAACCTCCGGAATGGAAGAGTCAATTCCGCCAGAATATGAAAGGATTGACGATCATCCCTTTATCCATTTCCCGCCCTGAAAGGAAGAACCCTCAGGTGAGAAAAGCTGGAATATATACACGCCATCAGGCCAATTTGCCACTGAAACCTGATCAAACCCGTTTTCAAGATGTCGAACTGCCATCTCCCTTCCTTGAACATCAAATCTCTTCAATACATATCCCCTGTCCCTTGCTCCAAACTCATACCTGAACCAATCATGCCCCGGATTTCCAAGTATGGTGAATTCAAACATTGGCTCGACAATGGATCTTGATCAGCTGTGATCTCACCATCAGCATTGAACCGCATCAAGAATGGGATAGTGGCATAATTGTACTCCCACAATCTCGTCATGCCATGAACATAGCAGCCTCCCTGACCATCAGCTTTCACTCCAGCTATCAAATACTTCCGATCACCCCCTAAAATCTTTAACCACACCTGATTCAAATCCTTATCGTATTTACCCAGATAATAGAGGTGCTTGATCGTGTCTGTATACAAAGTCATCTCAATATCCTTGTGGCTGGCGATAAAATATGACTCATCGTCATGATCCAGACAGGAATTGATGGCCGGAAACATATAGTCATCCGTTGGGACCTGAAAAGTAGTTACCTTTTGGATTGTATAATCCGGTGCAACATAGCAAAGACCAAACCACTTATTTTCTGGTGCACCCACGTTTAATATATGACTAAAAGCGACATACCCCGAATCAATAGCTGCAATAACATTCCCATTGATACCCGTCATGGTGTCTTTTCCAATTCTACTTTCAACTTGAAAATTACTGTTGAGCAAGTTAAGTCCAGTGGCCATCATCAGGTATCGCCCGGATCCATCTGAAGTCGGAATCACATTTTGAACAATTCCATTATAGTCCAGCATTTCTTCAATGGTCGGGTATTGTTGAAAATCTGACAAAGCATATTTTATAATTTGAGTACTTCCAATACTGGAAAACTTGTTTGATAGAATGACTACTGAGTCGCCCTTTGTTGTCCATCCAAATGCTACAATTGGACCATTACCAGGAAGATTTGTAATGGTACTAATTTCAAAGGACTTTGTATTTAAATTTCCTCGTAATACTTGTAGATCTGATGGATTGAAGAGCTGCAATAATGATAAATATATTGAATCAAATACAATCAATGACCATGGATTCCCTTCATCATGTTGTGTCAATTCAATCTCGTCAAAAATATCGCCATTTGGATTCAGTTTCAATAAATAATTCGGGTAGATATTTGAATCATCCTCATAAAAATCAGAAAATAATGCATGCATACCTGCACTATCAACAACAAGATCCCAAATGATATACCCGGGGTATTCAGGATACAATCGATTGTAGGAATCCTGTGCTCCACAATGGATGCTTGAATACAGTATAATGGTAAGAATAATGAATGTTCTCATCTGGCCTGGGTTAAAAGCTGGCCGTAGTATTACGGCCAGCTGTTTAAATGGAAATCCTGTTTACTCACAATCTTCACAAGGCAGTGGCTCTGCATCAGTCTCGCTCTCCAACTCATTGACTGTAAAATAGTCCACCCGAAGTAAACTCATTGTAGTAGTTTCACCGGATGCGAGTAAGTTAAATCCTACTTCATGCTTGCCTTGTTCTTTTCCAGAGGGCTTGTAATAATTGCTCAAATTAGCCTGCTTCTGGTAATAAAAATTCATTTCACTTTGTGACAAACACGTGTGGTAATTGGGATTGTAAGTTGTATTATACCATAAAAGGTAATCGTAGAAATTGTCATTCTCTGTCAAATCACTCGGATTAATCACATCTTCATCTGTATAAGATTCATCGATGTGAATAACAGGATATGGAACCTCATCGCCTTCACAGTTCGTATCTCCTTTTTGGAAACAAATTGAATAGCGATCAGTAAAATAATAATAAGGACTAAATTTGTCCCTATAATTAAGATTGGCATTCAAATCACATCGCCAATGATCCAGAGCATCAGAGGATGTTGCAGAAGTATAACAGTTTCCAGCTTCAGGGAATATCTCCCACTGATCAGATGATTGATATGGGTACGCATTCAAAGTCCCACATTGACCAATACCCATTGTGAAGACAGCTATGACTGGTAATCCTCCGGATTGAAGATTGTCATAAGCAAATATTTCAAAATTGAACGCTTGCTTAAACGTATCACTTTGCTCATGGAAAAAGTTTCCAGCCATAGTAGCAATCTCTTCAAAGAGATCTGCAAGATCATCTTCCCCAGCTAATGAACTTGTATCAACTGGAATCATCAAACTGTCCCACACCGAAATATATCCAGCATGGTTTTCATCAGGTCGGCAATATGCCAAAGTTAAGACTGTGGTTAAGTTCCAATGACTCACTTAGTGTGTAGGTAGTACCTGTTCGTAGATTCGCTCCATTCAACTTTTTTGTCTTTGCGAGATTGACAAATGATGTGTAATTGCTTTCGTTTAGCTTCTTCGTTCGCAATAATGCATTGTTGTCAATAAGCGCCTCCTTTTGACAAGCATGACAAAGTAACAATAGGCAAATGAATACGAAAGATGAAAAGAATGTTTGAACTTTCATGACAAACTATTTTGATTATAAAAAAATATGATAGAATATAAACCATATGTGGGTCATCGGGTCAGATTCAGAACATGATAAGACCATTTACAATTGTTGCTGATACTATTCCGGGGTCCGGTTCATCTGTGCCTTCATGGCTTCTTCAGCCAATGCCTTCCGTTTCCCCTGAACACCCTATCCACTCAAATGATACCGATCGATGATTGGTCTATGAGGGAAGTCCTACGTCATACCCTCCAAACTGCATTCTCGATATCTGTCCAAATGTCCAGGCGATGGAGAACATAAACAAGCGTAGAACTACCTGAATTTGAGGGGCGATGCATGGCGGGGCTACCCCCACAGCTTCGTTCTCCATCTTCCGTGCAATCCGTTCATCCGTGCCAATCCGTGATTCTGACAAGTGGAGGGAGTCGAGGTTATGCCTGCCTCGCCGGTAGGCGGGAGTTGGGAGGTTATGTGTTGGGAGGTTATGTGTTGGGAGGTTATGAGGGAAAACCCATACGCGAGGAATTCCGATTCGCCAGTTCTACAGCCACCTCGGCGGCCAGGGTTCTCCATCTTCCGTGAAATCCCTTCATCCGTGAAAATCCGTGATTCTGACAAGTGGAACAGGGCTGCCTGCACAGTCGGATATTGAACCCTTTCGTTCAACATGAACCGTCTCGATGAACAAATCAATTTGGCCTAATCTTATGGATCGTTCTATCCTTCATAGGCTCTATCGGATCATCGAGGCGAGTTTGATCATCCTGAACCGGCTCATACCCAAAGCACACCAGATATACCCCCAAAGCAAGAGCCTTTGCAAACCATCCAACACAGAACTGAACCAACCAGATGATCGAATGATCACTGCTGAGGGAGCCAACCTCCGGAATGGAAGAGTCAATTCCGCCAGAATATGAAAGGATTGACGATCATCCCTTTATCCATTTCCCGCCCTGAACGGAAGAACCCTCAGGTGAGAACAGCTGGAATATATACCCGCCATCAGGCCAATTTGCCACTGAACCCTGATCAAACCCGTTTTCAAGATGTCGAACTGCCATCTCCCTTCCTTGAACATCAAATATCTTCAATACATATCCCCTGTCCCTTGCTCCAAACTCATACCTGAACCAATCATGCCCCGGATTTCCAAGTATGGTGAATTCAAACATTGGCTCCGACAATGGATCTTGATCAGCTGTGATCTCACCATCAGCATTGAACCGCATCAAGAATGGGATAGTGGCATAATTGTACTCCCACAATCTCGTCATGCCATGAACATAGCAGCCTCCCTGACCATCAGCTTTCACTCCAGCTATCAAATACTTCCGATCACCCCCTAAAATCTTTAACCACACCTGATTCAAATCCTTATCGTATTTACCCAGATAATAGAGGTGCTTGATCGTGTCTGTATAAAGTGATGATTCAATATCCTTATGGCAAGCTATAAAGTAAGAATTCGAATCCTTACTAAGACAAGTATTAATTGCAGGTAAAACACTCTCATCAGGTAAAACAGCGATTGTTGAATAATTCTGAACAGACAATTCTGAATTTAAATAGCATAGGCCCATAAACTCATTTCCCGGCTGACTAGGTTCATTTATCTTACTGAAAGTAATATATCCAGAATCAATAGCCTCCACTATTTGACCGTTAATGCCATAAATAGTATCTTTGGCCAAATGATTCATAAATTGGAAATTACTATCCAATAAATCTAGGCCTGTTGCCATTAACAAATAGCTATTTGTAACTTTCGAATAAGGAATAATATTTTTAACCAACCCATTATATGATATCATCTCTTCGTGAGACGGCATATTTTGGAAATCGGGTATTGAATACTTTACTATTTGTGTATTGCCAATACTAAAAGGTTTATTAATAATCAATACGATTGAGTCCGAATTAAATATCCAGGTGTAACCAACGATATCTCCAACTCCTGGTAAATTAACAGGCTGGCTTAACTCCCATAGATGATTGTCAAGATTGCCCTTGAGAATACGTAAATTTGAGGGGTTATGTTTTTGAATTAATGTATAAAAATTTGACCCTTCAATAAACAATTTAAACACACTTCCTTCAGTATATTCAGTTAATTCTATCTTATCAATAATTTTGCCATATACATTCAAAACTAATAGATAATTGTTTCCTGTATTAAATTCGTCAAGATAGAAATCGGAAGCCAATGCATAATTTATACTATCGCTAACTACAAGATCCCAAATAACATAGCCTGGGTAGTCATAAAAAATTTTATTATAGTATTCCTGTGCAGTTAGGGAAGACCATGCCACTAAAAGAATAAAAGTTTGGAATAATGCTCGCATATTTGAATAATTATTAGCTGGGCGGATAAATCCACCCAGCTATATTACCAAGTTTATTAACAATCTGGACAAGGAAGTGGATCGGCATCAATTTCTGACTCCAATTCATTGACATTAAAGTAATCTACTCTCAGAAGCCCCAAAGTTGTAGTACCTGCGCCATATAATACATTAAACCCAACTTCATGTTTTCCTTGGTTCTTTCCAGAGGGTTTATAGTAATTGCTTAAACCTGCCTGTTTCTGATAGTAGAAATTCATTTCACCTTGAGAAAGACAAGTGTGATAGTTTGATGAATATGTAGTATTAAACCAAGTAACGTAATCATAGAAGTTATCATTTGGAGTCGGATCGCCAGGAAAGAGCAAGTCTGATCCATAGTAGGATTCATCAGGAAATAAATGCGGATATGGGATTTCTTCTCCATCGCAATCTGTTGAATATACAGAGAAGCAAATGGAGTAGCGATCTGTAAAATAGTAGTATGGGTTAAACTTATCTCTATAGTTTAGATTGGCATTCAAGTCACATCGCCAATGGTCAAGTGCATCAGAGGATGTAGAAGAAGTGTAACAGTTTCCAGCTTCAGGAAATATTTCCCATTGATCGGATGATTGATATGGGTACGCATTCAAAGTCCCACATTGACCAATACCCATTGTGAAGACAGCTATGACTGGTAATCCTCCGGATTGAAGATTGTCATAAGCAAATATTTCAAAATTGAACGCTTGCTTAAACGTATCACTTTGCCCATGGAAAAAATTTCCAGCCATAGTAGCAATCTCTTCAAAGAGATCAGCAAGATCATCTTCCCCAGCTAATGAACTTGTATCAACTGGAATCATCAAACTGTCCCACACCGAAATATATCCAGCATGGTTTTCATCAGGTCGGCAATATGCCAGGTTAAGACTGTGGTTAAGAAGTTCCAATGACTCACTTAGTGTGTAGGTAGTACCTGTTCGTAGATTCGCTCCATTCAACTTTTTTGTCTTTGCGAGATTGACAAATGATGTGTAATTGCTTTCGTTTAGCTTCTTCGTTCGCAATAATGCATTGTTGTCAATAAGCGCCTCCTTTTGACAAGCATGACAAAGTAACAATAGGCAAATGAATACGAAAGATGAAAAGAATGTTTGAACTTTCATGACAAACTATTTTTGATTATAAAAAAATATGATAGAATATAAACCATATGTGGGTCATCGGGTCAGATTCAGAACATGATAAGACCATTTACAATTGTTGCTGATACTATTCCGGGGTCCGGTTCATCTGTGCCTTCATGGCTTCTTCAGCCAATGCCTTCCGTTTCCCCTGGACACCCTATCCACTCAAATGATACCGATCGATGATTGGTCTATGAGGGAAGTCCTACGTCATACCCTCCAAACTGCATTCTCGATATCTGTCCAAATGTCCAGGCGATGGAGAACATAAACAAGAGTAGAACTACCTGAAATTGAGGGGCGATGCATGGCGGGGCTACCCCCACAGCTTCGTTCTCCATCTTCCGTGAAATCCGTTCATCCGTGCCAATCCGTGATTCTGACAAGTGGAGGAAGTCGAGGTTATGCCTGCCTCGCCGGTAGGCGGGAGTTGGGAGGTTATGTGTTGGGAGGTTATGTGTTGGGAGGTTATGAGGAAAAACCCAAACGCGAGGAATTCCGATTCGCCAGTTCCACAGCCACCTCAGCAGCCAGGGTTCTACAGTTCTCCATCTTCCGTGCAATCCCTTCATCCGTGCCAATCCGTGATTCCGACAAGTGGATCAAGGCAGAAACCCAGAAACCAGAATCTCCCTATCTTTCCGCTTATGGCAAAAACCATCCTTTCCTACAATCTGAATGGCATTCGTGCCGCCCTCAACAAGGGCCTGATCGAGTGGATCGACCGGCATGACTTTGATGTAATCTGCATTCAGGAGACCAAGGCCCAACCCGACCAGGTGGATATGTCCGCATTTGACCAGCGAGGCTATCACGCCCATTGGCATTCTGCTGAAAAGAAAGGGTACAGTGGCGTGCTGACACTCTCCCGGCAGAAACCGGATCAGGTGGTGATCGGGATGGGAGTAGACGAGTTCGATCGGGAAGGCAGGCGGCTGCGTACCGACCTGGACGACCTCACCATACTCAATTGTTACTTTCCCAGCGGCACCACCGGCGATATCCGCCAGGCCGTCAAAATGCGCTTCCTGGAAGACATGCTGGTCTGGGCGAATGAGCTGAAAAAAGAACGCCCCAACCTCCTCATCGTTGGCGACTACAATATCGCCCACACCGAAATGGATATCCACGACCCGAAAGGCAATAAAAACTCCTCCGGCTTCCTCCCGGAAGAACGGGAGTGGATGACTCGCTGGTTTGACTCCGGATTTGTGGATACCTTCCGGCACGCCCACCCTGACGAGATCGCCTACAGCTGGTGGACCTTTCGGGCCAATGCCCGGGCCAACAACAAAGGATGGCGGATCGACTATCAGTCCGTTTCTCCTCCGTTAACTGACAAAATCATCGATGCCGGTCATTTTCCAGAGGCCGTACATTCCGATCATTGTGGGGTGTGGCTGAAGCTGGATGTCTAGTTTTTGTTAAACCTTTGAAACCTCGCACCCCTTATAGATTGTTACCGTATCTATAAGTGATCTCTCGAATCAGAATTCCAATGCAACGACTCATTCTCCTTTGCGCCTTTCTCTTTACCACTTCAGTTATCACTGGCCAGGGCATCGACTTTTTTCACGGCACCTGGGAAGAAGCCCGGGAACTGGCCAAAAAGGAAGATAAACTCATCTTCATCGATGCCTATGCCACCTGGTGCGGCCCCTGCAAACGCATGGCCAAGGATGCCTTCCCCAAAAAGGAAGTCGGTGATGTGTACAACCGGTACTTTATCAATGTCAAACTGGATATGGAGAAGGGCGATGGCCTGGTTTTCCGGTCCACCTATCCGGTATCCGCTTTTCCCACCCTGTATTTTATCGGACCGGATGGCTCCGTCGTCCATCGGCAGGTCGGTGCCCAGGGCGCGGAGCAGTTGATCCGTCTTGCCCAGTTTGCCCTGGCCAAAGTGGACAATTCCGATGATTATACCACTCAATTCGAAGCCGGAGACCACAATCCCGAACTTGTCCTCAAATACATCACGGCCCTCAACAAAGCAGGTAAACCCAGTCTGAAGATCGTCAATACCTTTCTGGACGAGCAGGAAAACCTGGATGCGCCGGAAACACTCAAAATTATTTTGAAGGCACAACTGAAGCAGCCAGTCGTGTTTTTGACCTGTTGATCAAACACCGGTCGTCCATCGAATCGATAGTCGGAAAACAACAGGTCGCCGAACGAATCGAACTGGCCAGTTCCGCGACATTGATGAAAGCGATCGAATTCAATGTCGCCTACCTTTTTGATCTGGCGAAATCCACCATGAAGACACATGTCCCGAACAGATCCGTCGACTTTGCTCTGGATGCAGATATGCAGTTCTACAGTGGATCAGCCAATCTGCCCGCCTATTTCAAGGCCTGTGAAACCTATGGTCAAGTTAAGGCCAAGGAAGATCCGATGGCCGTAAATGGTCTTGCCAACCGGCTCTTGCAGCAGTATCCGGGGGAACCGGATGGATTAAAGGTGGCAGCCCGGCTTGCCAGTCAAGCGGGAAAACAGGTGGACAGTCATGAACCATTTCTGACGCTGGCGCAGATCTACCACAAACAGGGCGATTTGAAAAAGGCCAAAAAAGCGGCTCTGACGGCCCGAACACGAGCGGCTGGTGATGAGCGAGTGATTCAGTATATCGACGCCTTCATTCAGGAATTCTAATTCACATTTATGATGTTCAGATCCTTTCTCCGCATTCTGGTTTTACCTGCATTGCTGACCCTGTCCGCATCATCCCTGATCGCCCAGGGAATTGTCTTTCACGAGGGCAACTGGCTTTCCGCTCTGGAAAAAGCCGAACAGGAGAACAAACTGATCTTCATGGATGCCTATACCACCTGGTGTGGCCCCTGCAAGATGATGGACAAACAGACCTTTGTTGATTCTGCTGTAGGCGTTTTGTACAACCGCCAGTTCATCAATGTCAAAATGAACATGGAAAAAGGCGAGGGTATCGAACTGGCACGAACCTATAATGTGCAAGCCTATCCGACTCTGTTATTTCTGGATCCTGCGGGACAGATTGTCCATCGGGTGGCCGGGTTTCACCTTCCGGGCCAATTTATTGATCTCGCGAAAACAGCTTTGGACCCGAATCGCAAAATGATGGCCCTGGATGACCAGTATGCGCAGGGTGATCGAGATCCTGACTTTCTTTTTTCCTATGCCTACATGCGGTTGAATGCCATGGATGGCACGCACTATCCGGTTGCCGTGGAATATATGGCCACACAAAACGACTGGTCGACAGCAAAAAATCTGGAATTTATTTTTGCCTTTGCAGAATATATCGATGGAGACCTATTTCGCTATCTGATTGACCATCGTTCTACGTTTCAGGCGCATTACGGGTCAACGCCGGTCATTCGCAAGATCGACGAAGTGATCAGTATGGCGAATTTCCTCAATGAACCGGATTGGACAGCTGTGGAATCCTTACTGAATGGCCTTTACCCTGGAGAATCAGCTCGACAACTCGCCTATTTTAAAATGAATTATTTCCAGCAATCCGGTCGGATTGAAGAATATACGGCTGCCGCTCTGGCCTATTATTCTGCTTATCCCGCAGAAGATGCAGATGCATTAAATGAGGCTGCCTGGTCATTTTATGAACATGTCGAGGATCCCGACGCACTCAACCAGGCACTGAAATGGGCGAAACAGGCCGTCAAGTGGTCTGACACGTATTATAACAATGATACCCTGGCAGCACTTTATTTCAAGCTGGGAAAAAAAGGGAAAGCCAAAAAAACGGCATTACACGCCATTGATCTTGCCAGGAAAAGCGGGGAGGATTTCAGTTTGACACAGCAATTGTTGGATCAACTGTAGTGAAGTTGAGGCTTGCCCGCCGAAGCTTTAGCGAAGGAGGGAGATTGGAGTTGAGGAGTTGAGGAGTTGAGGAGTTGAGGAGTTGAGGAGAAATTTATTTCGTTATTTCGTTATTTCGTTATTTCGTTATTTCGTTATTTCGTTATTTCGTTATTTCGTTATTTCGTTATTTCTATTTTATTCATTTTCGATGGGGAAGCATATTCACCTATAACCAACCCCGGAGGGGTTGAATGTCAATAGCCCCGGGCCGTGTCTGGACATGGTGCCAACAGCACCATCGTCCATGGTGAAAACCCGGGGTATAAGACAAACCCGAATCTGTTTTGGCGACATTTTTGCCGGCATCGCAAAAATGGTGACAAAACATCCCTGGACGAATGCCGGTTATATCCCAGCCCTCCATCACCTCGTCAATATTCTGATGTTTTAATCTGCAAGAAAGTCCGGCTCTTACGCTGCTGATGCTGCTTCCCGCTCCCGCTGCCTGGGCTGAAAAACAAACATATAAACCACCCAGGCCAGAAAAATAAATGCCGCTGCCGCCATGAGGGGGACATGCACATCGATTGTATTCAGATAACTGCCGATCAATGCGGGCAGAACCTGTCCCAGCGATTGCATGCTCTGATTAATGCCCAAAATCTCACCCTGTTGATGTCTGGCTGCCTGAGACGATACCACTGCTGTCAGATTGGGCGAGGTAATCCCCTGGAATATCGCTATAAAGGGATTGACCAGATAAAACATCCATAATTCGCTGGGCAAAAGTACTGCAGCAACTGCAGCAGATAACATGATCAGACTGACCCGCAATACAGCGGCGCTGGCATATCGTCTGCTGAGAATGCGGACGATGACACCCTGGGTAATAACTAGCCAGATTCCGATCCAACCAAATAGAAGCCCGACATCTTTTATGCGCACGCCGATCTTTTCGATCAGTAACACGGAAAAGAATTGCGTAAAAAAGGTAAATCCGAGGGACGTGAGTAAGACCACACTGAATATGACCCGCAAATTGGGAGCTCGAAAAGACCGCGCAATATTGGATACACCTTTGAATACATTTACCGAAGCATGACTGCGTTCACCGATCGTTTCGGTAAATACTGTCTGAACCAGCAGGATATTGATCAGGGTGAGAAGAGCAGTAAAGAGAAATGGCGTGGCTGGTGTAAACCAGGAGACTATGCTCGGATCTGCCAGAAATCCACCCATCGTGGGACCGAGAATAAATCCCAGTCCAAAGGCCATCCCCACCAACCCGAAATTCCGGGCCTTGGAAGATTCATCACTGACATCAGCAATTGCCGAAAACACAATGGAAATATTGCCACCGGTAAATCCCGGCAACATCCGACTGAAAAACAGAAGCGGTACATTCTGTGTCGCCACGGCATACCCGAACAGCAGATATCCCACAACCGTGCCAGCCAGGGATAGTTGCAACAACGGTTTGCGCCCGTATCGATCAGACAATGTGCCGAGGATCGGTGCGCCGAAAAACTGCATAAATGGATAACTGGCCAGCAGAAGGCCGTAGAGCAGAGATCGGGTCTGAAAAGCCACATCCAGGGAAAAGATCATGGATTCCTCTTCAAAAAAGAGGGCTGGAAGAACCGGGATAATGATCCCCACACCCAGCATATCGATGAATACGGTCAGGAAAATGGGCAGGATTCGCGCCCGATCTGACGCACTGGCACTGGAGGATGGTGTTGACATGCAGCGACAAAATTAGAATTGTTCTGCATCCTGTGCACGATCTATTCGGAAAGATATCCTCCCTTCAATTCATGGCCGCCCGAATCTTCGCGGATGGCCGGAATGGGAGAGAGAAAAAACCAGCCTGTTGACCAACACCGCCATGGGATATCCTGTCTCTCTTCATCCGACTCCGGCGATCCCTGTTCAGTTGCCGGATCCATCTTCATTCCGGGCACCCTGACTCCTTCTACACCGCTATATCATATTCCCTTAATGCATCATTCAGGGACGTTTTCAGGTCTGTGCTGGCCTTGCGCTGACCGATGATCAGGGCACAGCTCACCTGATAGTCTCCCGCAGGAAAAGACTTGCTATACGTGCCGGGGATGACAACCGACCGTGCGGGAACCCGACCCCGATAGGTCACAGGTTCCGGTCCGGTAACATCAATGATATGCGTGGATCTGGTCAGGACTACATTGGCCCCCAGGACAGCTTCTGCTTCCACATGAACTCCTTCAACCACAATACAGCGTGACCCGATAAAACATCCGTCCTCGATGATGACCGGTGAGGCTTGTACCGGTTCAAGCACACCACCGATTCCGACTCCCCCACTGAGATGGACACCCCGTCCGATCTGGGCACATGAACCCACTGTTGCCCAGGTATCGACCATGGATCCGGCACCAACCCATGCGCCGATATTGACATAGGAGGGCATCATGATCACACCTCTTTCCAGAAAGGCACCATATCGGGCAATGGCATGCGGGACTACCCGAACACCCAGTTCCTCATAGTTGGTTTTCAGCGGGATCTTGTCATGGAAGACAAAGGGATGGGCCTCAATGACCTCCATTTTGCGGATAGGGAAATACAGGATCACCGCCTTTTTGACCCATTCATTCACTTGCCAGGTGCCATCCGCCAATGGTTCAGCACACCGCAGCTCACCGCGATCCAGTCGGTCGATCACGGATTCAATGGTATTGCGGGTGGACTCGGTTTCCAGCAGGGCCCTGTTCTCCCAGGCTTGTTCGATCTGTAGTTGCATAGTGCTCATGGGTTAAAAGTAGGGAGCTTCTGCGAACCAGCCACAATCCTGTGTAAATGCAGGCTGAGGCAACCGACTTCCCTCTCATCCGGTTCACCCGGCTACTCTTCGACAAAAAACATGTTTTCTGAATCTATGGCATTCCGTAATTTGGGAAGTAAACTACTTTCCTTGAATACAACATCCACCTCTGCCCAGCCCTGTGATCCGTTTGCGGAATATCATGTTCGGCCTCGATTCCAGGTTGAGGTACCCGACGATCTGGAAACAATTACGTCGCGCATCCGAACCGGGCTGAAACAGGACGATGCGCCCTGCCAGGGAAAGATCAACAAAGATTTTGTCACTCTGCAATTGCACCCTGAAGAGCAACATTTCTGGTCACCGCAGTTGACGTTAAGCATTGAAAAAACGCCGGAAGGCAGCCTGTTGCGAGGGCTGTATGGCCCACGGCCGACGGTATGGACCATGTTTGTTTTTTTCTATACGGCCATCGGATTTTCCGCCTTGATCATCCTGATTGTCGGTCTGACGAACAGGATGTTCGATGAACCCAGCAATATCCTCTGGTGGATCCCGGTACTGCTTCTCGTCTTCGTGTCGCTTTACTGGGTCGCCTGGCAAGGCCAGAAACTGAGCCATGATAAGATGGTCAAATTGCACCGGTTTCTGGAAGACAGTGTGGGGGTGCGGTGTGTCTGATTGAACCAGCACTCAACTCATCTAAAAGGATTGCTTGTCTTCCGCAACTTCATCGCCCGTTCATACAACTGAACATCTGCTTCATTCCAGGCTCGGATCTGCTCTTTGAGATCTTCTGAGACGGGAGGGAATTTCGACTGATAGGCCCGGTTGGTGTTTTCCGACCGGCTTTGGACAGCCGGCCAGCCCATGTTCACCCGGAGTCGAATCAAGTCTTCTTCAAAATATTCCTGGATGCCGAAAAAGAACAGGTCTTGCAGTTCAATCCCCTGAAGGAACTTGGACATCCTGTTTCGATTTTCTTCATATTGGGCATACACGGCCAACGATTCCTCCCGTCGATGCCATTCGGAATGGTTGGGGTCCTCGTTCACGTTTCGATTGAAGAAATAATAATTACTGATTACTCTGCTCACCGGCTCCCGCAACCAGGAAACCAGTTTGACCTTTGTGGGATCATACAGATTCCGAATCTCTTCAAAGTGAAAATGGCCGTGTAACACCCGGTGTTCCGGTTGAACAATGCGTTGAAATCGACCAGCATTCGCTCGGGCCTGTTCCCGTTTGACCTCTATGGAATGGCTTTTGCCATAGATATCCTGCAAAATGGCATAAAACGAGGTTCCTGCTGTTTTGGGGATATGAATGGAAATGAGTTCCAGGTTATTTGGCCTGGACCTTCCAAAGAATTTTTGGAGCCTTGCGTTGATCATAAGGTTACTTTCGTCCTGGATTGCTCCAGACTAACGGCCACTATGGTATGCAATTTAATATAATCTATACGCCTTATACGGTCAGGCCTCTGAACTTGTTCCTGGTCAGCCTGATCCACCACACCTCAGTCCGTCTTCAGCTGGTTTCCAATGCCTGCCCACGAGATGAGGTCGACCTGTTGCACGGACTCGCTTCACTGGCCCCCGAACGGGTAGAGGTCCTCATTCACCCCTCATCAACAATGTTGCCACATCCTGTCCTGCTCAATGAATTGCAGGAAATAGAAGTGGGGCCCTATTTTGCCTTTATGGACTCGGATATCCTGGCTTGTGGGGATATTCAACCCATCTTGACCACTTTTTTACAGGATTATTCTGCAGTTTTCTCGGGGTCACCCATCTGGGCTGACAGGCCAGTTCTAGCCAGGGACCAGCCAAAGGCGGGTGGTCGGTTTATGATCACAGAAGACGGTTTCTGCCTGGGAGGTACCTATTTTGCGATCTACAACAATGAACATGTCAACCGCATCAGGAAGGCATTCGGAATGTCGTTCAATCATTCCGATTGGGACGATATTCCGTCTGATATCCAACAGATCATCCGACAAATGGATCTTGTCAAAGAACGGTATGACAATGCTAAAGTGATGAATATCCTACTCCAGCACGAAGGTCATTCCTGTACCTACACCGAAGATCTGCCGATTGTCCACTACGGTGGGTTGTCGAGATACCTGACTGTATTGAGTCGGCAGGAAGCGGCCATGGCCTATCACAAAGAACATCGTGGAGGACAGCAGAAAATGCGTGAACAGGCCGAATACCTGGCTCAGGCTCTGCTGGATATTCATGATGACAAACCGATACCACCACCCGGACACAGGATGAGCTCAACCCTTTCATCCACCATACGCGAATCACTGGAGGAGTGTTTTTCTCTCCGCCAGGAATATCGCACCGTCCTGCAACAGATTGGATTATGAACGCTCCATCAGAAAAAATGATCTTGATCCTGGGTATGCACCGAAGTGGCACATCCAGCCTGGCCGGGATGCTCAGACATTACGGACTGCATCTGGGTGAAGAGATCAGCACCACGAACAAACACAATCGCAAAGGCAATCAGGAACACTTTCCGGCACGAAAAATCAATAACACCCTGATGAGATTGCATGGAGGAAGCTGGTATGATCCCCGGATCGTTACCGAGGTTCCCGCTGAATTTGCAACCGAGATCCGGGATTTGAAAGACCAGTTCAGATCAGAAGCCCTCATCTACGGCATCAAGGACCCGCGGATGATGTTCTGTCTGAAGGCCTGGGGTGATGCACACACTGTGTTTGTTGGGACCATTCGCCACCCTGCCCTCGTGTGGAAATCATTGGAAACCAGGAATGCCCTGCTTCCCGACAAAGTGGTAGCCGACTGGGATGATGTCTGGTTGCGTTATAACGAACAGCTCCTGGCGCTTTACAGAGAATCTCCTTTCCCTATTGTCAATTTTGACTGGCCGGCACAGCGTTACCAGCAAGCGGTCAAGGCGATTGCTCACAGCCCAGGACTTTCCGGAGATGATGCCTTTTTTGACCCTGCCCTGCGCCATCAGGAGTCTCCTGATCTGCCCATGCCAGACCGTTGCATCGAACTGTATCAAGAACTCAGTGAAATTGCGGAACAGGAGGAGGAAAAACGCCGGCCCTATTGATCGAAGCGATAGCCCTGCAAACATTCGAAACGGCTGGCTCGCGTCAACACATCTTCTTTCAATGCCTCTGGCCAATAAGTGTCCTGTCGGCTTTGATGGGCCTGGGGGTTCACCAATGTCAGGCAAGCGGTCAAATATGCATCCGGACAGGATGTACCTAAAAACGAACACAGTGCTTTCAATTCCCTTTCCGGTTGATCCAGAAAGGTTTCGAACTGAATCTCATGGACTGCAAAATGACCATCCCGTTTAATAGTCTCAACCATGTCGATATTGCGAAAATAAACGTCCGCTACTTCCTGCAGTTTTTCAGGGGTCGCTTCCAGTTGACGCTGTGCGCCCTTTCGCGCTTTGGTGGTAATATTATCGAATGGATTACGGACGATATGAATAATTCGGATCGGCACCTTTACTTTCCGTTCCAGACGCATTAAAAGAGAGGGATCCTGATGCAAGAGCACACAGGAATGATGCGCTTTTTTATCGCCAATGACCTTCAACTTGTCAAACCGACCCTGCCACCCCGTAGGCACGCGATAGGAATACGTCTGCCACTGCGCATCATGACTGGCAAACCAGCGTGATTTGTTGAATATTCGGCCATACAACCCCAGCTTGCCGATTGGTGTATTCACCATTCGCAAAATATCCAGTTCGTGGGAGATCACCATTTCGGGATGGGCGTCCAAAAGCGAAGCGATCAGCGTCGTACCACTGCGTGAATTTCCAAGAAACAGCGCAAATACAGGGGCATCGGAAAATGCAGATTCATACTTTCGTCCAAACCGAATGGGGAGGATCCAATTCTGTTTTAGAGACCAGGAAAATTGCTTGTTGATATTCATTTTCCTACCTGCTGTTTATCGAACTCTGCAATAATTTTGCTTCTTCGAACAAATGAATATCCTCCTGATTCAGCTGAATTATTTCATCTCGTAGATCTTGAGATACTGTCCTTGGCATCTTTTTAAATGTCGGATTCACATTGATATGAACATGCGGACAATGACTCCAATTCAACTTTCTGGATAACCCCAAAAGGTCCTGATCATATGTCTCCAGAAATCCCAGAAAATAGAGCGTATCCAGGGATAATCCGTTTAAAAAATAGGAAATCCTGTTTTGGTTTTTAGGTATCCGGATATATTCCTCTATGGTCATTTCCTGAACTTGTTCATCATCCGACCCTGAAGAATTTCGGTCAAGATTGACTCTCCAGTAATAATTCGAAATCACTCGCTCAACCGGGTCCCTCAACCAGGTAATTAACTTCGGCGAATCTGCCTCTACAATGCGCTTTACATATCGATAGGGTAAATGGCCACTTAACACTTTTGTTGCCGGCGGAAACAGCTTTCGCAGATCGAGTTCATCAGGTGATTTTCCCCGAAAGGTATCCTGATTCAATCTGAATGAAGTCTGTTCCCCATATACTTCAGATAAAATCGACGACATCGATTTTCCTCCTGTTTATGAATATGAATAAATAGAATATCCAACATGATTAACCTTTAGAGGATAAACGAAGGTCTCTCAGAGACAGTGCATTCTTGAACAACAGAATCTCCTCTGTGAAAAGAATTTCCAATTGTCTTCTTTCCTTCTCATCCAGAGAGACTGATTTCGAAGCGGTCTGATTGACATGGATAGCTTTCCGGCTTGTCCATTCCAACAGGTCTGCCAAATCGGTCAAATCACTTTGAAAATTTTCGGTGATACCGACAAAAGTAAATTCATCCAGGTTTCTTCCTTCCAGATAGTATTGATACTTGTGAGCATTTTTTGGCAAAGCTGCAAACTCCACTATTGAACGCCGTAATCGATGAATCAAACGCAAGGCCAACGGACGGTCGTGCATCTCCTTTTTCAATAATTCATATAAATAATTGTAATTTGATATGATCCTCTCAACAGGGTCTCTCAACCATGTTACAATTTTCACATCCTGATGCAGATCAAATAGTTCAGAAATATCACGATAGGTAAAATGGCCATGAACTGCACGAATATTCGATGAGAGCTTGCCACTTTGGTGTAGTTCTTTCAAAAATGCGGGATCTGTATCATTACGCGCAAGAAGAGTTGACTGGCCATCCGGGTTACGAATTATTTCAAAGTCCAGCCTCAACAGGGCGCCAGGGTAGTTTATCTCCAACACGTGCTGAAATGAAGTGCCCGCCGTCTTGGGAATGTGGATGGAAATCAACTCGAGTGAATGACGTAACCTGTTCATTTGTGCATTTCCCGGTTTTCAAAATAGAATTGGTATAACTCCATATCCTTCTTATTGAAGATATTCACCAGATTGTGAAACCATTCTGAAGAATAAATCGGATCCAATTCCTTTTCTGGAAATTCACCAGATATATTGGTTGACCCAGTCAACTCCATTCCCAATGACTGAACCTGGGTGCGATAATGATCAAGGTCGCCAATAAAATCAAGATAGGTACTAAATGGTGAAACAACCCTGTGCATGCGGTTTCGATGATCGTACACCTGAATAAAGGACTGTAACCATTCCTTGATCTGTTCACCCGAATTCAAGGCTTGATACACAAATGACTGTTTCATTGCATCCGAACACGCCAATGCTAGTGATTTAACAGGGTGACGAAGCCAGGTCACCCATTTGGGATTGCCCACGATGCAAACATGTTTAAGAAAATCAGGTCTGGAAAGTGGTGAAAATACGACTCTGAAATGGTCTATTCCCGATTGTGTACTTCCTGTCCCATCTCTCCAGTAAAATTCACCGTTCTCCTTTGCGCATAGAATGCCAATTGATTGCAAAGAATAGGTACGGGAAAGGTCCGATAAAAAAATATTCTCCGCATCCACTCCGGTATCCATAACCACAATTTCAGGTTGTATGGTCCATTTTTTAGGCAAATTTATTGCACGAAATTCGTCTTGAAATGTCAATGCTTTAATCCCAGAAATCAAGTTAGACAATTTGAAATGACGTATCTGTTTTGAATTTTTCAGAAGTATACCTGCATCCGGAAGAGGCATGCGTTCACCTGATCTTTTATAGCCCAAAAGTTCCATGACATGCCCATTTTTTTTCCAGAATAGCTCTTCCAGATGCTCGGGCATTTCGTCCTTCCATCCGTTTGATTTCCCCTTTCTGAAAAACAAGTCATTCTCCCCCTTTGAGGTCCGTATTTAGGCGTTCCAAATTTTTGCGAGCTGAATGTTGGGAGATTATTCCGATCTGGCTTCGGCAAGTCAATAAACGTCCGAAGTCGCTCCAGCTGGCCCACAGGGTCGAGAATGAGATCTTCAAAGCGAATCACCACCTGTGCCTTTTGGATCCACTCATAAACATTCACTCCCCAGCCTCCGAAATAGCTCCCCTTTTCTGCATGTGTAGCTTCTTCCAGATTTTGCAGAAAATCTGATCCTGGAGCGACAATATTTGTTCGATGATGTGCTATTGAAACAAGAGAGTCCCTCCCATCACGAACCAGACAAATCACTGGACAATTACTTTGGTCCAGAGGTATCTGGCCAGGCCTCAAATGGGTTTTAACGACGGCATATTCCTCATAAGTCGATGTAAACTTCAGCGACTCCTCATTTACTTCAGTCGATTCCAAGCCATACACCTGGTACAACACATTTCGCGCAAATGTATTTCCCGATCTTGGAAAGGATGCCAACCAGATCAACATATCTATACGATCATTATAACTCGTAAAATTTGACGCGATCCAACATGTGTTGTCTGGATTTTTCATCCAAACGACCCAGGCAATTATTCATATAATAATCGACCGACTCTGGAATGTCCGAAGATTCAAAAATCTTCTTGCCTTTCTCCAGTATAGCAACACGATTTGCCAATCGTAACACCTTATGAATATGATTGGAAACAAAAATGACAGCTTTACGTGGTTGCTTCACAAATTCCTGCAAATGATCAAAGCATTTGGCTTTAAACAGAGAGTCACCGACGGCCAGAGCTTCATCGATGATAAAAATATTCGGGTCAGTAGCAATAGCAACGGTATAGGCCAAACGAGCCTTCATCCCCGATGAGTAGTTCCCCAAGGGCATATCCAGAAAATCGCCCAGGTCGGAGAATTCGACAATAAAGTCCATTTTCTCCTCGATCTGTTTTTTTGTCATGCCATACATGGCACTTTTAATATGAATATTCTCGCGTCCGGTAAACAGAGGATGCATACCAGAACGCAATGCAAAATAGGCGTAACCCGAATATTCGGTGCGAACGTCATATCCCCTCTCTGTACCGGATAAATTCCCGAGATCAACCGCATTAATGTCGTTTTTCCACTTCCGTTTGCTCCGATCACTGCCAGGATATCGCCTGCATAGAGTTCGAGATCAATCCCGCTCAATGACCAGAATTCCTTTTTCCTCAAGGTCATATAATCGGACTCCATGCCCACGGCCTGTTCGAACATATCCCGTGTCCCGTGCATCAGATTATATCGGATGTCCTTGCAGAATTTCTTGTGCAAATCGCGGATCGTGAGGAGGGTTTCGGGCATCGGGAATTCTATTTTGGCGAACTTCGGAGAAGAATGAAAAATTTGTGTGTTGATTTAATTGTTGATCAATCGTTCCAGGACCCTGGGTTTGGTATAGAGATAGAACCGGATCATCAACGGACAGAGTATAAGAACAATTCCGGTCCACACCAGAAAGCTCCCCGGTTCATAGATCTGTCCCTTTGCCAGGATATCCCGTGGAAGGCCGATCAGATAGGTGAGCGGGTTATAGTCAATAATATAGGTCAACCAACCGATCTCAATCTTGGGTGCATACACGATCGGAGTGAGGTACATCAGTACTTTCATGCCTTCGTCAACGACATTACACAGATCCACAGCGACGACACGGAGCAGTGCAACAAACAAGCCGATGGTCAATCCGAATAACAGAACCGGGATCAGTGTGAGGGGGAAGAGGAGACTCAACCAGGTAAATTTGATCCCGAAAAGGAAGAGGACTGCAATATTGATGACAAGGGGAATGGAGAATGTGATGATGTTTTCCAGCAGTCTGCCAACAATGAGGGTTTCATAGGGAAACTTGTTCATGACCAGCAAGGATCCACTATCGACGATGATCTGGCTGCTGGATTTGTAGATGTTGATAAACAGGCTCCAGATGGTTGTCCCGATCAGGACAAAGACCGGGTAGGGCATGCCGGTTTCTCCCGGATCAACGATCCCTGCACCATGGAGAAAGATCCAGATGATCACCGTGAGCAAAGGGAAAATAAACAACCACAAAGCACCGATCAGGGACTTCTTGAACGGCGCAAGCAGATAAATCCGCAATAATTGCTGGATGAAAAAACGGTATTGACTCAGGTTTTTTGCCACATGACCCCATCCCTGGAAGACGTTGCCATAATCGTAATTCACATTCCCGATCTTCCCGCTTGAACTACCCATGTATCGCATTCAATTTACTCATAATCAGCAAAGTACAAAATTTAATCAAGATCATGTTCCAGTTGGCTTCACAACCGATTCACAGTCCTGACTCCATAGATTTTTAACCGGAGCCCGGACAGACGAATTCAACAACTGTGTACGGAAATGGTTAGCCCGGGTTGCATCTAAGAGGGCCAAAATCCTTGCCGAATTCGGAGAAAGATCGCAACATTTCGATCTTTCCATCGTATTTGTTGATCTATATGAGTAGCGTGGCAGAACCGAATCAATCGACCCAAGTGCTTGGCCGGGAAAAACTCCTGTCGTTTTGGAGCAATCCCCATCGACGCATCACCTTTGGGTTGACCCTGGGATTGCTGGTGCTGGCCTGGTTGGCCGTGGCCTGGTTTCATCTGGAGGAGCAGCTGGCGCTGGAGCAGTTGATGCCAATGCTGGTCGGGGGATTTGTTGTTCACAGCATCCTGCCGAAGTACGCACGGATGCCCTTCTTTCTTGTGCTTACCCTGGCATCTGCTCTCATTCTGTTTGGGGTGAAGGATGGCGCAATCCTGATCGGGCTTGCATTGACGATGATTGGTTTGACCTACATCCCGGTGAGCATCATTGCCCGACAGATCCTGGTCGGGATCATGGGGTGCATTCTGGCGCTGTTCAAGCTGAATGTCCTTCCCCCCTGGGCTCCATCCAATATCGTCACGATTGTGGCCAGTCTGTTCATGTTCAGAATGATCATCTATCTGTACGAGTTGCGATTTGAGAAAACACCAACTCCGCTGATCACGCGCCTGTCCTATTTTTTCCTGCTCCCCAACCTGGTGTTTCCCATCTTTCCGGTAGTTGATTACCAAACCTTCAAGCGGACCTACTACAATCAGGAAGAAACATCGATCTATTTGCGCGGAGTACAATTGATCACGCGAGGTATATTTCATTTATTATTGTATCGCCTGATCTATACCTATGCTATTCCCTCCATTCAGGATGTGGATACTATTTTTTCACTTTTCCACTATATCATCCTGTCCTATACCCTGATCCTCAGATTGTCGGGCATTTTCCATTTCGCCGTCGGTGTTCTCTGTCTGTTCGGATTCAATCTTCCGGAAGTATTCAACAACTATTTCCTGGCAACAGGATTTGAGGATTACTGGCAACGGATCCATGTGTACTGGAAGGACTTTATCCAAAAGGTATTTTATTACCCCATCTATTTCAAGATCCGGCACTGGGGAGTGGCGGCCAGTGTCACCGTGACGACGCTGATCGTATTTGCGATCAACTGGCTGCTTCATTCCTATCAGTGGTTCTGGGTGTTGGGACGATTTGATTTTCGAGCCAATGATGTGGCTTTCTGGATGATCTTCGGCTTGCTTGTCGCCGCTTCTGCGCTGAGGAAAATCCTCTGGAAAAAAACGCCATCCCAGAACCCATGGGCAATGGCATTCAGCGACTCGTCCAGCATTGTGGGTACATTCCTGACAATTGCTTTTCTCTGGTCTTTATGGGTCAGTCCGACACTCCCACTGTTTGGCCGTACCCTTGCCGTTGCCGGCACAGCGTCCGGTCCTGATCTCCTCCTCTTGTTGTTGATCCTTTTCGGAGTGATCCTGTCAGGAGCAGCCTTCCATTTTATATACCACCGTTATCTGGTCACCAGAAATCGTATTGAATCCTGGCTCGAACGAATGAATCCACTTGTCAATGGGATCTTTTTACTCGGCCTCGCGTTCGTCGGTTCCGCTACTGGTACGGAATATGTTCAGCAAGTTTCCGGTTTCAACCTTGACCCTGTCTTGCATGCTACCTTGAGTAAGGATGATCAATCCACCCAATTTCAGGGTTATTACGATGAAATCCTGATGGCCAATAATTTTTCAAGTCCGCTGTGGCAAATCAATGCTGAACAACCCAAAGATTGGGTCAAATTGGATGATGCAGCAATCATACGCGGCTCTCAGGACATCCTGATGAAAGAACTGATCCCCTCTTCCAGTACGACATTCAAAGGCGCGCTGCTGACAACGAACCAATGGGGAATGCGAGACAAAGACTATCCCTTATTGCCTCCCGAAAATGCTATTCGTTTTGCTTTTGTAGGCGGATCGATCGAAATGGGAAGTGGCGTTACCAATGAGCAGGTATTTGAATATATTATTGAAGAAAATTTGAATGCAAATGCATCAAAGGGGGAACTGTATGAAATTCTTAATTTTTCAGTAGGTGCGCGTAGCCTGGTTCAGAATCTGTACAATCTGGAAAAAAATATCCTGCCATTCAAGCCGGATTATGTCGTATTTTTCAATCATGACCGCGAATGGGATGCGATTACCAATGTGTTCAGCAAGGTAGCTATGCAGCAGAAAGTCAAATCATTTCCCTATGAAAATTTGAATGAGATTGCGCAACGGGAAGGACTGAGTAAAAATATGGGTCGCCCGGAGATTAAGAAAAGACTTTCTCCCTACATGGAAGAAGTGTTTACCTGGTCGTATGCCGAGATCAACCGGATCTGCCAGGAAAACAGAATCAAACCGGTATGGGTCAACATTCCCAGTATCAGCCAACGCGATATTCCCGAGCCCGAATTTGAACAGGCTTTAGCCTGGGCACAACAAGCCGGGTTCTATTGTATTGATCTGGCGGATGTATTCCAGAATTATGAGAAAGTGGCTGTTGAAGTAGCCCCGGGTGACAATCATCCGAATGTATTAGGGCATCAATTGATCGCAGAAAAACTGACGGCTGCACTCCAGGACATGATGAAGTCATACTGATTGAAAAGTCAACAGACTTTCCCTTTCTGAAGGCGACATGATACATCATTCAGACTGTCATCCGAACCGACTGGAGAGGATCTGACCACGCTGGACAGGAAAAACGGACAACGTGCTCATCTCATTGGGTTATTCCTTTTCCTCTTCGACAAGACTCTGGTAATACCCGGAAAACCGTTAAAAAAGTGGAACATGCTATCCTGTTCCCGAACTCCAGCCAGCTTACCGGCACCTGCATGAATCAGAATGAAGATGATCGGTGCTCGCATGTGTTAATCCAGCAAGCAGTCCAGTCGCGAATTCAATCGTAAATCAGGCCAGTTTTATGGTATTCAGCCAACTCTACCGCAGAATCATCACAGTACCGGCACGCTCCTGATATCCTTCCTGATAGACAGTTTTGTACCGCACTTTGTACACATAGGCTCCCTGGGGCATTGGTTTTCCCCTGTACTGACCGTCCCAGCGATCATCCATGCTGTCCCCTTCAAAAAGCAGTGTACCCCACCGGTCGTAAATCTGGAAGAAGATCTCCTGTATACCGGTACCGACAAACTGGAAATAATCATTCAGTCCATCGTCATTCGGACTCAGGGCATTTGGTTCAAAAAGAGTGGTTACCGCTTCGACACAGATATCTTCTGAATGAGTAGATATGCATCCGCCTTCATTTTTAACAACCAGGGTGACGGTGTACGTTCCTGTATCCTGATAACTGTGTCCGATCTCTGTTCCGAGAACATATGGCAATTTGAATCCATCCCCGAACGACCATGTCCCACTCACGGCGCCATTGGTCAGGTCAAGAATTTCTACATATGGTTCCACAATGGTCACACATTCCCCTTGGGGGTAGGTACTGAAATTGGCCTGAATGGGTTTGTATCCGGGCAATTTGATCTCCCCTTCTGTTTTGCATCCATTCTTCAGATCGACAACTTCTACAGTAATTGTTTTGGACAGACTGGTCACCTTGGGTCCGGTCTGTTTTGGATTAGTCTGCCAGCTGTAGTTGTAATTTCCGGCAGGGTTGGGCACCACGATCGCCCAGGTACTGTCACCATAACAGACAGTTGGGCCCGTCTGGAAGCTCAGCAGGATTTCAGGAAGGACAAAAACATTCAATGACCCGACAGCCGGATCGGAACACCCGTCCGTTACGGTAACTGAATAGGCGGTGGACTGACCCGGGGTGACCAGGTGACTCTGTCCGAAACCCAGACCTTTATCCCAGGTGTAGTTAAAGTTACCCAGTGAGCTGCCCCCGTATCCCAGGGCGGATACCTGTCTCCCTTTCCCAAAACAGACTGTGTCCACCTGAAACGCCATGGTGACACCGACCGGATCACCGACGTTCACGTATTTGATCTTCTGGTCAGCACATTCTCCGGCCCCGATCCGATACTTGATGATATGCAGTCCCGGCCCGAGTTGCGCCGGATTGAAGACGGGCAACGCAGGCAGTCCATCGATCGTCAGTACGCCTCCCGCAGGGGCAATGATGATCTGGTAATTGGTATCGCGATAACAGTAGCTGGGCTCCAACCCGGCCAGTATAGCGGTATCGGGAGGCAGGACAACCACAACCCCTCCACCCGGGCAATTGGTAGTCGAACTTGTCGTAATCGTGTGGACACCTTCTCCTGCCAGTTTGGGATCAAACAACCCCGTATTCTGATTGATAATACCCGGACCACTCCACCACGAAGCGGGCGGATCGGATGTGAGATACAAGGGTGATGCCTCTATGCAGATGGTGTCGCGTTTGACAAAAGGTGGGGTGTAGATTTCAACAAACATACTATCTGAACAGCCATTCGCGGTATAGATCAGCTTGTGAAATCCGGGTCCAGCCTGGTAAGGACTGAAAAACCAGTCGCCATTCTGAGCCGGGTTATTGAATGCACCGGGACCGACCCAGCTACCATTCCAGGGGGAGTTTTGCACGGTTTCCCAACGCAACTGAAAACTGTCGGCATCTGTGCAGAACTTCAGAGTATCATCCATATAGATGCCGGTCTCTCGGATATAGACGATCCGTTCATCCCAGCATCCACCGAGCGATATATAGACTTTTTCATCTACACCATGGCCCTTGATGGATGGATCATAGAGACCTGTTACTGTGTCCAGGATACCGGCTCCGGACCAGATCCCGCCAGGTGTCCAGTTGCCTGGAAGTAAAAAAGGTGGCGCATCCGGGCAGGCAATGATGTCATAAGCCGCATCAATATCCCGTACGTGAATATTCACAGTCCCGGTGCATCCCTGTGCCGTATAGGTCAGAATGTTGTCTCCCAGATTGGCTTTTCGAGGATCAAACCGACCATTCCCGCTGTTCACAATACCCGGACCCACCTGTGCCACCAAATGGGGTTACCGGCAGATTGAAGATGTCTTTCGACGCACAAATGGTATCGTCCGGAGGCATGATCAGGTCAGCCACGTTGACATTCTTCGTCCCACTGCAACCATTCGGATGGGTGTAGGTCACCGGATAGGTGCCTGCTATCGTTGGGGTGAATAATCCGCCCGGAGTAATGTTCGGACCACTCCAGGTGCCTCCTGCAGGGCTCCCACCGGTAACCTGGAATGGCGGTGCTCCCGGGCATGCTGCATTGTGACCGCCCTGATTGAGAGGTATCTTGGTCACGATGAGGGTATCCGTGCAACCGTTCGGATCGACATAGATCACTTCATCTATAGTTGAAGCACCAAGTCGCCAGGCATCCCAGCGACTCTCCCAGCGACGGTCGGGATTGATCCCCTTACCATACCACTGCCCTCCGGGCACTGTGGTCGTAAACCAGATCAATCCTTGCGATTGACAGACTGTTGTATCATTCCCGATATACGGTTTTGGCAGTGGTGTCACCAGAATGGACGCAATTGCCGGAACGGAACCCGCTGCATCTGTCACGGTTACTGAATAGGTTGTCGGTACCGACAAACAGATTGGAATGGTCTGGGCATTCGGAGCGGGTACACTCCAGGCATAGCTGTAGGTATTCGGGTCGCCGCCAGCGGCTGTTGCTGTTAACTGCGTACAATGCCCGGCGCAAAAATCTGCCGGATTGACAGAGAGAATCACAGATAAGGGGCAGTCTACCACACTAAACCCGGTCTCAATGCTGAACGGATGTGGAAATCCGCATTCGTCCAGCTGTATCCCTTTGAATCGAACGATATAGGCTCCACTGAAATCGATGGGAGAGCCCAGGGTCACTTTGATCATAGTGGTCTTGCCCCCTATGCAATTGATCGGAACGGCATCGACCACATTATATGTTTTAGCCCCGAAGACCGTAAATGCACCTGCATTGATCGAGTCACAGGAAACCGGTTTATCCAGGTCAGGATCAGCTCATCACTTCCCGCAGGGCACATTGGCCAATGGCAGAAAGGCCGGGGGCACAGGAGGATCTACCTCCGTATCCCAGTTTGCCACCCATCCTGAACAAACCACGTTTGGATCAGAAATGAAATTGACCGTCATGCACCCGCTGGTTGCCGTTACACTGAATGGTGAAACCACACCTGCATAGGGCCCCCCGATCAATGTGGACAAAGTATCGGGTCCATCATAGATCCGGACAATATCAAAGATCTCTTCTGTACAGAATGTGATAAAATTCAAAGTGATCTTGTCTGCCTGATTGATGCAGATCGTGAATGTGAAATTCTCATTGTGATCATATGTCCCCGGCAACTGGCCTGCCTCACTATCCGTCAGGATTCCCTCGCAATCGGTGACCAACGCATTGGACATCATGTAGGTAGGCTGTGCGGATAATGTCTGACTCCCGATCAACGTGGTTAATATAAAAAGCAGAAGAGAAAAACGCTTCATCGGATGATCTTGATTTGGGGTGTTTCGATCTCATTGCTTTCATGTCCAGCCCGATCGAGAAGTTTGATTCGAAATCGAGTGGATTCCGTCATCCCATTTCCCAACAGAAACAACTGGGAAGACGGACCAGCAACTCGCCCTGGATGGACACGCTGGCTACGACGGGTGCTAACGGTTGGAGATGAAAACTGTCCGGCTCACTCAAGCGTGCATCCTTGACAACCAGCCCGGGTATATCCGGATCCAGGTTGCCCAGATCACCATCTCCATCTTCATAACTCAACAGAATTTCGAGGGTGTCCTGGAACTCCTGAACCTCTTCATGATTCACCTGGATCAATCGAATGTTCGGTTCGATCGGGAATGAGGGACTGGTATCCACCTTTGTACATGCAATACTCGAGATGCCGACTGCCAGAAGCAGGAATAATCCTGATTGAAGTATTGATCGCATCATTCCACTATGGTGAATGAGAAGTAATTCTTGATATAATAAACTCCGGCATTGGTCGGGATCTCCGTCACCGGGTTGACATTGTCCTTGACATAGATCCGGAAATACACCGTTTCATTCAGTGCAGCCATCTGTTGTGGATTGATCACAATCCGATGGGTGTATTGAACTTGCGGACCATAATACCCTTGATGAGTGATCGGTGTCGTCAGGACTTCGAGTGTCTGGATCGGCTTACCCACGAAGGCATCGGGTCCATCCGCAAATCTGATCTCGTTTACGGTCAGGTTTTGCGGGAGGGTCTTGTCATCCAGCAGGCTGAAATAGATCGATAGTTGGGATACATTCTGAGGTACCCGGAAGGCCCCCTGTCCGGCATCGTTTCGCTCCATATAGATGCCGTTCGATTCAGCGATCACGCCCTGCATGGTCGGTACGGCATCTTGTAAATTGTAGGACTGCCCGAAGATATCCTTCGCTCCATTCTGGATCCAGGTCCTTAATGCCTGGATGAATTCTTCGGATTTGGTATTCCACTCTGCCCCCGGGTCAACGACCAGTGGCATCAGTCCGGAATTGTTATCAATATCGTAGGTCAACCTGGCCATCAACACGGAAGCATCCGGCTTCCCTGGCACTACACGATACTGGTATGTTCCCATAGGATCATTTTTAATGATGGGATGATACACCAGTGTGTTGTAGGTGCTTTCGATGGTCCGAAAGTCGGGTTCGAATGTGCCGTCATGACAGCCGCTGTTGGCGCAGGTTGGGGCAAAGATCCGTGCATGAAGACCTTCAATTGTGCCCAGATCAGCCGGGACAGGATCCGGGTCAACAGGCCCTGTGCCACCCTGATTATCGAACGGATTATCCGGTGCCTTGTCACACGAGGACAGAAGCAGGAAAAGAAATCCGGGCCAGGCAAATGGTGAGGAAAATATGGTTCGGTCTGGACATAGGCAGGTTTAGATCCGGTCAAAGAGAGACATCGCGTTAAAATCAACCAGGCCGGTGGCTAGTACATCCTGTTTGATCCCCAGGATATCAGCAATGGTGACGACGGTATCCGCCGCATCGCCAACCGGATTGAGTTCGGATCCGACGCGCAGATTGGCAGGCACATTCGGTCCCACCATTTGGGTGAATATCCGGCGCGAGTTGGCATCCGAGTCATGATCAAAGGCAAACCAGTCATTTTCATCCGTGATCGGATTGGGCTCATAGTTCCGACCATGTTCCGGCATGATGATCATCACTGTATTGTCTTTCATTTCCGGGATCTGCGTCTGGATAAAGTTCCACAGATGTCCGACGGCATGATCACCCCGGTGCAGGGATTTGAGATAACTGGTATAACTGCCATGGCACGAATCCACCGAACTCATATTGACCACTGTCAGTTTGGGTTTGAACCAGCGGAGGATTTCGGTCGTGTAGCCAATGGTCGAAAGGTCGCCATTATCCGTTACCGGTGGAAAGCTCACCTGATTATTCTCCAGCCGTTCAAAGGTTGTGCGAATGAAGTCCTTGATGTCGGCCTTTTCTTCATCCGTGTTATACAGATGCGGTATTTCCTTGCCCGCCAGGTTGAAGCTGTTGTTGAGGAAAGCTTGCATCTCCCGAATAGGGACGAGTTCTTCATCCGGGTGATACACCTTGAATCCTTTGAGGAATTCTACACCCTTACTGCCGAAGGTGATATTGGGTGCGAAGAAATTGGCTGCATACCGATACCCGAAATCCGGATGCTCGGAGTGGTTGAGCAGTGGCGTTGAATTGCCGATTCCATTGCCGACAAACCAGACATCCGTCGCCTTGGCATTGGTGAAGCGCCGGACATATTCGAAGATGGTTGGATGAACCGGACGTTGGCGCAATCCCCGAGTCACTCCGTAATGGCCTGAAACACCAGTGCTCAGTCCGACAAAATGGCCCGTTCCTGCCTTGGAAAAACGCACTTCCGGAAAGAGGGTTCCCTGTTGATCCAAGGGGGTTTGCAGGATCCTGCTGATGGGTTGAACACCCGGTTGCTGACCAGCCGGTGTTGTACCATAGACCACCTTCAACTCAGGAGCTTCGCCCGTGAGCATGTTGTACATGATGTTGCCCTCGATGTCCAGTTCCTGACTTTCAGCCAGATAACGCTGGAGGATAGATTCCTGATGGCGAACCCCACCGGCAAAGAGGACGAGGACAACATGCTCGGCCATCTGACTGCCAGTCTGCGCAAACAGCCGACCTGTTGGAAGGATATACGGGATGGTGATCGCTCCCGTTGCCAATGCTGATTTCTTTAAAAATTCACGTCGTTTCATGTGCAAAGAGCTTTTTCCCTACGGAATCAGTAGAAATAATATTCGTTGGCAATGGCAAAAGAATAATACACATGCTCCGGAGTGACATCGGGATGTGAATTGATAAAATTGATCATCCAGGTCTTTTCTGCTTCTGTTGGTACACGCACAAAAAACCGTTGGTATGTTTCCTTGACAAAGGCCTCCGGATCAGTCCGCATACTTTCTTCAGTCGGCAGAATGATGTTGGGGTCATTCATGAACTTGCTGATGACGGTCTCATAGGCGACCTGCTTGTCGCCGATCGAGGTAATCACATCTGTTGCTTTGACCAGTTGGTTTGCACTCATCGCCTTCTGATACAGGTTGGCATACAGGATGTTCAGGTATTGTTCCGGGGTCTTTGATTTTTTTCCACTCAGATCAACCGGTTGCACCAGGACATCTTCTACGCCGTAGGTGTATTGTTCTTCCTTACATCCCCCGATGAGGAAGGCTGCCAGAAGGCCTGCTAAAAGGCGATTAGAAATTGGCATATTCATCTGTGATAAGGATCTTTTGTTGAATCAATCGAATATCCCGGTGTCCGGCAAAATCCTGAAGCAATGCCCCTGTCTCTTCGCTGGTCGGACGTCTGGCCAGCAGTTGCTGATATGACCAGATAATGAGGCCTTCAAACATCTCTCTTGAATTGGTCAGGATCTCTACGTAATCATCCTTGTTGGTGCCGAGTTTGCCAAAGATGGTGCCCGGTAAATTGTATTCGATCATGTTGAATCCCTCCAACAGTTCGGCCTTTGTAGGATACCGCCACAGCAGATTGTCAAACGTGGCATTGACAAAATTGACCGTGTTCATGTTGATCTTGTCATAGATCGAATTGTTGACACAGCGGGCAAAGAGCCGATCATAGGTAATCTGGCCAAACTGAAACTCACTTCTACCCCGAATGACCGTGAGCAGTCGTTCTGCTGCACTCTTGTTTTTGACAAATCCTTCCCAATTCCCGACGAGGCTGTCCTTGTATGCCGCGTTGAGGAAAATACCGGCATCCTGCTGGATCTCACCATCACTACTGCCCTCCATTGTTCGCGCTTTCGCCTGGTTGTACAGGTTCTGGATATAGGCTCGCTGATAGCTGGTATCACCAACAATGAAGGCGGTGTCGGTCTGGAGTTGGATCACCAGTTTGAGACGGGCTTCAGGGGCCAGTTTGGCCAACTGGAGTTCCTGCACGGATTGCGCCATTTCTGCATCCAGTGGCTCCCTTGCCAGCAGGTCAATGTAGAGCCGATTGACAAAGTTCTGAATCTTGATGAGTGGTATACCCTCATAGTTCGGAGGCTGGTTGTCAGGCACCAGCACATCTTCCTTGCTACAGGACACGACCATCAACAGAAGAAGGAGCAGCAGTAGGGGTGCTTCACAGAGAGACAGGATTTGGGAGACCCAGCCAAGTTAGTCCGTTCATCTGATAAATACAAGAAGTCTCTTTCCGAAGACCTCAAGAATGAGTGAACTATACTCCATTCAATGAAAAAAGCCATCCATCTTGACGATGAATGGCTTGTGTTGACCCACAAGGATTCGAACCTTGACTGACGGTACCAAAAACCGGAGTGCTACCGTTACACTATGGGTCAATCATGCTTTTAGGAAGCGGATGCAAAAGTAAGACTTTCTGGTTATTTACTCAATACAGCCCTTCGATAATTTTTTTGGAAAGCCATTCTGAATCAGGCATCCTGGTCAGAAATAACGGTACTCGAAAAAAAAGTTGCATCATTCTACCTGCCAAAAGCACCGATCCCGAACAGGAGACAACTGCTCCTGAGCAAGCCGGGAAATGCGGTTCCGGGTTAACTCACCAATTTGTACAGCCCGTTCAAGTTGCGGCCGAGTCCCCGATAGTCCAATCCATATCCAACGACGAAATCGGATGGGATGTCAAAGCCCACCTGATCGATCGTCACGGGAAATTCCTGCATTTCCGGCTTGTGCAACAGGGTAACGATCCGGATGGAGGCCGGTAGTCGTTTTTTCAATTCCTGAACCAGATAGAACATCGTCAGACCACTATCCACGATGTCTTCGATGATAATGATGTCCCGATTTCTGACCGGAACGCCCAATTGAGCCCCTTCCATGACAATCTCCCCCTTGGATCGGGTCCCATCATAGGAATTCAACTGGATGAAGGCAATTTCAGCCGTAAAATTCAGCTGCCGCATCAGATCTGCAGCGAAGATGAACGAACCATTCAATACTGAAATCAACAACGGATTGGGACCCAAATCCCATCCATTGATCTCCTCCCCCATTTCACACACTCTGGACCTGATCTCTTCCGCCGAGATATAGGGGTCAAAAGACAGATCGGCTAACTGGATCCGTTGATCTTCAAGGGTGGCCACCATGACGGTTCGGGTTTTGGTTTTCTCTGAATGAACGGACACAAAGATCGGAAATTTAACGCAGAGGTGCTGGAGAATGATGGGAAAGATGAAGGAATAATATCAGCCCGTACAGACCCGCCCGGATCCACTCCCGAATTTCTTTTCGAAGACTGCTTCCGGAATGAAACCTTTCATGCCATTGAACGTAAATACCACTGTTCAGATCGTGTCTCCATACGGTCTGCCGGCCAATGAGTCCATTCACCAAACAAAGCCGATTATCTTTGTGATTGATCCAGATCATTGCATTTCATCTCCAAAGAGCCTGATAATTGGGCTGAATTTGACATTTCACCTAACCCATCAGGATCAATCCAACCATTTCAACCATCTCCAAACACCCAATGATTGCATATGAAACATTCGATTTATGTCATTGTGGCCCTGTTTATACTGCCTCTTTTCTGGCTGCCTTCCTGCAAATCGGGAGGAGCTGATTATCAGCAGTTGGCCAACAATCCCGAATTCATCCATCGTGGATTCCGCCGAATCACCGATATCATCCGGGAGGATATCTTCTCACCACCCGTGGCTTCCAGGATTTATGCCTATTCCTCCGTGGCCGCATATGAGGCACTCATCCCCGGTCATCCGGAATATAAAACCCTCGCCGGTCAGATCCGACATCTCGATCCGGTGCCCCAGCCGGAAGCCAATCAGGAATACTGTTATCCCCTTTCCTCTCTGACTGCCCTGATGACTGTTGGCAAACACCTCATCTTCTCCGAATCGGATATGGAAGATCTGGAAGACTCCATCTTCTATGAGTTTAAGAATATGAATATCCCGCAGGATGTCTATGATCGGTCCGTTGCATTTGGTGATGCCGTAGCACAGCATGTCATCAACTGGTCAAAAGGCGACAATTACGCACAGACCCGATCTGCTCCGAAATACACCATCCAAAAAGAAAATCCAGCCAAGTGGGTGCCTACTCCACCCGCCTATGGCGACGCTGTCGAACCCTACTGGAAAAACATCCGTCCCTGGGTAATGGATTCATCCAATCAGATCAAGCCGCCGGCACATATCCCGTATAGCGAAGACAAGGAAAGCGACTTTTACAAAGCCGCCCTGGAAGTCGTTACGATCAGCCAGGAGCTCGATGATCAGTATCGGGAAACCGCCATCTATTGGGATTGCAACCCGTTTGAAATAACGGTGATGGGCCACCTGATGCTGGCCACAAAAAAGATCACTCCCGGTGGCCACTGGATCAACATCACGGCAACCGCATGCCGGAAGTCGAACACACCGATCATGGAAGCCACAGGTACATATGCACTGGTTTCCCTGGCCCTGGCGGAAGGCTTTCTCAGCAGCTGGACTGAAAAATACACATCCGAGCTGGTCCGTCCGGAGACCTATATCAACAAGTTTATCGATCCTGACTGGAAGCCCTACATCGAAACTCCTCCATTCCCCGAACATACCAGTGCGCACGCAACCATCTCGGCATCTGCGGCAACCATTCTGACCAAGACATTTGGTGAACCATTTGAATTCACTGACAGCACAGAGGTCATTTTTGAATTGCCTGCACGAACATATTCCTCCTTCTACGAAGCTTCAGATCAGGCCGCCCTCAGCCGGCTGTATGGCGGTATACACTACCGGGCTGGAAATGAAGGTGGTCGTGTCAACGGGCGAGAAGTCGGTAACTATGTCTGGGAACGCATCAAGCTGAAGTAATTCCGATTTCTTCCACTCAGCCAATGAATATTCGGCCAGGACCATACATTGGTTCTGGCCGTTTTTTTATCCATCATAATTTCCAATCCACACCTACGGATAGATCTTCAAATAGGATTCCAACACCGGAACATCAGCCCCTGCCCAGTCCAGTTCGGTCAGGCGATCGCGACTGACCCACATTAATTTCTGATGCTGAAGCGGACGAGGTTGTCCGTTCAGGATCCGGCAACGAAAGGGAACCAGATAGAGGCAGAACCCGTCCGGGTATGTAAACGGTTGCCCTTCCAGAGAATGGAGAATTTCGATGGAAACGTCCAACTCTTCCCTGATCTCCCGGATCAGACAGTCTTCATCCGTCTCCCCGGTTTCAATCTTTCCCCCCGGGAACTCCCACTTTCCCGGATGGGCCATAGTTGCACTTCGTTGCGCGCACAAAACCCCGGTATCCGATTCTATGATGGCACAGGTAACACGGATCATATCATTCAGATCAACGGTTCATCAGGTACCACAACATACGGTATTCCTGATTGAAGGATACTCCATTTTCCCGAACACGTGAACAAGCCGGGATGATTCGGTATTCCACTGGGGAACTGCGTACCTTCGAATCATCATGCAACTGATACCTATACGCGATTGGGGGTGGACGATTCGTCCTGATGAGCACATCCTTGTGGCCGGTCCCTGTAGCGCCGAAACAGAAGAACAAACCCTGGCCAGTTGTCTGGGTGCTGCTCAACAGGGTGCCCATATCCTGCGAGCCGGCATCTGGAAACCACGGACACGACCTGATGCCTTTCCCGGTGTCGGTGAAGAGGCCCTTCCCTGGATCGTGGAAGCAGGCAGGACGGCCGGCAAGCCCGTAACCATCGAAGTAGCATCCGCCCGCCATGTCGAACTTGCCCTGAAAGCCGGAGTTGACATTCTCTGGATCGGAGCCCGGTCAACCGCGAATCCTTTCACAGTACAGGAGATCGCAGACGTTCTTCGCGGTGTGGATGTTCCAGTCCTGATCAAAAATCCGGTGAATCCGGATCTGGATCTCTGGATCGGAGCCCTTGAACGGATCGCTATGTCCGGTATTTCCCGGCTCGGAGCCATCTTTCGGGGATTTTCTGTATACAAGCCTGGCATTTATCGGAATGCCCCCATGTGGGAACTCCCGATCGAACTGCGTCGGCAGCTGCCTTCTCTGGACATCCTGGTCGACCCCAGTCATATTACCGGAAACCGGTCCCTGATCGGTTATATTGCTCAACACGCTATCGATCTTGATTTCAACGGATTTATGATCGAAACCCATATTCACCCGGAATCTGCCTGGAGTGATGCTGCCCAGCAGTTGACGCCGGTCGACCTGGGCAGGACCCTGGCCGGTCTGGTGCATCGGCGACCCAGCGTGGACGACCCTGAATTCCTGGCCAACCTGGAAGCGTTGCGGTATGACATTGACAACTTGGATCAGGAGATCATTCGCTCTCTGGGACAACGGATGGAAGTCAGCCGGGAAATCGGCTACTTCAAACGGGATAATGAAGTGACCATCCTGCAAATGAACCGGTGGAGTAACATCTATGAATCCAGGGTACAAACCGCGATCAGAGCCGGACTCAGTGAAACCTTTGCCCGGGATCTCATCCAGGCGATCCATAATGAATCGATCCGTCAGCAGGGTGGGGTCATGCAATCAGATCCCGGCCTGATCAACCAGGTCTCCTCTGCCGTTCCAGACAGGGAAGTATCCTGATCTGTCTTCTTGTCAGGAATGTGAAAAAAGGGATATCAATCTTCCTCCCGGTCATCCGCACCGGGTCGGAATTTGCCTTTTGACCGGACTACCGGGTTGGCATGCCACTCGGCGTGACGAGCCCGCTGCCGGATGACATCCAGGGCCAGAAACAACGCATGTCTGAACGACCCGGCATCCGCCAGTCCTTTTCCGGCAATGTCGTACGCCACACCGTGATCCGGACTGGTGCGTACAACAGGCAACCCGGCCGTATAATTCACTCCAGATCCGAAGCTCAGTGCCTTGAACGGGATCAGCCCCTGATCGTGGTACATGGCGAGGATGCCGTCTACTTTCTGGTAGGTTTTGTTTCCAAAAAAACCATCAGCCGGCATGGGTCCGGTGACCATTATTCCATTCCTCTTACATTCGGCAATTGCCGGAGCAATGATCTTTTCATCTTCGGTGCCAATCAATCCGCCATCACCTGCATGTGGATTCAAACCAAGAACAGCGATAACCGGCCGTTCAATCCCGAAATCCACTTTGAGTGCCTCGTTCATCGCAGCGATCTTTTTCATCACGCGTTCTTTCGAAAGCAGACTGGCCACATTGGCAACAGGAACATGACCCGTGACCAGGCCCACACGAAGGGTGTCACTGACCATGATCATCAGCGGCTCCGTCCCTTCAAACCGGCGTCCGAGATACTCCGTATGCCCGATGTCGGTAAAATTGGCCAGCTCCATAGCATGTTTGTGGATCGGCGCCGTGACCAGTCCGTCAATCATCCCGGACTTCAGGTCATTCACTGCTGCTTCCAGCGACAGATAGGCAAATTTTCCACTCTCTGCTGTAGGTTCACCCAGACTGATGTTGACATCTTCGATCCAGGATTGAACCAGATTGACCTTTCCCTCAAGGATCTGTGAGGCCGATCCCGTCGATTGCACATGCAAGTTGCTTCCCGGAACCAGATTTTTGTGATAACTGAACACCTTGGATGAGCCATAAATGACCGGTGTGCAGTACTTCAGGATCTTGTTCTCCGAAAATGTCTTGATGATCACTTCGAGACCGATCCCGTTTACATCGCCAACGGATATGCCGATTTTTGGTGTTGCCATAGGTATTCCTCCACTTTGCGTTGTAAACGCTGTCTTTTTACTCATCTTGGACCTTCAAAAGTAGCATTTTACACGTGAGAGCGAAAAAGTCATATGGCCAGCATTTTCTCCGATATCCGGAAATCGCCGAGCGTATTGCCCAAAGCCTGACTCCGGGCCTCACAGACGGGCGCGTACTGGAGGTAGGGCCGGGAAAAGGAATTCTCACCACATTTGTCGCGGCTAATTTTTCTGATTTTCGTGCTGTCGAAGCCGACCGGGATATGGTGGCCTGGCTGATCAACCATTATCCGGCATGGACCGACAGGATACTCGAAGAGGATTTCATGAAGCTCGATCTTCCGGGCTTGTTTGGCGGACAATCCTTCCAGCTGATCGGCAACTTCCCATACAATATCTCCTCCCAGATCATTTTCAGAATGATCGAAAACAGAGTGTACATACCTGAAATGGTCGGCATGTTCCAATATGAAGTTGCCCGGCGTATCGTTTCTGGCCCGGGGAACAAGGAGTATGGCATCCTCAGTGTGCTGACCCAGGCCTGGTATGAAGGGACCTATCTGTTTACAGTCGACCGGGATGCCTTCAAACCGCCTCCGAAGGTGCAGAGCGGGGTGATCCGTTTGAAAAGAAAGGAACATCATCAGTTGGGATGTGATGAGATCCGGTTTGTCCAGGTGGTGAAAACAGCATTTGGCCAGCGACGGAAGATGATGCGCAACACCCTGCGAGGATTATGTGAAGACCCCGGACTGCTGGAAGCCGAACGCTTTACGCGCCGGCCTGAACAGGTCTCTGTCGAGGAGTTTATCGAATTGACGAATCACCTGTTTCCCGTCGATCTGTAGCTCGTATTCGTCTGAAAAACCCAGCGTATCCGGAAGACTTGATCGTTATTTGATCAAACGAAAAAAATGTTTGAACTTGCCTCTTCCACGATTCCTATGAAAAACAGATTTGTAGCGGTTTTCTTTGCCTTTTTTGGTGGATTGGTCGGGTTGCACAAGATGTATCTCCGTGGATGGAGCGCTGGCAGTGGTCGACTGGTCTTTTTTTTCCTGGCCCTCTTTCTTCGATGGCCGATCGTGCTGGTCATCCTGACGATAGTTGCCATCCTGGAAGGTGTCCTGATGGCATCCATGGATCAGGAAACGTTCGACAGAAAATACAACAGTGGCATTCCGCAAGAACGGACTTCCCGATCTGAGCAAAGACAACAACCACACGAGCGCCGTCATCAGCGCAGGGCGCCACGACCTGCAGCCATTTTCAGTGGGGCTGGTAAATTCATCACGAGTGGGATGAAAAAGTTTCGCAATTATGATCTGAAAGGCGCTTTGGCTGATTTTTTGCAGGCAGAGACTCGAGATCCCCGCTCTGCAACTGTTCATTTCAATCTTGCTTGCACCTATTCCATGCTGGAAGATGCCGGAAAAGGATTCCATCACCTCAGTCTGGCCATGACCCATGGATTTCAGGATGAAGAGAAGATCAGTTCACATGACGCACTGGCCTTTCTTCGCATACAGCCCGAGTTTCGGGCTTTTGTCGCCAATGGGTATCAACCTGTGAGTGAGCATCAGGCACTGGAATCGGGAAAAGAACAAAATCTGCTGGAGGAATTACGCCGGCTGAGCGAACAACGGGAAGAAGGCAAATTGACGGCAGAAGAATTTGATTCCCGAAAACGCAACTTGTTTGGATAGCGCATGCAACTATTTTTGTGTTTTGATCATCTCCTGAATAGAGACAATCATTTTATACGGCAATGCTGGCAAAAGACCTGATCACCGAATCCATTCTTCCATTACGGACATCCACCACCGGTGAAGATGCCATGCAGTTGATGCGGGATGCAGTAGTCCGTCATTTGCCCATCGTGAACAACACGCAGTTCCTCGGTTTGATCTCTGAGGACGACCTGCTCGAGGGGGATCTGGACCAACCTGTCGGTAATTATGCGCTGACCATCCCCAAGCCCTTTGTCCATGCAAACGACCATCTGGTCGAAGTCCTTCGTGTCATCGGCCAGTCCAGACTGACGCTTATTCCAGTGTTGAATGATGCCGGCGACTATCTGGGCGTGATCACCCAGGAAGACTTGCTGACCCATCTGGCCCGAGCCACATCGCTGGCGGAAAACGGCTCCATCCTGATCCTGGAGGTCAACCGCCGGGATTATTCCCCCAGTGAGATCACCCGGATCATCGAAGGGGAAAACGGAGTCGTCCTGATGATGTATCTCTCATCCGAACCTCAACTGGAACTGATCGAGATCACGCTCAAACTCCACGCACCGTCGATGAGCCGGATCGTATCCAGCCTCGAACGATTTAAATACAAGGTGAAAGCTTCCTATCAGGAATCAGACTACAGTGAATCGCTCAAGGAGAATTTCGATGCGCTGATGCATTATCTGAACGTGTGATTCCAATTTTTTTAAACTTTTGGCTATCGCCTTTTTAATCAACTTTCACTTAATCGCTATTCTGAATAAGATGAAGGTGAACCTCAATTGGTTTTTTTCATTCGTGGTAGCTAAACGGATAGCTGGAGGATTAGTCCTTCACCACCTTTCCCACTTTACTTCTACCCTGCTCATCAATGAGTCGGACGACATACATCCCGGGCGACCAATGTGCAGTGAACAGCACTTCCTGTACACCTGAAGCCGGGTGCTTTTCCAACATTCTTCCTTGAAGATCATAGACTTGCATCCATACATCTGGACCGGGAAGATGACCCAGGTCAACGGTCAATGCGGTGGTGCAGGGATTGGGCCAGAGGGTCAAATCAGAGGAGTGATGATCCGGCTCGTGGACAGCTGTAGGTATTGCAAGCGTGCTATCGCAAACTGGCCACTGGGAACCTACCCGAAATAAGGGAAAATTGGGCATTCCCTCTGTAATGTAAGTCGGTGTATGGATATAGCGCTGTTGAAAACTGCAATCCGGATAAGGACGATTTGGATATTCAATGATATGAATGTAGCGTGTAAAATCCGAGGGGCCAATATAGATTCGACAATCAGGACCCAGGCGTTGTTTACTGAATCCCACAGGGCTGTTGTTTTCATCCACATACCCGTCCCACTCACCGATCAACGTGAAGGTAGAGGGAGGGTCAGCATCCCATAAATCCATCTGCCACACACTAGTATAGTCATTGAAATAGGCGTACTGGCCTGATGGACTTATGGATGCCCCACCGAATAAATCTGTAGTTTCCCACTGATAATGTTGCAAGTTGCTCACCGCTCCGGTAGACCTGTCGAAATCCATCCAGTAGGTGCCCTGATCAGGAGTAAATTGTAAAAATCTGTCTCCAATCGGCGAAAAAACAACCTGCCCTCCTGCTCCGGCGTTTTTCGGTGGTGCACCTGCAAGGAAAATGGTATCGGTTACTCGAGGGCCCATCGAGTCAATTAACATCGGATAGAAGGTATTGGTGTACTCATCTCCCAACATCACCCACCAATCTTTACCATTCTGGTGAGGGATGGCATGTATGCCTGCATATAATGAATCCGGTTCGACAAAATTACCTTTGCTAATAACTGATCCAAGACCCCCGTTTTCATTCATATCAACAATTGCATAATACAATTTGATGAACAAATTAAAGCCACCACCTGGATACTTTATTAAATCTACGCCCTGGTTTATACACCAATATTTACTTATTCTGTAATTGTCTTTAAAAATTATCATGCCATCACGTGGCGCTAAACTACTTGTTGAGCAATTGTTGAAATAACTATACACAGGAACAAGAGTGTCAGAATTGACCATTAATGTATAGTCCTTATTTCTAATAAAACATCCATTACTATAAAACAATAGATTGCCATAAAAATCACTAATTGTACCTGCTTGGCTATTTACCCTATGTTTTGTTTCAACCAAATTAATTTGAGGTGGCGATTGTTGAAAGTCCAGATGAGTACTCCACCAGAGACTATCAGGCCAGGAATAATTCAATCCACCCAAAACCAATGATAGTCATGCTTCTCCGGGCACTCAATGAATGAATGCCGGGAGAAACATGACATAGATCAATATCCCTCTATTGTACAACCACACGTCCTACCAATTTCTGCCCACTTGAATTCATCACCTCGATCAAATATATGGATGGAGGAATTCCGTGAAGATCGATCGAGATAAGGGATTGATCACCACCTTTTAGAGACTTTACGATTCGTCCCGTTTGATCCAGGATGTTTACTTGAGTGATTGGGGTGCGATCAGAAAGAGACACCATTACTTGGCCATGGGCAGGGTTTGGCCGGACAATCACTTTACGGTCCGATTCAGGCAGAATATTCACACTACGGGGACCAGCAGACTGACACAGAAGACTATCATTCCATGTTTTAAGACCACCATGCTGCATGAGACTGCGAGCAAGGTGCACGGCAGCTCCGCCCTGTTCAGGGCATTGGTTTGCTATTGCTCCTATTGTGGTCCAAAAGGTGCTTGAAAGGGTGTCACCAGGTTCTAGATAATCATGCCAGGATTGGAGCAAGGTCTGCATGTTCACATCTGGCACTGCGGTAACAGATGTACCTAACTGGGCTTCCCATGATCCCAATTGCTGGCTGAGTCGATCAACCTCCATTGAATCCAGGCTCGGCCATGTGGATTGTGCAGATGCAAAACTGGCCAAAGTTTCCACCATAAGACTGTCCAAAACAACCGTAGATTCCCCATTGGCATGCGTTTCATTTATCAATCGGGTTAGTGTCACCAGGGAATCATGCTGGAACTGTCGTTGCCCAATCATTTCACTATACGCACTATCTACTATAAAATACTCCTGGGCGAGATCCAATCCTGTAGCCAGCTCTCCGGCATCGGAAGTGGCAAAGCTGGATAAAAAGCTCTGGCCTTCAGAAGGAACAGTAATATAGAATCCATTCTCGATCCGGTTTCTCAGGTGTAATAGTGCATTCCACCAGGTCCCATCCGATATAGCAGACTGGAGTAAAGTATCCCCGATCGCCAATAAACTATCTGTTGTCGTCCAATCTCCAGTACGTCCAGCCAAATTTATCGGCAAACAGACGTCCACTGGGCAACTATATTCGGTTCCTGCTAATTGTTCAAACCATGGTGCACTTCCAGGGCTGTTCTTATTTCCAATTAATGTTTGCCAGTCTGGCAAATAGCTTGATCCAGATACTCTAAATTTGGATTCATCGATTAATACCTCATTCGACTCATTAAAAATAGCCTCAATGCCAAGAAATGGATACCATTCGTTACCATGATGGTTCTGTTGCCCAATAATGGTACCACCGGTGAGATAGAGTCCTACATCATGAGAAGAGGTATTGCCCTTCAAATCGGCATTTTCAGAGCTGCCATTAAAAAACAGGCTTCTCGCGTTGGCAACAAATTCGTTGCATTGCAAAATGTTACCAGAGGAATGATCCACACGTATCCCACTTCCATTCAGCCATTCCGGATCTTCGGGATTGCCACCAACAGGAAGAGAATACAGGTGATTGCACGACAGCAGATTGTTAACTGAGTTTTTCAGATCAATCCCAATCGTGTTCGTCGGCTCCTCACTGAAGTACACCACATTATCCAGGACATCATATTCCTTGGCACCATATACATCCAATGCGACATTATTCCCCTCATTCTCAAACGTATTCCGGGAAATGATGGCAGATTTGAATAGCTGCGAAAGCTGAAAATCACTGACCAGGATTCCTCGAGCCTCATCTGTACGATAGGTAAACAGGTTGTCCGAGATGGTCAGCTTTTTCGGATTGGTCATAAAGAGATGCACTCCAGCTTCTTTGGCATCCATTCTGCATCCGGTGATCTTGTTCTCTCCTGACATCTGGCCCTGAAGTCGGATACCGTAACCGACATTGTCAAACTCACTATCATTTACTTTCAGTGCCCCGTCCTTCATGACAACTCCGTACTGGCAATTGCTGAACTCGGTCTCAGTCTGTAACGCACCATCCACTGTCACTACAGAACTTCCGGATGCATAGATGCCGGAACCCCAGAAGAAATCTTTCTTGAATTTCCAGGGGAGTGGCGCAAAGACGGCTTGGGGGATCATATTCACAAATCGGCTACCCGACACCAACAGATTTGAATTGTCCGATCGAATTCCGAACTGGAGCCCCTGAAACAGGTCTTCACCACCGGTATCGAACAGGGACTGATGATTGGTCAGCAGGATACCGGTATGGGGTGCATACCCTTGAATATCATAAGATACCGGATATGACTCTCTCAGTGATCTGGTTCCTTCAAACACATTATTGGCAAAAGCTACACGATGAGGTACATTATTCAGGCCATCGCCAATGACATCCGAGCCCGGTAGTTATTGGAAAATCGATTATCTATGAGGCTATAGTTGGATAGCGGCTGGAGCTGGAGTGCTGTCCAGGCGTCACGAATGTCACAGTCCTCCATTGCAATTGCATTATTATTGGTCACCTCAATACCATACCACATATCTTCACATGATGAAAATAGTATGTTTCCGAAACACACTGAAACAGGATCAGGATTGCCATCCGGATCAATCAACAGTTTACTGTCTGGCATCATGACAAATGTAGAATTCGAAAAGGAATAAGGCACATCAATTAAAAATGTACCATAAATTTCCAAATCGTACGGATAGGTCAAGGTCGTTCCACATGCCGGTCCTATGTCAAAGCTGTACAACTGGTTATCGATCAGGTCACTCAATCGTGTAGTTGTCCCATTGGCCCCTATCGTAAAAGGATTGACTTCACTTGCTTTGATCGATATATGGGCAAAGTCACGTTCACTGGTATATAAATAAGGTGTTAGTCCATCAAACTCCGTATCGAGTACTTTGATCTTCAATCCAAAGTTTTTGCATTCACCTGATGCGAAAGAAACCACATCTTCCAGAGCTGGATTATTGTAAAAACCTAATCCCCATTCCGGATCCCAACCTGGATGATCAATCACTTCAATCGTTACATTATCCAGTTCGATACCGAACTCAATATCGGCAGATCCACATTGATCATTACATACTGTAAAGCGGATATCGACCACATCGTCACCTGGCTCGCATGGATCAATGGTCACCACGCGTTTATCAACAGACATGCTGGCTGATTGATAACAGAACTCGCAATATTCAGATGGTACTGATTCTTTCAGGCATTGACGTGTCTTGATGGTTTGCCATACTTCCAATTGAGCAAAACACGGCAAATGCCACCACACATCATACTGATCATTACACACGGCACTACACATCAATCCACAGTACGCATTCAGGTCTGAGCATGCTTTGGATCACCACATGCGTATTTAGGAGGATTACCATCCTTGGGATAAATATTGTCCTCTACGTGAAGAAAATCGAAACAATGTAATATCTCATGGGCAACGATCTGATACTCTTTCGGTCCTGGTCCTGCTCCCATACTGGAAGCAAATGCAAAATCAGAACGATAACCTCCATATTCAGGGCTATCGCATAGTTTTAAATGTCCGGGTAATGTTTGAGGAATCAAACCCAATCCACCAAGAAACTGACGACCACTAAACATCACAACAATGTCTCTTGGTTGGCATGGGTGATTTTGGGAATATCGAATTGCAAACTCGTCTGCCGCTGCCTCAATGGGAAATCCACTGGGTACTACATAGGGATCATTGTTGATCTCATACCATGGAACATACCCAATTACTTCAATTGTGAGATTGAAATAATACTCATACACCTTCTCATTGATCTCGTCAATGACATCCTGGATGTAGATCTCCATTTCTCCCTTCGAGTCAAATCGCTTGCAAAACTCGTAGTCCGTTTCAACCCTTACTTCAAGAGTGTAGCTCAATCCCCCTTGACTAATCTGATTGGTAATCTTGGGGCTGATTAGCCAATTGCAACAGTCGGCATAAGCACATTCAACTGTATCACATGTCTGACTTTGAGCGTGTACAGAGTAATTATGCAGGAATAGAAATAATAAAATGAAAAATAATCTACTAACTAGCTGTGCGGCTGTGCGGCTGTGCGGCTGTGCGGCTGTGCGGCTGTGCGGTTGATTTTCATATGGCTATTATTTTTCATAAATATACAATTCTCAGTTCAAATATTTGGATAATTCAGTTAAAAAGTCTTGAATTGAACAAAAGTCTTTCTATAACACACCTTATTTATTACCACTTTCTCATTCTCATTCGTTCATGGCCCCCATCAAAGTCTACGAGATAATTGTGAAGGTAAGGAGTCTTGTAAAGCAGGAGATCATGCACAGAATGAAAATAGCAACCCTGATCACCGAATCCATTCTTCCGTTGCGGACATCCACCACCGGGTGAAGATGCCATGCAGTTGATGCGGGATGCTGTTGTCCGTCATTTGCCCATTGTGAACAACACGCAGTTCCTCGGTTTGATCTCTGAGGACGACCTGCTCGAGGGGGATCTGGACCAGCCTGTCGGTAATTATGCGCTGACCATCCCCAAGCCCTTTGTCCATGCAAACGACCATCTGGTCGAAGTCCTTCGTGTCATCGGCCAGTCCAGACTGACGCTTATTCCAGTGTTGAATGATGCCGGCGACTATCTGGGCGTGATCACCCAGGAAGACTTGCTGACCCATCTGGCCCGCGCCACTTCACTGGCTGAAAACGGCTCTATCCTGATCCTGGAGGTCAATCGCCGGGATTATTCCCCAAGCGAGATCACCCGGATCATTGAAGGCGAAAACGGGGTTGTATTGATGATGTATCTCTCCTCCGAGCCTCAGCTGGAAATCATTGAGATCACGCTCAAACTCCACGCACCATCGATGAGCCGGATCGTATCCAGTCTCGAACGGTTTAAATACAAGGTGAAAGCTTCCTATCAGGAATCAGACTACAGTGAATCGCTCAAGGAGAATTTCGATGCGCTGATGCATTATCTGAACGTGTGATTTCCTTCCTTTCTATCGGATTAGGCCAAATAGGGTTGACGAACTACTTTTGTGGTCGCAAACTCCTTGAATGATGGCAAACACCAATCTGCAACAACTCCTGGGCGATCAGGCCGCATATCTTCTCGATCACACGTGCTCTACCATTGACAAATCGATGATTCATGCCCCTGGGCCCGATTTTGTTGACCGGATCTGGACATTGAGCAATCGGAACAATCAGGTCTTGCGGAGTCTGCAAACCCTTCACGATCACGGGCGACTCGGCGGTACAGGCTATCTGTCTATCCTGCCGGTCGACCAGGGCATCGAACACAGTGCAGGCGCTTCTTTCTCCCCCAACCCGATTTATTTCGACCCGGAAAAGATCATCGAACTGGCCATGGAAGCCGGATGCAATGCGGTAGCTTCTACATTTGGAGTGCTCTCTACGATGAGCCGCAAATACGCCCACAAGATTCCGTTCATTGTGAAAATCAATCACAACGAACTCCTGTCCGTACCGGAATCGTATGATCAGATCATGTTCGGATCCGTAGAGGATGCCTGGAACATGGGTGCTGTGGCAGTGGGTGCGACGATCTATTTCGGATCGCCGGAAAGCAATCGTCAGATCGTTGAAGTGGCAGAAGCGTTCGAACGGGCGCACGAACTGGGCATGGCCACCATCCTTTGGTGTTATACCCGAAACAACAGTTTTAAAAGGATGGAGTGGATTACCATGCTTCAGCAGATCTCACTGGCCAGGCCAATCATCTGGGTGTGACCATTCAGGCAGATATCATCAAGCAAAACTCCTGACTAACAACGGGGGTTCACCCAACTGAAAATGGGCAAGTCACACCCGAAAATGTACGACACACTGAGCAGCGATCATCCCATCGATCCGACCCGATATCAGGTGGCCAACTGCTACATGGGCCGTGCAGGACTGATCAATTCCGGAGGTGCTTCTTCCGGAGCGGCGGATCTGACTGAAGCCGTGACGACAGCGGTCATCAACAAGCGAGCAGGAGGCACCGGGTTGATCCTGGGAAGAAAGGCCTTCCAGCGACCTGTCGGGGATGGTGTCGCCCTGCTGGAAGCCGTTCAGGATGTGTATCTCGACAAGAGCATTACGCTTGCCTGATACTGTTTCCCAAAAAGAAAAAAGCGGCCCCATCTTGACAGAAGGAGCCGCTTTTTTTTAATCCTGAAACAGGATTTACCACTTCTTTTTCACCGATTGCATATAGGTCAATGCCATCAACTCCAGCTGCTGACGTGTAAACCCGCAATAACATCCCAGGTAAGCGGACATGATATTGCCCACATCCGGCCGGTAATATTCCCCATTGGCATCTGTTTCCGGGTAAATAAACAGACAGTCTTCACGTCCATCACCCAGGAACGGGGGGAAATCAATGTCCGGATCAAATGGATCAGCAGGTGTATCACAGATCAGATCCCCTTCAGTAGCACAATTGCTTCCGTCAACCAGCTCTGTCCCACTGCCTGTCCATGTATGGATCAATCCAAAATAATGGCCGAGCTGGTGTGCAATTGTCATCGGATTAATACAACCTTTCAACACAAATATGGACCCTGAATCCGGTTTCATCACTGCGGATTGCCGGCCAAATCCGCACTGTTCATCTGGAAACAGAATCTGACTTTCGATCACATACAGATTGATGACATGTCGAACAAAATAACGCTTGTCCATTTCGACAATCTGATCGGGCTTCCAGATATTCTTGAACTGATAGGTTGGATAGAATTCCACATTGCACACAGAAAATCGAGCACAGATCGGTTCAAACAATGCATTCATTTCTTCAACATCATTGCGGATTTTCATTTCTGAAATACCGTGGTTTCCCAGGCTGTCTTCGATTACATGGACAAAGATTGAAAATTCCTTGTCCAGACAGGGCAGGCTTTCCGCCTTCGAAGGATACGAAACGGTCTGTGCTGTCATGAGTTGGCAAAGAACCATCATACCGGCCATGAATAGCGTGGTACGAATAGCAATTCGGATAAATAGAGCGTCCTTGAAGTTCATTCTAAAGCCGGAATAAGTCCAATTGATAAAATGTTTCTCTGGTTTTTCAGTCGTTTTGTAATATTATGAAACTAAAATCAATAGTTCCTAAATAAATAGTTGATTTTGTTACCAGCTGACAATTTCTGCTTTTCTTCAAACGGCATCCAGCATTCTGCTCTAAATTGGATGTCAGTGAAATACCCTGTCTGATGGCCTGCATTCGATTTCTGTTCTTCCTGATTGTTTTTACCCCGATGATCGTGCTGGCACAGACAGCATCCGTCAATGAAGGGTGTGTTCCGCTGAATGTGAATTTTATCCCGCCTTCCGGCCAGCCGTCCTTTTTCTGGGATTTTAAAGACGGGGCAACTTCCAATCTGTCCAATCCTTCACATGTATTTATCAAACCCGGTACATATGAAGTCGAGTTTCGATTGTCCAGTGCGGGGCCTGTAGTCGGCACAGTCATCATCCAGGTCTACCGAAACCGGAATTAACCATCGCTGTCACTCCTCCTCAAAGTTGTCCTTCCCAGATCATTTCTCTTTCAGATACGACGGAATATCCTGCAGGTGTCCTGCCTCAGTCCTGGGCCTGGACGTTTGGCGATGGTACGGGCACTACAGGTATGTCACCTACACATGGGTATCAGAATGCTGGATTCTATTCGCCGACATTGAGTGTCACGACCAACCTGGCGAGCTGCAATGTCACCAAAACCTTCACAGACCTTGTTGAAGTAAGGACTCCCCCACTGGCTGCGTTCAATACTGACCCGGATCCTCCTTCCAGCTGTGAATCGCCGTTGATCGTATCGTTCACCAACACGTCTTCCGGTACAGAACCCCTTTCCTTTCAATGGACTTTCGGAAATGGAAGTCCCTTTTCCGGGAAATCTCCTGATCCCGTCACCTACACCCAAACCGGCACATATACCATTCATCTTGTTGTCACAGATGCCTTTGGGTGTACAGATGCCGCAACTTCCGTAGCCCGGGTTGGGGATAATGCGCTGAACGTGAGCATTCCGGATTCTATTTGTCTCGGTCTGGAGTTCAATCCCGACAATCAGACACCATCCGGATCGCACAGCTGGACATTTGGTCCTTCGGCGACTCCGTCCACTTCCTCCTCTCGCAGTCCCAAAGTCGTATTCAATCAGCCGGGTACATATCTGGTATCCTATACCTGGTTCAACCCGACCAAGACATGTCAACTGGATACGACATTCAGCATCACAGTGGAAGAAATTGATCTGGAGATATTCAGTGATATCCCCGAACATTGTTCAGCACCTGTAGTCTCCCACTACAGCTCGAATTATTCTGGGGGTAGTTATGAGTGGATATTTGGTATTTACGATGAGTCCGAAGAAGAATTCCCTGAATTTATTTATCCGGTTGATCCGAATATATATTCGGTATTCGGGGAACGTAAAGTCCCGATCAGGCTGATCATGACCTCTGTAGGCGGCTGTATAGATACGCTGGATATCGTGGATACATTTCGTTTGCTGACTTCTGTATTCGAAATTGATGAATATAAAAAATGCGTCGGTGATACGTTCTATTTTGAGGATCATTCGTACTCGCCAACAGTCATAACCAACTGGACCTGGGTATTCGGAGATGGAAATATCCTGGAGACAACGGATCCCGAGACGCCCTTCCATGTGTACGATACCTGCGGCATTTACCATCCCTATCTCATTGTACAGGACGCCCAGGGTTGTGAAGATTCATCCTATACACTTGAGGTCAAAGTTTGTGGCTGTATTCCCGATACGACCGGTGGTGGTGGTGGTGGTGGTGGCACATGTTCTCCTGGTCCAGACGGGTTTCCCGTTCCCGGTTCAACGTTCTGCCATGGCGATTCAATTTATTTTGGGGTCACAGCAGGATTTTTAATCGACTATTTCCGATTGGAAACTGACAATTACAGACTTTTCCATTGTCCCAACAGCACGCCCGGTTTTGATTCGCTCCTTTGGGTTTTTGACCATGAAACCGGATGGCAGGATATCCGGCTTTCCTGGGAATCCATTTACGGAGATCGGGATTCCTTCGTCCTGGAAAATCTGTTTTTGGTCGAAGGAGCCTGGGCAAGGCCACGATATCGAATGGATTGTGCAGATCCATTTACCGTTCAATTGATCGATTCTAGTATGAACGCCACGCATTTGCTGTGGGAACTGCCAGATGGAACAACAAGTACGGAACCGGAATTGACATACACCTTTTCGGATACCGGCGATTTTGTCATTTACCTGTCAGCCTGGAATCAGCCGTCTGATTGCCGTCCTCACCGGGATTCAATTCTGATCCATATACGTGATCTGAAAGCCGATTTTATTCTCCCGGAAGAAGCCTGCCTCGGTCAGAAGATCGCATTGAATGCTACACCATCGGTGCATGTTAATGCCACATGCCACCAGGGTTATACCTGGTACTTCTCAGATGGTCATCGACCTCGTACATGGGGCATCCCGATCGATTCCATTGCGTTCTCCCAACCCTGTGATCAAGAGGTCACACTAGTCGTCACCGATATCAATGGATGCACACAATCGATCAGCAAGAACATCCATATCCAGCAGATTGAACTAACTGGTCACATCGTAGAGGAAAATATCTGTCTGCCTGCCCAAATCACGGGAATAGCACAGGCTCAGGTTACCTGTGGTACACTGGACAAGATCGAATGGACAATAGGCAACATCACGGAAACAGGATCAAATGTCACGATCAACATCCCATCCGGTACGTTGGAAAAAGATCAATATGCCAATATCCATATCACAGCTACTACAACTCTTGGATGTCCTGCGACCACGATTGATTCCGTTTTGTCTACAAACCTGTGTCCTCAATTTCCCTTTGTACCGGGCAGTGTGATTTGTCAGGGCCAGGATTTGACCATGACAGGAAGCAATTTTACACAATACGGATCCTATCTGAACTATCAATGGCATTTTGGCAATGGCCAGTCGATGAATGGAAAGTCGGTAACAACCAGCTATCCGGATCCCGGCTCGTACTCGATCCAGTTGGTCTATACTGAAGCCTCCTCCGGCTGTACAGACAGCGTCAACCGCATTGTTCAGGTCCAGGGTTTCCCTCAAGCCGAATTCACCTCCAGTGTGGATTCACTTGATGTATTGTGCCATCCACAAAGCATTTTCTTTGTCGACTCCTCTATTTCCGGAAGTCCCTTGCAATACAGCTGGTCCTTTTCAAACGGTCAATCCAGTTCACTCTATAACCCGGCAACTTCGTTTGGAAAAGGGACTTACACTGCAACGCTCGTTGTGACAACATCTGCAGGTTGTACTGACTCGATCACCAAATCCTATACCCTGGTCGGGCCGGAAGGTGATTTTGAATTCGATAAGGATATCGTATGTCTGAACGAATCCCTGACATTGACACTAAAAGATACAACCGATGTCGGAAGCTGGTTGTGGGATTTTGGTGATGGCACTCAACAGAACGGTGGCAATCCGGTAGAACATATTTATACGTTTTTGCCTCCTGACAGTACAACCATCGCTTCCCTGGTGTTACGTGATCCCAGTGGGAATTGCACCTATCAGCTCCTCTATCCTGTTCCTATTCTTGTGGTTGATGCCAATTTTATGATCCCCCCCGGTTTTTATTGTCCTGGGACACCATTGACGCTGCAAAACACAAGTACGAATGCCACGATTTATCAATGGTCAACGTCGTGGGGCGAAACATCCAATGGAACCGACCCAACATGGATGGCACCTGAAATCGGTACACATATCATTACATTAACGGCAATCAATGATACCGTTGGTTGCGTGGATACGATATCCAAACCACTCCTGATCGGAGAGATCGAATTGATGCAACTCGTCGGTGATACCATTTGCCCGGGTGATACTGCCATGATCGCCCTGCTCGACAGTTTGCCCGGGTTTACGATTTCCTGGTCACCCGCGTCCACGTTGATCCATCCGGATTCAGCAAAGACACTGGCAACACCGGCTGTCACAACAACCTATACCGTTTCAGTAGCAGATACTACCGGTTGTACAGCCACCGGACAAGTCACCGTTGTTGTGATCCAGCCTCTCCCCGTTTTCCTGCCATGGGATACTGTTGTGATCCAGGGTGTTCCAGTCATTTTACCCGGGCCAATCAATCCACTATATTCCTATTCCTGGAATCCCGGATCCGGGCTCAGTTGTACCAACTGTCCCCGACCCGAACTGATCAGTGAACTGGATCAGGAATATACACTCACCGTAGGAGATCAATGGGGTTGTTTTCAAAGCAGCATTCTCTACCTGGTCGATGTCGTGCCGGACATGATCGAGATCCCGAATGTGTTTACACCAAACGGGGATCAGACCAACTCCTTTTTCCAGGTCTTTGTGCCGGGTGGGACGATCGATGAACTGGCCTCGCTGAAGATCAAGATCTACAGCCGCTGGGGTAACCTGATCTATGATAATGAAACACCCGATACAGGTTGGGACGGAACTTATAAGGGAGAGCCATGTCCGATGGATGTGTATGCCTATGTCGTTGAAGTGGAATATCTGGACGGCCGGAAGGAAGCTCTCCGTGGAGACATCACCCTGATCCGCTAAGGCGTTGTGGAGTGTAACGACTACAGCGTGAAGTGACGAAGAGAAGAAAATGCGGATAGATGTCTGGATGGTCTTTCCTCGCATCCGGTCTACCTGGTGCAATTGACTGGGCATGCCCAAACTCACCTTGAGGCCTGAAGTGCCTGATCAATGACTCCAAGCGTCTGAGGCAGTTTCTGGAACCGGGCCCCCTCCCGATATTCGGGGCCCGGTCTCAGTATATCTTTAATCCCTTTTTATCAAAGGCGGATCTCATCCTCGTTTTCGTCGAAGAAGACATATTTGGTGATCGGGAAGTCACTCTTGCCATAAACGGGTATCCACTTGTAGTAGCGGCCATACCAGGACCGTTGCATCTTGCGCAGCTTCTGTTTGAGGAAGGCCTCGATAAATGGATGGACATGGAGCGCCACCTTTGCGCGGGCGCGATTCTGCATGATGAAATCGAGATCGCGCTCGATATCTTCGGTCACCAGAACGGTTGCATTGACATTACCCGTCCCGCTGCAGGTGGGGCATACTTCAGAGGTATCTACCTTCAATTCAGGACGCACGCGCTGTCGGGTGATCTGCATCAGACCGAATTTGCTCAATGGCAGGATGGTGTGTTGGGCTCGATCGCCTTTCATAAACTCCTGCATCTCCTGGTACAATTCCTTTCGGTGGTCCGCATTCCGCATATCGATGAAATCGATAATGATAATGCCGCCGATATCGCGAAGACGCATTTGCCGGGCAATCTCCTTGGCCGCTTCCATATTGACACTGAGCACGATGTTCTCCTGGCTGGCTGTGCCACCGACCTTTGGTCCGGAGTTGACATCCACCACATGCATGGCTTCCGTGTGTTCGATAACGAGATAGGCCCCGCTGGCCAGGGTATAGGTTTTCCCGAAAGAGGATTTGATCTGTCGGCTCACCCCGTAATGCTCAAAGACGGAACGGCTGCCCTTGTAATGGGTGAGAATTTTCACCTGTTCCGGAGCGATCGACTCGAGATACGTCTTGATATGGAGGTACATCTCCCTGTCATTGGTCGCGATCCGGTTGAACGAACCATTGAGCAGATCCCTGAGGATGGAGGATGTCTTGTCGAGTTCGCTGAGGAGTTTGGTCGGGGCTTTGGCTTTGTGAAGGTTCTTATGGATCTCGTTCCACTTGTTCAGCAAACCTGTCATTTCTTCGTGCAGGTCAGCTACCTTTTTCCCTTCTGCGGCCGTGCGGATAATAACGCCGAAGTTCTTTGGGCGAATACTTTCCACCAGGGTGGCCAACCGCCGTTTTTCCTCCTGGGTGCTGACCTTTTTGGAAACGGCCACACCTTCAGAAAAGGGAGTAAGGACCATATATCGACCCGGGATCGTGATCTCACAGCTGAGTCGTGGTCCTTTTGTCGATATCGGTTCTTTCAGGATCTGAACCAGGAGTTCATCTTTCTTCCCGAGAACCTGATCGACCTTACCGGTCTTGACGATCTCGGGTTCCATCTCGAATTTATCCAGAGATGGTGAATTGTGAGCTCCCGTTATGGATCGCTGTGTGAATTTGCGCAAACTGCGCAATTTGGGGCCAAGGTCTGTATAATGAAGAAAGGCCTCCTTGGGGTGACCAATATCGACAAAGGCTGCATTCAGACCGGGGATGAGTTTTCGGATCCTCCCCAGGAAAATGTCTCCAACCGTAAAATTATCGTTGGTCTTCTGGTAGTGCAGCTCCATAAGCCGCCCATCTTCCAGTATCGCAATTTCCACGACGGTAGGCGTGGAATGGATGACCAGTTCTTTTTCCACCATAGAACGGTGAATGAGGTACCCGTATTCGCTCCGGAAGTGCACCCGAGGAATAGGTAGGGAGGACGGATAGCACAAAGGCCGGATGCTTGGGGCACCCGGCGCTGGAAGTCCTTTTCGAGAGGATCTGGCTATATAGGCCTACTGAGGGCCCGCCAGATCGCAACCAGTCATGCGACTGATTTCATGAACCAGCGTTTTTCTTTCATGCAGCATGGCAAAGACACCGGCTGAGAAGATCCGTTCCCCGTTCCTGTTCTGGAGGGCGCAAAAGCGCAAACAGGCACCGGGTGATGAACTATTTCTTCTTCTTGTGACGGTTCTTCCGCAAACGCTTTTTCCTTTTGTGTGTGGCAATCTTATGCCGCTTTCGTTTTTTTCCGCAAGGCATTCTTACGCGATTTTATCTTTTACAAATGGTTCTTCTCTTCACACTTATCGTGGGCTTCTTGAGCCTCTGTCATATGACCTGCTGCCTCTTCGGCCTGTGCCAACAGGCACCAGGTGTCTCTGTGTTCGGGTCGGAGAGATGCGGCTTGCCGCAAACGTTCTACCGCCTTCTCTGTTTGTCCCGTCTGGATAGCCAGGCGTCCTAAATGAAAGAGGACATCCGGATCTTCAGGGTGTTTTTTATTGAGATCCACCAACATCAGGATCCCCTTCATGGGATTGTCCTGTGGTGGTATCTCGGTATATAACAACGCCAGGTTCAGGCGGTGTTGGTTCTGTTCAGGCTCCAGTGAAATTGCCTTTTCAAAGGCAGAAACACCGTTTTCCAGACAGTACGACCGAATCTTTTCATCTCCAGTTTGCCGGAGCGCCAATGAAAATGTACTTCCGGCAATACTCCAGGCGGCAGCAGTGGATTCCATTTCAGCCACCTCCATGGCATAATAGCCGGCAATGGCACCAAAACCCGATTCATACCACATACCCGAGAGCGATTTCAACGCCTCGATATCCGGGGATTCTGAATCCAGTGCCTGTTCGAGAGCCAGGATCTGATTGGCCTCAGGTCCGTTCAACTGTTGACGAGCCTCTGCAATCAGGGTCTCAACATCAGTAGTTGTGGCTGAAGCAGACCGGGTCTTTTCTACCTGATCAAATGCGGCTGGCTTGGTCCGAAACCCGAAGTACAGCAGACCAACTGCCAGAACAGCAACGAATAACGCAATGATTTGCGGTCGCTGCATCAATCCTCACTCTCTTCTTCAGGCAATTCGGTTACATTGCCTTTCACCTGCTCTACAAATACCTTGGCCGGCTTGAAGGACGGAATAAAGTGTTCCGGAATTTCAATGGCCATGTTTTTCTTGATATGACGGCCGATCTTTTTCGCCCGTTTCTTGATCACAAAGGAGCCAAAGCCCCGGATATATACGTTCTCTCCGTCTGAAAGAGAACCTTTGACCTCTTTGAAGAAGGTTTCCAATGTCACCAGACATCAACCTTAGGGACGCCTGTTTTTTCCGCGATGGCATTGACCAAATCAGCCTTTCTCATTAGGGTGCTGGTTTAGAATCAGTTATGAATGTTTTTCTCCTTACGGAAAAAGCGGTTGCAAAGATCGCCTTTTTTTTGGTTTCAGGAAAGAGGTAGTGAAAATAATTTGTGATGAATCGCTGGATTTCAAGCAGATGTGTTTGGCTATCTTTGTTTTTTCTCAATTCTCTTGCATGTTGCACTCCATGACCGCCTACGGGCGGGCCTCCGCACACTCCGGCCAGATCAAGGCTGAAGTGGAACTGCGTTCTGTCAATTCCAAATTCCTGGATCTCCGGATCAAAATGCCTCTTCTGTTTAAAGATAAGGAAATGGAGATTCGCCAACTGGTCAGTTCGTATGTCGAACGCGGCAAAGTGGAAATGACCATCACCATCACCGGATCCGAAAATACGATAGAAGCACCTTCTATTGACCCGGTGCTGTTTCGTAAATATGTCCGCGAAATCCAGGCACTTGCCGCAGACTGCGGATTGCCAACCGGAGACATTATTACCCAGGTACTCCGTATCCCTCAAGTGTTGACACCCAGCGAAGGATCCACCTCGGATGTGGAGTGGCAATTGACGCATCAGGCATTGCTGGAAGCTTTCCAGGCATTTATCCGGTTTCGAAAGACTGAAGGCGCAGCCCTGGCTTCCGATCTCGTTTGCGCATTGAAGCCATCCAGGCATTGATCGAACAACTGACACCCCTGGAAAACGACCGGATCCAGAAGACCCGTACACGCATCCGCCAAAATCTGGCTGAATTCCTTGAAAATGAACAGGTTGATCACAATCGATACGAACAGGAGATTCTTTTCTACCTGGAAAAAATGGATATCAACGAAGAAAAAGTACGTTTGGGGCAGCATTGTCTCTATTTCCTGCAGGAGATCGAAGCAGATGATCGGGAAAAAGGACGAAAACTCAATTTTATCAGCCAGGAGATCGGTCGTGAGATCAATACCCTGGGCGCCAAAGCCTACGATTCGGGGATTCAGCAAATTGTTATCCTGATGAAGAACGAACTGGAGAAGATCAAGGAACAACTGGCCAATATCCTATGACCAATTCAGGGAAACTGTTGATCATCACGGCACCTTCGGGAGCCGGGAAGACCACCATCGTCAGACACTTACTGGAAACAATCCCCGAATTGAGCTTCTCGGTCTCCGCCACTAATCGGCCTCGTCGACCCATGGAGATCAATGGACGTGACTATTATTTCCTGACAACTGAACGTTTTCGGGAAATGGTCGAACAAGGTGCTTTCCTGGAATGGGAAGAGGTCTATACTGATCAATATTATGGCACATTGCGGAGCGAAGTATCCCGCATTCGTTCCGAAGGAAAGGTGGTCATCTTTGATATTGATGTCCAGGGTGCCCTCAATTTGAAAAAAGAATACGGCGATCAGGCTCTGTCGATCTTCATTCAGCCCCCTTCTCTCGAAGCATTGATCGAACGGTTGAAAAACCGGAAGACCGAGGACGCAAAAAGCCTGCAAAAACGGATCGACAGGGCGACTCAGGAATTGACATTCAAGGACGCTTTTGACCAGACCATCATGAATGATGATCTGAACCAGGCACTGTCATCCGCCCGTAAAATTGTTCGTGAGTTTATCGGGCCCTCTGATCTGCACTGACCAAAACCGCCTCAACATGGCACCCAAATCCAAAAAACACAGACGTTCCAAGAAATCAGGATTGCCTCCCGGCGCACTGGTCTATATCGGCGACCGGGAAGGCGAAGAGCTCGCCATTCAACGGATCACCCAATCCGCAGAGGAGATAGAGACCTCCAAGGTGTCCGATATTCTTGAGCTGCAAGAGTGGGCATCCTGGTCAGGGTTGAACTGGATCAATATTGACGGGATCCATGATACGGCCATGATCGAGCAATTGGGAAAGGTATTCCAGATCCATTCCCTGATCCTTGAAGATATTGTCAATTCGGAGCAACGGCCTAAAGTGGAAGAATACCCGGATCAGATCTTCCTCACCATGCGCATGTTGGACCACCGATCAAGAGAAGGCTCGGATACAGGCGAACAGATCAGTTTTATCCTGGGGCCGACTTATCTGCTGACCTTCCAGGAACGTCCGGGGGACATTTTTGATCCCATCCGGGAGCGCATGAAAAATCCGGAATCCAGATTGCGGACAAAGGGAAATGACTACCTCCTTTACGCCCTGGTAGATCTGATCGTCGACAATTATTTTCTTATTCTGGAGAATATCGGAGATGAACTCGAAATCATTGAAGAAGAATTCTTCCGGGATCAGGACAGCTTGTCTCTCCAGCATCTGCAAAAGCGAAAACGAGAGCTGCAGCAATTCAGACGAGTGGTCAATCCTCTACGGGATGCGATCAGTACCCTCTATCGGGACGAGAATCCACTCATTTCTGATGCCACCCGCCGCTATCTCAGCGATGTCCACGATCACATCGTACAGGTTCAGGAGATCCTGGATACGCACCGTGAATTCTGTGTCGAACTCAGGGAGACACATCTTGCCCTGCTGGGGAACCGGACCAATGAAGTGATGAAAGTGTTGACCATTATCGCCACGATCTTCATTCCATTGACGTTTATCGTTGGGGTCTATGGAATGAATTTTGACTACATGCCCGAATTGCGTTATCCATGGGGATACCCGATTGTCTGGCTGGTCATGATACTTTGTACATTCGGATTGCTCCGGTATTTCCGGAAAAAAAACTGGTTTTGATCAACGGATGAAAGACCCTGTAGCTGCACTCAAGGGGTCTTCCCTATGAAGAAATAATCGGGTTTTTTTCCTTGGGTGTTGCTTATTCGCTACTGGAATCTGATTTTTATCCATCGAAAGAAGCATGGAAACGATCATTACGCAAGGCATTCGGGTCACTGTGGAGACCTTTTATCAGGAAAAACACTCCAGTCCTGAGGAGGATCGTTTCGTCTATGCCTATCGTATCCATATCCGCAATGAGGGCACCGAAACGGTACAATTGCTACGCCGCCACTGGTATATCCGGGATTCAAATAACATTCTCAGAGAAGTCGAAGGAGAGGGTGTAATCGGGCAGCAACCCGTCCTCGAACCGGGAGCGGATCACGAATATGTCTCCTGGACGAATCTGCTCACGGATATCGGCAAGATGTATGGGACTTTTACCATGATGAAGGTCGAAGATGAAGGTCGAATCGATGTGCAGATACCTGAATTTACAATGGTAGCACCCTATCGATTGAACTAGTCAAGGTTTGTGCCGATGCGATTTGATCAATTGCGTTCCAGCAACCGACTCGATACCCTCAGAAAGTCCATTTCTGTAATAATTCCTACCAGCTCGGTATCCTGAACCACGGGCAGGCAGCCGATCTGGTTGTCGCGCATCACATTCATCGCCTCCAGCAGAGTGGTTTGCTGGGTTGTTGTGATCGGTGCTTTGATCATGATGTCTCTGATCATGGTCGGCGGGGGGCCATCCAGTGAGTAATCCCGGGAATAGTGACGCAAGAGTAAACGAGAGGTGATCAATCCAACGAGATTGCCCTTTTCATCCTCCACGGGCATGTACCGGATCTTTCGCCAATCCATCATATCGGTGACCATCGGGATAAGGTCGTCCTTGTGGGCCGTAAACAGATCGGTTGTCATGAATTCCTCCACCTTGAGGGTGCCGGGTTTGTATTGACCCAATTGGTTTGGATCAGGCAACTCCCAGGTATGTCCGGGTTGATCAGTTTCCTGGTTTTGCATCATACTCGCAGTTAGGGTACTTAAGGCTTCATCCTGTGTCACTTCGCTTTTCAGTTTGGTATATGCGCGCAATTGCCATCTGGCCCCATTCATATGCAGTTTTGTGCGTTCTTCAATAATCCCCAGAAAGCGGTCAATATCTGCCTGATTCACCCTGGCAGATGCCAAACCTTCCCTGGCCATGGGCAAGAGTTCCTTGAGTATGAGCTCGATGGTGCTCACCTTTTTGTCGTCAAACCAGTTGAGCTGCGTGTCGATCCCGAAACGGGCAACCTTTCCAAAATTATCGCGCACATCTTCCCAGCTGATCCGGGCGGTCACGTCCTCGATCCGGGCACCCATACCCATCATCGTTCCCAGCCAGAAAGCGGCATTGGCGATCTCATCCTGCACGGTAGGGCCACTGGGGATGACCCGGTTTTCAATCCGGAGATGGGGCTTCCCATTCGGACTGAGCCCATAACAGGGCCGATTCCACCGATACACCGTAGAGTTGTGCACCTGCAGAGCACGCAGTTTGGGTACCTTCCCGGACTTTACCATGTCCAGTGAATTCTCTTCCTGCGTGCTGCTGATCAACACGCGAAAACGCGCGATATCTTCCTTGTAGATATCCATGATAGAATTGCGAAGCCAACCACTCCCAAACTGGACTCTGGGACTTCGTTCGCGCATATGATCATGTGTAGACCGGGTATCTATGGACTGCTGAAACAGGGCGATCCGGGATTCATGCCACAACCGGCGTCCGAACACAATCGGTGAATTGGCTGCCGCAGCCAGGACCGGGGCTGTCAGGAGCTGTGCAATATTGTACATCTGTACAAACTGGTTCGGATGGACTTGCAGATGGATCTGGAAACTGGTATTGCACGCTTCGAGGAATGGGGTATCGTGTTTGACCAGCAGCTCGTCAATCCCGGTCAGTCGCAATTCGAATGCTGCTCCCAACTGCATGTTCTTGAGGGCATCCATCAGTGCATAATACCGGTCACGAGGAGTGATATTATCCGGATGCAGATCCAGCTTGCGGAGGGTTGGCAGGATCCCGGTCAGGACAAGTCCGGCATTCTTTTTTTTCAGTTCATCCCGAATGATCTGCAGGTAGCCATGTACTTCTTTCTCCGATTCACTGAAACAGGCTCCCGTCAATTCCTGAGGATTCAAATTGACTTCCAGATTGAAGGCAGCCAACTCGGAAGTCAGCCAGGGGTGCTCGGATAAAATCTTCAGGATTTCTTCGGCAAGAATGGCCGGTTTGAGGGTATCCAGATGGACCAGTGCCATTTCCTGTTCGGCACCCATTCGGACAATTCCCGATTCAAACCAGTCGTTATCCAACATGTATTGCAGTGCCTGGACGTCCTGAAGAAGATGCCGGACAAACTGGTGCTTTTCTTCATGCTGTTCTACAAGGTTCACGTTATGTTCCCCCATACGGTTCCATTTAGTGATGCAGTATACTTCATTTTTACCACTTTCCGGGCGGGCGGCCCGTATCTTGAGGCCATGTTTGCGAGACTCCTTGGTATTCCTCTGTTTCTGTTTACACTCATCGGTCTTTACCTGAGTTGGGAGGTGGATGCCGAATATTCCTGGATGATCATCCTGGGTGTTATCCTGGTGGCGACCAATCATGTATTCAGTCCCCAGATAAACTGGTGGTGGTATACGCGTCATCCCCTCGACCTGGATCCGGCAATGAAAACGTTTCTGGAACGGTTTGATCTCGCTTATCAACAACTCGGACCCGTTGATAAAACGAGGTTTCGGCAACGAATCGCCCTCTTCAAGATGGGGAATGAATTCATGCCTCAAGGTTGGGAATCCGTGCCGGAAGATATCCAGGTGGTGATCAGTGCGGCAGCAGTCAAAGTCCGTTTTGATGAGGAAAACCTGTTGTTTTCCAATTGTGAGAAGATCGTGGTGTATCCGACTGCTTTCCCTTCCCCAGCCCATCAGCAGGAATGGCATTCCAGTGAGTGGTTCTCCGAAGACGGCGTTGTCCTGTTTGCCGCGGACGCATTGATGCTGGGACTGATGCAACCGACGAAATATCTCGATCTGGCCGTTTACGAATATTGCCGGATACAGAACGAATTAACAGGCCGGCAACACCAGAATAATCCAGGTGATCCCTGGGCTGAAATTCACAGTCGTACAGGATGGACCATGGAACAGGTGCAACAGATGATCGGATTACAGCGAGTGGATGAAATGGCGGTCCTGCAAGCCATCCAATACCAGCCCCTTTTCCAGGTTCAGGGAACCGCATCCGGGCCCACCCAGGCGTGATGATGGCGATCCGTACGGTCCGTTATTCGTGAGCATTCCTGACGAATTCGATAGGGATGAGATTGGAGCTGGCTCTGTGCAACGCGACCATTGCCTGTCACTGGGAAACAGGCGGTAGGACGGAACGTTGTCAGCATGTGGCTGGAAAACGATCAGGCACAACCTGCAGGAAGTGACCTGAAATAACAGAAGATGATCTTCACGACTGAATCAATCCAACCGAGGGTTATTTCCCCATGGGTCCGGCGGCCGGTATCGTATTCAGAACCCGAATAAATACCGATGGACAATAGAATTTCTTCAACCAATCTTCAACGGATTGTGTGTCAACCATCGTAAAATGACGGAGAATTTCCTTTTCGAAATACAACTAGTCAGTGCCTGACGTCACCTCTTCTTTCCGGTTTTGATGCCAGCCGGCTATGGCCAGTTTGATCTTCCCGTAACCCAGTCCTTCGGGCAAGTACTGCATGACGGTATTGATCGATTCCGGCTGACCGAGTTCCAGCCATGCAGTTTGAATGGTTTTTTGCTCCTCCGCGGTCACATACTGGTCAATTTCCAGATGTTCTCCGTGTTCGATCATCCAGGCCAGATGACCATACAGTGTTTCAAGCCCCAATCCTCGGGCATGCATGATTTCCTCCAGGGAAGTGCCAGCCTGTAGGTAATCGAGGGTTTCCAGATAGGTGGCTCCCTTGATGCTTTTTACCCATTCCTGGCTAGTATAGTACGATCGGATCTCCCGAATGATCTCCGGTCCATAACGCCCTCGTTTGTGTGCTGAAAACCCGGGAATTTCTTCCAGTTGACCCGTAAATAATGTCGGGCTCTCCATCAGGGCAACAAGCGTTGCATCACTCAGAATGTTTGCCGGACTGACACCTTCCTGATCTGCACATCGTTTTCGCCACTGGGTGATGCGCGCCAGCAACTCACGTCGGAACGTCTGTCGCGGGGTTTCTTTTTCACCTTCTCGCGGGTCTCCTTCTCCTTGACGTTTTCCGGCCTGGTCAGTGAAACGGATTCCCTGCCAAAGAGCACATCCTGGCCGATCGATGTCATTTTCAGATGACCGTATTCTGTATAGTCGATCGACACCAATCCACGGTCGATCAGCTGCGTCAGATATTGGACCCAGTGGTCCCGAGAATACCCTCTTCCTGCGCCATAGGTTTTTACCCGGTCATACCCGCCTTCACGGATCTCCCGGGTACCCGCCCCGCGAAGGATGTCCACAAGCAATTGGAGGCCAACCGTCTGATTGACCCGGGCAATGGCTGAGAGCGCCATCTGAGCAATCTGAGTGCCATCAAATGAGGTAACCGGTTGATCACACCGATCACAATGACCACAACCCTGAAGCCGGCTTTCTCCAAAATAGCTGAGAATGGCGTTGGTCCGACAGGAGGTGGCCTGCGAATAGGAAAACATGCGGTCCAGTTTCTGGATCTGAACCTCCTTGAACGCTTCCGGTGATTCACTGTCTGTGATCATCATCCGGTATGTCATGACATCTCCGAACCCGGCGAAAAGAAGGGTATGCGCCTGTACACCATCTCGACCAGCCCGACCAATCTCCTGATAATAGCTTTCGATGTTTTTGGGCAGGTTGTAGTGGATGATCCACCGAATATTGGATTTGTCGATCCCCATCCCGAATGCGATGGTGGCACAGATGATCTGAATATTGTCACGTTGAAAATCTTCCTGGACGCGATCCCGTTCCTGGCGATCCATTTTTGCGTGATAATGAGCGGCACGGAATCCTTCCTTGCGCAACTGTTCGGCAACTTTTTCTGTCGATTTCCGGGAGAGACAGTACACAATCCCCGGTTGATCCTGGCGATCCTGGAGAAATCGAAGGATGCGCCCCATGCGTTGGCTGGCTGGCTGGACCTCGATATGAAGATTTTCGCGTGCAAAACTGCCAAGAAAAAGTCCGGGTGAACGCAGACCGAGTTGCTTGACAATATCTGTTTGAGTCGCGGGATCCGCCGTTGCCGTCAGAGCAATCACGGGGATACCGGGCAGACGCTGTATGACCCCGGAAAGCTGGGCATATTCCGGTCGGAAGTCGTTGCCCCACATGGAGACACAGTGGGCCTCATCAATGGCAACCAGAGTCAGCGGAAGAGTGGCCAGATAATCCAGAAATGAAGGCGACATGACCTTTTCCGGGGAGACATAGAGCAACTTGACTTTTCCCTGCCTGATCTCCTCGTGGATGTGGATCTTTTCTGCACTGTCCAGTGTACTGTTGATGGCATGTGCATTGATCCCGTTGGTGCGCAGGGCCTCCACCTGATCTTTCATCAGGGCAATAAGCGGAGAAATGACCAGGGCGACACCATCTTTCACCAGTGCCGGGATCTGGTAGCAAAGTGACTTTCCGCCTCCGGTGGGCATGATCACCAGGGCATCCTGCCCGGACAACACCTGTTCGATCGCCTCTCGTTGATGAGGACGAAACTGATCATATCCGAATACCTGTTGCAGCAACAGCTGCGGATCCCGGGTTTCCTGTGCCATGGGATGAGTTTGCTGCAAATCTAAACAAAATGTTTTGAAATGTGGTAAGGGAACATGGCAATATGGAAAATGTGTTCCTGGTTCCTTCGTTCCTGGTTCCTGGTTGCTTGGGAGGATTGACAGGATGGAGGGGTAAACGGCGAAAGGTAAATGGTATAGGGCCAAAGAACCGAACGCAGAATACCGAACTTCCTCCCTGCCCCGACTTTCGAAATAACTCAATAACTGCATTCCCAGTGCAAGTGCCAATAACAGGCCCACTACCTTTGTTGGCATTTCTTGCTCATTGAACCCTTCAGATTTGTCCATTTCTCAACGCACAGGTATCTTCATTGTCATCATCGGCAACATCCTTTTCTCGGCCAAGGCCATCTTTGCCAAGTTGATCTACCCGTACGGGGTGGATGCCACCACCTTGATGACCCTGCGGCTGGGTTTTTCCTTTCCCTTTTTTGCTGTGGCGGCGATCTGGTCCTGGCGACAGAAGCCTGGATTTCGCCTGACCAATCGCGAATGGCGCAAGCTGTCACTGTTTGCCTTCCTGGGCTACTATGGCGCCAGCTTCCTGAATTTCCTGGGTTTGAAAACCGTATCGGCCGGATTGGAGAGATTGATCCTGTTCACCTATCCGACCATCGTCGTCCTCCTATCCTCCTTGTTTCGGAAAATACCGATCACCCGACAGCAATGGCTGGCCTTGATCCTGACCTATGGCGGTATTACCCTCGTGTTGGTGCCCGGATTGCGGGAGTCCACCCAAATGGGCTGGGGAGCTCTGCTCATCCTGGGGAGTTCCATCTTCTTTGCATCCTATCTGATCCTGGTGGGCGATACCATTTCCCGATTCGGCAGCATCCTGTTCACCAGCCTCATCATGATGATCGCCGGGAGTATGACCTTTATCCACTTTTCACTCACACGATCCATGGCCGATCTCCAGTGGCCACTGGAGGTGTATTTACTCTTTCTTGGATTGAGTATTTTTTCCACGGTGATCCCGGTGTTTCTGATTTCGGAAGGTATTCGTCGCCTGGGGGCGAGCAACACGGCCATCATTGCGAGTGTGGGCCCTGTAGCAACCATTGTCTTGGCATTCTTTTTCCTGCACGAACCGATCACCGCCATCCAACTGGCTGGAACGGCCCTTGTTCTGTTCGGTGTATGGCAAGTGAGTAAACGCCCGGATCGACCGGTGGGGGATACACCAATACGGGTGAGATAAAATCACAAATTCCAAATAACAAATTCCAGATAAATTAGAAGCACCAATATTCAATGACCAAAACGAGGATGAGGATTTGACGTTGAATTCAATCATCCAGAATATTCTCCATGAGTGGAGAAATCCCAAAAAGCAAATTCCAAATTCCAAATAAATTCAAAGCACTAATATTCAATGACCGAAACGAGGATTTGACGTTGAATTCAATCATCCAGAATACTCTCCATAAGTGGAGAAATCCCAAAAAGCAAATTCCAAATTTCAAATAAATTCAAAACTCCAATATTCAATGACCGAAACGTGGATGAGGATTTGACCTTGAATTCAATCATCCAGAATACTCTCCATGAGTGGAGAAATCCCAAAAAGCAAATTCCAAATTCCAAATAAATTCAAAGCACCAATATTCAATGACCAAAACGAGGATGAGGATTTGACCTTGAATTCAACAAGTCAGAATACTCTTTATGACTCTGAAAGCACCAAAAAACAAATCCAAAATCCCAAATAAATTCAAAACTCCAATATTCAATGACCAAAACGAGGATGAGGATTTGACCTTGAATTCAACAAGTCAGAATACTCTTTATGACTCTGAAAGCACCAAAAAACAAATCCCAAATTCCAAATAAATTCAAAACTCCAATATTCAATGACCGAAACGTGGATGAGGATTTGACGTTGAATAAACAGATCAGAGTACTCTTCATGATTTGAGAAGCACCAAATAACAAATCCCAAATAAATTCAAAGCACCAATATTCAATGGCCGAAACAGTCTTTTGTTTCGGTCATTGGTTTTTCGAATTTCGAATTTGCCTGGCCGCCGGCAGGCGGGTTTGTTTTTTGGTTCTTGTGATTTGTGATTTTTTTTGTGATTTGACGATTGAGATTTGGAATTTCTCCCAGTTGATCATTCTTCATTCTATCCCCGATGTCTCACATGTTTCGGTCATTGATTTTTCGAATTTGTTTGTTTTTTGGTGCTTGGAATTTGTGATTTCCTCTGGGGTGTGCTTGTTATTTGTGATTTCCCCTTCACTCCTGCTCTTGCAACTTGTTTGACAACAGAGTAACTTGGGCACTTCAATCCCTCCTGATGAAATGTCTGTACATCGCGGCCATCCTCATGGCCCTTTCCCTGTCTGCTGCTTCAGCACAGAATGCCGCTCCTGAAGTCATCATCACCAATGTATCGGTGGATGAACCCGCCCAGGCAGTCTATGTGACCTACGACCTGCTGGATAATGAATACGATCCATGCGACGTGTGGTTCGGCATCTCACTTGACGGAGGCCAGACCTTCCTGGCAGATAATGGGACTGTTTTCGGTGATATCGGGCCTGGGATATTGACCGGTACGGATCATCAGATCTCCTGGTTTGCCCAGTCGGTACCCGATCTTTATCAGGCCATTATCCGGGTAGTCGCGGATGACGGGTATCCCGTAGACATTCAGGCCCTGGTCGATCAGGTCAATGAAGCTGGTGTGTATGACCATTTGTCAGAACTGGCGGTCAAACGGCATCACACTGGAAATCCCTCCGGATTGGAACAGGTCAGGGACACCCTGTCCTCCCTGTTTGAACAGTATGGCCTTCAGGTGGAACAGCAACCGGCTTTCTTCCAAACCTACAGCTACCCCAATATCCTGGCCCGCCAGGGCGGGTGGGTATATGAAGATTCCACCTATATCGTGGATGCCCACTATGACGGCGTGAGTGCCGGACCCGGGGCCGATGACAACGCCACCGGAGTGGTCGGTACGATTGAAGTGGCTCGCATTCTCAGCCAGGTTCCCTGTCGCAAAAGCCTGCGCTATATCGGTTTTGCCTTTGAAGAACAGGGCCTGATCGGCAGTAATGAATATGTCAATAAAGGGGGCATCAAACCCTGGGAGAAGATCGCCGGGGTGCTGAATATGGAGATGATCGGTTATTTCAGTAACAAGATCAACAGCCAGACAGTACCAGCGGGATTCGACCTCCTCTTTCCCGCTGCGACTGCAGACATTGCCGCTCAGTTGTATCGGGGCAACTTTCTGATCGTAACCGGAAATACCGCATCCCAACCCCTGATCAACACCTTCGTGGATGTAGCAGATACCTATGTGCCTGAACTCCGTACCGTTTCATTGTCTGTTCCCGGAAATGGGCAGATCGCTCCCGATCTCCGCCGCAGCGATCATTCCCGGTTCTGGGACGCCGGATACCAGGCCCTGATGCTCACCGACGGCGCTGAAACCCGCAATAAAAATTACCATACCTCCAAGGATGTGATCGACAGTCTCAGCCTGACATTCCTGACGAACAACATCAGGGCTGTACTGGCAACCGCCGCCACCTTGGCTGAACCCATGCATGCCGGTCAGGATCTCTTTGTCCTGAGCGATCTGGTTTCCACGGATGATCATGCACACACCTCAGGTTGTCGTATATCCTGCTCCCTTAATCCGATTCGCGATCTGTTGATACTGCAAATCGACGACTGTGCCGGTGAGTCGATGACCGCCACCTTATACGCATTGGACGGACGTGCCATTCTGTCCAGAAAGATCGAACCCCGTTCCGCTCAGGAAACAGTACAGATTCCTATTGTCAAGCCTGCCGCCGGCACCTACCTTCTTGTGGTCGAGAGCGACCATCACAGTACGACACTGACAGTGGCGGTGGAATAGCTCGGGCAGTCGCGATCAGCGTGCTACCTTTGCCTGAATGGGAAGGCGTAAACAACCGATGGTCCAACATGTCACTATTACCGGCCTGGCCGACAAGGGACGTGGCGTGGGACGGGATGAGACGGGACGAGTCTATTTCATCAAGGAAACAGCACCTGGCGATGTCGTCAATGTCCAGGTCCTTCGAAAGAAAAAATCATTTTTCGAAGCCATTGTGACCGAATATGTGACCCTCTCCCCTCCGGGTCACCCCTTTCTGTGCTGATTTCGATTTCTGCGGTGGTTGCTCCTTTCAACATGTTGATTATGCCCTCCAGCTGGCAGAAAAACAACGCCAGGTCGAAGATGCCTTTCGGAGGATCGGACACATCGAACCAGGGGAGATGCAGCCCATTCTCGGGTGCCCTGAAACAGTCCACTATCGCAACAAACTGGAGTTCGGATTCTCCTGTAAGAAATGGCTGACCCGGGATGAGATCGCGGCCGGTATTCCGAACGAACAGGATGTCCTGGGGTTGCATCCACAAAAGCCTTCGATAAAATCCTGGATCTGAAAACCTGCTATCTCCAGGCAGACCCGTCGGAAACGATCCGCCATGCCTGCAAGCGGATCGGAAAAGAACAGGGCCTGACCTTCTATGACGTTATGAAACATGAAGGGTTTCTCCGTCAATTGGTCGTCCGGGTTTTTACCACGGGCCAGGTGTTAGTCATAGTCGGTTTTGGCGAAGACGATGCGAAAAAACATAAGGACTATCTGGATGCCTTGCGCCGGGCTGTGCCGGAGATCACCAGTCTGCAGTATTTCGTCAACACCAAAATGAACGACTTCTTCCTCGACCTGCCGATCACGGTCTATGACGGTCCGGCTCAGGTTGAAGAAGAACTGGGACATGTGCGTTTCCGGGTGGGTCCGAAATCCTTCTTCCAGACCAATACCCTTCAGGCCAGGCGACTTTACGACATTGTCTTGGAATATGCCGGGTTGACGGGTACCGAAAAGGTGTATGATCTGTACACCGGCCTGGGAAGCATAGCCCTGTATGTGGCCGGTTCCTGCGCCTCCATTGTCGGAATCGAAGAAGTGTCTGCCGCCATTGACGACGCGCGGGAGAATGCCGCTCTGAACGGGATTACCAATGCGACCTTTTATGCAGGTGATGTCAAACTGGTGATGGATGGGGATTTCATTGCTCAATATGGACGTCCTGATGTCCTGATCACCGATCCCCCACGTGCCGGTATGCATGCAGATGTCGTAGCTGCGATCCGGACTCTGGGACCATCCCGTATTGTCTATGTCAGTTGCAATCCGTCCACCCAGGCTCGGGATATTGCATTATTGGGAAATGGATATCGCGTTCTGAAGACCCGTGCTGTGGACATGTTTCCCCATACGCACCATGTGGAGAACGTGGCGCTGCTGGAAAAGATCTAATCGGCTACCTTCGCATCGATTATGGAACCGGAAGATAAACTCCAACAGATCAAATCGGATCTTCAACCCTATATCCGCCTGATGGGCACACTGGCGGATCAGGTGCTGGTGCAGGATGTGTCCAATTACCCGATTTTTGTGGTGCATCCCAATACCATTGAACTGGGTTTGCCGGTCGTAGAAAAAGGTCCCAATAACCGGTGGGCCATTCATGTCTCTACACTGGAAGAGTTCTCTGCCAAGCAACTGATCCAGGCCGATAAAATTGCAGAATTTCGCAGGGTATACAAAGATCCGGAGTACCATCTCTGTCTTTTTGTCCTTTCCGATCTGGGTGCCCAGTTTATCTTTTTACCCCGGGGAATACACCCTGCAGAAGAATGACACCTCTTGTGGTCCAGATGCTTATCCATCAAATTGGGGACATCGATTATTCCAGATAGCCGATGATGATTCAATAACTTGTGAAGGCCTGATTTTGCCTTATGGATCAAGTTATTTCCCATGCTTTCCCACATCCGCAACGTTGCAGATGACCTGCTGAATCTGCTTTATCCACGGCTTTGTGCAGCTTGTGGCATCCGTCATCCCTCCCGGGATGCGGCATTATGTGTGACCTGCCAGTTTGATCTTCCACGGACGGATTACCACCTTTTTCATGACAATTCGATTACCCGGCGACTGGCAGGACGGTTTTCATTGGAAACCGCAACAGCGATGTTCTATTTTGTCAAGGATGCCTCTGTCCAGCACCTATTGCATCGCGTCAAGTACATGGGCAGGAAGGAAGCCGCTTTGCATCTGGGTCGGCAATATGGGAGAGAATTAAAGGAAATTGCGGGTTACTGCAAAGTCCAGTTGGTTGTCCCTGTACCGTTACATCCGAGCCGTGAACATCAGCGAGGATACAATCAAAGCGCCTGGTTTGCCAGAGGCCTGGCAGAAGGACTGGATATCCCTGTGCGAGAGCGGGCGCTTGCCAGAATTCGAAAGACCGAAACGCAGACCAACAAATCGCGACAGGAACGATTGCACAATACGGAAGGTGCCTTTGTCGTGCGTCATCCCGGTTTGATCAAGGGACAACATCTCCTTCTGGTGGATGACGTCATGACGACGGGTGCCACACTGGAAGCATGCGCAATCCCTCTTCTTCAGATCCAGGATGTGAAGTTGACCATCGTTACCCTGGCGATCGCTCAGGATTGAAAGCAAACTTACTTCTTCGTTCGCATCCTGAACAGATATGTTCAGGATGCGAACCCTAGATCAATATGCCCGCAAGTTGATAAAGTGCCGGAAACCAAAGTTGACATACAGGTTCTCTGTAGTCAGATTGAGTCCACCATCCAGGAAGATTTCCATGTTGTTCTTGAAATCCCGGATCCGGAAATAACCCAGCTCGACACCAAGGGTATATTGCAGGTTGTCCTCATCTGCTGAAAACAAATACTGGGCACCTCCCTTGGCCATGGCGGAAAAGGCATTGCTGTTGTGAGCTGCACATTTATTGCCATTGGTGCGCCAAAGGCCGGCACCGGCTTCAAGTCGAACGAAAGGTTGAAAATCGATCGTTTCTTCAATGGCTTCCGAATCAAAATCAGCAGTGACGGTCGTACCGCCCTGGAATCGACCCATAAAATGGTGGGTGCCGATCCCGAATCCTGCATCCGCACCCAGTCCGGCATGCTGGGTCAGTTCTGATATATTGGAGGTATGCAGATAAATGCCTGGGATATCCAGAAACAGCCGTGCTTCCTGGGCCTTCACTGCAACGCTGGTAATGATGAATGTCAGACCGAAGATGAACTTGAGAGATCCTTTCATGTTTTGAGTTTCTTTTGAATGTAGATACTGTTGGGACAAAAATAGCTGCCTTATCCGAATGTGGTACTGTTGAAGGCAGACGAAGTATCTTTGCAGACGATTCAGCATATGAGTGATCAGATCAAACACGAATGTGGCCTTGCCTTTGTCCGGCTTTTAAAACCGGTCTCTTATTATAGTGAGACTTATGGCAATCCACTGTATGGCCTTCAGAAAGTCAGGCTGCTCATGCAGAAAATGCGCAATCGAGGCCAGGATGGTGCCGGTCTGGCGACGATCAAACTGCATGCTGACCCCGGCCAACGGTATATCAGTCGCCGACGAAGTGTGGACTCGGATTACCTGAAAGATCTGTTCAGCGGAGTGTATGGCCACTTCGCCGATCTGCCTCCGGAGCAGGTCAAGGATGCCGATTGGTTATACAAGAATATGCCATATACCGGTGAATTGCTTCTTGGCCATTTGCGGTATGGTACACATGGCGATAATTCCATCGAAACCTGCCATCCGTTTCTTCGCCAGAACAACTGGATTACCCGAAATCTGGTGCTGGCTGGCAACTTCAACATGACGAACGTGGATGAGCTGTTCAATGAGCTGGTCGAATTGGGCCAGTATCCAAAAGAACGCTCAGATACGGTCACGGTCATGGAAAAGATCGGCCACTTTCTGGATGATGAAGTGCAACGATTGTACACCTGGTTCAAACCGGATGGGTACAATAATCAGGAGATCAATGAATTGATCTTCGAACATCTGGACATCCAGCGTCTGTTGCGCAGGGCCAGTCGCAAGTTTGATGGCGGCTATGTGATCGCCGGTCTGGTCGGGCATGGGGATGCGTTTGTCATCCGCGATCCGGCAGGGATCAGGCCTGCATATTATTACCGTGACGATGACGTCGTCGTGGCCGCTTCAGAAAGACCGGCCATTCAAACTGCATTTAATGTCAAATTCGAACAGGTCAGGGAATTACAACCGGGCCATGCGTTGATCGTCAAGCGCAACGGGGAAATAGCCGAATTACCATTTACCGAGCCAACGAATCGCTCTGCCTGCAGTTTTGAACGCATTTATTTCAGTCGAGGTACCGATCGGGAGATCTATCGCGAGCGGAAAAAGCTGGGTGAACTCCTGGCCGATCGCGTATTGGAGGAGGTGAACTATGATGTGGAAAACACCGTGTTTTCTTTTGTTCCCAATACCGCGGAATCTGCCTTTTTCGGTCTGATCGAAGGGATTGACAATGCGATGAATCAACGGAAGATTGGCGAGATTCAAGCTTTAGGACCAAACCCGACAACCAGTGATCTGGCCCGTATCCTGAATCGGCGTGCCCGCGTCGAAAAACTGGTGGTAAAAGATGCTAAACTGCGCACATTCATCAGTGCGGATGAGGCACGTGGTGAGTTGGTCAGTCACGTCTATGATGTGACCTATGGCATTGTTCGCAATGCCGTTGATACCGCCGTCCTGTTGGATGATTCCATTGTCAGAGGTACCACGTTGCAGGACAGCCTGATCACTATTGTGGCCCGTTTGAATCCAAAACGGATCATCATTCTTTCATCCGCACCTCAGATCCGATATCCGGATTGTTATGGGATCGACATGAGTAAAATGGGTGAATTTGTCGCCTTCCGGGCACTGGTCAATCTATTGCGCAGAGACAACCGGCTTCACCTCCTGGATGAGGCATATGATCGCTGCAAATTCTCCGAGACTCTCCCCCTGTCAGAGATGCAAAATGAGGTCCGTCATATCTTTGATGCGTACACCGCCCAGGAAATCTCGGATGAAATCGCCCGGATCATCACACCCAAAGGATTGGAAATTCCCGTTACCGTAATCTACCAGACATTGGAAAATCTGCATGAGGCCTGTCCTCTGAATACAGGTGATTGGTATTTTTCAGGAAAATATCCTACGCCTGGTGGTAATCGGGTCATCAACCGGGCATTTATCAATTATATGGAGAAAAAGAACGTGCGGGCGTATTGACGGGGGTCTTTCTGAAATGCCATTCTCGTGCTTCAATCACATCCATATGGAGGAATTGAAATTATCCTTCCAAACTCATAAACGCATAACCTTCTCATCGACTTCTCCCCTCCGAACTCCTCGACCCACCCTGTTATCGCTTGTTCAATTCACCGCTGCCGTACATTTTGGAATTGACAATACCTGCATTTCCGGTATAGGTGACATTACCGCTGCCATTGACCTGAACATTCAGGATGGAGTCAGCATGGACAAGAGCATCGCCCGAGCCTGAAATAAACAGGCTGACCCGATTACACATAAATTGTTCTGCAAGGACATCACCAGAACCATTGGATTGGACAGAAAATGAGGTTGCAGAACCGGAAAGCTGAAGTTCTGGCGATCCATTGAGTTCCGCATTCACAACATCGTACGCCAGTTCCAATTTAATATCAGACGAACCGTTAGACTCAATTTCCAGCTGAGATCCCTGGATGGTGCTGCTCGATCGCAGATCTCCGCTCCCATGAAGTCCAATGGTTGTCCAGTCTGGCGCCTGGATATGAATGTGAATAGGCGTTTTTATCTGGATCGGTGTCCCTTTCTTGAATCCGATAAACAACGTTTGATCATCTGATAATTCTGTTGTGATTTGTTGCAGGATATTCTCATCCGCATCTATTTCCACACGAAATGTCTCGCCCTGGCTGATCGTTGTGGTAAAATCCCCGTTGATCAGGACGGATGAAAATCCGGTTACTGTGCGCACTTCATGTTTGCTCACTCCTGTCCCGACAATCCGGTCTCCCATGTTTATTCCAAAGAACCTCATGTACACCATGGAGGCGATCAACAGGAAGACGAATGTTCCCAAAAGGAGGAGAATGATTTTATTGCTGGTTTTCATGTTCAGATCTGTTGTTTGTGTCGGTTGAATAACGTTTGAATATCGACGAGGTCAATGCCCAACAACTCCATTGTTCGGAACAGTTGAGGGACTTCTTCCTTGATGAATTGATCCCGTTTCATGGATTTGACCTTCTGATAGGCATCCTGAGCGATAAAATAGCCGATGCCCCGTTTGTTATCCAGAATGCCCTGATCCTGAAGATAGGAATAGCTGCGCTGAACAGTATTCGGGTTGACCTCAATGCTGGCTGCCATTTCCCGAACAGAAGACACACGTTCACCATCTGGCAGTTCTCCTGCGAGAATGGTATCGCAAATCAGATCAGCGATCTGCTGGTAGATACTTCGTTGGTCAGAAAATTGCATCAGACTTCTTTTTCGTTGAGTTTGAGAAAGGAGATCCACCAGAAAAGCGGAATTAAAACGAACCACAGGATCCATTTTCCCGTTTGACCGAGCCAGTAACTGGTATGCTCCGAAAGGTTAAAGGATAAGGAAGGATTGATGATCAGATTGTCTTCCTGCATGCCTGTAAAAAGTGTCCAGGCTGTCACCCCCCCAATGAATGAGATAGCAGTCATCAGGATCAGCAATGTCAGGGCTGTTTTTATTGTCGCTGATTTATTGAATTGCAATGCACCTATGCTGAAAATAGCATGCGCTACCAGATATATTTTCCATAAATCATAAATGCCTTGTTGGAATGGCTGAAATGTTGTATAAAATCCTCCAAATGCAGCAAGACAAACCAAATTCATAATCCACGATGCGGCCCAGTAGAGAAGCGTATAGGCGATAATAAAAAGCGGTAAAGTTCGGAACCATCGTGATGTCCATTTCTCCAGATGAGACGCAGGCAGCAGGAGATAGTCCTGTCGCGTAGCCGGCTGTGCAAATTCAACATAAACACCACCAGTTTGAAATATGCCAAATACGAAGAAAAAGATACCATACCACATCAGGTGGAAATTGGGATCAGGATTGCTTTGATCCATTTTCGCAATAGTGCCAAACAGCGTGAGCAATCCGACCAGTACACCACAAAAGATGAGGCTGCTTTTTTTATTGATATACAGATCCCGAAAGATCAGGTGTCTGACAATGGGTGTGCGAAATGTCATATCCATGTTGAGATCAGATTAGGCGTTGAACAAGTTTTTAATACGATCCGGATGCTGAATAATGGCATTGAATAATACCTCGAGATCAACATCCGTGTCTTCATCAGTTGTATTTTCACTGACCGCCAGATAACCACCGGGTATCCGCTCGGCATACCAGGCATCCAGTGGTTCCTGTAGCCCGGTATGGACATGAAACCGGAGTTTCTGAGCGACCGTAGCCAGGTCTTCCTGGAAAATGATCTTCCCCTGATCGAGAATGATCAGCGGGTCGATCAAATTGACCATATCCCGAACCTGGTGTGTGGAGATCAGCATACAGGTTTCATCATGGATGCTGGACGAAATGATCTTTCTGAACCGACTTTTCGATGGGATATCGAGACCGTTTGTCGGTTCGTCCAGGATCAACAACCGCGCTTTTGTAGCCAGTCCGAATGAGATAATAGCCTTTTTCTTCTGTCCGAATGAGGATCCTGTCAGTTTGCCCGATGGAGGCAGTTCAAATTCGGATACCAGCTTCCAGAACAGGTCGGCATCGAATTTGGGATAGAAGGGGGCATAGATCCGGGGAAGATCGCGAATATCCAGATCCGGAACAGCCCACTCTTCGGGGATGAAGCAAATGTCCTCAAGCATGGTTGCACATCGTTCAAAGGCGGAGTGTCCCAGGGTTGTGACTTCACCCTCCCATGGCTTGAGCAATCCGGCGATGATACGCAGCAAGGTCGTTTTGCCTGCTCCGTTTCGGCCGAGCAGACCATAAATCTGTCCGCCCTTCAAGTGAAGATGCAGATCATTGAACAATGGTTTGCCCTTCTTGTACCCGAATTGCAGGCCGTCGATCTGGATCAATGTTTCTATAGTCATAGTGTACTACATTACTAATACACCACAAATGTAATTCAGGTTTTTGAATAATCCTAATCCTTTTGAAAAATTTCTTTCTTACTCCTTCCTGCCCCCTGAAATTGAAGATCAACCACACGATCACCTATAGTTCAGGCCCTTTGGCAAACTATTTGCTTTTATAATACAGTGATTCTCTAATGCATTTCATTATGGTACAGAAGACACGATATTGGGTTGACCGTCATATTATCGATCTACTCCGAATCAGCATTGGTATCTGTTATGTCTGGTTTGGTATGCTGAAGTTCTTTCCGCATCTAAGTCCTGCCGAAGACCTGGCTGGAGAGACGATCACCTTATTGACCTTTGGTCTAGTTCAACCACCCTTGTCCTTAAATCTCCTGGCGATCTGGGAAGTCGGTGTGGGCCTGTTGTTTATGACCAATCGACTCATGCAGTTTGCATTATGGGCCATGTTTGTGCACATGATCTGCACCCTGACACCTGCTTTTCTGATTCCGGATGCCTTTTTCACGCATTTTCCCTACGGCCTGACCCTGGTCGGTCAGTATATCATCAAGAATTTTGTATTCATTGCGGTGGCCATTGCGTTGATGCGAAAAGTTCGGCCAGTGGAGGAGAACCTCGAAAACCAGGGTTGATCTGACGGGCTGGCGTATCTTTACCGGATGAAGCCCTATCATCCCGAGTTACTGCAGATCCACGATTTTATCGACCGGTGCTTGCATGAAGATGTCCAGGAAGGTGACGTTACAACCCTCGCTTGCATAGACCCCGACAGTCGTAGTCGGGGAGAACTTCTTGTCAAGGATGTGGGCATCATCGCAGGCATAGAACTGGCAGAAGCGATTTTCAGAAAGGTGGATCCTGAAGCTGAGCTGGTCCTGAACCACCGTGACGGGGATCCAGTCCATGAAGGGGATATCGCATTCTCTGTGAAGTGCCAGACTCATGCCTTATTGAAAGCCGAACGCCTGGTGCTCAACAGTATGCAGCGAATGAGTGGGATCGCCACGCTGACCAACCGCTTCCTCTTTGAGGTGGAGGACCTGCCAGTCAAATTATTGGATACCAGAAAGACCACACCGGGCATTCGCTTCCTGGAGAAATGGGCCGTTGGGATGGGCGGTGGCCACAACTACCGGTTCGGTTTGTACGACTGGTTTATGATCAAGGACAACCATATCACCGCTTGTGGAACTGTCACAGATGCCATTGAAAAGGTAGCTGCCTATCAGTCTTCCAGAGGCCTGAAACTGAATGTGACGGTCGAAGTCAAGAATCTGATGGAACTCTTCGAAGTCCTCGATACCGGAAAAATCACCCGGATCATGTTCGACAATTTTGAATTGCCCCTGCTGAAAGAAGGCGTTCGTCTGGTGAACAAACGATTTGAGACAGAAGCATCCGGTGGAGTAAACCTGTCCACCGTCCGCAAGATCGCCATGTCCGGTGTAGATTACATCTCCATCGGTGCCTTGACGCATTCTGCCCAGGCCCTCGACATGAGCCTGAAAATCAGAGACTGAACCGGATCACACATAATGTGTGACACCCATTCCGATCAGGAAAACCAGACACAGAATGGAGATCCAGAACCGGACATCCCGATAAAACCCATGATGTCTGTCCCAGATAATACTGCCGATCACAGTGACGAGGATGAGTGTGAGGATGAATAACATAGCTCCCGTTTTCGATCATGAAATAGATGCAACCGAGTTCCCATCTGGTGCATTTCTGCACAGACAGTAAACCATTTTGCTGGTCGAAAGGGGGTGTTAATTGGTAACGGGATGTGATCTCAGATCTGCTTTGATCGATTTCACCAGTCCAGGACCAGCAAAAATCAGACCACTATAAATCTGGATCAACGAAGCACCGGAAGACAATCGTTCTCTGGCAGATTCCGGGGAATCAATTCCCCCGACACCGATCAAAGGCAGATCTGACGGACAGTGCCTGGATAGATAACCAAGGATATTGTTTGAACGTTCCCGAAGAGGTGCGCCACTGAGTCCCCCGGCACCCACAGATTGCCATTCTGTCGGCGAGGTGACTAATGGCTGGCGTTCTACCGTTGTGTTGGTGGCAACCAGCCCGGCAAGAGAGGCCTCTGCGGCAATGTCCACGATATCATTGAGCTGACCCTGTTCGAGATCAGGTGCAATTTTTAACAGGACAGGACGGGGACGAGATGATCGATGATTTGCATCCTGAAGTGTCAGCAGGAGGCGACGCAACGGCTCCTTATCCTGCAATTCCCGCAGCCCCGGTGTATTGGGAGAGGAGACGTTTACAACAAAGTAGTCAACCCACGGCTGCAGCTTTTTCAGACAAATCAGATAATCTTCAACCGCCCGATCATTGGGGGTGTCCTTGTTTTTCCCGATGTTGCCGCCGATGATCAAACCTTCGGGTCGGACCAGCCGCTCCAGCCGGGAAACAGCGGCATCGACACCTTCATTATTGAACCCCATTCGGTTGATCAACGCCCGATCATCGGGCAACCGAAACAACCGGGGTTTGGGATTTCCATCCTGTGGCCGGGGCGTGAGTGTGCCGATCTCGACAAATCCGAAGCCGAGCAGGGCTGATTCACGGATAAACCGGGCATCCTTGTCAAATCCGGCTGCCAGTCCGATCGGGTTCCGGAATGTCAACCCGAAAACCGTGCGGGAAAGTCCCTCATCATCACCCGACCAGATCCGTTTCATCAGATCATGTGCCGGTGGGATATCGGACAGATTCTGCAGAAGTCCCATCGTGAGATAATGAGCCTGTTCGGCATCCAGCCGGAAGAGCAGGGGTTTGAGGAGATCGTACAGGTTGCGCATAGGACAGCAAATGTACTGCGCCCGTTGAAGCTGTTGATCATCCTTGTGGAAAGTTAAGGTTCGTGAACCAATAATCGGGACCCAATCATTGACACCTGGTCTGGCTTCCAAAAAAGGAATCTGGTCAGGGTTCGTGCGAGGTCTTATCTTTCGCTATGGAATCAGGACAATCATTGGCCAATCTGGCCCTGGCAGCTGGACAGGTAGTTCGGGATGTAGCAGCACAGATCAGAACGGCATATGACACCGTGACGGAAGAAGAAATCGTCGTAAAAAGCCGCAACAGTCTGGTGAGTCATGTGGATCAATCTGCAGAACGATCACTGGTTGCCGGATTGCAGGCCCTTCTTCCGGACGCAGCCTTTCTGACCGAGGAAGAGACAGTCGATCAGTCGACTGCCACTGACCGCTGGATCATCGATCCCCTGGATGGAACAACCAACTTTTTGCATGGTCTGCCTTTTTTCTCCATCAGCATTGCATTGGAACGAGATGGTCGACTGGTGTTGGGGATCGTCCACGAAGTGGTGCGAGATGAACATTTTGTCGCCTGGAATGGAGGTGGTGCCTGGTTGAACGGACGATCCATCAGGGTTTCCAACCGGCTCAGCCTCGCCGATTGTCTTGTGGCAACCGGATTTCCATACTATGATTATCAGCACATTGATGCCTATCTCCAGGTATTGAAAGGGTTCATGGAGCAGACCCGCGGCCTGCGCCGATTGGGAAGTGCCGCCCTCGACCTGGCCTATATCGCCTGTGGCCGTTTTGATGCCTTCTATGAATATGCGCTGCATCCCTGGGATGTGGCGGGAGGAATCGTCCTGGTTCGTGAAGCCGGGGGCATCGTCACCGATTTTCATGGTAATAAAGATGCCTGTATGAGTGGACGAGAGGTGCTTGCTGCAGGAAAATCGATCCACCCTCTTGCACAGAAGCAAATTGAATTGTATTTTTAGTCCCGTCTAAAAACAAATTTATGGAAACCTCATATTCCTGGTTTGCGGAGCAACACCCCGTTTATCAGGCACTTCTGGCCACTCTGTTTACATGGGGTGTAACTGCCCTGGGTGCCGCACTGGTCTTCTTCTTCAAAAAGATGAACCAGAAAATTCTTGACGCCATGCTCGGCTTTGCTGCCGGAGTCATGATCGCCGCCAGTTTCTGGTCACTCCTCGCTCCGGCTATCGAAATGAGCCGGGAAACCAGCAGTCTGCCCGAATGGGCCCCCGCCCTCATCGGCTTTGTTTCCGGTGGATTGTTTCTGGCTCTGCTGGACAAGCTCCTCCCCCACCTGCATCCGGGATTATCCTTGAAAGAGGCAGAGGGCCCCAAGACCAGTCTGCGTCGAAGTGTGCTCCTTGTCCTGGCCATCACCTTGCACAATATTCCGGAAGGACTGGCTATCGGCGTCGCCTTCGGTGCAGTCGCCTACGGACTGCCATCCGCTACACTTGGAGCAGCGATCGCCCTGGCTATCGGTATCGGCTTGCAGAATTTTCCTGAGGGAACTGCAGTTTCCGTTCCCCTCCGACGGGAAGGAATGAGCCGACGAAAGTCCTTCTTTTATGGCCAATTGTCAGGCATTGTCGAACCGATTGCCGGCGTGGCAGGAGCCATGCTGGTCCTCAGCATGCAATCCGTCCTTCCATATGCTCTGGCCTTTGCTGCCGGTGCCATGATCTTTGTCGTGGTAGAGGAATTGATCCCGGAATCACAACTGGCCAAAAATACCGACCTGGCAACATTGGCCACACTTTTCGGATTTGCCGTGATGATGACGCTGGATGTCGCCCTGGGATAATCGCAAAAGGTAGTCCGTTTGCAAAACCATCGATCCTGTCATCTGTTCTGAGGAGGATCTATACGACCTCCATGAGAACATTGATATTCCTTCTGGCCATTTGCATTTCGGGTACAGCAGTTTCCCAAACCGGTACTATCCAGGGAACCGTCACCGATGCATTGACTAATGAACCGATATTGCTGGCCACCATATCGATACCCGGAACCACAACGGGTACCACAACCGATGTAGAAGGGAATTATGTGTTGACCGATCTGACTCCCGGATTATACACTGTGCAGGTCAGCTATATCGGCTATGAGGACCAAACCAGGCAAGAGATCCAGGTGACCTCGGCACGACCTGTCCGACTGGATTTCAAGCTGGAGGAACAAACTACCCAGCTGGAGGAGATTGTGGTCAAGGCATCCCCGTTCAAGCGAACAGAGGAAAGTCCACTGTCCCTGCGAACCATCGGCGTTGCGGAGATCCAGCGAAATCCGGGAGGCAACCGGGATATTTCCAAGGTCATTCAGACACTTCCCGGAGTGACCTCCGTTTCGTCCTTTCGAAATGATCTGATCATCCGGGGAGGAGCACCGAATGAAAACCGCTTTTACGGATGATGTGAAGAAGTACCCACCATCAACCACTTCGCAACTCAGGGTGCATCGGGTGGACCAGTCGGTTTGATCAACGTGAATTTTATCCGTGAAGTCGATTTCTATAGTGGTGCATTTCCAGCAAACCGGGGGAATTCGCTGAGTTCGGTCTTTAACTTCCAACAGGCGGATGGGCGTTCAGATCGTATTGGTGGAACAGCCATGGTGAGTGCGACAGATGTCGGTGCAACCCTCGAAGGTCCCATTGGCGACAAGACGACATTTCTACTTTCCGCAAGACGGTCCTATCTCCAGTTTCTCTTCCAGACATTTGGTCTGCCATTTCTGCCTACGTACAACGACTTTCAAGCAAAGGTGAAATACCGTATTGACCAGAAAAATGAATTGACTTTTATCGGATTGGGAGCCATTGATCAATTTGAATTAAACCTCGATGCCGATGACACGGAAGAACAACAATATCTGTTGAATAATCTGCCCGTAAATACCCAATGGAATTATACCAATGGTCTGGTGTACAAACACTTTTCTGAAAAGGGATATTGGACAATCGTACTGAGTCGGAATATGCTGGATAACCGGGCACTGAAATATGCCGGCAATGACGAGAGTACAGAAGACAACATCATTCTGGATTATGGCAGTCAGGAAATCGAAAACAAACTTCGAATTGAAAATACGACCCGGTATGGCGACTACAAGTTGAATGTCGGTGGCGGATATGAATTTGTGAAATACAATAATCAAACCTTCAATCGCATATTCACAAGTGCCGGCCCGCAAACCATCGAGTATACTTCAGACCTGAGTTTTCATAAATTGGCCTTGTTCGGCCAGGTCAGTCGAAAACTCATGAACGACAGATTGGCGCTTTCATTTGGCCTGCGATTGGATGCCAATTCCTATTCAGATGAAATGGCAAATCCATTGGAACAATGGTCGCCTCGAATTTCAGCGTCCTATGCCTTGACAGACCGAATTTCAATCAATGCAAATGCAGGTCGTTATTACCAATTGCCACCATATACTGTCTTAGGTTATCGACAGGATGGCCAGTTGATCAACCGGGAAAATGGCATTGACTTTATTCGTTCCGATCATTTTGTTGCCGGTGTGGAATACAATACATCCACCAGTTCCAGAATTTCCATAGAAGGCTATTACAAATCTTATGCTGACTACCCGTTTTTAATCAGGGACAGTTTGACACTTGCCAATCTCGGAGGCGATTATGGTGTGATCGGCAATGAGCCGGCGGTTTCCCGAAGCAAAGGCAGAACATACGGAATTGAGGTGTTGGTCCAACAGCGTTTGTACAAGGGCTTTTATGGTATCGTGGCATATACATTGGGATGGAGTGAGTTTGCAGATAAAAACGGGACATTGGTCGCCTCGTCCTGGGATGCCCGACACATTGTCAATATGACTCTGGGGAAGAAATTTGGGAAAAACTGGGAGGCAGGGATCAACTGGCGCTTCCAGACCGGACTGCCGTACACACCCTATTCGGCATCTTCCGATCTGGCTCAAAATTGGGATGTTAATGGAAGAGGTATCCCGGACTACAACCGGCTGAACACTCTTCGGTCATCTGTGATCAATGGGATCGATATCCGTGTGGACAAGAAGTGGTTCTTCTCAAAATGGAGCCTGAATATCTATGTGGACATTGAAAACGTGACAGCAAATGCTGTTGGTTTCCCCCAGTTGATCCTCGACAGACCATTGGATGAAGACAATCGGCCGGTAGGCGGACCCGTCGTGATCAATCCAAATGACCCACCCGATCAACAGCGTTACGCCCTGAAACAGATCAGCGATGCCACCGGTACACGAATTCCAAGTGTCGGAGTCATGGTAGAATGGTAGGAAGATTGTACTTTCGATAAAAATCCGCACATGCGTTATCTGTTTCTCTTCTCTTCCCTCCTTTTCTCTTCACTGTTCTTGCAGGCACAAAGCCAGACTGAACTGAATGCCGAGCAATGGACGGATTTTGAAATCAACTCCTTTTACACCGGCACTTTGGACGCTGTTGAGAACCTGGAACTGGACACAAAGCCTCTTTTTCTGAAGCAGGCGGTAATCGAATCCATGCGGGATATGAAATATCCGGCAATCGCCCGTGAAAATGGCGTGAAAGGAACGGTAAAGATCCGTGTACATCTGGATGCAAATGGCCATTATATCAGTGCCAAACCTGTTCAGGGGATCGGTGCCGGATGTGAAGAAGAAGCATTGTTTATGGTCCAGAAGATTATCCGCCGTGGTGTCAAACCGGCGATGAAAGGAGGAACGTCAGTGCCGGTCATATTTGATTTTCCGGTCGTGTTCAGTCTGCAATAAACGCATTCACACTTGTGAAAATCTGCAAAAACCCTGAACGGCAAACGATGCAATGATGGGGCTTTGCAGGACGAACCTGTTGCCTATTTCCACTGAAACGACTGGATCAGCCCGGTCAGATCCTCCCGGATAAATTCCGTTACAGGCAAAAGCGAATCCGGTTGTGGACGAGCATTGAAATAGAGGCTACCCCTGAAAAAGTGCTGTACACTGTCTGTGAGAAAAAACTGGAAGGGTGAAGCACTCGGTCCTTCCATATTGAAGGCCATGCCGGAAATGCCATTGGGGAGAATGATCTTGAAATCTTCAATATAACTGGCTCGCTTGTTCTGTTCATTGGCCAGCCGAAAGGCATCCTGTACCAGTTGCTGAAATTGGGTGTACGATTCAAAGTGGGTATAGGTACAATGGATATCGGCATTGAACCCGTCTGCATGCAGGTTGAACCAGCAGGGATTGTCGATCAGCTCTTCGAAGTAGGTAGTGTCTCTGTGCAAGGCGAAATAGTCCGGATAGGTAAAAGTAAAAGGACAAGCCTCCTGCTGATAGGTAACCGGATTTCGTTCCGGATAGAGAACCCGAGGATAGGCTCGCGGACGTGGACTGATCTCCGATTCTGACGAACAGGCTGCCATCGTCATGGCCAGGAGGAGGATATAGGGAGCAATTCTGTTCATCCGATCTCAGGCAGGGTCAATTTGATCTCTTCGATCCGTTTTTTATTCACTTTGGTCACACGAAAAACATACCCGTTGAATTCGACAACAGTGTCTCTGCGCGGAATGATCCCGGCCAGTTCAAGTACCAGTCCGGCCAAAGAATCGGCATCATCCCGGGCTTCCTCGAAGGTAGATACATCAATGCCGATAATCCGGCACACATCATTGATCAGTGTTTTTCCTTCGAAGAGATAATTGCGTTCATCCAGTTTCTGGAAGTTGACCTCCATCTCATCATCAAACTCATCCTTGATCTCACCCACGATCTCCTCCATGATATCTTCGAGGGTCACCAGCCCAGCGGTGCCCCCATATTCATCCACAACGATCCCGATATGACGTCGTTCTGATTGAAACTCCTTCAGCAGATCATTAATTTTTTCGATTCGGGTATATACAGGACCTCTGTTCGTACAAGTGAATGCCACTCAAAATCTTCAGATTCCCGGAGGTATCCGATCAGATCTTTCGTATAAATGACTCCCTGAATATGGTCCAGGTCCTCCTCGTAAACCGGGATGCGGGAGTATCCGGAGTCTCGAACAATATGGAGAAGTTCAGTATAGGAAGACATCCTGTCAGCTGCAACGATATCCGTCCTGGGGCGCATGATCTGCTTGGCTGTCACGTCGGCAAACTGGACAATTCGTTTCCAGGATATCCACTTCTTTGATCGTATGCTTGCCATCGCTGACGGTCAGATCAATTGCACTGTTGATCTCTGAGGAACTTGGTCCTTCTTCGATCCGGTGGCGTGCAAGTCGTTTTTCAAGGACATCTGTCCAGTTGACCATGATCGCCGTGATCGGACGAAACAGTCTGGACAGGATGAACAGCGAACGGGACATGGAACGGGCCAGGGGGATCACATTGAGTCGGGCATAGATCTTCGGCAGGATTTCGCCCATGAGGACAAGGATCATGGTGACGCCGACAACCGATATCGCAAAATGGATGCCTTTCCCCATGCTTTCTGTCGACAGGCCCCAGGAACCGGTATGGGAGATGATCCAATCGGCCCATCCGATGCAGGTCACCACAGGAAGCAGGCTGCGCAGGAGAAACTCCGAGACAATAATGATAGAAACGTTGGCAAAATTGTTGCTGATCAGGATGGTCGCCAGCAAGGTGGCCGGACGGTCCAGCAACCGGAGGATCCGTTGAGCACTCGGGGATCGATCTTCCTTCAACTCTTCCAGGTCAGTGACTGAAATAGAGAAGAAAGCTACCTCTGATGAGGAGAGCAAACCGGAACAGATGAGCAGGACAACAAAAAGGATAAAACTCAGTAGAGCACCCGGATCGAGACTCATCGACAGGGCAAATCCGGCCAGCGCAATTACAGGGTCAGGATCACTTTCCAAGGAAGAGAGATTTGGTGACCGATATGCCGCTTGGGCGAGAGACAGCCTTAAAATGGGAGATCATCATCCTGGTTTTCGCCCGACGAGCTGTCGCGTTTGGGTTCGTCTGGAGTCGAGAATTCTGAATGAGGGGCATCGGATGCATCGGGAAACTGCCCTGGACGATCGGTACTGCGCTCCAGAATGCGGATCATACTGGCAACCACCTCTGTGACATACCGCTCGACATTATTGGCATCGGTGTATTTGCGATGCGTCAGTTTGCCTTCGATATAGACCAGCTTCCCCTTTTTCAGATCGCGTTCTGCCCGTTCGGCCAATTGACGCCAGGCGACAACATCGTGCCATTCTGTCTGGGTCTGCCATTCTCCACCTTTGTCTTTGTAGGATTCATTGGTGGCGACTGAAAACTTGGCTACGACCACCCCGTTGTCGAGTCGGCGTACTTCGGGATCTCGTCCAAGATTTCCGACCAGGGTTACTTTGTTGATCATGATTGTGTGAATTCGCTCAGAAGTTAAGAAGATTTCCTGAAAAGGCACTTTCAGGTCATCCACAAGGTGCAAAGGTAGTGAAGTTTGTGGCAGGAAGGTGGGAACTCCACGAACTCCCTTGTATAAACATTCCAGAGTCAGGCTCCCTACAGAATGTTAAAAACTTCACCCTTTGCAGTAGGTATTATCCTCATTTTTGAGGACAAAAAATCAAATAAATGTTCTATTTCCTTTGATTTCATCAACATTTAACATAAGCCCTATTGACGAATACACAATTTTCTATCAATTTAGAGGATCATCTCTAAACCAAAACATGATGAACATGTATCCCCCCCCCCCCAGCACTGGAGGTGTCGCTCCAAGATGTTCAATACAACCGGTTTTGCTGTCGGTTTACTCCTGTTCCTTAACAACATAGCATTTGCCCAGACCTTCGACCCGTGTGAAGAATATGGGTCTGATACACCGGATCATGTAATCGGCTCGGATCAATGTGATATTGAATTTTCGAGTGAGCTTTTTCCCATGCAAATCATCATTACTGATAAAAAGGTGACGATTAACGGGACATTTGTCATTGACAAGACGTTGAATTTCGAGGATTGTATCATTGAAATGGGTCCGGATGCAGAGATTTTTATTGAATCTGGCTACGGGTTGTCTTTGGGTGGTTGTACAATCTATTCTTGTACGAATTTATGGCGGGCCATAAGGGTTGGAGCCGGAGGCTATCTTGGTCTTAATGAAAGTGATAACCAAAGAAATCACATTCAGGATGCAAAAGCTGCTGTTTTTGCCCATGATGGATCTACTCTGGCTATCACCGGAACAAATTTCGTAAACAATGTAATCGGATTTTACATTCCACATAATGTGGTTCAGCCACTGCCGATTACTACATACAATGTCATAAACCTCGTTCGTTTTTGGGATCTTAACTTTGAGTGTACAGCAAGTCTTCTTGCACCATCTACTGCGTATTGTGATCCACATCTTGAGATTCCACAGACATTTAATGTCATTTCACCTCTTCCTGAAATAACCTGTTTTGCTGGTGTACTGATTCACGATGTTCGAATGCTTCAGTTATCCAGCAGTTATGAAGGCGCTGACAATTTGTACCGGAACTTGCAAAATGGCATAGTGGCACATAACTCCGATGTCTTTGTCCAATATAGTACATTTGAGGATATGCCTGTTAATAGCTACTCCTATGGTGATATAATCGGATATGGTATTTATGCCAGGGGATATGGTGAAATCCTTGATCAACAAGGATATGGCTTTAATGAAGAACCATCCTTCACAGATGTCCGTTTTCCAATTCGAGCGTACAAATTGTCAAAGGTTTTAAGCCGTGACAATAATATGGTAAATGCCAATGAAGCCTATAAAATTGAGCATTGCAAAGAAGGATTCATCGACCTTCACTATAACCAAATCGAGGCTAAACGGGTTGGTATAAACTTATACCAAAATGACCCAACCTACGAAATGAATGTAGGAAGTAATGAGATTACGATGAATGGTTCGACAAGTATCTTTTCCAATAATGGTGCATGGGGGCGCATTTGGATTGATGAAATGTCAAATAAACATGCTACTCCGGCCAAGATACAGTACAATATCATGAATGGTGGCAATAGTGTATGGGGCGGCATCAATGCGCTCAATTCCTATAACCTCGATATTGAAGGGAATCAGGTCAATCTTGATTCAGATGTATCCGTAAATGGTATTGGCCTTATGGGAGGGCTCCGGAATGTGGTGCGGGATAATGAAATTACCGGATCAGGAACCAGTCATTCCAATTTTTTCATGTGGGCCAACTTTGGAGTACAAACTCAAAACTCTCCTTTAAACTATATTTTGTGTAACGAGTATGAGAATGTACGCGTTGGTCATGGAGTGGTCAATTTCTGTACTAGCAGTGTTATCGGTCGAAATTTATTCACAGGACCTTTCCATACCGGCCTTTGGTATGATCAGACAGGCAATTCTGGTCAACAGCTCAACACGTTAAATACTTGGCCCGGTAATGCCGCAATTACGGGTGGCTATGAGGCCCGCCATCAAGGAGGCCTTCAACAAATTTTTAGTTCTGTTTATGAAGTCCATACAAATGTAACCAATGGAATTCCTGACCCGGTAGATCCAATGAGTGGGTGGTTTAATTACAATAATTCTTACGATCCTCTCGAAGCATGCGAGGCATTTATTCAACCATTCACCCTCCCTGATCCAGGTTTTATTGAAGAGCGAATCGCTGTAGACAGTATTGATGTTCCGGAAGATGCCCCGGCATATGTTTGGAATTTGCAAAAATACCTCTACCAGTACTTGCACTTATGGCCTTCTGGGACATTTGATGAAACAATCTATGATGATTTTATGGACGTCCATGAAGCTGGACAAGTCGGTGAGTGGTGCGGAATTGAAGAGGATATCCGACAGACGTTCAGACTCGACAGTTTGGATATAGCTTCACGAAAAGAGTATCTGGATACCATGTATTTCGCTATGGATGAACTGGCCTTCTACAGGCATATGCGTGATACTGCTACAACATCTATAGACAGCCTGACCGCAACGAATACTATTGTAAGTATTCTATCAGATATGAATGATTATCTCGAGGCTTACCAGGGCGATCAATATCTGAGTGACTCCCTGCGAAAAGAAGCATGGGAGGACCTGATTATAGATATTGCAAATGCACCGGATAGCAGTGATTGGACGGAAGCCTTGCAAAAAGTCTGGACTATTTATTTGGAGTCATTGATTGGGGATACGGTGTCTTTTGATTCTCTGACTTTACTTACATTGGAAAGCATTGCAGAGAATTGTGCGCTCACCCATGGTGAAGCGGTATATTTAGCGGGTTCCCTACGTTCAATCAAGACAGATAAACTCTTCAGTTATGAGTGCCCGGAGACAGAATCACTGGTCTTGTCTACTGAGCAATTATTGCAGGGTGAACCCGGATTTACCATTCAACCCAACCCTGCCAGCAATGTTGTGACTGTACATTTTAATGATCAAGAACCGCGAGGTGGAGAGTTGGTCGTCATGGATCTACTCGGCACAATTCAGCTCAGGGAAGAGGTCAAGGGGACTGTAGTGAATTTGAATAGTCACCACTTGACGAGTGGTATGTATATCGTCATTTGGCTGCGATCTGAACAATCTCCTGTCAGCAAAGCATTGATCATAAACCGATAATTATAACTTATGAAGTGGGGCTATCTTTGGATGCCCCACTTCTATGAAATAGAAGGCCCATGAAACTCCATAATTACTGCATACTGTTGTTCTTACTTTATTCTCATTTCGGGGTAAGTCAGAATCATAATAATTTTTGGATATCAGGAAATGATGGAAATCCAAAGAATATAATGGATACAATTGAATGGGGTGGAAATGTATTTAATTTCAATTCCAACTCATTATATATGAGCAAAGAATTAAGGCCAATGAATTTTCTGGAAACAATGGGCGTTGGCAGTGATTCTTCCGGGCAATTACTATTTTATACTAATGGTACATATATAGCCAATGTAGAACATGATACAATGAAAGGAGGTGGTCCCATGAACCCGGGTTATTGGGCGGATGTGTTTACGAGCTGGGGTGACAAGGGATATCGGACACGTGATGGGATTATAGTTATACCAGATTTAAACCTTCCTGACCATTACAGGTTGTTTCATATTTGCGCATCAGATTCTGATTTGTCACCCGACAAGATAATGACCACACTTGTCGATATGCATGGAGATGGAGGTTTGGGTGAGGTGCTGGAACAAAATCGGGTTATATATGATCAGGAATTTGGCCGGCTGAGTCAGAGTCATTTCAACGCGACACGTCACGCCAATGGGCGTGACTGGTGGCTGGCATCCATCCTCTATCCCTCGGAGGAAATCATGCTGCATCTCTATACGCCGGACTCCATCTATCGTTTTGCGCCTCAGGCGCCCTTATGGGTTAAACCCTCGGCGGTAGGCCAGTGTCAATTTAGTCCGGATGGAACTAAGTTTGCATCCGGTCACGCAAGGAAATTTGGAGATAATTATGAATCCAGCATCCATTACTATCTTTTTGACCGATGTAGTGGCCAGTTTACCCCAGTATTTTATGATGTACAGGATGACTATGGGTTTTCTCAGGTTGGCGTCATCTTCAGTGCTACGTCTCGCTACTTATACCAGACCTATGAGGACTAGATCTTTCGGTATGATACAGAAGCATCTGATGTATTGGCCAGCAAGGACACCGTTGCAGAATGGGATGGGTTTATATTTTATACACAAGGAGGCTCAGGGTTTCCCGTCAGGTTGGGTTATGGAGAGCTGGGTGCCGACGATGTCGTTTATTCCAACTCTGCCTCTACGACCGCATATATGCACAAAATAGAACATGCTGACAGTGAGGATGGTTTCGAAGTTACACAGCATTTTAAAGTTCCTGCTGTTTATGCATGGACGGTACCGAACTTCCCCAATTATTTCCTTGGTCCACTTGAGGGAAGTCCCTGTGCTCAAATGTTTGGCCCTCCCACAGCACAGTTTGCGTATGAGGGTCAATCACATGAGGTTGCTTTTGAAGATCAGTCAGTGGGTGTTCCACTTGTTTGGCATTGGGATTTTGGAGATGGAAGTGCATCCGACGAGCAACACCCGGAGCATGTTTATATGAATCAGGGTACCTACACCGTTTGTTTGACAGCATCCAATATTTACGGAGGGGATATGACATGTTCGGATGTCATGGTGAAAACCAGCGCCGTGGAGCCGCAGTCACAACAAGGGTTACTTGAGGTCTATCCCAACCCGGTAACAGATCGGTTAGAGATCCGTTTTCCTGATGCCGAGGGTCAAGTGTACCTGTATTCTGTTTTCGGTCAACTGGTTGCAACGACTCAGATCCATCAGGGTTCCGCCACACTTTCTCTTGAACATTGTTGTTCATCGGGCACTTACATCGTTGATGTGCATCTTCAGAATGGAATTGTTTTGCGTGAAATATTAATCATCCAGTAAATGGTTTATTCCATGATGAATGCCAGCTATATATTCGGGAAAGGACCAGTCTGTTGTCTGCTGATATTCCTGTATTCGGTCCCAGTACAAATGCTTTTTGCCCAACGGCCTGACCAGGTTATTCCCTTTCTCGTGGAGACCGTGGTCAGCGGAAAGGGGCAGGAATTGGAATTCAGTGGCCGGTTGTCAACTTTCCGGGGAAAGCAGCTTTATAGAGCAAATACCTGGAGCTGGGACTTCGGTGACGGACACAGTTCAGAGGGAATTACAGCCTCCCATCGCTATACTCAACTTGGTCAATATAAGCTTTGTCTGAGCGCATCAGGGCCAGAAGGTTCTACACGGTATTGCCACTTGTTGGAGGTGGGCAAAGGTGATCCGGAAATTCGCCCAGGGATGCAGGTCAGTTATTTGCCAGCCCGAGGCAAGCTTTTTACCTGGTTTGATACACAGCTCGGCATGGGGGCTATCCACATCGAAAACAGTGAAGGGGAGTTACTTTGGGAGGGCCCGCTCTCCTTCGAGAGTATGGAGATGGATGTTCATCGGGTAGAACCAGGTCAATACAGATTTTTCGTCCGTCAGCCCTGGATCAAGGAGGACCGGTTTGAATTGTGGATAGGTGAGTAAGCCTGGCTTTTTGGGATATAAGAGAGGATCCTTCCGATAAAGTACATCCAAGCCAATTCGGATTTGTGTGCCATCGCTCTTCGAACCTGATGTTCAGCCTGCCGACGTTTTTAGACATGGTATTTCTGAGCCTTCCTGGGGCATTTCAATCTACATAAGTCCATTAGCCTATCCAGGCCGGGTCGAAGTCGAGAATACTTTGCTCGAGTATCAGGGACACAAGGTCATTTGTGATGTCATTGATGGCCTTGGAAAGACAGTGTCCACCCATACCTTCCCTCCGTTCAGTTACCGGCATAAGCTGGATGCCTCTGCCTTCGCTCCGGGGTTGTATGTAGTTCATTTGATCGTTGATGGTCGGGTGGTGCAGGCAGAGAAGTTGGTGGTGATGGGGAGGAAATCTCGGAAGTACAGTGAATCAGAGTTCAGTACCCGATCAACGTCAATACAAACCGAAATGCCAATCCACCCAGACCAATATTTCCAATCACAAACCACCAGGCATACCCACGAGTACCTTCATATCTGTGGATCAGCAGATTGAATGCAACGGTCAGCGGTAGCAAGACCCTGGTAAATGCATATTGTCCCGCCAGAACAGACGGGCCAAGAACGAAGAACAGAATGGCAAATCCGATCCCGAACTGCCAGTAACGGTCTGCCCAACGTGGCCGCTTCACCACATAGATGGCCTGGATGATCATCGAGAACAGACTCACGATCTCCAGCATCTGACCGATACGAAAGAAGAGTGTTTCATTGCCGGAAGCCCGGATATCCGCTATCGCCAAAACCAGCTTGTCATAGATATTGAGAATCGGCCAACCAAAGTTGCCAGACCCGACAGGGCGACCCGGCGCAAGGGCCATCTGGACGTAAAGAAGCCACAGGGCAAGAGGAAGGACAAGGATGAGCAAACAAGCCACCCCACGAACAGACCACCACCCTGTTTTCCGGAATACATCCCAGGCCGCCGGATAGCTGAGCAGAGAGGTTTCTTTGATCAGCCCTGCAAATCCCAGGATCAACAAACACCAGAAGCCGGATATCGGAAGGCTGATCGCAGCCAGACTTACAACTACAGCCGGCAGATCGGTCAAGGCTTTACTGACGGAAACCAGCGTACCTGTAGTCCACAGGAGGGCAATGGTCAGGCAGATATCGCGAACCCGATGGAAACCTACTGTTTTCCACAAGAGCAGAAAGAGCAGCGTCCAAAACATCAGGTTCACCAGCGCATAACTTTGCAAGATCCACCAGGTTTGTCCGGCTCCTAATACATAGGCCATCAACGGCAGGCCGATCCGACGGGCCCGGTATTGCGGTCGGTCAAGAGCATCTTGCATGTCGGGATGGCGCAACGCAGGATCCACGGCCAGTTGGGCATAGAATTGTCCGTCATACCCGAAACGGGACAAGACTTCCACATCCAGCGCCTTTACCTCTGCCAGCTGACGACCTTTCCAGCGCTTGCCAAACTGGATGACCGGGATGAACCCTTCGTCCGAGGAGTACTGGTCCATCACCATCCCGAAGGGGATGATCGCCAGTATGCCGAACAGAAGCAACGGTTTCCAAATGCTGCTCAAACGATGCTGAAATTGGGATAGACTGGTCATATTATGGTCTGCACGTCAACGCCCGAAGATCAATTACCTGTTAAACTGCCACTTTCGTGCCTGTTTTCCATGCTCAACCTGATCATCGGCTTCACGCGGAGGCTGGAAAGATGAATCCGCAAAAGGAATGCAGACTTGGAATCGATTTCGGTCTCAACCAGGTACGAAATCATTCAATCCTCAGACATCGGATGAAGACGAAAATAATCCGTCAGAAAACGTCTCATCATCCGGGGCATGGCATAGTTGCTGAAATCACCTTGCCGGACAGGAAGCCATTCGGATGGGATTCGGGAATGATCGGGTAAAGCCAACCGGATAAAGTGGCCATGAATGCGTTGATGGCTCAACAACTGGTTGAAGAGAGGTTCTTTTTCCAGGGAAAATGGAAATTCATGTCCTGTCCAATCCGACAGGATCTTCCGGAGATGTGCCTTTCGCTTTCGAATCGGGAGACCCGTGATCTCAGCAGCAGGAAATGTATGAAGACGGGGCCAGATGTCCTTGTTTTCACGTTCTACCAACCAGAGGGTATCCCGTTTCTGGAAAATGAAAAACACAAATGTCCGGTCGGTTACGGGTTGTTTTTTTTGTTTGACAGGCAGCTGGTCCACCCGATCCATCTGCAAGGCCAGACAGTCCTGGCTGAATGGACAATCTTCACACGCCGGATTTCGGGGAGTACATTGGATGGCTCCAAAGTCCATGATCGCCTGATTGAATCGTGCCGGTTCCGTCCGGGCCAGAAGCTGGTTGGCAAGGTTCTGCAAATGACGTCTGGTAGCGATCTGGTCGACGGGCTCTTCCAGACCGATCAATCGGCTGATCACCCGGATCACATTTCCATCCAGCACAGCATGGGCTCTACCGAAGGCAAAGCTGGCGATGGCTGCAGCGGTGTAGGGGCCAATACCCGGCAGGGAAAGCAGGTCTTCATAGGAATCCGGAAAAAGGCCATCCCGTTCACGGCTGATGATCTGTGCCGTTCTGTGCAGATTGTGTGCGCGGTTGTAATAGCCGAGCCCTTCCCATAGTTTAAGAAGATTGCCGATCGGCAGTTCACTGAGATGATGAACACTGGGACAGACCATTAGAAAACGGTTGTAATAGTCGATTACCGTTTCGGCCCGGGTTTGCTGGAGGAGGATCTCCGACAACCAGATCCGGTAGGGATCGGTTTCTTCCCGCCAGGGAAGTGGCCGGTCGATCCGATCCGCCCAGGAGAACAGGCGTGGAGCAAATCGGACTGGCAGACGGTGTGGGAGGTCCATGGTCATACAAAGAAAAAGGTGACGAGGGAATTCGTCACCTTTTTTATTGATGAGGCTATGAGAATACGCAGGAATCAGGCATGATCATCATCATGGTCGCCGTAGAGCTCAGCCATTTCGCTGTAGCGGGTACGGACCATACCTTTCAGCGCTTTCCGGGCAAAAAAGATCCGGCTTTTCACCGTGCCCAGGGGAAGCTCGAGGGCGTCGGCGATCTCCTGGTATTTGTATCCCTGATAATGCATCAGGAAGGGTACCCGGATGCTGTCGTCCAGACTGTCCAGCATGCCGTTAAGTTCCTTCATCATAATGTTGGATCCAGCATCATTGTGCACCGGGTTGATCCTGAATTGATATAATACTGGTTGTCCGTTGAATCAAACAAGGTATTCGCTTTGACCTTTTCCGGTAGTTGTTGATAAAGATGTTCTTCATGATCGTAAACAACCAGGCTTTGAAGTTGGTCCCGTGGACGGAATTTGTCCCGATTGGTCAGGGCGCGAAAGGCTGTTTCCTGATAGAGATCCCGTGAATCATCCACATTCTTGGTCAGATTATAAGCAAATGCATGCAAGTAATTGCTCATCTGATTGAACTGTTGATTGAATTCTATGGTCGACATAACACCGCTTTTGTTGAACCAAATATACATGACTTTTAAACAAAAAAAGCCGTTATGCCTCTTTATTTAGACAAGTTCTAAGAAACCAGAGATAAAATATTGATAATCAATAGCATTAGACAACCATTAGAAGTTGGTTAAGAAAATCTTAATTCATTTTTTATTGAAAGATTGTCGGCCAGACGGCATTTACCGAGCACAATCGACAAGGAAACATCCAACAGAACGGTGTGTGATAGCCTGTCCTGCTATTTGCATAATGCGTTGATACCCAATATATAATTCGAGACAACGCCGATCTTCAATGCGGTTTGATCTCCTGCAAATCCCTGGATATCTGAATCGTTCAACAATTTTTCCGCCTGACGCGTCAACGGTTGGCCAACAGGTAACCAGGACCAGTGCCACTTCTCCTCCTCATACCCTTCAGGTCGATCAGGACCTTTAGGACTATAAGGCTGACAAAATCCATACGAGCCTGCATGAGCCACCAGCCAGGCATATACGCGTTCCCCTTCCCCCTGCTCAAACCATTGATTTTCCAAATGATTGAGATCAATATCGGTTCCCCAGTGATGGCGACTTGTACCCGGCATGGAACTGAATCGCAGGATGCGTTTTGCCCGCTCAACCGGATCGGGAACGGTCTCCGCGAGATTCACACCCCCCTCCACCAGGGTCTGACCGGTCCATTTCTTTTCCCAGATCTGCTTCTGCCTGTCAAAATTGCGTGTCGCCGAAATGATTTTCAGGTGGACTCCATCCTTTTTGGCCGCCTCATACATATCGACAAATGCAGCATAAGCATCTTTGCGCATCAGCATACCCGAAGCACTGGCATGTTCGGGAAGAATTTCGGTAAAATCCGGATGGAATGCCGGATCAAATTTTCCCGTGATATATTCCGTGGTAAACGAAAGCTCATCGCCTTTTCTGGTCGTATCCTGCACGGGCTCATCAATGGTAATACGGCCATCGGAAACAGCAGGTGACGAACAACTGAAGAAGATGAACGCACAGGAGAGGATCAACAACATTCTGTTTTGCATACCAACCGTTAAACATGTGAAAGGTACAAATTGAGCGGACGTCATACCCCAAACAGCCATCGGTTCAGGACGGGTAGGAGGATCTTTTCCTGGGTTTCTGATATGGGAAATCGCATGTCAACCCTGTCTGATGTTCTGGATACAGGGCGTTGGAGCAGGATGGCGATTTGCCGCTTGGCACCCGGACTATAGTTGCTGAACGTTCGGCGAAGCAGGGGTAGAACGGTTGTAAATTCATTTTCGGGGATACCGTTCACCCATGCATTGAGCGATAACCAGAGATCCGGTTGATGGAGAAGAAGGGCTTCAGAACCCGTCATCAATCCACTGCACCAGGATGCCGCCAGAGCCAGATCAGGCTGCTTTTGTAAAGAGGTTGCGAGTTGACGTACAAATTGTTGATTGGACAATTTCCCTTCCTCAACCAGGAGCCGGGTAAGCCCACCCTGGACGTACGGGTGGACTCCCTTTGAACCAGCAGCTTGTTCAACAATCTGAAGGATATCAGATTCGTCCATCGTTCGCTCCAACAGACGAAGGTCTGTCAATACCTGTCGGATCCGGACTGGCATGTCAATCGCTTGTTCATCACTCAAACCTTGAAGGGATCCCGGCAACCCGACAACAATCCGCACGATCAGCCTGTCCAGCAGAAGGAGACGATCCTGACGTCCAGACTGATCCTCCTGTTCGTAGAGATGGATGTACACCAGAGGTGTCAATGTCTTCATCAGATCCTCAATATCCCTGGACTCGGCTACCCGGTCCATCAAAATGCGGGACAGCTCCGAGGCCGTACCGGGCAGATCAGCAAGCAGACTTTCCCGCAACCAGTGTGAAAGCTGCGCCATGGTCGTTGACGATGAGGACCGATGCAGAACAGATGCATGAACCGCTTCGGCAATGGTCAATCCCCACAAACCGGCCTCCAGAAGTCGCATCCCAAACTGTTTTTTCCAATGCAGCGTCCACTGTTCCCGAAAACTGCCCTTGGTCCGCTCTCCCCGACTTTTCCAGGTGCCCCATGGAAGGTCCAGGAGATGTAGGCGGTGCAGCAGGATACTGGCCAGTTTGTTTGCCGGTTTTCGCAGATCAAGATCGACAGCCACCTTGCCAGGTGTTTCCAGTGCTCTCTTCAATCGTGCAGAACGAACAGCAGCATGGAAATCCTCCTGCAGGGGTGTGCGGGGAATGGTATCTGGCACTTTGCCTATCCGGTCTCCGATCAGGTTTTTATCCCGGATGATCCCCAGCCATTGTTCATCACCCTGGGCCAGTGTGGCCAGGGCCGCTTGTTCCAGTTCCTGAAATCCCGGCTGGTGCATATTGCGCAGCGTGGCCAGAGCTTCAGCCATTTCGACGGCTGCCGGGACAGAAGCAGGGGGAACAGGTAGATCACTGGACCGAAGTAACTGGGCTGTTCTGGCCATCCAGTGGATGGTCGTCCGGTTTTGATGCTCAAACAACAGGTCGTACCAGGCCGGACTAAGCACACCTGCACCATACCCGCTTCGTGTGGCAAGATGCTCATACGTCCAGGGCACCCAGGTAGATGCCAGAGGTGTCGCAGGATACTCCTGTACCATCCGTTGATCGGCATCCTGATCATAGCGATCCAATGCCAAACCGGGAACATGATAGGCCCCACAGACCACTGCGATCCGTTGATACCCACGATGCAGATATTCACGAATAGTCCGCCTCATCCAGGCCTCCCGCATCAACAAACCTGTATCCTCCACATCATCCATCTCCGATCGGATCTCTGTCATCAATTGACCGATCGCAGGAAAGAGATCCTCATCACCATGGACCTGCTCAAAATAATATTCCCACCAGCGCTCGGTATCGGAATAACCCATGGTTTTAGCGACAATACCAAACGGGTCCCGCTGACCACTCCAGGATGGCTCTTCCTTCAGATGGATCTGAATCCCCCATGGCAGATCCATAGCGATGAGCGGGACATGGTGGCTGGTCGCATATCTGGCCGCTAACCACTCGGGTGAAAATCGGGCGAAAGGCAGATGCGCGGATATATCCGGTTGGCGGGGAGAATAGATCAGCATGGCCAAAGGAGGGATCAAGCCCGCATCTCCGATCAGATCCAGTGCACCTTGTCCATCGGCCGGGCATTCCAGCAGCAGACAATCCGGTTTCCACACATGTAGTGATTCAAGCAGTCGTCGTGCTGATCCCGGTCCGTGATGCCGAATCCCAAAAAGTCGAATAGCGTCTGGTCGGTTCATCCTGATCCGAAGATGATAGAAATGCCTTGAAATTCAAACCTGCAATGGTGCAAAGCACCTATTGAGGCCTTCAGAATCGTCTACCGGAAAGAACTCGGTGAACATGGACATGTTAACCACAGGAATCCTGCGCCAATATACCAGCACATCAGTCCAGCGATTCCGGGCAGCAATTGTCTATGCGAACGAACACTTATGTGTCAGCCCGACAATCCTCATACAGATCGGCCCATTCTGTTCTGCCTTTCAGGACAGTATCCCGATATTCCTGCCAGATCTCCGTATCCGTTGACGGGTCCTTGATCACAGCCTGACGGATACCAGGCGCCAGATCCTCTGCTCTCAGTTTGCCATTGCCAAAGTAACAGGCCATCGCCAGCCCCTGATTGATAACAGAGATAGCCTCCGCAGCGCTCAGAGTGGCACTGGGCTTTTTCAACTTCTCCTGCTGGTCCTCTGTGCGTCCCTGGCGTAATTCACGAAAGATGGTGACCAGTCGTTCGATCTCTCTGACGGGGATCGGGATCTCTTCTTTCATCGTGTGCAGAAAATCTGCACGCACCCTGTCCTGAACGATCTTTACCTCCTCCTTGAGCGAAGCGGGCATAGGCATGACTACGGTATTGAATCGGCGACGGAGTGCCGAGCTCAGGTCATTGATCCCTCTGTCCCTGTCATTTGCTGTGGCGATCAGATTGAACCCTGGAAGTGCCTGGACCCTGGTATTCAGTTCTGGCACCGGCAGGATCTTCTCGGAAAGGATGGTAATCAGACTGTCTTGCACGTCTGATGGAATACGTGTCAGTTCTTCAATCCGGACAATCGCGCCTTCTGCCATGGCGTGATAGACGGGACTGGGCACAAGTGCCTTCTGGACAGGTCCTTCCTGCAACAGCACGGCATAATTCCAGGAATAACGAAGGGCTTCTTCCGCCAGTCCGGAAGTCCCCTGAATCAAGCGCGTTGAATCACCGCTGATCGCTGCTGCCAGATGTTCAGCTACCCAGGTTTTCGCGGTACCAGGAGCACCGAGCAGGAGAAGGGCCCTGTCTGTGAGCAGGGTGGCAATGGCTGCTTCTATAATACGAGGCTGACCAATGTATTTTGGAGTGATGAGTGTGCCATCCGGAAGCTTCCCCCCCATCAGATAGGTCCTGACGGCAACAGGCGACAAGTGCCATTGCGGTGGCCGATGGCCCTTATCCGTTTTGGCCAGCGCTTCCAGTTCCAGTGCGAAGACAACTTCAGCCGCGGGCCGCAACACGGTGTCCGGAGTCAACGGGGTTTGCGATTTTACTTTGGCCATGGCGCAATTTACGGCAACCACCGGGTGATTCGATCTCCCGGTTTACTGGAACCATTTTCTTTCCATCAGCCTTATATATGTAGACCCGAAGCCGACACCAAAGATCGATGACCCGCACCACGAGAGTGGATGCGGGTTTTTTTATCGACCCATCATCCCAAAGTCCCACAGTCTTCATTGACCACTCAGTCACTTAGAGGAATTTTGGGGTGAAATAAAAAGTCCACTAGTGAGCTTGGGGGTGTTCTGAAGTATAGGGTATAGTCCACTAAGAAATCATGGAGAAGGGCAATTTCCGTCTCCGTCTCTCAGTCACTTCGTCTTCATTTCACAACTGAGTCACATGGTCACAAAGTCGCACAGTCTTCATTGACCACTCAGGCACTGCGGACACTATTGCAGTGGAATAGAACACCGGCTGGAGGGCTATTCAGCATGCTGAAGTAAAGATTAGTGCATTCAGAAATCAGGGCAGGCCATCTCTCAGTCTTTTCCTCTCCAAGTCTCTACGTCCCTAAGTCTCCAGATCGCCTCCCCGGGTACGTGAAAAATGAGCTTCATTTTCCCCTATCTTGGCCGTCAGGAGTATACCCTATGTCCGTCCGAAAACTTGCCGGCGAAACAATGATCTACGGATTGTCCAGTATACTGGGCCGTTTCGCCAATTTCCTGCTGGTGCCGCTCTATACCTGGATCCTGGTGGATGCGGAATTCGGCGACATTGCCTATTTCTATGCCCTGATGGGCTTTCTCAAGGTCTTGTACACCCTCCAGTTGGATACAGCCTTCTTCCGATTCGGACAGGACCCCGGCCAACGCCCGGCAGCATTTGCGGCTATTCTGCGTCCCGTTTCCCTCTATATTCTGTTCCTCACTGCCGCATTGCTGGTCCTGGCACCATGGTCAGCCGAATGGACGGGATACCCGGCATATGTTGCTGATTTCCGCCTGATCGCCATCCTCCTCGCACTGGATGCCTTTACCGAGTTTCCGTTGGCCCGGTTGCGCCTCGAACAGCGCCCCCTCCGATTCGCCGGTATCCGGATCACCGGTATCGTGGTCAACGTGATTGCCAATGTCCTCTTCCTGCTGGTCCTCCCCACCTGGCTGGATGAGACTGCGGCACCCTGGCTCTATCCGGAAAGCCGTCTGACCCTGGTCTTGTGGGCCAATCTCATCGGCTCTGCAGTTACGTTTATCCTGGTTTCCAAGGATCTTCGTTATCTGTTTCATGCAGGGAGTAAAGCCCTCTTTGGTCCCATGTTCCGGGGTATGCCGCCCCGCTCATCCTGGTTGCCTTTGCCGGGGTGATCAATGAAATGTTGGACCGTCAGCTCCTGCGTTTTCTATTACCTGGAAGCGAGGATGAGGTCCGTGCACAGATCGGTATTTATTCGGCCAATTATCGGTTGGCTATGGTCATCTCCCTGTTCACCCAGGCCTTCCGCTATGCCGCGGAACCGTTCTTTTTTCGGGAATCCGGATCAGCAACCGCCCAACAGACCTATGCCCGTGTCTCGCGCCTGTTCACCCTTGCGGCCAGTGTCGGCCTGCTGATCATCCTCCTCTTCCAGGACTGGTTGAAGTTTTTTATCGGCCGCGAAGGAAGCACCTTTCATGATGGCTTGAAAGTATTGCCTGTTTTGTTGACAGCCAACATTTTATTAGGTCTGTATTACAATTTCTCTGTCTGGTACAAACTCACAGACAAAACACGCTCCGGTGCCTGGATCTCCATTGGAGGAGCATTCATCACTATCCTGGGGAATGTCCTTTTTATCCCGCAGTATGGTTACGTGGCTTCTGCCTGGACTACCCTGGTCTGTTATGCGATCATGGTTATCGTGAGCTATGCCTGGGGACAAAAACACTATCCCGTGCCGTATCAAATGGGGCGGATGGGGATGTATATCGGTTCGGCGCTGCTGGTGGTCGGTTTGGCCCGCACCCTCCTGGACGGGCTGCCGGATCAGTACCGATTGATGACTTACGTTGGGATAACCCTTTTCTTTATAGCGGGGTGGGGAATACCGGAAAGGAGAATGTTAACCAGGAGCGAATAGACCGATATCAATACGTAAACGTCTTCAACCACCCCCACACCTCATGGCGTTTCATAAAGAGCAAGAGCAACGCCCACAGGCTGCCAAAGATCAGCACCAGGTTGACATTTCGTTTGGTGCGATGCCACTTCTCCCGCCGGCTTTCATACCGGTATCGTGATGATTTTCCCATGGTGATCTGTTCTCCCTGGCGACGAAGATAGAATTCCTTCCCATCAACGCCGGCTCAAGACTTCCAGCAAGGACCATACCTCCTTCGACGATCGTGACCAGTCAAATCGCTCCCGTTGGATTCGGCCCTTTTGGATCAACTCCACGCGCAATGCCTCGTTTCCTCCAATCTGAAGCATTGCTTTGGCAATTTCCGCTTCGGATTCCGGATTGACCAGCAAGGCAGCATCACCGGCCACTTCGGCCATAGACGACCGGTCAGACGTAATAACAGCCGTCTCACAACCCATCGCTTCGACGATCGGAATACCAAACCCCTCAAACAGCGATACATACACAAGCGCTACTGACCCGGCGTAAAACGAAGGCAGGTTGTCACCCTGATATCCGACTTCTACAATATGCTCCCGAAAAGACGATTCCTCTATGGCCGACCGGGTATCGGCCGACATCCAGGCCATTCGGCCCAACAGGATCAATCGATGCGCAGCCCCCGACTCCTCCTTGAACCGACTGAACGCCCGGACCAACCGCGTAACATTCTTGCGCGGATGGATCGCACCCACATACAGGAAATAGGGTTCACCGTCCGTATATCGGTCCCGGATCGCCTGTCCGTCTGCTGGTGACTGCGGTTGAAACCGGGGGTTGGCACCATTATAACTGACAGATACCTTTTCGTCACGAATCCCACTATCCATTACATCTGCCCGGGTCGCCTCACTGACTGTCACGATATGGTCCGCCCTCCGCAAGAATCGCGGCATGAAATACCGGTAATACCAGCTGGTCATCCCCTTGACCTGATCCGGGAAATGCTTGTAGGCCAGATCGTGGATCGTGAGCAATGTCGGGACATCCGTTCGCAAACTGAGGAACCCGTCAGGCGAGAAAAAGACATCCGCTTTGTGTTTCTTCAGGGCACGAGGCAGTACCCAATCAAACCAGATCATGAACAACAGAGGATGCCGGGCTGGAGGGGAGAGGACTACAGGCTGGACATTCTTGCCAAACACAAATGCAGGATCAAAGGGCCGATCAAAAAAGAAAAGGAAGGTGTGTTCGGGATGGTCTTCGACCATCCGTCGAACGATCTCAACCGTGTACCATCCGATACCCTCCAGTTTGTTGGGCAGTAACATTCGTGTATTGATGGCGATCCGCATCGGTTGATCAGGGTTTTCTACCTTCGTCAAAAGTACCCCGCCTTGATCAAATCAGACCTGTTAGTGATCGGTTCCGGAGTGGCCGGATTGACTCTGGCAGCCAAAATGGCACGCAAACGTCCCGACCTGTCGATCACCGTCCTGTCCAAAACCGTTGATGATGAAAGCAATACCCGCTATGCGCAAGGCGGTGTAGCCGCTGTGTGGAACCTGGAAAAAGATTCCTTTGAAAAGCATATTGCCGATACCCTGGATGCAGGAGATGGTCTGTGCAACATCGAAGCTGTCCATGCCGTCGTCAATGAAGGCCCTGATCGTGTGAGAGATCATCGAATGGGGCACAAGGTTTGACCATCATGAAGGACAGGATTATGACCTGGGAAGAGAGGGTGGACATACCGAAAATCGAATCCTGCATTACAAGGACCTGACCGGTTGGGAGATCCAGCGTGCCCTTCTGGAAGAAGTCGGCCGTCATCCCAACATCCGGATCATTGAACATTATTTCGCCATCGATCTGATCACCCAACACCACCTGGGTTACAATGTCACCCGTGTCACTCCCGGTATTACCTGCTTTGGTGCATACGCACTGGATAAAAAGACGGGCGCCATTGAAACACTCCTGGCACGATCCACGGTTCTGGCGTCAGGTGGTGCCGGTCAGGTCTATCGACAAACCACCAATCCGGTCATCGCCACCGGTGACGGGATCGCCATGGTGTACCGGGCCAAAGGCCGGGTTCGCGACATGGAGTTTGTTCAGTTTCATCCGACAAGCCTCTACAATCCGGCGATCGAAAATCCTTCGTTTCTCATCTCTGAAGCCGTCCGTGGCTACGGTGCCGTTCTCCGCACAAAAGATGGAAAAGAATTCATGCACCGGTATGATGAACGGCTGTCATTGGCACCCCGGGATATTGTAGCTCGTGCAATTGACAATGAAATGAAGATCCGGGGTGATGAGTTTGTCTATCTGGATTGCCGCCACCTTGAAAAAACAGGGTTTCAGGAACATTTTCCGACGATCTATGACAAGTGTATCCGTGTCGGTATCGATCCGATGAAGGACCTCATTCCTGTCGTACCTGCTTGTCATTATATGTGTGGCGGAGTCATGACCGACCTCCAGGGACGGGCCAGTATAGACCGTCTTTATGCCTGCGGTGAGTGTACATCCACAGGACTGCATGGAGCCAATCGGCTGGCCAGCAATTCGTTGCTGGAAGCCATGGTCTTTGCCCACCGGATCGCTGAAGATCTGTTGCCGCGAATCGATACATTCGAACTGCGCGAAGATGTCCCCGACTGGAATGCGGAAGGAACCACTGATCCGAGGGAAATGGTGTTGATCACACAAAGTGCCAAGGAACTCAAGGAGATTATGAGCAGTTATGTCGGTATTGTCCGCTCCAATGTCCGTCTCAAGCGGGCCATGGACCGTCTCTACCTCCTGTACAAGGAAACAGAGGACCTCTACCATCAGACTACCATCTCGCCTCAGCTCTGTGAACTGCGTAACCTCATCACCATCGCCTATCTGGTCACCCGTTCAGCCGCAATGCGCAAGGAAAGTCGCGGACTGCACTTTACTACCGACTATCCCGACAAGATGGAGCACGTGGAGGAGACCTATATGTAGTGTTCCAAGTTCCTCGTTCCTGGGTTCCTGGTTGGTCTTCGCTCCTGGTATGTCTTGGGTATGTAGGGCGGAGCGTCTGCCGGTGACACTGTTCAAGGTTCAAGGCGTGGCGCTGACGCACCAGCCTGTTCAACGTTCAATGTCCCTCGAGTTCTCGGTGTTGAACGTTGAACCGGATGACCGCCAGGTCATCCTTGAACCTTGAACCTTGAACCGTACTTCCGGCAGGCTGGCAGCCAAGCTGTTTGTCTGAACTCCAAACAAAAAAACGATTTCACACGCTACTCGATCACCACCTTCTCCACACCCAGCACCTGACCGGCTACATCCGTCAGCCGGAGGAAATAGATTCCAGAAGGGAGAGAGGATACCGGGATATCAAGTTCCTGATTCGCCAGCACAAACGGAGTAGAAAAGAGAACTACACCATCTGGCCGCAAGAGGTGCACCTCCATCTCTGGCCAGTGCAGTTGAGGTGCATCTACACGCAGGTGGATCACGGATCGGGCGGGGTTGGGAGATAGGGATACATGGTCCCAAAGCGGAAAATCGATGGAAGAGGGCTTGGAATAATCGCAGTCCAACATGAACCAATTATGCTTCCACAACAGGTCAACATCCTCATAACAGCGAATGAAAGCTGGAATATGGTCAGAAGTATGATAAAGAAATGCGGCTTCTTCTACGATAGTATTCAGGGAGCCCAGCTTTTCCATATACCCGTAATCCCAGAAAAAGCTACTCCAGGGATCATTCAGATCGTTGTTTCCTTTGGTATAAAACACCCTCAAGGCATAGCCGTTCACATCGATTGTGTCAATATCTTCCACAATAAAGGGGTAGGGTTGGAACAGGTTTCCGGTTGATGATGGATCCAGGAGTTGGAAAGTGGTTGTATCTCCAACCTCCAGAGAAAAGTCATACTGAAGCCGCAGCGTATCATTCCACCAAACATAGACTTTGTAGCCGTCCTGGACCATGATCCAATCTCCCACTTTGCGACCGGCATATCCACCTACGACAGTATCACCGGTGCATTCGACCAAGGTATACTGGTTCCATAAGTTTGGATCATTCCAGCCAACATAAGCCAGATCATTGATGTACCATTTCGCTCCAACCGGAGCCCATTCATACTGGGAACTTAAATCCAGGCAGAAGCAAATAACTATCAGAAAGGACAAACAAATAGATTTCATGCACCAGTTCTTTCAGGTTAAAACACAGTTCTCATTCTTGATCTTCGTGATAATGCTTTTGAAAGGTAATCAATAAGACGCTCCCGACCAATTCAATAGATTCAGAGTGTCCTCTATCATACAGTAATGATGATCCGTAATTTCCTCATTTAGTTTATCGATCGATACCTTTCAGCATTAGCATTTCCAGTCAAGCCTAAAATGAAACCCAGGTTCTTCCAACGTTGGAAGACATCGAAGAGACCACCTTGAACGTTGAACCGGATGACCGCCAGGTCATCCATAAACCTTGAACTGTCTATATGACATCGTGTCCAACCTGGAACAGTCCCGACCTTGCGAGGGACACAGGAACCTGGAACCAGAAATAAAAACCCCCGATCCATCTTTCGACAGCCGGGGGCCCCTGTATTTGGTTCGGTAAGGTGTTATTTCGGTGTTGTCGTCACTTCAAAACTGAGGAATCCGTCATCCTGACCATCCGTGGCAGGTTCTGTTGAACCCTGGACAATCAGTTCCGTGATCATGGCTTGTCGGCGGTTTGAACGCAACCACCCGGCCTTGTAAAATCCGGGTAAACGGACTGCCTTGGGTTCCTTATTCGAAACCAGCTCTTCTGCTGTGTCCCGACGATGGGAATCAATATACTTATGTGTGGCATAATAATCCAGACAGGAAGCGATCTCCCGGGCCGGGACCCGATCAAACACATCCAGAGCATACCGCTCAATCAAAGTCTGAAGCAAATTGCCGTATTGGGGGTTTGTCGCATAGCCACATTTCTGCAGACCCATCGCCCACCCCTGATAATCGGATGGTTCCAGGTAGAACAGACTGGCGTACCGGGTATTCAGCATCAGAAAATCACTGTGATCCCGATAGGATACTGCCGCCGATTCGTATACCCGAAAACAGGAGGCGATGAGCTCCTGTTCCGCATTGTAGTCATCATCCAGTACCATCAGGGTATCGCCCATCCAGTAATCCTTGCATTTGATCCCGAAATGGTTGTTACCCTCCATAGACAGGCGACTGTTGCCACATCCTGATTCCAGAAGACCCTGTGCCAATGTGATACTGGCCGGAATGCCCGCATAATGCATCTCCTGGACAGCCAGTTCTGCATAGGTTTGGATATAGTCATCAGCAGTGGTTTTGGTTTGCACCGGTTCAGCGGTTTGAGCCGTAGTGGTGGCCAGCGTGAAAACCAGAAATAGAGAGGCAAGAAACTGTTCCATCGGAAAGGCAATTATCGAATAAGATAAATACCTATACGTTGGCGCTTGATCCTTGTTGCGTCAAGTATGAAAGAAAAATGGATTTGTATGCTGGAGCCCTCTGCCAATCACACTCCATTGACAACCTGGCCTTCCAGAGGAACGGTCGCATCCAGCAGCGCCAGATCCACACGGGTTGCCTGCCCGGATTCGGTATTGAACATGGGGAGAAAGCGAACACCCCATCGAATCTCATTGGCCAGATAGGATGCCCGTGCATGGATTTCCTGATGATAGGTTTCATCAAATCCCTGAACCATCACCAGGACCTCTACCTGCATGTCCCGCAGGTCTTCTGCCGTCTTTTCAAACAGGGGGCTTTCCTTCTTGATCGGATGGACCAGGGTCCAGTTCATCGGAAACAGACTGATCCGATTGAGTTCCAGATCGAGGGAAGCAAATTGCCGTTTTCGTATTCCATCCGGATTGCGCTCCATCCAGGTCAACATCATACGAGCCTCCATATTGATCAACTGGTTACTCCGTTTATTGACCATCCGCATCTGGAAACTTGTCCCGTCCCGAAATGGCGTGATCAAGCCAATGTTACTGAAGGCGATCTTGGCTACCGGTCGAGCAAACCGGGAAAAGAAAAGGCCTGTTGCCAGTGCAAAACTCATCAACCCGACCAGTGCATCCAGGGAGGCCAACAGATTAGCAGCCGGACCAGAAGGATGCAGCACACCATACCCGACTGACGTAAACGTCTGGACACTGAAAAAGAAGGCCTCCAGTAATCCCGGCCAGAAAGAGATGGCCTCCATCCCGGCTATGTGCTCCAGGCCGATCAGCCCGAACCCGAAAGCGAAAAGGAGATTGACTCCCACAAAATAGACGCCTACAACCAGAAAAAACCGGCTCCAGGACATTTCGACCAGCTGCTCGTATGCATAATACCCGTTGTTGCCTACTTTTTGAACGTTGAATGTCCCATCCCGATTGATAAACCGGCTGACCTCGTCACCCAACAGGGTGCCAAAGCCAAGGTCTGCGGCAGTTTGGTCAGGAGCATCCTTTTTTTTACGTAACAGTCCCATGGTCTTTCCTTCAACTGGTTGCTAAAATGAGTGTATTTTACCACTTCAGAACAAGAAAACAGTGATCCGGAATACTGCCACCTCAGCCTTGCGTTCTCCTCTGCCCGGATCCTTTTACCGAGATCCATCAATTTTCCAAAAATTGCCTGACCACGTGTTTCGCTCGTCCTGGCAGTTTGCCTTTGGTCCAGAGTCAACGCTTACCCCCGGACAGGTTCGGCCTTTTACCCTCCTGCCTGATTTTCTGGATGAACCTCTTCTGCATACAATGGATACCGAGGGCGATCAGCATATCCTGGCGAACGTCTGCACACATCGGGGAAATCTTCTCGTCCGAAAACCCGGTCCCTGTCGAAACCTTGTCTGTCCCTATCATGGCAGGCGCTTCGCCCTGGATGGTCTGTGTCAGACCCAACCGGGTCTTGGTGAAGTAACCGGTTTCCCGGGTCAGGAAGACCATCTGAAACGGCCCGTCCCGGCACAATTCGAAGCTTTTCACTTTGTCCGCCTGGGTGAGGGTCCTTCTTTCGATTCCTGGTTCAGGCCCATTCAGGAGAAGGTTTCCTTCCTTCCCTTGCATACTCTTAGTCATGATGCCACATGCTCGCATACCTATAAGGTAAAAGCCAATTGGGCACTCTATGGAGAATTACCGGAAGGACTGCATATTCCCTTTGTCCATCCGGCACTGCGGGAAGCTCTTGATCTGACGGCCTATCCACTGGATATCCAGGGTCAAACCGTTCTTCAGACGGGTCTGGCCAGGGAGAACGAGCCGGCCTTTGATTTGCCACATGGCCATCCTGATGCAGGAAACCGTATTTATGCCTGGTACTTCTGGTTGTTTCCCAACCTTATGCTCAACTTTTATCCATGGGGCATTTCCCTGAACCTGGTTCAACCAACAGGCCCTGAGCGGACTCGGGTCCAATTCCTGACCTATCGGTTCACTGGGCAGACAGGCGGCCCCGACTCCCATGCGCTGCACGACACAGAACTTGAAGACGAATCGGTCGTCGAAACGGTCCAATCCGGCGTCCGTTCATCCTTTTATCAGCCGGGGCGTATGGTTCCCGGTTGGGAAGAGGGGGTTGTTCATTTTCATCACTTATTGACTCAGCATCTGAAGCTGAATACTTCAAATACCAGCCCATGATATCTGGCAGCGCATAAAAAAATTCTATATTGCCATACTGGGTAGTTCATGTTTCCGATCACATGTTCTCCAATTCAGTTGAATCTAATTGTATACGATCTGCCAAAATTTGAATATGGATCTGTAACTTTTCCATAACAACTCAGTCATCCCAACACATCATCCTTCCAGATGTATGTATTCAAATCGACACCCTTATTTCAATCATCTAACTTGAACACAATGAAAACCTCTAGCAGACAATCCATTTTCTCAACACTCACCTTGGGCATTGCTGTACTGGCAATCCTCTTGAGCAGTACCGAATTTGCCAATGCACAATCCAAGAAATCAGATGCCTATTGCTTCCGGACAGCAAATACCCAAACGGATGTAACATCTGTCATCAATTCCTGCAATAGCTGTGGAAACTGCATCGTCACCGTAGTCGGAACGGATGCCTATTATGTCCAAAAAGCGGGTAAGGCTGGTGCAAATATGAAAGCGATCAAAAATCCAAAAGCCGTGAAAGCAGAGGATGTCGCCAAAATGCCAGGTCTGGCGAATTTTCGCCCATTTCGCGGCAGTGACAATGTCGAAATTTCCTGTAGTTCAAACACATTGATCTTCCACGGCAATGAAGGCACAGCCTCAGAAAACCCATTGGATCTCTGCCAGTCGGACGACGAAAACAGATTTGCAAAAACCCGACCAGCTGGGCAGTGACAAACAGTAACCCGGCTTCCAACGATGGGTATACTATCCAGCCGACAACGGATAAGAAGCTGTACCTCTGCTTCACACCATCAACAGGTCTGACCATCAAGCACCGTGATCCTGCAAATACAGAAGATCCGCGTATGCAGGATAATTGCACACTCTGGGCTGTCACACCAACGACGATCGGTGCAGACGGAGAAATCACCGGCTACAAAATCACACCGAAGAAACATCCGGAATATGTCCTGGCAGCCGATACCCGTTCCAATCAGATCACGGTAAACAAGGTCAATCCAAAGAATTCGGATGCACCTGAGCTGGAAAAAGGAGTTATGGCACATTGGAATTTTAAACCTGGAAAGTCTACCCGTCCGGTCACACACCGGAAAAGGTGATTCAGCAAACAGAAGAGAAATAATTCTGCTCAAACAATCCTGAATACAAATAAAAGGAGCCCTTACATCGATTCCTGTAGATGTAAGGGGCTCTTTTTATCCAATCAAAAAATGATCCCATCAATTTCCTGAAACAGGGAGGGGTCAATGAATGAAAATTAATTATTAAACCAAAAGAAATCACCGAATGGAACGCTTCGAATCTTCATCCATGATTAGAATAATCTCCACGATTTTTCTTTCTGGCATTTTATTCTGGGGAGTATCACCCTCTGCACACGCACAATGCCCGGCTTATGAATATGGCACCAGCAATGCAGGTCAGGCCTATTCACGCTGCCAGCTCGAATGTGGAAATTCGTGGCAATACTGTTATGTCTATAACGTGGTAACAGGTACTTTCAAAGTGTATACAAATGCCAACCAGACAAACCTGAAAGTCACAAAATCAGGTCAGGCTGTAACAGCTGCAGATGTCGCGAAAATGCCAGGGATGTCAAAATTCAAACCATTTGCCGGGAATGACGATGTAGCCATGGCAATTGGTCCAAAACTGCTCATCTATCAAGGCCATGACGGTGGGGCGACTGAGCGGCAACTGGATCTCTGTCAACAGAATGATACCGATCCATGCAAACAGTCCTCAACCTGGAGCATCACAAAGGACAAAAAAGCAGATACAGATGTTTTCTATATCCAACCGGGCGATGATAAGAAAACCTATTTGTGTTTCAATCCAGAAACGGGGATCAGCCTATATCGTAATCCTTCCAGAGTGGACGAATGTACCCAGTGGCAAATCATCCCTGCTCAGTTAGGTGAAGACGGAGAAATAACCACTTACAAGATCATACCGAAAAAACATCCGGAATATGTCCTGTCTGCTGATACACGCTCCAATCAGATCATCATTCCCAAGATCAACACCAAACACGGTGAGGTCACGGAACCGGAAATGACCCAGATCAGTAATTGGACCCTCAGCGTCAATAAGACAAAAGTGACCAGCCAAAAAGAGCGGGTTGTCGGGAACGCAGAAGAAAAATAAGCTGGCCGGGATCACGAATATATTTCGCTTCCTTTTTGATGGAGACTGTGAGACGATGAGACTGTGAGACTAAGAGAATCATTGTGTCACTCTGTGGTGATTGGTGACTGTGTGACTTGGAGACGATGCGACTCTAAGAGGAAATATCATTCCAGGATCACTTTGTGTACTCCTTCCACTTCGGAATACCCTCAAGCGCTCTGGTAGAAGTTCTATTCTACTGCTATAGTGACCTTAGTGTCTTAGTGGTCAATGAAGACTTTGGGACTTTGGGACTTTGGGACTCTGCGAGAAAAAAGCACCAAATGCCAAATCACAAATCACAAACAAATTCGAAAACTCAATTGCGAATGACCGAAACGTTCCGGCGTTTGTGAGAAGTGGTTCGCGCAAAGGCTCAGTGTCGCAAAAGGAAGTCACCTATAGGCTGGATATTATCCATTGACACCTGGCAATTTGCATTCTGTCAACAAAGTAAAAGGACGCAGAGAAACCTTGGATCTCTTAGTGGTCTCCCTTCACTTCAGGACAACCTCAAGTTCTCCAGCAGAATTTCTATTTCACCGCTCCAGTGCCCTGAGTGGCTTAGTGGTAAATTAAAGACTCTGAGATGATAGGTCCAGAATCTCTTTGCGCCCAGACGATCCGCTAGTTGGCCCCGAGAACTCGGGGTCTGGATCCAGACTGTAAACGTCCGGGCCTTATTGACTTAGCGAGCCTTGCGTCTCTGCGAGAAAAAAGCACCAAATGCCAAATCACAAATCACAAACAAATTCGAAAACTCAATTGCGAATGACCGAAAGGTTTAAGACGGAAATCGGAAGGCGGAAATCGGAAATCGGAAAGGAAAAATCACAAAAGACAAATCACAAATAAGCACCAAATCTGAAATGCGAATGACCGAACGGGGTGGAGAGTGGAGGGTAGGGAGTTGAGGGTTTTGCCAGGTGCAAGATTCCGTGGAAAAAATGAACCACTAAGCCCCTCCGGAGTCAATTTCGTTGTATTTGGATAGCCGACCAGAGAATGATAGTCATACAGAATATAAACTCAGACCACTAAGAATCCCAGTCTTGAATCTCTTAGTGGACTACACTCTGTCTCAGAATGCTTTTGAGCTCTTGATTAGGAATAAACCTTCACCGATTCCGAGTCCTGAGTGACTTAGTGGTGAAAAAGAGACTGGGAGAAGTCGAGAGTGTGCGACTCTGTGGGACTCTGTGCTCTCTGTGGTAAAATTTACCCATTTGCTTACCAGGCTAAATCCGGATCAATGTCGTCGACACGAACATCCCGTTTAGTCTTGATGCGTGCCATCTGGCGATCGAAAACGAGACGCGCCAAACCTTCTGCAGCGGGTTTTCTGCGGTGGGGTCCATAGCCCGGCGGACCAGCCGTTCATCGACATCCAAACGGTAAAGCAGGGAGAAGAGGTATTCGGTTTTGGTCTCCAGCATCCAGGCGATCTGCCTGGTGAGCATGTCCAGAACCTCGCCCTCATCAAATTGCTGTTCGCCCTGAGGGACAATCTCAAAATCAGCAAGGATGGGTAGGTAGGGGTTGTTGGACATCCATGCAAAGGTACAGGGCGCATCGGAAAAGATCGATGATCCTGCTCATGAGGAAGGCAATTCATCGGTATTAAATGGGAATCCGTTACAAACAAATCAGGATTTAAATTCTTGATTGAATGTGTTGGTACGAGTGTCTCACTCGTACCCTGTATTGTGCGGTTTCTCACCGCAAACAACAGGAAGTCTGTGATAGTTGGAGAGAGCTCTCAGGCACTTTAAACAATCATGTAAGTTCAGTTGTAGCTTCAAGCGTATTGACTTCGGGCATATCAGATTAGAATGGATGAATTATACTTTTATCCTCATTTTTGAGGATAAAATGACAGGTTAATATTCTATTAATGTTAAATGTTGCATTATTTAACACATGGAATATTGACAGGGTCAAAACTTTCTTTTAAATTGGTTGCTCATCTTTAAACCAATACATGATGTACACTTACCCCCCCCCCCTCAAGCCGGAGGCCTCGCCCTGGCATTTTTCACCTGACCGGGATTTCTCTCGGTTTTCTTTTCCTCTTCAGCCATATGGCCATCAGCCAATCCTGGTGTGACCCTTTGCCGGTGGAAAGTAGCTGCTTGCTACCATCAGAAACTTACACCTGTGTCGGCTCAAATGTCGGCTTGAGTACGTTTGCAGCTGCCATTGCAGAAAGTCAATTATTGTCTGCGATAAACTCTGCCGGAACGGCCCAGCACGTCATTATCGACGGTACATTTGAAATGGGATCCACAACCGGCTATACGTTTGCTTCCGGTTCCGATCTCATTTTTGCGGAGGATGCCTTGTTATTGATCAACAGTAATTCATCCGGTCAAGGCAATCCCAACCTGAAGATATTGGGATCAACCCTCCGGGGATGTGAGGACTTATGGGAAGGTATCAAGGTCCTCCAGGGCCGTGGTATTCTTATTGAAAATTCAACCATCGAAGATGCCATTCACGCTGTAAAGGCTGAACGCAATACAAAAATTGCTCTGCGTGGAAATACATTCCGGAACAACCACATCGGGTTTTATGTGGAGGCTTCACCCAACAATCAGCCTCATACCATCCATCACGAGATCCGGAACAATTTATTTACCTCGAATGCAGCGCTGTTGGAATCCGTTTCCGGCTACAATGCCTATTCTTACGCCGGCATCTCTGTAACGGATATGGCCTTACTGGACATGGATGGCAAGGTGAACGAGTTTGAGCATTTGCAGAATGGCATTCTTGCCAATTATTCGCAAGTAAGGATAAACTCACAGACGACATTTACGGATATTCAGCCGGAGACAGGCATTAGTCAGAGTTATGGGATATCAATTATAGGTGACAAAGGAAGACCGTTGGCCAGTTTGTATCTTGATGGAAATACATCCGATTCAGGTGATGAGACATTCCCTGGAGTGCAAAACTGCTATATATACAGTTTTTGCTAACACGTCTGTATCAAATTGCTATTTCAACGACTGTGAAACAGGTGTGTTTACTCACTCCATGGCTTCCAATAAAAACTATAGTGTCAGTAATTCTGATTTTCTGAATGCAGAAACTGGAATTGATTTCTTTTCAGCACGATTAATGGAAAAGTTCAATGGTAGCTTATTTGGTACGATACATATTGAGGAGAATACATTTACGATTAATTCAGCCGGGTTTGGCGGGGATTGTGTTCGATTGTCTTCTACAAACCTGGATTCTGATCCACAAAAAAGCGTTTTCCACAACTCCTTATTCGGAATAACAAATTCTATCTGAATGCATCCGGATATCAGGGGGTGGTTTTGCGTAGTTGTGCTTCCGTCAAAGTCCTACAGAATGATTTCAATACCAATCTGAATGATGGCAGTGAAACCTATACATGCATCCTTCTTGAGGATTACAGCACAGACCATCGGATCGGATATAATGACATGCGTGCTGCTGGATTCAGTGGGTCAGTAGAGTATGATGAAGACTATGATCGATTTGGTTTGAATGTCTATGAGTCGCCCTGGAACAATGCCTATTGCAATGAGGCTGGTGTCTTGTCTGTAGGCCTGCATTTTGATGGGGTCTGTCAAGGCTCGGTCATAGAAGGCAATCAGATGTACAGCAATGTTTATGGGTTGGGTGTCGGTGAACCGAGCGGACAGGCATATTCTCCTCTAGGCCTCCAGCCAAACCGAGGCAATACTTGGTCCAGTTCTGTAGAAGCTGATGCAGAATGGTTTAGTGTGAATTTACCCAATAGCATATATGAATCAGAATTTACTATCCATGAAGATGATGATCCGTCCAATATTCCTTATTGGCCGGATGTGATTGATCTAGACGGAAATTCAAATTCAGTATATCCATGGTTTGTAGAAGACAACAATTTATCAGTACCAACTGTATGTACTGACCGGAAGAGCCAGGATCGGATCCGGAAAGTGATGAACCGGAGAACCTTCTGGGAATGGGGGATTACTCACACCAATGGATTGGGCATTAATCGATCAGGATACTCTTCTTGATGACTACTCAGACGGTATCGTTTTTAATCTGGCCCGGGCTCTTGCCGAGAAAGTGACTCGCTTTCCAGACTTGCTCACCACCTATGCAGCCGCGGATACTTACTGGGATAGTTGGACTACATCATCTGCTGGTGAACTCTTTGCCGTTTACCAGGGCATTCGAACTCAAATTCCCGATTCAGTTGATGTGCAATTGCTGATGGATTGGATGGAGGACGCTCAGTTAGTTACCGACTCTATTCTAAATCTGAATGCCACTATCATCGATTCTATTTCTGCTTTTCCAGAAATGGACTCAATGCGAATAGACCTCCATACACTTCAGGGCGACATCTACGAACTAATGGATTCACTTATCAGTGATCTTAATGATGTTCTGGATTATCTTGATTCGGAGTTGAGTGGTATCACCCCGGCCAATGATCCAGAAACGCGGATGTGGAAGCTACTCACTATTGCCATTGATGAGGCTTCCAGTCCAGGGGTCAACACATCTGCTCATGTAGATAGCCTGGAGCTCTTGATCGATGAATGTCCAGAACTTGGAGGCGTCGCAGTCATCATGGCCACAGGATTAATAAAGTACCTGACACATGATCTCTCATATGCTCATGACACCTGTTCAAGTACACCCTCTGCTAGAACCTGGACACCAAACTATAGCCCTATTTCCAATGCTCAACTGGTTGTAGCTCCCAATCCAGGCAGCGACTGGTTTGATATAAGAAATGCGGATGAAGGACAGATCCTGGTAACAGATTTGTACGGACGACAAATCTTTGAGGCCAATCTGGCTAAGGTGGGCAACCGAATTAACACAAAACAGTGGATACCGGGCACCTATGTGATCCGTGTTTCTACTACTACTGATCAGAGGACTACTCTCTGGGTCAAGAAATAACCTATTCCCAAATTCATAGGGTTGGCTCTAATGAGAGCCAACCCTATTTTAACCTTCTTGAAATGAAACGGATTGCCTTAATTCTGATTTGTATAATATTAACGCCTTACCTAATGGCACAGAGGCATGATGCCAGCTGGGTTTATACGGAATCAACATTAAAGGATAGTACTATTTGTTTATTGACATTTAATGAGAATACAGATACATTTTCTCTCCTAAAGTCACCAATAAAGGCAGGGTCGTCAGCTAGTTATAGCAGCTCTGAAGGTAATCTGAGATGTTATACAAATGGTTACCAGATGTATGGAAATGACTTTTTAATCATGGAAAATGGTGACTCTTTGGGTTTAATGTAGAATGGATAGTATCCCTATTTATTTTACTGGTGGTGAATTTTATTCCGGAGAATTTATTCCCTGGCCTGGCAAACGTGATCATCAGGCGGTTTTTTCTTCATTATGTTGTCTATAATTTTACTTCCAGTTTTCGTCATCAAGAACTTTGGTATAGTGTAGTTGATCTGAATGCAAACAGCAGCAAGGAAAAGTAGTTGAAAAGAATATTGTACTTTCCGATAGCGTGTATCATTTTACTACAATACAGCATGGAAACGGGAAGGATTGGTGGATTATTTCTATGAAGGAGAATTTGATAGAATTTGATATTTATCTACTTTCAGAATCTGGATTTCAGTCTGTTTCGACCCAGACATTTCCTCTTCCAGTATATTTTTCAAATCACAATAGGTCCCCATTGATATCCTCACCAAAAGGAGAATGGATATACAGGCAATTTATTTCAAATAGTGGTTATCTCTTTAATTTTGATCGTTGTTCCGGTAAAATTACATATAACGCTGAAGTTTTAATTCCGGACTCAATTTCAATTCCAAAGGATGACGTTTACGGAATGAAATATCCAATAGGTTCACCTGCTGGAAGGTTTATATATGCATGTTTTATAGATAAAATTACAATAAATGGAAAACAAAAAGACATTCTCGTCTCATGCAAGCAGATTTGGAAGCTCCAAACCCTTCATTCCAGTTTCTAAATCACGAAAGTCTCATTGGCAACTATATATACTTTTATTTCCTCAAATGATACCGGATAGTAGAATTTTTTATGGATTTCTTGATGATGAAAATGATTTTCAATCTTTAGCAATTATACATCGCCCTGATGACTTACTTGACGAGTGTGGACTAGAAATTCCGGAAAAAATTCCCTAGCAGATTTCTATTCTCCATCTACCCCTCGCTTCCCAACTACCGCCCAGGCCCACTGGTGGGCAGTGAGTGTGATACGGTCACTACAGCTGTTGTTGTTCCTGAAGGAAATGAAATCTATGATTTCAAGCTTACCAAATCCTTCGGCTGGTCCTGTTGATGTCGAGATTACCCTGCCCGATTATCAGGGGCATACGGTCATATGTGATGTCATCGACAGCCTTGGAAAGACAGTGTCCAGTCATACGTTTCCACCCTTCAGTTACCGGCATTCACAGGATACCTTTGCCTTTGCTCCGGGGTTGTATGTGGTTCAATTGATCGTTGATGGCCGGGTGGTCAAGGCGGAGAAGTTAGTGGTGGTGGGAGGTAGAAAGCCATAATAGTCCTGTTGGTTTGTCTTTCCGACAAATGTTGTTGAACTTGTAGGGAGATTGTAGAATCCCTATTTATTTATCACAACCGTCATTTGTATGCGTTCACATATCGATATGAACACCCGGAACCACGACACCTGTTCAAGCACACCCTCTGCTCGAACCTGGATACCAAACTATGGCCCTGTATCCAATGCCCAGTTGATGTTGCCCCCAACCCGGTAACGACTGGTTTGACATAAGGGATGCAGATGAAGGACAGATCCTGGTAACAGATTTGTACGGTCGGCAAATCCTTGAAGCTAATCTGGCACAAGTAGGTAACTGAGTTTATACAAGGAATTGGTTTCCTGGCACCTATGTCATCAAATTGATGACATCGACTGAACAGCGAATTACCATCTGGATCAAGAATTAACCCAATCACAAAATCTTTCTGTATGGCACAGTCTTGTGCCATACAGGAATAATCCTATTGATAATGATACGGTTAGGACTACTTCTGTTGTTTATCGTTTTTTCACCATACCTTAAAGCACAAAAGCATGATGCCAATTGGGTCTATACGGAGATGACATATGAAGATAGCACATTGTATGTTCTGAATTTTGGTGAAAAGGGAGATACATTTATATTGAACAATGTGTCAATTGTAAGTGGTTCCTCCGCAAGTTATAGTTTCTCATCAGGAATACTGAAATGTTTTTCGGATGGCGATAAAATGTATGGCAGTAGCTTCTCTATCATGGAAAACGGCGACTCCCTGCGTTACAGTGCGGATTGGGACAGCATACCTGTTTACTATACAGGTGGAGAATTTTATTCCGGTGAATTTTTACCCTGGCCTGGGCAAGCAGACAATAAGGTAGTCTATTTGCATTACGTGGTATACTATTTTACCTCCAGTTACAGGCATAAAGAGCTCTGGTATACGACAGTTGATCTGGGTGCAATGATGGCAAGGGTAAGGTAATTGAAAAGAATGTTGTCCTTTCTGACAATGTTTATCATTTTACATGTATCCAACACGCTAATGGAAAGACTGGTGGATAATTTCCATGAAGGAAAAGTGATTGAGTTTGATATTTTTCTTCTTTCAGAATCGGTTACAGTTTATTTCATACAGCCTTTCCATTGCTATTTATTATTCAAATTACAATAGATCTCCATTAATCTCTTCTCTCCTCAGGGTGATTGGATCTACCGACAATTTAATCACGAGCCAGGATATCTGTTTCAATTCTAATAGATGTCAAGGAGAAGTGCAGTTTCAGACTATGATTGGCATTCCTGATTCGATCTCTGTTCCAAATAGCTTTGGCATGTCTTTGCCTATTGGCTCACCTAATGGGCGATTTATCTATTCAATCTTTCATGATCAAATTATAGTTAAGGGGAAAAAAGAGCCTCGCCCACGTATAATGCAGGCAGATTTAGATTCGAATAATCCTTCATTTCAGTTTTTATACCATCAAGATCTGACCAATGATGGGATTCACTTTCCTCAAATTACTCCCGATGGCAGAATATATCATCTCTTTGAGAAAGATTACATTAATTCTTTAATCACCATCCATCGCCCAGATGATTTATTGGATGAATGTGGCTTAGAAATTCCAGAAAGGCATTTCCACCGGGCTTCGACACACCATCTACTCCCCGCTCCAACTACAATGGCGGCCTTTTCCCGGAGGGCAGTGAGTGCGATACAGTCACCACATCCGTAGCGGTGCCGGAGATGGGCAAGACGTATGATTTGACGTTGACTCCCAATCCGTCTTCCGGTCCGGTCGATATGGAGATTACCCTGCCCGAGTATCAAGGGCACAAGGTCATTGTGCCGTCATTGACGGCCTTGGCAGACAGTGTCCAGTCAAGCCTTCCCACCGTTCAGTTACCGGCATACGTTGGATGCCTCTGCTTTCGCTCCTGGCTGTATGTAGTTCAATTGATCGCTGATGGTCGGGTGGTCAAGACAGAGAAGTTGGTGGTGGTGGGGACGTAGGCAATTATCCTTCTCATCTACAGAAAAGTGGAATTAGATTGGGTTGTAAGATGGCCCCCCGCAAACATCAGGAAGTATGCAATAGATGAAGTGTACTCTCAGGTGCATTTAACAATCATACTTGAATTATTGTGACTCATCTTGATTCTGAAAAGGTAGAGAGTTCATTTTCAAGGTTCGGTGAGACACCGGCGGATAGAGGGTAAGGGTGAGACACCAGTATCCAACAATTTATTTTTTCAAATGTGATTAGATCTTTGAGCCTTACAATATGTCCTGCCTATTGTCCAGTAGCACTGATTTGACAATATCCGATCTTTTTCACCTTTTCATCCATAATAAAAATGATACTTATGAGGTGGTTGGCTATTTCAGCAATCTATAGATATGATCAACGTGACACATCTTCGATTTCCGATGAGTCATCGACAGATTGGAGGTACAGGTGTCGCAACAGTACCCACCAGATGGTTTGATTGCTTCAAAAATGTTTTGATGATGTTCCTGGGAGGCTCTGGTTTGGTAACTTTACTACCTAAGCGAATAAACCCATAAACGAATACCTGTCAGCCGAAGGATGAAACACCTCCCGACACCTTTACCCCCTAAGCTCCTTAACTATCATTGGCTTAGGCATTTGCTGACACCATCCACCAGAAACTGTCCGGTATAACTGGCCTTGTTAGCAGCTACCTTTTCCGGTGTGCCTTCCACCAGGATTTTCCCACCTCCATTTCCTCCTTCCGGACCGATATCGATCACATGGTCGGCACACTTGATGACGTCCAGGTTGTGTTCGATGATCAGCACAGTGTTCCCTTTTTCCACCAGTTGGTTGAGTACCCGCATCAGGTGCTGGATGTCTTCGAAGTGGAGGCCCGTTGTCGGTTCATCCAGGATGTAAAACGTATTTCCAGTATCGCGCTTGGAAAGCTCTTCAGCGAGTTTGACCCGTTGGGCTTCTCCACCTGACAGTGTTGTTGCTTGTTGGCCGAGGGTGATATACCCTAATCCAACTTCCTGGAGGGTCTTCAATCGGCGGAAAATATTGGGAATATGCTCAAAGAATTCCACGCCCTCGTCCACAGTCATATCCAGACATCGCTGATGCTCTTTCCTTTTGAAGAGAATCTCCAGGGTTTCACGGTTATATCTGCGTCCCAAACATTTTTCACAATCCACCTGGACATCGGGCAGGAAATTCATTTCGATAACCCGTTTACCAGCACCCTCGCAGACATCGCATCGGCCCCCTTTGACATTAAAGCTGAATCGTCCGGGTTTGTACCCTCGGATCTTGGCTTCAGGAACATCCGCGAACAATTTGCGAATGTCATTGAAGACATTGGTATAGGTTGCCGGATTGGACCTCGGGGTTCGCCCGATGGGTGATTGATCGATCTCGATCACCTTGTCAAGATGACCCGAGGCCCCGGGCTTTTTTATAGGCAATGGCTCCGGAGACTGCGATAGAAATGTTTGCGCAGGATAGGGTAGAGTGTTTCGTTGATCAGCGTCGATTTACCACTGCCGGAAACACCGGTTACCAATGTCAGTGTACCCAGTGGGATCTTCACGCTGACATTTTTCAGGTTGTTGCCGGTAGCACCCTGAAGGCTGAGGAACTTTCCGTTTCCCGGCCTGCGGGCTTTCGGGATTTCGATCCGCTTTTTTCCCGCTCAGGAAGGCCGCCGTCACCGTAGGTTCCTTGAGGAATTGTTTGGGTGTGCCCTGACCTACCACCCGACCCCCGTGTTTGCCGGCACCTGGTCCCAGATCGATAATATAATCCGATGCCAGCATGATGTCCTTATCATGTTCGACGACAAGTACGGTATTGCCAATTGCGGTCAGTTCTTTGAGCGCTTCGATCAGCCGCTGGTTGTCGCGCTGATGCAACCCGATACTGGGCTCATCAAGGATATAGGTGATGCCCGTGAGCTTGGAGCCGATCTGAGTGGCCAGACGGATCCGCTGGGATTCCCCTCCACTCAATGTGCGGGCAGGACGATCGAGACTCAGGTACTCCAGTCCAACCTATGCAGAAAGGTCAGTCTCAGTCGAATTTCCTTGATCACTTCATGGCCGATGTGGACTCGCGTTCCGTCAGCCGGGATTCCAGATCATTCATCCATGAATGGAGCGATCCGATGTCCATTTGAGCCAATTCACCGATATTCTTTCCATCCAGCATGAAGTGGCGGGATTCCAGACGCAACCGGCTGCCATGACATTCCGGGCAGGTGTTGAGTCGAAGGAATTCCTCTGCCCATTTCCGGATAGACTCTGATGTCGTATCGGTATACCACCGTTCGATCATCTGGATCAGGCCCTCACTGGCGAGATTGTAGGTAAAATCGTGAGTCGTGCTGCCGAATTTGACGGCAAACCGCTCATTTCCTCCATGGAGAATGGTCTCTAAAGCCTCTTTCGGGATCTCCTGATCGGTGTGGCGAAGCTGAACTTGTGGTGTTTCGCTATCGCCCGCAATTGAGAAAATGTGGAATTCTCCCGCACTTCACCGAACGGGACGATGCCGGCGTCATTGATGGTTTTGGTATCGTCAGGGATCACTCGCTCGAGATCGACCTCATTGATGGTACCCAGACCATTGCATCGCTGACAGGCGCCATAAGGCGAGTTGAATGAAAAGGTATTGGGCGAAGGCTCTTCGTAAGAAATACCACTTTCAGGATCCATCAGGTCCTTGGAAAAGGCTAACCTCCCCTTCATGTTCCAGAAAAAGCAGGCCATTCCCCGGTTTAATGCCCGATGGACAGATTGCCGCAGCCGGTCGATTCGATCGGGTCCGGGAATGATCCGATCGATGACCACTTGATGTCATGGACCTTATACCGGTCGACTTGCAGACCCGGGGTCAGATCCAGAATGACACCGTCCACCCGCACTTTGGTATAACCCTGTTTGCGGGTATGATCAAAAAGTTCGCGGTAGTGTCCTTTCCGGCCACGGACCAGAGGAGCCAGGATCACAATCTTTTTCCTGTAAAGTCTGTTCCGATATGTTCAATGATCTGATCTTCACTGTACCGAACCATTTTCTTTCCGGTCACATGGGAATGCGCATCTGCAGTGCGTGCAAACAGCAGGCGAAGGAAGTCGTACACCTCAGTGACGGTGCCGACCGTTGAACGGGGATTACGGGAAGTGGTTTTCTGCTCGATAGAGATCACCGGACTAATCCGGTAATATGCTCGACATCGGGGCGTTCCATGTTGCCGATAAACTGCCGGGCATAGCTCGAAACGTCTCCATGTACCGGCGTTGGCCCTCTGCTAGATCGTGTCAAAAGCCAGGCTGGACTCTGCCACTCCCACTCAGCCAGTGATGGTAACCAGCTGATTTCGTGGTATACGTACATGGATGTTCTGCAGATTATGTTCACGAGCGCCGGATACTTCGAGGAATTCTGGTCGTGAATGGTCGGTCGTTTGTTCTTCTCTTTTGTCTGCATGAATTGATTCAGTAGGCCTGGAGAGGGGGATAATCCGGGTCGATCCGACCTCGGTTAACGGATTTTCATGGCAGGTTGCCCCTGCCTCCGTTCCGGGCCATTCAACAACTTATTTGTCATCCGAGGTTTTTTACGGCCGACAAAATGGCGCAGCATGATAACCTCACGATCGGTCAGATGGCGATAGCGACCACGGGCAGGTCTTTTTGTCAGGCCTGCTATCCAATGCGGTCCAGGCGGTCTACCTGATAACCGTGGCTCTGAATATCCGGCGGACGATCCGATTCTTACCAGAGTGGAGTTCCAGAATGACCTGGTTCTTTTTATCCGGTTCAGCCCAACCTACTGTATCCACTTCTGCTACACCATCTTCCGGACGATGCCATCCGAAATTCGTTCGAGGTCCTTTCCGCTGATATTCCGATCCAGTTCCGCCTTATAGATCTTCTTGACCTCGTTACTCGGATGAGCCAGACGTTGAGTGAGATCCCCGTCATTGGTCAGAATGAGCAATCCGGTTGTCATTCGGTCCAGACGGCCAACCGGGTAGAGTCGTTCCTTTTTGGCTTCATTGACCAGATCCAGAACCGAATCACGGCCACGTTCGTCGGCAGTCGTCGTGATCGTGTTTTTGGGTTTGTTCAACAGGATATACATGAAATTGACTGAAGGGCGAATGGTCTTGCCATTGTATTCCACGACATCCGCTTCATTGATGAGCACCCTGGTTCGATAACCACTTCATTATTGACTTTCACTTTCCCTTCCTTCACCAGAACGGCAGCTGCCCGACGTGCACAAATGCCACAGACAGCGACAAATTTGTTCAGTCTCATCGGCCAGGAAAGGCCTCTTCTGATTTCGGAGTTTGAATGAATCCTTTCCCCACGATGAATCACAGCATTCCGGCCTTTCTTTTTTTTCTGAACCGGAGGAACGGATGCCTTCTGTAAAGCGCCCGAACCGTTGATCTCGACGTTCTTCCGACTGTTGTTCATTCCCTTTGCGGTCATCGCGGGGCCGATCCCTGTCGAAAGATGGTCTCTCGTCGCGTCGTCGGTCGTCGCGGGGTGGACGATCCTGAAGGGGCGATCACTGCCTCGGCGGTCATCACGTGGCCGATCTCTGTTGAAAGATGGTCGGTCGTCGCGTCGTCGGTCATCGCGGGGCGACCGGTCCTGGAAGGGGCGATCACTGCCTCGGCGGTCATCACGTGGCCGGTCCCTGTCGAAAGATGGTCTGTCATCGCGTTTGCGGTCATCGCGGGGTGACGATCCTCGAAGGGGCGGTCGCTGCCTCGGCGGTCGTCGCGTGGACGGTCCCTGTCGAAAGAAGGTCGGTCATCGCGGTGGCGGTCGTCGCGGGTGGACGATCCCGGAAGGGGCGATCACTGCCTCGGCGGTCATCGCGTGGCCGGTCCCTGTCGAAAGAAGGTCGGTCATCGCGGCGGCGGTCGTCGCGGGGTGGACGATCCCGGAAGGCGATCACTGCTTCTTCGTTCTCGCGTGGCCGGATCCCTGTCGAATGAAGGTCTGTCGTCGCGGCGGCGGTCATCACGAGGTGGGCGATCCTGGAAGGGGCGGTCGCTGCCTCGGCGGTCGTCACGGGCCGGTCCCTGTCGAAGGAAGGCCGGTCGTCGCGGCGGCGGTCGTCGCGGGCTGGCCGGTCCTGGAAGGGGCGATCATCCCGACTGCGAGGTGCTGGTTTACGTTCAGGGCGATTGGAAGATCGCCGATCTTCCTGTGCATGTCCTCCCCGACTGCGTGGCGGACCATCGTATTTGATCTTGGGAAGATCGGGTTCTCCGGTAAAGGTTCGGCCGGAAGGGGTGTCCTTATGTGAAGGAGTGTCGGGCTTTCGGTTTTGGGGTTTTCCGGGTTCGGTTGGTCTGTCTTTTTTCGGCTTCTCGGCCTTGCTTTCGGTTCTGCTTTGGTTGCCGTGGACTTTTTAGCGGATGCTTTAGTTTTTACCGGAGCGGCCGTTTTAGCCGCTGCTTTTGCAGAGGTCTCCTTTTTAGCCGACACCTTGGCCGTTACTTTCTTTTCTGAGGCGGTGGCTGTTTTCGGTTTGGCAGAAGCTTTGGGGTCGTCTCCCTTTTTGGTTGGAGTGGCCGCCTTTGGCTTGGTAGCGGCCTTAGTCGCCTTGGCAACTGGAGTAACCTTTGCCTTGGCAGCAGACTCTTTCTTGGGGGCAGCCGCTTTTTTCGGCGCCGTTTCTTTCTTCGCTGCAGCGGTGGTCTTTTTCGGGGCAGTGGCCTTGGCTGGTGTTTTGGCAGCCTTGGTCGGAGCGGCCTTTTCGGGGCTGGTTCTTTTTACCGTATCAGCAACCTTCTTTACGGTCGCCGTTTTGGGTTTGACCGCGCCGGCCTTTTGCAGGTTCCTTGGGTGGTGAAGCTGCTTTTTTTGGGGTGGTTTTTTTTGGCTTATCCATGTGGGGCGGGTCAAGACGGCAAAGATAGGCCTACGAACTGAGGAATCTGCCACTTCCTAGAAGATTCAGTGGTTACAAGGCGTTCGATATGAAGATGTTTGCCTTAATGAACCGGCGTCAATCCTGTTTTGAGACCTCGCCTCCAGGCCAGCCAGCCGGAAACACAGGATGAGATAGACCGTATACAGCCCCGACGTGATATAAAGCCCTTTCAATAAATAGATGGGAATGGCCACCAGATCGACCGCGATCCAGATCAGCCAATTGTCGATCTTTTTGCGGGTGAGCAGGAATTGAGCGATGAGACTGGCCACTGTGGTGAAAGCGTCGAAATAGGCAAAGTCGGCATCCGTGCGGGTATCCATGACGTAGCCCCAAAGCAGGGTGAGCAAGACAATGGCCCCTATGATTGTGGACAGTTGCTTCCCGGTCAGCCGGGTAACCGGAATATTTTGTCTAATCTGGGTTGGTTGGAGCCAATGATACCAGCCATACGTGTTCAGTCCGATGTACACCACATGCAGGATGGCATCCGAGTACAGGCGGGAAACAAAAAGATGTACACATAGATCGCCACGGAGACAATGCCGAACGGCAGCGATCACCTTTCCCGGGTGAGGAGCCAGACATGGATCAGCCCGGTAAGGGTAGCGATCAGTTCGAGTGGTTGCACGGTTCGAAAATAACGGTTACCGGAAAATTCAACTTCAAGAGAGTCCTCTCATGCGCCGGATATATTCATGCATCTCTATATTGGGCCACAAGTCTCTAAAACGCTTTTTATCAAAAAAATTTAACGTTTTTTTTAAAAAAAAAAAATTTTTTTTTTTTTTATTACCCTTCCCTCTTTTTTTTTCATCCCCCCCCCGGGCCGGCCCCCCCCCCCCCGCCCCGGCCCCCCCCCCCAAACACGGCCTGGTTTTTTGGTTGGGGGCCCACCCACCGGGGGAACCCCCCCCTTTTTTTGGGGGGCGTTGGGTTTGTGGGGGGAAAAAAAGGGAAAAGGGGGGGGGGGGGGAGGAATGTGTCCCCCCCCAAGAGGGGGGGGGGGGGGGGGGGGGGGGGGGGTTTTTTGAGATTTTAAAAGAGAGGGAGTTGGTTTGAAAGGGGAGAGAGGGGAAGGAAAAAAAAAAAACTTTGGGCGCGCCGGGTCTTTGGGGCCTCAGCCTTCGGTCGATGATAAAAAAAGAATAGTCATTTGGAAAACCAGACAGTCCATTGACCGCTCACACACGAATCCGGTGCTGTTGACCGTTGAGTGCCGAAAGCCGCTGTAGATTTGACAGTAGCCCATAACCAGATAAACGAATGAACATGCGTACCCTCTTCTTTCTGATGACCTTCATGACCAGCGGACTGTTGGTAGCAAATGATCCTGTTACCGTTTCTTCATCCATACGGGATGTCAAAGTCTACCGTTCCGGGGCGACCGTAACCCGGACTGCAAGAGTCACCGTGCCGGCTGGTCCAGTAGAGCTCCAGTTTCCTGCCCTGTCTCCCTACATCGACGACAACAGCCTGCAAGCCCGGATCAGCAAGGGATTTACCATTCTCAGTGTGACCTCGACACGGGAGTTTCTGGCCGAGGTACCTATGCCGGAGGCATACAACAAACTACAGCTCCGGATCGATCAGCTGGAGGCCAGTCAGAAGGCCGACCAAAGCCGGTCTGGAAGTGCTCAACGAGGAAGAATCTCTGTTGCTGACCAATAAGAAAGTCGAGGGCGAACAATCCGGTCTGGATGTGGTGGCTCTTCAGAAAATGGCCGACTATTTCCGGACACGGCTCAAGGCGATTAAAACAGAAAAGATCACCGTCAGCAACCAGTTGGTGGAAGCAAAGAAGGAGATCGACAAACTTAAAAAGCAGCAGGCGGAATTGCGTCAGCGTCTTCGTCCGGACAATGCCCGGACGGTCGTGATCCGATTGACATCTTCTGCCGGTGGACAAGCCGATCTGGAGCTGACCTATCTGGCCACCAATGCCAATTGGAACAGTACATTCGATATCCGGGTGGAAGAGATCAACAAACCACTGGCTATCGATTACAAAGGGGAAGTGTACAATGGCACTGGGGAAGACTGGTTGGGTGTGGATCTGACCCTGTCCACCGGTGATCCTTCCCGGAACAATACCATCCCCGTGCTTTATCCTGGTGGGTCAATTTTCAACAGCCACCGATGGCGTATCAGGCCATGGAAATGGATGCAGCCAACGTGCGTGGCCAGCGCGAAAAAAATAGCCGTACCCATGATGGCGGATGGTATCGCTCTTGGACAGAGCTCGGAAAACCTGACTCACCACCGAATTTGCCCTCACCGAAACCTTTGACATCCCGGCAGATGGCAAGCCTTACACGGTCCTGCTGGAGAAAAAACCACCGATGCCGACTATCTGTACATCGTTGCCCCCAAGCGCAATGCCCTGGCCTTTCTGACGGCAACCGTGCAGAATTTCGAAGAGCTGAACCTCTCCAGCGGCAAAGCCAATATCTATTATGGACAGACCTATATCGGGGAGACGTATCTCAACACACACCAGGCGGGCGACAGCCTTCAGGTGTCACTCGGTGCTGATATCGGGATCGCTATCCAGCGCGACAAGGTGAAGGACAAGAGTGCCAAGAACTTCTTTGGCAATAAGGTGGAAGAGACCTTCACCCGGGTGATCAAGGTAAAAATAACAAGTCAGGCCAGGGTGAACATCCGGCTTCAGGACCAGATCCCGGTGAGCCGGGATAAGGAGATCGAGGTGAAAAGCGAGATCGACAATGCCGGGAAACTGGATGAAGAGTCTGGCATCATCACCTGGAATCTCGATCTGTCGCCCGGCCAGAACCAGGAGTTGCGCTTTACCTACAAGGTGAAGTATCCGAAGGGAAGGGAGATCGGACTTTGAAATAAAGGCGGAAATCGGAAATCGGAAGGCGGAAGTATTTTGAGTAGTTAGGGCACGTTGAACCTTAAACTGGCCTGCCGTAAGGCAGTGCCTTGAACCTTGAACGGCCAAATGTTTAGGACAACCCTGTATCTTGTTGCCAAGTCCTCCGGTCATGCCTGAACACATTATCAAATCAGCGTTTCACCCTTTCCGGAGCTGGAAACAGAGCGGTTGCTGCTGACCCGGATGGATCTTCGATTCCTGGAGGAGAAGTTCATCCAGCGGACCAACAAGGAGGTGATGAAGTATATCGATCGGCCCTTGCCTGCCGTCGTTGATGAAGTGAAGGAAAAAATTGAGGAAGGGATGGCCAGTATGGATGCTGGTAGGGCCTTATTGTGGGCGATCATCAGGAAAGAGGATAAGCAATACCTAGGTGATGTGGGGTATTGGCGAATTGATGAGGAGCATGGGTTTGGTGAGATCGGCTATTCGCTTCATCCAGATCACTGGAGGAAGGGGTATATGAGTGAGGCATTTTCAGTCTTGCTCCCTTATGCATTTCAAAAATGGGGCTGCATCGCATTGAGGCCAACGTCAATGTAGACAATGTGGCCTCCTCCACTTTATTGATGCGAGCCGGGTTTCAGAAAGAGGCACATTTTCGGGAGAATTACTATTACAACGGGCAGTTTCTGGACAGCCATATTTACGGGTTGTTGGAGAAGGACCTGATTTGAAAGTCGGAAGTCGGAAGTGCGAAATCGGAATATTCATAACAGCTGCTTCAGCTGCAGCACCCGGTCAGCTGATGATGTGGAACTGGAAATATCAGTCTAAACTCTGGAAATCAAGTTGCTGGGGTACTTGAAGTCGAAGTAAGTCGAAAGTCCTGAGTGACTTGGGGACGTAGAAGCGGAGTGAGGGCTGATTCACGAAGTCGAATTGCAGGCTAGAACTTAGTGATGATGAACCCTGTTTTCAATCTGATATGAAGAGACGACCCTTCATCCAAACCCTGCTGACAGCCATGGCGACCCTCCCGCTGACCCGATTCCATCAATTGACGCAACACCTTCAGCAGGACGACCATCTGATGCCCACCCTGTTCATCGGGCATGGTTCGCCGATGAACGGGATAGAGGACAATGACTTCTCAAAAAACTGGTCTGCCCTGGGTAAAACAATTCCCCAGCCCAAAGCCGTACTGTGTGTCTCCGCCCACTGGCTGACAAAAGGGACAGCGGTTACCGCCATGGAAGTCCCCCGGACCATCCATGATTTTGGCGGTTTTCCCAAGGCCCTGTTTGATGTGCAATACCCCGCTCCCGGTTATCCGGAACTGGCCCTGGAAACCGCCAGGACGATTCAAAAGACGACCGTCAAACAGGATCATGAATGGGGTCTGGACCATGGTACCGGACGGTGGTCCGGCACATGTACCCGGAGGCGAATATTCCGGTGCTCCAGCTGAGCATCGATTACCACAAACCCCCGGAATGGCATTATCAACTCGGTCTGGAACGGGCCGCCCTGCGCGGGAAAGGGGTACTCAGCATAGGCAGCGGGAATATGGTCCACAATCTGGGCATGGTGGCCTGGGACAAACTGAACGAACCGGAGTACGGGTTTGACTGGGCACTGGAATTGAATACAATCTTCAAGGAACGGATCTCTGAAGAAGACCATCAGGCGTTGGTCCGCTATCCGGATCTGCATCGGGCAGCCAAACTGGCCATCCCCACTCCCGACCATTATTACCCCCTACTCTATGCATTGGGCACTCGTCTTCCAGGCGAAGAACCTCGTTTTTTCAATGATCGGGCCGTCGGAGGGTCATTGACGATGACGTCGGTTCAGTTTGGTTAGATGCAGTTCTCACCATAAGTGCGTGTGGGCGATAAATCACCAAGACCTTCTGCAATAAAGCCATTCAACTTCAGGAGTAGTAAATTCTTCCTTCCTAACTCCGACTAGAATATTACTCCACCAACACAAATCCTGCCCACTGATACGGATCCAAACCAATATCACGCAGTTCTTTTTGTGCCGCATGAAAGGCCTCCGGTATAACCATCTTATCTTCTAACCATTTTTATAAAACATGGTCATTAATAAGGATGTTTGTTTGTCCGGCACCTGCCATAGGCTCATAATTAAATACTTTGCACCGGCGATTTTGAATGCGCGTTGCAAGCCGTAGACGCCTTCGTTACCCTGTATCTCACCGAGGCCAGTTTCGCATGCTGAAAGGACGACGAGTTCTGTATTGGATAGATTCATCTGCGATATTTCATAAGCGGTCAGGATACCATCCTCCCTGCCTTCCAGGGTATGTCTTCCCTGCCAGGCGGCATTGCCGCCTGCCATGATCAATCCCGATCGGAGCATGGGGTGATCGGAGATTTTAAAGACAGATTCCTGCTCACCGCTTAACCCAGCGCCTTTTACCGTGCTTTTTGGATCAGGGAAAAAATAACCATGTGTAGCGATATGCAATATTCTCGGAGAAGATGCATTATTTATACCGATATGTTTAAAGGATTCTTCGGTAGCCTCGTATCCCTTTTTCAGGCTAGGATTTATCCCTGAAGTCTGCATGATTTTTTCAATGGCATTCACCTCCCGTTCTGTTCCTGCAAGATATTGCCATGTGCCACCTCTCAGGGTTGAATCAACCGATGCAAAAGTTAGATCACCTCTGGATCGTGACGCCAACAGGGGTTCATTGTTTTGAATGGTGCTGTCTTGTTCAAACTGTATTCCACCAAATAAAACGGCATCATTGTTAGCATTTTTTATTTGCGTTGGAATAACTAACTGCCGCGTACTGTTTAAGGTGATCAATTGATATTTATCAGCTATGGTTTCCATTTCCGATACCGGAATAGCGTCCACATTAATGCGATGCAATAACCCGGAGGGTGAATAATAAATGGTTTTTATCCCGGATAAATAGGCTTCCAGTGGTTTCCAGATAAGTGCATATAACGAACTTTTTTCTGTCCCCAATTTGACCAATCCGCGGTCAGCCAATGTGTATAATTCGTTGACATAATCTGCCTTGCGTTCGGTATTAGACGAGACCAAAAGCGCCAACGCTTTTTCTTCAAAAAGTGGGATGACCTTGGGCTGTTCCGATCCGGGGAGGACCAGGAGGGCGGCATACATGGTACTGTCTGTTTGCTTGGGAAAATTAACTTGAAATTGCACAAATTCAATAGCTGCTTCGGATGGTTTTAAAATAGTTTTTACATCCTCCCATTTAACCTGACGGATAGCATCCGCATAGCCTGCTGCCGACCTTGCTAGTTCCTTTTCAGCCAGGTTTGCCTTTTCTTCCAGGTCGGCGATACCTTTTCGCTCGGCGATGGGCTTTGCGTATTCAGTGGCGAGTCGGCGGCGGTATCCTTTGAGGCGGAGATTGATTTCCACGGTTGCAGGTGAAGCTAATAAGGGTGCGTTCAATCTGGAAGCAGCAGTCAAGAGGAAACCTTTGTAAAACAGGGCATGGTCATAAGCCAGGTTGGGTAGCATGCCGTGTTGTGCTTCAATAGCCTGACGCGCCAAGATGTAGGCACTTAATTTATTTCCACTGGCTTGAAAGGTAAGTGTATATTTCGTAAGTTCTTGTTCGGAAAGAAAGGTCGTGGCATTGACCATCCTGGTCTGAGAGCGGACAAGTGCTTCTAACAGCAGGGGTTCAGCTTCCAACCATCTGGATTGTCTTTCATACAAATCAGCCAGGCTATTCAGGCTCCCTGCATAATCGGGATGTTCCTTGCCCAGGACTTTTTCGTCGATGTCTTTCGCTTCGAGAAAGAGCATTTCCGCTTTTTCGTAGTTGCCCATTTCTTTATAGAGGTTAGCCAGGTTTCCCAGGCTATTGGCATAAACGGGATGCTCTTTCCCGAGCACTTTTTCACGGATGCTCCTGGCTTCGAGGTACAGGGGTTCGGCTTTTTCGTAGTTGCCCATGTCAGTGTAGAGGATTCCCAGGTTGTTCAGGCTTGCGGCATAATCGGGATGTTCTACACCCAGCACTTTTTTACAGGTAGTTTTCGCTTCGATGTACAGGGGTTCGGCTTTTTCGTAGTTGCCCTTATTATAGTAGAGGATAGCCAAGTTGTTCAGGCTCGAAGCATAATTAGGATGTTCCTTGCCCAGGACCTTTTCGTCAATATCTTTCGCTTCGAGGAAGAGCATTTCCGCTTTTTCGTAGTTGCCCATCTCGTTATAAAGGATAGCCAGGTTGTTCAGGTTATTGGAATATTCGGGATGCTCCTTACCCAGGGCTTTTTCATAGATGTTTTTCGCATCGAGGTATAAGGGTTCGGCTTTTTCGTAATTGCCCAATATCAGGGAAACGCTAGCCAGGTTGTTCAGGCTTGAGGCATAATCAAGATGTTCCTTGCCAAACACTTTTTCATTGATCGTTTTTGCTTCGAAAAAGAGGGGTTCGGCTTTTTCGTAGCTACCCACGGTCCAGTAAAGGACTGCCAGGGCATTCAGGTTTGCGGCATAATCGGGATGTTCTTTAATAAGTAATTTTTCGCGGATGGCTTTGGATTCAAGATACCATTTTTCAGCTTCGAGAAGGTTTCCCTTAACGTCATTCACACAGCCCCGATTAAAAGTGCAAATGCCATACGCGGTTGACTCGTATCCATGTGTTTCGAGTGCAAGTTTCTCAGCCAGGGCATTGACTTCCAGAGCTTGGTCAAAGTCACTCTTGGCGGTCAGCTCTCGGGAAACCAGGATGAGGCTATCTACTTGTTTTAACGCAAGGGAATCGACAGTCTGCGCTGAGGCCGATTTTAAACAAGTAAATACCAAACAACACAACAGATATTTCATAGCCCCATATTCTCATTTCCAGTCATCGATTCACTCCACCAGCACAAACCCCGCCCAGGAATACGGATTGAAAAAACGGTCACGCATTTCCAGCTGCGTCTTCCGAAATGCATCGGGGATGTTCATTTTCTCTTCTAACCAGTTGCGATAAAACGTGGTCATAAATTGCATGGTCTCCCGGTCAGGTACCTGCCAGAGGGACATGATCAGGTATTTGACCCCGGCAATTTTGAAGGCGCGCTGCAAACCATATACTCCTTCATTGCCCTGGATATCTCCCAGACCGGTCTCACAGGCAGAAAGGACCACCAGTTCGGTGCCGGAAAGGTCAAGCTGACTGATCTCCAATGCGGTCAGAATTCCGTCTTCCATACCCGGTGCAAGAGGTTGGCCGTATTGCCAGGCATAGTTCCCGTTTGCAAGAACAAGACCTGAGCGGATCATCGGATCATCTGCTGATTCAAAGGCTGGCTGCTCATTCGGGTGTTCCGAAAAACTGATCGCAGGGTCGGGGAAGAAAAAACCATGGGTAGCCATGTGCAGAATACGGGTGACTCGCTGGCCCGCCAACTCCTTGAACGACTCCTCGGATGCCAGATCTCCTGAAAACGTTTTTGTCGTCACACCTTGCTCCGTCATGATCTCGGCAATGGTCTTTGCTTCGCGGGCAGTCCATGTGAGATAGGACCACGTATTCCCTCTGGATCCCCGATTCACAGCGACTACATTATCATCACCCCTGGATGTTGGCAAAACCCTGGTTTGGTGTTCGCCAGGCTGTCCGGATCAAATTGATGCCCCGAAGATCATGGCCTCTCTCAAGGTGTGATCCTCATGATTATCTGACTGGTTCACCAGGTTGCGGGTACTTCCCAGAAAAACCATCTGGAGTTGATCCGCAAGCACGGCATCTTCGGAGACCGGAATTGCCGCCATATTGAGACGATGCGGATACCTGCCGGGGATACATATACCGTTTTGCCCCGGTCGATTTCCTCCATCAGTGGCTTCCAGATCAGCTCCATTAACGACTTTCGCTCCTTTTCCGTAGGGGCCAACCCTCGATCGGCATAAGCATACAGGTCGTTGACGTAATCTGAACGTCGATCTGTTTTCACATCCAACAGATCGGCCAATTGACTTTCCTGAAACAAGGTTTTGATTTGGGGAAGTGCCTCCCCCGGTTTCAGGATCAATGCCGCATACGTTGTCCCTTCGGCAGGTCCTCCCTGCAGAGGCTGAAGCGTCACGAACTCAATGGCAACCTCTTCCGGTTTCAAAAGGCTTTGGACATCCTCCCATCGCACTGTTCCCATCTCAATACCAAGTTTCCCGACGGCTCTGGCCAGATCCTTTTCCAGCTGGTTGGTACTCTCCGTAAGTTGAATGACCAATAGTGAATCACGATCAGGCTGGAGCTTGGACATCTCCCTGGCCAGTTGGGTATATTCTTCTTTCAACTGGTCATAGATCACTTTGCTATCCGGATTGTTCAAGGCAGTCTTGACCATTTTTTGTCGGGCATACAGGAGAAATCCTTTCAGGAAAAGGGTCTCATCGTAGGCAATCCCAGCGAGTTCTGGATTTCCGGTCTGAGAAGCATATACCAACAGCATGTTCTTATGGCTTTGCAACCGGTAGATATAATTCAGGATCTCCGCATCGGACAGATAGAATAACGCCCGTTGGATGGCTTCCTGATCCAACCTGGAAATATCCCGAAAGACGGCGACTACCTTCTCTTTGTCAACCTGGAGCATATCCAGTTGTACTCGTTCGATCAAGGCAGACACATAATCCGGATGACCTTCTCCTACTGATTCTGCCAGAATGGCGATGGCTTCATTGATGCAGGTATCTGCTGCGACCAGGTTACCCTGGCTTCTCTCCAACCGGCCCAGAGCCGTCAAAGTCAGTCCGAGATCATAATGGTGTTGTCCCAGCGTTTGCCGACGGATCATCTCCGTTTCACGGAAAGCCGCCCTGGCAGCATCCCATCGCCCTAATCGAAAATTTAATGAACCGAAATTGTAAAGGGGTATTGCAAAATCCGGATGGTTTCGTCCCATTTTCCGTTCTATGATCTCCAATCCTTCCCTGACCAGAGGCTCCGCTTTTTCCGGATCACCCTGATCCTGGTAAAAACTGGACAAATTATTCAGGGCCCGGGCGTAATCGGGATCGTCCTTGCCCTTGGTTTCTGCCAATCCTTTCAGGTTACGTAGGAAAAAGACCTCTGCTTTTTCCATATTACCGGTATCAAAATAGAAGATGCCCATATTACCAACGGCCCGCACCGTCTTCGGGTGTTCAGGTCCCAGCACTTTTTCGTAGATCCGAACAGTTTCCAACCAATACTCTTCCGCCTCTGCATAACGTCCAACCTTCCAGTAAAGCAACCCCAGATTGCTCATGACGGAAACCGTCTCCGGATCATCCTTCCCCAGGACCTTGATCCGGATATCCAGCAGTTTTCGATAGGCCTCTTCTGATTCGCTGTAATTCCCTTTTACTCCCAATAAAATGGCTTTCCAATAAAGACTCTTTGCATATTCCGGATTTGAATCATCCACCTGGGGAATGAGAATCCCCAATGCCGTATCCACATAGGTCAGTGCCCGGTCATATTGCCCTTTGCGAAAATGCACCTCAACCAACCAGTTCAGATTATCTACTGTTGCCAGGTGGTTCTTCCCATAGATCGCCCTGCGCATGGCCAGAGAACTGTTCAGATTTAGTTCTCCTTCTTCATATCGCCCGGTGAAACCTGAGTGCGGGCCAGATTAAACAGGTTTCTGGCGATGGCATGATGCTGCTCACCAAGTGCGCTGCGGTAGATCGCCAGTGACTGAATGTATTTTCTTCCGCTTCGTCATTCTTACTAAGTTGACGCAAGAGCCGGCCATGCTGAAAAATGGCCTCACCATAGGCATAGCTCTTGTCGCCTGCCAACTCCAGGGCCCTGGCTTCTGCCTGGGCAATGATATCCAGGCCCTTGCCCGGATCCTGTTGATCCAGCGCCAACTGCACTTTGGCCAGAAGGGTGTCAATCAAGTGAATGGAAACCGTATCCACCTGGGCTAAGAGATGGACAGGTCCAATCAGGCATAGGATCAGGAAAAGAGAAATCACATTGTGCTTAGCCATAGGATCAAATGTTGAACGAAGTCCTTGTTCATCCAAGATACTCAACCTCTGTTAATCCTTTCAGCCCTTGTTCATCGACAGACACACCACATCCCTGAACAGACAATCTTCCGCAAATGAGAACATCGAACTTTTCTCAAGCACACTCTGTGTGACTCGGTGAAACAAAGTGGTAAAAGGAAGACGAAGAGAGGGCCGGGAACCGGATATTGTTTTTGCCTGCCAGCCGGAGGATGGGTTCCTGCGTTTCTGGTTCCTAGTTGGTTTCAGGATTGAGGGACGTATTCTCCTCTGTGAAACTCTGTGCTACTCTGTGGTGAATTGGAGACTGTAGAAAGTTGGGACGATGAGACTGTGAGCGGAGGTATCATTCCAGGATTTCTTAGTTGTTATAACCTCACCCCCCGACCCCCTCTCCACTACGTGTAGGGGGAGCCTTCCCTTTGAAAGTCCTCTTCTCTGGAAACTCCGTGTTACCTTATTGTGGATGAGAAACTCTGGGAATTGGAGATGTTGCGACTCTGAGAGGAGGTATCATTCCAGGATTTCTTAGTGTACTCCTTCCACTTCGGAATACCCTCAAGCACTCTGATAAAAGTTCTATTTCACAATAATTGTGCTCTTAGTGACTTAGTGGTTTTTTCCGCTTTAACACTTCCGCTTTTAAAATCACTCCACCAAAACAAATCCTGCCCATGAGTAGGGATTAAAAAACCGATCCCGCATTTCCCGTTGTGTTTTGCGGAAAGCATCCGGAATGGTCTTATTGCTTTCCAGCCAATTTTTATAAAAAGCGGTCATGAACTCCATCGTCTCCCGGTCGGGTACCTGCCACAGCGACATAATGAGATATTTGGCCCCGGCGATCTTGAATGCTCGTTGTAATCCATAAATCCCTTCATTTCCTTGAATATCACCCAGACCAGTCTCGCAAGCAGAGAGGACCACCAATTCGGTATTGGACAGATTCATCTGACTGATCTCATAAGCAGTGAGGATACCGTCTTCTCTGTCCGGGCTGACTGCTCTCCCATTCTGCCAGGCATAGTTTCCCCCTGCCAGGATGAGGCCGGAGCGAATCATGGGGTTGTCTGATGATTTGAAGACAGGTTCTGCTCCATCCAACCCAATCTCTTGTATTTTAGCTTCCGGATCCGGGAAGAAAAAGCCGTGGGTAGCGATATGCAGTACACGGGGGGAGGATTTCCCTAAGCCTATCGCTTTGATGGTCTCCTCATCGGCATTTGAACCGTACAAAGTATCCACTTGATAACCCACCGGCGCAATGGTGGCAACAATACGCTCCACCTCCTTCTCTGTCCATTTGAGGTAGGACCAACTGCCGCCCCGGGTGCCTGATGACACCAGGACTTCTGAAGCGGAACGGCTGGCCAGAAGGGGTTGATCATCCAGAGCGGGAAGGGTCATCTCCACTTCAAAATTTACCCCACCGACCAAAAGGGCTTCATTGGCCTTAGTAGTGATGTTGGATGGTATAACCAATTGTCGGGTACTATTCAAAGCGACCAGATTGTATTGGTCGGAGAGGATGGCCTCATCGTTAATAGCGATGGCGCCCAGGTTGAGCCGATGCAACACCCCGGAAGGGGAATAATAAATGGTCTCAATCCCTTCAAGGCCGGCTTCGTTAATTTTTGACCAGATTAAATCGTAAAGGGATTTTTTTGCACTGCCCAATTGGACCATGCCCCGGTCGGCCCAGGCATAGAGTTCATTGACGTAATCGGCTTTGCGTTCCTTGTCGGCATTTAAAAGGTGGTCGAGTTCTTTTTCTTCAAATAACGGTATAAACAATGGCTGTGCTACACCCGGGCGAAGCAGTAAGACAGCATACATGGTGCTGTCCGTTTTCGAGGGGAAATTTACCTTAAAATGAACAAATTCGATAGCCGCTTCCGATTGTTTTAAAACCGCTTTTACCTCTTCCCAACTCACCTGCCGGAGGTTATCCGCATAGCCAGCAACCAAGCGAGCCAATGCCTTTTCGGCCTCGTAAGCTTTTTGTTCTAATTCGGGAAGATCTTTACGCTCTATGATTGGCTTGGTATATTCGGCAGCAAGTCGGCGGCGTAGTGCTCTTAAACGGAGTTTGGTTTCCATGGTTTCAGGAGGAGCCATTGAAGGAGAATTTAGCCTGGAAGCAGCGGTTAAGAGGAAACCTTTATAAAAAAGTACATTATCAAATGCAAATTTGGGAAGCATTCCAAGTGTTGCATCATTGGTTTGACGTGCATATAGGTAACCATTTATTAAGTCATCGGCATATTTAAAGGTAGCGGCATATTTGGCGAGTTCGTGTTCGGAAAGAAACGAAGTGGCGTTAATTAACCTGGATTGAGAGTTTGAAAGCGCTTCTTTAATAAATGGTTCGGCATCTATATACCGGGTTTGTTTTTCGTACAGAGTTGCTAAGTATGTTATACTCTGTGTGTAATCTGGATGTTCATTGCCCAGGACTTTACCCCAGATGTCTTTCGCTTCGAGGTAAAGGGGTTCCGCTTTTTCGTAGTTGCCCATAGTCATGTATAAGATAGCCAAGTTGTTCAGGCTTGTACCATACAGGGGATGTTCCTTGCCCAAGGCTTTTCCCCAGATGTCTTTCGCTTCGAGGTAGAGGGGTTCCGTTTTTTCGTAGTTGCCCATAGACATGTAAAGGATAGCCAAGTTGTTCAGGCTTACGGCATAATCGGGATGTTCCTTACCCAAGGCTTTTCCCCAGATGTCTTTCGCTTCGAGGTAGAGGGGTTCTGCTTTTTGGGAATAACCCATATCAATATAGAGCTTTGCCAGAGCATTCAGGTTTGTGGCATAAGCGGGATGCTCTTTTCCTAATGTTTCCTTATTGATTTCTGTGGCTTCAAGATATAGTTGTTCGGCTTTTTCATAGTTTCCAAAATAGATATAAATGCTTGCCAGGTTGGAAATGCCCATTGCATATTGGGGATGATCTTTTCCCAAGGCTTTCCCCCAAATTTCTACAGCATCAAGGTTCAGCGCTTCAGCCTTTTCGAAGTTACCCATTTTCAGATAAAGAGTTGCCAGGTTGTTCAGGCAATTGGCATAATTGGGATGTTCCTTTCCCAGCACTTTTTCATAAATAGCTTTGGCTTTTAAGAGAAGTTCTTCAGCTTTTTCATATTTACCTGTGTCCCAGTAAAGTCCTGCCAGGTTGTTAAGACAATTTATATAAAAAGGATGTTCCAAATTAAAAAGCTTGTTTTCAAAAATGTCTTTGGCATCTAGTAAAAACAACTCGGACTTTTCATATTTGCCTATCCTCATATAAAGACTTCCAAGATTAACAAGAACTCCTATATAATTGAAATAATTGGGATCTTCTACATGGTGACCCAGTATTTTCCCCCAAATATTTTTAGCCTCGAGATAAATTGACTCCCCCTTTTCGTAGTTGCCCATGCCCAAGTAAAGATTTCCAAGGTTGTTCAGGCTTTTGGCATATTCTGGATGATCCGTTCCCAGCACTTTTCCACCAATTTCTTTAGCTTCCAACATGATTTGTTCTGCCTTTTCGTAATTTCCCAGGTTCATGTAAGTGGTTCCCAGGTTGATTAGTACTGAGACAAATTCCGGATGTTCTCTTCCCAGAACATTTTCTAGAATGGATATAGTTTCGAGGTACAATTTTAAAGCTTCTTGATTATTCCCTTTATAAGAATTAATCGTGCCTCTAGTAAATATAGCCTTGCCATACAATGCAGATTCCCGACCATATTTTTCGAGCGCAATTTTTTCAGCGAGTTCATTCAATTCGAGGGCTTTGTCAAAGTTGCGCTTAGCAATTAGTTCACGCGAGACCTTAATGAGGCTGTCCACTTGTTTGATCGCCATCGAATCAACCGTCTGAGCTGAAATGGTTGATAAACATAAAGACATTGATAAAATCAAAAAATATTTCATAGAACTAAATTTTAATTTTTGTAATTGAATTATTCCACCAGCACAAACCCCGCCCAGCTATAAGGATTGAAAAACCGATCCCGCATTTCCCGTTGTGTTTTGCGGAAAGCATCCGGAATGGTCATATTGCTTTCCAGCCAGTTTTTATAAAAAGCGGTCATGAACTCCATCGTCTCCCTGTCGGGCACCCGCCAGAGAGACATTATTAAATATTTGGCTCCCGCGATTTTAAAAGCTCTCTGCAGGCCATATACCCCTTCATTACCCTGGATATCCCCAAGCCCAGTCTCGCATGCGGAGAGGACCACCAGTTCCGTATTGGACAAATTCATCTGGCTGATCTCATAGGCAGTGAGAATACCGTCTTCTCTGTCCGGACCAGCCGATCTACCTTGTTGCCAGGCGTAGTTGCCGCCGCCGAGAATGAGACCGGACCGGATCATAGGGTTGTCGGACAGTTTAAAGACGGGCTCTGCTCTATCTAAACCGATTCCATTACTTTTTCTTTCCGGATCCGGAAAGAAAAACCCATGTGTTGCAAAATGCACTACGCGGGGTGAAGTCTTTCCTTTTCCAAGTTTCTTTACCGTTTCTTCAGTAGCTAGACTACCCCGAAATGCCTGGACCGGAAAATGGTTACGATCACTGATATTAGTAATTTCTGTTAACTCAGTATCTGTACCCGGAAGATAAGACCAATCCTTGCCTCTATTTGGCAATGAACGAAAAGCATATTCTATGGAAGGTGCAGACGAGGCCAAAACATGTTCAATCTGAATCGTATCTGCAAGTGTGAGTGTCGTATCGAGATCGTACTTAATACCGCCAAACATAATTATTTCACCTGTTGCATTAATTTGATTAACAGGGGGAACAACTAGTGTTCGGGTACTACCAAGTCTTACTAAATCATACTTGTCAGAAAGGGTAATTACCGCGTCATCTGAACCGAGACCTGCAGGAATGGCATCAAAATTTATTTGATGCAACATTCCTGCAGGTGAATAATAGATCCGATTTTTACCCGATAATAAACTGTCGAGCGGTTTCCAACACAAATCGTACAAACCTTCCTGGTTGTTTTCACGTCCAAGCGGCACCAGGCCCCGTGTATACATTTGGGCTACTAATTCAGGCTTTGTGTTCTCCCGGTTCTTCGACAATGTATTCAACAACTCCTTTTCTTCAAATAAGGGGATAAACAAGGGTTGATTAGCATTGGGCAGCACAATTAATGCTGTATACATCATACTATCTGATATGATGTCTCGCTGAAAATCATAGTATTTGTAATGTATAAATTCGATTGCTGCCTCTCCTTGATGGAGCTGCTGACTAACATCCCTCCAATTCACTTGTTGCAAAGCTTCCTTAAAACCCTCCGATGACCGTGCAAGATACTTTTCAATGGTATTTATTTTTTCCTCGAGATAAGTCACCTGAACACTGTCACGTTCATAAATGGGTATAGAATATTGAATGGCTAGTCTCTGACTGAACGATTTGTACAATTGGAATTTATCAACCATGACAGAATCAGACAACGGAAAATTGTTTAACCCCTTCGAAGCGTTAAGTAAAAATCCTTTATGGAATAAGGCATTGTCATACGCAACATCCGTTGATGTCTTTCCTTGAAAATAATGTAAAAATGCCCATACATGTTCCTGTCTGTCGGAATAATATTTTAGATATAAATTTAATTCTTTTTCAGAAAGGTGAGACAAGGAATTTGTAATGTGCATCCGATCAAGTATTGTCATTTCATTGAAAAGTATTTCAGCATTTTGTATTTTACCTAGAACAGCATTAACTGTGGAAAAACCAATCAAGTTCCTTGAATAAATTGGAGACTTTTTTCCTAAGGCAATTTCCCATATTTCCATTGCTTCAAGATAAAATTTCTCCGCTATCGCAGGTTTAAAGATTCGACGATTTAGGTTGCCAAGATTGTTAAGTGATTGTGCATAGTCAGGATGGGTCTTTCCTAAATTCATACCTCTGATGGATAGCGCCTCATCAAATACAACTTTTGCATCATCTAATCTATTTATGTCGAAATACAGAGCACCAAGATTAGTAAGGCTAATTGCATAGTCGGGATGCAATTTCCCACGGCTTGCCTCTTTGATGGCAAGTGCCTCAAGAAGCAATTGTTCTGCCTTTTCCATTTGGCCCCATTCGTTATAAATAGTGGCCAGATTATTCAATATACCTGCATAATCTGGATGGTCTCTTCCCAATACATTTTCAAAAATCTTACGCGTTTCCAGGTAATTACGCTCGGCTTTTGAATAATTGCCCATTTCTAGATAGACATTAGCCAAATTGGTTAAACTGTAAGCATATCCAAGAGGATCGTCCCCAACTAATTCTTTTCTTATATCCACGAGCTCAATATATAGCTGCTCAGCTTTTTTGTAATCACCAACTTCACTATATAATAATCCCAAATTGTTAATTGCATCAATGTAATAGCTATGACGTTTACCCCATGATTGTATAATTATTTCTAAAACACTTGAAAATAATAACTCTGCCTCAACATAATTTCCTATTTGTCGGTATAAGTCTGCCAGACTAAACAGACAATCCATGTAATACTCGTTCGTTCGGTTATTCAATCGATTTTCAAAGATGTCTTTAGCTTCCAAAAATAATTTTTGGGCTTGTTCATAATCACCCATTTTTTCATACACATTTCCTAAATTGATAAGTATTCCACAATAATTTACATCATCGCTTCCTGTTAAGGCTTCTATAATTTTTAACTCTTTTATAAATAATTGTTCAGCTTTTTGATACTTACCGGCTTCCCTATAAACTAAGCCTAAATTACCTAAAGCAATCAAATAATTCTGAGAAAAGGTGTCAGTTATTCTTTCCATGATTTCAAGTGACTTTAAAAATAACAATTCAGCTTTTTCATAATTAGCCAATTTATAATAATTCCCTGCAAGGTCATTTAGATTGCCTATTAAGGCCGGATCTGCTTCACCCAGCTTGTTTTTTCGAATTACCAAGGCCTCAATAAGTAGTGGCTCAGCCTTTTTGTAGTTCTCCATTTTTTGGTATATCCTTCCCAGGTTACCAATACAACTTGCATAATCAGGATGATCCTTACCGACGTTAACTTCCATAATGCGGATGGCTTCCAATTGCATGGCTTCTGACTTGTCATACATTCCTTGTACTAAGTACAACGAAGATAAATTGGAAATGGTTTGACCATACAAGGCATGTTCTTTACCTAATATTTTTTCCCTTATGGATTTGGCTTCAGTCCACTTTTCTTCGGCCTTTGCAAAGTCTCCTTGATAATAGTAAATAACACCATATTGCATACAACAGTTTGAAAAAGCCATAGATTGCATTCCCACTTTATCATTGGCAATCTTACAAGCGACCTGAGTCAATTCAATAGCCTTATTGAAAGATCCAGATCTTGTTAGTTCTCGCGAAATCAAAAGGACGCTATCGACTTCCTTCATTACCAGTGAATCGACGTTTTGAGCTGTAACTCCTGACAAGATGAATACCATTGAAATAAGGAACAAATACTTCATAATGTGCTTTTATTTAGTGCAATTAATACGATTCTATTTTCTATAAGTTATTCCACCAACACAAATCCTGCCCAACTGTATGGATTGAAAAACCGATTCCGCATTTCCCGTTGTGTTTTGCGGAAAGCATCCGGAATGGTCATATTGCTTTCCAGCCAATTTTTATAAAAGCGGTCATGAACTCCATCGTCTCCCTGTCAGGCACCTGCCAGAGAGACATGATTAAATATTTGGCTCCCGCGATTTTAAAAGCTCTCTGCAGGCCATACACCCCTTCATTGCCCTGGATGTCGCCCAGCCCAGTCTCGCAAGCAGAGAGGACCACCAGTTCGGTATTGGACAGGTTCATCTGGCTGATCTCGTAGGCTGTGAGGATGCCGTCTTCCTTTTCAGGGTTGAACGCATGCCCGTACTGCCAGGTATAGTTACCACCCGCAAGTATAAGACCAGAGCGGATCATGGGGTTATCGGAGTTTTTGAAGACAGGCTCTGTCTCCCCCAATCCTTGCTTTCCCATTTTGACTTCCGGATCGGTGAAAAAAAAGCCGTGCGTTGCGATGTGTAAAATGCGGGGGGAAGTCGCATCTCTTCCTATGGCCTTAATTGCCTCTTCTGCTGCTTCCGATCCTGTTAATTGCGCTGCTTTGAAACCTTCTGTGGTTAAGGTGCTGGTTATGCGTTCCACTTCTTTCTCAGTCCATTTGAGGTAGGGCCAGTTGCCGCCTCGTGTACCTGATGTTGTCCATGCCCCAGCAGAACGACTGGTCAAAAGGGGTGGCTCTTCAAATGTTGTGTAGGTGGTATCCACTTCAAAGTTCACCCCTCCTACAAGGAGTGCATCATTGGCTAGGGTAATGACGGCAGCGGGAATGACTAACTGCCGGGTACTGTTCAGGGCCACCAGGTTGTAACGATCGGAAAGGATGGTCTCATCGTCCACAGCGATGGCGCCCAGGTTCAGGCGATGCAACACACCCGAAGGGGAATAATACACCGTCTTAATCCCTTCAAGACCAGCGGCTTCAATCCTGGCCCAAATCAAATCATAGAGAGATTTCTGAACAATGCCCTGTTGGATCATGCCTCGATCGACCCGTGCGTACAGATTGTTAACGTAATCCGATTTGCGCTCCTGTTCTGTATCCAGAAGGTGTTTCAATTCATTTTCTTCAAATAAGGAGATGAACAGAGGCATTTCCCTACCAGGTAAAATGACCAAAGCAGCATAAAAGGTGCTGTCTGTTTGCAATTTTTGATAATAATTATAATGTACCATCTCTATAGCAATTTCACCAGGTTTCAAAGCTGATTGCACATCCTGCCAACGAACCTGCCGATTAGCTCTGTCAAAACCAGTTACCGTTCGAATGAGATCCTTTTCAAGAGCATTGGCTTTTTCTTCTAAATCGATTATCATTATACTGTCTCTATCCACAATGAGCTTGCTGTATTCTGATGCCAATCTGCGACAACAAGACTTGAGCATGTAGAATTTTTCTGTAGCTGTTGAATCAGAAAGTGCAAGCCGTTTAATCCGGTTGGACTCATGGAGCAAGAAACCTTTGTAAAACAAGCTGTTATTGTAACAAAGCTGAATGGAATTGGAATTACCGGTATTTTGCGTGAATGACAATATTCTGTTCTGCTGGAGTTTGAATAAATCCATGTAAGAACTTAATTCAAGTTCCGAAAGATAACGACTCGACTTTTCAAGTTGGATCCTGTTCAAATCAGATAATTCATGAAAGTAATTCTCGGCTTTCTCCAACTGCCCCAGCCTGAAATATAATGTCGCTAATTCACTTATTATATTGCTATAATAGTAATGTGTAGTATCGACCATCCGTCTTATTATCGACTTCGATTCCAAATACAAGGGCTCTGCCTTTGACAGTCTGTTTGAAATCAAATACCAGTCAGCCATATTTTTTAAACAATTTGCGTAATTCGGATGATCATTCAATCGCAAATGTTTATAAATGTCCAATGACTCCTGATAGAGCGCCTCTAACCCTTCAAAATTGCCAGAATCCCTGTTTACATTTGCGAGATTATTTAATAATTGTGCATACAGTGTACTATTCCTTCCTTCCTTTTTTTCCACTATAGATATGGCCTCAAGATATAACTCTTGCGCTTTGCTATAATTTTTTGTGTACACATATACAATAGCCAGATTGTTAAGTATACTTTCATAAATAGGATGTTCCTTACCAGAAACAACTTCCACTATAGTTTTGGACTGAATGAAGAGTTGCTCCGCCTTCACGTAGTTTGCCATCCTGCTATAAGAAATGGCAAGGTTCATCAGCGCACGCGCATAATCAGGGCTTTCCGTATTCAACGATTTTTCATATATGGACTTGGATTCAAGCAGGAGGAGTTGGGCCTTTTCATGCAATCCCATTTCATCGTATAATATTGCCAAATTGGAAACATACGAAATATAAGCAGGATGGGTCTGACTATTTGAAATAACGTGTTGCGAGATAAGTTCAAGGTAAATCACCTCTGCCTTTTCAAATTGGCCCATTTTCCAAAGCATCAATGCCAGGTTGTTTTTACTCCAATTGTAAAGCGAATTGTTCTTTTCTATCAAACGATCCTGAATGCCTATGGACTGGTAAAAGAGTGGTTCAGCCTTATCATAAAGTTCCATTTTACTATAAACATTTCCTAATTCAATCAAACAGCTGGCAAAGTAAACGCTTTCCTTTCCAACTGTTTTTTCACAAATTTCCAACATCTGAAGACATGCCTGTTCTGCTTTGCCCAGATTGCCTAAACCCTTGTATAATTCTAACAGAGGAAATAACCCCATGAAATATTCTAAATGCTCCTTTCCAAATACTTTTTCCCGTATACTTAAAGATTCTAAAATCAGTGGTTCAGCTTTTTCGAAATTTCCCAAACTCAAGTATATGCCGGCGAGGTTTTTCAAGCACTGGGCATAATCGAGATGCTCCCTGCCCAGCACCTTTTCCCGGATGGCTTTAGATTCAAGATACCATTTTTCAGCTTCCTGATTATTTCCCATGAAATCATGAATCCTGCCTTTATTGAAGGTACAACTACCATACGAAGCTGACTCAAGGCCCAGTTTATCGAACACCAGCTTTTCAGCAGCAGCATTGACTTCAAGTGCATGGTCGTAATCACCTTTGGCAGTCAAGTCACGGGAGACAAGAATGAGGCTGTCAACCTGTTTAATGATAACGGAATCGACCGACTGGGCTACTACTTGAGTTGCAACCATTTGGATGAGAAACAGAGCAGCTAATCGCATAGGGACTATTTGGAATGATCAGAAATTTCGATTGAAGATAGCCATGTTCTAAGATTACCTCCTATATCAAGGGGCTGCTATTGCGCCAGGGGCTGCATTCTTCTCTGTGAAACTCTGCGCCACTCTGTGGTAAAACGAAGACGAAGAGACGGAGAGAGGGCCGAGGGTTGAGAACCGAGGGCCGAAGCTTCATTCTTACTGGTTGGCTAGACAGAGAAATCTATGTGCCTGAGTGGTTTCGACTCTATGAAACTCGGTGTATTCTGTGGTAAATAAAGGACTGAAAGACATAGAGAACGAAAGACGAAGTGACTCAGTGGATTTGACTTATCCAGAATCACTTAGTGGACTCTCTCCTCTTCAGAATACCCTCTAGCTCTCTAGTAGAATTTCTATTTCACACCAATAATCCTCTTAGTGACTTAGTGGTTAATAGAGATTGTGGGACTCTGAGACGTTGAGACTTTGTGAGATTCCAAAGAAACAAAGACGAAGTGACTGAGAGACGAGGTCACCAAAATCTCTTTGCGCCTTAAATTTTTTCGCGCCCTTGCGACTTTGCGAGAGATAAAACACTTAGAGAAACAATGGATTTCTTAGTGGACTCCCTCCACTTCAGAATACCCTCTACCTCTCTAGTAGAATTTCTATTTCACCCAAAAAGCCTCTTAGTGACTTAGTGGTTAATAGAGATTGTGGGACTCTGAGACGTTGAGACTTTGTGAGATTCCAAAGAAACAAAGACGAAGTGACTGAGAGACGAGGTCACCAAAATCTCTTTGCGCCTTAAATTTTTCGCGCCCTTGCGCCTTTGCGAGAGATAAAACACTCAGAGAAACAATGGATTTCTTAGTGGACTCCCTCCACTTCAGAATACCCTCTAGCTCTCTAGTAGAATTTCAATTTCACCCAAAAAGCCTCTTAGTGCCCAGACGATCCGCCTGGGGGCGGATGTCTGGATCCGGACCGCCCCAAGTACTCGGGGTCCGGGACTTAGTGGTTAATCATGACTGTTGCAGGTAGTGTAGCAATAACGCTTAAACGCATAACTGAATAAACGCCGTAATGGTGAATTCTAATTTTTCGATTTCCGCCTTCCACCTTTAAATCACTCCACCAATACAAACCCCGCCCAGTTGTAGGCATCAAAAAAACGGTCACGCATCTCCATCTGGGTCTTGCGAAAGGCATCGGGAATGGTCAACTTTTCCTCCAACCAGTGGCGATAAAAGGTAGTCATAAATTGCATAGTCTGCCGATCAGGTACCTGCCACAAGCTCATGATCAGGTATTTTGCACCGGCAATTTTAAATGCGCGCTGCAAACCATACACTCCCTCATTACCCTGGATGTCACCCAAACCCGTTTCACAGGCGGAAAGGACTACCAGTTCCGTGTTGTACAAGTTCATTTGGCTGATTTCAAAAGCGGTCAGAATCCCATCTTCCATATCTGGACGAATAGAGTGTCCATTTTGCCAGGCAAAGTTTCCACCTGCCAAAATCAGACCGGAACGGATCATCGGGTTATCACTCCTTTTAAAAACTGGGGCAGAAACATCGATTCCCATACTAGCGACAGATTCGCTTTTTGGATCAGGAAAGAAAAATCCGTGCGTAGCAATATGAATCACACATGGTGAAGAACCATCCTGTCCCATTGTGAGAAAGGATTCTTCAGTTGCTTCACTGTCTCTGCGAACTACAGTGGTAAAACTTGCATCTCTAAATACCTTGTCAATTGATTCCACCTCCGGTATGGTCCATGTCAACGGTGCCCATGCCATTCGATGTATGCTGCTATCCACTGAACTGATGGCCAAACTTGTTCGATTGGTAAGGTCATCTGGAGAAATACCAGCATTACCTAAAGCTAAAACTTCACTACCAGGCTCATAATTTATTCCACCAAATAAAACTGCATCCATGCTGATTGGAGTTACAGTTGATGGTATCACCAATTTGCGAGTACTATTCACTTCGATCAGATTGTATTGATCCACCAGATTGATATTTTCATTAACTGAAATGGCACCGAGATTAATACGATGCAACAAGCCTGAGGGAGAATAATACACTGTCTTTATTCCAGCAAGGTTACTCTCCAGCGGCTTCCAGATCAGCTCATACATAGACTTTTTTGGTTTCCCATTAAGGATCAACCCGCGATTGCTCGATGCATACAAGTCGTTTATATAATCTGCACGACGTTCACCTGTTTCCAATAAAATATCATTCACTTCCGACCCCTCAAACAAATCAATAAACGTGGGCTCGGCGCTGCCTGGTCGCAAAACCAATGCTGCATATCTGGTTGAGGTTTCATCCGTTATATCCTGGGAAATATAATGTACAAACTCAATAGCCACTTCATCCGGATGTAACTGATCCTGAACATCTTTCCAGAATACTTCTCGAGATGCTTCCCTAAACCCTGCAACATGTTTGATCAATTCCTTCTCGACAGTATTGGCCTTTGCTTCGAGTTCTTCCAAATTCCTCCGTTCCTCAATGGGTTTGGTATATTCTTTTGCCAGGCTCCGTCGATACGACTTATGAGCATCAAATAGTTCACTTGATTCCGCATCATTTTTCGCCAATTTATTGATGCCTAAGGCGGTTGTAGAAAGAAATCCTTTATAAAACAATATGTTATTATAACTGGCTGTCGAAATCTGCTTATTACGTTGAGCATGAGAAAAGTCCCAATTCAATCCGGAAGAAAATTGAGCTGTCAAAACAGACAATTCCTGCTCCGAAAGATAGCCGGCAGCATCCATAAGCATTGATTTTTCGATAGCCCTCGCACTTAATAAAAAAGAAGCGGATTCATCATAACGACCCATTTGCCAGTTCACCGTAGCCAGATCATGCATACAATTCTTATACCCTGGATATTCTTTCCCAAAAACACGCTCAAGTGTATTCTTTGCATCCGTGTAAAGAGCTTCCGCTTTTGAATAATCTAATTTTCTATAATATAACAGCCCCAGTTCCTCTGGATTTTAGTATATTCATTGTGACTTTTACCGAGCGATTTTTCTACAATAGATAGAGCCTCTAGAAACAGAGGTTCGGCCTTGCTATATTCACCTGATTCCAGATAGTCTAAAGCCAGATATCCAAGGCATCGACCATATTGTTCATGCTGCTTGCCTAATGTCTTTTCCGTACTTTCCAAGGCCTCCAATAAATGAATTTCAGCCAGTTCATATTTACGCATTTCTATATTATTTAATCCAAGGCCTGTTAAGAATTTGGCATATACCGGACTTTCTTTACCTGTTGCTGATTCTTGAATGCCAAGAGCTTCTTCAATTAACACTTCAATTTTTTGAATTTCGCCAAACGATCTGTATAAATTAGCCAAATTAAATAAACTCTGAGCAAAATCCGGGTGATCTCTTCCAATTGTCTTCTCTCTAATTGTTTGGCAATCCAGAGAATATTGTTCAGCTTTTTCAAAATTGCCCATCATGTAGTATAATGCACTTAAATTTTGTAAAGTGATGGCAAATCCTGGAGATGTTTCCGCACCATTCATTTTCCAGATAGGCAATGCTTCCAGATAAAGTTTTTCTGCCTTTTCACATTTATTTAACTGTAAATAAATATTTGCCAGATTACAGATACCTGTTGCATATTCACTGTGTGATGTACCAAAGACTTCGATTTTGATAGCTACATCTTCAGTGTGAATTAATTCTGCTTTTTCCAATTGTCCCATGTCAAAATACATGACACCTAAATTGTTTAGAATCATTGAATAAAATGGATGTGATGTCCCAAACTCAGTGACAATGATAGCTTTAGCCTCTAAAAAATAGTTTTCGGCTAATCCATTTTGACCCATGGTACTGTAAAGAGTTCCAAGCATAAAAAGGCTTGATACATAATCCTGGTCTTTTTTTCCTAAGACTGTTTCTCTGACAGATTTCGATTTTAAATACCAATATTCAGATTCATTGTAATTGCCAATGAAATAGTACACTCTTCCATAGTTAAAACAGGCGTTACCATATTCAACTGTTTCTGATCCTAATTTTTCCTGGCCTCTGTTTCTGCTTTAGAAATTGTTTCCAAAGCTGCCTCAAATTGGGATTGTCCTGTTAACGTTCGAGACAATTGTACCAAACTGTCTATTTTTTGCTTTGTATCAGCATCATTTGACTGTCCAAAAATAATTTGGACAAAAAATGTAAGAATGAAAAAGATAATTAATTTCATTGGATAGAGTGTTTAATATTAACGTTGAAATAAAATCATTTAGTCGATTAATTAGGCAGGACAAATGGTATTCTGCGTTTAAGAGAATAACAATCACTCCACCAACACAAACCCCGCCCAGGAATACGGGTTGATAAATCGATCCCGCATCTCTCGTTGTGTTTTGCGGAAGGCATCCGGTATACTCATCTTCTCTCCTTTACCTGCCATAGTCTCATCGTCAACGAGCAGCCAGTTACGATAGAATGTTGTCATAAACTCCATGGTCTCCCGATCCGGTACTTGCCACAGCGACATAATGAGATATTTGGCCCCAGCGATCTTGAAGGCTCGTTGCAAGCCATATACCCCTTCATTGCCTTGAATATCCCCAAGCCCGGTCTCGCAAGCGGAGAGGACCACCAATTCTGTATTGGACAGGTTCATCTGGCTGATTTCGTAGGCGGTCAGGATCCCGTCTTCTTTCTCCGGACTTACCGGCTTTCCATTTTGCCAGGCGTAGTTTCCGCCTGCGAGAATCAGACCAGAACGGATCATCGGGTTGTCGGACAACTTAAAAACTGTTTCGGTATCACCCAATCCGATTCTGGAGGTAGAGGCTTTCTCAGGATCGGGGAAAAAGAAACCATGAGTGGCGAAATGAAGGATCCGGGGTGACGCCTTCTCTCTTCCAATTTCCTTTACCGTTTCTTCTGTTGCGATGCTACCCTGATAAACGCTGACTGGAAAATGGACACTCTCTCCAATTCTTGCAATTTCTGCTATCTCCCTCGCTGTGCCGGGAAGATAGTTCCAATCACTTCCTTTGTCTGATACTGAACGAAGTGCATACGTAAAGCCGGAGGATGTATAAACAGGTTCAATCGTCATAGAATCAGCCCAGGTATGCAAGATTGTATCTATCTCGTAATGAATCCCACCATAAAGTACAATTTCGTTTGAAGGATTGATTGATGTCGCATCCGGGATAACAACGGAACGTGTGCTGCCAAGACGAACCAACTCATATTTTTCCGACAACGTCAATACGTCATCCCTGCTATCGAATCGACCAGGAATCGCATCAAAATTGATTTTATTCAATATACCGGCTGGTGAATAATAAATCTTTTTTATCCCGGTCAATAAACTGTCCAGTGGTTTCCACAACAAATCGAACAAACCCTCTTGATTATTTACAACTCCATGTGGAACAAGTCCCCTTGTATACAATTGAGCTGCAAACTCCTGTTGATCGCCGCTACCCTTTCTTGATATACTATTTTGCACATCGCGCTCTTCAAATAGCGGGATAAAAACGGGTTGAGGACTTTTCGAAGTTAAAAGTAGTGCAGCATACATCATACTGTCAGAACTATGAGGGAAGTTGATTTGAAAATTGACAAATTCTATAGCGGCTTCATTACTATTCAATGCTTTTTGAACTTCCTGCCATTTTACCTGTCTGATCGTTTCGGCGTATCCATATACCGTACGGGCCAATTCCTTTTCGACAATGTTGGCCTTTTCTTTCAGTTCGGCAATATTCCTTTCATGAGAACTTCGTAAATCTCTATCCTTTTCTTCACTACTTTCAACTAGCCCCTCTGATTGACTTAAGAGTGGTGTTACATATGCCTTTGCTAATTGCCGTTCATATATTTTCAATTGCTTAAACAAACCCGCAGAAGTTGAATCTGTTGATGCCAAATTTCTTATATGATTTAATGACTTAAGTAACAGACCATGAATAAATAGACTATTATCAAAACAAATTTCACTCATTTCCAAATCCGTATGTCTTGCCTTTTCAGTGCAATGTAATATGGCATGGCTATAGATAGTAAATATTTGTATATATTTGCTCAATTCGTCTTCCGAAAGATGAAATAATGCATTGGAAATTAGTGCCTGGTTAAGCTTCGATATTTTTTCAAAAAGGGGAAAGGCTAATTCCTCTTTATTTGTGCTTGCATAAAAAACTGCCAAATCAAACAAACTTGCAACATAATAATTATTTTCTATTCCAAAAACGCTTTCCATTAAGGCACTACTACTCATATACAATGACTCTACACTTTCCATCTGCCCTTTATTAAAATACAATTTACCTAAACGATTCAACACTATAGCATAGTCAAAATTTAATTGATCAGTAGTCTCTTCAATTGTTATCCTGGCCGCATCCAAAAGTGTCAATGCTTTTTCTGACTCGCCTGTTTTTGTATACAGATTGGAAAGATTAATTTGTTCACGAATATATGCCTCATTTTCTTTGCCAACCTTCTGTTCAAGAAATAGTAAGTTCTCATGTATCAATTGCTCCGATTCTTCAAATTTTCCAAGCATAAAATAGGCAGTCGCAAGATTGCTTCTATGCCGTTCAAATCCTAAATAAAATTTACCCATTGCCTTCTCACTAACAGCAATACATTCCAATAACAATTGTTGTGCTTTTTCGTAATTACCTATTAAAAGATAGAATGCGGACAAATTATTCAGACAAGTTAAATAATCAAGAGATTCAGAACCTTTCGTTTTTTCGAAATTCATCTTTGCCTCAATAAGAAATATCTCTGCTTTTGCCAATTGACCACTCTCCAATAAAAATGATCCATAGTTATTTAAACTTGCGCCATAATCAGGATGATCCTTGCCCAGAACACTTTCCCTTATTTCCAATGCTTCTTTATAAAGTAGTTCCGCATCCTCTTCGTTTCCCATCAAATCATATAAATTCGCAAGATTATCGAGATTGGTGGCATAATCCGGTGCTTCTCTCCCTGCCAGATCAAAACATAAGTTTTTAGCGTTTAAATAAAGTATCTCTGCTTCCTTATATCGGCCGGAAAAACGATAAAATGTTCCAAATTCCTGTAGTAGGATAACATAATCCAAATCATTTTTATCCAGATATCGATCCCAAATTTCCTTTGATTCAATAAAATGAATTTCGGATTCATCGAGTTTCCCTTCAAAATAACATAGTGAGGCCAAATCGGTCATAATTAAGGCATACGCCTTTGATGAAGAACCAATATGTTTCAGAATAATCAATTTTGCCTCCTCATAAAGTGCTCTTGCCTGTTCATACTCTTCCTTTTCAAAATATAATGCAGCTAATTCCGTTAATATTGAAGAATATTCTACGTTATCCTTCCCCACTATTGTTTCATGTAAATTCCTAGCTTTCAAAAGCCAAACTTCCGACTCTTCCAACTCAAATTTATTTGTCAAAACGATGCCTTTTAATAAGCAGATAGATTTATATTGCGAAGATTGATTGCCCAGTTGAGAAATAGTAATTTGTTCGGCTTCCAAAATCAATTCTAATGCTCGATCAAATTCATACTCATCAGAAAACACGTTAGCAACTTGTAACAAACTATCCACTTGATCAACCAATTCAAAATAATCGGTTTGAGCAGAAATACTGAATGGTATGCTAGAAATTAAAACGATTAACAAATACCTCATATCAATGTCAATACAATTTTTAATAAATCCGTCCCCTCGATAAAACTCGATATGTCAGCCGCATGCATTTAAATCCACTACGCTTCGTTAACAAATGTACCATTTACAAACAGAAGTTCTTAATTAGACCTTCAACCAAGCCGATAGCAATTAACCGGCGCCAAAGTTTATTGAAAAAACTACTCAACAAGACATCTGCGGCTCTCTAATGCCAAATGGTTAGTCACTCCACCAGCACAAACCCCGCCCAGTTGTACGCATCAAAGAACCGGTCGCGCATCTTCAGCTGGGTTTTCCGGAATGCCTCCGGAATGGTCATTCCATTTTCCAGCCAGTTGCGATAAAAGGTGGTCATGAACTCCATAGTCTGCCGGTCGGGCACCTGCCACAAACTCATGATCAGGTATTTCGCACCGGCAATCTTGAAGGCACGCTGCAATCCATATACTCCTTCGTTGCCCTGAATATCCCCAAGGCCCGTTTCGCAGGCGGAGAGGACCACCAGCTCGGTATTCGAGAGGTTCATCTGGCTGATCTCGTAGGCCGTTAGGATACCGTCCTCCATTCCTTCTAAAGTAGATTTATTTTGCCACGCCTGATTGCCACCTGCGAGGATTAACCCGGATCGGATCATCGGGTTGTCGCTTATTTTAAACACCGGTTCAGCTTCGTCAGCATCTGACGCTGTTTCCGGGTCGGGAACGAAATAGCCATGTGTGGCCAGGTGGATCACCTGGGGAGAAGCTCCCATTTCCCCAATGCTGCGAAAGGCATCTTCTGATGCCTGGTAGTCCTTCAGAACTGTTGTTGAATAGCCTCCTGCTTGCAACACCTCATCAATCGACTCCACCTCCTTCATGGTCCATTTGAGCTCATTCCAGGTCCCGCCGCGGGACAGGCCTTCATCAGGCTGGTCAGGCATGTTACCCCGGCTTGCAATGTCACGAATCGACATCTCTGCCTGAATTGCCAACATGGCCATACTATCCAGTTCGTATTGAATGCCCCCGAACAGGACGGCATCATTTGTCGCTGCGGTGATGACCGTGGGGATGACCAGTTGACGGGTACTGTTCATTTCGATCAGCGTATAGTGATCGACCAGGTTGCTTTCTTCGTCCACGGCGATCGCATTCAAATTGATGCGGTGCAATAATCCGGAAGGTGAAAAATAAACTGTTTGAATACCAGACAATGCCTGCTCCAATGGCTTCCAGATCAACTCATACAGTGATGTTTGAGGCTCAGACTCAGCCACCATCCCACGCTCGGCGAATGCATACAGCTTGTTGATATAATCGACGCGTCGTTCGCCGCTCGTTTCGACAAGACTGGCCAGGGCCTGCTCCTCAAAAAGGGGAAGGAACGTCGGCGCATTTTCTCCCGGTAACAGAAGCAATGCCGCATATATGATGCTGTCGGTCGATTCATTTTCATAAAAGCGATAATGCACAAATTCGATGGCCGCTTCACGTGGTTGGAGGGTTGCCTGCACCTCCTGCCAGTTGACTTGTCGCCGGGCCTCACCAAAGCCGGCCACAGTTCGGGTAAGCTCTTTTTCAAGGGTGTTCGATTTCTCTTCGAGGTCAGCTATCAGACTGCTGTCCCTGTCAGCGGCAAGGCTTGAATACTGTTGGGCCAGTTGTCGTCCGCAGTCTTTCAGTTGAGTGTATGTTTCGGTGGCTTCTGGCGAAGAGGTGGCCAGACTCTTCAACTGATTGGAGGCATTGAGCAGAAAACCTTTGTAAAAAAGACTGTTGTCAAAACAAGCACCGATCAACTTTTCACTATTGTACACCTGGCTCGAAGAAAGTATTTGGTCTCGTCGTTGTACAAATAAATTCAGGTAGTTATTCAATTCCTCTTCGGACAGGTAGTCCAGCGCCTTCCTGATGATGGTTTGATTCAAGGCGGATAATTCCAGATAGTAGGGCTCGGCTTTTTCATATTGACCCATCTCCCAGTACAACGCTCCAAGACTGTTCAGCCTGTCGGCATATTTGGGATGCTCCCTGCCAAATACCTTTTCCTGAATGGCTTTGGCTTCCAGGCAGAGTGGCTCGGCTTTTTTGTAATCGCCCATGTTCCTATACAGTCTCCCCAGACTGTTCAGACTCAGGGCATATTCATAATGACTCGTTCCCAATACCTTTTCCCTTATAGATTTAGCTTCCAGGTAATATGGTTCGGCCCTTTTATAATCGTTCATTTCCAAATAAAGTCCCCCCATATTATACAGGCTGTTCGCATAGTCGAGGTCCTCTTTCCCATATACTTTTTCAAAAATGGACAGCGCTTCAAGGAGCAGAGGTAACGCTTGTTCAAATTTTCTCTGATGAAAATAATAAATGGCTAGCTCTTCCAGAACCCTGGCATAGCTGGGATGGTCCATGCCTAATGATCTTTCCAGGATGGATTTGGCCTCGAGGTAGAGTGGTTCAACTTTTTCATATTGCCCCATGGTCTCACAGTATCCCAGGTTAATCAGGCTTTTTTGCATATTCCGGATGTTCATTGCCGAATGATTTTCCCGGATGGCCTTGGTCTCGAGATAAAATGGTTCAGCCTTGTCATATTGGCCCATGACCCAATAGAGGGATCCCAGATTACCCAGGTTATAGGAATAAATGGGATGGTCCTTGCCCAAAAGATGTTCAAAGATGGTCAGGGATTCAAGGAGGAATATTTCGGCCTTGTCATAGTGCCCCATGATATAATACAGTACCCCCAGGTTCAATACGGTGCTCGCATAAGAGCGGTCCTCCTTTCCCGTCGATTTTTCAAAAATCTCCCTTGCTTCGAGGTAGAGCGATTCGGCCTGTTCATATTCGCCCAACTCCTTATATACGATGGCGAGGTTGACCTGGCAGGAGGCATATTTGGGATCGTCCTTCCCCAATACCTTTTCAAAATGGCACTGGCTTCGAGGTAGAGAGGAACAGCCTTTTGGTATTGGGCCGTTTCATCATAAAAACCTGCCAGATTGTTCACGCTGATCGCATAGTCGTAATGGTCCTTCCCCACAACATGTTCAAAAATGGTGTTGGCTTCGAGGTAGCTATTTTCTGCCTGAGTATGGTCGCCTTTCGTTTTCAGCACCATTCCACGGTTTGTACAGCAATTCCCATATGGGACCGATTCCCGGCCCAGGTGATCCAGAACCAGATTTTTGGCAGTGGCATTTACTTCCAGAGCTTTGTCGAAATCTTTCTGCTCAGCCAGGGTGCTCGAAAGACTCAACAGGCTATCTACCTGATGAATGATAGTGGAATCGACCGACTGAGCGGTCAGCCACGTGCCGACAAAAAGGAGCAGGATCAGGGTTGGTATTCTCGTCATTTCTTCTCCATTGATCATGATCGATGCTGAAGATAGGGAAGTTAATGTATGACTTCCTCAAGCAAGGGGTCTCCCACTATGCCTGTGGCTTCTTCATGAGGTAAATGGAAGATGGGAAATTCCTGGTTCCTGCGTTCCTGGTTCCTGGTTGGTTTAAGGATTGAGGGGCGGTTTCAAACGCTGGGACGTATTCTCCTCTGTGGAACTCTGTGTCCTCTGTGGTGATTTGGAGACTGTGTGACTTTTAGACGATGAGACTCTGTGTGACTCCGTGACCTCTGTGGTAAAACCAGGATGAAGTGACTGAGAGTCGAAGTGACTGATTTCTCCAGGATCTCTTAGTAGTCTCTTTCTACTTCAGAATACCCTCAAGTTCTCTAGCAGAATTTCAATTTCACCGCTACAGTGCCCTCAGTGTCTGAGTGGTGATAACCTCACCCCCCCCCAACCTCCAGACGCTCCTTCGTCGATCTGGACAAGCTCCTCTCCACTACGTGTAGAGGGGGAGCCAAAATATGGGCTGCAGCCTGCTCTGTGAAACTCTGTGCCCTCTGTGGTAAAAAATCCCTTAGTGGCCTTCGTGACTTAGTGGTGAATTCTTGACTGTGAGACTTTGAGACCATGTGACTCTGTGAAACTCTGTGTTACTCTGTGGTGAAATGAAGACGAAGAGACGGAGTGACTCAGAGACGAAGTTTCCTGAATTTCTTTGCGCCTTGATTTTTCCTGCGCCCCTTGCGCCTTTGCGTGCAATTGTTCGCGCAGAGGCGCCATGCCGCAAAGGAGAGTCTTCCATTAGCTCGTTATTCTGCTTCAACGCATGATATTTTACTACTTGTCAGCCGAGTGAGAGCTCGCAGAGAAATCTTGGATTTCTTAGTGTCCTCTCTCCACTTCAGAATACTCTCAATCTCTCTTGCAGAATTTCTATTTCACCGTAATTTTCCTCTAAGTGCCTTAGTGGTGAACCACTCACACAAATTCCAGATCCGCGAGCTCACGCCCGATCATTTGTATCCCCTGGATGATCTTTTCTGTTTGCCGGGCAGAAGGTCTTTTCTTTCCACTGACATATTGCGAAAGCAACGTAGGGTTCATACCAATGCGTTCGGCCAGAAAATTGGCATTGATCACCTTATAGTTTTTAAAGAATTGCTGCAAATCCAGATTCAACTGCAATTGATCCTTCGTGATCACCACTTCCGGATCATCGCTGGCTAATTCCAATGCCTCGATCAAGTTCTCATATAACTCTCGAATATTCCTGCTCGTGGTATACACTTGTTCATCTTCGGTAAAGGCAGAGTAACCCGTATCCGTCTTTTCCACCGTGATATAGATCTTCTTCTTCTTTTTCATTCATTTATCGTTTGATACCCGCTTTTTTGAACAGGGCTTTTTCCAAACCTTTACCCAACTCCTGAGCTCCATGATCCGGAAAGATCAGGATGCCTTCCTTAACGGGATGCTTCAATTTGACATGAGATCCTTTCCTGGATACCTCCACCCATCCATCGTGGAGCAGCAGGCGTAAGACCTCAGAACACTTCATGTCCAAAGGTAAATTATAATTGACTTATTAGCAAGGGGGAAACGGAAGTTTAGATCCAACCTTAACATTCTTGCCTTTGCGAGAAATGGTTCACGCAAAGGCGCAGTGTCGCAAAGGAAAGTTTTCCGTTATCTGGGTAGATTCCTTCAACGCCTATTATTTTACTACTTGTCAGCCAAGTGAGAGCTCGCAGAGAAATCATGGATCCCTTAGTGCCCTCTTTCCACTTCAGAATACCCTCCAGCTCTTCAGCAAGCTTTCTATTTCACCGCTTTAGTGCCCTGAGTGCCTTAGTGGTCATTTCCCTTCCGCTTTCCCACTTCCCTGCCTCTCCGGCAGGCTGGCGCCTTCCGCCTTTAAATCACTCCACCAGCACAAACCCAGCCCAGTTATACGCATCGAAAAACCGGTCCCGCATCTCCAACTGCGTTTTTCGGAACGCCTCCGGTATGGTCATTTCCCCCTCCAGCCAGTGGCCATAAAAGGTCGTCATAAATTGCATGGTCTGCCGATCGGGCACCTGCCACAAACTCATGATCAGGTATTTCGCTCCGGCAATTTTAAAGGCCCGTTGTAGGCCATACACGCCTTCGTTGCCCTGGATATCCCCCAGCCCCGTTTCGCAGGCAGAGAGGACCACCAGCTCGGTGTGGGACAGATCCATCAAGCTGATCTCGTAAGCGGTGAGGATGCCATCCTCCCTGTCCGGACGAACTGCGCGTCCATGTTGCCAGGCGTAGTTGCCTCCGGAAAGGATCAATCCAGAACGAATCAACGGATGGTCACTGACCTGAAATGCCGGTTCATAGGCTACGAAATCAGACCCACCAGGGAATGAACGATCGAGATCCGGAAAAAAGAACCCGTGGGTGGCCAGATGAATGACACGGGGCGCTGGATCGGTCTGCCCAAGGGAAAGGAATGCATCTTCAGAAGACCCCGACGCAGTGTACAGTGTGGTGGAAAACCCCGAATTGGACAAGTGGGCATCAATGGCGGTCACCTCATCCAGGGTCCAATTCAACGCAGGCCATGTCAGGACTTGAAAGGACGTATCGGTTAGAATTGCCTTGTCAAGATTCGATGTACGCCATTCTGCGGACACCTGTGCTGCATTATCAGATATCATCGAAGTGCTGTCCATATCATACTGGATACCTCCGAACAAGGCAGCATGGTTTGCCTCAGATTCCGTTAGATATGGCCTTCCGATCTGCCGGGTACTATTGACCTGAATCAACTGGTGACGATCTGCAAGCGTGGACTGTTTATCCAAAGGAATCGCTCCAAGGTTGACACGATGCAACAATCCGGAAGGTGAATAGTAAATGGTCTTGATCGCCGAAAGATGGCGTTCCAGTGGCTTCCAAATCAGTTCATGCAGGGTTTTCAACGGCTCCTCGACACGGACCATCCCGCGCCCCGAAAATGAATACAATTGGTTGACAAAATCTGCCCTGCGTTCCCCGTTGGCAAACAGGACACGTTCCAACGGTTCTTCAGCACAGAGTGTGATCCACAGTGGCCCATCTTGATCGGGTAGCAGCAGCAAGGCCGCGTAAAGCACGCAATCCTGGCGTCCCTCGAGTTGCTGCCTGAAGCGGATAATTTCCAATGCCGCCTCACCCAGTCCCAAAGCAGCCTTGACATCTTGCCACTGAACGTTCTGAAATGCCTCTCCATATCCAGCTATCCTCCGGGCAAGCTGTTTTTCCAACGCTTCAGCCTGGGCCCTGGTCGTTTCCAGCAGGACGGAATCCCGGTCAACCAGTGGCTGAGCATAGAATCGAGATAGTCTTCTCTGACATCCGACCATTCGATGGTAAATCTCCGCTATGCCTGGTTCAGAAACAGCCCGTCGTCTGACTTGCATCACTGACTCAAGCAGCATCCCCTTGTAGGTTAATATGCTGTCAAAGCAAAGGTCAACCAGATGTTGCATTTGCGTTTGATGCGCAAGCGCCATGGTCAGGTCTTGAAATCCTGAGTATTTATTCAGATATTTTTCCAACTCCTCTTCGGACAAATGATGCATGCCATCCCGGATATTCTGATATTCAACCAGCGACAATTCCACCAAATAGTTTCCCATTTGTTCGAATTCTTCCCCAGCCGCATAGAGCTTGACCAGATTCCGCAATACAATGGCCGTTTCCGGATGCTCCCGACCAAATACGTCCACCAGGATGGAATGGCTTTTCAGCAGCAGTTGCTCTGCCTCTTCCAACTTGTTCAATTCTACGTACAACCAGGCCAGATTATTCAGACCGATCGCATAATGTACATTCTGATCGCCGTAGGCTGCCCGAATGATGTCAATCGATCGTCGGAACAATTTCTCAGCATGTCCATATTTCCCCATCCGCTGTTCAAATGCAGCGTAATCACTGAGATACATGGCGTAATCCGGCGAATCTCCATGTAACGATTGGTCCAGATATTGACCCGCCAACAAATACAGACTATCTGCCTTTGCATATTCTCCAGAATGCTTATAAAGATTGGCGAGGCTTTTTAATCCAAGGGCATATTCAGGATCCTTTTCTCCCATCACTTTCTTCCGAATCGCATTGGATTCGATCAAGAGTTCCTCAGCCTTCTCCAGGTTGCCCAGGTTTTTATACAAAATCGCCAGGTTATTCAGACTCGCTGTATAGTAAGGATGATCTTTCCCTAATTGATTTCCCCATATTTCCTTGGATTGCTGATAACAGATCTCTGCTTGCTCATACTGGCCAGTACTTTGATACAGATTGCCCAGGCTGTGCAGACAGATCGAGTAATACAAATGATCCGGGCCCCATATTTTCTTTCCCTTTTCCTGAACACTCAGGAACAGGGGAAGGGCTCTTTCATAGTCACCCATTGTTCTGTACAGAATCCCCAGGTTATTCTGAGTTTCGATATACTCCTGATGGTCCTTGCCAAACATGGTTTCCAGAATCTCCAAGGCTTCCAGGAACATGGCTTCTGATTGTTCAAACTGACCCAGATTGACGTATAATGCTCCAAGATTGTTCAGTATAGATGTATATTCCAGATGACGTGATCCGGACACTTCCCCTCTCAGCTTCAATGCGGATAGATACCACCTTTCCGCTTCAGGAAAATTTCGTTGAAAATCCATTATCCTGGCTTGATTGAAGCAACAGGAGGCATAGGCAGAAGAATGAGTTCCGAGACAGGTAACGGCGATATCCTCCGCCTGAGCATGGATTTTCTGAGCCTCATCGTACTGACGATCATTGGTTCGTTCCCTCGATATCCTGATCAGACTGTCGACCTGTTCGATACAAGCGGATTCGTTCTGCTGCGCAAATAGAACCGTGGTCAGCAATGTCAGAATCCCGAGCAACGTTGCCTTCATATCCATCTCATGATCTTGGAAGTGAAACTTCCACAAAAAGGTATTGCTTTTTATGGATTGAACATGACTTAAAACTCAAGCAGGCTTGTTCTGGTCATTCAAAGGCACATCCCCTCTTGGTTGACCCTTCGATTTCTGTCCTTCAACCGTGAATCACCTGGTCCTAACTTGCCTGCATGTCAAAGGGGAACCAAAATATGGGCTGCAGCCTGCTTTATGAAACTCTGTGTGACTCTGTGGTAATACCGACATGCAGGGATGAAGGGAACGTAGATTGCCAGTAGAGTAGAGTAAGGAGCAGCAAGATAGCTACTCCTCACCCCCTCGTCAATCCGTACGTGCGGTTTTCCCGCATACGGCTTTCCTATTGGTTTCGTCCTTGGGCATACACAGGTCGTAATCCATTGGTCGTATACGGCACTATTAAGCCAAATTTCTTGGTTAATAGATCGTAGGCCTCGTGACCATGTAGGCGCGATTTCCTCTGGCTTTTACGATTGTAGTAACGCATCAGGCGGGTTCTCAGGTAGTCATTTAACTTTCTAAATGCAACCTGAGTATAGCTTACTCCTTCGATTTTGTAGTAGTTCATCCAGCCCCTAATAATAGGGTTGAGTTCTGAAGCAACCTGTTTTGCCGGGTAGTGTCCTATCAATTTGAGTTTCACATCAATCGCTTTTCGTATACCTTTCTGAGCTTTCTGCTTTGGGAAGATATTCCAAAAGCGGCTGCCTTTAATTAGTATACTCCTGTCATATCGTACGGTAAATCCAAGAAAATCAAAAGGCTCTTCTCGCGCATTTACCATCTTGCTTTTCTCTTCATTGATTGTAAGTTCCATGCGTTCAAGGTATCCATGCAGCTTTGTGATAGCTTCTTGTTTGATCTCATTTGACATCAATATGAAGTCATCCGCATACCTGATCATCCGTATCCCCAGGTTCGCAAAATAGCCATTCATCTTGTTGACCATTCTGTCTAGAAGGTTCATGTATATATTCGCTAACAATGGAGATATCACACCACCCTGGGGCGTCCCTTTTCGATTGTCCTTTTCCTCCACTATACTTTCCATCACTCTCTACTACTGGTGACTTTAGCCATAGTTTCACAAGTGCAATTATTCGGGGATCGGCTATGCGCTCTTCAAGAGCCTTCACTAGCTTATCGTGTGGGATGGTGTCAAAGTATTTGCTTAAATCTGCATCGTATACCACGTGCTTTCCCTTACTCAGATTACCCTTAATTTCAGTCAATGCTTCTTTTGCCGATCGTTTCGGCCTGAACCCATAGGATGATTCGTTGAAGTCAGCCTCGAATATTGGTTCAATGACCATCTTACAGGCTTGTTGTACTACCCTGTCTTTAATGGTCGGTATCCCCAATGGTCGACTTCCGCCGTTCTCCTTCTCTATCATGACTCGTTTGACTGGTTGCGGTTTATACCTGTGCTCTCGTAGCTCTTCTCTAATTGCTTCGAGAAATGCTTCTCGCCCAGTATCCTCAACCTGTTTAAACGTCAACCCATCCACGCCCGGGTTTTTGATCCTTTTCGCGATTTACATCGCCGGTAGGCCCTCCTCCATGATGTAGCTTAGGCTGATTTTGTCATATAGTATGTAGAACTTGAACTTACTTTCCTGCTTGGCTTTCTGATATAGTTTTAGTTGTAACAGCCTGCACCTGTCCTGCGTACTTTGATCCTTTCGCTTCTTCTGCTCAGGATTTCTATCTCCGCTTGTACCTTTTCTAGGATACTTCGCTTCTCCATTTAGGTAGTCATTTTGTTATCTAAAACGTTTCCAATAGTAATGCCCCTTCCCTCCTCTGAGGTTATGTTGTCCTCAGTATCAGCAGTACTATGGGCATCTCCGACTCCCTCGCCCATGTAGCGGTCTACTACATGGCGTTAGGGGATCCCATGTTCATGTGTCTCCCTCATTATACGCGCCATCCCGTCTTACTCCGTGCAGCCATATTGGTGCACTTTACCGTTACTTCCCAATATGTTTCAGGTTTCGCCACCTTTGGAAGGTTGACCACTGCAATGTTGTGTAACGAAGCCTTACCGGGTTCACTTGTATTACGGCTCGCATAATCGCTTGACCAGAAACTTGACATGATTCGTTTCCTCCTCATGCCTTCCGGCTGCTTCAGGCTGAACGGCAAATTGGCCTGTGTATCCCTTTCATGATACTGGGTTTAATGGTTAATTAATATAGACACACGCCTCATGGCGTACCGAAGACACGAAGTTCACGAAGGTGCACAAAGAATTGCTCCTGCACGAAAACTCTGTGCGACTCCGTGTCCTCTGTGGTCATTGGAGACGAAGAGACTGATTCACCCAGGATTTCTTAGTGCCCTCCTTCCACTTCAGAACACCCTCAAGCTCTCCAGTAAAATTTCCATTCTATCCCTCTAGTGCCCTTTGTGACTTAGTGGTGATCACCTCACGCCCCAACCCCCAGACGCTCCTTCGTCGGTCTGGACAAGCTCCTCTCCAATACTTGTAGAGGGGGAGCCAAAATATGGGTTGCAGCCTGCTCCGTGAAACTCTGTGTGACTCTGTGGTAATAAATCCCTTAGTGTCCTCCTTCCACTTCAGAATACCCTCAAGCTCTTTAGCAGGATCTCTATTACACCGTTTTAGCCTCTCCGTGACTTAGTGGTCATCCAATCCAAAATCCCTTTGCGCCTTATTGACTTGGCGATCCTTGCGCCTTTGCGCGAAATCAATCCCTCACCCGCACATCTAATCCCAGCTCATCCAGCTGCCCCTGCGCGATCGTCGACGGCGCATCGATCATCATATCCCGGCCCATATTGTTCTTCGGGAAGGCGATGTAGTCGCGGATATTGTTCTGCCCGTTCATCACCGCACAGAGGCGGTCCAGACCGAAGGCGATCCCGCCGTGAGGAGGTGCACCATACTCGAACGCACCCAGCAGGAAACCGAATTGTGCCTCCGCCTCTTCAGGTGTGAAGCCCAGGAGGCTGAAGTTTTTGCTCTGCAACGCCCGGTCGTGGATCCGGATAGAGCCCCCGCCGATCTCAACACCGTTGATCACCAGGTCGTAGGCATCGGCATGGAGGCCCTTGAGCACCTCGCGGTCGTTGCTGTTCATCTTGTCGATCTCCTCTGGCTTGGGGGCGGTGAAGGGGTGGTGCATGGCGTAGAAGCGGTTGGTGTCGTCATCCCACTCCAGGAGGGGGAAGTCGAGCACCCAGAGCGGCTTGACCACGCCAGGGGTCATCAGACCCAGACGGCGGCCTACCTCCAGGCGGAGTTCGCCGAGCTGCTTGCGCACCTTGTCGGTCTCGCCGCTGAGCACCAGAAGGACGTCGCCCTCGCCGGCACCGAAGCGTTCGCCCCAGCCCCGCAGGGCCTCGTCGTCGAAGAACTTGCCGACGGTGCTCTTGATGCTGCCATCGTTGTTAAACCGGACATACACCAATCCCGGGCGCCGATCTGGGGGCGCTTCACCCAGTCGGTGAGATCGTTGAGGTCCTTATTGGACCACTGCTCGGCCACCCCTTTAGCGCAGATGCCGGCGATGAGTTCGGCTCCATCGAAAATGCCAAAGCCTTTACCCTGACCGAGGTCGTTGAGCTCTTCGAAGGCCATGTCGAACCGCAGGTCCGGCTTGTCGGAACCGTAGAGGCGCAGGGCATCGTCGTAGGACATGCGTGGGAAGTCGGGCAGGGTGACGCCGTCGATCTCCTGGTAGAGGTGTTTGGTGAGCCCTTCGAAGGTGTTGAGGATATCCTCGCGGGTCACGAAGGCCATCTCGCAGTCGATCTGGGAGAACTCCGGCTGTCGGTCGGCGCGGGAGGTCTTCGTCGCGGAAGCACTTGACGATCTGGAAGTAGCGGTCCATGCCGGCCACCATGAGGATCTGCTTAAACGTCTGGGGCGACTGGGGCAGGGCGTAGAACTCACCCGGATTCATGCGGCTGGGCACCACAAAGTCGCGCGCGCCTTCAGGGGTGCTTTTGATGAGGCAGGGTGTCTCGATCTCCACAAAATCCTGCTGGTCGAGGTATTTGCGGGTCTCGATGGTGACCTTGCCGCGGAAGCGCAGGTTGCGCTGGAGGGGCTCCCGGCGGATATCCAGGTAGCGGTATTTGAGGCGGAGGTCGTCGCCTCCATCGGTGTCGGTCTCGATGGTAAAGGGAGGGGTCTTGGAGCTGTTGAGCACCTGAAGGGTGGCCACCTCGATCTCGATCTCCCCGGTGGGGCGGTTGGGGTTCTTGTTGCTGCGCTCCCGCACGGTACCGGACACCTGGATGACGAACTCGCGCCCCAGTTTGCGGGCCTGCTCGCAGAGGGAGGCCTCGGTGTCCATGTTGAACACCAGCTGGGTGATGCCATAGCGATCGCGCAGGTCGACGAAGGTGAGGCCCCCCAGGTCGCGACTGATCTGCACCCATCCGCTGAGGGTGACGGTGCTGTTGAGGTCGGTCAGGCGCAGGGCGCCACAGTCATGTGTTCTGGACATCGATTGGTGCTTTTTGGGACCCTTCCCGCCTACGGCGGGACAGGCATCCCGGAATCCGGGGGCAAAAATAGGGGGTTTGGAGGGGAAATGTTGGGGAGAATTATTATACCAGCCATATTGTTTAAAACATTTTGTTTATTTTCGCAGGGATAAGCTCAAATATTACAGAATTGTCTAACATTGTGACGAAATGTCAAAATCATTCCCAGTTCAGACTTATATGATTCAACCCAGTGAATTCACACTGCTCAGAGAGAAAACCGGTATGTCCGTCCAGAAATTGCTGATCTCACAGGATATACCTCGCGAACGATCTATCGATGGGAAAACGGTGAAAGTCGTCCCAGAAAAGGGATTGTTGACCTGTTGAATAGCATTGCCAGAACAAAACAGGAAAACCTCGAAGTCAAGAATCCCACATTCACCTTTATTGACCTGTTTGCGGGTATTGGTGGCATGCGAAAGGGGTTTGAATCAATCGGAGGTAAATGCGTCTTTACCAGCGAATGGAACAAGTTTTCCCAACAGACCTATCTGGCTAATTTCAGTTGCGATCACCCTATTGCCGGAGATATCACCAAAGTTGTGGATCTGGACCGGGAGATTCCAAAGCACAATCTCCTATTAGCCGGCTTTCCATGTCAGCCCTTTTCCATTGCTGGTGTTTCAAAAAAGAATTCGCTTGGCCGGGAACACGGATTTCAAGATAAAACTCAGGGCACTCTGTTTTATGATGTAGCCAGAATCATTGCGCATCATCAACCGGAAGCATTTCTATTGGAAAATGTGAAAAACCTTGCCAGCCATGACAAAGGCAGGACCATGGAAATTATCATGGAAACCCTGGAAGGTGAGTTGGGTTATACCGTCCAAAAGAAAATAATCGATGCTCAGGGATTCGTGCCACAACACAGAGAAAGAATATTCATTGTCGGCTTTAAAAAGAACTGTGGATTCAGCTTCAATAACATGGTCATTCCTGATCGAGAGCTAGGCCCACGCCTGGATTCTATTCTGCATACTGAAGATGGATCAGAATCTTCAGAAGCACCCTATACAGAGGGCAAACTGGCAAAAGTAAGTGACAGGTACACTTTAACACCGAGACTTTGGGAATACCTGAGAGAATACGCTAAAAAACACAAACTGAAAGGAAATGGCTTCGGCTATGGGCTTTTCGGTGCTGATGGGGTAGCCAGAACTCTGTCAGCCAGATATCATAAAGATGGATCCGAAATTCTCATCAGAAGAGGAAATGGGCGTCCACGAAGACTGACACCCAGAGAATGCTCCCGCTTGATGGGATTCGATCGCGTTGATCAGAAACCATTTATCATACCTGTATCTGATACACAGGCTTACAGACAATTCGGAAATGCTGTAGTAGTGCCGGTCATTGAGGCAATTGCCCGACATATGCAACCATATCTCGAGAATGCTATACATGCAAAGCCGATTGCAAAGAAACTACGAAATAAAAAGCTTAATACCATGCATCCGGTGACACCCTGATCCTAAAACAGATGCCTGATATTGTTTCTACAGCCAAGCGCAGTCAGATGATGTCTGGCATTCGAAATAAAGACACCAAAATTGAGGTCCTGTTTCGAAAAGCCCTGTTTGCAAAAGGCTTCAGATACAGATTGAATTCAAAAAAACTGCCAGGAAAGCCGGATCTTCTTCTTCCCAAATATAAAACAGCAATTTTCATCCATGGCTGTTTCTGGCATCATCACTCCTGCTACCTCGGGTATACACCCAACAGTAATTTTGAGTTTTGGGAAAAGAAGTTCATGTCAAACAAATCCAGAGATGAAAGTCAGATCAAAGCAATAATAAATTCAGGTTATAGAATATTGATTATATGGGAATGTGCCCTTGATAAGAAGTTAAAACTACCTCTTTCTCAAATTATCAACCAATCAATAAAATTTATTCATTCGAATATAAAATTTGAAGAAATATCTGGAAAATCCTGAACAAATTTGACCAAATGTAATACTTGAAATCTATTTTGAGACATCAACAATCTCACTTTGAATATAGAGACTTCCTAGGTACCTCGACTTTATTCTGAATTGACTTCTTTTTTTAATTTTAGGTTTTACCGAAATATTCTCCATTTTTATTCCTGGATCATAAAATATATTCCCAGCCGCCATCTGTGATAAAAATAACTGAAAATCAGTTCCTATACCTAATATTACATTATTTCCATATCTATATTTTCTATCAATTGCAATTTCAGAAAGTGACGGGACATAACAAGCTCTATCATGCTTCCTATTCCAATGTAATAACATAGAAGAAAAATTCCAAGAGGCAGCCTCATTTCCATTTCTATCTTCCAAAGTAATACATCCGGTTGAATTGCGAATCTTTCCAGATTCAGTATCAAACCCTATTAATTTCATTTCCAATTTTGTGGACTTATGCACTTCCCCCACCTTATGAACTCCTCCAAAATTCATTCTATCGTAACGACCCACTTTATCAATGTAGCCATATTTTCTTATAAAATATTCAACTCCTTGTGTTTTATAAATACCACCTGTTGGCTCTGGAGTCATTAATGTTATTACTGAAGATTTAATATTTTCTAATCTAGAAACTTTAAATTGCTTAATTTCCCAACCCATAAAATCTGGTTCAGAATATCCGTTTGGAGTAATCCCCAACTCGGCTTCCAAGGTGTAGCCTCCACAATTTTGTGCTTTACATGGCAGAACCTTGCCAGTTGAGTCAAGACGCTTTGAATTAATCCAACCCAGTTGATTTATTCTAGAAAGTTCGTTAAGCAACACGGATCTGCTATTAGCCACTTGTGGTAATTCGATAACAGAAAATACTCCAAATTCTCTGGCTATTAATTCCCCATTAATTTCTCTACCTATTACAGAATTTGGATGAGCTACATACCCTAATACTTTTCCTGTTCTACTTACTGAAATCAAAAGAAACCTATCAGCAGTCCTTTGAGTCATTAATTCTGAGGGAGCATTTTTTGAACCTGATAAAAATCCTGAGAATCGCACTTCGGGGTACTTTGGATATAAGATTAATTGCGCATGCGGAGCAGGCGATAAAGTACCTTCTTCAGTTATCCAATAAAAGTCTAGAGTTGCTTTGAATCGCTCCCTTTTCCAATCACCAGCTTCAACCGTAGTAATTTTTGAAACAGGAAGCACATTTAGAATTTCAAAATTTCCACCCAGGTAAACCTGATTTTTTGAGTTGTCATTAGCAGAAAGCCTTTTTACATAGATTTCATCGCATCCATTATCAATAAACAGTGATTTGAGATTTTTAAAATTCATTGACTATTAATTTATTTTTCTTACATTCTCAATAAATAAAATTCTTCTCATTCCTGAAATACTCCCTCGTCTCCCGATCCGTACAATACACATAACACCCCTTCATTCCTCGGGTCATCAAGGTACGGTAAGTGTTCTTAACCAGCGCCTTGATACGTAAACGGGCGTTTTCCGGGTCTTCCCTCAGCATCTTCTGGTACCCTTTGATGGAGGCATCCATCCGGGAGCGCTTGGAGGGGTCAACCATCACCACACCATCCCGAACGATAATGTCATCACCAATGATCACCCCGACATAGTTCAGCTCCAGACCCTGGCAGGTGTGTATACAGCCGATCTGGTCGATGGAATCCGGTGACAGGATCCAGAGGGAACCGTCCACAGCCAGATTCCACTGGCGTTGATAGTCATGCTCCTCCGAGGATGATGTCCATGGCCCGGGCATTCTTCTTGGAGTTCCAGTTCCAGCAATACCCGGCTACCAGACGGGAGCGGTTGTCAACCGCATTCTTTTCTCGGATCAGGCGGTCGAGCTCATTTGGGGTGTCCACCACCCGGAAGTCATAGTCCAGTTCTGCCAGGCTGATATTGGCCGTTTCCCGGATCTGCAGGGCGTGGTCCAGAAACGCGAGATAGCCATCAGAACCGTTGCAGCGAAACTGGGATGGTAGTTCGTACTCATGGATCAGGGCTCCCCGTCCTTTGCCCATCGTTTGATCTCCTCTTTGGTGCCGATATCTTTCAGGGTCACCCGTTGGTCCTCATCGATGAAGAAGATGCTGCAGGCCGAGGCATGGATGATCTCCTTGACCTGGTTCTCGCCGATGTTCTGGTACATGCCCGACTTCTCATTCAGACGGTGTGCCTCATCCACCACCAGGGCATCGAAGATATTCTCCTCCGCATCCACAAACCGGCCTGAACCCTGGAACAGGGCAGCAAACCGGGTCTTTGTCATCGTGCCGGTCAGTTTGCTCTGGTACACCGCCCTTGGTGCTGCATTTTTGGTAACGTATTGGGTCAACATCCCCCTTGTTGTGATCTCGACCAGCAGGTTGATCGCGACTACAGATTTACCTGTGCCAGGCCCTCCTTCTATGATCATCACCTGTTTGGTCCCTTCCTTTGCCTGCTCACAGAGCTGAAGGGCTGTTTCGTACACCAGCTTCTGGTCATCGATCAGGAAAAAGTTCTGGTTACCCTCGATCATGGACACAAGAGCTTCCGTCAGTTGCTTCGATGGCCGAATCCTGCCATTATCGATTCGGTACAATATATGCCCGTCATCACCTGATTGGATATAGGCCTTGATAAAGGCTCCTAAGCTTCTGCATATCGAGCTTTAAAAGACAGGAGCTTTCTCCGGTGCTCACTATAGAATGAGTTTCGAATCACAGTATCCTCCTCATAGTTGTGGAGGTAGGCACATGGCTTTAGAGTTATGTTCTCTTGGTATACTGTTTCATTAAAGTCCTCCAACAAAGCCGCATACGTCCAAGCTTGATAAGAAGGATGTAGCGACTCATGAAGTCCTCTACCTAAGGCTGTGCTGACAATCCCATCTTTTACAGTCAATTCAGCAGAAACCCACTGTTTCAACTCCACGATCACAACGTAGGAGTGATCTGATTTATCGAAACCAGAAATAATAAAGTCTACTCGCTTGGAAGTATGAGGAATTTGGAATTCAATGGCGATACCAGAATTGTCAGGTATTCCTGTATCGGAGATCACATTCCACATGAAGAGTAGGGAACTCCGCCAGGAATCTTTCTCCTTTTGTGAAGTAGATCGATGAAGATTTTTCATCAGTGCATCCTCAATGATACCATCAATATTCCCAGTATCAATATCTTGGTGAAAGTCAGATTTGGTAGCCCGATAGACGATCATAGCTCGGTATATTTGGTCGCTGTTCCTTTCGCCTTCTCCACCGGGTACTTCTCCTCATTCTTCCTGATCTTCTCCATCACGATCTCCAATGGGTCAAGCCCGTGCTTCTCTGCCAGCAGAAAAGCAAAAGCCAGGACATCGGCCAGTTCCTCCTTCAGCCGCTCCCGATCCACTTGCTCAGATTCCTGCACATCCTTCCACAGAAAGAGCTCATTCAGTTCAGCCGCCTCAATACTGATGGCAGCAGCCAGGTTCTTCGAATCGTGGAATTGAGCCCATTCGCGTGCATCGCGGAAGGAGGTTAACTTTTTGATGACATCTTCACAGGTCATTTCTACATTGCTTTTTGCTAAATGGAATGCCATGCTGACAAAACATTTTAACAATCAAGTCAAAGAACAGCACAGGCATTCATAGTGACTGCCAGTTCACGGATGGAACAAACCGTCAACTTTCCTTTATCTTTCTTTCGATTAGTCAGGTCTTGCTCAGCAATGTAAGGCTGAAACTTGCATTCAAAAGCCTCTTCTAAAAGATTCTGAATGAACGGCGTCAAGGCTCCTTCACTACCCAACAGGCCTTTCCGGCTTCCAGTCGATCCATCGCTTCCACTTTAAAAGCTTCAAAATCAAACTCATTGCTTTCCATAAGTCAATGATCTAAGTGTAAGTTATTGAATCATTGACACTCTATATGAAACAGACTCGCTTTAGGCAAAACCCATGTAAGATATTCGTACTTCTTTTATGTCAACGTCAATGTATGTCCACCTAAATATTCCCAAAACTCAAAATTTTGTCCTTCAATTGCTGGATGGCTCATTTGAAATCCCTCATTAAAAATTAATGCTAGTCTATTAAATGCAGTAGTAGCTGTAATAATAGCTGGTGATTTCGTCTGCTTGTTAAAGTAACAGCACCTTTTTACTGTCTTATTATTTAATAGTGCCAAGAATTGGGGGATAGCCATAAGAGTGGTTAATGATTCATATAGTTGTTTCTTCGCCTTTTTTCTGTGCTGCTTAATATTTGGACTGTCTTTCATCTCGCCGAGAATCAAGTTTCGTCCGTCATCACATACAATAATATCGCATCTCTTTCTGCCATTTTGAAAATAGTTGGGTAAACTCGTTACAAATTTGTCATAATTTGCAATCGTAATTGATAGTGCATTTGGATTAGAAAACTTTGCCATTCCTCTCCCATTGTTCGTATGAAGAACAATTTCTCTTGTCCCCGTGTCTTCAATTTCAAAGTATGTCTCGTTTGTTTGAATTACCAAATTGGGTTCGATACAACCAGGAAGACCATAATGAGCTGTGTAATTATTTTTCAGTAAGTCTTCCATCTTGGTCTAATTGATTATATTTATCGTAAATGTTATTAATAGTGTCTGATAAGGAATTGGTATTGATAATTCTTTGGTTTTTAACCAACAAATCATCAATTTTTCCCTCATCCACTTGGTAAACTGCAACTTTTTCAAATTCAATTTTTGCTCCATCAACTAATTGATTGCTATCATATGCTTTGATTAACAAGTTTAAGTGATTTATTATATATGGACTGTGGGTAGAAAAAATTAAATCTATTGAATTAGAATTTGACACAAAACATTTAGAAATCAAATCACTTATTAATTCGCATTGAGCTTCTGGAAATAAACTTAGTTCAGGTTCTTCAATGTGGATAAACAATTTCTTTTTGATGTCACCAAGATTCTTAACAGGCTTGAAATCAGTCAAATTATCTGTTTTGGAAAGAAAGTTTAATAAAGATCTATTGAAGGCTTCTTCAAAATCAAAGTGTTTTGAAAAGTGTTCTGCAATTAAGGTTACTGGAACAGCATTTTGAGTTCCTGATGAACTATTTTTAAGTGTTAGTTCATATTCTTTGTTTGGTGCTTGTATGAAATACTTTTTATTTGACTGAACCTTTTTTACTGATAACTTTAAGTTTAAATAATTAATGTCAAGGTCTTTAATATTCTCAGAAGCTAAGTCAAAATCATTATAAACCTCGTGGAAATAAAATCCTAAATATCCCCCAGTAAAAGAAGCTCCTCTTTCTGCCCAAAGTGGAATAATATTTCTTGTTTCCGAAATGAAGCTAAGTTTGTTATAATATAAATCTTGAATTTGCACTAAGTCTTTGTCTCCAGTTCCTATTAGTTTGTTTTTTGCAAAATGAAGTGTATACTTTCTGTTGTCTGAAAACTCAACTGAATAGACAATTTCAGGATTGTTTTTTAAGTACTCCTCAAATCCACAATTTTTAAAGTAGGTGTCCATTCTACATCTAAATGGGCTTTTTGAGACTTTACTTCTCTTAAGGTAAGAACGTATATTGAGCATTTTGTATAGCCATCGAAACAATGCGATAGCTTTCATTAATGTACTTTTTCCACTTCCTGATTCACCTATCAAAACAGTTAATGGTTTAATGTCCTCAATAAAAATGTCTTTAATTGGACCTAAGTTCTTTATATGTATTGATTCTTTCATTTTTCTTTTCGTAAAGATAATTAAATCGTCAGGTTGATTTGATTTTGTTGCTATCTTTTTTGTATGTTACCTAACTCACTTACATACGAAACTCCCATCCTGATACCCACAGTTGCAAAGTTAATGCCCTATCTCACAATGCCTTTATGATGAACCTTATCATTGTCTTCAACCATTTATCACCGTTCGCATACACAAATCCTGGTCATTCACCCAATAGCGTATATTCCTAGCCGGTTGCAACTCCAATTTATCACCTTTTCTTGAATATGTCCAAGCCAGGACAAAAAAAGAGAAGCGCCAGACCCATTGCATTCTTGTCTGGGCCTGGTTCTGACGGCTGTGGCCTTCGTTTCAAGCCTTGACAGGGATGCCTGCCCACCTGCTGAGGCGGGAGGGATGAGGGATCGGGGATGATACCTAGCCATTGCTCTTCTCGTTCCAGACCGAGCCCTCAATCTCTGTATTCAAGACCAGACCATCTGAAGGGATGAGGAATGACTGCCCACAGAAGGAGGCGGAGGCGTTCTGCTCTTCCTTTCAAGTTCCATCCATACATGAATCCAGTCCTTTCCCAAACAGCATATCACCAGAATGGACCACCTGATGGATTCATGTCCGCCGGAACAGGACGGATCTGGATACGGTAGAAATGCCTGCCACCAGATCTACCTAATTCCAGCCAATCAACCGGAGTGCGTCTTCCATTTAGAGTACGATCAGTGCGTTATCAGTGTACCATTAGAGTACTAGGAGTGTACTACCGATGTACGGGGATGTACCAGGGATGTACTACCGATACGTATACGATGCGTGTATGGAGTACAGTAGAGGCGATATCGGGCGTTCGGTATCGGGCAGTGGCAGAATGCAAAGACGTGAATGAGGTTATGAGTGAAGGAGGTTATGAGGGTCAATTAAAGTTTGTCGTCTGAAGAGGGGAATACAGCAACCTCAACCTGCCCTCCGGTATTATCCTGGATCATTCTGATATCGATCCTCCTTTTTCAAAACCCTGTAATATTCCTGATCAAATATGCCAAAATATACTTTGGCGGGATAGTAGCTGTAAAACGGCCAGATTTTAGTCAATGAATTCTGTTCCGTCGTATAGGCCAGCATGGCCTCCTTTTTCAGGGCTTCACAACCTTCAACAGGCACATACACATCAGGACGTGGAGAATGGTTAACTCCGTAAACCTTCTTTGCCAGTTGAAATGCGTCCATATCCTTCAGGATTCGCTCATTCATTGCCGGATCAAAGACGGCTTGATAAATCGCATTCACGCTAAATGAAGAACCGGTGGCACTTGTCCTGCAATAATCATTGATCAACCTGCTGATAAAGACATGGTCAGGATGTCCATATCCACCCAGTATATCATCCAGTGTGAAAATGATCGAAGGGTGAACCTCTTCAATCAGTTTACTGATATAGTGCAAGGCTGTATCCCTGTTGTAGGCACCTTCAAAATCCGCATAGGGAATGGGGAGCCAGGGTTTTTCCACTTTTTCCCTGTCTTTTCTTAATTCAATATCATGATATTCTACACTCTTCATTCCCAAAAGTGTTGCCACTCGCTCCAGATCCCGTTTACGGATGGAGTCCTTATTTTTCCATCCTTGATAAAAACACAACTCGCGAACCTCCCAGCCATGTTTACATAAAAATGCGATCGTTCCGGACATCCCGATTGCATCGTCATCATGAGCCACGATAATCAAGGCCGTTTTATTGGTCTGCTTCTCCAATAACCGATCCATTGGATATGCATCCGCCTGAAAAAGATATTTTAAATAAACCACGTGACCGATAATCAGGGCCACTACCCCAATAACCAGCAACAAACATATCTTCAGTATTCTACTCATACTTTCTATTCATCCTCTTGAACCTGCCAAAATTTGCAACCCCCTACATGATGTTCCCGTTTGGAGTGCTTTCCCATGTTGAACCGTTCACCTCTTCTGGACAAATGAACTTGTAAACAAGGGTCAGCTACCTTTACTCCGTCAATTTATTCATTTTTTCTGAATGTATCCGCCGGTGGTCAAAATAGAGTGGTGGCGAACGGGAGTAGAAGGAATGAAATACACCAGGCAGTCAAGAAAGGGGACAAATACAAGTACGTTTCTCTTGCTGTCAGGCAGTGATCGGAAGGCAGTAGTCGAACAAGCCAAAGCAGTTGAAACCGGTTTCCCTATTCAAAATGCTCATGCCGATATTGACTTTCAATCCATTATCACTTCTGTCCAAAATGATTTATTCTCCAAAATATGATTACAAATAATCAATGAAATAATATTCTACAAGTCATAAAATCCGAATCTAACCCCCCTAAATTTAATCGTCGCCAAACCAGGGCCTCACAACACATCAAGGACCCGTCTATCAAGCAAACAATTGGATTCTATAGTTTTATGAAACAGTCAATCATGCAAACTGCCGCATTATTTGATCGGACATGTGATGCATGTATTGAAAATTTAAATGAAAAATGAGTATCAATGATGCAAATAACCACCGATCAAATACGAGCGGCCGGGTCCTGATGTTGATCCCTCCCAATCAACAGACGATTTTACGTTGCACTCGAACAAGTAAAGAAGGCCCATTTTGGCGACAAGCGCTTTTGCCTTCTTTTGGCGCGTCAAAAGAAGGTGCCTCGCCGGCAAGAGGCGGGCCAGAGGTGTACTACTATATTCAAAATTTCACAATGAGGCCCTGAATGGAATACTGCAGTATGCCAAAAGCAACCATTCGAAGTTTATTTTGGACAGATCTGACCCATTATTGTATTTTCGAAGAACCAATGTCATTGAACCACTCCACATGAAAATCCTGAAATACCTCTTTTTTACAGCGCTCCTTCTTATCCTCATCTTCCTGTCTTTCGGCTGGATCCACCCGTCCGTCCACTATGGTCATGAGATCACAGTCAATAAACCGGTGCAGGAAGCCTGGGCCGTTACCCAGGACGACAGCAAATACAACCAGTGGCTCAAAGGATTTAAAAGCATTGAACTGCTCAATGGCGAAAAAGGCGCTCCGGGCAGCACCTACAAGGTTGTTGTCAATCCCGGCGAAGGGCAGCCCGACTTCGAGATGATCGAAACACTGGTCTCCATCGAAGAATTCGACCATGTCGACCTCAGCTTTGACAGTGACATGATGGAGTTCAAACAACGGATGTCCTTTACAGAAGCCGACGGAAAAACCACCATCCAATCGGCTTCCGAAGTGATCGGTAAAAGCATGTTGTCCCGTTCTCTCTTCGCCATGATGGAGATCTTCACTGGCGGCTTCACCAAACAGGAAACGGAAAACTTTGAAAATCTGAAGACCCTCATCGAGAACAATACAACCGACTATTATCCCGCTCCTGCACCAGTAGAAGGTGATTCGCTGATGGTGGAGTGAGGGGAGGTGTTGAGGAGGGGAGGAGTTAAGGAGGGGAGGAGGAAAATGGGATGTCGGTGCTGCATCTTGCCGTCAGGAATACCAGATCTCGAAAGACCCGATCTGGATGAAGGAGGTTTTCTGTGAACAGGAAAACCTGCCAGCCCACCGATTGCGATGGACCTTCCATTGGATTTTCCATGTTTCTTTACCTTGATTACACCATTCCAAATGGGAGTGTACCCCCAGTTTTAAGTACGGTTAGTGTACCACGAAAGTACTGCTCGAGTACCATGAGAGTACTATGAGAGCACTGTTAGAGTACCATGAGAGTACCAAGGAAGTACTATAGGAGTACTGGCATAGTACTGCAGGAGTACCACAGGAGTACTACGGATGCACATGAGATGTATTGTTGATCCACATATACGGCAGGGATAAAGTACCCTTTGTGTTGTCCAGATGTACTGGAAGAGTGATCGGAGAGTAACGCCCGGTATCTCCAGGCTGCATCTGGCCTGGCAAAATGGTATTTGGCGATCAAAAAAAGCCTGACAACTCGTGCCAGGCCCATTTGTTGAAATCATGATCTGCTTTAGATCTCAAAAGCACCAACCGCTTTTTCACACCCCTCCCAATTGATCCGAACATTCGATTCATCCGTCAACAGTTCCTCTGGTGGCAGGAGATCCGGATAGCCGGCCCAACCGGCAGAGGGACCATAGAAATGACCGGACTTCGCCGTTTCATCCAGGCAACAACGGATGATGCCCGCAGCGCCATCCTCCGGGGATTGGGCCATGTTCATGAAGTCAGAGGTGGCATCCATTCCACCATCCTGATCCGTGGTGAGTTGGAGATTGGTAGCTGCCAGGCCAGGATGGGCGAGCAAGGGTAGCACATGGGTGATCCCTGCCGCTTCGAGCTTCTGTTGGAGCCCATAAGTGAAGGTCGCATTGGCCAGTTTGGTCTGGTGATAGCGCTCCCACCGGGGTCCGCCGAACTGCATGTTCTCCTCTTCCGTGCCATCACCTCCCAGGTTGCCACCCCGGGCCTCAAAATATTCCGGTGCCAAGGGGTCCGCCAAGGCGCGCACCCGAGGAATGATTCACGATCCTGGCCTGCTCGCTATTGAGCATCAGTGGGAATAGCTCTTTGGTCAACAAGAAGTGAGACAGCACATTGGTTTGCATCTGCACATCATAGCCATCGGCGGTCGCCGTATCCTTGAGGGCCATGACCCCGGCATTGTTGACAAGTACGTCCAGCACCTGATGTCTGGATTTCACCGCATCAACCGCCTGACGCACGCTGTCGAACAGCTGCAGGTCGCAATCGATGGCTTCAAACCGTCCATCCGGCACTTCTTCCTGCAATCGCTGCAGACTGTCCTGAGCCCGCTCGCTCTTCCGGTTCAGCAGGATGACGGTCGCCCCTTTCCTGGCCAGTTCGCGTGCGCAGACATATCCCGTTCCACTCGTCGTGCCCGTAATGGCCACTACCTTGTTGGTCATATCCCGTCCGTGAGCCCGGATCACCTCCGGGAGGTGCTTTGTTTCAATGTTTCGTGTCATGTTGTCGTTGACTGTTGTTTGATGATCCAAAGGTCCTGCCCGCGGATCCTTTCCGCAGACACAGTTTGCATGGACTGCAACACAAAATGCGGAATGGGTCAGTTCATGCCCCGGTATTCCATCGGCGTCAGGCCCGTCCTGGATTTGAAGAGCCGGGTAAAGTAGTGCGGATAGTTGAAGCCCAGGTCGTACGCGATCTCACTGACCGTCTGCTCGGAATTCAGGAGCATATTCTTCGCACGTTCCACGATATACCCGTTGATATGGTCCTTGGCTGTGCGGCCGGTTTCTTTCTTGATCAGATCACTGAAATAATGCTGCGACAGATTGGCCCGGGCGGCAAACTGCTCGATGGACGGCACACCGGATTCCAGGGCTTTTTCCTGGTTGTAATACGCCTTGAGCTCGCGTTCGAACAGGGCGACAATATCCTTGCTCTGGCTGGTGCGCGTGTTGAACTGCCGCTCATAAAACGCCTGGCATAGTTGAGCAACAGTTCCAGGTTGGATACGATCACTCGTTGACTGTGATTGTCGATCCGCTGCTCATATTCATTCCGGATATGGGCGATACAGTCCATGACGATCCGCTCCTCTTCTTCTGAGAGGTGAAGTGCCTCAAAGACATCATAGCCAAAAAAGGAATATTCATCGATGATGCTCCCCAGATGGGTATTGCGAATAAGGTCGGGATGAAAGTACAGCATCCAGCCAGTGATCTCTCCCTTCCTGATCGCTCGTGTCACCGTATAGACCTGGCCCGGGGCAGAGAAGACCATGACACCTTCGTCAAAGTCGAAAGAATTGCGTCCATAGTCGACCCCGCAGTTCTTGTCCTTGATAGAGATCATGTACAGATCGGAATACGAGCGGGTACCAACTGCTTCTTGTCCAGCCGAAAATTCGGCAGTATCCAGAATGGAGATCAGGGGGTGCTTCGGTTTGGGATACCCCATAAACTGGTGCATGCCGGCGATAGATCGAATTTCATGGATGGATCCGTTCATAAGAAGCTCTTTGACACCACGAAGGTCCGTATCCGCCAGATGACCGACCGACACAAAACGCAGATGGTAGGACACAATATAGAGGAATGGGGGTATTTCGAAAATTCCAGCGCTGATGGTGGAGTGAGGGGAGAAACGCGAAGGCGCGAAGACGCTAAGGATGGTTATTCGGTTATTCGGTTATTCGGTTATTCGGTTATTCGTTTATTCGGATTAATTAAAAGATCGTCGCCAAATCAGGGTCAGGACCTCGAGCACTCGGGGTCGCCAGCTTGCCTGTCCGCCGGTGGAGGAAGGCGGGCCAAAGGTGAATGACCACAGTCAAAATTTCTTCCGGGAAGCCACGAGTGGAATACTGCATACCTGCCAGGTGTAACATTCCCAGGTTTATCTTGGACAGATCTGAGTGGATTTCCACTACAGCGGAGAAGTATTCATTCAGGTTGAAGTTCGTCACTATTGCCAGGGTGCTGACCCCAAGCCTGTCCATGCCGGGACCATGAAGCGGCCGGGTGGGAGGATGAACGGGATTCCCTACCTTCGGACATCCAATCCATACAGAATCAATGATGCGGAAATCCATAACCCTGATCAGCCTCCTTTTCCTGGCATGGTCGATCACTCAAGCCCAGTCGGATGACGATGCATTCGTGCTCAAACAGATCCACACCGCCGCCCTCGAACATGGCAAGGCCTATACCTGGCTCACCTATCTCTCCGAAGAGGTGGGTGGTCGACTGGCCGGTTCGCCCCAATCCAAGCAGGCTATTGCCTACACATTCGGTGAACTGGACAAGCTGGACAATGTTGCCGCCTGGAAGCAGAAGTGTACCGTTCCCGTCTGGGAACGCGGTGAAAAAGAACAGGTGATCATCCGCCAAAATGGCAACATCGTCAAAACCCTGGATGTCCTTGCCCTCGGCTATTCCGGTTCGACAAAACGAAATGGTGTACAGGCATCCATTGTTGAAGTTCACTCACTGGATGAAGTGGATACCCTCGGTTTTGCCCTGGATGGCAAGATCGTATTCTACAACCGCCCGTTCGAGGTGAACGAAATGAATCCGTTTCATGGATATGGCAAAGCTGTTGATCAGCGCGTCTATGGACCTGCCAAAGCCGCCAAATATGGAGCGGTGGCCTGTCTTGTCCGGTCGATGACACCCAACTATGACGATGTGCCCCATACCGGCGTCACGATTTTCCCCGATGATGTCGAGCCGATACCGGCGATCGCTATTACGACCAATGATGCAACCTGGCTGAGCAACGAACTGAAAAGGAAAGTTCGGACCGATGCCACCGTGATCACCTCCTGCAAAGCGAAGGGCAATTTCAAATCCTATAATGTCATCGGTGAATTGACGGGTTCCGTCAGTCCGGATACGGTCATCCTGATCGGCGGCCACCTCGACTCCTGGGATGTCGGCGGCGGAGCCCATGATGATGGCGCGGGCTGCGTGCAGGCCATGGATGTGCTCAACCTGCTCAATCAGATCGGTTACACACCGCGATATACCATCAGAGCCGTGCTCTTCATGAATGAAGAAAGTGGGCTGGGTGGAGGAAAGGCCTATGCCGATTCTGCACGTACTTCCAATACATTTCATCTCGCAGCCATCGAGTCGGATGCCGGTGGGTTTACACCACGCGGTTTTTCCATGGAAGCAGATCCGGAGGTGTTCACCCGATATTATCGCAAGGCCAGTGATTGGCTTCCCCTGCTCGAACCTTATGGGCTGACGCTTTCCCAGGGCGGCAGCGGCGCGGATATCGGTCCGCTGAAATCCATGAAAGGCCTGCTCGTCGGTTTTAAACCCGACCCGCAGCGTTATTTCGACTTCCATCATACCCGCAATGACCGCATCCAGAATGTCAACGAACGGGAATTGGAACTCGGCGCTGCAGCAATTACCAGCCTGGTGTATTTAATTGATAAATATGGACTGGAATAAATCACAAGCACCAAATGACAAATCCCAAACAATTGACAAGCACCAATATTCAATGACCAAAACCAAACCTTCCGTTTCGGTCATTCGAATTTCGAATTTGAAATTTATTTGTGATTTGTGATTTGGTGCTTTAACCTCCTCCTATGCGTTCCTACTTTCTCATTCTTCTTTTCCTTCCTGTCATGGCCATCTCGCAGGAGGTTCCTCCTGCGCTGCCCGTCGATTCGACAGGTGAAATATCACCAGTCTATTTTGAGGAAGCCGAAGAGATGGATGTCTCGTGGGCCGGCGATGGCGTGGGCATCAGTGGTGTGTATGAAGCCGTTATAGGTACCCACGATCTCAACGAAGCCTTGCATTATTATGGAGAAATGGGGTTTCGTGTCACCAATACCGGTTACCTGAATAAACTGGCCGCACAAAATCTGTATGGTATTCCGTCCGCTTTAAAAGGATATCGTTTACAGAATGGAAAAAGCGACAGCCATGGGCTGATCCGGTTATGGATATGGGACGAGCCACTCGGTGATGGCGTCGGGTATGCACAACCCGGCACGATCGGCATGCGCATTGCGGCCATGCTGACCACGGATATTTTCTGGCTTCACGATATCTATTCTGATGCCCGCGAAGGGGGCGAACCCTGGTTGGTCACCGACCCTATTCGCCAGGGTGTCATGGGTGATGCAGATGGTCCGTTCTCCTTTTACGAGCGTGCAGCCACCACTCGTGAAATGGCCGTATATGGGAAAGAAATGAACCATCTGTTTTATCAACGATATGGGTACACGATTCCCGGATATGGGAATATTCATCTGGCTACCCGGTTGGGCACCAGCGAATTGACCCATCATGATCTGTTCATCCGTGTCGATTCATTCCAGCAGCTTAATTATCTGGTGACCGCCCTTGGCTTGCAAGCAGATGGACCACCGGTTCTGGAAGGAGATTGGTTGTCGGGTCCACGCCATCTTTACCTGCTGCAACCCGGAGAATCCTATTGGTTTCAGACCTTCCGTTCACCGAATAATATCTGCGGAAAACTCCGCTTCTTTATGCCCGTTGATCCGCGTGCTGACCGGTCGGATCTCCAGCGCCCCGGGTATGGCGGGATCACCGCACATACATTTTACACGCCGCGTCTCGGCCTAGTCTGGGCCAGTGTCACAGAAGCCGGATTAGAGCCCACACCCATCATGCCCAATGAATTTGGTGAACGCTGTTTTGTTTTCCGCGGTCCCGAAGGAAATACCTGGCAAATCATCGAAAAGATTACCGCACCAGTAAATGAACCATTTCCTATTTTCCATCTTCAATTGCTGAATGATTAAACCTGGAGGAATTTATTTAATTCCAATTCCATTCCGCGAAAGGATCTTCTCAGTTAGTGAGGCGTTTCTTGCGCCCATTCAGGGCTTGACTAAATTATTCAATTTAATACATCCCGCGCTGCGGGATGCTTTTGTTATAGCGCCCCTTCAGGGCTGATTAAAATACCCTGACTCACAATCATTTGAAATTAGCCCGATTCTCTTCAGCGATCAACCTTGTTTTTTAATGGGTTCTTCTCTTCAGATTTATATCAACTTCACACTTTCAGGGAGCCCCAACGGGGCGCAATATCATAGCGAATGGCAGCGCCATTCGTCCAAATGCAATAAATACCCAGGAGCCCTGAAGGGGCGTAAGCAAATACCGACTATCTCCTCCTTTATCATCCTCATTTTTATGTTCATACCCTGCTAAAATATCGGGATAGATGCCTTTACTATGTGGATGGAATAACCTCGATGACTCATATATCTCCTTCAGGAAATAAGAGGGTTTGCTTACGCCCCTTCAGGGCTTGACTAAATTATTCAATTTAATACATCCCGCGCTGCGGGATGCTTTGTTATAGCGCCCCTTCAGGGCTTGCCTGCGGATTTGTCGGTTTTCTCTCTGGATTCTGACATCACGTCCAGTTAAAATTAAGCTGATTCATGATCACTTCGGTAAGCCCCAACGGGGCGTGAGATCCTAGCGAATGGCAACGCCATTCGTTCCTATGTCTAATTATTCAGGAGCCCTGAAGGGGCGAAAGACATTACTGCCAAACGAAACGTCACCATTTATCAATTGATAATACATTTATTGCTATTTTAATTTCTCAAAAGTGGCTGTCGGTAAGGATACTATTCATTAAATTGGAATAATATTATTGTGTAAAATCAAATTATATGGGCCAATCTCTTGTACGAAACTACATACATATCACCTTTAGTACTAAAAATCGCCAACGTTTAATCCTTCCTTCAATAGAGATGGATCTGCACAAATATATTGGTGGTATTGTTCGTAATCTGGAATGCATACCAATCACTATAGGGGAACAGAGGACCATGTACATATTCTTTGCCTCCTCTCGCAAAAAATTGCTCTCATGAAATTCATGGAGGGGATCAAAGGTCATTCCTCAAAATGGATTAAATCAAAGGGTCCTGAATTTCAGAAATTTTATTGGCAACGAGGCTATGGAGCATTTTCTGTCAAGAGTCATGATGTAGAGACCGTGCAACAGTACATCACTAATCAGCACGAACATCATCAGCAATTATCCTTCCAGGAAGAGTATCTCCGTTTCCTTCATGAATACCAGATTGAATATGATGAGCGCTATGTATGGGATTGAGGGTAACCTCTTGCGCCCCTTCAGGGCTTACTAATTTATTCTATTCTATTCATCCCGCGTTGCGGGATGCTTTGATCTGACGCCCCTTCAGGGCTAATTAAAACCCTCTGATCTTCGATAGTTCGGAATAAACCGAATGACGGGAATTCATTCCCAGGAATATGATGAATGGCTCTTCCAGTCGGTGTACCAATTTCGCAATCACACAATTTGCTCAAACCTAGGGAGCCCCAAAGGGGCGTAAGATTCTAGCGAATGGCAGCGCCATTCGTTCTTATGTCTAAATATTCAGAAGCCCTGAAGGGGCGCAAGAATTTACTGCCTAATCTGTACCGTCCATCTCCGATTTGTTTGCTGTAGTCCAAATGAAGGCACCCGGCAGAACGACGAAATGATCACAGATACTGACAATGAGTCCTTTCCGATCTTTCATTTGCAGCGGCTAAATGATTTTATCTGATCAGGGTCATTGACGGCTTACGAATACAGGCCCGTATCTTTGTGGCTATGGATACGCACCTTCATGAACGATTTACCCCGGCCATCAATCAGATCCGGATTTGGCATGGAGATCAGCAACGGAAATATTCCTTCGAACCCTACTGGACACATCCCGTTACGGTCGCTACCATCATTGCCGAACATCTGGATACCGATGAAGCCATCCTTTCCGCTCTGTTTCACGATGTAGTCGAAGACACACCCTTCGGTCCGCACGATATCTTTTCCTTTGTCCGCCAAAACTATTCCGGTGCCAATGCGACAATGGTGACAGACACGGTTATGGATCTGACTAATCGATATGAAAAAGAGCATTGTCCGGGTCTGAATCAGGCTGAACGACATCGATTGGAAACACTACGACTGAGTAGAATTTCCCCCTTTGCCCAATCGATCAAATACGGAGATATCACACACAATTGTATTTCCATCCGGGAATTCGCACCGGCTTATGCCGCACACTATCTGGATCAGAAACGAGAGATCCTCGACGTCATGGACAAAGGTCACCTCCTCCTCCTGGAACGGGCCAAACAGGTTGTTCAATCACGATAGAGTGATAAGTCAAAAAACCCTCTACCTCTTGACCTCGTTGTGGATCGCAGGTACCGTGCGCAAATAGGCATAGATCTCCTGGATTTCCTTATCCGGCAATACCGTATGGGTCAACATCGGATATCGCAATGAACTCCCATCCTGTTTCTTCCCATATTTCACCGCTTGCAGAAACTGCTCCTCTGTCCAGTTGCCGATGCCCGTCTCCGGATCCGGGGTGATATTCGCCGAATAGACCACTTCACCCTCCAGATTTAACAGCGGATTTCCACCGGCAAAATACCCCTCAGATTTTTCCGGTTCCAGACTGCTATTCGTTTTGAAGTCAGCAGAATGGCAATTGTAACAATCATAGGCCGCAACGGCATAATACCGCCCGGTGGCCATGATATCATTTGTGTCGGGCAGCATGATGGGTTCTTTCGGAAAGGGCGGTGGACCCAGAACTGTTCGGGAAAGCAATTTGACCAGAAAATTGGGGATGGTCGGCGCCAATTCTAATTGCGATGATTGCACGGGGGCGCATCCGAACGCAACCAGGCAATGATGGAGTAAATGTCTTCATCTGCCAGTAAGGGATATTTTGGCATATATGCCGGCGCAAATGAACCATCCTTTCGGATCCCCGTCCGCAGGAAGACAAAGATCTCCCCGTCAGTCCAGTTGCCGATCCCCTTTTCCTTATCCTGAGTAATATTTCTGGAACGAATGACACCGAATTCCTTGGGGACATCCTTCATGTGCATCCCCGATAATCGGTTGTCACTCCCCATATGGCAATTCATGCATTGCACAGCTGCGATCTTTGCGCCCTTGGCCACACGTTCCGGTGTCACCTCCACAGCCAGGTCCAATTCAATGGGTTCAAATGAGGGCATACCGCCGAATTGAATGAATGCCGCAAAACCGGCAACAACAAGCAACAATACGAGCACGACCAGCCCGATTCGTTTCATCCAGGTTTTCATAGCGTATTTGATTGGTTGAATAGGTCCCTCCAAGATAATAAATTGTGCGGAATAGGCCGTTTGACCAATCAAATGATTTTTCCTGTGATTAAACCAGTTGTACATTTACATGTCTAACGTCTGGTGTGAGGCAACGAATTTCTCCAGATTCTCACCATGTAATTCATGCACATCTTCAATTCATTGCATATGAAAAACGTACTTTTCTATCTTCTCTGCGCTGCCATTTTTGCAGTTTTACCCGGTTCAATTCATGCTCAGACACAAACCGAAGCCGACAGTACCGGTTTGCCAGGAGATGGATTTTCCCTTCAGGGCGCCTTGGAACTTTTCAAGACCTCTTCATCCCCGGAAGAATTTGAAAAACGACTGAATGAACCAGACAACAATGTCAACAATCTCGATTTGAATGAAGATGGAGAGGTTGACTACATCCGAGTGATCGACAATATGGATGATGATGTCCATGCGCTGGTCCTCCAGGTGCCTTACTCCGAAGAGGAGAACCAGGATATCGCCGTGATCGAGATCGAAAAAGACGGTTCGGAAAGTGCTGTCCTTCAGATCCTTGGTGATGAGGATATCTATGGTGAACAAGTCATTGTAGAGCCTTATGACGAACAGGAATCATCGGATGGAAATGAAGGGCCTTCGGGAGAATCTGTTTATCGTCGGGTGGTGGTGAATGTTTGGGTGTGGCCAGGCGTTCGTTTCCTGTATGCGCCCGGTTACTCCGTTTGGGTGTCTCCCTGGCGCTGGCGCCATTATCCTACCTGGTACCGTCCTTGGAGACCACTGACCTGGAGTCGGTGGCATGTTCGAATCGCCCCGTTCCGGGCTCATCGTTATCATGTCGTCAAGACCCATCGCGTGACGCGGGCACACCGGGTGTATACGCCTCATCGCAGACATGCGAAGGTCGTACGAACAAAGACGACCACAACGGTCAAAACCAGAAAAGGCACTGTCCGGAAGACCACGACGAAAACCAAAGTCAAAGGCCGGAATGGAAATACTGTGGTCAAAAAAAAACACGGGTAGCCGGCAAACGCAAAGGCGGTTGACAAATTCAAATCGACCGAATAACTTCTTTATAACGGGTCAGGAATTTCCTTCCTGACCCGTTTCATTTTCTGGTCTGTCACAAGGCAAAGATCCTCGGGAACCGGCTATTGCAGGATCCGAAAGGAAATCCGAACTTGGTAGGATGCTGCAACTGTCCCAGGGTTATTCCTGCCACTTCCTTGTTCAATGTTACCTGGTATGATTCGATCACGATGGTTACCTCTTTCTCCCGTAATCCTTGAAACAATAAAGCATTCGCATGTTAAATCGGTGATTTCAGCGATGTTCCTGTTTCTTCCATTCGCGGCATATGTCCAGTCCTTTACGTCCATTCCAGGACCACTCGGGTCTGTCCATTGTCTGTTGGCGGAAGAAAATGGATTTGTCCTCGCCGGAACCCATACCAAAGGGGTGTTTGTGTATGATCCAGTCCTGCACAACTGGAAAGGGGTAGGTGGAAATACGATCAAGACCAGCCGTGTAAATGCATTGATCCGGGATGCAATGGGTGTTCTTACTGCAGGGACCGAACAGGGAGGGATCAAGCAATGGGACGGAATCGCGTGGTCCGATATCAATTCTGGCCTCCCTGGTGGTTGTTCCCTGATTGCTCCTGTACGGGCGTTATTATCCACACCAAATGACGGTCTGTTGGCCGGTTTACACAGTCAATGGCCATGTATATCTGCTGGCGGTGTATATCGTTTTGACGGGATGCAATGGACTCCCCTGAATCATGGTTTGTCCACTCTGGATTTGCTCGTACTGACGACAGAGACATTCAGTCAGACCGTTCTGTGTGGCACCAATGGGGGTGGCATCTGGCGACTGAATGATACCACCTGGACGGCCTGGAATGATGGCCTGGACGATCTGTCCATCTATTCCATTACCAATACTCCGGATGGACGGGTGTTTGTCGGAACCGGTTCTGGTCTGTATACCCGCGAACCGGGGGCTCTGGAATGGACTTACACCGGCATAGGCCTTCCTTCTGCTCCTGTTCTGGCAATTGCGATTGATCCTTCCAACCCACAGAAAATGATCGTCGGTACAGGTTATCCATCTGATCAACCCGGTGACTTGAGAGGTCAGCTTTTCATTTCTTCGGACCAGGGAAATACCTGGACAGAAGTTGCCTCCAGTCTCCAAACAACAGCCATTCGTCAAATCGCCTATACCAGCCCGGATACCCTACATGTCGCGACCTGGGGATTCCTGCAAAGTACTGATCAAGGTTCTACCTGGACACAGAACAATACCGGATATTCCGGAAGAGCATTTTCAACATCCGGATGTCTCGCAGTATTGGATTCCCCCTCTGTAAGCCTGTTCTATGGTACGGACGAGGGCGTTTTCAGAACAACGGACAACGGGTTAACCTGGCAATTCGCCAGCCAGGGACTGGATCGGTCACAGGTCACTTTACTGGAATCAGACCGGGAAGGAAATCTCTTTTGCGGAACAATGCGCTATCTGGGTTATCCTTCCGGAGGATATGGCGATGGCCGGTTGATGCGATCGACGGATCAGGGCCTGACCTGGTCACCAGTACAGATCTCTACGGATTGGCGTTATCTGGACATGGATGAAGCACCAAATGGTGACTTGTACTGTGCCCATGGGTTTGGCGCACAAGCCCCCTCCGCCACCATTATCGGCTCCAGTCTCGCGGTTTCTCATGATCATGGCTTGACCTGGACGGACTTGCCCGTCATGAGTGGAATGGCGTTTTGTACTACGACCACGCCGGCTGGAGATCTGTTTGTTGCTGGTGAATCCGCAGGAACCTGGCGGTCAACGGATCAAGGAGCGACATGGACATTGCTCCCGATTGCCAATCAGAACAGCAATCTGACTGTATTGGAAACATCTGATCAGGGAGACCTCATCCTGTCAGGAGGCGCGACCCGCGGTCTGTTTTTTTCCTCTGCCCAGGAAAATGGTGTGCCCTGGAATACGTACGACAATCCTTTGTTTCCAGACTATAATGCAATCTCCGATGCCCTGTTTGATCAATCTGGAAATGTGTGGTGTACAACCCGTGGTCAGAATGGGACCCCTGCCCTCTTTTTTCTCCCTGCCCCCTTGCAGGCCAATACGGCATTCCAACCGGTAACCGGCATTTTCGGTCCGTTGTTTCACATGGCCTGGGATGCCTGCGGATACCTGTACATCTATTCCCCGGGTTCAGTACTGAAGAGTGATGATCCGCTACGTGACCCGGTAGAACCCTGTCTTCCTACTGCTTTCACACCGCCTACGTCTACGGAACATTCCCTGACGCTATACCCCAATCCGGCGTCAGATATGGTCTGGATCAAGGTGCATTCCCCGGCAGGAACAGGATGGGTCCGGTTGACCAACTAGCTGAGTGAGGAAATTGAATGCCGCCAGGTGGTGCTGGAAAATGGCGAAAACACATTCCCGTTGTCAACAGGTGTTCTTCCTTCGGGACTATACCAGGTCATTGTTTCAACACCTGGCTTTTTCCAGTCTGTCTCACTGATTATCCAACCTCACTAGAAAGAATCCTTTGAACCGGTTTTCTCAATACCGATAAAGAGCATTCACAGCCGAATCAGGTTCCGGCAATGCAATCTGATCCGTGACAAAGACCTGTCCACCATGCAGCAGCACCTCGTTGGCAACCAGGTTGGACAGATCTGTATTGGACAGATTCTGTTCCTCCTGGAGCCGGACCAACGCAGTCTTTTCATCGTATGTCCCCCAGATCATTTGCCTTCTGTCCAGAAACAAGGTATCGACCCGGCCTCCAAATGCTGCCGGCACAATTTCATGAATACTCGTTGAGGTCTTTCCTGTTCCCTGCCACTGAAGCAATTGGTCCATTTTAACCTGTCGATCACGATCAAAATGAAAAGCCAGCATGTCCCAAGCTCGTTTATGCAGCTCGGGACGTGGGGTATACCGGGGATTTCCTGTCAACACTTCCGGATACAGATTGGAATAATGATTGGCCTGGCGATACAATGCCACAAGATGATCCAGCCCTGCCAGTACCAAGGGTGCCCGTTCTCCTTCCAGCGCCTCCATGACACGTCGGTCTACCTCGCGGAAATATTCCAGTATTTCATCCTTTCGGTCATCTTTTCCATCCCCCTGTCCGTGATGGACTGACTGTCCATGGAATCCGGAGATTTTTTCTTCAACATCGGAACCAACTACCTCGACCATTTTCTTTGGCAGTGGTGATGGCATTTCGACATTGTGCAGTCCTTCCCGATCTCCTTCATACAAATGCAGGTCTTCCAGGCTCAATGTCAGCAGGTAAAACTGACCATCTCCCATGAATAGCGGGATCAACGGCTTGAGATAGAATTCATAGGACAGATAGTAAAACGGATCTACTGGAAAGGGAAGATGGAGCGTAAGAAAAAAATCGCTACCCAAAAAGACAGCCAATCCTTCGGATTGATGATGCCAGAATTTGGCATCGACAGATAGATCCTCCAAGGGCTGAAGAAAGGTGTCAATGTGTGGTCTGTCAAACCCCCGTTCTGCGAGATCCAACCTGATCTGCTTGATCAGATTTTTAAGATTCAACCGATCCTCCTGTTGCAGGACTTCCTGTCCGGAACGATGTGCAGGCATATACAGAGACACACATCTGCCTCCGTCACGGGCAACTAACGCGGTAAACTGTTCCTTTAATCCTTGTTTCATAACGAACCATGGTTTCGTGAATACACGACCCTGATCCGAAAACACCTGTTCGATGCACTCTAACAGGGCCATTTGTCATCGCCGGGAAAACCCGGCTTTTTTCTGATGACAAATTCGTCATGAAAAAGAACTTCCGAGGTGATACCCGACAGGGCATACCCATGATCTCGATCACCCTGTTGGTCGAAACATCTGTTATTTCAGAAGAACCTTACCCATCCGTCGATATGAACCGGATATCCATTGTACCTGATAAAACCCGGAAGGTTGATGCCTCAGGTCGATCGATACTTGCGATTTGCCCGGTTCGATGACCTGGTACTCCACAAGTTGACCCAGACCATTCCAGACTGCCAACGTGGAACCCTGGCCCGATCCGGAAGGGATATCCACAGTAATCCAACCGGAAGACGGATTGGGAAACATGCGCAACTCAACAGCCCCTTCTGGTTCCTCGGTGGATGTGATCTCACTGGAGGTGTACATTGCCGACCATCCATCCAATCGGACGTAATAATCTGTAGTGAAAGTGATCAACATTGCCCCTCCCGTACTTTGGACTGATGGTGGGAGTCCTGGTCCTGAAAATGATCCTAACTGTGGTGCACTCGAATTTTCTCCATCATAAACAGTTACAAAATCATACCCTTCTTCGGTATCAAAGGCCGTGAAGGTGAGTGTGATGTCCTTTGTATTGACCGGCTGGATCAACCATGAACAAGTTGTCCCGTTGCCATACTTTTCCAGTCCACTTCCATCGTCGAGATTACCTTCTGAAGTTGTCAGAATATCATTCCCCGAACAATACGTCAAAAATGAAGCTGCGTAATCTGCTGACCACCCCGCTGAAGTGCCCGATTCATTTGTAACAAAACGGATAAAAAGTCGACTGTCCGTTGAGGATATTATACCCGGGAGGGATGTACCCGTTGCTTGCAGGAGAACGGATGCAAATTGATCAGAACCATCATAAACAATGACAGAGTCCGGACCATTTTCCAGATCAAATTCCGAAAAAGTCAAGGAAATACTGTTTGCGTTATCGACTTCGATCAACCACGAACATTCCGTGTTGTCGCCGTATGGTCCGGATCCACTTCCATCACTAATCGTACCTGATGATCCCTGGAGCACCTGTTGACCGGTACAGGAAGGCACAGGCCCTGTAGATATATATTCAGATGACCATCCACCTCCGCGAATAAGCTCATTTGTCTGAAAGTGTATAAATAAAGAACCACCGCTTGAAGTTAATCCACTCGGGATTTGGGTTCCGGAAAACACACCTAACAATGGTGCATTTGCATCTGATCCATCATAGACCCGAACTTCATCCACACCGGGTTCGGTATCCATGGACGTGAAGGTGAGTGTTATGCTTGTCGCATCCTGTGGCTGGATCAACCATGTGCAGTCACTCAGATTGCCATAGGACATCACTCCACTGCCATCTTCCAATGAACCCGCCCCACTGGTGAGCTCTTGCAAATCGGTGCAATAGGACATCGATGATGATGTATAATCCAATGACCAGCCACCAGAAACACCCGACCCATCCGTAATGAATTGAAGAAATAATAGGCCATCTGATGAGATCACATCGGAAGGAAGAATATTCCCCGATAGTGCTGCCATCAGTGGAGCATTTAAATCCCCGCCATCGAAAACAAACAATGTATCACCTGGTGCCAGTTCAAATTCGGAAAAATCAAGTGTGATTGAATTCGTACCTGAAGGCTGAATCAACCAGGTACAATCTGTATTGTTGCCATATGGCCCCGATCCACTTCCATCACTAATCGTACCTGATGACCCCAAGAGCACCTGTTGACCAGAACAGGAAGGCACAGGCCCTGTAGATGTATATTCAGCTGACCATCCACCTCCGCGAATTAGTTCATTTGTTAGAAAGTGAATAAATAGAGACCCACCACTTGAAGTTAATCCACTCGGGATTTGGGTTCCGGAAAACACACCTAACAATGGTGCATTTGCATCATGTCCATCATAGACCCGAACCTCATCCGCACCGGGTTCGGTATCCATGGATGTGAAGGTCAGCGTTATGCTTGTCGCATCCTGTGGCTGGATCAACCAGGTACAGTCACTCAGATTGCCATAGGACATCACACCACTGCCATCTTCCAACGAACCTGCCCCACTGGTGAGCTCTTGCAAATCGGTGCAATAGGTCATCGATGATGAAGAATAATTCAGGGACCAGCCCCAAGAAACACCCGACCCATCCGTAGTGAATTGAAGAAATAACAGGCCATCTGATGAGGTCACATCGGAAGGAAGAACAGTTCCTGTCAACGCGGCCAGAACTGGTGCATTTGCATCCCCGCCATCGTAAATAAATAAAGTATCTCCTGGTGCCAGATCAAATTCGGAAAAATCAAGTGTGATTGAATTTGCTCCAGACGGGTGAATCAACCAGGTACAATCTGCATTGTTGCCGTAATCCAACATACCGCTCCCATCACTGATCGCTCCAGACGGATCTGTCAATTCAATCTGGCCCATGCATGTAGGCCCCGGATCTAACGTACCAACACCGACTGCTGCCCAGGCCTGTTGAACGGCGATGACCTCAGGCGATCCAGCACCAAAAAGATCCTCCGCAGCCATCAATGATCCTGTTCGACTATCGTTAAAGTTTGATGCAGGAGATGCAGAAATATACTGGGTCAGGTTGCGATAGGCAATCTGTTCTGCTTTTTCAAGACCGATGCTATCAACGCTATACGAATATCCGTTCTCATTTACGCCACTCCCTCCTTCACTCAACAGATAAAACCAATAATTCTGAACGCCACTATTAAAATGGACGCCACCAAAATCAAACATGGTATCCTGAGGATTCCTCCAGAAACTATCGTTTGGACCATATGTATCAGGCTGGTCTTTTGACCGTGGATCTTCCATTGACCGGATATATTCACCCGGGATCAGTGAACCTTCCTCTCCATGCAGCCAGTCTGCAGTTGCCGGCTTCGCATAGTGTTCTACCGCTGTTCCAAAGATATCTGCAAAGGATTCATTTAATGCACCGGATTCACCCAGATACTGAAGACCTCCGCCACCGTTCGTATTGATCACACCATGTGAAATTTCATGAGAAACAACATTGATATAGGTGCGATACGTTTTCTCTATACCATCTCCATCTCCGAGTTTCAAACTGTTATTCGACCAGAAGGCATTTGGCCACCCGATTCCATAATGGACGTATGTCTTGATCTCTCCGCCCATTCCATCATAACTTTCCCGATTGTGGACATTTAAAAAATAGTCATAGGTCTGCTCCACGCCCCAATGAGCATCCAGGGCGGGGTTATTTTCTTTTACCGTTTCATAGGTTCCCGTATTGCCGAGAATAGAAAAGGACTTGACACCAAGAGAAGTACTGATCGTAAACGGTCCTCCCCAATTGGAAGGACCATTGTCATCTTCAAAAATACTGACAGAATACGGTGGATTGGTCAGCAGCAATTGCAAGGGGACCGAAAACGGAGGCACGACATTTTCCATTATCGTTGTCGTCACAACTGTTTGATCATCTTTATCCTTGATCACCAGAAAAATATCCGGTTTATCATCACCCGGAATATTCTGCCACCAACCGGGTCCGATGGCATTGATCGTCACATTCCTCAACACCGTAACCTGATCCGTCCATTGATTATCTGCATCTGTAAAATCAGTCACTGTTCCCAGATCAACTGCATGGTTCAAGTTCAATGTCTGTAGGGGTCGAGTGGATTCCTGAAGTCGGTAGATGCCTCCATTTTCATCTGTCGTGATTGTTCGGGTACCACTGTACAAGGTATTTGCAGTCCCTTCCACATCACCTAAACAGACCTTTGGTACGACCCGTATAAGTTTGCCTCCCAGCGCATCGACATACACTTCCGATTCTTCCAGAAGACGTTCCGAATGAAGATGGATGCGATAACATAAATTACTTGGCCGTTGATCTCCTTTCAGAAGACCGGGAAGAATACACAATGAACTATTTTCAACATGAATATTTTTCCCATTCAAGGTTTGTCGTGCAATATCCACGGCCTCAGCTTCGGAAAGCTCGGGAAATGAAGCAACATGGATACCGGTATAGATCTGTCCATTTGCTTTTAGAATACCTCCATTCTTCCCATGCAGGATCATGCCGCCACCTACAACTTCTCTATCCTGGTATTGTTGAATATAGCGGTAATGCGTGAAGCCAAGATGATCCGTCTGCTCTGAAATCAGGACCATTTGATCTCCTTCCCGTAAACCCAATCGGGTTCCGTATATCGCAAAAAACTGGTTGGGTGTCACCGGTTCTGCCAGATCTTCAGCTGACCATCGATAAGAACAGGAGTTTCCAGCCTTGATCCAACCCGGTTCCGGATTCTGAGCGATAAGCCCGATGCAGGCAAGTACAGATAATAGAAGAAAGATCAACGTGGCTTTTGTTTTCATAGCAGTATATCTATGGGGAATTATTTCTTATTAGAAACAGATGAATTCAATCAGTGACTCAACAGAATGAACCCGGCCCAGCTGTAATGACTGGAATAGATGCGTCTCTCCCTTTGTGCAAGCCGAAATGCATCCCGGATCGTATGGCCCTCAACCAACCAGAACCGGTAAAATGAATCCATGAATAATTGGGATTCCTTATCGGGTATTTTCCAAAGGCTCATGATCAGATTTCTTGTTCCGGCTATTTTGAATGCACGTTGCAACCCGAATACACCTTCATTCCCCTGAATGTCTCCCAATCCTGTTTCGCAGGCCGATAACACAGCCAATTCTGTATTGGACAGGTCAAGATAGCTGATTTCCTCTGCAGTCAGGATACCATCCTCCGTAGCACCTGCGAGGAGTTGATTGTTTTGCCAGAAGTAATTTGCACCAGCGAGGACCAGGCCTGATCGTAACATCGGTTGATTGGATGTCTTGAAGATCACCTTCCGCTCCAATAGATGATCGGATACTTCCTCTTCCGGATCTGGAAAAAAGAAACCATGGGTACCAAGATGCAGCAACCAGGGAGATGGTGGATATCCCGACTCCCCATGCCATTTAATGACGTCCTCCGTTGCTCGTGAATCGGTATAGGTCTGACTGAAAATGTGAAGGCTGTCACAAATGTCCGTGAGTGTATTGGCTTCCTTCTGAGTACCCACCAGATACGTCCAGGTACCATCCAGGTCTCCACGATCCTGACCCCAATCCGCCTGTGCAGAATGCATCACCAGATCTGAAGTATGCACAGACGTATCCACAGTCATGGAATTATAATCGATCCCACCGAAGATGACGACATGAGATGAACTGTCGCGTTGATTTGTTTTGAACCGGCCCACCTCACGTGTACTTCCTACACGAACAACCTCAAATTCATCTGAAATCAGGTGATCATTATCCACCTGAATTGCGCCCAGGTTGATCCGATGAAAAATCCCGGAAAGGGAACAATAAATCCGATCGATCCCTGACAGGCCAGCCTCCTTTATCGGCTCCCAGATCAACTCATGTAGATTCGGTCGCACCTGATCAACACGGACAAGTCCCCGTGTATCCAGGGAATAGAGTGAATTGATATAATTCACATTATCCATATGACCAGCATGGATAATGGGATCATCCATGTGGTACTTGAACAGGGGGATCACCCGGGGTTTTGAATATCCGTTCTTTATGACCAACGCCGCGTACATCATACTATCCGTAATGGCTGGCTGATAATATCGATAATGAATAAATTCGATAGCCGCTTCGTTACTGTCCAGGACAGCGGCAACATCATGCCACACAGTCTGTCTGGTTAACGTCGCCACTTCCGAAACCATGCAGATCAGTTCATGTTCCAGACTGTCTATCCTATATTGGAAATTAGTGACCGTATCCCGTTCGGAGATCGGTTTGGACATTTCCCTGCTCAATAATCGACGATTGGCATTCAGCTGAAGAAATACCGCTGCACTACCGGCATTGGCCGATGCAGCCCGCCTGATCTGGATGGCATTTTGCAGGAGGAACCCTTTATAAAATAGGGCATTATTATAACACGATTCTGCAGTAATCGAATGGATGGGCGACTGGTTGACAAAAGACAGGATCTCCGCCTGTGTGTCAATGATCTTCTGCATGTACTTATTCAACTCTCGTGCAGACATATACTGCGATGCACCGATCAGTCGCTCACGCCCCAAATCCGCCGCCATACCATATAATGAATCGGCCTGTGAATAATGTCCGGTTTCCCAGGAAAGACGGGCCAGGTCCAGAATATTGATGATATATAAAGGATATTGATTCCCCAGGGTCTTTTCCCAATATTGTTTTGACTGCAGAAAGAGAGCGGTTGATTCGGACAACCTGTCCTGTTCCCTGGTACAGCTTTGCCAATCCCATGATCGTTTGGGGATACCAGGAACACGGGCCCCTGAAGCTGCTCCCACAATCGGATCGCTTTCAAATAAGTTTCCTCAGCAAGATCCTTGTTCCCCTGTTCATGATACAAGGACGCTAATTCGGATTGCAACCTTGCATAGTCGGGATATCCCTGAAGGAGTTCTCCTTCCAGTTCATCCATTCCATCGAGATAGAGTTCTTCTGCTGCATCAAAATCATTCGTTGCACGATACAGGTCGCCCAGTGACAGCAGCACGGGTCCATATTTTACCTTCTTGAAAAACAGAAACCCTGTCTGGACCTGCTTTTTTGCTTTATTCAGATAGTTCTGAGATTCTTCCAATTGCCCCATTTCCAGATACAGGTTGGCCAATCCCGTCAATAGCTTGATATATTCTCCACTTCCTTTGCTTGGTTTCGTAGAAAACAATGGGAGTGCTTTCAAATAGGCTGGAACAGCCTGTTCAAAATCTTCCATCTCTCTGTACAGATCAGCCTGCTCCCCTAATAATCGTGCATATTCAATAACTGTCTGTGGTCCGCCATCCGGTTGGCGTTGTGTATAAACCTGAAAAATGGAATCTGCAAGTTCATAGGTACCCATTTGCCTGTAGAGCCACCCGAGTTCCCGAATACAGGAAATGAATCTAGGATCATTTGATGGCAACGTAGACTCGCGAATTCTCTTCAGTTTCTGGACGCTCTCAGCCGCCCGATCAAATTTCCCCATATCCGTTTGCACGACGGCCAGTCGGCTGAGACATTCCAGATATGCGTCTGAACGGGTATCGGATATCGATTCGCGAATTTCTATGCTTTCCTGAAAGGCCTTTTCGGCATTGACTCGATGTCCCGAATTGGACAGGAGAACTCCCTCCAGGAAACACGCCGAACTGAAGGATACCGACAGACCACCCAATTGTTCCTTGATCTTCTGTTTTAATGAAGTCAGTTCGGCAATTGCTTCATCCCGGTACGCCTGATCATAGATCCGGTGAATATCAGTCAACAAAGTATCCACCCGTACAGGAGTCAGGGGTATATGCAGTGTCTGAGTGGATACTGGCAGAACACAAAATAATAGGACAATAAAAAATAAATAACGCATGGTGTTCCCGATTACCGCCTGAAAGACCACTTTCGTAAATATGATCTCTGATACCCCATCCAAGATTATTCCAATAATACAAATCCTGCCCACAGATATGGACTGATAAATCGCTCCTTCATTTCTTCCTGTGTTTTCCGAAATGCATCTGGAACAGTCATTTGTGTATTCAACCAGTTTTTATAGAATTTGGTCCAGAATTCCTTGGTATGGACGTCAGAGACTTTCCACAAAGTCATGACCAGATATCGGGCTCCGGCAATTTTAAAGGCCCGTTGAAGTCCATATACACCTTCATTCCCCTTGATATCACCCAAGCCGGTTTCACAGGCCGACAGAATTACCAGATTTGTTTTGGACAGGTCCATCTGGCTGATCTCGTATGCTGTCAAAATACCATCCTCTTCTCCTTCCTGAAGAGGATGCCCGTTCTGCCAGGCATAATTTCCGCCAGCCAAAATAAGTCCCGATCGCATCATCGGTTGGTCAGATGCCACAAACACAGATTTCTGCGTACTCCAACCATCCGCGTGCAAGGTGGGGTCCGGGAAGAAAAAACCATGCGTGGCAATATGCAGGATTGCAGGTGAATCCTCTTTCGAATTGCCGAGCGACTTAACAAATGTCTCATTGGCCAGCGTGTCCATCCGCAGATCGACTGCAAATGCAGAGTCTTTCAGGGATTCAGAAATTTTTACTGCTTCCGTTTTTGTCGCTGGCAATTCCGGCCAGCTGCCGATCTGTTTTCGGGCTTCCGGATCCAGTCCTGATCGCAACTGACTACCGGTAGATCCTGAACCTTCACTTGAAACAAGATCAAATTTCACAGCGCCGAGTATCACCGCATTTTTCCTTTCCCGTGAGGGTTTAGTATCTGAATTGGATAGGAGTTGCCGGGTGCTGTTGAGTAAGACAAACTGATGTTTATTGGCTAATACTGTTTCATCATCAACAGGAATTCCTCCCAGGTTGATCCGATGGAGCAATCTGGTTGGTGAAAAATAGATCTTTTTCACACCTGTCATGCCTGCATCTTCCAATGGTTGCCACACCAGTTCATACAACGTTTTGGAGGGTACATCTTCAGGAATAATAAATCCGCGATGTTGCGCTGAATAGAGCTGATTGACATAATCTTCCCCTTTTCTCCATCTGACTGATCAACAGATCGAGCTCTCTTTCCCGCATAAAGAAACAAAGGTTGGTTCCTGTCCGTCAGGTCTCAACAACAGTGCTGCATAACGAATACTGTCGGGTCGATCAATCGCATTTTCACGAAAATGCACAAACTCGATCGTGATTTCCCCTTCCTTTAATGTGGCCTGAATTTGTTGCCATTCAACTTGTTTGATCGCATCCGCATAAGTAGAAACCATTTGGGTGAGTTCCTTTTCCGCAGAATTAGCCTTTTCTTCAAGCAAGGCTATATTCTTTCGCAGATCTGTCGGCTTGGCATATTCTGCTGCCAGTTGTTGCCTGTAGGATTTCAGCTGGTCAAAAATCTTTTTTGAGGCTGGCGTTTTTGTTGCCAGTCCATTTATGCGTCTGGCCGTTAAGAGTAAAAACCCTTTATGGTACAATGTGTGATTATAAGCCAGAGCGATCAGATTGCGTCGTTCCTGCTGACTCACAAAACGGGTATAGGCATTCCCGAACAGGTCATTTCCATCTGACTCAAACAGGGCGATATAATTCGCCAATTCCTGCTCGGAAAGAAATGAGGTCGCTTTAGCAATTCGGGATTTATTGGCATTAAAAACAAGATTCAATAGGGAGTCTGCTTCTGAAAATCGCAACTGTCGTTCATACAGAGTGGCCAGGCTCTGCAAACTGAAGACATATTTTGGATGCTCGGTTCCGTACTGTTTTTCCAGAATGGCTTTTGCTTCCAGACAAAGCGGTTCTGCCTGTTCAAATTTCCTGGTAGCGATATACACATTTGCCAGATTGCCCATACACCCGGCATAAAATGGATGCGTTTTGCCCAGGGCGTTCTCATAGCTGATCAATGCTTCCTGAAAATGGGATTCGGCATCAGGATAGTTTTTTTCCTTATACTCCAGTGTAGCCAGACTATTGATGACCGTAGCATAATCCGAATTTGCAGTACCCAGCGTCGACTTTAATATGGCCACTGCTTCTTCATAAATCGGCTTGGCCTGGTTATCCTGTCCCTGTTCGGCATAAAAATTGGCCAGCGCAGTCAAGCTTTTCCCATATTCTTGATCCTGTTTGCCAAATGAACTGGCCATAAGATCTCTGTGCTCCAGGAGCAGGGGTTCTGCTTTTATCCCAATTCCCAAGTGACTGGTAAAACGCGGCCAGCTTACTAATGCTGAACGCATAATAGGGATGTTTCTTTCCGAGGCTTTTGGATACGGATTCTTTGTTTTTCAGAAAAAGAGGTTCTGCAAGATCATACTTCCCTGTCTGGTGGTAAAGTGAGGCCAATTGTCCACGACAATTGAACATCATCATCGGTTCACTGATCTCCGATGCTTCGAGGATTTTCCAGGCCTGGATAAATGTCCTTTCGGCTTCTTCAAATTTGCCCATTTGTGCAGCAACCTGGGCGAGATCGATCATGCTTCCTGCTACGATCGGATGGTTTTCCCCCAGATGTTGAATCCGGATTTTACGAGCCTCTTCCAGGAATCGATTGGCCTCAGAATAATCTTCCTTTTTTCCATACAGATTGCCCAGGTTGCTGACTGTTTCAGCGTATCCCAGGTCATTGCTGCCAAACAATCGTCGTCGAATCTCCAGGGAGGATTTAAAGAGTGGCTCAGCCTGATCATTTTTTCCCTGTAAATAATACAGACCAGCCAGATTATTCATTGATGATGCGTAATTCTGGATCGGCATATTGACCGTATCCGCGAATATGGCCATCGCCTGGAGATAGTATTCTTCTGCCTTTTCATAATTCCCGATCTCCTGATAGACAATTGCCAGATTGTTGATGCTGGATGCTACCTCTTTGGGCCCGCCTTCGAACTGACTGCCAAGACCAATCACCTCGTGGTACAATTCCCTGGCCTCTTCATATTGTTTGGTTTCCTGATACAATATGGCGAGGCTGTTCCTGCATGCGACATAGATGCGGGATTGTTTACCCGGTGTTTTTGCCAGGATGGTAGATGCGCGCATGTATTGGGCTTGTGCCGTATCAATCAATCCTTGCGCATGGTAGATTCGTCCGTGCTGATAACAGGCATCCCCGTAATACGCCGGGTTGTCCTGCAGGTGAATCAACGCCAATTCCTCTGCCTGCTGAATAACTTGCAATGCGCTGTCCAGTTTCCTGTTCGTCAGATAGTCATGCGATTGTTGGATCAGGTTGTCTACCTGTATGATATGTAACGAATCCTGAGCTTGAATTAGCAACACATGACAACTGAATACAAGAAGTGTAATGAAACGCATTTCGCAATTTTATCTTGTCAACATGGTAATAAGTAAACTTGAAGTTACATAAAAATGGCACTTTACCAATGAATCATCTGCTATCACTTTCATCAGCTATTTTGTGGGCCTCTAATCAACCAGAATAAAGCCTGCCCAGGAATAGGGATTGTAAAACCGATCCCGCATTTCCATTTGTGTTTTTCGAAATGCATCGGGTATGGTCGTCGAACCAGCAAGCCAGTTTTGATAGAATGTGGTCATGAACTGCATGGTCTCTCGGTCGGGCACCTGCCACAAACTCATGATCAAATACTGGACGCCAGCTATTTTGAACGCTCGTTGCAATCCATATACACCTTCATTTCCCTTGATATCTCCCAACCCGGTTTCACATGCCGATAACACGACCAGTTGCGTGCTGGACAGGTCCATCTGACTGATCTCATACGCCGTCAGAATACCATCCTCCTGATTGGAAAAGGGACGGTGCCCACTCCATATATAGTTCCCTCCAGCCAGGATCAGTCCGGATCGGATCATCGGATTGGCAGACAATTGAAAGACGACTTCACTGGTTTGTTCCGCCTGACGTTCATCCGGATCCGGGAAAAAGTACCCGTGAGTGGCCATATGAATCATTCCGGGAGACCCATTTTGTCTATTTTCCAATGACTTGAACGCTTCTTCCGTACCATTGTGATCGGTATATGATTGACAAACCATGCCTGCTTCCTCCAGCGTCTTACTAATTGAGCTGGACTCCTTTTCAGTCCATTTTAAAAAACTCCAGCTACCCTGACGAAGGGTTTGATCCATTGTGGAAACGGACTGCTCACCACGACTGACCAGGAGAGATTGATCTTCCCCTTGGCGTGCAGCAAGAATGACCAGACTGTCGAGATCGTAATTGATCCCGCCAAAAAGAACTGCCTCCTTTACCGGATCCGGTACTATGTGGTCTGTCAGGATTGCACGAGTGCTCCCCAGTTGAACCAGATCATACCGATCCGAGAGGCTTTGTTCATCATTGATGGCAATGGCGCCAAGATTGATCCGATGCAATAGGCCGGACATGGAAAAATAGATTTTTTCCAATCCCTTGACACCTCCCGGATGTTCTTCCAATTGTTTCCAGATCAGATCGTATAATGACGTTGTGGGTGCTGTCTGCTCGACCAGGCCACGATCCGGATAGGTATACAGTCGATTGACATAGTCGGATCGTCGTGCACCTTCCGGTAACAAGACTGGTTTGATCTCTGCCTCTTCGAACAACGGAATGATCACTGGCCCTTTGCCATCTGATCGGATCACCACAGCGGCATAGAATACACTGTCAGCAGGGTATGGATGACGGTACCGAAAGTGGATAAATTCGATGGCACCTTCTCCCGGCTTCAGTTGCTTCTTTACCTCAGCCCAGGTAATGTCTTCCGCTGTGTTTTCTCCTGGTCCAACCTGACGCAGGAGTTGTTTTTCCAGATGTTCAGCTTTGGTCTCCAGATTTTCCAGTCCTTTCCTCTCCATCATCGGCTTGGCCATTTCTTCACCCCATTTCTTGCGGACGAAGAGCAGCTCCTTGAACACCTCTTGAGACTCGGGGGATCGGTTCACCTTCTGGCGAAATACTTGCGCCGCTTCCAAAACATAACCTTTGAGAAAGAGGACCAGATCGTAACAGGTTTCTGCAAGTTCGGGATTCTGCCCGCCATAGTCCCTGGCATAGGAGTAGTAGAGATCCTGGATTTCTAGAAAGCGATCGGCATAATCCCCCTGTTCTGTTTCAGTGAGATGTTTGACCGCATGGCCAAGCAATTTCTTTTGCAACTGGGCAGCTTCCTTCAAGTACAATGCTGCATCTTCATGTTTTCCCATTTGCCAGTACAACTGGCCCAGTCCATTTGCGCTGTTTCCATAATCGGGATGATCCGTACCCAATTGATTCATACGGATGCCTTTTGCGGTCTCCATTGCAGTTTGTGCCTGCAGGTATTGTCCTTCTTCCATGTAGAGCAAACCAAGGTTGTGCATGCCCTCTGCAATCAGGGGATGTTGGTCACCCCCCTTTGCTTTCCAGATGCCGATAGCCTCATTGAAGAGTGCTTCCGCTTGCATAAATCGTCCTGTCTTCTGGTATAGCTTCGCCAGATTGTGTTTTCCATTGGCAACGGAGGAATGCTCAGGGCCATACAAGTCTTTTACAATGTCCAATCTCTGGAGATACATCGCTTCCGCTTCAGCATATCGATTTGTCTCCTGATACAGGTTGGCCAGATTATTCATAGTCGTCGCGACAAGGATGTGTTTGGGACCATACAAGCCTGTCCAGATATCCCTGGCTTGCAGATACAGTTCCTCTGCCCGTTTGTATTTCCCCATTCTCTTGTACAATACGCCAAGATTATTCAGACTCCAGGCATAGTCTGTATGCGTTTCTCCCAGGATTTCTTTTCGCAATCCCAACGCTTCGACGAAGTACCGTTCCGCTTCATTCAAATTCCCTTTTGTGAGAAAGAGACTTCCAAGGTTGTTGACACTCATGGCATAATCGGGATGGGAGTCCCCAAGGGTGGCCTTTCGAATAGCCAGCGCTTCATAATACAGGGCCTCGGCATCTGCATATCGAGCCATCAACGAATACAGATACGCAAGTGCATTCAATGTCCCGGCCAGATCTTCGGCATATGCCACGGTGTTCTTCCGTTGTACGAGCAGTGCCTGTTGATAATATGCCTCCGCTTGAATGAAGTCCTCTTTATGATGCAGTGTACGTCCATAATTGAAAAGACAGCGCCCAGCAAGCGGGCTGGCAGGATCCAGAAGTGAATCTGCCAATTGCTTGGCCTGGCAAATGACCACCCATGATCCGGCGATATCTCGCTTCCCGATCAGGTTTCTGTTCAGCTGGATCAGGGAGTCGATTATGTCTTCCGTTCGTCGGTTCGGGTTGTCCTGTGATCGGAGGACAAATGGCAGGATTAGAAACAGGACAGGCAGGAAACGCATGCAAAGATTTGAAACGAATATAGGGCCTATCTTAAATTCAACAGGGGAAATGCCTGATTTACAGCCACCTGCCTAATGCGCCCTGGCCCTTCAATGTAGCCACCTGGGCAAATTGCATGACCACAAAGCGCATATATCTGGTCATGATCTGATGTTCTTCCAGATGTGGGTAACTGATCATTGCTTCCATGATCCAGCACCTTTGGAAAAAGGCAAGGAAATCAATGAGAAATGACTTGTCCAGCGTTGAAAATTCAAGATCCCCCGATTTTTCCAGGTCACTGAGAATGGTATCGATAAAGGCTCTGCGTTTCCGCTCCACATCCGCGTAATCATATTCCTTTCCAAATATGGCACGCAATTCATCCAATCCAAGAAACACACCCCGGTGGGCAAAGGCATTCTTCAACAGTCGTGAAATCGTCTGCAGATATCTTTCCAGATCCGGTTCGAAATGCATGTACTCCTGATAGATCTCGTCATTCCCGTGTTTGTATTGATCGAGTATCGCAATAAGCAGATCCTCCTTTCGCGCAAAATGATAGGACAGATTTCCAGGACTGATGTCAAGGGCCCGGGCAATATCCCGTACACCGGTTTGATACATGCCGTGCTCATTGAAGAGCGTCAAGGCAGTCTGTAAGATGCGACTCCGGGTTGTCATTCAGCAAATTTAGTACAATAACCTAATTTTTTTGTATAAATTAGTACAATGTACTAAATTGCACCCAAATTCACACAGAGATGATCTCCTTACCGCACACCATCAAAAACAAACACGGAGAAGAACTCACATTCCTCGAATTGACCAATGTCAATGGAGAAGTTCGAATTCTGGTAAAAAACAGAGTCGATCCGGGATGTGGACCTGTCATGCACACCCATTGGCAACAGGACGAATCACTCACGGTCACTCAGGGCAAAATGGGCTGGCAGGTACTCGGGGAAGCACCCCGCTACGCAGAGGCCGGAGAAACGGTGACCTTCCTCCGTGGAACACCACATCGTTTCTGGAACGATGGCAACGACATCCTGACATGTGATGGTTGGATCAGCCCACCTCACTCCATTGTCTTCTTCCTGGATGCCATCTATACAGCCATGAACAAATCCACCTCTGACCGACCTGAAGCGTTTGATGCAGCATGGCTTCTCACAACCTATGCAACAGAATATGATATGCCGGAAATACCGGCCTTTGTCAAAAAGGTGATCATGCCTATACAGGTAAAAATCGGAAAATTGCTGGGGAAATATGCACACTTTAAAGATGCGCCGGCACCGTTGCCCGCCCGAAATACGGTTTGATCATTCAGTATCCCGGAAGAATGACATCCTTGAAAACGATTCCCACCGACAATTCGGTTTTCGATTTTCTTCTATCGGTTGAACATGTGGAACGACGACAGGATTTTCAAACCTTCAAGGCGATCATGAAGGAGATCACAGGTCAGGAACCAGTCATGTAGGGCAGTTCCATTATCGGATATGGCCACTATCTCGATGTATATGCGTCTGGCCGGGAAGGTGACTGGTTCCTGACCGGACTGTCTCCCAGAAAACAATGCCTGACCCTGTACATCATGTCGGGCCTATCCAACCAACAGGAAAACCTGGACCGGCTGGGTCGGTTCAAAACAGGAAAAGGGTGTTTGTATATCCGGAAACTGGAAGAAATCAAGCTGGACATCCTTCGTCAACTGATTGAGGAAAGTGTCGTTCACCTGCAACAGAAATATCCCGGCTGAACAGCCGTTCAACCTCAATACGCCAGTTCCTGAATCTGTAGCTTTGCTGGCTCAAGGATCCTCATGTCTGATACACTGGCTTTTGCACTCCTTTGCCTGACTTCGTTTTTTACGCTGATCAATCCAATTGGCACGATGCCCATCTTTATGACCATGACTGCCAATCTGGATCCTGCTGTTCGTACACGCACTGCCTTGAAGGCATCATTTGTCGCCTTTCTGACCCTGGTTCTGTTTGCCTTTTCCGGTCAATTGCTCTTTCAGTTCTTCGGAATTTCCGTGAACAGTTTTCGTGTGGTTGGAGGTGTGATCTTTTTCCTCATGGGTATGGACATGCTCCAGGCCCGATTGAACAAGGTGAAAGTGAGCAAACAGGATGTTCACAGTCAAGGGCACCTCTATTAACCTCCGAAATAGACCAAGACTAAAGAAAACCAAGCGAGACAAGGCATTTCGAAAGAGCATAGCCACAGCTAAGTGATTGAGAAATAACGCAGTATCGCGCAGGTTTTCTTTAGTAAAAATCCCTTCAGGATTTGGTTGGTCATTGAGTGGGGTTGATAGAGGTGCCCTTATATCAATGATATTTCCGTCACGCCATTGGCCATTCCGATGATCGCGGGTCCCGGATCGATGACCAATGCGATCGTGCTGATGGAAGACGCACAAACCGGTACGGAAAAAGCGATTCTCATAAGTGCCATTTTTCTCGTCATGTTACTGACCTACCTCATCCTGTTCAGTTCTTCCAAATTGATCCGAATCCTGGGTGAAACCGGAAATAATGTCCTGATGCGATTGATGGGACTGATCGTCATGGTGATCGCTGTGGAGTTTCTGTTCAGTGGGTTGAAACCGATTATTCGGGACATTTTCCAATTACCTTCCTGATGATTGAACGTCCGACGTTCTGATATTCAGACCCACTCTGATCAATCGGTCCACCAGGTCCTGACCCAAAGCTTCCACCGGGGTCCGGACTCCTGAAATCAGACGACCACTGGCGATTCGATCCCGCAATGAAAATGCAGCTTCACTCAGCATTTTTGCCGTATCATCATATCCTGGATCACCACCACTGACCACTGTCTCCACAAGCAACTTGTCTGTTGTTCCGATTACCCTGACTTCAAATCGACTGGCTTTTCGCTTTTCAGGGGATGGTCCCGTTCCTGCAGGAAACTTGCGGAATAGCCAGTTCCTTGTCGATTCAAAACGCACAAGGACAAAGACCAAACTGATCGTTCCGATCAATCGAATGAGCTTCCATAATGACCCTACAGTATAATATTGCCCATATGCCACCGCCTCTCCATAATCCTGAGGTAACATACGAACAGATCGTTTGACAATATGAGGATCGACAACAGGCATGGGGATCGCCCATCGTTTGAGACCCGGATGAAAATGGACCTTTAATGGTAGTCGCGGGGTGTCCGGATGACGAGATCCTGAACTGTGCTTTGCCTCCTTGTGTACGGTACGTTGATAGATGGCATGAATGGCTGTCGTCCAGGTGCCTCCTGAAAATGTGGCATTGGTCCGGACAAATGCCTGTAATCGTTTGGGGCTTTCCCTGGGCAGTGCCCGTGCAGTCAACCAGGCTCCCACATCTGCAGGAATACTATCAAAACCACAGCAATTGACGACGCAGATCCCCTTCTCTATCGCGAGATGATGATATGTCTGAAAGATCTTGTGCACAAAAGCCGGCTCTCCTGTAATGTCCAGATAATGTGTCCCTGCCTCCACGCATGCTTGAACTACAGCCTGTCCGTACCAGTTGAATGGCCCTGCCGTGTTGATCAGGATGATTCCCTGTTTTGCCATGTTCAGCAATGTGGCCCGGTCTCCGGTGTCCGCCACAATGATGCCGATCTGTGGATCTCCAAGTTGCATCCGAAGCGCCTCAAGTTTGGTTGTATTTCGACCCGCGATCGCCAGACGAAAATGCTCTTCTGCTTGTTTGGCAGCCAAAACTTCAGCTACGAGTTGACCGGTAAAACCAGTGGCCCCGAAGAGGATAAGATCAAACGGACGGTCTTGCATAATCGGATTTGAAATGAAATGGGCCATTCAGGTACGATCAACGCGCTCGGCTTTTCCTGTTGATGGATGTTCGAACAAAACAACCTTCTACATGATCATTGACCATTCCCATGGCCTGCATATGTGCATACATCGTGATCGGACCGACAAATGTAAATCCCCGCTTTTTCAAATCCTGACTGATCCTCACCGAAGTGGGTGACTGGTTCATTTGACGCAGAGTGTCCGCTGTCACCTGGGCAGGTCGTTCCGTAGCCGGAGGAATACGAGACCAAAAGAAATCAGCCAGCGTCTCACCGGCATCATACATGCCACATACCGCCTTCGCATTGCGAATAGTGGCTTCGATCTTTCTTCGGTTTCGAATGATTCCCGTGTCCTGCATCAACCGTTCCACATCTTCTTCGCCAAATCGGGCGATCTTTCGGACATCAAATCCGGCAAAAGCGGTCCGAAAATGTTCCCGCTTGCGGAGAATGGTCAACCAACTCAACCCGCTTTGGAATCCTTCCAGGCAGATCTTTTCAAATAATTTCACTTCGTCCTCCACAGGTTGTCCCCATTCCAGATCATGGTATGCCTGATAGAATGGATCATGACCACACCACCAACAGCGCGACATTCCATCCGAACCAGTGATCAATCCTTCTGTTGCATTCATCAACACAAGTTCGTCAATACCTTCAACTTGGATGGTCCTGCCAGGCAGATTGCTTTGTTGTGATGCCTACCTTTGATTCGGAAAGAAAAACACGAAAATCAGGATGGCTCTCGTTATCATCCTGCATCTCCGCAATGAAATACATCCTATCCATATTCATTATTTTACTGGGTTGCTTAGCAACCTTCGGTCAACCCAGTCCAAAGGCTGAAAAGTTTTTCCAAAAGGCCAAGGAGGCCATTCGATCCAGGGATGGGGATAAGGCAATCGCCTATTTTCGAAAGGCAATGACCGAATCGCCCGACTATTATGAAGCGCAGGCACAACTGGCCATTCTCCTCAATCGACTCGGTCGGGAAGAGGAAGCAATCACAGAGATGGAAAGATTGATCACCATAGATCCTTTGCGTGAGCCTTATGTCTATTTCCAATTGGGAAAAGGGCATTTCAAGAGGGACCACTGGGAAAAAGCAAAATCATTCCTGCAGGAGTTTATCCGTTTTAAAGACCTGGATAAAGAAGATCTGAACACCGCTCTTGATTTGATCGATATCTGCCAATTTCGCCACCATGCATTAGAACACCCGGTACCATTCGAACCCATTGCGCTATCTGCTTCGATCAACAGCTCCGGAGATGAGTTCAATCCCACCATTACTGCGGACGGGCAACGAATGGTATTTACACGCAATGATGGCCGGCAGGAAGATTTTTATCTTTCCGTGAATACCGTTGGCGAATGGCAGCCTGCAATTCCCCTGGATGAACTGAACACCCCTGAAAATGAAGGCGCACACTGTTTGAGTAAAAACGGCAGGACAATGATCTTCACGTCCTGTAACAATCGGCAGGGATTGGGAAGTTGTGATCTGTATGAAACACGATGGGAAAATAGCCGATGGCTTGATCCTGTGAATCTGGGACCAACTGTAAACAGCCGGCACTGGGAATCCCAACCGACACTGAGTGCGGATGGCCAGCTGTTGATCTTTTCATCCAAACGACCTGAAGGAAAGGGCGGGGCAGATCTATGGTTTACCAGGCGTTCTTCCAGGGAAGAGTGGGAAGAAGCAAAACCATTACCAGGATTTGTCAATACTTCCGGCGATGAGGAAACCCCTTTTCTTCATGCGGATGGAGAGACACTGTATCTGTCCTCAACAGGACATCCCGGAATGGGCCAGACAGATCTGTTTCTTTCCAGATGGTCAGTAGATAGCGGATGGTCGGCGCCACTGAATCTGGGTTATCCCATCAATACAGCCGAACAGGAGCAAGCAATGACAATTGGTCTGGATGGCAAAACTGCCTTTTTTTCATCGAACCGATTGACAACGTCTGGTCGTTCGGATTATGATCTGTATTCGTTTCAACTCCCATCTGATCGAAGAGGACTTCCCGTGACCTATGTTCAGGGAACGGTACAGTCGGTAAAAAACCGGCAGCGTTTACCGGCTACCATCGAATTTCGACCATTGGGTAAAAGCGATCGTGCAGCCACTTCTGTAACTGCTTCGCAGGATGGCTATTATCTGATCTGTCTTCCTGCCGGAGAACGATACGCTGTGCTGATTGATTATCCAGGATACAGCTTTTACAGCCAGTCATTTGATCTCAATGATACACTTGCCTTCCATCCTTATCAACTGGATGTGCAACTCTTTCCACTCGAATCAAGGCAGATTGAAGAAGATCAACATATTGTGCTCAACAACATTCTCTTTGCTTCCGGTAGTGCAGAATTACTCTCGGAATCTACTTTTGAACTGGAGAAAGTTCGTCTCTTTCTCAATGAACACCCGGAGCTTCGTATTCGGATTGAAGGTCATACCGATAATGTCGGTAAACCGGAAGAGAATCGCCTGCTTTCTGAAAAGCGGGCCTTATCTGTTGTGAACTGGCTCATCACCAATGGTATTGCGGCTGAACGGATGCAACATGTTGGATTTGGGGAATCAAAACCTCTTGTCGAAAATACATCCAGGGAACAGCGGCAAATGAACAGAAGGACCGAATTGGTTATTCTACCCTGATGAAAGGAATTACCTTTGCGGTCGAAATGTGATGACATGTCTTCTATACCAGTAGTTAAATACGGTTCAGGGCCCATATCTGTGGTGCTGCTTCATGGATTTTGCGAGGATCGACGAATTTTCGAAAACGTGATGCCGCTTCTGGATCAAAAGAATTTTACCTGGTATCTTCCCGATCTCCCTGGTTTTGGCGATGCAGTGAATCTCGGATTGCTCGAACTGTCGATGACCGGTTATGCAGATCAGGTCAGAGACTGGATACTGGACAATAATAAAGGATCCGTCATTCTTGCCGGTCATTCCATGGGTGGCTATGTCGCTCTCGAATTTGCTTCACATTATGCACAACAACTCAAAGGGGTTGTTCTGATACACAGTCAGATGAGGCCTGACTCGGCTGAGAAAAAGAAGGGCCGGGATGAACAGGTGAAATTTCTGAAGAAGCACGGAATTTCCAAATATGTGAAAAAAGTGATCCCGTCCCTTTATACCCCGGAATTTTGCGACGCAAATCCAGACCTTATAAGACTGTGGATCCAACGGGCCTCCCTCTATAATGACACAGGTATCAGCCTGGCTATCCAATCAATGCGTGACCGCAAGGATCATACGAAAACTGTTCAGGATCTCACGATTCCGGTAGGGTTTATCGCCGGAGCAAAGGATCCGTTGATTCCGATCGAATCGAGTTTGGAAGAGAGTCACCTTGCCAGTGTCACATCATTTCATCTGCTGGATAATGCTGGCCATATGGGCATGGTTGAAGATCCGGAAGAATTTGCGCAGGTATTGCAAGCAACAGTAGAACAACTGTCTGTCAAGTAACCGGATCTGCAGGATCCGTTGATTTCAGCTTGGGATTATCCAGATGCCGGGTCCGGTCACGAGCTGTCTTTCTGGCCATACTTTCTTCCAGAGCTACTGTAAGGTCAACTCCTGTCTGGTTTGCCAGACAGATCAGAACCCAGAGCACATCGGCCATCTCTTCGCGAATGGCCTGCTGGGATTCCGCTTGACTTGTCCTGGTTTTATAGGATTGCTCCCCATATGTACGTACGATGTGTCGGGACAATTCGCCGACTTCCTCCATCAGGATCCCCAGGTTGGTCAATTCATGAAAATAGCGAACACCATATGTGTTGATCCATTGATCGACCTGATCTTGAGCTTCACGAAGGGTCATACCTATTCTCGTTGTTGGCTGTCCATGATGATGGTTACCGGTCCATCATTTTGCAAATGGACCTGCATATCTGCTCCAAATGTACCCGATAAGACCGGACGTTGACTCTCCTGACGGAGGAAGCTGAGGAATTCTTCATATAACGGAATGGCATGTTCCGGCCTGGCAGCACGGATATAGGAAGGCCGGTTCCCCTTTCGGGTTGAAGCATGGAGAGTAAACTGACTGATGACCAGGAATGCACCATTTACTTGGGTGATATCTTCATTCATCTTCCCTTCCGAATCAGAAAAGATCCGCAGCTGAGTGATCTTCTGGACCAACCAACGCACATCGTCCATCCCGTCATCATGAGAGATTCCGAGAAGTATGAGCAAGCCCCGTTCGATGGAACGAGTCTCTTCACCTTCGATCTGAACAGATGCCTGCTTTACCCGCTGGAGTACGACGCGCATAGAAAGTTTTCCCCGATCATAAAAACAACAATATATAATCAATTCACCACGAATGTCTGCCTGATCCTTGTTTTACACATTCTGAGCAATCAGATGTGTACATGTAGCGAAGTTGTCAACACCTATTAACAATATAGAAAGTACATATATATCAGTTCCTGTTTGGATGGGTATAACTCATTCATTCCGTGAAGTTATTCATTCAATCTCCACAGGAGATAATTGCGCAGAACACTAATTTTTTCTCACATTTTTGCAATCCACATTCAATACAAAAATGTTAATTCAAAGAAAAACAATGAATTAGAAATAAACCAAATGTTAGGAATCCTCCTTCAAATGTGGATTTCGGAAAATCAAAATCCAGCAACCGAATACATATGCACAAATCCACAGTCCTGATGATGACTTCTTTTTTATAAAAAATTTAAATAATCATATAATCAACACAGGTCACTGAGCCGGTTCGTAAAGGTCATTTGGAGCATTACCTTTGGATCGTCAAGTCAAATGAATGGAGGACCGGGTTTCATCGCACAAGTATGTTCTAATATGGCTTTTTCTGGGGTTGATCCTGGTATTCGGTCAGATCCTGATTGGGGGTGTAACGCGTTTGACAGGAAGTGGGTTGAGCATTACCAAATGGGAGATCATCACCGGTGCAATTCCGCCTTTGAGTGAGTCGAGTTGGAAAGAAGAATTTTTACTGTATCAACAAACGCCGCAGTATCGCTTGATCAATAAGGGGATGACCTTATCCCAATTCAAGGTCATTTATTTCTGGGAGTACTTGCATCGACTTTGGGCCAGATGGATGGGACTCATCTTTTTATTTCCATTTCTTTGGTTTTGGTGGAAAGGGTATTTGCACCGTCAACTGATGAAACGACTGGGTTGGCTGATTGGTATAACTGCAGTAACAGCATCATTCGGATGGATCATGGTCGCAAGTGGTTTGATCGAACGTCCCTGGGTCAATGCTTACAAGTTGTCCGTTCATCTGATTTTGGGGTTCAGCGTGTTTGTGTATCTGCTGTATATTCTGGTTCGTGAACGTTGGAAAGATGGAATAGGTCATATTTCAATCAGACAACGAAGGGATCTTGGATTACTTGTGCTTGTCATGATCACCCAGATTTTTCTGGGTGGGATGATGTCGGGTATGAAAGCGGGATTTGCCTATCCAACATGGCCGGATATGCATGGTACATGGATACCTGATATTCTAATGGATAGTTCTCAATGGACTGTGAATAACTTTGTGAATTATGATGATACTGGTTTTCTGATTGCACTTGTACAATGGCTTCATAGAAATCTAGCTTATTTATTGATTATCATAGGATTATCATATTATTTCAGATATCGACATGCTGTGGAAAACCAGGTGTATAACGTATTCCACACCCTGTTGATAATCTTGTTGATAAGTCAGATTTGTTTGGGCATTCTGACTATTCTTGGTTTTCAGAAAGGGATACCAATTGTCACAGGTTCCATGCATCAGATGTGTGCATTATTACTATTGTCCGTTTCTCTGGTTCCCTTGTTCTGGACTGAATCAAAACCTATTTCGGCTAATCCTGTATCATAAATGCATAGCATTTTCAACGTTCATAGGAGTATGGGATAATCTGTTAAATTTGTATAAATCTTAAGGATCATAATATGTCAGGACCGATACAGGAAGAAGGCAAGTTCAAGTATGTCGAGAGTGGTGGTAATGGAAGTGTCCTCCTTCTGTTGCATGGCCTGTTTGGTGCCTTGAGTAATTTTGAGGGGATCATGAATCATTTTTCAAGTCAGTATAATGTGGTCATCCCTATACTGCCGATTTTTGAGTTACCCTTGAGAAAGGTTTCTGTAAGTGGCCTCGTAGATCATGTAGAAGAATTTGTGGAATTCAAAAAGTTTGACAAGGTCAATGTACTGGGGAATAGTTTGGGTGGGCACGTGTCTTTGTTATATACAATCAGAAGGCCGGATCGTGTCCATACATTAAATCTGACTGGAAGCAGTGGATTGTTTGAAAGTGCGATGGGTTCCACTTTTCCGAAACGGGGTGACTATGAGTTTATAAAGAAAAAAACAGAGTCAACCTTTTTCGATCCTTCAGTTGCTACAAAGGAACTTGTGGATGAGGTCTATTCATCTGTCAATGATCGGAACAAGGCTATTCGAATTATTGCCACGGCCAAGAGTGCAGTACGACATAATATCGCTGATAAATTGGATCAGATCAAGTGCCCAACCTTATTGATCTGGGGAAAAGAAGATTCGATTACCCCACCTTTTGTTGCAGAGCAATTCAATGAATTGATTGTTAACTCTGAATTGCATTTTCTGGATAAGTGTGGTCATGCACCAATGATGGAATTACCCGATGCATTTAATGATATCCTGGATGATTTTCTTTCCCGGCACCGTATATGAATAAAATTTGAAGATTGATGAAGGGAGTAGCATATCTGTGTTACTCCCTTTTTTTTGATTGTTCCACGTGGAACATCACAACCTGTTAATCTTTGCTCAGAATATGTTCGTATAATCTGGAATATTGAACATTCTTTTCTTTGGGTGTGAGTGTGTTCATCCTTAATTTTTCCATTGTAGGAGAAGAGGTGGATGTCATTATTGATTTGAATTTATCTGCATGTGCTGTGGCGACAAGGATGGGTTTGTCCCGTTTTGTCTCCGTATGCGTTAGCCACATTGATACTGCTTGCCATATTGTTGCCGTATGAGGATCCAGTCGGTATTCAAACTGTTCTCTTACAGATTCAATCGTTTCTCTGATCATGCGATCCGTAATCCGATATCCGATGATATTTGGACTGATATTGTTCCACGTGGAACATTGAAAGGGGATGATTCGCTCCAGATTATTCGGATGGCCTACGTCCATCGCGTTGGCCAATGTAGGAATGGGATAGTACTGTTCGCCATCATCTCCGGACAGATACCGAATAAAGGCATCATTCTCATTTGTGCTGGCAATCCATTGTTCAACTGGCAAACCCATCGTTTGAGCTAGAAGTCCGGCACTCAGATTACCGAGATTGCCACAGGGAACACCAAATGTTGCAAGTGTAGGATATTGATGACATTCTCGATAGCCGATAAAGTAATATACACTTTGGGGGATCCATCGGCCGATATTGATCGAATTGGCACTGCTTAAACGGCAGACTTTGCGCAGCTCAAGATCAAGAAATGCTCGTTTGACCAGTTCCTGGCAGTCATCAAAAGACCCAGGAATGGCAATCGTTTCAACGTTTCCACCAAACGACTTCATCTGGTTTTCCTGTTCCGGTGATACCCGCCCCTCCGGATATAGTATTGTGACATCAATACCTTCCCTACCGTGAAAAGCAGAACCAACAGCACCTCCGGTATCCCCTGAAGTAGCTACCAGAATCTGGAGCTTCCGGTTTTCCAGACGTTGATATTCCTCCAGAAGCAAGGCCATCCATCTTGCTCCGAAATCTTTAAAGGCCTGTGTCGGACCATGGAATAACTCGAGTACGGAACGATCATCAAACGGAACAACGGATGTGGGCAGTTTACTCCATTCTTCTATCATCTTCCTGAATACATCTGCAGATACATCTTTCGAAAAATAGGGAGCAAGGATATGAGAACTCAACTCCTCCCTGCTCAATCGATGGAGGATTCCAGTATTCTGTGAGGTAAAACAGGTACTTCCACGGGAAGATAGAGTCCACAATCCGGTGCCAATCCTTCAAGAACAGCCGTTTTTGCTGATACAAGATGAGCCTGATTTTTAGTAGAGAAGTAGAGCACTGCTCAGTATTTTAGAGCACCTTCCTGGTTGACCCCACTGATGTACAGATCATGTCCCAAGCGATGTCGGACAAGGACTCGTTACATGGCTTCTCCGCATTCTTCAGCAATCAGACTGTTTACACATAGAGCAAACATACTCGGACCTGAACCAGAGATTAAACATCCCAGAGCCCCTGCATGCAATGCGGCCTCCCGAATTTCCTGATAATAGGGAATGTCTTTTGATCGTGTAGGTTCAATAACAACATCCTGTAAACTCCGACTGATCAGATCAAAGTCGGACTGATACAGTCCATGGATGAACCCGCCAAGGTTTCCCGTTTGTTCAATCATGCCACCAAGAGAAACAGAATCGGGTAAACGTGATCTCGATAAAGCAGTTGGAATCTGAACATCCGGGTGAAGGATTGCCAGATACAATCCTCTAGGACAGGGTAGTCGATGTACATCCAGGGTAGCATTATCCCGGATCAGAATAATCCCTCCCAGAAGTGATGGAGCCACATTATCGGCATGCCAAGCCTGACTGGCCATCCGTTCACCCTGCATGGCAAATGGCAACAAATCCCGTTTTTCCAATGGCCGACGCAATAATTCATTGACCGCAACGACCCCGGCAACGGCACTGGCGGCGCTTGATCCAAGACCACTCTCGAAAGGCATCTTCTTGTGGATCTCAAAATCAATACCCCGTCCTTCCTCATGCAGATGCCGGAGTAATGCCCGCGCAGCAATGGTTACGGTATTTTGATCGGGCGACTTTGGCAACCGACCACGATCACCTGTGATCAAAGTGATACGCAACTCCCCCAGATCATTGAAGCGCGCTATGATCTCATCTCCCGGTCTCTCCAGGGCTAGTCCGAGTATATCAAAACCACAACCCAGATTGGAGACACTCGCTGGTGCAAAGACTTTTATACCGGAATTGGACATATAACGCAATCAGAAGATGAAATGAATTCTTTGTTCCTGTTCAAAGATACCGTTCGTCCGTACATGATCTGGATCTGTGGGAATTTTCACTCGCCGGGTTTGGAATGAGAACCGTTCATGTGAATGTCGTCCTAAACCGGGTACCTGCAGCTGAAACCTCGTTTTGGCAATGATGAGAGGTAAACTGTTTGTCTGTTTTCCCGATCCCTTCATGCAGATTGCCTTCGAAGTTACCGGTTCATCCAGCAATACGTGTATTCTATCCAGGCAATACATCCTGATCTGTTTATCCAATGATGGGCACTCGTTCGTTCTTCCGGTGAATAGTGCATTTATATCGGACAAGAAATCTTCATTTGTATACTTAATAGCTTCAATATCAATTAGATATACTAATTATATTCCCTGTCGTAGGAGAGAACCAAAACCTGTTTGTAAGGGGAATGTTAAGTTTCCGATCGGAAGGTGCTTCAACGGAATAACTACTTTATTCGACCATCATGAGGAGAAGACAACATGTATCTTTGCATGATGCAATTGGAAGAAAAAGTAATGCAGGCCTTAAAACAGGCCATGAAGGACAAGGACCAGGCCGCACTGCGTACACTACGCGCGATCAAATCAGCCATATTGATCTTTAAAACCAGTCGTACAGGAGAAATTCTCGATGATGCTGCCGAGATCAGATTACTCCAGAAATTGGTCAAACAACGAAAGGAATCAGCTTCCATATTCCGAGAACAAAAGCGCGATGATCTGGCGAACACCGAGGAAGAGGAGCTGGTGATTCTTGAACAGTTTTTACCCCAGCCGCTGAACAATGATGAACTGATGGCCTTGATTCAGGAGATCATCACCAGAACGGGCTCTTCATCGATGAAGGATATGGGAAAGGTGATGGGATTGGCTAATCAGGAAGTTGCCGGGCGGGCAGAAGGAAAAACGATCTCGGACATGGTGAAGAAACTGCTCGCTGAGTGAATACACGCGGGAAACAGAAACCTGTTTTGTTTGCCGCACTCAACTGGGGTATGGGACATGCATCTCGCAGTGTTCCGTTGATTCGCGCCCTCCAGGAAAAAGGGATTCCTGTTATTCTGGCTAGTGACGGTGTTGCTGCTGAGCTCCTCCGGAAAGAATTTCCAGAACTGTATATACACGAACTGCCTTCCTATCAGGTCCGGTATGACACGGACAATATTTACTGGAACGTATTGCGCAGTCTGTGGTCCATACTTTCTGCTATCTGGGCCGAACATCAATGGCTTCGTTCTTTTCTTCGCAGCCATGACCTCTTTGCGATCATCAGCGACAATCGCTACGGTATCCGATCTTCTCGCGTTCCCAGTGTATTGATTACGCATCAGTTCCGGTTTTTGGACCCTGGAAATGGGCGAACAGGATCGGCGAATGGTCAGTAAGATGGTGGGCCAGAAAATTCTCGGAAATATGGGTACCAGATTGGCAAGGTGATCATTCACTGAGTGGAGGCATGGCCAATTGGAAATATACCCGACCTCCAGTCTATTATCTCGGACCGCTTTCCCGATTTGAACTTCACACTCGTTCGATGGATAAGAAGGAATTTGACGTGATTGTCATTCTATCAGGTCCCGAACCAATGCGAACACTGTTGGAAGTAGCTGTTGATAAACAGCTGAAAGTGATACCGGGTAAACATATATTAATACGAGGAACGCGCGAGTCGGTTCCAGCAGAACTGGCTCATCCACCCTATACGCGCTTTGATCTTCTGGCAGCTGACGAGTTGAATCGGCTTGTGGCATTATCCACAATGCAGATCAGCAGATCCGGATATTCCACGGTGATGGACTTGACGTACTCGGGCATTCCTGCTCTGATGATCCCGACTCCTGGACAGATCGAACAGGAATTTCTGGCAGAGTATCTATTGGGAAAGGGCCCTGGTTGTTTCAAAGTCAGGATGAGCTGGACATCCAATCCGCCTGGTTAACGCTGGATACATGGGCTGAAAACCAGCCATTGCAACCTTCAGGGAAGGAGGCAAATCAGGCTGTAACCTCGTTTTTACAACGATGGACAACGGTTAAACGCCTTTCAGATTAATCCATTTCTTCCAACGCAGCAGTCTTTACTGCTTTGGCTACTTTCCAGGCCACTTCTTCATTGAGGGTGGCAGGGATGATCATATCTTGTGTTGGTTCGCGGATAAACTCGGAAATAGCATAGGCAGCGGCCAGTTTCATACGGGCGGTGATCCGTTTTGCCTTGGCATCCAGTGCGCCCCGAAAGATGCCCGGAAAACCGAGTGCATTGTTGACCTGATTCGGCAGGTCGCTTCGTCCAGTAGCCACAACGGCAGCACCTGCGGCATATGCTTTTTCCGGCATGATTTCAGGTGTCGGGTTAGCCAGAGCAAAAATGATGGGATCCTTTGCCATGACCCGGATATCCTCCTCTTCCAGCAGGTCGCCTACACTGACGCCGATAAATACATCGGCATCTTTCAACGCGTCACGAAGACTTCCCTGCAGGTTGATCTTGTTGCTATAGCGCAGAATATCCAGCTTGGCTTCATTCAGATCATCCCGATCACGATGGATAATGCCCTTTGTATCACAGATCACCAGTTGTTTAACGGGTGTACAGACTTCACTGCCATAGTCATCAGCACATTTGAGCATCTTGGCAATAGCGATACCAGCAGCACCCGCGCCGTTGATCACGATCTTGAGCTCAGATAGGGGCTTGTTCACCAAGCGGGCCGCATTGATCAATCCGGCAAGAGTCACGATCGCTGTCCCGTGCTGATCATCGTGAAACACCGGGATGCCGATATCCTGCAGTTTTTCCTCGATATAAAAACTTTGCGGAGCCGCAATGTCCTCCAGATTGATACCGCCAAATACAGGGGCAATCCGCTTGACTGTTTCAATGATTTCATCAGGATCCTGGGTATCCAGACAGATCGGAAAGGCATCAATAGCGGCAAATCGCTTGAACAACATCGCTTTTCCTTCCATCACCGGGATCGCTGCCAGGGGGCCGATATTGCCCAATCCCAACACAGCCGAACCGTCACTGACAATGGCCACCGTATTGCATTTCATGGTATACTCATAGGCCAGTTCCGGATTCGCTTCAATGGCCTTGCAAGGTGCTGCAACTCCTGGTGAATAAACCAGGGCCAGCTCATGAGCATCCCGTAGATCGATCTTGGCATTGATCCGGATCTTTCCCCTCAACTGCTTGTGCAGGATCATCGATTCTTCATAAATATCCATGGGTCGTGTTGGTTGAATGGATGGTGAAGATAGGATTTTCCATTCTGCAAAATGCGCATGGCCACGAGTGACACGTGGAACAATTCTACACGTTGTGATCTGCCAGTGTCACCAAATCAGTTATATTCATTGCACCAATTTGGTCTGCATATTATTCCTATACAAACATTGTTAATGAATAAGTTATATAACTTTATTTTTATTATTCTTTCCCTGCCCTGTATGGGTCAGGATGCAGAGGATTGGACGAAGGAATTGCTGGATACGCATGTGCGCATCAACGGCACAAGGGCATCCATGGTGCTGGATCAACCGGGATGGGTACAATCACCCACCAATCCCAAACTCATCCTGAATGAAGAACTGCAGGCATATCTGTTTATCGAACAGAAAAAACTGACGGTAGAAGAATATGAAATGGATTGGATGCCAATCCTGATTGGGGAGGATAAGCCCGACTTGATCACGTCAATCCGCTTTCAGGACTATCGCGGAAAACTGATCAAATCAAAGGCCCAGACTCCGAGAGGTGATCAGGTTCTGTGGCTGGCTTATATCGGCAATGATAAAAACGTGTTGGATATCAAGGGAGCATATCCTCTGGAGCAGGCAAATCAGGCAGAGCAGCAGACATTAGCCATGTTGCGCTCCCTCTATATCGATGATCAGATCATCATCCGGATGTTTGAAACCATGCCCTTTACGGCAGATGTGGAGCGACACGGATTTACCGAAGAAGAATCCTACATGGTGAACAGCGTCCTGTTGACCAATCCCCAAACCCGACAGACGATCCAGATCCTGCTCATGGATCAATTCGACAGTTCTCGAGAGGAAATTATCGGCCAGGAGATCGCCCGATTGAACGACATGGATATCCAGGTTGATCTGGTTGAATCTGAATTCAACGGACGATATACGGACCTGCTGATCTACCAAAGCCCGTCCTATGATGGTGAGGAGTGGACCTACACCGCACTGATCTTTCAGGATAACCAGTATTTCAATGTGACGATGATCATGGCAGAATCTCCTGAAAACCGGCATCTGTTTAAAGAGATCGTAGAATCAGTACAGCTGAAGGAAGAAAGGAAAAAGTAGATATCCCACGTCCGGGGTTCGGGTCAATCCGGACTGATGCTGTTGACCGTATTCATCGCCCGGGCCAGGCCAATACTGCAAAACTGCTTCACCGCATCAGCTGATTGATTCATCAGTTCCGGGATGAACTTTCGTTCTTCATCTGTCCATTCACCCAGGACATAATTCACCTGCCGGCCCTTGGAAAACTCGTTGCCGATTCCGATTCGCAATCGTGGATAATCGGTGCGACCGAGCATTTCCTGAATATTTTTCAGACCATTGTGTCCGCCGTCAGACCCCTTGGCCCGCATGCGCAATTTTCCAAGAGGCAGATTGAGGTCGTCCAGTAAGACGAGAACATGGTCAAGTGAAATGTTTTCTTTTGTCATCCAGTACCGAACAGCCTTTCCACTGAGATTCATATAGGTGGTCGGTTTGATCAGGATGAGTTGGCGACCTTTGAATTTCATCCGTGCGACATAGGCCTGACTGTCCAGTTCAAAAGAAACACCTGCTTCGCGGGCCAGATAGTCCACGACATCAAAACCGATATTATGACGAGTACCATCATAATCGCCACCCACATTGCCTAAACCGACGATCAGGTATTTCATATGGTGAAAAGAATCAAATTTTCAGGTAAAAAGTTCGCACCTAGTTTGCTTTATCCAGATAGATCCCCGATCCATGCATGCGCATCTGACGAAGCACCCAGTCTCTTCGCCTGGTCACATATCGTCCCGGTCGGGATGCAGAATACTTGCGTGGATTCGGTAACACTGCAGCCAGAGTGGCCGCTTCTGATCGGGTCAGTTTGTCCGCCGGTTTTCGAAAAAAATGCCGGGCAGCAGCCTCTGCACCATAAATCCCCGGACCAAACTCGACGACATTGAGATATACCGTCATGATCCGACGCTTTGTCCAGACCAGTTCGATCAGGCCGGTAAAATAGATTTCCAATCCTTTTCGCAGCCAGGATCGATGTGGCCAGAGGAAGACATTCTTCGCCGTTTGCTGGCTGATCGTACTCGCACCTCGTGTCCGCCTGGACCGCTTGTTGTGTTCCAGGGCTTTCTGAATGGCTTCCAGATCAAATCCCCAATGATCCTTGAAGTTCTGGTCTTCTGCACACATGACGGACGGCGCCAGATGAATGCTGATCTCATCCATGGATACCCAGTCCTTTTTCAAAACGGCTTTTTCTCCATCTGCCCACTGCTCCACACTCCGGATAACCATCAGTGGAGTTAGTGGTACCGGAAGGACACCATAGACCAGTGTGGCCAGAAGAGAGGTGGTTATAAAACTACCCACCATCCACAGACCAATGATCAACAACTGCTTCCAACGAGATCGCCCCTTGAGTTGTGCACGAAAGATGCGCCAGATCCGACCGGGAAAAGATTTGACCAGGTGAAAGAAATGCACGATCGGAGATGCTGTCGTCATCAATAAAAGCGAAAATCACTGGGAACAATACCCGAAGCATAACTCCGGACAAAACTGCCGTCCGGTGCATACACATCGATTTTTCCCGTCTGTTGAAAATCAACCGGATCAGCCATCCAGATCCGTCCGTCTGAAGGATCGATCCGGTATCCGTAATACGTGAAACCCGTGATGAACGGAGTGGTCGACAGATCAACAGCCTGAGTCGATATCCGATGCAATCCCCCATTGAGATAGTAGACGTAATCACCCGCTATCTGCAATTTGGAAGGGAATTCATTTTGGGAGAAGACCATGCTTTTTACACTTGCACCTGTTTGCGGATCGACTACATGAATGCTTGCCGGGATATCAATATAGTTACCAATACACATCACCCAGATCCGTCCATCCGGATCTACCGCCAGTGACTGGCGCCAAACCCGACTGTTATGCTGTCGGAAACCTGATGATTGGCAGGATCGATGCGATAGATCTGATCGTGATTCGATGCAGCCACCCAGATCTGATTTTGGACCAGGATCATTTCTTCAGACCAGGATCCAAGATATAGAGAATCGGCAATGGCCAGAGGATGCAGATTGGCGATCAGCAGCCAGGGTGAAAAAAGGGTGCTGATATATGCCTGATCTGCGGACACAGGCTGAAGAAATCGTGGGGCATGAGACAATGAAAGCCGATCCTTACGAGAAATGGTTTCCAGGTCGATCACCTCAATACTGCGGGAATTGTTCATCACCAGATATCCGTCGTCTCCGATGATTGTCATACTCTGAAGTACATCTCCGAGAGGCTCTCCATTGACCGTCCGGTAAAGATCCAGTTGGGGTTCTTCTTCGGAATAGTCCTGGAAACCCAGGGAAGCATTCAGTTGATTGAAGCCACCTTCATGAAGGAGAAAGACGCCCTCACCGGGAGAAATGTGAATAGTGTCGGAAGGATCCGGATTGTCTTTTTTACAGGAGAAAAAAACGACGGTGAAGACCAGCAGAGTCAGAATGGAAGGTTTCATATGGACCTTGGTTAAAGCAATTTGGCGATCGGAACGGCGAGAAACGGGATGATCAGTCCGACAAGATATCCCCAATAGATCTCTTTTGGTTGATGTACCTGAAGCGTCAACCGTGCCGTACCTGTCAATCCGGCGACCAGGATGGAACAAAACACCATGGTCAACAAGCCGATCTCAATATGTCCGACAGCTGGTAGATCCAGTCCGATCCGGGCATAGGGATAGGACTGATGGAGTATGAACAGGATGGCTGTCATACCGGCCGACCCCATGGCATGCAGGCTGATTTTGAATTGGACGTTGATCACAAAGGCCACAAAAATGGCCAGTGTACAAGCGAGGCTCATCGTTGCCAGAACGGGGGGGATATCTGTATTTTCGAGAAAATTTTTAGTCATCCAGCTGTAAAGGACACCAGCTGCAATATAGGGTCCAACACGTTGCATCCGCTGGCGCATTTGCAGATCGTCAACCAGTTGAAGACGAACCATCAGAAAGATGGCCAGTGCCGGCAACACAAAAGTCGTACTGAACACGATCAGCAGAAGATCCAACTTTTCTGACAACCGGCTCACCCCGAACACATACGGGTTGGCACTCAGCAGAAAGACCAGGGTATAGGTCAGGATCGTGAGCGGATGGAACAGAATGGACACCAGATGAGCCCACAAATGACGTGTCTTCATGCCACAAAAGTATGCAGATGAACACGTACCCTGTTATCTTGGGCCGGAACTATGGATTATTCGTGAAAAACACGAAGAACCTGTAACTTTCAGTCTACTCGTTGGTCAATGCCTATGGATGTCAAAGACTTTCAACGGCTCTTTTTGCCGCTTCGCCATAAACTGTACCGCTTCGCATTGAAGTTTGTACGGGATCAGATGGCTGCGGAAGACATTGTGCAGGAAGTATTTCTGCGAATATGGAACAAAGGGCAGGATATGGTAAATCTGGAACATCCGGAAGCTTATTGCATGACCATGACTCGAAACCTATCTCTCAATTACCTGAAAGCCAAGAGCCGGCAGAATGTCGGCCTTGATTCTGCAGGTGAACAGGTAGGCACTCAGGTCGCAGCCGACAGGATGATGATGATCAATGAACGGGTTGTCGTTCTGAAGGCGTTCATCAAAACCTTGTCTGAACGGCAACAATTGGTCCTTCATTTGCGGGAGGTAGAAGAATTGACTTACGACGAGATCGCCAGTACACTGGAAATTTCTCTGGCAATGGTCAAATCGGAGCTTTTTCGTGCGAGACAGACGTTGAAAAAGAAAATGGAAGGACATGGAAGCAATTAACCGGCAACAGATTGAGGTCTTGCTTCAACGGTATTTTGAAGCAGAAACAGATATTCAGGAAGAACGCCAGCTCAAAGCCTATTTTCAACAGGAGACGATTGATCCAGCCTTTGAAAAATATCGCAATCTCTTTACCCTGACAGAATCGGATCGGCATATTGAAATCAGCGATGATTTTGAAGAAAAGCTGCTGGCCAGCATACAACATACACCGGTAGTCCGCCTGTCCATCCGCCGGGTGATGGCTATCGCTGCATCCATTACCTTGATCCTGATCGCCGGTTGGTGGGGTATGTACCGAACACAAACCGACGCCACAGAATCTATGGCAATGGAAGATACATATGAGGACCCCGAAGAGGCCTACAGACAAGTTACTGCCGCGTTAGCCCTGATGTCATCCACGATGGACAAGGGTCAACAGATGACCATTCAGTCCGTTGCTCCTGCACAGGAGCTGGGCGTTATCCAAATGAATTAGCCACGATTAAATCCTACTACCATGAAATGGTTCCTTTCCCTCGGTTTATCACTGCTTTTCCTGCCTCTTTTCAGCCAGGACGATGCCATTTCCAAACATTTTAATGCATACCTGTCAGATGCACAGTTCAAGTCGGTTTATGTCAGCCCCAAGATGTTTGACGTGATCGCCACCAGTGATATTGAAAAAATGGATCCTGAGGTGAAGGCGTTGATCAAAAAGCTTCGCGGACTGCGTGTGCTCCAGCGCGAAGGCCAGTCGGGCGTTGCCCTCTACCAGGAAGCCAACAAAAAACTGAGTGCCGCTAAATATGATGAGCTGATGACACTCAAGGAAAATGGAGAACAGATCCGGTTCTATACAATGGGACCAGGGAAAACCGTACAGGAACTCCTGCTCATGGTAGCCGGCCCCGATCGTTTTCTGATGTTGACCATGGTTGGGGAAATCGACCTCAATGCTGTCGCCAAACTGTCCAAAAACCTGAACCTGCAAGGTGCAGGCTATCTGGATAAAGTGAAGTCACGCTGATCAGATCTGACCTTATCCATACAAAAAGCCGCTGCGGAGACTATCCACAGCGGCTTTTATATAAATTGAAAGAAGGTAATAATCGACCTCTACCGCAGAATCAGTTCAAAATCCACGCGGCGATTGGTCTCCTTTCCAACATCGGTCTTGTTCTCTGCAATGGGTCGGCTTTCACCATACCCGGCATGCGTCATTCGTGTAGCGGAAACACCCTTACTGACCAGAAAATCATAACAGGCTTTTGCCCTGCCCTGTGACAGTTTCAGATTCGCCTCTTCCTGTCCATCACTGTCAGTATGACCTTCGATCTTCAGGTTATAATCCGGGTATTTTGCCATGAGACCAACGATCTCTTTCAAGACCGGTACAGATGAAGAACGCAACCGGGTCTGGTTGGTCCGAAACTGCACATTTTTTATCGCAATGGCTATTTTTTCCAGGTCGGCTTTGTCGATCTCAGGACATCCCTGGTTTGTTGTCGATCCACTCACAGTTGGACATTTGTCAAGGCGATCGGCAACACCGTCGCCATCACTATCCGGGCACCCACTCAAAGCAACCAGGCCTTTTTCTGTCGGGCAGGTATCGTCCTGATCAGCAACACCATCTCCGTCCGTATCGGGACAACCATTCAGGGAAGCAAGCCCTGCAAGGGTCGGACAGGCATCCTGCCCATCTGCAAGACCATCTCCATCCGAATCCGGGCAGCCGTTCAAGGCTTCTGGACCTTTCTCGTTTGGACACGCATCCTCACGATCCATCAGGCCATCTCCATCTGTATCCGGACACCCGTTGAAAACGACCAGACCACCCTCCGTCGGACATGCATCCTGGCTATCCATGATCCCATCACCATCCGTGTCCGGACAGCCACCCAACGCCACCAGACCAGCAACGGAAGGACATTGATCTTCCCGATCTGCTATGCCATCTCCGTCACTGTCCGGACATCCAGCCAAAGCACTCGAACCGGGCACATCCGGACAGGCATCTTCCCGGTCGACAAGTCCATCGCCATCTCGATCCTGTTCACGGAACCGGTATGATAAACCCAGGCTGAGCGTCGATAGCCAATCATTATCTTCCGCATTCCGGGAATCACTGGCCCCGTCCAGATAATCAGAAAAAGCAGGGATCATCAACGCCTCCAGGCCGATTGTCCACCGATCATTGAGGTAAAATTTCAACCCTGCACCAACCGGCGTGATGAAATTGATCTTGCTAAAATCCTCGTTCAGTTCTTTCGGTGTAAAGGTGGCACCATTGGAACTTTCCAGATTTGTAGTGGGGTCAAAAATCAGGGCGCCCACCCCGGCAACGAGATAAGGCGAAACAGGTCGTTTCAATTTGATGGCATAATTGATCTGATTTCCGTCCTCATCAAAAAGTGTCTGACCCCCTTTCTTCAAGTCATCATAGGACAACCGGTTTCCAGCATAATCAAACAGACGGAGATTCCTGCGTTCGCGACCCAGAAGATTGAGTTCGACCATACCTTCCACGGCAAAAAAGGATGTTTTGAAATCAACCAGCGGGTTGGATGTTTTCAATTCGTCAAAATTGCGATCATCACCAGATATCTGGCCGAATAAACCCTGTCCTCTCACGGCCCAATTGTTCGTCAGATTGTATCGGTAGAAAAGACTGGCACCGATGTCGGTTTCCTGCACATAGGGTAATGTTTTCGCATTGATATCACCCTGATAATTCCAACCCTGAAGAGAAATTCCGACTTCCGAACTTTGCGAATAAATCAGCATCGGTAACATCAGAACGGAAAGGAAGAGGTGTAATCGGCGCATCGGGTCATCGTATTTAAGGACAAATGTAGGAGGTAGATGGCAAATCGCCTTCCGTTTTAGAAAAACCGGCAATAAATTACCAATAAATTGATAGTTAGTTGATTGTATATCCTAAAATAAGAGGATAAAACAAAATAATACGTACGGAAAGCCATTATATTCAAGCTGCGCATTTTTTCAATAAACAGAACTTTCCCTATTTTACCTGGAGGTATATAAGGCCCATGGAAAAAGAAGAAATTACCCGTCTTTTTGATTTTCTCACCTACGAACGACACCATTTTCCCCAGGAAAAAGCATTTGGCATCCGGGACGGAAAGAGGTGGGTATGGTGGAGTACGGATGATCTGGATGCATATTCCAGGCAGTTGGCAGCCGGTCTTCGACGGAAGGGATTAGAAGCAGGCGATAAGGTGGTTCTGGTGGATTATATCAACCGTCCCGAATGGGTGATTGCCGACCTGGCCTGCCAGCTGGCGGGACTGGTCAGTGTGCCGGTTTATCCGACGATCAGCAGCTCTGAATATGCCTACATTTTTAAGGATGCCGGTGTAAAGGCAGTCATGCTGGGCGGTGGGGACCTGTATGACAAGGTCTCGGCAGCTGGAAGGGAATCAGGGGTGGACCTCCTCATTTCATTCGAACAACGACCGGAGTGTATATCCTGGCGTGATCTGTTGGAGGAGGAGACTGCAGCATTGGAGCGTGAACGAGATACGATTCGTCCGGATCAGTTGGCGACCATCATCTATACATCAGGGACGACCGGTTATCCGAAGGGCGTGATGCTGGACCATCGCAGCATCGTCTTCAATGTGAAGACCATACTCCCCATGATCCCGGTATCTGTCGGTCAACGGACATTGAGCTTCCTGCCACTGTGTCATATTTTCGAGCGCGCAGTCTCCTATGCATATATGTATGCCGGGGTGTCGGCAGCATTTACCACTCCGGATCAACTGGGTGGTGATGATGGGGATCTGCGCACCATCCGGCCTCATTTTTTCAGTACCGTTCCCCGTCTGCTGGAGAAGGTTTACGAAAAGATCTACAATAAAGGATTGGCTCTCCGAGGCCTGAAACGAGGCCTGTTTTTCTGGGCGATGCGACTGACTGAAGATTATGAATATGACAAGCCCTATCACGGACTGGCGTTGATCAAACGCAAGATTGCTGACAAACTGATCTTTTCCAAATGGCGGGAGGCCCTGGGAGGTGAGGTTCGGGGCATTATTACCGGAGCAGCCCCCTGCCCGGTCAAAATGGCCCAGGTCTTTTCTGCTGCAGGCATTCCGATCAGAGAGGGTTATGGTCTTACCGAAGCAGCTCCGGGTATCTGCATCACCCGTTTTGAACCGGGAATGGCGAAACTGGGCACTGTAGGACCACCCATCGACGGGGTCGAGGTTCGGATCGAAGCCGATGATCCGAACTATGGCCCGGGAGAGGGAGATCCTGAGCAAAGGGCCCAATCAGATGATGGGCTATTACAACAAACCGGAGGAAGACGCAAAGGTCTTCCGATGGATCGACGGAGAGCGCTGGTTGTGCACCGGTGATGTCGGTCGTTGGGTGGAAGGGGAAAATGGGATCCGATTCCTGCAGATCACCGACCGGAAGAAGGAGTTGATGAAAACCTCGGGGAGGCAAATATGTCGCTCCGGCTCCGATTGAAAGCAAGCTGAAGGAAGAATTCCTCATCGAACAGGTGATGGTACTGGGCGACAATCGGAAATTTGTCTCGGCATTGATCCTGCCGGCAGAAACGGCTCTTCGTGACTGGTGTGCACACAAGGAGATTCCCTGGACGACCCGATCGGAAATGCTCACCAACCCGCTGGTGGTGGACAAATTTCAACGGATCATCACTGCGCTGAATCCTCGTTTTGGCAAGGTAGAACAGATCAAACGCTTTCGCTTGTTACCCGATACCTGGGAACCGGTCAAGTCGGACGGAAGTCTTTCAGAACTCACTCCCACCCTCAAACTCAAGCGCCGGGTCATCCTGGAGAAATACGAATCAATCATTGAGGAGATCTATCACGATCACTCCTGACCAGATTTTTGAAGATGTTGGTGAAGACGTATTCCAGTGCTGTATTCGGGGTTGATGCCCGGACGATTACTGTAGAAGTCAATCTGGGAGGGCCGATCACGTCCCATACCAAGGTGGGTTATCACATGGTCGGTTTGCCGGATAATGCCGTTCGGGAAGGATTTCAACGGATCAGCGCGGCCATCAAGAATGTGGGCAAACGGATGCCCAATATGCAGTTGGTCATCAATCTGGCGCCGGCGGATGTACGCAAGGAAGGCTCTGCGTTTGACCTGCCGATTGCACTGGGCATACTGGCGGCATCGGGACAATTGCCGACAGAACAACTGGAAAACCTGGTCATGCTGGGTGAGCTTTCACTGGATGGGGGTATTCGCCCGGTCAAGGGTTGTTTACCCATGGCCATCCAGGCCAGACAGGAAAAGTACAAGGGCATTCTGTTGCCAAAAGCCAATGCCCGGGAAGCGGCCATTGTCAATGATCTGGATGTGTATGGGATCGACAGTCTGGAAGAAGCCATTGCCCTGCTGGAGGATCGGTCCGATCTGAAACCGCTGCACGTGGATACCCGGGAGATCTTCCAGGAACAGCGGGATCATTATCTGGTCGACTTCTCTGATGTCAAGGGACAGGAAAACATCAAGCGGGCTCTCGAACTGACTGCCGCCGGCGGTCACAATGCGATATTGATTGGTCCTCCGGGAGCGGGCAAAACGATGCTGGCCCGACGGATGTCCACCATCCTTCCGCCGTTGACCCTCCATGAGGCGCTGGAAACGACGAAGATCCATTCAGTGGCCGGTGTCTTGCCCGCGGACAGTGGGCTGATCACGTCCCGGCCGTTTCGCAGCCCGCACCATACCATCAGTGATGTCGCCCTGGTGGGTGGTGGCTCCAACCCGCATCCGGGCGAGATCTCCCTCGCGCATAATGGCGTCCTTTTTCTGGATGAACTTCCGGAGTTCAAGCGCACGGTACTGGAGGTGATGCGCCAACCCATGGAGGAACGACGAGTCACCATCGCCCGGGCGCGGTTCAGTGTGGACTATCCGGCCAGCTTCATGCTCATTGCCTCCATGAACCCCTGTCCGTGCGGATATTACAACCATCCGGAGAAGGACTGTGTGTGTGCGCCGGGTGTGGTCAAACGGTATCTCACCAAGATCTCCGGTCCTCTGCTTGACCGGATCGACCTGCATGTGGAGGTGACGCCGGTGTCGTATGACGAGCTCGCGGGTACAACCCGGCCATCGGAATCGAGCGGGGATATCCGGTCTCGGGTGGAACAGGCCCGTCAGATTCAGGCCCACCGGTTCAGGGAGCTGCCGGAGATCTACTGCAATGCCCAGATGCCCAGCCGGATGGTGCAGGAGGTCTGCCAGATCAACCAGGCCGGAACAACGCTGTTGAAGACGGCCATGCAGCGTCTGCAGTTGTCCGCCAGGGCGTATGACCGTATCCTGAAGGTGGCGCGCACAGCGGCTGATCTGGCGGGAAGCGACGAGATCAGGGTAGAGCATCTGGCGGAAGCCATTCAGTACCGGAGTCTGGACCGGGAAGGCTGGGCAGGGTAGGAAGAGAGAGGATTACCGTGGAACCATCCTGTAACCAGCGAAGCGATACAAATGAATGAACAAAGCAATCATACAGCAATCCATGAGTACTGAAATAGAAGCATACCATCTCCGCCAAACACCCGATGACCGGGTTATTTGTGCACGACTGGCTGAAGTGATCGACACCGTCCTGTCAGATGCGGAGAAGAAGATCTGGCATGCCCATCCCGTCTGGTTTCTGGATGGCAACCCCATTGTCGGGTATAGCCGACAAAAGGCGGGCATCCGGCTGATGTTCTGGAGTGGTGCCGATTTTGAGGAAGAACGACTGCACATCCGGGGGAAGAAGTTCAAGGATGCGTCCATACTGGTTCAGCAGGTATCCGATCTGGATGTAGAGGAGTTGACCCGATGGTTGCAGAAGGCGCGTGTCATCCAATGGGATTACAAAAATATTGTCAGGCGAAAAGGTGTCTTACTCAAACTGGAAACCAGATGAACGTCACTCCCGAACACAACGAACGGATTGCCCGGCTGACCTTTGCATCAGTCTATCCGCACTATGTCACGAAGGTGGAAAAGAAAGGGCGAACGAAAGAAGAGTTACATCAGGTTATCGAGTGGCTGACCGGGTTTGATGAGAAGACGATCCAGGCTCTGATTGACGAGAAGGTGACATTTGCCACCTTCTTTGAACGAGCCACCATCCACCCGAATGCGGAGTTGATCACCGGGGTCATTTGTGGCTATAGGATCGAGGACATAACATATCCACTGACCCGGCAGGCCCGATACATGGACAAGCTGGTAGATGAACTGGCCAGAGGAAAAAAGATGGAAAACATTCTGAGAGGATGATCGATCTTCTTTCCGGAAGGAGTCTGGATGAGTGAACCACGGATTCAATCGGGGAGGGCATAGCTGTTCAAACCGGGTGGTTGTTCAGAACGGTTGGCAGCTGCAAGAAGTGGACGATTTCGGAGCCAAAATCGGCCTGGCACCGATGAATCATCTCGTGGATTAAGGTTGTAATTCCAAACAGAAGAATATGGTTGGACAAGGCGACCACTTCTCCTAACTAGTAATAGGGACCCGGTAGATCTCTTTGATGAATTCGGCCAGTTCTCGTCTCTGAACCATCCGCAAAGTTTTTTTAATCAGGTCCACATCAACCCGCCAACTACAGATTCATGAAATATCTCATTCTCCTCCTCATCGCTCTCCTTTCCCTGGCATCTTCCTGCCAAAAGGAGGACATGCACACCGATGAACACAAAAACATCTTTCGCTGCAAGGTCAATGGCGTAGAATGGACACCTCATTGTATCTCCGACCCCCTCTTTGGTTGTGATGCTGTGGATTGCCAGTACTATAAAGAGGATAAATCCATTCAAATTTCCTCAAAAGTGAATATCATGACAATTATTGATCAATTATTAGAATTTATAAGTATGGTGTAATGATTGGAGAAAATCTATTCAAAAATCTAGTGGGTACGAATTTTCAAACAGAAAATTTTCCCTGTGGTTATTACAATATGGACACTCTTCAAAGTTAGTATTTAATTTATAATATTGATTCAACAAATTTCATTCAAGGATCATTTGAGTTTAGTGCAATTGAACTGGACAATTCTGTTCAGATACTATTAAAATCACAGATGGATATTTTGATCTTGAGTATCGGTTTTAATCTCAAGTAATAATTAACCCTTCACAGAAATTTTCGAGATTTCCCTAGAAATCACAAGCCTGACTATTTCCATTTTCTCACCTAATTTCTCTCCCCATGAAAACGATTTATATCTTCCTCCTCATGTTGTCTTCACTATCCATCTTACAGGCTCAAGTACCTGCAGTACCCTTGAAGACAAGATCTTTACTGTACTCAGTAAGCTGGATTTTAGTGCCCTTCAAACAGGCATCCATATTGACCGATCACCAGCCTGGGTGTGTACGAAATAATTTTAGTTGATTCGTGGCAATATGTAATAAATAAATATTTATTTGTGGCAACATTCGCCCAATTGAAGCTACCGACCACCCGATCTTTACATCAATTCCGCTTCAACCTGTCCATTGCTGATTCATGAAATATCTCATTCTCCTCCTCATCGCCCTTCTCTCCCTGGCATCTTCCTGTCAGAAAGAGGATATGCCCTCCGATGGACACAAGAACATCTTTCGCTGCAAGGTCAATGGCGTAGAATGGACCCCGCATTGTATTTCCGACCCTCTCTTTGGCTGTGATGCTGTGGATTGCCAGTACTATAAAGAGGATAAATCCATTGAAATTTCCTCAATAAGTGAATATAGTGACAATTCAATTGATCAATTCATTAGAATTTATAAGTATGGTGTAATGATTGGAGAAAATGAAATTCAAAAATCTAGTGGGTACGAATTTTCAAACCAAAATATGCCATTTCCTTGCGGTTATTACAATATGGACACTACCAAAGTTCATCGGCTTACAATTTTAAATATTGACACAACAAATTTCACAATCGAGGGCTCATTTGAGTTTGATGCAATTGATCGGGACAATTTATGCTCCGATACAGTAAAAATAACAGATGGATACTTTAAACTAACATACCGGTTTTAATCTGTCCTTTTAATCTGTTCTAAAGCGAGTTAGATTTATTTCGAGATTTACCTTGAAATCACAAGCCTGACTATTTCCATTTTCTCACCCAATTTCTCTCCCCATGAAAACGTTTTATATCTTCCTCCTCATGTTGTCTTCACTATCCATCTTACAGGCTCAAGTACCTGACAGTACCCTTGAAGACAAGATCTTTACTGTACTCAGTAAACTGGATTATAGTGCCCTTCAAACAGGCATCCATATTGACCGATCACCAGCCTGGGTGCCGGTAGAGCTGTATGATGGCACTTTGTCATCGGATAGTTTAAAAACGCCATGGAATGTGTTTCATTTCTGGACAGTCAGATCGTGTATATTCCGGAGCAAAGTGACCAACCTATTCCGGGAACTTGACCCCCTTTTAAGCGGGCGTCCTGAATGGAGTCTTAACGGACTTTCCGGCATAATCTGTCCCGGAATGTGTGGGATTGACCTCCCTGATACAGGTAGCATTCTGGTTGTGATGACCGTCATTTGTTTTCAAAAATGAAAGCAAATGGCAGCAAGGACAATCAGAATGGAACATTACAGCATGATCCTCCGATTGCAGGTGTAAACTTCTCCAGAAATAGAACAGATCTGAGTCAAAGAACATACTCAGGCATACCCGATCACACCTTTCCCTTCGGCCAGTCTGCGTCGCAGTTCCCTGAAATAGATGACACGCTGGCGGCTCCCGGCAATGGAAAGGTAGGTTGACCCTTTACGCAGCTTTTCAAACCAACGACGGGTATAGATGCAGAAATCAGAATAGTCTGTGGTGAGGAAGTTGGGATTGTCAAATGAACAGTAGGTTTGGATCGGATGGCCACCCCGTTCAACCAGAATGGTATTATTGGTATGGGTGATCTCGTTGTGGTACAGATGGAACTGACCCTGATCATTCCCGGATTTGCAACCCCTTCGCGCTGTCTCCTCCATTCGTTCGACCAATTCTTCCAATTGATTGAGTAGAGTTTTACACATGCGGGAGTCTGTAAAGTTGTCCGTTTCGGAATAGAACCGAATCTGATTGATGGTATTGTCCAGAATATTGATGGACCAATATTCTGTAGAAGGGATAGCCGCATAGGCTTCTTTCAGTTGAAAGATAACTTCTTTGACTCGAGCTTCTTCAGATGTCAGTACAGTACTCACATCAAACTTGCGGTTGCGGTAATGTGGCATTTCCCAGATCGTCTTTGCCCAGATATAAAATTTGAAAAAGGTTAACTCCAGGAACTGGAAGTAGTTGAACAGGGAATCTCGCTCGATGCATAGGTAATTGATACATCATCCAATTGTCTCAGTTGCATCAACTGGGTATGGATCGGCGAAAGAAAGTCTACGATCGTTTCGGGTTGATGCTGGATCATCCCAAAACGAAACGGGATAACCGTGGAGGCATGGCTGGTAAAGAAGTACTCGGGCAACTGGAAGTGGTCCTGAATCTTGATAACCTCTTCCAGATTGAGGATTTTGGATCCATCCAGTCGTTTATAGATAGCGCTTTTATCAAGAGAAAGAACGTTCATCAAGATCTGAACGATGTCTACTCCGTCAGTGCGGCACTTTTTCCGGAGAAGATCAAACCTGGACTGTTGGTACATCTTGATCATAGCCAATTGATTTTCAATGTGTATTAGATATCCGTCATTCACAATTGTCTAAAACGCGGAAGAAATCATGTTTCAACGTTTAATATAAGGAATTATACCTGATAGTTGGATGATTCAAACATAAAATTTCTTTGATCAATTCATTGACAGTTCGAAATTTGGAGCATCAGATCTGAAGAAAAGACTTCTATTTCCTAACTCCAAATTCTACTCAAATGAAAACGATGTACCTCAAAGAAAACTGGATGCAGCAAAGCGTATCGCCAGGTTTTGGCTCCAGATATCAACTTTGGTGCAGGAAGCCATCAAGTGGCAACCACAGGAGTTAAGTGATTCAAAAGCTTTCTACCGAAAGCCCATATCTCAAAGTGAAGGGGTTACATTCCTGATTCAGATAGGCCGATTACGAGTAAAACTGAGGAAGAAGGAAGATTAGAGCCAAGATTATAGACCGGTATTGATATGTAATAAAAAAATATGTATTTGTGGCAGAAGTTGCCCCAACTGAAGGAACAAAGAGAATGGACGCCTCACTGTATCTCCGATTTTTTTGGATGTAGTGCTGTTGATTGTCAGTATTATGTTGGAAGTCGAACAATAGAGTTAGTAGCAATAAAAGAAAACCATGATAAATCAATTAACCAAGGTATGACATTAGTTAAATATAACACTAATATTGGTGAAAATGAAATCACTTACAAATCTAGTGTATATAGCGATTTAAATAATAAATCAGGTTGTTTTTCATACTTTATTGATACGTCATTTACAAGGACAGTCTCGATAATAAAAGTCGATTCTCTGGATTATATTATTTCTGGAACATTTGAATTTACAGCAGTAAATCAATGTTTTGATACTGTTAAAATAACAGATGGATACTTTGATCTTAAGTATCGATTTTAGTCTGCCCGAGTAATAATTATACCCTTAAATAAAATTTGTTAAGGGTGATTTCACATGAAATCATCAGCCTGACTATTTCCATTTTCTCACCTAATTTCTCTCCCCATGAAAACGTTTTACATCTTTCTTATCATGATGTCTTGCCATTCAGTCATACAAGCGCAAGTCCCTGACAGCACATTGGAAGAAAAAATATTTACTGTACTCAGTGAATTGGATTACAGTTCTCTTCAAACAGGCATCCATATCGACCGATCACCAGCCTGGGTACCGGTGGAGCTGTATGATGGCACATGGTCAACTGACAGTGTGAAATCGTCATGGAATGTGTTTCATTTCCTGTACAGTCAGATCGCCTGGGCACAAGTCAATTCATCTGCATTTGCACCCATGGACAGTGTGATGAATCACAACATGCAGCACCTGAAAAATCAGGACACGACAATCATCGGTGGTATCTGGGCCCCAATATGACCGCTTTTGCCTGGGCGGTAGATAGTAACCTGATCACGGTGGATAGTGGGATATGTCACCTGGTAGCAGGAGCATCCACTCCATTTTTTCAGCAAAACGTATTTGCCATGGCCCTCTCTGATGATCGGCGGGATAGTCTTTTCCAGATTGTCAGGATCGATACAGCATGGATGTTCACCACCCAATCTGCAGGATGGGGCGATCTGGCCATGGATGCAGATGATGGACTGGGTTGGCGAAGCATTGTACCCGGTGATGTGTTGACTATTGCGTATTCTGCTGCGGGTATTAAATTGGTGAAATTCAGAATGATCACTACATATGGCGATACACTGATCTCCGGTATGGAATGGACTATCCTTGGATCACAGAATTTGTTACCGTGGCAAACAAGAGGATTTAAAGAGGAACCAGATGAGATCATCAAATTCCCGCAGGGAAGTTTCAAATACTTCACACATTTTGAGGAATATAAAGACAAATGTGGCGAAGTTGCCTATGATGAAACCCAAATTCTCTTGCCTTCAGGATTGACTGCGAATGTGTTTCTCAACAAGAATTGTGATGTACCCAAGTTGCGCAAACCACTAATCATCCTGGATGGTTTTGATTCAGGAAGGACGTATGATTGGGAATTTATACTAGCACCCAATGGTGGTATTTTAAATTTGCCTTATGAAGATGAAAATGAAATGAAATTATCCGACTACTTCCATGATTCAAACTACGACATCATATTCGTAGACTGGAGCGATGCCACAGGAGATATCCGGGACAATGGTGAATACCTTCGCCAGTTCATCCAATACATCAATGACATCAAACACAGCAATGGCAGTACAGAGAAAAACGTGATTATCGGTGCCAGCATGGGTGGCCTCATTGGCAAGTGGGGTTTGTTGAAAATGCAGAATGCAAGCGAAGACAGTGAGACGGAGTTGTTTGTCACCTTTGATTCTCCACATCAGGGTGCCAATATTCCTGTCGGTATGCAGGCAATGATCAAGGATCTTGCATATACCAAGGTTTTCAACATTCCGCTAAAGGAGCAAAATTCAAAAATAAATTATTTTTTGTCAGCACTTGATTCGAAAGCAGCGCGGCAGATGCTGTATTATAACTGGACAACTGTAGTATCCGGGAGCGCTACTGCTGCTCAGCTAAGTGAACAGCATGATGCTTTTTATACCGAACTGAATGGCATGGGGGTATTGACAGTTCCCACGGTGGCGATTGCAAACGGTTCTATTCATGGCCTGGGTAACTCGATTGTGCCAGGTGAGCTTTTGATGACTGACGTTCTTGACTCGGGTGTTGGTCTTTTCTGTAATGAATTTGGAGACGACTTTACTGGTTTTTTGAATTTTGTCAGAATTAAAGTCGATGTATGGGCGAGTCCTGGCTCAGGTTCACTGGTCTACAAAAAAAACATGTTCCATTCCTCCGCCGTTTTTGGACTACCGATATTGAATACCAAGTCATTTTACAGTGCTTTGAATGTGATTTCTTATGATCATGTACCAGGAGGATTACGAGCGTTTAATGGGTTTGATGAAAACGATAATGAGCTGTCCGGCTTCCCATTCAAGAAAAAATCATTCTGTTTTATTCCAACGATCAGTGCTTTGAATTTGAATACTTCTGACCCATTCTATCAGGGTGTCGATTTGGAGGATGTGGAAGGGAATGTAGAAAATGGAATTACACCATTTCGGTCCTATGTAGGTACAACAGAGTATTCACAAAACTATGGGGAAAATCAGCCAAATGAACCTCATGTTGTGTTTGATAAACAGAAAGCCAACCTGGCCAAAGCCATGTTAATCAAGCACGAGTTGACTTCAAGTGACAATCCTCTATCAACACGGACGTTCAATTTTGGTGAGGCACCGTTGTTGACATTTAATTACAGCTCCAGCATACCTTTGAAAACCGGTCATATTATCCATACGAATTTGCAGGTTATTAGCAGTGGTCAATTATGGATTAACCGATTGGACAAGATTGGTTTTACTGACTTGACAAATAGTCCACTCAATGGAGCTCACCCAATATTTGATGTCTGGCTTGGTGAAGACTTCTGCAGTGGTTTGCCAAGAACGGTCACCGTAAAAGATGGTGGACTTATACTGATTGGGGACGCAAATAATGATCTACAGGGGAGGTTGAATATTGATAATGGTACTAAGTTGGTGGTAGATGATGCAGGAGCGGTGATTCTTGAAAAAGGATATCACAACAATATTATTGTCCATGACGGTTCCATTGAAATTAAATCAGGTGGTACCATTGATGCCCGTTGGGGCAGTCGAATCCTCATTCGAGAGGGTGGAATCATGAAAGTAAGATCCGGTGGCAAACTTTTTATCAAACAGTATTCCAGTCTGGAAGTGGAAGAAGGTGGGAAGCTCATACTTGAGCCAGGTGCAGAAATCTACCTCTGGGATGGTCCAAATCCGAACGGAAATGCAACCATTCATATCCATGATGGCGGCGAACTGGAATGGCAGGGAGATATCCAGTTCTCAGGTAATGGATTCTTCCAGTTTGATGCTGGAAATATCTTTACAGCTTTGACAGACTGGAACCTGGCCGGAATGGGAAGTGAATTCCGAATGATTCGAATGAACAACAACGCCACCCTGAAAGTGAATGGTGTGAATATGTACCTGAGTGATGGGGGTGTAGAATTTGAACAAGCTTCATCGTTGGATCATTATTCCGGTGAAAATCGTTTGGAAGGTGTACGGTTCTATGGAGCCTCAGCTCAAACCGGTTTTGGAATGAATGACTTTTATCCAACGAAGGTGTTCATTGACAATTGCCATTTTGACAATTTGGAAAACGGATACAATGTGGCCGAGTATCAAGGAGTCAACCCGGATTTCATCCTTCAAAACTCCTTGTTTGAAGATTGTGTCAATGGTCTGACGGCGAGCCCGGCCACGTCGATCAGTATCGATCAATCTGTATTTGACCATTGTGTCACAGGTGCCTATTTCAAAGATGTAAAGTATGCTTATCTGAATGAGTGTAGTATTCTGGGGGACCCGATCACAACAGACATCGGGGTTTTTCTGGAAGACACACCCGTATTCCGGATGCATGGCGGAGTAATGGATGGATTGGATGACGGGATTCAAAGCCTGGGTGGTAATCAAACGAATGTATTTCTCTATTCACAAGCCACCATCTCGAATTGTGATAGAGGTATCTATATCCAAAAGGGCGGCATCAATAGCAATGGTCAGGATTATGGCATGGTGCTGTTAGATTGTGCCAATTTGCTGAATAACAAGGAAGGCGTGATTGGTGAGGATATCCTCCTTCAAGTCGATGCGGTCGGGAATGCCACCCACCACCCGAATCAGACTATCACACCCAACACCTTTGTGAACGGAGATGACCCCATAGGATTTGATGACATTTTCCAGATCTGTTATGATGTTCGGGATGCTGAGAATGTTTTGGCAAGACAGAATGTCTGGGGCAATGGGGCGCCCAGTAATCAGTATGATTTTGACAATCATGATTTTGGTACAGGAACAAATGGATGTGACTTAAAATATAATAAAGTGGATAACATCATTTGGAATCCAACTGCTCAATATGTAGTCTCTTGTCCACTTCCTCCCCGTGCTCCCGGGTATGTGGATAATGGTGGATTGACCACTCCACCTGTCTTTGGCAGTACAGAGACCTGTACAATCGATGTCGGGTCATCATCCTTGTCACTGCACAATCAGTGGGCTCGTGGATTTGAACGTTTTTATGCTGAAGATCTCGAAGGGGCGGAAGAATGGCTCATTCCTGTGGCCGGAGTGTCAAACAACATACGCGAAAGTCTAAGTAATGTTTGCAGGAAGTACATCGACCAAGCTCGCGTAATGAGTTTTGCCATTGCAACTGTTCAGGGATTAAATCCAGCAAAGCAGAGCGGTATCTCTAATACTTTCAAGCAAAATAGTTGGAATGAAGAGCCGAATGAGCCTGGCCCAACGGATTTGATAATCTCACCAAATCCTGCCCGAGATGCCATCCAAATCCTGACATCGGAGACTTCAACTTTGCAGTTTCGTGTAGTTAACTCTATGGGTATGCTAATGCAGCAAGGCACATTCCGAACAAAAGAAGTTGTGAATGTACATACATGGCCAGAAGGCATGTATGAAGTACAACTAACGGATGCCTTTGGTCAAATAATAAATCATGCCCGATTTTTAGTTACAAAATAAAAGGCAATGAGTCTACTGGCGGCTGGTCAGTGAGTAGAATTATGAGTATTAATCTCAACGACTTCAAATCTGCCTTCGCCTACCGGCCCGTCCGATAAGCACACGAACACGACACTGTAAACACTGACAATTCTCCTTCTTTTATAAGGACCCACCCCTGAATGGTTCTTGCCGGAGGCTTGTCTGCACACTACGTTTGGAGGCCTTTCGGGGGAGCTGGCGAGCAGTTCCCCCGATCAGCCTTGTTTTCTGGAAACACCATATTTTCCTGGTGCTGAGATTGGATCTCACCCCGCCTTGAATACACATACTTAACCCTGAAACAGTTCAGTCATGTTTACTCGAATCACCCTTATTCTTTCCCTGATCGTCACCCTGTCTTTCCAACTTCAATCCCAAACCCGTCCCTATGTCACCCTGGGTATCGGCTGGCCGGAGGGGATACTGGTTGGCCTGAAAGCGCCTGTGGGCCCGTGTACATTCGGTATTGCAGCCGGGGGTATCCCCGAGATGGCCACCGTCAGCACCGACATCACCTATCACTTTGCCGGGCGGGTGAATGTAGGCGTACTCCGGCCCTGGTATGTGCGCATGCCGCTGATGTACAACCGGCATCAACCCGAAGCCGGCGAAGCAGCAAAAACCGCCCTGCGCACCGCCCTGCGTTTCGGGTTTGCCTGGTTTCCCACTCCGGGTATCGGTGTCAGCCTCGAGGCGGGCCCCGGGTTTCATCTCTATAATGAATACATGGATGTACTTGAACCGGAGGGAAAAGGGTTCGGCGTGGAACCCGGAGCAAACCTGTCCCTGTATATCCGGATCTGATGCCGGCTGGTAGCACAGAAGGGTAATTTGCACGCAGGAAAGCCGGTTTTCCTGTTCTGAAAACCGATTTCTGTGAACAACGGGATCAACGGGAAGACAACCGCACCGGGAACTCTTCATGCACGCTACACGCCACAGCATAGATCTCACTGGCACTCCGACAGATCCTCCATCTCATTCATTCCTGATCTGGGTATCCCGGTGGCGATTCAGAGCTGTTTCGCCCCGGGATCAACCGGCATACCGCCGCGATCTAGCCCATTTCGGCTACCACCTCCCGCACCTCGGGCACCATCCGCTTGAGCATCCCCTCGATACCGGCCTTGAGCGTGACCGTACTGGACGGACAACCACTGCAGGAGCCCTGCATGATGACACTCACCACACCCTCGCGGAAGCCCTTGAACTCGATATTTCCCCCGTCCATTTCCACGGCGGGTTTGACATAGGTCTCGATCAGCTCGACAATCTTTCTGGCGATGGCCGCATCCTCTTCGGAATAGTCATAGTCGGCACCCCGCTCCTCCACCATGGCTTGCATGGCCTCGGTGAATCCGTCCCGGATCACCTCTTTTCCGTCCTCGATATAGGCCTTGAGAAACTCCTTCAACCGCAGCATCACATCTTCCCAGGCAAAGGAGAGTTCCTTGGTGACCGTCACAAAATTATTGGAGATATACACACCCCGCACGTAGGGCAGGGCAAACAATTCATGCGCCAGCGGAGACCATTCCGCGGCGAGCTCGGCCGTCCGAAAGTCTGCAGTACCGGTGTACAACATCCTGTTCGTCACATATTTCAATGATTCGGGATTGGGCGTTTGTTCGGTGTACATCATCACCGGTGTTTTGACCACATCGCTCATACTGGATGGTTTTAGCAAATGAAACGGTTTTCCGACAGGAAGGTTGTTCTCCCTACAGAGATTCCAGCATCAACCGCACCAGCCCCAGGGATCGCTTTTCCGGTATGGGTGTCCACGTATATCCACCCGCCGTGATCGACTGATCGGCCCAGGCCGCATAATAATTGTTCTGAACTGCCTCGGTGACACAGAACAGACGTCCTGTTTTTCCAACGGGGATATCCTCGATCCGGAAAACCCCGCCTCCCTGATAGTCGAGCGCATAACTGTGTCCCGACTCCAGCCAGTACACCGCCGTGTTGCTCTCTGCAAACCCGTCGGGCAATTGTACCTGAATGTCGGGATCGACAGGATTCAGTTCCATCTTCTCACCTGCACACCAGGTGCCCGCAGAGGGAATGGCCATCAGATACCCGTTGACGCCGGCACCATTCACCGGATCAATCCAGTTGGTGAGGCTCAGCTGACCCTGGGGCGCTTCCTGCCATCGAAACGCCCATGGCGTGGGGCGGATACCCTGGTACATCATCAGGGTGCCACTGCTCACTTCCGGCCAACGAACCAGAATGTCCTTGGTCAGGATCAGGGCCTCCCCCTCCTTGTAGGCCGTCAGCTGAAAGATCTTGTTGGATCGCACCTGATCTGTATAAGATCGCATGGACAGATGCCGGTTGACCTGATCGGCCAGGGTGCGCACCTCCTTCCAATGCAGGACATATCCATCATCGATGACGGTCCCGCCTGCCGTGGTCCAGGCCTGGTCCGGAATTTCGATCAGCACACCCGTTTCTGACCGGACCTGATTGACCTGGCCTGTCGTCCCGACCAGCTGGAAGACGGAATCAATCTCGCCGGGTTGCAGGGAATAGTAATTCAGGATGTTGCCCCGGGGAATAGGCACCACATAATCCGGTTTGAATTCATCCACTTCGGATTGGCAGGATGCCAGCAACATGCCTCCCAGAAGACTCAAGAGGATCGATCTGATCATGATCAGAAATATTGACGAATACCCATTGCCAGGCCGAGATTGACATACTTCTGGTCAACCGGATAGGACTGGATATTCAGGGGTTGTAACCACACGCGCAGCTGGGGTTCGACAAGCAGATGCAGCTTCGGACGCAGCGCATAGTTGAATCCCAGACTCATCAGCAGGCTGCTTCCTACACGGCTGCGAAATGCGTGATAGGATTGATTGTTATTGGAGTCGAAATTGACCAATTGATGATCCGGATCCAGAAAATCTCCACGCTGGGAAGCGGCCACATTGAACAGAATACCGGTGTTCAACTGGATCACCCAATTGCCGCGATCGATCTCATAACCGACCATCAGGGGGATGTCATAGAACCGATAGCGGTTGTAGCCGACCTTGTTGTAATTGCCGTATTCCGTAACGGACAGGGTATCCCACACATAGACGATATTCCCTTTCTGATAGATGGTATCCAGTGTCACATTGATCACCGTGGTGACCTGTGCATTTTCATCGCGGTATTGCAGTTTTTCGACAATATCCGTGTAGATCAAACCCGAACGCACGGCCAGACCGCCCCTGAAATGGGCATTGACCCGAAATCCGGCACTGTAGGCAAACACATAGGATTCATCATTATTCCGTTGCTCGGCATACCCCACCATATCCGGATCCTTGTACACCAGTTGCCGGGAGGCATACTCCGGAGCCAGGTAGGCATCTACAGACAAGCCCCGCAGGAACGAGTTGAAGCTGTAACACGATGGAGAGGATTTCAGCTTTGCTTTTTTCGACAGACCCGGGATCTTTTGTTTGCCTCCGGAGGTCACGCCGGTTGATTCCTTCTTGGCCAGTTGATCGGCAGTAGCAAACCGGTAATCGATCTCCATGACCTCAGGCTTGGCACCTTCGGAAGTATTGGCATGGATCTGATCAGAAGTGGTCTTTGCGGCATTCGACGGATAGCGGGTGCGCAGATCCTCACTGCTGTCATCCGTTGATCGGGCAGACGCATCGGCCTGGTCTGCTGTACCCGGTTTCCGTGTGGTTGTCTGCTGATTGGAATTGAACTTCGACTTTCCGAACGTCTGCTTTGCCACACTGCTTGCCCCCTGTTCTTTCCGGTTGTTCCGCTGACTGTCGTCCGCTGTGTTTTTCACCCGGACATCCCGGCCGCTGCCCATTTCCTGCAGCCCGGTTGACGATTGTTTGGACAGATCTTGATGGCCTTCGATCTGACTGGAAGAAGAATGATTCAGGTCCTGATTTTCTTCAATTTCGGTTGATTTCGAGGTGATGGAACGATCTGCTGTCTGGTTGTTTTGCATTTCCTGGCTATCGGACTGGATGGCAGGAGCATCCAGGGCAGCAGGAGTGCCCAGGCTGAGCCACAGAGAAACGGTGGCCACCAGAAGGATGGTGGCACTGAAGTAGTACCATCCGAGAGGGTGGATCCGTCTGACCTTTCGGGCCGCCTCGATCCGGGACCACATATCGTCAGGAACAGGAGAAGTGGCTTTCTCCAGTCGATGACGAAGGATCTCGTCCATGTGTTCGTTCTGTCGTTTCTTCATCGCTCTATAAGGCTACTCGTGTAATGGCCAGGACTTTGTCCTGAAGCCATTTTCTTGCTTTGACCAATTGAGACCGGGATGTACTTTCTTCAATCGAAAGTAGATCAGCGATCTCCTGATGTTTATATCCTTCAATCACATACAGGTTGAACACCGCCCGATAGCCATCCGGTAGATTGCTGATCAGTTTGATGATCTCCTGTTCGCCCAGGTGGGCGATGATATCCGGGAGGTCCGGGCTTTCCCGAAACTCTTCGACTGCGGATAACTCCTGCGTTGGTCTTGCCTTGCGCAAGTATTTCAATGCCGAAGTCACCATGATTCTACGGATCCATCCTTCGAAAGATCCCTCGTGGCGAAAACTTTTCAGGTTGGCGTATACCTTGATAAACCCTTCCTGAAGAATATCCTCCGCCTCTGTATACTCTTTGGCATAACGCAGACAAACGGACATCATCCGGCCGGCATACCGGTCGAACAAAGCCCGCTCACATTGAGGATTCCCACGCAAGCATCCCTCGATCAATTCTCGTTCCGTCAAACGATGTTGTCTTCGTTATCCTCTAAAAATACGCCAATATTCAGAACCGCGAAAGAGGAAGACCGCTGCCTGATGGTTGAAAATAATGTCAATACGTCACGATTTATCCATTTTGCACACAAATCGGCCCAATTGACAGGGATCTGGACAACGTCCGTCACCATCACCCGGGTTCCATCCGATCCGCTGCCCACCCTTGTCAAAACGGGAAAATGACCTGCTTTCTGGTGGTTTTTCAATCCGGATCGGTCCCGTCCGGGATCAAATGATCGTCGTCTTCCACCTGCCTTTTCGGAAGATCACAATGCTCAGGATAGCGACCAGGCTTTCGGCGAACGCCACGGCAATAAACACGCCCATCGGCCCCCATCCCAGTCCTGTTGCCAGCCCCCAGGCCAACGGGATTTCCACCAGCCAGAAGCTGATCAGATTGAGGATCATCGGCGTGCGGGTGTCTCCCGCTCCGTTGAAAGCCTGGCTGAGGACCATGCCATAGGCAAAAAAGATATAACCCAGACTGATGATCTGCAGACTCTGGACGCCCACCCGGACAACTTCCGGCGTAGAATCAAAAAAGGCGATGATCGGAGTGGCCAGAGTGATATACAGAATGGCGACGACCAGCATAAAATACATCGTGTACCGACTGGCCAGCCAGGCGGCATGCTCGGCCTGTTGGGGCTGTTTGGCTCCCAGGTGTTGCCCTACCAGTGTAGATGCCGCATTGGCGATACCCCAGGCCGGCAAAATGGTAAAAATGATCACCCGGATCGAAATGGTATACCCCGCCAGCGCACTCGGACCAAAATCGGCAATGATGCGGACCAGAAAGATCCAGGATGCCGATGCGATGAGGTATTGAGCGGCTCCGTTCCATCCGACGGAAAGCAGCCTCATGGACACCTCCCTGACCAGGACAAGGTGCCGCCGACCGATCCGGATGATATCCTTCCCCCGAACAGATGGTACAACTGGTAGACCACACCTGATCCTCTTCCGATCAGGGTAGCAACGGCTGCCCCTCGATCCCCATTTCAGGAAAGGGCCCCAGACCCATGATCAGACAGGGGTCCAGAATGATATTGATCACATTGGCCAACCAGAGCGAACGCATGGCCAGTACGGCATCTCCAGCCCCCCTGAATATCGCATTCAGGAGAAAGAGCATCATGATGGTGATATTGCCCGCAAACATGAGTCGGGTATACCCCTGACCTTCCCGGATCAATTGGGCATCGCCACCCAGCATGGCCAGGATTTGTGGTGTATACAGATATCCTGCAACACCCAGCAGAACCGCCAGCACCAGGCCAATCCAGATCGATTGAAACGCCGCTGTAGCTGCATTCTCCTTGTCCCCCTCTCCGATCCGGCGGGCGACCATGGCCGTTGCAGCTGCACTCAGACCGATCGCCAGAGAATACACCAGCATCATGACCGACTCTGTCAATCCGACTGTAGCCACGGCGTGGATGCCCAGGCGTGCGACAAAAAAGACGTCAACCACCGCAAAGAGGCTTTCCATCATCATTTCCAGCACCATGGGAATCGACAACAGGACGATCGCCCGTCTGATTGGCAAACGGGTAATGTCCTGTTCTTCTCCCTTGAGAGCAGCAGATACGAATCGATACACTTTCCTGATCACAGCCGGTAAAGATACATGGATGACCGTCGTCAGGGTCTGTTGGTGACGCCGTTTATCAGCGTATTGCCAAATCCCGTATAACTTTGTGCCTTATCCAGTTGTTCCAGGAACATGAGACCCGTTCAGATCAGCATCCTTTTCATCGCCCTGTACCTGTTTGGTGTACAATCACCACTGGTTGCCCAGGACAGCACCTGGAAGACCCTGTCGAAGATCTCATTTACCAAAAAGTATGATGACCTCCTTGGATTCAAGGTGGATGTGCCTGTATTTGCCAGTGAGGTGAAAAAGCTGGACGGAAAGGAGATCACTCTTCGGGGGTATATCATCCCTGTTGAGGGGTATCGCAGCCATACCGAGTTCATTTTCTCGGCATTTCCGTACAACATGTGCTTTTTCTGTGGCGGTGCCGGACCGGAAACGGTCATGGAGGTCAAGTCGGTGACCCCGGTAAAATACACCACCGAACCTATCACCCTGAAAGGTATTCTGCATCTGAACGACTCGGATGTGAATCGATTGATGTACGGATTGGAGCAGGCGAAGCTGGTCAATTAACGTCGCTCAATCACGCGTGACCAACCCAGGCGGAAAACCACCAGTAGCGCGATCAGGATCAGGATTACCCAGTAAAAGGGCAGGTAGGTAAATGCAATGATGTGTGTGCGATCAATGATCCACATCAACAGGAGTACCACGACGATCATCATCATCAGTCCGGCCAGTTTGCCAAAACCGCGCACCTTTTCCAGGGATACATTCCAACGGATCAACCAGAAGGTCAGCACCATGCTGATGACGGGCAACACCTGGATATACACATCTGTCTCCAGAATGCTGCGTTTTTCAAACAACCAGAAATAGACACTCAGGACGATCGCAAACATGCCGGGTACGGCGGCCAGGTAGACCAGCAGGCTGTAGAGATAATTCCACGGAATTTCTTCCCCTTCCGTTCGGCCGAGAATGCCGGCAAGCAGGGCCGTCAGGGGGAGAACCAGAAAATAGCCGACCAGAATGATAGGGTTGGCAGCCAGGAGGGTAAAGAGTTCGCCCAGGGTCATTGGCAGGAATTAGATGCCCAGGATAAAGCGGACAGGATCTTCCAGCAATTCCTTCACTTTAACCAGAAAGGTTACGGAAGAACTGCCATCGATGACCCGATGGTCGTAGGACATCGCCAGATACATCATCGGCCGGATAACTATTTGTCCATCAACGACTACCGGGCGTTCCTTGATGGCGTGCATCCCCAGGATCGCCGATTGGGGTTCATTGATGATCGGTGTACTCATCATCGATCCGAACACCCCACCATTGGTAATGGTGAATGTGCCCCCACTCATTTCTTCCAGGGTCAGCTTTCCGGTACGGGCTTTGTCGGCCAGGTCTTTGATCGCCAGTTCGATCTCATGCAGGGCCAGGCTTTCCACATTGAGAACGGGTGGAACAACCAGACCGGTCGGAGTTGAAATGGCGATGGAAATATCGGCATACTCGTGATAGATCAGGTCATCCCCATCAATGCGGGCATTGACCTCCGGCATGTCCAGCAAGACCTGGGCACACGCCTTTGCAAACAGGGACATAAAGCCGAGTTTGATGCCATATTTTTTCACAAACGCATCCTGGTGCTTCTGGCGCAAGGCAAAGATTGCACTCAGATCCACCTCGTTGAAGGTGGTCAGCATGGCTGTGTTGTTCTTGGCAGAAACCAGTCGCTTGGCAATGGTCCGACGCATGCGGGTCATTTTCTCCCGGCGTTCCAGGCGGGAAAACGTGGACGAAGCACTCCGTTCGGGCGGGTTGACCGGTGTTGTTTCCGGTTGTGTGGCGGGGGTCTGGACAGGAGCCGAGGCAGCTGCTACATCCTGTTGGGTAATTCGACCGCCCTTGCCGGTGCCTGCAACATCAGAGGCACTCACTCCCTTTTCCCGCATCAGTTTTGCTGCGGTTGGTGAAGGATGGCCAGCGGCATGGGAGGACTCCGGCTTCGGCTCTGGTAAAGGGGCTTTTTTCCAGTGATGGGGTGGCGGGTGCTTCACCCGATCCGGAGGCATCCTCGGTAACACTGGTGTCCAGCCTGGCGATCAATGCACCAATCTCCAGGTCATCGCCCTCCTTGGCGACATGGATCAATTTTCCAGATGCCTCGGCAGGAAATTCCAGTGTGGCTTTATCCGATTCAAATTCACACAGTGATTCATCCATTCGGACAAAGCTCCCGTTCGGTTTCAGCCATTGGGACAAGGTGACCTCTGTAATGGATTCACCGACCGATGGGACACGAAGTTCTAGTAGGCTCATGAAGGAAAATTGGCTGCAAAAATACCGGAAATATGAATTCCGACCCAAGGATACGGACTTCCAGGAGGTAAACGGTACGGAGCCTCTTGTGTTTCAGGCAGGGGTATTCTTATTTCACGTTTTTATAAACCGCGATCCGTCCAGGCACTCCTTTCTTCCCTTCACTGGAAATAAACAGATCTCCACGCTGATTGAATGCGATCCCTTCCGGTTGTGGTAAAATGGACGAGTTCAATACATAGATTCTCTGATAATTTCCGGATGCATCAAAAACCAGAAGGAGTTTTCCGCGTGCACTGATCATCCAGATCTCATGTGTCACGGGATGGAAAGCCAATCCGGAAGGGCCCAATGGATACTGATCGTCACGCTGGTCCAGCCATTCCAGAAGATGAGCCTTGTTTCCCTTGTCCATATGCTGGAGAATACCTTCTCTCAAGGCTGTCCGGGACAGTCCACAGATCTGTTCATCCGGCGCCGGTTTTTTGAGATCCCAATGCACCCATCCCTTGATCGTGGAAGCATTCACAACAGTGCTTTCCTGAAAATCCTTGATTCCCAGAAGCAGGGTACCCTGTATCGGATCATACCCCAGGCCTTCCACATCGATTCCTGCTGGAAATCCGGGATCCATTTGCACGACTTCTCCATGCGGCCCATCCTGCCATGTGGTGCGAAAGAGCATACCGTCACTGCGGAGAAGATAAAGGGTGGAGTCAACCATTTCAATGCCTTCAAAGTCTCCTTTTCCCGGTTACTGTCCATTGTGCGGCTAATACTCCCGATTGCGGATTCAGACCGTAAACAACACCTCGTTCATCCTGGAGGCAAAGCAGATGTGTTTCACCCGGTGCAAAGGTCAGAGCAGAAATCTCTCCCAATTCGGGCGGCATGTCCCAGATCATATCCGGTTTGCCCAGGCGACTGTCCTGTCCAAATCCCTGCAGCCCTGCAAACAGGGCAAGAATGACATGGAGATATTTCAGATCGATCTTCTTCATAATTGATTCATTCGATGGCTGTACATCGCCTTGGGCTGGATGGTGTGGAGCTGTTGATAAAGTTCTTTAGCTCGAAGTTGATCCGCAGGATCTCCTGTTATCCGGGCGAATTGAAACGTCGCTTCTGCCCGCAGGTCTGGATCCTGATCCTCCTCCATAAACGTTTTCAGCATGATTAATTGTTCGGATACCGGTTGTATGCGGGCCGAAAGGATCTTTACCTCCCGTTGCATGGCCTGATCATCCCATTGCCAGACATCCTCTTCTGCTAAAGAGACAAAATCTGCTGCTTTTGTTACAGCACCCTGCTCCAGATAAATCCAGGACTGGGTCAGATGACACGCAGCGATCAATTTCCGATTGTCCATTTCACTGGCCATACGGGTAGCCTGTTCAATCAGTTGAACCGCAGTTTCAGGTGCACCCATGATCTGATTTCCCCAGGCCAATGACCGGAGGGCCTTGACCTGCCCTTTCCGGTATCCGATTCGTCGGGACAGTTCAAGCGACTGTCGAAGATGGGTTTCTCCCATTGCCCATTCTCCCTGGCGCACCTCCAGTGAACCCAGTAATTCAAGGGCTATGGATTCGCCCTGCACATCTTCCAGGGCCCGACTCAAATCCAGATCAGTATGGAAATCCGTCAATGCCCCGGCCCAATCACCCAGTTGTTCTTTGACCAGGCCGCGTGTGCCCAGCGCGATCGAGATCCATAACCGATGGCCCATTTCTTCTGCCAGTTCCAGGCCTCGTGCCAGATTTTTCAATGCCACCTCAAAATGGCCCATTTCATTCTGGACAATTCCCAGGTTCGTATACAGACTGATCAGCGATTGCTTTTCCCCGGTCTGATGCCGGATGAGCAGATCATTGTACAGGAGTTGTTCTGCTTCGACATATCGTCCCTGATTCATCCGGATCAACGCCAGGCTCATGACCAGTTGATTGTCCAGCTTCGTCGGATCTTCGATCCTGACCATCGACCGGGTGATATACGTTTCTGCCTGCTGATAATCGCCCTGTCGGAAATAGAGGGTTGCCAGATCCCGATGACACCGGGTTACGCCAGCCTGGTCCCCCAATTGTTCAAAGCCGTGAATCGCCTCCTGCAGGTCTGTCCAGGCTGATTTGTACTGGCCCAGCAGAACCAGAAAATGCCCTCTCGCTGCAAGATGATCTGCATGTAATGATTTGTCTGGTGTCTGTAAAAAAACAGGGTCGTCCAGAGACTTCAATGCAGGTTGCCATTGTCCCAATGCTTCAAATGCGGGTAATTGTTGGAGAATCAGATGGGCCGACATTGCGGGATCCGCCATTTGGATGGCCTTCCCGAAATACTCGAGGGCTTCCCGATTCTGGTATTGTCGCAGGGCATACTGGCCCGCTTCTGTCAGGTATTGAATCGCTTTTCCGTTCCATCCAGCATGTTCGCAATGTTCGGCAATGGCACCAAAATGTGGTCCCATTTCGGAACGATAGACCGACTCCATGGCTTCGACCACCAACCCGTGCAATTGTTTCAATCGGGAATCGAGTTGGACATCGTAGATGACCTCCCGAAGCAGACTGTGCCGGAAGATATAGGCCAGTTCGTCCATCGCCTTGAGGATCTCGGCTCGTTCGGCATCCACCAGTTTGGTGTTGACATCCTCTGTTTCTTCCCCGGCAGCGTCCAGCATGTGCAGAAGCACCGGCAAATCAAATGATGTCCCGATCACAGATGCAGATTTCAGCACTTCACGAACCCCCTGTTCCAGACGATCCAGGCGAGCCATCAGGATATCGCGCAACGTGCCACCCAGGACCAGTTCCGATTCGCGTACCGTCCAGACAGTGTCTTGCTGATGCAGGAAGTCATTGTCGCGCAGGTAGAGGAGCAACTGTTCAGAATAGAATGGATTGCCATTGCCCGCTCGCTGAAGGACCTCGATCAGTGCTGTTGAAACCGGGCCTTCCAATATGGTTCTCGCTTGCGCTTCAATGCCTTCCTTCCCCAGTCCCTGGAGGGAGATCGTGGTGTGTTGATCTGACGGGATCACTGTAAAATCAGGGTTTGGATGTCTTCCGGTGGACATCACGATCAATTGGCCTGATTGTATCCGGGACAGGATCATGGTCCGGGTAGCATGGTCCAGATCCGCCCAATGTTCGATCAGGATGCCTAATGGTTTCTGGCGATCTCCATTGGACAGCAGGCGTTGGTGCCCTTCTTCGATCCGTTCAAACCGCACGCGGGGAGAGAGTTCCTCTGCACTTCTCAAGTGGTTGATCTCTTCCATCAGATGGGCGATATCTCCTCTTAAATGTCGATTGATCTCCTCTGTCCATGCCTGGTCCAGATCCGCAAACGGGGCTGTATTGGCCGGATTCCCGGTGAGGATAAGCCAATCGATCTGATCTGCAGTTTTTCGACAAACCGTGCGGGTCAAAAACGTTTTCCCAATGCCCGGATCACCCAGGATCTCCAGACACTGACCTTCTGCTCCCTGCAAGAGATCGACGATCTGTTTCAGATCGTCCTGTCGACCGTAAAGCACTTCCTCGCGGTTGATCTCCTGTTCCATGGCCTGCACATGAAAAACAGGGATCTTCTGGCCGAATCCCTTGGCGTTGACCGGAGGCAATGCCTCACAAACCAGGGGCAGTCCGATCACGGTCGATTCATCGCACAAGATCTGTCTGTTGGCTGCCTTTATCGCCAATCGGGCAGCCAGATTGACCGCACGACTGGCGACCACATATTGCTGGCGAAAGTCATTGCCCGCCAATCCGCAAAAGGCAGGACCAGTGCTGATCCCGATCTGCAGTGGAAGTTTCTCCAGTGTCGGGTTGGAAAGGATAGCCAGGGCTGTCTGGATGACCCTTATTCGCGACTCTCCGGTGTTGATCGGTGCCCCGAAAAAAAGCGACAATCAGGCCTCCCTTATCTGTAAAATCGGTCTCCTTGTAATAACCTTCCCTCCGATAGACCTCTGTTGTAGTGACCTGGAGTACCCGATCTACCTCCTCGATGGTCAGTGATTCGGGAAATGCCAGAAAAAGACTGGACACCTGCCGAAATTCTCCCCGATGGAATCGCTGTGCAAGGAAAGTTGGTAAAAAGGACGGTGTATGTTCAGCCGGTGGGCAGACAATGTTTTTCTCCGGAAAATCACAGATCGTCTTTACAAGACCGTATTCTCCGTTCATCTGGCACGATACCGTGTGTGGTTGGAGGATGCCGAGGATGGCCTTTGACAGAAAGATCTCGCCTGCAGGCGTGGAGGCCTGAACAGCAACAGCGCGGGCTATCCCTTCTCCCCGAATATACCAGGCATGGGGACTGTCCGGTGTAATGTGCCATTGAACGGGTCCGATATCGATGCCGATTCGCAGTGGGATCTCGACCTGCAACTGATGCAGGGATCGCCTGATCTCTTCGGCAGCAAAGACGGCTTCTTCTGCCGGAATGTCCGTTGGAAAGATACCGGCAAAGGCATCCCCGGCAAAATAGGGGATAAACCCGCCCCGGCTGTGGATGGCCTTAGCTGCTGATCCAAATACATCATTCAGCAAGCGGGAAAGCCGTTCGGAACCCGGTTTTCCCTGGCGCATCAACAATTCAGTATGTGCAGTAAATCCCTGCAGATCCGCAAAGAGGACCGTCGCGTTCAGGTTGCCCTGGACGTGCTGCTGGCCGAAATGGTCATTGATGAATAATGGCAGAAGTCCCCGCATAAGGGGTGAAAATAGAACATCCGCACAGGAGGTACAACGACCGGATATCTTTTCTTTTACCCGGGGAGGAAATCATGTGTTGCGAAGAGGACAGTTGAAACACCGTTCTGGCGCATCAATCCATTTCACAGATCCTCCGGACAACTTTATAGATACGGGTGTATTCATTGATCTCTTCCTCGAACGGATCATGTTCCAGATGATTGGCAGAGATCATGCGCAAGGCAGAGATCCGGCCACGGCTATCCGGGATCTTCTGAAGGTATTTGACCCAGACCGAGCCACTGGATTTGACCGCATAGATCTCATTGTCCCTGATCTGGTTGACGGATTCGATCTCCCGACAGACCACGACATCGCCATTCTGGATGACAGGCTCCATGCTGTTGCCTTTGATTGGAAAGGCCACGAGATTGGTTCCTTCCAACCCTGGAATCGTGAAGTAATCGATATCTTCTTCGGTCGCTGTGTCAATCGCCGATCCGGCAAACGCCTGTGTTGTTGTGAACAGGATGTTCGGGCGACGACCTGAATGGACTTGTGGCATTGCGGATACAGGATCCAGGCCAAACGGAGTGCCCTTTCCCTGAAGCATCCAGGCTTCATTGATGCCATACGCTTCACACAGATTGCGCGCCTGATGATAATCGATGACCCGCTTGTCTTTCGGATTGAGAAAGGCACGGACAATGTGGCCATAGGCGCGATTGCCCAATACTTTCTCGGCGAAATCACCCATACCGAGGCCAGCCCTGTCATTTTTGACAATCTTGCCTTTTTCTTCGAGGATGGAAAAGATCTTGCGGAAGCGGTCGTTGAGTTCGATACGGTCTTCTGTGATCATGGTTGTCCCTGTTTTTCAAACAATTTCGAGATACAATGGCAAATATAAAACAAATAATGGTGATATTGTCAACAAATGATTGCGGAAGGTCATGTGTAATCTTTTTAGAGGGAATCGAATAGAGATCATGTGAACTATCTCAGAATGTCTATTTTTGGCCCTGACATATTGTAATCGCTACTTATGGGAATGATCATATCACTACTGAATCACAAGGGTGGTGTCGGAAAGACCACCTCTGCCATCAATATTGGTGCAGGACTGCATCAACTGGGCAAGAAGGTGCTTCTTGTCGACTCGACCCCAGGCCAACCTGACCCTTTCCCTGGGTATCCCTCGTCAAAAGGCAACTATTTACGAGAACATCCGGGGTGAGGCTGAACTGGCCCCATACGTTGTCAAAACAGGGTTTGACGTCATCACCAGTTCGCTTGACCTCTCGGGTGCAGAGATGGAAATGATCAATGAGGCCGGTCGGGAATATATCCTCAAGGAACTGTTTGAGCCCATGATCGACCTGTATGACTACATCATCATCGATTGTCCCCCTTCTCTTGGCCTGCTGACCCTGAATGCCCTAACCTGCAGCCAGACGGTCTACATCCCGTTACAAACCGAATTCCTCGCCTTGCAGGGCCTGGCCAAGATCAAGCAGGTCATCGACAAGGTGAAATTCCGCCTCAACAAGGATATCGAGATCGGCGGAGTGATCGCTACGATGTACGACAACCGGAAGGTGCTCAGCCGGGATGTGGTGGATACGATTCTCAAGTATTTCGGGGAGAAGGTATTCAATACCTATATCCGCGACAATGTCTCCCTGGCGGAAGCACCGGCACAACGAATGGATATCTTCAGTTATGCACCCAAAAGCAATGGCGCGGAAGATTATCTGAATTTGTGTGAAGAAATTCTCCAACGCACATCCAGCACGGTAAAGGTTGCTGCAAAAGCCCTGTCGCCGAGTGAGTAAAAAATCGTTCACGGACGGCCTGGAAAGCCTTTTTTCTGCACCACGGGAAAAAGAGGCGCTTGATACGCTTGCTCCGCCCAAACGGAAAAAGGGCAAACGGGCTATGGGTGAATCCACGGAGAAAGAGCAGGAGGAAACAAAGGCCCGTCGATCCGGTCAGAAAACCTTTTCACTGGATCTCGAAGCATTCCTGGCTGATGTGCTGAATGAAAGTCTGCAGGAGGAACTGGCCAGAACCGAATCTGTACCAACCAGTTCGAAAAAAGACCCCCCGGGGGAGATCCCGCATGGAGATGGTGTTGACGCTCTCATCCGCTCCACCCTGGAAACCAGTACCATGGAGGTCACATCCGGCAAAACCAAACGGGTGACCTTTTTTTTTGAACCTGGAAAGGTCGAACTACTGAAAGCCCTCGCGAAGGAGGAAAACATCTTTATGCGCGAAAAGATCAGCCAGATCGTGGCGGAGTATCTGGAGCGATATCAAGAACAAATAAAATAGACGCTTTCACTTTGGGATCTTTATTGAGGAGCTTTTTCAAGAAGGCTGCTGTCAAGAAGATTGCGTCCTGTGAGAAACTGAATATCTCCTTCTGACGTTACTGCTATTCATGAGACGTATTTTTCTTCTATTTCTCTTGCCCTTCTTCTGGATGGAGTCAGGAGTGGCCCAAGCAGACACCTTGGCCCATGCCCTGCTCTGGGAGATCTCCGGAAACGGACTGAACCAATCTTCCTATCTCTTTGGCACCATCCACATGATCCCCGAGGAGCAGTATGATCTGCCCGACCATGTGCTGGCCCGCCTGGCGCAATCGGATCGGCTCGTACTTGAACTGGACATGGATAAAGCCACCAATCTTTTCTCACAATTGGGGATGATCCCCCAAATGCTCATGCCAGACGGTATCCGGATCAGCGATCTGGTCAGTTCCAGCGACTATCTGCTTGTCCAACAGGCTATAGAGCAGTCTGGTTTGCCCAGCGGCATGATCGAACGGGTGAAGCCCCTCTTCCTCTCGGCGCTCCTGGATCCACAGATGGGCCAGGCGTCGAAGTCCCAATCCTATGACCTGAATTTATACCAATTGGCCAAGGGGAATGATATCAAACACAGTGGCCTGGAATCCGTCAAGGACCAATTGGCAGCGTTTGATGCGATCTCACTGGAAGACCAGGCACAAATGCTGGTGGACCAATTAAAAGGGGAGACTGAAGAGGGATCTGGTGGTTATACAGATCTGGTCAGTGAATACAAATCAGAAAACCTCAATCAGCTTGCTGCCATTATGGAGGCCGAAGCGAAAGGCGATTTCCTGGAGGTGCTCCTGTATTCGAGAAATCGCAAGTGGATCCCCATCATGTCCAAATTGATGAAAAAGGAACGCGTGTTCTTCGGTGTCGGTGCCGGGCACCTGGCTGGGGAATTGGGTGTGGTGCGGTTGCTGGAAACACAGGGATATCGACTGAAGCCCATACCGGTGTTTCATTGATCATGAGATGATGATCCTTCCGGTATTCATCCTTCGAGGATATGTTGCACCAGGTGCAATTGAAATCAATTCCGAATCCGTTTGTTGATTTAACCGCATTCATTCCAATCCGGACAATCACCTACTTTTGGCTGTCAGACCATCTACAACCTCCTTCGTTTGGAAATACCCAACGACGATTCCGTCAGTCTCAACAAGTACATCAGCGAAACTGGCATCTGCTCCCGTCGGGAAGCCGACCGGCTGATCGATGCCGGCCGGGTCACCATCAACAATAAACCCACCCGTACCGGCAACCGGGTCTCTCCCGGTGATGTCGTCCGGATCGACGGCAAACCCCTCAAAGCCAAACCCAAGACGCTCTATATCGCCTTCAATAAACCGGTAGGCATCGTCTGTACCACTGATCCGAAAGAGCCAAAAAACATCATCTCCTTCATCGGCCACAAGGAGCGCCTCTTCCCCGTTGGCCGCCTGGACAAACCTTCCCAGGGGCTCATCTTCCTCACCAATGATGGCGATATTGTCAACAAGATCCTGCGTGCTGGAAACGAACACGACAAGGAGTATATCGTCTCCGTCAAACCAGCCATCACCCCGGAATTCATCCACCGCATGGGCAATGGCCTCCCCATCCTGGGGACAGTCACGAAAAAATGTGAGGTAGAGGCTGTGGGGCCCAACACATTTCGCATTGTTCTGTCTCAGGGCCTCAACCGGCAGATCCGACGGATGTGCGAGTTCCTGAATTACGAGGTCACCAAACTGAATCGGGTACGCATCATGAATGTTCATCTCGGCACCCTCCCGATCGGTAAATACCGCGAACTGACTCTGGCCGAAAGCCGGGAATTGCAACGTTTGATCGCCCATTCATCCAAAACGGAAGAAGCATCTGTTGATCAGCGGAAAAGAAAGACTACTGCTCCATCCTCCAAAAGACCAGTCCGACCTGATCCACCCAAACAATCCGCAAGATCGGCGACCCCGAAACGAAAGAAGCGGTAAGGAAAAAACCCATATTCACCTGGACCCTGCACGATGGCGGGTTATCGAATCTCAAAAGTTTTTTGTTTTATATGGATGTTGAATTGAAAAACAAATGTTGATTTTTCACTTCGACTTCCCTATACAAAGCCCGTGGTAATGGATGGATGTTACTCTATTTTGTCTCAAGTCTGTCCAAAATATACATGGGAAAGTTACCTTTGGCAGGTGTGCAGTATTTCATTCAATGACTTAATCGGGGGAATTTTGGCTGAAGTTTTTCACCTCTGGCCCCGCCTCATTGCCGCCCCGAGCACTCGGGGTAGGTACTTTTGATGCACCAAAAGTACCCAAAAGTGCTTGTCGCCAAAATGGGCCTACCTTTCTTGTTTCATAGCAATAGAATCAGGTCTCATGATTGGCTGGCGTTTGCATCATGACCCGGCCGCTTGTATTTGATCGGTGATAATTATCATCATGGACAACCTTGTATCTCGTGTATTGTCAACTAACGTATCAAAAATCCGATCAAATAATGCGGCAGTTTTCGTGATTGACTTTTTTATATAAATGTAAATGACTATTTTTTGCTTGGTTGACGGGTCCTTGATGTGCCTGGGAGGCCCTGGTTTGGCGACGATTAATCTTAAGGGGTTTGATTCAAATAGTATGAAAAATGGAGTGCTATTTTATGGATAATCAGCATTCTTATTTTGTAGGATAAAACATTTTGGAAAGATGTTATTTTGTCTATGTATTCTCGTATTCATTTCTCAAAATGGCACAAATGATCGAGTCGGTATAATTTCCTGAAACACAATAATGCTGTTTCAAGATTCCTTCATTTCTAAATTTGTTCTTTGCTAATATTTGAATGGAAGGAGCATTGTCAATTCCTACTAAAGCCTCCATTCTGTTCAGCCCTAAATGGTGGAATCCATAATGAATTATGGGCTTCACGGCTTCGCTCATCAATCCCAGTCTTCTGAATCCTTCGTCTTCCATTACATAACCTATTTCGGCTCGCTTATGCTCATCGTTCCAATTATGGAGACCGCACCGTCCAATTATTTTACCAGACTCCTTGTGCTTCATTAGGAATAATATAAATTTTCTATTATAGCTTGACCACCCGTTTTTATGTTTTTGTTCATCTTGTAAATATTCGTCTTCAGATCTGTGCCCCAGAATATTTTTTTATCTCTGATTTTGGAAGTCTGTCAAATAGTTGCTTCATCTCTTGATGAGTTATTCCAATAAGGATTAGTCTCAACGTCTCAAGTTGTACAAAATCTATTTTGATACCTTGTCTATTCTCAGTGTAATTGATCTGTTCCATACTATACGTATAGCCAATAAACTAAGAATCAAATTTTGAACTGTCCCATTCAAAGCCATCAGGGAATAGTTCTTCTTTTCTTTTTCGCATTTCTCTGGCGATCAAAGCACCCGTTCCGCCCTGTTCCTCCAGTTTTGAAATAATAGTAAGGTAGCTTTTTTCGTCTCGGTTCTGACTGAGTTTAAAAACATGTTCTAATTTTTCTGCTTTCATTTCAAAACCCACAATTGCTGGCATCATCTTACTTAAAAACTGTTCGGGAAGATTATTGTAGAATGTCAGCGATTCTGTATTTCCGTTTTCAAACTTTAAGGTCAGTTTTCGCATAAAGCAAATCAGTTCGTCATCAGTCATAAAATTCAGTGGACCCGCTATGTGAACACTCATATAATTCCATGTTGAACCAATATGCGGATTACTGTACCACGAGGCACTCACGTAACAGCTCGGGCCAGTGAACACGAGAAGTCCATTCGGGTTTTCAACAAACGCCTTGTGGTGGTCGGTGTTTCGCATAAAGTGACCTTGCAAAAAAAGTTCACCATTTCTTTCTTCAAGTAAAACAGGTATTTGGGTTGCCACCTGTTTCCCGGATAAAAAACTGCCTGTCAAAAAAGCAAACGGATTTTCTTCCATGAAGTCTAAAATCGTCTGCCTGTCTTTTTCTTTAAAGTAGGAAAAGTTATACATCTGTTTCTGTTTGTTCTAGTCGTTTTACAATGTCTGGTAACTTGAAAATATACGAAACCTCATTTCTGAAACCGTTGCAGGACGGGTAGCCTGTTTGATTTGCAATTCACAGGGAATATGGACAAGAATCATCTTTAAACGACTATATCTGTTAGTACACGTAGAAACAAGCGGGGCTCCCTATAGCGGAGATCCACATTCCTTTGCCTTACCAAGTTACCACCATTTCCAGACTGGTCACAACCTAGTCCAAATAGAAAAGCCCGTACCGTCTTTCGACAGTACGGGCAGATCGGTTCGGGAACCGAAAAGGGGGGTGTTTTATCCTTAGTTCTCGTTAGGAGGCAACTCTGCCAGAATACCTGCCTTTTTAAAAGTCAGGCCCTTGGCAGAAGGATCGACATCCACCAGCATCGTATCACCTTCAACAAATTCGCTGGCAAGCAAATGCCGGGCAAGTTCATTAACCAGCTCCTTCTGCAAGACACGTTTCATCGGCCGGGCACCAAATTGCGGATCATAACCCAAATCCGCCATCAACGCCCGGGCCTTGGCACTTACTTCGATGGTGATGCCTTGCTCAGCCAGCATTCTGGTCACTTTCTTCATCTGGATGTCCAGGATCTTCCCGATCTCCTCTCGGGTTAACGGCAGGAACATGATCCGTTCATCGATCCGATTCAGAAACTCCGGACGAAGATGCTCCTTCAACAGATCAAATACTTCCACTTTTGTCGTTTCGACAATGTCTGCGCGGTGTTTGTCACCCAGGGCATCGAGGTCTTCAAAGTTCTCCAGGATGGTCGCCGATCCCAGGTTGGAGGTCATGATGATAATGGTGTTTCGGAAGTCAGCCACTCGTCCCTTGTTGTCTGTCAGTCGGCCGTCTTCGAGTACCTGCAGGAGGATGTTGAACGTATCTGCGTGCGCTTTTTCGATCTCATCCAGCAGGATGATGGAGTAGGGACGGCGGCGTACAGCTTCGGTCAACTGTCCTCCCTCATCATATCCGACATAGCCTGGAGGTGCACCGATCAGGCGGCTTACCGCATGGCGTTCCATATATTCACTCATGTCGATGCGGACAATGGCCCGCTCGTCATCAAAAAGGACTTCTGCCAGGGCCTTGGCCAGTTCCGTCTTACCCACACCTGTCGGACCCAGGAAGATGAAGGATCCGATAGGCCGGTTGGGATCCTGCAAGCCTGCCCGGCTCCTGCGGACAGCGTCACTTACAGCAGTCACGGCTTCTTTCTGCCCGATCACGCGTTGGCCGAGCTCATCTTCCATCTTCAACAGTTTTTCCTTTTCACTCTGCATCATGCGAGTGACTGGGATACCTGTCCATCGGCTGACAACCTCCGCAATATCATTGCTCGTCACCGCCTGATTGGTGAGGCGCTTGTCTTTGTCCAGGGCCTTTAGTCGATCTTCAGCCGCCTTGACAAGTTCCTCCTGCTCTTTGATCTTGCCATAGCGAAGCGTAGCCACCAGCTCATAGTTGCTTTCCCGCTCGGCCTTCTGTGCCTGTTGCTCCATTTCCTCGATCTGCTGTTTACCAGCCTGCACTTCATCGACCAGAGCCTTTTCATTCTGCCAGCGGGCCCTCATTTCTCGCAATTTCTCCTGCAAGTCGGCGATCTGTTCGTTGAGGGATTCCATTTTCTTCTGGTCCTTCTCCTTTTTGATCGCCTCCCGCTCGATCTCCAGCTGGCGCACCTTCCGTTCCAGCTCATCGACCTCTTCGGGCACAGAATTCATTTCGAGCCGCAACTTGGCAGCAGCTTCATCGATCAGGTCAATAGCCTTATCCGGCAATGCCCGGTTGGCAATGTACCGATGGGACAGTTCTGCTGCGGCAATCAGTGCCTCATCCAGGATGTCGATCTTGTGATAGACCTCATATCGCTCCTGCAATCCACGCAGGATGGAAATGGTGTCCTCCAGACTGGGTTCATCGATCAGTACGGTCTGGAATCGACGTTCCAGGGCCTTGTCCTTCTCAAAATATTTCTGGTATTCGTCCTGAGTTGTCGCTCCGATGGTACGAAGCTCTCCTCGTGCCAACGCCGGCTTGAGGATATTAGCCGCATCCATGGCCCCATTCCCACCTCCGGCACCCACCAGGGTGTGGATTTCGTCAATGAACAGGATCACTTCGCCGTCTGCTGCTGTGACCTCCTTGACTACGGCCTTGAGCCGCTCTTCGAACTCCCCCTTGTATTTGGCACCGGCGATCAGTGCTGAAACATCCAGGGAAAAGATCTTCTTGGATTTCAGGTTCTCCGGCACATCTCCGCGCACGATTCGCCAGGCAATGCCTTCGACAATGGCGGTTTTACCCACACCGGGATCGCCAATGAGGATGGGGTTGTTCTTCTTTCGTCGGGATAGAATATGGAGGACTCGCCGGATCTCCTCGTCCCGCCCGATGATCGGATCCAGCTTGCCACTTTCTGCCCGTTCATTGAGGTTGACGGCAAACTTGTTGAGCGAATTATAGGTGTTCTCACTGTGCTGGTCGGTGACCTTACTGCCCTTGCGCAACTCCAGAATGGCTGTCTTGAGTGCATCTTTTGTCAGACCGGCATCCTTGAGAAGTTGGGCGGCTTTATCCCGTCCTGCCAGGATACCCATGATGAGCAATTCGATGGAGATGTATTCATCCCCGAATTCCTTCATCAGTTTGCGTGCCTGCTGAAGCACACTGTTGGCGTCCGGTGTGAGATACTGCTTCTCCGCCCCTTCAACCCTGGGGTAGGTCTCCATCAGGCGATCTACTTCCTCCAACACTTTGTTGAGGTTGGCCCCGGTCTTCTGAAACAGAAACTTCATGACCTGATCATCGGTATCATAGATTCCCTTGATCAGGTGTATGGTATCCACCTGCTGCTGATCGAGGCTGCCGGCGATCTGCTGCGCCTTGAGGATGGCCTCTTGTGTTTTTACGGTAAACTCGTCGTATGTCATGGTTTTGGTTTCTACAAGAATCTCCACAAATTCGATTCCAAGCCCGAATACGCCCCTATCTCTGCCAAGCTGACTGAAAAACGGGGGAATGACGTGTCCGAATGGCAGAATAACCCGCCTTTCAGGTCAACAGTTGTCCTTTTTATTTATCCATGGGTCGTACTTTAGCCCTGTCTAAAATTGTCCAGTGAAATACACCCTTGCGGAAGAAGACTATCTCAAAGCCATCTACAAGATCGCTGAACGCCAGGGTGTCCCCGTGAGCACCAGTGCCATAGCGGATCTGATGCAAACGCGGCCGGCCTCAGTGACCGATATGCTGAAAAAGCTGGCTGAAAAGGAATTGATCGACTACAAGCGATATCACGGAGTCAGCCTGACGAAAACGGGCGCTCGGTGGGCAACCCAGCTGATCCGCAAACACCGTCTTTGGGAGTGCTTCCTGGTGGACAAACTCGGCTTCAATTGGGATGAGGTCCATGAGATCGCTGAACAACTTGAACATATCCAATCCGAAACATTGATCGACCGATTGGATGACTATCTGGAAAATCCAAAATTCGATCCACACGGGGACCCCATTCCGGATGCTTCGGGTGCATACCGCATGCGCTATCAGATTCTACTCAGTGATCTGGGAATCGGTCAACGCGCTATTCTCGTCGGTGTACGTGAGCATGGATCGACGTTTTTACAATACCTGGACCAAAACGGGCTGGCTCTTGGTGTGGACCTGGAAATACTGGAAATCCTGCCATACGATGGCTCATTGCGACTGCGACTGGCTGCAAACGATCCGATATTGATCTCCGGTCAGGTGGCGCGTCAACTGTATGTTCGCCAGATCCCGACGACCGGTTAGAAGGCCAGTTGGACGCCCGCCCGTCCATTGGCAAAACGATTGTCATTGGCAGAGAAAAGGGAGATCACATTGTCCGAAGCGGCGTACAGGCGGATCGGGCCGAGTTTGAACAACAGATTAAGTCCCAGATTGGTATAAGTCTGCTCATAGATCGTATATGCGATTCCTGCTTCCAGGAAAGAGAGTGGCCTGAACTGTGCCCCGAGGGAAACCCCTTTGACAGTTTGGGTTGCTTGTTTCTGGCCGAAGAAAACAGCACTCAGACCGATCTGATCCGTCAGCCGATACCGACCACCCACCTGAAAAGACCAGGGCAACGTGGTTTTGAATGAACCCCCTTCCGTTTTTTCGAATTCCAGCAAGGACTCCAGTGTATCCAGCGCACCAGCCAGAGAAAGCGAATCCTCCAGAAAGAGTGAACTGAATTCAAATCCATCATACTGGATGCTCTTGTTGGAATGATAACTGAGCACATCATCCTTCCATTTGATCTGACCGATATCCATGATCGCCGCGCTCAGATTCAGTCGCTCTCCCAGATCGACTTCCGCTCCCAGATCAAAAGCAATGCCTGCATTCCGTGTAATCACCTGGCCAAAGTCCAGATCGTCAACGTCCAGAATGAGATCCGTATCCTCTCCCTGTAAAATATCAAGCTCAGGAGATGTATGGATGAGGTAATCGCTGTTGATCGTCAACTGGTAGACGTCGTCACTGGTGTAGAGATCCAGTCTGGATCGCTCCGTCCGAGCGGCCAGAGCTCCGTTCAGCCATTTCAGTCGTCCACCAACACTGACAGGGCCGATTTTTCCTGCGACTCCGGCATAGAATTCATTATAGAGGATGCTGTTGACCCGAAGTCCAAGATTTGCCGTTTTGCCAATGAATGGTGCATTGCCCTCAAAGAAGACGCTGAACAGATCCTTCGGGTAATCAAGGAAATTTTCATATCGCACATTGTGACCGACCTCAACCCATACATTCTTCATCTTCCATCCGACACCCAGTGTCTGAATTGTACCCTGCAACAGCAAGGAGTTCTCCTCATCCATCTTGCCAAGTGTACCTGGGACATCCAGCGTGGTCACCCCATTGGTCGTTGAGGCGATCAGGTCATTGTAGGAAAAGCCGGAATTGTACAACCCGATGCCGATCGTTGGCAGTTGGACAACCAGTCCTTCATCAGGTACTGTTCCCGGCAATCTGTATCCAACATGGTCGGCATGCCACAGACTCTGGATCATTTGTGTCTGACCAGGCACAGTCGCCAGCATGCAGGCGAGCATCAACAAACCTGTTCTCCGTAGTGTGTTCATCATCTTCATCTCTTGATTAACCCCCAATTTCCTGCTCGAGAATTGCCTTCAACCCCATCCGGATCCGCACTTCATCTGTCTCCCGGATCCGTACGTCCTTCTGCCCCATCTCTGCTGTGGAGAATCGGGCATTGACCCTGATTTTTCTGGCATTTCGCATGTGTTCCAGCAACGTCCCGTCAGCGGGTATATAGGTGATCTTGCTTGTTGCTCCGGTCGAGTATCCATCACTATCAACAGCTGCTGCAGCCAGGATCTGTTCTTCATTCGCCAGCAAAACGGCCAGGACGTTCCCCTGAGCATCCAGCAAGGAGGCCTGGACGATGACTTCCATGGGAATTTCGTTTTCAGCGACAAGTTTCAACTCCGCAGACTGGATCTCATCCAACTCCGAAAGATCCAGTTCATAGTCTTTTTCTGTTTCATAATCCTTGGCCTTGCCATAAAGTGGCAGCTCTACCTGCATGCCGATCCGGAAGTAGGAAGAATCTGTTGTAAAGCCGATCAGATTCGGTAACTGGTCCGGGTTGGAGATGGCATCAATATCGTAATCCAGCGTATTGGGGTAAATATTGAGGATATCCTTGAAGTTGGAGTTGTCCTTGTTGAATATCACCTCCGTCCGTTTTTCCTGGCCTACTTCAGACAATGTCGGATAAAGGAAGTCAATCCCATTGTCCAGTTCCATGCTCTGTACTTCCAGCTGGGTGGTCCCCTTGCTTACACGCAATACATTGACCTTGGATCGTACCGGAAATCCGAAGGCATTATCGACAAACAGGATGACCTTGGGTTCGGCAAACTGGAGATTCCCCTGCAGAAGATTGTCAAAAATGTCCATCGAGATTGTATCTCTCCGGATATCAAAAATCTCATACCCGAAATACCCCTCGAGGTAAGAAAACTCGACATTGGACACAGCAAAAAGGACGGCAGGCAAAATAACTGGTGTACCATCTGATTTTCTGGTTGCGGAATAACGCACTGTGATCTCCTGATTGGCCAGTGCAATATCATATCCCTGAATATCAGTCGGTGGCAGATTCAGAAAAATGGGTACTGTACCCGTATAATCGATGGTGGCCAGGATCTTGAGAGTCTGGCCGTTTTTGGTGACTTGTACAAACTCCATCACAAAATCCAGATCTTCCGGGACGTTCGAATTGATCTGCACGCTGATGGTACCTTTGGTAAAGCGGGCTTTTGTCAGCTGGATCTGATTCTCCAGGGTAAACGGTTCTGTGATTGTTGTATCGGTCATCAATCCGCCAAATGGAGGAATGGCCTTGAACAGTTCAGTTGCATCGCGCTTCAGGATATCACCTCTGTAGATGAGGGTCAGATGGCCATTCTGGACAACCAGTTCAGCCGTGTCGGTATTTTCTCCAAACAGATCCTGGATGCTGGTCGAAGCAGAAAACAGAGGTACTGCAATTTCCGGATTGTAGACAATCGTCTGAATATCTTTTGTACAACTCGACAGGAATGCCAGAGACAATGATAGGGCAATGAGTTTGGGGAATGTATTCTTCATTTGTGTGTTGGTTCTAGTCAAGGCCGTGTAATGTTGCCTTTTCTTCTAATTGTGGAATATGGATATCCTGAAAACCATCTTCTTTGAGTGACTCTGCAAAGGCCTGCTGTGCCGGATAATTGCCATGGACCAGGAACATCTGGCGGACACTCTGGTATTGATTGGATACAAATCTCGCATTTCATCCCGATCTCCATGTGCAGAAAAGGAATCCATCACTTCGATGCGGGCGTTGATGTCCTTCCATTCTCCAAAGACCTTTACTTTCTCTTCACCATTGCGAAGATACCATCCGGGTGTACCCGGGGCACAAAAACCCACCATCAGGAAGGTATTTCGCGGGTCGCTGATATTGTTGAACAGGTGGTGTTTGACCCGACCGGCGTTCATCATACCTGAAGCACTGATGATGACATGAGACCCTTTCTTGCCATTCAGCGCCTTGGATGACTGGGCACTGCGGGTAAACGTCAGGTTGCGAAAACCAAATGGATTGGGATCTCCGATCAGGTAATCACTCAGTTCGTCATCATAACACTCCGGATGCAGGGCATAGATCTCGGTCGCTCCGGTTGACAGCGGACTGTCCACATAAACAGGAATATGTGGCAACAACCCTTCATTCTCCAGTTGGTCCATCATGTAGATGAGTTCCTGGGTTTTGCCAATACTGAAGGCAGGAATGATCAATTTCCCCTTGTTTTCAATGGTTTCCTTCAATATGCGCAGAAACCGATCCCGTTCATCCGGCTTTTCCTCATGTAATCGATCACCATAGGTGCTTTCACAAATGAGATAATCCAGTTCGGGCATGGGTTGAGGGTCGCGTAAAATCGGACGGTCTTTCCGGCCAATATCTCCGGTAAAGCCGACATGGATCATTCGACCTTTTCGCTGGACCCGTAAAGTGACGTTTGCACTGCCCAGAATATGGCCGGCATCCCGGTACAACACTTCTACTTCCGGATGGATGCGCAACCATCGATTGTAGGGCACGCCCACAAAGTTGCGCATCACATCGAGTACATCCTTTTGGGTATAGAGTGGTTCTCTCACCTTGCCCTTATTGCCTCTTCGTTCGTGCAATCGATGATAATATGATGCATCCTGTTCCTGGATCTTGGCACTATCCAGAAGCATAATGGTACACAAGGATTGCGTCGCATGGGTGGCATAGATATGGCCCCTGAATCCGTCCTTGAACAGTTTGGGCAATCGACCACTGTGGTCGATATGGGCATGTGACAATAACACACAATTGATCTCCTCAGGGTCAAACAGCCAAGACTCATTAAAATGCAGCATCTCCTCATTCCTTCCCTGGTACATGCCACAATCGAGGAGGATCTTGAATCCATCATCCAGCGTGATTAAATGCGCACTACCGGTAACCTCTCTGGCTGCACCACAAAACTGGATCTGCATAGGTATTCATTATTATGACCTGGGGTTTCGAAGATAGACAAATCAATCATTCCAAAAAAGTTGGAATTTTTTGTGTCACAATTATTCCCGATTTTGACCGCTCAATTGATTGATAAGTTGAAAATTACATGTTCGAATAAGTTTCCATTTTAACTTCTTCAATTCAAATTGATGGATGATTTGACTCATCTCTCTTTACTTTAACGAAATTTAAATCTAAACTTGCACTAAGGTTTAAACTATTATAACGCAGCATTGGATCATGTGTACTAATCTGAATTGGCGACTATTATACATAGGTGTTTTTTGCATTTTGTTTCTGGGGTCCTGTACTCATGACCCGGTCATAACGATTGCACCGCTGGATGTGACACTGAGAGAAAAACTGGAGTCTGTTTCTCCGACAGGATCGATGGAGTATTATATACTGCCTATGAGCAGTAACCTGTCACAAATTCCACAGGATCCAAAAAATCCCCTGACACCGGAAAAGGTCGAGCTGGGCAAACTCCTCTTCTTCGAGACGGGAATGGCCATTGAACCCAAGCACCCCTCCGGGCTGGGCACTTTTTCCTGTGCAACGTGCCATACACCAGAGGCCGGATTCCGTATTGGTCGGATCCAGGGTATCGCTGATGGGGCTATGGGCTTCGGCCAGAATGGCGATTACCGCCTGATGCACAACGACTACATTGTCAGTGAATTGGATGTGCAGGGTATTCGTCCATTATCTGTGCTCAACGTCAGTATGGTGACCAATACCATGTGGGCAGGCCCCTTTGGTGCTGATGGGAACAATGTCGGCACAGAAGACAAATGGGTAGGTGATTTTGCTGCCAATTTTACTGGATACAAGGCCCTGGAGGCACAGAATATCGTGGGTATGAAGACCCATCGACTCAATATCACCCCTGAAATGGCAGAAGCGTTCGGGTATACGGAGCTCTTCAACAAGGCATTCGCGGAGTTTCCGGAAAATGAACGGATCACTCGGCTCACCGCCTCTCTTGCGATCTCTGCATATCTCCGGACACTGACGACAACTCAGGCCCCTTTCCAGCGTTGGGTTCGAGGTTTCATGGATGAAATGACTCCTGCACAGAAACGGGGCGCCATTCTCTTTTTTGACAAGGCGAATTGTGCCCGGTGTCATTTTGAACCCAATCTGGGATCCAACACGTTCCACGCACTTGGAGTAAAAGACCTGTTCGACTGCGAAGGCTCTGTTGCTACAGGCCCTCAAGAAGCGCGAAATAAAGGCAGATTTCTGTTCACTGGAAATCCGAATGACCAGTTCCGTTTCCGGGTTCCACAACTCTACAATCTGAAAAACGCACCAGTCTACTTCCACGGGAGCAGTAAAACCAGTATAGAAGAAGTTATCGACTATAAATGTGCTGCTGTCTCTGCCTGGGTTCGGGTAATTGTTTCCCGAACAACGATCCTATCTCTCGCACAGAATTGGGTTGCGAATAAGCGGTCAGACTGGTTTCTCTCCGTTGACGCTGGGGTAACAGGCGATCGTTGCGGGTTTTTCTTGTTGATCTGAATCCATTCAGGGACGCTTCTGTCTGTGGAATTCTCCACACCTTTGCGTGTACTTACCACTATGCGCCTTACCTTCCTTTTTCTAGTCGGGGTTACATTGGCGATCTCAGGTTGCAAAACAGTTCAACCGCCAGCCCCCCAACAGTCCTATACCATGAGCTTGCCTCCGGTGCCTGTTTCTACTCTCTACGTTCCTGTCCATCTGACTCGCGATGCACTGGAATCCATGATCCAGCAAACATTGAAAGAGCTGAAACTCCAGACCATCAGCGGCAAGCACAGCGGTTGGATCTGGAATGCAACCCTGACTGGAAAGGTCGGATTGAACTTGAACGGGCAACAGATCTTTTCTCACATACCCCTCGATATTGAGATTTTCAAAGATGTCGGTATCAGTACATTATCCGCGAAGGGAACGCTTGAGGTCAACTTGCGCACGTTGTACAATATCCGGCCCGATTGGACAGTCCAAACCTATACAACGCTCGAATCACATCGATGGACCAGGAAGCCGGTAGCCCGAGTTGGTATGTTTTCCATCCCCATCGGTGGTCTTGCTGACCTGATCATCCGCACAAGTCAGCAACAGATAACACAAATGATGGATGAGGAAATCCAGAAGGCCCTGGACCTGCGCGTCTTGCTGACACCATTGTGGACGACATTGAAACGTCCCCGGCTGATCAGCGAATCCATGCAGATCTGGTTTCGCTTTGAACCGCAGGTAGCTGGTATTGAAGCCTTTGAGGACCATAAAGGCACGCTCCGATCGGCCGTCCATATCCGTGGCCTGGCACGAGTGCGGGCTGGTGCAGAACCCGCTCTCTTGAATCCCGCTGCACAACCGGAATATGCACTCGTTGAAGATCATCAGGACAGCCTGCGGATCATGATCCATACGGAGATCCCCTATGACCAGGCCGAACGAATTGCGGAAGAACAACTCATCGGACAGACATTTTCTTCCGGTAAAAAGAAAGTAGTTGTCGAAGGCATAGATCTTTTCGGGCAAGGCACACATCTGATTGCTTCTGTTCGTTTAGGTGGATCCTACAAGGGTCAAGTCCACTTGCGAGGAACGCCAGTCTTCAACCTGGAAAAAAACCAGATCGAACTGTCCGAATTTGATTTTGATCTGCAGACAAAAAATGTCCTTCTTCGATCGGCGGGATGGCTTTTCAAGGGGAATATTCGTACCTCCCTGGCCAACCAACTGAAGTTTCCACTGGAGTCCAATCTCAGTAAGGTCCGCGATGAGATCAATACACAACTTGGTCAGCTTCAGGCTGGCCCGTGGATCAGGCTCTCCACTAAAGGTCTCCATCTGACGATGGATGATATCATCCTTACACCAGATGGGATGGCGCTCAATATGCTCCTTTCCGGGCTCGTGGAAGTGCATTTGGCCGCTTTTGAATAAGATTCGGGTTGGTGGGGACAAGGTTGCAGACAGAGTTACAGGGCACGTCCTGGTTTCTATTCGATAACTCATGGGTGATAGAAAAAATCCAACATCACAAAAATGAATCACGAATAGAAAATATCATTCTCCGGAAGGTGAGTATCTTTTTATTACCAACAATACGCCGGACATAGACGTTATCTTTACAGATGTTTCGCAAGCAGCCCAAACCCAGACAATTTGATTACCGGCCTCGCTATTACAATCCGGACGAGTCCTTCCTCAAGGATTATCTACCGGGTTCCAGAGAGGGTGAGGATCGATTGACGGCTATGAAAAATCGGGTTTCCCGCCAGTTTCGACAGGGTGATTCTTCAGGTTCGGTCCGTGACGACTCGAGGCGGCAAATTCAGCGGTCGAACCGGCTTCTAATCATTATTCTCGGCCTGTTGATCATCGGTGCATATTGGTTTCTTACTGTACATTTGCCGCGGATTCTTGCGGTTATCGAATAATCACCATGGGCGATATCATCAAACTTCTGCCGGATGCAATCGCCAACCAGATCGCAGCCGGAGAGGTCATTCAGCGGCCTGCATCTGTCATCAAAGAGCTGCTTGAAAATGCTCTTGATGCCGGAGCCACCCGTATTCAGCTGATCCTCAAGGATGGTGGAAAACAACTGATCCAGGTTGTGGATGACGGGTGTGGGATGTCGGTAACGGACGCCCGTATGAGTTTCGAACGTCATGCCACTTCCAAAATTCGCAGTGCCGACGACCTGTTTCATATCCGAACGATGGGTTTCCGGGGTGAAGCCCTGGCATCAATAGCCTCTGTAGCTCAGGTCGAACTCCGCACTCGCCGCCAGGAAGATACATTGGGTACGCGAATCCTGATCGAAGGATCCGCCATAAAAACCCAGGAAGATTGTGCGACCACACCAGGTACCAATATGTCCGTCCGGAACCTGTTTTACAATGTGCCGGCCCGGCGAAAATTTCTGAAGTCGGATACTGTCGAAATGCGGCATATCCTGGAAGAATTCCAGCGCACTGCAATCGCCTGTCCGGAAGTCCATTTTTCGCTCCACCACAACGATCAGGAAGTTTATCACCTGCCGCCTGCCAATCAGCGCCAGCGGGTTGTCGCCGTATTGGGAGCAAATACGAACAAGAAGATGATCCCGGTAGATGAAGAAGCGGATCGTCTAACCATATCCGGGTTTGTCGGTCGTCCGGAGGCTGCCAAAAAATCACGGGGGGATCAGTACCTCTATGTCAACCGGCGGTTCATTCGCAGTGGATACCTGCATCATGCTATCCTGAGTGCGTTTGAAGAACTGATCGGGGATGATCAGCATCCATTATATGTCCTTTTCCTGGATATTGACCCCGAACGCATTGATGTCAATGTCCACCCGACCAAACACGAGATCAAATTCGAAGACGAACGACTGATCTATCATTTTGTCAAGGTCTCCGTTCGCCATGCGTTGGGTCAATATCCCATCGTACCAACGCTGGATTTTGAACCGGATCATTCGGTCGCACCCTCCAAATTTGATCCGGGGGGATCTGCCATGATGCGGGAAAAGAGCCTGTCCACGGTCAGGACAGCCGAACAGAGAAAAGCAGGTACAAAAGACTGGCAGGAGCTGTTCTCTGTCCTGCAACAGCCCCTTGAAGCAGAAAACCCCAATTCATCCTTCGGTTTTGATGATCCGCTTGCCCCTTCTGTTACCTTGAAAAGTGGTCCTCAGGAAGGCCAACAGCTGTCGACACATTCGGCTGAACGAACACCAGTCCGACCATACCAGATCCATCAATCCTATATCCTGACCCCGATCAAGTCAGGATTTATCCTGATCGATCAGCAGGCGGCACATGAACGCATCCTTTACGAACAATATCTCCAACAACTTCAGGGACAACCGGCTCGGATCCAGAAAGAACTGTTCCCACGAACACTCGAACTCAGTATTTCGGACGGACAATTGATCAGATCCCTGCTATCTGACTTACACCAGCTGGGATTTGATCTTCAGGAATTCGGTCAGAACACATTCATTCTGCACGGTGTCCCTGCCAACCTGTTACCCGGTCAGGATGCATTGACGTTAATACACCGACTGCTGGAACAACACAAACAGGAACATCCCCTCAAAGCCGGCAATCAGGAGGCGCTGGCCATGAGTCTGGCCCGACAGGCAGCGTATCGCAAGGGAACTGCTCTGGATGGTGAAGCCATGCAAAATCTGATCGACCGCTTGTTTGCCTGCTCTATACCCTACAAAAGCCCACGCGGACGCCATTGCTTCATCACCTATGAACTGGATGAACTGGCGAAACGTTTTTCAAGTTGATCCAATCCGGCCATTCTGAACCAATCAGCTCTATATGAACAACCTGACGCCTGTTGTTAAAAATCTGTTGATCATCAATGTGCTGATGTTTATCGGGACCATCTGGATGGGGAATGAACGGCTCATTCTCGCTGCATTCTACCCTTCTTCGGAGCTATTTCAACCCTACCAGCTGATCACCTATATGTTCATGCATGCGGATATGGGGCACCTGTTCTTCAATATGTTCGGGCTGTATATGTTTGGACCGCCACTGGAAATGGTGTGGGGACCGAAAAAATTTCTGCTGTATTACTTCATCACCGGTTTTGGTGCGCTGGCTCTTCACTTTCTGGTGAAATACATCGACTTCAACTATCTCGGGGGGGCTGCGAGCGGCATCAATATCCCAATACTGGGTGCTTCCGGTTCGATCTTCGGCGTGTTGACCGGATTCGGAGTCCTGTTTCCAAACCAACGACTGATGCTGCTTTTCCCTCCTATCCCGATCAAGGCCGGGTTGCTGGTGATTATCTATGCCGGATTGGAGCTGTTTCTCGGTCTGGGAAATTTTGAATCCGGAGTAGCTCATTTTGCTCACCTGGGCGGAGCTCTTTCCGGTTTTCTGATGATCCTTTACTGGCAAGGTTTTCGATTGCGCTAACCCAAGACTAACTTTACGCACATGCTTCAATCGATCCTGGAAGACGTCCGCCGGGAATTTCGCATGGGCAACATGGTCACCCGGCTGGTGATCGTCAACATCGTTGGCTTTCTCCTGATCAATGTCCTGCGCTTGACCTTCTGGCTCAGTAATGCCGGAGTGGTCCATCCCCTCTATTTCCAGATCAGGAGATATCTGACCTTGTCGTCCGAACCCCGGGTTCGATCTGACCCATCCCTGGGTGTTACTGACCAGTATTTTCCTTCATGAAGGCTTCTGGCACCTGTTGTGGAATATGCTTTTCCTGTTCTGGTTCGGTCGCATCGTCGGTGATCTGATCGGGAATCACCGGGTGATGCCGATCTACGTTCTGGGTGGCCTTTTTGCAGGTCTGATCTTTATCCTCAGTGCGCAGTTTCTGCCTTTTGGCAATCACGGAGAAGTGTATGCTCTGGGGGCATCCGGTGCCGTGATGGCACTGGTGGTTGCTGCTGGCATGATCGCTCCGGATTATGGATTACACCTGATCCTGATCGGTGAAGTCAAGCTCAAATACGTCGTTGCTGTTCTCGTTCTGCTCGACTTGCTCAGTCTCGCCAATAACAGCAATACCGGGGGGCATTTTGCCCATTTGGGCGGGGCATTTTTTGGATACCTCTTCATCCTTTCCCTTCGCGAAGGGGTAGATCTCAGTGCACCGGTCAATAAGGTGACCGGGTCCATCGGCGAATTGTTCACTCCAGGACGAAAAACCCGGAGAGGCCCCCGGCTGGTCTATACTCAGGATAATTTTGTTCAGGATACAACCCGGAAAAAAGTGGACGATCCGCAACAGAAACTGGATGCCATCCTCGAAAAGATCAAGCAAAAGGGATTGGAATCGCTGACTGCTGAAGAACGGACCTTTCTCGAAAAAAAGAGCACAGATTCGTGAAGAAGCTGTCCTTTTTCTTCATCCCGATCACCCTGTTTCTGAGTGTATTCATGGCGCTGACACTTCTGGCGCCCTGGATTTCCCCCGGCTCCTTCTGGCCTTCTCTGTTTGCCGCACATGGCTATGTGTATGTATTTCCCTGTCTGGTCATCTGTTTGATCTACTGGTTGCGACCTCCACGCCAATGGGCTCTTTTACCTGCCATTCTCATCGTGTTCAGCCTGCCTGCCTGGCACAGACATGTCCAATTTGGCAACCAGAGTCACTCTGATACTGCTGAAGGAATCGTCATCGCCACCCTGAATGCCTATTCCCTGCACGAATTGAAACTGGATAAAAAAAAGGTCGTTCAGGTAGACAGAGAAAAATCAAAGCAACTCTTCCCGAAAGACATGCAGCCCGACATCGTCTGTCTTCAGGAAATTCCACTCAGTTACGTGCCTCGAGGCCCCGATTGGGGGATTTCCAACAGTTATCTCTTCCGGCATAAAAACTCCCTGCTGGTAAGCCGGTACCCGATCAAGGAAAAAGGGAAAAAATCATTTGAAGGAGCGGCAACAGTATTTCCTGGGCGGATATTGCCACTCCGCTGGGGAAACTCAGGGTATTTAATGTGCACCTGCAATCCAATCGAATCAGCCAGGATACAGATGTTCTTGCAGAAGCGCCGATCGATGAGGCAAAGACCTGGAAAGGGTGGCGCAAAGTACTGCGCAAGGTCCGTTCGTCTACCCGTCTTCGGGAAGAACAGGCACTCTGGCTGGCCGAAGCGATCCACAACAGCCCGCTTCCTGTACTAGTGGCAGGCGATTTCAACGACAGTCCGCAATCCTATGCATATCGCATCATTCGCAACGGGTTAAATGACAGTTTTGAACATGGTGGAACCGGGTTTGGTACCACTTTTGCCGGCCGGATACCCGGATTGCGCATCGACTTCATCCTCGGTTCACAGGACCTGAACTTTGTGCGACATCATGTCTCTCCGGTGCGCTTCAGTGATCATTATCCGGTTTTGTCCCGGGTTACAAAAGTCAACTAACTGGTATTCCTTTGCCGGAAACACTAATTTTGCCCCATGACCAAGGAGATTACCCTGTATAACAGCCTCACCCGGGAAAAGCAACTTTTCAAACCCATCCATGCCGGCTATGTGGGCATGTATGTGTGTGGGCCGACCGTGTACAATGATGTGCATCTCGGCAATTGCCGCTCCTTTGTCAGCTTTGATATCATTTTCCGCACCTTTCAGTACCTCGGATACAAGGTGCGCTATGTCCGCAATATCACCGATGTCGGCCATCTGCTCGACGATGGTGAGGACCGTATTGCAAAGGGAGCCCGGCTGGAACAACTGGAACCGATGGAGATCGTCCAGAAGTACACCAACGGGTTTCACGATATCATGCGCATCTTCAACGCCTTGCCTCCCAGCATTGAACCACGGGCTACCCAGCATATCATCGAGCAGATCGAGATGGTCAAAGCCATACTGGCCAATGGCCTGGCCTACGAAAAAAACGGTTCCGTCTATTTCGATGTGCCCAAATTTGCACAGGAAACCGGCCAGTATGGCCATCTTTCCGGAAGGGTCATTGATGACCTTCTCCAGGAGACCCGCGATCTCAAACGCCAGGACGAAAAAAATCACCCGGCTGATTTTGCTATTTGGATGAAAGCCGACCCTGAACATATCATGCGATGGCCTTCGCCATGGGGAGAAGGATTTCCGGGCTGGCATCTGGAATGCTCGGCCATGAGTACCAAATACCTCGGAAAAACCTTCGATATCCATGGAGGTGGTTCGGATCTCAAGTTCCCTCATCACGAAAACGAGATCGCGCAGAACTTCGGCTCCTGTGGTTGTGCACCGGCCAACTACTGGCTCCATGGGAATATGCTGCTGCTCAACGGCCGGAAGATGTCCAAAAGTGAAGGCAATACCATCTCGCCTGAACAGCTTTTTACAGGCGACAGCCCCCTTATCAGCAAGGGATACACACCTATGGTAGTGCGGTTCTTTATGTTGATGGCTCACTATCGATCCACTCTGGACATCACGGATGAGGCCATGCTGGCCGCAGAAAAGGATACAAACGAATGATGGAAGCGTGGCAAAGCCTGAGTAGCCTGAGCGCCTCCGGGCAAAACCCGTCTGACATCGACCGCGAGATCCTGACCGCCCTCGATGGTGCCCTGGCCGACCTCTGCGACGATTTTAATACCCCCATGGCTCTGGCCAAGCTTTTTGAAGTCGTTCCGCGGATCAATGGTCTGAAAGGAGGCCAAATCCAGCCCGATCAGATCCAGCAATCGACACTCGACCGGATCAGACAAATCATGGGTGACCTCCTGTTTACTGTTTTCGGGCTCCAGGAGGAACAGGTGGCAGGAAACCAGTCGGGCACACTCGATTCGTTGATGGGCCTGATCCTCGATCTCCGTCAATCTGCCCGGGCCAACAAAGACTGGCCCACTGCCGACAAGATCCGCGACGGGTTGCAGGAAGCCGGTATTGTGGTCAAGGATGGTGCCGAAGGCTCCAGCTGGTCTGTTGCATGAAACGGGGACAAGCTCCCCCGAATGGCAGACGATTCAAGTAACACACCTGGTAATAACCATGCATCCTGCAGCTGAAAAGAGTATTATTCAGTTCCCTATTGCTGTCCGTTTTCACATCTCCACCCGGTACACATCTAGCGCGTTCCGTTGGATGCCCTCCACGCAGAAGCCCCCCTCTTGCGGGATCTCTTCGACCAGATCGAACATGGTACAATCCCTGTCCAGGCCCTCAAAAATGAGCGTGAAGGTATGCGGTACCAGGACGGGTAACCAGTGTGGGTAAGGCGCGATCTGCTCAAACCAGAGCATCTTTTTTCGGGTGCCATTCGACTGGATCAGGAAGGTGCTTGGCCAGATCCGGATCAGCATAAACCCGGTTTGTGCAGCATCCCGAACCGTGCAATGAACGATGGTCTGCCGCTCTTCCTGTGTGCGGGTCAATTCTTCTGGTACAGAAAGGACGGTTGGTTCAGCTGGTGCGATCGGTGACATGTCAGGCGTTCCATACAAATATACGGTCTTCACATTCCTGACTTAGAGAGATTCTTGCAGTGGCATTTCCATCTCATACTGGTCGATGACATTCGGGATGCCGGCCTTTTCAAGCCATTCGATCAGGCTTGTTCGGCAGGAATCGATATTATTGATCTTGATGGTGGTTGTCAATTGCCTGATGCCACTGAATAACTCGTCCCATTGATTGTGCATTACTTCCAGCTGGGCCAGGTGACCCTTCGCCCGATCCAGTATGAAATAACCGATCAGCTCATCCTGTCGATTAGCCATTACCCGCATCACGTCAAATTGATTCTCCGCTCTGCTCAGTGTCTCAAGAGTATGGTCCCACGAATACTTTTCAGTTGATCGAAACTGTTGAGAAACCCAGCCAAACTGTGATTTTTCAAGCCGGACCTCCGGCAGAGGATGGTCCGAGAATGCGCCTTGATAACATTTCAACCGGCGTTTGATGCGCATCCCGATTCGCTCATAAACCCGTATGGCACGCGCATTCTGATCAATGACTTCCAACCGGGCTGTCGAACATCCCCGTTCAATCAGAACCGGTATGGCATGCGCATACAATCTGTCAATCAACCCCTGACCCCGGTAGGCAGGCAATACACCTGTTCCCGTATTGAAGACGATCTTCTTGCCCTCTTCTACCCCTACACAATGAATGATAAAAGCGACAAGGTGCTCGTCGTCAAAAACACCAAAGGACAACGAATAATCGACTCCCGAAGCCGAAAACCGAGACTGCCAATAACCTATCTCTTGCGGAAGAGGCACAAAATACCCTTCAAATGACTGAAGGAAACACTGGACGATCTTCTCGATCGAAGTGGATGCAAGATCCTGGATAGTCAAAAAGGGCATTGCTCTCCGCTTGATTGATTTACAACATGTTGTCACGACCTGATCACATCCGTATCCACCGGAGTATAGCCCAACAGTCGACTCAGCGTCAGGATCTGACCCTTGTGATGGAATTCATGCGTGATCGTGTGCGTGAACAAGGTGAAACCGTCAATGTCCTGTTTTCCTTCTCCGATCCGGACGGAAAACCTCCGGCTCTCCGGCTCTTCCAGAATCGATAGAAATTGAACCATGTACCCGTCTATCTCCAGAAAGAGTTGGCGGCAATCCGCCACTGATTTCATATCCTCCGCCACGGTATAGGGCCGATCGGATTGCAACGCCTGGCGGATAATCCAGTGTTCATAACAATTTGCAATGTGAACCAGCAAATGACGGACACTTCCCCCTTTGGCAAATGCTTTTCCTTCCTTGACAAAGTCATCAGCTGACATTCGTTCACAATATGTCAGCAGGACTTCGCGTGATTCACGGATCAGCTGATACTGCTGACGGGCAAAACTGCAACTGTCATTTGGTGGTTCTTTTCTGAATGATGAGAAACTGATAATCGCCCCCATCGTTCCGATAGGATTGGATTACGTCCTGAATGGCTTTGCTTTCCAGATCAGCTGAGAGACGTCGGAGTCCTGTTTCCACTTCTTGTTCATGGGCCAGAACTGAAAACGAAGAAATTCCCTGTCTGATCGCTGGTTGCAAATACAGTTCCGGACGGTCTTTTCCGCAATACAGAAAATGATCTTGAAGATCAGGACGTACATGGTAGATCTCCGTTTTTTCAACGATCAGGGCTGCCCGACTTAGTGCTTCTGTCACGTCTTCAATGGTTGGCATTTGCCGGCTTGATTCTTTCATCATTTGGGGAAAATAATGACACAACCAATATCCTTCTATCTGGGATGGAGAAGAAGTAAATAACACCAATCGACCATCCGGTTTCATGACACGAGCCAACTCCATAAATCCTTCTTCCAACGCCGGCCAGTGGTGGATACTCAGTGTACAGACTACCCCGTCTATCGACTGGTCTGAAAGACCGGTATCATCGGCACGACCCATCCGCCAGTCCAGTTCCGGATTTTGACGTCGGGCGAGGTTCAGCATTTCCGATGACGGATCCATGCCGATCCAGGAACCACCCTTCCTGGCCAGGGCACAGGTATAATTCCCCGAACCACATCCGATATCCAGATAAAGCCCATTTTCTTCAGGGGTTAGGAAGCTGGACAATCTTTCGGCGATCCAGGGGTCAGCACTCCGAGTATGATTGTAAGTTGTTCCGATCCGGTCGTAAAGTGTTGTCATAGGCTCAAATCGTACGAGCAAAGATCGGATTTCCCTCCTTTACCACCCTTCCCTCTGGATCAGTGAAGTGATGTGTGCAAGATGATGATTGGCATGCCAGGCATATTGACAAATCGCTTCATCGACAGTAACAGGATCGCCATGATCCGGATGGATATATGTGCGCTCGAGATCCTGTGTCGTCAATCTTTCCAGCAGAAAGGTCCATCGGGCATGAAGGCCTTCAATCAGCACAATCGCCGCATCAACAGGCATGACTGCAGAATCAGGCAAGAGGGCCCAGAGCGCTTCCATATAGGGCTTGATCACGGGTTGATCTTCGGTCAATGCCAGCTTGATACGGATCAGGGCATTCATATGACTGTCCGAACAATGGTGGACCACCTGTCGAATTGTCCATCCTTCGGGCCGGTAGGGTGTATCCAGCTGTTCGTCTGACAGACCGTGCACAGCGTTTCGCAATCGCTTCGGAAACGCAGCAAGTTCATTGATTGCCTGTTGACGGAATTCTGCTGTGATGGGAACAGGCTGTCGGAAGCGCCCGATGGGATATTTCAGTTTCTCCTGGCTCATATGCAACGTGGCGGCTTCCCGACAAGATAGCAACTCCCTGTCGCAACCAATTTCCTTGCCTTTTTCTTTATTCTCTGGCCGGTTCCCGGGGATAGTTCGGGATATTCAATCCGAGAATGATGTTGTGCTCAGCAATTTGCAGATGATCTGTTTCGGTCAACTGGAGAATACCGCTACCCCCCCGATTCTCCATCACTACTCTCTTTTCGCGTGTCAGAAAAGGATCATTGTCAAATACAAATTCATTGTTAGAATACGCATTGCCCCTGTCCGGTACTTTGATCGATAGTCTGAGTACCCCTGCACTTGACAACAGTACTTAAATAGAATAAATTGGGGATGATTGTTCCTGACGATCAACCCCGAAACCAATGATTCCCTTCACACCACCATTCCGGTTGGTAAACCCCCCTGCACATGAACCGATACCCTTTCCGGGTCATCACCTTACTGCTGTTGATCCCGACAGTAGGCATGACTCAAATCACATCCGAACGACAGGTGATCGCTTCCGGTAGCGATAACCTGGCCTCAGGTACACTCGACGTTTCCTTTACCCTGGGCGAATGGGCTACCGGCTCGCTCGCCCCTTCCGGTACATCCCTGACTTCCAATCTCGGCTTCCAGCAGGGTGACCTGATCATCACAGATCTGCACGAATGGAATGACCTGGGGCTACCCAGTCTGTATCCCAATCCATTCCATCAGGAGATCTTTCTGTCGAACCCGTCACATCGAACGGGTATTCTGCAGATCATCGACCCGTTGGGTCATCTGGTCGTCCTCAAACAGCTTCAACCGCAGACTCCGCCCGAGTCAATCTGGTTGGGATCCTATCCCTCCGGGGCATATCTCGTCCGATTCCTGGACCATGAACATCAGACAACATCCTCTCTCACCATCCTGAAATACTAAGCCATGCGTACCCTTCTTTACCTGCTGATTCTGCTGTTATCAGTGCCTGTTCTGCATGCTCAGACACCGCAACAATTCAACTATCAGGGCGTGGCCCGTGATGGAGCCACCATCGTCACTGGTTCGATCACTCTTCAGCTGACCCTGCACCAGGGCACACCGGATGGTCCGGTCGTTTTTCGTGAACGACATGCCACTTCCACCAATACCTCCGGTGTGTTTAACGTGCTGGTTGGGCAGGGAACTCCCCTGATTGGTACCATCGCTGGTATCGATTGGTCAGACGGACCCTACTTCCTCCGCAGTGAACTGGACCCGACCGGTGGCTTGACCTTTACGGATCTGGGTACAACCCCGCTGTCCAGCGTACCCTATGCCCTGATGGCTGGCCAGGCGCTGAACGATCTGGTCGATGATGCGGATGCAGACCCCACCAACGAGATCCAGAACCTGGCCTTTGACCCCTTTACCAGCACGCTTTCCATCAGTGCAGGCAATACCGTCAACCTGCCTTTCAGCGCCGATCCGGACCCCGACCCAACAAACGAACTCCAGACCCTTTCCCAAGCCGGTACGACCGTTACGCTCTCTGACGGAGGTGGAAGTGTATCTGTGGAAGACGCAGACGCTGACCCATCCAATGAACTCCAGACCCTGACGAAAACCGGCAACACCATCACCCTGTCCGGTGGTGGCTCAGTAACGGATAACATTGACGATGCCGATGCAGATCCAAACAATGAGCTTCAGGTTCTCAGCAAATCGGGGAATATGATCACCTTGTCAGATGGGGGTTCTGTTCCGGATGATGTTGACGATGCGGATGCAAATCCCTCCAATGAGATTCAAACCCTCTCCTTCAACAATGGGACAAACATGCTGTCGATCTCTCAGGGAAATGCGGTGGATCTGAACAGCCTGGCTGGTGGTACCGGCTTCTGGAAGGATCACCCGATCGGTCTGTATTATACCCCGAAAGACGTCTATGTCGGTCACCCGGACAGTACAGTAGCCTTGCATTTCAGTCCATTTGCTATCGATTTCCATACCGGCCTCCCCAATTACAGCATCCTCACTCCGGCAATCCTGGAATTCGAAGGATTTGGTGTGACCTCATTCATGAATAAAAGCAGTGTGGTGATCGAAGGGCCGGTAATTGACCAGACTGTCATCATGACACACGACTCCACAGGATTTTCCGCATCAGCCAGTGGATTTGCCAATGGGTTCACCAAACAGAGTCCATACGGTTTTCTTGCTCAACCATTCAGCGGCAATACGATCAATGCCAACAGCGAACAGACCTGGGAAAAATTTGGCATAACCGACGACTCGAAATACACCAATCTGACGATCGACAACCTGAGCTTTGGCGAGAACGGATTGGGCATGTATGCCCTGTTCGGTGGTGCCGGAGGCGGCTTTTTTGATCTGTTGAATGGAGGCAACTGGTCAGCTGTGGAAGCCAGTGCAAAACAGGGAAGTGGTTTTCTCACGCTCAAAGACCAGGTCAGTGTCCAGAATGTACACCTGGGCTGGCTCAATGGCTTTCCCAGCCATGGATATGCAGCCGTTTCAGACGAAAATGGAAACCCGCAAGCTGGGATGTACGTCGATGGCCTTGGCAACGGATACCTCTTTGCTGATGGTGCCAATGGTGGGGTGAAAGCCTTTGTGATGCCGCATCCTGCTAAACCTGAAAAGGAGATTTGGTATGCTAGCCTTGAAGGTCCGGAAGCTGCTGCTTATGAACGCGGGGTCGCCAAATTGACGAACGGCGAGGCCTGGATTCCATTCAGTGAGTCCTTCGGCATCGTCGCCAATCCCGAGACCATGACTGTCATTCTGACCTCACATTCCACAGATACCTACGGGCTTGCCGTCGTTGAAAAAACGGCATCCGGCTTCAAAGTCAAGGAATTCAAAGGCGGACAGGGCAACTTCTCATTTGACTGGGAAGTGAAGTGTGTCCGTAAAGGATGGGAAAACTGGCAGGTAGAACGCAACAAGCGCGATCGAGCACCTGGTGCTTTCAACGCGGATTAAACACCAACTTGTAAACCCTCCGGCGCATTGCCGGGGGGGTTTTCCTGAAGCATCAATACCCTTCCCTGGCCAGCTGTTTTCGAGCCTCTCGTTTTGTCAGAGCAGGCAATCTCTCCTTCTCAATAAATGCTGCAACAAGTGCAGGATCCGTCTTGGCATGCTGACGCAAAGCCCAGCCCGCGGCCTTCTGGAGGAAAAATTCTTTTGAATCCGCCACCTGAAGGATATACCGGAATAACCGTCTGGTGTCTGTCCTTTCTTTATACCGCAATTGGTAGATCAAAGCGACTCGCTGCAACCACAGTTCTCCTGAAGCCATCCATCGCTCTGTGATCGGTCCGATCTGATCCGGATATCGTTCGAAATGGATCCCGACCAACTTGGCGATCCAATCTACTGTATCCCACCAGGAATTTTTCCGGATCAATTCTTCCAGCAGATCAACCAGGTCTGCACCACTCTTTTTCTGTGTTTTTTCAATGATTTGCAGGGCGATATAGTGAAGTTCGCGATACTCCTCACGATAGGCTTGCCTGACGATGGTTTCCAGCTGGCCACCATACGCAGGGTATCCTGCCTCTGCCACATATTCCCGAAACAGCCCCACCCAGACCGGAGCCTTCAACCCATAGAAGGAGAACTGGTTCCGCATATAGGCCATTTGGCCTTCAGATACTGCCGGATCTCCGGCTTCTGCAAAGCGACGTTGCAATTCCCGGAGCCAGGGATCAGTCTTCATAAACGGAGGATCTCAGGACGGCATACCGATATTCATCATAGATCACATTCCCCTTGACTACGGCATGTCGGGCAATCCCTTCAAAAGAGAATCCGGCCTTTTCCAACACACGTTTTGACGCCGGGTTATAGTCAAACACATGGGCGTATAACCGGACCAGATCTGTTTGGGAAAAGACCAGGGGACAAACACTTTGATCGCTGCTGTTGCAATCCCCTGTCGCCAGAAGTCTTCACTCACCCAGTAGCCGAATTCGGCATTCAACCGGTAAACATCGTCCTGCGGGATAACACCAATCATCCCGATCAGATGACCCCGGTCAGTAATGGCCAGATTTTGGGGAGTTCCCTCAACCGGTTGCATCTCCAGATAGGTGCGGGCATCCTGATCCGTATACGGCGAAGGAAATCGATCGCGGAGAAAACGAGCGATGTTTGGATTGTTGGCGTGTCTGACCAAGTCAGGCAGATCTTGACTTGACAGTGGTCGCAATCCGATATGAGCAATCTCAGTCTGGAGGTTCATACCACGAAAGGTCGGGAATTTCAAGGTTTTCCACCCTGTCTCACACCAGATAATGAGATAAAAAAAACCGACCATACGGGTTGTCCTGCATGGTCGGTTTAAAAGGGTACCTCTATCAAACCCATTCAATGATCATTCGTCATTTCTGGACGGGGCGTTCCTTTCGATTACGCCGGTCCTTGACCTCGTTGACCAGTTGTCGACGAAACTCACCTTCCGCATGCTGGAGTTTCAGCACTTTTTAGCTGGCAGCACTTTTCGGAACCGCTCTGTGTACTCCCTGCGCAATGCGGTTTCTTTTTCCATCAACCGCATTTGCTGATCCAGCACAGTGTTGGCCTCCTGTTCAGATAGATCATCCACCGGCTTATCCGGCCTCATTTCTTCCCGAATCGCTTTTTCCTTGTCCTTCATTTCATTGAATACCGGCCAGAATGCCTGTGATTCTGAAGGGCTGAGATTAAGCTCATTGGTGATAAATGCGATCCGCATGGATTCGATCTTCTTTTCCATTTTTGGATTCGGCTTTCCCGGAGGTCCTGGTGGTTGCGCAAAGATCACGGTGGAAATCAGCGCAAATAAGCCGAATAAGAATCCTTTTTTCATGGTTATTTGATTTGTCTCGGTTATAGAATGTCATTCCATTCATCCTCATCCCATTCCTGGATCTCATCCAGGATATAATCTTCCAATCCGTCCTGTTCCAAACCCTGAAACAGGGTGTGCTGCGATGTCAAACCCGAATGCATGAGCAGTTCGATTTCAAAATCATCAATGTTCTCTTCGATATAGGAATAGATCTCTTCTGTTTTCAATTCTGCAAAGGCATTTTCTTGTGGAGTTTCGGGCCAAAGCCAGAATACCGAGACCACCAGCATACAAATGGAAGCGACCACGATCGCCATTGCCGGCCGCCTGGGCAGGGACAGAAAAGACCACCAACCGTCAGCTGTGGTCCGGCCTGGCATGGAGGCCTGACGCTCCCGATAGGTCTGAAGGGCCTCCACCTGAACATTGTGGAAGTATGTCTCCCCCACAGGTGGAACATCATCCGGTCTCTGGATTCGGGCCAGCCGGGGTGCAATGTCCTCCAGTTCCTTTCTGATCTCCTCTTTCATAATATCTGTACGCTTTGCAAATGGTTTTCTATTTTTTTTACGGCATGGTGATAGGACGCTTTCAACGATCCTACTGATGTTTCCAGAATTTCGGACATCTGCTGATATCCCAATTCCTCGAAATACCGGAGGTTAAAAACGATCCGCTGTTTTTCCGGCAATAACTCGATCGCTTCCTTCAGCACTTTCTGGACTTCTTTTTCTGAAATTCCAGCAGCCAGTCCCTGTTCAATCTGACCATGTGTATCCGGTTCCAAATCAGATGTCATTCTTCGTTTTCGTTTTTTCAGAAAACTGATGCTCTCATTGACTGCGATCCGGTATACCCAGGTATACAGGGAACTGTTCCCCTGAAACCGGTCCGCATTCAACAATACCTTTACCAGTGTTTCCTGCAACACATCATGCGTATCATCTGCGGATCGGGTCATTCGAAAGATGAGGCTGTACAACTTTTCCTGATACAGGCCCATCATCTGTCGAAACCCTTCCTCCCGCCGGAGTGGATCGCGAAGCATGGCTAGTACAAGTTGATCAGATCCGGGGTTGAGCACGAGGTTTCAGGTTCCTGATTGCCTCTTTGACGAGGTAAATGGGCAAAGGTTTAACGGGATATCCAGACAAGTGGATCATCTGAACTTGCAGGTCAACACCGTAACATCATCCGGATAATCCTGTTGACCGCGGAACAATTCCATCCGCTCCATCAATTGTTTGTTGAATTCTTCTGCCGGCAAACTGTAATAGGCCCGCGAATAATCGAAAAGGAGTTGCTCATTGAGGAAATCTCCATTGTCATTTTTCAGGTCGGTCAACCCGTCGGTGTAACTGAGGATCATCGAACCCGGCGTGATTTCCACTTCGCCGACTTCGAGTTCTGGAAGCTCGGTAAAACAACCCAGAATGGTGCAGCCCTTTTCCAGCTGGACCATCTCGCCATCCCTCACAAGAAGGGGGGGCACATGCCCGGCATTCACATACCGCAATCGCCTTTCATTGGGCAGGTATTCAGCAAAAAACAGCGTAATGAATCGGGCACCGTTCGTGATCCGGAAAACCGCTTCATTCAACTGGACGATCAATTCCTGCAGGGGTAATTTCTGGAGCAACAGACTGTGCAGGTTTGCCTGAAAATTGGACATGATCAGAGCGGCTGCCAATCCCTTTCCGGAAATATCGGCCACACAAAAGCTCAGTCGGTCAGGACTGTGCTGGATAAAATCAAAATAATCACCACCAATGCCCAGTTGCGGCTGGTAGATACTGGCCAATTCGAATTTATCACTGGTGGGCAGTACTGCAGGAACCAGCATCATCTGGATATCGCTGGCCAATTCCATCTCTCGTTTTAATCGTTCCTGTTCCAGTTGACGTTTGAACAGGCGCTTATTTTCGATGGCCACGGCCACCACATTGTTAATAGTCGTGATAAACTGAACCTTGTTATACAGATCCTGTTCCTGATCCAGGTGGCCCAGAAAGGTGTAGGCAATGGCGGTATCCTTGTGCATCACCGGAATGACAAGGTCAAACTCCTTGAGGAAGGGGTGTTCAGAATGCTTGAGTTTGGTCAGCCTGGAAAACCCGTCCAGAAGATACCCGATGGCGCCATATCGCTCGATGAATTGGGGTTGAAGACCCAGATAGGCAGGACAAACCCAATCTGTTTCTTCCTTGTTTTTCACAAACAGCGCCATCCGGGTGATGCCCATCGCCCAGTTGAGGAAGGACTGGTACATCCGGAACAGATCGTCAAACTTGATATTGTTGTTGATCGCCTGTGTAATGTTCAACAGGCGATTGATCTGAAGCTGCTTGAGATTCAGATCTTTCTCCAACTCTTCGATCCGTTGGAGCAAGTCGGTTTGGGCCTGGATTTCGACATCCCCTAAAAGTACAGGATTCCCAACATTCTTTGTATCGCAATGTCGCTGTTCGTCATCCATCCCCGGAATCTCTCCTATTTTCAGCCTTCTAAATTTCACTGCGATCACCCCTTTACACTCCATCAGCGGACAATTCCCTATTCCCGACCCGGGCCTTCTCCTGGACGGACTCCGGCATCTGCCAGGTCTGCGCTTTCTCGATAGTGCCCTGCATTCTCCTGATCTGGGGCGGTATTCCTATCTAATGGCCGATCCATTTGCGGAATTACGCTACATGGATAAAGGGGTTTACTGGAATGAGGAGAAGATCACCGAAGATCCGTGGACGGCATTGCGAAAGCGGCTCAGACAGTATCCCCTGCAGATGTTGCCAGATGTTCCCCCGTTTCGGGGAGGTGCCGTCGGGTATGTCGGTTACGAACTCAATCAAACACTGGAAGTATTGCCTCCTGCTCACCAAGATGAATTTGATTTGCCTTCGCTCTGGGTCCACTTTTACGATGTTGTGACAGTTTATGACCACGAACGGAAAACAGCCACCATCTACAGTTCAGGCTATCCTGAAAACGTGTCGTCAAAAAGGCAGGTTAAGGCTCAAGAACGCACAGCCTGGTGGGCAGAAAAACTGACAGAAGCTGCTTCCTTGCAGAATCGATCCTTCGCTACCAGCCAGGCGCCCCACTGGTCCTCCAACTTCAGCCGGGAAAGCTATATTCATGCTGTTGATCGTATCCGGGAGTGGATTGCCGCAGGGGATATCTTCCAGGCCAATTTTTCACAACGCTTTACTGCAGAACTTCCGGAGGACTTTGATGCAGTAGCTTTTTATCAGCATTCCAGGAAGATCAATGCAGCGCCTTTTGGAGCTTACTTTCAATATCCTGGTCTCACCATTGCGTCAGTTTCACCCGAACGATTCCTCCGGCTTTCCGGAAGAACCATCGAAGCCCGGCCAATTAAAGGAACCCGACCACGTCATGCAGAACGGCTTCAGGATGCGGAACTGGCTGCCGAATTGCAGGCCAGCAGGAAAGATCGGTCGGAAAACACCATGATCGTCGACTTACTGCGAAATGATCTGTCCAAGGTGTGCATCCCCGGATCGGTCGCTGTGCCGGTATTGTGCGGACTGGAGTCCTACGCTTCGGTGCATCATCTGGTGTCCATCGTACAGGGTGAACTCAAACCGGGTTTGCATGCTGTAGACGTTGTTAAATCAGCGTTTCCGGGGGGCTCCATTACCGGTGCTCCGAAAAAACGGGCAATGGAGATTATCCAGGAACTGGAAGGAATACCCCGCCATGTTTACTGCGGGTGTCTCGGATTCTGGGGGTTTGACGGACAAATGGATACGAATATTGCCATCCGGACCATCCTGATCAAGGGTGGGAAAGCCTGGTTTCAGACAGGTGGCGGGATTGTCTATCTTTCGGACGGTGCAGAAGAATACCAGGAATCTCTGGATAAGGCCGCCCGCATCTTTACCGCATTTCAGCCATGATCCTGGTCGTCGACAATTACGATTCCTTTGTTTTCAACCTGGTCCACTATGTTCAGATGCTGGGTAAGGAGGTCACTGTTGTCCGCAATGATGATCCGGTCCTGGCAGATCTGTCTTCCCCTTTGCCGGAAGCGATCATCCTGTCACCCGGGCCCTGCACGCCCGCGGAAGCAGGCCATTGCGTTGATCTCATCCAGACCGGAGCGGGATCATTCCCATCCTCGGTGTATGCCTCGGACACCAGTGTATCGGGGCGGCCTTTTCTGTCCCGGTGGTTCGGTCTCCCGTACCTGTACATGGACTGCCGGAATGGATCCACACGCAAGCCGGACACCCCCTGTTTGACAGCATGTCCAATCCATTTGAAGCGGCTCGCTACCACAGCCTGATCCTTCCTCCAGAAATCGAAATCTGCGCACCACTGATGCCGATAGCCTGGACGGCGGACGGGTTGAATATGGCCGTAGCGCATCCCGATCACCCCACCTTCGGGGTTCAATTCCATCCGGAATCCATTCTGACACCGGAAGGGCTGGTCCTTCTTCGCAATTTTCTCACCCTCACGCTCAACTTCCATGAACACCAACTACACGCATGACTGGACCTGGGTAAACGGGGTGGTCCTTCAGGGCCAGCAACCGGTTGTCCATGCCGACGATCAGGGCTTTACACTGGGAATGTCCCTGTTCGAAACAATCGCAGTGGTCAATGGAAAGCCCGTTAATCCGGATGCCCATCTTCTTCGACTTCTTGCCGGGATGCAAAAGATCGGGATTCGGCCTCCCGCCGAACAACTGGATCCTGCGCAGATCCTGATGGATCTGTTCGAGAAAGAACCGGGTCTCCACGGGGCACTGCGCATGACTGTCACGCCGGGAAGAGCCAGTCGGGGATTATTGGCTGAACCTTTCGGTGAACCAGCCATTATCGGGCGCTTTCAGGAACTGGCACCACAGCCCCTTCATGCGGTGGAACTCCATATCTCAGCCATTCGGAAGAATCCGGATAGTCCTGGCAGCTATTTGAAAACGACACATTATCTGGATCATATCCTGGCATTCCGGGAGGCAAAGGAACACGGAGCGGATGATGCCCTCCTCCTCACGACGGATGGCCGGGTCAGCTGTTCCACCACGTCGAATGTGATCATCTGGGACGGGCATCGTTTAATCCAACCGGACTCATTTGCGGGTGCACTGCCCGGGACGACACTGGCACTCTTGCAATCGCTTCTTCCTGCGAAACGAAAAATTGCCGCAGCCCCGCTGACTCGACTGGATCTGGATGTCGCGAAAGGAGTCTATCTCATCAACAGCCTCAGAGGCATCCAACCGGTGAATGCGATTGGCGACCGGAAATACTATTCCGAGCTGAATGGTGTGTATTCTGAAATGACCAAAGTACTTCGTTCCTATGTGATTGCAGAATGCGGAGAACATATAGGGGAAGGGGTTTATCCCTGGTTGGGGGAGAGCTGATCGATCGGATCGGTAGACATACACTGGTTCAATTCCAGCTTTCCAGGGGAGGTTTAAAAAACAAACGACCTGGGTACCAGATTCAGCATATAATTATGAGGGCTCTATCAACCTCACTCCATGATCAGAGGAGTATCTTTCAGGATTTGGAAACCAAACTTCGGCCATTCTTAATCGGCAGATATTTTCAATTGTAGTCGTCCGCCAGGAGCAGGTCAGTTTGGCTCTTTCTTCATCGATCTTTTGACCCTCTTGGCGGTTGGGGTGGGTGCTCAGGAAGATCGTGGCCTGGCTTCGATCTTGCCGATGAACCCGGATGCACCGGCGGCATTGTAATCCGTCGCGGTATTGTCCGAGGCCATATCCGCTTCGGTCTCATGTTGGCGACTGAAATCAGACCGATGATGCAATGGCGAGTTTTACTTCCATTCTTGGCGACCGAATCTGTTTCAGAATAGGCAATCCAATTGCTTTGCTATCTGTCGTGGAAAGCCGGAAATCGGCATGAAAAGCGATCTGATGCCAGATTTCCCGAGGAGGCTTGGTCTTTTCCGGATAATTTGATCAGACCGGTATAGAGAAAAGATACCTCGGGAGCACAGAAGGCATTCAGGTCTTGTCGTCATGGATGAGCATGAACTCCTTGAAAAAGTTGACTGTATGTCAGTTTGCCGAATTCAGGATCCGTTTGACACCAGGATGTACTGATCGATATGTTCTTGCCCTTTTGGTAGAAATGGGGAAATTCTGTCGGCTTGCGGCTAATATCCTTCTGCACTTCGGATGATCAAAAGTACCATGGGAAGAGATTCCGAAATTGCCGACCGATCTTAAAAGCTTCCGGTTGAACAGGGCAATACTTGAACGGGAAACCAGTGATATGTAATGCGTTAAAACAACAAGTGGGATACATCCTTCGACCGGGTCACTTTTGGAAATCAACGGTTCAATCAAAAGTAACAGGAACCCAAGATATATAATCTGTTTGAAAGAGATTTGAGCATGAGCCGATCCGGCTGGGGTCATCAAACAGGCGCGAAATAGCAGGGAGTTTGTTGTACACCGGAAACGAAAGGGGCGAACCTGCCGATTAGGTGCCCGCACGGATCGTCATGGACCAGTTGCCAAACATGAATTCTGAGAACAACCATGACGGCTGGCGGCCGAGCGCGGGCAAACGATCCTCAAATTGCGTTCAGTGTTTGAAGGTAAGATCCATTTCAATGTCGAGTGCATCGACCGAAAGGTGGAGCTTGGGTAAACTGAATCCACCATTTGGAACGTTGACATCTCCTGATAAGGCCAATTGGGCTTTTTCCTTTATCTCAATGAGTAGACCCTGAACAGGCAAATTCCTACTTCGGCAACAGATTCTTCATCTGCACATATTTTGAATTGTAGGTCTGTCCGCCAGAGCAGGTCAGTTTGGCTTTTTCTTCATCGATCTTTTTGACCCGGTTGTTGGGATTGGGGTGGGTGCTCAGGAAGATCGGTGGACTGGGTTGGCCTTCCATCTTGCGGAAGAAGCCGGCAGCACCGGCGGCATTGTAATCCGTCCCGCAGAGGTAATTGACCGAGGCCATATCCGCTTCGGTCTCATGTTCGCGACTGAAACTCAGACCGATGATGCCGATGGCGAGCTGTTGTAATTCTTCCTGTTTTTGGCCGACCAGGATCTGTGTCAGCATGGTCAATCCCATTGCTTTGCTCATCTGTCGTGTGGAGTGCCGCAAATCGGCATGGGCGATCTCATGCCCCATTACCCCGGCCAGCTGGTCTTCCGAATCCAGGAATTTGATCAGACCGGTATACACATAGATATAGCCTCCGGGAGCACAGAAGGCATTCAGCGTCTTGTCGTCATGGATGATCTTGACCTCCCAGGGAAATTCGTTGCGGTAGGTCAGTTTGCCCGTATTCAGGATCCTGGTGGTGATCCCCCGGATGTACTGATAGATCTGTTCATTGCCCTTTTCCGGTAGAAGGGGATATTCTGTCGGCTTGCTGCTGATCTCCTTCTGCACTTCCTGCCCAGCTGGATGTCCTGGTCGATGGGCAGCAGATTGGGATTGTTGACCGAATTTTTAATGCTGCTGCATTTCCAGTTGAACAGGGGCAAGACAATCAACAGAACGAGGGAAACCAGTCGGATATTCATAATGCACGTTTATTGAAAGACAACGAGTGGGATGGATCGCTTCGTACCGGCGTTCCACTTTTGGAAATCTTAACGGTTCAATCAAAAGTAACACCCATCCCCAAGGATATATACTCTGCGGTGATAATATGTGATTTGAGCATGAGCGCGAGAGAAAACCGGCTGCGGGTTTTCGGGATACAGGGAAGGTAATACCGCAGGGTCAGTTTGTTGTACACCGGAAACGGGATAAGGAATCCGAACCCGCCGATATAGGTGCCCGCCTGGATCGTCATGGACCAGTTGCCAAACATGAATTCGTCGGCCAGAAAAACCATCAGCCGGCTGGCGGCCCAGCGGCGGGCATTATCCCCCTCAAATTGCCAGTTCAGTTTGCTGAAGGTATAGATCCCCTTGTTGAATTCGTATTCGAATCCACCGTGCAGGCGATTGGTTTGGGAGAACTGGTACATGCCGGCGATGCTGCCGATATAGATCGGATAGCGCGGACCACCAAAGGCAAAATATTCGCGAAAGGCGATATGGGCACCCGCGCTGACACCCCATCTCCTGCGGGGGATATTGGGTTCACGGGCGGCAAGGAAGTCTGATTTTTCAAGTGGATTGGGGCTCCATTGGGCACCGATCATCCCCCCGACCACATTGATCCCGTAATTCGGAGTCTGGGCCTGTCCGTTTGAAAAATGGGTAAAACTGAACCCGCCCGTCAGCCACCAGTGCGGATTGATCCGGTAATCGGCATGGAGTCGGAAGGCAGCGCTGTTGTTCAGATTGGAACCGATCGCATTGTGATACGGATTGTGGATCCGGTCGTAATGTTCGGTCAGCCAGGCCAGGCCGCTGCCGATCTGGGCAAACGCCCGCCAGGATTCTCTCTGCACGAGGGGCACATCCACGAAGGGATACACGGCAAAGGCATGGCCGAGTTGGCCTGAACCCAGATTCATCCAGATGCCGTTGATGCCAAAAACAGGATAATGTGTCCATGCTTCCCAGTCCTTTTTCCCATACGAACGCCGGGTGAGAGAGAATTCCAATCCGGATGTCACAGGGGGAGGCGTAAACGTCAGTTTACTGGTGTGTTTCAGGATCACACCGGTATGATTGGCCAGTGAAAAGCCGACCCCTTTCCGTGTCTGGCTCTGCGCCGTGCTGGCCAGGACCATCAGGATGGATATCCACACCCAGCTACATGATGATCTGGGCATCATGGGCATGCAGGAATTCCAGGGTTTTGTGAATATCCTCGCTGATGATCCGGTCTTCAGCCAGAAAGGGAACGAGCTGACGGTAGGATTGCACGAGTGGATGTAATGTCGGACTGGTCTGATCGGGTTGGCGGAAGTCCATGGCCTGAGCTGCGGTCATCCATTCGATCGCCAGTACGGTGCGGGTATTTTCGACAACACGATACAGTTTGGTAGCGGCATTGGCTGCCATGCTGACATGGTCTTCCTGCCCGTTGGACGATACGATGGAATCGACTGACGCCGGGGTACACAGTTGTTTGGACTGGCTGACAATGGACGCTGCGGTGTACTGGGCGATCATCAGACCGGAGTGCAAACCGGGTTTGTTAACGAGGAAAGGCGGGAGGCCGCGTTTGCCGCTGACCAGTTGAAAGATCCGCCGTTCGGAGATACTGCCCAGTTCGGCTAGCGCGATGGCCAGAAAATCGAGTGCCAGGGCAATGGGTTGTGCGTGGAAGTTCCCACCGGAGAGGATCTCTTCCTGTTCGGGAAAGACCGTTGGATTATCGGTGACAGCATTGATCTCCCGCTCGATGATCTGGTGTGCATACGCCCAGGCATCGCGAGAAGCGCCATGAACCTGGGGTACACAGCGGAAGGCATAGGGATCCTGAACGGCAGGGCGTGTCTGTCGGGCCAGGGGTGAATCCGCCAACCATTGCCGAATCCGGGCTGCCGTATAGATCTGTCCCTGCTGCCGACGAAGCTGATGCAGATGGTCTGCCAGGGGTGCGGACTGACACAGAAAGGCATCCATTGAAAGAGCTGCAGTGGCATCGGCCCATTCGAGCAATGCCCGGCCCTGTTCCACAGCCCAGGTTCCATAGGCTGTAGAGAATTGGGTACCGTTCAACAGGGCCAGGCCTTCCTTGGCGCCCAATTGCAGCGGTTGAAGATCGAGTTGATCGAGAATGGTCCGTGCATGTACGCGCTGGCCCTGATAATCAGCCCGTCCCTCCCCGATCAGCATCAAAGCGAGATGGGCGAGAGGAGCCAGGTCGCCCGAGGCACCAAGTGAACCCTGGGTATGGATGACCGGCCGTACCTGTGCATTGAACAAGGCCACCATCTGGTGCAGTGTTTCTGGTCGGACGCCGGAATAACCCATAGCCAGATTGCGAATTTTGAGAAGCTGGATCAGGTCATTGATCCGGGTGGGCACCTCTTCCCCGGTACCGCAGGCATGGGAAAGGATCAGATTGCGTTGCAGCGCTTCGATATCGTCAGACGAGATCTGGACATCACACAGGTCGCCAAACCCGGTGTTGATCCCATAATAGAGGGCATCCGGGACATTGATGAGGCGTTCCAGGACCTGCCGTCCACCCAGGACCCGGTGGAGGGTTTCACTGCCCAGGCGAAGGGCTTCCGGCCGGCCGGCCAGTGAGATCAGTTGAGCGGGTGACAGGTGTTCGGCATCAATAGCTGCCATAGTGTACAGGTGAGGTTGTCGAATAGGGTGCAAAAGGGTAAAGCTACGGTTTCAGGGCAGGACATGGAATTTGTCCACCCGGGTTTTTCTGGTGAGAACGGGTTTGAATGAACGGGGAGGTGCAATTTTGCATGCTGAAAACGACAGGAAATGAAGAGGGATGAACTCTTGCACATGCATCCGGGTTTCCTGTTGGCCGCTTGGCGGTGTACTTGTCCGTTGGTGTTCCTGGTGAATCGTTAACTTCATGGTATGAAGAAGGCAAAAGGTCCGTTTTCCGAACGGTTGGTTTCCGAACCTCCGGGCACCGCTGAATCGCGGAAGACCGATCATATTGATCTGGCCTTTCGCTCGCAGGTCCGTGCCAATGAGCTGGATCCACGCTTTTTCTATGAGCCGTTGTTCAGTGCACACCCCCAACCGGGAAGTCTGCCGGTTACCCCTTTTCTCAATCACACCTTGAGCACGCCGATCTGGGTATCCAGCATGACCGGGGGTGCTCAGTGGGCCCACCGGATCAATACTCGCCTGGCTGCGGCCTGTCGTGCATTTGGTATGGGTATGGGGCTCGGGTCCTGTCGGTCACTGCTGACCAGTGATGAACATCTGGCTGATTTTGCCATGCGTCCACTGATCGGTCCGGACCTGCCGTTGTATGCCAATCTGGGTATTGCCCAGGTGGAGGCCTTGATTGAACAGCGGGGTTTACACCTGATTGACGAACTGCTGAAGCGGTTGGAAGCCGATGGATTGATCATCCACCTCAATCCCCTTCAGGAGTGGTTTCAGCCTGAAGGCGATCGGTTTCAACAGGCTCCCTTACGGACGATCCAGCGACTTCTCGATGCGGCGGCTTATCCGATCATTGTCAAGGAAGTGGGCCAGGGCATGGGCTATCACAGTCTGAAATCCCTGTTGCAACTGCCCCTTGCCGCAGTGGATCTGGCTGCTGCAGGTGGAACCAATTTTGCTCAACTCGAAAATCTGCGGCGGAATGATGATGTACGTGACCACTGGGCTCCGATGGTCCGTGTGGGCCATACCGCGGAAGAAATGGTGGGTTGGATCAACAGGATAACAATTGAGAAAAAAGGGCATTTGCACTGTCAACAGGTGATCATTTCCGGAGGTGTTCGTGATTTTCTGGACGGGTATTACCTCATGTCCAAATGTGTCCTTCCCTCCATTTATGGGCAGGCTTCAGCCCTGTTGCGCGTTGCCCAGGAAAGTGAGAAGGCATTGCATGATTATCTGGAGGCGCAGATCCGGGGATTGGAAATGGCGACCGCCTACTTGCGGATCAAAGAAGACGAAAAACCATGAGCAAGGCGCCCAAGCAACCCATCGCCGGTTTTTCCAAATTGTCCAAAGTGGGCAAGATCAAGTGGATCGTCGAAAATTTCTTTCGCGATCCGGACACTGTGATGCGTGAGCTGACCGGCTATTGGCATCACAATGAAGACCAACAGAAAGTCCTCGATGGCTTCAGTGAGAATACGATCAGCAATTTTTTACTTCCCTACGGGGTGGCCCCCAATGTGCTGGTCAATGGTCAGTACTACTGTGTACCGATGGTCATCGAGGAGAGTTCCGTCGTCGCAGCGGCTTCCAGTGCAGCAAAATTCTGGATGGACCGGGGAGGATTTCATGCCCGGGTCATCAGTATGATCAAAAAGGGTCAGGTTCATTTTATCTGGAATGGTCCACATCAAAAGTTGGTCGACCACTTTGCGGACATGCAAACGGCGTTATACCGCGACGTGCAGGTCTACACAGCCAATATGGAACTGCGGGGTGGAGGGATTACACGTATCGAACTGCGGGCTCTGCCGGAGGTCAGGGCAGGATATTATCAGCTGGATGTGGATCTGGAGACCTGTGATTCGATGGGTGCCAATTTCACGAATACCATTCTTGAATCCTTCGCACAGACACTGTGTCGGTTTGTAGAGACCTGTCCCGAATTTTCTGCTGAAGAGCGGGAGGTCCAGGTAATCATGTCCATCCTGTCAAACTATACACCGGATTGCCTGGTGCGGGCGGAAGTATCCTGTCTGGTTGAAGCCCTTGGGACCTTTGCAGACGGTCTGACGGCGGAGGCGTTTGCGGAAAAGTTTGCCCTGGCTGTTCAGATCGCCAAACATGATCCCTATCGGGCAACTACCCACAATAAGGGGATCTTCAATGGGGTGGATGCTGTCGTCATTGCGACCGGGAATGATTTCCGGGCGGTTGAGGCGTGCGGGCATGCATATGCGGCCAGAGACGGGCAATACCGGAGTCTGAGTGATTGTGAAGTGGTCGATGGTCAGTTTCGATTCTGGCTGGACATCCCGCTGGCCCTGGGTACGGTGGGTGGATTGACCACCCTGCATCCGATGGCCAGGCGATCATTGGAATTGCTGGGAGAACCTACTGCACGGGAACTGATGGAGATCGTGGCATCTGTGGGGCTGGCACAGAATTTTGCGGCATTGCGCTCGCTGGTGACCACCGGTATCCAGCAGGGACACATGAAAATGCACCTGATGAATATTCTGGTGAACCTGGGGGCCACCGAACGCGAGAAAAATCTGGTACAGGGCCATTTTTCGGATAAAGTGGTGACTTATCACGGTGTGCGCGAATATTTGGAGCAGATTCGCACCCAACCTGCTACCTTCGCGGTCAAACCGTGAAACACCTGAGATCTTGTCAAACCTGAACATATATGGACACGGCAAACTGCTGATCACCGGAGAATATCTGGTGATGGAAGGGGCAGAAGCACTGGCTGTCCCGTTGCAACGGGGACAGCGGTTTGTGGTCAAAAGCGCCCGCGGGGCCGACCTGCAATGGACCAGTCTGCGGCCGGATGGCACGATCTGGTTTCAGGGACTTTTCTCCTTGCTTGATTTTACCGCTCAGGAAAGTACGGATGATGCCATAGCGGATCGGTTGACGGACATTCTCACTGCGGTGACGCGTCAGAATCCCGATTTTCTTTCCGACTGGAAAGGCCAGAAAGTCGAATCCAGTCTGGAGTTTGCTCCTGAATGGGGATTAGGGACCAGTTCGACGTTGATCCATGCAATTGCGGAATGGGGAGAGGTGGATGCCTGGACCTTGTACGAACAGACATTTGGTGGATCGGGATATGATCTGGCCTGTGCCATGGCGGATGGTCCGATCATTTACAAAGCGACAGATGAGGAGATCCACATGACGCCTGTTGGTCTGGACTGGCCGTTTCGCGACCAGTTGTTTCTGGTGTATTCGGGACAAAAGACGAATTCCAGGGAGGCTGTTGACAAGCATGCGTCTGTATTGAAAAAAGCAGGAAAGGAAGTTGAAACGGTTTCAGCGATCACCCAACAGGTCGCAGATGCTGAAAGTCTGGATGAATTTATCGGACTGTTGACGGATCATAACACGTTGCTGAGTGGTCTGTTACGAGAAACGGCCAATCCATGGGCGCCCTCCTTTCCCGGTCTGATCAAGCCACTGGGTGCCTGGGGAGGCGATTTTTTCCTGGCCGCTTCTCCCGAAGATCCAAAGGATATCCGTAAATGGTTGAATGGAAACGGATTTGACACCTGTTTCGGATGGAAGGAACTGGTCCTGGAAGACGAATAAGATCCGGTTCAATCGGCGTTCTCAGGCTGTCAGCCCCTGTTTCTTCCGCAACCCTGGCAGTCAACCGTTATTTTACCTGTTGGAATGAATTGATCTATGCCCGTAACCTGGTACACCGCCCCGATATCCCGGATTGAACAAGCAACACCTCGTGTCCGTCGAATGTGGTTGACCTTGCCTGAACAATCAGCAGAGTTTTACTTTTCTCCCGGCCAGTTTCTCACGATGGACCTGCCCATTGGCGAAAAACGGCTTCAGCGGTGGCGAAGTTATTCGATTGCCAATGCACCGAACGGAAACCGGGAGATCGAGCTCTGTATTGTGCACAGGGAGGGAGGCACGGCCTCTGAATACCTGTTTGAAGAGGTGAAAGTGGGCACAGAGATCAAGTTCAAGGGACCGGATGGCGCATTTGTCCTTCCCGAAACAATGGACAGGGATCTGATCATGATCTGTACGGGCACGGGTGTGGCCCCGTTCCGAAGCATGATTCAACATCTGGACAACAACGGGTGGACGGATCGAAATATCCACCTCATTTTCGGTTCCCGAAATCGGGAAGACCTGCTATATGCTGACGAATTTCTCGATCTGGCTTCTCGCAGACCCGGCTTCCGATATACTGCTACCCTGTCGCGCATCGCCGAGGATCCTGCAGAACCCTGGATCAGGAAAGGGTACGTCCATAACGCATACGAACAGGACTATGCAGAGACCTCACCGGACAGGAAGTTTCTGCTGTGTGGCTGGACCAATATGATCGACACGGCGGTTGAAAAACTGATCATTCAGATGGGGTACGGCCGTGACCAGGTGGGGTATGAACTGTATGGCTGATCCGGCCCGAATTACACATCTTCCCGCAATTCCCAATAATTCTGGTTTTCGATCTCTTCCAGAATCTGGATATAGTTCATGTATCGCAGTTGATGGATTTCGCCTGTTTCTACTGCGGCTTTGACGGCACATCCGGGCTCATTGCGATGTGTACAGTCACCGAACCGGCAATGTTTGCTGGCTGCAAAGATCTCCCGGAAATTATGGCTGACATCCTGGACAGTCAGATGGTTGAATGACAGGGTTTTAATGCCCGGCGTGTCGATGATCTCACCGCCGAATGTCAGGGGATACATTTCGGCAAAGGTGGTGGTATGTTGTCCTTTTCCGGTGTAATCGGAGATTTCTGTTGTCCGCAGTTCAATACCGGGTTGGATGGCATTGATCAGTGTGGATTTGCCCACGCCACTCTGGCCGCTGATCAAGCTGCGTTTGTCCTTGAGTATGTGTTTCAGCTCATCCAATCCGGTTCCATCCAGAGCTGAACAGGCCAGGATGGTATAGCCGAGGGGTTCGTAGATCATCCCCAACCCGCCGAGGATATCCAGGGCATCCTCATCATAGAGGTCTGCCTTGTTGCACACGATGATGGTGGGGATCTCGTACGGTTCCGTCATCAGGAGATAGCGGTCGATAAAGCCCTGTTTGATATTGGGTTCGACGATAGTGACCACCAGGATGGCCTGATCGATGTTGGCAGCCAGAAAATGGACCTGGTGTTTCTGACGCGGGCTTTGCCGTACGACGTAATTGGTCCGGGGGAGGATCTTTCGGATCATGCCATACCCATCAGGTTCACGGCTGACTTCGACTGTATCGCCGACAGCTACCGGATTGGTCAGTTTGTAATCGCCCAAACGATGCTTTCCGGTGATACGACAGGCAAGGGTCACCTGCTCGTCGTGAAGCAGAACCTGATACCAGCTTCCGGTGGATTTCATAACGGTGCCCTGAAGCTGCTTCATCATCTGGCGGCGTATTGTGAATAGAGACTGGTCGAGGTCACTCGGGCTGCAAACGTGCCTTGACTTGAAGTTATATATGTACTGTCCATCTCTTGTATTAACCGGCCAGATGGAGTGAACTGTGGACAGCCTGGACCATGGCTGGAAGGATGGATATGTCCTGTTCAGCCACCGTTCCGATCACAATGACATCTGCACCGGCTCTCGCCGCTACCGAAGCCTGGTCCGGTGTACGTATTCCCCCTCCGACCAGGAGTGGGAGTCGGGTCGCTTTTTTCACCTGCCGAACCATCTCCGGAGAAACCGGATTGCGGGCACCGGAACCGGCATCCAGGTAGAGCAATTGCATGCCCAGGTATTTGCCTGCCAGTGCTGTGGCCACGGCAATTTCCGGTTTATGTGCGGGTAAAGGGGCAGTCTGACTGATATAGCTGGCTGTTGTCGGCAATCCTCCATCCACGAGCAAATAGCCGGTGGGGATGACCTCCAGATCCAGGCGATCCAACATCGGAGCTGCCTGCACCTGCTGGCCGATCAACAAATCAGGATTCCGGCCAGAGATCAGGGAGAGAAACAATAATGCATCAGCACGATCACTGATCTGCCACGCTGATCCGGGAAAAAGGATAACGGGTCGATCTGTTTCCTGTTTGACAGTCTCTACGGTTTCGTGGAAGGTGTCCCGATGGAGCAGGCTACCTCCGATCAGGAAGTAATCGACCTGTGCCTGGTTGGCCAATCGGACCCGGTCGGCCAGTTGGTTCACACCCTGTTTGTCAGGATCGATCAAAAGCCCGATCTTCTTTTCACCAAACCGGGAATCCTGAATCAATTTCTGGTAGACCATCACGATCAAAGATAGGAAGTGTATCGAATCGAAGTTCCGTCATATGCCTCTTCTGCCAGACGGGTAAGAAAACCGGAAAGAGCACTATCTTTCTTTTTCATTCATGGTTTCCAAATCAATACCCGGGATATGGTTCGATTGTACGTCCTTTTTCTGATAAGTCTATGTGCTGTGTTCACCAAAGCGCAGACACCGGTCAATATTGCATTCAATCAGACGGCGACTCAGTCCTCTACGGCAAACAGTGGGGAAGCCTTCCGTGCCGTCGATGGCGTTACGGATGGATTGTGGGGCAATGGATCGGTGACACATACCGAGTCGACCCTGCAGCCCTGGTGGGAAGTGGATCTGGGTAGTGTGCAGGAGATCGGTGGTATCAGTTTGTGGAACCGGACCGATTGCTGCAAGGAAAGGTTGAGCAATTACTTCATTTTTATCAGTGAAACGCCTTTTCTCTCGGAAGATCCATCCGAACTTTCAGGTCAACCTGGAGTGTTCAATCTGTTTGAAACGACCTATCCCGATCCGGATCGCACGATCGTGATCAACCAGTCCGGGCGATATGTACGCATCCAATTGCAGGGCACCAATCCCCTTTCCCTGGCGGAGGTCGAAGTTTGGCAACACCCGGATGGGGACTTTCAAACCATTGCCTTCTCTTCCATTCCGAAACAACTGTCGACCTCCGGAGGGCTGAGCCTGAATGCGACAGCCAGTTCGGGATTGCCGGTCGGTTTCTCACTGGTCAGTGGACCGGCCACACTCAACGGTAGTAATTTGGTCTTTACCGGAGAGGGCGGCCTGGTCACCGTTCGTGCGGAACAGCCAGGAAATGGCATTTATGGTGCGGCCAATCCGGTAGAACGATCTTTTCTGGTGGTGAATCCGGCAGATCATCAACCCCAGGTGGACATCCGAACGCCGGGTCCGACGATACCGGTTCTGATGCCTCAGCTGGGGTGGTATGAGATCAGTGCCCGGGTGACGGTTGCGCATCCGGAATTACTCTCTATCAATAGTGTGGTATTCACCGTGGATGGAGTGGATATTCCGGCCTCCGGTTCGGATGGCTACTATCGGGCACTCTGGAAACCGACACAAAGCGGGGCTCACCAGGTAAAGGCCACGGCTACGATCACCGGTGGGAATACAGGGATGCAGAATCGGTTTTTTGATGTGACACAAACGGGTAGTGCGGAAACGATCACCACCTTTGATCATGGACAGATCTTCAGTGGAGGGACCTATTCCTATACCGGGACCTATGAATTGCCTTCCTCTGTCGGAGGCTACAGTCAGATTCTGGGGCATCTGTCCATTACCTGCCCGCCAGGAGGGTGTGACCCCTGGGATCGGATCGCACAGATTTCGATCAAAGGCCGGGATGGCGAATGGTATGAGATCCTGCGGTATATCACGCCTTATGGAATAGCGTGTGACCATACCATCGACCTGACCCGGTTTGCGGATCTTCTTCAAGGGGTGGTTGACTTGCGGATGGACCTGGTGACGTACCAGAATGGCTGGGAATTCAGTCTGAATATTGAATTTACACCCGGCGATGTGGTCTTCCCGTATTCCCGGGTAGAGAAGTTGTGGAATGGAACATTCCCATTTGGCGACCCGAAGGACCTCCAGCCACTCGACACCTTTCATATCCAGTTCAGTCCCCAGGCTCAGGAGGCAGAATTGTTTGTTGTCAATACGGGCCATGGCTGGGGCGAAAACAATACCCAGAATGCCGCAGAATTCTATGAGGCCAATCATGTGTTCAAGATCGACGGACAAGGTGCCTTTGCCCAGAAGCTCTGGACGGACTGTAATCCGAATCCGGATGGATGTACAGATCAGTTTGGCACCTGGCAATACGATCGGGCCGGGTGGTGCCGGGAGCCATCAGTCCGGGATACAGCTATAACCTGTCTGGGTGGATCCTGAATGAAAAGATCAAACTGTCGTACATATTCGACAATTATGTGGATATCTGCCATCCGAACAATCCGGGGTGTATCAGTGGTTTCACATGTCCCAATTGCAAGGAGGGTTTCAACCCGCACTATGTCATCGCATCCTATCTGGTGACCTATGGTCTCGAGCCTGTTTTACCCAGTGGTATAGCCACTTCGACAGAAGTTCCAGGCCAGGGACACCTGAGCGAACTGGGCATGCATCTGACTCCGAATCCATCCTCCGGGCAAGGCATGATCCAGTTGAATCGCGATCTGGAAGGTCCGGTACAGGTCCGGATCCTGGACCTGCAGGGGAGGTTGATCAATGCGATGTGGATCAATGAAACAGAGGCGGGAACCTCAATTCCCATCTTTGCAGGAGATCGACCTTCAGGACCGGTTTGGGTGGTTGTTCAAACGATGAAAGGGGTGTTTTCTGAGCGGTGGATTATCCAATAGGAGCGGATAGTTGATATCTGACTTCTGAGGTGGCCAGGTGATGTTGGATACCATGTCTTTCATATGAGTGGATGATTCAAGATTCAATTCCTGAAGGGTGGCGTGCCGGGAACCCTGAAATGGAAGATTTTTCGCCGGTATTTCAGATTTCGGTCGCATCATTTCCCCACTTTTACAATGAAGCCCGGGTATTGATTCATCCCTTGCGTGGTTGGATGAATGTATACAACATACCCCGGGCTGCACGAAGGCCTATTTGTATTGAATCCTTCCAGGGTTCTTCCCACATGTTCACATAGGGTTTGTCGATCCCCAAACGGGTCATCTATTGGAATCAACGGATATTCAAATGCCGTTTTTTCAATGGTTAGAACAACTTTTCCACACCTGATTGCCAAAGGTCGGGGAAGAAGGACTCTTCTCTTTGGTATCCATCAGGATATAAAAAACCCTAGATCAGTCTAAAATAAACTTTGGTAGGTTGGCTTTGGCAGGTTGCCATATTCCAATCGGTGCTTCCCTGGGAAATTTTGAGTGGAATGGTTCACCTCTGACCCGCCTCCCTCCTGCGGCCCTTAGGTTTGGCGAGAATCATTTTGTTTGGATTTATTCTCCTCAACTCCTCAACTCCGTAACCTCTCCCCTCCAAACTCCTCAATCAGGGCATGGCATTGACATTGGTCTGGATCATCCGTTCTTCCAGTGCCAGTCGTTCCAGGGATATCTGCCCTTTCAGATATTTTTCGACAACTAGGCTGGCGATCGGTGCGGCGAAATCTCCGCCCCAACCGGCGTTTTCAATATACACTGCGATGGCAATTTTAGGATTATTGCGCGGTGCAAAACCGAAGAATACACTGTGGTCCTTCCCGTGAGGGTTTTGTGATGTTCCGGTCTTCCCGCAGAAGGTGATGCCCGGAATGTTAGAGGCATGTGCAGTGCCATATTGGATGACCTGGTCGAGACCGGCGACGACGGGTTCGAAATGTTTCCGGTCAACGGGCACTATCATCTTCCGGGCATAACGGGGATCAATCCGGGTGGTGTCGTTCAGGTATTCCCGGACGAGGTGGGGAATGTAGTAATACCCGCGATTGGCGATGATGGCAGCCAGATTGGCCATTTGCAGGGTGGTCAGCTGCAGTTCTCCCTGTCCAACGCCGATATTCAAAATGGTGGGAGAATACCATTTTCGATTTTTATACAAGCGATCATAGTAGGCCGGATCGGGGATGAATCCGCCTTTTTCGCCTGTCATTTCCAGGCCCAGCGGATGGCCCAGACCAAAGGCGGACAGGTAGGTATTGAAGTTATTCAGCCCCAGTTTCACATTGCCTGGACCATATTTATCCAGGATCTCGCGGGTGAGGGTAAAGAAGTAGGTATTGCAGGATACGGTAAGGGCGGCCTGGATATTGGCATTGGGCCAATGATGATGACATCCCCATGATTCTTCTTTGTAATAGTAGGCGCCGGAACAGTTGATCCTCCTGCCGGGATATGTCAATCCTTCCTGCATGGCGATCAGACCGATAATGGTTTTGAAAATGGATCCCGGAGGATACTTGGCCATGATGCTGCGATCAAAAAAGGGTTTCAGGCTGTCCTGGTCCAGCAGTTGGAAGGCCACTCCCCTGCCCTGGTTGATGGTCAGCAGATTGGGGTCGTAATAGGGAGAGGAAACCATGGCCAGCACTTCTCCGGTGGAAGGTTCTATGGCGACGATCGATCCGCGTTTGTTTTTCAGGAGCTGTTCCGCATAGGCGGTCAGATCGATATCAATGGTCGAATGAATGTCCTTGCCGGAAACGGGTTTTCGATCCTGTTGACCATCGAGATAGGACCCGACCACCCTGCCGACATTGTCTTTCAACAGGTACCTCATACCGCGTTCGCCTTTCAACGGGCCTTCATAGGCCGCTTCCAGACCACTGAGGCCGATATAGTCACCTGGCAGGTAAACACCATCCGATTGCTCCACCTGGTCGCGACTGACCTCGCCCAGATAGCCCATTACATGGGCACCGACCGGATAGGGATAGGCCCGGACATTCCGGTTCTGGAAAAAGAACCCCGGATATTCAAACAGCAGTTCCCGCGTCCTGGTGAAGATCGATGGTGGGACTTTGCTCAGGAAGACAAATGGGACGTGCTTGGAAAAACGGATATCTGTCCAGTCCTTTTGAATATTGGTTTCAAAGGTCAGTCGATCGATGCCCAACAGATTGCAGAATGCCGCTATATCCATGTTGGGATCCATCTGGTTGTAGGTCACCATCAGGTCAAACGAGCCTTCATTATGAACCAGCAATCGCTCATGCCGGTCGTAGATCAATCCGCGTGATGGATAGATCCATTGTTTTTCGATCGCGTAGGTGCGGCTTCTGTCTTTAAACGAGTCATCAAACAGCTGGAGGTAGCCTACTTTCCCAAGGAGGACAAGTGAAGCCAGGATAAAGAAGGCTGAAACCACCAGATATTTTCCGGACCCTTCCCTGCTCATGATTTGGGATTGAAGACCAGATCGGCCAGGAGGATGATGACAACAGAAAGAACCCAACTGAATGCGGTGCGCATCAGCAGCTCGCCCCAGTAGTAAAACGTAAACACAGTCAGGAGTTGAACCGCAAGGATATGGATGAACATAAACAAGGCGGTATAGGAAAGCAACCATGTCATGCCGAAGGTTGCACGTGTCAGATGCTGTTTGGGATCGTATCCGGCGCGGGGTGCTATGATCTGCAGAATGAGGGGTCGGACAAAGGCGGAAAAGGTGGATGCACCGGCATGAACACCGGGAGAATCATAGAAGGAATCGATCACCATCCCGATGATAAAGGCAATGAGGATGGTCAGGCTGGAGGGCCAGATCATGGGTAGCATCATGACGATCAAGGGATAGATCAGGATCTCCGCAAACCGCAACCAGTCTTCACCCAGCTGGATCTGACGAAGGATGAGCACCTGTAACAGGACAAGGACAAAGAAGCGAATGATGTGCGGTCTGGTCTCCTGGTTCATTGACTCTCTGTGGTTTCGAGAGACTGCAATTCGTCCCAATATCGGTTGCGGACGATATAGGCACGATTGATCCTGCTCAAATCGACGAACAGATTTACTTCGATTCGATAACTGTTGCTTCCGGATGGCACATAGTAGCTGATGACCTTGCCTATTTCCAGGTTGGGTGGAAAAACGGAAGAATGGCCACTGGTAACGACTGTATCACCGATGAGGATATCCAGATGTTTGGGGATTTCCTCCAGGATCACTTTCGCCGGGCTGACCCCATCCCAGTGGACGACGCCAAATGCGCCATTTCGCCGGATGGCGGCACCGACGTATGTCTGGCTGTTCAGTAAGGAAAGGACCCGGCAAAAATGGGGAGAAGTATTCCGTACAATACCGAGGACTCCCCTGGGCAAGACGACACCCATACCCTGTTTGACCCCGTCCAGCTCGCCTTTGTTCAGGGTCAGGTTGTTATTCGGCTGGTTGATGCTGTTTTTAATGACGCGTGCAGGGATAAACTCGAAAGGAGAAAAGAGAGAATCCACTTCATTCTCTCTCGGCGTAATGGCCAGTTGACTGTACAGGCGGTTGTACAACAGGGCATTTTCTTCTGCCAGAGAATCGGCAATCTCGGCCATGGAAGCGTAGTGCCTGATTTTTGCTGTTTTTTCAAGGAGTACACCACTGTAAAACCGGGAAGAATTCAGATAGATCTCACGTTGAGTCTGATTGTAGCGAACAACGAGATAGACGGATAGCAGTTCCAGGATGACGAAGGCCAACACACCACCGTACCGCGAAAGGAAGTACAACAGGTTGATCATTGATTACATACTCCTCCGGTCGATCAGGAAGGTGAATCGATCGGAATTTCGCAAAGCAATACCGGTTCCCCGTACTACCGCACGCAGGGGATCCTCCACGACATGAACGGGTAAGGCTGTTTTTGCGGAGAGTCGTTTGTCCAGACCGCGCAGGAGGGCACCACCTCCGGTGAGGTAAAGACCGGTACTGTAAATGTCTGATGCCAGTTCGGGGGGCGTGTTTTCCAATGCCCGCAGGATGGCCTCTTCGATCTTTGCCAGCGATTTGTCGATGGCTTCAGCTACTTCAGCATAGTTGATCTTGATCTGTTTCGGAATACCCGTCATCAGATCTCGGCCATTGACCGCATAATCATCCGGTGGATTGTCGAGTTTGGTCAGTGCAGAGCCTACATGGATCTTGATCTGTTCTGCTGTCCGTTCTCCGATCAACAGATTGTGCTCCCGCTTGAGATAGTCGATTATATCTTCCGTCAGCTCATCTCCGGCTGTGCGAATAGACTGGTCGGATACGATCCCGGATAGTGCAATGACAGCGATCTCCGTCGTTCCGCCTCCGATATCAATCACCATATTCCCGACAGGCTCTTCCACGTCCAGGCCGATACCCAGGGCGGCAGCCATCGGCTCGTGGATGAGATAGGTTTCTTTGGAATCCACGTGGTCTGCCGAATCAAATACGGCCCGCTTTTCTACTTCAGTGATGCCGCTGGGAATACAGATGACCATTTTGAGATGGGTAAAAAACCGACGTTTTCCTCCAGCCATATTGATCAACCCTTCGATCATACTTTCCGCAGCCTGGAAGTCGGCGATCACACCGTCTTTGAGGGGGCGAATGGTCTTGATCTCATCATGGGTTTTTTCATGCATGAGCATGGCCTTTTTCCCGACGGCAAGTGTTTTCCCGGTTTTCCGGTCGATAGCGATGATAGAAGGTTCATCCACAACGACTTTACCGTCCTGAATGATCAAAGTGTTGGCAGTGCCAAGGTCGATTGCCAGCTCTTGCCGGAAGAAATTAAGAAGGCCCATGAATGGTAGAACTACAGAAGGGGTTACAAACGTACAAAGCAAAAGAAAAAAACCGGGAAATGAAAAGGAATTCCCGGCTAGCCGATCACTACTTCGACCAGAAGATCCGGATCCAGCCATTTCGTGGCCAATTCCTGGACATCGTTGGTCGACAGCTTTCGAATCGCCTCAACCAGTTGATTGAAGTCTGCAAAGGTACCTCCTTCTATCAACAGATTTTTCAACGTGTCAGCCCGATTGAACGGACCATCCAGTAAATGCAGCAGATTTCCGGCTGCAAATCGCTGCATCATGAGCAATTCTTCGGCATCAACGGGCTCTTCCCGCAGCCGGATGATCTCCTTTCGGATCTCGTCCAGCGTGCGAGTGGTCTCTTCCTTGCTGACTTCGGCAGAGATATAGAAGTACCCGCTATACCGCATGGCATCAATATGCGAGTAGATATTGTATGTCAATCCGAGTTCCTCGCGGATCTGGGTCATCAAACGCGAACCGAAGTAGCCACCCAGCAGCAGATTGACGGCATGCATCGGGTAATAGTCGGGATGGGTTCGGTCGAACAGGAGACGACCGATCCGGACAGCGTTCTGAAGGGAATCCCGTTCGGAAACGTGGAGAACCCGTTGCTGGACGGGAGCCGGCGATGGAAAGACGGTTTCGGAATGCCCTTCCCGCAGATGCCTGATCAGTTGATCGTCAATCGCCTGGATCATGGCATCATCATAATGGCCGCTGATGATCAACAGGGCATTTCCCCGCACAAAATGATCCTTCCAGAACGTCAGGATATTTTTCCGTTGCAATACCGCATAGGTCTCGGGAAAGGAATTCCACCCATAGGGATGGTCCGCTCCGAAGATGAGAGCTGTCATTTCGCGGTAGGCGACGACTTCATTTTTCGCCAGATCCTCCGAAAGCCGTTGCTGGTTGTTTCGGATAAAGAGCTGGAATTCCTTTTCCGGAAAACTGGGTTCCAGGATGAGGGCGCTCAATACCGGGAGCAGATCGCCAAAAAATCGGGTCAGACAATGCAGCGTCAGTCCGGTGTGATCCATGCTGTCGGTCGTACTGATCGAACCACCATAGAAATCCGTGAGATCTGCGATGGTGGAGCCATCGAGACCGGCGGTGCCTTCCCGGATCAACCGGCCGGTAGCGCGTGCGGCAAGTGGTTGGTTTTCATGCAGTCGACCCACCTGAAAGAGAACTTCCAGTTTGACCAGTTCCTGACTGGACCCGGGAATACAATAAAGTGGAACCCCGTGGGATAGCCGCCGGATTTCCGGTGCCAGCATCACCAGATCAGCGATTTCCCGGAAGGGCGGGGCATGGCGGCGGTCGATCATTCGGTAAAGATAACCGGGAGATGGGCATTGCGTGGTCGGATTAATCGGGAGATGCGCTATCTTTGCGCCCGAGCATTACGCAAGATCCATCCTCCATGAAATTTACTGTTTCCTCCGCCGAACTTTTGAAAAAACTCCAGCTGGTCAGCGGAGCCATCGGGAACAACCCGGTTCTTCCCATCCTGGAAGACTTTTTATTCACGATCACCGGCCCGAAATTGACCATTACGGCTTCTGATCTGGATATTTCCATCAATACATCGCTCGAGATCAGTGCGGACAAGGATGGTGAAGTGGCTATTCCTGCTCGGATCCTGCTCGATACCCTGAAGGGTCTTCCCGAACAACCGGTTACGTTTCAGGTCGATCCTGACAATTTCAGCGTCGAGATTACCTCCATCTTCGGAAAATACAAACTGGCAGGTGAAAATGGAGCCGACTTCCCGGACACGCCGACACCGGATGCTGTTGATGAAGTAAAGGTGTCTGGTATGGAACTGCATCATATGATCTCTCATACCGTATTCGCCACCGGGAATGACGAAATGCGGTTGGCCATGATGGGGGTTTATTTTATCATTGAACCCGATACACTGACCTTTGTCGCAACGGATGCACACAAGCTGGTCCGTTACCGTCTCAATCATCAGGGACAGGACACTTCCGCTTCGATGATCCTGACAAAAAAGGCACTCAATCTGCTCAAAGGCACCATCCACGATACGGATGATGTGGTGATCAACTACAACAAGTCGAACGCCTTCTTTACGACTCCGGAGATCCAGATGAGTGCGCGGTTGATCGATGCCCGTTATCCGGACTACAACGCCGTTATTCCAACGAATAACCCGAATACACTGACCGTCTCACGGAAAGATTTCCTCAACTCGGTGAAGCGGATTTCGTTGTATGCCAACAAGACCACCAATCAGATCCTGCTGACGATCAGCAATGGCAGCTTGACCATCTCCTCTCAGGATATCGACTTTGCCAATGAGGCCACAGAGCAACTGACCTGTGCGTTCGAGGGCGAACCGATGACCATTGGCTTCAACGCCAAGTATCTGATGGAGATGCTGACGGTCATCCAGTCGGATGAGGTCAAGATCGAACTGTCGAGCCCGCACCGGGCCGGAATCCTTTACCTGCAGATCCGGCAGAAGGAGAAGATATCCTCATGCTGGTCATGCCAGTGATGCTGGGTAACTGATCAGGTTTCATCCGCCTGCAAACGAGTTTCCTGTTTTGTACTTTTACGACATGACCAGCCGGCTCCTGTCTCTCGTTCTGTGTATTGCCTTGTTGTGCAGTTGCTCTTCTGAAACGAATTCAGATCAGAAGGCAGACCAGAATGATCTTCATGCCCTCCTGTCAGAACGTGCAGAGTTGGTTGCCCATCCGGTGACTCCCGCTGAAGTGTTTCAGAACTGGCAGATCCACATGGACCGCAATGAGTTTGACGAAGCATCGCGTTGGAGTACAGAAGCGACGCAGGAATGGATCAGTTTCATGGAAGCGATGATCGAGGCCGCAGCTGCTGAGGAAGAAATAGTCCCTTCACAGTTGCAGGGGATTCAATGCCGCGAAGTGGGCGACACAGCGATTTGTCTGTTTGCAGAGGAAGCCGGGGATCTGCTGCGTCTGGATAGCATCCGACTGATCAAACAGGCCGGGATCTGGAAAGTGGATCTCTGGACCGAAGACGAACGGGCCACACAATGACCGTTACACACTCCCGCATCGGCCTTTTCTTCGGGTCCTTCAACCCCATTCATACCGGACACCTGATCATCGCCCAGCACATGCTGGAACATGCCGATGTGGACAGGATCTGGTTTGTGGTATCTCCGCAAAACCCCCTCAAACCGAGAAAAACCCTGGCCAGGGATGCGGACCGGTTGCACATGGTCAGGCTGGCCATTGACGACAATCCGGGTTTTCAAGCCTCCAATATCGAGTTTTCCCTGCCCAAGCCGTCCTATACGGTGGATACGCTGGCCTATTTGCGCGACCAGTATCCGGAGCATGCATTTTCGTTGATCATGGGTGGCGACAACCTGGCCAGTCTGGCCAAATGGAAGAACCATGAGATCCTCCTGCGGGATAACCGCATCCTGGTGTATCGCCGTCCCGGCAGTGGCGAAACCCCGTTTGATGATCATCCGTCCGTGCGGTTTTTTGAAGCCCCCCAGCTGGATATTTCGGCCACCTTCATCCGGGAGCAGATCAAGGAAGGAAAGAGCATCCGGTATCTCGTGCCGGATGCGGTGTTCGAGTTTCTGGACGGGGGGTCGTTGTACAAGTAAATTCAAAGATGCTCCAGCTCATCGAGCATGATCTGGAGCGGAAATTCACACCGTATCTTACTGAATTACCACCTGTATGGCATCGACAGATTTCCCTCGATGGTACCGATACGACAAGGTATACACTCCAGGTAACAGATTGGCTGTGGAGATCTCTATCGGACTGGTGGTCAATTCCCTTGTTTCCGTGGCCACCACCCGCCCGAACAGATCACTCAACTGTAGCGTGCCCCCTCCTCTTGCCACCTGCACTTGAAGTGGCTGACCCGAAGGACAGGGGTACGGGCCGGCGCGTAACACCCCCTGGATGGCCGGATAGGTGGTGATGATGGAAGGATCTGAAAATACCTGCTCCTCATCCTGACATCCCGGCTCGATGCATCCCAGGCTGTCCAGCCTCACCATCCAGGAATTAATTCTCTTATAACCCGAAAGACTAGTGTTATTGATTTCGCCTGCGAGAACAATGTCGCCATTATTTGCTTCTACAGCATCATAGAACCATCCGCTATGCGGATCACTGATCATCGGATCGCTAATTATCCGTCGGTAAGCCAACTGCCCATCAGTTTTAAAACGTAAGATCAATCCTTTGTCTTCAAAAAGATCTTGATATCCTAACCCTACCATAAGCATATCTCCATTTTGTAGAGGAACAGCATAAGTATAGATCATAGATATATCTGGAATAGTCCAGTCCTTCAGCGCCAGTTCCCAGTCCACCAGACCGTCTACATCCAGACCTAGAATAACAAGGGTTGTGGCGCCATAATCAGGATCGTTTTGGGGAATATCTCGGCCGGCCGTAAGGTAATACCCTCCTGGCCGGGGTTGAATAAAGCTGAAAAAGGGGACTTTATTGGCTTTGGATTTCAGGTAGTTCTTCTTCCAGACCAGATTGCCATCCAGGTCCATCTTGCGCAGTACATAGTGGAAAGTATCAAAGCAAGCTGTGCTGTCCGCACAGGTAAAGGTGGAGAACAGAAATGTGCTGTCTGGGCCAAAGGCCACATTCCAGGAATCTTCCCGGTGCTGGGGCCAGCCAACAGTTTCTTCCCACAATAATACACCATAAGGGTCGATTTTTTCGAAGCAATAAATCAATATGATCCAGATCGGTAAAACGCATGCCATACAGCAGAATATTTCCATCTGGACAGTCATAGATATTCCAAGCCAAATCAATCTGGATAGAATCGGCCCTTGGATATCGGTAATCCGCCAGAATATTCCCGTCAAGATCCAACTTCAACACTCCGAACTGAAAGTGTAAAGTCGAATCCGCCACCCGATTGAAAAAATACATTGCAGAATCTCGGACCAGCAGATTGGCACCATATGCAGCAGATGGCTGGTTGAGGGAATCCTGTGTTCCGTATATTTTCTTCCAGACCAATTGCCCATGTGGATCCGTCTTCACCAGGCTCATGCCAAATCTGGTATTATTCAAATAACCAGTTGTTCCAGACAGCAGAAACCCATCAGGAATAAAATTAATATCCCTGGCTTGATCCACGTCCTCATTGACGTCGAAATCCCTGGAAAATGGAGTTTGTGAGGTCAAAGTTTTAGATACCCATAGGCAGCAGATAAAAAGCAGTAAATGTTTCAAGGCACCCATATTTTTCCGGATACTTGTTGTCCTCCTTGAACTAAACGAAAAAAGTATACTCCGGTGGGTAAGTATTTAATAGAATGAACACTGGAAGTTCCGACATAGGATAAGGCTTGTTGCCCCTGACCAGTCATTAGAGTAAAGAAGAATTCTTCTCCATTGGAGTCTTGCAAACAAGGACCTAGATTTAGCAATCCACCTATCAGGATTGGTTGGCATGCAAATGAATTATCCAATATTTTCAGGTCCTTTGCAATAGGTGAAGAGGATCGCGGTTCAGCCTCTGGATCCGGTAAATAGTTCCAATCATAAATTGCATGGAGTAATCCTCGGGCATATCCAGCATTTGGTGACAGGGAGCGGGCGACCTGATCTACCCAAATGCTGTCGGATATAGTAAAAAAGGATGTATCCTGATTGAGGCGTTGGAGATTAAAGGTTTGTAAAGTCTGAAATTCTGTAGTATCCAAATATGGAATCACCAAGTTATTCAACATTCCAGATGCATTAGAAACACCCCCGGATTGGGCTATATACCCAAACTTTTTCCATTGACCAGGTATCGTGGACTCTGCCCATAGGGCCATCAAATCACTGGTATCCCGGTTGGCCCAATCCAGCTGTTCCTGAGCCTGAAATTGAACCATGTAGTCCCGATGTGCATCAGACGCTTTGTACAAGATAGAGGTGTCGCTATATGTTTCACTCCATTCTGCCCACAAACTGTCTCTTAATGCCAGTAGAGTGCCCCTTGATTCTTCATCAGGTGTGACAATCGGGTCTGTAAGAGAAGGACAGGTTGGTGGATTAGCTGGAACAGTAACATTTGTAAAATTATCCTCGATCGGAATCAAATTGCCATTCAGATCAATCTCTGGAATATAATAGGAGAAAGGTATTCCACCGGAGTTAGATATCCAAAATGTTGCTGGCGTTGAAAAAACGTTCCCAACAGGCAAGAAATTACCTGGTGCTGTTCCTTTGAGAACCTGGCTATGAAATATTTCTCCTTCATTGATAATGGCTGATATCGGATCGTCGACAGTTACTTGGTTTTTATAAATAAGTAATAAGGAATTATCTTCCACACAATGAATTGTTTCCTTACTGGGCAAATCAATAGAATTGCAATAAACATTTCCAACTTGGGAAAGACAAGCATTTCCAAGCCATATACCAAGAGCTGAAGCATATTCAGACTCCACTTGATTTCTAGCCACATTCACGGATGTGGGTCCTGAAATTAGAATGCCTGCGTATTGATTATCAATTTCATTATACACAATGCGGGCGCCAAAACCCAGATCTAGTGAATGCACTTCGACGGGGAGTTTACATGAAAACACATTCGGGGCTTGAGAGGCTCCCTTAATATCCACCCAACCAGCAGATGGAGTTGTCCCAAAAGCATATACACCTCGTCCAGTCACAAAGCTGCATTCGTCATGGATGAGAACCATTCCATCCACAAGATCAACTCCAATCATATACTGTCCTGTAAATGAAGAACCAGAAATCTCTATTTCACCAGTACTAATGATCTTAACACCAACTGCCAGTTTGTTTCCACTTAATTGCGTGCCTTCAAAGCTGATTTCACAGTTCTCAATAATGGATTGGTTTTCATAAAACTTGTCATAGTTCCCGAAATGGACTGCAATATCATTTTCTTCAAAGTTTGAGTCAGTTGCTTTGAGATATCCTCCACCCAGGGTTGGATCAAAATAAGGCTTCCCTTGGCCGAGAGGAGCTTTATAATTATATAGTAAAGTACCACACCTTACACCAGTAAGTGCATCGCGAATTGTAGATCCATTCTGAATAACTACGACACCATTTGTAGTTTCATCCAGGGTGCCACTCTCATTCACCTGTGCTGCAGCCCCATTCCCATGTACTTCAATACCCTGCCATTTGTCTGCACATTGTGACCGAAGTGTACTGTTGGTCACAACAAGTTTCCCTCCTTTCGAAACGTAAATTCTGGATTCAGAAGTAAAACATACCGTCCTATCTGTGATCGTAAGGACGGCCTCCGCTTCCACAAGAATGATTCCATTTACATTCTCCTGGGTCCAGTTGGTTGTGCCGGGACCAGTGATTGTGTAGGTCTGGAATGCCGGATTGGGTTCCGCCAGAAAACCGTGTGTGGTGCCATACTCCTCAACAACCTTTCGCATTTTCAGGCCCTGGCAGAAGGTGAACTCACCTCCCGCCCAGCAATTTTCGGAAATAGTGAGCTGCCACAGAGCCATAATATTCGTAACAGGAGTGGTATAGTCTGGAATTGGAAATTCTTCAAAACAATAGGTCTGGAGAGGAACGGCAAATCCTCCAATAACCAGTTCCGGAAGATAAACACAATTGGAGCCATAGTTACCAAAGGGAAAAGGGTCAGGGTAGGTATCACAGATCAAGTCCCCGTCATAAGCACAAGAGCCACTACAACCACACGTACCTTCGCCGGGGTAGTTTTCAAAGCAATCGCCCTGAATATCGATATCCAGATCATCATTTGTATGATATAAACCGAGAACATGGCCTAACTCATGGGAAATGATATGGGTGAGTCCGGAATACGATCCTTTGAAACTGCCTATAATGGATGCGGCCGGATAGTCGTCATCACCAGGCAAAGTGCCATATCCAAAGATTCCAGGGTTCAGATCAGATGGGAACAAGAAAATATTGATTCCGTCATGTTTGACGACTTCCTGAAAGATATCACTCAGATCGCTATCGGAATACCCGGTTGTATAATCATCATTCCAGATCTCATCCGGCTCACAATCGGTAAAGAAAGAAATGTTGTGATCCTCAAAATCTTCATTCAGTACATCCAGGCAATCCATCGCATCACTCACAGAGATGCCTCCGGATCCATCAGAATTCCGAACGATATGCAAATAAACCCGAAGCGTATAGGGTCCTTCGAAACAGTCATCCCCCATGCTGAAACTGTTGGGGAGGTAGTAGGGCACAGGTTGGGTCAGACAAAATGAATCCTGTTGCGCCAATGCATCAACGGTGCTGCCGAACAGGATAATCATAATCAGGATTTTTAATCTGGCAACAAAGGATTTTAAGTTCGAAACGTTGCGCTCACTTTCGCTTCTGTCAGAATCAGATGTCAAAAAATTCGGGGTAGATGTTTCATGATTGGGGAGGGATTTAAACGGGAAACAAATATTAGCCTAAGTTAAGCTTTATAATTTCTTTTTGAAAGAGGTAACACCAATTTGACGTGCTAACGACAGTTGAAGATTATCCGATACCTGGTGCCAGATCCGGTGCATGATTATCTGGATGGGGGGTCGTTGTATCGCTAGTTCAGTAAATTGTATAACATAGTACAGCTTGAATTGAAGATATAATATGTTGATTGTCAGAATGATAATTAATCCTGACCAGGAAGATTGCGAAATTCAAAGAAGAGTGACTTAACCTTCGCTTAACTTAGGCGTCCAAAGCCTATGTCGTTGGAACTCTTCGATTTTACAGCATTCCAAACCAATGCCGACAATCCGACTGTACTCAGTCTGGTATTTACTTTGATCTGTGCGCTGATCCTGTCCTCCCTGGTAGCATTGACCTATGAGCGGACATCCCGGATCGTGCACAGGCCGGATCATTTCATTCAGGCATTGGTCCTGGCCTCTCCGGTGACCACCACCATTATGCTGGCGATCGGAGACAGTGTGGCGGGGCCCTCGGGATCATTGGTGCATTGGCGATCATCCGCTTTCGGACCAATATCATCGATCCGAGGAATATCCTCTTCATCTTCGCTTCACTGGCCGTGGGTTTAGCTTGTGGCTCGTACAGTTTCCAGATTGCTTTTGTCGGTACCGGGTTTTTCTGCATGGCGGCTTTCCTCCTGTCCTGGTCTCCCTTTAACGCACCCTCTGTTTTTCTGGGTGACTTGCGCTTTACCGCCCCGGAGGAGGGCTTTGACATGGACAAAGTACAAGCGATCATGAAAACCTTTTGCCGGGAGTCCGAAGTCAAACGATTCAGGCTGATCACTCGCGCGGATATCCCCCCTCGTCTGGAGTATATGTATGTGTTCACCCTGCGCAGATCGGCAGAAGCCCAGGCGTTTCGTCATGCTCTCCTGCATGTACCCGAGATCCGGGATGTGCGGGTGACCCTCGAACAGAATCAACCGGCAATCTGATCACCATGAGTAGCCGAAGTATATACCTGGTGGTTTTTTTGTTGGTCGGGATGCTTATCCTGTGGTTGTTGAACAGGCAACACAACCGGCATACGGAGTATTTCTATGGATTTGCTGAGAACCAGGAAACGGAAATGAACCTGGAAGAAGATGTCCAGATTATCGATATCCAGGTTTCGGAAGGCCAGGCTGTGGCGAAGGGAGATACGTTGATGGAGGTCCGCATGGCGGATCTGGACTACCGCCTGGAAAAGGTGGATCATGAAACGCTGGATCTGCAGGCCCGGGAGCGGATCTGGCAATCCGATATGCGTGCGCGCATCCTGCAAAAAACCGAATCCCTGGAGCGCCAGCGGCAGGAAAGGGCTTTGAAGATCGCACAATGGGAAGCCAATCTGGCCTTTCAGAAGGAGATCCTGGCTTCGGTTGGTAAACAGTCCGATGGTCAGATGGCCACGCCTTTAGCTTTGGAACGTGAGCGGATGCTAAGTGGCTTGCAAGCCGGGATCACAGCCGACTCTATGGAATTGGCGGAACTCCGGGAAGAGCTGCGTATCGGCATCGCCCCGTTCCGGATCCAGCGGGAAAAGCAGGTATCTGAACGGGACTGGTTATTGGTCCGAAAAGAAAATATGATCGTCACTGCACCCTATGATGGTCTGGTAGGGAATATTCATGGTCGGATCGGTGAGCACCTGTCCGGTTTTTCAACGCTGGTCACTTTTTATGAGCAGCACCCCACACTGGTGAAGGGATATGTCCATGAAAGCCTGCTCCTGCAGGTGAGGATGTATGATTCCCTCGACGTTGTTTCCCTCGTTCGTCCGGAATTATCCTGTCGTGGTCAGGTGGTTGCCCTGGGTACCCGGGTAGTCGAGATCCCGGAACGATTGCGCAAGATGCCGGAATTGAAAACCTATGGACGAGAAATTCTGGTGGCGATTCCCCGAAAAAATGAGTTCCTGCAGAAGGAAAAAGTCCAGTTGTTTATTGAAGCTGCCCAATAAATGATTTTTCAAACACATCCACCGGTATTGATGCCCATATTGGTCGGGTTGTTCTGTTTGTGTGGTGTTGACCTGGTTGGTCAGGACGACCCGGTCAGTCGGTTTCTGGCGGCCCAAACCAGGGCCCCTGAGGTGGTGATGGCCGAGGAAGCAGCGGGATTTCTGGCGGCCCATCCTCCGACCATGTCGTGGATCGACAAACTGGAGTTCCGGACAGAAACGGGCAGTTTCGATCTACGACAACAGGAATACCTCTTCCGGCTGAGTCCTTCTTCCCTGCGGGCAAGGAACCGGCAGGCGGATCTGGTCGGTGTGATGAACGGCCAATATGCCCTGCAAACCCGGGCAGCCATCCATGAGGCGCTGAAGGCCGGGTATGAACGAATCCTTGATTTGGCAATGGTGGACAGGGAGATGGAACTCGTCAGACAAGCCCTGGAAATCGACCAGCAGCACCTGGCGGTTTTGGGGCAAATGGGGCAGGTCGATGGAGCTGATCTGAAGGACCTGCTGCAGGTGGAAGAAGATCGACAGCAGCATTTGAGTCGGTTCAATGCACTTCAGGTTACGCGTCAACTACTGGAGCGGCCGTTGATGCCTTCCGTTTTCATGCCAACGGTCGATGAACTGAAGAGCTATCACTGGATCAGTGCTGATCAGATGGTGGAAGTCATGTCAACGGGAGTGGGTGTAGCGACTCCCCGATTGTTGGAGGCACAGAACGAGCTGGATGCCGTGATCATGGAGCAACGGGTGGAGAAGGCCGAGCGACAGAAGGTGCTGGATTTTGTCCAAAGCCGGTATCAACAAGACCCCAAGGACCCTTTCCGGGAGGAGTTCAGCATCAGTATGGGGGTCAATATCCCGTACGCCAAAGCGGGGAATGTCAAACGTCAGGAACTGGCTTTGGAACAGCTGGAATCGGAACAAAAGATCGCCAATATCCATCGCCAGACGATCCAGCAACTCAACGATCTGCGACTGGAATTCGAACTCTTGCGTCAACAAAAGCAGAAACAGGAGGATCAATGGGCAAACAGCTTCCTTCAGAAAATGGAATCAGGAGCTTTACCCGGACTGTCAGCTGAGCCCTTGTTGATCCTGGAGGCAAAAAAGGCACGCCTCAAATCGGATATGCGTATCCTGGAAATCGAAAAGAAGCTATTTGAAGTCTACGTGAACTGGCTGGATCTATCTGGTCAATTGTCCGAACCACCGCTTGTTAATTATCTGCATACGCTACGGCCGGCTTTCTGACGAAGCACCAGGAGCTCCCCTACCTGTTCGATGATGAGAATAAAGGTGTTCTCAATTATTTTTGAATTGTGCTTTGGCAATATCATCCAGCTCTTTGCTCGTGTAATAATCCAGGCAGAATTTAAATGTTCTTTTTCCAACCAAGCCCTCCATTCTCGCGTGTTCGAAATCTTCCTGAGTCCAGTTTTTACCAATTCTATACATCCAGTCTATACTGTCTTTTTCAATTTGAAAGGCGACAGCTGTTGCCAATGAGTCCAACAGTTTATAACAGATCTGTCCAAAATAAACTTCGGAAGGTTGCTTTTGGCATGCTGCAGTATTCCATTCAAGGCCTCATTGTGAAATTTTGACTTTAGTAGTTCTCCTCTGGCCCGCCTCTTGCCGGCGAGGCACCTACTTTTTGTCTTGGCAAAAAGTAGGCAAAAACCGCTTGTCGCCAAAATGGGCCTTCTTTTTATGTTTGAGTACAATCCTAACTCGTCTCTGGATTGGCTGACGTTTACATCAAGACCCGGCCGCTCGTATTTGATCGGTGGTTATTTGCATATTTGCTGCTCTTTTTTATGTAAATTGTCAATACACGCATCACGTGTCCGATCAAATAATGCGGCAGTTTGCACGATTGACTGTTTTCATACAAATGTAGAAGTCAATTGTTTGCCTGATGGACGGGTCCTTGATGTGCTGGGAGGCCCTCGTTTGGCGACGGTCACGTTTCAAGTGATGGATTTGGATTTTAATGAATAGTGAATGCTATTTAGTTGATTATCAGCAATCTTATTGTACTACATAAAATGTTTTGGACAGATGTGATTCAGCATGTTAAATATGTTTCTATAATAACAACATTTTTTAAATATATAATCCTTAAATAGCCTTGTATTTCATCAAATTCATATAATGTATATTGGCCAAGTAAATTTTCATTGAATTTTAATTTCAATACTGGAGTCTCTTCCTGCCAATACGTATTTTTTAAAAAGATCAAAATTTCCTCTAAACTAAATTCTGGAAGAACATATCTTATGTATGCAAAACCAGTGTTACGTCGCCAAGTATGTACTATTCCTTGATTATAGTAATTTTGATCAATCCATGTTTCTCCATATTGTTTTGAAGTAGAATGATGGATGATTCCAAAGACTCTTTCAAGATAACTATCGATTTGTTCCCAATTTGTGCTATATGGATAAAAATTATTTATGGACTTTTCAGGTGCGAGAAAACGTGATAAATACCCATCAAAGACATAGCCAGTTGTTCCTTTATAGCTGACTTTTACCCAATCTCCCGATAATTCTATTTCACCATTGAAAATACCGATTCTTACTGCCTTTTTGTAGAACCAGATAGGTGATCCATTGATACCACAACCACAGGCTCTCCATATGGAATGATACCCAAGACGTTCGCTGATTTGGTATATTCTGCTCGAATATTCAAGCCACCATTGGCCCAGTTATATAGTGTATCACCTTCGGAATACCAATCAATAGCTTTGACGGTTTGCCCAACGGATAGAAAGGCAATTAAAAATAAAATAGGTTGAATCTTCATTTTGAGAATGCTCTTTAAGTTGGTATGTAAATGCCAACATATAAATCTAACTAATTTACTACCGCACCAGCAAAATCTCCCCAGCCCGTTCAACCACTTTCCCCGGTTCGATCTGGATGCGGCAGTGATAGACGTAAACCCCGTTTTGACAAGGGTCGCCGTTCATGGTCCCATCCCAGGCAGTAGCATCATTCAAGGGGGTATTTGATCGTGAATAAACCAGATTTCCCCAGCGGTCATATATACCGGCCTCCAAGAGTTGTGCCTGGGGAGAAAGGGCCACCGGTAACCACAGATCATTGATGCCATCACCATTGGGCGAAAAAGCGCCCGGCCAGTAGATCTCTTCCCTGGCTTTGACATGGACATTCAGTTCATCCGACGCAGTGCAACCACCATCATCCACCATCAGGACAGATACTGTTGTATCCATCCAGGCCTGGAAAGACAGGCTGGGGCAATTGGGACAGGTAAAACCTGGCCAGCTGAGGCTGGCTGCAGTTCCGGATATCGAGGGATGGATATCCACCCAATCGCCCAAAAGGACAAACAGGTCAGCACCGAGGTCTATCGTGGGGGGCAGGCCCAGATCCAGGGTGACTTGAGAAGTGGAAATGCATCCGAAGGCATCCTCCACAGACAATTGGTAGGTGCCGGGATTCAGACCGGTAAAGACGGGTCCGGTGCCGAGCTGTCCATCGAGAAACCAGGTATAAGGTGGTTCACCACCACCGGGCAACAAGGTGATCTGTCCATTGGTGCCCGTCGCACAGGTCGGTGAGATCAACGCCGCATCCAGTGGCACGGGTGGCAGGATGCCCACATCTGCATCCTTGCTGACAGAGCAGACTCCGGCGTAATGCAGGGTCAACGTATAACTTCCAGCTGCAAGACCATCAAAGAGGGGATCCGCACTGGTTCCACCGGGTTGGATCTCGTAGGAAAAGGGTCCGACACCACCCTGGATGTTCTGGATGGTCAGACTCCCATTGAGTGCAGTAACACATCCGGCAGGGGCGGAAACAATACTGAAGTCTGCTGGTGGAAGCGGGATAAGATCGACCAGCGTATCTGCAGCACACCCGGCCTGATCAGTAATGCGTATGGGTTGACTACCAGCGGACAGGCCGGACAGCAGACCATTCACAGCAATCGCTCCGGTGTTCAGGTGTTCGATGGTGTACGGAGCAGTTCCACCCTGGATATTGTCAATGAGGACTCTGCCATCGTCGGCCTGGTCGCAGGAAGGTTGGACGAGGGTAAAATCCATAGTCAACTGGAGGTCCAGTGCCGGTACGACGAGGAGGCTATCGTTGAAAAAACAGCCATTCAGCGGATCGGTTACCTGAACCAAAAACCATCCCGGGGTCAGTGCGGTGATCTGTGCAGATAAGGGATCACCGGATATCTGGCCGGTACTTGTCCAGGAATAGGTGTATCCCTGCGACAGACCCGGGCCCTGGAGAGAGGCGACCACACCGGTCCCCAGACAGGGGAGGGTGTCCCTGGACGTTGCCAAAGCGATGTTCTGAGGTGGTTGAATGTCCTGTTTGATCTCGACGGAATCGATAGAGGTGCAGCCGTTTGCGGGGTCTGTCAGGATGACGGAATACCAACCCGGGCAGGTGCCATTGATCATGCCCTGGGTCGGATCGCCTGTTGTACATGGACCACTCCAGCTGAAATTCAACCCATTCCCGGACGCAGTAGCATCCAGGGTGGCGGTGGTATTGATACAGGTCAGCAAGGTCGGATCCACGAGATCAGGAACGGGATACACCCGATTGTCGATCACCTCGAAACTGTCTGTCCGTTCACATTGGAATTGTTCGTCCCACACAGCCATCGTATACCAGCCAGGAGCCTGGACGGTGTAGCTTGTGTTTGATCCGCTTTGCACGATGGTTCCATTCTCATCGGTCCAGGTCCAGGTGTATTGATCGCTGCCATCAAATGCTACCCCTTCGAGCACAACAGGTGCCTGATAACAATCCAGGGCAACTTTATTGGGAGGAAGGATCTCCACTCCCAGCATGCAGATGGGTTCGAAGTAGGCCCACAGGGTGTCCGGACCGTTCAATTTTCCATCAACCGGGTTGGCCATGAGATCAGGTCCCAGATCGAAGGAATCTGTCTCCCAACGAACGAATGTCCAATCCGGATCGGGAAGTGCGGTCAGGTCGAGATCGGTGCCTCCGTAATACTTGCCCCGGAAGGGATATTGGGTCGGGTTCAGCGTGTTGATGCGGACATTATTGGGTGAGCCCTGAGGCATAACGATCACGGTGAGTTCATGTGGTCCGGAGAGCTGGTAGCAATCCGTCAAACCATCTTCGATCTCTACACAGCGGCTGAGGATGAAGTCACGCAATTCCTGGACTTCAGCCTGCCATGCGGCCATGGTGCCGCCCCAGCGGGTGATCTGGCGGGGCATTTCGGGTTCGATGCGGGCGATCAACTCATCCAGCACGTTGATCATCGCGCTACAACTCAGGGCGGTGTTATTGAGATCGGCGTAGCGATTGATGTAGAGATCATGAAATTCCGGATTGTCAAACAGTTTCATGAGCACATCAATATGACTTTGGGGGTCGGAATTGTTGGGCAAGGATTCGATGTCGCAAGGATCGGCCGTCGGGCCCGTATTGGGTACGTTGGTGTAGTTGATATAATGACCGAATGTGGCATCCATATCCCAGAGTGTATAGCGCCATTTCACCAGGTTCCCCTGGCCGTCATCGCCACCCCACCAGGCGGTGTTCCAGTTGAGCCAGTCTTTGCAAACGGTGTGAATATTGATAATGAAGTAGTCGGCCAGACTGAGCATATCGAGGCGGTCGGCTACATACTGGAAGTTGGCCGGATTGGTCATGTCATTGGCCAGGATATAACTTCGTAAAGTGTTCCAGTTGGCTGTGGTGCCGTATTCAGCCCAGGTTCCTCCCCAGGTTTTGATAAAGTCAACCTGATTTTCTTCTAGGTTGTAATACCGTTTGATGTAGTCCTTGTCGTCTACTTTTTCCCGGATCTCATAGACACCCCAGTAGTTTCCATTAACGTACAAGATGCAGGGTTCGTAGCTGCGCACATCCAGGTTCATCTGGGCGCGCTGGGCCAGTTCATGAACGTAGGCATCCCGGATATGAGCGCCATTGACAAACGGATAATTGTCATTTGCTGCCGCCTTGAGGATCAGGCGCTGGAAATCTTTCCGGTTCTGGAGGGGAAACAGAGGAAAATGGATCTCATCATCGACACCCATCTGATCGCGGGTGATATAGTCGATTCCCCGCTGTGCATACGCCCAGGAGTCGTTGCCATGCTTGTTGTATTCCCCGCTGGCTTCGTCGATAAATGTCCCGGTTTCAGAAAAGAGTTCAAATGTACCCTGTGGGGTAATGCTGGATCCTGTCAGGAGTGTAGGCAGGTTGTTTCCGCAAATGGAGATCACCTTGATATCATGTTTATCCGGTCCGATGAAATAGGAATTTGTTTCCCGGTTGGAGGGATGAATGGTCGGGTCGGACGGTATGAGATACCAGCGTAGAATACGTGTGGAGGAGACCGAGATGGGGCCGGCATAAACGGGTGACCCGGCACCGGGAGTACTCCCATCGGTGGTATAGCGGATGGTGCCGGGCAGAGTGGATGTCAGGGCAACCGATATGGCACCGGGATAATAACCCGCTTCCAGATCCGCTGCGGGTGTTGGGGCATAGGTCGTATATGTCGAGTTGTTACTGGCTCCGGGTGTCGGTGTTGTACCCAGATTCCAGGGTCCGCCATTGGGGAACCGGCACCAGCTGTGATTCTGCTGATTGGGTATGTCGAGGTCGTGCACATCCAGAATGGTTCCAGCCGGATCAGCGAGAACCACGGCTTCCTTGGGATCGGTTTGGGTGATCTTGAAATTGGTGTGGTACTGTCCGGCAACCAATCCGTTCCGATCAGAAGCAAAAAACACCATAAACCCCCCAGCCGGAATGGATACTCCGTTCGGGATCACCCATTTGGTCGGGTTGTTGACCCGATCGCTGAGGTGATATCCGCTCAGGTTGGCCGCGCCAGGTCCGGGATTGTAGAGTTCGATCCAATCCTCGTATTCCCCCGAAATGTCGGGGATGGTGGTCATGTTTGCGGCTGAAAACTCGTTGATGACCACTTGTGCAAATCCGGTTTGTCCAGCAAGGAAACACAGCAAGAAAAGTGAAAGGCGGAAACCAGAACGCATAAGACACTCATTTAGACTGTCTAATGTACACCATTTGAATTGTGAAAGGAAGGAATGTTGATTGAAGTTTTGGATTGGGAGTCATAGGAGATGTCTCGCAAAGACGCCGAGGTCGCGAAGTCTTAAAGGCGCAAAGAGATTGAAAAATAAGTTTTACCACAGAGGACACGGAGTGGCACAGAGTCTCACCGTCACATGGTCGCGCAGTCTCGAATGACCACTAAGCCACTAAGGGCACTTTAGCGGTGAAATAGAAATTCTGTTTGAGAATTTGACGGTATTCTGAAGTGGAGGAAGACCACTAAGTGATTTTATACCACAGAGTGACACGGAGTTTCACAGAGAAGGAATATCGTTTATTCGTTTATGGGTTTCCGCCACGGCGGACAAGTATTCGTTTAGTGGGGGTCGCCCTTTGCAGGGAGATAACAAACAAATAGCAATTCAAGATTTCTCTGCGAGCTTTTACCTGGATGTCAGGTAGTTAAATGTCCGACCTTCAAGAAATGCTATCAAGGATTGGAAACCTTCTCCTTTGCGACACTGCGCCTGGACGATCCGAACTCTGTCCCCGAAAACTCGGGGTCTGGGACTTTGCGCGAACTTTCTTTCGGTATGATTGCTTTGGTGACACAAAGGACACAAGACACTCATTTCAAAATTACCGCGCATTACAATTCCACGCTGTCTTTCGAAATAACCCAATATCGGACTAACGCAATAACCTCCTCTCTTCAGAGATCGTCGAGCCTAATCAATGCTGGATGACCAGTCGCTGAACAGTCGGTCCGGACTGAGCAATGTAAATCCCATTTGGCCAATGGCCTGTGGAGATAGATTGAATGCCTTCTCCAGGGCTTGACCACATGACTTGCCCGGTGACACTGCGGATGGTTATGGCTTCGTCAGTAATACCGGTCAGATAGAGCCATGAGCCTGCGGGGGTTGGTACCAGTTGCCAGGTGGCTGCATGCGAAGTGTTGGGATCAATTGCAGATGGTCCTTCATTATTCGCGGAAAAGGTCGGCCCCTGGATCACAAAAGCGCCGGTTCCGTTCGGAATACGGGCATATCCCATGTCTGTTTCCTGTTGGCCAAAAGTGACTTCGTCCACCAATTCCAGGGCGGCATTGGATAGATAGACAGATTCGCCGGAAGCAGAGAGTTTGAAATTGGCATGCAAGGGTCCTTCACTGCCGTTTTCATCGGCCCAGACGATCAGGTACCCATCTGCCGGAATGGTTGTGTTTTCCGGGAAAACCCATTTGGCTAGATTGTCAGCCTTATCACTCAAGGAGTAACCACTGATGTCCAGATCGACGGTTCCACGGTTGTACAGTTCGATCCAGTCTTCGTATTCGCCCGCCTCATCCATCGCCGTCATATCATTGCTGGCCATGAGTTCATTGATGACCAGGTTGGGGTTGGTCGCCTGTTTGGGTGCAACCTGATAGAGATAAACATCATGTTCAGCTCCCACAGGGGCAAAAACGACGGATTTGGCCGGATTGTTTGCAGCAGCTTCAATGTAGAAACGCACCCAGGATCCGGCCGTCATTCCGGGTAGAACATTGCCAAACCAGCCGTCTTGAGCGGCACCATCCTGGTGCTGGCCATCATCATATAGTTCAACCACATTGAAATTACCTGTTAGCTGATCGGACCAGTAGGCCTTGACTGATGAGATCCCGTTCGTACTTGTCACCTGAGCCTGGATCATGGCTTCTTCGTCGGCCAGTGGCGCACTCCATTCACCGGCGGCACTTGTCATTTTTACGGCTTCAATAACGGGCGTAGGTTGGGCGATCTCGGAATTGCTTTTGAGGAAGTTGAATCGATTCGTAAAGAACGTCTTCAATGCATTGGTTTCGCTTTGGAAGTTGGCATAGGAATACAACTTCTTGGGGTCAGCCTGCACTTCAGCATCAATAAAGGCAGCGTACTGATCGATCAGGGGATGGACAATGACCGGATCGAAGGATTCGGCCATAAGGGTACGAAAGTGGGCCAGATAGCGCTGCCTGATTTCAGGGACCGCCAGCAACCGGTTGAGCAGGGGGTAATTGACCTTTTCGGCATTATAGAAGGGACTCCAGTTGACTTTATTGGTTGCCATCGGGCTGTTGCCATCAAATTCCAGCGGGGTCATTCGGCCGGTTTCCGGATCCCAGTACAGGTAGTAATCCATCTTGCCTTTGTACACATAGCCATCATCGTCAGTGAACAGGATCTCTGAAGCGAGAAACCACAGTGTGCGATCCAGATCCAGATAATCCGGAATGACGGCCGCAAGCTGATCCAGGGGTGTATTGTTGAGCACATCACAAACGGCAACCAGGTCATCCCAGGGATTTTCCTTGTTTGCTGTTTTGAGCGTATAGTATTTCTGGTATTCGAGGGTATCCGGGCCCAGGTCATTCAGGGCAGCAGTACCATCACCCCACATGGCGCCCGGAGGGCCACCTTGTGTGGACCCGGGAGGGATATCTGCGCGCCACCTTGTACCATTGTTGCTGAAAAACCACTCTTTGAGAAATTGGCCATTCAGTTGCTGGACATGCGGGTACAGGCCCCAGTTTTCATCATTGATGGTCAGGTGAATATAACATCCTTTTGCAGCCGGGATATGTTTTCGCAGCAAATGGAGATAGAGGATTTCACGCATGTACGAGCGGTCCTGGAATGCATTGTTGAGATTGAATGTTTCATACCCACCCCAATTCTGGTCAGGGTCGAGATAGTCCAGGGTGACATTGAAGGACTTTTTATCGGAATTTCCCAGCTGGGAGTAAGAAGTCTGGCCTTTAAAGCGAACGCCAACATTGGGATAGGCTTCTCCGTCCACGGTCATGGTCGCAGGAATATCGATCTGATTCGTTTTATTTTGAGTCAGGAGATTCCAGAAATTCGATTGTTCGAATTCAAGGTTGATGGATCGGATCACGGTTTCATCATAAACACCTTCGGTTACCTGTCCATTGGTAGACAGGATATGAGTGACCGGATCCAGTGCCATGGTTGGCGGAAGGTCCTGCGCCTGAAGGTTCTGCAGGAGCATGGTCAGGAAAACAGGACAGAGTAGTTGACAACGGATATTCATACGCTCATTCAGTAGAAAAGGGAAAGATGGCCATTGGACTCTTTGAAGAGAACAGGGTTTAAGAACAGGGTGAAAATTACCACAAATGGTTGCATTCCATGTTATTCCGATACTGAGGAAAGGGAAACAGGGTGTTTTTGTCGGCCCATCCGCAACTGGAGGGCAATTCCCTGTATCTTTGCAGGCTATGCGTCAGTTATTCATTATATTCTTCCTTTCCATTTTCTCCGGATGTCGATCCGGGGAAACGCCGGTTTCATGTCCGGATGCCGGGAAGCTGTCCTGGCTGAAGGGTACCGGAAGTTGGAGAATGAGGATGTCTTTGAACATTGGGATGAAGATGGACCGGCGCGATTGACAGGCAGATCAACAGCCATCGAAAACGGGGATACTGTCCTGCTGGAGACGATGTCGATGGAGATAACTGATGGCCAGGGTGCATTGGTTGTTCGCGTTGCCGATCAGAATGAAGATCAACCGATCGCATTTGCCCTGACCAGATGTGCAGAAGGCCGTCTGCTTTTTGAAAATCCAGAGCATGATTTCCCTCAGCGTGTCGTGTATGAACGTGGAGAAAATGGCACCCTGCTGGCCTGGGTAGAGGGCGGTGACCGTAAATTGACATTTACCTATCAACGGGCTGAGTGATGAAGCAGGAGGATAAACCCGTAATGGAGATCGTCAATCGAAGAGCCCGGTATGAATTTCATTTCATCCAGACCTTCGAGGCAGGTATCATGTTGACTGGCACAGAAATCAAATCTCTGCGCAAGGGCGCGGCAAATTTGAACGACGCATTTTGCTATTTTGTACGGCAGGAATTGTATGTGCGAAATATGTTTATCAAGGAATATGAGCTGGGGACCTCCTACAATCATGATCCACGGCGACTGCGAAAATTATTGCTGCGCTCCTCCGAATTGAACAAGCTCCAGAAAAAGGTAAAGGAACGCGGTCTGACCATTATTCCCGTTCGCCTCTACATCAACCAGCGCGGACTGGCTAAATTGGAAATTGCCCTGGCTCAGGGAAAAAATACCTATGACAAACGGGATTCTATCAAGGAAAAGGATCAGGCACGGGATATGGCCCGGATAAAAAAGATGTTATAATCATTCAGACTTTTATTCAAGTCTGGAATTCTAATCAAATCTGTCCGCAACATTTTAAACTGCAGAAGCAGAGTGTTGATATTCAATACAAGACCAATTCGCAATAGGCATTATCCAAATCAACCCCTGAAATTAAACCGTCGCCAATCCAGGGCCTCCCAGACACATCAATGACCTGTACGTTAAATGTGGAAAGCGTTTTCTTTATTCTATGATAACTAACAACTGTGAAAACTGCCGCATTATTTGGTCGGACACTTGATTCGGTCTTTGGCAAATTTTATAATGACTGAAAGCTATTAATCATACGAACCACCGATCAAATACGAGCGGCCAGGTCATGATGTAAAAGTCAACTAATCATTAGAGCTGATTCCATCGCATTCAAAGTTGAAAAGAAGGCCCCTTTTGGCGACAAGCGTTTTTGGTGACTTTTTGCCGCAACAAAAAGTCACTGCCTCGCCGGCAAGAGGCGGGCCAAAGGTTAGCTACGGCAGACAAGCTTTCGCAATTGAAGTCAAGATTGGAATACTGCATACCCGCCAAGAGCAATCTCCCCGGATTTACTTTGGACGCTTGTGAATTCTAATAGACTGAAACTGACAATTCATCCGATTTGTCGTGTTCCCGACAAACATGAACAGCTATTTTCTTTTTTCCTGGATGTACAAGCTTGGCGGAAGGCGTATCTTTTGCGATCTGAAAAGCGATCAAAAATGCGTCCAATTTACCTCTGCCTGCTATTTGTTTCTGGATCTGTATCCCTATTGACTGCTCAGGAAACATATACCGTATTTGTGAGTAGCCGAGCCACCAGCAGTGTCAAGAATTACGATTTGGAAGGGAAGTATCTGGGCAATTTTGTCGCTCCCGGATATGGTGGACTGTCGGGCACAGAAGATATTCTTTTTCATCCGGATGGTCGCATTCTGGTCAGTGGATTTCAGAACACAGCCATCAAATCCTATGATGGAGAAAGCGGTTTGTATCTCGGTGATTTCAGCAGTGGATATACCCTGGCAACACCTTCCAAAATGTCTATTGGGCCGGATAGTCTGATCTATGTGACCCAGTGGGGAACTACTCAGAATAAGGTCGTTCGTTTTGATCTGGACGGCAATTTTGTTGATGAGTTTACCAATGTCGGTGTGTCGAACGGATTGGGCCATATCTGGGATATTTATGGCGACTTCTATATTGCTCAATATGGGAATGGCGGAAACGGGATTATCCGGCGTTTCGACCCGGATGGCAATGACCTGGGGACGTTTGTGAATTCAGCCATTTTGCAGGGTCCCACCAATATCTGGTGGGGTCCGGGAGGAGATCTCTTTATCACCGACTGGACCGTGGGGAATGTGCTGCGATACAGCAGTTCGGGATCATACAAGGGGGTTTGGGCTACGGGTATGGTGAATCCGGAAGGTGTGGCTACCCTTCCCAACGGGGATGTATTGATCGGTGACTGGGGCGTGGACGCCGTTCACCGGTTTGATTCTCTGGGCATATCCCTGGGCATGTTCAACAGTTTTGGTGGATTGGTGGATCCAAACAGTGTGCGATTGTTGACCCGACAGACATCGGCTACATATGAACCGACCACCTTACCCGATCGTGTGGCTTGGATTGGACCTGGCCCGGATGGACGATACACGCTGGAGATGACATTTCCGGTTGGTGCACGAGTTCACTCACGTATTGTCAATGCTATGGGTCAAAGCTTAGCGATCATTCATGACCAGGAATGGGTGAGTGGCCAGTCCTTCACTTCCTGGAATGCACCTGGACAGTGGACTCCGGGAGTCTATTATATTCAGGTCCGGACGGATTCTGCGTATTGGTCCTTTCCGTTTTCGATCCGTTGATCTCTGTGATCACTTCTGATCAGAGGGCCCATAGAAGGTCAGATCCAGGATGCGCACCCGATACCGTTTCCCGACTTTCCGCTTTGTTTCCGGGATACCCCATTGGAGAACAGATCCACTGACAGCGCCCCCTCCGGCGACATAGTATTGAAAGGGGGCCGGTGAACGCGAATTGATGGCCATGTCGAGGATACTGTAGAGTGTCCAGACACCGGTGAACGTCAAAATCGTTGTACCAAGCCCTTTTGCCCAGTTGTTTGATCCCGGGAAGGAGACCACAGCGATGGAATCAATATGAATGGCAGCATCCGGGAGACGAATCAGGTCGACTTCAGGAAGGAGGTCAACGATCTCTCGTGTGTAGAACTGGTCCGGTGCATCAGCTGTACTGAATGTCAGTTCATCACCGATCTGAAAACGCCAGGTTTTCAGGCTGCCCGCTTTTTCTACCTGAAAGATCTTCTGCGCTGCCAGGGAAGAGCAACTCAGAAGCAAGGTCAGAAGGAGACACGAGGTGTGTTGAATTCGCATGCTTCGAAGGTAGTGCTGAAATTTCTTTTCCTGTAAGCGGTCAGGTTAATGCTTCGATCAGAAATTCGGTAAGTGGCCGAGCGATCAGATAGCGAGACATGATCTGATCCAGCAGGTCCTCTTTTGTCAGGATGTCCGGTTTCCACTCCGAGTAATAATAGAATTGCTTGTTGAATAATACTGGTTGGCGTTCTGCATCCTCTTTGATTTCTTTGGGCAGGACCTTGTATTTCTCTCCCCGTATCTCGCCATAATGTTTGACAAATGCTGAATCAGAGATCAACTTCTGAAAACGATCGCCTTCTGTGATGATCTTTTCCCGAATTTTTTCCAGTTGAATTTTATCCGGCTGATAGGATCCGCTGTATACCCGGACATGTTTTGCTCCCAGTTCGATATACATACCCGGATAGTCCATGTCTTTTCGCCCGCCCGGGCTGATAATGGCGCTGACATTGGTTTTGTACGGCGTTTTATCCTTGCTGAATCGTGTATCCCGATAGATCCGGAAGACAGCATCTTTAGGTGTGATCAGCAGATTCCGGTCTATGGTTTGCATCCGATCGATGAGGTCGCCCACAAATCGATCGAACGGTTTCTTGACTTCCTTTTCAAAAACCGATTTGTTGGCATTGAACCAATCTCGGTCGTTGTTGCTCTCCAGTTGGTGGAAGAAGTTGGTGAAGGCAGGGGTGAAGTAGGGCATGGTAGAAAAACTGTTGATTGAAACAGGCGATTTGATTCGGATCATTCTGGCTGAAGTGGGAAGATATGAAACAGCTAAGAAGGGGAACCCGGGAATGACCGGAGACTTGCCAAATTAATGTACTTTTCGAAAAATTTTTTCGATGAGCATCTTCACTACCAAAGAAAGCAGCAACCCTGTCCTCAATGAGAAGCGGTTTGCGGATCAGGAAGCCATTCTGACGGCAGATGGGCAGACCATGACAGCCCAGGGTGCAGTGACCAAAACCCTGTTTCTTGGACTCCTGCTCCTGTGCACCGGGTATATCGGTTTTATGGCACCGAGCAGCATGTTTTTGTGGGGTGGAGCTATTGGCGGCCTGGTCCTGGTGTTGATCGCCAGTTTCAAGACGGCCTGGTCGCCGGTGCTGGCCCCCTTATATGCGTTGGCTGAAGGACTGTTTGTTGGCACTGTCACCGCATTTTATGCATCGGCATTTGATGGTATTGTCTTCCAGGCGGTGAGTCTGACCATCGCCATGTTGTTTATCATGTTGTTTCTCTATCAGGCTCGGATCATCGTGGTTACCCAGCGGTTGCGTTCGGGAATCATCATGGCCACTGTGGCTGTCATGGTTGTCTATTTGGCATCCTGGGGACTTTCCTATTTTGGTATTGAAGTGCCCTATCTCCATGAAGGAGGGATTATAGGTATTGGTATCAGCCTGTTGATCATCGGCATTGCCTCCATGAACCTGCTGCTCGACTTCGATATGTTCGAAAAAGGTGAACAACTGGGTGCGCCCAAACACATGGAGTGGTTTGCCGCCATGGGTTTGCTGGTCACGCTGGTGTGGCTGTACATTGAATTCCTGCGGTTGTTGAGTAAGTTGAGGGATTAGGGGGGGTTGTTTGGTATTCGGTAAATCTGCTCCTCTTCATAGTTTGACAGGCCTAATTTATTCAATTTTGATCTGGCCTGTTTTTGGGAAAGGTTACAACTTTAATGTCCGCATTTGCCTTTAAGCGGGTAACGAAGAACACACCCGTGCTGTCCGATTTATTCAACCAGTTGAAGTCTACATAAGCCCGATCGACAACGATAACTGATTCTGCTGGGAAATCGGTGTTACGAGCGACGTTGATCTCATGCTTCTTGCCGTCGGACAAGAAGGCATAGCTAGGCAATCCGGTGTCATAATCCAGAACAGCATGGAGCTTGACAGCACCTTTCCTGGTGCGAAATTTGGCCCAATCAAACAATGAATGGCACAAGGGGATGATACTGGCATCCATGATGAAGATCTTTCGCTTCAGGTTCCTGGCATACATGCGCTGTCTTTGCAATGACGGCTCCATGCGATCCAGCAGCTTGAAATAGATGTCCTGGAACACTTCGAAGGTGCGATGTTTGTTGATATAACTCATGGAGGACTTGCGTGGAGGCTTGGTTATGCCCAGGTGGTTGAGGTTGCCCGTAGCACTCATCAACCCATTGCTGATGTCTCTCAATGAAGTGAGCTCTGTTATTTGCATGAAGATCATAGACACAAAGTGTGTCCATGTATTGATCCCCTTGGAGTACTTGTCAGAATCATGTTGTTGGATCGCTTTTCTAACCACACTGCGATCAATCAGGGATAGCATTTGGGAGAAAAGACGTAACTTCGACTTGGACATGGTTGTGGTATTATCGCAACCCTAAGATAGGGGCTTCAGCCATGTCCTTTTTTCGTTATTTTGGACGCATGTGTTTCCAAATCAGTAATAGACTTAAATGGTTTTTTAGGATGAAAACAAGAATTCAATGTTGTATGCAAGTGATTATACTTTCCTTATCTACCATATTTTTTGTAACTAATTGTACCAAGCAGGATGACCCTCCAAAAGAGCCAACTATTCCAATATTAACCACCAAAGAAGTAATAGAAATTACCCAATACACTGCAACATGTGGAGGCGTATTTGTTCCTCATTTTGGAGCGACAATAACGGAGCAGGGAGTATGCTGGGATACAATCCAAGTTCCAACGATTACTGATAATAAAATAACAGATGAAGGGTTTGGCGACTTTAATTCATGTATTATTGGATTAACCCCAAATACTACCTATTTTGTACGAGCTTATGCAACCAGTAGTTTAGGCACGGGTTATGGAAATGTTATATCATTTACTACTCTAGAAGAAAAAAAAGTTACATTTGGTGCCATGTCAGACATAGATGGCATTACATACAAAACAGTAACCATAGGTTCTCAGACATGGATGGCAGAAAATCTGAAAGTTACCAAATATAATGATGGCACAAACATACCAAATATAACCAATCCCGTGGATTGGATCACATCAACAACCGGTGCAATATGTGATTATGATAACATCCTATCCAATTCCGAAACTTACGGGAAATTATACAATTGGAATGCTGTAAATACCGGCCATTTATGTCCAGTCGGTTGGCATGTGGCAACTGATCTGGAGTGGACTCTACTGACAAATTATCTTGGTGATTCAATTGCTGGAGCAAAACTAAGAGAGGCAAATATTGCCCATTGGAAGAGCCCAAATAAATCAGCAACCAATGAATCCGGTTTTACAGCTCTTCCTGGTGGTTACCGTAGCGATTATGATGGAACATTTGGGGATATTGGGACATATGGTATATGGTGGAGTGCAACTGAGTATAGTATCAATAGCTGCTATTATCGAAGTATGGGCTATACTAGCAATGGGGTAACCCGATATTTAGCACTTAAGGATGCTGGCTTATCAGTTCGTTGTGTGAAGGGAATGTAACGCATTGAGGGGTTGAATTCAATAAAAAAAGATCATGCATTTTGTTGATTGTCAGTATCTTGAAGATCATCTCACCTATCCAAAAGATACCGACATACATGATCTTCCCACAACTTACGGAAAAGTCCAGAGTGTACTTCTCACTCAAGCTAAAGATTATTTTGACGAGGCTGGAAACACCCGACATTACCCCAACATGCCTGGTATGTCCGATCTGGAGGTAGTAAGTCTTGCAATAGCTGCTGAATGTGTTCAGGTCAGTTCCGAGAACCTGCTTTGGTCCAAGCTTAGGACTGATTATTCTAACCTGTTCCCCTACCTCATTCACCGCACCTCCTATAACCGGAGAAGGAAAGCCCTCAGGGACACTGTGCTGCATTGTACAGAGATGATGGCTTCCAGAATGGTCTCTGACCTGGAGGCCTTCCTGATTGATTCCATTCCGGTACCTACTTGCCGGATCGTCAGAGAGCATAGCTCTAAGGCCTGTCGTCGACCTGACAGGGATGCAGTTGTTGCCAACAAGGGTTTCAATCGAATCCTTGGGGGCTATTTTATCGGGTATAAAATGCACATTATCACCAGTGTAACCGGGGTTTACAGGGATCTTCTCCTTACACCTGCCAGTACACATGATAGTGCTTTTCTCAAGGAGATCAGCCCTGATGACACCCATCTGTACGGTCGGACATTGATTGGAGATCGGGGCTATATTGGTCATTCTACCCAAATGAGATTGTTCGAGGAGGTACAGCTTCAATTAGATGTGCCTTACAGAAGAAATCAGCATGATTTTAAAACTTACGATTTAGACAAGCGGATCAAGCGCAAATCCATTGAAGTTGTATTTTCACAATACTGCGATGAATTCCTTCTTCGACTAAATTATGCAAAACGATTTGCTGGTTTCGAGATCAGGATTCTTACCAAGGTTGCGGTAAAAACATTCAAACAGTTTTGGAATTTTATCCATGGGCGCAATATCATCCAAACCAAACATGCTTTGGCAGCTTAACCCCTCAACGCGTTATATAATTTTTCATTTTAATCAAATTTTATTTGCTATAACATTAGTCACCGCGACTCGAGTCGCGGATAGTTCCATTACATCAGCAGTGAATGTTCGGATACCCATGCTATTTGGAGTATATCAGATACATCCAAGTGGGGATGGATAGTCTTATACACCAATCCAAGATAACGATGAATGGTTCAATAAGCAAAGAATGGTATGACATGTTCTTCTGAAAGGTCAACCGGTGTGGCAGAACAATTGTGCAACAGTCTGATGTGTCGGGTTCACATAAGATTATCGCCCCTTCTTGTGCAGGGCAACCCTGTTTTGAAGGGTTTGGCCTAATCGAGTAGTCGAGAATTGCTTTTCAAGAGAGACTACGTTGATGATAGTCCCCAGACCCCTTCCTTTTTCCTATTTTTACGCCTCAAAACACCATACCCCATGGCCACTAACAAGGGTGAAGAATTACAGACCCTGTCCGGGATGTATGAGGAATACTTCCTCGATTATGCATCCTACGTCATCCTGGAGCGTGCCGTTCCGGCCATCGAAGACGGGCTCAAGCCCGTACAACGCCGTATTCTCCATGCTATGAAGGAGATGGATGATGGCCGTTTTCACAAGGTGGCCAACATCATCGGCCAGACCATGCAATACCACCCGCACGGGGATGCCGCCATCTGAGATGCGCTGGTCAATCTGGGGCAGAAAGACCTGCTCATCGATCCTCAGGGCAACTGGGGCGATGTGCGAACCGGCGATGGAGCTGCAGCCTCTCGTTACATTGAAGCTCGCCTCACCAAATTTGCCCTGGAGGTACTGTTCAATCCACAGACCACCGATTGGCAATTGTCCTATGATGGCCGGAAGAGGGAGCCCATTGCCCTGCCATCCAAGTTCCCGATTCTGCTTTCGCAAGGTGTAGAGGGTATTGCGGTGGGCTTATCCACCAAAATATTACCACATAATTTCCTGGAGCTGATCGATGCCTCGATCAAGATCCTGCAAGGCAAGAAATTCGAGCTCTACCCCGATTTTGATACGGGAGGGCAGGTCGATGTCAGTGAATACAATGGCGGCGGTCGAGGCAGTCGGGTCAAAGTCCGGGCCACCGTAGAAAATCCGGATAAAAAGACCCTTTTGATCAAGGAGCTACCCTATGGTGTCACGACCGGTTCGCTGATCGACTCCATTGTCAAGGCCAGCGACAAAGGCAAGATCAAGATCAAGCGCATCATCGACAACACAGCCGAGCATGTGGAGGTCCAGATCGAATTGCAACCAGGAATTTCGCCGGAGGTCACAATGGACGCGCTGTATGCCTTTACCAATTGCGAGGTGTCCATTTCGCCCAATGCCTGTGTGATCGTCGAGGACAAGCCGCATTTTCTCACCGTTGAAGACATCCTTCGTTACAATACGCAGCAGACCCGTACCCTGCTCGGACGGGAACTGGAGATCAAGCAGGGGGAACTGGAAGAGAAATGGCATTTTGCCAGCCTGGAGAAGATCTTTATCGAAAACAGGATTTACCACGATATTGAAGAGTGCGAAACCTGGGAAGCTGTTCTGGAAGCCATAGACAGTGGATTGCGGAAATTTGTCCGCACACCCGACATGAAACCCGTGGCGAATGACAAGCGGGTCCAGCTGATGCGGGAACTGACGGAAGAGGACCTGGTTCGACTCACCGAGATCAAGATCAAGCGGATCAGTAAATACAACAGCTTCAAGGCTGATGAGCTGATCGCCCAGATCGAAGCGGACCTGGAAGAGGTCAAGCATCATCTCGCACACCTGACGGATTACAGCATTGAGTGGTATAAAAATCTGAAGACAAAATATGGCAAGGGGAAGGAAAGGCGAACGCGGATCACTTCCCTGGAAACCATCGAAGCGCGGCAGGTTGTTGCCAATAATGCAAAACTGTACGTCAATCGAAAGGACGGGTTTATTGGCACAGGATTGAAAAAGGATGAGTTTGTCGCGGATTGTTCCGATATCGATGACATTATTGCATTCCGAAAGGATGGGACATTTACGGTTGTTCGTGTAGATGAAAAAGTCTTTGTCGGAAAGGACATTATTCATGTAGGTGTATGGAATAAAAGGGACGACCGCACGACCTATCATCTGGTCTATTTTGATGGAGAAAGCGGCAATGCCTATGTCAAGCGGTTTAATGTCACTTCGGTCACCCGCGATAAAGAATATCCCCTCACCAAAGGGACGAAGTACAGCAAGGTGCTTTATTTTTCCGTGCAGCCGAATGGTGAATCGGAAATGGTGGAAGTCAACCTGTCACCCAACTGCCGCGCCAAGATCAAGCAATTCGAATTTGACTTTGCTGAGCTGGCGATCAAAAGCAGGAGTTCACAGGGGAATATTCTGACCAAATACCCGGTGAAAAAAATACAGCAGATCGGACTTGGGAAATCTACATTGGGTGCACAGCAAGCCTGGATGGATGAAGCCAGTGGCAGACTGAATACGGAGGGGCGTGGCAAATACCTCGGCGCTTTCGATACGGGTGATCAGATTCTGTCCCTGTATATGGATGGTACATATGAGATCACGGATTTTGACCTGAATAATCGATATGATCCAACTACAGTCATAGAGATCCGGAAATTTCATCCCGACATGGTCATTTCGGCAGTCCATTTTGATGGCAACAAAGGGTGGACACTGGTCAAGCGATTCCAGATCGAAACGTCGACGACGGGACAGAAATTCTCGTATCTCACAGACCATCGGAATAGCAAGTTGCTTTTTGCCAGTATTCTTCCTGATGTAGAAGTCGAATACTGGTACCGGGATAAAAAGAAGATCAAGCAACACGAGATCGCCAATCTGACTGACATTGTGGATATCAAAGGATGGAAGGCGTTGGGCAACCAGCTGGTTCCCTACCCTCTGGACAAGATCCAGCTCTCTGAAGCGGCGGAAGCCCAGGCAGAGAAGTACCATCCGGGTGACACCATCGAATTTGACGTGGACATCAAACAGGGCGATCTGTTCGGGGAGGAGGAATAAGATCAATGTGGACGAGGGAAATGGTTAAAACCATTCCCCGAAACATGTGAATTTTATTCCCGGGGTTTCCTCCTGCGGCGGATAAAGAAAACCCCGGGCTACGAAGTTTTCAGGTAGAAAAGTGGAAGAATGACATTTCCGAAATGATCATTCATGACCATGAAACAGAGCTTATCAACATCCTTTTATGTCCAACTGTGAATTAGAAAACGATGTAGCACTGGGATTTTCAACAGCCGGAGAAGGCCAACCCTGGGTAATCAAATCGATAAACAGATAGAAACCATTTTAATGGTTTCCCTCACCCCACCGTAAAACCGTAGGCGAACGGATCCTCTTCCGGGTCGATATGGATCGTGTTGAAACCGGTGACCACGGCCCATCCCTCAATGGAGGGAATGATGGCAGGATGGTCGCCGACTTGTATCAACTGCTCGATCCGCCCGGTGAAGAGGCTGCCGATAATCGATTCATGAATAAATGGTTCATCCGTGTGCAATTTTCCCTTGGCTGCCCACTGCGCCATACGTGCTGAGGTTCCTGTTCCACATGGTGACCGGTCGATGGCCTTTTCCCCGTAAAAAACAGCGTTTCGGGCAGTCGCCTCCATTCTGGTGGGCTTACCGGTCCACAGGATATGACTGATGCCCCGAATATCCGCTCGCTCGGGATGAACCATGGTGTATCGGTCATTCAACCGCCGGCGCAATTCAGGGCTCCAGGCGATCAGATCCGAGAGTGCGTAGTCACCCATATCCGAATAATTCTCCTGCGGATCAATGATGGCATAAAAATTCCCGCCATAGGCAATGTCCACATTGATTTTTCCCAGTCCGGGACAATCCACTTCCAATGCGGAGGCAGCCAGGAAGGACGGCACATTGGTCAGCCGGACAGAGGTGACCTTGCCGGAAGGTTGTCGCTCGTAACTGACCAGGATCAAGCCAGCCGGAGCTTCCAGTCGGACGATCCCCTCCTCCCGGGGCGTGATCAATCCCTGCTCGATCGCCACGGTGATGGTCCCGATGGTCCCGTGTCCGCACATGGGCAGGCAACCACTTGTTTCGATAAACAGAATTGCGGCATCATTTGCCGGATCATGAGGCGGATACAGGATGGATCCCGACATCATATCATGACCCCTTGGTTCGAACATCAGTCCTTTCCGGATCCAGTCGTGATGGGCGAGAAAATCCAGGCGTTTTTCCGCCATATTGTTCCCCGACAAGTTCTGGGCCACCATGTTTCACAACCCGGACCGGATTGCCACAAGTGTGGGCATCAATGCATTGGAAGATCGAACGAGACATAGAGAGAGTTAAATTCCAAAACACAAAACACAAACCCGCCTGCCGGCGAGGCAGGTAAAACACAAAAAACAAATTCCAAAACACAAACAAATTCCAAATTCAAAAAATCAAAGATGAAAACATTAAACAGGGGGCTTAAATTCCAAAACACAAATCACAAATTCCAAATAACCAAATCACAAACAAATTCCAAATCACAAATTCAAATGACCGAACGGGGTAAGTATTGGCGGAGTTGAGAAGGAAGAACCAAATCACAACCCGCTGCCGGCGAGGCAGGTAAATCCCAAAAGTCAAAATCAAAATTCGAAAATCCTGATTTTTCACATAATCAGTCTCCCCGATCTTCTGCCCTGTCCTTCGAAATAACTCAATAACTCAATAACCAAATCACACTTCCGCCATCACCACAGAGGACAAAAAGTCACTCAGAGGCTTTTCACTGGCGGTATGTAACTCGGTCCGGCTTTTCGAAATAACGCAATAACACATTTAGCAGAAATTCCAAATCACCAAAGACAAAACACAAATAAATTCGAATACCCAATACCCAATACCCAATACCCAATACCCAACCCAATACCCAATACCCAATACCCAATACTGATTTCATCCCTGATCCCTCATCCCTAATCCCTCATCCCTGATCCTTCATCCCTGATCCCTCATCCCTGATCCCTCATCCCTGATCCCTCCTTCGTCCACTCCGCCCCGATCCGCCGCCAGATATGTAATGGATTATTCGATTGTAGTGCCAGCGGTAAAAAGATTTCAGGTATATTTTGATAACACACTGGCCGCACCCAGCGTCGAATAGCCTGGGTACCTACAGAGGTGAAGCGAGCATCAGAACTGGCCGGCCAGGGACCACCATGATGCATTGCAGGACTGACCTCAACGCCGGTTGGAACACCATTCCAAACCAACCGTCCACATCGGTGAATTAATTCCGCCATTAAATCTTCACGCCCATGTAGTTCTGACTCTTCGGCCATGAGAGTCGCCGTCAATTGACCGCCCAGGGATCTCAACACGTGCAACAGAGAATGATCATCCGGACAAACCACGATCAGACTGAATGGCCCAAATACTTCATGCTGAAGTTCAGGTTGAATTAAAAAATCAACTGCATTGACCTTTGCGAGCGTGGCCTGTCCGTCCAGTGGTCCGCCATCTGCCCCCTTGCCGATTAATGTTACTCCTTTTAATTGGAGCAGTTCTCTGGAACGCAGGTCGTAATTGGTTCGAATGCCATTGCCATACATCAACTCTGACTGTCTTGTCAGCACGGCTTCATGCATCGCATCGATCAAGGTGTCGAGTCCGTCACCTTCGCGCACCAGGATAAGGCCCGGATTTGTACAGAACTGGCCAGCATTCAACGTAAAACTCCACACGAGTTGCTGGCCGATCACATCGCCTCTCAGGCACATTGCTTCGGGCAATACAACTATGGGATTGGTGCTTCCCATTTCTGCAAAAAACGGGATCGGATCTTCTCGTTGATGGGTTGCCTGCAACAAGGCCTTTCCCCCGGAAAAAGATCCGGTAAAACCGGCTGCCTTGATCCCGGGATGACGAACCAGTTCCAACCCGGTGATATACCCGTCACCCACCACGTATTGGAAGACATGATCGGGCATACCCGTACGCTCAGCAGCAAGACGAATAGCCCTGCTCACCAGAGCATTGGTACCAAGGTGTCCTTCATGGGCCTTGAGCACGACAGGGCAACCGGCGGCCAGGGCAGAGGCTGTATCGCCTCCGGCAGTAGAAAAAGCCAGAGGAAAATTTCCGGCACCAAAAATCGCTACCGGCCCAAGTGGCTGAAGCATTTGGCGCAGGTCGGGTTTGGGAAAGGGTTTTCGATCCGGATCCGCTGGATCCAGAATCGCATCCACCCAGGAGCCCTCTCGAAGGTGATTGGCAAACAGATTCAGCTGGCCAATCGTACGGGCTCGTTCACCATTGAGCCGGGGTTCGGGTAATCCGGTTTCCATCATCGCCCGCTGGATCAGGTCATCTCCCAATGCCATGATCTCCTCGCCAATAGCCGTCAGAAATGCGGCACGTTCCTGACCGCTCTTCGTTGAAAAAACAGGAAATGCGGCTGTGGCCTGCTCGACCGCGTATTGCACTTCTTCCAAGCGTGTGACTGGATACTCCCCTTCCAGTTCCGCGCCAGTCAGAGGGCTGAATACGCGCATCAGTTTGCGGGCCTTTTCCGCATTTTTCCCTCCCGGGATCGTGATATCTTTCATGTCGTTTATTTGGTCAGGTTCACCGGTGTGAAGGACGGTTGCCCGGGCCGTCGTGAATGATGCGCAATACATTCATCAATTCACCTTCTTCCAGTGGTTGGCGCGGAGCACGGACAAAGGGTGTGCCCCGGCCTGTTTCCCGTTCAGCCAACTTGATATACTGCACAAGTTTGGGATGGATGTCGAGTTCCAGCAAGGGCATAAACCAGGCATATAGCGCTCTTGCGGACTCTATCTCCCCTGCCAATGCCAATCGATAGATCGCCACAGTTTCTTCCGGAAACGCATTGACCAAACCCGCTACCCATCCGTCTGCACCCAACAGGAGACTTTCCAATGCCAGAGTATCCACGCCACACAACACCTTCAACCGGTCTCCAAAGGCATTTTTTAAGCGGATAACCTGTGTGACGTCGCGAGTGGACTCCTTGACCGCCTGGATTGTTGGTATGCGGAGCAACGTTTCAAATTGATGAAGAGACAGGCCAATCCCGTAATCGACCGGGTTGTTGTACAGCAGGATTGGCAGATCGGTTTCATGTGCGATCGCACTGTACCAGGTTGTTACCTCATCCTCATCGGCCTTGTAGCGCATGGGTGGCAGGACCATGAGCCCGTCAGCACCGGCATCTGCCGCACGACGTACAAATGCCAGGGCATCCCGTGTACGGGATTCGGCAACATTCAGAATGACTGGCACACGTCCGTTGGCATGGGCCAGAACCAGGTCGAGCAATTCCAGCTTTTCATCGGAAGACAGTGTAGATGCTTCACCGAGACTGCCGCCCAGGATCAAGGCCTGGACACCGCTCCGAATCTGGTCATCTACCTTGTTCTCCATACCCTTCCTGTCCATGGATTCATCCGGGTGAAAGAGGGTAGTTAATGCGGGGTAGACTCCTTTCCAGGTTGGGCGCATGATGTTCGTTTTTACAAACCTACGGTTTTTACAGCAGGATAATGGGTGTTAAACCGCCGTTAATAGTTCCATACTGAACCCTTGTATTTTTTCATAAACAATTGATTATCAATATCACGTGTTAAAGAAAGTGAAACCTTGCCGATCTCTGAAACAACACGATCTACCGGAAGATCATCTCGAGGCAATAAAACCGTATTTTTACCGCTTAGAGTAGTGCAACCATATCGATCAAAAAAACGAATATCACGTGAAGTACACGAAAACCCTGCTCCTTCTTGCCATTGGACTTTTATTCGGTTTCCATGAATTACATGCACAGAAGGTGGCTGTAGTCGACATCAACCTGGTACTGGAAAGCCTGGAAGAGTATAAAACTGCGCAAGCAGATGTAGACAAGATCGCTGCCCGCTGGAGACAGGAAATTGAACAGGAATTTGACAAGGTCAAGGGTATGTACAATAAATATCAGGCTGAACAGGTGTTGATGAGCGAGGAAATGCGCCTCCAACAGGAAGAGGAGATCCTGACCAAAGAGAAGGACATTCGGGAGATGCAGAAAGCCAAATTCGGCCCGGAAGGAGAGTTGTTCAAAAAACGCCAGGAGTTGGTCCGGCCTATCCAGGACAAAGTCTATGGCACGATCGAGGCCTATGCGAACGAACGTGGATATGATTTCATCTTTGACAAGAGCAGTTCTTCCGGAATCATTTTTGCCAATCCGCAGTTTGACAAGACAGAAGATCTTATTCAGCGATTGACGCGGAATTGAGGGCTTTCCCTACTTTTGCGCCCGGAATATCCGTTGCTTGACGGATTCGGAATCCAACTGGCCCGTATTCGGCCCTTCAATCACAGCGAAACTATCAGTACAGTATGAAGCACATGATGATTACCCTTTGCTTCGGGTTTCTGGCCCTGTCGGCTACAGCTCAGAAGTTTGGATATGTCAACTCCGCCCAGGTCATGAGCCTGTTGCCGGAGGTTAAGGAAGCCAACAGTTCACTGGAGGTGTTCCAGAAGCAATATGAAGCCCGTCTGAAATCCATGATCGAGGATTATCAGAAACAGGGCATGGCCTTGCAGACCAAGGTCCAACAAGGCGAGATTGCGCCGAAGCAGCAGGAAGAAGAGGCTAAAAAGCTGCAGGTTCTGGAGACAGAGATCGGTGGCCTGGAGCAGGAAATGCGACAGAAGGTTGCCGAAAAACAGGAAAGCCTGATCGCACCGATCATTAAAAAGATGCAGGATGCCATTGACGCCGTTGCCGCAGAGGGTGGCTACCAGTATATTTTTGATGCCAGCCCGGGTAATGGAATCCTGTTGTATGCTCAGGAGAGCTTGAACATAACGCCGATGGTGATGACCAAGATGGGGATTACCATTCCCGCTGAAGAACCAGCAGCAGAGAAATAACTTGGATACCCGGAACTGTCCCATCGGTATCTTTGACAGCGGCATTGGCGGCCTGACGGTTGCCAATGCCGTTGTGCGTTTATTGCCCCGCGAACAGATCATCTATTTCGGGGATACCGCGCATATGCCGTATGGCGATAAGTCTGCCGATGCCATTCGTTATTACAGTTTGCGCATTGCCAAGTTTCTGCTCGAGCAGAACTGCAAGATGATCGTCGTGGCTTGTAACAGCGCTTCCTCTGCAGCGTATGATGTCCTCCTGGATTTTTTCGAGCACCGCACTCTATTTGTCAATGTCGTCGATCCCCTGGTCGAGGAAGTCATTCGACTCGGGCATCAGCACGTCGGTGTCATTGCGACCAAAACAACGGTTAATTCCGGAATCTATGCCGCCCGGATCCGGGATAAAGCCCCATCGGTACAGGTGCATTCATTGGCAACGCCCCTGTTGGCTCCCATGATTGAAGAGGGGTTTGTGCATGATGCGATCAGCCAGTCTGTGCTCGACACCTATCTGGGCGATCCGAAGCTGGCGGGGATAGAAGCCTTATTACTGGCTTGTACGCACTATCCGTTGATCAGAAAGGAGATCGAATCCTGGTATCAGAATAAGGTACGTATTCTCGATTCGACAGATGTCGTTGCCCATGCAGTGAAGAAACGGTTGGAAGAAGCGAATATCCTGCGTCTGGATCCTGCCCCTCCCCATCGTTTTTATGTGTCGGATTACACCCCTTCTTTTGAAGCAACCACCCGACAGTTTTATGGTGAAGAGATCCACCTGGAGCATCTGGGATTGTGGAATTGAAAGGATTCGATTACGAGTCAACCTATTCGAATGTCCACCGCATCCCGACAGAAAACTGACGACCGGGAAGGGGGAGATTTCTGACCAGAAAATAGGAATGGTCCAACACATTTTCACAACGGGCCCAGATCAGAAAGTCCTGTCTTCCCCACTGAACCGTCCTGGCCAGATCAAGATGGACCAGATGAAAAGCGGGCAGTCCTTCGCTGGCATCTGCTACTGTGGATACAGCATCGGTCCATTGATGGCGAATCCGAAGTGTGCATCCCCACTGCTGGAAATACACGGACTGGCGGAAGTTGTGTAACGGAATATAGGGCAACTGCTGATGGTGTGTCACCAGTTGTTCATCTCGATCCTGCCGCAAGGACCGGGTCAGGGCATATCGACCGCTATAGTGCAGCCAGGGAGTTATGGACCAGGAAAACAGGCTTTCCAGTCCCTGGCTTCGCACATGGAACAGGTTTTCCGGCGACCAGAATCCGGGGTGGGGTGTCCATTGGATCCAGTCATTGACCTGACGGTAATAAGCTTGAATGGAAAGCTGAATATCGCCAGAAGATCTTTGCGGTTTCCAGGTGATTCCTGACTCTCCAGCCCACCCATTTTCGGGTCGAATATCTGGATTGCCTCCTGGAACCCAATAACGATCATCCCAGGCAGCCCAGCGATTATGCCGGCTGAGATGACCACGAAACTGGAATGCGTCGTATGTCAATTCAACACCCAGAGAAGGAATACTCCAGGCTGTTTCCCGGGCCGCCTGTTCACTGCGATGTGATACCCAGATTTTCAGGGGCAATGCCGTAGCTGTCCAGTTGTAGCGTAGATGAAGAAAGGTTCGGGATTCATCAGGCAGGTTGGCATAATGATCTGAACTTCCATGGATGATCCGATAACCCACCTCTGCGGAAATGGTCTGGTTTCGTGCCAGGCTCCGGGTCGCCCAGGTCTGGATGTCTGCCTGTCTGGATCTGGTTTGATTGTCCAGTCCCCCTGAGGCAGGATCAGTGTAGTGCAAGGCATCCGTCAGGAAAGCGGTGCGCACTCCACCTACCCATTTTGTGGTTTGCCATTGCCAACGCAACAGCATGCGAGACAGGATATCCTCTTGCCTGGCCTCGGAGGATTGTTGTGCCAGCGTAGGAGGTATTTCCCTGGATCCACGCAGGCCCCAGACCGTCAGGCCGAGCTGGTGTCTGGATGACCATTGATGGGACCCATCGACGAGGATGCCCTGCTGTTGAAATCGGGCATGGGTCAAGGTCTGGACATGGCCAAATCGATCGTGAAACGGGTAGTCATTTGTCGCCTGATCATGGACAACCCGCACAAGTCCCCTGGTTTTCTGTTTCCAGACGGAATGTACGCCAAGACCGGTTTTCAGGGTGCCGAAACTGCCGGTTTCCACTTGCGCTTCAAGACCGGGGCTCTGGAAAGTTTCGAGCCCGGTACCAAGAATGGATTGCCCGGCAGCACTTCCACTGCCTGCCCGACTGGTTTGATCACCAGGCAGCTGCCCGGTTGATGGAAAGAGAAACAGAGGAATCTGACTGTAATCGACCAGCCCCCAGAGCGGGTTGAGGAGGTTCATCCCTTGAAAGGATACGGAATGTTGACCGGATCCGCTGCCACGGGCGCTGATCGTTGCCAAGCGACCGGGACCATACGACCGGACATGATTGGCCGGATTCAGCAATAATTGTTCCTGCAGGCTGGATGTGTGTAAAAAGATGAACTCGAGACTGTCTGCCAACTGGAGGGTTTGGCCCGGCGTATGCATCAGCCGTTCCGCGGTGACCTCCACTACCTGAATAGCCAGGGTGGTATCCTGTCCGGTAACGACAGAGCATGGTAAACAGGAAAAAAGGATTCCAGAAAGAAAGGACCGGATCCGGGTCATGGCCACAAAGATAGAACCACTCAGTTCATTCGATCTGTTCCTTATTGAGTAGCACAACACCCACAATCATGATCAGCAGGAGAACCGACTCAGCCATAAAAGGGGCTTCTTTCTGCAAAGATGCGCGGTGCAAAAAAGAAGCCCCTGATTTCTGAGGTTAAGAAATAGTCAAGAGTAGACAGACATCTAGAACCAGCCTGCGCCGTATTCCTGCCACGGCCAGGGAATACCGAGCAGGATGAAGATCAACCCGCCCAGATAATACCAGAATGCCAGGCGGAACCGTGCAGTATCGGTATCACCACGCTTGCCTCTGGAATACCCGATCGTAATCAGGATGACGGCGACGACCATGGTGAGGATATGCTCTGCTGTAAAAAAGCGCAGGATGGGATCAGCCATTGATTCTCCTGAAAATTGCACCTTGGTACTCATGAAATAGAGGAGAAGGCCAACGATCGTCTGGAGATGAGCAGCAGACATGGCGTACAGATTCCATTTTTGATCGGCTGCTGTATGGGTAGCCCCCTGGCGCCATTTGATCAGGTTGTTCAGAAGGGCGATCACCAGCATAACAAGGAAAATCCAGCGCCAGCCGGAATGAAAATGGATCAGAAAATTGTGCATGTCTAGAGGTTTGGGGGTAAAAATAAGCGGGTTTCCGACTTGGGGATGACATTGAAAAAAGAAAATATTGTCTTATCATCGCATGAAAAGGTGAAGGAAACCACTATTGGTTGGAACAAAATGGTAACTTTGCCGCACTAACGAAGAACAAGAAACAAATTCTCCTGTATGAAACATCTGAATCTCCTTATCGCACTGTTGGTTTTGGCGGTTGCAGGTCAGTCCTGCGTGTCTTCCAAGAAGTTCAATGCGCTCATGGCTGAAAAGGACGCCCTGGCCCAGTCCATCAGCGACTACCAGAACAAGTTGAAGGCAATGGAAGCCGAAAAAATGGCCCTTTCCGAAGAGCGTGACAACCTGAATTCGAAAATGGCTTCTACCCAGAAGGATCTGGATGCCATGAAAAACCAGCTGGATGCTGCCAAGAAGGCAAGTGATGCCAGTGGTGCTGAACTCGGCAGTGTGAAAACAGCCCTGAAGAATGCACTGAGCTATTATGAAAAATCCGGTTTGACTGTGCAGACACGCGATGATCGCATGTATCTGACCGGTGCACAACCGATTCTGTTCAAGTCTGGTTCTGTTCGTCTGTCCAAGGAAGGTCGCGATTTCATCGCCACCCTGGCTGAGACACTGAAGGCAAACCCGGAGTTGATCATGATGGTGGAAGGTCACACGGACAACCGTTCTATTTCGTCTGCCCGTTTTGCCGACAACTGGGACCTGAGCGTTATCCGCGCGACTTCCGTTGTTCGTGAATTGGTGAAGAATGGTGTTTCTGCAAGCCAGTTGACGGCTGCAGGTCGTGGAGAAACTGCTCCTGCTGACGCTGCTGATCCAGCAACTGGTGACAGCCGCCAGGCCAACCGCCGTACTGAATTTGTGGTGCTGCCTCGCCTGAGTGCCCTGTCCGGTTTGATGAAGTAATAATCTGATACAATCAGATCATAAAAAAGCCCTGGTGTTCTGCATCAGGGCTTTTTTTTGATGTTGGTACCAAGAATGAGGAGTGATAACCTCACCCCCGGACGATCCCGCTTCTGCGGGATGTCCGGATCCAGACGATGGCCTTCGGGGTCGAGGCCATCGTCTGGGCCCCAACCCCCTCTCCTTCCCGAGGAAGGAGAGGGGGAGCCATAGGTTTGACAGACTCTGTAAACCTCGTTTTTACAACGGTTGGCACCAGATAAACGGGATAACCTCCATCCGGCGGTGGGTTAGCATTCTTCTAAATAATCCAACAACGTCTTCAGCAGAAATCACAAATCTCAAACAACAAATTCCAAACCCGAATGACCGAAAGCAATGTGCCTCGCATTCAGTCACTTCGTCTCAAAGTATCCTCCAACTGTCAGAACTAAGATTCTCATAATTTCAGGATGGACAGGAAGATGGAATGGAAAATCTGATTCTCAAAGTCCCTCAGTCCCTGGGTCATCGTTCCACTTTCTCACTTTCTCACTTTCTCACTTTCCCATTTCCGCTTTCCCACTTCCGCTTTCCGCCTTTCGCACAGCACGGTATGTGAATGCCTGATTCGAGATGACCGTCGAAATAACCCAACAACGAAATATCGAAATAGCTCCTCATTCCTCATTCCTTCGTCCTTCTGTCTCCTTCTGTCAGAATCACGGATGTGCACGGATTTGAGGATGACACGGATAAAAGGCCACAGCTTTTTGGTCCCTGATCCCTCATCCCTGATTCCTCATCCCTATGTCCCTTCGTCCCGATGTCCTCCCGAGTGCTCGGGGTCGGAGAGAATCACCTTACCTTTGAGCTCACGTTTATTCCAATAATAACACAGAGCATTTGTGGCACGTCGTAACAAACTGGACAAATTCGCTGACCTGGACGGGTTTGAAAATGTCTATCAGAATTTCGATGCGAAGAATCCCATACTCACAGGGCAACATGGTCAACACCCGGACCTGAGAGGGAAGTGGGCAATTGACCATTTTGGAAATGATCGACCATTAACAGTCGAGCTGGCTTGCGGGAGAGGGGAATATAGCCTGGCACTCGGCCGCCAGTATCCGGAACGAAATTTTCTGGGTATCGATGTCAAGGGCGCGCGGATCTGGCAAGGCGCCCGGATAGCTCTTCGCGAAAGGTTGACCAATGTGGCCTTTCTTCGTACCCGGATCGAGATGCTGGACGCCTTCTTTGCACCCGGCGAGATCAGTGAGATCTGGATCACTTTTCCGGATCCCTTTCCCCGCGAAGGAAAGGAAAACCGACGCCTGACCAGTCCACATTTTCTGAATCTCTATCGCCGTGTATTGGCGCCGGGGGAATCCTCCATCTGAAAACAGACGATCCGGGCTTGTATGTCTTTACTCTGGAGTCTTTGGAACAAACCCCGTTTGCCCATCTTCATGGTCATTGGGACGACATCTATTCAGGGGAACTCCCCACACCGGAACTGGCCTTCAAGACCTATTATGAAGGCCTGCATCTGGAAGCCGGGAAAACGATCAAATATGTGCGATTTACCCTGGACCCGATTCCCCAAAATGATTCCACCCCTGCGCCCTGAGCGGATGACGCTTGCCACCCGTGGTATGCAGCGTGAAGCCGTCCTCTGCAGGAACGATCTCTCCCGCAATATAGATATCAGGTAGAAACCGGACACGATCTACATCCGATGGGTCGATCGTAAAGAGTAATTCATAGTCCTCCCCCCCACTCAATGCACAGGTGGTCGGGTCGAGTTGAAACTTCAACGCCATCATCTTGGCATCCTGATGGATGGGGATGCCTGATTCTTCCAGGTAGGCTCCGACCCCGCTCTGTTTGCCAATATGGAAGATCTCCGAGGCAAGGCCATCGGAAATATCGATCATGGATGTGGGCTTGAGACCATTGTTGGCGAAAGCAGCGATCATGTCCTTGCGCGCTTCGGGTTTCAACTGGCGACCGATGAGATATTGCTGGTCCTCCAGATCGGGCTGGATAGATGGTTCATCGAGATACAGCTGCTTCTCCCGTTCCAGGATCTGCAGGCCGAGATAGGCGGCACCCAGATCGCCGGTGATACAGATGAGATCGCCCACCCGGGCACCGGAACGGTAGACCACTTTATCCTTGTCGACCAGTCCTAAAGCGGTAATACTCAGAATCAGCCCCTTGTTCGACGATGTGGTGTCGCCACCCACCAGATCCACATCGTACGTTTCACATGCCAGTTGAATGCCAGAATAAATCTCTTCCAGGGCTTCAACAGAAAACCGATTGGAAATCCCGATACTGACAGTGATCTGAGTCGGTGTCCCGTTCATTGCGTAGATATCCGACAGATTGACCACCACCGATTTGTAGCCTAAATGCTTGAGCGGTGTGTACATCAGGTCAAAGTGAATGCCCTCTACAAGCATATCGGTTGAGACCAGCGTAAATTGATCTCCACCGGTATCCAGGACGGCGGCATCGTCTCCGATTCCTTTGACTGTTGTTGATTGCTGCGGGAGAAATGGGGAGGTTAACCTGTCAATTAACCCGAATTCTCCCAGCTGACCGACCTCGGTCCGAGAAGTTGATGATTCGTGCATGTAACAAAGATACATGTTACGTGGTTTGACCAGAGCAGAAGACACTTGGTCGAGCAAAACGGTGGATTGACCGAAAACCTTGATCAGGTATTCTGCGATTCTATTACTTTAACGTCATTAAATCACAATTCGAATGAAGAAACTGCTTTCATTGCTACTCATCGGTAGCTTCGCCATCAGCCTGGTCCAGGCACAGTCATTGGATGAAGTTCTCAAGAACTATTATACCAACGTTGGTGGACTGGATAACTGGCACGCCCTGCAATCGACCCGTATGACCGGCCGTGCAAACCAAATGGGAATGGAGTTTCCATTTACCATGGTGATGACCCGCCCGAACAAACAGAAGCTGGTTGTGAACATCCAGGGAACAGAATATGTAGAAGCGTTTGACGGAAAAACGGCCTGGACCATCAATCCGTTTACAGGTGGTACGGAACCGCAAAAGAAGTCTGCGGAGGAATCTGCTGAAGCGGCCAAACAGATGTTTGAAGATGATCTGATGGATTACAAAGCCAAAGGACATCAGGCCAGCCTGGAAGGAGATGATGAAGTGGAAGGCACACGCACATTTGTAGTCAAATTGACCACCAAAGCCGGTGATGAACGGTTTTACTATATCGATCGAGACAATTATGTTCCACTGATGATCAAGACTTTTGCCGGAACAGGTCAGATGAAAGGGATGCCGATCGAACAGCACCTGAGCGACTACGCGGAGGTGAATGGCATGATGATGCCTCATTCCATGACGACCAAGGTCAACGGCGAAGTTGTTGCACAACTGACCTTTGACCGGATTGAAACGAATGTCGGTGTCAAGGAAGACCTGTTTTCGTTTCCAGGCGACAAATAATCAGAGTAATCCTTAGTCGATTTACGGGCCGGAAGGAACTGAACCATTTCTTCCGGCTCGTTTTATTTCACATCACATCCGTGCTATGAACCGCATTTTTCCCATCCTTTTCCTGTTCCTTTCAGGTGGTCTTTGTGCCCAGGAAGGATCGACTTTGAGTGTGTCGTTTGGTGACTTACGCGCCCGGGATATTGGTCCCGCAGTCATGAGCGGTCGGATAGCGGCACTGGCTGTCGTGGATCAAAAACCCAATGTCCTGTTTGTCGGAGCAGCCGGAGGAGGAGTCTGGAAATCAGTGTCGGCAGGAGCGACGTTTATGCCTGTATTTGATGATTATGTCCAGTCCATCGGTGCGATTGCAATCGACCAGGACCATCCCGACACTGTTTGGGTGGGAACTGGCGAACCCTGGGTGCGCAATTCGGTCTCTGTTGGCGACGGGATCTATGTCAGCGTTAATGGGGGTATTTCGTGGACTAAAAAGGGATTGGAAGAAAGCGAACATATTGCCAAAGTGATACTTGATCCCCGGCAGGTCGGGACCGTCTACGTGGCTGTTCAGGGCAGATTGTGGTCGGAAAGTGACCAGCGGGGTGTCTATAAATCTGTCGATTTCGGTGCCACCTGGGAACGACAGTTATTTGTCAATGCCACCACCGGATGTGCGGATCTGACGATGGACCCATCCGATCCGAACACGTTGATTGCTGCGATGTGGGATCATCAGCGATCGCCTCATTTTTTTCGTTCCGGTGGCCCCGGAAGCGGGTTGTATAAAACGACGGATGGTGGATCAACCTGGACAGAGATCATTGGTGGCGGTTTGCCGGCCAAACCTTATGGACGCATGGCCGTAGAGATCGCTCCATCTGCTCCGGATACGGTGTACTTGACGCTGGAAGCCAAAGAGAAACAGGACAAGGGCTTGTATATTTCAGCAGATGGAGGCATCACCTGGAAAAGACAAAGCAGGGACTTCAATACCCTGGTTCGCCCGTTTTATTTCAGTCGGTTGACTGTGGATCCAAAGGATGCCAGCAAAGTCTACAAGTGTGGCTTGAATCTGATCATCAGTGATAACGCCGGAGAAACCTGGCGAATGGTGGGCAGTGGTGTCCATTCCGATATTCATGCCGTTTGGGTGGATCCGAATAACAGCCGGCATGTAATCATTGGCACGGATGGCGGGGTCTATGAGTCCTACGATGGTGGATATGCGTTTCGCATGTTCATGAATCTTCCGGTATCTCAGTTTTACCATATCAGTGTAGATCATGATGAGCCCTTCAATGTGTATGGCGGACTGCAGGACAACGGCTCCTGGGTCGGGCCTTCCAGCAGTGCCGGCGGGATCAGCAATGCCGATTGGGCCTTTACTGCTGGTGGTGATGGATTCTATTCATTCCGTCATCCCACGGATAAGGATGTGGTGTATGCAGAATCGCAGGGAGGGGGATTGTTCCGTCACAACCGGAAGGATGGCCAGACGAAGAATATCAAACCCATACCAGGACAGAATGAACAGGCATACCGATTCAACTGGAACAGTCCGATAGCCTTATCTCCAACTGATCCGGAACGGATGTATTTCGGAGCACAGTTTGTCTTTCGAACCATGGATCGAGGCAATACCTGGACACGGATCTCCCCCGATCTGACAACCAATGATCCAACCCGACAGAAACAAAAGGAATCAGGTGGATTTTCACTCGACAACTCCGGTGCAGAAAACAACACGACCATTGTCTGTCTGGCAGAATCACCGCTGTCGAAACAGGAGATTTGGGCAGGAACGGATGATGGCCATCTCCAGGTGACGACAGATGATGGGCAGACCTGGCGCAACACCAGCAGGGCAATGCCCGGATTACCGGCGTTTACCTGGTGTACATCGGTCGAGCCGGATCATTTTTCTACAGGTACAGCATTCACCACTTTTGATGGGCACAAACAGGGTGATTTTCGGACGTACGTGTACAAAACAACAGATCATGGACAGACCTGGACATCTCTGGTCACGGATGATATAGAAGGATATGCGTTGGTGATCCGGCAGGACCTGGTCAATCCGGATCTGCTATTCCTGGGCACTGAATTCGGGTTGTACATCTCCCTGGACGGAGGTCTTTCCTGGCAGCGGTTTCAAAAACAACCTGCCCAAGGTAGGCGTACGTGCTCTGGTCATTCATCCGAGAGATCACGCACTGGTCATCGGCACGCATGGCCGGGGAGCCTATATCCTTGACGACCTTCGACCCCTTCGACAGGTGACTCGCGATTTGCTCGATGACGAACTGTCCTTTCTCGAAACGGGCAAGCCATTCATTCGCCTGCCCAGACCGGGCGACTGGTTTGGTGGTTCAGGCAACTTTGTGGCCGGCAACCCGAGCACAAATGCCCAGATCGTGTATTTCATGAACAAGCGACATACGTTTGGCAAAATGTTCATCGAAGTCCTGGATGCCCAGGGCAAGGTCATCCAGGAAATGCCGGCTGGAAAGAGTGCAGGTATCAATATTGTTGAATTGCCCGTTCGCTATCCGATGCCGAAGGCGGCACCAACCAATAACCGGATGGCTATGTTTGGTTCGATGATCACGCCTTCGCTGGATGAAGGGACATACACGATCCGTGTGAACAAAGGCAAACAGGTCTTTGAAACAAAACTGGAGCTGGAACATGAGGCAGCCGATATCTATTCGACAGAGGCGCGGAAGTTGCAATCGGGTACATTAAAGAAGCTTTTTGATCTCACCGAGGAACTGGGATACATCTATTATGCGTCGGAAGATCTGCGCAGCTGGACAGATACAAGTGCACAATCTGTTTCAGTAAAAAAGGACAGGCAAGCGCTGTTGACCTTGACGAAAGGCATACAGACCTGGCGAGACAGTCTGGTCGCTTTGGATGGTGATGGTTATGTAGCAGAAAGCGAGGCGATCCGTGAAGAGATTTCGACGCTCTATCTGGAAGTGAGTCAGTTCCCGGGGGAATTTTCACAGGGGCAGATTCGGAAAACAGAACTTCTCACCCTCCGCGTCAATGCCCATCGAAAGGAACTGGATCGCTACCACCAGGCAGTCAAAGCCATGTCGGACAAATGGGAAAAGAAGGGCATTATTCCCGTTAAAATGAGAACCATTGAGGCCTATAAACGAGCGTAAAGGCGAGTGAATGGAAAACAGGCTTCAATTGCAGATCTGAGAAGATAGAATCGGACGACGGACCTTTGCTATTTTTACAGTCTCAATAGAATTCATGCAATTCCGTCAACCCATTCCTGTCCGAGAGATCGCATCACGCATACAAGCCAGGATCATCGGTGATCCGGAATTCATGTGTACCGGTTTGAATGAGATTCACAAGGTTGTTCCGGGAGACATCCTGTTTGTGGATGTGGCCAAGTATTTTGACAAGGCCCTTCGTTCGGCAGCGAGTGTGATCATTCTCAATGAGGAGGTCGAGCCACCAGTCGGGAAAGTCGTGCTTGTTGTGGATAAGCCGTTTGAGGCCTATGACCGTCTTGCCCGGGAGTTCAAACCTGCCAAACCACTGAGTGCGACTATAGATCCTTCGGCAGTCATCCATCCGTCAACAATCCTCGAACCGGGAGTGATCATTGGTCCGGATGTACAGATCGGTCGGGATGGCTATATCCAGGCCGGGGTGATCATACACTCCAATACCACCATCGGCGATCATGTGACGATCCAGGCGGGGACGGTGATCGGGACGGATGCATTCTATTTCAAACGGCATCCCGATCGCTATGACAAGTGGCATACCTGTGGCCGAGTGATCATTGAGGATCATGTGGACATCGGTGCAGGTTGTACCATCAATCGGGGGGTATCTGGCGATACTGTGATCGGGGCGGGTAGTAAACTGGACTGTTTGATCCATATCGGCCATGGTGCGGTATTGGGAAAACGATGCCTGCTGGCCGGCCTGTGGGTGTTGGAGGTAAAGCTATTCTGGAGGATGGGGTCGTCCTCTATGGTCAGGTAGGTGTAGCCCATGGCGTTCGGATCGGGGCAGGGGCAGTCGTATCTGCCAAGTCGGGCGTATCAAAAGACCTGGAAGGGGGGAAGACCTATTTTGGTGCTCCGGCTGAAGAAATCCGTGTCAAACAACGGGAGATGGCCACGCTACGGATGTTGAGTCGCAGCAATAAAAAGGATTGATCAAGGTGTGGGGCCCACTGTTGGCTTTCCGGGCTGGGGCTGAGGCTTGACGAGTAACTCATCAAGATCTTCCGGATCACCTGCAAAAGCATTAAAATCGACATTACCCTGGATACCGACCAGTTGTCCTCGGTCACCATATTGCCAGAAATGCCACTCCTTCAGCGGGAGCAGTTCGGGTAGTTGATCGCTGAACCGTGCGATCCATACAGGATAATCGCCAAAGGCCTCCGCCAGGTGCTCATTATAAAATCGCTGGTAGGAATAGAGAACCGGCCTGGTCCGATAGTGGATCTCGACCAGGGTCAGCCAGGCTCTCACCCGCTCCACGAGTTGTTCAGTGGTGACCCCATCTGTGGTTTCCACATCCAGGACAGGAGGCAGATCACCGGGTTCCAGATCAACTTCCCGGATATAGTTCAGCACCTGATCCAGGACCGGTGCATCGGGACGGAAGTAGTGGTAGGCCCCTCTTCGAATACCCACATTTTGAGCTTCGCACCAGTTGTACTGGAAAAGCGAATCCACCAGATCTCCTCCTTCTGTGGCTTTGATATAGGCAAAGTGAATGCCCTGGTTCGGTAAGGCTGACCAGGTGATCCACGATTGGTGATGGCTCACATCAATTCCCTGGATGAGGTAGTCCGAACGCCTCTTTGTCTGCTGCTGACAGGAGCTGGCAAACACCAACAGAAGGATGAACAAAAATATACGGTTGGGCATGAGCGTCTGAGATACAGAAACAAGGACAAAAATCCGGCCGTTCCACTGGATTGGCGTTCTTTTGAACCTGTGCGTGCGAATTTAACGTCCTTTGGTATCCATTTCGTCGGTTCACAGACCGAAATCATCATTTCTGCACAAACTTCATTCATTCCGTCTACCCCCTGAATGCAAGTTGGGAGATGCGTGAATCGGGGAAAAGTTCCATTTTTACTTCCATGATCACACAACGTCAGCTCTTTCTCAGGCATCTGGCTCAGACCAGCGATGCACCGCTCAAGCTGGAAGTGGACAGTGCGTCCGGAGTCTGGTTGACTGGTCCGGATGGACGACGGACAATGGATCTCATCTCCGGCGTAGGCATGAGTCCTCTGGGGCACACGCATCCCGCGGTTGTCAAAGCGGTTGAAGAACAGGCCAGACGATTCATGCATGTGATGGTGTACGGTGAATATATTCTCAGTCCGCAAATCACACTGGCAAAGCGACTGGCAGATGCACTTCCCGAAGGACTGGATACAGTTTATCTTGTGAATTCGGGATCGGAAGCAACTGAAGGTGCCATGAAACTGGCCAAACGGGTCACCGGGCGGGCAGAACTGATCAGCTGTGAGAATGCATATCATGGATCCACACAGGGTTCTATGAGCCTGATGAGCGATCCGTACTATACTGATGCCTATCGACCACTGTTGCCGGGGATTCAACATATCCGATTCAATGAACCTGCTGACCTTGACCGGATATCGACCCGGACGGCCGGGGTGATCCTTGAAACCGTCCAGGCAGAATCTGGTATCCATCCACCGGATGTGCAATGGATGCAGGCCTTGCGAGAACGTTGTACCGAGACCGGTACCCTGCTGATCTTCGATGAGATCCAGTGTGGGTATGGGCGGACCGGCTATTTGTGGGCCTTTGAGGGGATCGGTGTCCAGCCTGACGTGTTGTTGATCGGCAAGGGGATGGGTGGTGGTATGCCGATCGCTGCCTTTATCAGTTCGCATGAGCGTATGCAGACACTCAGCTACTCCCCTGTCCTGGGGCATATCACCACCTTCGGAGGACATCCGGTGTCATCTGCAGCGGCACTGGCTACCCTGGAAACACTGGTTCAAAGCAACCTGATCGACTCTGTGGAGGCGAAATCAGCCTTGTTTGAACAGTTGCTTGGGAATCATCCGGCGATCCGGGACATTCGTCGTGCCGGGTTGATGATGGCCCTGGATCTTGGAGATACATCCCGAGTACAGGCGGTTATTCAGTATGCTTTGGATGGGGGTGTCGTCACCGACTGGTTTCTTTTCAACACGGAATCCATCCGCATATCACCGCCCCTGATCATTTCGGAAGAAGAGATCGAATGGGGTTGTCATGTTCTTCGAGCCGCCCTGGACAAGGTGATCTGAATACTACAACTGTACATTAACGGATTTGATCTTGCCGTTTCAATCTGTTCCGGTGTTGCGCTGGCGGTCATTTTTGACAGGCATCCTGATGTACGCCAGCTACGACTCGTCCACTCGGATGCGCCTGATCCTGAATGCTTGCATCCCAGGCTATGGCAGCGGGGGAACCACAGGCAATGGATGAGCCATATAGGATGGTTTGTGCTGCAAACGAGGAAGGGAAATAGTGTTCAAACTGCTCGCGATACAAGCAGGCTTCCATGCTCATTGGCGGATGGACCGGGAAGCGAGATGCGTTAAACTGCATCTGTAAATCCGTGATCCTGCCGGCGCTCATCTGGATAACTACTGGATGATCAGAGGGTTTTGCGCAGACGGGCGACCGGGATATTCAGTTGTTCACGATACTTGGCCACAGTCCGGCGAGCGATATTATAGCCCTTGTTTCGCAGCATGGTTTTCAGTTTTTCATCTGAAAAGGGCTTGCGTTTGTTTTCTGCGCTGATGATATCGGTCAGGATCTTTTTCACCTCCAGAGTGGACACCTCTTCGCCACTTTCCGTTTGGAGTGATTCAGAGAAGAAGTCCTTCAAGCGCTTCGTACCAAACTCTGTCTGGACAAATTTGCTATTGGCAACACGAGACACAGTGGAGATATCCAGTCCGGTCATGTCTGCAACATCTTTGAGGATCATCGGTCGCAGCTTCCGCTGATCACCGGTGAGGAAGAAGTCCTTCTGATAATTCAGAATGGCATACATCGTCCGGTACATGGTATCCTGCCGTTGACGGATCGCATCGATAAACCATCTTGCAGAGTCAATCTTCTGCTTGATAAAGAAGAAGGCTTCTTTCTCCTTTTTGTTGATCCGTTTGCCCTGATGACTTTCCTTGAAGGATTTCAGCATGTCTGCATAGTGGTCATTCACTCGCAGGTCCGGTGCATTTCGTGTGTTGAGTGTCAACTCGAGCTCGCCTTCCCGATTGTAGACGAGAAAATCAGGCACGATGTACTGGATGGGTTCACCGCCGCCACCGGTAAATCCACTGGCCGGTTTCGGATTCAGTTTGATGATGAGGTCGATGGCCTCTTTCAGCTGACCTTCCGTCAGATTCAGTTGACGCTGTAACCGGGGGTAGTGTTTTTTCGTGAATTCGTTGAAGTACTTTTCGATGATCCGAAATGCGATCATCAGGATATCGAGTTCTTCATCGTCAGCTTCTTCTCTTGCCAGTGTCAGTTTCTGCCGGATCTGGATCAACAGGCATTCCCGAAGATCGCTGGCACCGACACCTGCCGGGTCCAGAGTCTGGATCCGGGCCAGCATCTCATTCACCTCAGCTTCGGTGGCGAAAATATTCTGGCTGAACAGGAGGTCGTCCACAATGGCAACCGGCTCCCGACGCAGATAACCGTCATCATCAATGGATCCAATAATCTGATGAGCGATGGACAACAATCGGGGATCATCGATATTGAGCATGCCCAACTGCTCTTCCAGGTATTCGTGAAAGGTATGCTGAACTGCGATCGGGATTTGCTTCTGTTCTTCGGCAGCCATATCCTCATTGCGGTATTTATAGCTGGCCGGATCATCTTCAATGTACTCATTGAGATAATCTTCCATCTCAAATTCAGATTCATTGCCGATTTCCTCAATCGATTCGATATCAGAATCATAATCCAGGGTTTCTTCACCGGCATCATCCTGATCGGAAGGTGTTTCATCCTCCCGATTCAATTCATACGGGTCTTCCCGGTCTTCGCTTTCCTCCAGTGCCGGATTGGATTCCAACTCCTCTTTGATGCGCTGGTCCAGTATGGCCGTAGGTACCTGCAAAAGCTTCATCAGCTGGATTTGCTGAGGAGACAGCTTTTGCATCAATTTCTGACTGAGATTCTGCTTCAACATATGGCCGACAAGATTAAACGCTAGGTATTAACAACCAGAACACAACATGTTGTTCCGAAAGTATAAATCATTTTCTTCAAGTGTCCTCTTTCACGATGCAAAGGACAGGTTATTGATACGTCCTCGATCGGGAAAGGTTACGGCAAATTAAAAAAGCCCGGACCGGTTCAGCTGAACTATCCGCCCGTTACAAGAGGAGGAGAGAGAATGGAATAGTCAGACTGCCGTATCTTTCCATTTCGTCCAATCAAATTGAATCATGCGAATCCTGTTGACACTGCTTCTGTTCATGATCTTCTCCCAGGCCATCCATGCCCAGCAGGATCCGGTCGTGGTCCAGACACTTACATTTGATTCCATCTCCACACGCAGAGGCGTATTTGCCTTTCCGGATGACAGCCAATCCTGGCGGAAGATCCTGATGGTGCACACCCTCAAATGTGATCCAGCCACCAAACAGGACGGCTATGATTGTGGGGAGTGGGATTATCTGACCTACAACCAGATTTTCCATCATACCGGAGATATGGATTCCACAGCATTGACCCATCCTCTTTTTCTGGAAGGGACGGATGCGCCGTCTTCTGTGGATTTGCTCCAGATACCCATCTATGACCGGCAGGTGAAGACCTTCCAGGAACCGGTTCTACAACATGTCGGTGCCAGTAAAACGTCAACCGTCGTCCCAGCCATTCCGGATCAGGTCTATATCCCGTTGCCTTCTCCCGGCGCGAGCGCACGACTTCAGGCGATCTACACAGCTCAGGAATTACTTGCAGCCGGTGTGGTTGCAGGACCATTGGATCAACTTGTTTGGTATGATGAACAACCGGAGGCGGAATTTTTTCTGACGGTACGTCTGGCACACACAACAGCCACAAAGACTGACCAGGTTCTGGACGAAGTCTGGACTACTGTAGTTGCACGTCCCTGGGAGACCACCGGTCAGGCAGACAGTTTGCTGTTCACCACACCCTTTGTATGGGATGGCGCATCCAATATTCTAGTCGACATGGCATTTGATCAGTCCACAAACGAACCGTTTTTTGCCCTTCAGGGAGGGGATCTCAATGCTGAAATGGCTTCCCTGCGCCAGGGTCCGGACGGTTATCTGCAGTTTGATGGAAACAGTTTTCTCAGCCTGCCAGATGATCGTTTTGATGAACTGAATGATGAGATCACTATTTGTTTCTGGGCCAGGGGAGGCCAGGAACAACCGGTAAACGGGTCCATTCTCGAGGCTGTGGATGCCGCTGGCCGCCGGGTCTTGAATATCCATTTTCCCTGGAGTAATGGCCAGATATACTGGGATGCCGGGGATGGACCGGACTACGACAGGATCAACAAACAAGCAGTAGAAAGCGACTACAAGGATCAGTGGAATCACTGGGCGTTTGTAAAAAATGCGACCAGTGGTTCTATGAAAATCTACCGCAATGGGCAGCTTTGGCACAGTGGAACCGGGATGAAACGGCTTGTTCAGACGATCACCCGGTTTTCGTTAGGTAAGGGGCTGACCTATAACGGTCCTTACTTCGGATCCGTTGACGAGCTGATGGTCTTTAATCGTGAGCTGCCGATGCAGAATATCCGCGACCTGATGCAGTACAAATTGGGGCCCTTTTCACCCTATTTTGACGACCTGATATACGGATCGGGATTTGACGTGCAAGATGGGATCTATCCAAATCTCGTCGCTCCGCAGGAAAGCGCCACGGCTTTCGGACCCGTTCAGTGGGTCGGCCGGCCAGGTACACAATTGCAGTATGCCGAACAGCCGTATGTATCGCGGCCTACGCTCGGATTTGTCCAGGGCGACTACGATCTCTACACTGTGAGTGATACGCTTCACACCCTGCACCCTCATCCATTGACCAGTATTGTGACCTATGCCATCGCCAACCATCAGCCGGTCGGTGTTGACACCATCCACGGCTGGAAGGCCTCCTGGTCATATACCTGGGATGTCACAGGTGTGGCGATTGACTCTGTTGCCATTTCAGGCGGCATGTCGTGGACCAATGTCGATCTGAATTATTTTTCCGTTCCATTTGAAGTTATTGACGAATATGAAATCGGAAGATATATCACGCCTTATGGGATCGGATTGACCCTGGGAGACGGGTTTTCATGGGTCTATGATGTCACCGATTATGCACCGATCCTGAAGGATCAGGTCGAATTGAGTGCAGGCAACCAGCAGGAGTTGATCGATCTGAAATTTCTGTTCTATCCGGGTACACCGGCTCGGGAAGTAGAACGGATAGAACGGCTTTGGGGTGGTTTGAAGTCGCACAGCTACAAAAATCTGGATGATGATGTTGCCTTGCCACCTACGACTGTTGACCTCGACCCGGATGCGGTTTCATATAAGGTCAGAACCCGGATTACCGGTCATGGACACAACAGCAATGACGGGAACTATCCACATTGTTGCGAATGGAAAAATAACACCCATACGTTGCATGTCAATAATCAGAAAGTCGCAGACTGGCATGTGTGGCAGACCCATGATTGTGCATTGAATCCGGTATTTCCTCAGGGAGGCACCTGGCCGGGTGCCCGTGAAGGATGGTGTCCGGGAGATCTGGTGAAGGATCACGAATTTGAAGTAACCAATTTCATTTCCGGGCCAAGTGCGACCATTGACTATAGTATTACACCGGTGCCTGCCAACAATCTCGGGATGGGTGGTGGTAACTACGTCATGGATATGCAACTCATCCAATATGGTCCGTGGGCCCATGAAGTGGATGTGGAGATCTATGATATCCTTGCGCCATCCTCAGTCCAGTATCGCAGTCGATTGAATCCCATGTGTCATGACCCGCAAGTAGTGATCAGGAACAGTGGCTCGTTACCCGTTACAAGTGTGACCTTGAATTACGGTGTTTCCGGAGGAAATGTACAGATATATGAATGGACTGGAAATCTGGCACCCAATGACCGTGCGACTGTACTTCTGCCTGTGCCATCGTCATCCTTCTGGGTGGGTGATGGCAGCAATGAATTCCATGTTGAGATCACAGCTGTTAATAACGGCCTGGATGAGAATGCGGAAAATGACACGATGAGTGCGTCTTTCGAGATTCCTAAATCGCATAAAACAGGCATTCGGTTCCGCTTGCGGACCAATAATTACCCGACGGAGAACAGTGTCAAAGTGTGGGATGCTCAGGGTAATATTCTGTTGAATCAGGGGGTTTGAAGCCAATAAGCAATATGACTTCAAGATGGACTACCCGGATGGTTGTTCACGTTTGAGCTTCTGGATACAGGAGATGACGGACTGTCATACTGGGCAGATCCTGCTGCGGGAAATGGATATTTGCGTCTGCTTGCTCCGACCATCGATGCGATCCTGGGCTATTTTGAACCCGAATTCGGACGATCCATCCGGTATTCATTTGTGTTGGGTATGCTGACAGACCAGGAGAATGTGGACGTTGAACGGCCGATGCTGATCGTAGGTCCAAATCCGGCAGTTGATCGTCTGGACATCCAGACTGCTGGTCTGGCAGGACAGGCCGGGTTGACCCTGTTTGATGCGATGGGACGTGTGATGTTTGAACGCAATGTCATTTTACCACTCTCGGAGAGCGTATCCTTGCCCGATCTGACTTCCGGGATGTACTGGTTGCGTATCCAGCAGGGTCAATGGCAACATCAGGAAAAGATCGTTATTCAACGCCCTTGATCAGTCAAAAAGGAAAAGGGCCGCGACCATACCCCCCAGTTTGGTGCGACCCTTTTTCCATCTTGACATTATTCATCGACGGATCAACAGATCCATTTCTTCATTCTTGGCCTCATGGAGCCGGGCCCAGGCTTTTTTATACTGTTCGTACCGTCCGTAGTCGGCAAAAACAAGTGTTTCTCCACCGCAGAGATGCAAGAGGATCCGGTATCGGACCTGACCTTGTCGTTGTGCGAAATCCGTGATAAAATTCACGATTTCACTGCCGTTGATCTTTCTTGCCTGACTCATGGGTTAACGGAGGCTAGCCTCATAACCAGACAGGCAAGAATAGTTCCAACTTTCACCCGGGCGGATAAATTTTTTTAAAAAAAGTGACAGAATGGACAGGCACCACTGCCTACTTTGGCCGGATTTCTTGTCAAATTGGCATGGATCTATGGATGGCACCCGCTTTGTGCAGGGGGATAAAAACGTGTAAACCATGCAAAAAGGACAGATCTCGGTACAAACCGAAAACATCTTTCCCATCATCAAGAAATTTCTCTATTCAGACCATGAGATTTTTCTGCGGGAACTGGTTTCCAATGCAGTCGATGCGACCACCAAACTCAAGGCGCTGGCATCACGGGGAGAGGTCAAAGGAGAATTGGGAGAACTGACGATCGATATTCTACTGGACAAAAAGAAGAAGACCCTCACCATTCGCGATCGGGGTATCGGAATGACGGGTGAAGAGGTCCTCAAATATCTCAACCAGGTCGCCTTTTCCAGTGCTTCAGAGTTCCTGGAAAAATATCAGGATGAGAAGATCATCGGCCATTTCGGGCTGGGATTTTATTCGGCATTCATGGTAGCTGAAAAGGTGGAAGTCCATACCCGATCCTGGAAAGAAGAGACAGGCACCCGTTGGATTTGCGATGGGAATCCGGAATATGAGATCGGCGAAGATGCAAAGCCAGAGCGGGGGACAGATATCATCCTGCATATCAGCAAGGAAAACAAGGAGTTTCTGGAGGAAGCCCGGATACAGTCACTACTGGACAAATATTGCCGGTTTCTTCCTGTCACGATTCGTTACGGAACAAAAAAGAAAACCGATTGGGTTGGCGAAGGTGATGATCGCAAATCCGTTGAAACGGTAGTTGATAATATTGTCAATGACTCTGCTCCGTTGTGGAAGGAACAACCTGCAGATCTGAAGGATGAAGACTATCTGGCCTTCTATCAGAAGCTGCATCCGTATCATCCGGATCCATTATTCTGGATCCATTTGAACATCGATTATCCGTTCAACCTGACGGGCATTTTGTATTTCCCCCGGTTGAAAAATGCAATTGACAATCAGAAGAACAAGATCCATCTGTATAGCAACCAGGTCTATGTGACAGATGAAGTGAGGGAAATTGTTCCCGAATTCCTGACGTTGTTGCATGGGGTCATCGATTCACCGGATATTCCCTTGAACGTCTCCCGGAGCTATCTGCAGAGTGATGCCAATGTGCGCAAGATCAATGGGTATATCACAAAAAAGGTCGCAGAAAAACTGGGCAAGTTGTTCAAGTCAGACCGTGAGGCGTACACAGCCAAGTGGGCCGATATCGGTGTATTCGTCAAATACGGCATGTTGTCTGAGGAGAAGTTTTATGAGGCTGGTCAGAAGTTTGCCCTGTTGAAGAATCTCGATGGAGATCATTTCACGATTGAAGAATACCGGGAAAAGGTCAAAGATGCGCAGACTGATAAGGACAAGCGGATCGTCATGTTGTATACGACCCAGCCCAGGGAGCATTTTGCGTATGTGGAGGGTGCCCGATCAAAGGGCTATGATGTACTGGAGTGCGATCAGCTCATTGACAACCATTTCATTCAGCATCTGGAGCATAAGATGCCTGAATTGTCTTTCAAGCGAGTGGATGCAGAAACGGTAGATCAACTGATCCAGAAGGATGAACAGCAGGAGTCGGTCCTGTCGGATGCCGAACAGGAGAAGGTCAAGGAGATCTTTACGGGTGTGTTGGGTGAGAAAAGCCATGCCACGATCCAGATGAAGGCCCTTTCTCCCGATGATCAGCCGGTTTGGATTACCAAACCGGAGTTTATGCGCAGAATGATGGAAATGCAATCCATGCAGGGCATGGGGGGAATGGACTTTCCGGATACCTGGCAATTGGTGGTCAATACCAATCATCCATTGATTGCCAAGAAACTGGTTTCTCTGGAATCAACCGAAGAAAGTGCCACATTCGCTACCTATCTCTACGATCTGGCTCGCCTCAACCAGCATATGCTGAAGGGGGAAGAATTGTCGCGATTTGTTAAAAAATCGCTGGAGATGGTCGGATAATCCTTATTTCTGAGGAAAAATAGACCTTTCAGAGCCCGTGCCATTGCGACTATGGTACGGGTTCTCTTACTTTGTAGTCTACCCCAGATCAATGTCAGATCCCATCCTTGCATTTATTACTGCATTTACCCTGGTTTATTTTGCGATACCATCGATCATCAATGTCGCCAGAAAGAAACATCTGTTTGATGAGCCGAAGGCACGAGGGGCACATACCGAAAGAGTACCAACGCTGGGTGGGATTGCCATTTTCGCGGGTGTCCTCTTTTCAGTAGTGATGTGGACGCCCTTCCAGGCGTTCAGCGAATTGCAGTATATCCTTTGTGCATTTATCATTCTTTTCCTCATCGGTGTAAAGGATGATCTGGATCCAATCAGCCCCTGGAAAAAACTGATTGGACAGATCATTGCAGCGTCTATCCTGATTTTCAAAGCCAATATTGTGTTTACCGGATTACACGGCGTTTTTGGAATTGAAAATCTTCCCTACTGATTTGTGTCCTCTTTACCCTGTTTACCATACTGGTGATCATCAATTCGTTTAATCTCATCGATGGAATAAACGGCCTTTCAGGGAGCACCGTTGTGCTCATCAGCCTCACCCTGGGTGCATGGTTTTATGTCGCAGACAGGATGGAAATGACCATACTTGCCTTGAGCCTGGCGGGAGCTACGATTGGATTTCTAAAGTACAATTTTACTCCATCGCGAATTTTTATGGGTGATACCGGCTCCCTGTTCCTGGGTGCAACCTGTTCGGTGTTGATCATTCAATTTTGTAGAAATGCAAGGCAGTCTGCCTGCCGGGAGATTCGTATTTCATTCTGCACCGGCAGTGGCGATCGGTATTATGATCCTACCGCTGTTTGATACGCTTCGGGTCTTTATCATTCGGATGAGCCAGCGGAAATCGCCCTTCCAACCGGATCGAAATCATATCCATCATCTGGTGATTGACGCCGGCTTCTCGCATATGCAGGCGACGGGCATCCTGGTTTTGACGAATATTGTTTTTATCCTGATGGTCACCACACTGGACGCGATCGGCAGTATCCCGTTGATTCTGCTCAGTATGGGACTGGCAGTGATTTTAACGAATTCCCTTCGTCACATTGTTCAGCGCCGGCGAACGGAAACTCAGGTGAATCAACCAGATCTGACCTCGCAATCAAGGATGGAGAAACCGGCAGAGATTCATGAATATCACTAATCTCTTGTGGGTCTTTCTCGGAGGCGGAGTTGGGTCCATGCTCCGATTTGGTATTGGTTTCTGGATACCGGTATCGACCGGGTTTCCCTGGGCCACTTTTCTGGCCAACATGGTGAGTTGCGTCGTCATTGGTGCATTACTGGTGATCGCCCCGGTCTTATCCGGGTCAACTCGACTCCTGTTGATCACCGGCTTTTGCGGTGGACTTTCGACGTTCTCAACCTTCAGTATGGAAACCATGCAACTACTCCAGCGAGGAGAGATCTGTACAGCGGGTTTGTACGTCCTGGCGAGTGTCCTGGTGGGATTGATCATCGTCTATTTGACCTGGTCCTTCTTGCAGGATCCGATATAACGGAAATGGAATCAATACGTGATCCTGAGTGTCTCTGATTTCGCCTTGGCCTGGCAGGTCAGGATATAGCCATCTTCGATCTCTTCCTTATCCAGAGCAGGAGCAAATTCCATGATTACTTCACCTTCATCCAGATGGGCCATACAGGACGCGCACGCGCCCGAAGAACAGGAAAAAGGTACCTGATGACCTGCTCCCATCAAGGCGTCCAACAGGGTTTGTCCCGGTTTGACATGGACATGAAGTTGCTTCCCGTCCAGCGTCGCTGTTAATTCGGCTTCCTCCCCACCTGTTGTCTGGGGTAGTGGATCGCTGTCAAAGTGTTCGCGGTGAATGCGTTCGGGAGGGAAACCATCGGCCCGCAAGGCAGCATCCGCTATTTCCATCAGAGGTGTCGGTCCACACAGGAACGCATGCTGCTCCCTGTATGGACAATTCGCTTCCTGGAGAAAGGACAGGATATGTGATTCATCAATCCGCCCGGTCCGACCCGACCAGGAAGAGACTGTCTTCTTCTTAAAGCGACCCAGAATCCCCCCCTGTTTGCCATCGGGTTGAGAAAGGGAATAATCGATCTTCAATTGTCCGGAATATCGATTGATCAGTGCATCAAGCTCTTCCCGAAAGAGGATGGAGGCTTCCTCCCGGCTGCCATACAAGAGATAACAGAAACTCTGTGGTTCATGCTCGAGCAATTCGCGGATCATGGCAATAACCGGAGTAATACCACTGCCGGCGGTGATAAAGAAATAGCCCCTTTTGCGATCTGCATCCCCTTCTATAAAAAATCGGCCGAATGGAGGGAAGACGGTCAATGTATCGCCCACTTTGACCTCCTGGTTGAGCCACCGGGAAGCCTGTCCTTTGGCTTGTTCTTTGACGGCAATTTCCCAGGTACATTCAAACGGAGCCCGGCACAAGGAATAGGCCCGACGAATGGATCCTTTTTTCCCGGGTACCTCGAGTGTGAGGTATTGACCGGCTTTGTAGATAAATGACTCGCGGATCGACTCGGGAATGTCAAAGGTGATACTTACAGCATCTTCCGTCTCCTTGTTGACCCGGGCGACCTTCAGTTCGTGTGGTATAAATGCACTCATGTCCTGCAAAAATGAAGAATCAATATGGATTGTTGTGAAAACGGAGAAGAAAGCGATTTGGTTTGACGGTTTTCTCCGATTCCTACTTGAGTCATCCGGAATATCCTAACTTTCCTATCCAGAAATTGACTGGCCAGATGAAGTGGAGAGATTTGAAATACCTGATCGCATATGTTGCCCCTGTTTCTGCCTGGATCGGGTTCAGCCTGGGCGGTTTGTGGTCACCCGGATCGATTTATGTTGCGTTTGGAGTCATTCCACTGCTTGAGCTTGTCCTTCCTGTGGATTCGAGAAATGTCGAAGCCTCTGAGGAGAGTTCCAGGAAGAAACGCCGATTATTTGATGTGCTCCTCTGGATTAATGTGCCCGTTCTTTATGCACTCCTTCTGGTTTATCTCCGGCAGATCACAAGCGGACATCTTTCGCTCGGAGAACAGGTTGCCATGATGTTCAATATGGGGTTGATCATGGGCGTCACCGGGATCAATGTGGGCCATGAACTGGGCCATCGCACCTCTTTTTTCGAACGCAGCCTGGCCTGGCTTCTGCTCCTTCCTGCCTTGTATGTGCATTTCCATATCGAACATAATCGCGGCCATCATAAATGGGTAGCCACAGATCATGATCCGGCTTCAGCCCGAAAAGGGGAATGGGTCTACACCTTCTGGATGAGAAGTATAGTCGGATCCTGGATCAGTGCATGGAATCTGGAATCCAGCCGATTGCAGAAGGAAGGACGCAAGGAATTCAGTCTTCACAACCAGATGATCCAGATCCAGATTCTGCTCTTCGTTTACCTGATGTTGATCGCATCCGGTTTTGGCCTGGTCGGGGTGATCGCGGCTTCGGGTTCCGGCTTGATCGGTATTCTGCTCCTGGAGACGATCAATTATATCGAACACTATGGTCTGCGCCGGAAACAAGATGAAAACGGGCAATATGAACAGGTCAGACCCTGGCACAGCTGGAACAGTGATCATGAACTGGGAAGGATCTTTCTCTATGAGTTGACCCGTCATTCGGATCACCATTATCGGGCCAGTAGAAAATATCAGCTACTCCGACATTTCCAGATGAGTCCTCAACTGCCATTCGGGTATCCGGGGTCAATGATTCTCAGTCTGGTCCCTCCCCTTTGGCAGCGATTCATCGATCCGTTGATTCCTGACGTATCTTGTCCCTCTGAATCTTGTTGATGAAAACTTCCCTGTCCGAATTTATCCTGGATCTCCCGAAAGCAGAACTTCATGTCCACATCGAAGGGACGTTCGAGCCGGAACTGATGTTTGAGATCGCCAGACGGAACAGGATTTCCCTGGATTTCCCTTCGGTGCAGGCGCTGCAGGATGCTTACCGATTCAATAATCTTCAGGAGTTTCTCGATATCTATTACACCGGGGCAAACGTGTTGATCAACGAAGCCGATTTTTATGATCTGACCCTGGCTTATCTGCGCAAATGCAAGCAGCAATCCGTTGTGCATACCGAGATCTTTTTTGACCCTCAGACACATACGGATCGGGGCATTGCTTTTGGAACAGTGATACACGGTATTCACCGGGCACTGGAAAAGGGCCGGCAGGAATGGGGAATTTCCTCTCGCCTTATTCTGTGTTTTCTGCGACATCTTTCAGAAGAAGCAGCATTTCAGACACTGGAAATGGCCCGTCCGTATCGTGACTGGATCATTGGAGTCGGACTGGATTCTTCCGAGAAGGGACATCCACCATCCAAATTCGAGCGTGTCTTTCCAGCGTGCGGGCGAGGAAGGATACCTGCTGATGGCACATGCGGGAGAAGAGGGACCAGCCGAATATATCCATGAGGCTCTGGATCTGTTGAACGTGATCCGGGTAGACCATGGGAATCGATGTCTCGACAATGATTCCCTCGTACAGGAATTGGTCGATCGGCAGATCCCGTTGACCCTGTGTCCTCTTTCCAACCTGGAACTCAAAGTGATTCGAACCCTTGAAGATCATCCGGTCAAGGCCATGTTGGAAAGAGGATTGCTGGCGACCATCCATTCGGATGACCCTGCTTATTTTGGCGGTTATATCGTTGAAAACTATTTGCGCACAGCAGAGGCTGTCGGCTTGTCCCGGCAGGATATTTGCCAATTGGCGGTCAACAGCTTCCAGGCAAGTTTTCTGGAACAAGCTGACAAGGAACTGTGGATTGATCGTGTGCGCACGTATTGCTCCACAGCCGGATGAACGGATTTGAATTCCCTCTTTACATCGGTGCAGATAATCGGCCCGTACCAGAGGTTTTCGTGAGGTAAGAATGACATGCAGGATGATGAATAAAGCCCTTCTGGAACAATTCGGACATATTGACATCTATCTATTTGATCAACTCCTGAAAGGCCGACTGAACGGATTGACCAGGGTGTTGGATCTGGGCTGCGGTGCAGGCCGAAATCTTGTCTACTTTCTGCAGCAAGGTTACGAGGTCTTCGGCATCGATCAGGATGCGGACCAGATCGATCGGGTACGAGCACTGGCGACCAATTTATGTCCGGGATCTGATGAACAGCATTTTCAGGTTGGAGAAATAGACGGGTTACCCTTTCCGGCACATTCATTTGACCTGGTGATTGCCAATGCTGTCCTGCATTTTGCCCGGGATGCAAACCATTTCGAAGCCATGATCCACGAAGCCTGGCGTGTGCTCCGACCGGGAGGGATCTTTTTTGCCCGGTTGGCATCCAACATTGGTATTTCCGATCGGATCCAACACATAGGAAATGGGAGGTTTCAGCTTCCTGATGGTACTGAACGCTATCTGGTTGACCAGCGAATGATTCTGAATTTTACCCGTGATCTGGATGGGGAATTACTCGACCCGGTCAAAACCACGATCGTCCAGGATTTGCGCAGTATGACAACCTGGGTAGTGCAAAAGAAAAAGGATCCGGACCTGGACAATCCCTGAATTCATTGCCTCCTCTGAATTGCGAACGGAAATGAAATACAGACGTTTGACACCTGACGAACTCTCGGAACTGGAAACGGAATTTATTCAGTTTCTGGCGGCAAACACCATTACGGGACAAGACTGGGAAAAACTGAAGGAGGAAAAAAGAGATCAGGCTGAAGAATTGATCGATCTGTTCAGTGACATTGTCTTTGAGCGTGTACTTGCACAGATCAACTTTCTGGAAATTTCCACACCAAAGGATATTCGTACATTTTCCTGTGAGCCGCAAGTGATCAGAATGAATGGCATCCGGATTGCCGGAGAGACGAATATTGACTTTACGCAAACGGGTGACCCACAAGCCATGATCGCCCACGTACAACAGAGTGGTGCTGTCTTGCAATTCTATTCAGGTGAAAAGGCGTATCAGCCCAACCGGTCGGAAGAGCTGTTCAGAATGATGCAGCAGGGGGCCCTGATTTCAAGAGATGGTCATTTGTACAAGACACTCGAGTCCCTGAAGGGCACCCCTTCGGAATAAGTTCAGTTTATCTGCTTCTGCTCTTCAAGGATCCACAGCGCCATATCCCACGGTAGGAGAAGAGTGTCGCCCTGATATCGGGAAAGGTCTTTGCGGATCATTTGATATTGGTTCATCAGGTCCTGGTTCTTCATCTGAAAAGTCAGGAGGGTCCTGGCCACTTTCATCCAGCGTTCCGGGTCGGGAATGACAGGCAGGTCTCTGGCTTGGAATCGTACCAGGCTACTGAGGAAAGCATCATGATGATAGGGTGCACAAATAGCCGGAAACCTCATCGCCAGGTAAAAGGTGATGATCTCCAGGTCCTGATCATGACCGGCATAATGGGGCTTTCTTCGCAGTTCCCGATAACGCTGGATCAGTTCATCCGCATGGAATTGAAACCGGTTGATTCGACCGTTCAAGTCGCGTTCCTGACGAAAGAGATCGGTGAACATCAGGTGAACGAGATGGGGGTCAATCTGTATAAATTGCAGGATAATCTCCTTTGGTTGATATCCCTGCCGACTCCATATCCGTCGGTTGATATCGCTTTGCAAGCTTCGATCAAACATGTCCGCCAGATCCATTGACTGGAGATCCCAGTGGTGCTGAAAGCGGTGCTGAACAGTCCACACATACAGGTTGGGTCGGTCATGCAATACTAGTGCATATTGAGTAATGGTTTCCTGGATGGCTTGCAGATTCACAACAGACGGATTTGAGCTGCAAGAATACCATCTGTGACCGACTTGAATGACATTCGCACAGGATTATCCGTTCTGCTCCAGCAGTTCACGGGGATGCCAGTACCGGTTCTGAAATTCAACAACCTTGTTGTCTTCCACCAGGGTCCCTTCGGCGATCAGTCTTTCTGCCATTTCGGATGGCGTTGGAAAATGCAGTCTGCCGCTCAATTCACCTGCGCGGTTGACCACCCTGTGTGCGGGAATGGGCAGCGCTTCATCAAAGGACTGTCGCAGTGCCCAACCGACCATCCGGGCAGAGCCTAGAGCCAGAAAATCGGCTATCGCACCGTATGTCGTGACCTTTCCTTCCGGAATAGCGCGGACCACATCATATACGGCATCGAAATAGGTGGTATTCATGTGTGAAAGGTAAGGTAAAGATGAAAGAGCAAAAGAAAGCACCAAAGGGAAAATTCCAAATTCCAAATCACAAATAAAATTCAAATCCGAAATATAAATGACCGAAACGTAAGGAAGAGGGAAGGATAGAATGTTGAACAGACAACCGACAATAGACAACAGAAATTCCAAATGACAAGCATCAAATCACAAATAAGCACCAAATCTGAAATTCAAATGATCGAAACGCAAGGGCCAGGATAGAATGTTGAACCGACAACAGACAACCGACAACGGACAACAGAAATTCGAAATGACAAGCATCAAATCACAAATAAAAGACAAATTCAAAAGATCAATGACCGAAACAAAAGTGGGTAGAAAAGAACCGACAACGGACAACGGACAACGGACAACAGAAAACAGACAACCGACAACAGAAATTCGAAATGACAAGCATCAAATCACAAATAAGCACCAAATCTGAAATTCAAATGATCGAAAGGCAAGGGCCAGGATAGAATGTTGAACCGACAACGGACAACAGACAACCGACAACCGACAACCGACAACCGACAACGGATAACCGACAACGGATAACAGACTACCGCCCTATCTTTGCCCCATGTACCTTTTCGCAGATAAGATCACCAGCCTGACGGCTGCCCGGTATTTTGCAGCACGAGGAGCAAACTGGCTTTTTTTTGATCGTGCACAACTGTCTCTCCCCCAGATCATGGCTATCCGTGAATGGGTGGAGGGCCCACAGAGTGGGCTGTATTTTCCGCTAGGTGTGCAGGAAGAGGATCTCCCGGTAATTGACCACCTGGTCCCGGATGCGGTCGTGATCGGCCATTTTGGTGAAAGGAGTGAACTTCCGGACAATCAGGTGCTGATCAAGGAATGGCGAATAGAACTGGGTGATACCAGCCAAAGGGTATTGGACAGGATGGCCAGTTGGCCAGATTTTCACTTCCATCTGCTGCGGTGTGAAGAACGAACTGAATCTGAGATCCGGGATATTCTGGATGCTTTGCCTGACGCCATATTGTCCCGTGTTGTGCTGAGTTTGCACCCGGCCCAGGTCCACCCCATTCCCGGGATCGGAGGGATTTGCCTGATGGCACCTGATGAACAGGTGGTCGGTTTGCTGTCTTTCGATGAGATCGATGAAGCCATTGATCGGATCGAAGAGTTGATCCATCCGGTATAACCTGAACGAGGATCCTTTTCTGGTCTCCCAAACAATTCACTGCGACTTGACCAAACCAACCGATATGTCCGGTACCGAATGACCAACTGTCGGTCAACTGTCTATTCTGATCGGGGAGTAGAACTGGCATGGATTCCATTTCCCGGTTACCTTTATGCCTCCATTCATCTGACATCCATCCGGCCCTTGCGCATGCGTTTTTTCTCCCTCCTTTTCCTGATCGGTTTTCCTATTCTGGTTACAGGTCAATCCGCCTGGACATCCATTTCCGGACCACTCGCCTTGCAGGACACTCCCCTGCCGGAAAAGTATCAGGCATTTGATCTCGATTATCCTTCTTTGGCCAACCAGCTTGCGTCTGCACCACAGCGATCCGACAACCGATCCGCCGGACTGGAAGTGCTCATTCCCGGTGTGGACGGGAACGTGCATAGTTTCCAGGTGTATTCATCCAGGGTCATGCATCCGGATCTAGCACAGAAATTCCCCGAGATCCGGACATATGTCGGTTTTGACCCCGAAAACCCGGCAACCTGGATCCATCTCGATCTAGGTCCCAAAGGCTTTCATGCAATGATCTCCACCCCTTGGAAAGATATTATCTATATCGATCCTGTTGACCGAAAATCGAAAGAAGGGCCTTATATGTGTTATCAGAAGGCTGACTATTCTGCACAGAATCAGACTCCATTCTCCTGCCTGACCGAAACCGGTGCCATGAAATCTGACGCATCTCTTGGGCGGAGTTTCATCGCTGATGAAATGCGAAGAACCTACCGATTGGCTCTGGCATGTACCGGCGAATACGCCGCCTTTCACGGGGGAACAAAAGCGGATGCATTGGCTGCGATGGTCGTGACGATCAACCGGATCAACGGGCTGTATGAACGCGAGTTCGGTGTGTGGCTCGAACTGATCGCGGACAATGACAAGATCATTTACCTCAATGCAGGTACCGACCCGTTCAACAACACTAACCTGAATCAGATCCTGGGCCAGAACCAGACCAATACGGACAATGTCATCGGCTCAGCAAATTATGACATGGGCCATGTTTTTGGGACTGAAGGTGGAGGATTGGCAACGCTCAATTCACCGTGTAACAACAATAACAAGGCACGCGCTGGTACAGGTTTGACCAATCCGGTTGGCGATGTGTTTGACATCGACTATGTCGCTCATGAAATGGGTCATCAGTTTGGGTGCGATCATACGTTCAATAATGCCTGCAGCGGTAACAGGAATGAATCGACAGCCTGGGAGCCGGGTAGTGGAAATACGATCATGGGTTATACCGGCATCTGCGCACCCAATATTCAGGATGACAGTGATCCCTATTTTCATGGGGGCAGCTTGAACCAGGCCAGAATATTTATTACAGAAGAAGGAGGGAACACCTGCCCTGAAAAGGTGGTCACCGGAAACCAGTTGCCCTTAGTTGAAGCGGGTTCCAACTATATCATTCCAAAAGCGACTCCCTTTGAACTGACCGCCGAGGGTTCAGACCCGGATGGGGATATCCTCACATTTACCTGGGAGCAATTTGATAATGATATCGCTGATATGCCACCCAGTCCGGCGAATGCAGACGGTCCCACATTCAAATCTGTTCTGCCGGACACCACTCCGGTGCGCATTTTCCCATCCCTGCCAACTATCCTGAATAATTCCAACTCGACCTGGGAGGTCCTTCCTGCCGTGAGCAGGGTCATGAATTTCCGGGTCACAGCCCGTGACAATCATCCGGGACACGGATTATTTGCCCAGGATGGAATGATCGTCAATGTGACCGAAGAGTCCGGTCCTTTTCAGGTGATCTATCCGAATTCTGTCTTTCCCACATGGCGGGTAGGCGATACACTGACGATCACCTGGGACGTTGCCAATACGGATCAATTGCCTGTACAGTGCACGCAGGTCGATATCCTCCTTTCTCTGGATGGCGGATATACCTGGCCGGTTATCCTGGGAAATCACGTGGCCAATGACGGCCAACATACCATAGTTGTACCTCTTGCCCTGAGCAATAAATGCCGGGTCAAGGTCAAAGGCGTCGGCAACATTTTCTTTGACATTTCCAATGCCAGTTTTGCCATCAAGGAACCGAGTCAACCCACTTTTTTTATTCAGGGTACTCCGGACCAGTTTTCCCGATGCCTGGACAACTCCGACACACTATCGATCTCCCTGATTTTACAGCCGCTGGGCGGCTTTTCGGACACGGTCTTCCTTGATCTTGACTCGTCCCTTCCGATCTCCTCAGATCTTCCTGATTTTCTTGTTCTTTCTGCTGCCGACACCATTGATGTTCATATCTGGAACATCCTTTCAGTACAGTCTGGCAGTTTTCCGATCAACCTCATTGCAATGCAAGGATTGATCCAGAGATCGATTACGTTTCAAGTGGATCTGGTCCCACCGATCACACTGGCCCCCGTCATCAATACACCCCCGGACAATCAGGATAGTATCTCGACAACGACAATGTTGACCTGGGAAGCAGTAGATCAGGCAGACCATTACAGAGTGGAGATTTCCCTTTCACCGGCATTTGGTTCAACCAATCTGGTAGATTCCCTGGTTCGGGATCCTTTCCTGAATGTTCATCTGGAAGATGGCCAGATCTTCTACTGGAGAGTCACAGCTCAGAATGCCTGCGGATTTGGCCCGCCAAGTGGGCCGGCAGTTTTCCGAACACGTTTTTCAGGCTGTACAACCTATACCCCGGAAAGCCTTCCTGTTGTGATCCCGTCGAACCAAACCTTCAATTTCAATTCAACGGTCAGTATTCCCGATGCAGGCTTTGTCACCGATGTCAATGTGAATGTCGATCTGACGCATACATACCTGGATGATGTCACACTCAGACTGATCCACCCGGATGGCACCGGGTTGACCCTGGTGTCCAAGGTGTGCAATAATGGCCAGAATATCCTGGCCACCTTTGATGATGCGGGTACGCCTTTTTTCTGCTCTGGTAATCCGGCAGTATCAGGAACAGTCACACCGGAGAACGGTATTCTGTCGGTATTCAACGGAAAACCGGTCAATGGTACCTGGACCTTGCGTATTGTGGACGGCTCCAACCAGAATGGAGGAACGATGAATCTGTGGCAGCTTGAACTCTGCCAGCAGGTGCCCCTGCCTCCGGCGCTTTTGCTGGCGAATCTGGAAGAACTGGCAGTCCCCTATTGCGATAGTGCGGCACTGCTTTCTGCCAATCTGGAGGTCACTGCAAGTGACACCACGCTTACACCCATCGAACTGAAGCTCCGTGTTGCACCACGTCACGGCACACTCGTGAAACAAAGCATCCCGATTGAGGTGGGCGATGTGGTCTTGCAGTCAGACATCGATCAGGGGGAGATCTTCTTTGTCCATGATGGTTCCGGTGTCTTGACTGACAGTTTCATGGTGGATGCTTTTCGTCCCTCCGATCAGGGGTGGCTGCCGGGTATCATTGTCCCGGTAAAGGTGTTTACCAATCTCACGGCTTCCATTCTACAGGTCGAAGACGTGCTTTGTCCGGGAGACAGTACCGGAGCGTTGACCATCCAGTTCACCGGGGGGAAATTACCTGCCGAATTCAGGATCCTCCCCGATGGGGAATGGCAATCGGATAGCCTGCTGACCGGCCTTCCGGAAGGTCACTACGACATCGTTGTTCGTGATGCCAACGGATTGGAAACTACTCCGATCAACGGGATTGTCGGTGGTCCTCCTGCCTGGGTAGTCACTTCAGAAGTGATCGCCAATACCATTCATGTGACGGCCGACGGCGCTCATCCACCCTATGTCTATGACCTGGACGGCCTGAAAGATTCAACAGGGACATTTACAGTGACCATTGCCGGTACATATACGATCGTGGTTCAGGACAGCCTTGGATGCCAAACAGCTATCGATGTTGAATTTCTCCCGCTCGGATTGGAGGTAAGTATCACCGAGGAGATCCTGTGTTTTGGGGATTCAACAGCCACACTCCAACTTCTGGCCACAGGTGGCGAGCCTCCCTTTCTTTATCGCCTGAACGGGGGCGTTTTTCAATCTGCCTCTCTGTTCAGCGATCTCCCGGCTGGAGAATATGTCGCAGAAGTGATAGACGCTTCTGGCACCACGCTTGAGATCGGGGTGATCAATATTCTCCAGCCGGACAGTCTGGAACTTGTCGCCCAGCAGGTACAGGACAGTGTCGTGCAGTTGACTGCTACAGGAGGGACCATGCCATATCTGTATCAGATTGGCATCGGTTCGGTGCAGGAAGAACCAGTATTCGGTGGACTTCCGGATGGACTGTACACCTTCCATGTGATTGATGCCAACGGCTGTGTGACAGCGATGGACCTACTGGTAATGAATACAGCGATTGAGGATCCTGATGGACCCTTGAAGGAGGTAGTCGTTCGCCCGAATCCATCCAATGGTAGTTTTGAGTTGGTCCTTCCGTCGTCGTTTCAAGGATCATGGTCCTGGATCATGAAGGATATCACCGGTCGGACTGCCAGAACAGGAATTGCCGTAGCGGGGGCACAGGTCGTGAGTTGTGAGGATTGCCCTTCAGGTATCTATATCCTCCATCTCCATTCGGCGGATGGCCAGGAGGTCAACCTGCGGGTGATGATCTGGTAGCGATCCTCTTGGAACAGGTTGTGAAACCTCGTTTTTACAATGATCAGGCCGTATTGTCAGGATCAGGATTGCAGAATTTCAGGATGGTCAGCATGACGTGTTTTTAGTCATTTGAACATGGCATTGAAATCACAAATCCCAAAAAACAAATCACAAACCTACCGGCGAGGCAGGCAAATTCAAAATTCGAAAAATCAATGATCGAAACGACTTGTGGTTTTGGTCATTCGAAATTGGTCATTGTGATTTATTTGGAAATTGGTGCTTGTGTTTTGGAGCTTCCTATCAATGTCAGGATCAGGATTGCAGGATTTCTGGATGGTCAGCATGACGTGTTTTAGTCATTTGAACATGGCAATGAAATCACAAATCCCAAACCCCAAATCACAAATAAATTCAAAATTCGAACACGACGACGGGCGCGAAGTTTGGGGGTGGGGGGGTTTGGGGCCCGGGGGAGGGGGGGGGGGGGGGGGGGGGGCCGGAACACAGTCCCAAATAAATTCGAAATTCGAAAAATCAATGATCGAAACGACTTGTGGTTTTGGTCATTCGAAATTGGTCAATGTGATTTATTTGGAATTTGGTGCTTGTGTTTTGGAGCTTCCTATCAATGTCAGGATCAGGATTGCAGGATTTCAGGATGGTCAGGATGACGTGGTTTTAGTCATTTGAACATGGCATTGAAATCCCAAACCCCAAACCCCAAATCACAAATAAATTCAAAATTCGAAAAATCAATGATCGAAACGACTTGTGGTTTTGGTCATTCGAAATTGGTCATTGTGATTTATTTGGAAATTGGTACTTGTGTTTTGGAGCTTTCTATCAATGTCAGGATCAGGATTTCAGGATGGTCAGGATGACGTGGTTTTAGTCATTTGAACATGGCTTTGAAATCACAAATCCCAAAAAACAAATCACAAATAAATTCAAAATTCGAAAAATCAATGATCGAAACGACTGTGGTTTTGGTCATTCGAAATTGGTCAATGTGATTTATTTGGAATTTGGTACTTGTGTTTTGGTGCTTCCTATCAATGTCAGGATCAGGATTTCTGGATTTCAGGATGGTCATCATGACGTGGTTTTGGTCATTTGAACATAGCTTTGAAATCACAAATCCCAAAAAACAAATCACAAATAAATTCAAAATTCGAAAAATCAATGATCGAAACGACTTGTGGTTTTGGTCATTCGAAATTGGTCAATGTGATTTATTTGGAATTTGGTGCTTGTGTTTTGCCTGCCTGCCGGTTGGAGCTTCCTATCAATGTCAGGATTTGCAGGAATTGAGGATGAACAAGATTGGGGAAGAAATTGGTAAAGGCAAAACTTGTTGAATCTCCTTCCTTTTGTCCTTCGAAATATCGCAACAACTCAATAACGAAATAACACTAAACGCCGAGGTCCGAATTACTCCGGCTGTGGCCAGCCCAGATACCCTTCTTCGAGATTGTACACGTCGCTGATACCCTGGTCCTGCATCAAGCTGCAGGCTTTTCGGCTGCGTTGTCCGGAACGGCAATACACCAGATAGGTTTTGCTTTTGTCCATCGTTTTGATCCCCTCCAGGAACATGCTGTCCTGGGTGACGTCAAGAAGTTGAGCCCCTTCAATATGCCCGGCATGAAATTCTCCTGGAGTCCGCACATCCAGGATCACAAGATGTTTGTTCTTGTCGATCAGGGATTGCGCTTTTTCGGCTGTGATGGACGGAAAAGCGTCAGCAACCTCTACCCCTTCGGGTATCCGATCGGCATTGATGTTTCGTTCCACCACTCCGTCATTATCCTGACCGCAAGCGAAGACAAAAAGAAATGTGACAACAAGTGAAGGGCAAAGTAGCTGTTTCATGATCTGTGATTGGGGTGCAAAGGTAGTGGAGAAAGGTGGGTCTGTACAAGGGGTCAGACTGGATCTTGCAGATCTTCGGGACGGTTGACATTCTTCAATACCGAACTGTCTGCAGGGATCAGTGTTTTGACCGGATTTGATTCCAGGATCTGTCGCAGACTGTATTGTCCACTTTGCCAGGCTTGGATGAGCAGACTTGTGGCACGGGGTTCCCATATCGCGGTTAAAGGCTGCAATGTACGTGTTGCAGGATCCTGGAAGACAGTGGCAATAGTTTCTGTGTTTCGGAAATGCAGTAACTGTTCCACATGTTGCCGGCTCATATACCGCCTATCAACGGGTAGCAGCAGCCATGCATGTTCAGGAGAATGATGAAATGCAGTCAAGAGTCCGCTCATCGGGCCATGATGCGCTCTGTCCTCGAAGAGGAGTTCTCCAAAGGGTCTGTATCGGTCTGCCTGTTCGGCACGGCATGAGATCATCACCGACGTCAAGACCGTTGACAAGCATTCTAACTGCCGCTGGATCAGGGGTATACCTTCCCACGGGAGGAAGCCCTTATCCTGGCCCATCCGGGTACTGAACCCGCCTGCCAGGACCAACCCCCGGATTTCCGGAATGGACATTACGCTGGTTTGTCGTCGATCACCTCGGCATCGTCGATGATATCGTCGCCATCCCCGTCGCGATCTTCAAAACCATATGTCGGTCCGGTGCCTTTGGGTTTGTCTGTTGCTTCACCCGGTTGAACAGTCAGTTCACCATGATGATAATTCCCTTTGGCAAATTCGTCAGCTTTTTCGAAGAAGCCGGCCTTCCCTTTTCCCTCCAATAAGGATTCATCAAGGGCTTCCAAATGGGATTTACCTTCTGGTGATTCGCGTTGAAAGCGAGCGGTACGTGCGCGTTCTTCTGCCTTTCTGGCTTCTTCTTCCAGATCATGCCGGGCGGCTTCTTCCTGAGCCTTGTCAACCAACTGACCGGCTTTCTGGCCGACCCGGTCACTGGTTTCTTTCAAGAGTTCCTTTGCTTTGTCCAGGATGGCGCCTCCTTTTTCCATGATCTCTTCGCCCACTTTTTCGGCCAGCTGACCGGCCTTTTCAGCGACCTGTTCACCCGCAGAAAGTACCTTTTCGCCAATTTCTTCAATCCCTTCTTCCACGCGTTTACCCTGTTCAAGGATCTTGTTACCGGTCTTTTCGGCCAGATCACCTGCCCTGTGCATCAGATCTTCTCCGGTTTCGCGGAGGGTATGACCCGATCGGGATGGAGGCGTCTCAGTATCCGCAGGTGGCAGTGGGGGTGTGACATTTTGCCCTTCCGGAGGTTGTACACCCGATTCTTTACGCATGCGGTCCATCCAGGCATCCAGATCTTCCCTGGTTTCCCGGATCGTTTCCCGAATGGTATCCTCCGTTTTTTCTACAGCCGAACCTGTTACAGCTTTCGCACCGAAGAGGAGTCGTTTGAGGTCAGATAGTATTGACATGGTGATGTGTGCAGTGATTGGTTGGAAAGGTACAGGTTTCTGTCAGCAAAATGTGTATTTCAGAAGGTGTACCGGAGGTTGTCGTGGTTAAGGAAATCTGGTATGCAATTTCAGTCAAGTTCGTATTTGAGCGAAATTTGACCTGTTTTTCAGTAGGTTAGACGGGGTGGATGACAATTTTTTTTCAAAAAAGCTTGTCTTTGCCGGGGAATGCATCTACCTTTGCACGCGCTTTGGATAAAGCAGAATCTGACGTATAAAATTTACGAACGTGAATACCCTCAGTTATCGCACCGAATCGGCTAAAAGGAGCAGGTTGAGCGTCGTTGGTTCATCGTCGATGCAGATCAGGTGGTCGTTGGCCGTTTGAGCACGCATATCGCCGCTGTCCTTCGAGGCAAGCATCGCCCTGATTTTACGCCACATGTCGACACCGGCGATTACGTCATCGTAATCAATGCGGACAAGGTCCGCTTTACGGGGAACAAGATGCTACAGAAGAAGTATCTTTCTTACTCCCTGTATCCGGGTGGACAGAAGTCCCGTACTCCAGCTGATCTCCTGGCCAAGAAGCCTGAGCGAATTCTGGAAAATGCCGTACGCGGCATGTTGCCAAAGACCAAACTGGGTCGGGCAATGATCAAGAAACTATTTGTGTATGCCGGTTCTGAGCATCCGCATCAGGCCCAGCAGCCTCAACCCCTTAAATACTAACAGGCATGGATTTTATTAATGCTGTAGGACGTCGTAAAGCCTCGGTTGCACGGGTATATCTGCGCAAGGGGACCGGTTCGATTCAGATCAACGGGAAACCGTTAGCTGAATACTTTCCGATGGCTCATATTCAATCGAAAGTGACTGACCCCCTTCATACCGTTGGTTTGGAGACCGGCGAATATGACGTCATCGTCAATGTGATGGGTGGCGGATTCAAAGGACAGGCCGAAGCGATACGGATGGGGATCTCCCGGGTACTCATCAAGTTGAACGAGGACTTCCGGAAAGGACTGAAGGAGAAAAAATTCCTCACTCGTGATGCTCGTGAAGTAGAACGGAAGAAGTACGGTAAGCCAAAGGCCCGGAAGAGCTTCCAGTTCAGCAAACGTTAATCCCCCTCAAATCTGCGGACCACAATGGAAAATACGATGTATAAAGAACTGCTCGAGGCCGGCGCACATTTCGGCCACCTCAAGCGCAAGTGGAACCCCAAGATGCAGCCCTATATCTTCATGGAGCGCAAGGGGATCCATATTATTGACCTTCACCGGACGGAAAGCTGTTTGGGTAAGGCAGCGGACTATGCTCGTCAACTGGCCAAGTCAGGCCGGAAGATCATGTTCGTTGCAACCAAGAAGCAGGCACGTGAAATCGTGAAGAATGCGGCTGAAAGCGTCAACATGCCATTCGTCACCGATCGTTGGTTGGGTGGAATGATGACCAACTTCTCCACCATTCGCAAATCCGTAAAGAAGATGCAGAGCATCGAACGGATGCTCGGTGACGGCTCCCTGACCAGTATTACCAAGAAGGAGCGTCTCACACTGTCTCGTGAACGGGATAAGATGAACAAGGTGTTGGGCGGTATTACCGACCTGAACCGCCTTCCTCATGCCCTGTTTGTTGTGGATATCCACCATGAACATATTGCTGTTGCTGAAGCCAATCGTCTCGGAATCAAAACCATTGCGATCGTGGATACCAATTCAGATCCAAACCAGGTAGATTTCCCGATCCCGGCGAATGATGACGCTTCACGCTCAATCGAGGTGATCACCCGTCATTTGACCTCTGCGATCAAGGAGGGACTTGCCGAACGCCAGGCCAATAAAGCCAACGCAACAGAAGAGGAATCTGAAGATTAAAAAATACCAAAAACGAATCTACCCATGATCTCAGCCGCAGATGTAAAGAATCTACGAGATACAACCGGTGCAGGAATGATGGATTGCAAACAGGCTCTGGAAGAATCCGGAGGTGACCTGGAGGGTGCAATCGAGATCCTGCGGAAGAAAGGCCAGAAATTGAGCCTCAAACGCGCCGACCGCGAAGCCAATGAAGGCGTCGTACTCGCAATGACCTCCAGTGACAACAAGCGTGGAGTCATTGTCAAAGTGAGTTCGGAGACAGACTTTGTTGCCAAGAACGAGGACTTTGTCAATATGACCCGGAAAATGACTCAGATCGCATTGGACGTCTTCCCGGCGTCATTGGATGAGTTGCTCGGTCAACCCTATGACGGGATCACCATTGGTGAAAAGATAACAGAGCAGGTCGGTGTGATCGGTGAGAAGATCGAACTGGCATCCTATGAGCGTCTGGAAGCAGAAACGGTTGCACCATATATCCATATGGGCAATAAGGCTGCTGTTCTCGTGGGTCTGAACAAGGCCAGCGATGCAGCCTTCGAAGCCGGCCGCGATGTTGCCATGCAGGTTGCAGCCATGAAGCCTATCGCTGTCGATAAGGATGGAGTGGATGCTTCTGTCATTGCCAAGGAGATTGAGATCGGAAAGGAAGTGGCCCGCCAGGAAGGCAAGCCGGAAGAGATGCTTGAAAAGATTGCCATGGGCAAACTCAACAAGTTCTACAAGGAAAGCACACTGCTCAATCAGGATTTTGTCAAGGACAGCAAACAAACTGTCGGGGCATACCTGCAATCGGTGGATAAGGAATTGACCGTCACGGCATTCCGACATGTCACTCTCGGTTAGAACAAAATAAAGAGCGAATCGCACATGGTTCGCTCTTTTTTTATGTGTAAATTTCCTCCCTATGAATACCCGGTACAAACGCATCCTGCTCAAACTCAGTGGAGAATCTTTGATGGGCGAAAATGCCTATGGCATCGATTCTGCCAAATTGGAACAATATGCCTCCCAGATCAGCGATCTGCTGGTCCTCGATGTCGAAGTGGCTGTTGTGATCGGCGGAGGTAATATTTTTCGCGGTCTGCAGGCTACTGAAAGCGGTATCGAACGCGTTCAGGGCGACTATATGGGCATGCTGGCTACCGTCATCAATGGGATGGCCCTCCAGAGTGCGCTCGAATTGAAAGGCATTTACAGCCGACTGATCTCGGCCATCGAAATGAAAGAAATCGCAGAGCCCTATATCCGGCGGAGAGCAATTCGCCATCTCGAAAAAGGCCGTGTTGTCATTTTTTCCGCAGGGACTGGAAGCCCGTATTTTACCACAGACAGCGCTGCTGCACTGCGCGCCAGCGAAATTGATGCCGACGTCATCCTCAAAGGAACACGTGTTGACGGTATTTACAATACCGATCCTTTAAAGGATCCTGACGCTGTCCGTTTTGAACACCTCACTTTTGCAAAAGCCATTCAGCTCGGCCTGAAAGTCATGGATATGACTGCGTTTACGCTTTGCCAGGAAAACAATGTGCCTATCGTTGTTTTTGATGTCAACGACCCTGAAAACCTGAAGCGGATCGTCCTCGGAGAACGTGTCGGTACCTTGGTGGAAGGCTGATAAAAAAAGAGGCGGAACATCTTCCGCCTCTCTCGTCTCCCGGTGATCAGAAACCACCCGGTGAACACAACGCTGTTGCGTTTTCTGTTTTCCTTTTCTTTGCACCAATGGGGCCTGCAGTTGGACAGGTTCTTCCAGTTTGGTCTCAACCAGAAGTTCTGTTTCTATCTCACGGATAAACTGCCGGATGCTTGAACGGATGACCGTTTCCAGTTGATCGGGGACATAGGGGTAATCATTGACCCATATCCAATCACGATCAGACTGATTGACCCTGACCAGTCGCCAAGCGATCAGCACCCGGTCCAGCACCCGATCCACACTACCGCCCAATACCAGATCTACAGCATAGTCATCCCCTATGGCGCGGAGACAATGCTGGCCCAGACAACCCCGCCTCCCTCCGAACTGGTCTGGGAAGAGATCAAGATTTTGCATCCGATAATCCGTATATGCCTCTACCTCATCCTCCACCTGACTGTGCACCCATTCCGGCATTGCAGGCAGCCCCGAACACTGGATCTGTCCTACCAGAAATGTTTCCTTCTCTGGCGCTGAACACGCTGTCAGCCCGAACAGAAACATGAAAAATATGCCGGAAGTCACTCTCATTATACCTGCACTTCGGACAAAATTGATGGATATTGTTGTTTCGTTTCAGGCCAATTTTGCCACAAACACATCTTCTTTTGGCTAATTATAATAAATTTCAATATGAACGATCGGGTTCATCTGTCGTTCCAGCAGGATCATGACCTCGACTAACCCGGATCTGCTGGTTTTTTCACCAAAAGGCATCTACTGTCCTCCTGCTGATGTCTATATCGATCCCTGGAAACCGGTGTCCAGAGCACTTATTACGCATGCCCATAGCGATCATGCTCGTTCAGGTCATGGAGAATATGTGTGTACACCGCTGACAGCTGCTGTGCTCAAGCATCGGTTGGGGAAGAAAATCCGGATTTCCGAACTGCCGTTCGGACAGAAGCTAAATGTGGATGGTGTTCAGTTTTCCTTTCACCCCGCCGGGCATATCCCCGGCTCAGCACAGGTGAGGGTGGCATACAGGGGAGAAATATGGGTCGTTACTGGCGACTACAAACTCGAGCCAGACCCCATCAGTGAGCCTTTCGAATCCGTGCGGTGCCACACCCTGATTACCGAATCGACATTCGGATTGCCTGTCTATCAATGGGCACGATCCGAATCAGTCATCGCGGAAATTCATCAGTGGTGGCGAGACTGCCAGGATGAAGGTCGACTGGCAGTACTGGCGGCCTATTCCCTGGGTAAAGCCCAACGACTGCTGTCAGAACTGGATCCTGGCCAGGGGCCTCTTTTTACACACGAGACGATCGAACCGGTCAATGCCCTCTTCCGGGCTGCCGGACTGGCCCTTCCATCAACCACGACCGTGAATGCATCACATCAACAAACGGACCTGAAAGGCGCATTGCTGATCGCCCCTCCCGCTGTCCTGAATAGTGATTGGCTGCAGCGTATGGGCCCGGTTTCGGATGCCATGGCCAGTGGATGGATGGCGCTTCGCGGAACCCGCCGACAACGAACCAGCGAACGCGGGTTTGCCTTGAGTGACCATGCTGACTGGCCGGGCCTCTTGAACGCTGTGCGGGAATCAGGTGCGCAGCGCGTGTTGGTCACACATGGCTTTGCGGCTCCGTTTGCTCGCTATCTGAGGGAGATCGGGTTGGATGCCCGGGATGTCGAAACCCGATTCCAGGGAGAACCTCAGCCGGAAGACACGACGAATACGGTTGATCAAATCAATCCGGTATGAGGCAGTTCCATGAATTGGTCCGACAACTGGAGCAGCATCCTGATGGCGATGGAAGAGTGAAGGCATTGATACGATATTTCCATTCGGCCAGCGATCAGGATACGATTTGGGCCATTGCACTATTGTCGGGGAAACGCCCCAAACGGGTGGTTTCTATCAACCAGTTATCATCCTGGGCCATTGAAATAACGGGATTTCCACTATGGCTTTTCAAGGAAAGCCATCGACAGGTTGGCGATCTGGCGGAGACGGTTGCCCGTCTGTTGCCACACCCGAAGTCCAGAGAGGACATCTCCCTTGCTGAATGGCTGCGATTGATCAGTTGCTGGGGTGCAGCTGCATTTGAGGAACAGCAGGAGAGTATTGGACTGGCCTGGGATCAACTGGATGCTGATGAGCGATACCTGTTGAACAAGCTTGTGAGTGGTGGTTTCCGCTTGCGCGTAAAGCCAGTTGATCTGATCCAGGCACTCGAAGTTGTTTCCGGTGTACCCCAATATGTCCTGGCCATTCGGCTGGCCGAAAAATGGCACCCGCAGACCATGACGCTGAAATGGTTGACAGAGCCGGAAACCCCGGAGGAAGCTCGTGTGAAACCCATGCCTTTTCATCCGATTCAGACGTTGAACAGTGACTTGTCCTCACTTGGAAACCCGGAAGATTGGTGGATAGAAGAGCAATGGGAGGGCATCCCGGTGCAATTGATTCGTCAGGACAAGAGAGTCTATTTATGGACTACTGACCATCAGTTGGTAACACCCCTTTTTCCAGAAACTGAGGAAGCCTGCAGTGAGTTGCCAAAGGAGACGGTACTGGAGGGAATCCTTGTAGTTCTCCAGCATGACAAGCCGGGACCGTTGGATCAGATTCAATCCCGTATGGATTGTCAACATGTGACCAGAAGGATCATCCATGACAAACCAGTATGCTTCATTGTAAAGGACTGCTTGGTGTGGAAAGGAAAGAATATTCGAAATGTGCCGTTTTCACAACGGATACAGCATGTACAATCCATCTGCTCTTCAATAGATAGTCATTTCATCCGGTGTTCTCTCTTGAAGGAACCTGGTCCGGATTGGACATCGATAGAAGATCATTTAGCCGCAGCTCGGGAACGTCATGGCGTCGGCCTTGAGCTCAAGCAGCGCAATGGAAACCATGGTGGTGAATCGATTGCGGATGTTTGGTGGAAAAAAAGGGTCGATCCACTGTTGATGGAAATGGTTGTGTTGTATGTCGAATGGGGCGGCAGGAAATCAACTGGTCCTGGTTATGAATTAACATTGGGTTTGTGGGATGTGGATGCTTTTGTTCCGGTAATGAAAAAAGCAATTGGTATGACTGCTGAGGATATGGACAGGATCAAAGATCATGTCAAGGAACACACTTTGGAACGCTTTGGTCCGGTTCGTCAGGTGGTTCCAAATTTGGTATACACTATCATATTTGAGGGAGTAAATGTATCTTTGCGCCACAAAAGTGGAATCACATTAAAAAATCCACGTATTCACGAGTGTAAGGAGGCTATGGATGTGGCTGATTTATTGCCATTATCCGTCTTGAAAAAGAGATTCACCCAGGGGATTTAAGGTTGAAAAGGAGAACCCTCCTTTTTTTTATGGGCGATTTTGCCCCTCTTTTTCAAAGAATTAGCTATTACCCTTTCGCTGCGTTTTAGAAAAATGTACCTTTGCCCCGCTAAAATTTTAAGCGAATGCTTGACGAAAATCTTCCAGAAAACGAGGAACAACAGCCAGAAGGGAATGTAGAGTCCCCTGAAGCGGCTGAGCAGGATACTCCTGCCAAAGGGTCCAAAAAGAAAGCAGCAGTTGCTGAAGAAGTCGTTGTTACTGCCCACGATGACTATGACTGGTCTGTGGGAAAGCGCCAGCAGGCCTTTTATAAGCCTGAAGAGCGTGAGAAAATGGCCTCTGCATATGAGGTAACGCTCAACGAAATTGTTGAAAACGAAGTTGTAAAAGGCAAAGTCATCGGCATCAGTAATGGTGACGTGATTCTGGACATCAACTTCAAATCTGACGGATTGGTATCTCTGTCCGAATTCCGTGATCAGCCGGACCTGATTGTGGGTGACATGGTTGATGTGTATGTTGAAAGACAGGAAGACGAGAGGGGTCAGCTCCTGTTGTCCCGCCGGAAAGCGAAATTGCTCCGGGCATGGGTGGACATCGTCGACAGTTATAACAACGGTACCATTTTGAAGGGCACAATCGTGAGCAAGACCAAGGGTGGTCTGATCGTCGATTGCAGTGGGTTGGAAACCTTCCTGCCCGGTTCACAGATCGACATCAAGCCGATCGTGGATTATGATGCATACGTAGGTAAGACCATGGAATTCAAAGTGGTCAAGATCAACGAAAACATCAAGAATGCAGTGGTCTCTCACAAGGCCCTCATCGAAAGTGATCTGGCTGAGCAGCGTGATGCCATTGTATCCGGCCTTGAAAAAGGACAGGTACTGGAAGGCGTAGTCAAGAACATCACCGACTTTGGTGCATTTATGGATCTGGGAGGCGTCGATGGTCTGTTGTATATCACCGATATTTCATGGGGTCGGATCAATCATCCATCCGAAGTATTGGAGATCAATCAGAAGCTGAATGTGGTCGTCCTTGATTTCGACGAGAACAAGAAGCGGATCTCTTTGGGTCTGAAGCAGTTGACACCCCATCCTTGGGAGACACTGGCCGAAGACCTCAATGAAGGTGCGGTGGTCAAAGGAAAGATCGTCAATATTGAAGATTATGGTGCATTCCTGGAGATCAAGCCAGGTGTTGAAGGCCTGATTCACGTGAGTGAAGTCAGCTGGAGCAGCCAGCCGGTCAATGCCCGTGAGTTCTTTACACTCGGTTCCGAAATGGAGGCTAAGATCGTCACCATTGATCGCGACGATCGCAAGATGAGCCTCAGCCTGAAGCAGCTCAGCGCAGATCCATGGACTGAGGTTGCCGCTAAATATCCGGTTGGCAGTCGCCACACCGGTGTTGTGCAGAACCTGACACCGTATGGTGTGTTCATCGAGTTGGATGAGGGAATCGGTGGCATGATCCATGTCAGTGACCTGTCATGGACCAAACGTTTTGGCCATCCGAGTGAATATACCAAGGTGGGCGAAAAACTGGACTTCCAGATTCTGGAGGTAGATGAGGAAAACCGCAAGCTTTCACTCGGCCACAAACAGTTGGAAGAGAATCCATGGGATACCTTCGAAAATGTCTTCCCTGTTGGATCCTACCATGAAGCGACGGTACTTCGTCGGGATGATCGCGGTGCAGTCATGCTGCTGCCTTACGGGCTGGAAGCCTACTCACCGATCAAACATGTGCGCAAGGAGGACAACTCCTCGCCAATGTGGATGAGATCCTGACGGTTAAAGTGATCGAGTTCAATCGCGATGACAAGCGCATCATGGTCTCTCACCTGCGTTATCTGGAGGATATCCGCCGTGAAGCGGATGATTCTGTGCGCCAGGAGAAAGAGACCGAAGTGCAGGAAGTTCGGAAGGCTGTCAAGCAGCAGGCTGCCAAGGTGGAGAAATCCACACTGGGTGATCTGGGCATCTTTGACGAGCTGAAAGAACAGATGTCAGAAGGTGACGATAAGCCGACGGATAGCGAATAAACCATCGGTTGATCAGTAGATATTGAAGCCACCCGTATCTTACGGGTGGCTTTTTTTATATGGCAGGTATAGATTTGGGCTGAAAACATATTTTGTTTATTATTTTCAATTAAAAGTGCTCTGAACATTAAACAAAATAGGATCAAAGGTGATTTAGTACCCTGATGATGACCAAACAACGCATATCGGTCCTGGGTGCCGGATTTTCCGGATTGGCAGCTGCGACTACGCTTGCTGCCCAGGGTCAGGATGTCACCATCATCGATATGCATCATCAGGCGGGAGGACGTGCCCGGCAATTTGAAGCGAATGGATTTGTTTTTGACATGGGCCCTTCCTGGTACTGGATGCCCGATGTCTTCGAATCCTTCTTCAATAAATTTGGTCACCAGAGTGCAGATTATTATCCTCTTCATCGTCTGGATCCGTCTTACCAGGTCTTTTTTCCAGATGGAGACATCGTCAAATTGCCCGGCTCAAGGGAGGAGCAGAATGCCCTGTTTGAATCCATCGAACCGGGCAGCGCCAAAGCCCTGGATAAATTCCTGGCTGACTCCAGATACAAGTATGAAACGGGCATGCGGGAATTTGTCTACAAACCGGGACACTCCGTCCTGGAATATGTGGATCTCCGCATTTTCAGGGCGATGTTCCGAATGCAGATGTTCAGTTCATTGTCCAAAGAGGTTCGACGTTTGTTTCGACACCCGAAACTGATCCAGATTCTTGAATTTCCAGTGTTGTTTCTCGGCGCCAAACCGGAAAACACGCCTGCCCTGTACAGTATGATGAACTATGCGGATCTGGGGCTGGGGACGTGGTATCCGATGGGTGGGATGTATAAAATCGTGGAAGGCATGGTTTCCCTTGCAGAGGAACAGGGAGTGACTTTCCATCTGGGGGAACAGGTCACGGGTTTCCATTTTGCAGATCGGCGGATCAGCAATGTTGTCACCACGGGTGGTGATCACCCTGTGGATGTCGTTGTAAACACGATGGACTATCATCATCTGGACCAGCAATTACTTCCAGAAGAATTTCAGGAGTATGGCGCAGGATACTGGGACAAACGGGTCATGGCGCCGTCCAGTTTACTATACTATATAGGTGTCGACAGGAGGCTGAAGGGACTTATCCATCACAATCTTTTCTTTGATGCAGACTTCGGCGCACATGCCAGGGAGATCTACGACCATCCTGAATGGCCCAAAGATCCGTTATTCTATGTGTGCTGTCCTTCTGTAACAGATCATATGGTTGCACCTTCGGGCCAGGAGAATCTGTTCATCCTCATCCCTGTCGCACCGGGATTGGAAGACAGACAGGATATACACGATGCATACTATGATCTGGTCATGGAGCGTCTGGAACGCCGGACGGGACAATCGATCAGGGAGCATGTGATATACAAGCGAAGTTATGCGCATCGGGATTTCCAGAAGGATTATCACGCATTCAAAGGGAATGCCTATGGATTGGCCAACACGTTGTTCCAGACGGCTTTTCTGAAACCACGGATGAAGAGCCGGAAAGTGCATAACCTCTGGCATGCCGGCCAGCTGACTGTTCCTGGTCCGGGAGTGCCGCCGTCTCTGATCAGTGGTCAGGTTGCGGCTGCAGAGGTATTGCGATCACAAAAACGAAACGCCTGATAGGATGAAAGATCTGTTTGACCGGACATGCCGGGAATGTGCCATGCTGATCACACAGCGATACAGTACTTCGTTTTCGATGGGTATTCGTGCGTTCGGCAAATCGCTGAGGCCGCCGATCTATGCCATTTATGGATATGTACGATTTGCCGATGAGATCGTCGATACGTTTGATCAGCATGACCAGGCGTCGTTGCTCGAACGATTTCGGAGGGAGACCTTTCTTGCTATTGAGGAAGGCATCAGTCTCAATCCCGTTTTGCACGCTTTTCAGGAAGTTGTCAATCGATATGAGATGGATCACGGGTTGATCGAAGCCTTTCTGGACAGTATGGCCATGGACCTGGGTACAGACCGGCATGGGAGAACCAGTTTTGATGCCTATATCTATGGTTCGGCGGAAGT
>JADJLN010000019.1:465000-516546 GCA_016710115.1 Saprospiraceae bacterium
AGATGCCGGTTACCCGCAATGGGACGAAAAGACCCCGTGAACCTTTACTACAACTTCACATTGTGCTTGAATATATGATGTGTAGGATAGGTGGGAGACTATGAAGCTGTCACGCCAGTGGCGGTGGAGTCGTCGTTGAAATACCACCCTTTATATATTTAGGTACTAACCCCAAATCTTGGGGGACCGTGTGTGGTGGGTAGTTTGACTGGGGTGGTCGCCTCCAAAAAAGTAACGGAGGCTCGCAAAGGTACCCTCAGTACCGTTGGTAATGGTACGTAGAGCGCATGAGTATAAGGGTGCTTGACTGTGAGATCGACGGATCGAACAGGAGCGAAAGCTGGCTCAAGTGATCCGGTGGTTCTGTATGGAAGGGCCATCGCTCAAAGGATAAAAGGTACTCCGGGGATAACAGGCTGATCCTACCCAAGAGCTCATATCGACGGTAGGGTTTGGCACCTCGATGTCGGCTCGTCACATCCTGGGGCTGGAGAAGGTCCCAAGGGTTTGGGCTGTTCGCCCATTAAAGTGGCACGCGAGCTGGGTTCAGAACGTCGCAAGACAGTTCGGTCTCTATCTATTGTGGGCGCAGGAATATTGAGGAGGTCCGTTTCTAGTACGAGAGGACCGAAATGGACGAACCGCTAGTGTACCAGTTGTGCCGCCAGGTGCACCGCTGGGTAGCTATGTTCGGAACGGATAAGCGCTGAAAGCATCTAAGCGCGAAGCCGGCTCCAAGATGAGTATTCCCTGAGGGTCGTAGAAGACGACTACGTTGATAGGCTACAGGTGGAAGTGCAGTAATGTATGGAGCCGAGTAGTACTAATTACCCGATAGCTTCCTTTTTATAATTTTTCCGCACGTTTTCTTTCTCACTCCCAACATTGTCTTTGACCTTTTATGGTCAAAACCTCTCCACCCAACCCGGAGAGGGACAACAAAAACATACAGAGCATTTGCTCTGAAGATTTGCTGGTGGCTATAGCGTGGGGGTCCCACCTCTTCCATTCCGAACAGAGTAGTTAAGCCCCACTGCGCCGATGATACTGCCGTCAGGTGGGAAAGTAGGTCGCTGCCGGCTCCCCTTAATTAGACCCGTGTCTGTACGCAGACATGGGTCTTTTCTTTATCTCTTTCTGCTGTGATCGTAGGTTCAGGCGCCAGTTATTTGATCAGCGCGAGATATTCCGGCAATTTCACACTGATTTCATCCGTAGGCTTATGCCAAATGGCTTGGATTCCTAGTTGTTGCGCACCTTGAATGTTTGCCTGTACATCGTCAATAAACAGCGTACTTGTCACTGCTGTCTCCAGATCTTGTATCACCATTTGATACGCCCTTGTCTCCGGTTTCCGGGCACCAATTTCATGACTGTAATACACACGGTCGAAGTACGTTTCTTCAAAGTGCATAATCCCGTGCTCCTGCTGTAAGCACTGTCTGACCTTAGTTATATGCAAGGCATTCGTATTGCTCAGTAAGGCCACTTGATAGGTTTTTCTCAACTCTTTCAACCACGTCAGACGACTTTCTGGCATGCCGATCAACATGGCATTCCAGGCAGTGATCACCTCATCTTCAGATACTTCAGACTGGCATTGGGATCCGATCGTCTCCACAAACTCCTTATCCGTGATCTCTCCTTTCTCATATCGTTCGAAAAAGCGTTTCCTGACAGCCCATTCAGAAAATTGAACACGCCGATCACCCAGAAGTGAAGCAAATGCTCGTTCTGTTGCAGGAATGTCCAGATCAAAAAGGACATTCCCCAGATCGAACAATAGTGTTGTGACTCCCGATTTTCCCATACGGACAAAGATGCAAACCCAATTTGAATTGAACATTCGTTGGGTACTCCACTGAGATGAACTACCTTTATAGCCCGGATGGTATACGGAATAATGGAACCATTCCAAGGGCCCTTTGCTCAGCTGGTTACCCCGAGCACTCGGGGTGACTCATCATCAGAGGGTCACAACGTGTTAGGAAAGAAAGTACAGCATTCAAGCCAGGAGCTGTATAGTGATATATGATTAGGCAACTTATAGTTGAACTAGTCCTCGGGCCCTTAGCTCAGCTGGTCAGAGCATCTGACTCATAATCAGAGGGTCGCAGGTTCAAGCCCTGCAGGGCCCACCCTTTTTTCCCTGGTAAATCTTCCTTGCCAGCATGTACCAATTCGGACCCCGAAACCGACCTTTTTACAAAAATGTTTGTTTTATTTGAAAAAGACAAACAAAATGTTTTATATTTGATCCGCAAAACAGGATTGACATGAGCACAGAAAAAGACTCTAAACTGAAGGCATTACAGCTGACTCTGGACAAGCTGGACAAGACCTACGGAAAAGGCACCATTATGAAGTTGGGAGATCGACCCGTCGTAGAGGTCGAAGCCATCTCAACCGGATCACTCACCCTCGACCTCGCCCTGGGGACAATGGGTTTTCCGAAAGGCCGGGTGATCGAAATTTATGGACCAGAATCTTCCGGTAAAACCACCCTGGCTATTCACGCGATTGCCGAGTGCCAGAAGAAAGGCGGGATAGCGGCATTCATCGATGCAGAACATGCCTTTGATCGCAACTATGCCGATCGCCTGGGAGTGGATACGGCAAATCTCCTGATCTCCCAACCGGATAATGGTGAACAGGCTCTCGAAATCGCAGAGAATCTGATCCGTTCAGGTGCCATTGATATCATTGTCATTGATTCCGTTGCCGCTCTGGTACCTCGCAGTGAGATTGAAGGTGAAATGGGCGATTCCAAAATGGGATTGCAGGCTCGTCTGATGTCTCAGGCCATGCGCAAACTGACCGGTGCAATTGGACGCACCGGCTGCTGCTGCATTTTCATCAACCAGCTCCGAGAAAAGATCGGTGTACTCTTTGGTAATCCGGAGACGACTACCGGGGGTAATGCCTTGAAATTTTATGCATCCCAACGACTGGATATCCGCCGTTCAGGAAGTGCGCTGAAAGACAAGGAAGGCAATGTCATGGGCAACCATGTCAAGGTCAAAGTCGTGAAGAACAAGCTGGCACCACCCTTTCGGGTTGCTGAATTTGATATCATGTATGGAGAAGGTATCTCCAAGGCTGGCGAACTGGTCGATCTCGGTGTCGACCACGATGTGCTCGAAAAGAGCGGTTCATGGTACAGTTATGAGGGAACCAAGATCGCACAGGGTCGGGATGGCGCCAAACAGTTTATGCTCGACAACCCGGAGGTTGCGGGTGAAGTGGAACAGAAGCTCAAGGGCAAATTGGCTGTTGGTCAACTCAAAGCCAAGGTCGAAATGGATGATGAGCCAGGCATTGACGATTAAGTCCTCAGGTTTACAGATATTGGGCCGGATCATCCATTGGGGATCCGGCCTTTTTTTATACACAACTGCCGGTGAACTATTTTTTTACAGATTGACTGAATTTTCTGCCCCTTGTCTTCGTTAGAGGCATGTATATGAAAGAACTGCGCTACCTGCTGATCGGCCTTGGCTGCCTGCTAACCCAGTATCTGTCTGCTCAGGAAGCAGAACTTCGTCGTGTCTTTATTGATGGAAAGGTCTATCCCGTACTGATCACAGGGGGAGATACCATGATCATAGCCGATCTGGGTACGGTGACAGTGAAGTCTAAACGCATCTTTGCCAGCAAGGACAGGAAGACCTTTATTATCGTTACAGACGATATGCCGTCAAAGTCTATCCTTATGCTATTGAAGCCATCAAAGTGTTTCGTGAAATGGAACGAAGTACTGAAGAGATGAGTCGACGGGAACGCAAGCGGTATATCAAGAAATTGCAGGAAGATCTTGAGCGGGAGTTTGAAGAGCCGTTAAAAAACCTGTCAAAGACCCAGGGTAAGATCCTGGTGAAGATGATCGAACGGGAACAGAAACGGCCCATGTACGATCTGGTCAAAGAACTACGGGGCGGATTCACAGCCATCTACTGGTCGACATTCGCCTATTTCTATGGATACCACCTGAATCGGGGTTATGTTGAAGGTGATGATCCGATTCTGGATATGGTGCTGAAGGATTTCAATATCTCCTATGATATTGACAAGCCCGAGTATGTCCTGCCCCCCAACTATAAAGCCTCGGGACAGGTCAAGAAGTGAATCCGGCGATCCTCCTTTCGAGACGTATCTTTGTGTCATGATTGCAGACTACATCAATCCCCGGTTGATCCTGGATACCAGTGATCATCCACAGGGATCAGTCACCTGGAGGAGTCCTTCCAATCTCGCCATTATTAAATATTGGGGGAAATATGGTCGCCAGCTGCCACGCAACCCGTCGATCAGTATGACGCTGCAGGCTGCACACACGACGACCACGATGCATTATCGCCGTAGACAGATGACTGCTTCGGATGGAATTTCGCTGGAACTTTTTTTTGCAGGACAACCTGCACCGGCATTTGCAGAACGCATTCAACGGTATCTGGTTTCGATCACCGATATCTATCCGTTTCTCCGTCAACTGCATCTGACCATACATACAGACAACTCCTTCCCCCACTCTTCCGGCATCGCCTCATCGGCATCCGCCATGAGTGCTCTGGCCCTTTGTCTGTGTTCTCTTGAACGACACTTTTTCGACACGCTGCCGGAGAAGGGTGATTTTTTATCCAAGGCATCCTATCTGGCGAGATTGGCATCCGGAAGTGCCTCCCGGTCAGTCTATCCCTTCATGGCAGCCTGGGGAAGACACGGCGATGTGCCCGGCAGTTCGGATGAATATGCTGTGCCTTTCGGAGATCAGATCCATGCAGGATTCCAGACCATGCGCAATGCGATCCTGATTGTGAGCAGTGGCACCAAATCGGTGTCTTCGTCAGCCGGGCATGAATTGATGGACACACATCCATATGCTGCCAACCGGTATGCCCAGGCCAGCCAGCGGATGAGTCAGCTGATACCCGTATTGCAACAAGGTGATTGGGCAACGTTCGGGCAAATCGCAGAGAATGAAGCCCTCACCCTTCACGCGTTGATGATGGCCTCCAACCCGTCCTATCTGTTGATGAAACCGGCCAGCCTTGAATTGATCGAAAAAATACGATCTTTTCGTGCCGACACCGGATTATCCGTCTATTTCAGTCTGGATGCCGGCCCCAATCTTCACGTGTTATATCCGGATCACGAAGCAGAAAAGGTCGAAGAATTCCTGCTCGCTGAATGTGTGCCCGTATGCGAGGCTGGCAACTGGATCCCCGATCGGTGCGGAGCTGGACCGGAAGAGATTATCGGTTAGAAGGAGATACCAGTTCCGTGAACATCTTGATGTTCCAGCAACCAGAGCCGCAATTCATTCAGGGCCAGAACTGCTGTCATTTCGATATTTTTCCCTCTGTCTTTTCCCAGTCGCAGTTCACATGTCCGGATATCTTTCCCGTTACCAACGGCAACCCAGATCATGCCCACCGGTTTCTCAGGAGATCCTCCGCTGGGACCGGCAATCCCTGAAGCACTGATCGCCACATCGGCTTGAAATGTCTGGATCACTCCGCGTACCATTTGCTGAACTACCGGCTCCGAAACGGCACCAAATTGGTTCAGGACTTCACTGGGCACACCCAACTGTCTTGTTTTTAAGGCATTGTGATAGGCGACTACAGAACCCAGATAATACGAGCTGGATCCGGGTACAGACGTGATCTGACTGGCTATAGCTCCACCTGTACAACTTTCCGCTGTGGCAAGTGTAAGACCCCGTTCCTGAAGGAGGCGGCCAACTGTGGCCTCGAGGGTGGTATCTCCTTCTGCATATATGGCAGTTCCAAATTCCTGGTAGATCAGATCAGCAAAATGATCCACCTCTTGCTGGCGCAATACAGCCTGGCCGCCATACGCGCTCAGTCTGAGTCGCACCTGGCCGAGTGCGGGCAAATAGGCCAGCTTGATATAATCTGGCAACGATGATTCAATCGAATCCAGACGTGCAGCAAGCTCGCTTTCACCCTTGCCAGCTGTCAGGAGAGTACGGTGGATGATCGGGATCAGTCCTGGCTGGCTGGCAAGACGGGGCAAACCGGCATCCTGCATGATGGACTTCATTTCGTAGGGCACTCCGGGCAAAGAAATCAGGATATGGCCTTTCTCTTCAAACCACATCCCGGGTGCAGTCCCCATCCCATTCGGCAGCAGTTGGGAATTGGCAGGCATAAAGCACTGTTCGCGATGTGCCTCAGTAGCTGGTCTGCCGATGCGTTCGAAGATGCGCAGGATGCGCTCATAGGTCTCATGATGAAAGACCAGATCCACCTGGAAAAAGGAGGCGATTGCCTTTTTGGTGATATCGTCCTTGGTTGGGCCGAGGCCACCCGTCATGATCACCAGGTCCATATGTGTCCATCCGTAACGCAAGGCATCCTGAATGTCTTCGAGACCATCACTGACAGTTATCCTCCGGGCAACCTGAATGCCGATCGCATTCAACTCCTGCCCCAACCAGGTAGAATTGGTGTCAATTGTCTGACCCAGGAGGATCTCATCGCCAATCGTCAGGAGGAGGGCTTGCATAGATATTTTATTTCCTTGTGCTGAAAGGTCAGTATCCGACCGGTAGAAAGGTCTTCAACCCGAAGTGTGCCCAAGTTGTTCACCCCCCGGATGGTACCGATAAAGATCCGGTTGGTTTTACATTCTTCGAAAACGAACGGAAGATCGAGCAGGTAGAGCTGTTTTTGGTAAGCTGATCGAATATGTACAAACTGTCCCTGTTTCCATTGATGATATCGGATTTCCAGGGCATGGCATACCCGGTGAAAAATGGAGTTGATATCATGTTCCATCCCTGAAAATTGGGTCAGAGAATGAGGCTGCAAATCCGGAAGATCAAATGATCGTTGATTGATGTTCAATCCGATCCCGATGACCGAAGATCGAATTGTCGACCCGAGCCATTGGTTCTGGATCAGGATGCCGGCCAGTTTGCGATCTTCGAGATAGATGTCATTCGGCCATTTGATGGCCAAACCGGGAAATTCGGGGGATAGCGCATCCAGGATAGCCAGGCTGGTGATCTGTGCCAAAAGAAACTGGTCGTCTGCATGCAGGCCGTCCGGATACAGCAGAATGCTGCACAACAGGTTCTTACCCGGCTCACTGAGCCATTGGCTGCCAATTTGTCCTCTTCCTTCGGTCTGAATGTCTGCCAAGACGGCCGTTCCTTCGGGTGGTGTGCTTTTTGATAGTAAATCCACCAGAAAGGTATTCGTCGAAGATATTTGAGTCAATTGTATGGGATGATGCCCAATAAGGGGGGATTTCGGTTCGTTTGACAATTCCGTTGAAGATTACCTAATTTTGATTCGTCTCAAAAGTAAAGCTCATCATTTGAATTATCTGACCCGTGAAGCCCGTCGTGAGGCGGTTACTGATGAACGGCTGAATGATCTTATCATCGATTGTATCCAGGATATAAAAGGTAAGGACATTATCAAGTTGGACCTCCGCAAGCTCGAAGATGCACCTGCGGACTATTTTATTATCTGTACGGGTGATTCATCCACCCAGATCAAGGCCATTGGCAATCGAATTGCTCAACGGGTAGAAGCAGAAGCCCACCTGAAGCCCTACCATGTGGAAGGGAAAGAATTCGGCCGCTGGGTATTACTGGATTATTATCAGACACTGGTTCATGTATTTCATCAGGAGGCCCGTGATTTTTATGATCTGGAGGATTTGTGGAGTGATGCTGAGACAACGACTTATGAGAACATTTAGGCCAGATAGGCCGTTTTCATCCTACTTCGAATAACAGAGGAACGATTTTATGGAAGACCCCCGTCAACCGGAAGGTGAAAAGCAAGAAAATCCGAAACCGCGTTTCAACTCCTATTGGGTATACGCGCTCATCGGATTGGCACTGATCATCTTCAATCTGATCAGCTTTTCTTCCATCAGCAATGATCCCATACGATGGGATCGGTTTGCTTCGATGGTCAAGGATCAAGACGTTGAACGGCTGGAGGTCGTCAATGAGCAATACGCCTACATCTACCTGAAAAAGGACCGTTTGTCCGATGAAAAGTACAGTGATGCTTCTGTCAGTAAATTTGGCAGTCCCAAGCCCCACTATTATTTCAACATCGGACCGGCGGAGGTATTTGCCAAGCGACTGGACGGCCTGAATGAAGGCCTGGCCCCTGACCAACGTGTTGAACCGCAGTATATTGAAAAACAGAATTGGCTTGGTCCAATCCTCGGCTGGGTATTGCCCATCCTCCTGTTTGTGGGTATCTGGCTCTTCATCATGCGACGAGTGAGTTCGTCAGGTGGAGGTCCAGGTGGTCAGATCTTCAATATCGGCAAATCCAAGGCGACCCTGTTTGATAAGAACACCAAGGTGAACGTGACGTTTGCTGACGTCGCAGGTCTGGATGAAGCCAAGGAGGAGGTCATGGAAGTGGTCGATTTCCTGCGCAATCCGAAAAAGTACACGTCCCTGGGGGGGAAGATCCCCAAAGGTGTCTTGCTGGTTGGCCCTCCGGGTACAGGTAAAACCTTGCTGGCCAAGGCGGTAGCAGGAGAGGCAGCGGTTCCCTTTTTCTCCATCTCGGGATCGGACTTCGTCGAAATGTTTGTCGGTGTCGGCGCCTCCCGGGTGCGTGATCTGTTCAAACAGGCTCGTGAAAAAGCGCCTTGTATCGTCTTTATCGATGAAATTGATGCCATCGGAAGAGCCAGAGGTAAGGCGGCATTCACAGGCGGAAATGATGAACGGGAAAGCACCCTCAACCAGTTGCTGGTGGAGATGGACGGCTTTTCGACGGATAAGGGAGTGATCCTGATGGCAGCAACCAACCGCCCGGATGTGCTCGACAATGCACTTCTCCGTCCCGGTCGTTTTGATCGTCAGATCGGTATCGATCGTCCGGATCTCAAGGGTCGAGAACAGATCTTTGAGGTGCATCTCAAGCAGATCAAGATCGGTCCGGATATCAATTCAGAATTGCTTGCTGAAATGACACCTGGATTTGCCGGGGCAGAGATCGCCAACGTATGTAATGAAGCCGCATTGATTGCTGCGCGTAACAACAAGCAATCGGTGGATATGGAAGATTTCAATTATGCTCTGGATAAAGTCATTGGCGGGCTTGAGAAACGAAGCAAACTGATCGCGCCTCAGGAAAAGGAGATTATCGCTTTTCATGAAGCTGGCCATGCCATTTGCGGATGGTATCTCGAACATGCCAGTCCATTGGTCAAAGTGACTATTGTCCCCAGAGGTATTGGCACGCTAGGGTATGCGCAATATTTGCCCAAGGAAGAGTACATCACCCGTACAGAACAATTGCTCGATCGGATGTGTATGACCTGGGCGGTCGGGCTGCGGAAGAAGTGGTTTTGGCAAGATCTCCACGGGCGCACAGAACGACCTGGATCAGATCACCAAGATCGGCTACAGCATGGTCTCTGTCTTCGGGATGAATGAAAAGGTCGGCAATGTGTCCTTCCACGGTATTGGCCAGGACCAGTTCAACAAACCGTATTCAGATGAGACGGCAAAGTTGATCGATGATGAGGTACGGAAGATGATCGACAAAGAGTATGTTCGGGCAAAAGCCCTGCTCGTGGAACGCCGTGAAGAGCTGGAAAAGCTGGCACGCCAACTCCTGGAGAAGGAAGTACTGACAAAATCCGATCTGGTCAAGCTGATCGGTCCGCGACCATTTGCGGAGAAGGAATCTGTCAGCGCCCAGGTCATGCACCAGCATGATCAACATGAAAAGGAGGTGGCTGTGGAGGAGTCAACCGGAGAAAATCCGGTTGCCTGAACCATTTGCCCGGCACCAGTGATGCCAATGGACATTCGCATACGCCCGATCCGTTCATCCGACAATGAAGCCATGGCCGGGATTATCCGCCAGGTGATGACCTCTTATGGTCTGGTCGGTGAAGGGTATTCCATTATGGATCCGGAGGTGGATCATATTGCTGATATCTATACTACTCCCTCCTCAGCTTACTGGGTTCTTGAATCTGGCGATACAATCCTGGGAGGAGGTGGATTTGGCCCACTGGCCGGAGGCGAAAGGTATCAATGTGAAGTCAAGAAGATGTATTTCATGCCTGCATTGCGCGGCATGGGTTGGGGTGGACGGTTGCTGGAGAAAATCCTGGATGAAGCCAGGAAGACGGGCTATACCTATGCCTATATCGAGACAGTCCACCAATTGAAGGAAGCCAACCATCTCTACCGAAAATACCACTTTGAGCCCCTGGACGGCCCGATGGGGCAAACCGGACATGGGGCGTGTGATGCGTGGTATGGGTTGGAGTTGGTCAGATGACGAACAAGTCCTTCCAGATTTTGGAGTGATAAGAATATGTGTTACATTTCATGTATCACAATTCAAAATCCATGTTGGTGCCGATGCGTCATCTATTATTTATCATACTGCCTTGCATAGCTTTTATCAATACAGGCAGTACCCAAACAGATAGGTTACAGATATCGAAAAACGTTGGCAGAGATTCCCAATTCGTTGTACACCTATTAAAAGAAGCTCAAGAGCGGATTAGAAATAAGAAATATCTGGAGGCAACAGTACTTTCAGATAGTGCATATCATTTCCTTGACAGAATGAGTCTGCAGAATTCTTCACTGATGGCGGATGTGCAGTTCCACCAGGGTTTGATATATATAAAACAAAAAGAATGGGATAAAGCACTTTCAAGTTTGGAAAACTGTTTGGCTCTACGTGAGGAAATATCTTCAAATCCCGATTCTATTGCGGCCATCACATTGATTCGAATTGCTACAGTACATGAATTAATGGGTAATCCGGATAAGGCAATTGTCTATTACGATTCGGCCTTATACAGACAAATCCGGACATTAGGGCCCGTACATCCGGATATTGCAAGATCTCATTATTTCATAGGTGCTTATTATTATTGGTTAAGAAATTATAGTAAAGCTGTCGGGCACCTTGAGTCTGCAATAGATATGCAGAGCAAAATTGTGTCAAATAAGGATAGTGTGACCGCCGAGTTCGCCTTATGGGCAGGTCGTGTTAATCTACAACTGAATAATTATGATAGAGCCTTGGACTACCTTTATAAAGCACAAAAGGAAGCGCTTGGATCATTAGGTGAAGAACATGCCACAACTGGTGAAATATATAATCTGTCTGGATATGGGGCAGAAGCATTAGGCGATACGTCAACTGCTATTTATTATTATACGAAAGCACTCCATATACAAAGTAAAGTGTTTGGCACGGAAGGTCTTCCGTTAGCCCGAACATACAATAATCTTGGTATTTTATTTATGAATCAATCGAAATTTGATGACGCATTGGATTGTCACCAAAAAGCATTACGCATTCGACAAAAGCATCTGGATAGTAATCACGCTTTAATTGGTACAACATTGAATAATATCGGTGCGATATATGAACGGACTGGCATGTATCCCGAAGCGCTTGATTTTGCCCAAAAGTCCTTGTTCATTACACTACAAAGAGCAAATGACAAAGGTAGTCTGGCATTAAGATATTATAATATTGCTAATATTTATTTAAAACTTGATCAATATGCTGAAGTTTTTTCTCAGGCAAAACAAGGGTTGGACATTTTAGAATACAGAAGCGAAAATATAAGTTATTCACCTGACTATGCTGAACATATTATTCTCCTTCTGCATCTTCAGGGCAAAGCGTTATACAACCAATTCCATTTTGATCGCGACGCTCAGAAACTTTTGCAATCAGATGAGCTCTACAGGCAAGCCATGGCCGTAAATAATGAACTGATCAATCAATTAACTCCTGAATTAGCTATTCAACAGTACCGATTTTCTCGTCAAATCTATGAAGATGCTTTACGAAATGATTTGGCACACTATTACATAACCGGAAACCAGAGGTATTTGAATAAGATATTTTTACGCATAGAGGAATCAAAAAGTCGGGTACTTGCGACACAAATCAAACAAGACAAAACATTATTAAAATTACCGGCAGCGGACAGTATAGTACATGAAATTCAAAAAGTCCGTAAGGTGATTACCAGCCACGAAAACGCGATTTGGCAAAAGGAAGAAAAGGGACTTCCGCCTGATCATTTAGAAATACTAGCCCATGCAGATTCTTTGCTAGTTCTGAGAAAGGCCCTTGCTGCATTGATTGCTTCCTTACCCGAAATGTCTCTCCTGGACCTAAATAGTTCTGACACTATAGCAGAAACATTTCTGAACAATTTCAGAACAAATATTCTCGCTAACGATCAGTCATTTGTTGAATATCTCGTTAGCGCCAGGGGCTTGTACATTCTAGTTATCAGTTCTGACACTATTGCTATATATGTACATGAGGACGACTATATTGAAAAACTAACACCCCTTATCTCTGAATTAAACAGTTGTATTCTATGGGGACAGCCTGGTGGTAATACACACGGTACTCAACAGGATGCCATTCATCGAATGATGGATGCCTCAAAATCGCTGTATGACATTTTGATAGCCCCTATCGAATCGCTTCTTACCAATCGGGTGATTATTTCTACAGATCATTTACTCGGAGCCATTCCATTCGATGCCCTGGTAAAGAAATTACCGACACATCCTGCACGCTTTGATGGACATCAATGGTTGGGCAATGAAAAAGTAATCAGTTATGCCTATTCTGCAGATATTCTTATGGAAATGAGTGCCTTTCCAGTACAACATTTACCTGAAAATACTATGCTGGCCATGGCACCATTTTATACACAGGACACATCGTTGTTGAAAGATTTAAATTCATCATTCGATATTTCTTCCAGATTCTTTAATTCTGATACACTCATTCAATTGGAGGGGAGTGGTGAAGAAATTTATGCATTGTCCCAAATTTTCGAAGGCCCGTCATTGTATGGATCAGATGCCACAAAAGTGAAATTCCTGCAACATGCAAAGGATTACCGGATAATACATCTTAGTACACATGGAGAAGCTGGTCCGGAATTAGGCGAATTTGGATGGCTTGCCTTTTCAAATCCGGAAGAAGGAAAACCATTTGAGAAAGTATATATTAAAGATATCCAACAGATGCATATAGATGCAGAAATGATAACACTTTCGGCATGCAAAACTGGTGCGGGACAAACCATGCATGGCGAAGCACTAATTTCGCTGGCACGGGCATTTACCAAGGCAGGAGCAACGAGTCTGGTGAGTACATTATGGCCTGTCAGTGATGTGAGCACGCGCGATTTTATGATTGAATTTTACAAATCACTGGCAAAAGGACACCCAAAGGATATAGCTCTTTGGCATGCACGCCAGGCGTTCAGAAGTAAGCATAAACGAGATGGGTTTGCACATCCATTCTTTTGGGCGGGAATTGTTGCAATGGGTAATATGCGGCCTTTAACAAGTACAAACAATTAAAACTCAGGTTTATTTCAATTCACATCTGAAATGATATCAATGTCGCAGGTGACAAAAAAGCGGACAACTTCTATAAAAATATGTTGCAAGGGACTGGAATTAACTTTACGATCTACCAGTCAAAATATGTTATACATTCCTTCATCTAATGGATTTATATACAATACATCAGCTCAGATCTGTCCAAAATAAACTTCAGAAAGTTGCCCTTGGCAGGTTGCAGTGTTTCACTCGTGGCCTCATTCGAAAACTTTAATCGTTGCAGTTCACCTCTGGCCCGCCTTCCTCCTTCGGCGGACAGGCAAGCCGGCGGGGCTGTGACTTTTTGTTGCGGCAAAAAGTCACCAAAAACCGCTTGTCGCCAAAATGGGCCTTCTTTTTATGTTAAGAGCAACGCTAACTTGTCTCTGGATTGGCTAACGTTAACATCAGGACCCGGCCGCTCGTATTTGATCGGTGGTTATTTGCATCATTGATACTCTTTTTCACGTAAATTGTCAATACACGCAACACATGTCCGATCAAATAATGCGGCAATTTGTACGATTGACTGTTTTCAAACAACTATTGAAACCAGTTGTTTGCCTGATGGACGGGTCCTTGATGTGCTGGGAGGACCAGACGATTCTGTCTGGATCCGGACTGTAAACGTCCGGGCCCTGGTTTGGCGACGATTAAATTTTGGGGAGTTAGATTCGGATTTTATGATATGTAGAGTGTTATTTCATTGATTATCAGCACTCATATTTTACAGAATAAATTGTTTTGGACAAATGTAGCATGAGCTATTTTCCGGGCAATTGCTTTTCCAATCGGGTAGCATTTTCATAGAACGTATGTTCTTTGTCACTGAGGATTTTTTCCAGGAGCTGATTAAAGGTTGTACGTTCTGACGGTAATTCTGCTAAAAGACAAACTAATTGGTTCCACTGCGACAGGTCCGCACTGGCAAAGCCTTTTTGCTCTGCTTCAAGCCAAAGTGAATATCCTTTTTTAAATTGGCCTGAACGCACATAGGCAGATGCCCAAATGGGTTGCCATTGGGCATATCCAGGATCCTCAGGTGTCCATGTTGTTCCATAGTCAATGACCTGCAGATATTTTTTTTCGGAATAGGCATCCGCCATCAAATGGATGTTTGAAACAGGTTTACCAGTATTACTTCGAATCTGAATTGGCATATCCGGATCTATAAACCATTCTTCAGTTGCTGAAGCCATAATCTGACGTTCACTGCCGGATAGTGATGGGGTAAACTTATTCGGATCCTTATTATTAGAGTCTTTTAATTGATCGTGAGAGTTTTCTTTTGGAGCCGGCGACGCAGAAGGTGGAAAGGTATCTGGATTTGAGGGTAAATTTTGACCTTTTTCTAAAAGACTCGAGGCCTGATTTTTTCTACCGTAATTAGATGCAACTATTGTCTGAAGCAAGGGACGTGCCATCTCCCATTGGCCCATATCCAGGTAGGCCAGGGCTATAAACCATACCTTGTCCTCCATATGGTTTTGATCGGCTTGATTCAGCCAGACCAGGGCTTCATCAGGTCTGTCAAGACTTAAATAAACCAAACCTTTTTGCCAGGCTATCTCCCCTGCCATCATTCCTGTTGTATCAAGGATCTCCAACTGCTCAAGGAATGTCAGAACTGTTTTATACTCTTTCCTTTCCCAGGAATTAGATAGTGCAACTCCAAGCGAGTCGATTGGTGTTAATTGGTTATTCAGTCCATCACCATCACGGGTCACTATTGGCTGAGCAAGCGATACCGGAAGTTTAAAATATTCGGCAAACAAGTCTTGATGGGAGAGTGGTAATTGTGGGTCCTGTCTAAAAAATAACCACCAACTTGCACTAATCAACAGGGCTAGACTGACAGCGACAGCCAGGATGGGATAAATTCTAAATATTGGCTTTTGAGGAAGTGATTTTTTATCGGCAAGGGCCACACGTTCCAGGGTCCGACGAAATTCTACCGCCTGTTGAGCCTGGCGAAGACTCTTCAGAAGTTGTTCCTGCAAGTTTACTTCGCGGGCAAAATCCGGATCGCTCGTCTTCAATGACTCGAACACCAGTTTATCTTCCGGGCTGGCTCTTCCCAAGAGATAGCGTTCAATGAGTTCGTGTCGTTCAATAGAGTTCATGATAACCAATCATTTACTTCAGGGTCATTCAGGATAAACCCGTTTAACTTTCCTTACAATCTGACTTCCTCTTGTACAGGTAGGATAAACTACCGTAGCCCATGATGCGGATGATTTCCTCCGCAGGTGTCTCCTGTATCAGAGCCAGCTCAAGGAGTTTTTTACAATTTTCTCCCAATTTGTTAAACATCCTGTAGAAAAAGTCCATACGGTCCTTTCCCTCCAACATATGTACAATGAGATGTTTTTCATCAATTGATAGATTGAGGTCTTCCAATCTTACCCCGACGCCCTTCTTTTTCTTTCGCAGGACATTGAGCCACTGGTTTTGACAAAGAGCATAAAAGAAGGTACCCAGCTTACAGGTTAGTTCAAAGGCCGAATCTTGAACTTTTAGGAATAGTGCTATCTGAGCCTCCTGAAAGACGTCAACGGCATCATGTTCATCACCCCCTTGTTTGCATATCTGTGCCATCGTACGTGGCAGGTATTTCCTTCTGAAATGCAGCAATCCCACCTCATCGCTGTAACGAAAGGCATCCAGATAGTCCTTGTCGGAGTAGGGTTGATGGTTCATTGCAGGGTATAAAGATAAGTCGTTAGTACAAAAACAATCAGCATTTTTCTAATTGGTCGATAAAGTATAATAGATCATCAGAGTCCAAACCTTATCTTCGGGATATCCTTGTGTCAGCAATTGGCTATTTACAGCGTCCAGATGGCATATAATGAAAGATAAGATGGTGTGGACATGATCCTATATTATTCCTTAAATGCTCTAAATCAGACATTCGGATTCATGGAGATAAATCGGTATAGTGGATTCAATCATAAACGAGTATTTAATGGAGTTTTTTAACTATAGAGTCGGTAATACCTACTAATGGGATTATTTGTTACTAATTGTTATGGTTAACCAGGATGGTAAATTTGTTATTCCATAAATTGAATTATGAAACTGTATTTGGCAATAATATTTGTTTTAGTGGTAATCCTTTTTACGGGATTTAGTACTAGTCAGGATTCTGATTATAGCACTGTAGAAGATATTTGTGCGAATTATTCAGCAGATTCACTTGAATTTCTGCGTCTCTGGAGTTTGTATGTGGATTTGGATAATAGAAATCAGCATGATAGTGCTGTGATCATATGCAAACAGATTATTTCTTTGGGAGATAGTCTTGAAATGTGTAAATCAGATTCTTCTGTTTATGAAAAATATGCGAAGGCATATGGTGGGATTGGATGGAATCTAATGATGTTACAGCACTTGGATGAGGCTCGGGTATATCAACAAAAGTCTTTGGATTTGCTGACGGAACGATTTGGCCCATATCACATACGGATAACAGAGGTATTGAATGGCATTGCTACAAATTATAAGGAGAGGGGAGATTATGCTGCTGCTAATAAGTATTATTTCAAGAGTCTACATGTGATGTCTAAAATATTCAAGGAAAAACATCATTATATAGGAAATAATTTTTATAATATCGCACATACTTATCACGCCTCAGGCGATTATGATCAGGCTTTGAATTATTTCAGAAAGGCAATTGTTGTACACAAAGAAGTAGCTCCGGATAGGTTATCAATAGCTGAGGAATACGGAACAATGGCATTAATTATGACCAAAATGGGGAAATATTCAGAGGGTTTGATAGTGATTGATGATGCTGATGACTATAATGAGAATATAGCCAATAATAGCAATTTTAAACCACTTATACATTATTTTAAAGCGCTCATAGCTTTAGAAGCCGGATATCCAAGTAAAGCTTTACCTATCATTCAGGAAACTATTGAGATGCCCTTTAGTACGCAAAGTGAGGTTGGTTACAATAAGGGCAGTTTTTACCAGTTATTGGCTCAAGTTTATACTGCTCTTCACCGATCTGTAGATGCTCGATCTGCTCTGATGGAAGCTATATCATTCTATGATAATTACCACGGCCCGGCACATCGGAATGCGATTGAGTGTTTCATATTGGCTGGTAAATCATATGCGGAGGATCATTTGTATGAACAAGGAATATTTCAAATACAGGCTGCGTTGCGATTGGTAATGCCTGAATTTGACAAAAATCAGTTAGACAAGAATCCTGAATGTTTTCACTTTCGAAATAATTCTGTTATTCTGGATTTATTGAAAGTGAAAGCAGAATTATGGAATGAAAAATATAATCATTCATGTCAAAAGTATGATTTAGAGATTTCGTTAGAAACTTATGAGTCTGCATTAGTATTCATTCAGAAATGTCGAACAACGTTTCAATGGGAGACATCAAAACTTCATTGGCAAGGAATAGTTGCCTCTTTGTTGGAAGATGGTATGTTAACTGCCTGTCGTGTTTATGAATTATCACATGATCTAAAGGATTTGGAATCGGCTTTGGCATTCTGTGAGGAGAAGAAGTCTATACTGTTATATTCAGGGGTTCGTTTACATGATATGCAAATTACTTATGGGATTCCAGATGATTTGCTTGAATGCGGAAGATCTATTCGGTATGAGTTGGATCGGTATGAGCGGGAGATTGATAGAAGGAATAGAAGTGGAGAAAGTATGAATTATATTCAGGATTTAGTGGCTCTTCAATTACAGTGGAAGACAAGGCAAGACTCTCTATTAGAGATATATAGAAAGAATTATCCGGCTTATTATGCAGCCAACTTTGAAGCTGCGAGGCCTTCATTCAATAATATTCAAAGTAAACTTGCAAATGATGAAACTATGCTTTCCTATAGTTTGACTGGACATGAAATATTTTTATTTATAATAGATAAAGACTCAGTTTATATGCGGAGAACCGAAATTGATTCAAATTTTATAAAAGATATATCCAAATTTAGAGCATTAATCAGCAGCAAGCCGAAGCAGTTTGAAGGTATTGCGCAATTGCAAATTGATTCGTTTGTATCGCTGAATCACAGATTGTATGAGACATTATTCAGGCCTGCCTCGTCGCTACTCAGGGGAGCAAATTTAATTATAGTTCCGGAGGATGTACTCCATTTTATTCCATTTCAGATTCTTATTGAGGAGTATCCAGATTCTGGTTCATATCATTTTCGACGATTTGATTATCTTGTAAGACAATATTCATTTCGGTATGAACATTCAGCGCTTTTATTTTCATTACCGTCGGATCGAAGGAACAGGGCTAAATACAGCTATTTGGGAATGGCACCATCATATAATACGAAAATGGATTTTGAAAGGAGACCTTACCAAAGTGACATACAGGATCAAGAAACATGGCCGAGTGAGTTGAAATTTGCCGAATTGAAGTCGAATGACATAGAAGTGTGTCAGCTTCAGGAAGTCTTTGAAGGGAGTGTTTTTCTTGGGGCTGAAGCAACCAAAGCAAAGTTTGTAACAAACGTACCAGATTATCGAGTGATTCATCTTGCCATGCATTCGTATATTGAGGACAGAGATCCTCTTCGTTCTGGATTTATATTTTCTCATAACGAAAACCAGCCTTTAGATTCCTGTTTTCTTTATGCTTATGAGCTTTATAATATGAATTTGAGCGCTGAATTGGCCATTCTGAGTTCTTGTAACAGTGGTATAGGAAAAATCCAGAAGGGAGAAGGTGTCATGTCTCTCTGTCGCGCTTTTAAGTATGCCGGTTGTCCAAATATCATGATGAGTCTTTGGTCCATAAATGATCATTCAGCCAAGGACGTTGTGATAGCCTATTCTAACTATCTTCAGAGAGGTTATGGAAAAGCTCAAGCTCTTCAAATGGCACAGAATAATTTTCTGGAGACAGCAGATGAAGCTTATACTCACCCGTATTATTGGGCTGCGTTTGTGTTGGTAGGGGATAATTTGGCTGTGAATATAAATGATGGAATGAACAAATGGATAATTGCAGCCATAGTTTTTCTTGTATTGGGATGTGGGTATTATATACGAACAAGGCATAAGCGAAGTTAGAGGCGTCTTAGGGATATCATAATAGTAGTTCTATGGAAATAATGATATGGTTAATGCGTGATGTTGCATTTTGAGCCCATTTTTTCTTTATTTAGAGGTTCATTTTATTCGATGGTGTAAGTTGTATGACAAGGCCTTAATTGGTTCCTTTTATGATATGAAATTTTCGATCCAGTAAAGGAATCCAGCTTTTTGAAAGTTCTTCCTTTCGAATTCGCTGAAGTGGCTCTGTCCTGAAGTGGGGCGGTATGGTTCGTTTACAGATCAACTCAGCAATTTGCGAAAAGCCTCACGGAAGTATCATTGAAGTCAGCTCGAATTGATTTAGCATGACTGTAATGGACTTGAGGTTGGCCGACAGGATTGGCTTGGTAGTCGATCTGGATACTGGATGGTTGATTTGATCCCGAAGTCGAAGTGGGCCATTTATAGTGACAGCAGTGTGATGGTTCAGGTGAATGGGTACACATGAATGTAAGCAACTATTATAGATAAGCGTTTATCGTATCTGGTTCAGAAGGAACCCGCTGGAGTCAGTTTTAAGGAAAAGAGATCTGTTTTTTCTCATCTGTAAAATGAGACATCCCATACTGTTGATCGGGACAACTGATTGCACTATGGAGATGGAAAAGATGACTTTATTCACAGTTGAAAGGAACCTCTTTGAGTTACTCTTCTTAGAGCAGTTGATCCGTTTCTCCTTTTCGGTGTTGATCCTTGATCCAGCAGTCAGGGAAACCCTTGAAGACAGCTCCATGGCTCTACTGGAGAGGATACCTTACAAGTCAAGAGACGTCAATGAGTTCTTCTACAGGTGAGCCAATTTGCCATTCAAGTCTGTAGACCGATGAAATGCCAGCCGTAAATGGCCCTTGATCGTATTGGAAGAAAACTGAGGGACACGACTCTGGCTTTGATCGATCAGGTTAACAGATAGGTCCTGAGAGTCCTTTTGATTTGATCGATGCCTACGTGCTCCTATCATAGCGGCATTCGTAAATCCATAGCAATGGGAAGATCAACCTTAAGTCTCAATGCTTGCAAGGGGGTCAATCCTCCGGAACGTTATCCACATTCAGGCGGTTCAAGCCAAATCGGAGAGAGCAGATCAACCTGATTCGGTATTTACATCATACCTCCAGGTAGGTGGAGTCAGACCAGATCGGAAGGGGAGGCAGACAGACCGGAATACTCATCATCCAGGTTGAACCTCAGCCATTCTGCGTCGAAATGAGTCCAAAACAGGTGATACAGGTAGTCAATCTGAACGTCAAAGTGGATTAGGTCATCGCTGAATGGCTGTAGGTGACACCCACTAGGAAACTATTTCAAGCCTTGATGGTAAGGTTCTGATTCCTCCTGCTATATAAGGTATAAGTCAAAAGGCACAGGTTAAGAAACCCTGGTATTGACTTAGGCCTTGCTATGGAAGATCCATTCAACTGCGAAAAACTAAGCGAAGCTGCCCAGATTTTACTGCGTGCCAATAACCTGACGGTAAAGAAGCTGGCCATCCACCTCTATATGGACAGGACGACTTTGTACAGGAAAGTGAAAAAATGTACCGGCCTTTCTCCAGCTCAGTGGATTGCCCATTTCAAATTAGAGATCGCCTGTATACGATTGACGACAACACAAGATCTGGTCAGCGCGATAGCTGTGGATTGTGGTTATGAAAATGTGACATCCTTTAATAAGGCATTCCAAATAAAATGTGGTATGACACCTACAGGCTACCGTCGTAAGTTCAGAAAGATATGAGATGATGAAGAATGCAACATAAGGAAAAGTTGTCATGAAGAAAGTAATTGAGATTTACTCAAATAATCATTCACTTTATAATTGTAATGCTATGAAATCCATTAACCTGGTTATCCTTCTTGGGAGTGTACTGCTGGTTGGTTCATGTAAAAAAGAAGACAAGAAAACGATTACCCTGGCAGCTGGAAGTACGAATGAGCTCGTTCAAGCGATCAAGGATGCCGGCAATGGTGGCACCGTCCTGTTAACAGCCGGAGAACACAATGAATGTGTCTTTCCGTTGGTCATTGACAGGAAAGTTACAATTATAGGTGAAGATGGGGCTGTCCTCAAATTGGGGACAAATCCTAGAGCAACCGGCGGTACTGTGAATTATGGTATCCATGTAAAAAATACAAAGGGCGTCACCATTGACAATGTGGATATTCAGCCGTGTAATGCTCAAGGCGGATTGGCCATCTATGTAGAGAAGTCAAGTGGCTTGGTGATGCAAAACGGCACCATTTCCGATTTCCAGTATGGAATTGCGGTACAAGAATCTGATGATGTGCTGATTGATAGAAACGAGATTGTATCCTTTGTTGATTTCAGCTTATTTCCGGTTGGTGTTACTATACTCAATGGACTGCGGGCAAAGGTGACTAATAATACCTTTACCAATCACGGATTCGGCTTCTGGGCCTGTGATAAGGATGGCGAGGCCTATGGCAATACCTGTTCAGGTAACGCCGTAGGGATTATCCTGTGCAAAGTGCCTGAGAATGATCCACTGAACAGTTTTCTCCTACCTGATGGTACACTCCAGGGCGCTGAGGTGCCCTGTACGAATTGGAAGGTTCATGATAATGTCTGCATCGGAAATTATGACAATGGCATCATGATTATTGATGGCAGCACTTCCAATCAGGTGTATGACAACAATGCAACAGGCAATGGATTGTCTCCACTGTATGGAGTAGCTGCGGACATTGAGATATTCAATGAGTCCCAATTATTTGGATTTGTTTCTCCAACTGTAAAGAACAATACAGTAGATGCAACCAAATTTCCCGCCACTCGCGTTAAAAACTGCGCACCTCTGGAAGGGAATACCGTAACAGGTGGCGTGATGGTTGATGTGATTATGGAGGGGTGCAGGTGAGATAGCAACTCTAATTTCACAATCTTATTCCTAAATATTTTATTTAAGTAATGGACTTTCAACTGCTACATATCCATACCTTAATCTTATGAACAAACTTAACTATCATTTATACAAAATATATGCAATTATTACATTGGTAATTCTTCAGTTTATACTAACTGCCTCAGCATTTAGTCAAAACAAGGCATTACGGATGGATGATCTAGATGATTATATAGACCTTAGTCCTTGGGCTGAACAATTAATTTTTAATAGTCCGATGACTTTGGAATTCTGGTTCAGGCCAAATTTTGATCACAAATGCACAAGCGGCGAAGCATGCTATTCATCTATTCTTGCCGTTTCAAATGGAGTGCAACCATCCTCTATTGGTAAATTTCTTTTCATTGGATATGGTAATTCATTAGGAAATTTTATAAATGAACAAATTTCCATAGGAAGACGAAATGGAAGCTCTTTTAATACCTCTATTGTTGGAAGTACTGATGCTGGAACATTCACTAATGAATGGCATCATTATTCTATAGTAATAAATGGGACATCTGGTTAGTTTATCGGGACGGTAAGGAAACCGGATCCTATCAATTTTTCAGTGGTGGTGGCGATGAAAAGGTCGTTATGGTGAAAATATACTACCCAAAATGTATGCAATTATTGGCGCTGATAATACCTCATTAACATATTCAGGATTTCTAAATGGGGTTATTGACGAGTTAAGAATTTGGAATACTGTGAGATCAATCGATGACATAAGATATAATTATACTAAAAATATTGATTTGCCTCAAACCGGCCTCATTGCATATTATAAATTTGACCAATTAGAGGACCTAAGTCAAGGCAATACAGGAGTAAATGATATCAGAGATTATTCAGGGAATGGACTACATGGTGATGCTGTGGGTGGGCCTATAATAGATGATAATGCAGCTCCATTGAAAGAATCGAACAATGCATTGCATTTTGATGGTGTAAATGATATTGTTGAATTAACTAGCAATCCAAATTTAACGCCAAACACGAATGCCATCTCTGTGGAATCTTGGATCTATTGTGATGAATTAAGGCACGCTCCTATCGCTGGTAAGTATAATTCAATAAATTTGGCAAATGATCCCTTTACCGGAATAAGTTGGTTATTACAAGTGACCAACGATGGGAAATTAGAATTTGATGTTTGTGGCAATAAAAATGCGTCAATTTATAGATATAAAGTAAGTAATAATGCTGTAATAACTGCAGGCCAATGGATTCATGTAGCAGCAACATTTTCAACTGTTAACCAAGATATTAAACTTTATGTCAACGGTATTGAAGTGGCAGGTACTTATCCCCCAGGTGGGCAGGCTACAATTACTAATATTTTTGATTCATTCACACCTCTCCGGTTAGGTAAAATTATAGGGGGATCCTCCCAACCTCATTTTAAGGGAACTATGGATGAGTTTCGACTTTGGAATTATGTCAGAAGTCAGGAACAAATCTTAAGTACCAAAAATTGTCAATTGGATGGTAATGAAAATGGACTGGTATTATATTATACTTTCGATCAAGGAAGAGCATCGGGTCAAAACGCTGGAGGAAACATTCTTCAAGATAAATCTTTAAATTTATTTAATGGTCAATTAATTGGACATTCACTTACTGGTAGTTCTAGTAACTTTGTTACGGGATATAATCAGGTTTCCAGCCCTTGTGAGGCAGATAGTATTGGACCAAATGATTTGTTAGTTACTACAGAATACCACTTAACAGGTATTGATACCTTTAATAATGTGTATGTCGAACCAGGTGCTACGTTGATATGTGACGGCACTTTATATGTTACAGAAAACATCTTAGTTAAACAATTCGGAGAAATAACCCATACTACAAGATTTGAAAATGGTGCCAACATAATAGTTGATGGTAAATTAACCATTGATGAAAGTGGTGCAATTAATGTGACTGGTAAAGGATTGTTAGGTGGTTATAATGGTTCAGTCTTTAGCCCTGATGGAGAAGCATATGACCTAAATGGACAGATTATATCTGGAGCTGGCAGAGGTGACAATGTCAATAATCCAGGATATGGAGGTGCAGGAGGGAGCTACGGTGGTTTAGGAGCTAATATTCGTGAATTGGGTCCCAATTTTCCTATTATTTCCAATGCACTATATGGCCTGATCGAAAATCCCGACTTCCTTGGATCAGGCGGTGGTGGCTCACCATGTGGAGGTTGCAACCAAGCTGGAGGTAATGGCGGAGGTAAAATTAAAATAACTGCAAATTTAATTGATCTATTTGGTAAAATCAGTGCAAATGGAGCTAATTCAACAGGGGGGGGAGGATCAGGAGGAAGCATAATTTTAGAAGTGGGCAAAATAACTGGCCACGGCACAATTGAGGCAAAGGGCGGTAGTGCCGATTGGAATTTTTATAAACCAGGATCAGGTGGAGGCGGACGAATTTCCATAAAATATGATAGTTTGGAAATCTCAACAAACCAGATTCTTGCAAGTGGTGGAGTCGGACCGTTTAATGGTTGTACCGGCACGATCTATCTTAAAGATTCGCAAAAGTCATTAGGAGATATAGTCATCAATGGATCAAATATTCCATCACCTAAAGAAACACCTCTTTTGTCAAATTTAATCCATTTTAATAAAATTGAATTGATTAATCAAGCAAGAGTTTTAATCAGTGCGAATAGCAATATAACTATTGATACATTAAGAATTTATGCATCCAAAGTAAGGGCTATTAATACATTGGAATTTACCTCCTCCCAATACATTGACCTGGACCAAAATGGTGAATTGTATATTGATGCTCTTGGCGAAATTACATTCCCTCAATTTAATGAAACCTACTCTCGTTTTGTCTCTGGAAAGATTTACATCCTTGAAGGAAGTAAACTGAATATATTGAATAAGTCCATTACAATTCCCCCTGGGATTACCTTAATCAAGGATGGAACATTTGGATCAAATGACATTATAGATGATTTGACGATTCGAAATCTGGGAATTTTAACACATTCAAATCGTCATTTAAATGGCTTGAACCTAACTATATCAAACAATTTAACTATTGACGCCGGAGGCTCCATAAACGTGACTGAAAAAGGACTCTACGGTGGTTTAAATGGCTCTATTTATGGTGCGTATGGTGAAGTATTTGATACCGTAGGTAATATTACAGGTATTTCCTGTTCACCAATTGCTGGAGCAAGTTATGGTGGGTGGGGTGGACGTGAATCAACACAAATTTCAACCAATCATCCCTATGGCCTGATTGAAGATCCATCCTACCTTGGATCAGGTGGATCGGCATTTTGTGATGGTTATGGAGCAAGAGGTGGAAATGGAGGCGGGAGAGTCACGATCAATGCCCAGAATATAATTGTCAATGGATCCATTCAAGCCAATGGGGGCAATGGCGTACAAGGAAATATGAGATATTCAGGGGGGGGTTCAGGTGGCAGTATCAAAATTATTTCAGAGAATATTTCTGGATCCGGCATCATTCAGGCCAATGGCGGACGTGGAAGTTGTCAGTATTGTAGTGCAGCAGATTATATGAGTGGTGGTGGTGGAGGCCGTATAGCTGTCTTCTATTCTACGAATGCCATACCTCTTTCAAATTTTCAGGCAAGTGGAGCTAGTTTCGGGGCTGATATTGGCAATGAAAAGAATGGTGGTGCCGGAACAATTTTTCTAAAGGAAAATAATCAAAGTAATGGCTCATTAATTATTTCAAATGCCAACATTCAACAGTTAACTTGGACGCCCTATTTAACTAATGAAAATACCTTAAATGCATTGCGAATTGAAGGTAAATCGAAGTTTGTCACCTCTAAACACATAACACTCAGCTCTACAACTGACTTATTTATTCAAAATGGTGACTTTCATATTGATGAAACAATAAATTTTACTATTCCTGCTATTAATCAAAATAATTTAATCAAAGGATCTCTTCATATTAGTGAACATGCTATTGTTAATCTGACTAATAAGGATATCATAATTCCATCAGGTTTTTCGTTAATAAAAGATGGAAAGTTCGGAGAATCGGATGAAATTAATTCGTTGATTATACAGTCTGGAGGAAATATTACTCATTCTACCCGTTTTCAAAAGGGACTATTCCTAAAATCTAAGGGAATCATAGAAATTCAGTCTGGAGCAAGTATTGACTGCTATGGAAAGGGTCTTCTGGGTGGCTATGGTAAGTCTAATAATCAATGGATAAGTGATGATTCTTCAAAAGGGGAAACGTACGATCAGAATGGCCATATTATACGATTTGGCCATGTTAATAGTAATGTTGGTTTTGGTGGAAGTTATGGCGGCTCAGGAGGATCAGGGTCAAATTTTGATACATTATTACAACCAATCTATGGTGATAAAAACTTCCCAGCATTTCTCGGTTCAGGAGGAAGTGCTACTCTAAGTACTAGCAACAATTTGGATGCTGGAAATGGCGGTGGCAGAGTAATAATTCAGGCCAGCGAACTTCGTGTAAATGGAATGATCAATGTAGATGGTGCCAATGCGGCTTCATTGGGAGGAGGTGGAGGTTCAGGAGGAACAGTTTTGATATTCACCCCAAATATAAATGGTTCGGGTACTATTACTGCAAATGGGGGTTTTGGACGTTGTTTCCCAAATTGTGCTTCTTGGGGAGGAGATGGAGGCGGTGGTCGCATCGCCATATATACCCAAAATCCCTTATTTCCGGAAAACAAAGTAGTGGCATCTTAAGGAGTAAACGGATCATTTGATGCTGAACCAGGCACAATTGTTTATGTAAGTTGTAACTACGAGAAGAATGCTGGACTTCAGGAAATTCTTTCCCCTTTGACCGGAACAATTGTTCCCTTAGACACTATTATTTTACCAAAAGTAGTTGTAAAGAATCTTTCTCCCAATTCTTTGATCTTTCCTGTCAGTGTCCTGATAGGTGCAGACTATACTGATGAATCCCTTATTAATTTACCTTCTGGCAGTTCAGATACTATTGAGTTTACACCCTATACCGTCAACTTTCCCGGAACAATCCAAGCTATATTCCGGATCAGTAGCAACGAAGATAATTGCGATGAAACAGATGAGTTGATGGCTAATCTTACCGTCCAGTCTGGTGAAGGTCCGGTCATCACCGATAATACGCCAAAAAGAGGTGGAAATACCGGCTCAGTGACCTTAAAAATAACTGGTAATCACTTCAGACCAGGGAATTCTCGTTATGCTCACCAATGGAGCAGGTTTAGAACTAACTGCACATTATGTAGATTTTCGAAATCCAAAATTACTCTACGCTTCCTTTGACCTGCAAGGATCACCTATAGGTGTCTATGACCTAAAAGTTTGAACCCAGACGGAAATTCATCCGTCTTTCAATTTGCCTTTGAAGTTGAAAAAGGAACTATCGGTTGGAGTGGTTTGGCCCAAGAGGATTGTCTTGCTGGTGAATTTGATGCCGGACAATTACTGGAAGTAAGAATTGACAGCCCTAGGAGAGCAACTTTTGGGCGAACCTTTCCTGTCAGAATAAGATACAAAAATATTGGAAACATTGATATACCCTTATCCAATAAAATATTTAAAACCAAAAATAATGATCTGGTGAATTTTGATAGATGTCTAATTTCTCGTTGTATATGTACATCCTATCAAGATCCGAGTACATTAAAATGGTACAGCATTTGTAGAACAGAATGTGGAAGTTCTTGCAGCACAGTGGTAAATACAAAATTTGTTTCCGTACGATTAGACGAACAAAATGGACCTAAGAATTTATTGAGAGCAGGGGCAACAGGTGAGAAAACTATTTTTGTTCGGCCCACACATAGTGGCTATTCGAATTCTGGAGAGAGCATTATGAAATTCATCCTTGAATAAACTTATTTTTATGAAAATATCTATCTGCGCAACACTTGTATTTTTATGCACATGTGCTATGTCACAAGAGAATACTCGGCCTTCCTTCCAAATGCCGAATGCAACTGGAATGCAAATAAATACCTATACGGGTAATGTATTTTACTCCCGAAGCGATTTGTATTTGCCAGGACGAGGTATTGACGTAGACTTGGAATTTTATTACAACAGTCAGGAGAGTAACAAGCCTTCTTTATTCGGAAAAGGATGGTCTTATCAATATAATATCCAAATGCTTCCAATGGCCGAACCAACAGGAAGCAAAATAATTAAATGGGGTAATGGCAGAGAAGAAAAATACATTAAAACCCCCAATGGTTTTGTAGCCCCTGCAGGCAACTACAATGTTCTTACGGAGATGCAAACCGGATATGTTTTGCAAACCAAAGAAAGAATGAAATATTTCTTTGAAGGTAGCGAGCGAAACACAAAAATTAAAGATCAAAATGGAAATGCATTAACCTTTCAATATCCTTCAGCTAATCAATGGATTATTAATGATGCTAGCGGTCGGGATATAGTTCTGATTTTTCAGAATGGTCTTCTCAGCCAGGTTGTGGAAGGAAATGAAAATCCAATTCGGACCTGGACGTATAGCTACAACAATGATAAACAACTTATATCCTCCACAGATCCTGTAGGATCAACTATTGCCTATTCTTATGGTCGGTATGGATGGATGGTCCAAATGACAGATCAAAATAACAATACCACCCGATTAGCCTATAATCCGGATAGTTATGTACGATCAATTGTTACATGTGAAACAAAACACGAATTCATTTATAACCGGGTTGGTAAATCAGGAGAAACACTAATAAAAGAACAGGTTGGTGATCAAATTCAAGTTACAACCTACACATTTGACAATTCTGGTAGAAATACAAACCGAACTGGGAATTGTTGCGGTAATGATGCCAGCTACATCTTTGATTCGAAGGATCGCATAGTCCAATTTACGGATGCGAATGGACTGCAACATTCCTATGAATACGACTCTCTGGGAAATCAAACGAAGATTATAGATCCAATGGGATGTGTGATTGAAATGACCTATGATTTAAATTTCAATCAAACAACTTTTAAAGACAAGAACGGTAACACCACCAACTTTACCTACGACAACAAAGGAAACCTCTCAGGGGTCGCACGACCGCTAAACATGACAGAAAGCTACACCTACGACGCCTTCGGTAACCAGATTAGCCATACTGACGCCCGAGGCAATACCACAACTTACGAATACAACACGAATGGCTACCTCATACAAATCAACCACCCTGTAGGAGGTTTGAGCACCCAGTTCAGTTACGACAATCGGGGAAACAAACTCACCCAAACGGACGGTAACGGTCACGTAACCCGATTCAAATATGATGTTCTTAACCGGTTTACCGAATTAGAAGACCCGCTCGGCAACAAGACATTGTACCAATACGATGCCCGTGGCAACAAAACTATGGAAACCAACGCCCTGGGAAATGCTATTGAATATATATATGACGGGCTCGACCGCCTTATCGAAGTAAAAGCTCCACTTAATGTCGTTACCAAATACGCCTACGACAGCCGGGGCAACCTCTTGCAACAAATCGACCCTCGCGGCAGCGTGACGAACTATACCTACGATAGCCGAAACTTCCTAGTCTCGCAAAAAGATCCGCTCGGTTTCGAAACGACTTACACATACGACGGCATTGGCAACCAGACCTCCGTGACCGACCCGAACAACAACACGACCCAATACACCTACGATAACCTCAACCGCCTCACCAAAACCACGGACGCCCTCGGTTTCGAGACGAACTACGAATACGACTGTAACGGCAACCCGAAAAAAGTTATAGATGCCAACGGCAATGCGACGAGCTACACCTACGACGCCTTGAACCGCCAGACTTCCATAATCGATGCACTCGGCTTCACCACGTACTTTGAGTTTGATAAAAACAACAACCTTATAAAAATCACGGATGCTAAAGGCAATCCGACCAGCTATGATTACGACGCCCTTAACCGCAAAACAAAAGAGACCTTCGCCGACAACACAACCAAGATGTTCACCTATGACGGCGTAGGAAACGTTAGCAGCCGAAAGGACAACGCAGGGAACGTGACCTTCTACACCTATGATCCTGCCAATCGCCTCACTTTACGAAATTACCCGGACACCAACGACGACCATTTCAGCTATGATGCACTCGGCAGGATGATCGAAGCCACCAACCAAAACGCTACAGTTAACTTTACGTATGACGCTCTTAATCGCATACTTAGCGAGACGCTGAACGGCAAGGTCACCGGCTACGCTTATAACTCCACCACTGGCAAGCGCACCTTGATTTACCCCAGCGGCAGGGTAATCGAAGAATTCTACGATGTCCGCAATCAACTTGCCGGCATCAAGGAAAGCAACAATATCCTCGCCGCCTTCTCCTACGACCCGGCAAGGCGTATGACCACCCGTACCTACGGCAATGGCACAGTGACCGCCTACACCTACGACAACAACAACCGGGTGACCCGTATCTTAGCCAACCCCGGCGGTTTCCTTGACTTCCGCTACGACTACGACAAGGTGTGTAACAAACTCTATGAGGAAAAAAAGCACCACTCAACACATTCGGAGGAATACGGCTATGATGCGAAGTACCAATTGACTTCTTTCAAGGTAGGGGCGTTGACAGGAGAAGCTGTGCCTGCGCCGATTACTCAGACGACTTATAATTATGATGCCTTGGGGAATCGTGTGACGGTGGTAAAGGATGGGAATGCAGCTCATTACACCTCTAACAATTTAAACCAATATACAGTAATTTTAACCGAAGTTATGCAAAACTTATCATACGATTTAAATGGTAGTTTATTGACTGAAGGGAATAGCATTTTCGAATACAACTTTGACAATCAATTAACGAAAAATATTTATAACACAAATGTTCAAACTTTTAAATATGATGCCTTAGGAAGGTTGGCTTTTTCATCTATTAATAATATTGAAAGTGTCTATTGCTATGACGAAGCCAGAGTAATAGAGTTGTATTTGGGAAACGCCAACGCTCAATCCTTTATTTATGGGTATGAATTTGACGAAATAATCCTTTTAGCATTAGATGATTGTTGGTATTTGCACCAGAATCAAATTTCTTCCACAACTGCAATATCCAACTCAGAAATGACTATACTAGATAGATTTGAATATGATGCATTTGGTTTGCCCATTTTTTATGATGATAATTTTCAGGAAACTATAGAAAAAAATATTACAAACTTATTCACGGGAAGGAATTATTTTAACTCCCAAATTTATTTCTTAAGGAACAGATTTTCTCTTCCAGTAATAGGGCGTTTTATCCAACGAGACAAAATTCGTATTAATGAGGCTACAAATCTATACACATATGCAGACAATGACCCTATTAATAAGATTGACCCATTTGGCCTTCGTTCTAAGAAAAAATTAATTAAGCGAGTGTTTTTAGACAAGCTAAATGATTATATCCTTCCAGACCCAATTGAAAAGGTAGGCCAATTAGTAGAGAATTCATGTAAATATTCTGATGATTGCTACACCTGCTGTCAGTTGACTAAAACTTTGACAACAACTTCCACTTTTACTCTTAGCATAGTCGATAACTCAAAGTATTGCCCCCAGGCCCAGCAGGTCCTTGGATATGTACAGGACTTATCGCATACGATCTGTGGGGATTTACAACTGACCTGATTGATTTAGATGAAGATTGCACTACTATGTGCAAAAAATGCCATATTACTGAACCTCAAATACCTTCCCCACCTAAATTTCCTGCAAACTTTCCACCAGTTGATTTTAATAATATTCCACCCATTAATATAAATGACCCTTGTTTAACTAGAAATTGTATAGGGCCTGCCAGATAGAAATCAACCAATTCCTTTTTTCTTCATAATAATATATCTTATAAATTATTTTAATTCATGGAACCAAAAATTAGTATTGTCTATTTATTTCTTTAATTATGAACCATTACATCATCACATTTATAAGCCGAAATAGATTTAGTTTATTTACTACTGGAATTAGTCAAAAAACACTAAGGAATTATAACGATTAAAGAAATCGAAAATGAAAACCATTCCAAGAGTCTCAAGCATTTTCGTGTTCATCATTGGATCAATATGCCCTACTTTTTGCCAGGATCCATCATGTAGTGACGATCCATGTGCTACATCAAATTGCGAACCACTCCCTCCTTGTATGGATTGCATCCCAGTTGATGGTACAACAGAGATTGTTGCTTCTATGGATCCTAATGAATTGATCTCCCCTACGGGAGTTGGTGATCGTGGATGGATACGAAAAGATTGGGTGTTGGACTTTTCGGTTCTTTTCGAAAATCTCCCCTCTGCAACAGCGCCTGCACAAGAAGTTGAGATCATAGTTACATTTGGAAATACGGAAGATCTTTCTACACTGAAACTAGGCTACTTTGGATTTGGATCTCAGTTTAATGCTCCTCCAGACTCTGGAATGATGATCAATAAATTGGTGCCAAGATCCATATTTATCGGGGTTGATACGCGTATATCTTCCTTATTGAATATACCTACACGCTCACTATCCCGAAGTTTGTATCAGAAGACACCCTTACAGGACAATTGCCGGAAGACCCTTTACAAGGATTTTTACCCCCTAATGATCCTGAAACAGGAGAAGGTGAGGGATTTGTTGAATTCAATTTGACACCGAAAGAAAGTGCCCAGACTTATGACATCATAGATCTAAGCGCATTAATCTATTTTGATGCGAATGATCCCATTGCTACAAGTATGGCAATGCTCACAATCGATGATGATGCACCCGTCAGTACAATTTCCCCAATCGTTACAGCACCGGATTCATTTCATTTAGAGATTCATTGGTCAGGAACGGATATTGGTTCCGGAGTAAAAAATTATACCATTTTTGTCGCAACGGAAGGAGGCTCCTTTTTACCTTGGGTAGAATTAGCTGATTCTCTATCAGGGCTGTTGCCAGCCACAATAGGTCACACCTACAAGTTATTGGCAATAGCCCGTGATAGTGTAGACAATAAAGAAAATAAACTGGACCATGACTTAGAAATTACGTTTACGGCTGATTTAATTGTTGGTTCGCAATGCAGTGAGCTCGGTTTGAACATTGGTGATCCGTGCGATGATGGAAATCTTTGCACAGTAAATGATACAGTAAATGTAGATTGTTTATGCATTGGAACATTTCAGGATAGTGATAACGATGGTGTCTGTGATGCAGAAGATATATGTCCTAATGGACCTGAACCAGGTACGCCATGTGATGATGAAAATCCTTGTACTATCAATGATACTATTACGATCAATTGTGAATGTATTGGAACTATTATTGATTCTGATAATGATGGTTACAGTGATGTATGTGACAGTTGTCCATTAGATCCTAATAAGCACGAACCTGGCATTTGTGGTTGTGGAGTGGAAGATATTCCTATAACCTGGTATGCAGACACAGATGGTGACGGAGCAGGTGACCCCAATAGTAGTCTGGCAGGTTATACATGTATTCAACCCGAAGGTTACGTGGCCAATAGTGATGACCAGTGCCCGGAGGACCCCGGCAAAATTGAGCCCAGGATATGTGGCTGCGGCATATCGGATGTTGACACAGATGAAGATGGCACTCCAGATTGTAACGATGGATGCCCAAATGATCCGGAAAAAACCGAACCTGGCATTTGTGGTTGTGGAGTGGAAGATATTCCTATGACCTGGTATGCTGACACCGACGGCGATGAGGCAGGTGACCCCAACAACAGCCAATCGGGTTTTACTTGTATCCAGCCCGAAGGTTATGTGGACAACAGCAATGATTTGTGTCCGGATGATGCAATTAAAACCGAACCCGGGATATGCGGATGCGGTGTTTCTGACATCGACACTGACGAAGACAGTATAGTTGACTGTAACGATGGTTGTCCTAATGATCCGAACAAAACGGAGCCTGGTGTCTGCGGTTGTGGTATTGCCGATGTTCCATCGATCTGGTATGCCGATACAGACGGTGATGGAGCTGGAGATCCCAACAACAGTTTATCGGGGTACTCCTGTCTCCAGTTTGAAGGTTATGTGGCGAACAGTGATGATCTGTGCCCGAATGACCCAAACAAAACTGAACCTGGGGTTTGCGGTTGCGATGTTTCCGACCTTGACACTGACGGAGACGGTACGCCTGACTGCATCGATGGTTGCCCGAGCGATCCATTTAAGACCGACCCTGGTCAATGCGGATGCGGAAATTCTGATTTGGATAGTGATGAAGATGGCATTGCAGACTGCTTAGATAATTGCCCAACCATAAGCAACCTTAATCAGCTTGATAGTGATGGTGACGGAGTAGGCGATGTTTGCGATAATTGCCCTTCCACTGCAAATGCTGATCAGGCTGATTTCGACAATGATGGGGTCGGTGATGTATGCGACAATTGTCCTAAAATAGCCAATGCGGATCAGGAAGATACTGATGAAGACGGTATCGGTGATGTCTGTGAACGAGAGAATTCACTTTGCAACTATGTTCTTTTGCCAAAGAAGAGATCAAAATCAAGAAATCAGAGGTTCATTCTGGAGGTGTAGGTGTTTATGACAATGATGGAAAGGTAGAAGTAAAGAGGATGGCTACATTGATAATAATAATGAAAGTTTTGTAATCGCTGTGGACATTAAAGTCAATAATGATGGCAGTATCCGGCGCCAAAGACGTACGATTTTGCTAATGAAGGTTTGCTGGATTCAATTCCATTCCAATATGCTAACCCGAGCAATACATCTCTGACCGTGCTACAAAACGGAACGATGACCATCAGTGGATCATCCTACGAAGACATTACTGTGAAGAAAAATGCCACCCTTATTTTTAACGATGTACCTGTAGTCGATATTCAGGAACTTAAACTTGAGGAAGGGGCGACAGTTGAATTCAACCAACCTACCATCCTTCGTCTGGAGAAGAAACTGAATATCGATAAAAACAGCACCTTTAATAGTAACGATGAACACATCACTGTGTTTGTTGAAGACCATATCGATATCGAAGAAGGATGTATGATAGTCGGTACGTTCTTCACTCTAAAACATATAGATGTAAAAGGCAAGTCCAACAGCCATACAACTATGAGTGGCTTGTTCATTGGTGATAAGATCGACTCCAAGGAATATGTCGACTGGTACCAGGGACCTTGTGATTCCAACCTGATCATTCCACCCAATCCGAACCAGGACAGCGATTCGGATGGGATTGTGACACTCTTGATAATTGCTCTATCATTGCCAACCCTGACCAGGCCGATGCAGACGGAGATGGAGTAGGTGATGTATGTGACAACTGTCCGGAAGTTGCCAATGCGGATCAAGCAGATGTGAATGAAGATGGAATCGGAGATGCCTGCGAATCTGAGGAGTCACTTTGTGACTATGTTCTTTTTGCCAAGGAAGAGATCAAAATAAAAAAATCGGAGGTTCATTCAGGAGGTGTAGGAGTTTATGACGATGATGGAAAAGTGGTTATGGAAGAGGATGGTCATATTGATAATGTCGCAGAAAGTTTTGTGATTGCTGAGGACATTGAAATAGACAATGATGGCAGCATCCTGGCACCCAAAACGTATGACTCGGCTCCCGAAAATCTTTTGGATGCACTTCTATTTCAATACGCAAATCCGGGTAATACTGACCTAACGGTATCTAATAATTCGACAGCAACTAGTTCTGCAACTTCCTTCGACAAGATCGAGGTGAAGAAGGATGCCACGCTTGTCTTTTCAGGACAAGTTGAAATTGACATTAAAGAGTTGAAGGTAGAAGAAGGTGGGAAACTCAAGTTCAATCAGACAACAACCCTTCGGATTGAAAAAGAGTTGGAGTTGAAGAAGAACAGCACCTTCAATGCAGAAGGGGAGATCGTGATTGTCTTCCTGTAGAATAAGCTCAAAGTTTTGGATGGATCAGATGTAACTGGAACATTCTATTCCAAAAAGGAGATCGAAACAGCAGGGAAGTCCAATAATTATATTTCGATGACTGGACAGTTCATAGCTGACAAGATCGAGTCCAAGGAATATACGAATTGGTACAGTGGAAACTGCGGTGTTGGCAGTCAAAATGGCAACTCCCAAGGGTTACAAGCTGAAGACAGAGAGTCAGTAGACCATTCAAATCTGTTGTCAAATCAAGCATCGTTTGCAAAGCCTTTCACCTTCCTGCAAATCCGTCCAACGCATTCATCCGTATAAAGACGAACCAATTTGAAGGGCAATCGGCCACTATCCGAATTGCCAACGAGTGGGGAGAAACTGTATGGCAAACCCGTCAGGATGTACTTGAGGATGAACTTCAAATAGACGTGTATGAAATACCCGCTGGATTTTACTGGCTGGAGGTTCAATCCACTGGTCTGCGGCAGATTGAAAAATTAGTGATCATTCACTAGAAACCTATTAATATTCAGAGAAACCTTTCGTTTCTTATAGTTTTTCTTTCACCAGGAGGGGAGGATAGCTTAAACTTCTTCCCCTCTTGCAATTTTTATATATCCTACAAACCAAGCGCAGTTTGCCGATGTAACCCTTAAGCAGAATGATGGTGGCAAAAAACATTGACAATCAGAACTTTCACAAAACTCGAGGAAAGTAGCTCAATGAAAAGCGAGAAGTAGTTTAAAACTCTACCTCCTTCTCCATCACCTGATCTTTCCGCTTGACCTTGACCATGGCCTTCTGGCCCTTGCCGTAGTTCGCCAATGCACCCATGTAATCGTAGATATTCCCGACCGGTGTCTCACCGATCTGCAGGATAATGTCGCCATCTTCCATACCGGCGTTAAAGGCGGGCCGGTCGTCCAGGACACCATCGATGCGCATACCATCTCCTTGATAGGTATAATCCGGCATGACACCAAGGGTCACCTTGAAGCTGGCCGCCTTCCGTGAGTCCGTGTCTTTGGTCTTGGTGAAGGCCAGCTTGTCCTGGCCATTGAGTTCGTGGATCAGGGCCAGGATATGATCACCGACCTGCCGGATACCTTCGTGATTGACCAGGTTGGCATCATCAGTTGGTTTGTGGTAATCCTTGTGCTGACCTGTGAAAAAGTGGATGCTCGGGATGTCCTTCCGGTAGAAAGAAGTGAGATCGGACGGGCCAACTCCACTTTCCGTAGTGGTGATGGTATACCCTTCAGTCCTGATCTTCTCCAGGGACGTATTCCATGAAGGCGAAGTGCCTACACCATTGATAACCAGCACACTGTCGAGGCGGCCAACCATATCCATGTTGATCATGTAGTTGGCTGTTGCCAGATCGATTGTCGGATTGTCTGCGTAGTGTTTGGAGCCGAAGAGGCCCAGTTCTTCTCCCGAAAAGGCGATGAAGAGATAGTTGTTTGTCTTGTCTTTCCCCCTGGCAAGTTGCCCGGCGATATAGAGTAGCCCAGCCACCCCGGAGGCGTTGTCATCAGCCCCGTTGTGGATCTCATCCACATCTGTCGACAGGCTGCCACTGCCCGACCCTCCCAGGCCGAGATGATCATAGTGGGCCCCGATAATGACAGTGGCCGGAGCACCATTGTCGATATACCCTACGACATTGGTGCAGGTCTTTTCCTCACCCTCACCTTTCGCATCGTGTGGATTGGCGGGCGCTTTAAAGGAGAAAGTCTGGTAGAACCCTTCTGTTCCTTTCGGGGTAAGACCGATCTGTTCATATCGTTCTGCGATAAACTGGGCAGACAGTCGTTCGCCCTGGCTTCCGGTCATCCGTCCTTCCGTCAGGTCAGAGGAGAGGAAGGCAACATCTTTCTGGATGGTCCAGACAGTAGGCTGACTGAAACCTGTAATGACCAATATACCCAGAAACAATGTGGTTGCAAAAAGACGGATCATCATGGCGAATCTGTTAATCGGTTGTAGGTTCAACCGGTGTGAAGTGCAAAAGTAACGTGCCCGGAGGAAACGAACGATGATGTGTGGATGTTGATTGCAAAGCCACTTTACATAAACTTTACACTTCATCAACCAGGTATCTCGGATATTGTGCGGATGGACCAGCAGGACATTGATGATCTGATCAGTTTTCTAACTGATTCGCTTGCCCGGATGGAAGCAAGTGAGCGCCTTGGGGCAGCGTTTATCGACGAAGTATATCCTCATTATCAGGAAAGTGCGCAGAACCTCCTGCACTACCTCTCATTGCGTACACATGATCTGCGACCCCTGCAGGAACGTCTGGCATCCCTGGGAATCTCATCCATCAGTCATTCAGAGCGATACACCCGCACCAATGTCCGGAACGTCCTGACCTTGTTGCACCTGGTCAACGGAGCGACAATGGAGGAAGTCAAAGCCAAAGGTCTTGGCCTGCATTTGGGATTTCCAAGGTCCAAACAACGCCTTCAGGAACATACCGCAGCCCTCTTCGGACCGGAACGCCATGCCGGCCATACCCGCATCATGGTTACCCTCCCTTCAGAAGCAGCGGAAGATGACACCCTCATCCAAACTCTGGTGGATATGGGCGTTGAGATCCTGCGGATCAATTGTGGCCATGACAATGCTGTGGTTTGGAAGAACATGATCGATCGGATTCAAGCCGCCAGAGAGCGTTGTGCCCACCATGTGCTGGTTTATATGGATCTGGCAGGTCCGAAGATCCGCACCGGAAAAGTCGTACCGCGATGGTCCAGCAAAGGGAAGCGCAAGGACGGATTTATCCCCCTCCAGGAAGGGGACCTGATCCATGTATGGAAACAGCTGGAATGGGGCGAACCGGCCATTTACAGCGATAAAGGGGACCTGGTCGCCCTGGCCAGGATCGGGTTGTCCTTGCCTGAGCTGTTTGACCAGGTCAAACCAGGTGACCGCATCTGGTTTGATGACGGAAAAATCGGTGGTGTGATCGAAGAGATCAGTCCGGAATACTGGACTGTACGGATCACCATGACAGCACCGGATGGTGCCAAACTGCGTTCGGAAAAGGGCATCAATCTTCCTGATTCCAACCTGGCCCTGCCCTCCCTGACGGCAGAGGATCGGCGCACCTTGCCCTTCATTGTGGAGCATGCCGATATGGTCGGCTATTCCTTTGTACAGCGTCAGGACGATGTGGAAGCCCTCCAACAGGCGCTTGAATCGTTGGGGCGACCGGATCTGGGCATTATCCTGAAAATCGAAACCCGGCTGGCTTTTGACAATCTGCCCGGCTTGCTCCTGACTGCTATGCGGAGTCCCCGGGTAGGCGTGATGATCGCCCGGGGTGATCTGGCAGTGGAGGTCGGTTGGAGTCGTATCGCGGAGGTACAGGAGGAGATCGGCTGGTTGTGTGAAGCAGCCCATATTCCGAATATCTGGGCCACACAAGTACTGGAGAACCTGGCCAAGACCGGACTGGCTACCCGGGCGGAGATCACGGATGCTGTAGCGGCTGTACGGGCAGAATGTGCCATGCTCAACAAGGGCCCCTATATTGTCAAAGCCGTGAAAACGCTTCAGAAGATCGATGACCGCATGGATGCGCATCAATACAAGAAGAAGCCTTTCCTCCGCCCTTGCGTGTGGCGCAAGACTTTCTGGACGGGCTGCCGACCCAGGAGGGACACGGTTAATTTCCGGCCCAAACCCAAACCAACCACAGGAAACCTGGGACCAGGACGGCAAGGAATGCCCGGGAGGTCGAATGTCGCAGGTCTTGACTCCCCAGGGCCAGACATAACCCGTATTTCACCAATGTATTGACTAGGGCCGCAATCAGCAAACCGATGGTCAGCATCCGGATTTCGGACCGGGAGGTCTGGTCGGCCAGGGAAATGGTGATGGCATCCATATCAGTCAGGCCGGCCAGGGCACTGGCCAGTGCGATCCCGGCATTCCCCAACCAGGCATGAGCCAGGTTCACCGCCCATTTGACAGCAAGGAACAAACCAGCAAACCAAATGGCTTCTTTCAGATTGACCGGGTTGGTGGCGGGGCGGTAATGAAGAGGGAGTGGATCTTGATCCTGCCTACGGTAACCGGATTCCGATGATAAACCCAATGCCGGCAAGGAGCAGGATGCCCGGCCAAACAGCGTGGAACCACTTCGGGGACAGAAAGGCCAGCCAAACGAGAATCCGGACGAACATCAGGGATGAGGCAAAGATGATGGCCGCAGCCGGAAGATCTGCCGACCCGGCATCCGACCGGCTCCGCCGGGCAAAGAACCATGCCGTCGCTGTGCTGGAGGCCAACCCCCCCAGGATTCCAGTCAGAAGGATGGATCGATCACGGGCCAGGAATTTGCCGAGGGAAGTAAGTAAGGAAATGCAAGGTGAGAAAAATGACAACCAGCAGCCAGTTCCGGTAGAGGTTGAAGATCCCGAAAGGCCCGAAATCACGATCCGGCAACCACGGCAACAGGAGGGCGGTCAGGACAATGAACAAGAGGATGGCCAGGATGTCGGACCGGTTGAGCTGGCGGATCCATCCGTGCAGGGTAAATTTCTGTGCCAGGATGAAGGTGATCACTACGGTCAGGGATACAGCCAAGAACTCATACTCCAAACGGACCAGACAACCGATCAGGAAGGCCAGGACCAGGGCCATCTCGCTGGTACCCCCATGGTCACCGGCCCGGGCAGAAACCCAATAGGCCAATCCTGCAAGAGGAGAATGCCACCGGCCATCACTGGAATAAAGGCCGGATGAACGAGTTCGCCCATCACCATGGAGAGATACCCGGTCAGGGTAACGAGCATAAATGTCCGGATGCCGGCGAAGGCGGCGTGATGATCGGAGTCCTGTGGCGGTTGTATTCCGTTCCAGCCGATCAGTAAGCCTGTGCCGAGTGTGATGGCCACCGGCGGATGAGTAGGAGGGTACCGACATCGAGCGGGACCGGGTCCTGAAGTCCGGGGAGCATATCGAAAGATACGATGTCCGGGCTCTGCAATCCAACACCCTTTGAGGGATTGGTTTTTTGAAACCGTGAAGCGATTTCCAATCCCCGGCCTCCGAACACATGGATGGCTGACCATCCTGAGTGGACCTCTGGCTTTCCTCCTCATCCTGTATGGTACCAACCTGTCGCCCGGGCATCCGGAGGTCACACGGATGGCCGCCATCACGGTTTGGGTGGCCATCTGGTGGTTTACCGAGCCGGTTGATCTGGCCGTCACCTCTTTCTTCCATTCGTGCTGATGCCTGTACTGGGCATTGCCTCACCCGGGGATACGGCAGCACAATACATGGATCCGATCATCTTCCTCTTTCTGGGTGGATTTATCCTGGCTTTTGCCATGGAGAAGTGGCAATTGCATACCCGCCTGGCGCTGGGCATCCTCAGACGCACGGGAGCAGCCCCTTCCCGGATCCTGGCGGGAGTCATGGCAGCAGCGTTTTTCCTGTCGATGTGGGTGTCCAATACCGCCACCGTCCTGATGCTGGTGCCTGCTGTTCTATCCATTATTGACCATGTCAGAGGAGAACACAAAGGCGATGATGGATCCCATCCGATCGCGATTTCCCTGCTTCTCGGACTGGCCTATGCAGCGACGATGGGTGGCATGAGCACACTGGTCGGGACACCTCCCAACATGTATTTCTACAGTTTTTATCAACGCACATTCCCAGGTGATGCCTCTGTGCATTTTACCAGTTTCTTCCTTCTCGCAGGCTTCATCACGGTTTTGCTTGCTGCGGCCACGTATGGTGTGATCCGCTGGCGTTATTTGCGCGGTCATCATGGGCAGTTGCCGCGTCATTATTTCCGGGATGAATATCACAAGCTGGGCCGGCTGAATCGGGATCAACGCGTGGTGATCGCTCTATTTGTGTTGACGGTGATCGCCTGGTTTACCCGACCTGATTTTGAACTGGGCACTATGACGATCAGGGGCTGGGCCAATGCGCTTGGTCTTGGATCACGTGTGAATGACGGGATGGTCGTGATTACCATTTGTGTACTGCTCTTTATGATCCCGGCCAAAACTGAACGCCGTCGGATCCTGGAATGGAAAGATGTCCAACGATTGCCCTACGGAATTGTCCTGCTTTTTGGAAGCGGTTTTGCCCTGGCGCTTGGATTTATGGAATCCGGATTGAGCGACTGGCTCGCGGAGCGTCTGGAGATTCTGCATCATGTTCATCCTCTTGTGCTTTTACTGGTATCCGGAGTGATCATTACGATCATATCGGAATTTGCCAGCAATATTGCCTGTGTCCAGATGGTCCTCCCCATCATGGTGGCTTTGGGTGCAGAAAGTGACCTTCCTGTCAAAGGGCTCAGGATCGCCACCACTCTTTTGCCTCCCTCGGTTTTATGATGCCAGTGGCAACTGCTCCCAACACGATCGTCTTTGGTAGTGGCATAATCCGGACCCGCGAGATGATCCGCACGGGGGTGTGGATCAATCTGATCGGTATCGTCCTGATCAGCCTGATCATCTGGATCAGGTATGCATGAAAGAATAGATGAACTCCGGATGAATCATGATGAAAATATGACAATCCAGGCCATGGATCCGGGCCGGTAGCTGCATGAAGGCTGGTATATTTGCAGCCATTTTAACCAACCTATCCAATGAAACATTCCATTTTGGCTCTCTTGATGATGGCCTTGTTTGCGTGCAGTCAGCCTGCAAAAGAAGTTGCCCGGGAAGAACAACCAGAGGAAATCTGGATGGATTCTCTCATTCTGCCGGGAGAGAATCATTTCAAGCATATCCGTCAGATGACCTTTGGTGGGGATAATGCGGAGGCTTACTGGTCATTTGACGATCAGAAGCTGATCTTTCAGGCAAAGAATGATACCTGGGGGGCAACTTGCGACCGGATTTACGTCACGGGTTGGCAAGACACCTGGACAGATACACCGGCACCGATGATCAGTAATGGGAAGGGGCGGACCACCTGTGCCTATTTCCTGCCGGGCGACAGTACGGTGTTGTATGCTTCAACACATCTGGCAATGGATACCTGCCCACCTGTGCCAGAGCGCGGTCACGGAGGCAAATATGTCTGGCCCATCTATCCGAGTTACGACATCTTTGTCGCCGACCTGTATGGGAATATACTATCCCAATTGACGGATGCACCCGGTTATGATGCCGAGGCAACTGTTTCGCCCAAGGGGGACAAGATCGTGTTTACGTCTGACCGAAGTGGTGATCTGGAGCTCTATGTCATGAATATTGACGGGAGCGGTTTGATCCAGGTAACGAATACCCTGGGTTATGATGGCGGTGCATTTTTCTCACCGGATGGAACGCAACTGGTGTGGCGAGCCAGCCGCCCGACATCCAAAGAAGAGGTCAAGGAATATAAGGACCTGTTGGCGAAGGGCCTTGTAGAGCCAACCAATATGGAATTATTTGTGGCGAATATTGACGGTTCAAATGCCCGTCAGGTAACGCACTGGGAAGGCCAACTGGTGTCCCTATTTCCATCCCGGTGGTCAGAAGATCCTCTTTGCATCCAACCATGCAACCGAACGGGGCTTTCCGTTCAATCTGTATCTGATCAATGTAGATGGTACCGGGCTGGAGCAGGTGACAGCGGAAGATGCTTTTTCTGCCTTTCCCGTGTTCTCGAATAATGGAAAATATCTGGCTTTCTCTTCCAACCGGAATAATGGTGGAACGCGGGATACCAATCTGTTCATTGCCGAATGGCAGGATTAATTGGTCTCCACGATGCAATCGAAAAAGGCCGGTCTCCGGGAAGGAGATCGGCCTTTTTCTTTTTTCTAACGTCAAATAAACGTCCACAGTTGAACATTGGCTAATAAGCTTTTTTTCAGATCTGTACAAAATAAACTTGGAAGATTGCTTTTGGCATGCTGCAGTATTCCATTCAGGGCCTCATTGTGAAATTTTGACTATAGTAGTACACCTCTGGCCCGCCTCATGCCGGCGAGGCACCTTCTTTTTGACGCGCCAAAAAGAAGGCAAAAGCGCTTGTCGCCAAAATGGGCCTTCTTTTTTTATGTTTAAGAGCAATGCTAACTCGTATCTGGATTGGCTGACGTAAACATCAAGACCCGGCCGCTCGTATTTGATCGGTGGTTATTTGCATCATTGATACTCTTCTTTCATGTAAATTGTCAATAAACGCATCACATGTCCGATCAAATAATGCAGCAGTTTGCACGATTGACTGTTTTCATACAGCTATAGAATTCAATTGTTTACCTGGTAGTCGGGTCCTTGATGTGCTGGGAGGCCCTGGTTTGGCGACGATTAAATTTTAAGGGGTTAGATTCGGAATTTATGATCTGTAGAGTTTTATTTCATTGATTATCAGCACTTATATTTTACAGAATAAATTGTTTTGGACAGATGAGCTTTTTTACATGCCGAATTATTTCCCGCCGAAACCGAAAACCGAAAACCGAAAACCGAAAACCGAAAACCGAATATCTTTTTACTTCCCCTCTTCCTTGAACCACCCCGAATAGAACACATAATTTCCAGCTATTCGTTCGATGGTATCCTGGAAAGTCTCTTCGGATAAGGCCTTCACTTTTTTTGCCGGGACACCGGCATAGATATGACCGGATTCCAGTCGGCTGTTTTCGAGGACGACAGCACCAGCGGCGATGAGTACATTGGATTCCACGACCACGTGATCCATCACAATAGCACCCATACCGACGAGCACATTGTCGTGGATAGTGCATCCATGCACAATGGCCCGATGGCCGATGGATACATTATTACCAATGGTCAACGGTGCTTTTTTGTATGTACAGTGCAGAATAGCCCCGTCTTGAACATTCACCCGATTGCCCATCCGAATCCAGTGTACATCGCCTGACGACGGCCTGAAACCAGATGCTGCATTCATCGCCAGTGATGACATCGCCTACGATGGTGGCATTTTCGGCCAGAAAACAATCTGATCCAAACCGGGGAGATTTTCCTTCAACAGGCAGGAGTAGAGCCATGATTTCAATTTGTGTAAAACTATGTGAGTATTTCGATTTAAGGAGCCATTCTATAAAGAAGTAAATCTTTTTGCCCTACAATACCGCATTCATATCCCGGAAATGCCGGGTACCGATCAACCAGAGACGGTGATCCCTGAAAAGATGTACCAGTCATCTTTTTTCGGATTTCCGGATTGGCTTACACCATCCAGCAGATCGGAAAAAACGGGTCGTTGACCGGCTTCGATCCCGACACTCCATTCAGGAGAGGCATCATACCGGAGCCCCAATCCAACTGGTAGTGCCAGGAACCAGTTCTGCTTCATCTCATGAGCAAATGGATCTGTTTCTTCTGGCAGATCCTCCCCTGTAGCATAAGACTCGTGGACGAGCATACGTCATACCAAGGCCCGCATAGATGTACGGGCTTAGATGAGGATGAAATTTGCCCACATAATAATGTGATTGACGGCCCAATGGCTTCCATTCGATGGTCACTGCCGATTCCAGCAGAGTCGCTGAAAATCGGAACTTCCGTTGCGACCGGACTTGGCATGTTTGTCATCACCGCTGATCTGACCGGCGATGATCTGTCCGCGCAGACTCCATTGATGATGCCAGTGGAATCGGTAAATCAGCCCTCCGGCCATTCGGGATTCGATCAGTTCAAGATGCGGCTCAGGGAGATCACCCTGATAATTGGCAATGCCCGTGAAAACCGACCATTCATGTTCATATTGGGCCTGCAGCAGTTGAGCAACCGAAAGGAATATTCCCAAAAGAAATGCGTGTAAAATGTTCATGTTCCAGGATTCAAGGATGGAGAAAGAGGGGAACGCAGTTGAGGTGTCTGCATCATACAGGGTCAGGAAGTATCTTCCGGGTGGCCATTCAGCCATCGAAAATGAAGCAGGGTTGCCCAGAGGCATGGTCAACCAGATGCGACCAACCAGATCGACCACTTCCAGCTTTGCTATTCCTGGATTCGCATGAAGTGCTGTGATCATTACCTGTCCGTCAGGCCGGGCCCGGTCACTTTCCAATCCGGTTCGTTCCCGTCTATCCGGATCACACGAATCGGGCTGTAGCTGAAGCTGCCGTCCAGGTCTTCCTGTCGGATGCGATAATAATTCAGGCCTTTTCCGGGGAATAGTGGTCGAACAGATAGTGCTGGATGCCAGAGGATGAGGGTGCCGGGGGCCATGCGACCGAGCATGTCAAAGGCGAGTCCATCTGTACTGTGTTCGGCTGAGAAATAGCTGTTTTCTGTTTCCTGCACGGTTGACCACATGAGTCGAACACCATCATCAACAGGGACTACCCGGAAATCGACCCACGTGACCGGCAACGGTTGATCTGCTCCATAGAGATCAATACGATCCAGGTCATCCAGCCATCTGGTCAGGCCTGTGGGGCAGGGTCGTACACACCGTCCAGCGCCAGTGCGTACCCAGGAGCCATGGCCAGGACTGGAATGACCGTGATCTGTACATCATGGTTGAGCCCTTTCCGGTTCGAGGTTCCAGCCTCCCACAGTACAGGAAATAGTCATATTCACCGGCAGGGATACCTGGTGGAGGATTCGTACAGGAGGCAACACCCGGGCGGGACCGAGGGGATCAAAATAGCCAAGCAGATTTGGAGCATCTGTTGTGGTGATGTCCAGTTTGAAATGTGCATAATGGGCCGCATTACCAACTGGAAAATCATATCCGTTGGTCCCTGAAAGCAGATCCCTGCGCAACCGGCCTTCGATATATGCGTCGGGACCAAAATTGAGGATGGAAGCCGGCACTGTTGTCTGTAGCCGGATCTCTGACGTCCCACCGGTGATCACATTGTCGCCACCTTCAAATTCCAGCATATTGGTCACGACGGCATGGAGCAGAAAGAGGGCTTCCGCTCCGATCGTCAGATGCGTGGTGCGGAAGTGGTCTGCTTCACCTTCGATGGTAGCTGGCTGACAAACCGGACCTCGCCATTGCCATGGGTGTGCTGGAGGATTCCTTCCAGTTGCATTCCGGAACCGGTACATTCGATCAGCAGGCCATGAGGGGGTATTGCCATTGTATGCTTCATTCGAGAGCACACAATCGGCACGTACCACCAGTCTCCACGGAGGAGAGTTCTGTTTCTGATTATGCACGGTGACCGTCCCTGTTCTTCGCCTCCGATATCCAGGACTTGCTGGATGGTCAGGGTGCCAAATTCATTGATCCTGCTGGTCAGCCCATTGAAGTTATAATGGCCGGCCATGCTGTCAAAGATCAGCTGGCCATAGCTCCAGTTGGATGAAGAAACAGAGAGGGTGTTTCCCACATAGCGATAGATCGCGACAGATCGGGGCAACTGCAAGCGATCCGGACTGATCATGTAGTTGTCCCTGTATTCGGAGGCAGCGCTGTTGCCTGTTTTGATCCGGTGGCTGTATTGCCCATCAGCCAGCGGGCGCCGGACTGAAAACGCAGCCCGTTCGTTCCACCCATACCGTGATCGATCAGAGTGCCTTCAACCCGGCATTGGGGAAGCGGCCCAGCGGAGGCAATTTCAAGGCGGGTAGTTGACGGGATTTCCAGGGATGCACCTGCATCGATAACCAGGTCATCAATGACGATGTCCTGATCAGGACTACCACATGCTGAACGGTCACCTGCTCGCTGTTGTCCCGGACAGGATATGCGCCCGCATTGGACGGGAGACGCTGGTCGGGCGAAACTTCCCAGATCACCGGATCACTCAGACACCGTTCGTGATGGTTCTGAACCGGGCTGAGGACACATCATCATCGAGGATGGTGGCCGTATGATCAGACAGGATGATGTCGGCTGATCCACTCAGAAGATCCAGATGGAGATCGACGGTTTCATCTCTTCGACCAGACCATCGCCTTGAATGGTGAGAGTGTGACAAATTGTGTGTCGGGTAATTCCCTCCGGTCTCGAATGTCAGAACGACTGGCAGAAAAGAATAGTCCACATCCGGTGTTGCCGGAACCGGTCAGGAAGTCGCTGACCGATTTCTACAGGACCGGAGGGAGGTGATTGCATGACGATCCCGATCACGTGATCATGTTCGCCCACATGACCTTCCAGTGCGGATGATGCGGCAAATACAAATCCCAACTCGGTGATAGGACGCCATTTGTGATCAAGACATCATCCAGTCCGACATTGCCGACATCCTTGGAATACAGCCAGCGGACATAGCGCATTTCCGGTTCGAGATCGAGAGTGACCGGCTGACAATTACCGATCGGTGTGCAACCGCTGCAGGGGCCGTACTGATCCAATACGATCCAGGAATTATTGTCAGAAGAAGCGGCCAGTTGGAGCGCAGATGATCCACCATGCTGGCATTTTTCAGGGAAAGGTCAGCTGGTCGGGACCATCAGAAAAGGCAACCAGATAATATTTCACCATCCTGATCCAGGCGGCCCATCCCGTTACCTCGGAACAGGTAAAACCGGTATTGTAACACCGATCAGTATTGTTCCCATTCCCATCCGTCCAGCCTGAAGGAGGTGATGGATCACAACTACGTGGATCGGGAAAGTGGAAGAGGTGACTGTGCCCTCGGGCAGCACTTAAACAGCAATAACCAATCCTGTCAGGATGGAGCGCAAAACAACCATGATGAGACATTTTACGTTGATCCCGCAAAGGGAAAACGGGAGGAATGTCGACAGCACGGCAACTGACTGGAACAGGGAAACAGGAGAGGGAAACAGGTGGAAATGGAATTCGTCAGAATTATCGAATCCAAACTAGTTCTGGATCAACGGACGCTGGACTGCAGAGCCTCCGGCCTAGTCAATGTTGTGTTCTCCGATTAAGGATGATGCTAAATTAAAATTGACGGACTGGATGACCAAGGGGTGGGCGTTAAAGAAATGATAAAGTCGAAGGCGGAAGGCGGAGATTCGAAAGTGGAAGGTGGAATCGTACCGGCTGCCTTTAGCCGCCGTAACGAAATCGACTGTTTCGAGAGGCAAGGAAAGGGACCGTATAGCGAAGGTGCAATACGGAAATCGGAAGGCGGAAATCGGAAATTGGAAATCGGAAGTGGGAAGGCCGAATCGTACCGCTGCTTTAGCTGCCGTAACGAAATCGACTGTTTTTCGAGAGAGGCAAGGAGGACTGTGTTGCGATGGAGCAATACGGAAATCGGAAATCGGAAGGCGGAAATTGGAAATCGGAAGAGGGGAATCGTACCGGATGCTTGGCAGCTGGCCGTGCCACGATTGATAGAACTATCTTTTCGAAGGAAGAAATGAATAAGAAATCAGAAAGGTGGAATGGGAGACATAATCTTGCTTTATAGATAGGTTTAGAAGCCCTGAAGGGCGCAACAAAGGGAAATACCTGTTTTCTGTGGCGGGGAGGAATTCGGAAAGCAGAAATTGGAAATCAACTCCGGACCGAAAAATCGATTCATTTGCCACAAAGGCAGGAAGGACACGAAGGCTCACAAAGAGAGAATCTGAACACGAACAACTGTAAGCCAAACAAGAATAGAGGGCGCTTAAAAGTAGAAGTGGAAATCATATTCCAGGACTGATTGCTGAGGGGCCCAGATCAGTAGTGTGAAGAGAATGAGGAATAAAGGGCGAAAAGGTTTGGGCCTTAGGTGTTGGAGGTGGGTTTCCGGCCATTTGAATCTGAGCATTGGAACTTACCCGGCCGCCTGCAAGCGGGTTTGCGATTTGAATTTTGCGATTTGGGATTTCTGCGGAAGGCGTTATTTCGTTATAAGGTATTTCGTAATTTCGAAAATAGCCAAATCCAACATCAAAACCGGCGTTTGTAGCGGTGACTTTAGTCGCCGTGGATAAGAATAAGTTAACGTGGTGCTTTTGAACGTGGAGTTATCCCCATCCTCAGACATTGACAATCCGCGCTGTGGTAAAGATCAAGATCAACAGATAATCAACATCTGAATTTCTTCGCGCCCAGACGATGGCCCTTCTTGGCCATGTCTGGATCCGCCCCCGACCCCGAGTGCTCGGGGGCGGAGGGGGTCGAGGCGTCCGGGCCTTATGGGAGGTGCAATTTTTGGCCGCGTGCCAAAAAGTGAATGTTAAGTGCATCTTGCAAACGACTCAAGCGAGCGGCGAACAGCGAATTCGCGAACACGAATTGCAAATCAATCCTTCTGGAAGCGACCGCTCAACACGCCATCCCGATTACTGACCCGAAGGATATACATCCCTCCGGTTAATGCCCAGCAACAGAAACAGGTGTCTGTTCGGCACTTCCCGGACGTACCACCGGCAACACGGTACGTCCCTGAAGTATGGGACGGGTCCAATCTCCGGCTCCGGCATCAGACGGGTATGGATGAGATAAATCAATGTAACGGTTAATGTCGGTATTCTGAATCGGAGTCGTACTTCCTTTGTGACTTCTCCATCCATCATCACTGCGCGTACAGGGGCTGTGCCACTCAAATTGTCCAGCAAAATCCACCCGCTTGAGGCGATAATAATTGACACCGGCAGGATGCTCGTGCAGAAATTCATAAGTACGGCTCTCTGTGGACGGCTCCACACCGGTGATGGTCCCCAGATCATCAAATCGGGAACCATCGGTGCTGTGAAGGACTTCACGAAATAATCGTTGTTGACCGGATGCAGTGGCCCAGTGAGGGTGGACATTGGCCGATCAGCGTCGCACAACTGGGTCAGTCCCCACAGGTAATACACCTGCCGGACCACCGAGCAGATCAAACCAACCGTGGAGGTGAAGTCATACCAAGCCCGTCGGACAGTCGGGGATAACGCTGTTTTTTGCAATGGTGCAGGTGGTCATCCACACCAGCTTCGCACGACCGTGGTGAGACTATAGATTCCGATCCTGTTGTGACGCCCGGTGTGATCAGAACCACAATTGTTGCATAGGTATAATCTGTGGCTGGTGGATCGGGGCAAGAGGAATTTCCGAACTGACACCGGGTGATCCGGGGATCATAAAGGGCATCGATATAGGTCGCTCCGAGTTGTTGATATCACGGATACCAAGTATACGTGCCGGCATTCCCTATCGGCCAGTTGTATGATAGTAGTGATATACGGACGCAGAGTACCATTGATATAACTGATGAGCCTCCTCCTGAAATTGATTCGGTCGCCGTATTGAGCAGGGTCAGGATATTTCCCATTTGTATTGATCTTGCCATTCGTGAGCGTCAAAATGCCTTCCAAGCCGGGATGGACAGATTTGAACTCAGGTGAACGCCACCGCTGGTCCGATTCAAGACCAGATTGGCTCTGATTCAGGATCGATCCACCA
>JADJLN010000020.1 GCA_016710115.1 Saprospiraceae bacterium
AAAACTCCACCTCCTTCTCACATCACCTGATCTTTCCGCTTGATTTGACCATGGCCTTCTGGCCCTTGCTGTAGCTCTGTCGGGGCGCCCATGTAGTCATAGATGTTGCCGATGGAGGTCTCACCTATTTTCAGGATAATGTCACCGTCTTCAAGACCGGCCTTTTGGGCAGGCCGATCATCCAGAACACCATCGATGCGCATACCGTCTCCCTGGTAGGTATAATCGGGCATCACGCCCAGGTGACTTTGAAGCTGGCTGCTTTGAAGGTCCGTGTCCTTGGTCTTGGTGAAGGACAGCTTGTCCTGCCCATCCATCTGGTGGATCAGGGCCAGGATATGATCACCGACCTGCCGGATGCCCTCGTGATTGACCAGGTTGGCATCATCTGTTGGTTTGTGGTAATCCTTGTGTTGCCCCGTGAAGAAGTGGATGCTCGGGATGCTTCATGCTTCCGGTAGAAAGAAGTGGCCCATCGGACGGGCCAACTCCACTTTCCGTAGTGGTGATGGTATATCCTAGGTCCCTGATCTTCCTCCCGGGGGACGTATTCCATGAAGGCGAAGTGCCTACCATTGATAACCAGCACACTGTCGAGGCGGCCAACCATATCCATGTTGATCGTGTAGTTGGCTGTTGCCAGATCGATTGTCGGATTGTCTGCGTAGTGTTTGGGCCGAAGAGGCCAGTTCTCTCTCCCGAAAAAGGCGATAAAGAGATAGTTGTTTGTCTTGTCTTTCCCCGCAAGTTGCCCGGCGATATAGAGTAGCCCAGCCACCCCGGAGGCGTTGTCATCAGCCCCGTTGTGGATCTCATCCACATCTGTCGACAGGCCACTGCCCGACCCTCCCGTGCCGAGATGATCAGTGGGCCCCGATAATGACAGGAGGCGGGCACCATTGTCGATATACCCTACGACATTGGTGCAGGTCTTTTCCCCTCACCCTCACCTTTCGCATGCGTGGATTGGCGGGCGCTTTAAAGGAGAAAGTCTGGTAGAACCCTTCTGTTCCTTTCGGGGTAAGACCGATCTGTTCATATCGTTCTGCGATAAACTGGGCAGACAGTCGTTCGCCCCGGCTTCCGGTCATCCGTCCTTCCGTCAGGTCAGAGGAGGAAGGCAACATCTTTCTGGATGGTCCAGACAGTAGGCTGACTGAAACCTGTAATGACCAATATACCAGAAACAATGTGGTTGCAAAAAGACGGATCATCATGGCGAATCTGTTAATCGGTTGTAGGTTCAACCGGTGTGAAGTGCAAAAGTAACGTGCCCCGGAGGAAACGACGATGATGTCGGGATGTTGATTGCAAAGCCACTTTACATAAACTTTACACTTCATCAACCGTATCTCGGATATTGTGCGGATGGACCAGCAGGACATTGATGATCTGATCAGTTTTCTAACTGATTCGCTTGCCCGGATGGAAGTGAGCGCCTTGGGGCAGCGTTTATCGACGAAGTATATCCTCATTATCAGGAAAGTGCGCAGAACCTCCTACACTACCTCTCATTGCGTACACATGATCTGCCCCCTGCAGGAACGTCTGGCATCCCGGAATCTCATCCATCAGTCATTCAGAGCGATACACCTGCACAATGTCCGAACGTCCTGACCTTGTTGCACCGGTCAACGGAGCGACAATGGAGGAAGTCAAAGCCAAAGGTCTTGGCCTGCATTTGGGATTTCAAGGTCCAAACAACGCCTTCAGGAACATACCGCAGCCCTCTTCGGACCGGAACGCCATGCCGGCCATACCCGCATCATGGTTACCCTCCCTTCAGAAGCAGCGGAAGATGACACCCCCTCATCCAAACTCTGGTGGATATAGGGCGTTGAGATCCTGCGGATCAATTGTGGCCATGACAATGCTGTGGTCTGGAAGAACATGATCGATCGGATTCAAGCCGCCAGAGAGCGTTGTGCCCACCATGTGCTGGTTTATATGGATCTGGCAGGTCCGAAGATCCGCACCGGAAAAGTCGTACCGCGATGGTCCAGCAAAGGGAAGCGCAAGGACGGATTTATCCCCTCCGTGAAGGGGACCTGATCCAGGTATGGAAACAGCTGGAATGGGGAGAACCGGCCATTTACAGCGATAAAGGGGGGGGACTGGTCGCCCGGCCGGATCGGGTTGTCCTTGCTTGAGCTGTTTGACCGTGTCAAACCCGGTGACCGCATCTGGTTTGATGACGGAAAATCGGTGGGGTGATCGAAGAGATCAGTCCGGAATACTGGACCGTACGGATCACCATGACAGCACCGGATGGTGCCAAACTGCGATCAGAAAAGGGATCAATCTTCCGGATTCCAACCGCCTCTGCCCTCTGACGGCAGAGGATCGACGCACCTTGCCCTTCATTGTGGAGCATGCCGATATGGTCGGCTATTCTTTGTACAGCGTCAGGACGATGTGGAAGCCCTCCAACAGGCGCTTGAATCGTTGGAGCGACCGGATCTGGGCATTATCCGGAAAAATCGAAACCCGGCTGGCTTTTGACAATCTGCCCGGCTTGCTCCTGACTGCTATGCGGAGTCCCTGGTAGGCGTGATGATCGCCCGGGGTGATCTGGCTGTGGAGGCCGGTTGGAGTCGTATCGCGGAGGTACAGGAGGAGATCGGCTGGTTGTGTGAAGCAGCCCATATTCCCAATATTCGGGCCACTCAGGTGCTGGAGAATCTGGCGAAAACCGGATTGGCCACCCGGGCGGAGATCACGGATGCCGAAGCTGCTGTACGGGCAGAATGTGCCATGCTCAACAAGGGCCCCTATATTGTCAAAGCCGTGAAAACGCTTCAGAAGATCGATGACCGCATGGATGCGCACCAGTACAAGAAGAAGCCTTTCCTCCGGCCCTTGCGTGTGGCGCAAGACTTTCTGGACGGGCTGCCGACCCAGGAGGGACACGGTTAATTTCCGGCCCAAACCCAAACCAACCACAGGAAACCTGGGACCAGGACGGCAAGGAATGCCCGGGAGGTCGAATGTCGCAGGTCTTGACTCCCTGTAGGCAGACATAACCCGCATTTCACCAATGTATTGACTAGGGCCGCAATCAGCAAACCGATGGTCAGCATCCGGATTTCGGACCGGGAGGTCTGGTCGGCCAGGAAATGGTGATGGCATCCATATCAGTCAGGCCAGCCGGGGCTTGGCCAGTGCGATCCCGGCATTCCCCAACCAGGCATGAGCCGGTTCACCGCCCATTTGACAGCAAGGAACAAACCAGCAAACCAAATGGCTTCTTTCAGATTGACCGGGTTGGTGGCAGGGGCGGTAATGAAGAGGGAGTGGATCTTGATCCTGCCTTACGGTACAACCGGATTCCGATGATAAACCCAATGCCGGCAAGGAGCAGGATGCCCGGCCAAACAGCGTGGAACCACTTCCGGGGACAGAAAGGCCAGCCAAACGAGAATCCGGACGAACATCAGGGATGAGGCAAAGATGATGGCCGCAGCCGGAAGATCTGCCGACCCGGCATCCGACCGGCTCCGCCGGGCAAAGAACCATGCCGTCGCTTGCTGGAGGCCAACCCCCAGGATTCCAGTCAGAAGGATGGATCGATCACGGGCCGGAATTTGCCGAGGAAGTAAGTAAGGAAATGCAAGGTGAGAAAAATGACAACCAGCAGCCAGTTCCGGTAGAGGTTGAAGATCCCGAAAGGCCCGAAATCACGATCCGGCAACCACGGCAACAGGAGGGCGGTCAGGACAATGAACAAGAGGATGGCCGGGATGTCGGACCGGTTGAGCTGGCGGATCCATCCGTGCAGGGTAAATTTCTGTGCCGGGATGAAGGTGATCACTACGGTCAGGGATACAGCCAAGAACTCATACTCCAAACGGACCAGACAACCGATCAGGAAGGCCAGGACCAGGGCCATCTCGCTGGTACCCCCATGGTCACCGGCCCGGGCAGAAACCCAATAGGCCAATCCTGCAAGGAGGAGAATGCCACCGGCCATCACTGGAATAAAGGCCGGATGAACGAGTTCGCCCATCACCATGGAGAGATACCCGGTCAGGGTAACGAGCATAAATGTCCGGATGCCGGCGAAGGCGGCATGATGATCGGAGTCCTGGTGGCGATTGTATTCCCGTTCCAGGCCGATCAGTAAGCCTGTGCCGAGTGTGATGGCCACCTGGCGGATGAGTAGGAGGGTACCGACATCGAGCGGGACCAGGTCCTGAAGTCCGGGGAGCATATCCGAAAGATACGATGTCCGGGCTCTGCAATCCAACACCCTTTGAGGGATTGGTTATTTTTGAAACCGTGAAGCGATTTCCAATACCCGACCTCCGAACACATGGATGGCTGACCATCCTGAGTGGACCTCTGGCTTTCCTCCTCATCCTGTATGGTACCAACCTGTCGCCCGGGCATCCGGAGGTCACACGGATGGCCGCCATCACGGTTTGGGTGGCCATCTGGTGGTTTACCGAGCCGGTTGATCTGGCCGTCACCTCTTTTCTTCCATTCGTGCTGATGCCTGTACTGGGCATTGCCTCACCCGGGGATACGGCAGCACAATACATGGATCCGATCATCTTCCTCTTTCTGGGTGGATTTATCCGGCTTTTGCCATGGAGAAGTGGCAATTGCATACCCGCCCGGCGCTGGGCATCCTCAAACCCACGGGAGCAGCCCCTTCCCGGATCCTGGCGGGTGTTATGGCAGCGGCGTTTTTCCTGTCGATGTGGGTGTCCAATACAGCCACCGTCCTGATGCTGGTGCCTGCTGTTCTATCCATTATTGACCATGTCAGAGGAGAACACAAAGGCGATGATGGATCCCATCCGATCGCGATTTCCCTGCTTCTCGGACTGGCCTATGCAGCGACGATGGGTGGCATGAGCACACTGGTCGGGACACCTCCCAACATGTATTTCTACAGTTTTTATCAACGCACATTCCCAGGTGATGCCTCTGTGCATTTTACCAGTTTCTTCCTTCTCGCAGGCTTCATCACGGTTTTGCTCGCTGCGGCAACGTATGGTGTGATCCACTGGCGTTATTTGCGTGGTCATCATGGGCAGTTGCCGCGTCATTATTTCCGGGATGAATATCGCAAGCTGGGCCGCCTGAATCGGGATCAACGGGTGGTGATCGTCTTATTTGTGCTGACAGTAATCGCCTGGTTTACCCGACCTGATTTTGAACTGGGCACTATGACGATCAGGGGCTGGGCCAATGCGCTTGGTCTGGGATCACGTGAATGACGGGATGGTCGTGATTACCATTTGTGTACTGCTCTTTATGATCCCGGCCAAAACTGAACGCCGTCGGATCCCCGGAATGGAAAGATGTCCAACGATTGCCCTACGGAATTGTCCTGCTTTTTGGAAGCGGTTTTGCCCTGCGCTTGGATTTATGGAATCCGGGTTGAGCGACTGGCTCGCGGAGCGTCTGGAGATTCTGCATCATGTTCATCCTCTTGTGCTTTTACTGGTATCCGGAGTGATCATTACGATCATATCGGAATTTGCCAGCAATATTGCCTGTGTCCAGATGGTCCTCCCCAGCATGGTGGCTTTGGGTGCAGAAAGTGACCTTCCTGTCAAAGGGCTCATGATCGCCACCACTCTTTTTGCCTCCCTCGGTTTTATGATGCCAGTGGCAACTGCTCCCAACACGATCGTCTTTGGTAGTGGCATAATCCGGACCCGCGAGATGATCCGCACGGGGGTGTGGATCAATCTGATCGGTATCGTCCTGATCAGCCTGATCATCTGGATCAGGTATGCTTGAAGGAATAAATGAACTCCGGATGAATCATGATGAAAATATGACAATCCAGGCCATGGATCCGGGCCGGTAGCTGCATGAAGGCTGGTATATTTGCAGCCATTTTAACCAACCTATCCAATGAAACATTCCATTTTGGCTCTCTTGATGATGGCCTTGTTTGCGTGCAGTCAGCCTGCGAAAGAAGTTGCCCGGGAAGAACAACCAGAGGAAATCTGGATGGATTCTCTCATTCTGCAGGGAGAGAATCATTTCAAGCATATCCGTCAGATGACATTTGGTGGAGATAATGCGGAGGCTTACTGGTCATTTGACGATCAGAAGCTGATCTTTCAGGCAAAGAATGATACCTGGGGGGCAACTTGCGACCGGATTTACGTCACGGGTTGGCAAGACACGGACAGATACACCGGCACCGATGATCAGTAATGGGAAGGGGCGGACCACCTGTGCCTATTTCCTGCCGGGCGACAGTACGGTGTTGTATGCTTCAACACATCTGGCAATGGATACCTGCCCACCTGTGCCAGAGCGCGGTCACGGAGGCAAATATGTCTGGCCCATCTATCCGAGTTACGACATCTTTGTCGCCGACCTGAATGGGAATATTCTTTCCCAATTGACAGATGCGCCCGGTTATGATGCCGAAGCTACCGTTTCGCCCAAGGGGGACAAGATCGTGTTCACATCTGACCGAAGTGGTGATCTGGAGCTCTATGTCATGAATATTGACGGGAGCGGTTTGATCCAGGTAACGAATACCCTGGGTTATGATGGCGGTGCATTTTTCTCACCGGATGGAACGCAACTGGTGTGGCGTGCCAGCCGCCCGACATCCAAAGAAGAGGTCAAGGAATATAAGGACCTGTTGGCGAAGGGCCTTGTAGAGCCAACCAATATGGAATTATTTGTGGCGAATATTGACGGTTCAAATGCCCGTCAGGTAACGCACCTGGGGAAGGCCAACTGGTGTCCCTATTTCCATCCTGGTGGTCAGAAGATCCTCTTTGCATCCAACCATGCAACCGAACGGGGCTTTCCGTTCAATCTGTATCTGATCAATGTAGATGGTACCGGGCTGGAGCAGGTGACAGCGGAAGATGCTTTTTCTGCCTTTCCCGTGTTCTCGAATAATGGAAAATATCTGGCTTTCTCTTCCAACCGGAATAATGGTGGAACGCGGGATACCAATCTGTTCATTGCCGAATGGCAGGATTAATTGGTCTCCACGATGCAATCGAAAAAGGCCGGTCTCCAGAAGGAGATCGGCCTTTTTCTTTTTTTCTAACGTCAAATAAACGTCCACAGTTGAACATTGGCTAATAAGCTTTTTTCAGATCTGTACAAAATAAACTTCGGAAGGTTGCTTTTGGCATGCTGCAGTATTCCATTCATGGCATCATTGTGAAATTTTGACTATAGTAGTACACCTCTGGCCCGCCTCATGCCGGCGAGGCACCTTCTTTTGACGCGCCAAAAGAAGGCAAAAGCGCTTGTCGCCAAAATGGGCCTTCTTTTTATGTTTAAGAGCAATGCTAACTCGTATCTGGATTGGCTGACGTAAACATCAGGACCCGGCCGCTCGTATTTGATCGGTGGTTATTTGCATCATTGATACTCTTCTTTCATGTAAATTGTCAATAAACGCATCACATGTCCGATCAAATAATGCGGCAGTTTGCACGATTGACTGTTTTCATACAGCTATAGAATTCAATTGTTTGCCTGGTAGTCGGGTCCTTGATGTGCTGGGAGGCCCTGGTTTGGCGACGATTAAATTTTAGGGGGTTAGATTCGGATTTTATAATCTGTAGAGTTTTATTTCATTGATTATCAGCACTTATATTTTACAGAATAAATTGTTTTGGACAGATGTGAGCTTTTTTACATGCCGAATTATTTCCCGAAAACCGAAAACCGAAAACCGAAAACCGAAAACCGAAAACCGAAAACCGAATATCTTTTTACTTCCCCTCTTCCTTGAACCACCCCGAATAGAACACATAATTTCCAGCTATTCGTTCGATGGTATCCTGGAAAGTCTCTTCGGATAAGGCCTTCACTTTTTTGCAGGGACACCGGCATAGATATGACCGGATTCCAGTCGGCTGTTTTCGAGGACGACAGCACCAGCGGCGATGAGTACATTGGATTCCACGACCACGTGATCCATCACAATAGCACCCATACCGACGAGCACATTGTCGTGGATAGTGCATCCATGCACAATGGCCCGATGGCCGATGGATACATTATTACCAATGGTCAACGGTGCTTTTTTGTATGTACAGTGCAGAATAGCCCCGTCTTGAACATTCACCCGATTGCCCATCCGAATCCAGTGTACATCGCCCCTGACGACGGCCTGAAACCAGATGCTGCATTCATCGCCAGTGATGACATCGCCTACGATGGTGGCATTTTCGGCCAGAAAACAATCTGATCCAAACCGGGGAGATTTTCCTTCAACAGGCAGGAGTAGAGCCATGATTTCAATTTGTGTAAAACTATGTGAGTATTTCGATTTAAGGAGCCATTCTATAAAGAAGTAAATCTTTTTGCCCTACAATACCGCATTCATATCCCGGAAATGCCGGGTACCGATCAACCAGGAGACGGTGATCCCTGAAAAGATGTACCAGTCATCTTTTTTCGGATTTCCGGATTGGCTTACACCATCCAGCAGATCGGAAAAAACGGGTCGTTGACCGGCTTCGATCCCGACACTCCATTCAGGAGAGGCATCATACCGGAGCCCCAATCCAACTGGTAGTGCCAGGAACCAGTTCTGCTTCATCTCATGAGCAAATGGATCTGTTTCTTCTGGCAGATCCTCCCTGTAGCATAAGACTCGTGGACGAGCATACGTCATACCAAGGCCCGCATAGATGTACGGGCTTAGATGAGGATGAAATTTGCCCACATAATAATGTGATTGACGGCCCAATGGCTTCCATTCGATGGTCACTGCCGATTCCAGCAGAGTCGCTGAAAATCGGAACTTCCGTTCCGACCTGGACTTGGCATGTTTGTCATCACCGCTGATCTGACCGGCGATGATCTGTCCGCGCAGACTCCATTGATGATGCCAGTGGAATCGGTAAATCAGCCCTCCGGCCATTCGGGATTCGATCAGTTCAAGATGCGGCTCAGGAGATCACCCTGATAATTGGCAATGCCCGTGAAAACCGACCATTCATGTTCATATTGGGCCTGCAGCAGTTGAGCAACCGAAAGGAATATTCCCAAAAGAAATGCGTGTAAAATGTTCATGTTCCAGGATTCAAGGATGGAGAAAGAGGGGGAACGCAGTTGAGGTGTCTGCATCATACAGGGTCAGGAAGTATCTTCCGGGTGGCCATTCAGCCATCGAAAATGAAGCAGGGTTGCCCAGAGGCATGGTCAACCAGATGCGACCAACCAGATCGACCACTTCCAGCTTTGCTATTCCTGGATTCGCATGAAGTGCTGTGATCATTACCTGTCCGTCAGGGCCGGGCCCGGTCACTTTCCAATCCGGTTCGTTCCCGTCTATCCGGATCACACGAATCGGGCTGTAGCTGAAGCTGCCGTCCAGGTCTTCCTGTCGGATGCGATAATAATTCAGGCCTTTTTCCGGGGAATAGTGGTCGAACAGATAGTGCTGGATGCCAGAGGATGAGGTGCCGGGGGCCATGCGACCGAGCATGTCAAAGGCGAGTCCATCTGTACTGTGTTCGGCTGAGAAATAGCTGTTTTCTGTTTCCTGCACGGTTGACCACATGAGTCGAACACCATCATCAACAGGGACTACCTGGAAATCGACCCACGTGACCGGCAACGGTTGATCTGCTCCATAGAGATCAATACGATCCAGGTCATCCAGCCATCTGGTCAGGCCTGTGGGGCAGGGGTCGTACACACCGTCCAGCGCCAGTGCGTACCAGGGAGCCATGGCCAGGACTGGAATGACCGTGATCTGTACATCATGGTTGGAGCCACTTTCCGGTTCGAGGTTCCAGCCTCCACAGTACAGGAAATAGTCATATTCACCGGCAGGGATACCTGGTGGAGGATTCGTACAGGAGGCAACACCCGGGGCGGGACCGAGGGGATCAAAATAGCCAAGCAGATTTGGAGCATCTGTTGTGGTGATGTCCAGTTTGAAATGTGCATAATGGGCCGCATTACCAACTGGAAAATCATATCCGTTGGTCCCTGAAAGCAGATCCCTGCGCAACCGGCCTTCGATATATGCGTCGGGACCAAAATTGAGGATGGAAGCCGGCACTGTTGTCTGTAGCCGGATCTCTGACGTCCCACCGGTGTTCACATTGTCGCCACCTTCAAATTCCAGCATATTGGTCACGACGGCATGGAGCAGAAAGAGGGCTTCCGCTCCGATCGTCAGATGCGTGGTGCGGAAGTGGTCTGCTTCACCTTCGATGGTAGCTGGCTGACCAAACCGGACCTCGCCATTGCCATGGGTGTGCTGGAGGATTCCTTCCAGTTGCATTCCGGAACCGGTACATTCGATCAGCAGGCCATGAGGGGTATTGCCATTGTATGCTTCATTCGAGAGCACACAACCGGCACGTACCACCAGGTCTCCCTGGAGGAGGAGGTTCTGTTTCTGATTATGCACGGTGACCGTCCCTGTTCCTTCGCCTCCGATATCCAGGACTTGCTGGATGGTCAGGGTGCCAAATTCATTGATCCTGCTGGTCAGCCCATTGAAGTTATAATGGCCGGCCATGCTTTCAAAGATCAGCTGGCCATAGCTCCAGTTGGATGAAGAAACAGAGAGGGTGTTTCCCACATAGCGATAGATCGCGACAGATCCTGGGGGCAACTGCGGCGATCCCGGACTGATCATGTAGTTGTCCCTGTATTCGGAGGCAGCGCTGTTGCCTGTTTTGATCCAGGTGGCTGAGTTGCCCATCAGCCAGCGGGCGCCGGACTGAAAACGCAGCCCGTTTGTTCCACCCATACCGTGATCGATCAGAGTGCCTTCAACCCGGCATTGGGGAAGCGGCCCAGCGGAGGCAATTTCAAGGCGGGTAGTTGACGGGATTTCCAGGGATGCACCTGCATCGATAACCAGGTCATCAATGACGATGTCCTGATCCAGGACTACCACATGCTGAACGGTCACCTGCTCGCTGTTGTCCCAGACAGGATATGCGCCCGCATTGGACCAGGAGACGCCCTGGTCGGGCGAAACTTCCCAGATCCCCGGATCACTCCAGACACCGTTCGTGATGGTTCTGAACCAGGCTGAGGACACATCATCATCGAGGATGGTGGCCGTATGATCAGACAGGATGATGTCGGCTGATCCACTCAGAAGATCCAGATGGAGATCGACGGTTTCATCTCCTTCGACCAGACCATCGCCCTGGATGGCGAGTGTGACAAATTGTGTGTCCGGGTAATTCCCACCGGTCTCGAATGTCAGAACGACTGGCAGAAAAGAATAGTCCACATCCGGTGTTGCGGAACCGGTCAGGAAGTCGCTGACCTGGATTTCTACGGGACCGGAGGGAGGTGATTGCATGACGATCCCGATCGCGTGATCATGTTCGCCCACATGACCTTCCAGTGCGGATGATGTGGCAAATACAAATCCCAACTCAGGCGATAAGACGCCATTTGTGATCAGGACATCATCCAGTCCGACATTGCCGACATCCTTGGAATACAGCCAGCGGACATAGCGCATTTCCGGTTCGAGATCGAGAGTGACCGGCTGACAATTACCGATCGGTGTGCAACCGCTGCAGGGGCCGTACTGATCCAATACGATCCAGGAATTATTGTCTGCAGAAGCGGCCAGTTGGAGCGCAGATGATCCACCCATGCTGGCATTTTTCAGGGAAAAGGTCAGCTGGTCGGGACCATCAGAAAAGGCAACCAGATAATATTCACCATCCTGATCCAGGCGGCCCATCTCGTTACCGGAACAGGCAAAACCGGTATTGTAACACCGATCAGTATTGTTCCCATTCCCATCCGTCCAGCCTGAAGGAGGTGATGGATCACACCATGTGGATCGGGAAAGTGGAAGAGGTGACTGTGCCTGGGCAGCACTTAAACAGCAACAGAACAATCCTGTCAGGATGGAGCGCAACACAACCATGATGAGACATTTTTACGTTGATCCCGCAAAGGGAAAAACGGAGGAATGTCGACAGCACGGCAACTGACTGGAACAGGGAAATAGGAGAGGGAAACAGGTGGAAATGGAATTCCGTCAGAATTGTCGAATCCAAACTAGTTCTGGATCAACGGACTGCTGGACTGCAGACATCCTCCGGCCTTGTCAATGTTGTGTTCTCCGATTAAGGATGATGCTAAATTAAAATTGACAGGACTGGATGACCAAGGGGATGGGCGTTAAAGAAATGATAAAGTCGAAGGCGGAAGGCGGAAATCGGGAGTGGGAAGGTGGAATCGTACCGGCTGCTTTAGCTGCCGTAACGAAATCGACTGTTTTTCGAGAGGCAAAGAAAGGAACTGTGTTACGAAGGGGCAATACGGAAATCGGAAGGCGGAAATCGGAAATTGGAAATCGGAAGGTGGAATTCGGAAGTGGGAAGGTGGAAGGCGGAATCGTACCGGCTGCTTTAGCTGCCGTAACGAATTCGACTGTTTTTCGAAAGGCAAGGAAAGGGACTGTGTTACGATGGAGCAATACGGAAATCGGAAATCGGAAATTGGAAATTGGAAATCGGAAGGGGGGGGGGAGGGAATCGTACCGGCTGCTTTAGCTGCCGTGCCAGATTGATAGAACTATCTTTTCGAAGGGAGAAATGAATAAGAAATCAGAAAGGTGGAATGGGGAGACATAATCTTGCTTTATAGATAGGTTAGAAGCCCTGAAGGGGCGCAAACAAAGGGAAATACCTGTTTTCTGTGGCGGAGGAATTCGGGAAAGCAGAAATTGGAAATCAACTCCCAGGACCGAAAATCGATTGATTTTGCCACAAAGGCAGGAAGGACACGAAGGCTCACAAAGAGAGAATCTGAACACGAACAACTGTAAGCCAAACAAGAATAGAGGGCGCTTAAAAAGTAGAAGTCGGAAATCATATTCCAGGACTGATTGCTGAGGGCCGCAGATCAGTAGTGTGAAGAGAGTGAGGAATAAAGGGCGAAAAGGTGTTGGGCCTTAGGTGTTGGGTGTTGGGTTTTCGGCCATTTGAATTTGAGCATTGGAACTTACCTGGCCGCCTGCAAGCGGGTTTGCGATTTGAATTTTGCGATTTGTGATTTCTGCGGAAGGCGTTATTTCGTTATTGGGGTATTCGTAATTTCGAAAAATAGCCAAAATCCAACATCAAAACCGGCGTTTGTAGCGGTGACTTTAGTCGCCGTGGATAAAAAGAATAAGTCAACGTGGTGCTTTTGAACGTGGAGTTATCCCCATCCTCGACACTGACAATCCGCGCGCTGTGGTAAAGATCAAGATCAACAGATAATCAACATCTGAATTTCTTTGCGCCCAGACGATAGCCCTTCGGCCATGTCTGGATCCGCCCCCGACCCCGAGTGCTCGGGGGCGGAGGGGGTCAAGGCGTCCGGGCCTATGCGAGGTACAATTTTTGGCCACGGCCAAAGTGAATGCAGAGTGCATCTTATAAACGACTCAAGCGAGCGGCGAACAGCGAATTGCGAACAGCGAATTGCAAATCAATCCTTCTGGAAGCGACCGCTCCACACGCCATCCCGATTACTGACCCGAAGGATATACATCCCTCCGGTTAATGTAGCAACAGAAACAGGTGTCTGTTCAGCATTTTCGGGACGGTACCACGCAATACGGTACGTCCTTCAGGTGTCAGGACGGTCCAATCTCCGGCACCGGCATCAGGACCGGTATGGATGAGATAAATCATGTCACTGGTTACTGTCGGACGAATCGTCCAACTTCCTTTTGTGACTTCTCCATCCATCATCACCGCGCGTACAGGGCTGTACTCAAATTGTCCATCAAAATCCACCTGCTTGAGGCGATAATAATTGACACCGGCAGGGGATGCTCGTGCAGAAATTCATAAGTATGGCTCTGTGTGGACGTACCGGCACCGGTGATGGTCCCCAGATCATCAAATCGGGAACCATCGGTGCTGTGCTGGACCACGAAATAATCGTTGTTGATCTCGGATGCAGTGGCCCGTGAGGTGGACATTTCGGTCGATCAGCGTCGCATTAAACTGGGTCAGTTCCACAGGTAATACACCTGCCGGACCACCGAGCAGATCAAACCGGGACCAGGAGGTGAAGTCGGCATTCAAGCCTGTCGGACAGTCGGGGATAACGCGTTTTTTGCAATGGTGTAGGTGGTCAATCCACAATTGGCCGCATCGACCAGGGTGAGACTATAGGATTCCGATCCTGTTGCATTCTGTGTGATCAACCAGGAACCACAATTGTTGGTATAGGTATAATCTGTGGCTGGTGGATCGGGGCAAGAGGAATTTCCGGAACTGACACCGGGTGATCCGGGATCATAAAGGGCATCGATATAGGTCGCTCCGGAGCTGTTGATATCAATGGATACCGGTGCATAGGTGCCGGCATTCCCTATCGGCCAGCTGTATGCGATAGTAGTGATATACTGACGCAGAGTACCATTGATATAACTGGATGAGCCTCCTCCGGAAATTGATTCGGTCGCCGTATTGAGCAGGGTCAGGATATTTCCATTTGTATTGATCTTGCCATTCGTGAGCGTCAAAATGCCTTCTGCCGGGATGGACAGATTTGAACTCAGGGTGAGCCCGCCACCGCTGGTCCGATTCAAGACCAGATTGACTTGATTCAGGATCGATCCACCAACAGAAATGGAACCACTATTTGTACCGACAAATTCGATGCGGCTGTTATCGCTGCTACCCGATTCCGTGAGTGTGCCATTGATGGTGCAATCGCCAGACACCTGGATAATGCCATTTGACGCCGAACCACTCAGATTCAAGATCGCGGTAGCGTCGATAATGAGATCGCCGCTTACGGTGGTCGTGTTCTCTGATCCGATCATCTGTAAATTACCAGAACCGGTGTGTTTTACATGAAAATCACCGGCGATATTGTCGAGATCACCATTGAGGTTGATGGCTCCGGATTGACCTGAAAAATTCCAGGTAAAATGATGGAAACTCTGTCCCAAACCATCCGGGCGCCCTGTGCCGCCGGACTGGAGTATCTCGCATGTCGAGCCGGAGTTCCAGGTACAGTTCGGGATGGTGCCGTTCGACCCAGACACATTGTGCTGGTATTTACCTGAAGTGGTGATGACAATACTGCCAGAGCTGGCGATCGAGGATCCATTTATCAATGTGCCAGCAACCGTCAGGTCGTCACCCGTTCCGTCAGCAATGCTTAAAGTACCTCCGGTAATATTGAGTGTACTTCCTGATGCAACAGTCAATTGATCAACCGTTACACTTGCAGCCACAGTAACTGTATGCCCATTTGAATCGTGATGCTAAAATCATCCTCATCTGGTCCTTTTGTTGCGGCAAACCGGGGACTATTGTTATTTCAGGCGATGTTTCCCAAGTTTTTGCCGTGGAGAAATTACCCGTTGCTTTGGATCGATAATGCAAAGGTGAAGGAGGCGTGGTGATGCAAATTGTAAAATCGCCGCCACCTGCATCGTAATCGTAAACACGAACATAATAAGTAGCTGCAGGGGTCAATCCGGTTGCCGTAATGACTTCAATGCCATCCGCAGTGGTGGCATCCGAGCAGTCGATATTTGTCCCGTTGCAGGCCCCGCTGCGCAGGTCGATCACCGCATCCATATTGGCGGCCCCGTCGACGGTGATAATATGGGTGGAATTTGCGGCGACAAAGGAATACCAGACATCATCAGTCGGCATCGCCGGCAAAGCCGGCACAGGTGATTGCACTGATACTTTCTGTAGCGTTGATACTACTACCGCTGGTGGCGGCATCGCAGGTCAGGTCTGTGTCTACGGTCAAGACTGTTGCACCCGTGCAGTCGTCATTTACTGGTGCAGTAGAAGCACTGCCCGTCAGTTTATCACTTGTTCGATAACATTCGCTGCCGGCCATCCCATCAAATTCATACAACGCATAATGATATGTTGTATTTGCAGTTAATGCCGTGATTGTTGCTGATGTTCCTGTGCCTTTGTAAACAACATAATTCCCAGTTCCAATTTCGTCGCCAGATCCAAAAGCAGCATTGGCCGTGTATGTCGTGCTATTTACCGGATCAGCATCGACAGCTCCACCTTGTCGTGCCACCACCAATATATTTGCCCCATTCCCCGCATCCAGAAATACTCATTTGAGTGGGATCAATATTAGTTACTCCAAAACTGGTGGCTTGGGATGTGGGGGGGGTGCAAGCTGTAGCATTAATAACAATATCGTCCAACGCAAATTCATCTCGACTTCCTGTCCCCCCTACATCGGCTCCTGTCCATCTCAAGTAATAATTTGACCCGTTGGTAATGGCGAGAGAACTTAAGGTAATTGACTCTGGATTATTTATAAATCCATTTCCATCTAAATCTTCTGGCGAAGTATATGTTATTACTTCAGAGTAAGTAGAATTATCTTGGGAATGAGAGAAGTTGAAAGAACTGGACCTATTTTGATCATTTCTAACATATAAATCATATGATAGATCAAGCGAAGTGATAGTTGAACCGGAATTATTATAAATTTTTAAAGTTACTGTTTACAGAGCCCAATCCGATCCACCCGGTTGAATTCCCAAACTATTAGAGCCTGGTCCTGTAAATGAATAGATTCCTCCTGTTGTAACAGCAACAGCACTAATCCCCCTAGTATAGTCTGTATTTCCGGTAATTTGAGTACCTCCAAATACTAAGTCCCCATTACTCCAACCTGTAACCGACCATGCATCTGAATCCAATCTCCCACCAGAAGGAGTTGGTTCAAATCCTGCACCAGCAAATGCCCCAATGCTTACACCTGAAATTGTGCCTTCAAAATCAATTGTATAGTCTGTAGAAACAGCATCAATTGACAACTGCCCCCAAACCCCTCCGCCTGCCAGCAGGAAGGTGATCAAAAAGAATATCTGTTTGTGTGTCATTTTGGGCTTCACTTGTGAATTAAGGAAATCCGGGCCATTCAGCTGGACAGATATGTGGGGGGAAAGTCCTCCGATCCGCATACCTTCACCGCTGAATATCAGGTAGTTTAATCTGCAAAAATAGGGGAAAGCGGCGACTTTCCGAAGTTATTGAGCCGATATGATGATGAAGACTGTGTTAAGATATTCACTGGCGACGGCTCGGGCGGTGATCCCGGCCCTCCCTCGTCACCCTGATCATCCCGGTCCTGTTGATTGGCAGCTGGATACCGGGAGTTGGCACCTGGTGGCGGCATCGGGTGCGCCGTCTGTGGATTCATATGATCCTGTTCACCCTGGGAATCTATATCCGGTGGGAGGGTCGAATTCCCGCACATCCGGCCATTTATGTGGGTAATCACCGTGCCTATCTGGACCCCCTGCTCCTTATGCGGGAGGTGCTGGCTGTACCGGTGGCCAAGAAGGAAATGGCTTCCTGGCCACTGATCGGGTTTGCATCCCGGTTGAGCGGGATTTTTTTGTCGATCGGGGAGAGTCCGAAGGACCCGGCAGAAGACCCTCCACAAGATGACCGCTGCCGTGCGTGCCGGGGAGTCTATCCTCCTCTTTCCGGAAGGCACCACGCACGCTGGCCGGGAAGTGCTTCCCTTCAGAAAAGGGGTCTTTCGTGTCGCTGCAGAAGAGGAGGTGCATATCGTCCCGTTTGCACTTGATTTTGACGATCCGGCAGATTACTGGATCGATGACGATACGTTTGTGGCCCATTTTTCCGGCGTTTCGGGCATCTTCGAACCTATGTGCATGTCGCTATCGGTCCCGAACTGGTCAATCCGGATGCTGAGGCGATGCGGCAACAATGTATGGCGTGGATCAATGAGAAGCTGAAGGAGTTCAGAAGTTGAAGGCGGAAGGCGGAAGTCGGAAATGGGAAGAGGGGAAGCACCAAATGACAAATGACAAAATCCAAAAAAGCTCCAAAAGCGAAAAGTCAATGACCAAAACGTACAGGGTTTCAGTCATTGGGTATTGGAGATTGTTATTTGCTTGTCCGTCGGAAGGAGGATTTAAGATTTGATGCTTTTCAAGTCGGAAATTGGAAGACTGAAATCGCAATTGGGAAGAAGCAAGGCAAAAATCCGTGCGTAGGACAAAGCGGGCATAGATTGGTTTTGCTTTTGCAACTGGCAACGAATATTGCAGACAGAATTGGAAAGTGTG
>JADJLN010000021.1 GCA_016710115.1 Saprospiraceae bacterium
AGATTCCGTGAAGGAGAGAGGATACCGGGATATCAAGTTCCTGATTCGCCAGCACAAACGGAGCAGAAAAGGAGAACTACAACCATCTGTCGCGCAAGAGGTGCACCTCCATCTCTGGCTACTGCGGTTGAGGTGCATCTACACGCAGGTGGATCACGGATCGGGCGGAAGCTGGGAGATAGGGACATAGTGGTCCTAAAGCGGAAAATCGATGGAAGAGGGCTTGGAATCATCGCAGTCCAATTGATGAAACCAATTATGCTTTCCACAACAGGTCAACATCCTCATAACAGCGAATGAAAGCTGGATTATGGGTCAGAAGTTTGATAAAGAAATGCGGCTTCAACTAGGATAGTATTCAGGGAGCCTTCCGCTTTCCCATATACCCGTAATCCCAGAAAATGCTTACTCCAGGATCATTCAGATCGTTGTTTCCTTTGGGCATAAAACACCCTCGCGCACAGCGCCGCTGAAACACATCGATTGTGTCAACATCTTCCACAATAAAGGGGTAGGGGTTGGAACAGGTTTCCGGTTGATGATGATCCAGGAGTTGAAAGGGTTGTATCTCCAACCTCCAGAGAAAAGTCATACTGAAGCCGCAGCGTATCATTCCACCAAACATAGACTTCAGTAGCCTTCCCCGACCATGATCCACCCTCCACTTTGCGACCGGCATATCCACCTACGACAGTATCATCGTGGTGATTCAGACCAAGGTATACTGGTTCCATAAGTTTGGATCATTCCAGCCAACATAAGCCAGATCATTGATGTACCATTTCTGCCCAACCGGAGCCCATTCATACTGGGAACTTAAATCCGTGCAGAAGCAAATAACTATCAGAAAGGACAAACAAATAGACTTCATGCACCAGTTCTTTCAGGTTAAAACACAGTTCTCATTCTGATCTTCCTGATAATGCTTTTGAAAGGTAATCACAAGACGCCCTGACCAATTCAATAGATTCAGAGTGTCTCTATCATACAGTAATGATGATCCGTAATTTCTCATTTAGTTTATCGATCGATACCTTTCAGCATTAGCATTTCCAGTCAAGCCTAAAATGAAACCCGTGTTCTTCCAACGTTGAAGACATCGAAGAGACCACCTTGAACGTTGAACCGGAGACCGCCGGTCATCCATGAAACCTGAACTGTCTCTATATGACATCGTGTCCAACCCTGGAACAGTCCCGACCTTTGCGAGGGACACAGGAACTCGAACCAGAAATAAAAACCCCGATCCATCTTTCGACAGCCGGGGCCCCTGTATTTGGTTCGGTAAGGTGTTATTTCGGTGTTGTCGTCACTTCAAAACTGAGGAATCCGTCATCCTGACCATCCGTGGCAGCAGGTTCTGTTGAACCTGGACAATCAGTTCCGTGATCATGGCTTGTCGGCGGTTTGAACGCAACCACCCGGCCTTGTAAAATCTGAAACGGACTGCCTTGGGTTCCTTATTCGAAACCAGCTCTTCTGCTGTGTCCCGACGATGGGAATCAATATACTATGGGTGGTATAATAATCCAGACAGGAAGCGATCTCCCGGGCCGGGACCCGATCAAACACATCCAGAGCATACCGCTCAATCAAAGTCTGAAGCAAATTGCCGTATTGGGGGTTTGTCGCATAGCCACATTTCTGCAGACCCATCGCCCACCCCCCTGATAATCGGATGGTTCCGTAGAACAGACTGGCGTACCGAGGTATTCAGCATCAGAAAATCACTGTGATCCCGATAGGATACTGCCGCCGATTCGTATACCCGAAAACAGGAGGCGATGAGCTCCTGTTCCGCATTGTAGTCATCATCCAGTACCATCAGGGTATCGCCCATCCAGTAATCCTTGCATTTGATCCCGAAATGGTTGTTACCCTCCATAGACAGGCGACTGTTGCCACATCCTGATTCCAGAAGACCCTGTGCCAATGATACTGGCCGGAATGCCCGCATAATGCATCTCCGGACAGCCAGTTCTGCATAGGTTTGGATATAGTCATCAGCAGTGGTTTGGTTTGCACCGGTTCAGCGGTTTGAGCCGTAGTGGTGGCCAGCGTGAAAACCAGAAATAGAGAGGCAAGAAACTGTTCCATCGGAAAGGCAATTATCGAATAAGATAAATACCTATACGTTGGCGCTTGATCCTTGTTGCGTCAAGTATGAAAGAAAAATGGATTTGTATGCTGGAGCCCCTGCCAATCACACTCCCTTGACAACCTGGCCTTCCAGAGGAACGGTCGCATCCAGCAGCGCCAGATCCACACGGGTTGCCTGCCCGGATTCGGTATTGAACATGGGGAGAAAGCGAACACCCCATCGAATCTCATTGGCCAGATAGGATGCCGTGCATGGATTTCCCTGATAGGTTTCATCAAATCCCTGAACCATCACCAGGACCTCTACCTGCATGTCCGCAGGTCTTCTGCCGTCTTTTTCAAACAGGGGCTTTCCTTCTTGATCGGATGGACCGGGTCCAGTTCATCGGAAACAGACTGATCCGATTGAGTTCCAGATCGAGGGAAGCAAATTGCCGTTTTCGTATTCCATCCGGATTGCGCTCCATCCAGGTCAACATCATACGAGCCTCCATATTGATCAACTGGTTACTCCCGTTTATTGACCATCCGCATCTGGAAACTTGTCCCGTCCCGAAATGGCGTGATCAAGCCAATGTGTTACTGAAGGCGATCTTGGCTACCGGTCGAGCAAACCGGGAAAAGAAAAGGCCTGTTGCCAGTGCAAAACTCATCAACCCGACCAGTGCATCCAGGGAGGCCAACAGATTAGCAGCCGGACCAGAAGGATGCAGCACACCATACCCGACTGACGTAAACGTCTGGACACTGAAAAAAGAAGGCCTCAGTAATCCCGGCCAGAAAGAGATGGCCCATCCGGCTATGTGCTCCGGGCCAATCAGCCCGAACCCGAAAGCGAAAAGGAGATTGACTCCCAAAATAGACGCCTACAACCAGAAAAACCGGCTCCAGGACATTTCGACCAGCTGCTCGTATGCATAATACCCGTTGTTGCCTACTTTTGAACGTTGAATGTCCCATCCCGATTGATAAACCGGCTGACCTCGTCACCCAACAGGTGCCAAAGCCAAGGTCTGCGGCAGTTTGGTCAGGAGCATCCTTTTTTTCGTAACAGTCCCATGGTCTATCCTTCAACTGGTTGCTAAAATGAGTGTATTTTACCACTTCAGAACAAGAAAACCGTGATCCGGAATACCGCCACCTCAGCCTTGCGTTCTCCTCTGCCCGGATCCTTTTACCGAGGATCCATCAATTTTCCAAAAATTGCCTGACCACGTGTTTCGCCCGTCCTGGCAGTTTGCCTTTGGTCCAGAGTCAACGCTTACCCCGGACAGGTTCGGCCTTTACCCTCCTGCCTGATTTTCTGGATGAACCTCTTCTGCATACAATGGATACCGAGGGCGATCAGCATATCCTGGCGAACGTCTGCACATCGGGGAAATCTTCTCCGAAAAACCCGGTCCCTGTCGAAACCTTGTCTGTCCCTATCATGGCAGGCGCTTCGCCCTGGATGGTCTGTGTCAGACCCAACCGGGTCTTGGTGAAGTAACCGGTTTCCCGGGTCAGGAAGACCATCTGAAACGGCCCGTCCCGGCACAATTCGAAGCTTTTCACTTTGTCCGCCCGGGTGAGGGTCCTTCTTTCGATTCTGGTTAGGCCCATTCAGGAGAAGGTTTCCTTCCTTCCCTTGCATACTCTTAGTCATGATGCCACATGCTCGCATACCTATAAGGTAAAAGCCAATTGGGCACTCTATGTGGAGAATTACCTGGAAGGACTGCATATTCCCTTTGTCCATCCGGCACTGCGGGAAGCTCTTGATCTGACGGCCTATCCACTGGATATCCGTGGTCAAACCGTTCTTCAGACGGGTCTGGCCAGGAGAACGAGCCGGCCTTTGATTTGCCACATGGCCATCCTGATGCAGGAAACCGTATTTATGCTCGGTACTTCTGGTTGTTTCCCAACCTTATGCTCAACTTTTATCCATGGGCATTTCCCTGAACCTTGGTTCAACCAACAGGCCCTGAGCGGACTCGGGTCCAATTCCTGACCTATCGGTTTCACTGGGCAGACAGGCGGCCCCCGACTCCCATGCGCTGCACGACACAGAACTTGAAGACGAATCGGTCGTCGAAACGGTCCAATCCGGCGTCCGTTCATCCTTTTATCAGCCGGGGCGTATGGTTCCCGGTTGGGAAGAGGGGTTGTTCATTTTCATCAACTGCTGGTCAACGCTTTCCAATTGGCGTAATATGGCATTGCACGAAAATATCTATAGCGTCAAATGACCAGATCTGCTACATTGTTAAAACGGTCATTAAATCACTTGTCATCTTTGATTCCCATTGTTTTTCAACGAAACCCCACTTCAGGCCGGGACGTGAAAAAAAACAGTTCGGGATACTCTCCTCATCCACTTTTGTAAGAAAGCTGTCTATTGGATTGGGCTTTCTATTATTCTGGAATGGAGGGTCCCTCTTTTCACAGCGATCCACACAGGGGATCACGTTCGAGCGAATTGGTGAGTCTCAGGGGTTGACAAGCTCAAATCTGTATCGTGTGTATCAGGATCATACCGGATACCTGTGGATCAGTTCGATCAATGGATTGTATCAGTATGATGGCCACACCTTCAGACAATTTCGCAGTGATCCGACCAGACCAGACGGATTTTCGGAGGATTTTGTCAAACAGTTCATTGAAGATTCGGAAGGAAACGGACTGGCAATCACGGATAATGGGCAGCTGTACATTCTCCCTCCCGAGGAGATGTTTTTCCGAAAGGTATCGTTGTCATTGACCGAAACAGGTACTGGATCTATTCAGGTAAGGCAGGTGGCGGCGGATGCAAATGGTCAGATATTGGTCATCGTTTCTGGACAGGGGTTGTTACAACTAGACCTGAACAGCGGGAAATTGACTGTTCCTTCCGGATTGGAAAAGATCTCCCCAATGGTCAAGATCATGACTACCGATCCTGAAAATGGCGATCTGTGGTTCATCGCCGGATCGACGCTTTATGTTCTGCCTGGCACCCGAACAGCTCAACGACAGGATTTTGTCCGGGAAGTGACAGAAATCGGGACTACCCGACTCAATGATCTGATGGTCGATCGGACGGGAAAGGTCTGGATGGCCGGATATGATGACCTGGTGATCTGTTTTGATCCGATACAAAAATCCAATCGCTCCTACTCCTATCAACAAAGCCGACTATCTGATTTCGCCGGAGCGCCCAATCGGGTCAATACATTATCAGAGGATTTGGAGGGATATATCTGGATCGGGACAAATTACACAGGGATCATCAGACTTGATCCTTTGTCGGGCAAGATGGCGTATTTGTCATATGACCGGAATGATCAGGAAAGTCTGTCCTCCAATACTATAACAGATATTTTCTGCGACCGCTCTGGCATCCTTTGTCGCAACATGGGGGAAGGGACTGAATAAATATGTCCCCGGGAATGACCAGTTCGGGCATGTCCGGTCCATTGCTTCAGATCCCTTTTCACTGTCCGACCCGGTAGTCACCGCATTTTACGAGCAGGAAAATGGAGACCTCTGGATTGGCACTGAGGGAGGCATCAATTCTATGGATGGACGATCTGGCCTGATCAAACGGTACCCGTTTCCAAAAGACCTGTTCAAAGGAAGAGAAAATTCGATTTATGCCATCCAACCTGTGTCACCTGTTGACCGCCGATTATGGCTCGGCACAACGCTTGGCTTGTTGCGTTTTGATCCTGACCGGGGACGTATTCGATCTGGAAATCTCCGGATGCGGGAAGGCCAGCCTAGAACGAAATATTGTCTATTATCTGATTACTGATAACCAGAGTAAGCTCTGGGCTGTCAGTTATTCTCCCTACATGCTCTTTCAATACTATCCTGAGCAGGACAGGTTCGAAGCCATTGATGTGATCAATAAAGTCACATTGGCAGGAGAAGATCCTGTAGTGATGGCTGATTGGCAACATCATGTGTGGATCGGAACGTCCAGTGGCCGATTTTACCGCTTTGATATAGATGAAAAAAAATTGAAGGCCTTCCAAGTACCGCCTGGAGACACCTCGGGACTGCAAACCAGAGATATTGGCCACTTTCACACAGACCGAAAAGATCGGCTGTGAAAGCTGGCTCCAGTTCGGGCCTGTACAGAACTCTCATTCGATGCTGCCGGACAGATTACTGCCATTCGACGATTCACTGAAAAAGAAGGTCTTGCTGGTCCACAAGTATTGGGGATACTGGAGGATGATCGCGGCTACTTGTGGTTGAGTACAAACAATGGTCTGTCTAAATTTGATCCTGAAACATTTGCCATTTCCAATTACAATCGTTCGGATGGACTTCAAGCGAACGAATTCGGTTTCGGAGCCTGTCATCACGGTGCGTCGACCGGTACTTTCTATTTTGGCGGGATCAACGGATTCAATCATTTTCATCCGAATCACATCACCCTTGATACCATTTTACCCTCTGTGGTCCTGACCGGAATCCAGTGATTCGAAGGGACCAAACAGTCCGGTGATGGGATGGACCCGTTCAAAACACGTTGTTCAGAAGACGCTTCTCCTGAACTATGACGACCAAGGTCATCACACTCCGGGTTTGCCGCTTTGCACTTTGCGGACCCTGATCAAAATCAGATCGCCTATCGAATGGACGGATTTGATCCTGACTGGAGGTATGCCAATAGCCAGCATCAGGCAACCTACACCAATCTGGATCCTGGCAGGTATACATTTCGAGTCAAGGCTTCGAATAAGGATGGGATCTGGAATGAAACAGGCATCTCTCTCTCAATCTGATTATTCTTCCTCCATGGTGGGCCACCTGGTGGGCTTACCTGATCTATTTCGTCTCCCTGACCGGTTTGATCGTTCTATTGTTCCGGTATCAGACATCTCGTAACCGAGAAAAATCCGAAGCCATTCGCATTCGGGAAATGGACCAGGTCAAGACCCGTTTATATACCAACATTACCCACGAGTTCAGAACCCCCTGACCGTCATTTCCGGCATGGCTGGCATGATCAGGGAACCCGACGAGGCAAAAGGATATGATCCAGCGCAATGCTGACTCCTGCTTCTTCTCATCAATCAGATCCTTGACCTGGCCAAATTGGAATCCGGGCAGATGCCACTTGATCAGGTGTGCATCAATGTCGTCCCCTATGTCCAGTACATCACAGAAACCTTTCAGTCGTTTGCTGCATCCAAGCAGATCACGCTGGTTGCCTACCCGGAATGTGAAGAACTGGTGATGGACATCGACGAGCAGAAACTGTACAGCATCCTGTCCAACCTCCTGGAGCAATGCGATCAAATTTACTTCCCCGGGAGGAAGGATCATCGTCCACCTCAGGAAGAGGCCCGCCAGATGGTGCTGAAAGTGAAGGATAGTGGACAGGGGATACCCCAGGCACACCAGCCTTTCATTTTTGACAGGTTCTATCAGGTGGACGCTTCTGCTACCCGAAAGGGTGAGGGTACCGGCATCGGTCTGACCCTCACCAAAGAGCTCGTTGAACTCTTGCATGGACAGATCAGTGTGAAAAGCCAGGAAGGTGAAGGGACGGAATTTACAGTGACCCTCCCCATCACCACCCAGGCGCAACAAGGTACACCTCGGATGCATGTGCATCCCTTCCTGACCGAGGACCGCAACCGGTCAAACCATCTCTTGCTTCGACAGAGAAGGATGGCCTTGACCTTCCCCGAGTATTATTGATCGAGGATAACAGGGATGTGGCAGTCTATATCCAGCGATGCCTGGAAGGACTGTTCCAAGTCGATATGGCCACCAATGGGAATGACGGGATCGACCAGGCCGTTCAAACCCTTCCCGATATTCTGATCTCCGATGTGATGATGCCCGAAAAAGATGGATTCGAAGTCTGCCAGGCAATCAAGAATGATGAACGGACCAGTCATATCCCAGTCATCCTGCTGACGGCCAAAGCGGATATTGACTCCCGTCTGGCCGGACTATCCGCAGGAGCGGATGCCTACCTGTCCAAGCCATTTGTCAAGGAGGAGCTGCTGATCCGACTGCAGAAACTGATCGAACTGAGACAGATTCTCCAGCAGCGGTATTCAACGATGCAACACAGCGATTCCTTGGTTCCTGATCCCGGCATAGAAGAGACCCTGGACGGGCAATTCCTGTTGAAGGTACGCCAGCTGATCCAGGAAAATCTGGCCGACGAATCCTTTGGTAATGTACAACTGGCTAGCAGAATCCATCTCAGTGAATCCCAGCTCTTTCGAAAGTTGAAAGCCCTGACCGGAATCTCCACAGCACTGTACATCCGCCAGATCCGCTTACACCAGGCCCGTCAATTGCTCCTGAACAGTGACAAAACAGTCGCGGAGATCGCTTATGCAGTCGGTTTTCCGATCCGGCCTACTTTTCTCGCACCTTTTCTCAGGAATTCGGGATTTCTCCTAATGCAATGCGCAAGTAACACTCAGTCAATAGTTTACGTCAAGTCCATTCGCGACCATGCAATCATGGTCCAATGAAAATGGACAACATGCAAGGATACTCCATCATTCTGCACGGATGGTCCAAACGCTCATTGTGGCCCAGCATCTACTTTTATCCTGACAAACGGGAAATCGGTTTCCCATTTCATTGACATCACCCTACTGTTATTCACAATCCGCCCGAAAGGTCATCCAACCGGGTCAAAATCCTTCACACTATGAAAAGAATGTATTTCCTCTGCCTGATCGCCGTTTTCGGATGGCAGGTCGGTACAGCACAAGATCTTGGTTCCAGCAACCGGCGCACCACCACTCGCGTCATCACAGAAAATGAACAGAGACAGATCACAGCGGCCAATGCTGTGGCTGAGGAAGCTCAATCCAGTATCGTTTATGATGCTGATCTGACTGATGATACGGATGCCACAGGTGGCAATGCACGAACGAGATCAGTCATCGTAGTGCCATCCAACCGGACAAAAGATGGGGTCCAGACCTTCAAGACCCAGAATGGTCGGAAAGTGGTGTATTCATCACAATACAATGCTTTTATTCCAGTCAGAACACGCCAGGAGGCCTTACGTGTTGTTCTTGACGAATTTGATGCTGACGATAATGCTGCGGGTATCAAAGTGAAAAAACGGAGCCCGAACAGGAAAGGGAGGAAGGCTGTTGTCGCGACCAAAGTTTCCGAAAATCGCAAAAGGGTTACCACTACACCTGACGAAGAGGAAGTGATCGAAGACTGATCCAGGATCACCGGATGGGGAAACCGGCATTGGGCATTCCCCATCCGGAGCTTCTCCCAGATCTGACCTCCCCACGCTGAGGCTCATGCATTGACAGGTTCCACAAACCAGTCACGTCACCCTTGAAAACCCTGTTCTACACCTTCCTCCTTGCTTGTACGAGCTGGCTCTCTGCGGATGCCCAAGGAGTACTTCGGATCACCCTGACCCCGCAGGTCCGGCAACAGGTCCGACAGTGTAATGAGACCGCCAGAAAAGCTGCCTCCCACATCCTTGATGAAAGTGTATTAGGCGGAAATATCCGCAGTCGACAGACGACCTATGTCGCAGATTTACATGTCATATCCAGTACCGCAGACAGTGTACAGATCTACAGTAATGACAGGGTCTTCCTCGCTTATTCACCACGATACAATGCTGTCCTTCCAGTTCGGACAAGAGAAGCTGCTCTGCGATTGGCTATGGATACTTACGACCCCTTGGTCACAGGCAGCAACCGAGGAATCTATCGACGCAAACCGGACCTAAATGGTCTTCACGCAGAGATCCTCCTGGACATTCTGGAAGACCGCTCCAGATTACCCTGGAAAGAAACCGAAGAGGAAGTCTTGAAATGACCTCCTGAAGACTTCATACAAGTACCGATAGTAAAACCAACTAGTCCTTTACGAACCGATCGGAAAGTATTTCTTCACCTTGAACTACGGAGTTGGATATCCCTCTCTGCAAAATCTTATGATGATGATGATCAAATTCAACCAGAAAGCCCTCTTACTCCTGTTGCTCATCTTCTCAATAGCGAGTGTCGTATCGGCCCAGGCCACACACAAGGTCATGGTACCCGCCTACTTCTTCCCGTATGACAATTCAGATCCCGGTACTCATAATGTGGGGCCAAAGTGGTCCGCTCTCATCGATGCCGCTGCAACCTATGGTGACCGCCTCGTCGTGATCGCCAACCCGAACAATGGCCCGGGTACAGGTAAGGACTGGGAATACCAGAAATTCACGGAAGCCATTAACAAGGTCCGGTCTCATGGTGCCAAGGTTTTGGGCTATGTCTATACCTGCTATGGCCTGACCAGGGATACGCTCCTTTGTGCCGGTCGAACTACCGAAAATGTCATTCAGGATATTGCCAACTGGAAAACCTGGTATGCAGTGGATGGCATCTTCCTCGATGAAAATTCGAGCAATGTCGAACAACTGGCCTGGTATAAGGATCTCGACAAAGCGATCGTGGCAAAATGGCCTGAAGGACTTATTGTCAGCAACTATGGGACCAGACCCGCCAGCAAATACGTCAATCGTCCCGGAGCTCCTGTGATGATGGAAAATACAGCAGGTCATCTCGATGAAAATACCAGCGATCTGCGCAACCTGCCTCCTTCCAGTGTAGTATTGATCCATACCACTACTGATGGAAACTGGAAAACCCGGCGGAACACACTCAAAAACAAAGGTGCAGCTTTCATCTATGTGACCGATGATGGATCTGACAAGAATCCATGGGACTCACTGCCCAACTTTCTGATGATGTTGTTCGAATGATCTGTACCTAGAATACTAAGGAAAATATCAAAAATATCCAATCCTAAAAGCAGTAACTTTTCAAAGTTTACCTGGTTTTCTAGATACTTTTGGCTGGAATTATTTGTATCAACCTCCATCAGAAGATCCGGTTTCCGAACATCACTCATTTCCAATTCACCAATTATTTATTACACGTAAAAACGAACAACTAAAATGAAAACAACTACTCTCTCTTCTCGAATCTCTGCCTGGATGATCAGCATGATCATTGGGTTCTTTATGCTGTTAAATGCTACAACTGTTCAAGCATGCATGGTCCAATACCTTGGATCGAATAACCAAATTATTTATTACAGCACAGTGAATAGCAGTCCTGCTTGCATTGCTTTAGCAGTCTCCATGGCTTCAGAAGCAGGTATTGAGGTCAAGGTGGTTGCTGTTATCAATGTGATTACAGGTCAGGTTGTTTATATTCAAATGAACGACAAAAACATGAAGGCGATCAACAACCAGACTGTACTTTCTGCAGAGGATGCTGCCAAATTACCCGGGCTGGCAAAATACAAGCCCTTCCGGGGCAATGATGATGTCCAGATCTCTGTAGGTGCGAACACCCTGATCTTCCACGGCAATGAAGGCACAGCATCAGAAAATCCGTTGGATGTCTGCCAGAGTGAAGGCAGCCAACAGTGCAAGAATCCCAATACATGGGTGGTGACAAAAGATGATAAGGCGTCAAACGATGCCTATCAGATCCAGCCATCAAATGATAAGAAAGCCTATCTGTGCTTCAATGGTCCGGATGGTGGCATCTCAGTTCGTCGCAAGCCGACAAAAACAGATCAGTGTATCAACTGGACGATCGTACCTGGCCAGATCGGCAAGGATGGTGAAATCACCGGGTACAAGATCTATCCGACAAAACACCCGGAATATGTACTGGCCGTGGATACCCGCTCCAACCGGTACGCGTGGACAAGGTCAATACAAAGGCAGAAGAAGCCGGCGAGCCGGATAAGTCAGTCCTGACCAACTGGACCTTTACCACCGCTAAATCCAAACGCCCGGTAACCAACCAGCCAAAAGTGGTTAAGGAAGCAGAACAGAAATAGGGAATTGGACCCTTCTCCATTCCTGGTCGAGAAAAGGCTCTTGTGTTCCTCACAAGAGCCTTTTTCTATCTCTTGAGCCTGAATTATCTATGACCATTCTGCCAAACCCAGAATACATACGGCTAAACGATTTACCCGGTAAAGAGGGCGATTCACTGCTGTGCATGACTTCTGGTTAGTGACTATTCTTCCCCAATTCGTCAAACACATGTAAGTTCATCATCATTCATGGTTATTGGGGGACGACGTTTACCAGCCTGCGAAAATTGTGTTCCTTCTGTTATTTGACATATGAATTGTAACTTTCTCCTAACATATTGGTCTTTTCTTTAAATCTGCAGTAACTTTTGGCATTGTAGTCATATTATGATTACGTCCATACCGGGAATGTCAAATGAACGTAGAAACCCGTCACTCTTTCAATCATCTAACTTGAACACAATGAAAACCTCTAGCAGACAATCCATTTTCTCAACACTCACCTTGGGCATTGCTGTACTGGCAATCCTCTTGAGCAGTACCGAATTCGCCAATGCACAATCCAAGAAATCGGATGCCTATTGCTTCCGGACAGCAAATACGCAAACGGATGTAACATCTGTCATCAATTCCTGCAATAGCTGTGGCAACTGCATCGTCACCGTAGTCGGAACGGATGCCTATTACGTCCAAAAAGCGGGCAAGGCTGGTGCAAATATGAAAGCGATCAAAAATCCAAAGGCCGTGAAAGCTGAGGATGTTGCCAAAATGCCAGGTCTGGCGAATTTTCGCCCTTTTCGCGGCAGTGACAATGTCGAAATTTCCTGTAGTTCAAACACATTGATCTTCCACGGCAATGAAGGCACAGCCTCAGAAAATCCATTGGATCTCTGCAGGCGGACAACGAAAAACAGAGTTGCAAAAACCCGACCAGCTGGGCAGTGACAAACAGCAATCCGGCTTCCAATGATGGGTATACCATCCAGCCGACAACGAATAAGAAGCTGTACCTCTGTTTTACACCATCAACAGGCCTGACCATCAAGCACCGTGATCCTGCAAATACAGAAGATCCGCGTATGCAGGATAATTGCACACTCTGGGCTGTCACACCAACGACGATCGGTGCAGACGGAGAAATCACCGGCTACAAAATCACACCGAAGAAACATCCGGAATATGTCCTGGCAGCCGATACCCGTTCCAATCAGATCACGGTAAACAAGGTCAATCCAAAGAATTCGGATGCACCTGAGCTGGAAAAAGGAGTTATGGCACATTGGAATTTTAAACCTGGAAAGTCTACCCGTCCGGTCACACACCAGGAAAAGGTGATTCAGCAAACAGAAGAGAAATAATTCTGCTCAAACAATCCTGAATACAAATAAAAAGGAGCCCTTACATCGATTTATGCAGATGTAAGGGCTCTTTTTTTTCCCATAAAAATGATCCCAGCATATTCCTGAAACAGGGAGGGGTCAATGAAGGGAAATTAATTATTAAACCAAAAGAAATCACCGAATGGAACGCTTCAAATCTTCATCCATGATTAGAATAATCTCCACGATTTTTCTTTCTGGCATTTTATTCTGGGGAGTATCACCCTCTGCACACGCACAATGCCTGGCTTATGAATATGGCACCAGCAATGCAGGTCAGGCCTATTCACGCTGCCAGCTCGAATGTGGAAATTCGTGGCAATACTGTTATGTCTATAACGTGGTAACTGGTACTTTCAAAGTGTATACAAATGCCAACCAGACAAACCTGAAAGTCACAAAATCAGGTCAGGCTGTAACAGCTGCAGATGTCGCGAAAATGCCAGGGATGTCAAAATTCAAACCATTTGCCGGGAATGACGATGTAGCCATGGCAATTGGTCCAAAACTGCTCATCTATCAAGGCCATGACGGTGGGGCGACTGAGCGGCAACTGGATCTCTGTCAACAGAATGATACCGATCCATGCAAACAGTCCGCAACCTGGAGCATCACAAAGGACAAAGAAGCAGATACAGATGTTTTCTATATCCAACCGGGCGATGATAAGAAAACCTATTTGTGTTTCAATCCAGAAACGGGGATCAGCCTATATCGTAATCCTTCCAGAGTGGACGAATGTACCCAGTGGCAAATCATCCCTGCTCAGTTAGGTGAAGACGGAGAAATAACCACTTACAAGATCATACCGAAAAAACATCCGGAATATGTCCTGTCTGCTGATACACGCTCCAATCAGATCATCATTCCCAAGATCAACACCAAACACGGTGAGGTCACGGAACCGGAAATGACCCAGATCAGTAATTGGACCCTCAGCGTCAATAAGACAAAAGTGACCAGCCAAAAAGAGCGGGTTGTCGGGAACGCAGAAGAAAAATAAGCTGGCCGGGATCACGAATATATTTCGCTTCCTTTTTGATGGAGACTGTGAGACGATGAGACTGTGAGACTAAGAGAATCATTGTGTCACTCTGTGGTGATTGGTGACTGTGTGACTTGGAGACGATGCGACTCTAAGAGGAAATATCATTCCAGGATCACTTTGTGTACTCCTTCCACTTCGGAATACCCTCAAGCGCTCTGGTAGAAGTTCTATTCTACTGCTATAGTGTACTTAGTGTCTTAGGTACGCCATGAGGCGTGTGTCTATATTAATTAACCATTAAACCCAGTATCATGAAAGGGATACACAGGCCAATTTGCCGTTCAGCCTGAAGCAGCCGGAAGGCATGAGGAGGAAACGAATCATGTCAAGTTTCTGGTCAAGCGATTATGCGAGCCGTAATACAAGTGAACCCGGTAAGGCTTCGTTACACAACATTGCAGTGGTCAACCTTCCAAAGGTGGCGAAACCTGAAACATATTGGGAAGTAACGGTAAAGTGCACCAATATGGCTGCACGGAGTAAGACGGGATGGCGCGTATAATGAGGGAGACACATGAACATGGGATCCCCTAACGCCATGTAGTAGACCGCTACATGGGCGAGGGAGTCGGAGATGCCCATAGTACTGCTGATACTGAGGACAACATAACCTCAGAGGAGGGAAGGGGCATTACTATTGGAAACGTTTTAGATAACAAAATGACTACCTAAATGGAGAAGCGAAGTATCCTAGAAAAGGTACAAGCGGAGATAGAAATCCTGGAGCAGAAGAAGCGAAAGGATCAAAGTACGCAGGACAGGTGCAGGCTGTTACAACTAAAACTATATCAGAAAGCCAAGCAGGAAAGTAAGTTCAAGTTCTACATACTATATGACAAAATCAGCCTAAGCTACATCATGGAGGAGGCCTACCGGCGATGTAAATCGCGAAAAGGATCAAAAACTCCAGGCGTGGATGGGTTGACGTTTAAACAGGTTGAGGATACTGGGCGAGAAGCATTTCTCGAAGCAATTAGAGAAGAGCTACGAGAGCACAGGTATAAACCGCAACCAGTCAAACGAGTCATGATAGAGAAGGAGAACGGCGGAAGTCGACCATTGGGGATACCGACCATTAAAGACAGGGTAGTACAACAAGCCTGTAAGATGGTCATTGAACCAATATTCGAGGCTGACTTCAACGAATCATCCTATGGGTTCAGGCCGAAACGATCGGCAAAAGAAGCATTGACTGAAATTAAGGGTAATCTGAGTAAGGGAAAGCACGGGGTATACGATGCAGATTTAAGCAAATACTTTGACACCATCCCACACGATAAGCTAGTGAAGGCTCTTGAAGAGCGCATAGCCGATCCCCGAATAATTGCACTTGTGAAACTATGGCTAAAGTCACCAGTAGTAGAGAGTGATGGAAAGTATAGTGGAGGAAAAGGACAATCGAAAGGGACGCCCCAGGGTGGTGTGATATCTCCATTGTTAGCGAATATATACATGAACCTTCTAGACAGAATGGTCAACAAGATGAATGGCTATTTTGCGAACCTGGGGATACGGATGATCAGGTATGCGGATGACTTCATATTGATGTCAAATGAGATCAAACAAGAAGCTATCACAAAGCTGCATGGATACCTTGAACGCATGGAACTTACAATCAATGAAGAGAAAAGCAAGATGGTAAATGCGCGAGAAGAGCCTTTTGATTTTCTTGGATTTACCGTACGATATGACAGGAGTATACTAATTAAAGGCAGCCGCTTTTGGAATATCTTCCCAAAGCAGAAAGCTCAGAAAGGTATACGAAAAGCGATTGATGTGAAACTCAAATTGATAGGACACTACCCGGCAAAACAGGTTGCTTCAGAACTCAACCCTATTATTAGGGGCTGGATGAACTACTACAAAATCGAAGGAGTAAGCTATACTCAGGTTGCATTTAGAAAGTTAAATGACTACCTGAGAACCCGCCTGATGCGTTACTACAATCGTAAAAGCCAGAGGAAATCGCGCCTACATGGTCACGAGGCCTACGATCTATTAACCAAGAAATTTGGCTTAATAGTGCCGTATACGACCAATGGATTACGACCTGTGTATGCCCAAGGACGAAACCAATAGGAAAGCCGTATGCGGGAAAACCGCACGTACGGTTTGACGAGGGGATGAGGAGTAGCTATCTTGCTGCTCCTTACTCTACTCTACTGGTCAATGAAGACTTTGGGACTTGGAGACAATGCGACTCAGCGAGAAAAATGCACCAAATCACAAATCACAAATCACAAACAAATTCGAAAACTCAATTGCGAATGACCGAACGGGGTGGAGAGTAGAGGGTAGGGAGTGGAGGGTTTTGCAGTGCAAGATTCCGTGGAAAAAATGAACCACTAAGCCACTCAGGAGTCAATTTCGTTGTATTTGGATAGCCGACCAGAGAATGATAGTCATACAGAATATAAACTCAGACCACTAAGAATCCCAGTCTTGAATCTCTTAGTGGACTACACTCTGTCTCAGAATGCTTTTGAGCTCTTGATTAGGAATTAACCTTCACCGATTCCGAGTCCTGAGTGACTTAGTGGTGAAAAAGAGACTGGGAGAAGTCGAGAGTGAGCGACTCTGTGGGACTCTGTGCTCTCTGTGGTAAAATTTACCTATTTACTTACCAGGCTAAATCCGGATCAATCTCGTCGACACGAACATCCCGTTTGGTCTTGATGCGTGCCATCTGGCGATCGAAAACGAGACGCGCCAATCCTTCTGCAGCGGGTTTTTCTGCGGTGGGGTCCATAGCCCGGCGGACCAGCCTTTCGTCGACATCCAGACGATAAAGCAGGGAGAAGAGGTATTCGGTTTTGGTCTCCAGCATCCAGGCGATCTGCCTGGTGAGCATGTCCAGAACCTCGCCCTCATCAAATTGCTGTTCGCCCTGAGGGACAATCTCAAAATCAGCAAGGATGGGTAGGTAGGGGTTGTTGGACATCCATGCAAAGGTACAGGGCTCATCGGAAAAGATCGATGATCCTGCTCATGAGGAAGGCAATTCATCGGTATTAAATGGGAATCCGTTACAAACAAATCAGGATTTAAATTCTTGATTGAATGTGTTGGTACGAGTGTCTCACTCGTACCTGTTATTGTGCGGTGTTTCACCGCAAACTTCAGGAATTCTGTGATAGTTGAAGAGAGCTCTCAAGCACTTTCAACGAGATGTATTTCTACTTGATCAGGATCGTGAAAAAAAGTAGTTCGTTTTAGGTTCCGGTGAGACACCAGTACCAACAAGTTGATGAATATGTTAATCGCTGATGTTTTTGTAAGGCCCAGACGATGCCGCTTTATGGAATATCCAGATGCTTCGATCTGATTTAAAATTCTGGGTAAGCCTGCAATGAGTCCTTGGTCCTTTGCGTTTCTCCTCAACTCCTCTTATGTTTGTAAAAGCAGAGAATTTGGTTCATCTTGATCAGGATGAATCGAAGCCGGGCAGGTAAACACATCCTACTCCTAAATACGGTAAAGATACCGATATACAAGTTAAGGTAAGACCTGCCTGGTTCTCTCTTAGAGCCTGAACAGTACTGATGGAATCAATCGAAGCTATTGATATCCGGGATCAATTATGAGATAAGGTGAAGAGGGGTTTTCGATTAGTCTTCATTTTTTTAAATCGTAAAGACTATGGCAACAAGATGGATTCGTTATGGATTGGGATTGGACATGAGTAAGGACACATTCCATGCATGTCTGGGTGGATATACTCGGGAAGGTGAGTTTAAAGTTATCGCCCAGCGCCAGTTTAAAAATTCGAAGAAGGGTTTTGACGAACTGGTTGAATGGTTGGAAAGGAACAGAAAGGAAAAGACCCTCGACTGGCAGATCCTTATGGAAGTGACAGGAGTGTATCATGAAGGCTTGTTGTACCATCTTCACTCTAAGGGCTTCCCTGTGTGTTTGGAATTGGCAAAGCGGGTCAAGAAGTACATTCAATCCATTGGCCATAAGTCGAAGAATGACAAGCTGGACGGACAGGGTATTTCCCAAATGGCATGCGAACGCAAACTGAACCGCTGGAAGCCAATTAGTCCACAGATTCATTCGATCCGAACAATGTTGCGGCATCGTAAAGCCTTGATTGCGGCTCGGGTACAGTTTGAAAATCAGCTTCACGCCTTAAAGCATGCGGCAGCCGAAGAACGCGTTGCAGAGCGTTCCTTGCGTCGGATGATCAAGGAGTTGAACACTGAAATTGACAAAGCTCAGGCGAAAGCGACAGAATTGGCGAAACAGAATGAGCCGTTTTTTAGAAAGATTAGTCAAATAGCAGAATCTGTCAAGGGCCTTGGGATACTCACCGTCCTGATAGTAGTTTCTGAGACAAATGGATTTGAAGAATTTACGTCGATCAAACAGTTAGTCAGTTATGCCGGATATGATGTAGTCGAAAATAGTAGCGGGAAGTTTACAGGAAAAACGAAAATTTCCAAACAAGGAAATGCAAGAATACGAGCCGCACTACATATGCCATCTCTGAGTATGATAGGAAGAAAAGTGGAGCCATTTTACAGTTTGTATCTGCGATTAGTGATACGAACCGGGGGCATCAAGATGAAAGCAGTTGTAGCTATTCAACGCAAACTGCTGGTGTTGATATACACACTTTGGAAGAGGAATGAACGCTTTGATAAAACAAGATATCAAGCAGAACGATCGGCAAACCGAGCAGCCGTTATAGAATTAGAAGTAGCTCCGATGTGACATCGGAGCTACACGGGATAGATGGCTCAAAAGAGTACCTTCCTTGTAAGTGTTAAAGTTATGAGATAACCCTGAATATGCTAGGTTTTAAACACAGTACCTTAACTCCTCTACTAAATTCAGGAATGCGCTGACAATTCATCCACCAGAAACTGTCCGGTATAACTGGCCTTGTTAGCAGCAACCTTTTCCGGTGTGCCTTCCAACAGGATCTTCCCTCCGCCATTTCCCCCTTCCGGTCCAATATCGATCACATGGTCGGCACACTTGATGACATCTAGATTATGCTCGATAATCAAAACAGTATTTCCCTTTTCAACGAGTTGATTCAACACACGCATTAGGTGTTGAATGTCTTCAAAATGAAGCCCTGTTGTTGGTTCATCCAGGATGTAAAACGTGTTTCCAGTGTCGCGCTTGCTGAGTTCTTCAGCGAGTTTGACCCGTTGGGCTTCTCCTCCAGACAGGGTGGTTGCTTGCTGCCCAGGGTGATATACCCTAATCCAACTTCCTGGAGGGTCTTCAATCGGCGGAAGATATTGGGAATATGTTCAAAGAATTCCACACCCTCATCCACAGTCATATCGAGGACATCGCTGATGCTCTTTCCTTTGAACAGGATCTCCAGCGTTTCACGGTTGTACCGACGACCCAGACATTTTTCACAATCCACCTGGACATCAGGTAGAAAGTTCATCTCAATAACCCGCTTGCCGGCTCCTTCACACACATCACAGCGGCCTCCTTTGACATTAAAGCTGAATCGTCCGGGTTTGTACCCTCGGATCTTGGCTTCAGGAACATCCGCAAACAATTTGCGAATGTCATTGAAGACATTGGTATAGGTTGCCGGATTGGACCTCGGGGTTCGCCCGATGGGTGATTGATCGATCTCGATCACCTTGTCAAGATGGCCCAGGCCCTGGGCTTTTTTATAGGGCAATGGCTCCTGGAGACTGCGATAGAAATGTTTGCGCAGAATGGGATAGAGTGTTTCGTTAATCAGCGTCGATTTACCACTGCCGGAAACACCGGTCACCAATGTCAGTGTACCCAGGGGGAACTTCACGCTGACATTTTTCAGGTTGTTGCCAGTAGCACCCTGAAGGCTGAGGAACTTTCCGTTTCCCGGCCTGCGGGCTTTCGGGATTTCGATCCGCTTTTTCCCGCTCAGGAAGGCCGCCGTCACCGTAGGTTCCTTGAGGAATTGTTTGGGTGTGCCCTGACCTACCACCCGACCCCCGTGTTTGCCGGCACCTGGTCCCAGATCGATGATATAATCGGAAGCCAGCATGATGTCCTTATCATGTTCGACGACAAGCACGGTATTGCCAATTGCAGTCAGTTCTTTTAGCGCTTCGATCAGCCGCTGGTTGTCACGCTGATGCAACCCGATACTGGGCTCATCCAGGATATAGGTGATACCCGTGAGCTTGGAGCCGATCTGAGTGGCCAGACGGATCCGCTGGGATTCCCCTCCACTCAATGTGCGGGCAGGACGATCGAGACTCAGGTATTCCAGTCCAACCTTATGCAGAAAGGTCAGTCTCAGTCGAATTTCCTTGATCACTTCATGGCCGATGTGGACCTGGCGTTCCGTCAGCCGGGATTCCAGATCATTCATCCATGAATGGAGCGATCCGATGTCCATTTGAGCCAATTCACCGATATTCTTTCCATCCAGCATGAAGTGGCGGGATTCCAGACGCAACCGGCTGCCATGACATTCCGGGCAGGTGTTAAGTCGAAGAAATTCCTCTGCCCATTTCCGGATAGACTCTGATGTCGTATCGGTATACCACCGTTCGATCATCTGGATCAGGCCCTCACTGGCGAGATTGTAGGTAAAATCGTGAGTCGTGCTGCCGAATTTGACGGCAAACCGCTCATTTCCTCCATGGAGAATGGTCTCTAAAGCCTCTTTCGGGATCTCCCTGATCGGTGTGGCGAAGCTGAACTTGTAGTGTTTCGCTATCGCCCGCAATTGAGAAAATGTGGAATTCTCCCGCACTTCACCGAACGGGACGATGCCGGCGTCATTGATGGTTTTGGTATCGTCAGGGATCACTCGCTCGAGATCGACCTCATTGATGGTACCCAGACCATTGCATCGCTGACAGGCGCCATAAGGCGAGTTGAATGAAAAGGTATTGGGCGAAGGCTCTTCGTAAGAAATACCACTTTCAGGATCCATCAGGTCCTTGGAAAAGGGCATAACCTCCCCTTCATGTTCCAGAAAAAGCAGGCCATTCCCCAGGTTTAATGCCCGATGGACAGATTGCCGCAGCCGGTCGATTCGATCGGGTCCGGGAATGATCCGATCGATGACCACTTCGATGTCATGGACCTTATACCGGTCGACTTGCAGACCCGGGGTCAGATCCAGAATGACACCGTCCACCCGCACTTTGGTATAACCCTGTTTGCGGGTATGATCAAAAAGTTCGCGGTAGTGTCCTTTCCGGCCACGGACCAGAGGAGCCAGGATCACAATCTTTTTTCCTGTAAAGTCTGTTCCGATATGTTCAATGATCTGATCTTCACTGTACCGAACCATTTTCTTTCCGGTCACATGGGAATGCGCATCTGCAGTGCGTGCAAACAGCAGGCGAAGGAAGTCGTACACCTCAGTGACGGTGCCGACCGTTGAACGGGGATTACGGGAAGTGGTTTTCTGCTCGATAGAGATCACCGGACTCAATCCGGTAATATGCTCGACATCGGGGCGTTCCATGTTGCCGATAAACTGCCGGGCATAGCTCGAAAACGTCTCCATGTACCGGCGTTGGCCCTCTGCATAGATCGTGTCAAAAGCCAGGCTGGACTTGCCACTCCCACTCAAGCCAGTGATGGTAACCAGCTGATTTCGTGGTATGCGTACATGGATGTTCTGCAGATTATGTTCACGAGCGCCGGATACTTCCAGGAATTCCTGGTCGTGAATGGTCGGTCGTTTGTTCTTCTCTTTTGTCTGCATGAATTGATTCAGTAGGCCTGGAGAGGGGGATAATCCGGGTCGATCCGACCTGGTTAACGGATTTTCATGGCAGGTTGCCCTGCCTCCGTTCCGGGCCATTCAACAACTTATTTGTCATCCAGGTTTTTTTTACGGCCGACAAAATGGCGCAGCATGATAACCTCACGATCGGTCAGATGGCGATAGCGACCACGGGGCAGGTCGTTTTTTGTCAGGCCTGCATATCCAATGCGGTCCAGGCGGTCTACCTGATAACCCAGGGCTTCGAATATCCGGCGGACGATCCGATTCTTACCAGAGTGGAGTTCCAGAATGACCTGGTTCTTTTTATCCGGTTCAGCCCAACCTACTGTATCCACTTCTGCTACACCATCTTCCAGGACGATGCCATCCGAAATTCGTTCGAGGTCCTTTTCGCTGATATTCCGATCCAGTTCCGCCTTATAGATCTTCTTGACCTCGTTACTCGGATGAGCCAGACGTTGAGTGAGATCCCCGTCATTGGTCAGAATGAGCAATCCGGTTGTCATTCGATCCAAGCGGCCAACCGGGTAGAGCCGTTCCTTTTTGGCTTCATTGACCAGATCCAGAACCGAATCACGGCCACGTTCGTCGGCAGTCGTCGTGATCGTGTTTTTGGGTTTGTTCAACAGGATATACATGAAATTGACTGAAGGGCGAATGGTCTTGCCATTGTATTCCACGACATCCGTTTCATTGATGAGCACCCCTGGTTCGATAACCACTTCATTATTGACTTTCACTTTCCCTTCCTTCACCAGAACGGCAGCTGCCCGACGTGCACAAATGCCACAGACAGCGACAAATTTGTTCAGTCTCATCGGCCAGGAAAGGCCCTCTTCAGATTTCGGGAGTTTGAATGAATCCTTTCCCCCACGATGAATCACAGCATTCCGGCCTTTCTTTTTTTCTTCTGAACCGGAGGAACGGATGCCTTCTGTAAAGCGCCCGAACCGTTGATCTCGACGTTCTTCCGACTGTTGTTCATTCCCTTTGCGGTCATCACGGGGCCGATCCCTGTCGAAAGATGGTCTCTCGTCGCGTCGTCGGTCATCGCGGGGTGGACGGTCCTGGAAGGGGCGATCACTGCCTCGGCGGTCGTCACGTGGCCGGGCCCTGTCGAATGAAGGTCGGTCATCGCGTTTGCGATCATCGCGGGGTGGACGGTCCTGGAAAGGACGATCACTGCCTCGGCGGTCGTCACGTGGCCGATCTCTGTTGAAAGATGGTCTCTCGTCGCGTCGTCGGTCATCGCGGGGTGACCGGTCCTGGAAGGGGCGATCACTGCCTCGGCGGTCATCGCGTGGCCGGTCCCTGTCGAATGAAGGTCGGTCGTCGCGTTTGCGGTCATCGCGGGGTGGGCGGTCCTGGAAGGGGCGATCACTGCCTCGGCGATCGTCGCGTGGCCGGTCCCTGTCGAAAGAAGGTCGGTCATCGCGGCGGCGGTCGTCGCGGGGTGGACGATCCTGGAAGGGGCGGTCGCTGCCTCGGCGGTCATCGCGTGGCCGGTCCCTGTCGAAGGAAGGCCGGTCGTCGCGGCGGCGGTCATCACGAGGTGGGCGGTCCTGGAAGGGGCGGTCGCTGCCTCGGCGATCGTCACGGGGCCGATCCCTGTCGAATGAAGGCCGGTCGTCGCGTTTGCGGTCGTCGCGGGCTGGCCGGTCCTGGAAGGGGCGATCATCCCGACTGCGAGGTGCTGGTTTACGATCCGGACGAGAAGAATAGCGGCGATATTCCTGTGCATGTCCTCCCCGACTGCGTGGCGGACCATCGTATTTGATCTTGGGAAGATCGGGTTCTCCGGTAAATGTGCGGCCGGAAGGGGTGTCCTTATGGGAAGGGGTGTCGGTTTTCGGTTTTCGGTTTTCGGTTTTCGGTTGGTCTGTGCTCTTTTCAACCTTTGCCTTGGGAGAAACGGTTTTATCCACCGCCTTGGTTGACTTTGTAGTAATACTTTTCGGTTCTGCTTTGGTTGCTGTGGCCTTTTTTGAAGGTGCTTTTGTTTTTACCGGAGCGGCCGTTTTAGCCGCTGCTTTTGCAGAGGTCTCCTTTTTAGCCGACACCTTGGCCGTTACTTTCTTTTCTGAGGCGGTGGCTGTTTTCGGTTTGGCAGAAGCTTTGGGGGTCGTCTCCTTCTTGGTTGCAGTGGCCGCCTTTGGCTTGGTAGCGGCCTTAGTCACCTTGGCAACTGGAGTAACCTTTGCCTTGGCAGCAGACTCTTTCTTGGGGGCAGCCGCTTTTTTCGGCGCCGTTTCTTTCTTCGCTGCAGCGGTTGTCTTTTTCGGGGCAGTGGCCTTGGCTGGTGTTTTGGCAGCCTTGGTCGGAGCGGCCTTTTTCGGGGCTGGTTCCTTTTTTACCGTATCAGCAACCTTCTTTACGGTCGCCGTTTTGGGTTTGACCGCGCCGGCCTTTGCAGGTTCCTTGGGTGGTGAAGCTGCTTTTTTTGGGGTGGTTTTTTTTGGCTTATCCATGTGGGGGCGGGTCAAGACGGCAAAGATAGGCCTACGAACTGAGGAATCTGCCACTTCCTAGAAGATTCAGTGGTTACAAGGCGTTCGATATGAAGATGTTTGCCTTAATGAACCGGCGTCAATCCTGTTTTGAGACCTCGCCTCCAGGCCAGCCAGCCGGAAACACACAGGATGAGATAGACCGTATACAGCCCCGACGTGATATAAAGCCCTTTCAATAAATAGATGGGAATGGCCACCAGATCGACCGCGATCCAGATCAGCCAATTGTCGATCTTTTTGCGGGTGAGCAGGAATTGAGCGATGAGACTGGCCACTGTGGTGAAAGCGTCGAAATAGGCAAAGTCGGCATCCGTGCGGGTATCCATGACGTAGCCCCAAAGCAGGGTGAGCAAGACAATGGCCCCTATGATTGTGGACAGTTGCTTCCCGGTCAGCCGGGTAACCGGAATATTTTGTCTAATCTGGGTTGGTTGGAGCCAATGATACCAGCCATACGTGTTCAGTCCGATGTACACCACATGCAGGATGGCATCCGAGTACAGGCGGGAAACAAAAAAGATGTACACATAGATCGCCACGGAGACAATGCCGAACGGCCAGGCGATCACCTTTTCCCGGGTGAGGAGCCAGACATGGATCAGCCCGGTAAGGGTAGCGATCAGTTCGAGTGGTTGCACGGTTCGAAAGTAACGGTTACCGGAAAATTCAACTTCAGGAGAGTCCTCTCATGCGCCAGGGCGATATATTCATGCATCTCTATATTGCGGCCACAAGTCTCTAAAACGCTTTATACCAAAAATGTAGATCGCTGATATTCAATAAAATAGCAATTTATTTTGCTAATATCCAAATCAATCCTCTTAAAAATCTCGTCGCCAAATCAGGGCCTCCCAGCACATCAAGGACCCGACCATCAAGCAAACAATGGTCTTTGACATTTGTAAGGCATCTGTCAATCGTGGAAACTGCCGCATTATTTGATCGGACATATGGTATGTTAGTAGAAAATACACAGAATACAAGGTTGACAATGATGAAAATAGCCACCGATCAAATAGGAGCGGCCGGGTCCTGATGTAGTTGTGTTTATAAATAATAAACTGAATGAATGCAATGTCAAACAAGATGAATAAGGCCCATTTTGGCGACAAGCACTTTTGGGTACTTTTGGTGCCTCAAAAGTACCTAGCCCCCGCCGGCGATGAGGCGGGGCCAGAAGTGAAATACTTCACTTAAAATTATCGATGAAGCTATTGGGTGGAATACGGAATACCCTACCAGGGGCCACCTTCCCTGGTTTATTTTGGACAAATCTGATTACGGTCTTATGATAATAAAAAGAATAGTCATTTGGAAAACCAGACAGTCCATTGACCGCTCACACACGAATCCGGTGCTGTTGACCGTTGATGTGCCGAAAGCCGCTGTAGATTTGACAGTAGCCCATAACCAGATAAACGAATGAACATGCGTACCCTCTTCTTTCTGATGACCTTCATGACCAGCGGACTGTTGGTAGCAAATGATCCTGTTACCGTTTCTTCATCCATACGGGATGTCAAAGTCTACCGTTCCGGGGCGACCGTAACCCGGACTGCAAGAGTCACCGTGCCGGCTGGTCCAGTAGAGCTCCAGTTTCCTGCCCTGTCTCCCTACATCGACGACAACAGCCTGCAAGCCAGGATCAGCAAGGGATTTACCATTCTCAGTGTGACCTCGACACGGGAGTTTCTGGCCGAGGTACCTATGCCGGAGGCATACAACAAACTACAGCTCCGGATCGATCAGCTGGAGGCCAGTCAGAAGGCCGACCAGGCCGGTCTGGAAGTGCTCAACGAGGAAGAATCTCTGTTGCTGACCAATAAGAAAGTCGGGGGCGAACAATCCGGTCTGGATGTGGTGGCTCTTCAGAAAATGGCCGACTATTTCCGGACACGGCTCAAGGCGATTAAAACAGAAAAGATCACCGTCAGCAACCAGTTGGTGGAAGCAAAGAAGGAGATCGACAAACTTAAAAAGCAGCAGGCGGAATTGCGTCAGCGTCTTCGTCCGGACAATGCCCGGACGGTCGTGATCCGATTGACATCTTCTGCCGGTGGACAAGCCGATCTGGATCTGCCCTATCTGGCCACCAATGCCAATTGGAACAGTACATTCGATATCCGGGTGGAAGAGATCAACAAACCACTGGCTATCGATTACAAAGGGGAAGTGTACAATGGCACTGGGGAAGACTGGTTGGGTGTGGATCTGACCCTGTCCACCGGTGATCCTTCCCGGAACAATACCATCCCCGTGCTTTATCCCTGGTGGGTCAATTTTCAACAGCCACCGATGGCGTATCAGGCCATGGAAATGGATGCAGCCAACGTGCGTGGCCAGCGCGAAAAAATAGCCGTACCCATGATGGCGGATGGTATCGCTCTTGGACAGAGCTCGGAAAACCTGACCACCACCGAATTTGCCCTCACCGAAACCTTTGACATCCCGGCAGATGGCAAGCCTTACACGGTCCTGCTGGAGAAAAAAACCACCGATGCCGACTATCTGTACATCGTTGCCCCCAAGCGCAATGCCCTGGCCTTTCTGACGGCAACCGTGCAGAATTTCGAAGAGCTGAACCTCTCCAGCGGCAAGGCAAATATCTACTATGGACAGACCTATATCGGGGAGACGTATCTCAACACACACCAGGCGGGCGACAGCCTTCAGGTGTCACTCGGTGCTGATATCGGGATCGCTATCCAGCGCGACAAGGTGAAGGACAAGAGTGCCAAGAACTTCTTTGGCAATAAGGTGGAAGAGACCTTCACCTGGGTGATCAAGGTAAAAAATAACAAGTCAGGCCAGGTGAACATCCGGCTTCAGGACCAGATCCCGGTGAGCCAGGATAAGGAGATCGAGGTGAAAAGCGAGATCGACAATGCCGGGAAACTGGATGAAGAGTCTGGCATCATCACCTGGAATCTCGATCTGTCGCCCGGCCAGAACCAGGAGTTGCGCTTTACCTACAAGGTGAAGTATCCGAAGGGAAGGGAGATCGGACTTTGAAATAAAGGCGGAAATCGGAAATCGGAAGGCGGAAGGGGAAATCGGAAGGGGGAAATCGGAAGGGGGAAATCGGAAGGGGGAACCCGGACGATGGTGCTTTAGGCACCATGTCCGGATCCAGATAAGCTGCAAAGCAGCTTCGTCTGGAGTCGGAAGGGGGTATGGCTTTGTCTGAAAATGGCTATGCCGGACGTTTTGAGGCAAGGTTCTAGGTTCCTGCGATCATCCCGCGCGAGAAGATCTGTTCCATGTTCCTGGTTGTCCTTGGGATTGGCGAAACGATAACGATTGGCTGTTCAATGTTCAAAAAGGAGCTGACGCTCCTTTGTTCAATGTTCAACCTATTTTGAGTAGTTAGGGCACGTTGAACCTTAAACTGGCCTGCCGTAAGGCAGTGCCTTGAACCTTGAACGGCCAAATGTTTAGGACAACTCGGTATCTTGTTGACAAGTCCTCCGGTCATGCCTGAACACATTATCAAATCAGCATTTCACCCCTTTCCTGAACTGGAAACGGAGCGGTTGTTCCTGACTCGGATGGATCTTCGATTCCTGGAGGAGAAGTTCATCCAGCGGACCAACAAGGAGGTGATGAAGTATATCGATCGGCCCTTGCCTGCCGTCGTTGATGAAGTGAAGGAAAAAATTGAGGAAGGGATGGCCAGTATGGATGCTGGTAGGGCCTTATTGTGGGCGATCATCAGGAAAGAGGATAAACAATACCTAGGCGATGTGGGGTATTGGCGAATTGATGAGGAGCATGGGTTTGGTGAGATCGGCTATTCGCTTCATCCAGATCACTGGAGGAAGGGGTATATGAGTGAGGCATTTTCAGTCTTGCTCCCTTATGCATTTCAAAAAATGGGGCTGCATCGCATTGAGGCCAACGTCAATGTAGACAATGTGGCCTCCTCCACTTTATTGATGCGAGCCGGGTTTCAGAAAGAGGCACATTTTCGGGAGAACTACTATTACAACGGGCAGTTTCTGGACAGCCATATTTACGGGTTGTTGGAGAAGGACCTGATTTGAAAGTCGGAAGTCGGAAGTGCGAAATCGGAATATTCATAACAGCTGCTTCAGCTGCAGCACCCGGTCAGCTGATGATGTGGAACTGGAAATATCAGTCTAAACTCTGGAAATCAAGTTGCTGGGGTACTTGAAGTCGAAGTAAGTCGAAAGTCCTGAGTGACTTGGGGACGTAGAAGCGGAGTGAGGGCTGATTCACGAAGTCGAATTGCAGGCTAGAACTTAGTGATGATGAACCCTGTTTTCAATCTGATATGAAGAGACGACCCTTCATCCAAACCCTGCTGACAGCCATGGCGACCCTCCCGCTGACCCGATTCCATCAATTGACGCAACACCTTCAGCAGGACGACCATCTGATGCCCACCCTGTTCATCGGGCATGGTTCGCCGATGAACGGGATAGAGGACAATGACTTCTCAAAAAACTGGTCTGCCCTGGGTAAAACAATTCCCCAGCCCAAAGCCGTCTGTGTGTCTCCGCCCACTGGCTGACAAAAGGGACAGCGGTTACCGCCATGGAAGTCCCTCGGACCATCCACGATTTTGGCGGATTTCCCAAGGCCCTGTTTGATGTGCAATACCCCGCTCCCGGTCATCCGGAACTGGCCCTGGAAACCGCCAGGACAATCCAAAAAACGACCGTCAAGCAGGATCATGAATGGGGTCTGGATCATGGTACCTGGACGGTGGTCCGGCACATGTACCCGGAGGCGAATATTCCGGTGCTCCAGCTGAGCATCGATTACCACAAACCCCCGGAATGGCATTATCAACTCGGTCAGGAACTGGCCGCCCTGCGCCGGAAGGGTGTGCTCATCATCGGCAGTGGGAATATGGTCCACAATCTGGGCATGGTGGCCTGGGACAAACTGAACGAACCGGAGTACGGGTTTGACTGGGCACTGGAATTGAATACAATCTTCAAGGAACGGATCTCTGAAGAAGACCATCAGGCGTTGGTCCGCTATCCGGATCTGCATCGGGCAGCCAAACTGGCCATCCCCACTCCCGACCATTATTACCCCTACTCTATGCATTGGGCACTCGTCTTCCCAGGCGAAGAACCTCGTTTTTTCAATGATCCGGGCCGTCGGAGGGTCATTGACGATGACGTCGGTTCAGTTTGGTTAGATGCAGTTCTCACCATAAGTGCGTGTGGGCGATAAATCACCAAGACCTTCTGCAATAAAGCCATTCAACTTCAGGAGTAGTAAATTCTTCCTTCCTAACTCCGACTAGAATATTACTCCACCAACACAAATCCTGCCCACTGATACGGATCCAAACCAATATCACGCAGTTCTTTTTGTGCCGCATGAAAGGCCTCCGGTATAACCATCTTATCTTCTAACCATTTTTATAAAACATGGTCATTAATAAGGATGTTTGTTTGTCCGGCACCTGCCATAGGCTCATAATTAAATACTTTGCACCGGCGATTTTGAATGCGCGTTGCAAGCCGTAGACGCCTTCGTTACCCTGTATCTCACCGAGGCCAGTTTCGCATGCTGAAAGGACGACGAGTTCTGTATTGGATAGATTCATCTGCGATATTTCATAAGCGGTCAGGATACCATCCTCCCTGCCTTCCGGGTATGTCTTCCCTGCCAGGCGGCATTGCCGCCTGCCATGATCAATCCCGATCGGAGCATGGGGTGATCGGAGATTTTAAAGACAGATTCCCTGCTCACCGCTTAACCCAGCGCTTTTACCGTGCTTTTGGATCAGGGAAAAAATAACCATATGTAGCGATATGCAATATTCTCGGAGAAGATGCATTATTTATACCGATATGTTTAAGGGTTCTTCGGTAGCCTTGTATCCCTTTCAGGCTAGGATTTATCCCTGAAGTCTGCATATTGATTTTTCAATGGCATTCACCTCCCGTTCTGTTCCTGCAAGATATTGCCATGTGCCACCTCTCAGGGGTTGAATCAACCGATGCCAAAGTTAGATCACCTCTGGATCGTGACGCCAACAGGGGTTCATTGTTTTGAATAGTGCTGTCTTGTTCAAACTGTATTCACCAAATAAAACGGCATCATTGTTAGCATTTTTGTTTGCGTTGGAATAACTAACTTGCGCGTACTGTTTAAGGGGGATCAATTGATATTTATCAGCTATGGTTTCCATTTCCGATACCGGAATAGCGTCCACATTAATGCGATGCAACAACCCGGAGGGTGAATAATAAATGGTTTTTATCCCGGATAAATAGGCTTCCAGTGGTCTCCAGATAAGTCTTATGTTGAACTTTCTTTCCCCAATTTGACCAATCCGCGGTCAGCCAATGTGTATAATTCGTTGACATAATCTGCCTTGCGTTCGGTATTAGACGAGACCAAAAAGCGCCAAGCTTTTTCTTCAAAAGTGGGATGACTTTGGGCTGTTCCGATCCGGGGAGGACGCGGGAGGGCGGCATACATGGTACTGTCCGTTTGCTTAGGAAAATTAACTTGAAATTGCACAAATTCAATAGCTGCCTCCGGATGGTTTTAAAATAGTTTTACATCCTCCCATTTAACCTGACGGATAGCATCCGCACAGCCTGCTGCCGACCTTGCTAGTTCCTTTTCAGCCAGTTTGCCTTTTCTTCCGGTCGGCGATACGCTTTTCGCTCGGCGATGGCCTTTGCGTATTCGAGTGGCGAGTCGGCGGCGGTATCGCTTTGAGGCGGAGATTGATTTCCACGGTTGCAGGTGAAGCTTAATATGGGGCGTTCAATCTGGAAGCAGCAGTCAAGAGAAACCTTTGTAAAACAGGGCATGGTCATAAGCCAGGTTGGGTAGCATGCCGTGTTGTGCTTCAATAGCCTGACGCCAAGATGTAGGGCACTTAATTTATTTCCACTGGCTTGAAAGGTAAGGTGTATATTTCGTAAGTTCTTGTTCGGAAAGAAGGTCGTGGCATTGACCATCCCGAGTCTGAGAGCGACAAGTGCTTCTAACAGCGGGGGTTCAGCTTCCAACCATCTGGATTGCTCTTTCGCCACAAATCAACCCGAAAGACGGAAGGCTGGTAATGACTAGAGGCTCCCTGCATAATCGGAATGTTCACTTGCCGGAGACTTTTTCGTCGTGTCTTTCGCTTCGAAGAGCATTTCTTTTCGTAGTTGCCCATTTCTTTATAGAAGGTTAGCGAGGTTTCGAGGCTATTGGCATAAGCAGGATGCTGCTTTCCCGAGCACTTTTTCACCGGATGCTCACGGCTTCGAGGTACAGGGGTTCGGCTTTTCGTAGTTGCCCATGTCGGTGTAGAGATTCCCGGGTTGTTCAGGCTTGCGGCATAATCGGGATGTTCTACCCCAGCACTTTTACAGAGTAGTTTTCGCTTCGATGTACAGGGTTCGGCTTTTTCGTAGTTTGCCCTTATTATAGTAGAGGATGACCAAGTTGTTTCAGGCTCCGAAGCATAATTAGGATGTTCCTTGCCCCGGAGACCTTTTCGTCAATATCTTTCGCTTCGAGGAAGAGCATTTCCCGCTTTTTCGTAGTTGCCATCTCGTTATAAAGGATAGCGAGGTTGTTCAGGTTATTGGAATATTCCGGGATGCTCCTTACCCGAGGCTTTTCATAGATGTTTTTCGCATCGAGGTATAAGGGTTCGGCTTTTTCGTAATTGCCCAATATCAGAAACGCTAGCGGGTTATTTCAGAGCTTGAGGCATAATCCAAGATGTTCCTTGCCAAACACTTTTTCATTGATCGTTTTTGCTTCGAAAAGAGGTTCGGCTTTTTCGTAGCTACCCTGATCAGTAAAGGACTGCGGGGGCATTCAGGTTTGCGGCATAATCAGGATGTTCTTTAATAAGTAATTTTCGCGGATGGCTTTGGATTCAAGATACCATTTTCAACTTCCGAGAAGGTTTTACTGAACGTCATTCACACAGCCCCGATTAAGTGCAAATGCCATACGCGGTTGACTCGTATCCACTTGTTTCGAGTGCAGGATTTCTCAACCCGGAACATTGACTTCCAGAGCTTGGTCAAAGTCACTCTTGGCGGTCGGCTCTCCGAAGCCCGAGGATGAGGCTATCTACTTGTTGTTTAACGCAAGGAATC
>JADJLN010000022.1 GCA_016710115.1 Saprospiraceae bacterium
CCGTACCTGATCTGGAAGGTCAGACGTATAAGATACTGGGCTTACAGTTTGTCGGCCTGAATTATTACCGGTATCCTTTTGGGGCCGAGGTCATGGAGCATTTTCCTTCTATTATGCATTTTGTCCCTCCGGCTCCGGTCATCCAGTCGCTGAATGGGATCGCCATGTGGGCGGTGATGATCTTTGTCTGGATCGCGGGCATCGAACTGGATTTGAGAAAGATCTGGTCTTTCCGGAGTAGGGCGCGATAACTGCCGGATTAGCACTAAGGGTTCGCCTTTACTCTTTGGCGCACGGCAGCCATCGGATTACTTGGCATAAGTACCGGTTGGCTTGGGCCGAATGGGAAATCGGCAATTTGTCACGGGTGTGGAGTATGGCGTAATGTGCTGTTCGGGCACTGACGATCCTGATCCTGTTTATGGAGAAAATGCATATACTTCGTCAACCGATCGGCCAGCAAAGATTCTCCGTTATGCCAGTCTGGATGATATAGCGATTTGGGGCGTGCTGGCCCCTGATCCTCATGGATTGGACGAGCCGGTAGCGGGACCCATGTTTCTCCTGTGTTTCGGATTTGCCAGCGTGCTGTTCAGGAAGCTGATACGGTCATTACCAGAACAGGACAGATGGTACGCAGGACTGATCTGATTTGGCTGCTTCAGGTTTTATCGCCGGGTGGGGCAGGCTGCATTTCATGGTCAGGGCCTTCCTTGCCGGTGTGGTGGTGGATGCAGAATGGTTTCAGCGGAAGACATGGATAAACTGCGTCATTTTGTGTTGGTGATCGTATGCCTGTTTTCCGCAAGCACCGGTTTGAAAACCGATTTTGAAGAGTCGGCGGACTGGTGGTAATTTTAACGGTTCTGCTGATCGCTTCTGTGGGGGGGCAAACTGGCGAGCGTCCACACGGCCGAGAATATCCTCAAATGGGAAAAAGGGAAAGCGTCCATCATTGCGTGGCTACGAAACCAAGGCCGTGATCATGATCATTTTTGCCAATGTCCTCTTTGGATAAAGGAATATTCACCAATCCAGACATTTGCTGCATTGCTCGTGATGGCAGTCTTGAGTACCATGTTGTCTGTACCCATGGTCGCCCCCCGACTGAAGAATTTGAAAAGCGTATTGTCCCGGTCCAGTTGATTCTCCACTCCTCCTCCTCAAAACCTCCTCCTTGACCCCTCAACTCCTCCACCCCTCCTCATAACCTCATATCCTCCTGCCTCCCTCAAGTAGAGATTTTCCGACCTTTGCGTCGCTGGCTGAACAGCCTGCCAAAACGCAGTGATGGAGTAAGGGCAGCAGTGATCTCATAATGCCGGAGACAGCGTTCATGTAATCAAAGACCTCAAGTGAGAGGTAGTTCAAAGCAGTTATCAAGCGTGGGACGGTGGTGAAAAAAATATCCGACTGACGGATAATGAAGAGGAAGTTGAAGCAAAGTGGATGGGTCCATGATGGTGCTCCGGGTTGAGTTTTTGAAAAGAAATAGCATTGTTGCCCCATTCGTCGAGTGCCTGTACATGTTCAGAATGAACTGATCAGGGTATCTTGTCGGATGATCCATTCGCGTCGCCTTCCTCTTGCACAGGTGTACTGGTTGTGTCTGGTGCGAAAGCCACGTGCCCGGCTGTACGGACCCCTCGCCCTGAACTTTGACCCATCGGCCGAGACCAATGATGGCTCCTGTATGCATGCCCCGACAGGTATTTCCCCTTACCCTGACCCAGAATTGCCCATCACTCTCAGAAACTCAGGTTGATCGATTGGGATGGCCACTTCTGGACACATAATGATGACACGGATATCCCGCCTTTATGCTTTAGATCCACAGGATGCCAGCATTGCTGACGAATGTCTCCTGGCTGGTGTGATCAATCAGATTGGGAGGATATCGACCGGGATATTTTTGGATCTTTGTCGGTGATTTTGGCAATAGCTCCGGCAATCGCCAGGATCTTCACATCCTGCGCATAGAAAAATCAACCCTTTGTACCCGGACTGGCGCAGATCGATACGCTTGGTACAGCTATGAAGATCAGATCGATTTCAGCAATCAGGAGCAATACCACTGATTAGGAGTGCGAAGCAATGGTGGTAAGTGCTGACAGTATCTATCTGTTTACCAAACAGTGGAAGAGTCTGGGTACGGCTGTGTATGCATTGTCCGGGTTGCCGGGCGATCAGATCGCAGAGCTGCGGGACATGGCCTGTGAATGGATTGATCACCGGGGCAAACTGGATGGAAGGGGACCGAGTACTGGCCCTGTGTGGATATTCTTCACTGCTTCAGCCATTCTATATGTTTGTTGTGATTATCAGGTCATTCTTTTTCTCAGGTAATAAGCGTCGACTGGAATTGACTCTGCCCCTTCATCAAATTGAAGGTATCTCCACGACAGATGGATTGGATTACACCTTGTCCAATGAGCGATTCAGTCAGATCGTGATGGTGCCACCCCGTTTTGCATCGGGTGGATCTGGGTGATTATTTCTTGTCCCGGCTATCTGGAGGATTATCCGGAATTCATGATGAGGCATCCTACCGTGACCCTGTTCATATTTATAGAAGGTGGGTCATTGGTTGTTGCCTTGCAACAAGGCGTAAGCAATCAGGAGTTCAGGTGTACGACATATGGGGAGGCCGGTTGCTTTCGATCAATTCCAGTCTCGAGTCTTGCGCCTGGCAATCGGTTATACCATGCCGGGTTGGATGTTTGTACGCGTTGGTCAAACGGTACGACCGGTATACTGGCCCGGCTGATATTTACGATCCCTGTATTCAGACAACCAGTGAGAGAAGGCCATTCCGCAGCTTCTGTGGTCATTCTCAATGAGTCTGACAGCTGAAAGCCAATCGTTCCTTCGGGATAGTCCACACACAGCCGTTTTCCGGACTTTGCATATATAAAAAAGGTCAACAGGTCAATGAACAACTCAGTCAGAATAGAGACATTTGTGGTATGAAGTTGGAGTTGAAAATTCTTTCCAGGATTGCCTTATGGATAAGCATACTTGGTATAGGCGCGATAGTTTCTGATTTCGGCTATTCTCAGAGCGAGTCTTTTCAGGGAATACTGGACGGATTCTATTTTCTTGCTCTGGGGATTGGAATTATCTCAACATTTGCGCGGTATTTTCAAAGGTACAGTCTGATCAAACGAAACGTATTTGTGTTCGATCTGTTATCCATCTGTTTTACCTTTTGGATATTTTACATGTATGTTTTTGTTGGCGTCCCATTCGAAACGGACCTTCTCCTTGAAAACCCGGTCTGGCTGAGAATAGCCGTTCTATTCACGTTTATTCGGGAGATTTCCGAAGTCCAGTTCAACTACAAGAGGACGCTTCTCAATCCGGCACAACTTTTTATTGTCAGTTTTCTGCTGATCATCCTGATCGGGACATTTTTATTGATGTTGCCTAATGCAACCTTTGGGAGACTGACGTTCATCGATGCACTTTTTACGTCCACCAGTGCCGTTTGTGTGACAGGGCTGGCTGTTGTTGACACAGGGAGTCACTTTACAGGGTTCGGACAATTTATCATTATGGCTCTGATTCAGGTTGGTGGATTGGGTATCCTTACGTTTACAAGTTATTTCAGCTACTTTTTCAAAGGGGGTTCGAACTATGAAAACCAGCTTGCCTTGAGCGATATTACAAGTTCCAGAAAGATTGGTGAGGTGTTTTCAACACTTAAATACATTATCCTCATTACATTCGGGATAGAATTATTTTCGGGTATTCTGATTTACAGCAGTCTCAAAAATGAAAACTTCCATTCCCAATATGACCAGATCTTCTTTTCTATGTTTCATGCCATTTCGGCTTTCTGTAATGCCGGATTCTCTACATTGTCCAGCAGTTTGTACGATTCAGCTATAAATACAACTATTTTCTTCAATTAACAGTCATTATGTCGTTTGTATTAGGAGGCTTGGGATTTCTATTGTCTCCAATATTATCAGCTATCTGAAATATCGAGTTGAAAAAGTTATTAAATCCGGGACAAAGCGGATAGGCTACAGACCCCTGGGTATTGAATCTGAATAGTCGGATCACATTGATTACAACACTGTCTATCTCTGCGGTTGCTTTTTCATTTTCTATATTCTGGAATATAACAATACCCTCGCAGAGCATCATGGATTTGGTAAGGTTGTTACAGCACTTTTTGGCGCAACGACTCCACGTACAGCAGGATTTAACACGATCGATACAGCATCTATGCTGTTCCCAACGACGATGATGGTATTTTTGTTGATGTGGATTGGCGCTTCTCCGGCTTCCACAGGAGGTGGTATTAAGACCAGTACCTTCGCTATTGCTACACTCAACATTCTCAGTTTGGCCAGAGGGAAAATGAGAATTGAAATATTCCGGAGAGAGATTGCTGACATTACCGTCAGGCGCTCCTTTGCCATTATTTCGCTATCGCTGATTGTCATCGGTTTCGGAATTATCCTGCTATCCATTTTTGACAGTGACAAAGACTTGATGGACATTGCCTTTGAGTGCTTTTCTGCCTACAGTACCGTCGGATTGAGCTTGGGAATCACCTCTTCATTGTCCGATCTGAGCAAGCTGGTTATTATTGCAGTCATGTTCGTTGGAAGGGTCAGTATGCTAGCTATTCTCATTGCTATTTTTACAAAAATCAAACACAAGAACTATCGTTACCCGACTGAGGAAATAACGATTAATTAAAAGAAAAACTATGAAATTTATTATCGTTGGACTCGGCAATTTTGGTGGCTCGCTTGCGCAAAGCTTACAGCGCAGGGAAATGAAGTGATTGGTATTGATACCAGAATGGAGAAAGTCGACTTGTACAAAGAACGAATTTCCCATACCATTCAAATGGATGCAACAGAAGAATTCACAGTGTCAGGGTTGCCACTGGAGGAGACTGATGTGGTTATTGTGGCCATCGGAGAGGACCGGGGTGCCAATATTATGACGACAGCGCTTATTCAAGAATATTCAGGTAAAACGATTGATCAGTCGAGCGATCAATCCGTTACATGAAAAAGTTCTGGAAGCTATCGGTGTCGATGAAATTGTGCACCCTGAGGAAGAGACTGCCGAGCGTTGGGCAAAGAAACTTTGCCTTCACAATGTGGTTGACTCATTCGAGCTCAGTGAAGATTTCAGCATCATTGAAGTCAATGTGCCGAAAGAGTATATCGGCAAGACGATCCGTGAAGTTGGGTTCCGGAGACGGTTCAATTTACTGGTCCTCACCATAATTAAGAAATCGGAAGTGAAGAGTTTGCTGGGAAAACACGTACAGAAATGAATATTCAAGGTATAGCCACTCCCGATCAGCAGCTGGTTGAAACGGATATATTGGTACTCTATGGTTCAAATAGTGATTTGCAGAAATTTCTGCGGCAATAACGGCATGAAATGCGATTGACCTGTACCTTCTAATATTCAGATGGAAATCGTGTATCCACAGAGCATCCTGGAAAGCATTCAAACGCAGGTTGGATTGAAGAAATACAGACCATTGATCAGCTTGTCTGCAGGCATCAATTGAACAGGAAGCCTGGATGATATTTGAAACCATATCTGTCTAAAACGATCCAGGGCACAAAATTGAAGTTCTGAATAGCAATAAAATAGCATTCTCTCCATTTATAAATATCTAAATCAAACCCCTGTAACAGGATCAGTGCCAAATCAGGGGCCGAACGATAAACCCCCGGGACCCGATGTAAACGTCAGCCTGAATGGAGCGGGTTATTATTTTACTCCATAGAAAAAGTCCACTATTGGCGACAAGAGGTTTCTGATGACTTGCCCTGCCACAAACATTTTTCTCAATAAAAAGTCACCCTGGGCACTCGGAGTCAGCTGGAGGCAAGACGGGGATGATCGATGTAGTCAAAATTTCACCATGAAGGCCCGAGAGGAATCCTACATCCTGCCGAGGCCAACCATCGAGGTGAATATTGGACAGATCTGCTCTATTGCATAAATCTCATTTTTTCAATCATATTGTTTCAGACAAAGCTGTTGCTTCATTCCAGTTGTGAATACATCATTGGATATTCCACTGGCCTTGTTAGAAGATCTCACAATCATAAGTTGATCTTCTTCTCAAAAGAATCGAATGCTAAGCCTTGTCCTCAATTTTATCCGGAATCAGGTGTGAACCGATCAGGCTGGATGCCTTAACTTGCATCTGGTTATTCTACCTAAGCCCGACAGCAAATGAAAGTTTCTCTTTCTGACAGAAGTGATAGTACATCGATAGTTCTGTATTCCACTATCCTGTTGATCGCTACAGGCATGCTCATGACAGGGTGTAGCAAGGAGGATTATGCTCATGGCGAAAGGGTGCAGGAAAATTGTATTCAGATTCTTCTTGGTAAAGTAGTGAATCCGAACAATCCGGAGGATCTGACAATAGCATTAATAGAAGCATGGTATCACAATGGGGCATTTATCTATTTCCCATTGAAGGTTGGGAGAAACGATGACCGGGAATGATGGCTCTTTTAAACTAGAGATCGATGGTTCCGATTTTTATCAAACACAGGGATATCTTGAATTTATCGTGTACAGGGATGGATATTTAACGAGTCCCTATGATGGGCGGGAAGTTGTAGACTATAAAGAATTTGTAGGCATTCAGGATCCAGTTGGGGTGATCATTGAATCCAGAAAGTCGGCTCGAATTTGCTTTCATTTGCAGAACCTGACGGGAAAGGACTACAACGATCTGCGGTATCGTTACACGTATGTGAATGCCTGGTATTCTTTTTGGCCAGATCATTATCCTCCGGGAGCTATTGGTTCTATTCATGAAACTGCCGGGGAGCATCCACGCAGATTCAGTTTTCCTACAAGTCAGACGGGACAGAAACGGTAAAGCATGATTCTTTATATATCGGAGCCGGTGAGCTTGGTCTCTACACAATGGTTATTGATTGAGGCGGATTCAACCAACAGGTTGTTTGAACAGTGCAGGCTTCACTCCCTATGGTTGGATCAAGTGCCATGTTTTCCTGCTATCTTTAGCAGGATGTATCTGACAGGCAATAATACTCTTGCACTATGAATGGTGGCCAACTGATCGCTGAGGTACTGATCAATCATGGCGTCCGCCATCTCTATACCCTGAGCGGTGGTCATGTTGCGCCCATCTATGTCGAAGCCGAAAAGTCGGGGATTGAAGTCATTGATGTCCGACATGAGGCCACAGCGGTCTTTGCTGCTGATGCTGAAGCGCGATTATCGGGCATCCCCGGCATCGCGGTGGTGACCGCAGGACCGGTGTGACGAATACCATTACTGCATTGAAAAACGCCCAGATGGCGCAATCACCTGTGATCCTGTTTGGGGGGGGCAACAGCGACCTTGTTGCGCAATCGGGGGGCATTGCAGGATATCGATCAGATCAGTATCATCAAGTCGGTCGTTAAAACCTGGATCCAGGCAAGGCGCATCAAAGACCTTGTACCTGCTGTTGAGAAGGCATTCCGGGTCGCAACGACAGGTGTACCTGGCCCTGTATTTATTGAATGTCCGGTGGATCTGCTGTATCCCGAGGAGACGGTCAGGGAATGGTATGGGGCCAAAAACGAAACCGGTAAATCGATTGCAGCGCGATTGACCTACTGGTATATTCACCGACATGTCAACCGGTTGTTTGCGGGGGTGAAGCAATCTGCTTTTTCCCGTCCGGTCATTCGATCACCATATCCGGTTCGGGAGTCGGCGATCAACTTGTTTCTCCGGGAAATCAGGCAATCCAGGCGCCCGGTCATGGTGATCGGGAGCGGGCGATGAGCCAACCTCGATTGGCTCGAGATCTTTCAGCATCAGTCGAACGGCTGGGTATTCCGGTTTGGTTGAGTGGCATGGCACGAGGACTGCTGGGGAAGGGCCACTCCCTCCATTTTCTGCACAACCGGAAGCAGGCCTTGCGGGAAGCTGACCTGATCATTCTGGCAGGTGTGGCAGCAGATTTCAGACTCGATTATGGACGTCATCTCGGTCGGAAGGCCCGCATCATGACCTTGCATCGGGATGCCACAGATTTGAAGAAGAATATGCCGAAAACGCAGTTGCGTGTTCAGGTCGACCCTGCAGAATTTCTCATCTATGCAAGCCAGAAATGGACAACAGGTACTGACTGGGCTGAATGGTTCTCTCGTCTGGCTACCTGGCAGGAGGAGCGGGAATCCACGATCGAGGAAATGGCACACGAAGTCATGGGGGGATCAACCCGGTTGCTCTGTTCCGGGCACTTGACGCCCATTTGCCTGAACATGCCGTACTGATCGCGGATGGAGGTGACTTTGCAGCGACCGCATCCTACACGTTGAAACCACGGAAGCTGCTCCATTGGCTCGATCCAGTGTATATGGCAACCGGGTGTCGGTGGCGGATTTGCCCTTGGTGCCGCGATGCACAACCGCGACGAGGAAGTATGGATCATCTATGGGGACGGCAGTGCAGCATACAGCCCTGGCGGAATTTGATATTTTTACCAAACTTGGATTGAAGGTTTGTGCCATCATTGGCAACAATGCCAGCTGGGAACAGATCGCCCGGGATCAGATCACCATGCTCGGGGCGCCCACAGCCGTCGGCCTGCGGCATTCCGATTACCATCTGATCGCTGACGCCTTTGGGGCACATGGAGAGCGTGTAGATACCCTGGATCAGTTCCAAGACGCTGTCATCAGAGCCAGACAACAAATGGCAAACGGGGTGCCATGTATCATCAATGCGATCATCGGGAAATCCGATTTTCGGAAGGGTAGTATTTCGATGTGAACCGATGTGATCTGTAACCGGATAGCATGAATATTCTCGAAAAAGTTGGTCTGATCTATCATATTCTCAGATGGCGGTTCACCGGATAAAAAGACCTTTGATCATCATCCGGGGCCGCTACTCACCCAAAATTTATCACCGCGAGGAAGCAGCAGTGCGCATCCAACCCGGGCAGACCGTTTCTCTTGCGGGTTTGCAGGTACAGCCGTGTTCTGTTTTTTCTGGGCGATCCGGGAGCGGTACAAGCGCGAAGGATCTCCGGGAGATTAACTTTGGATCAATGTTGCCGCACAGGGTGGGCGGGGCAAGGTTCCCGGCACTGTGGAAGAGCTGGATCTCCCGGGATTGTTGACGACCTACATTGCCGGCCATGTGGAAACAACCCGGGCACAGTTGCAGATGGCGCAGGACGACCAACTGGATCTCCATACACTCCCGCAAGGGGTCATGACTTTCCTCCTGGAGGCTCAGGCTGATGGGAAAGTGGAAATCAGATCAGAAGTCGGTCTGGGGACGATGCTGGACCCACGGGTTAGGCTGGGCAGCCGTGTGCTGAAGGGCAGTTCTAAACAGTTTGTACGGGCGGATAATGATGCGTTGATCTATACCATGCCCCGGATCGATCATGCTCTGATGAATGCACCCTATGCTGATAGCGAGGGGAATATATATTTCCACGATGCGGCTTCGATCAATGAAAATCGCGAAGCCGCTGCTGCTGCTCGAGCGAATGGCGGATCTGTTATGGTCACTGTTGCACAGATCATTGATCACGAGGAAAGCCGCATTTCCATGCGATCCGAAGAAGTGGATTACATTATTGTCCATCCATATAACGAACAATCTGCAGGCATCCGTCAAAGCAGGTATTGGGCTTCACTCACACCGGAAGGAAAAGTGGATCCCATCCGGGAAATGCGTCGCACGCGGTTCATTAACGCATTGCTGAAGATCACTCCCGTTCGCAAGGAAGTGGATGATGTTTTCTGTCGCATGGCCGCGGACCTCATTCTCCGGGTTGTCCCTGAAGGAGCGATGGCCAATATCGGAGTCGGGTATCCCGAACATGTGGTCTGGCAGATACTGGAAAAAGGAAAAGCAGATCATCTCCGGTTTACCACGGAAGCCGGGTCCTTTGGCGGGATACCGCAACCGGGTATTTTTTTCGGAGCAGCGATCATGCCAGAGAAACTGATCTCTTCTGCAGAGATGTTTCACCTGTATGAAGAGCATCTGGGGCTAGCCATTCTGGGATTTGCCCAGGTGGATGAAACCGGGAATGTGAATGCCAGTTTGAAAGGAGATCGCATCCAGGATACAGTTGGTCCCGGAGGGTTTATGGATATCGTTTATGGGGCGAAGGTGGTCGTATTTGTGGGGAGCTGGCATGCAAATGCGCAGTATGCAGTGAAGTCTGGCAGGGTGATCATGGTCAAATCGGGCAAACCCAAATTTGTGAGACAGGTGGATCAGGTTACCTTTTCTGCCAGAGAAGCGTTACGACTTGGAAAGACCGTGTACTATGTGTCCCACGTCGGTATTTTCAAGCTGTCACCAGAGGGCCTGGTCCTGACACAAATTGCTCCGGGGATCGATGTCCAACGAGATATTGTCAGGATGTGTGAAGCCCGGTTGATCATCCCGGATGCCATTCCCCAGTAGAATGGATGTATGCCTGAAGTGGGCAATCACCCGCCTTTTATGCACGAAACCTGCAGGATCAACGAATGACCTGGACTTCGCCCTGGTGCTGTTTTGTTTCTCCCCAGTAATCGACGTAATTCAACTGCCACACATAGATGCCCGGGTCCAATGGTTCTCCATTTCGGGTGCCATCCCATTCTACTTCATCATCCGCGGTTTCAAATACGAGGTTTCCCCAACGATCAAAGACTTGAAATTCGATGTTTTCCAATCCTCTGGATGTCAGCAAGCGAAAGCCATCATTGAATCCATCGAAGTTGGGGCTGAAGGCGGTGGGTGCATAGATCCGGTAAACCGGTTCGATTTCTACAAACCGGACAATACTGTCATAACAGCCGGCGGCATTAGATACCTCCAGGATAACCGGGAAGATGCCAATATCCGGGAAGGAAAAGCTGGTGTAAGGGGAGCTGTTTGTATAGAGCCCGGGTATGGTCCAATGGAAAACCTCGCCGTTTTTAGATTGATTCATGAAGGTCACCAATGGATTGTCCTCTGTAATCCGGGTTTCCGGCGTATAGCTGAAATCAGCTTCAACGGGGAAGCGTGTCAGGATCAAGTCGTTCGACAGAAGACTCTGTTTGCAATTCAATGGGGAAGTGATGGTCAATCCCACGTCAAAGGAACCAGGCGTGGTGTAGGTATGTGTCGGGATAGTGCCGGAACCGGTAGACCCGTCACCAAATGTCCATTCGAGGTTATATTCGGAAGTGATGGGAGAGGAGGTGTTCACAAATTGTGCAAAAACGGGGAGACAACCCATGTCGGGATCATGAACAAAAGAGATCGGGTCAGGTAATGGGAACCAATCCAGAACCTGGGTGATGGTCCGTTCACAACCAAAGGTGTCGGTCGCGGTAAAAGAGGGTGTATAGACCCCCAGGGCTTTATACGCATATTGGGTCGTGGCGCCGAAATCCGGAAAAGCCGTCTTGTAATTCCATGTGATGCTGGTCAGCGCGGCCGGATCGCGATTGACCGTTGCTGCAAACGTAAATGGGTCCCACAAGCAGGAATCGCCCGTGATGGACATTGACCCTTCCAGTTCCGGGGTGACCACGATCTCAATCGAGGTGGTATCGGTGCAGGACAGGCCGGGGTTGGCGACCAGTTTGCCGAAATACAAGCCCGGTTGAGGAAAGGTCATTTTCAGTGTATCCGAAGTCTGGATGACCACCGGAACCTGAGAGCCGGTATCGACAAGCCAGGAGATGTCGGCAATCTTGTTGACCGGTGTGCTTTTGTTGATGAGGGTGAGGACAGATTTGCCACAGATCAGCGCTTTTCCACCATACAGGATATCCGCCGGGATCTCGATCTCTGCGTTGATCGCCTGGACACAGGCAACGATGTTGAATTGAAAATCCCGTTGTGTGATGGAAAGAACTTCACCATTCCTGTACTCGGTTACACAGACGCCGACCACGTATTGACCTCGGATGGTGGAAAGCCGAAAATTTCACCGGTGATCGGGTCGATCGATACTTTGTGGATTGCCCCCGACCGGATTGTTCTGGGAAAAGGCCACTGGAAGGATACACCGTCATAGGGCGGTTTGGATTCCGGATTCGGGGCGACATTATTTTCGAGCCGCCATAGAGTGGGGTGCAAAAGGAATAACCAGCGAATCGCCGTCCTTGTCTGTGGCGCTGTGATCAAACCGGAGTGTGTCGTTGACACAGATCGCGATGGTGGGAAATCCTGAAATGTGGGACTGCTGTTGCATTCCTGCTGCGCCAACGGAGTGATCTCTACGGCATAGGTGGCGCCGACATCTCCCGGTGTGATGATGTTGGAGATCGTCCCGTTGCGACAGCATCGCTGATAGGCAATAAAATAACTCTTATCACTCGGTATCAGGTTGACTGTAAACGTGTACAAACCTTCTTCTACATACATTTGCAGGTGCCGTCAGGCAGGATTGGACACCACCGGATCGATCTTCGTGATATCAGGTGAACCGATATTCGGTGTACCCATGTTCTGGGCATTCTGTCCGGAACCGAGATAGATGGTGACCCGGGCGGATTGAGCTCCGGACTGCCATCAAACCCGGCTTGGCGGAATAACAATCCCGGTAAACGCGCATGGTAATCCGGTACTGGTTGTTTCCGGGCATTCGTAAGTCATCTCACCACCAACAATATGTGTGGCCCGGAGCGAGGTTACGGATAGCATCAATCCGGATAGTATGGTAAGACAGATGACCAGTTTATTCATTCCGAGTTGACATTCGACGTTTAACAGCGCTCCTTTCAGGGAAATGGTTGAATGGGTAAATTGGTTGTGGAAATAGAAATCGAAGATACTGGTTTTCGACATGATAAACCCGAGTCAAAACCGCTGGGATCAGCACGATCGGGTCGCCATCGTGTTCTGAAGGTCAAAAGGGCCAAACTGTTTGTTACAGGAGACCTACCAAACCCGAGGAATGAGGAATTGGGTGCCTTCGTGGTGTACAGGTCCCATTCGGTGCCAGTATGCCGCATCTCGATTTCTTCCCGTTTGCGCGCAGGATCAATACCGGCAAAGGATCATAGTTGCCGAATGGCTAGCCAGTTATTTGTCGCCAATGCGGGGCCAGCCAGTCCAACCATCATTCCAATGGTGAACGCATGGCGAATATGGGCGATAAGGCCCCGGGTTGATAAGAGTGATCGCCCGGATGGATCTGGAACATCTGCCGGCCAGAGGGACCAAAGCCCAGAACAACAGGAGAAAGCTGAATCGAACACGGCAAGAGAGATTCAGGCATGTGCCGAGATCGGAAGGTAAAGGCCAATCGATCTACCCAATTGGATGCAAGAAGGATAAACATACCGCGAGCGGTAGAGGCGATCGAAAGGCGGTGGCAGGGGAGCGCAAGAGTTGGATTTTCGTCTTGCAAATTAAATTCGCGCTGTGGATAAGAGGAGGATTCAGATCACCATTGAGCTATTTCTAACAGGATAGAAAGGCATAAAAAATGGGATGAGCCATCGGCCCGCACCCCACGCACTTAGGTTGTTTCGTTTAGCAGAAGGGAATGGCTAGTTGCCCCGACCAAGCATCCACGCTGCCACGCCACCGATAATGGCAGAAACAACAGCCAAGTAGCAACAATGTCTGACTAGGCGCCATTCAACGACATATTCGTTCATGCGCTACGCATGGTCAGATCCCGGGAGGCAGCCGTAATCAGACCAATTATACCTCCTGCCTTGGCGCCAGTAAAGGCTGTGGTAATATTACGCCCAACGACCATAAAGATAGGCTAGAAGAAACCGAAAAGGAGGTTGCCAACGATCAGGGCCCGCAGATCGTTAGACACGGCTGACTCCGGTAGCCGTGCCTGCCATGGTGTCTTCCATTCCGCCAGATCATCCCCAGACGATCCAGCCTGGAAAAATGCAACTTGATTCCGGCGACTAGACCGGAGATGAGAATTTTGTTGGTACTCATAACATGTTGGCTTTGGTGAATAAAGTTGGTCGAATATGCAAACACCTTAATAATATCACGCATGTCTCCTGGCCAAAAGCCGAAATTTGAACGCAACCCTAACCCAGATGCCGGGATAAGATTCTGCTCCAGGAGGACGAGTTCAGGATTGGTCCTGAAGATCAACTCCGGGTGCTGAATCCAGAGAGGGCATTCAGGATTCCAGTTGTTCCGGATGGCGGATTGCCCGTTTGGAGGTAGCGGAACAAAGTCCCTCCGTGTTGGGCGTCGACCACCCGGTGATCCAGCGTTGCTGAAAGGTTGAGGAGCCGCCTGGGGACGATCTGACCATCGATCACGGCAGGTCTGGTTTGGACACTGCCCATAACCAGTACCATCGGCGTTGGAGATCGGGGAAAGAGCAGGATAGCCACATCCAGACCGATACTTCCGATGTTGAGAAGATCATCGAGCCAAACGCATCAGGTTGGATTTCAGTCGAAGGGAACTGCGAAGACCCCATTCGACAATGACATCCTTCTCCAGATAGATACCCAGAATTTTCTTTTTCGAAAATGCACCCCAATCTGGCCAGCCGGAAGTTCTTTTTTCTGGCTTCACAGCGCCCTGATCAGCTGTCCGGTGAAGGTGTAAATGCTCGGTCATCCAATCGGCCATCTGACTGATCGACATCCGGTCAGCCTCCGGGAGCCGAAGCCGAAGTCATTTGTCTGCCGCGATCCATCAGGACGCTGATGAGGACACTCACTGTTTCCCGGTGAACCACATGACCACGCGTTTGACGTAGCACAGTTCCGGGACTTCCGACCTCAGTGCTCTTGCCGCCAACAGGATGATGGGAAACATCAGGGATTTTCAGGCCTTCTTCCCGTTTCCGGATCCACCCATTGTTCAATTCGGTCACATCCAGTTCGACACTCCCAGGAATATCCGGCCGTCTACCGGTTCTCGAAATAAATAGTCGTCTACAAGACGCCACGGGGTTATTGGGGTTGGTGGGCATTCTATGTGATTAGGGATTGGCCGGTGTGCTGGTAGTTGAGCATAAAACCTGGTTAATACACGGTAAGCAAGCCGTATTGCGTCCGTTCTGGTCAGGACCACCGGATGCAATAGGTTCCGGGAGGAACCAAAGCCGGACAGCGGGAGTTCTACCGGACCGCCGGATATCTCGAGCATCGACTGTGAACAGGGCGACTGAAGAGGTCTATGATCTCGAACAGGCCGGATGGAGATGCGTCTCCAGATTGTATGGTCAACGTGCCCGTCATCGACCGGGGTTCGGAAAGGGGATCAGGTGCTACGTGCTTGATGCGGGTCATTTATCGGTGCCTGTGAACCGTACGGTGTCGGGATGTTGGTGATCCAAGTGCCGCGATGAGCACTGTTGAATGACCACCTTCCGTTTCTGCTGTCGTATAATCCTGACAGATCGCAGGAGATCTGCCGAATCATCCGGATGATCCTCCATCTGTCCTGTCTGGCTGATATGGGGAACGCCAGCCGATTATCGCAGGGTACTCACACGGTCTGTATGGCTCAGGATAATAACAAATCGAAGCAGGATCCGGTCGTTGTATCACATCACGCGAGCGCGCAATTGTTGATGTAAACTGATAGAAAACTGCACTGGTGCCGATTCCTGAGCAAGGGGATGCGGTCCAATAGATTAAACTGGTTGTCGGGGTACTGCGCAATTTGCGATTCGGTCGTAGATGTCAGGCGAGGCCGCCTGATCTTTCAAAGAAATGCGGTCTGGGGATCCGCGTATGGTTTCATCACTTCCGTGACGTTGAGATCAGGAAAACTGAAAGGACCAGACATCGACACTGATTACGAAAGCCGGGCCAAGGGTTTGAATGAAATCACCGGGTCAATTCCTTCCACGACCCAGATTTGAGGACAAAGGTCCGGTTGCTTCCCGGTCATAACGGACCGGATGAGGCGTGAATCTACAGCTCCGATCGGGGACCAGACCGGCATCCCAGTCATTCTGGTTGAAGGTTTTCCAATGCCATTCAGCGTCGGGTGTAATCCCGTCTGGCCGAGGCTGGTACCTGACTGTGCCAGTGGGGTGCGGTGCAAGGGTAGTTGAGAGGCATCGTGTACGTTTTGGCCGACCGACCGGTCTGAAAAAAGCATGCGGGTATTTCGGGCAGCTGCCAGATAGGTTTCCGGGGAGTTGGTCAAACAGGGCGACGTCGTCATGGTCAATGATGGATCCGGTTTGTCCTATTGTTGCCACTGTGCAGAGATCAAGTTGCAAACTGGCGTATTGATACGGCGTAGCATGTGGTCGAAAATGAGTACGGAAATTAACGATTCTGGTGGCTTAGGTCTACAAATGCAGGAGAAGCGCGCTAATGGGCTCGTCACGAGGATTAGTCAGTCCGACCTCCACCGTACCCACGAGCCGAAGTACTGCCAATCGCCTTGTTAGGAAGCAGACCGTTCCGGCATGGCTGAGAAGGGCTGACTTTTCCCCGGCGAATCAATAGTCCAGGGCCTGAAAAGAGGTTGGTCTTAGTCTGGCGGGATCAACGATTAATTTGTGAAGAATGAAGTACGGATTAGGCATCTTACGAGGTTTACATCCGTCAAGTTCTGTTTCATTGATCTACTGGTTTCATTTCTGGGGTTCGTGTTCGACTGCGAGGGCCAAAACGGCTGAAAACCGACATTGGCGATCCGGTAGGTGGGTCGGATTTCCGGGTATTCCGTATCGCCTCCCCAGAAATCATCGAGCAAATAGACACTGCGCGGATGTTCTCCCGGGACGTCCAGCCAGATGCAGCTAGGCCAGTCCAATATAGGTGATGGCATGCCGATGTCTGTGCCATGCAGAGTTGTCTCCCGGTTGGAGGCGCGCGTCCGATTCAGTTTTCGCCGTTGCTGTAAACCAGATGATGGTGGGGCTCCTCTTAGACGGGAATGTGGTATCCTGGCACCAAGGAAATGGTGCATGCAGAAAAGAAGATAAAAGATGAAGCGGTTTCATCGCATAAACATCTGCCATTCACGCGACATTTCGACCGACAACTGTTGAAATTGTCAGCAGGTATCAAAAAAGCAGATCCCTGAAATGAAGCTTTCCTCAGCACGTTCCTACGTCGATCAGGGGTGATTCAGGACAAGCCAGCAGCCCGCCTACAGCCATCAATAACAACAATAACTCCCTATCTTGGCATTGATGCAGTCTATGGGCAGGATCTGGGAGAACTGAAAATGGAGAGAGGAGATGCTACGAGGACAAATTCAAAGACAAAAACAAATCACAAATAAATTCCAAAGGACAAATCACAAGGCCAAATTCCAAACAAAATTCCAAAGGACAAATAAATTCCAAATTCCAAATCCAAAACCCAAATTCCAAAAAACCAAATTCAAAACCCCCAAATCAAGAGAACTGAATGACTAGAAACGGAAGGCGTAAAATCGAGGTACGATAGATTCCGCGTCCTCCAATCTCCACGCTCAACCCTCCCTCCCAACTCTGGAAAACCGACAACCGAGCAACTGACAACCGACAACAGCCAACCGATGAACCTCCAGCAAGCAGGCCACATTGTCGCGGTCGATCAGCGTCGGCATTTCGCTCATGCTGCTTTGAAGCGTGTTTTGTCCCGCAACCGACCCTGAACATGATGATCCGCAAACTCGAAGATGAACTGGATACCCGGATTTTTGATCGCGATCGTCAACCGGTGGTCCACCCGAAACGGGGTTCAGGTCATCGAACAGGCGAGGCGTGTGCTTCGTGAAACAGCCATACCAAGCAGAGATCGTCGAGCGGAGAAAACAGACCCGGAAGGCACATTTGCAGATCGGCATCATCCCAACGCTGGCACCCTATCTGGTTCCTCTTTTATTCGGTCGCACCACGTCAAGGAGTGCGAAAGTGCAGCTCAAGATCGCGGAGCATACTACAAATGTCCTGCTCGATCTACTGAAGCGGGGACAAAGCTGGATGTGGGCATACTGGTCCCGCACCTGAACCAACCCAGGTTTCGGGAAACACCCGTGTTTCCATGAAGCCCCTGATGGTCTACAGTTCGCACGACCACGATAAACAGTATATTCTGCCCGGAAGAGATTGATCCCAATGAACTCTGGCTGCTGGAGGAGGTCATTGCTTCCGATCGCAGATTCTCAATCTGTGCGAGTTGCGGAAAACCATTTGACGAGCACGGACTATGCCGCGGGGAGCATCGAGACGTTGATCCGGCTGGTAGAAACGCAGAAAGAGGCATCACCGTTTTACCAGGCTGATTACGAAAGGTATGAGTCTGAGCCGAAGACGTCTGCTGGTACCCTTCGCCCCACCGGTACCCGTTTCGTGAAGTGAGCACGGTGACAGATCGGGACCATGTGAAAAAAACACTGATCGATCTGTGCGGCAGAGTCCTGTCCCAATTGACCCGGGAGATCCTGGAAGGCAGGAATTTCATCGGATTGGAATAAGGTGAGCTGATCGGGTCTTTTGTCGTACCTTTGCGGCTTCTGTTAAAGGAAGTCAGATGAAACATCCCCCCCAAGTATCGCAGGACCTTTGGCCACCTTATCCTGCGAACAAACAGGAACCGTGTTTATCCACCGAGGGGAATCTTTTATTCATTTAGCATGGTGACGATAAAACTATGTCTTCCTTATTAACCATTTGAGCTTGTTTCAGGTGAGTCTCAGCCGGAATGATGGTTTTCTTGCCGAATCAGACGATTGAAGATGGGGGGTATCAGGCATCCCCGTATGATGGCGCCAATCTTGGTGCGTATTCCAGAAACCATGAAGTGAAATATGATCAGGTATCTGTTTTATCATGGTGGGTGACAAACCGGATTAAAGAAGTACAGACACTTTTTGTCTTCCCTGGGCTTTTTTGGGCGGCGCGGTTGAAGACAGTGTGTACTGCTGGGTTTTCCTTTATGCCCGGCAAATGGTTCATCATTATTAGCATTGGTATGCGCTTTTCTTTACGGATTCCTCACCATTCCACGGATCACGAAAACAGAAGTGCTCCAGTTGAACAGATACAAGAACAAAGGGATCAATTCCTGCCCGGAAGCCGTTCAGGAACCTTTTGATCCGTTCTGTCATGTGGAAGGTTGGGTACTATGTGTATCTGCTCGTATTGCCCATGTTACTTACACCACCTGTGTCACCGTGGTTTACGTTGATCTGTTTTCTGACCGCGTGTTGCGTTCACAGCTTCCTGCTGGGGATGATCTTTCAGACAGCTCACGTGATGCCTTCACCCGACTTTCCCAAGCCTGGCGAAAGCGGTAATCTGGAAAACAACTGGGCGGTACATCGGCTGTATGCAACGAACGCCCTACGCCCTGAGCCCCCGATTTTTACTTTGGTTTTGTCGGTGGTTTGAATTTTCAGGTCCGAACACCATCTGTTCCCGAACATCTGCCATGTCCATTACAAACGGATATCGAAGATCGTGAAAGAGACAGCGCTGGAATTTCGGTCTGCCATTATCATTCACAGAAAATTTCACGGATGCCGTGCGAGGCCCATCTTCATATTCTGAAGAGACACTTGGACACGGGATCATTTGCCGGTCCCTGCAGGGGTTCATCTGGAAGAAATGCGCTCCGTTTAACACCATTATTATTCACACCTCCTCGTTCTCGTTACTTTTTCCTGCAAGCGGCGTTTCTGGATCTGACAAAAGAGTCATCCATTCAGCTCTGCGACCGGACCGCCCGAAGCTCTCCGGATCTGTTCCGGACCATTCCTGCCGGGACGGCCGGGCCTGAGGCGGCTCATTTTAAGCAGTTTTATGAAAGATCAAACAACTTCGCGGATTTCGAGCGTAAACCATCCCCCTCGTCACGCACACTCATGCCGATGGTACCAATTCCGGCAGACCCCAGCAGGACGGATCCCGATTCAGAGGGGACATCTCGTGGCTCAGGTAAGAAATTCAAAAAAAGCACGAGAGATCCCTACCAGAGTTCATCCGAGGCAGCACTTCCCAAGCAAGAAGTAGAAGCTCCTGTTCTCCTCATTACTTACCTGATGAACTGAACCTTCACCCGGCGTTGCAGAGGGTCATCGCAGCAAAAGGGTACACACGGCACCCATCGGGATCAGGCTATTGAACTTACGGATGGCCCGACGGACATTCTTGGAATTGCCCAGACCGGTGCTGGAAAAACAGCCGCTTTCCTGATCCCTATGATCCAGATGTGGCTGGAAGACCCGGATTTCCCATCATACGGATTGCCGTTCCTGCCCGGGAACTGGCACTTCAGGTAGAGGATGAATTCCGGAGGACTCTAAAGGAGCATGAATATGTTTCTGCCACCTTTATCAGTGGTGAGGTAGTGTCAATGCTGACGTGCGCAAACTGCAACAGGGACACCACCTGATCGTCGCCCCTCCCACGGCCGTCTGCTCGACCTCACGCGGCGTCCAGGCGCTCAATCTACGCCCGTTCACGACTCTTGTTCTGGACGAGTTTGACCGGATGTAGATATGGGCTTATCCATGATGTCAAGAAAATCATCGAGATGATCACTAACCGGCACCAGACCATGTTGTTCTCGGCCCACGCTCGATAAAAGGACAGGAGCCGTACATTCGGGGTAACCCCTCGGCGACCCTGTCGCATTTTAAGTCCATTCTGGCAATCAGACAGCCGAACACATCGAACAGGACGTCCATCCGAGATCGAACCGAGGATGGGCCCGTGCAAACCCTTGAAAATCTCCTGCCCAAGCCGGAGTTTGAAAAATCACGAGGTGTTCCTCGAAACCAAACTTCAGGTTGACCGCCTGACAACCAAACTGGTGCGTTCCAGATTCGAGGCGCAACAGATCCTTGGCAACAAATCTGAGAGCCAGCGTCAGCGAGCACTCGAAGCATTCCCGCTCGGTCGCTCACCCATCTGGTCGCATTGATGTCGCTGCTCGCGGATTAACCATCAGTGACGTCACACCCGTGATCAGCTTTGAGACTCCGAAGACCTTTGACAGCTACATTCACCCGGATCGGCCGTACAGGTCAGGCTGGCAAGCAGGCAAGACCTTCACCTTCGTTGAAGGGTTGTCAACTAGGGTGGACACCCGATGATCTTCATCATTCTGCAGACCGGAAGTCACTTGTTGGCTTCCGGTCTCTTTACTTTATAGCCCTGAGAATCAAATTCTACACAATGAGAAACCACCTCATTCCCGCTGCTATTGCCGGTGTCGTCCTCCTCGTTTTCAGTGTGGGTATTCTGT
>JADJLN010000023.1 GCA_016710115.1 Saprospiraceae bacterium
CCTCGTTCATGTTGATGACCTTCCCTGTCATCGCTGTTCCGCCCTGTTCATCGGGCGCTACATTCGCGGGTTCGCGAGGCAGCGACAGGAAGTCCTTGCGCAGACCAATGTGATCCCCGATGAGTCTCTGCAGTCCATTCAGGTGGTCTAGACCTTGCCAATGAGTGGTTCGAACTGAATCGTTATCGGGAGCGCAACCGCGAAGTGGTCCGGCTGGCCATGGGGTTGGGATTGATGCGGTCACTCTTTGTTGCCTTTGTCATCGCGATTTTCTTTGGCGCCATGTTCTATGTCCTCTCTGGCGAGGCGCCCTGGATGGTTCAGGCAGAACAGATGGCCCGGGTGACCTGATCTCGTTTATCGTGATCACGGCCATCATCGGAGGTTCCATGGGCAGCCCGGTGACCTGTACACACAAATGCTGCGCGCCATTGGTGCTTCCGATCGGCTGGCGGATCTGCTCATGATCCATGGGGAAATTCAAGAAGCCGACGCAAGCATGCTACCGGGCCGAGGTGATGGGTGTGTGGGGAGATCGAAATGAAGAATCTGTCGTTTTCCTATCCTTCCCGATCCAATCTGCCTTGTCTTGCAAGGTATTGGACTCGATATGAAAAAGTGGGCAGAAGATTGCATTGGTTGGAGTGTTCCGAGCAGGAAAATCCACCATCGTCCAATTGATCCTGCGGTTGTATCCTGCTGAATCCGGTACTCTGTTTCTGGATGGCCGTGGATGTGAACCAGGATGGATCTGGCCGAATATCGTTGTCATTTTGCCATCGTCCCGCAGGAGGTGATGCGGGCCGGCAAGGGACGATACGGGACAATATCCGATATGGCAACGTCCATGCATCCGAATCCGAAATTATCCGGGCGGTTGAATCTTCGAATTCCATGGAGTTCATTCAGCAGTTTCCGGAAGGGCTGGATATTCTCGTAGGTGATCGTGGCATCAAGCTCTCGGCGGGCAGCGTCAACGGATTGCGATTGCCGGCGCATTCTTCGCGACCCGTCCATTCTGATCCTCGATGAAGCCACCCCCCCCTCGATGCCGAATCCGGAAAATGATCGTGCAGGATGCCTCAACCGGCTTCTCGAAGGGCGCACCGCCATTATTATTGCCCATCGACTGGCGACGATCCGGAATGCCGACAGGATCTGGCGTCCTCGAACACGGCAAGATCGTGGAATCCGGCAATCACCGAACTTTCGATGATGCCGGAAGGCAGATACAGTCAATTGGCCCGATTGCAGTTTGACTCTCCCGTCGCTGCATGAAATATGCCTTGATCTTCCTCCCCGCCCTGTTGCTCCCCTGGCATGGCCGTCTGGATATTCCTGCTGCTGACCTGGGATTTCTCCTCGTGGGCACTCTTCCCAACAGCCGGTATTATTGCTCTGGGTAGTTGGCCCATTCATCGCCTGCTGAAACGCATACCACATCTGGAGGATCATTCACTGAGCTTTTTTCTGGCTGTCAGTCTATCTCATCATTCCGGCAGGGGCCATCACATTGTTGCTGAATCAGAGTTTGACTGGTCCGCACGAACTGTACCCGACAGGTTGTAGTGGATCGGTATCCTCTGAAAAACCGACGGCGCTCATGATACCTCGGATTTTCTGTGGGCAGACGATCATATCGTGAAAATGAAGGTTTCCAACAGATCCGTCTATCTTTGCCAACCCGGAGATTCGGTTGAGATTCATTTTTCGGGGACTGCTGGGGCCGGAATACCGAGATCATGCCGATCGAATACAATAAATCCCTTCATCAGCTGAATACCTTCGGCATCGCAGCCCACGTGTCGGGCCCATGCTCCCTTCACGGATGTTCGCTTCGGTTGAAAAGCCCTCTTTGAACAGGCTAATGCCGCTCCGTTCATCCTCGGTGGCGGCAGCAATGTCCCTCTTGCCTGATAGGGATTGACCAATGGGTCCTGCACAACCGGATTTCCGGTATCCAGATAGTCTCACCAGCAGGGCATGAAGTCGTTCGCGCCGGGGCGGTGTCATCTGGCACGACCTCGCTCACTGGGCCGTGGAGCATGATAGCGGGGGCTTGAAAACTGGCCCCTCATCCCCGGCACAGTCGGTGCTGCCCCCATCCAGAATATTGGCGCTTATGGCATAGAACTGACCGACCGCTTCATCCAGCTCTCGGCCTCGGCACCGGACGTCCGGTACCATTCCGGACATTCGACCATGCAGAATGTGCATTCGGTTATCGCGATTCCATATTCAAACAGAGCGAACGCGATCAGTGGTGATTCTGGATGTGGATCTCCGCTTGTCAACAAAACCGACACTCGCCGGATTATGGGGCCATCCGGGAAGAATTGGAGAGAGACGGGATCGACAAACTGGATATCCGGATGTCTACGCCACCGTTGTAACATCCGCCAGCAAATTGCCAGATCCGAAGGTGATCTGGCAACGCCGGCAGTTTTTCAAGAATCGGTCATTCCAATGGCGGAATTCCTGGAGTCTGAAAGAACGCTTTCCCAGCTGCCCGGCTATGTGGTCGATGCATCATCCATGAAGGTACCCGCCGGATGGCTCATCGACCAGGCCGGCCTGGAAAGGTCAACGACGTGGACCTGGGGTGTCCACGACAGGCAGGCTCTGGTGATCGTCAATCACGGGGAGCAACATCGGCAGAAATACGGAATCTGGCTGCCGAGACGACGGACATTCAGGCGCGATACGATATCCTGCTCGAGCAGGAGGTCAATATTCTCTGATCTGCACACTCACGACACTTCGAGTTTCACGCACCCGTTTCATCCGAAGAAACTACTTTTATGGTTCATCATTACCCTTCCTTGCCCATGCGTCGGACCTCTCTTGTTTCCCTGACGGTGATCCTCTCAGTCCTGGGCCTGACTACTGCCTGTCTTCGGACAAGGGCGTTATCTCGAGCAACAGGCGCTGAATGAATCCCCGATGTTGTTCTTCAATGCCAACTATGCCCTACTCACCCCGTCGGACATTCTCGCCGAGCGATTCGGTACCGGTTTTTCAGCCGGTGGTCAGGTCGAGCTCATGACGTGGCCGGGAAACTGGATCATCGGCATCGATGGCCAAGTCGGGTTTGCCGGAAAGTGCGGGGAGAATGTGATCGACTTCCTCCAGGGACGAGGATGGCAATATCATCGGTCATCAGTCTGTCGGTTTCTCAGGCCTTCCTCCAGCAGCGTCTGGTGTCGGGCAAACTCACTGTTGGCAAACTGATTCCATTGGTGAAAGCCAACAAACGATCAGGACTTCGACTTGTGTTGGGAGGCGGCTATCAGGTACACTGGATCAAGGTGAATGATGAACTCAAATCGCTTTGCAGATCGAGGCGAATATGGCAAGGGATATGACCGGTTGACCGGTGGTTTCCTTGTTTCGGAATTCATCGGGTATCAACATGTCAGCCTCAATCGTCGCCTCAACTTCTATGCGGGGTCGACTTTGGGCAGGCGTTCGGATCGAGCCTGCGATCCTATGATTATTCCACCATGCAGGCAGACAAACGTTCCGGGGGAAGATATCACCACGACATTCAGATTGGGCTGGTGTATCCCGCTCTGGACCGGAACAGGCACCACAGACATTTATTACTAGGATTTGTCCAATTCGATCGTGCTTCGTTTGTATGGATTATTGACCGCTTTAGTCAGTGCTTGGATGCCTTTGGTGGCTGCATGGAACACCAGGGTCAGGGCATTCCAGCATGTGCGAAAAAGGAACTCTTCTCAGGTCATTCCCAATGACAGGAAAGTGATCTGGATGCACTGTTCCTCTCTGGGTGAGTTCGAACAGGAAGGCCGGTATGGGAAGGGATGAAGAATATCTACCCGGAGGCTTATTTCCTGCTCAGTTTTTTCTCCAGATCCGGGTATGACCGGCAGAAGAACAATATCACCTCAGATCAGGTCGTCTGTCTCCCCGGAAATCCGGTCTCATGCCAATTGATGGATCTAGTGCATCCCGACCTGATCCCTGGGTGAAGTATTGGGCGCGGCCATTTCGTGAACTGATCCTCAAGGCAAGAATGATTGCGGTGCAGGATCAGGACTGCCTGGACATCCTGCGCCAGTGGGGGTATACGCAGCCTCTCCTCGCCGGCGATCCGCGAATCGATCGGGTCCTGAAAATTGCATCCTCACCAGCTCATGACCCCTGGATCGAGGCATTTACTGCCGGGCAGAAAACCGTTGTCTGTGGCAGCGTCTGGGATGAAGATGTGAACATCCTCCGGCAAGCCATGCATTCGGAAATCATGACAGGCTGGCGCTGGATACTGGCCCCTCACGATCTTTCGGAAGAACGGATACAGCGCATCCTGGATCTCTGTGGACCTGTAGTAGTGCGTTATACAGCCGCTGGTGATCGTGAGCCTGGAGAAGTCCAGGTGATGGTCCTGGATACCATTGGCATGCTCAATCAGGTGTATCGATGGGGACAGATCGCTGGGTCGGTGGCGGGTTCGGTCGTTCAGTACAACCTCCTCGAGCCCGCGGCATATGGACTGCCCGTTCTGTTTGGGCCCAACCATGCCAAATTTCCGGAAGCAGCAGGTCTGATCGGGGGCTGGTGGCGGATTTGAGGTCAGGAATGCGAATGAACTCAAACCGATCATGAACCGGTTGAATGAAGATGCCTATCGCCAGACTGCCGGTGATTCTGCCCGAAATGGCTGGACGATCATGTGTGAGCAACCGCCACGATCCTGGCAGAATGCCGTCATATCCTCGGTGAATAATCCGTAATATTGCGCCGATGTCTGCTTCCCGTTCCCAAAGGTTACAATCCTTCGCTGATCTGCGGGTCCTCATCACGGGCGATGTGATGATCGACCGGTATGTGCCGGGGCAGTACGTCGAGTATCGCCGGAAGCACCAGTACCTGTTGTCGAATTCCGATCCAGTTCATCCCGTTTGGGAGGGCTGCCAATGTCGCGCTCAATGTTCGCGAAATGGGTGCAGAACCTGTGCTGGTGGCGGTTGTCGGTGCCGATGCGGAAGCAGTCGAACTCGAGCGCCTCGTCGAAGAAGCGGGACTGTCTGATCACAGTTTTCTCATCCGTGAAGAGGGTCGGCGGACCACGATCAAACCCGGATCGTGCAGGCAACCAGCATCTCTTGCGGGTGGACGCCGAAGACACACATCCCGTCAGCGCGGACAGTGTCCGGCAGTTGATGGAAAACTGGAAGTCGAACTCCAGCGAGAGCGGGTCGATGTGATTATCCTGCAGGACTACGACAAGGGCGTGCTGTCTCCCGACATGATCCAATCGGTGATAACACTGGCGAAGCAATTCGAGATCCTTGTGACTGTCGATCCGAAGTTCCGGCATTTTCTGCAGTATTCGTCCACCTTATTCAAGCCCAATCTGAAAGAACTTTCAGAGGGACTTGCTCGGAGATCGCACCGGTACAAGCAGACCTTGAACTGGCCGTGATCGAAAGCTGGCGGAAGCCATGCCCCATCAGTACTCTGCTTGATCACGTTGTCGGAGAAAGGGATCTTCTGGTTTGATCATTCCCGAATGAAGGGCGGGATCATCCTCCGGCTACACGGGATATCGTCGATGTCTGGGGCAGGAGATACCGTGATCGCCATCGCTTCCATGGTGCTGGCCAATGAAGTTTCCCGGATCAGGTTGCAGCCATTACCAGCCTTGCCGGAGGTCTGTGGTTTGCGAACGGGTCGGGGGTGGTTCCGGTGGATGCTCAGGCATTGAACAGGGAGGTGGAACGCCCCAATTTGCATTGAGATGGACAATCTCTGTGTAACATTCACGACAGTTCTCGGTTTGTCCCGTTCATTTTGAAAGATTCTCCTTATTTTTCGGCAATTCTCTTTACAACTAAAAAAAACTGTGCTCTGGCAAGAATCAAACCCTTTACAATTGATGAATGTCTTACTATCCGGAATGTTGGTGTTACTCACCATCGCAGTCGGCACAGCCTGCCAACGACGACTGTTCTGGTGCTATCGAACTGACGATTGCGGATAGCCAGGAAATATGCCGTTCTGGTAGACGGGGATACCCGGAATACCGTGGATGAGGCTGCCGCTGGCATTCCTGTTTGCTCCGGCAACTTCTACAGAGATGCTGTTTGGTATAAGTTCACGCTCCCCGGCACCACCTATTCAAACGGATTCTCAGTGAGGCTCTACTATGGCGATCAGCCGGATGACTTTGCAAGTCCGGGTGTTGCCGTGTACGAATCCCTGTGATGCCGGATCCGTAACGCGCCCCTTTACTGTGCCAATGCCCCAACTGGTGACGTTTGTTCTTTTCGGAGGAGTGTCCTGAATTGGTGGCTGGTGCGCCTACTATATCCGCGTCTGGTCAAACTCCGGGCCTGCTGCCAACTGGCAGGAGGGATGGGGTACGTTCCGTATCGCGGCTTACGCCAATGAGCCACCTGCAGAGGTCTATAATGTGCTCTGGAATGACGGCGAATTTAATGGTGGCTTCAACGGTTGGACCACCGAAGGCGTTCTGTGTAGCAATGACGGCGAAGGAAATCCTGTGGATGCTTCCAACGCATTGTGGGAGTGGGCCATTGACGGTCTGACCAAAGGTGCCCTGTGGGCCGGTCAGCGGATCGGTTCACGTACATCTTGCAATGGCGCTGTGGTCTTTGACTCCGACTATCTGGATAACGGTGGCGTTGCCAACAACTTTGGATTCGGCCCATGCCCAGCCAACGGGGAAGGTTCCATTACTTCTCCGGCTATCGACCTCAGTGGCTTCAATGTTGCCGGTGTATCCCTGTTGTTCCACCAGCGGACAACAGCAGTTCCAGAGTGCCCTACTTTGTAGAGTATTCCCGGACAATGGAAACAGCTGGATCTCCATCGAGATCACCAGAGGTAAAGCGTTCACAACCGCAACACCTCCGGTGTCAACCCGACATTTGACGGTCAGACCCGTGTGCCACTACCGGGTGCAGCCGGTTCGTCCAACCTGCGTATTCGTTTCCGTATTGAGGCAAACTACTACTGGGCTATCGACGATGTCCAGATCGTAGAGACCGAGTGCAACAACATGCGTGCGAATGATTTTGCTGCCATTGCTCCGAATGCCGTCTGGCAGATCGACCAGCTGCATGACTTTGGTGCCATGATCGACATCGAAAACGTCGGCGCTTGCAGCCAGACGGGCGTTGCTGTAGATTTTGAAGTAACGGATGAAGGCGGCAATGTCGTTGCATCGGGTACAAAGGACTACGGAACCATTCAGAACGATTCCATCTCTGAGAACGATCCATTCAATCAGTGTTTCAACCTGCCAGGCGATGCCATGGGCGTGTATACGCTGACCTACACGGTTCGTTCGGATTCAGCCGATTTTGACAATACCAACAACACCCAGACCTCTCGTTTCATGATCAGCGATGGTCAGATGGCGAAGGAGATTCCTGGTGGTGTGTATTCCGGTCTCCGTCCGGTCGCCACAAGCGGTAGCCCTGGATTATGCCATGGGTAACTACTACTACATTGTGAATGGTACAGACTATGAAGTTTGTACTGTAGAAGTGGGTGTTTCCAATGCTGATGATATGGCGCCATCCGTTCTGGGTGCTCAGGCCAGCATCATTATCTATCTGTACGAGTGGCAGGATACCAACGGTGATGGCGAGTGCCAGACTGGCAGCGAAACACTGGTAGCCGGCTTCTCTCAGTATGATTTCCAGGATGGTGATCCGGCAAATGCCATATTCACTATTGATTTGTTCAACGAGGACCTTGAGCCTTGTGTGCAGCTGAAGGATGACACCAAATACATCCTCGCAGTGCAGTATCAAGAGCCCGCGGGTATTACACCTCAGACAGCGCCACTCTTCCTGTTGATGAGCGGTGAATTCAACTATGCAGCAACTCGTCTGATGACAGCTCCTGTTGACGCAGGTGGACTGGGTCAGTGCACAGAAGCCTATGGTGAATTCCTGAATGCCGGTCTGGCCGATGATATCCTCAATAACGGAGCGTTCAATACGGGTGAAGTTCCTGTTTTGCGTTTGAATCTGACACTGGTTGACGGCATAGAAGACGAGCCTCTGGCTGATGACAACAAGATCAGCATCCTGCCGAATCCGGTCAGTGATCTGTTGTCTGTCAACATGGACTTCGTACAGAACATGGATCAGATCAACATCCGCATCAGTGATATCACAGGGAAGGCCCTGTTGACACAGACCCTGTCTGGTGTTCAGCAGACCACATGGACCCACAGCGTCAGCGATCTGGCCAACGGATCCTACTTCCTGTACATCACGACACCTCAGGGTGTGCGCACAGAGAAGTTTGTGATCCAGCACTAAGCCGGAATGAATATCTCTGAGTAGAATATCAAAGAGCCATTCACCTTCGGGTGGATGGCTCTTTTTCTTTTATAGATCCCAGGTGCCGGGATCACAAATCGACTGAAAATGCGTACATTATTCAACCCGGCCCAAGTTTATCTGGGATCCCTTTTCTTCTTTTTCCTTTCAAGTTTTATCCTGTCGAATATTGGATTTGCGCAATGTGAAGGTGTCAAGGCGACAACTAACTTTGCCATACCGCCATATGCGATGTGGCATCGTGCGCAATTAACAGACTTTCCAGCCTATCTGGAGGTCGAAGTGGATCCTGCATGTGGGCCAGTTTCCTCTACAATTTCATTCCAGATCTGGCATGAGAACGGAGATACCGTTGTTTCTATTCCGAATCTGGAAGGGATGGGTGCCATCCTGGGTGTTGAGCTTCCCCTCAGGTACAAAACGGGAATTATACCGGACGCTATAAGGTGACTTCCGACCTTTTCGGTGACGACCTTTCTGATAATGAACAGACGTTTGAGTTTGTCTTGTCTTCAGAACGATTTGCCAAAGAAATTCATGGTGGTCCGTTGATTGATCTCCCGGCATATCAGAAAGGGACACACTGGTTCGGATATCATTTTGTCTTTTCAAATATCGAGTATACAGGTGATTTGGATTTGACTTATTTGGATGTTGAAGTTGGTGTGGCAAATGCCTCGGATCTTGTCCCTGGTGCTCCCGGCGATCCAGCTGTTATAAATGCCTTTTTATACGAGTGGCAAGATTTGAATCAGAATAACAACGTCGATCTTGCGGAAGAAACAGCCATCATGGGATTTGGGCAGTACTGCTTTAAGGCAGGGGATGAAGGAAAGACATTGTTTCAATTTCCACTGTATAACACCGATCTAGAGCCAAGTATTGACATCAAAGAAGGGACCCGATATATTTTATTTGCCCAGCCGGTTGGTCCAGAAGGCTCTCTGGCTCCCCCAAGAGGGTTGTACAGTGTGGTTCATGATTATGCTACTACAGATTCCTTAAATGCCCTTCAACCTGGTGGAGGTACATGGAGTGGCTGTACGGGGCAATTGGGAAGCGGCTTGTATGCAAATCCACTTTTTGGAGAACAGCCAGTAGTTTCCACAGATACATTGCCTGTAGTGCGGTTAATACTGCCACAATACACAGTTAGAACAAATGAATTGGTTCAGAAAGAGGAACTCGTTACATTAAAATCGAACCTGGTCGCAAATCAGATGGAGCTCCAGTTCAATGAAGCAGAGGCAGGGCAACCTACCGATCTGATCATCTTTTCCATGGAAGGGAGAATTGTTTTTCAGACCACAATGCAAGCGATACAAGGTGAATCTTTTCCTATTCCAGTTGACTATTTATCACCGGGCATGTATGGCGTCACAGTGATCACGGGCTCCCGAATACAAACAGAAAAAATGATGATTTGTCGATAGCCTTGAATGAGAAAGGGTAAAATTTTAATTGCAACTCCCTCAGAAATTAGCTCATGAAACAATCCAAGCTGTTTGTAACCATTTCTTCCTTCATTTTGGGTGGCATGACTCTTTTTGCCCAGCCACCAAACGACGATTGTAGCGGTGCCATTCATTTGGACATCGCCTCATCAGAGGCCACGGCCATAAAAGTTGACGGTGACACTCGTAATACAGTCGATGAAAAAGGGGATAGTATACCGGTTTGTTCGGCTAACTTTTATCGGGATGCGGTGTGGTATTCGTTTATCGCTCCGGATACCATCCCAGCTCAGGGGATTTCCATCAAAATGTATTATGCCGAAACCGCAGAGGATATCCTTACCCTGGGTGTGGCATTGTACGCCTCCTGCGAAGGAAGTGTGGACAACCAACCTCTATTTTGCAAAAATAGCCCGGATGGTGATCGGATATTGCTAGGGCATTATTGCCCGGATTTATTACCAGGAGAGACTTATTATATACGAGTGTGGTCGGCCTCAGGCACAGCTGCAGATTGGACCGAAGGGTGGGGCACATTCCGTATTGCCGCTTTTGTCAACGAACCTGTACCCGAAGCTCTGGATGTGATCTGGGATGGTGGTGGATTTAATGGTGGGATCGGTGATTGGACTGTGGAATCCATTCGATGTGGTAAGGATAATAATCAGAATCCTGTGGACTCCTCCTTTGCAAAGTGGACATGGGCGATCGGTGGGGAGACTAAAGGATATTTTCAAAATGGTCAGCGAATTGGTTCAGAAACCGGTTGTCTGGGTGCAATGGTTTTTGACTCCGATTTTATGGATAATGGTGGGCTGGAAGGGAATATAGGAAATGGACCATGTCCAGGTTTTCAGGAGGGGACGCTGACTTCTACTTGGATTGATTTGAGTGGCCTCAATGCCCCTGCAGTCTATCTGTGGTTTTACCAGTATTGTTATGATAACCAGAGTGACTTTTTTGTAGAGTACACCTTTGATGATTTGCAATGGATATCCATCGAAGTAAATCCTGATCCAAAGATTATCGAATGGCCTCCTCCCATACCCCATCCATGGTCCGGAGAGGGTGTTGTTACCTGGAGCAGCAACAGCAGATTCTATCCGTATCCGATTCAGGACTATATCCAACTACCATTTCTGGATCATCGATGATGTCAAACTGATCCGTCCGCCCTGTACCGATCTGGCAATTAGCGATACCACCACAGTAGTCTCCAACAAGATCTGGCATCTGGATCAAATGCATCAGATCCCGATAGCGATAAAAGTTGAAAATCGTGGATTATGTCCACAAGAGGGTTCACTTCTGGTTGTAGACTTGTTTGATGAGGAATATCTCGATAGTCTGATTATTTCCCAGAGTTTCGTATTGCCGGAAATCCCGGCCGATACTACTGTTTTCATTCCTGTGGACTGTTGGGAGATGCCGTCTTTATCACCCGGTGAATATTCCTTTCGATATGCCCTGGTACCCACTACACCAGATGCGTATCCGGAAAATAATTCGATTGGATCAAAACGATTTGCCATTGATGAGCGGATTATGGCCAAGGACTATGTTGCCACTTATGAGCTTGAGCCAGGGGCTGCTGATTTTACGATTTGCAATGCTTATTTTATACCAAATGGGAAGCCCTATTCTGTCTGTGAATTTGAGGTTGGAATCGGCAATGCTGGTCAGCACCTATTTTCTGTATTTGGTCAGGAGAGAATTTTCAATTGAATTACATGAAGGCGGGGATGCCAATCAAGATGGAATGATTAGTCTGAATGTTGAGACTGTTCTGGTGGGGCAAGGTTATCATTTGTTTCAGGAAGAGGACAAATCAAAAACCATATTCAATGTAGCACTTGCAGATTCGACAGGACAGAATTGTGTGGCACTGTCGGATAGCACGGATTATTTGGCAATTGTCAAATATGTTCCACCAAGTGGACAACATTATCCGTTGGAGCTTCTCGTACAGCGTGAACCTGGTTTCACGTTGAACAGAACAGCGACCTATTCGGTAGCGAAAGGTGGCCTGGGGTTATGTCGGCCACTCCCAACGACATTTCTGAGTACTGCAATAGACGGGCAGCAGTTGAGTGCAATTTCTGGTGAGGCATATGGTATACCTCTGATTCGATTGGCGTTGGATGAGGCCAGTCCGGTGCAAACTCTCCCGACCGAATTTGGAGGAGTTCGGATACTGCCCAACCCGGTAAATGAATTTCTGACTGTGGAAATGGATTTCGAACAGAACATGACGCAAGTGAATATCCGCATCAGTGATATCACCGGTAAGGTAATGGTAACGCAGACCCTTTCAGATGTCCTGCAAACTACCTGGACACAAAATGTCCAGCAGGTTCGCCAACGGTTCTTACATCCTTTACATGACTACACCTCAGGGTGTGCGCACAGAGAAGTTTGTGATCCAGCATTAAGCTGTGATGACTTCTCATTTCAGATAATAAAGAGCTATTACCGTGAGGTGGATGGCTCTTTTCTTTATCATCAATTTGTCAATAAAGCAGAAACGTCGCAATCAGGAACTTTCCCAGTAGGGGACATTCAAGTTCGTCTATACACTCGGGTTACACAGTGGGTTGAAGTTTGCATGTTCAAGGTTCAAAATGCCTGTTGAAACAGGCATCAGTGTAACGTTTAACGTGCATCACGTTAAACCTTAAACAAGCTGGCCGTCAGGCCACGCCTTGAACTTTGAATAGCTAGGCGTTTGAAACTGCTTTTAAACCTGATGCCAACCAGGAACACAGGAACCCTGCCTCCGGCAGGCAGGCAGGCGAGAATCAGGAACTCCTTTATCTGCCGGTGTTCCACCGGACCATGAAAACGACTTTCACTTCAAGAGAATGCCAAGCACGTTCGACGCGTTCAACACGGCACCGCAAAATTCCAATTCCGCCTAAAAACCAGCAGTCGTCTTCGCGGTTGCGGTGAGACACCGCGCAATAGCCGGTTCGAGTGAGACACTCGAACCAACATCCTGAGGTTGTTTTGCCTTAGCAGGGATGATGGAGTTTGGAGGGAAGTTGTTTCGAGGGAAAAGAAAGAAAACGACATTGAACCTTAAACCAGTCTGGCCGTAAGGCCAGGCTTTGAACCTTGAACATCCAATCCCTGATCATCTACTGCCCATCCGAAGCCAACCAGCCCCGAGTACTCGGGGAGGCACCCTGCCTCCGGCAGGCAGGCAGGAACACAGGAACCAGGAATCAGGACCGAAGACCGAACCCGGACGATCCCGCATTCAGAAATGGTGAAAGGAAATTAGGCTTTAGCCACATCCTGCTCCATACATTTAAAATTGTCAACTGAACCAACATGCTGGAACAAGGAACTTGGAATCAGGTAATTGGAAATTACTGAAGCTTGTATTTGATGGTAGTTGAAATCGGCAACTCACAGGTTTGCCATCCAATTCACCAGGCACCCATTTTCTCATCAACTTGACCACTCGCAAAGCCTCTTGATCGCAATCCTCTGCAATTGATCTGATTATTTCTGGTTCAAGGATGTGCCCGGTTTTATCTACAATGAAACGCACCACTACAGTGCCTTCAATACCATTTTCTCTTGCATCAGGTGGATACCGAATGTTTGTATATATAAATGTCAACATCTCTCTATTAGACTGATGTTCTTCATCTTTTCTGGAGCATGTCGGACAGCCAGTATATAATGGCACCTTGTCTACAAGTTCAAAAATGGGTTCATCATTTAAGTGTTCATCGTTTTTAATATAAAACCATTTGCCATCCTTTTGATCAATGCTGCGCCGTCATCGCGAATGTATTGAACGGTTTCCAACTCAGGTTCCAGAATTGGTTGACCTTGCTGGTCCAAAACACCAAAAGTGCCTTTTTTTACAATGAACATATCTGGACCACTAACACGGATGTCCAGGTATTTTTGAGGGACTACGATGGAACCAAGTTGATCAATTGCTCCCCATGCAAAAGCACTTTCGACTAAAAAATAGGGACCAGCTGCTTTCATTTTGTCAAACTCGAACGCTGTCAGGTCCATGCCATCTTCAGATACCAGACCCCATTTGCCGAATTGGTCTTTTTGTGCATGTGGCCCTTGGCCATAATGTGGAATAGAAAAAAGCATTCCCAAAAAATTATATAAAATGATCATCATGGCACAGTAGAGTAAAGGTATAATGTCCTCCTAAGGTAATTCTTTGAGCGATATTACTCCAAATCAGAACCAGGGAACCCTGCCTCCGGCAGGCGGGAACGCAGGAACCAGGAATAAAAAACGAGGAATTAGAAATTAGAAAGGCGGAAAGCGGAAAAGCAGAAGGCGAAAGAAACCAGGAACTTGGAACTTGGAACACAGGAATCAGGAACCTGGAAAACAGGAACCTGGAAAACAGGAATCAGGAACACAGGAACCCTGCCTCCGGCAGGCAGGCAGGAACCAGGAACCAGGAATTGATCACCCCAACGCTGCCAGGCTCTCCTCCAGACTCTTCAGCCTCGTTTCCCATCCGCCATTTTCTGTCGCTCCCGATCGACCACATCCGCTGGCGCACCGGCAACAAAACGTTCATTGGAGAGCTTCTTCGCCACCGACAGGATAAATCCGCGAGTGTACTCGATCTCCTGGATCAGCTTTTCCCGTTCCGCATCGACATCAACTTCCTCGGTATACGCCAGGAACAGTTTTTCAGTGCCCGCCATCACCGGCAGACTTTGCTCGGGATCTTCCGTGACCGCAGTCAAGGAACTGAGGTTGGCCATCTTGCAGACCAGCGGCTTCGCCCCGGGCGTCGCAAACAGCGCCCCTGCTTTGTCGGTCTGGACATACCATGCCTCCATTGCATCCCGTTGCGGCAACTGTTTTTCAGCGCGCAATTCGCGCAATCGGGTGACCATGGTATTCATCAGGTCCATGGCTTCAACCAGTTCAGGTTGGACAGAAGAGGAACAGGGAACCGCACTGACAATACAATCGTCACCATCCTTCCGGTCACGCAAGAGGTGCCAGATCTCCTCCGAGACAAATGGCATGAACGGATGCAACAGATTCATCAGCTCGGAGTAGAAATCAACAGTCCGCTCATATGTAGCCCGATCCAGCGGTGATCCGTAAACCGGTTTGACCAGTTCGAGATACCAGCTGCAGAAATCGTCCCAGATGAATTTATACAGCCGCTTGATCCCGTCTGAAAGGCGGAATTGGGCGTAGTCTTCCGTCAGATCCTGCTGTAAGACGGCCAGCTTTTCCTGCATCCAGGCTGCGGCCAAGGCATTGATCTCTGCGGCCTCGGTGGTCGGAGCCTCGTCGACCAGTTCCCATTGTTTGATCAGTTTGAGCGCATTCCACATTTTATTGCAGAAGCGCAATCCCTGATCGCACAATTGACTTTCATTCAGGATACTTTTCGTTTTTTGATCAAACGGGGCATCAAAGACAATATCATTCCCAGCCGCTGCAGCCGACAGCAGACCGAACCGTACCCCATCCGCGCCATATTTTTCCAGCAAGGCCAGTGCATCCGGACTGTTGCCGAGCGACTTGCTCATCTTGCGCCGCTTGTTGTCACGCACCATCCCGGTATAATACACATGCTCAAACGGCATCACCTTGTCTTTTCCGAGCAGTCCCGGGGCCCATTCATACCCGGCCATGATCATTCTGGCTACCCAGAAAAGATGATATCCCAACCCGTTACCAGGGTCTGGGTGGGGTAGTAATGGTCCAATTCCTTCTGGTCGTGAAAACCGTCAAACACACTGATTGGCCAGAGCCAGGAGGAAAACCAGGTGTCGACCACATCGTCATCCTGATAGAGATCAGCTGCAGTCAGTCCGGTATTTCCGGTTTGCTGACGCGCCTGTTCCAGGGCCTCCTCTTCCGTCAAGGCCACAAAAGACCGCGGGTTTTCCGCCTCGCGTTCTGACTCCAGATACCAGGCCGGGATCCGCTGTCCCCACCACAACTGTCGACTGATACACCAGTCGCGGACATTGTCCGGGTTGAGCCAGTTCTGATACATATTGACAAAATGGGGAGGGTGGAACGCAACATCCCCTGCTTGACCGCAGCCAGCGCTTCCCGGGCAAAGTCCGACATATCCAGGGAACCACTGCAACGTCAGGCGGGGTTCGACGATGGTCTGTGTCCGTTCCGAACGCCCCACTTTGTGGATATACTCTTCTGTTCTGACCAGAAATCCGCCATCTTCCAGCATGGGCAGGATCTTTTTCCGTGCAGCAAACCGATCCTCTCCAACCAGGAGCCCCGCAGATTCGTTCAGCCGGGCGTCATCTGTCAGAATATTGATCGTTTCAAGATGGTGCCGCTGGCCGATCTCATAGTCATTGGGGTCGTGTGCCGGTGTGATTTTGAGGGCGCCCGTACCAAATTCCCGATCTACATACGTGTCCCCGATCACCGGGATGTCCCGGTTGATCAATGGCACACGCACCGTTTTGCCGATCAGATGCCGGTATCGGTCATCTTCCGGATGGACAGCCACAGCCGTATCCCCGAGGATGGTTTCCGGTCGTACCGTTGCAATGGTCAGTCCGGTACTCGGGTCATCCGACAGTGGGTATCTCAGGAAATAGAGCGTATCCTTCTCTTCGGAATAAATGACCTCTTCATTGGACAGCACCGTTTTGGCCTCCGAGTCCCAGTTGGTCATGCGCATGGCGCGGTACAGCTTGCCCTTCTGGTGGAGATCCACAAAGACCTTGATCACCGCTTCGCTCAGGGATTCCTCCATGGTAAAACGCGTGCGATCCCAATCACAGGACGCCCCCAGGCGTTTCAGCTGATCGAGAATGATACCTCCATACTTGTCCTTCCACTGGAAAGCATAGTTGAGGAACTCGTCGCGGCTGATATCACTTTTTTTAATTCCCTGCTCGCGGAGCATATGAACCACCTTGGCCTCCGTAGCAATGGAGGCATGGTCCGTTCCCGGAACCCAACAGGCATTCTTGCCTTCGAGACGGGCCCGGCGAATGAGAATATCCTGGACCGTATTATTCAGCATATGACCCATATGCAGCACGCCGGTGACATTAGGCGGCGGCATGACAATGGTATAGGGCTCTCGGTTATCCGGAACAGACCGGAAGTAGCCCTTGTCCATCCAATAGGGATACCACTTTTTCTCGATCGCAGCGGGCTGGTAATGGGACTCCATAAGTTGACTTTGTAAGGTACATTCAGCTATTGTGCCAAATATTCGGCTTTTTCGCCATATCTCGGGTTAGTAGGGGAATTTCATCAATTGAATACCGGCATTCGGATGGTGGATCACGACCCCCAGTTCGTACTCGCTGTTCGTTCTCCATCCCTTCCATTCTGGAGAAATATCGGTTGTGATCATCATCTCTCTGTTTGCAGTGCTGCTCAGTACGAGAGTGGGACTGCCCGTTGCCTCCTCCAGCAACTGATCCAGAAGATCAGGACCTGAAGAGGGAGAAAAGGGCCGGACAGTGATCCTTTTCTCGTCAGCAAGTGGTCGTACAAGATCATGGGCCGTCGGTCGCTCCACGATGTAGATCGCGCCGAGGTCTGCGTTGCGGAAAAGACGGTGAAGTGCCTCCTGCTGTCGGGATAATTGGTCCCGATCCCGGGTCGGTGGATAGGCTGCCAGATAGACGATGGTCCTGGCGGAATCGAGTGAAGGCAGAAGGTATTCCTCACCATGAACGAAATGCAGGACATCTTCCCGGATTTCAGACAGTTTGTCCTCTGTCGGTGGTGCACAGGCCACCATGACGAACAGGCACAGCGCACCAGCGAATCGGTAGCCTCGTTTCATGACGGATCAGCCACCGCCGGTTCGCCGAAAGGCAAGGCATCCTGTTGTTGCAGAGCCAGCAAATCAGCGAGCTCTTCCCGCCTCCGGATGAGATAATCCCGGCCTTCCCAGATCAGCACCTCCGGGGGGCGGTAACGCGAATTATAGTTCGAAGCCATGCTGTAGCAATAGGCTCCGGCATTGCGGAAAGCCAGGATATCCCCTTCGTGAACCTCTGTCAATTTCCGATCGACAGCAAACGTATCCGTTTCGCAGATGTAGCCGACAATCGTGTAGATCCGACTGCGGCCTTCCGGGTTGGACACGTTCTCAATAGAATGCCAGGCATTGTAAAACATCGGGCGGATCAGATGATTCAGACCGGAATCGACCCCGGCAAATACCGTGGACACTGTCGTCTTGATCACATTAGTTCGGACCAGGAACGTACCCGATTCGCTCACCAGAAATTTACCGGGTTCAAACATGAGTGTCAATTCGCGACCATATGAAGCGCAAAACCGGGTAAACCGCTTGCTGATTTCCTGTCCGAATTCCTCGACATCGGTAGACACATCATCCACCTTATAGGGCACTTTAAACCCGCTACCGAAATCGATATATTCCAGATCGGGAAAGCTGGCAGCGACACCAAACAGAATATCACAGGCATTCAGGAAAACTTCTACATCCAGAATATCCGACCCGGTGTGCATATGCAGCCCGGCGATCCGGATCCCGGTGGATTCGACAACGCGGAGGACATGCGGAAGTTGGTGGATCGAAATACCGAATTTGGAATCAATATGACCGGTCGAGATCTTGGAATTCCCGCCTGCCATGATATGCGGATTGATCCGGATACAGACCTTTGCCCCCGGGTGAGCCTGACCGAATTGTTCGAGAATGGAAATATTGTCAATATTGATCAATGTGCCGATCGTGTACGCCTTTTCATATTCTTCAAGAGACACACAATTCGGTGTAAACAGGATATCATGCGGTGGAAAGCCCGCCTTGATCCCCAGCTGGACTTCCTGGATGGACACACAATCCAGCCCTGCACCCCAATGGTGAAACAACCGGAGAATCTGCAGGTTGGTATTCGCCTTGCAGGCATAGCAGATCCGGGCATTAGGAATGGAAAAGGCATCACACAGCCTCCGGTACTGGCGATGCATCAGATCGGCCTCATATACATACACCGGTGTACCATACCGGGCTGCAATTTCTGTGACGGGAATCCCGCCGCTGAATACATATTGTCCGTCCTGAAGATTCATGGATCCTGGTTTAATTCGCAAAAATAGGTCATTTTGGACGGCGGGAGGGTGATTGCCGGATTGTCATCCACCAAAATGCGTTCTCCGGGGCATCTACCGTGCACATGCAACTGCCCGAATTGATCGATCGTTGCTGCCGGGGAAACCACCAGGCACAGGCACAGTTCTACCAGATGTTCGCACCTGTGGTGCTGGGTGTATGCCGACGATACCTGGTGGATACAGCCGAAGCAGAAGACGCCATGATCCAGGCGATGTTCAAAAGTATGACCAGTCTGGAATCCATGCGCGACAGCAACACGATCCATGGATGGATCCGTCGGATCGCAGTCAATGAATGTCTGATGATGCTCGGAAAAAAGAAACTGGCATTCTCAGACGACCTGCCCACCCGAATGCCATCTACCGAACCGGACCCTCAGGCACGCCTCCAGGCGGAAGAAGTGCTCGGACTCCTGGACAAGCTTCCAATGGGGTACAGAACCATTTTCAATCTCTATGTCCTGGAAGGGTATACACATAAAGAGATAGGCGAACTTCTGGATATCAGTCTCAATACCTCCAAATCCCAATTGATCCGGCTCGGAAACGCCTGGCCGAATGGATTCAACCGAATGAAAACCCGATTCATCATGCAAACTCCTGATTCCCCTAATACCCATTCCACGCCATCACGGGGAGACGACCATGCGTTCTGCAAGTGACAGACTCACTGTTCAACCTGCAGACGACAGCTGGTCTGCATTGTCCAGCCGCTTGTCAAAACCGGCACCCGAAAAACGGACATCCAAACTGTTGCTGTCCGGCAGAATCCTGGTTCGGATAGCTGCTGTCCTGATGTTGGGTGTCGGGATCTGGTGGGTAACATCACAACCCGAAAAAGCGGAACCATTGACGAGCGAATGGATCACGGATTCACCCGTTTATTTTGCCTCTTACCTGGACATGGCACAGCAGCTGGAAGGATATACCTCTGGCATCGAGGGTACAGGTCATGCCGATTTTCGGAAGAACTTTTCCGGTGCACCCGTCACCGGGGATACCATGGGGAATTTGTGATTATTGTGTATCCGCCTGTTTGAACGGATGGCGCGGCGACCAGTCATCTACCGGGTTGAGGTAATCGAGTAATGGCCGGATGAATCGATTGGTAAACGAACTTCGGTGCCGGATATAGCAGGTGAGGTCGACCGCAACAGCGCCTACAGAGCTCTTGATCTCTTCCGCTGTTCGTGCAAAAACCAGATGCGATGCCTGACGGGAAATGCCCATCTCGATCAGATCCAGCAGCATATTGAAATACAGCTTGTAAACCGGATTCCACCGATTGTCATAGCCGAGGAAGTGGGCTTCAAATTCACCGTTCCGGTTCATGATCCCACTCACAAACCCGATCATTTCTGTTCCCCGGTAATAGGCCTCAAGAATAAAATCTTCACCGAGAGATTCTTTCATTCCCGCGAAATAGTGTTCATCCAGGGTGATGACATTAAAACCGGAATCATCAGCGACCTCCCGATACAAGGCATGAAGCTGAGGCAGTGCAGCGCTGATCTCGGAGAGGTCAAGTTCCTTCCGAACGACTTCTTTTGCGAGGATCTTCCTTGCCTTGTTTGCCCGCACACGATACTTGCTGCTGAGATCGCCCAGATAATCGGAATAGCTTTTCCATTCAGGTCGAAGAGCCATCACCATGCTCGGCAGGATGTGGAAGGCATGAAACTGGCGTTGCCGAAATCCATCTACCTGATCCAGTTGTTCGGGATGAAAGTCTTTGACCAGCAGAATCGATACCGGGATTCCCTCGGCTTCGAGGTCTTTCCGCATCTGGCGCATGGCATCATCCACCAGTTGAGGAATTTTCTCCACTCCTTCCCGGAAGGCAAAGCCGTGATCGCCACTCAACATCAGATTGCCACATACCAGGGAGTAGAACCCGACCTGCCGGGCAACTAACCCGCGAAGGAATTGGCCAAACGTACTGAAAAAACAGGCTGTCGGACCGGATGCTTGTTGGTAGCGGATGCTCTCTGCTCCGTTAAAATACAATACCTGGCCATAGACCACGCCTATGGGTTCATCCCCCTGTCGGATGATGGCATATCGGAACTGTACCCCTTTCGGCGGGTGCTTTTCAAGCGCGGTCAGATAAGGCCGCTGCAGAAAGAGATTGTTCCCCTGCACTGCCGCATCCCAGCCAGCGGCATCTTCGGATACCGACCGGATAATATCGATCCTGACTTCTTGACTGATGGTCTGAATAGAAGTGATTTCTGCCTGCATGATACCCAAACATCAATACCGGGGGCGATTGTTCATTTGCCTGGAACGAATCAGGCAAAAAAGCCATATCTCCAATATCCATGTATTTTTATGCCAAAGTTGTTCCCCATGGCACTCACCCCCGTTCTCCCTGTAGTTCTTTCCATCATTCTGCTGACAGGCTGTGTGACTTCCCAAAAATACGACAGCCTGGCCCGGTCAAAGGACCTGCTGGAACGGGAATACAAGGCGTTGCAGGGTGTCCGTGAGGAGAAGAATGAGGTAGAGGCAGCGCGACGCAATTTGCAGCAGGACCGGCAGTCTGCAAACAGGAGATGACCCATCAGCAGGCGTTGATTCAAAGTCTGGAATCCAGCAGGGATGACCTCAACCAGAGGCTCAATGCGCTGATCGCACAAACCAGCCCTCCTGTCTGCCACCGCAGATGAAAAGCAAGAGCTGGTGGAAGAAATACTGGCAAAGGAAGCAGAGATCAATCGCCGTGCAGCTGGTCAGGATAGCCTGGCTCGCGTGATGGACCAACGCGAAAAACGAGCCGGACAGTTGGCAGCAGACCTCGCCGAAAAGGAAAAACGAATCACGGAATTGAACGGTCTTCTGACCGATCGGGAAAAAGCGCTGACCAGCTTGCGCACGGGCTTGCTTGAAGCACTTCGTGGGTATTCTTCAGCCGATCTTTCCGTACGGGAAGAAAATGGCCGCGTCTACGTCTCCATGAGTCAGAATCTGCTCTTCCCATCCGGAAGTGATCAGGTTGACCCGAAAGGTATAACTGCCCTCAAATCCCTGGCAGGTGTGTTGAGTGTCCAGCAGGATATCGAGATCCTGGTCGAGGGACACACAGATACGGATGGCAGTGCCGATCTGAATTGGGATCTCAGTGTCAGCCGGGCTTCGTCAGTAGTCAAGATTCTGACCAGAGAAGGGGTGCCTCCCGAAAAAGTATCCGCAGCCGGCAGGGCGTTTTACCTCCCTCTTTCAAGTAATGATACAGCCGAAGGAAAGGCGCGTAACCGCCGGGTGGAGATTATTCTGGCTCCCAAACTGGAGAAGATCCTGCAGATGATCGGCGCCGGAAAATGAGAACATCTGCCTGGCCCGATTCAGGGCACACAACAAGACAGATGAGCTGTATCGTTATCCTGTTCAGCAAGGTCCAAACTCATCCTGTATATGATGAATACGGATAAGTGCTCTGGTAAAATCTATTCGGCCTATGAAAACGCTTGTCATGTTCTGCCTTTTTCCACTGCTCTGTCTCGGTTGTCTGTCTTCTCGTACACCCCCGGCAGAACCTGCAAATGAAGAAGTTCATGTTGCTGCACGCGAACTGCTGATACGTCTGTACAAGGGTTCCTGTTATGGCCAGTGCCCGGCCTATACGCTGGAGATTTTTCAGATGGCCATGTCGTCCTGTCGCCTCGACGATTCCTTCCGGTCGATTCCGTGATGACCTCCAGCTGGCCTGTCGCGGATATACTCCGGGCATTTGATGCAGCCGGTCTGGACGATCTGGAAGCGAGTATATGACACCCATCGCCGATATTCCATCCTATCGGATCAGCTACCGGGGAAAGGGAGATCAGATGGAACACACGAAAGCCGGTTGTCCTGCAAAATCTGGTGGCATTACTGGATTCCTTTACGGTCAATGAAGGATGGCTCGAGCCGGAACGCGCATTCCGATCGGAACAGGTCAACAGACGAGAAGAAGAGCTGATCGTCCAGCTCAAGCCGGGCACCGACCAGGGCCTATGGATGGACATGTACCAAGATGTAGGCTTATACCTCATTCGCCGGATCCTTCCGGAAGGCGCCTATCTTCTTGTAGTATATGATCGGTCAGTCATCCAGCCTGATGCCATGCTGGACAGGGTCAGGGAAGAGAGCAGGGTGGTTCTGGCGCGTTTTGGCAAGGATCTGCAACAGCGCGATTAAAATCCGAAGCCGTCAAAATTGCCCGTGGCATTTCGTCTGTACGGGATTTTGATGAAGTCCAGTGTGGAGGGTTTCACCTTCACCATGAAGGTATAGGCACCGATTTCAGGGAACCAGCCGAGATTCATTTCCCAGCAGTGCAGGTCGCGTATGAAGGTGAAGCTGGGGTAGGTGATCCGTTCTGACCGGAAGTCATATCCGATATTGCCCACGTTGATCATCCACTTGTCTGTGATTCGGATATTTCCGGATGTGTTGATCGTATGTGTCGTGATCAGAAAGGTATCTCGCCCGTTCACGGGCATCAGCATGGTATTGATGTTGTGCTGAATGGCAAATCCCTCCAGCAGGCCGATGACATCATCCTTCGGTTCGCGGGATGACGTACCTTCAATCAACTCCCGGATCTTGCCAATGGTGAGATTGGTGGTGATCCGAAAACTGGCATTGACAAAACGCAGTGGCTTTTGCGGTTATCCCAGTAATATTGGTTGATGGTTTTTCCTTTCGCATCCACAGCATAGGGATCGAACATGAGATTGCATCGAGCCGGGAAATGCGCTTGAACAGGTTGGTGCCACCACCGATCCGACTCCGCTCCATTTCAGGCTGTCGGCCATGGAAATTGTCAGGATCCAGACACGATGATATTGTCAAAGAGGTTGATTTTTTTACTGGTACTGTCCTTGTGGCTGAAGTATTTGGCTTCAAAATATTATTGAGCGAATAATTCAGTGACATGGCTCCGGTGGTGTATGACGGAGCACCAAAGGTCCGCCATCAAAAATGGAGTAACGCTGGAGATCGGAGTAATCGGATGTTGTCCCGCGAGCATATTCTCAAACCAGACGCCGACTCATTGCCGGGTGTATAGTTGAATCCGACATTCGGTTTGAGTGTATGGCGCAAACCACGCAGCCATCCCTGGAAAATCGGATGGTACCGAAGACGGCCGTGTTGAGATTGACACCCATGGCTACCCGCGATAGGTTTGAAAATCAGACATAACGCGTAGTCAGAGTGCCAAACGAAGTCGTGTCATCCGAGATGGCAAAGATGCTCCCATCCGCATTGAATGTGGTGTCCTTTTCACGACAGGAACCATGTCATTTTCCCGGCGAAGGGTATTGTAGTTCCATACTTCGGTATAGGATACACTGGGCACGACATTCACATATTTCAGCAATTGAAATTCGAGTTGATCGATGCCATCTGTCGAATGCCGGGGCGGGCCTTGCGAAGGTCTCCGGGTGAAGAAGGTGGAATCGGGACCGCTCAACCGGCTGATCAGATTGGCAGAATAGGTGAGGCCGATCCGCTTCAAACCATTTCTCTCGCCACCCCCTCCTTTCCGTTTGAATGGCTGGAGTCGTTGAACCAAAGGAGGCCTCGGGTAATGTCATATCGATCTGGCCGGAACGCAGGTTTTGAGATTGGGTCAGCGCCGCCGTAAACTGGTAGGGGCTTCCCGAGCCAGTCCGGCGATAGTTCATCGAGGAGGAAATGGTGTTCGCCAGACATTGTTTGCATCGTAATAGTTGAGCCCGAAAAGGCACTGGATTCAGATGGATCCGCCCCGAAATATTATGATAGGGATTGGCTTTGGGATCCTGTCGATGCGTGTAGATCACTTTGAACAACCGGTCCCGCTCGATCTCACCGGTTTCGGGTACTTCCCGGCCCAGGTCGGTCCAGGTGATCTCACCGCCACCACTGAATCGATAGCGCCGGTTGTAATCGGAACGGATACTCACGATAACTGCCCCGGGTGTAGATATCTGTCAGATGCTCAGGTTGGCATACGGTCCCATGGGGTGAAGTAGCCGATCCCGCGCAAACCGTATCCGAGTTCATCCCGATAGTCATAATCCAGGGAAAAGACCAGGCCTGCCTTTCGTGATTTGGTGATCGGGAAAAAGCCGAATGGCAACCAGAGCGGGGTGGGGACTCCGGCTATCTCGAGATTGGACGGACCGATAATGACCGATTTGTCAGGGATGATCTTCTGTTGGTACTTCCCGATCCCATAATGTGGTACATCCGCGTCACACGTTGTGATGATCGCGTTCTTTCCGTAGATCTGATTGTCCAGAGAGTCTGATGCTGCACCGACAAATTTGGTACGGGTCCGTCAGGACATGAAGATCTCCTCAGTGGTTGTGTTTTCCAGACTGAATCCCTTTTTTGTCCGGAAATTATAGCGCATCTCCCGTGACGTGAATTGCTGACTGCCCTGCTTGAAATGGGGTTTTTGGACCAACTGGCCGGTCGAATCGATGATTCCCCGGGCAGTCACAATATTGGTTTCAAAGGAAAAGATGATATAGCCAGCGTTCAGTTCGATATCCTGATAGGTCACCTCGCCTGCCCGACCAAATGGATCTGTTTGCGGCGCATGTCCACACCACTGGGTATCCACACTGCTGTAAAGTGACCGAGAAGATGGCATTTTTCGATACCCGGATCTGCATGGGCTGGCCATCTCGGTGTCTGTAGGTATCAATCTGAAGAGTGAAGCTGCGTCGCCCCTGCACAGGTGCGGTTGGCGCCGTCTGTCCGGCTAATCCGGTCGTCCACAGGAAGATGCCCATGCTGAACCAAAATAGACGAAAGACAGTTTCTGTATAGTAAACCTGGGCCCAGGGGCGTTCTCAGGGTAATCGGTATCGGGCAACTGGTGTATCTGTCTTGTCCGCTACTCTTGTTGACCAAACACCAATTCTGTGCGAAGGTATCGTATGTTCATTCGTTTAACGTCTTTCTTGTCCATTTTGTGTTTGACTATCCTCGCCGAGTCTGAAGAAATATTCCAGATAAATGGCAGCCGGACAAGGGATCCGGTAAAACGATAGTGATCGACGCTGGTGGAAAAAGCCGTCGAGCAACATGGCCAACGTACGAGCAAGGGCGTCAAACAAGCCGGCTTTCTGGTTCTTCGTGAAAATGCCATGCCCAGTGTCCTGGTTGAAACCGGTTTTCTGACGAATGCCTCTGATCAGGAGTTTCTGAATTCGGAAGAAGGCAGTTGCGGATGGCCGAGAGGCCTCGCGATCGCATTCGCGGATTACAAG
>JADJLN010000024.1 GCA_016710115.1 Saprospiraceae bacterium
GTGCGGGAAGGGAGAAACAGAGATCTGCATGGAAGAGATAATCTTTCAGGATGAAAATGGTGAACCCGGAAATGGACTTTGGAACAGATCGAATATGGAGGCCAAAATTCATCATGAAATGACGGTGAATGTACTTTCACGTGATCTGCTGCCTCAAAATAAAAAGAGGATCTGACAATCAGGTCCTCTTTTTATAAAAACAGATCAGGACGGCTTACTTCAGAAAGCTGTACTTCTTTCCAAACTCCAGCATCTGCCTGACAAAATCATCAGGATAAGTCACCTTGATCTCGATAATCTCTCCATTTGCATCCAGTTCGGGAACAAATTCCGGTTGGATAAATCCGGCATAAGGCGGGATATTGAACGGCTTCACACGGTTCAACACCTCCTGATGCAAAGCCTGATCCACCTTGACGCCATAGGTTTCAACCAGTGCCTTTCCGTCGAAATAATCCCCTTCCGACTTGATGCGCTGAATCTCGCGCAACAACTCACCAAAAAGGACACGCAATTTGTCATAATCCGTGATATTAAAATAGGTCTTTCCATCCCGGGTCACCCGTTCGATCACATTTTCCGGCTTCCCTTTTTCATACACCCAGGCAGCGATCAGCTGCCGATTGCGCATATGGGCTTCTTCCACATCCTTGCCCGGTTCAATACGCCGTAATTGCTTCATCAGACCATTGCTGATAAAGCCATCATATTCTGCCTTACCTACTTCCAGACTGGGCATCAAACCGATCTCCACCATCTTGGGGTCCATCATAAAATAGAGGGCCACAATATCCGCTCTCGCCTCTTCCAGCGTGGATGAATAACTTTTCAATGTCTCCTTTGGCGTGCCGACACCGGTGTTCAATTGACCACTCGCATGCCCGATTACTTCGTGCAATGCGGTACTCAATTTATCACCCAATGCACCATATTCTTTGGCCCGGGCGATCTCTTCTTCATCATGTGCAAATTCTTCCAGGATCGCTGCGCCACTGGCCTGTTCATAAGCTTCGGTTATATTTCCCAGACTGACAGATTTGGATCCGTACTGTTCGCGGATCCAGTTGGCATTTGGCAGATTGACCCCGACCGGAGTCGCTGGTGCCGCATCTCCCGACTCTCCTGCCACATTGACCACATTGTACGTGATCCCTACCACATTCGATTTTTTATGCTCGGGCAGAATGGTGCTGTTATCCTCAAACCACTGAGCATTTTCTGAAAGGACTTTCATCCGGTCAGACGCTTCAAAATCCTTGATCTGTACAATATTTTCAAACGACCCCCGGTAGCCGAGCGGATCATTATATACTTCCACAAAACCATTGATATAATCGATGTCTCCTTCAGTCGCCTGCGCCCAGGCAATATTATAATCATCCCAGGTTTTCAGATCACCCGATTGATAGTACTGGATCAATAATTCCAAAGCCTTTTTTTGTGGTTCATTTTCCGCCACACCTGCAGCAAGTGTCAGCCACTTGATCATTTCGGTAATTGCCGGACCGTACAGTCCATCCGCCTTGTAAAGTTCTTCCTGTAATTGACCCTTTTCATTGCGTGTGATCCGCGAATTCAACCCGTGGGAAATCGGATTTTTTTCCCCTTTCGGAATTCGGCTGGAATAAAATGCCTCTACTTCTGCCTGCGTAATATCCGGTGCATAGAAATTGGTCGCCGACTGCAACACCAGGTCGCCCGAAGCATCGGAACTTACTTTTTTCAGATCAACTTCCGGATCAAACATGGCCGTCATCGCTTCTTCGGAAAGTGTGCCACCAGCTGCCGATAATAGTCCCGAAAAATAGTCCTTCGAAAATCCGGGAAGAAATTTGTCATTGCCGTAATGATGGTGGATCCCGTTGGAAAACCAGACACGTTTGGCATAGGCCAGCAGGTTTTGCCATTCCGGTGTTGTAGTGTCTCCCGTATACGTGTCAATGATCGTTTCCAGTGCCTTCCGAATCGCAAGATTATGGCGGTAATTCTGATCATAAATGATATCCCTTCCGGCCAGACCAGCCTGGTTGAGATAATACACCAGTTTTTTCTGCTGGAGTGTCAGTTTGTCCCATCCCGGCACCTGATAGCGGAGGATGCGAAGGTCAGCAACGGTATCTGCTACCCATTGGAATTCTGTTTCCACGCTGGCAGATGGTGCCTCTTTTTCTGCTTGCTTGCACTGAGAAAAACTGACAGCGATCAACAGCAGGAGAAAATAATGGACTGATTGTTTCATGTTCGTATACGGTGATGAATAGTTTTGTAAAGATAAGAGACTTGCATTTCAGCGACCTGATCCCCTGGAAAAACCACCGAATTGGATAAGGGTCTCCTCATAACCTCATAACCTCCTCCCTCATAACCTCAATACCTGACATCAGAATCGCAGATGTTTTACTGTTTCTCCATTGTTGATCAGTTGCTGAAGTGACCGGACACCGATCTTGAGGTGAGTCTGGACATATTGTTCCGTCACTACTTTATCGGAAGCATCGGTTTTGACCCCGTCCGGCACCATGGGCATATCACTGACCAGGAGGAGTGCGCCAGCCGGGATCTGATTTTTGAATGCGGCGACAAAGATGGTCGCCGTCTCCATATCGATGGCCAATGCCCGCAGGGATCTCAGGTATTCCTTGAAATCCTCCCGGTGTTCCCACACCCGCTTGTTGGTGGTGTACACCGTACCGGTCCAGTAATCCTTTTCAAACTCCCGAATGGTGGTCGATATGGCTTTTGCAGGGCGAATGCCGGCAGGGCTGGCACTTCAGGAGGCAGGTAGTCATTGGATGTTCCCTCCCCGCGGATGGCGGCGATAGGCAGGATCAGATCGCCCACCTGGTTCTTGTCAGGCCGGAGTCCGCCACATTTCCCCAGGAAGAGAGCCGCTTTGGGTTTGATGGCGGTCAGCAGATCAATGATCGTCCGGCATTGGGTGCCCCCATACCGAAATTGATGATGGTGATCCCGCCGGCCGTCGCACACATCATGCTGCGATCCTTGCCGATGATGGGCACACTGGTTCCACTCGGCGAAGAGTTCGACATAATGAGAGAAGTTGCAGAGGAGGATATACTCTCCAAATTCATCCAGGCCCATTCCTGTGTACCTGGGCAGCCAGTTGTTGACGATTTCTTCCTTGGTTTTCATCCAGAGCCGGTTTACTGCAAGAAACGAAAAAACTCATCCATTCAACATGTCCGACAGGAGATCAACCTGGCACCAGTCCCTGAAGCAGCAACGTCTTCATTTGTGTCTGGAGGGTAGCCCTGGAGACGGACGCACTCAACCCCTTGCCGGCATACAGCCAGCGCAAACCAGACAGGAGGGTGAGGAGAACCAGCTTGGGTTCCAGATCGCGGATTTCTCCTGCTGCCTGTGCCTGCCGGAGAAGGACCACAAATCCCTGTTCGTATTCTTTCCGCAGCAGCAGAAAAGCACGCAACCTCTCCTGAGGCAGATGCCGCCATTCGTCATTGAATACCGTCTGACTGGTGGGGTCTTCCAGAGCGATGCGGATATGCAGATCGATGAGCGCACGGATCTGGTCAATAGGGGTTTTCTCTTCTTCAAGAATGACCTGCATCCCTTCAGTAAACCGCTGAGCCGCCTGAAAACAGATATGATCCAGCAGGTCAGCCTTGGATGCGATAATGCGAATACAGACTGGACGCCTCCAATCCGACAGCAGCTGCCAGTTCGCGCATACTCGTGGCCGCATACCCCTTTTCATGAAAGAGACGGGCAGCAGCAGCATAGATTGCTTCCTTCCTGACGCTGATGATGGATTCACTCATTGCTGGTCGAAATCGACAAAGATCTCTTCACTTTTCGGATGACTCTGGCAAGTGAGGATAAATCCCTGTTCCACCTCCCACGGTTCCAGGGCATAGTTGATGTCCATGTCCACCTCACCTTTGACCAGCTTGGCGCGGCAGGTACAGCACACGCCACCCTTACAGGGAAAGGCAGGTCAGCGCCTGTCTGCATACTGGCATCCAGTATGGCCTGACCATTATAGGGCAGGTCAAAGGAAAAGACACGACCATCCAGCTGGACCTGCACCTTGGCCACGCCATCCGGACGTTTGTCCCTGGCTTTCGCCTGACCCGCCTGCTCCGGATGCATGTCGCTGACCGGTGTCGTGAATAATTCAAAATGGACCTGACCCTCCGGTACCCCACCGGCTTGCAGCGTGTCTTTGACCGCATGGATCATCTCCTCCGGACCGCAAATAAAATACTGCTGCCCTGCGGGTTGTGCGATAAACCGATCCACCAGGTTCTTGCATCGGGTTCCATCGATCCGCCCTTCAAACAGGGGGGAGGATTGGCTTTCCCGGCTGAATACGTAGTGCAGGCTCAATCGCTGCATGTACCGGTTCTTCAATTCCTCCAGTTCTTCCAGGAAGATGACATCGGTTTTTTTCCGGTTGGCATAGAACAGGGTCACCCGGGTTGCCGGTTCAGTAAACAGGATCTGCTTGATCAGGGAGATGACCGGCGTAATGCCGCTGCCGGCAGCAAAAAACACCATCTGGTCAGCACCGCTGGCTTGCGGATGGACGACAAATCGCCCCTGCGGGGGCATCACCTCCAGGTTATCACCTGCTTTTAATGTGGTATTGGCATACGTCGAGAATCGGCCGTTCTCCACCTGCTTGACGGCAACTCTCCACTGCTGCTCATAAGGCGCACTGCACAGCGAGTAGGAACGGCGAACCTCCTCCCCTTCAAGATGGGTGCGCAGCGTGAGGTACTGGCCGGCCTGGTAGGCAAACAACTCCCGTTGCTCGGCAGGGATGTCAAAGGCAATGGATACCGTATCGTCCGTCTCCTGGCGGACATCGGTGATGCGAAGTGGATGGAAGTGCAGCATACGAATGAACGTTCGTTCGCAAAGGTAAGGAGAACTCTCATTCTATCGCGTCAATGCCCACGTTTTCATCCCACCAAATCCCCGGCGATTCACTGTGCGTTGTGCAAAAGAGAAGCGTATGCCACTGGGAAGCAGGCTTCCTGCAGGGAGGCAATGGGTATTGGGTATTGGGTATTGGGTATTGGGTGGGTAAAGGGTAAAGGGTAAAGGGCCAATCTTGAGGGCTCCCTTCTCCTTGCAAAGGAGAAGCCTGTCTGTCGATAGGCAGGGGTTGGGGATGAGGTTAAAACCCGCTCACTTCTCCACTGTCAAAAACTCCACCCGCCGATTCTTCCGCCGCCCTTCCTCCGTTGCATTGTCAGCAACGGGCTGTTTTGCCCCTTTTCCCGACCATTTCAACCGACCGGCATCCACCTCCTTCGCTTCCAGATAGCGCACCACCGTCTGCGCACGTCGCCGCGACAAATTGTTGTTATACCAGTCGCTGCCCTGGATGTCTGTATGCCCGATCACCTCGATCCTCATCTCCGGATACCGCCGCATCAGGATCACCAGTTTGTTGAGTTCAGGGTAGGCCGACGTCAGCAGGGTGTCCTGGTCCCAATCAAAATAAATATCCTGGAAACGGATCAACATGCCCGGTGTGGGGGTAAACGCGGTCAGATCCGGTTGGACTACGGGGACAGGCAGATAGGGTGGCAACTTCGTCAGTCGGAAATCATCAAAATAATAATAGGCAAAGGGCAATGCCTCATTTTTTGGCTTCCTGATTCCCGTCTCCTGGTCAGAATGGAAATTACCGACGATCATGGTTCTCGATTCCGAAGCCGCCGTAAATGTGCCAGACAGTTTTTTCCATCGGTTTCTGGAACAACTGACTGTGGAAGATGTCTCCCAAATCGGGTCCAGTTCCAGGGGCTCATCAACCTCCAGGGCGACGGGATCAAACGGAAAGGCAATACCGATCCGGTTGATCTGCAGGGAAAGGGGTAGATGGTTGACCCAGAATTCAATTGCATACTTCTGCCCGGACACCAGGGGTTCCTTCAGGCGAACCTGAAGATATTCCCGGCAATGCGGCTTCCCTCCCTCGCAGCCATACAAAGTCAATCCGGCCATGGCCTGACCATCGTGAGGCCGCTCCTGTCCGAACCCTTTGTCGACCCAACTTTGAGGCACCTGCACACCCGGTCCATAGGCATCCGGCGAAGCGGCTGTCGGTGAACTCCAGCTTTTCATCACCGCTGTAAACTGTTTGCCCCGATAATACCAGCCGATCGGCGATTCGGCAAAAAATTCGAAACCGGGGTTGGGGATGAGATTCCCGGGGTCAGGGTCCTGGGCCTGCACAGGATGCCATGCACTGCAGATCAACAGACAGAAGAGGATTGTGATTCGTGCCATCGGGCCAACTCAAACGCTCCAAAGGTACATTCCCGCTGCAGAATAGGATATTCCCGGTGAAGGGGACTACTTTTGCACCCGAAACGAACGGATATGAACTTGAACTTTATCCAGGAACTCGGCCTCCAGGCCAGCAATGCCGGCACCTGGACCGGTTTGAACGCCATGAACTCCGGTTCTTACCTCGATCCTATTCTCCGGTAGACGGCCAACTCATCGGCAAGGTCAGTATCACCACCGCCGACGAATACGAAACAGTGATCACAAAGGCCCGGGAGGCCTTCCTCCACTGGCGCCTGCTGCCCGCTCCGCGACGGGGTGAGATCGTGCGTCAGTATGGTGAAGTGCTCCGTGCGAACAAGGATGCGCTCGGCCGTCTGGTGTCCTACGAGATGGGCAAAAGCCTGCAGGAAGGATGGGGTGAGGTTCAGGAGATGATCGATATCTGCGATTTCGCGGTGGGGCTCTCCCGCCAGCTGTACGGATTGACCATGCACTCCGAACGCCCCAATCACCGGATGTACGAACAGTGGCACCCGTTGGGACCGGTGGGAATTATCTCTGCGTTCAATTTTCCTGTGGCCGTCTGGTCCTGGAACGCCATGATCGCGATGGTCTGCGGGGATACCGTGATCTGGAAGCCATCTGAAAAGCACCGCTTTGTGGTGTTGCCTGCCAGATCCTGCTCAATCAGGTGCTGAAAGCCAATCACATTCCGGAGGGTGTCAGCTGTCTGGTCAATGGCGACTACAGGGTGGGCGAAATGATGACCCGCGACGGGCGTGTACCCCTGGTTTCTGCTACCGGCAGTGTCCGCATGGGCAAGATCGTCGGCGCTGCTGTTGCCGAACGCCTCGGCCGCAGCCTCCTCGAACTGGGTGGCAACAATGCTATTATTGTCACCCCGTCTGCAGATCTGAAGGTCGTGCTGACGGGTGCGCTTTTTGGTGCCGTGGGTACGGCCGGCCAGCGCTGTACAAGCACACGCCGGTTGATCGTTCATTCTTCCCTGTACGATCAGGTCAAGACAGCCATGACCAAAGCCTATGGGCAATTACGCATTGGCAATCCCCTGGATGAGAATAACCATGTCGGTCCGCTGATTGACCGGGATGCCGTCAATAACTATCTCCAGGCCATCAGCGCCGTGGGCGAACAGGGTGGCAACATGCTGGTTGCCGGTGGTGTACTCGAAGGGCCGGGCTATGAGTCGGGTTGCTATGTCAAGCCGTGCATTGCAGAGGTTGCCCATGATCTGCCCATCGTCCACCACGAGACGTTTGCCCCGATCCTCTACCTGATGAAGTATGAGACATTGGATGAGGCCATCGCCATTCAGAACGAAGTGCCCCAGGGCCTTTCTTCGGCAATCATGACTTCAGACATGCGCGAAGCGGAGCAGTTCCTCTGCGCAGCGGGTTCGGATTGCGGCATTGCCAATGTCAATATCGGCACCAGTGGCGCGGAGATCGGTGGTGCATTTGGAGGCGAAAAAGAGACGGGCGGTGGCCGCGAAAGCGGTTCCGATTCCTGGAAAGCCTATATGCGCCGTCAGACCAATACCATCAACTACGGTCAGGATTTGCCTCTGGCCCAGGGGATCAGGTTTGAGCTGTAGCCTTTAGTGGAGGAGTTGAGGAGAGGGTTATGAGGTGGGAGGTTATGAGGTGGGAGGTTTTGCCTGCCTGCCGGAGCCTTAGCCTCGACCCCGAGTATTAGGGTGAGCGAGGGAGGAAGAATAAAGTCCCGGATGACTGCCTCGCCGGCCAAAGGTGAATTTCTACAGCTAAAATTTCCGAAGGAAGCCATTGAGTAGAATACTCCTCGGCCAAGGGCTTCCTTCCTGGCTTCTTTGGCAGGTCTGACTCCAATCATACCTCCATCCTACTTCATACAACCATCATATACGCATCGGTAGTACATCCCTGGTACATCCCCCGTACATCGGTAGTACACTCCTTGTACTCTAATGGTACACTGATAACACACTGATAGTACTCTAAAAGAGAGACGCACTCCGGAAAGTAGGGCTGGAGAGGTATATTTTTCAAATCCAGTCCCATCATTAAAGAATCTGGCACCCTTGGACGCTTTATTTGCTCCGGTGTCCGGCTTACCAGAACAATCGTTTCATTACGACGGAGCACCCTCCGGACAGTATCTATCTGAACAGTTACATCCCCAAAGCAACAAACAGAGCACTTCCACAATGAAAGGTACTACCGGGTGGAATGAGAACGGATAGTCAGGCTACCGCCAGGCCGAGCCATGCCTGAAAATCAGAAAGTGGTGCCAATGAACCCTGATCTGGCGCAGGTTGCTCGAGGTGAGATGGCCACAGGGACTCCAGTTCCCATTATCAGACGAAACCATTATCTTTGAAAGGCCCGGTCCTGGTTGGAAGGGTGTCTAAAATCAGGAGCGTTTCCCTGTAGAGCGAAGGGGTTTACCCCGTTAGCTGCAAGCGTACGGGGGGCGTTTAACTCGAAAAGTTGTCGCTCCTAAGCGACAACTTTCCTTGGAGTTGACTAACGATTAATGTACTGCAGAATCGAATATTAAGAATAAAACTTGATGGCATGAAATCCATTTTTCTAATTCTCTTTATCACATCTTCGTATATAGTAAACGGATAGCAGTTCTCGTTTCAAACGTTCTTTACTGATGCAGTCGGCAATAAAGCCACCATTACTTTGGGATATGATATTGCTGCCACTGACAGTATTGACGTTTCTCTGGGCAAGTAAATATTATCAGCATACCACACAAAGCTGAGCTTGATGTTCGAATTTCAAACGAATGGTATAACAGAACGTGGCTTGGAGTTCCCGGAACTTACCACACGAAGAGGCAAATCATAGATTATTCTTGTATGAATTTCTCTTATTCAAATATTCAGACAGTTGATATTCTTACCAAGAACTGGCCGGTAACTGTTACATGGGATAACTCATTGTTTAAAGACAGTTGTAAGTTGGGAGCGTGTTTACTAGTGTCAATCCCGGTGGTTGGTGGGACACCACCAGTCCAAGTAATTTGTATCAGCAAATTATGTCAATGAATGATTCCGCAACCTTCACATCCAATGCATCAAATTGGTATAATGAAAATTACAGTTACATACATGATTCCGATACAATTCCGGTTTTTTGGCAGGCCATTGCTCCTGAGTGGATACTTAAAACAACTATAAGTGAACATGCCCAACCACAACTTTCCGTCAAGGCGTATCCGAATCCCTTTTCGCAACAATTGACTTTTTCACTGTCGGATGACGCACAAACCACTGTTTCTGTTTGTAGCCTACTTGGACAGCAAGAATGGCAGTATACATTTACGAACACCATTACAATTGACACAAACCATCTTGAAGAAGGCATTTACTATTATATGTTACAAAACGACAAAGGGATAATTAAAACAGGAAAAATAGTGAAGAAATGATAGCCTGTTTATTAGTCACTTGGAGCGCCTTCATGTAAGGTGGGTAGACTGGGACAAAATAAGGGTGAGGCTTCTTCGTTCATTTAGTGTTTACCAGAAAGTGTTTTTTTTGGTCTGTTTGGAAACAAGCCTGAACATGTTGACTTAAAAAAAACAATCAAATGAAAACTAACACCTTATTCCTTACTTCTGCCCTCCTTTTGGTGTCCCTTGATATCATCAGTCAACGAGACCGTGCAACTGATTTCATGGTTCTGCACAACTGGAGTGGGGTTGGCCGGGATATTGAGCTAGGTGTGGATCAGTATCTGGGCAATCATATTGTACATGTCGGTCTGGCCTGTTTTCAGAATGATGCGCTGCCAGGCCAGGCGGATCACAAGCGATATTTCAGAGCCAGTGATATGGGAGAGAAACTTGGATTGAATCTGGGTTACAAAAGGAGTCTGAGCATTCATCAATCCGATATAGAATTGCTGCCTAAATTCGAGGTTCAGATATTTCGAATGGGGACGGTTTATCGGGTGGGAGACAATTTTATGTTTGGCAATAGGCAGTATTCATATAATACTTCCATTGGATTGGATGGAAAGGTCAGGCTATACAAAAGCTTGTATCTGGTTGGTGGTGTGGAGGGTGGTGTACTTGTCAGGAGTTTAGGTGGCAAGTTTTTTCATAAAATAAGTGATTGGGGCTCCCAGGATTGGCAACTGAATGCAAATTTTTCTGCCGGTTTGCTGTACAGGATCAGAAGAGACACGGACTAAAGCATATCTGGAGTCAGTTATTGATTCTTGAGAGATTGTTTTCTTCGGATCGGCCTCGTCAATTTCTGTTTGACTTTGACCCAAACTGCTTTCTGAACGGACAACTTGCCAGCAAAGAACCTCTTACATGATAGAATGGTCAGCAATCAGGAGTATACTGAAGCAACAGCTGTCCTCCTCTTCCCCCATTTGATCCTAGTCCGCTGGCAACCTCTTACCTTTGGGAATCATGGTCCAGGAACTGCTGCTCCGAATCCTGCTTGCTCCCTTTTCCCTCCTCTACGGTCTGGGGGTCAGCCTGCGCAACCTCACCTATCGCCTGGGCATGGTGCGGCCCGTACGGTTTGATCTGCCCGTGGTTTCGGTGGGCAACCTCTCGGTGGGCGGCACGGGCAAAACACCGCATATCGAATACCTGATCGTCCTGCTGGGCGACTATCTGGAACTGGCGGTGTTGAGCCGGGGATACCAGCGCAAAACGCATGGGTTTCATTATGTCCAACGGTCCAGCACGGCCCGGGATGTGGGCGACGAACCCCTGCAGTTCAAACTCAAATATCCCGATATCACCGTGGCGGTATCCGAAAGCCGCAGCCTGGCTATCCCGCAAATGGTGATGGATCAACCCGGCCTCCAGCTTATTCTGCTGGATGATGCCTTCCAGCATCGGTCTGTCGAACCGGCGCTGCACATCATGCTCACCGAATACGCCCGCCTGTTTACCCGCGATTTTCTGTTGCCATCCGGTCGTCTGCGCGAATGGCGGTCGGCCTACCTGCGGGCACACCAGATCATCGTGACCAAATGCCCGGATGAGTTGACGCCTCAGGAGGCAGAACAGATCCGCAAGGAGATCGACCCCGCCCCCCATCAGGAGGTGTACTTCAGCAAATTCAGGTACGGTACGCCCTATCGCCTGTTTGGACCACAGGAACGGCTGCCGCTGACCTCCTCGGTCAATGTCCTGCTCATCAGTGCCATCGCCAATACGGATTATCTGATGGATTATCTGGAGAACAGGGTGGGAATGCTGGATGGCATGCCCTTCGAAGACCACCATTACTTCACACCGAACGAGATGGACCAGATGTTGCTGCGATTCAACCAGCTGCCCGATGATCAACCCCGGATCATCCTGTCAACAGAAAAGGATGCCACCCGACTGGCACTGCATGCCCACTGGCTCCAGAAACATCAATTGCCCGTTTTCATCCTGCCTGTGGCCGTTGAGTTTCTCTTCGACCAGGGCCCTGCATTCAACGAGAAAATGAAGGCGTTCCTGCTTGCGTTTGAATCCTGATCCGACGGTGTGATGAATCCTGTGTTAACCCTGGTATACTCCATCCTGTACACCCTGGTGAAAACCGGACTGGAATTGTATTACCGGATCGAACCACCCCACGGGTTACCCGAAAAGGAGCCGGATGGCCCCCTCATCATTCTGGGCAATCATCCCAACGCGCTGATTGACCCCTTCATGGTGGTGTCCCGCTTGAAACGACCCGTTTTTTTTCTGGGGAATGCCAGCCTGTTCAAGCACTGGTTTGCCAACTGGTTTCTCAACACCTTCTTCTGTATTCCCATCGAGCGGCCCAAGGATGTGGGGGGGCGACCCATCGATAATGCGCAGGCCTTCCAAAGAAGTCGCCAGCATCTGCTGCAGGGTGGTGCACTGTATATCGCACCGGAAGGGACCTCCGAGCGGGAATACCGACTCAGGCCGATCAAAACCGGTGCAGCGCGCATCGCCCTGGATGTTCTCCAGGCCGATCCAACTCAGAGAATGAGTTTTCTTCTGGGAGGGATTACCTATCAGGAACATCCAGCGTTTCGCAGTCGGGTTTCACTGCGCTTCGATCATTGCGAAATCAGCGTTTCAGACCTTCCCGGGCCTGTGGATGACTGGTCGACCGTCGAATGGCTGACCCGCCTGCTGGAGGACAAAATACAGGCCCTGCTGCTGCACAGCGAACCGGAGATCGACCACCAACTGATGCGTTGCACCCGGCTCCTGCAACCCGGCCTGGCAGGGCCCAATTGGCGGGACGACATCTACGCGATCCTGAAATGCCTCCGGCAGATGGGTGCCCGGTCAGAATCCGTCGTTTCGGCCCTGTCAGCCTGCATGGCTGAGAAACAACTGACAAAAGTAGATCCCCAATGGACAGACCAGCGAGAGCATACAGGACGTTTGATCCTGCTCCCCATCGTGGCCCTTATCCTCGTCCACTACCTGTTCATCTATGGATTGCCGGAATTCCTCAAACGATCACTCCATCTGCATCCGGTGTACGATGCGACCGTGCGCTTTCTGGGTGGTCTGATCGGATACCTGATCGGGGTGCCCCTGTTGTGGTGGGCAATGCACTGGGTCATGCCCGGTGTTGAATATCGGATCATCTGGTTGGTGGTGGTTCTTGCTTTGGGTCCCTGGGCCTGGCAGGAAATGCTGTTTTTCAACGGTGCCGGCACTGGTGGGCATTCCGGCGTGCTGCACGGGATACCGGCTGGCTGAACCGTTTTCACGCCTCATTGGCACCCCTGACAGGCCAGGTTGTATGATCACCTGGAGTGTGATCGGATGGGTGATGGCATGGGGTTCATTGGGTATCCAGACGCTCTTCTGGATGGTGATCTACCGCCGCGTAGGGAACTGGCAAGGCAAACAGGAAGAGGAGCCAGGTGTTGGTAAACCGGTGTCGGTCATCATCTGTGCCCGCAATGAGGCCGAGAATCTGAAAAAACACCTGCCCCGTTTCCTAAACCAAACCGACCGTTCACTGGAAATAATGGTGGTCGACGATAACTCAACCGACCACACAGGTGCAGTTCTATTGTCCATGCCAGGGTCGTTAGTGACCTTTACCACTGTAATCGCGCCGCCAAAACCTGCACAATGGAAAGGCAAAAAGTGGCCACTGGAGTGTGGGATACGGCACGCGAGACACGACGTTCTTTTACTGACTGATGCCGACGGTGAACCGGCAAGTGAACATTGGGAAAAAAAGATGACCGAGAAAATCGGGAATCAAACCCAGATCGTTCTCGGGTATGCGCCCTACAGACGCAGACCCGGATGGCTCAACCGTCTGATCCGATTCGAAACCGCCTGGACGGCCATTCAATACCTTGGATGGGCGCTGGCGGGCCACCCCTATATGGGCGTGGGACGAAATCTGGCCTACACGAAGGAACTCTTCATGAAGGCCGGCGGACTGGCCCGGCACGCTCATTTGCCCGGAGGTGATGACGACCTGTTTGTACAGGAAGCAGCCAACGGAACAAATACCCGCGTACAACTGGATCCATCTGCATTCGTTTTTTCCGAACCGGAATCCACCTGGGCCGATTGGCTGCGACAGAAACAACGTCACCTCAGTACGAGTTGGCGGTACAAACGCAAAACGCAGCTTCTTCTCGGCCTTCACGCGGCCAGCCTCCTCCTCTTCTATCCGGGGTTGTGGCTGACCGGCGGACCGGGGTGGATCATCCTGCTGCTGATTCTGGTGCGTTGGGCCGGACTCCGCTGGTGGATGGGTCGCTCCCTGCAAAGGCTGGGAGAACATGACCTGATCGCCTGGATCCCCGTTCTCGACACACTCTATCTCGGATACCTGGTCGTGATGACCACCTTAAACGTAAACTACCAAAAGCCAAGGACATGGAAATGAATACACTCTCTCAAAAAGCCACAGAAGATTACAGCCTCGTTCTGAAAGCCATCGATGGCGATCAGAAAGCATTTGCCCAGCTGTTAAGCCGGTATCGTCAATCCGTTTTTCACGCCATCCTCAAGATGGTGCGCAACCGGGAAGACGCCGAGGATCTGACGTTGGAAGCGTTTGGGAAAGCCTTCAACAAATTGTCCAGCTACACACCAAACTACGCCTTCTCCACCTGGTTGTTCAAGATCGCGATCAATAACTGCATCGATTACATGCGGAAAAAGCGCCTCCATACACTCAGTCTGGATGAACCCATCGAAGCCGGAAGCAAACAGGACTTCTCCGAAATGGCCCGCTCCAATACCCGCGACCCGGAAGCTGAAATGATCCGCGAACAGCGCGTTGATGTCCTGCGCCAGATCATCGGTGGACTGAATGACAAATACCGGCTGATGGTTGAGCTTCGGTATTACGAACAGCTGAGTTATGAAGAAATCGCATCAGAACTGGCAATTCCGTTAGGCACGGTCAAAGCACAACTCTTCCGTGCCAAGCAACTGATGTCAGCTCAATTGCAGCGCCCGGGAGCAACTGCCTATGTCGATGTTCCCGCTTCTTTTGCAGCGTAAAATATCCCGTTCCGCACACCTGTTTCTGTGCTGAATCCTCTCCGAGACACCCTGTTTTTGTGTCCCGGTTCAAATCCCAAGTCACCGGTTTTATAATCCTGTGAAAATGCCTTGAGCACCGGAATTGCCGCCCAGCAGCTGCAATCTCCGGTGCACAGGTTGTTTTTGGAGGTTGGGAGGAGGAAGGTTATGAGGTTATGAGTAAAGTTGAGTTTGAAAATTACCTGGACTCTATCTTCATCATATCTACATATTTTGCAAGTGAGGATCATTCCTTTGCCTGGAGCTCCCCTCTCCTTGACAAAGGAGAGGGGCTGGAGGTGCTTGCCCGCCGAAGGAGGGAGGTTAACGAAAGGGCCGAATCCAGTATATCTCTTAAAATACATCGGAGGTTATGCTTGCCCGCCAGAGCTTTGGCCCCGACCCCGAGTACTCGGGGGTGTGGGAGGTTTTGAGGAGGGAGGAATTGCCGTGGAACAAATCCCAGGTCACAAATTCGAAACATCCGAATGTCTATAAAGGGGTGCCCTCATGCGGTGATTGTAAGTAAATGATGAAAGCGGCTGCTGAACACGACGGATGGATTTGGCCTTTGAAAGCCCTACCTTCGCGGTCATACATAGTGCATGCAGGTCATCCTCGATCATTTCCCCTATCTCACGCCAGAACAACAGGCCCAATTCGCCCAACTGGACGAGTTGTACCGCCTGTGGAATGCCCGGATCAATGTGATCTCACGCAAGGACATTGACAACCTCTACACGCACCATGTCCTGCATTCCCTGGCCATTGCCAAATTTGTCCAGTTCGAGCCAGACACACAGATCGTCGATCTCGGCACAGGGGGCGGATTCCCGGGTATTCCCCTGGCCATCCTCTTCCCGGAAGTCTCCTTCACCATGATCGATGGCACCCGCAATAAGATCACTGTGGTTGAGAGGCGGTAGCTGAAGGATTGGGCCTCACCAATGTGCTGCCTCTTGCCGTCCGGGCAGAAGAGCACAAGGGCAAGTATGATTTTGTCGTAACGCGAGCCGTCGCAGAATTGAGTCTGCTGGTCCGCTGGTCCGAGCGGCTTCTTCCAGCACAAACGTCAGCTCCACGCCATTCCCAACGGGCTGATCGCCCTGAAGGGTGGCCAGGTCAAACAGGAGATGAAGGGGCTTCCCCGGAAGATGTCCGTGGAAACAGAGCCCATCTCTACCTGGTTTAAAGACCCCTGGTTTGAAGAGAAGTCGCTGGTGTGGGTGCAGGCCTGAGTGTGTTGGAATATCCTCATTCCTGGTTCCTCGTTCCTGATTCCTCATTCCTCGTTCCTGATTCCTGATTCCTCATTCCTCGTTCCTGATTCCTCATTCCTCATTCCTCAGTTCCTGATGGTCTTCGGCGTTCGGCGTTCGGCGTTCGGTCTTCGGCGTTCGGTCTTCGGCGTTCGGTCCGATTTCCGACTTCCGCCTTCCCTGCCTACCGGCAGGCAGGCGATTTTTCATTTCCTCTTTGCAAACCTAAGGGCCTTCTGCACGAAGCGAGATGCTCTAATGGATTACAGATCATCGTCTCTCCACACTCCACTCTCTACTCTCCACACCTTTCGCCTTCCTCGTTGTTAACCTAAGGGCCGTCAACACGAAGCGTGATGCTCAAATGGAGTACAGATCTTCTCTCCACACTCCACTCTCTACTCTCCACACCTTCCGCCTTCCCCCTTCCTCGTTGTTAACCTAAGGGCCCTCAACACGAAGCATGATGCTCAAATGGAGTACAGATCTTCTCTCCACACTCCACTCTCTACTCTCCACACCTTCCGCCTTCCCCCTTCATTATGACACAAAGATGACAGCCCGAATCTGCCGTATCTTTAGTCCTTGTCGATCTTTGTAACCACAATTGTCCATCATATGAAACACGTATACTTTTTTAGCTTTCTCTTCCTCGCCACGACCTCGGTTCAGGCTCAGGTTTTTGTCGAACTGGCCTGTGGTGCCAACTATGCCGACCAGGCCTATTACCGCCTTTCAGACGATCAGACAACCACCCTGGCCAACACCAGCTGGGATCTGGCTTTTACAGCTGTCGGCTTTCAGGATGCCGGTATCCTGATTAATGAATCATCTGCTTCCTCATTCACCACACCCTTGCCCGAACTGGAAGTGTACGCCGCCGGTGTAGAGTTTTTTGACGATTTTATTGATCCGGTATCACTGGTCGATCGCCGGTACAATGCCGAGAAGGACTGGCTGAACGGTGCACTGAATACAGACAAGGACCCGATGAATCCGTTTGATTTCGGCTGGGGCCAGTACAATCCCATGACCAACAAAGTGATCGGATCCAAGGTATGGGTCCTGAAACTGCGGAATGGCAACTATAAAAAGTTCATGGTCGATTCTGTCGTCCTGACCACATATTACATCCGCTGGGCTGATATGGACGGAGCCAATCTCCAGACGTTGGCCATTGATAAAAACGATCACAAGGCCGCCGGATTTGCCTACCTGTCCATTCAGAACAATCAGATCCTGTCCAACCCTCCTGCAGATTGGGATTTCTTCTGGGGCCGTCATACGACACCCCTGGATGATGGCAACGGCGGGATCATTGAATATATGGTCACCGGTGTACTCAGCGGACCCGGCATCCAGGTCGCCGAAGCAGATGGCGTGGACGTACTGGAAGTCGACTATGTGCTGGGCAACTATGCCGATTCGCTTTCTTCGGATCCCAACACCATCGGGAATGACTGGAAGTACTACGACTTTTCCACCGGTTGGAATATCGATTTTGATCGTGCCTATTTTGTCAAAACCCGGGACGAGCATATCTGGAAAGTCATCTTCGTCGACTTCGAAGGCAGTTCGACTGGTAATATGGTCTTTGAAAAGACCGACCTCGGCGTGATCAGCGCACTCCAACCTGTCCAACCATCATCCAACACCATCCAGGCTGGCCCTAACCCGGCCCGCCCCGGCGATCCCCTGATGGTGCAATGGACAGGTGAAGCCGGTCCAGCTGATTTTTCGCTGATTGATCTGCAAGGCCGCCGGGTGTGGTCAACCACGACACACCTGACGCCCGGATTTCAGCAGATCACCAACACCCCGACCAACTGGTGCCGGGCATGTATGTTCTGCAAGTCCGCGAGGGCAACGGGCTCTGGGTGGGTCAATGGGTCATCCGCTGATCGAGACTTGCTCTATGCGCTTGCTTCCCATTCTCATCCTGTTTCTATCCGGGGCTGCTGTCGCTCAACCACTGAGCGACAGCATCACCTGGGATCTGGAACTCGAGAACATTGTAGTCACGGCGCAGTATGCCCCTACGGATGCCCGATCGGCAATCCACCCCATCCGCACGCTGGATCGAAAGGAGATTGCACGTCGCTTTTCATCCACACTGGATGAGGTGCTCGCCTACGACGGTGGCATTCGCATCCGCCAGGATATGATCCTCGGGAGTGCGCTCAGCCTCCAGGGGCAAGACGGCCAGGGCATCAAGATCCTCCTGGATGGTGTGCCGGTCATCGGCCGGATGAACGGGAATGTGGACATGGGCCAGTTGCCTCTCCATCAGATCGATCGGATCGAGATCGTTGAAGGTCCCTTATCCGTGCAATATGGCACTGATGCCCTGGGCGGTGTGATCAATCTCATCACCAAACCTTCCCAGCTCAAGGCCTGGGAAACCAGCGTTCGGACCAGTTATGAATCCCTGGGTGAGACCAGAATAGATGGATCTCTGGGCCACTGGATCAACTCCGATCTCCTGATCAGGGCGGAGGGTGGCTTTCTGCGCTTTGATGGCTGGGGCGGACTGACCGACAGCCGGGATCAACTGTGGAATCCGAAAGATCAATGGTATGCAGGTGCCCATGTGCGGTACAATACCTCACCGGAAGGATCCATTCGATACCGCTTCCAGATGATGGAGGAAGTTATCACCAATCTCGGAGAATTGCGGCGCCCGCAGTTCAAACCATACGCATTTGACGATACGTATTACACCAATCGTCAGGACCATACCCTCCATTGGAATCGCAGCTGGCAGCAGGACCGCTATTTCACGGAAATGATCGGCAGTTACAACCATTGGGACCGGATCAAGGAACGGGTGCGCACCGAAATGGAAACCGGTGATGGCGACCCCATCCTGGGCGAACAGGACACCAATGACCTCACCGGTTTACATCTGCGTGCCACCCTGGCCACTCGACTGCCCGGCGCGTGGAATGGCATGATCGGCACTGAAAATCGATGGGATATCGCCTCCGGTAACCGGATCGTTGATCCCTATGAATCCAGAAAGGGATACAGCCGCCTCGAAGATTATGCTGTCTTTGGCAGTGTGCGGTATGAGCCCATCCGTTGGTTGAACCTGGAAGGGGGAATGCGATGGACCTATAATCAGCGATTCCCGTCGCCGATTGTCCCGTCAATCCATATCCGCAGCGAGCTGGCTCCCGGATGGACAGCACGGGCATCCTATGCCCGTGGCTTCCGGGCACCGACAGCCAAAGAACTCTATTTCGAATTCGTGGATGCCAACCACTTCATCCTCGGCACCCCCGATCTTCGCCCGGAGACTTCAGACAACCTGCAGCTGTCTCTCAACTGGGAAAAAAAGAATCGCCACCTGAACAGCTCCATTCGTCTGAACGGGTTTTATAACGATGTCCGGGATAAGATTGACATCTACGAATTCTATGTCAAAGACGGCATCCGGGTGCCGACCCGAGGCGATACCACCACGTTGCAGTTCGCCTACTTCAATTACGACCGATTTCAGAACCTGGGCACCCAGATCCAGAGCAAGATCAACTGGAAGGCCTTCACCCTGCAAGCCAGCATGATGACCAACGGCTATGTCCAGCCCGAACACAAAAACGACCCTACCGTTCCAGCTGTTACCTGGGCCAATGAAGTGGGTTGGGATCTGAACTGGCAATGGCAGAAAGCCAATGCATCCGTCAGCATCATGGGTCGATACTACGACCAGCTGGTGACCTTCTATCCCGAACCGGACAATGGGGAGTCGGTGATCCGCCGACGCATCCAGGACGGGTTTACCCTGCTCGACTGTATGGTAGGCAAATCCTTTTTCAATCAGCGCCTCCGCCTGAATGCCGGCGCGCGAAACCTCCTCAACATCCGTCAGACCGGCGTTTTGGACACCGGCGCCAGCCTTCAGCACAACAGTGGCAGTGGTACTATCCCGGTCAGTGCTGGGCGGACCTGGGTGGTGGGGGTTGAGTGGAGAGGGTGAGATTCAGAACTTGCTTCTCTGGATAAGACATCGCTTTCCCACTTCCCACTTCCGCTTTCCAACTTTCCATTTTCCTTGCCACCTGGCAGTCGAGCAACTTTCGATATGACAGCTGACCGCCTTCGGCCGTTAATTAGCAGCCGCTACAAATGAATCGCTTTCCGCTTTCCGCTTTCCGACTTCCGCTTTCCGATTTCCCACTTCCGCTTTCAATCATCTTTTTACCTTCCCAGTATCAAATAGCCCATCCATGAAGTACAAACTCCTCGGCCGTTCCGGCCTCCGCGTTTCTGAGATCTGCCTCGGCACCATGACCTTCGGCACCGAATGGAGCTGGGGGGCCGACAAAGCAGAAAGCCGGAAAATCTTTGATACCTATGCCCATGCCGGTGGCAACTTCCTCGACACCGCCAACCGATACACCGAAGGCACCAGCGAATCCTGGGTGGGCGATTTCATCGCAGCCGACCGAGATCACTGGGTACTGGCCACCAAGTACAGTCTGAAAGACCGGAACGACGACCCCAATTTTTCGGGTAATCATCGTAAAAATCTGATGCGCTCCATCGAAGGAAGCCTCTCCCGCCTGAAGACGGATCATATCGATCTGCTCTGGGTCCATGCCTGGGATGGTATGACACCGGTGGAGGAAGTCATGCGTGGACTGGATGACCTGGTGAGCCAGGGGAAGGTTCACTATATCGGCATCAGTGATACCCCTGCCTGGGTTGTCAGTCGGGCCAACACCATGGCTGAGCTACGCGGGTGGTCGGCTTTCGTTGCCCTTCAGGTGGAATACAGTCTCCTCCAGCGCACTCCCGAGCGCGATCTCCTGCCGATGGCCAACGCATTTGGCATGAGTATGACCGCCTGGGCACCCCTGGCCGGAGGTGCACTCACCGGCAAATACCTGAACCGGGAAGAAGAACCCAAACGCCTGGCCGCCGAAAGCAAGCGCCTGAACCAACGCAACACAGACATTGCACAAAAAGTAGTGGATATCGCCAACGAACTGCATGTCGCGCCTGCGCAGGTCGCCCTCAACTGGGTCCGACAACAACATCCCGATTATATCCCCATCGTCGGCGCCCGGAAAGCAGAACAGTTGGAGAACAGCCTGGGCTGTCTGTCCTTCCACATCCCGCCAGCTATGATCGAACAACTCAACGAGATCAGTGCCATCGACCCCGGTTTTCCACACGACTTCCTGGGCTCGGATGCTGTCCGTCAGGTCCTCTTTGGAGGGACATTTAATGAGATCGAAAAGCCAATCGTACCGAGACTGTAGGAGGAGTGAAGGAGGTAAGGAGGTTATGGGGTTATGGGGTTATGGGGTTCTGAGGTTATGGGGTTATGGGGTTATGAGAAAAATAAAGACCAATAGCCCAATGTTATAGCACACTCCTTCCGTGAAATCCTGAAATCCGCTCTCATCCGTGATTCAGACAATGTGCGGAGTACGACTAGGAGGTCCTTTCCCTTTTTCCAACCTCTCATCCTGTTCATCCGCAAATCCTGAAAATCCTGATGCTGACAATGATAGAAAGCACCAAAAAACAAATAAATTACAAGCACGAAATCCGAATGACCAAAACCTCTTTTCCGTGAAATCCTGAAATCCGTTCTCATCCGTGATTCAGACAATGTGCGGAGTACGACAAGGAGGTCCTTTTTCATTTTCCATCTCTCATCCTGTTCATCCTGAAATCCTGAAAATCCTGATGCTGACAATGATAGAAAGCACCAAATCCAAAGCACCAAAAAACAAATAAATTACAAGCACGAAATCCGAATGACTAAAACCTCTTTTCCGTGAAATCCTGAAATCCGTTCTCATCCGTGATTCAGACAATATGCGGAGTAGGACCAGGAGGTCCTTTCCCTTTTTCCAACCTCTCATCCTGTTCATCCGCAAATCCTGAAAATCCTGATGCTGACAATGATAGAAAGCACCAAATCCAAAGCCCCAAAAAACAAATAAATTACAAGCACGAAATCCGAATGACCAAAACCTCTTTTCCGTGAAATCCTGAAATCCGTTCTCATCCGTGATTCAGACAATGTGCGGAGTAGGACCAGGAGGTCCTTTTCCTTTTTCCAACCTCCATCCTGTTCATCCGCAAATCCTGAAAATCCTGATGCTGACAATTTTCGGTGTGATTTCGGTATTGGGTTATTTTGAGTCATGTTAAGGAAATACTGCACTCTGTTCACTTCCGGGAAGAACCAATTCCCAATTGCTCACCATTCGGACTTCCCCTATCTTGTCGCACTGCCCGGAATCCGATGCATCAATACAGCTGATCGTCCATGAAAGTCCTCCTCGTTTATGCACACCCCGAACCGGCCTCCTTCAATGGAGCCATGAAGGATCAGATCATCCAGACACTGACGCGCACCGGGCATGAAGTCACCTTGTCCGACCTGTATGCCATGAACTGGCAGGCAGCTGCCGGTCCAGACGATTTTACTTTTCGCGCCAATCGGGAAGTTCTCCGCTTACAAACCGAACAGGCCCATGCCTGGCGCACCCGAACCTTCGCCCCCGATCTGGCTCAAGAGGTCGATCGATTGGATGCAGCTGATCTCGTCATCTTCCAATTTCCGTTGTGGTGGTGGTCCATCCCTGCCATCCTCAAAGGATATATCGACCGGGTTTTTGCCTACGGGTTTGCCTACGGCCAGGGTGCCAGTCTATCGGGTAAAAAAGCGCTCTGCTGCCTCACCACGGGTGGTCCAGCATCCTCCTTTGAATCCGATACACGCGGGACTGTACTGCACATGCTGCGCCCGGTTCATGCCGGAGTATTCGACTTTTGCAAGATGGACGTCCTGCCTCCTTTTGTTGCCTATGGGGCAGCCCGACTGGATGATACCGAACGAAAGGAGGTCCTTATCCGAATGGATCAATACCTCTCCCAAATCGCAGACACCCCGTCTTTGAAGTTCGACTGATATCGGCCAGGTTACCGATCTTGTGTCCGCAATTAGACTGCTATGAAACCGCTCTACCGAAATATTCTGTTTTTTACCATTGGCCTGTTTCTCCTCACCCTGTCACTGGAAACCTACCGCAAAGGCAAACTGCAACTGGACCAACCCTATGCCTTTTTTGTCGCTATCCTCATCCTGGGATTGATCGGTGGTTATGTCATTACCTGGGTGCAAAAGGCACAGGAGAAATGATACACGCATGGTGTGAAGGTATTCTGAAAAGGATCGCCTGGAGTTCGGAGGATGGAACAATAAAGTTGGAAGCACCAAATAACAAGCACCAAATAACAAGTTCCAAATAACAAACAAATTTGAAATTCGAATGTCCAAAACTCCTTCCGGTGCGGTCATTGAGTTTTGGTCATTGGTGCTTATTTGTGATTTGTGACTTGATGCTTCCCACATAAGCTCCAAATAACAAAACCGCCAACCGGCGAGGCAGGCAATTCCGAATGCCGAAATTCGATTGTCCAAAACACCTTATGTTTCGGTCATTGAATTTTGGTCATTGGTACTTATTTGGGATTTGTCATTTGTCATTTGATGCTTCCCACATAAGCTCCAAATAACAAAACCGCCAACCGGCGAGGCAGGCAATTCCGAATGCCGAAATCCGATTGTCCAAAACACCTTCCGTTTCGGTCATTGAATTTTGGCCATTGGTGCTTATTTGGGATTTGTGATTTGTGATTTGATGCTTCACACATAAGCTCCAAATAACAAACCCGCCTACCAGCGAGGCAGGCAATTCCGAATGCCGAATGACTAAAACACCTCACGTTTCGGTCATTGAGTTTTGGTCATTGGTGCTTTTTTGGAATTTGGGATTTGTGATTTGTGATTTGGAATTTCTCCCCTCATCTCAGATTGATCCACACGGCAAGTGCAACAAAAATCCCCGATAATGCCATTAATATCGCGAACAAGGGGATCATAAACCGCAACCATTTCCCATAAGGGATCTCGGCCAGTGCCAGCATCGCCATCAGGACTCCCGAGGTAGGAACAATCGAATTGGAAAACCCGTCTCCGCAAGTAAACGCAAATACCGCTGTATCCCGAGTGATACCCAGTAGATCCGCGAGTGGAGCCATCAGAGGCATCGTCGTAGCAGCCTGTCCCGATCCCGAAGGAATAAAGAAATTCAACATCGACTGGAAGACGAGCATCCCTTCCGCTGCTACAATCTTGGGAAATCCATCCAGTACCCCCGCAGCGTGCTGGATCAGGGTGTCCATGATCTGCCCATCCTCCATGACCACTTGGATCCCTTTGGCAAATCCGACGACAAGGGCCGCCACCACCATCTCTTCCATTCCCTTGACAAAGGCCTTGACTGTAGCGTCTACGGTCATCCCGGCCAACCATGCAGCGATCATGCCCATCAACAGAAATCCTCCACTCATTTCTGCCAGCCACCACCCCTGCGTCTGCACACCATAAATGATCCCTACAAACAACAATGCACAGACTACGGCGATCCGGATATGTGCCGCTTTCAACACGTAGGTAATCTGTTCCAGACCCTTGATCTGAAATTCATCCGGACCCATGATGGATCGCTCGGGTTGTCCCTGGATGCGTTTTCCATGCCACAGCATATAAGCCAGGGTAGCAATCATGCACACAGCATAAAAGATGATCCGAAACCAAAGGTCACTCCCCAGAGGAACTTCTGCGATGCCCTGGGCAATCTGCACGGTGAATGGATTGGTGGTCGCCGCTGCAAAACCGACATCAGCTGCGACCATCACGAGGGCCAGACCGTAGATCCGATCATACCCCAGTTCTTTTGCGACATACAGGAAGATGGGAACAAGAGGAATAAATTCTTCCCCCATACCCAGTGTAGAGCCGGCAATGGAAACCGTCAACATGAGGATGATGGTCAACAACGGACCGGAACCGGAAAACCGGGTCACCAGGCTGTGAATAATGGCCGTGATCATCCCTGTAGCCTGCAGGATGCCAAAGACGCCGCCGATCAGAAAGATGAGAAAAACGATATCCGCTGTTCCTTCCAACCCGCGAGGTATGGCACTGACGAATTCGAGAAGACTGACCGGTGAGGCAGATCCTTCCACTTCTTGTGGCAGGAGGATGCCGGTGAGGCTGTAATGCTTGGGCAGGGATTGATAGGTGCCCGGTATGACCATCGTTCGGGTCAACGATCCCACCTGTCGTTCCTCACGGTCAAAGGTGCCCGAAGGAATGACGTAGCTCAGCACACTGCAAAAGAGGATGACCCCTGTGAGCAAGGCAAAGACATGAGGCATTTTCATTCGAGCAAGAGATACTGACATAGATGGAAAGGCAACTGGTGAAGCAACAGGTTCTTCCCGCAAAATAGGCGATTGACATCAATCGATGGAACGAGAATGGGATCAGCGACAAGTCCATCCCCTGTGTATGGATTGAACAATGTGAACTGTACGCCGACAACGGACTGTTGCAAGCACTGTCCTGGGCTTTTAGTGAGACAATTCGGTCACACGCAATTCAAAGCCACAGCTGTCTTCGGTTTTGTACCTTTGCCCAAACCCCCGCTTCATGGTCGAAGTCAAACTCTTTTCCGGTACACAATCGCAATATCTGGCAGAGAAAATTGCTGATTTCTATGGTTACAGCCTGGGCAACATCACTCTCCAGCGGTTCAGTGATGGCGAAATGCAACCGGTGATCAATGAATCTGTCCGCGGGGCCTATGTGTTTCTGATTCAGTCTTCCTTCTCGCCATCCGACAATCTGATGGAGCTCCTGCTCACCATCGATGCAGCCAAGCGTGCTTCTGCCGGGTATATCACGGCGGTCATGCCCTACTTCGGCTATGCGCGGCAGGACCGGAAGGATAAATCCAGGGTGCCCATCAGTGCCAAGCTGGTAGCCAATCTGCTCCAGGCTGCCGGGGCGCATCGAGTCATGACCATGGACCTTCACGCCGACCAGATCCAGGGATTTTTTGATATTCCCGTGGATCACCTGCGCAGCGAAGCCATCTTCATACCCTATCTCCAGAAACAGAATATGGAGTCGGTCATCTTTGCCTCACCGGATGTGGGCGGAGTGAAGCGCGCACGGACCTATGCCAAGTATTTCGGTTGTGATCTCGTGATCTGTGATAAGGAACGCAAGCGCGCCAATGAAGTGGCTGGTATTACTGTGATCGGAGAGGTTCAGGATGCCGATGTGATCCTGGTAGATGACCTGATCGATACAGCCGGCACCCTGTGCAAGGCCGCAGATGCCCTGATGGCCAAGGGGGCACGCAGTGTCAGAGCCATTTGCTCCCACCCTGTACTGTCTGGAAAAGCATACGAGAATATCGCCAATTCCTCCCTCAAGGAATTGATCGTTTGTGATACCATACCCCTGAAAACCGAATCACCGAAGATCAAGGTCCTGTCAACAGCCAAGCTCTTTGCCAAGGCCATCCGCAACACGCATGAACACAGGTCGATCTCCGCGCTTTTCGTTGAAGGATAGATTTTTCGAAAAAACCTGCTCATTCTAAGCATATTACCACCGAACCCCTTATCTTTGCGTGCCATTTTACAAAGCAGCAGGTATGAATTACATACAGATCGCCGGAGATAGCCGGGAAAACACAGGAAAAAAATCTTCCAAAGCTGTACGGAACAGCGGGGCTATCCCCTGTTGTATCTACGGTGAGAAGAATATCAACTTCTCCACTACAGGGAAGGAACTGAAGACTCTGGTTTATACTCCAGACTTTAAACTGGCTGAAATTACCATCAGCGGAAAGTCCTACAAGTGTAGTTTGAAGGACATTCAATTCCATCCGACGACACAAGCCATTGTGCACGTTGATTTCCAGGAGCTGGTTCCGAATCGTGCGATCAAGGTAGAAATACCAGTTCGTCTGACCGGTGTGGCCAGGGGTGTCAAGAATGGCGGTAAAATGCTGAGCCTGCTCCGTCGCATCAAAGTAAAAACCTCTCCTGAAAATCTCGTCGACGAGTTGATCGCCGAAGTGAGCCATCTGGGCCTGGGTCAGGCTATGCGGGTGAAAGAGGTACAGATACCGAAAGGTATCGAAGTCCTGGTAGCTCCCAATATCCCGATTTGCCAGGTCGAAATTCCACGTGCTCTGCGGAGTGCCTCCGCTGCTGCTGAAGCAGAAGCTGCCGCTGCTCCGGATGTAGAAGAGATCGAAGAGACTGAAATGACAGAAGAGTCAGGCGAGGAATAATTCCTTCCTGTCCGGAAATGATCAAAGAACCCTTCCCACTCGGAAGGGTTCTTTTTTTATGCTCTGCAGGATCAATTCCAACTGGTGAGATCTGCTCTTTTCCGTAATTTACAGGCATGAACACGCTTCGTATAGCCCTGATCCAGTCTCCTTTGTACTGGGAAGATGCCCGGATGAACCGACAGATGTTTTCCTGGAAGATCCGCGATCTTTCCGGTGAAGCCGATATCATCGTCCTTCCCGAAATGTTTACCACCGGTTTTACCATGAAACCCGATCATGTAGCTGAAGACACCGACGGCCCAACAACCCAGTGGATGCTGGAGCTCGCACATGAGACGGGGGCAGTCATTACCGGTAGTGTAGTCATCCGCGAGCAAAAACACTATTTCAACCGACTGTTGTGGGCAGACCCGCATGGTCAGGTCCTGCATTACGACAAACGGCACCTTTTTGCCATGGCCGGGGAAGACAAGGTTTACACACCTGGAAACCGACGACTGATTGTCGAATGGAAGAATTGGCGAATCTGCCCGTTGATCTGCTACGACCTCCGCTTCCCTGTGTGGAGCCGAAACTCAGAACAAATAGACCTTCTTCTCTACGTTGCCAATTGGCCGGAACCACGCAGATCCCATTGGCAACACCTGCTTCGTGCCCGCGCCATTGAAAACCAGTGCTTTGTCGCCGGTGTCAATCGCCTCGGAAGGGACGACAACGGGCTTGAATACAGCGGTGATTCAACCCTGATCGATTTTCAGGGGGAGATACTGGCGTCCTCCGCCCGTTCGGAAACCACCCTTCAGGTCACGATCAGTCACGATGAACTGAAAAGCGGGCGGGAACGATTCCCCTTTCTGGCAGATCGCGATGAATTTTTGTTGACTTCCTGAGCTTTAGCAATTTAAACATAGTCCTTTCGTTGTATCTTCGCCCCAGGAAACCGAATTGACGGAAATGCGTATACCAGGTACAAACGCATCTCCGAAATGAATGTATTGATTGTTTTGAAGCCATTATTTCGTTTTACTCTTCGTCTCGTCTTGCCTCTTTTCCTCATAGTAGGAACTGGATGCCGGTCGTCCGCTCTGCACACGCACCCGCATCCTGGAGTGCAAATGATGCCGAATGGGCCATGCGCGATGAAATCCGTCGGGAAGCAGCTCAGTATATCGGCACCCGATACAAGTATTCCGGCACCTCACCCAAGACCGGCTTTGATTGCTCCGGATTTACCAGTTTTATCCTCAGCCAGTACGACATCCAGCTGCCTCACCAGTCCGGCGCACAAGCCCGGGTGGGCGATGCCGTAAAGATCTCCGACATCCAGCCCGGTGATCTCGTCTACTTTACCAGGAAGGGCCGGATCTTTCATGTGGCCCTTGTCGAAACGATCGATAATTCCGGGATTACTGTGATCCATAGTACCACCAGTCGTGGTGTGATCCGGGAAAACATCACCCAATCCGGCTACTGGAAGCCGAAAATTGCAGGCGGCCGCGATGTGGTGCGCGCCAATGTCACAGCATCCCGTTAGGCTGGATCCCCTCATCGTTTTTCGCTATTTTTGCAGCTTCTTTAAAGATCACCTATGATCCATTTGATCCTCTTTGGCCCTCCCGGTTCGGGAAAAGGCACACAGGCTGAAAAACTGGTCGAGCACTATGGCCTGACCCATATCTCCACAGGAGATCTGTTCCGTTATGAAATGAGTCATAACACCCCATTGGGACAAAAAGCAAAGGAATACATGGCTGCCGGTGAGCTGGTGCCTGACGAAGTGACCATTGGCATGTTGCGCAACAAGGTCAACAGCGTGCCTCAAACCAGGGGGTTCATTTTTGATGGATTTCCCCGGACGGTAGCACAAGCCGAGGCATTGGATGAATTCCTCGCAGAAAAAGGCCAGGAAATTACAGGCCTTGTAGCACTGGCTGTCCATGAAGAAGAAATTGTCAAGCGGATCCTGTTGCGGGGCAAAACATCCGGTCGACCAGATGACAACGACGAATCCATCATCCGCAACCGGATCGATGTTTATAAATCCGAAACAACCCCGGTATCCGATTATTATCACCGAATCGGTAAATCGCATACAGTGCAAGGTATTGGCTCCCTTGATGAAATCTTTCAACGCCTGACCGGGGTGATCGACAGTCTGATCGACTGATCACTCACAAACATCGATCCAAATTTTGTAGACTATGTCAAGATCTGTTGCCGCTCCCGAAAAGGAGGGGCCGGATCCTCCCATTTCCACAGGGACAAAATGACATCCAAAGGAGGCCCTGACGGTGGTGACGGCGGCCAGGGTGGAGCGATCATCCTAAAGGGGAACAAACAGCTCTGGACACTCCTCCACCTCAAGTATCGCAAGCACGTGATCGCCGAAGACGGGCAGAATGGCGCGAGCAATCGAAAATCGGGCAGTGCCGGTCAGGACATCATCCTCGAAGTGCCACTGGGTACAATAGCCCGGGATGTAGAAACCGGGAAGGTCCATTTCGAGATCACCGAAGAAGGCGAAACCGTCGTACTTACACCCGGAGGACGTGGTGGCCTGGGGAATGCGCATTTCGCTACACCAACCAATCAGACACCCCGGTATGCTCAACCTGGCGAACCCGGACTGGAAGAATGGAAAATACTTGAACTCAAAGTATTAGCCGACGTCGGATTGGTCGGTTTCCCCAATGCCGGAAAATCCACTCTGCTCGCTTCCATCTCTGCCGCAAAACCCGAGATTGCCGACTATCCCTTTACAACGCTCGTACCCAACCTGGGCATGGTGCCCTACCGCGATCATCGCTCATTTATCATGGCCGATATCCCCGGGATCATCGAACGGGCCCACGAGGGTAAAGGGCTTGGGCATCGCTTTCTCCGGCACATCGAACGCAATGCGCTTCTCCTGTTTATGATCCCCTGTGATGCCGAAAATATCCGGCAACAATATGATATCCTGGAGAACGAACTGGCGATGTATAATCCGGAACTCCTCGACAAACCCCGTCTCCTCGCCATCACCAAATGCGATCTCGCAGATGAAGAGCTGATGCGCCTGCTCGAACCCGAACTTCCTGCAGGTGTCGAACACCTCTTTATTTCAGCCGTTTCAGGGTTCAACCTCCAACCCCTCAAAGATGCGATCTGGAAGCATCTGGACCAGGAGTAATCAGCACCTACACAGCTTCACAATCCATCCAAACAGGACCATTCAGGGAGAATATCCATTCAGGAAGATATGCTGTGATCACCAGGTCATCACTGGACTTTATCCCGCTGACGAGCTGCTTATGTAGCAAGGCTCCTCTGTTTACCTATTCTTGAACTATTTTTGAGTCCAACCCGTTCATCATGACCACCGCCGACTATCAGGCCATGCTCCCGACACTCCCCGATGAACCGGGGATTTATAAATACCTCGGTGAGGACGGTATCATTCTGTATGTCGGAAAAGCCAAAAATCTCAAAAAAAGGATCGCTTCCTATTTTGGAGAAAAAAAACAGCAATACTACAAGACGCGGGTCATGGTGCGCACTGCCCACCGACTGGAATACACGATTACGGACTCCGAACATGATGCCCTCCTGCTCGAAAATTCACTGATCAAAAAACACCAGCCTCGTTATAATGTCAATCTGAAAGACGATAAAAGTTACACGTATATCTGTATTAAAAAAGAACGATTTCCCCGGGTATTTTTTACCCGTCGGGTGATCCGCGATGGCTCGACCTACTTTGGTCCCTATACCTCCAAGCACCGGACAGCGATTGTTCTTGATCTGATTAAAAAACTCTTTACGTTACGCACCTGCACGTTCAATCTATCCGGGGAGAATATCGAAGCAGGCAAATTCAAGGTATGCCTGGAATATCATATAAAAAATTGTCAGGGTCCTTGCGAAGGACTGCAGGACGAAGACGATTATCTCGATCAGGTCGCGCAGATAAAAAATATGCTCTCCGGCAATTTTGCTGAAGTCAAGCGCCATCTTCAGAAAGAACTGGATGATCATGTCAACCGCCTCGAATTTGAAATGGCTCATCAGGTGAAAATCAAACTGGAAGCCTTTGAAGATTATCAAAGCAAATCGGTGGTGGTCAGCCCGTCCATTCGGGACGTGGATGTCTTTTCCATCGCCTCGAATGAAAAGTCCGCCTATGTCAATTACCTCAAGGTGATCAACGGTGCCATCATCAATACATACACCCAGGAAATGACAAAAAATCTCGATGAGGACCCGGAAGATCTTCTGGTTTACACCATCGAATATCTGCGTGAAAAATTCAATAGCATCACCACTGAAGTCATTGTTCCCTTTCCCATTACCTATCTGGAGGAAAATGTAAAAATTATCGTTCCTCAACGCGGAGACAAGAAAAAACTGCTGGAGATGTCTCTGAAGAATGTAGACTACTTTCTCCTGCAAAAACGCCAGCAAGCCGCAAGCCATACAAAAAAGATTACTTCTACGGAACGCGTACTGACGGCACTACGCGATGCCCTCCATATGCAGGAAATGCCGCTTCATCTGGAATGCTTTGACAATTCCAATATCCAGGGATCACATCCCGTGTCGTCCTGTGTGGTATTTAAAAACGCGAAACCGGCAAAAGCAGATTATCGCCATTATCATGTCAAGACAGTGGAAGGACCGAATGACTTCGCCAGCATGCAGGAGGTCGTCTATCGACGATACAAACGGCTGTTGGAGGAGGAAGCACCACTCCCGCAACTGATCATCATCGATGGTGGCAAAGGGCAATTGAGTGCCGCTGTAGAAAGTCTGAAGAAACTGGACCTCTATGGCAAGATGACCATCGTCGGGATCGCCAAACGGCTGGAAGAGATCTATTTTCCCGAAGATCCACTGCCGTTGTACATCAATAAAAAATCGGAAGGTCTGAAGGTGATCCAACAGGCCCGAAATGAAGCCCACCGGTTTGCCATTACCTTCCATCGCAATCTGCGATCCAAATCCTTTCTGAAATCAGAATTGACAGAAATTCCAGGAGTTGGCGACAAAACAGCTCAAAAATTATTGAAACACTTCGGTTCTGTAAAAAAATGATCGCAGCCGGTCCGGATGCATGGGCCAATGTAGCGGGTGCCTCTGTTGCCAACCAGATTCAACTTTATTTGAAAGGTGACTCTACTGGGGAAGAGGAGTGAGATTTGGTATGAGTTATGGAGTTATGGAGTTATGGAGTTAGGAGTTATGGAGTTATGGAGTTATGGAGTTATGGAGTTATGGAGTTATGGAGTTATGGAAAAATAGATATTCATAGTCGAATTCACAAATAATGATTTGTGCTAGTGGAAAGCGAAATGGTTATTGGGCATTGGGTGTTGGGAAATTTATACATAATATCTGACTTCCAACATACTATAGCCATTTGAAATTTGGGGCGGTGGTTTTCTGCAATCAATTATCGGTTCTCAATTATTTAATGGCGGCAATCTGAAGTGGGCAGGCGCAAGGTCTATTGGATATTGGGCTGTTTCAATAAAACATGGACAACCCAAAACTGACAACTGATAACTGGCAACTGAAGACACTGACGAACCCCGGAGGGGTGTAATTTGAATAACCCCTGGCTGTGCCTGAACATGGGGCTCTTAGCACCATCGTCCATGGTGCAACCCGGGGAATCAGATCAGCACTTCCCAACCGCGGAGCGATTGAACTATGACCCGGCTGAGTGCCATACTTCAGGAAAAGTAATAACCCTTGCCAAGTTTTTTCTCTGACGAATAATATACCCGTATTTAATTCAATGTAAAGATCACATTGATACCGCCCACATTCGTTGTCGTCTTGAACCCGTTGAAGGTCTTCGGTTTGTTTTGCGTGTACTCATAACGCAATTGCAGGCGCAAACGGGAATTGATCGGGTAATCAATGGTCGGGTTGATCCGGATGGATCGGTTGCCACGAGCCGGAATGGAAATACTGCCGTCATCCGGATTGTCCACCGCATCCAACTGGTGGTTGATCTGGATATCATCCCGGAAACTGAAACTCAGATTGAGGGTCAGATCCTGCCCGGGCATATTCTTTTTATCCTTCTTGTTTACACCAACATACAGGAAAGGAATCTTCACCTTCGGAATGACATAACCCAGATTGAAGGTCAATTCACTGGCCTTCGTTTCCGGAAGCTGCGGGTCATTCAACAGCAGCTGCAGTTTGCGGCTCTTATTCCAGGTGAAAGCCAGATTGATATTATTCTTTGTCCGTAGATCCACACCGATCAATGGGGCAAACTGTTCATCAATGATCACATCCGGAATAATGAACTCGGAGTAGAAATTGAGGCTCTCCTCATTCAGTCTGGTCGGATTATTCGGATCAAAGTCATTGTAATCAGACTGAAAACTGTTGACCGTCAACGTTGACCGATAACCGTGACTGACCCGGAAGCTGCTGAAGAGATCCTTCATCCCCGGCAATTTGGCCAACCCGTCATATGTTGCCTTCCAGTTGGGTCTTGGTGTATAGTCAAAGAGGCCATCCAGCAATGGTGTCGTATTGGGATCTTTTCCTGTATAGGTTGCAATAAATGAAGGCACTAACACCTCCAGTTGTCGCTTGCCATACCCTTCTGTATAACCCGGTTCCAATGCATGAGTACCCATACCCAACCGCTGGGAAATAATTTCCCTGTTGGTCTGGAATTCTTCAAACAGCTGCTTCACACCATCGTCATTTCGGAAAATGGTGTTCAATGACATGAACGAAATGGAATACGATCCAATATTCTGGATCGGATTATGACTGAATTCTTCACCGGCATTCCTCACTTTGAACAGTTCAAAATAATTCTCCGAATAATTTCGGTTCAAATCGACATCGATCCGGAAGCTGTTCACTGGTTCAAGGGTGAATGTCCCTCGGAGACTCTGCTGGTAGGTTCGTTCCACGTTCTGGTTCAGCCACACATTCCGGGTGATCCAGTCCTGGGATGCAGCATGATCCAGCCAGGGAGTTTCAGGGGCATCAAGTCCGGTAATAAAACCCCACCCGGGTGCTGTGAAATCCTGCATACCCAGCAGCTGCGATTCTGGTGTAAACCCGGGCACTGTATTGGTAAACTGCTCCTGATAGTCAATTCTGGCCCGGCGAAAACTCAACAATGGACGGATCACAATCTTTTCCAGAAGAGAAGGCCCAACCCTCTTTTCCTTTTCCTTCTTCTTGCCATCCGGATTATCCGGGTCAGCCGGATCAGCTGGTTTATTCGGATCATCTGGATCCTGTGGAACACCAGGTTTGGTTCCCGGCACATTTGCTGGCTCCCGCTTTACCCGACTGTTCCCTTTATTGCCCTGGATCTGGCTCAGGTAATTCCATTGACCATAAAGGCTTTCAAAATTCAGATCCGCATTGATCCTGCGCGTCTGCCCGTTCCGAATAATATTGCCCAGCGTATCGACATTTAATGACGCTGTATTGTAACTGTACAGACCGTCATACTGCGCCCGAAGATTAATCCAGTCCATGAATGGAATGTTCTTGGTCGGAACAGTATAGTTGACACTCATGTTGTGATTATAGTCCTTGGTACGGCCCAGACTTTTAATATTTTCCCAGACATAATCCTTCTTCGCCTGTGAGGGAGTCGCCTGCCCACCATCATCAAACTCGGGAAGCTCATCTATAACAGCCCTGTTTAAGGCACTATATGTAAATTTCAGTGATTTTGTGAGATCCCATTGCAGGTTGTAATTCCGATCCCACCACCACTGCTTGTTGTAAAAGGTATTCAATGCGGGATCAGGTCCTGCAAACCGGTACGTCGTCACCCCAAAGCGACGATCCATCACGGTACTGAAGGTGAAATTGTTGGGAAGTGGATTGAAATTGAAATTCTTGACCAGGTTGAAATACTCTTTATTCTTGATGATATCCTTGAATGGTTCTAAATATTTTACCTTGATACCATAGTTGTAATTGAATCCACCATTCTGATTTTCCAGGACATCCCGGGCAATGATCGGGTCCTGTTTTGCCGTTTCTGACCAGGCATAATTGAAGCTGAAGTTTTCAATATTCCAGGGCATCGGCTTGCTATCCGAATTTGTCCTGTCCTTCCGGACGTTTGTAAAATTGTAACTCCGGATAGTGGTCAATGTCTGGGCTGCCTCCTTGATCGAGTCTCGTACGGCTGGCTCCTGGATGGCGGCCAGTTTTTCCTTTAACGGCACATCCAGATCATAGGGATCGAATTGCGGTGTGCTTGTTGTATTACTGTACTGGGCATAAAACGGGATTTTTATTCCTGTATTTTCAGGAAGAAATTTCCCCAGTTCAAAAGAACCCGCAATATCATAATTGAGATCTTCCTTTCTGGATCTGGCCTGCACCCGTTTATCCAATGCTCCATAACCGATACTGCTGTAGTTTGTGGAGACATCAACACGTCCGAAATCAGCCAGTTGCATTTGCATCCGGGCCGTCGCCGCATACCCTGCCCGGTCATCCAGACCGGACAATCGCAATTCATTGACCCACACGGAGGCACAGTGCTCCTTGGAATCATTATTCCGCACTCCGATCAATACACCACGCACTAACCCAATATTCGGATTACCCTTGACTCGGGCATATTGGGTAACCATGTTGCCATTGATTTCCTTCATGATTTCCTTTTCATAAACCATCAGGAGGTCTCCCCCGGGATCACCGTTTCGATCCAGTTTGAGGTCTTTGAATATGGACAGATCAAAATCAAATTCATTTTCCTGAGGCCAGATATATCGCCTGTAGGTATTATCACCCAATACGGGTGCATTTTCAGGTTCGGAAACTTTTAACGGGATCTCGTATTCGTAATAGTTGTTCTCAAAGTCACTGCCAAATCGGATGAACATGCTCAGATCTCCATCATCAATTTTATCGGTTAATCCACCCAAGCCAGGCAATGCACCTTCTTCAACGTGTACAAACATCTTCATCTTCTTGTACACCCGCATATCCAGTTGGAAGAGCTTGTAGATGCCAATGAAATCGCCAATGTTCTGTTTTAACCCGCAAAAATCAAGGCTCAATGACTGCTCGTTCTGGAGCAGGTTGGGATAAAGACCGGCATTATTCTCCCGTTCAATACCCGGAGGAAGGTCATATCCAAAGGGCTGGTCGTTGGAGTTTCGCTCGACGTTGATGGCATTGATATCAAAAAGGGTCGTAGTAAAATTGGGTTCACCGACGGAAGGCTGAATGCGCTCATATTCCCGCCACTGATTGCGCACCATGCTGATCTCCGCAAAACGAAGCGTGACCGGCTGGGCGAATTCTGTCAGATACATCCGGATAAACCGCATGGCCCGGAAGTCGGAAATACTGCCCACCTTTTTCGTAAACTGGTCGATCGGAATTTTCACCCGATACCAAATCCTCCCCTGCTCACCGGGCACCGCATCAATGATATACTGGTTGAATTGCAACTCACCGTTCGGCCCTTCATCCAGAGGAATTTCATATTCGAAATAGGACTCTGCCTCATTCATGGTGCCATCCCGGTTGATATCCTCCATATCGGGCAGGAATCGACTGGCGGTGGTAAATCCGTCATTGCTCGGTGGCTGGGCTGAGTTGCCCTGCATCCCGTTAAAACCGGTGTAACGGGAGAATACATTATCTGTGGAGCCATATCGGTTGTCCCGGTAGGCGATATAATCATCGTTGGATGGATCTGCTTGTACCTGGGTAAGAAAGGTCGGTAATGCCCCACCTGTTTGAAGATTCTGGATATAGTCTCCGAAAATGGCAGTTTCACCAGAGTTATCCAGACCGTCCAGACCGAGATCCTGCAATTGCTGATCACCCTGATCCGGGTCCAGAGAAGTGTTGATCTGGCGGTTGGCAGGGATCCTGCCCCAGGATGTTGTGTCCACAGTAGCGGGATTGTCGCTCGTGGGCAATCCCTGCTCGAATGATTTCCGGCTGTCGCGCAGAATGTCTTCAGAAATATTCCCGATATTGATCACCAGCTTTCCCGGATTACCCGGACTTCCTTCATCCGGAAAGGGGTCAACATCCACAGTTCGATGTACCCGATATTGGCCTGTTCCCAGTCGGTAGTTGTCAGGTCGCGCATGATCCCTCCCCAACGTGATTGGGGATCTGCCAGACTGCCATTTGGCAACACACCTGCTGAAAATTTCGAGCCACCGATCTGATCAAAATTGTATGGCCCTCTGGCCTCCGGATAATAACGCAGATCAAGTGTTCGTATCTCCGTGTTGGTGCCCAATGGCAACTGTTGATTCGGGAAGACTTCTGTACGATCTACATAGGATTGATAGGGATCATCCCGTGCATCATCATTTCGAACACTGGGATCGATCTGATACCAGTTCAGCATGGCGCGGTTGACACCTCCGACAGTGCTGTTGATTTCCTTTGATTCGGGGAAACGCTCGATGGCTTTGGTCCCGGCATCCTGTGGTACACTGGCGATCACCCATTGTGTGCTCGGAATATGGATGGGCAGATTTGCCGTACTGCCTTCAAAATCATCCAGATAGACAATGCCCTCCTTTTCACCGCCTTCATTGATCGCCCGAGCATGACCCGGCTGCAGGTAAGCGCCTTCTGCAGCGACCTGGATCGATGATTTGGCCTTGGTATCAATGAACGGGATTTTATCCACTGCCCGGGTCAACCAGGGCGCTTCCTTGTTGAAGGTAAAGTCAAGCCCGTATACCCGGTTGTTGATCGGGTCATCACCAATATTTACCTTGAACGTTTGCGGTCGTTCGAAAAGCTGGAGATAGGTTGCCCCGACAGTAAAGTCTTTGCTCCGTTCATAGTCCGCCCGCATTCCAAGCATGGTCCGCGTCTGGAAACCGAACAGGGTATTATCTTCAAAAGACACCCGAATCGGTGTTGCCGCTTTCAGATAGGCCTCGTTCAGGATGGTGATCTGCCCGACATTATAATCGACAATATAATCTTCATTCTCGCGAAGGGGCGTACCGCCTGCGGTGACTTTCAGTGAATTTCGAGGCAGGTTGAATGCACCAAGCGAAATCCGGCTGGTCACGCTCGTCTTATAGGTTCCCTTGATGACAAACCGGTTTTTGTCCAGGACTTCCCTGGCCCGAACCAGAGTGGTGTCATACAGATCCTGATAGCTGTAGAACTCCTGCAACTCCGGATCATCAATCCGATTGGTCAGTGAACTGCCAAACGGTTCAAGAACCGGGAACATGATCCGGCCGTTCTGCGGGAAAATCGTGAGACCGGCACATAGTCGAAAATTCCGTCTGGTTGTGGATCTTGCTGGACATTCAAATTGTCCATATTAAATACACGAATCAAAGGAATGGCGGCCAGGTTAGAGGAGGGCAAAAACCGCTTGAGACCTTGTCCTGGATCCTCGTAAAAGATATCCAGTTTAAAGTCTTCCTGACTGACATTATACGCACCGATATTATAGACGTTTTTCATCATCAAATCCCAGAGTGGTATATCCACTCGTTGGGTAATGCTCTTCAGCATTTTGACAAAAAGAACGTTTGGCTCTTGCTGGTTGTAAGGAATGTCATCCGCAAATTCACCCACCTTGTAATGGCGTCCATTATAGGTGTATTCATAACTGATACCCAATACATCCTGCGGCTTCAGGTTGGTTGTGATCGAGATGAATCCCAGCTTGGCCATATTGGCGTCGAGGGTATATTCTGTAGCAGATAACAAACGCGCCGTGATCTTCTCAAAGTCACGGGTTTGCTCCATCTGGAACTGGCTGGAGGTCAAGGCAGAAACGGATCCGGACAGGGATCGCGCATTTGGTTGGTTTTTGATTAATTCGAAGAACCGGTTGGATTCATTTGTTGGCAATTCCATCCCCAAAATGTCCCGGTTGACCGGGCCTGCAATGCCATATGCACTTAAACCATTGGGGTTGGTGAATTTGTCATATTCCCCGATATCTGCGACAGCAACAATATCCCGGATATTCTCTGTTTCGTTCCTGTCATTGGTCACCCAGACCTGTACCCTGGTGATCTGGAATAAACTGTTCACTTGTGGAAGGTTGCGCAGAACCTGCTCGAAATTAGCCCGGTTGTATTGTGACAGCAGGAAGTTTCTGTTTTCGTCATACTGGTCCGCCTTCACTTCAAAGTCCTGAACCTGAGCACCGCCCTGAATGGTCAATTCTTTCCGGTTGGACTGTTGTTGTGAAGCAAGAGCTGTCAACCGCAGGTAGCCGAATTTCAATTCCGTTTTGATACCGAATAACGCCTGGCTACCCTGGATCAAATTGGACCGCAAAGGCAAGCTGACGTTACCCGCTTCAATCTTTTGAATAATATCGTCTTCGCTAAATTCTCCACCACTGTAATCCAGTTTGACCTTATTGTCAAAGCTGAAGGTGGCCTGGTTGTTAAAGCTGGTGGACAGGTTGAGTTTTTCTCCGATTTTACCGGTGACATCGACCTGGATTCCCATACGGAAATCAAAACCACCTTGCAGTCGTTGACGAACGGGGAGAACCGGATTATCTGTTTTATTGTAATTGACGCCAAAAAACAGATCGACCTGACCTTTCGGGGTGATCTCGATTTTATTGCCTCCGAACAGGCGATCCAGCAGACTGCTTTTGAGATCGAACCGGGCGATGGGATCGAGGCGATCGGAAAGGCTGCTCTTGGCAGAACTTAATCCACTGAGCTTGTTGAAATATTCTCCTTCGAGCTCCTTACCGCGATAATCCAGGTATTCCTGAAAACTCATCTGGCTCGGGGCGCGGTAGAACTCGCTGCCCATTTTTTCAGAGATCAGGTAGTTTCCACTCGACGGATCATATTCAATGTTCTTTTCGACAAAGCCGGGGTCTTTCAGCTGGATGGGATTCTGTCCCTCTCCATTTTTCCAGAACCCGTAATCAGGAAGGGTATCCTTTTGCATCGGCCATCCGCTCACGGATGTAGCCGAAGCGACGGTTGTACCCAGGAAAATCCAGAATATCCAAAGCAGAAAATACCTCATATACAATAGCCTGTCTCTGATCGAATGGCCCTGGAAATCCCGAGTCAGCCGATGATGTTTTTTCTAACCTTTACCGATCAACACGAGGAGCATTCCCCGTGACGAGCCTTCAACCTCCCCCGGTATACGTGAATATCCGGGAAGAGTTGCCTGATCCGCAGTCCTTCAACTCTGGGATAAGGCGCGAAGTGCATGTCTGATGAGTGCTTCTACGCTGGATGGTCCTTCATCGGATGGGTTGATCCGGGAAAGGGCCTTCTGAGCCTGAGACCGGGGGAATCCCAAAGCCAACAGAGCAGATAACGCCTCCTCTTCCATTGTATTGTTTGTCTTCATCGGGATTAAATGGCTTTCGCCACTTCCCTTGCTGATCTTGTCCTTCAGATCCACCAGAATCCGTCGGGCCGTTTTATCCCCGACACCTTTCACCTTTTTAAAGGCAAGCAGGTCTTCACTCATGATCGCCACTTCGGTTTCCTGTGGGCTCATATAGGACAGGATCAACTGAGCCGTATTCGGTCCAACTCCGGATACGGATATCAGATGAATGAACAACTGTTTTTCAGCCTCCTCTGTAAATCCGAACAACGCCTGGTTGTCCTGACTGAAATGGTGATGGACAGTCAGACTTACCTCCTTCTGTCCTTCGATAGCCGAAGCAGTATACAGGCTGATCCGGACTTCGTATCCGACTCCCTGACATTCCACAACAACTGAAGTCGGTGTCCGCTTGATCACAGACCCTCGCAATGATGCAATCATCCCGCGAAGGTAGGAAAACCAGAAAAGACAGGAAATCCGTCAAACCTTAACGAAAACAGACAACATCCACAGACTGCTTCCGACAACACAGGATCAGGCCATCAACCGGGTAAGAATTTCCTGTGCAGCTTTGGCGATCACCGTTCCGGGACCAAAAATAGCGGCAACACCTTCGGCGTAGAGAGCCTCATAGTCCTGTGCCGGAATCACACCGCCTGCAACGACCAGGATATCTTCCCGACCCAAATCGCGCAATGCCCGGATCGCCTGCGGAACGAGTGTCTTATGACCTGCAGCCAGAGATGAAATGCCGAGAATATGAACATCATTTTCAGCTGCCTGTCGTGCCGCCTCTTCCGGTGTCTGAAACAGCGGACCGATGTCGACATCAAAGCCGAGATCTGCAAAACTGGTGGCTATGACTTTGGCACCCCGATCATGACCATCCTGACCTAACTTGGCCACCAGTATCCGGGGGCGCCGCCCTTCACGTTCGGCAAATGCATCAGACAGCCGAAGGGCCTCCTTGTAATCCTTGTTTTCTCCCATTTCACGTGCAAATACACCACTGATCGCCAGCGGACTGGCCGAATACCGGCCAAATACAGTTTCCATCGCATCCGAGATCTCGCCCAATGTGGCCCGCACCCTGGCAGCGTCGATGGCCAGGTCAAGTAAATTTCCGTTTCCTTCCCTGGCACAAGCCGTGATTCTGTCCAGTGCAACCTTCACTTTTTCGGGGTCACGTTCTGCACGCACACGGGCCAGTCGTCCGATCTGAGATTCACGTACCGCAGTATTGTCCACTTCCAGGATGGTGAAGTCCGGGGTCTCCTCCGTCCGAAACAGATTGACACCGATAATATGATCCTGACCACCGTCGATACGCGCCTGTTTTCGTGCTGCTGCCTGTTCGATCCGCATCTTGGGCACACCCTGCTCCAGCGCCCTGGTCATACCTCCCAATTCTTCTACTTCCCGGATGTGGAGGAGAGCGCGCTGCACCAGTTGTTGGGTCAACGATTCGACATAATACGCACCACCCATTGGATCGACGACCCTGTTGATGCCGGTAGATCGCTGGATAAACAATTGTGTATCCCGGGCGATCTTCGCTGAGTAGTCAGTAGGTAGTGCAATGGCTTCATCCAGGGAATTGGTATGCAGCGATTGTGTCCCACCCTGTACTGCAGCCATCGCTTCCAGACAAGTCCGGGCAATATTGTTGTAGGGATCCTGCTCGGTAAGGCTCCAGCCAGAAGTCTGACAATGCGTTCTCAGTGCCATTGATTTTTCATCATCCGAACCGAAATGACGGATAATACTGGACCATAGCAGCCGGCCGGCACGCATTTTGGCCACCTCCATAAAATGGTGCATGCCGATTCCCCAGAAAAAGGAGATCCGGGGAGCAAAGTCATCCAGAGCCAGACCGGATGACAGGCCGGTGCGCAGATATTCCATTCCGTCAGCGAGGGTATATGCCAGTTCCAGATCCGCCGGTGCGCCGGCTTCATGCATATGATAGCCTGAGATGCTGATGGAGTTGAATCGGGGCATGTGCCGGCTTGTAAAACCGAAAATGTCACCGATGATCCGCATGGAAGGTGCCGGTGGGTAGATATAGGTATTGCGCACCATGAACTCCTTGAGAATATCATTCTAGATCGTTCCACTCAATTGGTCAGGGGTTACGCCCTGTTCTTCGGCTGCGACTATGTAGAAAGCCAGAATGGGAAGGACGGCACCGTTCATCGTCATGGATACAGACATCTCCCCGAGCGGGATCTGGTCAAACAGGATGATCATATCCTCTACTGAATCAATCGCAACACCTGCCTTACCAACATCACCCACCACCCGAGGATGGTCAGAGTCATATCCCCGGTGAGTGGCCAGATCAAATGCTACCGACAGTCCCTTCTGGCCGGCAGCCAGATTGCGGCGATAAAAGGCATTACTTTCTTCTGCTGTGGAAAAGCCCGCATATTGACGGATGGTCCAGGGCCTGATGGTATACATGGAGGCATATGGGCCTCGCAGGTAAGGTGCTTGTCCCGCCCCGAACGCGTTGAGCTCCGGCAGGGGCAGGTCCTTCTCCGAATAGGAAGAATGAAGGTCAATGCCTTCTGCAGTTGGCCAGGCTTTTTCTTCTTTCGTAGTACGTGTCCCTCGCAGGAGTGTGGGATCAAACGGAATCTTGGTAAAGGCCACAGTGTCTATTTGGGTGGAGCCCCAAATTACGCGCCCTTTCGTTCAATTCCTCAATCTGAAGGAAGATTTTCATCCGGAGAAAGACATTCCCGCCAGGTCATGTCAGCACCGACTTTCATCCTACCTTTATCCCATGGTGCACTTTGAACGACACACTCTTTCCAATGGCCTGCGCGTGATCCTTCACCGGGATCCCGGCACACCCATTGCGGTCACCAATGTCCTGTACAATGCCGGGTCAAGGGTCGAATCACCGACACGAACGGGTCTGGCCCACCTGTTTGAACATCTCATGTTCAGCCAGTCCCTGCACGTGGAGGATTTTGATGAAGCCATTCAACATGCCGGGGGCGATTGCAACGCATTTACCAATACCGACATGACCAACTTTTACAACATGATCCCGGTGGCCAATCTGGAAACAGCGCTGTGGCTGGAATCCGATCGGATGCTGGGGTTGAAATTTTCGCAGGAAGAGCTGGATATCCAAAAGAAAGTGGTCATCGAGGAGTTCAAGGAAACTTCACTTGATCAGCCCTACGGCAATCTGTGGCACCTGATGGCTGGTCAGATCTATGAACAGCACCCCTATCGATGGCCGACCATCGGCCTGACACCGGAACATATCGCTGAGGTCACTCTGTCCGAGGTCAGGGACTTTTTTCACAGCTGGTATCGACCCAATAATGCCATCATCTGTGTTGCCGGAAATATCGACCCGCAACAAGTCCTGTCCCGGATCGAGGCCTGGTTCGGTCAGATTCCCGCAGGCCAGAATGTTGTGGTACCTGCCATTCTGGATCCCATCCAGACCAGCAGAAGAGAGATCATCACGACAGACAATGTGCCTCTTCCTGCATTGTATATGGGATTTCGTTGCCCTGGCCGATTGGAACCCGGTTACTATGCAGCTGACCTGATCACGGATATTCTCGCCAATGGGCCCTCATCCCGTCTGTATCGACGGCTGGTGATGGAACGCGAATTGTTCAGTCATCTGGATTGCTATCAAACCGGAACGCTTGATCCTGGTGTCCTGATGATCGAAGCGAAGCCTGCACCCGGGCTCCCATTGGAGGAAGCTGAAAAAATCTTGTGGGAAGAACTGGATGACCTCGCGTCAACGGTTATTGCAGATCGGGAACTGGAAAAGATCAAAAACAAAAACGAAGCGGCAATCGCTTTTTCAGAAGTGGCCATTGTTCACAAGGCCATGAACCTGGCACATTGTGAATGGCTTGGCCAACCGGACCTGATCAATGAGGAGATCGACCACTATCGTGCTGTGTCAACCCGAGAGGTTCGAGATGTGGCCGCTGAACTGTTTCAAAAACAGAAGGCAAACCTTGTGTTTTACGCCAAATGAGGTGTGCTGTGATGTCTGGAAGCCGACATTTATGGAATTAATTGTCGATTTCCTGGAAAAGTGCCGCAGCCTGAATCGCAATCTCTATTTTTGTTAGATATCCTTTCATCAAAGCCTTTACTCATTATGAAGAAACTGTTACTCCTTTTTATCCTTGTGTCAACATTCGCCGTTGCGAATGCACAAGTGGATATCTTCTACTATGAAGATTTCTCCGGTGGTATGCCTGCAGATTATACATTGTATGATGTGGATGCAAAATCACCTTATTACACGGCTTTCCAGGGTCAGCCTGCATGGATCGTATTGCCCAGCTTTGGCGATATCGCCATCAGCACCTCCTACTATTCACCTGCAGCTGCTGCAAATGACTGGATGGTGACCAGCGGAATCGATGTGCCTGCTGCATCTGTACCGGAAAACAGGGTGCTGGCATCCTGGTTTGGTGCCTGCACCAATTCATCCTACCCTGATGGGTATGAGGTCTATATTTCCACCACCGGAAATACCGTAGCCGATTTTACAACAAAGATCTACTCGACCGTAAATGCGACTATTGACGGTAGTTCGCAGAGCTATGACCTCTCTACCTATGCTGGAGAAAAAATCTGGTTCGCCTTCCGTAATAATTCCTACGATGGAGAAATCCTGATGATTGACGATATTCTGGTCGGTGAATTCGCCCCCCGGGATATTGCTGCTCTGGATATTACCAATCGGGGATACAATGCTGTGGGAAATGTCAACCTGAAGATGGAAGTGTTCAATTCAGGTCATGAAACCATTACTTCCATGGATGTCAATTACACTATTGATGCAGGTACAGTGGTTAGCGCCACAGCAACAGGATTGAACATCAAGCCGTTCACGACCGGTATTGTCACCCATCCTACAGCCTGGAGCGCTGATGGTGGCATCCATCTGATCGATATGTCTGTCAGCATGATCAATGGTGGTGAAGATGCCAACCCGACCAATAATGATACCAATCGGGAAGTTTCCATCTATCAGTCAGCCAACACGGTGGGCCGAAAAGTGATGACCGAGACGTATACCAGCTCGACTTGTGCACCTTGCCAGCCCGGCAATGCCAAGTTGCATGGTATTCTGAATGGTTTGACTCCTGCCGAATATCCTGTTGTCCTGAAATGGCAGCAGAACTTTCCTGGCTTTGGTGATCCCTACTGCACAGATGAAACAGTTACCCGTCGCGATGTCTATGCGATCAATGCCATCCCGGACACACGTGTCGACGGTGATTATTGGTTCGGGAATACCAACAACATTGTCAAAAACAATATCGTCGGAGCCTCTTCCCGTCCAGGATTGGTTCAATTTGAAGCCGAATACAGTGTTGATGCAGCAACGCAGACAGTGAGCATCAAAGGAAAGCTGGTCCCGAAGACACCATTACTGGTAGGCACCCGATTGATGCTGGTCATCAAGGAAAAGAAGACTACGATGAACAAGGAGACCAATGGTGAAGCTTGATTTCCTGATGTCGTTAAAAAAATGATCAATGGTCTGGGTGGTATCGATGTGGGAGGTCTGGCAATCGATGAGGAGTATCCATTTGATGTCACCTACACATTCAACGGAGATTACCGCTTGCCCGTAGATGGACAGACAGTCAACCGGATCAACCATGACATTGAACATTCGATCGAAGATTTCAACGATCTGTCTGTATCCCTCTGGCTGGAGTATCCACGTGATCAGTATATTCTGAATGCCGCTGATGCCGAACTGAAAACAGTAAGTACAGAGTCACCGGTTCAACTGTCTTCATTCGACATTTTCCCCAATCCGACGTCGGATGAGTTCCAGGTTTCTCTGGAACTGAAAGAGGCACTGGATTGCAGCCTGATGTTGTACAGCAGTGATGGCAAAGCAGCACTGCCTGTATTCAACGGTACGCTGACTGCAGGAACCCATCAGATCGGTGCAGTAGTTCGTGATCTGGCAGCAGGCACATACTTCCTCCATCTGCGTTCAGCAGCTGGTTTGAGAATCCAGACTGTACAGATCAATCGGTAATTCCATTCCGACCAAATGATCTTTGAAAAGGGGCTGGCCAGATTGGTCAGCCCCTTTTTTATTCCGAGAAAAGTAGTTGATCAATGACAGAGTATGCCCTGTGATCCGTGGTAGGTATTGAACTCAGAATTTGCACATGACTTCATCAAATGTTTGACCGTCGAAATGCACAACTCGAATTCCAGTGAAGATCTTATGATATGTGGAATATCATGAACGATCTTGATAAAGGGCAGCTGTGATCGAATGTTCCTTTAAGAGTGGGAGGGAAAGCCACCATGGCGTTGCGACCAGTACAGAACATGATCGATCTGGTCCCGATCCAGGATACCCTGGAGGATTCCCTGTTCATCCACAACGATCAGCAAGGCATGCTGATCCCGTTGAAAAAACGGAAATACCTCCGGCAGAGGAGTTTCCGGCTTGACAACCCCGCTGACCGGACGGGCAATATAGGATACGGACATACCGTGATGTCCACTGGCATTAGCTTTCAACAGATCCTGGGCGCGTACATAGGCTGTGATCCGGCCGTCACCGTCATCCAGTGGAAAATGTGTTTCGAGACTGTGTTGTAACAGACTGATCGCATCGGTGATCAGTGTATTCGCTGGCAGTAAGATATATTGGCTTCGTGTGACCTCACCGCATGAAAACCGCTTGTACAGATGTTCACTCCTGACCATCTTCAGTTCCTGAGACGCCATGAAATAGACAAACAAACCAATCAATCCAAGAAACAATTCCTCTTGCCAGATTGCGAACACCACAAACAGGATAGCCAATCCCCGGCCAATGCCGGCAGCCCAGACAGTTGCTTTGAGCCGACCCCATTTCCAGGCCAGCATCGCCCGCAACACCCCGACCCCCATCCATCGGGAATGCCGGGATCATGTTAAACAGGACGAGGTACAGATTCATCCAGAAAAGAAGCGGAACAAAATTGCCGATCCAGAACACGGCGGTCTCGGATTCACCCTGAATCTCAATGCCTTGTGGCAGGGCGATCCATGCGATGATACCCAATATGAGGGCAATAATCACATTCACTGCTGGGCCAGCCAGAGCCACAAGGAATTCCTGAATCGGCTTTTCCGGGATCTTGTTGAGACGGGCGACCCCGCCGATGGGTGACAGGATGATATCCCGGGTATCAATGCCATATCGCTTTGCCGTCAGTGCATGACCAAATTCATGCAACACAACACAGGCGAATAAACTGAGCATCAATAAGGCAAGGACACCGATGGCAGGCCAGTCCATACCAAATCGTACGCCGGTATACCACACCCAAAGCAGTAACAAGCCAAAACTCCAGTGTATGCGTACCGGAATTCCCCGAAAGGTGAACAACAATATAGAGCCTCGGTCAGCCATGAAGCCGGTCAACGTCAAAGATCATCGGCTACAGCACCCCCACATAGGGGTTGCCGGACAAAATGTTTCGAGAAATGACCAATCGCTGAATTTCGGAAGTGCCTTCGTAGATCTGCGTAATCTTCGCATCCCGCATCAGGCGTTCGACATGATATTCCTTGACATAACCGTAACCACCGTGTACCTGCACAGCTTCTGTTGCTGTACGCATGGCCATTTCAGAGGCAAACACCTTGGCCATGGAACTGGCAGTATCGTAATCCTTCCCCTTATCCTTCAGCCAGGCAGACCGGTAAACCAGTAACCTGGCTGCTTCGACCTCTGTTGCCATATCTGCCAGCTTGAAGGCAATCGCCTGATGCTGACTGATCGGCTTGCCGAATGCTTCCCGTTCCTGGGCATACGCCAGTGCCAGTTCGTATGCGCCTGCACCAATGCCCAACGCCTGTGCCGCAATCCCGATACGTCCTCCGGAAAGAACCTTCATCGCAAATTTGAAACCGAAGCCATCGTCGCCGATGCGATTGGCTTTGGGCACTTTGACGTCCGTATACATGATCGTATGCGTGTCGGAAGCCCGAATCCCCAGCTTGTCTTCTTTGGCTCCGATTGTCACGCCCGGCCAGCTTGTCTCAACGATGAATGCATTGATCCCGCGATGCCCCTTTTCAGCATCAGTTTGCGCAATGACCAGATGAACCTGTGATGTACCGCCATTGGTAATCCAGTTTTTTGTGCCGTTGAGCAGATAATGATCACCCATGTCAATGGCCGTTGTCCGCTGGCTGGTCGCATCACTTCCCGCTTCCGGTTCTGAAAGACAAAAAGCCCCGATCCACTCACCAGGCGCCAGTTTGGTCAGATAGGTCTGCTTCTGTTCCTCCGATCCAAAGGTCTCCAGACCCCAGCAAACAAGAGAATTGTTGACTGACATGATGACAGAACAGGAGGCATCCACTTTGGAGATCTCCTCCATGGCCAGAACATAGGACAGGGAGTCCATGCCTCCTCCTCCATATGCCGGATTAACCATCATGCCGAGAAACCCGAGTTCCGCCATTTTTCGCACCTGATCCTTGGGATACCGCATCTCACGATCACGGTCGATCACACCTGGAAGCAGCTCCTTTTGCGCAAATTCTCGAGCTGCCTCCTGGACAGCGATCTGTTCTTCGGTCAGATTGAATACCATCGTTGTTCTATTTCAAATCGTGGATCACAAAGATAGGCCTTAGAGATGAACCGATCAGGATTTGAGCGGGAGAACTCATCGCAATCCGAACGGAAGATCAGATGGAACCGTCCACCCGTTCGAGTAAGGTGCGAAAGGCAACAAACCGGCCTTCATAACGGGCTTTATGTGCAGCTTGCAGTGCCGGAGCATATCGGGCCTGATACTGACTCAGTTCGTCCATGCCCGGGCATTCATACTGGACTGCATAAGTGGTCACTTCCGGATGATCATCCTTCAAGCGAAGCAGCTGATAACTTGTAAACATGCCGGTTTCCATGACTTCGGGAATATGCACCGTCCTCATCCAGTGCAACCAGTCAGTAACGATTTCTGGTCCAGTTGAATGGTCACATTGTAAATCAGCATAACTGGGTATCCGTATGTTATTGCAGTTTATCGCCACGGAGAGTCCGATAGCGTTTACGGGCTTCTACCGCAAAGGTGCTACCCGAGTAATCTGTAAAGATCCGTTCAAACATGCTCATCGCCAGGGTCGGGTCGGCAACAGGTCCTTCATACAATGAACCCAGTTCAAATAGTGCATTATCCGCCCGGATCTCATCAGGAAACTCATCGACGATCCGTTTCAGTACCGTGATGGCCTTCTGCCATTCCCTGTCCTTGATATACATTCTGCTCTTCAGAAACAGCACATCATCTTCCAGTGAATGAAATGGGAATCTGGAGACCAGACTGTCCAGGATGGTGAGCGCTTCCGAGTGCCGGTTTTGAAAGACCAGCATTTCTGCATCAGCAAATGCCTCCATGGCCAGCGTACTGGTATCCAGCCCGAGATTGTCCATGATAAACACAGATAGATCCAGGGCATCATTGGCAATGAGTTTGGAAGTCGATGACTTCAAGACATCGAACTGAGCCTGTGCCCATTGAAAATCACCATTGAAATAGGACAACCTGGCATTTCGATACCGGGCTTCATGGCCCAGTGCATCATCCTTGTAGATTTTATCCACCTGTGAATACAACAATGTCGCATCCCAGATCTCACCTACCATCAGGTAATAGTCACCCAACTGCAGTTTTGCCTGGGATTGCAAGTCCTGTTCCATTCCCGGCATATTGACGACCTCTTCCAGAAGCTGAATCGCCTTCGGCATGTCTTGCAGATACAGCGCTTCGAGTTCAGCCTGCTCCATGATCAACGGCGCGATCAGACGATTGCGGTTATCTCCGGTAAGAAACTGTTCATACTCGGCTTCCAGGGACAACAGGTCCTCCCGTGAATAGGCAGGTGACTGGACCAGACGCTGACGTTTGGCATTCAGCAATTGCTTGTTGGCCTCATAATAATAGACCGATCCGGGACCCTTTGCTTCAATCAGGTATTGGAACGATTCTATTGCTGCTTCAAAGTCCCGTTCATTTGCAGCGATCTGACCCAAATGAAAGATCCGACTGCCATTTTCTTCCAATTTGACGTCCAGTGCTTTGGATTGCCTCAGGGCATTCCTGTAGTCCTTTTTCTGCAGGAATGACCAGGTGAGTAGTTCGATCATCGCTACATCATCCGGATGTTCATTGATCCTGCTGTACAATTGAGCCTGCAATTCATCCAGGTAATCTTCCGGCAGATACCGTTGAATATTCATCTGGATCTTGCCCTGTTGTCGTGGATTTGCACTCAGATAGATGAGGTAATAATTGATCATCCCCGAAAAGTCGCCCGTCTGCAGCAGGAGGTTGCCCTGATATTCGGCAAACAGGGCCTCATCGTTGAGCAACTTTGCCCCTTTTGTATACACCTCCATAGCCAGATCATTTTTCTGGTCTCTGGCCAGTGCATTTCCAAGCAGGATGATCTGATACTGATCCGCAGGCATTTCGGCTATTGCCGTCTGATATTGCTTTTCTGCTTCATCATACCGTTCCTGGCTTTCGAGCAACTTTCCCAGACTGACATACAGTTTGACAGCCTGAGGATTCTTCTTCAATTCCCGCTTCAACACCTTTTCTCCATCGGCAAACTGTTTGAGTTTGAGCAGACAGTCGATATATCGATCCAGGTAATATTCACTGCTGGATTGGGCATCATACAGGCGTTGAAACAGCTGTCCAGCTTTTTCATATTCGCCGTTTTGAAAGTATTGCTCGGCCAGTTTCGACTCCTGAGCAACAACAGGCAGGGACAGGGAAACAGAAAAAAACAGAAAAAGTATGGCTCTTGACATGGTTGTGCGTCCTGGATCAGTCACAAGGTAAAACGCAACAATCATGCAAAAGTTATTTGCACGTCTTTCCAGTGGGTTACTTCAACTTGAATTTGACCGGCAGGTTGAACATCACACGGACCGGTTTCCCTCGCTGTTTACCGGGTATCCAGCGTTTACCCGCATCATTCATCAGTTCAACGACTCGGAGGGCTTCTTCACCACATCCACCACCGATTTCACGAACGATTTTGACATCCTTGACCCTGCCGTCCTTTTCTACCACAAAGGAAACCACAGCAGTGCCTTCCACTCCATTCTCCCGGGCGATAGCGGGATATTCAATATTGGCATAGATGAATTCCAGCAGTTTCTGCTTGGCACATTCTTCCTTTTCTTTTTTACTGCTGAGGTCTTCGCAACCGGGAAATCTCGGCATGTCTTCAGCGATGACAAAAATCTCTTCTTCCTTCGGAGGAGGGGGAGGTGGCGGTGGTGGCGGAGCAGACCTGACAGGCGATTGGACCGGTGCATGAACCTCTGTTTCTCGGTCGATACTCTGGTCAACAAATTCGGGTTGGTCCATGTCCTCAATGATCTCATCTGGCACCTCCTGGATCACAGGTGGTGGAGGAGGGGGAGGAGGAGGAGGAGGCTCGGCCGACCTTGGTACTTCCAATGTGATATCCTCATCCAGTGCTAATGCGTCATCCGGAATGATTACGTCATCGCGATAGGTTGTCCAGTTGAGTGCTACAATAATAGAGAACAAAGACACCAGTAAACCATACCGCAGGAAGAGCGTGCTGAGCCGAAATGTATCCACCTCTGGAAATTTATTCCTTCCAGACAACAGGTTTGGAGCTTTGTCCCTGCTGTGTTTTTCCTGGAGTAGACCCCTGTCTATATGATTCAATCGATATCTGAAAAACGCGATGACTCCGATAGTCAACAGGAATAACCCACTGATCATCCATAGAGTCAGATTGCTGGTGAAAGAGACGTTCATGATCCAGTGCATTTGGTCTACCAATAATAGACTCTTAGCCATCCATCGGAGATGACATCCGTCAATGCTGGAAATGCTTTCCATCCGATTCACCTATGATCCCTGCAACTGAAAGCCTTAACAGACAAGAATTTGAAAGTAACAGGATGCTGTCTTTCTCGCACCTGAACTCGGGTTGCCTTACTGCAACTTGAACTTCACAGGCAGGTTGTACTGCACACGAACAGGTTTTCCGTTCTGTTTACCTGGGATCCAACGAATCCCCAGGTCATTCATCAGTTCGACGACACGGAGGGCTTCTTCGCCACATCGGGCTCCAATCTCCCGGACCACTCTGGCTCCTCTGACTGTCCCATCTGTTTCGATGACAAAGGTGACTACAGCTGTCCCCTCAATTCCGTTTTTGATAGCCACCGTTGGATACTGTATATGTGCATAGATAAATGCCAACAATTGTTCCTGTGCACATTTCTCCTTCTCCTTTTTATTATCCCGATTTTCGCATCCGGGGAAACGGGGCATATCCTCCGCTACGACCCATAATGGACTTTCGTCGACCGGTGTGATCGGAGGGGTGACAGGCACATATCGGCCCTTCCGCTCATCCATCGGTGGCAAATCCTTCTGATCAGAATTTTGTGTGTCATCGAGGGGAAGAAGCTCCTCTTCAGGGTCGAGGATTTCAGGCTCCGAATCCATGAGTATCTCCTGCCACGCTACCGGAATTTTTGGAATAGGTTTGGCCTTCTGGATAGTCTGTGGTATTTCTTCTACTTCAATGAGCGTGAAAATGTCGTTGGTCTCTTGTTTGGAATAGGAAAAACCACGACCATCTACCCATTGAAACAAGCTGTATACCAGAGCGATGGAGATCAGAAGACCCGCAAGAAAAATATGGGTTCGATATTGAAATACCGAAATCCGAGGATAAGAACGGCGTCGATATCCAGGATCGTCACTGGAGTTGAGATTCTTCAACTTGTGCAACTGATTGAGAAGTATCACCTTGATTCGAAACCGCAGGACAACGATGATCAAAAAGACCAAAGCGACCAATTCGAAAACGATGATCAACAAGTGTGTTCCAGTGAGTTCCATGATTCGTCAGATTGTCATGAACAGATTTCACCTCTGTTGAGCTGGCCAGCGATTGCACTGACTGCTCTTCAAAAAGATGCACACATGGACCTGTTGTGGTGTATCGGTCTCCGACCTGAGATCTGGATGTATTCATGCAAAGACATCACATGCTCCACTGACTTATAAAAAAATGGACCGGAAATGCTTCCGGTCCATTTTATTTTATCTGTAAAATGAAGGCCAAGACTTACTGCAGCTTGAACTTCACTGGCAGGTTAAATTGCACTCGAACAGGTTTTCCACGCTGTTTGCCTGGAATCCACTTGATCCCCTTGTTGTTCATCAGTTCAACGACTCGGAGGGCTTCTTCACCGCAGCCTGCGCCGATCTCCCTAACGATTTTGGCTGCTTTGACCGTCCCATCCTTTTCGACGACGAAGGTCACCACTGCGGTTCCCTCTACTCCGTTTTCACGAGCTATAGGGGGGTACTTGATGTTGGCGTAGATAAACTCCAGCATCTTTTTCTGGGCACAAGCCTCCTTTTCCTTTTTACTGCTTTCGTTTTCACAACCCGGGAATCGGGGCATGTCTTCCGCGATGACGAAGATCTCTTCTTCCTTCGGTGGTGGTGGTGGTGGTGGTGGTGGTGGTGGAGCGGAAGGAGGTGGTGCTACAACCTTTTCTTCCTTGTCCAGACTCTGGTCGACAAAATCAGGCTGATCCTCATCTTCGATCAATTCCTCCGGTACCTCTTGGATCACGGGCGGTGGTGGTGGTGGTGGAGGTGGTGGTGGTTCTGCGGTACGTGGCGGTTCGATTTCTATGTCTTCAGCCATATCCAAAGCGCCTTCAGGGATAAAGACCTGTTCTTCAAAAGTAGTCCAGTTGAATGCCAGCAGGACAACCAACAGGGACGTCAGCAAACTGAATTTTAAAAATGTCCCGCTGTGGCGAAATGCATCTACTTCGGGGTATTTGGTACGGGTTGCCAACAGGTCAGATTTCTGACGCTGTGCGTGCATATCCCTCAATTCCCCGGTATCATAGCTGTTCAGCTTCCTCCGAAAGTAGAAGATGAGTCCAACTACAATGGCCAGTAAAACTGCCAGAAGCAGGATGACGGTGGTTCCTGAAAAGGCCAGATCCATAGTCAAAAGGTTTTTTTCATAACGATAAAAATGCCATAGCTCGCTAAAGCACCGATAATATTAGCAACAATATCCGGTACCTCAAAATAGCGATCGGGATGAATTGTTGTCTGCAGTACCTCAAGGATGAATCCATAGGCACCCATTCCCAGAAAACCGACTCTCAGCCAGAAGCCTGAATGGGCCTGTTCTGTCAAAACCACCCATCTGCTCCAGAGCAGAAACCAGATCGCGTAGACACCAGCATGCCCCAGTTTATCCGCACCAACCCAGTCCCAGAGTGCCAACGTCGGCAACGTTTTGCCAGGAAGTAGGGAAAGGAAGGTAATGACCAATCCCCAAAGGAGGACCCAAAACAATGGCTGTCTGATAAAAGATGCCAAAAGGGATCAACGTGGTGGTTGGAACCAGAAAAAATTATCCGACCATGGCCTGATAGGCATCGGCATCCATCAGGTCATTGAGTTCGGAAGGATCTGTCAGTTCGACCTTGATCACCCATCCCTTACCGTATGGGTCCTCGTTGATCATGCCCGGGTTATCCCCTTCCTTCTCATCGATCTCCTCATTGAAGGCGATAATTTTACCACTCACCGGCATGAACAGATCAGACGTGGTTTTGACTGCTTCGACGGTACCGAACACATCATCTCGACCGAGGGTCTCACCGACCGTATCTACTTCGACGTACACGATCTCGCCCAATTCTGATTGTGCGAATTCAGTGATACCAATAGTTCCCGTGTTTCCCTCGATCAGGATCCACTCGTGTTCCTTGGTGTATTTCAGATTCTCCGGATACTGCATTTGCTCCTGATGGTTGAATGATGAAAGGCCAAAAATAATCGAAAGGCTGATGGTTGCCCATCAGCACTCAAGATTTTTTCCTGGAGTTCAGCTTTTATGTGATTCTACATATTCCTGAATCCATTCAATGGTGACCGATTTCGGTCGTTCCAGCGGGAGCTGAAGAACGCGGCTCCAGCACAGTGCGGAGAGAACACCAAGTGCCCTGCTCACGCCAAAAAGGACAGTATAGAAGCTGTACTGGTCCATCCCGTAATGTACCAGCAGTGCTCCTGAATGTGCATCGACATTGGGCCAGGGATTCTTCACCTTTCCCAGTGATTCCAGGATAGGTGGAACGACCTTGAACACCTTCCAGATCGTCTCTACGATCTCCGAATTGGGGGTATACTTTTCTGCAAATTCTTTCTGAGCGATGAATCGAGGATCCGGCTTTCGCAGAACGGCATGACCATATCCGGGAATCACCTTTCCTGCGGACAGCGTCGACTTGACATAATCTTCGATCTGTTTCTCAGATGGTGAATTCGTACCCAGGGCATCATTCATTTTAAATATCCACTTGATCACTTCCTGGTTGGCCAGACCGTGCAATGGACCAGCCAGGGCATTGAGACCACCGGCAAGAGACAGATAGGCGTCACTCAGTGTTGAGCCGATCAGGTGGGTGGTATGAGCGGATGCATTCCCCCCTTCATGGTCTGCATGGATCGTCAGGTACAACCGCATCAGGCTTCTGAAATCCGGTTTGTTGATGCCCAGCATATGAGCAAAGTTGCCTGCCCAGTCGAGGGAGATATCCGGTGGAATATGATTCCCGTCAAAATACGTGCGACGATAGATATAGGCGGCCACCCTTGGCAGCCGGGCAATCAGGTTCATCGTATCTTCATAGGTGGCATCCCAGTATTCGTTCCTGTTCATGCCCTCTGCATACCTGCGTGCAAAGACGCTGGTTTGCTGCATGGCCATCACCGCTGTTGAAAGCTGGGTCATGGGATGCGATTCTATCGGCAGGGCATCGATCGTCCGAAAGACAAAGCGCGGCACATTGCTTCGACGTGGCCATTGATGCGTCAACCATCTCACCTCTTCTGCTGTCGGAATTTCACCGACCAGCATCAGCCAGAACAATCCTTCCGGCAGAGGCTCATCATCACCTTCTGCTGTAGGAAGCAACTCACTCAATTCAGGTATGGAATACCCGCGAAACCGGATTCCTTCCTGAGGATCCAGTGCCGAAGGCTCCCAAACCATTGCTTTGATTCCGCGCATTCCGCCGAAAATCTGTCCGATATCGACCGTATCCACCTGCATCTCGGAGTGGGATTGCAAGATTTCTCTCACTTCTTGCCCCAACGCAGTTGCTTTCGCAATAAATTTTTCCTTGAGCTGATCCATGGCTATGTATAAAACAGTGTGAATAGTGTACAAACCCCGCCAAACAACATTCGGTTGATGGATGGTCGGCAAAAATAGAATTTAACCATCATCTTTGCCACTGATTCTATTCATTTCAGTGGTAGGACCTACCCATCAATCAAACTTGCTGCGATTGTGCATTTGATCGACCATATCCTGGTCAGTGATGATATTCTGACCAGTCAATTTGCCTGCGACCTGAGTGCCTGCCACGGAGCCTGTTGCTGGGAAGGCGATTATGGTGCACCACTCGAACCGGAGGAAGTAGATACACTCAACACCATTCTTCCAGTAATCCGCCCCTTTCTGAGTCCTGCAGGTTTGGCCGTCCTGGAAGACCAGGGAACATCCGTTTATTATCCTGACTGGGTAAAGCCGGTACCCCGTTGATCGATGGTGGACCCTGTGCCTATCTCACCAAGGACAGCCAAGGGGTTGCGCATTGCGGTATCGAAAAAGCCTGGGAAGCCGGTGTGACCGAGTATCGCAAACCGGTTTCCTGTCATCTGTATCCAATCCGGGTACTCGGCAAACCGGAGGACGGCTTCGAAGCGTTGAATTACGAACGCTGGGATATCTGTTCTGCGGCCTGCAACCGGGGAGAACGAACCGGGACTCCGCTGTATGTCTTCTCTCGCGATGCACTGATCCGCAAATATGGCATCTCGTTTTATGAAGCCCTCGAAGCTGCGGCAAGGCATGTTACTGAAAAATAGCTGGACTGGCTGAAACTTTCCGGCTCGATATTCGTAGGTATGAGGGATATCTGGAGTTGGATTATATGGTCCAAACCCATTACCTTTGCATGGCTTTTTTCAAAAAGATGCCCTTATTTATTGTAAAATTTTAAATACATAACATTCTATCTATTTAAGATGTTGGTATTCAAATGATTGCAATTGGTCATTTCATGAAAAAGTACATACATTAATTTTTTTGCAATATTTAAATACTCGTTGATCTATGGGATTGATGAACACCATTCGGAAGAATCCGATCATTCTTCTGATTTCAATCGGCCTGGCTATGGCCGGATTTATCTTGATGGACATGATGACATCAGGTGGCCCGGCTTCTGCCAATCAGTTCACTTTAGGCAAAGTCAATGGCCAACGGATCGACTGGCAAGTATTCAGTGATACGGAAACCCGGCTGTTTGGCAACAGTGGAGCAGATGTCTTTCAGCGCAAACAGCAGTTGTGGAACTACTTCGTTGAAAAGATCCTCATCGATGACATTGCAGAAGACCTCGGCCTCGGCGTAGGCAAGGAGGAATTGGTCGATCTGGAATTCGGCACCAACCTCAGCCCGATTATCCAGCGAAACTTTATGGATCCCAACACCCGCCAGGTTGATCGCCAGCAGCTGAACAGTCTTCGGCAGGCAATCGATGCTGACCAGCTGCCACCCGACCTGCGGGTCTTCTGGGCTGAGCAGGAAAAGGAGATCGTCAAGGATCGTCTGCAGGCCAAACTGGTTGCCATGGTGGCCAAAGGCATGTATCTGCCGACCTGGCAGGCCGAGATGATGAACAAGGATCGCGCAATGCAAAGTGAAGTAGCCTATGTTCGCATTCCCTTTGATGCTGTTGCCGATAGCGATGTCGCCGTATCCGAGGAGGACCGGCAGCCTACCTCAAGCAGAATAAAGCGATGTTTTATCAGGACGAGGAGTCCCGTACAATCAGCTTTGTCAGCTTTGACGTCAAACCAACCAGCGAAGACTCCGCTGGAATCTATAAGGGCCTTGCAGATCTGGTGACCCCCTTCCGGGAATCAACCAATGATACTCTCTTTATCGAGAACAACTACGGGTTCATGGATGGAGCATATTATCAGGATGATTTCTTCACCACACCTGAAGCAGACACTCTGTTCTCCATGCCTGCAGGATCCGTTTACGGACCATTTGTAGAAAATGGTCAGTATCTGGTTGTGAAAATCCTGGACAGGATGATCGTACCCGATTCTGTCAAATCCAGACATATTCTCATTCAGGCAAAGGATGCTGGCGCCATCGAACAGGCACAGACAACGATCGACAGTCTCAAGGGGCTGGTTGAATCAGGCTCTGTTTCCTTTGATACCCTTGCGCTGCAATATGGCCAGGATGCAACTCGGGCTACCGGTGGTGACCTCGGCTTTACAGGACAGGGACAAATGGTCAAACCATTCAATGACCTGATCTTTTACAACGCCACTCCGGGCAAATACTACACCGTGACGACGCAGTTCGGTGTCCACCTGGTTCAGGTTACTGATCGCAAGTTCATTGAAAACAAGGTTGGTCTGAAGATGGGCATTCTCAATGAAGCCATCATTCCTTCAGAAACGACCCAGAAGCGGGCATATCAAAAGGCCCCGGAAGCGGTCAGCAACTATCGAGATCTGGCCAGCCTCGAACAGGCTGCCACCCAGGACAGCGAATTGGCCATTCAGACTAGTGCTGCCTTCCGCGCCAATGACTTTGCATTGGGTGTCCTCGGACAGGGTTCCTCGATTCGGGACATTATCCGGTGGTCCTTCAAACAAAAGGAAGTAGGTGCAATCTCACCGGAGGTATATGCCTTTGAAGATGAGCAGGGTGGTTATACCAACCGATACCTGGTCGCCGGACTGTCCAATATTCGCCCGAAAGGAGATGCCACTGTGAAAACAGCTCGTGCTGAACTGGAAACTCTCGTGCGCAATCAGGCCAAAGGAAAGAAGATCGCCGAACAGATCGGCAGTCAAACCGACCTGAACGCCATCGCCTCGACCTTCTCCACGACCGTGGATACGGCAAAAACGATGAGTTTTGCCAACTCCTTCCTGACCGGCATTGGCAACGAACCCAAGTTGATCGGAACCGTTGTCACGCTCCAGACCGGATCAACTTCTGCGCCTATTGTCGGCAACAACGGGGTCTATGTGGCACGGGTATTGAATCGGCCGTCAGAAGTGCCTCCGGCCAATGTGGCGATGATGCGCCAGTCATTGAAAATGCAGAAGTCCAGTTCGCTGTCTTTCCGGTTTGTGGAAGCCCTCCGCAAAGAGGCCAAACTGGAAGACAACCGGTCGAACTTCTTCTGATCACAACACGAAAAACCAAAAAAAGCCGGAACAGACAGTCTGTTCCGGCTTTTTTTGTCCCGCGTCAGGATTCCTGCCTACTCAAAAAGTACGGCTGTCTGATCAATCCGGTCACTTTTGGTCTACGCCTGCTGATTTGATTGCTTCATACAATGCCACTTCATCGCCAGGTCGAAACTTGCGCTTGTGATAGACGATTTCTCCGCTGCCATTCAGAACAAATGTCTGGGGCAGTCCATTCAGTCCACCCGGTAAAAAGCGGCTGAATTCCCGATGCAGGTCGTTGTAGGCTGACCAGGGCCATTGCCCATCCTTCACGCGCTGCGTAAAGGATCCAAAGTTCTTTTCAAAATCAGTCGAGATCGCGATCAGATTGAAATCAGTTTCTTTTGACCATATCGGGACATTCTCCTTCAAGGTTTCCAGCTCCATCCGACAGGGATAGCAGGTGGTCAACCAGAAGAGTAGTATGGTCGGCTTGCCGTTCATTGGGAAGACCTGATCAGACCTGACCAGCGTCCCGTCCGCCTGCTTCAATTCGATATCGTAGGGATAGGTCGTTTTGATCTCCGCTACCGGCCGGGCCGTATCCATGATGTAATTGGCTCTCGCGTCTGGAGCGCCTTCTCCTGACCTTCCTGACTGAAGATGCCAGAACAGAACCAGATGATCATACTTATACTGATGATGCCCTTGCTTCATGGGTGTTAATTCGGTTTTGTTTGCAATGCGGTGATCGCCTGTTTGGCACGGGCCATGGATGGATCGAGCAGCAGAGCTTGCTCATAATCCTGCATTGCTCCGGCATGATCGCCCAACTGCTCACGTACATTACCGCGTGCAAAATATGCCAGTGTCCGGGTCGGATCGACCTGCAATGCCAGATCAAACTGGCTTCTGGCTTTGTCGAGGCTATCCAGTTCAATATAGATCAACCCGGAGTTGTAAATCGCATCCGCATATTGCGGATTGAGGACCACAATGTCTCGATATACGCGTAATGCATCCTGATATCGTCCCTGATCCTGGAAGTATTCTGCAAGCGCATGGCGGGCATGTTCACTGAGTGAGTCCAGTCGTACTGCGGTCTCAAAGTACCGTTGAGCGATCGGCTTCTTTTCCTGACTCAACAGTTTCCCACATTCGATCCACGCGTCGATCAGATCCGGATCCTGCTCTGTCGCTTCCTGAAACCGCTTGATCGCCTGGGTTATATTGCCTTCTTCCCGGTGGATCATACCTGCCCAGAAAAGGCCGTCTGCATTCTGGGGATCCAGTGTCATCACGCGTAGAATAGTCTCTTTGGCCTGATCATAGAATTTCAGGATGAACTGGAATTCGACCAGTTTCAATAGCGTTGGCACTCGGGAAGGATACAGGTCAACCGCCTTGTACAGCGTGTTCATCGCCATCCGGGAATTGTAATAATCCAGATAGACATCAGCCAGTAGATGATAGCTGTCGATATCCAGACTGTCCAGTGCGATTGCCCTGTTCAGATCCAGGATCGCCTGATCGTAGGCCTCCCGATCTGCAAACGCCTGTGCCCGCTGACGATAGAGAGTGTGATCGTTCGGGTTTTGAAGAATAGCTTCAGAGATCTGATCGATCTCCGGATATCCGGTAAGATTCTGCGGAGCTGTGTCCGAAGAGTCAGAAGATTGGCAGCCAGCGAAGAACAGGATCATCGCAGTAAAGACAAGGAATTGTTGCATAGGTTGCAAAAGTAGAGCTTTTTACAAGATCCATGTAATTCATGAACCTGGTGCCGTGTATCGTGAAAAATGACCCGGATTGACAGAATATTGCCAAAATCAGGGATCTAGAGGCAGCAACAAGTGGTCTCATTCCGTTAAACAGAGTACCTTGTCTGCTGTATGGATATATCCTTCCATCTGACCGCAGACGAGGCGATCTGATCGCTGCATGTGTCCGACAGGAACGTTGGGCCCAACAGCGGGTGTATGAAGAATATTACGGTAAAATGATGGGAATCTGTTTGCGCTATGCAAGCCAGGAAGAAGATGCACTGGATATGCTCCATGAGGGCTTTATCAAGGTATTTCGGTATATCGGCAAATACAAACCGGGGACGTCCCTGCAAGCCTGGATTCGGACTGTCATTGTCAATACCTGTATCGATCATTACCGGAAAAACCACCGGCGTCGGACAGATGATCTGGATCAGATCCAACCTCAGTCCAATGGCGACACATCGGCCCTGGATATGATTTCCGCAGAGGAAATTCTCGTCATGGTGCGCGATCTGTCACCCGCCTATCGGATGGTTTTCAACCTCTATGTTCTGGAAGGGTACGCGCATAAGGAGATTGCAGCCATGCTGGACATCACGGAGAGCACATCCCGATCGAATCTCGTAAAAGCCCGGTTGAAACTTCAGGAGGCGCTGAAAAACAAATGGCAATCATGAGACAATTCGACCGCTGGATCAAAGGTGAGCTCGACCAGTTTGAAGCGTCCCGCCCGGATGCTGCATGGGATATGTTTGCCAATCGGATGACGCAGGAGGATCAGCAAACCCGGGAAGAAGATCAATTCGATCAGGCTGTCAAACACAAGCTGGATCCCTATGAGGCCTCCTACACCTCCAACGGACATTGGCATCAATTACGTGAAAAACTGGAAGCCCAGGCCCGGATCAGATCCGAGATGATTCGGATCAAGTTGCTGGAAGCCGCCCTGTTTGTCTTGATTTTCATGACCCTCTGGCAATTGCAGCCCGTCTTCAACCCAACCGATTCGTCCACATTACCTCTTGCCAGTCAAATTGAACGTCATTCTCACGATGGCAATACGCCGGAGTTGGATCAACTCCCGACAACTGATATCCGGATACCTCCTGCCGGGACAACGAAAGTGACTTCCAGCATCCAGACAACTGGTGCGGATCCATTGACCTCTACCCATGTCCTCTATTCCAGCAGATCACCCCAGTTGTTGATACCGGCTGTTGATCTGATCGTTCAGACTGCTCAAGCTTCCCGTTCTTCATCACCATCTCCACTGGAATATGATGATGACCTCACAACGGATCTTTCTGGACCATTGGACTTGCTCCCGAATACCGCCATTGCCAGTCTTCCGAATGAACTTCAGGTGCTTCCTGGCCTGACTGTCCAACAGGAGAATGTGGTTCGCCATCGGGTAAGCATGGCGATTAATGGAGATATCAACTATATCATGACGCCCTATGACCAGCTCCTGGTCAAACGGGGATATGATCAACTCGTGTCCGGATACGGCGGTTCGATCGGCTATGCGTGGGAATGGCCCCGGTGGGCATTGCGGACATCTCTCGCCTACCACCGAAAGTATTACCTCCCCAAGCCGTATACAGAAGTATTTGACGGTGACTTCGAACGGGGCTATTTCAGTGCGACACTTCGGGATATCGAGTTGAATCTGTTAAGTCTATCCGTACAAGGTCAACGAACCATCTCCCGACGCAATCGGTGGCATACATACGGGTTGATCGGTGGTACAGGCCATATGGCCTTTCAGGCTAACTATGATCGGAAAGAATCCTACACCCCCGGAGTTGATCCACAGGGTGGTGAAATTCCAGAGCCGCTCGTCCCCTCCAAGACCAGCCAGAAACGGTATGCTGATGGCTTTTTTGAAGGAGGTTCATTCGCAGAGAATTCCTATTTCACCGTGGATCTGGGTGTCGGGATCGAACGGCATCTGAACGAACGGGCAAGCCTGTTTTTTGAACCTGTGTACCAGCACAATCCATTCCGGAAATCACTGGGCCCCAACCAGGACCGAATCAATACACTCAGCCTGTCAACGGGTATTCGGGTGAACCTCTGACCGGTGGTAAGCGGTGCATTCCCTACCTTTGGCAAAAAGATATGAAGGTCCTCCTACTGGGTGGTGGCGGCCGGGAACATGCACTAGCCTGGAAGATCGCTTCCAGCCCATCATGCGAGCAACTCTACATCGCACCAGGTAACCCCGGTACTTCGACATGTGGTCAGAATCTTGATCTGAACCTTCATGATTTTCCTGCCATTTCCACCTTTTGCAGATCAGCTGCAATCGATCTGGTTGTTGTCGGACCCGAAGAGCCGCTGGTTCTCGGTATCACAGATCATCTGCGGATGGATCCTGATCTTCAAGATCTCATTATTTGCGGGCCATCAGCCGAAGGTGCCCGACTGGAAGGCAGCAAGGCTTTTGCCAAAGCATTCATGGCTGAATGGAATATCCCGACTGCCCGATATGGCGAGTTCAGCAGGGACCAGGAAGAAGAAGCCATCCGGTTTCTCGATTCCTTTTCTCCCCCTTTTGTCATCAAGGCAGATGGCCTGGCTGCAGGAAAAGGGGTACTTATCCTATCCACAAAAGAGGAAGCCGCCCGCGCGATTCACAGGATGTTCTCGGGCGAATTCGGAGATGCCGGACATACCATTGTCCTGGAAGAATTCCTCGATGGTATTGAATTCTCCGTCTTTGCACTGACCGATGGAAAACAGGCCTGTATCCTGCCTGTAGCCAAGGATTACAAACGGATTGGCGAAGGTGATTCCGGACCGAATACAGGAGGCATGGGTGCAGTTTCCCCTGTCCCGTTTGTAGATGATCATCTGATGGAAAAAGTCCGTACCCGCATCGTTGAACCCACCGTCCGGGGGTTGGCCGCAAGACAGATCGATTACCAGGGGTTTCTTTTTCTGGGATTGATTCGGGTCAATGGAGAACCCTTTGTCATCGAATACAACTGCCGGATGGGCGACCCGGAAACCGAGGTGGTCATGCCGCGTCTGAAAACGGACTTTCTTGAGCTTATGATGGCCATGAAGAATCAAACCTGGACCAGGTGGATATCCAGTCTGATCCCAGAACCGCAGTGACGGTGATGCTGGTCTCCGGGGATATCCCGGCACATACAAGAAAGGCATTCCCATCCGGAAACCGTCCGGCGAACCGCATCCGGATGCCATGCTGTTTCACGCCGGGACACAGCTGATTGAAAACCAACTGGTGACCAGTGGCGGTCGTGTTCTCGCCTGTACGGCCTTTGGCAAGGATATCCCAGAAGCCCGACATCGGGCTTATACCCTGGCCGACACGATTCATTTTGATCAGATGGCACTTCGCCGGGATATTGGTCTGGACCTGTGATGGAACGATTGCTGGACAGCGGTCATATCAAGGAAGGGCAATGGCTGCCTTCTACGCCTGAAAAACGGATCTTCAGCCGGATTTCGACAGACAGTCGAACACTTTTCCAACCGGCAACAACCTTGTTCTTCTGTCTTCGGGGTCTTCGCCATGACGGCCACCAGTATGTGGATGAAGCCTGGAAAAGGGGTTCGGTATTTTGTTGTAGATCAACTGCCCGACCAGGTACGGGCTGACACATTCTATCTCCTGGTCGATGACACACTGAAGGCATTGCAAGACCTGCCAGGGGGGCATCGAAATCAGTTTCCTCACCCGGTTATCGGCATTACCGGTAGCAATGGAAAAACCATTGTTAAAGAATGGCTCTATAGTATTCTCAAAGAAGATGAAGCGATTATCCGGAGTCCGCGCAGTTTCAACAGCCAGGTTGGAGTGCCCCTCTCCCTGTCCATGATTGGCCCTGAACATCGGCTGGCTCTGATTGAAGCAGGTATTTCCCGTAAGGGAGAAATGGACCGTCTGGAGTCCATGATCCATCCGGACTTTGGCATCCTGACCAGTCTGGGCAGTGCCCATGATGAAGGGTTTCCAGATCGGGAAACCAAGTTGGTCGAAAAGCTGAAACTGTTCCGGTCAAGCCGGATTGTGATTGCACCGGCCAGTCTTGTGCATTCGTATCCAGGCCCGTTTGAGACACTGGAAACTAAACTCGTAACCTGGTCTCTATCGGGGGAAGCGACATTGCAGGTCACAGACTTGACCAAAACCGAGGATCATCTCAACATCCGTTTTCAATATGGCGACCAAACCGGCACCGTCATCCTGACCCAACAGGATGAAGCGAGTCTGGCCAATGCGATGACCTGCCTGCTGGCCGCCCTTGAACTGGGAATTCCCCTGGACCGGGTTTGTGATCGGATGCGCAAGCTATCCGGGTTGTCCATGCGTCTGGAATCCCGGGAAGGATGGTATGGCAACCTGATCATCAATGATTATTACAATGCTGATCTGGAAGGGGTACGGATTGCACTTTCCTTCCTGCAGCAACGTAAGGGAAACCGTTCTACATGGATCATCCTCTCCGATCTGGATGATACGGGGCTGAGATCGGAGGATCTTGTCCGGCGAATAGCTGCCTTGCTTCAGGACATGCACTGGGACCAACTTTCCTGTATTGGTACACAGGGTGAGGCATTGATCCGGGAATTGGGATCCCCTTCATCTGCGTCGTCCTATCCTGATGTCCGCACATTTATCGAATCCACCGACTTCCGTTCAATTCGAGAAACAGCGATATTGATCAAGGGAGCCCGGCGATTTACTCTGGAGGAGGTGAGTCGGAAATTGACCCGATTTGTGCACCGCACCCGTCTGGAGGTCAATCTCACCGCGCTGTCCAATAATGTGAAGACCTATGCCCAAGGGCTCCGGCAGGAGACCAAAATCATGGTGATGGTCAAGGCGTCCGCCTATGGCGGTGGCAGTGCCGATATCGCCCGTTTGCTGGATTTTCAGCGCGTGCATTACCTGGGTGTTGCCTATGCGGACGAAGGTGTTGAACTACGTCAGGCAGGCCTCCAGTTGCCCGTGATGGTGATGAACCCGGATGAATCCAGCTTTGCTAATATTGTCCAGCACAACCTGGAACCCGAGATCCATTCCCTGACTCAACTCAGGGAATTTCTGCATTTTCTTTCACCGGCTGACCCGGTCATCCCCATTCATCTCAAGATCGAATCCGGAATGCATCGTCTCGGATTTGAAGAAACGGATTTGCCTGAACTGATTTCCTTGCTGTCCGATCAGGGCCGGTATATGTCGCCTCCTGTTTTCACACCTGTCTGCCAGTGAGGATCCGCGGTATGATTCATTCACACATCAGCAGGTCAGACGATGCAACGCTTCAGCAGATCAACTGATTCAAGCACTGGGGTATCGCCCGATGTTGCATATTCTCAATTCTGCAGGTATTTCCCGCTTCCCGGAATACCAGTTTGATATGGTCCGCCTGGGGATCGGCATTTATGGATTGGCATCATCTTCAGAACGCGGTATGCTCGACCTGCAACCTGCCCTTTCCCTGAAAACCCATATTTCCAGGATCCACGAGGTGCCCGCCGGAGATTCGGTCGGATACGGACGAAAAGGCATTGCATTAGCACCGCGCCAAATTGCGACGCTGGGCATAGGCTATGCCGATGGATTGCTTCGACTGGCTGGTGAGGGCCGCTTTCACGTTCGCATACACGGACATCCAGCGCCGACCGTTGGTGCGATCTGCATGGATATGTGTATGGTAGATGTGAGTGCCATTCCACAGGCAGCTGTCGGCGATGAAGCCGTCCTGTTTGATGAATCCTACCCCATTTCGAACCTGGCCAACAGCTTGCAAACGATCCCCTATGAGGTGCTGACCAATATTTCTTCCCGTGTAAATCGCATCTATTATCATGAATAAGCCGATTTGCACAACAAACAGCGTAAATGGGTAGTTAACCCCACCGAAATAACCCCGCTGGCAAGCCACATTTCGTATTTTTGCCGCTTGACTTTTTGAACAAAACTGTAGTTGTCATGAAACACCTTCGGATTGCCTTTTTCGGGCTCCTTTTCCTCAGTCAACTGGCCCTTCTTCATGGCCAGACCTCAGATGATCCCATCCTCTTCAGTGTGGAAAATGATCAGATCCCGGTCAGCGAGTTCGTGTATATCTACACCAAAACAAATGGGTTGAAAGCCGATTTTGCCCGTCCGACTCTCGCTGAATATCTTGATCTGTACAAGAAGTTCAAAATGAAGGTTCGTCGCGCTCGTGAAATGCAGCTGGACACCATCCCATCGCTCAAAATGAACTGGCTGGCTACCGCAAGCAACTCGCCAGCAATTACCTGATTGACAAGGAAGTCACCAACCAGTTGATCCAGGAGGCGTATGACCGTATCCAGGAGGATGTCAGAATCAGTCATATCCTGGTCAAACTCGATGCCAATGCCAGCCCGGAAGACACGGTCATAGCCCGGAAAAAAATCCTTGCGGCTCAACAGACACTCTCCTCCGGAAAATCATTCCCGGAAGTGTGCAAATTATTCAGTGAAGATGAATCCACAGTCAACAGTGGAGGCGATCTGGGTTATTTCACAGCTCTTTTTCCATCCGGTTTTTATGCTCTTGAATCAGCAGCCTATTCGACACCAGTTGGCAAGGTCAGTCAGATTTTCCGCACCAAACTGGGGTATCACCTGGTCCGGGTAACCGATCGTCGACCCGCTCGGGGCGAACTGGAAGTGGCTCATATCCTGGTCAGAAAAATCAAGGGCGACAATTCGGCAGATGCGCGGACAAAAATCGATAGCATCTATTACCTGTTGAAAAAGGGGGGAGACTTTGATGCCCTGGCCAAAGAATTGTCAGAAGACAAACTATCTGCGGCGAAAGGGGGTAATATCGGCTTCTTCGGGATCAACCGATATGAAAGTGCCTTTGAGGAAGCTGCGTTTGGCTTGTTTGCAGATGGAGATTATACCAAGCCATTCGAAACAAGCAGCGGATATCATATTGTCAAGCGGATCAGCAAGCGTGGCATTGACGCAGAAGATCTCGCCAAACGTCGCCTGGAACCATTGGTCAAACGGGATGAACGATTTGAATTGGCCAAGACCAGTATGATCGAAAAGATCAAAGCAGAAATCGGAGTAGAAGAACAGAATGATGTGCTGATCAGGTATACGCAAATGCAGAACGACTCCTTTTTTACCTTTCTGTGGCGCCCGCAAGCCGGGAAGCTGGCATCAAGGACTATCCTGAAACTGGGCAAGACCAAGGAGATTCCGGTTTCTGCATTTGAGGATTACCTCCTGAAAAATGCTGGAAAACGTGTCAATCAAAAACGAACAAATGACCTGGTATCCAGTATTCGGTCTCTTTACGACGAGTTCATCCAGGATGAATGCATCAAGTATGAGGAATCTCAGCTTGAGGACAAATACCCCGATTTCAAGGCTCTCATGCGGGAGTATGAAGAGGGCATCCTTCTTTTTGAAGCAACCAAACGAATCGTGTGGGATCGTGCCGGCCAGGACTCCATCGGGTTGGAGGCCTTCTTTCGGGAAGAAGCGAAAGATAAATATCAGTGGGGCGAACGGGCGCGTGTGACATACTATTCATTAAAGAGTGGTGATACCAAACTCCTGGAGGAAGTACGGGATTATGCCGACGGCCAACCCAGCGACAAAGTGCTCAACAAATTCAACAAGAAAGATGAGGTCATCCTGAGCACACGGGAATTCCTGTATGAACACGGCAAGAATCCGGCTGTAGACGAAATGGTATGGGCAGTCGGCACACTATCCTATAATGAAGAGGACAAACGCAACAAAGGCTGGAATTTCATGAAAATCGAGGAAATCCTGCCGCCAGCCCCTAAGACCCTGGATGAGGCTCGGGGATATGTGATCGCAGATTATCAGGACAAGCTGGAAAAAGACTGGATCAAGGAATTGAAGGAGCGGTATTCGGTGAAGGTGAATCAGCAGGTTTTCGAATCCCTGATCAAGTGATCGACAGGTTAGCACGATTTGGCATTGCCTTCTGCGCAGGTTTTCTGATCCTCGGGTCGGGCTGTGGATCAGGAAATGAACCAGACCGAAGTCAGGATCAGTTGCTGGCCGAGGTGTTTTCTCGCCAGCTCTACTTCAGCGATGTCGCCAGCATGATGTATGAGGGTGTTCGTCCAGCAGACAGCACGCTGATTGTCAATGCATATGTCGAGCGTTGGGTCAGAGAACAGTTGTTGATGCAAAAAGCGGAACAGAATATCCCGAAGGATCTCAATATTGACAAGTTGGTCAATGATTATCGGGAATCTCTGATCCTCAACAATTATGAGCGACTGCTGATCGAAAATCAACTGGATTCCACAGTCTCTGAAAACCAGCTGCTCGAATTCTATGAGACCAACAAGGATCAATATCATCTGGAAAAGCCGATCGCCCATATTCTCTTCCTCCAGATCAAGGAAGACCGACCTAATCTAGCCCATGCATTGACCTGGTGGAATGATCCAAAACCGGAAAATCTGAAAAAACTGACCCGGTATGCGAAACGATATGCCGATCGGGCCATGCTTGCCGACAGCACATGGATGCCTCTTGAAGATGTCGTTCACATGCTCCCACCAGGCGTGATGAGTGAAAACAATGCCACTCCTGGAAAAGAAATACGATTTCAGGATCAGGATGTCACTTATCTGCTCAAAATCAGGGATATCCGTTCTACACTGGAAATTGCTCCCCTTGCCTATATCCGTGACCAGGCGACACGAGCCATTCTCCACCGCCGCGAAATTGATCTGATCAATCGCGTTAAAGACCAGCTGTATGAGTTGGAAATACGCAAAAACAACGTTAAAGTGTATACCCGGTAGGCCTTCTTACCAACCGGAACTCGTTTCTTTATGTTCATGACTACTCCTATGTTCAGACTACTCCTCTCGCTTTGTTTTGTTGCCTTGTTATACACTTCCGGACTGACTCAGGAAAAACGGCTGATAGACAAGGTCGCCGGTACTGTCGGAGCGGAGGTCATCCTGCTATCCGATATCGAATCTCAGCTGGCCTACATGAAAGCTCAGCGCGGTTCTCTGCCTCCGGATGCACGCTGCATGATCCTGGACAACCTGCTGGGACAAAACCTCTTGCTGCACCAGGCGCGCCTGGATTCTATACAGATCACAGAAGATGAAGTGGAGGCTCAGATCTCCGCCCGCGTCGATCGGATCCTTGCCCTGATGAATAATGATTATCAGCAATTCGAGGATTATTATGGAAAAACGGTCTCTGAAATCAGGGGTGAATTTCGCGAACCCATCCAGAATCAGATCCTGATCGACCGGATGCAGAGCAAGGTGTTGTCCTCGATCACCATCACACCGGCAGAGGTCAAATCATTCTTCAACCGGGTGCCCAAAGACAGCCTGCCCTACTTCAATTCCGAGGTTGAACTGGCAGAGATCATCTATTATCCCAAGGTCAATCCGGCCAAAATGCAGGAGGCCTATGTCGAACTGTCCAGGATCCGAAAGATGATCACTGATGATCAGATCGAGTTTGCCGAGGTCGCTTCCAAATATTCCGATGATATCGGATCTGCACGTGTAGGGGGTGATCTGGGTTGGCAAAAGCGCGGCACATTCGTCCCGGAATTTGAATCCGTCGCGTACAATCTGGAACCAGGTGAATTATCTGAAATCTTTGAAACACCGTTTGGTTATCATTTTGTCCAATTGCTCGATCGCCGGGGCAATATGTTGCACACCCGTCATATCCTGATCACACCGGAGATCGAAAAGGCGGATCTCGATCTGGCTGTTCACGTCCTGGATTCTCTTCGCCATGCCATATCTCGTGATTCACTGCTCTCGTTTGAGGAAGCAGTCAAGGCACACGGAGATGAAAATGTGACCAGTTACAATAATGGTGGCCGGATGCTCAATCCGAAGACGGGAAATACCTTCTTTGAAATCGGCGATCTGGATCACCGGTTGTTCTTTGTTATCGATACGCTACAGGTCAACCAGATCAGTGCACCTATCGCCAGCCAGGATCCGACCGGAAAAGTCAGTTACCAGATCATCAAATTGCTTTCCCGCTCCAAACCGCATAAAGCCAGCCTCAAGACAGATTATTCCAGGATCCGTGAAGCAGCCCTGTCTGAAAAGAAAAACGCTCACCTCAACAAATGGATCGAGTCACATATCAACCAGACGTTCATCGAGGTCGACTCCGCATTTCACGGGTGTCCGAATATGGATCAATGGATCACGACAAGTGACGTTCGACCCTGATCCGGGTTTTTGCCAGATCCGGAAAAGAAACTGCAGTTCAATTCAATTGGCCTGACCCGCCATTGACTCACGCATGGATGTAGTCTCTCTGGAACAATGGCCAGTTGGGCTTCTGCAGATAATACAGGGTGAACCCTGCAGCAAAAAGCCAGAGATAGGTCACATCTCGTGTAACCATGAAGGCGATGAGTGTGACCAGGTTTGCACCTTCGCATAAAACCCACCCAAAAAATAGAGGCGCCCGATAATGTGTGATTTTCCGTTCAACGTCCCATGTGGATAATATCTCCGCTCGTCTGCTGCGGTACCAGAAAAAAGGCACTGCAAAGGCGATCACAACGAAAACGATACAGACCAGGAAAAGGGTCTGACCACCGGAATCCTGAAGAGGCAGACCTTTCCGATGGACCCAGAGGGCGGGGATCAACAGGATCAGTTGACTCAGGCCAAGGATCATCCAGACAAATTGCAAAACGCGGAATTGTGGGTGCATGGTGCAAAAATAACAAAGGCTCGAACCTGATTACAGGTCCGAGCCTTTGAATTCATCTCAATCAGTTTATTTGATGCCGTGCATCCATCTGCTGACCATAGGCCCCAGGACGAAGAGCAGCAATCCACATCCGATGGCAAAGAATCCGAGCATTTTGAATACGCCCAGGCTCAAGCTGAGAGAATCACCTTTCAGACAGGAAATAACCTCTCCTGTAGAGCTGTTTTCAACTGCCTGGCTCACTTCATCCTTCGAAATGATGTTAATGCCTTGTGCCATGGATGCATCCTTGGTCAAAACGGTAACGAAGGACTTGTTCAATTCCTTCTCCTTAGCCGCTTGGTTGGTCATGCCATCCGCTTTCTCCTTGATCTCTCTGATCTGCATCTTGGCTACATAATATGGTGCCGGAGAGCTGGCATTCAGATCGGCCACAAAGCCATCGCTGATCAGTGCCTCTTCCAAAGAGTTGTCACCTAGGAAATCACCCTTTTGCATTGAGGCTTCCAGCACATCATCTGAAAAACATCCGCGGAAACTTTCACTTTGGACAATTTCCAATTCGTTAACGGCGGTAAAATTGGCAATATGCTTACCCGCCTGGTGCGCAATAGATGATGACAAAAACCAGATACCCATGAGGAAACCGACGATCTGTGACGGTGCCAGTTTGGTCACCAGGGAAAGACCCACAGGCGACAGTGTCAACTCACCGAGAGTATGCAACAGGTACAGGGTGATCAGGAAGATCGCCGGGACCATGCCACCAATAGCACTTCCCTTACCCAGGGTGAGCACCAGGAAGCCAAGACCCAGAAGGATCAAGCCTGCTCCAAATTTGTATGGCGCTGCAGGCTCCTTATCCATTTGGCCCAACTTGATCCACATCCATGAATAGATCGGAGCAAAGATCATGATGAACAGCGGGTTTACAGCCTGGAAGAAGGTAGTAGTCAACTCGGCTCCCATGATGTTCTTATTGACGTTCCGGTCGGTGAACAGGTTCAGGGCAGAACCTGCCAGTTCGAAGAATGTCCAGAAAACCGTGGTAAAGAGCAGAAGAAGAAGGATCACCCAGATCCGTTGCTGCTGTTGTCGATTATACTTCCCTGACAGCACGATCATGTAGATGATGACACCGCCACCGATAATGGCCAGGATATAATCCACTATATCATCATTTCGAATCAGCAACCAGGATATGACGACCAGTACTGCAGTAGCCACATAGGGCATGATATTCCCGTTGATCCCGGCAAATCCGCTTTCTTTCCCATTTTGTGGTACCAGGCCGATCGGCCGGTAGCTGTTCATTTCATTGCCTTCTTCATCGACATTGGTTTGCAGCCAACCATTTTTCTGGGCCCACATCAGAATCAGCAAACCAACCACCATGCCTATGCCAGCGGTCAGAAAACCGTACTTCCATCCTTCAATCTCTCCGATCGCTCCGCAGGTTAATGGTGTCAGGAAAGCACCAATATTGATGCCCATATAAAATATGGTAAATGCACCGTCCCGTCGGGAATCTCCCGTTTTGTAAAACTTCCCGATCATGGACGAGATATTCGGCTTGAAGAAGCCATTTCCTACTACGAGGAGGGCCAGACCGATAAAGAAGGTGACCTCATCATCCAGAAAGAGGGTAAACTGGCCCAGAGCCATCAGGATGGAGCCCCAGATAATGGCTTTTCGGAAGCCCATCATCTTATCCGCAAAATAGCCCCCCAGGATCGGTGTCAGATACACCAGTGCACCATACGCTGCATAGATCCCGAATGCCTTCTCGTCTTCATAGCCAAACCCGCCGTTCAGCAGGGTAGACGTCATGTACAACACAAGAATGGCACGCATGCCATAGTAGCTGAATCGTTCCCAGAGTTCGACCATGAACAGGGCAAACAAAGCCTTTGGGTGTACCTTCCGATTGGAAAAGATAACGAAGGCCACCCAGGCCGCCACAGCCACCCAGGAGATTAACATGAGCTTATACGCAGGATGCATAGTGCAATTCAGTTAAATGATTTGGTGAATAGATAACTACCAAATATATCGCTTTTCTTTGTTCAGCTTGCATAGGAATGGATCTGGACAAACCGAAGTGTCAGATTTGGGCAATAAATCAGGTCTATTGACCGATCCCGCCGGTCAGATTATACAGATCCAGATCCGGATCTATCTGCATCAACCGCTGAATGGCCAGCTGGCTTCGGATACCTTTCCGACAATACACCACCACCGGAATTCCATGCCGGATTTCGCTCCTTCGTTGTACGATCTCGTCCAAAGGAATATGAATGCCCCCGATATGACGGGCACGGCGTTCATCAGTACGACGAACATCCACGAGTTGAAAGGAAACTGCCCGTTCCTTCCAGTCATCCAGGGTGTCCTGGTCAATCGACTTGCCCGACATCATATCATGAAGATAGTTGCTGTGCCCGGCATCAGGGAAGTGCCTTCAAATGAAGCTGATCACGATACCTCAATTCCCAACCCGTACGCGAACTCAACGTCCTCATCGTTTTGAAAAAGAGATTTGCCCGTTCTCCGGATTGACGAAAAAGATCGCTTCCCAGTACTTTTTCCCGAATGTCATTCCGGATATCCGATTCCATGCGATTAATATCTCCCGGTCCGAAGGCATTGAAGGTGCCCGCATCCAGGTCGTAATAATCCATGTGGATCTCGAGCGCCAGGATTTCCGGTTCAGGCAGATCACTGAGAATGATCAGACGGTCGGCTTCACGGATCTCAATAGTAAGTGCTTCCAGATCAAAACCGACCATCGCCTTTGCCTTCGCCCGGATCAATGCCTTTTTCCGCAGCGGAGCAATATCAACTCTCCAATAGTCCCTGTATGCATAGATCTCCAGAAAGTCCCCCTCATTGGTTACCAGCTTTGCCACATCGCGATACTGCTCCAGAAGGACATCTGCATCGGTCTGGACATGGTTCCTGACCAAACGTTGCAGCAACCACCATCCCCCGAACAGGAGGACAATCAGAAGAACCAGACCGAGAAACAGGTTGCGTAAACGTGTCATCCGAGACGGAATTCCTAGTGAATACGAGAGGACAAGGGGTATCGGAGCCCCTTATAGCTCTTCAATACCGCTTTGACCGACCCAACAGAAACAGGTGATTCAATCAGCAAGGGGAGGTGGTTCTGGTCGTCAGTCGCATAGATTTGCATCCGGTTACCTTCTTCAAAAACATGACCTGGAATGGTTTGGGGCGAAAAACTCAAAGCCTTGAAATTGCCCTGCCCCCGGACCTCCAGTTGATGAACAGGTCCCTGATACTCTACCGTCAGCGGATATTCTTCCCTGTCCAGAAACACCTTCACCGGGAAGGTAAACCCCTTCCGGAGATTGGAATACTGCTGGTTTCGCGTATAATACAGAGCAGAAAGAATGTCGTGCACACATCCTGAAAGATCAAAATGCCGGACTTCCAGATCGTGCCTTCCACGTTTTCGACGGGAAGTCGCTTTCATTGAATTCGGTGAATAACTCACCTCCTCATGCAGGGAATAACCTCCTTCCTTGACGTCCCGGATGGTGTGAATAGGCTTCAAGGTTTGTTTGTCAACTGTGGCTTCATAATAATCCCTGACCTTGAAAAACCATTCATAGGTCGAATACGTCCTTCCCCTTGCCGTGAACTTGTATGTACTTCCCTGATCTTCCACCCTGAAGGTGACTTCACCGGCAGACAGCCACACAAAATTCCAATTGTAATATATCTTGTAAACAACCTCTTCTCCTCCCAGAAAGGCAGTGTTCTGTGTAGAACACAGGTTAAAGCCTGAACTGTCAGGACCCTCCAACAGATCAACTGACTGTCCATTCGGACGCGTTGGGAGGAATAACAGGGATACAAGCAAGATGAAATTAGTCAGGTGAAAATGCTGTACGAACATCGGAGAGGTGTTTGTAAAGATGTTGGTTGAGGAGAAAATAGCCACCCAGAAGACCTGGAATGACCAGATTAATGATCCATAAGAGGAGAGAAGCCAGAATGGCTTGCATGGGTTGGATCACCAGCACACCACCCAGGACAACCGCCAGTTGGATCCGTGCAAGCCATCCTAATGCCGGAGGCAAAGGCAGGATGGTTTGTAAAAAAAAGAAGATAATGGCGAAACCAACGAGGTCAGAAACCGGACTGGCGACACCGGCAAAACGGAGTAACAGGACAAATTGGATGCAATAGGTAACATACCTCAATAACGCCCAGACCCATGCTGTCGTTACAGCTCGACTTCCTAAAATATTCCTAAAATGGGATACAAGTTGACTAAACAGGCCACTGATCCTCTTATATGAAAGCAAGAATCCACTCCCCAGTATACCGACAACCAGTACTGCAATCCAGGTGACATAGTGAGTGTCAATCATCTGCGATAACCTCGGCCACTGACCTGAAAGGAGCAAGACGAACCCACCGGCGCAGGCAATCCAGAACGATTGCAACAGACTGCCGATCCAGGTGGCACTGCAGGCCTCCAGACGCTTTTCAGGGGGAAAAAACAATACCCGCCCTGCAAATTCACCCATTCGATTGGGAAGAAACATGGAAACAGTGATTCCGGCCAACACACTCTGGAGAAATTGACGATTTGGCCAAAATCCGGGAACCTTCATCAACTTCTGGAATTTGATCATCTCGAGGCACCAGTTTATCGGCATGAGCCCGATGGCAACTACACCGGCTGGCCACAACCACTTTACTCCCTGCATCGACCAGTCGATGGAAGAGGATCGTTCCCGGATCACAACGACAAAACCAATGGTCAGGCAAATGAAGACCATCAGCTGGATCAATCGAATCAACGTTCGCGAGCGAATCCGGGTCATAAGGTTAAAAGTATGACTAATTTTAGGCGATGAGCAAGTCTCCATTACGTATCCTGGGCATAGATCCCGGCACCAATTTTCTGGGATATGGCATCCTCGAAGTACAAGGGAAGGAAATTCGTGTCATCGAATCCGGAGTACTCACACTGACTCATCTATCTGCTTCTGATGAAAAATTGCGACGGATCTTTGAACGAACTACATCTTTGATCACCATACACCAGCCCCGGGAACTGGCGATAGAAGCGCCTTTTTTTGGTAAGAATATCCAGTCCATGCTCAAATTGGGACGAGCACAGGGGGTGTCCATTGCGGCTGCACTGGCGCAAAACATACCCTACACAGAATACGCTCCTCGAAAGGTCAAACAGGCTGTCACGGGTAAGGGAGGCGCAAGTAAAGAACAGGTTGCGGCCATGCTGGAACATATCCTCCAGATCCCTGTGAGAGGTGAACTGAGTGAAGATGCCAGTGATGCCCTGGGTGTGGCGGTGTGCCATTATTACCAGATCTCCGGTAAGGTCCTTCCTGGAGGTAAAGGAAATAACTGGACATCCTTTGTCAAACAGAACCCGAAACGGATTCTGCCCTAACCCGCAGCAATGCGACTGCTCACCCGTGTGGCCAGGTCAGTCATTTCTTCGGGTGAAAGGTGAACCGGTGGATTCTTGAAGTTCAAATCGCCAACCGAATTGATCGGTACCAGATGAATATGTGTATGCGGAACCTCCAATCCGATCACCGCTACACCAATCCGGGCACAGGTCACTTCCTTTTCCAATTCGATGGCCACTTTTTTTGCAAAAACCATCAGAGCACCTAATTCATCATCGTCCATTCTGAAAATATAATCAGATTTTCGCTTGGGGATCACCAGGGTATGACCATTTGCTAATGGACGGATGTCTAAAAAAGCAAGAAAATTTTCTGATTCTGCGATCCGATAACAGGGAATTTCGCCGGAAATAATGCGCGAAAACAGTGTAGGCATAGAGGTTAATCTGGTTTTGCAGAGATATTTTTGATCACAAAAGAGACTGGTCCGGAAGGAGTTTCTACCAGAGCCGTATCACCCACAGCTTTGCCTAAAAGACCCTGGCCAATGGGAGAACTTGCCGATATCTTTTTCATCTTCAGATCCGCCTCCGATTCCGAAACCAGCTGATAGGTCATTTCTTTGCCCGTCTTTTCATTGGCTATTGTGACATAAACCAATAGAATTACCTTGCTTGTATCCAACTGACTTTCATCCAGGATACGCACATTGGCGAGGGTCTTTTCCAGTTCATTGATCTTCATTTCGAGCATACCCTGAGCATCCTTTGCAGCATCATATTCTGCATTCTCAGACAGATCTCCCTTTTCCCGGGCTTCAGCAATGGCCATGGCCATTTCCTTTCTTCCCGTGGTTTTCATTTCTTCCAATTCGCCTTTCAGACGATCATAACCCTCTTGTGTGAGGTAGGTAATTTGAGACATAGCACTGAATTCAAATGGTAAAAACCGTATAAAATGTACGGAAGTTTCGGGAATCCGCAAGAATTACCCTAAACGTATTGCCTATAAAGCGAATTGTTATATAACACAAAGAACGTTTCTGCCTGGACAGAAACGTTCTTCGCGACAAAAATACAGGTTTCTTTACTTCCTACAAATTTATCCGCACACCGATATTATGTGTACCCTTGTAAATCTTGGTCACCCGATAACCATAGTCAATGGCCGGTATGACTTGATTTTTCCCGATTGATCGGGAGAACAAGACTTGCACCAGCGGCAACTCCTGTGTATAACGGACTGTTTTCAGCTGTCGTAGACGTTGTCCCGATTTCATACCGGTATCCGCCACGGATAATGAACATTTCACGTATTCCCAGTTCCAGTCCGGCACCAAGATTGTCTCGGGAGAACGAATTGGACGTAAAATTCCCTAATGCTGTCAACCGGTTCCGTTCGCCCAGATAAAAATCATAGGAGAGGCCAATATTCAGCATGGATGGTAATTCGAACCGGGATACCCGTTGCAGGATCCGGATGGTTGTTCCGTTTTCATTCGGGTTGGGCACTTCAAGTGATAAGCCCTCCCCGTTGAATCGAAGCGGCCCACCGACATTTCGAAGGGAAATCCCCATTTTGAAATTATCCTTTGGACCAGTCACATACTGCACTCCAGCGTCCAGTGCAAATCCGAATGCACTGACGTTCGACAGTCCTTCGGAAACACCTCTGACAAGCAGGCCCACAGAGACTTTGTTGGCAAACATGTGGGAATACCCCATGCCAATATTAAAATAGGATGGAGAAAACGTAGCACCAGTCCCAGCGGGCTGCGCATCAGTAGTCACATTGATGTCACCAAAACGCAAGCTCATCAGGCTCAGTCCAAATGCGCCATTCTTTCCGACTTTCTGAGCCAGTCCAACCGCATTAAAGCTGATGTCAGCACCTTCGAGATAACGTGTGTGAGCAATATTCAATTCTGTGCGATTGATCCGTGACAATCCGGCTACATTCAACCGCATTGCTTCAACACCGGTTATAAAACTGGTGTTAAGCCCATGAACACCGGCCATCCGAGCCCAGGGCACCATCAACAACTGCGCAGCTCCGGCTTCACCCTGACGATCAGGGTTGCCGGCAAACAGGAAACTGGTCAGGCAGATCCCGAACAAGGCAGCGTATAACTTCTTCATAGAAACCCGTTTTCTGGTTTTGCTTTGATTGGTATGTAGATGACTGGGAGCATGTTGAACGAAACCGTCATGCTCCCAGTCCTCAAATTACAGTTTTGATGGGTCAAACTGGCGTTGAACACCGAACCATTTCAGTGTACGTTCACCAACTCCCGGTACATCAATGTGGATCAGATAAATACCACTGGCGACAGGAATACCTTTGTCATTGTTCAGGTCCCATTCCAGGTTGGGTATGATCTGAGTGGTACCGACAGCTGCATTTGTCCGATCGGTCTGGGTAATTCCCATTTCATTTCTGTTGAATCGACGGATGAATTTACCATCCAGTGTATAGATCGTGACCGTTGCCACTGCGGGCAGGTTGGTGATCTTCACCGTGGTCGCAAATTCGTTCTTTTCATAGTATGACAGTCCATAATATGGATTCGGAACGACGTCGATTGCCGCAAGCATCTCCGGATAGCCATCCGGCTGAACCGGATTCGCTTCCCTTCCTTCTATGGTCCACTCGTAAGCAGGGATCGTTTGATTGATCAATGTTCCCGGAGCTATTGCAAAGGAACGATCGACCCGCAACTTGGTTACCAGCTGATTCGGGATCAAGCCGGCAGCCCACGAGGTCAGGAATGCATCCTGACCGAGGATTGGAATGGAAGTCCATGTCACCTGACGTAAAGTCGTAATTGGCAATCCGGAAATACCCGGCTTCAACAACTTCTCATGATACGCCGCACAATCATCATATGGATCACGTGTAACATAAACAGTATGTTGACCCCCGAAAATATTTACCAGTGGGATTGTAATGTCACCCTGGAGGATATCTTCATTTGACGGATTCCAGATCATATCCCGTCCATTTGCACTAATCGTGACATTGGCACCAGGGAAAAGATCATTGATCACCTCAGGATAGAACACCGAGTTCTCACCATAAAAGATATTCAGCCGTTTACCGGTTTCAACATCGACTGCATAACCCGGGAACCAACCCAGGCCTTTTGTTGCCGGGTCATAGACGGGGTCACCATTCGCATCCGGCATCAATTCCAGACTGGCATGTTCGCGCAGCTTCATATGGCTGGCATTGCCCTCAATCGGCAGATCAGGAATGCCCTGGCCTGTATAGTTCTTGTAGACATCACTCGCAGTTTCTACGACGATACACCGGCTCCATTTGGAACGATCCGAAGTAAAGACGATATCCACATTGTTCAGTGAATCAAGTGCGTTCCGCTTGTTCTGCGTGACCTGTGAGTTTGACGTGCTCACCCAGGCTGGAGTGATCAATGGAAGAGTTTCATCCGGATCAATCTGATAGGCACAAAGGACATAGGGATACCATGTTCCTCCAGCTACAGTGCTGAACGCCTGGTCAGGATCCTGATCGAAGAAGAAATCCTGCTCGGGATCATCTGTAGGCATGAAATTGATAAACGTCCCGTCGATCAATGCGCCATACCATTTCTGGCCACTGTTGGAGGCATATGCCAGCTCGCCGCCGATCAGTCCATTCCTGGATTCGATCTTTGCTCCCGCAAACGGTGTTTGTCCAAGAGAAATGGAAATTCCATATTCCCGGAAAACTTGCTCGTTGAACTTGGACAACCCGATGTCAGGCTTGGAAGTCACTGTATTTCCGGCATTATCCATATACTCCAGGATCCAGGTGGCTTCATTGGACAAAATGCCCTTGGCGTCAACAGCAGGATCCTCCATCAACAGACGATAACGACCATCGCGTACAGCAAAGGGATTAAACACCTTGACATCGATGGGAGCCTTTCCACCTTCATAGCGAAGACGTCCATCAAATGAACCACTCAACAGAAGTTCATACATATCGTCTTCCAGATCAAGGAAGTTGCCGCCGGCACCCTGTCCATCAAGACGAGTTACGGCAAAACCATCCCCATAACCGCTGTTAAAGTTCACATCCGTGATCGGTCGCGGTGTGACCTTGTAGACACGTACATTATTCCGGCCTTCCAAATACGGGCTACGTTGACCGACAGGCGGCTCAACGGAGAAGTCGAATTCACCGAAATTGTTGTGTGCATAAGCCACAACGGTGAAATAGTAGTCGCGGTGATTAATCAGGCTTTGATCGGATTTAGCAAACAGGTCTGTTGTGATCCTGAACGTATGCCGGATTCCCTTATCTTCTCCATTGACTTCCAAAGTCGGTAACCAGACGGGGTTCTCAATCCCGGCAAACTTGGTTGATGCCCAGTTGTAGATCTTGTCAATCCCGTTTTGAACATCAACCTGATAAGCCAATTGTGCCTTTTCTGGATTGTCCAATTCAGACAAGGAAACGTTTGCATTCGCCAGTTGATAGATCTTGTACCCTTCAAACTTGTACAAACGTTCGGATTCCGGCAAGTTGGTTGGTGCACGCAAATCCAGATCCTGATACGCTTCAAACGCATTATTGGTGATCAATGTGTCCGGCTCGTTGCTGAGTACAGCAATGATCTCCTCATCCAATTCGACCCAGTCCATATTCGGTGCGTCCGGGCCATCTGTGATCGCGAAGCAGTTGTCGAACAACGCCTGTGCAATACCGTCAGCGAAAAGCAGACGATCCAGGCTTGGACATGGATAATCTTCATCGGGAACAAAGACGACTCCGATGATCAATTCGTTGATCGCACCGGGCTTCAGTTCGAATGGACCAGAAGCCTGTAGCGTCCGGCGATCTCCGAATTCAAGATCGGCAGTACACATACTCCAGCCGTTACCGTCATTCGGTGCCTGTGGGAAAGCAAACTGCGTGATGTCACTGCTCAGGACATTATATCCACCACCTCCTTTGGTAAAGCGGGTTCCATCCTTCCAGGAACCGGACATAAAGCGGTAGTATTCGCGGAAGTTGTCCGGATCCGTCATGGCTTCCGGCCAGGTGCCGGCATCACCACCACCACCACGGTTGTAGTACGTGAAAGAAGACATCCCCAATTCCTTGTAAATGGGTTGTGGGATCGGCTCACCTTCAAAGTAGATGGTGTCATAACCAATGATGACGTTCAAATCCAGTGGGCCACGGAAATAGTCTACGCCCAGAATCGGTACTTTTTCACAATAGGTCGGTGTTCCCTGAGCGCAGTTACAGTTGGGGAAACCATCGACAGCGTCCTCATTGTAGACATACATGAGACTTTCGGAAGTATCACAACCGATATAGTCATCTGTAGAACAACCCAGATCCGGGTCAGTCCACATGGCAAAATAGGTACTGTCCAACGGCTGTGTTCCCCGGTTGATCAGACGGTAACGCTGGAAGGTCATGTCGTTGACCTCGTCATTGGTCGCATAGGCAAATGCCTGTACCTGGACTTCCATGCGCAATTGTTCCGGGCTGTTGGTCTGCGTGTGAGGGCCACCAGCATCGTTATAGATCCAGAAGATCATCTGGTCCGGATAGCGAGGATCATCCTCACAACCCCGAATACCGATCCGTGGATAGTCACCCGCCAATGGATCATAAATACCGTCCTTGTCCCTGGTCCCAGAAGTCGGCAAGCGCACCAAACTGGTTATCCGGCAAAGAGAAGTTATAACCCTCTTCAAACCAGGGATTGCCCAATGCGGGCCAATAGAGAACATTATCAGGTAACTTGTCTCGTTCAGCTGGATCAACCCGACCCGTTACCGGATCTCTGTTCAAAACATAAAATCGACGTGCATCGTCAATTTCGCTTCCCGTTACTTCAAAGTGACGGTCCCAATCCAGACAGACAGAGTCATTGGTAATCCCCCCAAGCGCTTCATTCAGTGGCCCAGGCCAATAATCATTACCACTCTGACGGTAGGTTTGTGCAGCCACTTTCAGGTTGTCGCCAGGTGCAAAGCCGCCTAACCAGACCGAACCGGCAAAGATGGCACTTACCTCGACCTGCCCTGAAGCAGGATCTACTTTGGGAACAATGTAACGACCGGATGAAAGGTCCCACCATACATCGCCACCACCCAGAAGACGGGCACGGACGTTGTTGATATCCATATCCGTTGAGGATCTGGATTGGGCGCAGTCTTCACGTAAAGTCGCCTTGTGGGAGTTTCCTCCAATCTTGCCCTGGTTCGGATTGATGTTGACAAATACAGGCACCATGAATGTGACCAGCATGAATCCCAAGACACAGCGTTTCAGATTTTTCATTCTACGCGGTTTTTTAAAGCATTCAACCATTAAAATTCAAATATGGCACCGAGGAAAATTCGACGGGGGAGGTTAAAGAACCCTGGATTCAATACAGCCCAGCTGTAGACATCCAGATAATAATTCGGATCACGACCGACATCTTCGAGTGTCTTCACTGCGCCCTCTCCAAATGTGGAAGCAAGGAAGCCATCATCATCAGCTGATCCACTAGCACTGTACACGCCAAGAACATTCTTCACGTTCAGTACATTCTGCACACGCAGATAGGCATTCAGCCACAACGGATGTGCATTTTCAATATTCTTATTGGTCAGATCAAAGCGCTTGTCCACACGCATATCCAAATTGAAACGCCAGGGAAGACGGTTGCCATTGATCGTTCCAGAGTTGCCGGATCCACCAAAAGTAGTCGGTACAAGATTCTTGGTATACGGACGACCGGATACGGCACTTGCCTGCAGATTGATCCCTGCATCCTGAAAAATATCCATACCTGCTACGCGTGGTCCATTGTATTTTTTCCCTCTTCCATATCGGTAATCCAGCACGATATTGAAGGTGTGTCGCTCATCATAGCTGAAAGGGAAAAGCGTTCGAATGTTCAAATCCCGATTGGTCAGACCATTCTGAGAGTCGGCGTTCGAACCTGTACCATCAGCAAACTGCAGGGTATAGTTGGCATTCAACTGGACATTACTGGTTCGGCGAAGGTCATACTCGATCGTAAAGGCCTTTACTGTTCCGAAGTCAATATTGCCGTACGTATCGTAATTACTCACTGGAGCTGGCACATACAACACAGTCCGCCGCTGGATGAGATCCCGGAGTTCACGATAATAGGCAGACAACCGCAGTGCGGATGAGTTGGTCAGCTTTTGCTGGAAGCCCACTTCATATACGATCGTCCTTTCGGGTTGCAGATTCGGATTATTGGCCGGGGTACGTCCCTGGTCTTCAAAATAGAAGTAGTTCAGCGGTGTGACAATCGTGTTGGAAGTAGGGCGACTCACCAGTACATCGTAGTTGGCGAAGAAGTTGGCTTCATCCGAAATAGGGAAGGAGAAAGCCAGACGTGGTACCCAGAACAACTCCGGTTTGAAGTCTTCAAAGGATGTTTCAGGATTGTAATCCGGAGAACGAATATCCCGGATGTTGCCATTCTGCTCGGCATAATACGGGGTCGATGTGGATGTACCATAAATTGCTGTACCATCCGGTGCAGGTGCACCATTCGGGTAGTACCACTGGTCTCCTACCCGGAAGGATTTGATCTCCGTAGATCCTTCCTGCTCGACATAGACTTTGTAGTCATCTCCGATGTTGGCTGGTTTTGACTCCTGGCCACTCCGATGCGTTCGCGAATAGAGCGCCAGAACTGGCCTTCCACATCAGACGAACGAAGCGCGTACTGCGGGATCATCAAACCGGGGACAACGGAGGATTCAAATGAATCGATCACGCCACCTTCGTAATCAAGACCGACAATATTCTCATTGGCCAGCAATCCTGCCAGTACCCAAAGTCGGTTTGGACTGACTGCATAGAACCGGTTATCCCGCTGCTCATACATGGCACCAATCGTCAACGTATGGCGTCCTTTGGCAGAGCCACCTGGCAGTACGTCAAATGACAGACCTCCTGTAAACGTTACAGTCCTGTCTTCAGACTTTGCATACCTGTTGTATACCGTATGGACGTTGTTGAAGTAGCCGTAAATGGATGTGAGGTTGGTTGGAATGAAGCCGTTCCGTGCCAGATAGTCTCCATCATTCTCGGTATCGGACGGGACCAGCGCGTTATAGAGTGACAAGCCCGGGTTAGCACTGTTGGATGCATCAAATCCACGGAAATTCCTGGAGTAACCGGTATGGCCATAAAATGCGGTATCTGTCAGCTGAACAATCCCTTCTGAAGGGGAGTAGTCATAGTTGAACTTACCCAAATGGCCGTAGTCAAAGAAATTTTCCTTGTGGCGGGGATCGTAGTTTGTGCTGTTTCGCAATTCGTAAGCAAACTGCAGGTAATAGGATGCATTCTGAATGACGGACGAGCTGGCTTCACCACCTGCTGCAGCACTCCGGCCAAGCCGATGGCGGAGCCGGGATAGCACCCGGTATGTATTATCGTAATTGGTCGGATTGTATTGTGTGTTCAGCAATGTCCAGTCCGTACCTCCACGATTGGCATCGTCAGAATGGTCATTAAACCGAGGTGTAAACTGGTTCTCAATCTGGTTCAATGTACCCGTAACAGCCAGATCGATATCCTTACTGAACCGGAAATCCAGTTTCGTAGTGATGTCCAGTTGTTTTTCGCGTTCATTGGGGCGGGTCTTCAACAGTTCGACATCTTCATTGCCAATCTGTTCGGCAGTAGGAACCAGCACGTTGTTTGACCCGATCCGTTCCAGTGGATTCGCTTCGAGCTCCTGAGCTTTTCATCCTTGATCACGTAGACTCCAGTGGCGGTTGGTCCATCATCTTCCCGAGTCCGATACCGGCCGGACAGACGGAAACCGAGAATGGGTTCTCCATCGCTCTTTTTCCAGATCGGGCCGGACACATACCCATTGACCATATTATAGCCGAAAGCGTCCAGATACTGAGATGTTTCCAATTCGATCTGGCCACTGTAGGTCTTGCTGGCTCCTTTGGAGGTAATGGACACACCACCTCCTGTCACGTCGCCGATCTCAGCAGAAAATCCACCCGTGATTACCTGCAACTGGTCGATCTCCGTTTCCGGTGGCAATGTTCCCTGTATCCGGATTCCGTCCAGATAATAGTTGGTCGCGTTTGCCCGACTACCCCGAATGTTGACATCCTTGCCCTCGTCCTGAGACGAAAGACCGGCAGTCGTAGCTGCAAGCGCATTGATGTTCTTGGTTGGCAAGTTCCTGATCTCCTCGCCTGTCTTGATACCACCCCGGGTGGTATTATCCTGTTCGATCAATGGTACGCGATATTCTGTGACCACGATCTCATCGAGTTGACCCCGGCAGAGAGTTCGAAATCGAGCTTGTTGGCTTTTCCGGAATAAACGACAACACCGGTCACTCGCTGAGTATTCAGGCCAACGTAAGAGGCCTCAACATCATACGTGCCCGGATTGACATTGGAAAAGCTGTAGTTGCCGTCAAAGTCGGTTAACACACACTGTTCGAGCCCCGCCTTTGTACAAAGCGACACTTGCCGAAATGGCCGGTTCACCGGAATCATCCGAGGACACGTCCGGTTAAAGAACTTTGACCGATCTGGGCATAACTCATGCCCAGCACAGAAAACAACAAGCAGATAGAGGTAAAGATTCTCCTCATGGTTCACCCAAATTTGAAGTTAGGTTTAGAGACAGCGTGCAATGTTAAAAAAATTAACGTCATCCGCGAAATGAATCTTCAAGTTTGTCATCTGACGGACAATCTTGAAGTCGGTCAAAAACGCCGTATTCAAAGGACAGATCATACGTATTCCGCACATTTCAATACGAGAACACAACTGTTAAAATTTTCATACACACAATCTTCAAACAATCATTTTTCTTTCCAATCCCTGATTCGTTCCAGCAAAACCAGCGCAATCCGTTCCAGGGATTCCGTCGTCCATCCGGCGATATGTGGACTGACGACTACCTGTTCCATTTCGTACAGTCTTCGGTACACTTGTTCAGGTTCGTTTTGCTGGGCATCCGGCTTTTCGATCTCGAACACATCCAGACAGGCTCCCCGTACCAGACCTGTTTCCAGGGCATTGACCAATGACGTCGTATGGATACACTGTCCACGTGAGGTGTTGATCAGCACGACTCCCCTTCGACATCCGGTAAGGTAGTCAGCATTCACATAATGTCGTGTCTCTTCACTCAGCGGGAGGTGAAGGGAGATGATATCGGCTTCCCGCTGGATGGTCTCGGCATCCACAGATGCTACCCAGGGCAGACTGGTTGTCCATGTCTGCGTGTATTTGTCGTGACCCAGCACGCGCACACCGAAACCTTGCAGTTTGGTGGCGAATGCGCGACCGGTGTGACCCATGCCGACAATTCCCACCGTTCTGCCGGCGATTTCCCATCCCCGGTTCATTTCCCGGTGCCATGAGAAATGCCGGACCTGTTGATCTGCCCGCAGAAGGTGGTTTGCCAGACAGAGGAGCATACCCAGTGCATGTTCGGCAACTGCATTGCAGTTCCCTTCCGGTGCACTGAAGACAGCAACCTGATGTTCGGCAGCAGCCTCCCGATCAATGATCTCCAGACCGGACCCCAACCGGGCAATGAATGCCAGCAGGGGCGAATGTGCGATCATCGTTCGATCAACCTGAACCTTACTGTTGATCACCAGACCCTGATACAGGGGGATTATCTGCTTCACTTCTTTCAGCGTGATTTCCGGTTTGACATCTACCTGGTAACCCAGTTCTGTCAATCCGTTGGCCAGAAGAGGATGACAATGATCGGTGATCAGTACACGCTCGTTTTGCATGCTCCAATGTACGGACAAAGCTATATCCGGATGATCCCTGCCACAAGCACCAGTTGGCAGCATGAGCATGCAACCAGACCAAACCAGGTGATGACTACATAGATGAACAAAATGACGGGGTTTGGTCATTTATCATATGGGTATTCCTTCAAATCCTTCACCTTAGCGCTGAAATCAGTACCAGATGAAAACGAGAATGATCGATCCGAAGCAGTTGGCAGTAAAGGATCTACACCAATTTATCCTGGGCACAGTTGCCCCGCGTCCCATTGCATTTGCATCGACTGTGGATGCTCAAGGTGTGCCCAATCTGGCACCCTATTCCTTTTTCAATGCCTTCAGTTCAAATCCTCCCGTTCTGGTGTTTTCCTCCAATCGGAAGGTCAATGACAATCAAACAAAAGATACCCTCCACAATATCCGTGAAACCGGTGAGGTGGTGATCAACTCGGTCAATTTCTCCATGATGCGCCAAATGGCACTTGCGAGTGTGGAATATCCGGCCAGCATTGATGAGTTCATCAAGTCTGGCTTGACACCGGTTGCCTCAGATCTGGTCAAACCCTTTCGCGTAGCCGAGTCACCCTCGCAAATGGAATGTAAAGTGAAAGACATCATCACCCTTGGGGATCAGGGTGGTGCCGGTCATCTGATCATCTGTGATGTGATCCGCATGCATATTCATGAAGCCGTTATAGACGAGCAGAATCGCATCGACCCCCACCGTATGGATCTGGTTGGCCGAATGGGTCGGGCGTACTATGTACGTGCCAGCGGACCGGCTGTCTACACTGTCCACCAACCCGTCAATGAAATGGCGATGGGTTTCGATCAATTGCCTGAAAGTATCCGCCGCAGTCCTGTACTTACAGGAAATGAGATCGCCGAGATCGCTGCCTTGACCGAATGGCCGTCTCAGCCTGCACTTGATCTGTTATCTCTCGAACCTGCCGTTGCCGAACTGGTTCTTCAGGAGGAGGGTTATATGCACTTGCACGAATTGGCCCGCAAGGCCATCATCGCCGGATCAGTTGACCGGGCTGCTGGAATTCTGCTGTTGGCAGATCCCCTTTACACTTAATAGTCAAATGATCGCCATGCGCGTCCACCGTCCTTGCGTTTCTTCTTGCGGAAATACGTAACAAACGAGAAGGAATGCGGGTTTTTATCGTCTGCGGGGTGGGCCTCCCGGGAGTCTTCTTCCCAATCTATATCCCGCCACTCAGGAAAGAAGGCATCCCCTTCTGTTACCATGTCCACTTCTGTCAGGACCATTTTATCCACCATGTTCATTGTGGACTGGTAGATCTGTGCTCCGCCGATAATGAATGCCTCTGTCTCCCCCTGTCGAAATGCCCATTCCAGGGCTGTCTCCAGACTCTTGAAAACCAGAACACCTTCCGGAGTGTCAATGGCAGACCGGCTGATAATGATGTTGACCCGATTGGGCAGCGGACCATTCGGCAGAGCCTGCCAGGTTTTTCGGCCCATGATGACATGGTGTCCTGTGGTCAGTTTTTTAAAAAACTTGAGGTCGGCAGGCAGGTGCCAGGGCAACTTGTTATTCTTGCCGATCACCCGGTTGGTCGCCAGGGCAGCAATGGAGGTCACGATCATCGAACTGAATTCTTGCAGTGAAATATATGGTGTCCTGAAACTGGTTTACCAGATTTTGACGCGGGTCTCATCGGAACGGTACAGTTCATTCTCTTCTGTCACCTCAAAGGCGTCATAGAATTCCTGCATATTGACCAGAGGGCCGATGGCTCTGTACTGACCCGGAGAATGGGAGTCTGTCGCAATTTGCGTACGGAGGGCTTCATCCCGGATCTTGGTCCGCCAGATCGTTCCCCAGGACAGGAAAAATCGCTGCTCACCTGTAAACCCGTCGATGGGTTCCGGACGACCATGCTTGGCATAGTACTTCTGCAATCCGGAATAAGCCACATTGACACCGCCCAGATCGCCGATATTTTCTCCCAGCGTGAATTCGCCGTTTACATGCAAACCGGGAAGTGGTTCGTAAGCATTGAACTGGTCGATCAATTTTCGATTGCGCCCTACGAAGCGCTCGCGGTCGCCATCCGTCCACCAATTATTGAGATTGCCGATTTCGTCGAACTGACTTCCCTGATCATCAAATCCATGGCTGATCTCATGCCCGATCACCGCTCCGATGCCCCCGAAATTCACCGCCTCGTCAGCCTGGAAATGGTAGAATGGAGGTTGAAGGATAGCCGCGGGGAAAACAATTTCGTTGTATAGCGGATTGTAATAGGCATTGACGACCTGCGGGCTCATGAACCATTCGCTGCGGTCCACTTCCTTGTCCAGCTTGCGCAGGTCCTCTTCCAGATTCCACCGATTGGCCTGAACCACATTCTGGAAAAAGGATCCGCCTTCAGCGTAACTTATTACCTGCAACTGGCTGTAGTCCTTCCATTTGTCGGGGTAACCGATCTTGACGGTGAACGTGCTCAGTTTTTTCAATGCCTTTTCTTTTGTGGTGTCGGACATCCACTCCAGCGCACGGATGCGGTCATCAAATGCTTCGAGGATGTTTTGCACCATGTCAATGGCCTTCTGTTTGGCCTGGGGTGGGAAATAGGCGTCCACATACAGTTTACCCAGGGCCTCACCCAATGTCCCATTGACCATTTTCAGGATTCGTTCCTGTCGGGGCTGCATGGACTCGAGACCCTTCAACGTTTTCCCATAAAATGCAAAATTGGCTTCTTCAAGTTCTTCGCCCAGATACGCAGTCGCCTGATTCAGGATAGTCCATCGGAGATAATCTTTCCAGCTTTCCACCTGATTGGCCTGGAGCAGGGTTTCGACCCGCTTGAGATAGGCCGGTTGACTGACGATATAGGTTTCACGCCCGGCAACGCCAAAGGGACTGAAGTACGCATTCCAGTTGATGGAAGGGGCCAATGCCGACAGTTCACCCATCGACATGGGATGGTACTGATTGTACGGATTGCGGCGATCTTCTTTGGTCATCAGGCTTTCGGCCATCTCCGTTTCCAAAGCCAGTATCCGGCGAGCCGCCGCAGCGGCATGTTCAGGGTCCTGACCGAGGTATCCCAACATAGTTGCAACGTGATCGACATACTTTAGCCTCAACGCCTCCGATGTCGAATCCGACCGCGTGTAATAATCCCGTTCGGGTAATCCCAGATCACCCGTGCCGACATATATGGAATAGGTTGAACTGTTTTTCAGGTCAGGGCTTACCCCAAAGTCGACAAACGGACCGGAGCCGGACCATTTCAAATCGATCAGCAACGCTATGAGATCATCGATCGTACGCAATTGATCAACCTGGTCCAACAGTGGCTGAATCGGCTGAACACCCTGTGCCTTCAGGTTGCCAACATCCATGCCTGTCTGAAAGAACAATACTGCTTTCCCCTGATCCGTCTGCGGACCATACTGCCTGGAAGCGATGGCTGTCTGCAATACCTTGAGTGTATTGGCATCCGTATTCTTTCGCAACTCATCGAAACTCCCCCATCGTTCACGATCTGACGGGATGTCTGTCTGATCCAGCCAGCGACCATTTACATATCGGAAAAAATCATCCGCAGGATTTACAGATGGGTCCATGAGTGACAGATCAAGAGCGGGTTTATCCAGCATGGGTGCTTGAGTTTGTGCCGAGAGTGCACCGGTAATCCAGCAAAGAATAGAAAGAATGGAAATCGCATGGATTTAAATTGTGCCCGCAAATCTACTGCCCCTGCGGCGATTCCTTCAGGTATGAAATGATTCATTTCGAAACGGTTGATGAAAATCAATGAAAAAACTGATTTAAAGAGTAAACTGGACGAAACAGAATTTCTACTTTTGAACCTTTATTTATATTTAGTCTAAATAAATAGATATGCTTGCACGATGTGTCCTTGTCCTGGGGCTGTGTCTTCCTCTGTTTCTTTCCGGCCAGCAGTCCGCAATTGATTCGGACACGCTTCCAAACGAAATCATGGTGCCACCCATTACAGTCATCGGAGATTCGGACGGTCTGTTCCGGCACACACCAGGCTCTGCACAGTATATCGGTAAGGCAGCTCTTCACCAAATGGCACCCCTCCATGGAAATGAGGTCTTCCGGACAATCTCCGGAGTCCACGTCGTAGATGAAGAGGGTGCTGGTCTGCGGATGAATCTGGGTGTTCGGGGACTCGACCCCGATCGAAGCCGGAACATCCTTATCCTGGAGGATGGCATTCCGGTATCGCTTGGGCCTTATGGCGAACCGGAAATGTACTACACCCCTGCCATCGAGCGCATGTCTGGTGTGGAGGTATTGAAAGGAAGTGGACAGGTGTTGTATGGACCGCAGACCATCGGTGGGGTGGTCAATTATCAATCTATGGATCCACCAGACCAGGGCAGCAGGGGAGATATTCAATTGCGGCTGGGAGAAGGTGGTATGGTGCATACCCAGGCCAGTTATGGATCATCCCGGAACGGAACGGGATTTCTGCTGCACGCCCTTCGCAAACAGGCCGATCGGATTGCCTATGCGGGTTACCGGATCAACGATCTGACAGGGAAGTTCAACCTGGCCCTGAGGGCAAACAGCAACTTGAGTTTGAAACTTTCGGTGTATGACGAATGGTCGGATGCCACCTACATCGGCCTCACCCAGTCCATGTATGAACAGGGCGACCAGGATTTTGTCGCCATGGCACCGGATGACCATCTGCAAATCCGCCGGTATGCCGGGAGTCTGAGACATATCTGGACGATCGGGAAGGGCCGGGAGTTGAGTACCACCTTGTTTGGTTACACGACAACGCGCAACTGGCAACGTCAGGATTTCAGCTCGGACCCGGCTGCCACAAATGCCACTGGTGTTATCTGGGGAGATCCTTCCATTGCCAAAGGATCCATCACCATGCTGGAGAGTACAACACATCGCAATCGCCAGTTTGAAGTCTCCGGACTGGAAAGCCGTTATCACAGTGCGTATTCCCTTTGGGGCGTCCCGAATATGCTGGATCTGGGTGGCCGCCTGATGATGGAACGCGCATTTGAACAAACGGTCAAAGGCACCCGCAAGGATGCCGAATCCGGATCCCTCATCCAGGACGAGATCAGGACCGGGCTGGCTGCCAGCCTGTTTGCCCAGAACAGATGGCAGGTGCATCCGATGATCTCGATCACAGCAGGTTTGAGAGGAGAGTATTTTGCCTATGACCGCGAAATCCTGCGCAATACCTATGCGGGAGAAGTCAGAGACACATCCATTTCTTCTGCTTCCCGAATTGCTTCAATCATCCCGGGGCTGGGCATCAACTACAATCTGGCTCAAGACTGGACCCTGTTTGCCGGTATTCATCGCGGGTTTGCACCCCCGCGAATCAAGGATGCGATCACCGCTGCCGGCGAGGCTCTGAACCTGGAAGCGGAGACCAGCTGGAATTCAGAATTGGGTATTCGCCATAAATCCGCCTCCTGGTGGAGCAAGGAAGTCACCTTTTTCTATATGGATTTCAGCAATCAGATCATTCCTGTTTCCGAATCATCCGGGGGCACCGGAAGCGGCCTCGTCAATGGAGGAGCGACCTTGCATTACGGCGTCGAACTGGGATCAACGATCCAGCTGAACGATTATCTCAAGCCGGGCCATCAACTGGAGATCCACACCTCGGCTACCTTACTGCGCGCGGTTTTCCATGCCGATCGATTGATCAACCAGGGTGGAAACATGGTGAATATCGAGGGAAATGACACCCCTTACACGCCAAACCTGGCTGGCACAGGAAGTGTCCGTTATGGCTGGAAAGGCCAGTTGGGGATCCAATGGACAAGCCGGTACACAGGTTCACAGTTCACGGATGAAATCAACAGTGAACTCCCGTCAGCGGACGGTAGATCCGGCCAGCTGGATGCGTTCTGGGTGCATGACCTGAATACATGGTGGATCATACCGGGGACAGCTCTGGAAATCGGCGCCAGTCTTAAAAATCTCACTGACGAACGGTATATCGTTTCGCGTCGTCCGCAGGGGATCCGACTGGGGCTGCCTCGTTATTTCAGCGGTAGTCTGCATTATCGTTTTTAAGCCATATTTTGACTGTTCGGTGATCATTTTCCTGTGGAAGGTGTTGTGATTTCAAGCATCGTGCTTGAAGATTATCTACCTTTGCACCCTCATAAAAAATGACCACTCCATGGTGTTTGATCTCGATATGATCCGGTCTGTCTATCAGGCCATGCCCGGTAAAATTGAAGCAGCCCGGCAGATGCTGGGCCGTCCATTGACCTTGTCAGAAAAGATCCTGTACAGTCATCTCCACACGGATTCAGCCCCGCAATCCTATACGAGAGGGAAGGACTATGTGTTCTTTGCTCCGGATCGGGTGGCCATGCAGGACGCCACGGCACAGATGGCGCTTCTTCAGTTTATGATGTGTGGCAGAAGTCAGACTGCGGTGCCATCCACTGTCCATTGTGATCACCTGATTCAGGCGGAGATCGGGGCAAGTGCAGATCTGAAAAAATCACTTGACGTCAACAAGGAGGTCTTCGATTTTCTCTCCACAGTATCCAACAAATACGGCATCGGATTCTGGAAACCCGGAGCGGGCATTATCCACCAGATCGTGCTGGAGAATTATGCCTTTCCCGGTGGCATGATGATCGGTACAGACAGCCATACTCCCAATGCGGGGGGGCTGGGTATGGTCGCTATCGGTGTCGGAGGTGCGGATGCCAATGATGTCATGTCGGGTATGGCCTGGGAGCTGAAAATGCCCAAATTGATCGGAGTCAAGCTGACCGGAACCCTGAGCGGATGGACCTCTGCAAAAGATGTGATCCTGAAAGTAGCCGGTATTCTGACCGTCAAGGGAGGAACCGGAGCTATTGTCGAATATTTTGGACCGGGTGCTCAATCCCTTTCCTGTACAGGGAAAGGAACCATTTGCAACATGGGTGCCGAAATCGGAGCGACCACATCCACATTTGGTTACGATGAGGCGATGAGTCGCTATCTCCGCCATACCGGCAGGGCCGATGTCGCTGAACTGGCCGATGGCATTGCCGAACATCTGACCGGGGATCAGGCGTGTTATGATGATCCAGCCAGCTATTTTGATCAGGTCATCGAAATCGACCTGACCACGCTGGAGCCGCATATCAACGGACCGTATACACCCGACCTGGCGTGGCCGATCAGTCAGTTTGCCGCAGCGGTCAAAGAGCATAACTATCCTCCCAAAATGGAGGTCGGATTGATCGGTTCCTGCACCAACTCATCGTATGAAGACCTGGATCGGGCGGCATCCATCGCACGGCAGGCCGTCGAAAAAAATCTGAAGGTCAAGGCCGAGTTTACAGTCACTCCCGGTTCTGAAGTCATTCGTTACACGGTCAACCGCGATGGCCAACTCAAATCCTTTGAGGAAATGGGAGGAGTGGTCCTGGCCAATGCCTGTGGACCCTGCATCGGACAGTGGGCTCGTCATACGGATGATCCCAGTCGGGCCAATTCGATCATTACCTCCTTCAACCGGAACTTTTCCAAGCGAAATGATGGCAACCCGCAAACCCGCTCCTTCGTCGCATCTCCCGAGATCGTCACGGCCATGGCGATCGCCGGTGATATGACCTTCAATCCATTGACTGATACACTCATCAATGAACAGGGTGAAGAGGTGCGCCTCGACCCGCCTCAGGGAGTCGAGTTGCCACCAAAGGGTTTCGAAGTCGATGATCCGGGCTTTCAGGCACCAGCAGAGGATGGATCAGCGGTTTCTGTGGTGGTTTTACCGGATTCCAACCGGCTTCAGTTGCTGACACCGTTTACACCCATCCAGCCAGATGAGATCACGAATATGCGTATCCTGATCAAGGCGAAGGGCAAGTGTACAACCGACCATATCTCCATGGCCGGACCCTGGCTGAAGTTTCGTGGGCACCTGGAGAATATTTCGAATAACACATTGATTGGCGCCATCAATGCCTTTTCTGAAGAGGTGAACAATGTTGCCAACTATGCCGATTCGGCTACTCAGCCTGCTTTTATGTCCGTGCCGGATTCCGGTCGGGCATATAAAGCTGCGGGAATAGGAACCATTGTCTTTGGTGAGGAGAACTACGGGGAGGGCTCCAGCCGGGAACACGCCGCAATGCAACCACGCTATCTGGGTGTGAAGGCCGTTGTGGTGAAGTCCTTTGCCCGAATCCATGAGACAAATCTGAAAAAGCAGGGCATGCTGGCCCTGACTTTTGCTGATCCGGCTGATTTTGACAAGATCCGCCAGGATGACCTGATCAATATCCTCGGATATGACCAGATGACCCCTGGCACTCCCCTGTCCATCGCCCTCAACCATTCGGATGGCACATCGGATCAGATCACGGTCAATCATACCTATAATCAGGCGCAGATCGAATGGTTGAAAGTCGGTTCCGCCCTGAACAAGATCCGCCAGGATTTTGGACAGGCCTGAACAGTGACTATCTGAACTTTATTGACCCCTGAAGTGAACCTTCGGGGGTTTCTTATATTCGTTCTTTCCTTATTCAAAAACGATATCAATCATGTGGAAAGAATTCAAAGCGTTTATCATGCGGGGCAACGTCCTTGAACTGGCCGTTGCCGTGATCGTTGCAGGCGCATTTGGTGCCATCGTTACTTCGCTTACAAACGACATCATCCTTCCGCCAATTGGCATGTTGCTCGGTGGTGTCGATTTTTCTGATCTTACCCTTCAACTGGCCGCTGCAGAAGCCGGACAAAACGGGGAGATCATCAAGGAGGCTGTGACGGTCAATTATGGCAATTTCATCCAGCAGATCATCAATTTCTTGATCATTGCCTTTGCCATTTTCATGATCCTCAAAGCTGCTGAGTCAACAAAGAAGAAAGAAGAAGCAGCTCCGGCCGCTCCTGCGGGTCCGACAACAGAAGAACTGTTGGCGCAGATCCGGGATTTGCTGAAGAAGTGATTATGTTATCAAGATGAATCAAAAAAGCCGGACAAGATGTCCGGCTTTTTTGATTTTACTGATCAGATCGAATACCGAAGACCCAGATATACCCGGGTCCCGATCACCGGAGCATAGACCCGGGATGCATCAAAATGCTCACTGCTTGGTTGCTGCCAATCTATAATCGGAAAGGGTTGTGTCTTGTTGCCCAGGTTTTCACCACCCAGATAGAGTTCCAGGTCTCCTCTGGTCCAGGATACCTGACTGTTGATCAACAGATAAGCCGGCGAATTCTGTGGAGAATGGGCGATCACATCCGGTGGAAATCCATTATGACTGGGCAAACGCATGGATCCCACCCCCTGGCCGGTGAGGTTAAAGCGCCACACCTTGTCTGGAGTTACATAATCCAAAGTAGCCAGCAGTCGATGCAGCGGTACCATTGGCAAGGATTCCAACTTTCCCTGATACGTCGTTTTGACCTCATTGTATTTCCACGCCACCTTCAGTTCAAGTCCCCGGACAAGCTCCATATTCACCATGGCCAGAAGACTGTTGCTGTAGGATTTTCCATCCAGATTATAGAGGTTGATCACCGTGTGCTGGGTTTCCATATCCATCACCACCTGATTGGTAAAACGCGTGTGAAACGCATCGAAAACCAGGCTCCAGATCCGGGAGCCTACCAGGATGCTCTTGGTCAGATTCCCGCCAAATACCCAGGCATCTTCCGGCAACAGTTTTTCATTCACCTGCAGAGTCCAGTTGTTGAACAGCATTGACTGCCAGTCCGGGGGGAAATTGGGATTTCGCCATCCTCTTCCGGCGGAAATCCGGAATACTGTCTGAGCATCCAGGTTCAACCGCGCATTCATACGTGGTGTTACATACCAACCAAACCGCTGGTGATAATCGGCCCGCACGCCGAGAATGATCCCGGCTCTCTTTCGCCAGGAAAAGCCGGTACCGTCGTCCACCTGGTCTCGTCCGAAGCTGTACTGGGTAAAAACCCCACTCACCTGATCCTTTCGGTCGAAAGACACGCCGAACAGGTCTTCGCGGATGTCGTCTGTCTGATGACTGATCCCCGCTGAAAAGGTGTGATCCGGAGAATTGCCCTCCAGATTGTACAACAGGTTCAGATACGCCCCTCGCTGATCTCCGGAATGCGTTCTGCCTCCATACTGTCCACGGTAGGTGTGCGCATATCCATTGTAGATAAACCCGATGCTCTGATAGCGATCCCCCTCAAAAACATAGCCGTTCTTGCCAAAAACCTCTATCCGGTCATTGTCCTGTTTCAACCGCCAGGCATTTTCGACCGTGCTGAGCTGTCCTCCCTCCTGACGGTGCTGAATACCATGTACATTAAATTGGCCTTCTGCATTTCCGAGTTGATAGAACATGCGATACATGCCGTTCAACTGCCTTCGTTTGGGTTGGTCAAGGAAGCGATCAGTATTGTTATCCCACTCGTATTGTTGTCCGCTGGCATGAAGCAGGAGCCCGGTACTCAGACTGGGTTTCCAGGCACGGTTCACATGCATGTTGGCCTCCATACGACCCAGGGAGTTGCCAAAGAGATTGATAAAGAAGCGGCGATCGGTGGCTGGCTTGACCAGTTCAGTATTGATCTGCCCCGTGATGCTCTGAGGCCCGTTCGCTACAGAACTGGCCCCCTTGGAGATCTGAATGGATTCCACCCAGGTACCCGGGATATAATCCAGCGCAAATGGCTGGGCCAGACCATTCAATGCGGGTCGGTTTTCAACGAGTAATTGGGTGTAAATCCCTCGCAACCCCAGCATCTGGACTTCGGATCCACCGGTAATCGCATTGGTCATTCCCACATCTACGGAGGCATTGGTCTCAAAACTCTCAGCCAGATTGCAGCAGGCCGCTTTTTCAATTCATTGGAAGAGATGGTTTCCACGTAGCGGGTACCCAGGGTGGAAATGTAATTTCCCTTTTCCTCTTCCGTTACTTCGATCGTCTCCAGATTGGTCACCCCACTCAGGGTAATGTATACATCCTGGTCTGCTGGGGCGATTTCCAATCGGAAAGGCTCATATCCGACATATTGGATCAGTAAGTCAGTAGCACCGGCGAGGCGAGGGATGACAAAGGCCCCATTGATGTCCGTCAGTACGCCAGTCGTTGTTCCCTCCCAGGATACGGTGGCCCCGACCAGAAACTCATCCTCCTCATTGACCACATATCCGCTGAGATCAGCTGATTGGGCCAACGCAAAGGTCGTCGTAAAAAGGGCAAGAAGATTGATTATCCATTTCATCTTGAACGTGTTGTGTGAAAAATCGATGGTCATGCCCTGTGCAGGGCACCTGAACAAATCGATTTTTAACAACGGATCTGACATCCCCGTCGAAATATCGGGATATCAGAAAGATGAAGCTGCAGATGGTGGGGTGGAATTGATTCAATCGCGTACGGGTATTGCCCCGCATCGCGAAATCCGGAAAACCCGGCTGATAAAACAGCTGTCAACTGTTCTCCATCACCTATCGGGAGGGAGGTAAGGAATTGTCCGGCAATCCGCGCCAGGGTGATTTCAGCGTCCTGGCATTTGCTTGTCTGATTACCTTCCGGGATTACACATGAGGCCGTTGGGTCAGAGCAGCATGAAGATGCCGCAGATGCCGCCTCATGCCGACAACATGGCGTATTGTCTTCGATGATCAGCGACACCGTTTCCTGCCCCTTGCAGAGGCAGATGACTTTGTGAACAGGCACGCCTGCCGTACTCACAAAGAGCAGAGTGGAAAGGCTGATGCCCAGAAATCGTCGCATCCGAATCGAAAACATACTGCAAATATACTGTGATTATACCTGATTATCAATCAACTAGACGACTTCTGGCGTTAAGGTGCAGTTAATCACTTACGTTATACAGGGTAGCTTGCTGAAACACATTCAATGCATACCAGTGGACAAACGGCGTCTGTTCCAATGGTGCTTCTCCTTCTTGCGGCCCTCCAGTCTCGGTCACATCCATGGATCCGGCAAGAATCTCAAAATGTAATACACCCTCCCGGAGATCATACCGGGCCAGAAGGAGCTGTCCATCTACTGAAAACCGGGACACAAATACAGGGCCGATCACCCGGGCTCCCAGAACGATACCGTTATGTTCATCAATCAGCCATTCGCCCTGGTCAGGTTTACTGGCGACCAAGCTGTAGGCGCGGCGGTCTTCCTTTTCTCCCTGATTGTAGATCAATGTCCAGTCCCAGCTCACACTGTCGCGAGGGTGGATCTCCAGCCGCATCGGAACCTCGCGTGCCGCGACACCGGGAAAGTGGATCTGGAGTGTGCCCGCCCAGTCGCCCACCCAGTTCTGTGGGAAGTCACTGGTATCCCGATTCACGGTTGACCAGTCCTGCGCATGACCTGTTCTTGCTATGCCAAGGAACAGCATAGTCAGAAGAAGAGCAAATGACCATTTGGCTTGAAGCATGAATCCGTACTTTTATTCCAGTTCAATTGACCTATGAAAGTACAGTTTTCACATTGCATCCTCCTTCTGATCCTGTTCGTTGTTTTATTCGTGCCGCTCCGAGCACAGATCCCGGAGACACCTCCTGCACAAGTCTATGTTCTGGATGCACATCTTGATCCGGGTGCCGGCACGCTGGATGTGGAATACGATCTCCGGTATCGGAATGTATCAAGGGATACACTTTACGAACTTATATTCCACATCTGGGCCAATGCGTTTTCCCAACCCGGATCTGCTTTCGGAAAGCAAAAACTGATGTTCGATGATGCAGAATTCTATTTTACAAAATTATCTGATCGCATCCAGTATCGATTCCTTCAGTTTTCTGAGGGACCAGGATTTCTGAAACATGAACCGGTTGGACCGGACCCCGACATCATTCGGATCACTTTGCGCAGTCCGTTATTGCCTGATGGAGAAGTCACTCTGCATGCCGACTACCAACTGGGATTGCCGAGCTTCCATTCCCGGCTTGGAACAGATGGACAGATCTGGCAACTGGCGCACTGGTTTCCGAAGCCTGCACGTTATGTGGATCATCAATGGATGGCTATTCCCTATCTGGAACTCGGTGAATTCATCCAGGATTTTGCCACCTACCGGGTGAGTCTGACCCTTCCTGACAGCTTTGTGGTGGTTTCCACTGGAGCCCCGGCTGATGACGCCACCCGACAACACCGGGAATTGGCTCTGGAAAGATCCCGAAATGATGTGCCCGGATTGCCCGGAAAGGAAGGCTGGAGGACATGGGTCTTTGATGCCGGTTGGGTGCCCGATGTCGCATTGGCCTGCTCCCCGCACTATCTTCTTCGGGAAGAAGCGTTTCCATTAGCGGATGGCCGTGTCGTCATCGGACAATGTGCGCATACCCTGCATAACTATGTGCGATGGAAGGAAGCACTGACCTACGTGCGCCAATCCACCCGATTCTACGATCAGCATGTTGGACCCTATCCCTGGCCTTATGTATCCGCAGTGGAGGCGGTAAAGCAGTTTTCAGGCGGGATGGAGTATCCGATGATCACCTATATCCAACCCGGTCTGCCTCCATCTGCTCTGGAAGAAGTCATCGCCCATGAGATCGGGCACAACTGGTTTTATGGCGTGTTGTCGACCAATGAGCGGGATCAACCCTGGATGGACGAAGGATTGAACTCCTATTATGACCATCGGTATACAGCCTCTCATCAATCGGGTAGATCAATGAGTCTGTCTGTGAACCCGGAGGACTGGCTGGTGTATGGCGAGGCGGGAAAACGACTCTTGCCGATACCTGCGGATGGTGTCCGACATCTCCATTCCGAGATTGACTATCAGACAGGAGCCTACACGATTCCTTCGCGCGCACTCGACCTCCTCGAGCAACTTCATGGTCAGGATGCTGTAGACCAGGCATTTCAAGGCTATTATCAGCGTTGGAAGTTTGATCATCCCCGGCCGGAAGACCTCCAGACTTCGCTTGAATCTCAATTCCAAATTCGTCTCGACTGGTTGTTCAACGAAGCCCTGTCAAAACCATTCGTTCGTGATCTGTCTATCCGAGAAATCAAACGAATTGACAATGCACTTCAGGTCAGAGTGAAGCAACGTGGCCTTTGTGGCGCACCCTGGGCACTCCATCAGGTGAAGGATCCATCCTCCAGGGAGACGGTCTGGTATCCGGGTTTTCGTGGAAAGGACACAACCGTGGTCATTGTTGCCGGACCGGATGTCAAATCCTTGTCAGTACAGGGAGGGATTCCTGATCTGCATCCTGCGAATGATCAGGTTCGGCTCAATGGTTGGTTCCCTCGCAAATCGGGATGGGGCCTGGGGATCGGAGCCGGCGTGATCCATGCCACTAAATTCAAAACCTACATCCTTCCTGTGGCGGGCTTGAATGTTTATGACGGCTTTCAGGCCGGATTAGCGCTGCACAATCAGAAAGTGTATTACCAACCGGCAGGGTTTTTTGCAGGTGGGCTCTATGGATTTCGATCAAAGCGGATTGGCTACACGGGTTCAGTGTATCAGGATATCTATTTCCGTGGTGGTCCCGATCTCATCCGTCTCGCCCTCAAAGTGCGATCAGCTGGCTTCTATGCTTTCGGGGAAGAAACCCTCTCTTTTCATCGATTCAACCCATCGATTGAATGGCAAAGTCGGGCGGAGATGAGGACAGCAGAAACCCATTGGCGAGTTGGTCTTTTCGGGTGGTTGATCAGCAGACAGAAATTGGATTACAGCCAGGAGATTCCTGATGTAGATGATGATCTTGCATGGCATCGTATCCTGTCATTTCGATCGACCGTAACACACCGTGATCCACTACTTCCCTGGTCCATTCATTTCGATGCGGAATATCAGCCCTATACGGACGGGTTCCGCCGAGAGCAGGCATACCTCAAAACGGGACTGGAGTTGAAACTGGCTACTCAGTTCTTGCACAAGCGGTTTTTTCGCGTCCGGGCATTTGTAGGCGGGTTCCCGTACAACACCCGGAGAGAGGCGGGCAATGTTTCCAATCCTTCCGCTCGTGGAAGTTTTGCATTGAGTTTCCAGGGGGTCAATGATTATCGGTTTGAGGAACCTTTTATCGGTCGGTCGGAACAGACCGGGTTTTCAAGTCAACAGATCCTGATCCGGGAAGGAGGATTCAAAACTGCATTAGGGCCGGCATTTGGTCAGGGGCAGAGTAACCACCTGATCTCGGCGATCAATGTACGCAGCGATTTGCCACTTGGTATTCGGCTGCCTGTTCAAATCTATTCGGATCTCGGGTACTGGTCAGATCGAACCTTTCTGGGCCAGAATGCCTCGTTTGCCGATCAGGTCTGGTGGGACATGGGGTTGCAAGTGAGTTTCCTGGATGATCGCCTCCAGGTATTTTTTCCTGTTGTTCAGAATAACAATCTGCATACGCTGTTGAAACAGAGGGGGCCGTCTTACTGGAGCAGAATAACTTGGTCAATCAACCTGAATCTGATTCAGCTTCCCTGGGATTTCCCATCCCTGTTCTAGAATCCCGGAGATTCGATATTGTGGGTAGCTTTGTGTTCAACTATGAATGATCTTCTCAAGATTGAATTATTCCATATCGGGAATTTCACCCTGACTGTTATCGAACTGGCACAGGCGCTGCTCGTTCTGGCATTTGCCTGGGTGATCACCTTTTTCGTCTCAAAATTGTTGCGTCGCTATTTCAGACGTAAAAATCTGGACATCGGCCGTTATTATTCGGTCAGCCGGTTGATCAGTTATATTATTTATGTGATCGCGTGGCTTTTTGCTTTTCAGGTCCTGGGCATTCAACTCAGTGTGATCTGGGCAGGAGCTGCAGCACTGCTGGTTGGATTGGGATTCGGATTACAGCATATATTTAATGATCTTATATCGGGCATTGTCCTGCTGATCGAAGGAACTGTAGCCGTCAATGATGTGGTCATTGTAGAAGGAATTGTCGGTGTTGTTCGTGCGATCGGGTTGCGCACTTCCAAAGTGGAAACACGCGATAAAGTGGTCATCATTATTCCCAATTCCAAACTGGTCTCCGAGAATGTCACCAACTGGAGTCACAATGACGCTTCAACCCGGTTTCAGGTCAAAGTCAGTGTCGCGTATGCATCGGACATTGATCTGGTGGAACGGTTGATGCTGGACGCCTGTCACCGCCACCCCCTGGTGCAAAAATCACCGCCGCCTAAAGTAGCATTCGAAGAATTTGGAGAGTCTTCTCTCGTATTTTCTGTCTATTTTTTCTCCGAAGAATTTCTGGCCATCGAATTTGTCAAGAGCGATCTTCGATTTGCGATCATGCGATTGTTCAGAGAAAACGGGATTGAGATTCCGTTTCCGCAACGCGATCTGTGGATTCGGAATGCAGTTCAGCTCACTCAGGAATAACCCGTTATGCATCCTGTTATCCAATTAAAAAAAGGGCGTGAAGTGCCCCTCTCTCGCCGTCATCCGTGGATTTTTTCAGGAGCAGTGCATCATATCGATGGACATCCGAATGATGGCGACAGGGTAATCGTTGCCAACCATCTGGGTCAGCAATTAGCCTGGGGACATTTTCATGATGGTTCCATTCTGGTCAAGGTGGTTTCGTTTGGTGGAGCACCTCCCTCTGATCAACCCTTGACAGATGCATTGGAAGCTGCCGGGCATTACGGCAGCATATTGGTTATGGACCGGGAACAGAAACCACCGGTTTTCGGCTGGTTCATGGAGAGGGTGATCACCTGCCGGGATTGATCATCGATATCTACAATACAACTGCTGTTTTTCAAGCCCATTCGATCGGGATGTACAGGGAGCGGGAATCTATTATTGCGGCGTTATTGAAATTGGACGGGTTACCAATTTCTCATGTTTTTGATAAATCCCGAACAACATTACCTCCCCATTTTGCTTCTACCATTCGAGATGGATATATGTATGGTGAAGACGGCGAAAACCATTTCACGGAATACGGCATTCCCTTTCTGGCACAGTGGGATGGTGGACAAAAAACCGGCTTTTTTCTAGACCAGCGTGAAAATCGAAAACTCCTCCAACGCTATTCTGCTGGCAAGTCAGTCCTCAATGCCTTTTCATACAGTGGAGGGTTCAGTATTTATGCCTTAAAGGGAGGAGCGACTGAGGTGTCATCTGTTGATGTCTCCGCAAAAGCACTGACACTTCTGGAAGCAAATCTGTCTCTGTCGGAATTGAATGAACAGAATCACATTTCCGTTGAAGCCGATGTCCTCAATTATCTGCGCGAGCATGAACAGCTCTGGGATATCGTCATCCTAGACCCACCCGCCTTTGCCAAAAGCATGAACAAACGCCATCAGGCCGTACAGGGATATAAACGGTTGAATGCACTTGGCATGAAACGGGTGCGTCCCGGAGGGTTGTTATTTACCTTCAGTTGCAGTCAGGTTGTCGATACACAGTTATTTCGGGATACAATCACAGCTGCTGCCCTGGAGGCTGGACGGGAAGCCAAAATTCTACACGTGCTTTCTCAGGGCCCGGATCATCCCGTGAACCTGGTTTTGCCTGAAACCAGCTACCTGAAAGGATTGGTACTCGAAATTCGATAAATGGACGTACAGATACGCATACGGATTACTGGAAAGGTGCAGGGAGTCTGGTTTCGGCAGTGCACCCGAGAAAAGGCCATTGATCTGAATCTGCAGGGGTGGGTCAGAAATGACGACGACGGATCGGTCATTATCGTAGCTGCTGGCAAAAGGGACCAGCTCAACCAATTTGTCGAATGGGTCCATCAGGGTTCTCCCCAATCAAGGGTTGATGACGTATTGATAACAGAAGAACCAGCATCTGCCTTTGAAGGATTTGTCATAGTCAGGTAAGTGTGTATGCTGGAAGGTCTGCTTTTGAATGTGTAGTTTTGCAGCTCAAAATCTATGTGTCATGAATCGAATACTACTGGGATTGAATATCCTTCTTTTTCTCGCTGTCGGTTATTTGTTCCTGGATAAATTCAGCTCTTCCGAGACATCCACATCGACAGACTCGGTTTCCCTGCCTGCAGACAATGCGTTGAACATAGTCTATGTCAATACGGATACATTGTTGAATCAATATACGTTGTTCAGGGATCAGCAGAAAGCGATCAGTGCGCGTGAGGAATCAGCGGATGCCAAACTCAAAGCCCAGGCCAGGGCACTGGAAAGGGAGATCATGATGTTGAACGAAAAAGCCAGCAAGGGGACGATGACGCCCAAGGATCTGCAAGCAGAAGAGCAGCGGCTCACGATAAAACAACAACAGTTGATGTCCGATCAGGAAGCGATCACCAAGGAATTGATGGCAGAGTCCAGCCGGATCAATGATGCCTTACAACAGGAGATCACCTCAACACTTCGTGTCATTCAGGCACAATACAATTATGATTATGTGCTGAGCTATGGCGGTGGATCGCCGGTGCTGGCTGTCAATGACAGTTTCGACATTACCAATGAAGTCATCAACCGGTTGAACAAACCAAAGGAATAATCTTCTTCCTGTCGAATTCGGGCAGAAGCATTCCCGTTTACACAGTTCCGGTCAATTCAGATCTGGTTAGATTATAAAAAAGGCTGCCGAATAAACCATCGGCAGCCTTTCTTTTTGTTCGACTCGAAGCGAGAGAAATCAGGATTTCTTCGCCCGAGCAGGTGTAGCCTTCTTGGCTGTTCCAGCAGCCTTTGCCGGACGGCCACGACGCTTCGGAGCAGCCGCCTTTGGTGCATCCGCAGTTGTTGCTGCAGGTGCTGCAGGCGCAGCTGAAGTTGCCTTCGCTGCCGCTGGACGACCGCGACGCTTCGCTGGTGTTTTTGCAGCTGTCGTTGCGCTCTTCGCCTTTGCCGGACGGCCACGACGCTTTGCAGCAGCCTTAGGTGCATCTGCAGTTGTAGCAGCAGCAGTTTTAGCAGCAGTTTTAGCAGCAGGTGCTGCTTTCGCCTTTGCCGGACGGCCACGACGCTTCGCTGGTGCCTTTGCAGCTGTGCTTGCACTCTTTGCCTTTGCCGGACGGCCACGACGTGACGGAGCAGCCTTAGGTGCATCCGTGGATGTTGCTGTAGCTGCAGCAGTTGTTGCTTTGGCTGCCGCTGGACGACCGCGACGCTTTGATGGAGTAGCCTTCGCTTTGGTCTTGGCTGTTTTTGCTTTTGCTTTCTCCTTCACCAATGCAGCTTTGGCACGTTCTTTTCCTTTTTCGCAGTTGTACGCGCTTTTGCCTTTTCTGCAGCAAGGCGATCTTTTTTCTCCTTAGCCAGAGCAGTACGCAGTTGCTTTTCCAGATCAGTTACCATTTTACTGGTTGAACTTGCCTGGAAGGCCAACTTCTTCAATTCTGACTGATACGATTCCAGAAGACCTTGTAATTCCTGAATGCTCAAACGAGTGGTTGCCATTGTTCCTGTTTTAATGAAAATTTTTGCAAATATAAGTAAGTTCAACTTCTGTTAAACGTATTTCTTTCAGATTGTTTTGTGGTAACCCACAATTTCAGTCATTTTTTTATCCGCGATCCAGATAAAGCCTTATCCAAGGGGTTGCTGAACTTCCTTTTGTTGGACTGGCCGATCAGCGGGAACGGTAGCTTCACAAATCAAATCGGCCTGGAGTGATTCCAGCTGAAGGTTCATTAAATCATTCACAGCACCCGCATGTTCATCGACCCGAAAGGGAATATAGTTATCCGTATACCCGCCCAAGAAACCAGATCGTTTGTCTTGCTCCAGCAAACAACTGCGTACCTGACCAATATGTTCATGATAAAACGCAGCTTTCTTCTTATTGGATAAAAACCGCAAGATCGCATTCCTCTCCTTGCGAATGGACATAGGCACGATACCTGCCATTTCTATTGCTGGTGTATTCTTCCTTTCGGAATAGGTAAATACATGCAAATAACTGACCTGCAAATCCTCCAGGAACTGCACTGTATCCTTGAAATCGGTATCTGTCTCACCGGGAAACCCGACAATGACATCGACCCCGATACACGCATGTGGCATCAGCGTTTTAATCCAGCTTACACGTTCAGCATACAATTCACGTGTATATCTCCGTCGCATGGCCCGCAACTGTCTGTTATTGCCGGATTGCAGGGGCATATGCAAATGGGGCATAAACCGGTCAGATCCAGCAATGAACTCCAGGATCTCGCGTGTACATAAATTGGGCTCGATGGAGGAGATACGAAAACGTGGAATATCTTCCACTCGATCCAGGGCCCTGATCAGATCGATAAATAATGCCTCCTTTTTTACTTTTTGCCCTTCAATAACTGCAGTACCATTTCCGAAATCACCGATATTGACTCCTGTCAGGACAATTTCCTGAACACCCTGCTCTGCCAATAATCTGGCATTACGCACCACTTGATCAACCTCATCACTTCGACTTGCGCCCCGAGCGAGCGGAATGGTGCAGAATGTGCACTTGTAATCACATCCATCCTGCACTTTCAGAAATGATCGGGTCCGGTCTCCGAAAGAAAAAGCAGATGTGAATATATTGGCTTCCTGGATGCTGTCGGCATAGATCCGCACCCCTGCTTCGCCGAGTAGAAAGGGTTCGAGATAATCCAGGATGCGAAATTTTTCAGATGCACCCAGGACGAGGTCCACGCCGGGTATTTCCGCTATCTCCTGAGGTTTCAATTGTGCATAACAGCCGGTAACAACAACATTGGCCTGAGGATTTCGCCGCATTGCCTGACGGACTGTCTGACGGCATTTCTGATCGGCAAAATCGGTTACAGAACAGGTATTGATCACATAGATGTCGGCTTCTTCGGAAAAATCACTGACCAGATATCCCTTGTCTTCAAACAATCGGCTCAAAGCGGATGTCTCAGAAAAGTTGAGTTTGCAACCCAATGTGTGAAAAGCGACGGATCGGGGTGTGGCCATAGGGGGTAAAAATACACCATTGCCCGCAAAGGTCAAAAAGGCCCCGGCGATATGCCGGGGCCTTTGGAACAATTCAAAACACGTTGGCGATCCTTATGGTCTCGTGAACAAGAAGTTTCCATCTGTATCAAAAACAATGACCCTTCGTCCATCAGGAGTCAGTATTCCGACTACGATGAACTTATCCTTTTTACGGCAGGCTACTTTCACTTCCGCATCCGGATAATTGATACTGATATAATCGGAGATCTCTGTTGGCAATTCTGCGGCTTCAACCCAGTTGCAATAGGACGGACAATGGTAAAAACCGGCTGCCTCTTTCAGGAACGTGCCATCCAGATCAAATACCAGGATCTTTCTGGAATCCAGCAAGACAAGAATGACATCATTTTTTTCCTTGCCACCCTTAATCGTTGCATCCGGATAGTTTGTAGACACATAGTCCTGAATCAATTCAGACAATTCTTCTACCTTGATCCATGTCCCCTTTCCACCACAGGGACCAAATCTGTTCCACAAGAACAACCGTTTTGTGGAATGCAGCCGGCGACCTGCCTCGCTATAATAAATCGTCTCTTCATCGCCCATGATCAGTTCATAACCGGCATTGCTGACGTAATTCACTTCTTCGACATACGAGTCGAAATTGTACAGGTCGAGATCTTCCTGTATCCCTTCCGGTAATACAGCAGGACTAATCCACTCTTTTGCAGTAGAGGTGGCAATTTCCTCCACAAGTACATTGTCGTCCAGAATCGCTTCCTTGTTACAGGAAATGACGCCAACCAGCAGGATACAACTGAGAAAAAACAGCATCTTTTTCATGGTCAATGTTTTTTGGTTCTATTCTTCTTGGTGAACAAATGATGGTAATGGTTGTCCGACTTTTTTTATTAAGAAATATTTAAGCTTCTTACCAGGATATTCGAATCCCCAAAGGAGTCAACCTATGCCTGCCGCATTTTACTGCAGGGTATTTTCCCTCTATGTCCCAGATGGGTACAGGACGAGTGCCTGCTATCCTGAGATCGAACAGCTCCCCGGAGTATAAATTAACCTGGGGAAGCGGAAACAAAATTTGATTGTAACCAATATAAATTGGCCGAGAAGATGGCCAGGGCAGTGGAAGCATTTCCCCCTTGTAACAAGTGCCGTAAAAAACAAGGAGTCAGTCCGTCAAACCAGGAATAAACATTAGGGCACCTCTATCAACCCCACTCAATGACCAACCAAATCCTGAAGGGATTTTTACTAAAGAAAACCTGCGCGATACCCCGAGTACTCGGGGTTATTTCTCAATCACTTAGCTGTGGCTATGCTCTTTCGAAATGCCTTGCCTGCCTGTCGGCAGACAGGTCTCGCTTGGTTTTTTTAGTCTTGGTCTATTTCGGAGGTTAATAGAGGTGCCCATTATTCTATGCAGAAAATGCCCCGATTGTTGGACACCGATATTTAAAAACGAGTTCTTTCTGTTGCTCAGAATGACCTGCGCAATGCCAGCTGGACGCCTGAACCAGATGTGAATGTTTTGACATTGGGTCGGTCGACAACAGATTGAAGAGATTGCCAGTATTCGTAGCCACAACTGCCACTCCATGCATCCGACCATCTGTAACCCGCATACAATCCGCCTTGCAGATCCCAGATCGCGGGTCGGACATATTTCAATTGATTGATCGTCTCTGTCTCCCGAATCCGGATCTTTCCTTTGGATTCTGCAACCTGTGTTACCTGTGCCTTGCTTCCCATGTAAATCTGCAATCCACTACCTGCTCGAACCTCGCCAAACCACCGGCGCCATTCGTACTGATAACCCAGATACAGGGGCACACGGATGTATTTCAGGGAATGGTCAACGGTCATTTTGAAAATTACCGGATCCCCTTCCTGATAATCCGTTGGCAAACTGCTCCCCTCCATGTCGACACGTAAAGTGGTCGATGCTGTACCAAAACCACTGTTGATCACAACGGGTATATTTTGCTGATAGAGATCACTGCCTACCTGTGTGGCATTCTTTATCGTGTACACCCATTTTTTTTCTTTTTCCACCCGCTCGTGGAATTCCTGATAGGCCACACCAGTTCCGGCAAACAAACCCGATTGATGCTGCCACTCATATCCTGCACCAAATCGGAATTGTGAGTTTTCATGGCCAAATTCTGGATCAAAAATATTGTTCGATTTTCGCTCGATACGCCGATCTCCGCTGATCCCATGACCATAGATCAACAGACGATGAGTGGATTTTTTCACCACATCCGACAAATTATTTTTAATGGCTGGTACCGGATTCAACAAGGTAAAAGAAGTCAATTCCGGAGGCGATGGTTGAGATATCATCTGAATATCGAAAGGCAATTGATCGGTTATCCGAACGGGTGTGCCATGTTCAGGAATAACCTGATCAGCCCGATCCTCGGATCCGGTTTCGCTGTCCCTGCTTTGCTGAGCAGGTGCCTCCTGTTCGGAAGCTGGCAATTGGATCTTTGGCTCAGGCTGGGAAGACGCATTCATTTGTTTATGTTCAATCCCTTTCCATTCTGATTTTTCGCTTTTCTGTTGTGTCTTTCCACTTCCAGTCGATGTTGAAGAAGTAGTCGACAACCCCTTCTGATCATCGGCTTGTTGATGACGGATCAGGTCATTTCCAGAATCACTTTGAATGGATGATGAGGAAGAATTGGCAGGCATTTGCTGCGGCTGTAATTCGACTGTTGGAGTACGGGTACTGTTATCTTCTTCAGAACTGGATCCGGATAGTTTCGGAATGAGGAAAAGGGCAATGAGAAGAACTGATAAGAGGCCACCAAACCACCACCAGAACCCCCCACGATTTTTCTTTTCAGACAAGTTCGCCTCAATGTTGGTCCAGACCTGCTCTCCAGGTTCGGCCCAGCTATGGTCACCTTCTCCCAGTGGACCCTGGAGAATGCGTCGGATCTCGTCATCCTTTCTGTTCATATTGTCGAGATTCTCCATTAGCTATTGATTTTACTGACTTGAACGGGCACACGTGCCTGCATCCAGTGACGTGCTTTGAACAACTGGGTTTTTGACGTGCTGGTGCTGATTCCCAGCATATCAGCGATCTCTTCATGACCATATCCATCGACGACGTACAAGTTGAACACGGTCCGATATCCCGGTGGCATATGCTGGATCAGATTCGTCAGCCGCTCTGCATCCAGTTGGGATGCGATGGATGAGGAATGTCCGTTTTCATGTACTGCCGGAATACCGTCCAGGTCGACAAATGTCATTTTCTTTTGCGCAATTGTTGTAACGAAGCTCTGACCATAACCATTCGAATCCAGCCTCCCAACGGACCATCCCCCCGAAATTGTTGAAGATCCCGAAAGACGGTGATAAATCCCTCCTGCAGGTAGTCCTCTGCATCCTCCCGGTTGGCAGCATAACGCAGACAGACCCGAAACATATCCGATCTGAACCGCTCATAGAGCGCTCGTTGAGCTGCACGATCTCCCCGGAGACATGCTTCGATCACGTGTTGGTCTTGGTCCTGCACAGAAGCTGGTTCATCAGGTAAGGTGCCAGATAACCCCAAATGGTTGCCTGGAAATGACCATCGGTTGACGGTTGACCACCCGACTGGTTTAATCCTGACATCACCACACCCTCCCTTAAAGATACGTGGTTCTCACCCTGAAGCCAAACGGTCAACTCGAATCAGGCAAGAACAAAGTGGCAACCGGAAATATGCCTGTATTGACGAGGGTTCAGTTCTTTCGTTCCGAGCACTCCAGGCTGTTCCAAGATCCACACGGTCGGTGATGGGATAACTATCTGTCCGTTCAACGTTCAAGGAGCCCCGTTGGAACGGGGCCCTGTTCAAGGTTTAAGGTATTTTACGTTAAACATTGAACAGGTGCTCGTCAGAGCACCAATTGAACATTGAACAGCCAAAAGGTTGAAACCGAATGTCAAATCTGGGACAAACCCGGGACCAGAAACCTTGCCTCATGCAAGTAGCACTCTCCATGTTGGGACGTATGCTGGGAGGGGACATCTAACCATTTCAAGTTGAACATTGAACGTCAGAGCACCAGCTCTGACGTTGAACATTGAATAGACAATCGCGCCTGAAATAACCTCAGACTTGAAAACAACCGGGGAACAAGGAACACAGGAACTTGAAATTCCAGGCCTCCCCGGTTTGGCGCACTTTGGTGTTTTCCTCCGTGGCATCATTCCGTCGCCAAACCACCCCCTCATGGACACCCTGATCTCCGGACAAAGTAGTATTCTGGGAGGGGGACATGTACTCTTGTTCCGTTGAACATTGAACGTCCGAGCGCCAGCTCTGATATTGAACCTTGAACAGCCAAACGTCCTGGCTTCACAGCCAGACTTGAAAACAACCAGGAACAAGGAACACAGGAACAAGGAATGCCAATTCTCCCGAAAAACAGCGATGTTTGACCATGGCCTCCGCGTTCACGCATGCGTTCTCTGCCTTTGCACTGGGTTCCGTCCTCCAGGCAGGCAAACTCCGGAAAGGACTCATCCTTACCGGCATGCTCTCAGCAGCCATACCCGATCTGGATGTGATCGCCTTCTGGCTGGACATCCCTTACGAACATCCCCTGGGTCATCGTGGCTTTACCCACTCCATCCTGTTTGCCGCGCTGTGGGCTATAGGAATCGGTTATCTGTTCTGGCGAAAAACACCTGATATCCGCATGGTCCGCTGGCGGATCTGGCTCTACCTGTTCCTGTGTACGGCTTCCCACGGTGTTCTCGATGCCCTGACCACCGGGGGGCGTGGGGTAGGCTTCTTCATCCCCCTGGACAACGATCGCTATTTTCTGCCCTGGCGGTTTATCCAGGTCAGTCCCATCCGGGCCTCCGCCTTTTTCTCCGAATATGGACTGCAGGTTTTGGCCAATGAGGTTATAACAGTTTGGTTACCGTGCACGATCGTCATGATCATCGCCTGGATGGTGAGGCAGTGGAGGAAGGCGTAGTGGGTGGAGAGTAGAGGGTAAAGAGTTCCAATTGAAATGCGGAAGAATGTAGCGGTTGCTTTAGCTGCCGCCTTCTATCATTTTCAAGAAACGGAAACAGAGGGACTGGATAACAAGTAGGAATGGTAGTCATTTCAAAATCCGTCCTGAGTTGGAGAGTAATGCATTTTGCTACAATGTCTCGAAGGACACGAAAGAGCACAAAGAGGTATTCCACCGATTCACTCTGTGAGACCCTGTGTCCTCTGTGGTGAATCGAGCGGTTCGTTTATTCGGTTATGCGTGTATTCGTTTATCCTTTCTTTACAACGGCCTCCTGTATTCAAGCGAACTGACAACAGACATCTGACAACCGATTAATCCACCACCATCGTCGCCACATTCAACTCCTGCTGCTCCAGCGTTTCTGGTAGATCACGATAGTTATATTGCTGATCGCGCAACTGGGGTCGATACCCCGCATCCCGGATGGCTTGTTGGATGCCATTGGCTGTAAAGCGGAAAGGTGCTCCCGCTGCACTGACCACATTCTCCTCGATCATGATACTGCCAAAATCGTTGGCACCGGCATGAAGGCACACCTGAGCCACCTGCTTGCCGACTGTCAACCAGGAAGCCTGGACGTTGATGATATTGGGCAGCATGATGCGACTCATGGCGATCATACGCACATACTCGTCCCCGGTGCAGGTATTCCGGGCGCGCTTCATATTCTTGAGTATGGTGTCTTCGTCCTGGAAGGGCCAGGGATGAAGGCCAGGAAGCCCTTGGCATCTGCCGGCTTTTTGTCTTGCACTTCTCGCAACCGGACGAAATGTTCCATCCGCTCGAGGTTGGTCTCGATATGCCCGAACATCATAGTCGCCGAGGTGGTCAACCGCAACTGATGGGCTGCTTCCATCACCGCCAGCCACTCGTCGCCGTTGCACTTTCCTTTGGAGATCAGGCGGCGTACCCGATCATCCAGGATCTCGGCTCCTGCCCCGGGTAGGGAGTCCAGTCCGGCATCCATCAACGCTTGCAGGACTTCGGTATGGGTGCTCTTCTCCAGCTTGGTGATGTGCGCGATCTCCGGTGGACCGAGGGCATGCAACTTCAGATTGGGATAGAGCGACTTGAGCTCCTTGAACAACTTGACATAATAGTCCAGTCCCAGATCGGGATGATGACCGCCCTGGAGGAGGAGTTGTTCTCCGCCGAGGCGGAAGGTCTCTTCGATCTTCTGCTTGTATTCTTCGATCGTGGTGATATAGGCCTCTTCATGGCCGGGGCGGCGATAGAAGTTGCAGAATTTGCAGTTGGCTACACAGACGTTGGTCGTATTGGAATTGCGGTCGATGATCCAGGTGACCACGTCATTGGGCACATGATGCATCCGCAATTGGTGCCCCACATACATCAACTCCGCCGTGGAGGACTGCTCAAAAAGGAAGACACCTTCTTCTGCGGTCAGGTGATCGCGTTGAAGGCCCCGCTGGAGGAGGTCATGTACGTGCATAGTGACTGTGTTGTGGGTAGGCAAAGGTACAACCTAATAAACCTGTAAAGGTTTGCTCCTTTCTTTCCAAAATCAAGTTAGAGCGGGATTACGCTTACTCCCCCTTAAACGCCGGCTTCCGCTTTTCCAGAAACGCAGCTACCCCTTCCTTGTAGTCATAGGTCTCTCCGGCCATGGTCTGCAAGCGATCTTCCAGGCCAAGCTGGCTGTCCAGATCGTGATGCATGGACATGTTAAGAGCCTGCTTGGTGAGGGCCAGGCCCCGGGTGGGCATGGCGGCCATCTGCCGGGCCAGGGCGGCCACCTCCATGGGGAAGGACTCCTGATTGTACACTTTGTAGAGCATGCCCCAGGCCAGGGCATCGGCTGCGCTGACCTTGTCGCCCGTCATCATCACCGCAGAAGCCCGTTGAAAACCGATCAGTCGGGGCAGGAAAAACGTGCCTCCACTGTCGGGGATGAGACCGATCTTGCTGAAGGCCTGGATGAAAGATGCCACCTCGGACGCCACCACGATATCGCAGGCCAAGGCGATGTTGGCACCGGCGCCCGCAGCTACACCATTCACGGCTGCGATGACTGGCTTTTCGATCTTGCGAATGCGCTGGATGATCGGATTGTAATGTTCCTGCAGGATAGTTGGCAAGGATGGCCCATTTGGATCGGTCACCTCTTGCAGATCCTGACCGGCACAAAATGCACGTCCATTGCCGGTGATGACGATACAGCGTACCTCCGGATCCGCAGCACAGTCATCCAGGTGCTGCTGCAGGGACAAGGCCATCTCCCGGTTGAAGCTGTTGAAAACATCCGGACGGTTGAGGGTGAGGGTCGCGACGCCTGCTTCTGCAGATTTCAGGATCAGGGACATGGGTTGTGATTTTACTCAAAAGTAAGGTTCTGTGCGGGAATCGAAGGATATCTGAGACAACCGGGTAACTGCCTTTTCTTCAACAACATAGATACATGTCAATTATTCAGTCTGTTCAAAATGCATTTTAGGAAGTTGCCTTTGGTAAATCTGCAGTATTCCACTCTGTTGTTCTATCGAAAACCTTAAACCTCAGATGCTCTTGTTTGGCCCGACTAAATGCCGTCGAGGCTCGGCACTTTTGAGGCGCCAAAATGGGCCCCTTTTTCACTTGCAGAATCCTCTCATACTTACCAAGGATTAAAAGCGCGCCTACATCATGACCGGGCCGCTCGTATTGAAATCAAAAAGCGATTCAAGTTCATTGTGTGTTCCGACCACCCCGTATATCATCCCCCCCGGAGTACTCGCGGATTCACGGGACGAAAATTTGCGGGGCATTTTGTCGAATAACGCGGCAATCTATAGGTGGAAAGCAATCAATAAAATATTGAATAGAATTATTGAGAGGAGGTTCAGGTTATTGATGTTATTTGGAGGCCCAGACGATCCCGCTTCTAGCGTGATGTCTGGATCCGGACCCCCGAGTGCTCGGAGCGTCCGGGCCCTTGTTTGTCGACGATATATACCAAAGCACTGAGCAGGGAATTCGTGATTCGGGAGAATTATTCTATTGAATAACTAACTATCCACGATTTTATAATAAGAAATTGTCTTTGACATGTGCGATCCAGGATAAGAAACCATTAAAATGGTTTCATGTTTTCAGGACCCAAGAATACCCAGGGTTAAAACCCTGGGCTACATGGAGTTTGCAAAATAAGATGGTATATTATTTTTTGCTTTTTTATTGTCTCGTACTTTTCAAATTATATCAAACCAGCATGATTTTCTGGTAATTGGAATTTGGAATTTGGAATTTGGAATTTGGAATTTGGAATTTGTTTTTTATTTGGGATTTGGAATTTGATCATTGTTGCTTCCCCCTCAGTGGCACTTAAAGTGATCAAACGGCTCCTTGCACTCCTGGCATTGCCAAAGGGATTTGCAGGCGGTGGATCCAAACTGGGAGAGCAATTTGGTGGCGGCTGATCCACATTGTGGACAGTTGGGGACTTCCTGATTCTTTATGGGCGGAGCGATGCCGAATTTTTCGAGCTTGGCCATGCCCTCTTCCGTGATCCAGGCCGTTGTCCAGGCCGGACTGAGCACTGTCCTGATCTTGACATCTTCAAAACCGGCCTCCTTCAGTGCAGCCATGATCTGCACCTCAATCATGTGCATGGCCGGACAACCGGAATAGGTGGGCGTGATCACTACCTCAACCCCATTTTCAATCAGGTGCACATCGCGAATGATGCCGAGGTCCGCAACGGTCAGCACCGGGATCTCCGGATCGACGACCGTTTCCAGCAGGGTCCATACGGAGGCGATATCTGGTGCACTCGTGTTCATTACCATTCCAGACCGGGATAGGCCCGTTGCATGTATTGCAGGTCGGCCAGCATATGACCCAGGTGTTCCGTGTGGACACCCGTTTTCCCTCCGGTTTGGACTGCCGGATCGTCCGGCGTGGTCAGGGTGGCTTCGCGAAGGGTGTCAGCTATTGTCTGCTCCCACTGATCCTGGATCTCTTCCGGACCGGCCAGCACACCGGCATCGATCAGACGCTGCTCAAACGGTGCCGGCATCAACAGTTCCAGACGATACATCCAGGGCTTCATCCAGGGCGGCTTGCATGCGACGATGGCTTTCGTCCGTGCCATCTCCCAGGCGCAACACCCATTCCCGGCTCCATTTGAGGTGATAGGTCACCTCCTTGACCGCTTTGCCCGCGATATCGGCCAATCCGGCATCAGGCGAGGAGAGCAGGGTTTTCAGAAAAGGAAGATGCCAGGCATCAAACAGGAACTGTCGGGCGATGGTATGGGCAAAATCGCCATTGGGCAGCTCGACCAGGAGGGCATTGGTGTACTCCCGCTCCGAGCGCAGGTAGGCCAGGTCATCTTCGGTCCGCCCTTTTCCTTCCAGCTCGGCCGCATATTGATAATACAGCCGTGCCTGACCGATCAGGTCGAGAGAAATGTTGGTCATGGCAATGTCCTGCTCCAGCACAGGGCCATGGCCGCACCATTCGCCGAGGCGATGGCCGAGGACCAGGCAGTTGTCAGCCATGTACAGGGCAAATTGGAACAGAGAGGGGGAAGCCGGTTGATTCATGTCAAAAAGGATTTCTTTATCAGGAAAACGAGCCAGACAGGACGGCCAGGGATCAAGCCGCCGCTCTCGGATTACATATGTCCCACTTCATCCGGGATGTCGTAGAATGTCGGATGCCGGTAGACCTTGTCACGGGCCGATTCGAACATGCTGTCCTGCTCCTCCGGGTCGGAGGCATGGATATATTTGGACTCGACTACCCAGATGCTTACCCCTTCATTGCGACGGGTATAGACATCGCGGGCATTCTCGATCGCCATTTCCCAGTCGGATGCGTGCAGGCTACCGACATGCTTGTGATCCAATCCGTTTCGGGAGCGAATAAACACTTCCCATAGAGGCCAATCCTTCATAGCGGGTATTGATTAAGGGTTTACAATTTCGGTTCTTGCCTGTTTCTTGCGGGCATAGGCCAGGGCGGCATCGCGCACCCAGGCGCCTTTTTCATGAGCATTCACGCGGTCGCGAAGACGCTGGCGGTTGCAGATGCCATTGCCTTTGACCACATTCCAGAACTCGTCCCAGTCGATGGGTCCAAATTCCCAGTGACCTGTCGCTTCATTCCATTTCAGGTCTGGATCCGGGATGGTCAGACCCGGTACTGAGCCTGAGGAACGGTAGCATCCACGAAGGCCTGGCGCAGGACGTCGTTGGACTTGCGCTTGATCTTCCACTTCAGCGATTGCTCGGAGTGGGTCGATTCTGCATCACTCGGCCCGAACATCATCAAGCTGGGCCACCACCAGCGATTCAGCGAATCCTGGGCCATGGCTTTCTGCTCCGCACTTCCTCGTACAAGGGTCAGGAGGATCTCATAGCCTTGGCGTTGGTGGAAACTCTCTTCCTTGCAGATCCGGATCATCGCCCGGGAGTAGGGTCCGTAGGAGGTCCGTTGCAACATCACCTGGTTCATGATGGCTGCACCATCGACAAGCCAGCCGATGGCTCCCATATCCGCCCAGCTAAGAGCGGGATAGTTGAAGATGCTGGAATACTTGGCTTTGCCCGTATGCAGTTCGTCCAGTAATTCATCACGCGAAACACCCATGGTCTCAGCGGCAGCGTAGAGATAAAGACCATGACCGCCTTCATCCTGCACCTTGGCCAGCAATGCGGCTTTTCGACGGAGGACGGAGCACGGGTAATCCAGTTGCCCTCCGGCAACATCCCGACCACTTCGGAATGAGCGTGCTGGGAGATCTGGCGGACCAGGGTTTTGCGGTAAGCCTCGGGCATCCAGTCCTTTGCCTCGATCTTGACCTCCCGGTCGATCTTGTCTTGAAAACGGGTTTCCAGCTCTTGTTGATTCATGTCAGACTGTATAAGTGTGCATCACAAATTTAATCGATTACATGCATACGAACAAACGTTCGTAAGGAAGAAATATGTGCAATCCCGCGAACGGTCCGGTCTTGTCCGAATCCAGAGGAATCCATACCCATTGTAAATGGCTAAACTTCCAGAAAACTGAGGATATCCCGGTCATTGTGCAAGACCTTCATCTTGATCTGTCCACCGATTTCGCCTTTCCGGCGCAGTATGCTGTGGATCGATTCCTGAGGTAAATTGTGGACGACCAGAGGCAGAAGAGCGGTATTTCCACTTCTCTTCTGCTGGTAATTGGCATTGATATCCTGGAGAATGGCATCCAACCGACTGGCAAAGAGGCTGAGATCAACCGGCGGGACTTCAAAATTGATAAACCATTCATGAGAACCGGGGATGCCTGGCTGCGGATAACGTGGGACCACAAAATATTGCCGGATATGAAAGCTCAATTCACTCTTCAGCCGTTGTAATGCAAGGGTCACATGTTCCAGCGACAGGTCCTCACCAAAAGCGTTAATGAATTCAGTCGTCCTGCCGACAATGCGCAACAGATAGGGGCTGACCGAACTGAATTGGACCAGATCTCCGGTGCGATACCGACATAAACCATCCAGTGTAGAGATCAGCAGTTCATATCTTCGATCCGTCTTGACTGCCCATACGGGCAGGACCTCTTTTGTCAATTTGTCCTGGAATTCATAAAAAATCCCCACGTCTGTCAAAAGGAGAAGATCCGGACTGGAAGGGTCATTTTGCAATGCATAAAATCCCTCTGTGGAATTGTATACCTCGATCAGGGTGATCTCCCGCTGTGGATGGATCTCTTTAAATATCTGACGGTAGTGGCTGAAATCGACACCTCCGTGGACATACAACCGCCAATCTGGCATGATGTCCTTAACCCTGGAGGGATCGTGATCGGTCAACTGATTGATCAGGGCCAGCACCCACGTCGGTACGCCGGAGATCATATTGATTTTGCGGATCTCTTCCCCGTGCTGTCTGAAGAAAGCCAGCTTCTCCTCCCAGCTGCCAAAGACCTGATTGGGGAAGTTCTTGAAGCGGAAATACCACGGGAGTCGCTCAACCATCAATGCCGAGATATCCAGGACATCTTTCCCTAGAAATGGATCCGGGTAGCGATATCCGGACATAGACAGATGTCTGGCACCCATCAGCCATTTCTGCTGAAAGCGGTCGTCCAGGTTTGCAAGGATCAACCGGGATCCCCGAAAGTGATTGGCTCTCAGGAATTCTTCAGAGATGGGGATCCGCTTTTTTACTGCGGAGGTGCCACTGGTCTGGCCGAAATACCGTGGCTTGTATACTGACAACAGATCCTGGGATGATTTCAGTCCGGGCAATTGTTGCAACCACGGAATCACATCATCATAACACTGCACCGGTAACCGGGCGGTAAACCGATCATAATCACCCCTGATCTCATCAAATCGATGCTCCCTGCCGTACAGGGTTCGGCGGTTTCCATCCGTAATGCGCTTCAACAGGCCACGCTGAAGCTCATCGGGTTGGGTTCGCATCCGATCCAGTAAATAGCGATAAGGGAAAAAGATCATCCAATCACGGTTTTCCGTCTGATCATCAGAGACCAGCGAGGTCTCTTTCCAAAGATACAAAGGGGAAGATACTTTTACCAGGGAGATTAGAAGCATCTAACCCGGGGGGAAGGGGAGGAGTTAAGAAGGGGGATATTGCGTTATTGAGTTATTGCGTTATTTCGAGGGCAGAGGATCGAATAAAAGGAGTTCATACAGCCCCGACCCCGAGTACTCGGGGGGGGCTCAAACAACAAATCAAGGAATTTAGAGGAATGACACTGATGGACATCTACCGCATCAGCTGCAGATCGCCCTTATACAACCTTTCCTGCCCGTCCGGCCAACGCAGGATCATCACATAGACGTAGACATCAATACTGGCTTCCTGTCCACGCACATCGCCGTTCCAACCGATATCCGGATCGCCGAGATAAAAGCCTCCATGCCGGAAAACCTCATCGCCCCATCGGTCATACACGGCAAATTCCAGCACCTCCACCACGGGATCACCTTGCGGTGCGAACAGATCATTCAGTCCATCATTGTTGGGGCTGAACGAGTTTGGAATATAAATGTCCCGCCGGTCCAGTTCGATCAATACCGCATCCGTTGAGATGCATCCACCCAGGCTGGTCACTGTCACGGTGATCGTGGTTGTTTCCTTGACACGAAAGGCGGGATTCAGGCAGTTCTTGCACAACTCCGGGGACCATTCGATCGATTGTATCGCTGCTGAATCCGGAAAGATCTCGGCCAGCAGGAAGATCAGCTTGTTTTCTTCATGCAGCTGGTTGGGACCCAATTCGACAATGAATATGCTTTCCGGCTGGATCTCGACCAGGGTATCGGCATAACACCCGTTGGCATCAGTTGCCGATAATGCCACACTGCCGGATGGAAGGGGAGGCCAGTCCTGACCAGGTTGACTGACACCGTCAAGCGACCACACGATGGGTGAAATGCCTCCCGAAACGGTCGAATTCACGACCTCTGCAGGCAACCCGTCACAGGGATCCTGAAAAAAGGTCCAATCAGCATGGAAGGGAGGTGGTTCGTTCAATATCTGTGAAAGGACCTCTGTACATCCATGGTCATCTGTCACGGTAACAGTATAGGTACCAGCAGGCAGATCCATCAGGTCAGTACCCGACTGTCCGGTTGACCAGGCGGCACTGATCGGTGGCGATCCACCGGACAAATAGGCAACCGATAAGGACCCGGTCTGGTCGCCGAAGCAGGCAATAGCATACCCGTTGGTCACCGGACCGGTAACCAGATCGACCACAAGAGGCTCGGGACCGGTGATCGTCACCGTATCGGCCCAAGGGTGCCCATCCTTGTCAATGAGATCGAGGAAATAGGTCCCTGCCGTCAAATTGGAAATCAGAAATGGCGAAAAGAAATTGGCCCATGTACCCGACTGGGGCGAGCCGCTTCCCTGCATTGTCCAGGTGACGGTCACTGGAAATGACCCGAGATCTGCGTCCAGCCTGATCTGACCCGCATCGCCGGAACAAGGACCTGGGATCATGGTAGATATGACACGGAGGATACAACTGTCCAGAGGAACCAGCTGAGTTTTCCAGGGTAACTATACTGTCGCAGCCGAATTGATTGGAGAACGTCTGGGTAATCGTCCCGGTGTCCAGTGGATTGCATGAAAAGAGGATCAACGTTTTTGCCGAACTGGGTAATAATCGGATCTGCTGGATGATCACACTGTCACAACCGAACTGATTACTCAATACAGTGGCAGTGGTATCCGCAACCTGTGGATCACAGGTCGATGACTTGATCACGAGAGTATCTGCCGGAACAAAAGTGGTTTGAGTCCGGACAAGACTGTCGCAGCCCCATTGATTCATCAGGGAAAGTATGGACAAGCCTGCAAGTGATGGATCACAAGTGGTTGCCTGAACCATGGTGGTATCCGAAGGGAGTAATGCCGTACTGGTGATCACGACACTGTCGCAACCGAATTGGCTGGTCAACACTTCTATTTGTATTCCCTCATCCTGTGGATCACAACTTGTCGCCGCGACCAGAGTCGTATCTGCCAGTTCAAAAGAGACGGTCAGCAGGGTGATACTGTCACATCCAAACTGGTTGACAAGCAGTGTTTTGAATAATCCTGTGTCCTGCGGATGACAACTGGAGGTGAATAGATGTGTGGTGTCCGCCGAATTGACGACAATGATCACGGTATCTGCACCGATGCATCCATTTGTATCGACGACTTCCACGGCAATCATTCCCGGAGAAGATACCGGAATGGAGACTGCCTGGGAACCTGTTGACCAGAGATAGGATGTATATCCTGTGCCCGGTGTGAGCAGGGTTGTATCATTCAGGCAAATCACTGTATTTCCGGAGATCTGCGGGTTGATTGGTGGAAGAAGACCAACGGTGAAATCCGCCGTGTCGCGACAACCGAAATCATCGACTACGATCAATTCAAATGTCCCCGGACCCAATACCTGGATGGAGGGTGTTATTTCCATTGTCGACCACTGATATTGAAGATAGATCGGTGGTGCTGTCAACAGGGCGGAGTCACCCGGACAGGTGAGCGTGTCGCCGGTGATGAGCAGAGGCACTGCAAAGCTTTCCTTGACCTCCCAAACGGCTATTCCGGGGCAGGCTTCATTGTTGGTGACGGTGATCGTATAGACGCCGGGGGCAGTCACTTCGATTTGTGGAATTGTTGCTCCGGTCGACCATAAATAGGTCTCGAAGATGTCATCTACTTCGAGAATGATGGTTTGTCCGGCGCAAATGGAAGTCGGGCCAGAAATGACCGGTTCCGGTGCCGGTAGTTCCATCACATCCCAGGTGGCTTCACCTGTACAACCAAAATGATCTGTCACCAGTACAGTATAGGATCCGGGGTCACTTACGGTAATGATCTGGGTATACGCACCATTGGACCATTCATACAATGTGTATCCCGGACTGGCTTCCAGCTGGATGGTAGCTCCGGGACAGATCTCTGTCGGACCGGTTATTACTGGCACCGGGGCAGGATATTCTTCGATGGAGATGGAGTCTGTACCGATACATCCTCCTTCATTTGTTACAGTGACCCAATAGATGCCTGGATCACTGATAAAAATGTCTGGTGTGGATTCGCCTGTCGACCAATCATACGTGATATAGTTTCCGCTAACAGACAACTCGACTACCTCTCCCGCACAATACCAGGCAGGTCCATTGATCACCGGTTGGGGATCCATGAATTCTACTCCAACCGTGAAAGTTTCGACCTCTGAACAGCCATTCGGCTCGGTGACAGTAACTGTATAATCACCGGGTTCCAGGTCGGAAATATCCTCTGTGGTTTCGCCATTCGACCACAGGTACTCCGGGGTCTGGATACATTCTGCCGTGACCTCCAGATCGATCATGCCATCTGCTGTGACCGAACAGTTGGCATTCTGGATTTCGGCTTCCAGGCTGAGCACATTGTCGCAACAGACCTGCCCCCCACAATTGATAATGAAAGGGCATTCGGAACTGGGCAGGTTGACCCAGATCGGATTGGCGGGAGAACCATACAACAAGGTAACCACGTCTACCCCTGACAGGTTATCCATGTCAAATGTAAAGGAAGTACCACAACCCAGACCGCCGACAATACCGCCGTCAGTACAACAGTTCGACCAGATGAACTTACCTGTAAACGTGGGTGGAGAGCCCATAAATTCACCGGGATCATCCTCCAGGTCGATGGTCGCTGTGTTGGGCAGACAGGATACGGTGACATCCATGGTACCACCTGTCGGATCGTTGGCCTCATCGGCAATGAAAACAAAGCTTACTTCGCCGGTATTGATGTCTTCATATAACATCAGAATCAGATGTTCGGACTGTTCAAAACCGGTATTTGCACATGCGCCCAGCGGGACACCATAGGAATAGAAACTGACTGCGGATTGCCCATTGGAAAAGAAAGGCAGAGGTGTGCTGTATGCGCCTTGGGTGATGGTACACGGACAAAAAGAGGGCGCTCCGGCTACTTCAGGTGGCTCTTCGTTGAGCAGAGCAGAAGGAAGGTACTGGTTGAACGAATGATCAGAGATGGATTGCTGGGCTGAAAGAACGCCGATCTGGAGGATCATAACGGACAGCAGACACCGCATGGAAATCGATCTCCCTAAACGCGGTCTGCGTTTTATCCAGTCAACAGCATCCTTTCTCACTTTAGCCTGATCATTGATCCGATTGTTCTAACCTAGTAAATGTAGGGAAATATTCTGGAAAACAGAAGGGAGTCAAGCATTTATCCAATCGGTTGAAAAGAAACCAGAATAAGAGGAAAACTTATTGGCGGGCATGTTCTAGCACAAATTGCATACTCCCGTGTACAGCAGGTAGAGAGCTCTGGGACTCACGGATGAATCATGGATTAAGCCCGGTAATACTCGAACCAAAATACCCCTTTTCCAGATATCCTTGCTTTCAATGGGGTACAAAAAACCCCTGAACGCATGTTCAGGACCTTCACGCCCCTTCCCGCGAAGGCGCGGGAAACCCTGGACCTACGGATTAATCCCGGAGCAATTCCAGGACCGCTCTTGACAGCTGACCTCAACTCCCCTTTCCTCTCCACGCTTTGGACAAAAAAAAAGCCCTCAACTTGTGTTCAGAGCCTTTGCGCCCCCTTCCCGCGAAGGCGCGGGAAACCCTGGACCTACGGATTAATCCCGAGCACTCGGGACCGCTCTTGACAGCTGACCTCAACTCCCTTTTCCTCTCCACGCTTTGGACGATAAAAAGGCCCTGAACTTGTGTTCAGAGTCTTCGCACTACCTTCCCGCGAAGGCGCGGGAAACCTTGGACCTACGGATTAATCCCGAGCACTCGGGACCGCTCTTGACAGCTTACCTCAACTCCTTTTTCCTATCCACGCTTTTGACAATAAAAAAGGCCCTGAACTTGTGTTCAGAGCCTTCGCGCCCCCTCAAGGACTTGAACCTTGGACCTACGGATTAACAGTCCGCCGCTCTAACCAGCTGAGCTAAGGAGGCATTTTATTCTTGTTCAACAGACATTCAAACGCCGTACCACTTTTGGTCGGACACCATGTCCATCTGCTTTTGTTCAAAGCGGCAGCAAAGTTATCAGAATCCTCTTAAAAGTGCAATCTTTGAGCCGCAAATCAATCCAAAATTTCATGTCCCTTCTCGTTGTAGGCACTGTAGCCTTTGATTCCATTGAAACACCTTATGGTAAAGTCGACCAGGTTGTCGGTGGTGCAGCAACCTATATCTCTCTGGCTGCCTCCTATTTCACCAATCAGATCAAGCTGGTGTCTGTTATCGGGGATGACTTTCCAAAAGAAACGCTGGATGACCTGACCAGTAGAGGCATCGACCTGGAAGGACTTCAGATTCGACAGGGTGAGAAATCCTTTTTCTGGGCAGGGAAATACCACAACGACCTGAATACCCGCGATACCCTGGTTACTGATCTGAATGTTCTGGCTGATTTCGATCCTGTCCTTCCCGATACCTATACTGCAGTAGACTATGTTATGCTGGGTAATCTTACCCCAGCCGTTCAGCGCCGCGTGCTGGATCAACTGACACACAGGCCCAGGCTGGTGGCGATGGATACCATGAACTTCTGGATGGACCATGCCCTGGATGAATTACTGGATGTCCTCAAGCGGGTCGACATGCTGACCATCAACGATGAAGAAGCCCGCCAGCTGACAGGCGAATACAGCCTCGTCAAAGCCGCACAACGCATCCTCACCATGGGCCCTCATATCCTGGTCATCAAAAAGGGGGAACATGGCGCTCTCCTCTTTCTGAAAGATCAGGACGATGAAGAATTGCACATTTTCTATGCGCCGGCCATGCCCTTGATGGATGTATTCGATCCAACCGGAGCCGGAGATACGTTTGCAGGTGGAATGATCGGCTATCTCGCCCAGACGGATGATCTGAGCTTCGACAATCTCAAACGGGCGCTGGTGTATGGCTCGGCGATGGCCTCCTTCTGCGTGGAGAAATTCTCGATCGAAAAGCTGACCGAACTGGATGTCCCCCAGATCCTTGAACGAATTGAACGCTTTCGGCGTCTGGTGCACTTTGACCGGGAAAACGCCTGATATCCCGGTACGAAACTCTAGTCCTTATTGGCCAGCTGACCACAGGCAGCATCAATGTCCTTTCCCCGGCTCCTGCGTACCGTGACCGTCGCCCCCAAACGGGTCAGTTCTGCTGCGAATGCATCCAGTCTGTCGATGGGCGACTTCACCATGTCTACCCCTTCCACAGGATTGTATTCGATGATATTGATCCGCACTGGAAACCGATGGGTCAGTCGCGCCAGGTTTCGCGCATCTTCGATAGAATCATTGAATCCATCAAATGCGATATACTCATAGGTGATCCGGTTGCGGGTCACCTGGTAGAAATAATCCAGTGCATCCATCAGCGCTTCCAGATTATTCTGTTCATTGATCGGCATGATGCTGTTTCGCTTGGCATCATCTGCGGCATGAAGGCTCAATGCCAGGTTGACCTTCGGGTTGTCATCGGCCAGTCGTCGGATCATCTTGGCAATACCTGCAGTACTCAGGGTGATGCGCTTGGGCGAAAAGCCGAGTCCATCGGGTGCACTGATCCGTTCGATGCTCTGCATGACCGGTCCGTATGCCAGGAGAGGTTCGCCCATCCCCATAAAGACGATGTTGGTCAACGGGTGGCCAAAGCGCTCCAGGGCTTGAGCATTCACCATGGCGACCTGGTCGACAATCTCTCCCTGGTCCAGATTCCGGACACGTTTCATCTGACCTGTTGCGCAGAACGAACAGGTCAGGCTGCAACCGACCTGGCATGACACACAGGCTGTATACCGGTCTTCATCCGGAACGGGAATGAGAACAGATTCAACCTTGTATCCATCGTGAAGGAGGTATCGATTTTTTATAGTGCCGTCGGTACTGAACTGGGACTTGTCCGGCAGGATACCGTGAATGACAAAATGAGCCGTCAGCTGATCGCGCAGTGGAAGAGGCAGATTGGTCATTTCCTGAAAATCACGGCATCCCTTTTCCCAGAGCCATTGCCAGATCTGCCTGGCACGAAAGGAGGGCTGACCCAGATTGGTCAGCGCTGCTGTAATCTGATCCAGGTCGAGTTGACGTATGTCGATCGGTACTGGAGTAGATCCCATTCCGCGTGTTCAGGGAGGCGATTCCTCCGATTAATTCAGAGATTGCTTCACTTCGATGATCTCGTAAACTTCGATTGCGTCACCGACCTTGATATCATTGAAATTCTTGACGGTAACCCCGCATTCCATGCCGTTTTTGACCTCCTTGATATCGTCCTTGAACCGTTTCAGAGAGCCCAGTTCGCCAACGACACCTTCCTTGGTCGGATAGACGACAATACCATCGCGGATGATCCGCACCCGGGAATTCCGCATGACCTTTCCTTCAGAAACAAAGCAACCGGCAATGGTGCCGAGCTTGCTGATCTTGTACACTTCGCGCACATCCAGCTGGCCGAGGATCTTCTCTTCCTTGGTAGGTTCAAGCATGCCTTCCATGGCCATCTTGATCTCTTCAAGAGCCTCGTAAATGATGGAATAGGTCTTGATCTCAACACCTTCCTTTTCCGCCAGTTTCCGTGCAGTCTGTGAAGGACGCACCTGGAATCCGATGATGATGGCATCTGAAGCAGAGGCCAACAGAATATCCGATTCGATGATCTGACCAACAGCCTTGTGGATCACATTGATCTGGATCGTTTCTACCGACAGCTTGATCAAGGCATCAGACAATGCTTCGATCGAACCATCGAAGTCGCCCTTGACAATCAGATTGAGTTCTTTGAAGGTACCCAGGGCCAGACGGCGACCGATCTCATCGAGACTGATCCGTTTGCTGGCACGGTTGGTTTGTTCTCTGGAGATCTGTGCCCGTTTGGCTGCGATCTGTCGTGCTTCGGATTCTTCTTCCATGACCCGGAAGATCTCACCAGCCTGAGGCGCACCTGTCAATCCAAGGATAGCAACAGGCGTCGATGGACCTGCCACCTTGACCTTCTTTCCCCGTTCATTGAACATGGCCTTGATCCGGCCGGAATACTCCCCGGCTACGATTGCTTCACCCACTTCCATGGAGCCGTTCTGAACCAGTAATTTGGTCACGTAACCGCGGCCCTTGTCCAGAGATGCTTCCAGAACAGTGCCGGAGGCATTGCGATCCGGATTGGCTTTGAGGTCGAGGATCTCTGCTTCCAGAAGGATCTTTTCCAGCAGTTTATCGACATTCAGCCCTTTTTTGGCCGAGATATCCTGAGACTGGTACTTTCCACCCCAATCTTCGACCAGGAGGTTCATGTTGGCCAGAGACTCTTTGATCTTTTCGGGATTGGCGCCTTCCTTATCGATCTTGTTGATCGCAAAGATCAGAGGCACATTCGCAGCCTGAGCATGGCTGATGGCTTCCTTGGTCTGCGGCATGATATTGTCATCCGCTGCGATCACGATGACGGCAACGTCTGTCACTTTTGCTCCACGTGCCCGCATCGCTGTGAAGGCTTCGTGACCGGGTGTATCCAGGAAGGTGATTTTCTTGTTATCCGGTCCGACTGTGACTTCATACGCACCGATATGCTGTGTGATTCCACCTGCTTCTCCGGATACCACATTGGCACTCCGGATATAGTCGAGAAGGGACGTTTTTCCGTGGTCAACGTGCCCCATGACGGTGACGATCGGCGCACGCGGGATCAGATCGGCCGGATCATCATCTACATCTTCGATCTCTACGATCTGATCTTCTGCACTGATGAATTCGACCTCATGTCCGAATTCATTGGCCACAAATTCAATGATCTCTGCATCCAGGCGCTGGTTGATCGACACGATCACACCCAGATTGAAACAGGTTGTGATGACTTCCGTTGGAGATACATTGAGCAGACCCGCCAACTCGGAAACGGAGATAAATTCAGTGACCATCAGCTTTTCATCACCGGTGAGCTGGTCTCTCATTTCCGCTTTCTCGCGGTTCACCTCTCGCTTGTCCCGACGGATCTTCTGACGTTTCTTTTTACCGCCACCGCCCAAACGGGCCATGGTGGCCTTGATCTTTTCTTCGATCTCCTTCTTACTGACTTCCTTTGGCTGATCATCGCGTCGTCGTGCTGTACCTGCGTTACCTTTGGCTGCACTTGCTGTATTGTCGCCCAGTGCAACCTTCTTGCGTTTGCGCTTGCGCTTCTTGGCATCAGCATCGGATGAGGCGACCGGCTTGGGCTCCTCCTTGGTTTCCCGTCTCTTGGGAGCCAGTCTGGACGCATCAATTTTGCCCAGGATTTTCAATCCTTTCAACTGGGGCGCTTCCGCCTTGATCAGTTGATCCTGTTCCGGAACTGTCGGAGGAACCACTGGCGCTGCTTCAGCAGCAGGGATGACCGGATCATCCGATACCTGTTCCGGTTCCCTGGCGGGTTGTGGTTCTTCTTCCTTTTTCTGCGGAACAGGTTTCGGTTTCCTCGTTAAATCGATCTTACCGACTACTTTGAGTTTCGCTTCATGCTTGACCCGGTATAGCCCATCCTTCGTTTCTCCTGACTTTTCCTCGGCTCCAGTCGATTCTTCAACCTCTCTTATCGGGAGTTCTTCAGATTTAATTTCGACTTTTTCGATCGGCTTCTCAACAGGCTTTTCAACAGGAGCCTCCTTGACAGGTGTACGCGTACCCAGTACAAGTTGGTCTGCCTGCTCTTTGATATCCATGGACTTCTTGAACTCACGCATGAGTTCCAGATACATCTCATCAGTGATCTTCGCTGTCGGCTTGTTGTCGACATCAAAGCCAGCCTTGTGCAAGTGTTCCACAACTGTGGATACCCCTACATTAAATTCCTTTGCAACTTTAACGAGCCTCTTCTCCATTTACTGTTTTTGGCCGGAAACTCCACGATTACGGGAGCTCTGACTGCTTACAAATGTACATCCATTTTGGCGTATCCCGTGAAGTGACACACCCGGGCGGATCAAGCCTCCTCTGTTGTACTTCGCTCTTCATCAAATTCTTCAGCAAGAATCTTCAACACATCCTGCACCGTTTCTTCCTCCAGATCCGTACGACGAATCAATTCCTCGGCACTTAATGCCAGGACACTTTTGGCCGTATCACATCCGATCGCTTTCAATGCATCGATCACCCAAGCTTCGATCTCATCTGAGAATTCATCCAGATCGACATCTTCCATTTCGTAATCCACGTTGTTGCGATACACATCGATCTCATAGCCAGTCAGCTTGGAAGCCAGCTTGATATTTGCTCCGCCCCGGCCGATGGCCAGTGAAACCTGATCGGGATCCAGGTAAACCGATGCCCGCATATTTTCCTGGTCGAGCTCGATCGAGCTGATCTTCGCCGGTGTCAGTGCCCGCTGGATGTAGAGATTGGTATTATTGGTATAATTGACAATATCAATATTCTCATTGCGTAACTCCCTGACAATGCCATGGATGCGTGACCCTTTCATACCCACACAGGCACCTACCGGATCAATGCGATCGTCATAGGACTCTACGGCGACCTTCGCCCGTTCACCTGGGATCCGGACGATATTGCGCACGGTGATCAATCCATCCTCGATCTCCGGCACTTCCTGTTCCATCAATTTCTCGAGGAAGGTATTGTCCGTCCGCGACAGGATGATCACGGGATTGTTATTGCGCAATTCCACCTTTTTGATCACAGCACGAACCATGTCCCCCTTGCGAAAGAAGTCGCCACGAATCATCTCGTTTCGGGGCAAAACCAATTCATTACTGGTTGCATCGTCGATCACCAGAATATCGCGTTTCATGATCTGGTTGACTTCGCAAATGACCATTTCACCTACGCGATCACTGTATTTCCGATAGACCTCGTCTTTTTCGAGTTCCATGATCCGGGAGATCAGTGTCTGGCGGGCAGCCATAATGGCGCGCCGACCAAAATCTTCCAGTTCCAGCTGCTCATAACATTCTTCTCCAACTTCATAATCAGAGTCAATGTCAAATGCCTCTGAAATGGAGATCTGCGAACGTTCATCGGTCACCTCTCCATCAGGTACGATCTCGCGCACTCGCCAGAGTTCAAGGTCACCCTTGGTGGTGTTGACGATCACGTCAAAGTTTTCATCTGATCCATACTTTTTCCGGATCAATGTCCGAAAGACATCCTCCAGCACCCGTACCATCGTGGGGCGATCAATATTTTTTCCGGCCTTGAATTCCGAAAAGGATTCTACCAGTTTCATAATCTGTGATTGTGCGATTATTTAAAGGATAGTTTCACGCTGCTTTCCTGGATTTCCGAAAACGGTATTGCCCGTTCAACGAATTCCTTCTTCTTCCCCTTGACCTTGACAGTCTCGGTCACATATATGTCGTTTCCTTCTACTTTCAGGAGGCTTCCTTCGATCCGATCACCAGAGGTCAACTTGATCTCCAGTGTCCGGCCGACATGTTTGCCGTATTGGCGTAACAAAAGCAACGGCCTTGATGCACCAGGCGAAGAGACTTCCAATGTGTACTCTTCACCCAATTGGCCACCTTCGTCCAGCAACCCTTCCAGATACCGGCTCATATCACGACAGGTCGCCAGGGTGATCCCGGTATCTCCGTCCATGTACACTTCGACCTTCTTTCCTTCCTTCACCTGAACTTCAAGTAAAAAGAAGGAATGCCAGTCTGGTTCCTGAAGTCGGGACTCCACCCAGGTTTGAATGAGTTGTTCAGGTTTCATTGCCATAACAAAAAGAGGAACCAATCCGGTTCCCTCCTACATCTTCTTGTTGGTGCAAATGTACGTATTGTCCTGCGATTGACCAAATGATTTTCTGGTTGAGCCCCTTTTTCACACATTCTCTTCATGAATTCATTCGTTTTCAAGATCATGCAGGTATTTTCGAGCTCCATTTCGAACCCACCCTGCCATGCGCATTGCCATAGCCCAATTAAATTATCATATCGGCAACTTCGCCGGCAATCTGCAGAAAATGCGGGATGCCATTGACATTGCCCGGCAACAGCAAGCCGATCTGATCTGCTTTGCCGAACTCGCAGTGTGTGGCTATCCGCCTCGTGATTTCCTGGATTTTGATGACTTTATCGATCTGGCCGAAGAGGCGATTCATTCCCTCGCTGCATTGTCAGTTGACATGGCCATTCTGGTTGGAGCACCCTGTCGAAATCCCGAGATCGAAGGAAAAGACCTGTACAATTCGGCGTATTTTCTCGCTGAAGGAAAGATCCAGTACATCCAACACAAGACCTTGCTGCCGACTTATGATGTCTTTGATGAATACCGGTATTTCCAACCGGCGAGCAAATATCAAACAGTGGAGTTTAAGGGGAAACGAATCGCCTTGAGCATCTGTGAGGATATCTGGAACGTCGGCAATGAAAACCCGTTGTATACCATATGTCCACTGGATGAAATCATGCATGAGAAGCCGGATGTGATCATCAACCTGTCGGCGTCTCCGTTTTCCTACAAACAGGCTGAAGAACGCATCCGAGTGATCCGGGCCAATGTCGAACGATACAGGATACCCCTGTTTTATATCAATCATGTCGGAGCACAAACCGAATTGCTGTTTGACGGAGGATCCGTCGTCATGGATCCGCACGGTTCCGTATTCTCCGAATTACCCTATTTTGAAGAATGCATCCAGACGGTAGACCTGGATGATGTCATGACAGGCCGGGCGCACACCGAACAACCCAAAGAAAAGATCGCCCTGATTCACGACGCTCTTGTGATGGGACTGCGCAACTATTTTAGCAAACTCGGTTTTTCCAAAGCCATTCTCGGATTATCCGGAGGCATCGATTCGGCTGTGACGGCAGCCTTGGCTGTTCGTGCCCTGGGGCAGAGCAGGTCACCGGCATTCTGATGCCTTCCCCATTTTCTTCCGGGCATTCGGTCGATGATGCACGAACACTGGCGATCCGTCTGGGCATGCCGTATGAGATCATTCCCATTGCCCCCGGTTATGACACCATGATGTCCGTCCTGCAACCCTATTTTACCGATCGGCCTTTTGATGTTACGGAAGAAAATCTCCAGGCACGTCTTCGCGGAATGATCCTGATGGCATTTTCCAATAAATTCGGCCCCATCCTTCTCAACACCACCAATAAAAGTGAGATGGCTGTTGGTTATGGCACACTGTATGGCGATCTGTGTGGGGGTCTTTCTGTATTGGGAGACGTCTATAAAACTGACGTTTATGCACTTGCGGAATACATCAATAAAGACAGTGAGGTAATCCCTGAAAATTCCATATCCAAACCGCCCTCAGCAGAACTCCGACCAGGTCAGAAGGACAGTGACAGCCTGCCTGATTATGCGATCCTGGACCAGATCCTCTTCCAGTATATTGAAGGGCATCAAGGACCACAGGACATCATTTCCAAGGGGTTTGATGAAGCCCTGGTAAGACGCGTGCTGAGGATGGTAAACAGCAATGAATTCAAGCGTCATCAGACTGCACCTGTATTGCGTGTTTCACCCAAAGCATTTGGCATGGGTCGTCGAATGCCCATTGTGGGCAAGTATCTGTCCTGATCTCGGATCTTCTTTGTTAAATCCGTTTTACTCGTCCTGGATACCGATCAGCCTGGTTACTTTTGAGTCATGTTCACTTCATTGATCCGTCTCTACGCATTCTGCGCTTGTTATTCTTTGATCCTGATCATGCCCGGTGCCGTCCAGGCACAACATGTTGTGTTCGAGGAAGAGCCCGGTATTCGTGACCTGATCGACCGGTATGTGACAGCCAATCGCGACCCGTCCCGATTGATCGATGTCTGGAAAATACAGATTTCTGCTACTGTCGATCGTCGACAGATGGAGCAGGCAAAACATGTGTTCCGGCAACGATATCCGGGTTACACCCTCAACTCGACCTATACTGAGCCTTACTACAAACTGCAGGTTGGCGCGTATGTCGACAAGCGAAAAGCCCAGTCTGTCGCGCACCGGCTGAAGCAGTATTACCCCGGGGTGTATCTGACACGGGACAAGGTGAAACTGGCAGACCTGACCGATTGACCCTATGTTGCAACCCAAGCGAAAACGGTTTGACGGGCTGCTCCTGATCCTCTATCTCAATCTGTTGATCATCGGGCTGTTTATGATCTATTCATCCGTCCAGACAGGAGGTGAACCATTGGATCTTCTGAACCTGCAATCTGCCCTGGGTCGTCAGGTACTCTTCTCTGGAGTATCCCTGGTGGCCATCCTGTTCATTCTGACGATATCCACAGAGTTCTGGAAGACCTTCGCCCCGTCCATCTATATTGTATCGATCGTCGGGTTGATCCTGGTCCTCTTTCTGGGAACCGTGATCAAGGGTGCCAGGTCCTGGTTTGCGCTGGGGCCCTTTTCATTCCAACCGGCCGAATTTGCCAAGCTCGGCACTCTGCTTTTGCTTTCTTCTTTTCTGAGCAACTTTAGAACGGATCTGGATGAGATCAAATATCAGGGTATTGCGCTGTCGATCCTGTTGCTCCCGGTTGGTCTGATCCTGTTCCAGCCCGACGCTGGCTCAGCTCTTGTTTTTACGGCATTACTGATTCCTCTCTATCGTGCCGGCTTCCCGTCAGGCTACTTTATCCTGGGGGGATTGATGGCGACCGTGTTTGTCCTCGCACTGGTCTTGCCGTTAGATATTCTTCTGTTCAGCATCCTGTTGATCGGCCTGGGCAGTCAGATGTTGGGTTTTGGTCGTCGAGAATTGTGGGCCATTGCGCTGGGGCTACTCGTTGTGCTCTCCATCGTGGCCTGGTATCAGGGGTTTCAATCACTGATGACCGGCCTGCTGTTCATCTTCATGCTGATCCTGGGTATTCTGACCTATCGGGAAGGTCGTGGACGATATCTGGCATTCATCAGTTTATTGATGATCATCAGTGCCGGATTGGCGGTTTCCTCCTTTTTCCTGTACAACAACATATTGAAACCGCACCAGCAGGAACGGCTGGACGTATGGCTGAACCCGTCCCGTTGCGATCCTCGTGGCGCATTGTATAATGTCTTGCAATCCAAGCTGGCAATTGCTTCGGGTGGACTGGAGGGCAAGGGGTTTCTGGAGGGAAACATTACCAAATTGAATTATGTCCCCGAACAGACGACCGACTTCATCTTTTGCGCCATCGGTGAAGAACAGGGGTTTATCGGTACGTTTGGCATCATCCTTTTGTTCACCCTGTTGGTGCTGCGGTTGATCCAGATCGCTGAACGACAGCGAAATGATTTTTCCCGATCATTCATTTATGGTGTCGCCGGCATCTTGTTCATCCATTACTTTGTCAATGTCGGTATGACGATGGGGCTGGTACCCGTCATTGGCATTCCACTGCCATTCCTGAGTTACGGTGGTTCATCCCTTCTGTTCTTCAGTGTTTTGATCGCAATCGTGCTCAAACTCGACTATGGCAATCGGATCCGGGTCGGCTAGGGGTTGATCCCTGTAAACGGCTTGAGTGACCAATCGACAGGGCCATCTATGGCCAGAATTGGATAGCGCAGATGTGTCGGCTCATAATAATCCGAGTGTGTGTATATCCAGTCCAGTATCGCATTGGCCTCCTGTCTCATAGCCGGATTCTGGTCCAGCTCTCGATCCAGTTCCTTGCGTAGTGCTGGTTGACCTGCCAGGATTTCAGCAGCCAGATCTTCAAACACATAGGCAGAGAAATATTCTTTTTGGCCCAGGATACCATCCATGAAATTCCAGACAAACCAGCTGTCCGGAGCTCGTGGATCCATAGTCGCCATCAGATATGCAATAGCCTCCTGATCAGATGGGATCCACAGATCACCTGCACGAATGAAAATTGGTTCTTCCACCTCCCGCAGGACCACATTGGTATGTGGATAATGTCCCTCATAGGCCCGAGGAAAGGTGGTTTCTTCAACAATATAACCAACCCGGGTGCGGACCATTGTATCGCGAACCACGCGAAACATCGACACCTGGTTGAGTGCCAGTCGTTCGGCAATCTGTGTATAGGCCTGGGGAAGAACCCAGCCATTCGGCCGGGTACTGGTCTGCACGCTTGTAAAATGGGGGAAATAGGGGATCTCCCGTTTCCACGGTTTGTCCCGATCGTAGTACAGTCTGGGCAGGCCAGTCACGACACTCGGTTTGTACCCGGCTGCATACCCGCCAAACAGCAGAGATACCTGACGGGTCGTATCCAGCTGCCAATGGATGGGCCAGATGGCTGTTGATCTGGCTTCTTTTCTCGCCTCCATTTTTGCTGCAATCAATTCATCTGTATGATGACGTGCAATTGACAGGATTGTCAGTAGAAACTGGTACGTACTGTGAACCCGGTCTGGAAACGGTTTGAGCATGTGTGTTTCCGGCATGAATCCCAGAGTTTGAAACAGGGCAGCATACCCTGTGGAATATCGAGGCAGGTCCAGAAACCCGTGGATCCCATTTTCCGGCGGCCCATCTGAATGAACATACGGGGTCATTGGCCACCCGGCAATGTCCATGCCGGCATACAGCTCAGGAAGCAGGATGGTTTGTTGGAATGCAGCCAACGCGGGAGGCAGTTTGTCCGGTTGAGTGGCGATCACGGTAATGGTGGCTTGATAATCAGCACCATTGGATGTATGTGTGTCCACAAACATATCAGGATCCCATTTATGAAACAAGCGCGTAAACGTCTGTGCATTCCGGGTATCACACTTGATAAAATCACGGTTCAGATCCAGATTTCGGGCATTCCCCCGGAACCCCTGTTCTCTGGGTCCCTGCTGATTTGCCCGGTAGGAAGAACGGCGATCGAGCCCTCCATCCAGGTTGTAATACGGAAGAATGACAACCACAACCCGGTCCAACAACTTCTGGATGACCGGGTTGAAGACCATGTCTCTGGCCAGCATCAGACTGGCATCCACGCCTTCTGACTCGCCAGGATGGATCGCGTTATTGATCAGGATGACTGCCTTTCCAGAAGCATGGACACTGTCCGGATCAAATTGGCCATCCAGAGAGATGATCACTTCATGGATGGGTAAAAAACCGTCAGAGAATCCAAACGGCGAAGTTTTCACGAAGGTTGAAGATGCCGCCAGCTTCGCCAGAAAATCATGTGTTTCTTCAACTGATGCCGACCATGTACTGTCTCGTTCAAACGGGGTCTTCCAGGAAAAATCAATGGGCTGGCTATTCAATCCTGACAGCAGGAAACAGCACAGGATTGTGTTCACAATACGGAATAACATGGCCATCCAGATCGATTTTTTTGGTAAATTAGGTGTTTCAAGGCAGATGGACCAACCAAAGAGGCCATCCAAAGAATAGTATCTTAGCCCGGTATCACAGCTCATGGTAAAACCGGATTCCCACTTCACCCGATCTGCCCCTGATTTCCAGGACCTCCTGGAAGAGGTGGCCTCCAAACCGATGGGCAAGGACCGGATCAATGCGTTAGCTTCAGGAGCGACTACACTAACTGAACGCATCATTGCCTTTGGAAATGAGGCATATAAGCGTATAGGCAACAGGAACAGCCAACAGGAAGAAGATCGGTATGTGGAAATGGCCATCAATTATTCCTGGTCATTGACCGCAAAAGCAAATCTCTTGCTGTGGCGCGATATCATCTTCAGGCATCACCAGGCGATTCTGGGTCATGAAATTGGCGAGGTCTCGAAAGAGGAACTGGCTGCTCTGGGAGAAAAAAGTATGCTCATCCTGGAGCAGGCAGGTCAGGAACTGGTCGAAAAGGCTATCCCGGCGAAATTGTCAGTACGACAGATGTCCAAATTGTGCAAGACCTGGGCACTGGAGAGCAATCCCTGGCCGGTATATCGCGACCAGGTGAATGCCCTGACTGGACAGTGTGCCGACCTGGTGACAGCCAATACGCTTTTGCGACAATTGACCAGCCTGATCGCGTCACTTGGAAAATCCATAGATCAAACCCTCGATCTGACCATCCAGGACCTGAATGCACTGCATGCCCATCTTGAACAGGTGGAAGAAGATCTGGCGGCCATTCCGGAAAAAATCACCAAAACGGCCATCCAGAAGGTACTGGCCCGGATCGAGTCGGCTCACATCTTTTCGCGCGGTGCTATTTCCGGCAACCCTTTTTCCGATATTCTGGAAAAGTTTCTGTTACAAATGCCCGACAATCTCCTGATCCCGATGGATCTGCGTGCGGGCCAGATCCTGACTCAGGAAATCCGGTTGAGACGAAGTTTTCGAACCTGGTTTGAAGCAGAGCTCATGCCACTTCTGTATGAGGTTATGGAGACCCGGGATGAACACCACAGTGGAACAGCGATAGTCCTGACCAATCTGAAAAACAGATTGCTCCCAACCCTGGAAGCACCAACCAATGTGATTTCTTCCCAGCAGCGTCTGGAGCTCCAGCAATCCGTTCGGGATCGACGAAATGGCCTCCAGCCAGCCCGCGAATCCATGACGGCTCTCAGGGAGGAGGCGATGAATCGGTATTCTGCTTCGACCAGTGTTCGCGATATGCAACGAGCCGGTCGGAGTTTTTTGGCCATGCCTCTGGAAGCCTCTCTTCAACGGATGTCGGACCAGTCCAGTGCGCTGAGCGCACTTGTCGCAAATCGTTTCCGGAAGACCTGGGCGGTCATCCTCTCCTGGCAACGACGCGCTCGTCGTGAAGTAGCCCTGAGTGTTGGAGAGCGTCTGCTTCGGTTTATCAAAATCCATACTCCGGATCCAGATTCGGAAATGTATACCAGCCTCTTTCTAACCGGAGGTTTTGTCGGTGATGCCCTGTTGGTCAGCCGTCAGTCAGAACTGAAACGTGTTCAGCATTGTCTCAGGGAATGGCGTGAAGGTTATCGTGGAACGGTTCTTCTCACCGGAGGCCGATACAGTGGCAAAACCATGTTTGTCGAATCGTTTGTCCGAAATCACTTTCCTTCCACAACGATCCGATTACAACCGGGCCAGCCGATTATTCTGGCAGGTCGCACATTCAATACATCCTGTGATCTCGAACCGGCACTCGATTTTATTGGAAAATATGCGTTGCAAAGCAAGGCGTTGATCTGGATCGATGATCTGGAAAACTGGTCCGAAGCAGGTGCCAGTCTCCATCGAAATGTGCGTCATCTGATTCGATTTATGGACTCATATTCCCAGAAGCTGTTCTTCATTATCTCCACCAACCGAACCCTGCTCCCTCATCTGGATCGCCATCTGGGATTGTCGAATAGTTGCCAGACGATCATTCATCTGGATCAACTCGATGTACAGAATTTGCAAAAGGCGATTCTGATCCGGCATGGTGCCACACATAAAACGCTGATTGATGATCAGGGACATGCCTTTGAAACAGATCACTTTATCCGGGAAATCAGGCAGCTTTATCGATATACCCAGGGGAGTATTGGCATCGCATTATATCTCTGGGCCTCCCGCATCCGGATACATGGGGATCAGGAAGTGCGGCTTGCGGAGGTCCCGACACAGAGTTTGCCAATGGTTATTGATCACCGTAATTTCCCCCTGTTTCGGGTATTGCTGTTGTATCGACAGATCAATGAATATCGTCTGAGAAAACTGTTCGGCCCCTGTTTTGATGTGGAAATTTCTCCACTTGTTCGACGCTGGTTGAGTCTGGGTGTCTTGAGTCGCAGTCCGGAGGGCTGGCTGGAAATCCATCCCATCGTTGCATTTGAACTGGTGAAACAACTGGAGCGCTTTTCTGCAGAACCGCTCTATTCCGAATCTACACTGACAGCTTATGGAACCCATTAATCCCGGCTGGACATCCTGGATTCTGTTAACGGCCCTGCTCAGTGGCCTCTGGTTGGTGGTACGCTTTCTGGAGCGCAGTTTTCCCGGATTTCTGCGTGCCCTGCCCTTACCTCCAACAAGCATTTTGATCCTCCGCCTGTTGCGGCGATGGCTGCCATTGATCATCCTGCTTATACTGGCCTGGCGATTTCTACTGATCTCACCCGTCTCCAACGGGATATTTCTTCTCCTCATCGTCCTCGCAGGATTTCAGGCGATCCAGTCTTTTTTTCTGGGATGGACCATCCGCAGTCGACTGATGCTTTATCCGAATCCTTGGCTTCGTTGCGGTACGATCAGTGGCCGGGTCGACCGATTTGGTCTCCTCGGGGTGGATATTGTCAATCCACAAGGCAGGCACAACATTTTTTATCAACTCCTCAGCAAGAAGGGTTACAGCCTCTTGCCTTCCGGAGGAGAAGACACCTTTCTGGACTTCCTCACCGGTTTGAACACCTGTCATCTATGGATATCCTGGCATCCTATAATCTGATCATCGAGGCAAGCCTCATTATTATCATTTCCTTTTTCTTCAGTGAACTGTCCAGAAAGACGAATGTGCCTGCGGTACTCATGTTGATTCTCCTGGGGATCGGTTTGCGGTTCGGTCTGGACAAACTCGGGATGGGATATCTGGATTTCTTTCCCGTCCTGGAAATTCTGGGTATTGTGGGGTTGATCATGATCGTTCTCGAGGCCGCTCTGGAACTGGAATTGCGAAAAGACAAACTGGTGCCTATCGGAAAAGCCATGCTGATCGCTATCCTGGGTTTGACCCTTTCAGTCTGGATAGCAGCGGCTATTCTGGAATACTATGTCCCAGGCATGACCACCAGACAGGCTTGGATCTATGCGACGCCCCTTTCCATTCTCAGTAGTGCCATCATAATCCCCAGTGTCACCGGCCTGCAGTCAGCTAAAAAAGAGTTCCATATTTATGAAAGTACATTTTCGGATATCCTGGGGATCATGTTGTTCTATTTCCTGGTTGGACCCTATGAAAAAACGGGTGGTGGCGACTCTGTCGGCGGGTTTTTTGGCACTCTTTTCCTGACTATCCTGATCTCGGTTGTTGCCAGTTATCTGATCGTTGTGATCTTTCAGAACATTCGTTCCCAGGTGAAGTTGTTTCTCCTCATCGCTACCCTGTTACTGCTCTACGCACTGGGAAAACTGATGCATCTGTCTTCCCTCATCATCATTCTGATTTTCGGACTGCTGATTGCCAACAGGGGGATCTTCTTTCAGGGGAAACTGACCAGGTTCCTGCATGTTGAAAAAGCAAAGGATATCTATCACGGATTGCACATCGTCACGCTTGAATCATCGTTTGTGGTCCGGACATTCTTCTTTGTCATCTTTGGTATTACGATCAGCCTGGCTTCTCTTGCCGACCACAATGTGGTCATCATCAGCCTGCTGATCCTGGCATCTATTTATGCCATTCGCTGGCTGTTATTACGCATCTTCATGGGCTCCAATATCACTCCGCAATGGGCTATTGCACCCAGGGGCCTGATCACAATCCTGCTGTTCTATGCGATACCCGGTGAAGCCCAGGTAATCGCTTTTGAGCCGGGTATCCTTCTGTTTGTCATCCTGTTTACGGGGTTGATCATGACTGGTGCAATGATCTATGACAAGCGTCGTCACCTGCGTGCTATGCGCGTTGCCCAGAGTGTGCCTGTTGGCTATACACGTTGGGAGGCACCACAGGTTGAAAAGAAATCCAGCCTGGTTCAGGAAAGGACACCACCGAAAGGATTGGAATGATTGTCCGACACATCGGTTATCTTCACCAGCCCTAGTTCTGCCAATGCTTCACCATACCACCTATACGAAGGGCAAAGATGCCCACTGGGTAGCCTTTGTCCATGGCGCCGGTGGTTCCTCCTCGATATGGTATAAACAGATTCGGTCCTTTCAGGATCGGTTCAATATCCTTCTGGTTGATCTTCGGGGTCATGGTGAATCAAAATCTCCACACCTGGCCGATGCCAAAGCGCCCTACACGTTTGAAGCCATCGCTCAAGAGGTACTGGACGTGGTCGACCATCTGAATATCAAGTCGGCCCACTTTGTCGGCATCTCCCTGGGTACGATCATTGTCAGAGAAATCGCAGAATTGCGACCGGATAAAGTCCGCAGCATGATCCTGGCAGGAGCCGTCATGAAAATGAATGTGCGAGGAAAGATCCTGATGCGTTTCGGTGTCTGGTTCAAGACTCTGGTCCCTTATCTGTTGCTGTACAAATTCTTTGCATTCATCATTATGCCCAGAAAACAGCATCGCGAATCCAGGTCACTCTTTATCCGGGAAGCCAGGAAACTGGCCCAAAAAGAATTTATCCGATGGTTTCGCCTGGCTGCCGATGTCAATGCCAAACTCAAATGGTTCCGGATGAAAGAACTGCCGATCCCGACACTCTACATCATGGGCGATCAGGATCATATGTTCCTGCCCTCTATTCGTCATCTGGTTCTGGCTCATACGCATACCGCCAGACTGGCGATAGCTCCTGCATGCGGACATGTAGTCAATGTCGAACAACCCGGATATTTTAATCAGACGGCAATCGGTTTTCTTGGCGAAATCGACCAGGCAGTTCACAGGATGAATCTGCATTGACTACCTGAACCGGCGCAGGGTATCTCACTGAAATTTCCATGACCCCAATTCTGCAATCGGGTGTGCTCACCGGACATTCGAAGGCCCTTATCTTGGCCATTCAAACCCTTTGGATGTATCGTTGTACAGCCTGATTTTTGCAATCCATTTTCGTCCTTCTCTTCAACTTCTCAAGTAACCAATGGAACCTTCACTTCGTCCCTGGCAGGAAACAGATTTCGAAGATCTCTGCTCTTGGAAACAATCCGCAGATAGCGCGTTTTATGACGGATGGATTTCCATCACCCCTATACCTGGATAAAGCGAAAGGATTCATTGCCATGGCGAACAGGGAGACTCCTCCCCGGATCCTGGCCATCTCCCAACACGGGAAAGCGATCGGGGGCATTGGTCTGCATCCCGGCACAGATATCTACCGGCTAAATGCAGAACTGGGTTATTGGCTTGGTGAGCCCTTCTGGGGCAAGGGCATCATGACAGAAGCCATCCGGCAAATGGTGGTCTACGGGTTCGAAAAATGGCCTATTGACCGGATCTTTGCCCGACCTTTCCACACCAATATCGGTTCACAACGCGCCCTGGAAAAGGCCGGATTTATTCTGGAAGCCCGGCTCAAGGGAACAATCCTCAAACAAGATGAGAAGCTTGACGAACTGATCTATGCCATCAGAAGATAGGGCCTATCTCTTCATATCTACAGTGATTCCTCCCTGCAACCACAACCCCGGCTGAAGGACATTCCCCCGATCGACATATTCCCGATCCAGCAAATTGCACCCTGCGATAAAAAGCTGACCCCATTTCAAGGTATAATCCACCCGCAGATCCACAAGGAAAATGGTCTCATAGCATGTCCGCAAACCGGTCGGAAAATCGACATAGTCCCCTGCACGATCCTGTATATTGACAACCCAGGTGGCACCCCATTTCCCCAGGGAATGGCGGGCCAGGATCATCAGCTTATGACGCAATTGATCAAGAACATAAAGAGAAGGCACAGCTGGTCCTTCCGATTCGGCCCACATTCCAGTATACCCTGCCGTCAACTTGTCCATCCAGCTGAACGGTGATGTCCAGGTCCATCCTAGTGTCACCCCGGTCATGATGACCCGGGTCAGATTCTCCGCTTGCAGACTGTCCGGCTTCCATTGCACCCAATCGATCAGCTCTCGCCCATCCCGTCGAAACCCAGCCATTCGCCAGGCATGAGATCCCTGTGTAGCTCGCACTCCCAGTTCCAGATTGATGCTGTATTCCGGTTGGAGGTCAGTGCTCCTTTTGCTCCACCCAAGGTTGTAATACAGGTCGGTAAATGTCGGAAAACGGAATGACCGATCAGCTGAAGCATAGACCATCATCTCAGGCGACATCAGATATCCAATGTCCAGTCCGGGGAGCAGGTCTGTGCCAAAAGCCGAATTGTCATTGATCAACAGGCCGCCATTGACACGCCACCGGCGCAATTCCACACCATGTTCGACGAAGGCACTCAGATTGGTTCGGGCATCCTGACGCAGGTATTCCCCCCGAACCTCACCAGGTACATCGACAGGTTCGTCGAGGACCTTACCGAGCACATTGCTCAGGATTTGCTCTTCTCTGATCTCCACACCGATCGATGTGGTGCCGGCTGCACCCCATGTATGCGCCAAACTGGCCTCGCCACCATACACTCGGGTTCGATGATAATTGTGACCCCGGTAGAAGTTCCAATCCTCTGTGACACCAGGTACAAAAACGGCGACCTCTCCATTATCCTTGGCAAAGAACCCGGCTGACTGATAGGTATAATATCTGTCACCTTCCCGGAACAGCTCAAATCGATCATTATGCTGTCGAGCAAAACACTGAACCATATATCTCCAACTGGACCCGCCGGAATATCGCGCGGAAACCATTGTCGTCCGGGTTGCTTCAAATTGTTCAGCATACCGGCTGGAATAAAAATCCTGGGCTCCGAATGCCTTTGCATTTGTGCCCCCCTGGATCAATAACTGCCGGTTACCCTCGATAAATCCGGTTTGCAACCAGGCATTGCCCTGTTGAAAATCCGTATTCGGTCGATAACCGTCGGATCGTGCTGCATCCACATGAATCATCGAAAACCATTTACCTGTATTGAGCTGCCCCAGCACAGATACACTGGCTAAACCGTAAGAACCGCCATGCACACTGACACGGAGCCGATCCGGGCCGGACGTAAGGGTATGGAGGTGGATGGCTCCGGAAAATGCATTCGGACCATAGATCCGTGAACCCCCTGTCTCCAGGATTTCAACATGCGACAGGTTGCCCGGTGAAACAGGCAGATTCATCTGATGATGGCCGGTTTGCGGGTCTGTCATTTTTACCCCGTTGATGAGGATGAGTGTTTGATCAAACGTACCCCCTCGGATACCCGGATCGACCTGGATGTCCATCGGCCCCCGATGTCTCAGATCGAGTGAGGTGATTTGTTCAAGAACGTCGCCAAGCGTTGACGAAGGCGAGTCCTCCAGGTCTTGCCGGGGCAGCAGATCGAGGCTTTTCAATGCCAGTCGAAGTGGCGTAGAGGTTCGCGATGCAGATACCTGAATGGTGTCCAGATCGGTTTGGGCATGACTCCAGACTGCTGCCAGCAGCAGAGAGAGGATGAGAGATGTTCTTTTCATGATAACAGATTGCTCAAATATCCATATCTCCGGGGTAAAGGGCCTGCTCCGGATTATTTTCCTCTAATAACCAAAAAGCCCGATACGAGAGATGTACCGGGCTTTTTGTTACGCTGAGAAGGATGGATCAGGCAGCCTCTTTCAGGGTGACCAGCAGGGCCACTTCATTTTTCAGCACTTCGATAAATCCACTCTGGATCTCCACATTCTTGGTACTGCCATCTGACAGGATGATCCGGATGGTGCCTGGGTCCAGGCTGGAGACAATAGCAGCATGATTCTCGAGGACCTCAAACTGTCCACCGGTGCCGGGCACCCGAACAGAGGTTCCTTCGCCTTCAAAAATCTTTCCGCTGGGTGTGAGGATCTGAATGTTCATATTAATTCTGTGCTTCAGCCATCATTTTCTTCCCCTTCTCGATCGCATCGTCAATGGAACCGACAAGGTTGAATGCGCCTTCCGGATACTGGTCAACTTCACCATTCATGATCATGTTGAATCCACGGATGGTCTCTTCGATCGGTACCAGAACACCCTTCAACCCGGTGAATGCCTCCGCTACATGGAAAGGCTGGGAAAGGAAACGCTGTACCCGACGAGCACGGTGTACGACCAGTTTGTCTTCTTCAGACAATTCTTCCATACCCAGGATAGCGATGATGTCCTGCAGTTCGTTGTAACGCTGAAGGATATTTCGCACGGCCTGAGCGGTGTTGTAATGCTCAACACCGATGATGTTCGGGTCCATGATCCGGGATGTAGAATCGAGAGGATCCACCGCAGGATAGATACCCAGGGAAGCAATTTTCCGGTTGAGTACCGTTGTGGCATCGAGGTGGGCGAAGGTGGTCGCCGGAGCAGGGTCAGTCAAGTCATCCGCAGGTACATAAACCGCCTGGACGGAAGTAATGGAACCCCGCTTGGTGGAGGTGATCCGTTCCTGCATCAGACCCATTTCTGTGGCCAGTGTAGGCTGATAACCCACCGCAGAAGGCATCCGTCCGAGAAGAGCAGATACTTCTGATCCCGCCTGGGTGAAACGGAAGATATTGTCAATAAAGAAAAGGATGTCCCGGCCTCCTTGTGGGTCGCTCAGGTCACCGTCACGATAGTATTCCGCAATGGTCAATCCGGACAACGCTACCCGGGCACGAGCACCGGGAGGTTCGTTCATCTGGCCAAAAACGAAGGTCGCCTTGGATTCTTCCAGGTCGGTGGCACTGACCTTGCTCAGGTCCCATCCCCCTTCTTCCATGGAATGCATGAAATTCTCTCCGTATTTGATAATGCCTGCCTCCAGCATTTCCCGAAGCAGGTCGTTTCCTTCACGAGTCCGCTCACCGACACCGGCGAATACGGAGATACCATCATACCCTTTGGCGATATTGTTGATCAGCTCCTGGATCAGTACCGTTTTTCCAACACCCGCACCACCGAAGAGTCCAATTTTACCACCCTTTTGGTATGGCTCGATCAGGTCGATGACTTTGATACCGGTAAAGAGGACCTCAGTCTCCGTGGACAGTTCTTCATAGATCGGTGGATTCCGGTGGATGGCATAGGCATTGGTGGTTTTGTCCACCGGCTGCAAACCATCGATCGGGTCACCAACGACATTGAACAGTCGGCCACGAATCGCTTTGCCCGTAGGCATCATGATCGGCTGACCATTGTCGATCACTTCCATGCCTCGCGTCAGTCCATCCGTTGCATCCATCGCCACTGCACGGACACTGTCTTCTCCCAAGTGCTGCTGGCACTCCAGAATGAGATCATCACCATCCGGACGCTTTACGGTCATCGCATTGAGAATTTCGGGAAGCTTGTTGTTCTCACCGGAGAACATGACGTCCACAACTGGACCGATGATCTGTTTGATGGTTCCTATGTTTGCCATACCGGGCTTTATTCTGGTCTTCAATAAGGTTTTCAGAAAATCGGTGCAAAGATACTCGTTTTCCACCTCTGCCCAAACAATTCTGTAAAATTCACACTTGTATGTATTGATCCGAATCGGGTCCGTCAAAAATTTACAGACCTTTACCCATCGTATGACTTCATTTTTGAAAAAATACGGCTTCTGGATCCTCGCCGGTGGCCTTCTCCTTGCCCTCTTTGGCAAGTACCTCTACCTGAAACCCCGATATATCCAGGGTGAAGTAGCACCTGATTTTACCGCTCCCCTGCCGGATGGGACCTCCTTTTCACTGTCTGATCTGAAAGGAGATTATATCCTCCTGGATTTCTGGGGCAGCTGGTGTGGTCCCTGCCGGCAAGCCAACCCGGGACTGGTGCGCATATACAACGAGTTTGGCACCCGTGACCGCAATCAGAAACCCGGCTTTCATCTGGTATCTGTCGGCATTGAAACCCATGCCAACCGATGGGCTGCCGCCATTGCGCAAGACGGACTGCTGTGGCCGTACCACCTGATGGACACAGACCTGTTCAAGGGCCAGATCGCCAGATTGTACGGTGTTAAGGCAGTACCAACTTCGTACCTGATTGATCCTGAGGGGATGATCATAGGGGTTAACCTGGAGGAAGACGACTTGCGTAAGACACTGAAAGAGGTGCTTCCATCCAACTGACAAAATGACGGAAAAAGGCCGGTGGCAGAATAATTGTACCACATGGACAAACGAGTGAATATGACCAGCAAAAAGGACCATACCGCTGACGAATTCCCGGATCAGGACCAGAGTCTGGGAACAGAAGAGACTGTTGACGAAACAACAGAGCCAGCTGCCGGGAATTCGGAAGAATCTACAGCAGGTACTGCTGCCGAGTCGGATGACCTCAAGGACAAATATCTCCGCCTCTTTGCCGAGTTCGACAACTATAAAAAGCGCACCATTCGCGAGCGGCTGGACCTGATGAAGTCTGCTTCTCAAGACATGATGACAGCAATTCTACCTGTCCTTGACGATTTTGACAGGGCACAGAAAAATGCGGAAGCGCAGGAAAAAACCGGAGATCCCATACTGGAAGGTCTGCTCCTGGTCCATACCAAACTGTATGGCATTCTTCGGCAGAAAGGACTCGAGGATATGGACCCTACAGGAGAAGACTTCGATTCTGAATTGCATGAAGCCATTACAGAAATACCGGCTCCCACACCGGAAATGAAAGGCAAAGTGATCGACACCATTGAAAAAGGGTATCGTCTGAATGACAAGATCATCCGTCACGCGAAAGTTGTCGTCGGATCTTAACCACCGATCAGATACCCACCAGCAAGCACATGGCAAAACGAGATTTTTACGACATACTGGGCGTCCCGAAGGACGCCGATGAAGCAACGCTGAAGAAAGCCTATCGGAAAGTGGCCATGCAATACCACCCTGACCGGAATCCTGGTAACGCGGAGGCAGAAGCCAAATTCAAGGAAGCAGCAGAGGCCTATGAGGTCCTCACTGATGCAGACAAACGCGCCCGCTATGATCGTTTTGGTCATGCCGGACTGGATGGCATGCAAGGTGGAGGTGGACATGGATTTGGAGGAGGTGGAATGACCATGGAAGACATCTTCGCCCAGTTTGGCGATGTCTTCGGTGAAGGCGGCAGTCCATTCGATGCCTTTTTTGGCGGAGGAGGCGGTCGTGGCGAGACCCGTGGTCGTGGCCAGAAGGGCAGCAACCTGCGGGTCAAACTTTCCCTCAGTCTGGAAGAGATCGCCCACGGTGTCTCCAAAAAGATCAAGGTACGAAAACAGGTAGCCTGTACAACCTGTGCCGGAAGCGGGGCAAAAGACAAAAACTCCATATCCACCTGTAATACCTGTCGGGGCGCGGGTGTCGTTCGCCAGGTCAAACAGACGTTTCTGGGAACAATGCAAACCACAGCCGCCTGCCCGACCTGTCATGGATCTGGTCAGACAGTTACTGCGCATTGTTCGTCATGCAAGGGTGAAGGCCGTCAGATGGGGGAAGAAACCATCGAGCTGGATATCCCGGCAGGCGTGGAGGATGGCATGCAGCTGTCAATGCGCGGAAAAGGGAATGCCGGTGCCAAAGGCGGACCGAATGGGGATCTGTTGATCACCATTGAAGAGGAAGCTCATGAGACGCTTCACCGGGAAGGAAGTAACATCATATACGACCTCTATATCAGCATTGCCGATGCTGCACTGGGAACCTCCGTTGAAGTGCCGACCATCGATGGACTCGTTAAAATTAAAATTCCGGCCGGCACGCAGAGCGGGAAGATCTTCCGTTTAAAAGACAAGGGTCTGCCCCAGGTGCAGGCATATGGCAAGGGAGACCAATTGGTGCATGTCAATGTCTGGACACCAAAGAAGTTGGAGGAGAACGAAAAGAAACTGATGGAACAGATCCGTTCCATGCCCAACTTCCAACCCAATCCGGAAAAAGGGGAACGGACATTCTTTGATCGGATGCGGGATTATTTCAGTTGATGGGCCACTAGTTTGAACCACCGCCAAATCTTAGGTTGAGCTTCTTTGTACTGGGTCAATCTTCTAAACTGAGCTACCTTCGCATCATGCGCCTATGGATCCTCTTATTCGGTACTGTACTTGTCGCAGCCTGTGGCAAACCCACCCTGATCGATCGGGAAACTGATATCCCTGCAGGTGGCTGGGCCTACGGCGATACCCTCCGCTGGGACTTTGAGGTGGCCGATACCAATGCTATCTACGACCTGCTACTGACCATCGAACACGGAACGGACTTCCGGTACCAGAACTGTTATGTCCAGTTTCACACCCTCTTCCCCCAGGGTGAAGTCCTCACCGAGCAAGTCAGCCTGGAACTGCAAACCCGGGTGGGACAATGGCTGGGAGATTGTGGCAGCTCGGATTGTGAACTGACCATTCCCATTCAGCAGAATGCCTTTTTCAATCAGCCTGGCAAGTACGCTATTCTGATGGAGCAATACATGCGGCAGGACAGCCTCCCTGGCATTGAGTCATTCAATCTGCGGATCGAGGATACGGGGAAGAGAAGGAGTTAGGAGTCGAGAAGGCGGGAGTCGAGGAGAACGTGATGAACCAACTTTCTTTGTTTTACATCAACATGCATTTCTCATTGTGCAATTTTTAGGCTTATTTGCACAAATGAACATGCATCTTACCAGATGCATCGCCGATCTTTAGAAACCACATGTCCTTATCGTAGTTCAACCTGGAACCTGGAACGCAGAAACCAGGAATAAACAAATCCCCGGTTTCAAACTTCAATTATTCTCCTCCCCTCCTACCCCGCTTGACCCCTCCACTCCCCTTCCTTCCGGATCATCCAGCACGGCTGGATCTTCTTGTTCCGGAAATCCAATGGAATGGTTTGTCCGGTGATACTCCTGATCGAAATACCGTGAGGCAAGCGCTCTTCTTCCATTTTGAATTTACGATGATTGGTACTAAAGATGAGGGTCCCCCCTCTCGCCAATCGCATGACAGCTGCTTCGATTAGTCCGACATGGTCGCGCTGAATATCCAGCACCGCCCGCATCATCTTTGAATTGGAAAATGTCGGCGGATCCATGAAAATCAAATCCCACTGATCCTGGGGTTTAACCCGCAACCATTCCATGACATCCGCCCGCTCGATAACATGTTCGGGTGCTGACAGACCATTCACATCCAGATTGCGCTGGGCCCATTCCAGATAAGTATTGGAAAGATCCAGCGTGAGGGATGACCGGGCGCCACCAGCAACAGCGTATACCGTAAAGCTTCCTGTGTAGGCAAAGAGGTTGAGAAACCGTTTGCCCTGAGCCAGATCGCGAACCATAGTCCGTGTCTGCCGGTGATCGAGAAATAACCCGGTATCCAGATAATCCTCCAGGTTGACCAGGAAGGTCAGTCCTCCCTCTTCAACCTTGATCTCCCTGCCTGTTGCCGCACGTTTTTCATATTGGCTGTCTCCCTTTTGCTGGGCCCGTTCTTTGAATATGATCCGCTCATTCGGCACCTCCATGACTTCACTGATCGTCTCCCGAATAACAAATCGCCAGGTCCGGTACTCTCGCTCATCCATGTCAACCTCCCGCTTGTACTCTGCCAGGTGAACCCAATCACCATAACGATCAATCACCAGTGGATGAGAGGGCAAATCGGCGTCATAGACCCGATAGCAGGTGATGCCTTGCCGACGGGCCCACTTGCCGTGATGCTTCACCATCTTCAGCAGACGGCTGGCGAATTGCTCCTGGTCGTTCATGCAACGAAGATCGGGAAAGAAATGGCATGCCGGTGGAGGGGAGGAGTCAGGGAGGAGGTTATGAGTAGATGAGGTTATGAGTACTATCACCAATTTTCAGCGAGAGATACCCCTCTCGGTCCGGCATTACACGTTCTCCTTCTGCAACCCCTCCAGCGTTTCCTGTGGTACATCCTGCAGATCAAGAAGAATAAATCCATCCAGGACATCGGAAAAATTGGGATCCAGGTTGAAGGCAATAAACCGGGCATTCTGCCGGATATACTGCCGTAATAAAACGGGTATTTTAAAATGTTCTGGCTCCACATCCTCGATCAGACTGTTCAATTGATCGAGATCTCCCGCAAACGATTCTGTCAGGACTTCAAGAGCCTCTTCATCGACGTGAAATTCAAATTGTTTTCGAGGCTTGAGATATCGGGCAAGCCGATGATCAAAAAAATGCTTTCGCACAAAGTAAATGATGAGGCTCTTAGAGATTTCTGAATAGTATTTACTGATACTGACTGGTCCGTACAAATATCTGTACTGTGGATTCTGCAATAAAAAACTGAGTATCCCTTTCCACAGCAGGAACAAGGGCAACCGTTTTCGCTGATATTCGTCAATAATATACGACCGGCCCAACTCCAGCGCCTGAGGGAAGATGGAATAAAAGCCTTTCTTGATCTTGAACAGACTGCTGACATAAAAACCCTGCGCACCATAGTCACTGAATATCTTATCTCCTCTCCCGATGCGATATCCACCGACTATGCGTTGTGCATCCTTGTCCCAAATGATCAACTGTTCGTAATACAAATCATATTCGTCCAGGTCCATTTCTTTTCCTGTTCCTTCACCGACACTTCGGAACGTTAATTCACGCAGCCGGCCGATCTCTTTAAGCCCTGTGGGAATCTGTTCGGCACGAACCAGCCAGACTTCAAACTCGGATTGTCGGACGACACACTGACCGGTTTCCAGAGCAGCCACTTCAGCGGCTATGACAGCCTGATCAAATGGCTCAATGAGGGGTTCCTGTGTTTCTTCATCAACGGGCTGCTGAAGATAGAAACGCCGTAATTCCAACGCTGAATCCATCAATCGGATCTTGGTCTGTAAAAATCGTCGGATCTGATCCCGTGATTCAAATCGTCGCTGATCTTCCGTTGTGACACCTTTTCCCAGACGCAACTGGAGATCCTGTTCATGTCGGGAAACGAGTCCAGGAACAATCGTCCACCCCTTTTCCTGGATATACCGGATCCATCGCCTGAGAAACACATTGATCAGAATGGTCAATGGCGCCTCTCGTTGGATATCCAGAACCAGGAGAATGCCCTGACCGTCCTTGCCTTCTTCGACAAGTTCCTGGAAGCGCCAGAAAGCGGGTTTCCATGTAAACGGCTGCAAGCGAAACAAATCGCTTAACGGGATCACCATCAACCCGGTACTTTCGGCCAGATCCAGGGCATGTTCCGGTTGCAACGGGCCATCATGGCGAATGATCATGCCAACAGGCTGATTGGCAGGCAGGTGTTTTTTTCCTTGAATCTCCACGGCGGAAAGGTAGTCAGTTATTCCGGCAGACCTTCGATACTGACCCGCCCTTCCGGTGCAAAAATTCGCCGCCAGCTGAAATCCTGATTGGCCTCGAATCCCATTCCCCAGACTTTTTCTTCGGGTGTCGTCACCAACACAAACTTCTGCGTATAAACGATCTGTCGCTCCTCATCCCAAATCAGCTCCTCCGTTTCCAGTTGTTCTCCGTCTACGTTCCGAAACACGACATTCCCGATCACCTTGATTTCCTTCTTGCGTCCTTCCCGGATCCCGAAATCAGCTGTCAGTGTACTGGTTTGCTGTCCCGTGTTGTCGTAGAATGTCACCTTCATCCCATCAGGAAATTCCTCCCGGGGATTTTCACGCTCTGTGTATTTCACCAGCTTATCAGTGTCAATCCTCGCCTTCAGCTGCATACTGTCACTATACAGAGTAACCACATCGCGTATCACTTCTACATCCGCCGTGGTCAGCATAGGGTCATGTGTCCACGTATTCTCCTTTTCCTGACATGCAGAAACGCTGATCAACAACCCAAGAACCAGAAAATAAACCCAGGAAATACCGTTTTGCATAATCCAGTTTACATGTTCCGTCGGTATTGACCTCCCACCTCATATAGCGCATGAGTGATCTGCCCCAGAGAACAGGTTTTGGTCGCTTCAATAAGCGCATCGAAAACATTCTCATTGTGTAAGGCGCGCTTTTGTAACTCCTGCAATGCGGCAGGACCGTGTTTCGCATGCGCTTTTTGCAAGTTCTTCAGATTGGTGATCTGACATTCTTTCTCCGCCTCAGTCGACCGGATCACTTCCGGGGAATAATCGTGGGTGAACCTTCCCTCGACAGGAAGGTATTCACACCGATGATCGGGAATTCCCGGTATGTTTGAGTGTCTCATAATACAGGCTCTCTTCTCCCGGATCTTGCTGCGCTGGTACATCGTTTCCATGGCACCCAACACGCCACCTCGTTCGGTAATCCGGTCGAATTCCGAAAGAACGGCTTCTTCTACCAGATCTGTCAGCTCTTCGATGATAAAGGAACCTTGCAAGGGATTCTCATTTTTCGCCATGCCCAGCTCATGATTGATGATCATCTGGATGGCCACGGCCCGTCGAACACTTTCCTCTGTAGGAGTGGTAATCGCTTCATCATAGGCATTGGTGTGAAGCGAATTGCAGTTGTCATAGATCGCATACAATGCCTGTAGTGTCGTGCGAATATCATTGAATGAGATCTCCTGGGCGTGAAGACTTCGACCGGATGTCTGAATGTGGTATTTCAACATCTGGGATCGCTCATTTGCGCCGTATTTCTCCTTCATGGCTTTGGCCCAGATCCGGCGCGATACTCGTCCGATTACTGCATATTCTGCATCCACTCCATTGGAAAAGAAGAAGGACAGGTTCGGCGCAAAGTCATTGATGTCCATCCCCCGAGACAGGTAGTACTCCACAAACGTGAATCCGTTGGCCAGGGTAAACGCCAACTGACTGATCGGATTGGCCCCGGCTTCGGCGATATGGTATCCCGAGATCGAAACGGAATAAAAATTCCGAACGTTTCTTTCGATAAAATAGGCTTGCACATCGCCCATCAATTTGAGGGAAAACTCCGTAGAGAAGATACAGGTATTCTGTGCCTGATCCTCTTTCAGGATGTCAGCCTGGACAGTGCCCCGCACCGATGCCAGGGCCTTTGCTTTCTGAAGTTCGTAGATCTCCGGCTCCAGCACCTGATCTCCGGTAAGACCCAGCAACAACAGGCCCAGCCCATCATTCCCATCCGGTAATGGCCCTTCGTATTTCGGTCTGGCCAAACCCTGGTCATCATACAGTTGCTTGAGTTTTGCCTCAACCTTTCCCTGCAGCCCCTGTTCCCGGATATACCGCTCACATTGTTGATCGATGGCCGCATTCATAAAAAAAGCACAAATGGTGGCTGCCGGCCCGTTGATCGTCATCGACACCGAGGTCATGGGGTCACAGAGGTCAAACCCGGAATACAGCTTCTTGGCATCATCCAATGAGCATACACTCACACCTGAATTACCGATTTTGCCATAGATATCCGGACGGTGGTCAGGATCCTCACCGTACAATGTGACCGAGTCAAATGCTGTTGATAACCGGTTGGCAGGCATATCCTGCGAGAGATAATGGAACCGTCGATTGGTCCGCTCCGGGCCACCTTCTCCGGCAAACATGCGGGTCGGATCTTCACCCTTTCGCTTGAACGGGAATACGCCGGCTGTATAGGGAAACTCCCCAGGTACATTTTCCCTCAAGGACCACCGCAGGATCTCTCCCCAATCCTGAAACTTCGGCAGGATGACCCGGGGGATCCGGGTATGCGACAATGTCTCGGTATAGGTCGGCACCCTGATCTCTTTGCCCCGCACGGAATAGACAAATTCATCGCCCTCGTAATTCTGCTTTTTTGCATCCCAGTCCTGAAGGATCTGCCAGCAATAACGATCCAGTTCCTGCTCTTTGATCCGGGCTTGTTCACGAAGTGGATCAATCAGTGCGGCATCTGTCAAACCCTGTTTTTCCAACAGCTGGAGTGTACTTTTAATACCCTGCAGCTGGCTGGCAATGGCTACCTGGGCTTCGACCCATTGGTCGTACCGGCGGTTGGTTTCCGAGATTTCCGACAGATACCGGGTCCGGTTCGGTGGGATGATGTAGATCTTTTCGCTCATCTCCTCCCCGGGATGAAAATCAGACTGGAGTGCAGCTCCCGTTCGCTCGACGAGGAGGTCCATGATCCGTCGATACAACTGATTGGTGCCCGGGTCATTGAATTGGGAGGCGATGGTTCCGATCACCGGCATGGTATCCACATCCTTTTCCCAGAGCTGGTGATTGCGCTGGTACTGCTTGCGCACATCCCGCAATGCATCCAGGGCGCCTCGTTTGTCAAACTTGTTGATCGCGATGGCGTCCGCAAAATCGAGCATATCGATCTTTTCCAGTTGAGTGGCCGCACCGTATTCCGGAGTCATCACGTAGAGTGACATGTCGGAGTGATCGACGATCTCCGTATCTGATTGACCGATGCCGGACGTTTCCAGGATGATCATGTCATAACCGGCTGCCTTGAGAATAGTAAGGGCCGATTGAACATGGGCACTCAGCGCCAGATTGCTCTGTCTGGTGGCCAGCGAACGCATAAACGCGCGATCGCTCTTGACCGCATTCATGCGAATCCGATCGCCGAGCAGTGCACCACCAGTCTTCCGTTTGGAAGGATCAACAGAAAGAATAGCGATGGACTTGTCTTTGAAATCAATGAGAAATCGACGGACCAGCTCATCAACCAGACTGGATTTTCCAGCGCCTCCGGTACCGGTAATCCCCAGAATCGGAGCCGTCTTTTCAGGAAGGTCCTGTTCGAGTTTGCTCAACCAGTCTTTGTTTTCCTCGGGATAGTTTTCGACAGCAGAGATGAGTCGGGCGACAACCCCCGGATTTGATTTATCCAGTTTCTTCAATTCACCATTCAGGTGGTCGCCTATCGGGTAGTCGCATTGTTCCAGAACGTCGTTGATCATGCCCTGAAGGCCGAGATGTCGTCCATCATCGGGCGAATAGATCCGTGTAATCCCGTATTGGTGAAGGTCTTCGATTTCAGAAGGGAGAATGGTACCTCCGCCACCGCCAAAGATCTTGACATGACCGGCCCCGCGCTCCTTGAGCAGGTCGTACATGTATTTGAAGAACTCATTGTGTCCTCCCTGATAGGATGTAAGGGCAATCCCCTGGGCATCCTCCTGGATCGCCGCATCAACGATCTCCTGCACAGACCGGTTGTGTCCCAGGTGGATGATCTCTGCTCCCGAGCTCTGCATGATTCGCCGCATGATATTGATGGCGGCATCATGACCGTCAAAAAGGGAGGCAGCAGTAACCAGTCTGACCTTGTTCTTGGCAATATAAGCGGATACCTTTTCCATGGCTGTACATTTCAATGACGAAGGGTAAAGATACGGAACTTACAGACCCTCCCACCAGGTCTGAAACTCGCTGAGGATCATGGCAGTAGCCCCCCAGACAACCTGTCCTCCAAGATGATAGTATGGCACATCCTGTAAGGTCAGTCCGGAATGGATCGGGATATCTGTCCTCCGCTGGTAATCCGGGTCAAAGATCTGTCGGAGCGGGATCTCCAGGATATCATCTACTTCTTCGGTTTGCAGGATGAAGCTCGGTTCTGTCGTGGTCATCCCCAGAAAAGGGTGAACCAGAAAGTTGCTGACAGGGATATACAATGGGGTCAACGACCGGAGGACCTGGACTGTAGCCCGGTTCACCCCGATTTCCTCTTCGGCTTCACGAACGGCACTGGCTGCCAGATCAAGATCGCCCTCTTCTTTTTTCCCACCCGGAAAACTGATCTGCCCCTTGTGTTTGTCGGCTTCTACTCGACTTGCACGGCGGATAAATACAGTATGCACTTCTTCGTCTCGGGGATACAGTAACAGAAGCACACCGGCATCACGGGCATGAAGGGGCGGTGGAGAGGGTCGCGGATATCGCCCGAGATGAGCCATGCGAAACTGTGCTTCCTGTCCAGGAAGCGGAAGCTGTGCCAGTTGAGGTAGTCGGGAAATCAGATGAGACCAATGCACAACAAGGTGTTTGCGTATGAACATCCGGAAAGGGGGTGGATGTTCAAGACGCTGAAAAAAAGAGATTAGATGTCCGGATTCGACAGTTTCAGATAATTCTCCAGAGCCATGGTCATGGACGGAACATCGGGTTCAGGTGCCTTAATATTGATGAACAGGCCCGCCTCTTCCGTCGCTTTCATGGTACTGTCACCGAATACGGCAAAACGTGTTTCATTCTGTTGAAAGTCAGGAAAGTTGTCAAACAGCGATTTGATGCCGAGGGGACTGAAAAAGACCAGGACATCATAAAAGATGTCACGCAGATCGGAAAGATCGGAACTGACGGTCTGATACATCATCGCCTCCTGGTAGTTGAAGTTATTGTCCTTGAGAAAGGAGGTCACATCCTGTGCACCGAGATTCGAACAGGGAAGGCTGAATTTTTCCTTTTCCCGGTGTTTCATCAATGCGGGCTTCAGATCAAGAATCGTTCGATTCCCGGCAAACACCTTGCGCTTTCGATAAACGATGAACTTTTGCAGATAATTGGCGATCGACTCTGTCAGGCAAAAGTACTTCAGGTCTTCAGGGATTTTGTACCGAAGTTCTTCGGACATGCGGAAGAAGTGGTCGATCGAATACAGACTGGTAAAAATAATGGCTGAATACTCCTCCGGATAGATCTTGAACTTGCGGAATTCTTTGGCGGAGAGGCCTTCGACATGAATGAATGGCCGCCAGTCGATCGTCAGTCCATATTTCTCTTCCAGTTGATAGTAAGGTGACCGTTCCGGTTTAGGTTGCGAAACCAGAATGGTTTTCACCCGTTTGTACGTCTCCTGAACTGCCATACTTTCCTACCGTTAGCCTATTGTATGTCATTGGACCACCCCGTCATTCAACCATTTCCACAGTATCAGAAGGGGTACCAATTCGACCGCGCAAAGGTAGAGAAAAAAGTGTATTGGATGTTTCATCAGGTTGGGAAGGCCAATCCAGAGCCCTCTTGCAATGCGCAATAAATAGCTGATTATCAGAACAGTGAAAACAGTATACAGAAAGAAGTCACGAGGTCTTCCCGAGGTATAACTGATCGCAATATTCAACGGGAAGAGAGCCAATCCGAGTATGTTGTTGTACAAATTGATGGTGAAGCTGTATTGCCGGATTGCCTTCTTGAGGGGAAAAATCTCGCTTACCATCCATAACACCAGATGTTTAACCCCGTAAAAACCGGCTACTGCCAGCGTAAAATACAAGATGAACATGGGCCTTTCACCCGGAAAACCCGATCCTGTATACCAATTGACCATCAGGTACAGGAGGATACCTGCGTTGAAAAAGAAAAACAAATACCACAGGAAATACGGCGAAGCTTGCGCTCGCTCACGATTTCGGAGCAGTGAAAAGATCAGCTGGTCATTCAGCATGCCCCGAATCATCAGGCCGACAAGCGACCTTCCCATACTGATCAGAAAGGTCAACATGACAAACAGGCCCATATAGATCCAGAACAGGATGCCCGGAGCCTTGACATAGCGACGATCCTCCAGACGGGTGGTCTGATCGGGCACCACAGCAGTTGGCAGGTATTCTCTGATGACGGCTGCCTCTTCTCCGCGGATGAGTTCAAATGGATTCCGTGAATGGAAGGCAATTCGTTGTCTGTCTTCAACCGACAGTCGATGCCGCAACTCGAACGGATTCGGCTGGGCAGTGACAATAGTCAAAGCCAGGTATACCAGGAGAAACGTCAATCCGGTCAGACGCATCGCACAAAGGTAGGCAGGTCCAATGGCACCTCAGTCATGAACTGGTGGAAATCCAATCTCCCGGGATCGGCTACTTTGTCCGGTTTAACGCTTCATTGAGATCCCCGACAGCGGAAAACTGTATTTTTGAAGCTATGTCCAATCGAACCATCTGGCGGATAGTCCTTTTTGGAGGTCTGTCTATTATCGGCATCCTGGGTTTTCAAACCTATTGGTTCCTGCGCACATGGGACTTCAAAGACCAGGAATTCCAGCAAAGTGTCCACATCGCACTCATCAATGTCGCCAGAGAAATTGCCCGGTACAACAAAAGTGAACTGCCAACCTACGACCTGGTCAAGAAGCTGAACTCGAATTATTATGTCGTCAATGTCAATGATGCCATCGATGCCGGTGCGCTGGAATACTATCTGCGGAAGGAATTTGAAGCTGTCGCACTGAGTACCGATTTCGAATATGCGATTTATGACTGCGCCAGTGATCGAATGGTTTATGGGAATTATTGCACCTTCAACGACAAGGAGCCTTCCAATCTCCAGGAAAACACCCTGCCCAAATACGATCAGTTCCTCTACTATTTTGGCGTGCGGTTTCCCAGGACGAACAAGTTTCATCCTGGAAAACATACCGGCAGCTCTGGTTTTTTCAGGCATTCTCTTGATCACGATCCTCTTTTTCCTCTACTCGCTTTATATTATTCTCCAGCAAAAGCGATTGTCCGAGCTCCAGAAGGATTTTATCAACAACATGACTCACGAGTTTAAAACGCCCATATCGACCATTCGCATCAGCTCCGAGGTGTTGATGAAGGATCCGACAATCAGTCAGGATAACCGACTGAGCCGATATGCGAGTATCATCCGTGAACAGAATCAACGATTGAACGACCAGGTGGAAAAGGTGCTGCAACTGGCACGCATCGAAAAGGGCTCCTTTCAGATCAAGCAGGAACCTCTCGACCTGCATGAGGTACTTGAAGCTGTTGTGCCAGGGGTACAGGTCAAGGTACAGGAACTGGGAGGCACCATGGAAACCCAGTTTCAGGCCCAGCACACACGGATTCATGCCGACCCTCTGCATCTTCAGAATGTGATCAACAACCTTCTGGACAATGCCATCAAATACAGCCGGGATGCACCGCATATTCGGATGACGACACGAAACGTAGCGAATGCCCTGCAGTTGATCATCCGCGATGAGGGCATTGGCATTCCCAAGGAGGACCAGAGCAGGGTATTTGGAAAATTTTTCCGTGTATCAACAGGAAATGTCCATAATGTGAAAGGTTTTGGCCTTGGTCTGTACTATGTCAAGAGTATTTGTGTTGCTCATGGCTGGGATATCCGGCTGCATAGTGAGGTCGACAAGTTTACCCAGATTACCATTCAAATCCCCGTGATATGAGTCAGGACAACCCGCAGATCTTGTACGTCGAAGACGATGAAAGCCTCAGCTTTGTCACGAAGGACAACCTCGAGTTGCAAGGATATGCAGTGACGCATCATGCAGATGGGAAAAAGGCCCTCAAGGATGCTACGAAAAAGGTGTTCGATCTGATGATCCTGGATGTCATGCTGCCCGGTGTGGACGGATTTACGATCGCCGAGGAAGTCCGGAAGGTAGATGCCGAGGTCCCTATCCTTTTTCTCACCGCCAAATCGCTGAAGGAGGATCGCATTCACGGCCTGAAACTGGGGGGAGATGACTATATCACCAAGCCCTACAGTATTGAGGAACTGATTCTCCGGGTAGAGGTCTTCCTCAAACGGAAAAAGCTCTTCAAGCCGAAGGAGATCAAAGATGTCTATGCAGTCGGGAAACTGGTACTGGACTATCGCAACCTCTTGTTGGTCGACGGGGAAGACAAGAGTACCATGACTCAGCGTGAAGCTGATTTGCTTCGCTTTCTGGTGATGAATAAAAATGGAGTCCTCAAACGGGGTGATATTCTCAAGGAGATCTGGGGCGAGGATGATTACTTCCTCGGCCGGAGTCTGGATGTGTTTATTTCACGTTTGCGAAAATACCTCAAGGCCGATCCGACTCTGTCCATTGAAAACATCCATGGAGTCGGTTTCAAACTGGTTGATGAAGCCTGAGGGTAGGGAGTGTTGGAGTTATGGAGTTATGGAGTTATGGAGAGTGTTTATTTGTTTCTGAGTTTAAGGTATTATTCGGACTCGTATTCAAGGTCGAACCCTGAAGGGGTTGAAGAATTGCACACCCCAAAGTCAACTGACCTGGTTAGGAAGTGGTGAATTGTAACTTAAAAGCAAGAATCCGAGCCATACTCACAGTTAGCAATTCTTTGTCGAGACCTTGTAAAAACGGGATTATCGAAACCGATCAGGTCGAAACGGAGCCAATGACAATCGAGGCTCTGATCCAGTAAGAAGTTCAGCAACCAACTGACCTGTCCCAGCACCCAGGGTCATCCCGAGCATGGCATGCCCGGTGGCGATGGTTAATCCAGCTAACCCGGGCCATCGACCGATATACGGAAGACCATCGGGAGAACAAGGACGAAAACCAGCCCAAGGTTGGATACCAGAAAAATCATAGTCCCGATAAGCCGGAATACTTTTCTGAACCACCTCCAGGATCCGATCCAACCGTTGCTGATTCATACTCGGGTCGAGACCAGCCAGTTCTAATGTACCTGCAAACCGCAGTTGATTGCCCATCGGCGTGACGGCCACTTTGTAATCTGCCAGGATGAATGGAAATTTTGGCAAAACAGGGGGATTGTCCAGGGTAAAACTATAGCCTTTTGCCCCTTGCATTGGCAGCCTGAAACCCTGTTTTTTCAATAGCTCGCCTGACCAAGCACCCCCACAGAGGACCACCTCTCCAGCCTCCATTTCGCCGGCAGAAGTGTGCACACCCACAATCTGATTTCCACGCGTTAGAAGGCCGGTCACTGTTGTGTTTGGAATGATCTGTACGCCCTCACCAAGAAGTGCTTCTCGCAGACCCCCCATCCATCTTCCCGGATGGATATGCGTATCTCCCGGATAAAGTACACCACCAACCAGGTCCATTTCCAAAGCCGGATCCATCGCTCGAATGTCATCCTGAGTGAGGATTTGGACATCCATCCCCACTGCCACCGCATGTTCTGATTCTTCGATTTCTTGAGCCAGGTGGCCTTTTGTTTGACAGGCCATCAACAATCCTCTCTTGGCGTAATCTGCCTGGATTCCAGTGATCATGCCAATCTCTTCTCGCGCATGCTGACTCATCAAACTGAGTGAAGCTAAAGCCTCACGAGAGGCCATCAAATGCCGGTGATTGGCATGTCGCATGAACAACCAGGTCCACCGCCAGAGCTCGGTATTCATCCGGGGTCGGATATAAAAGGGAGCCTTGGGATCCAACATCATCTTCAATCCCTTGGCAACCATCCCCGGAGCCGCCAGTGGTACGACATGGCTCGGACAGATATAGCCCGCATTGCCGGTCGAACAAGACGAAAGCATATCTCCCTGATCCAGCACCGTCACCTGATATCCAGCATGGTGCAGATACCAGGCACTGCTCAGGCCAACGACTCCGCCGCCTATGATCATGACCGATGAGGGCATAGTGAACTATTCAGTCTGTAAATGTAGGTTCAGATTGCATGCCCTTATCTCTTGCTATCCGAAAATGATCGTGATTCCTCGTTCCTGGTTCCTCGTTCCTGGTTCCTGGTACTTCATTCCTTGTTCCTAATTCCTCGTTCCTGAGTTTCGCTTGGGCTTGACTTGGTTGCAACCGTCTGGCCGTTCAATGTTCAAGTCGGTTCTCTGCCGAGCACCTGTTCAAAGTTTAAAGTGGCGAGGAGTGAGAAGAATACTCTGGTTCTTCGTTCCTCATTTCTCATTCCTCATTCCGCGTTCCACGTTCCTGGTTTTTCGGCCCTCGACCCTCAGTCCTGGGTCCCACTTCCGATTTCCCACTTCCCCTTTCGATCATTCGAATTTGTGATTTGAAATTTAATCGTGATTTGAAATTTGTGATTTGGTGCTTGTCTTTTAGCGCTTCAACCCATCTTTGCCCTCTGTGAAATCCAACTGGCCTGCCCACCTCGCCCTCCTTGCGGTTGCTGTTATTTATGGCGCCAATTATTCCATTGCCAAAGTGGTCCTTTCCGGTGACTATATCGGCCCCCTTGGTTTTATTCTGGCCAGAGTATTGACTGCTACTGCCCTTTTCTGGATGACCGGTCTGTGGCGTCCTACTCCGGCCATTCCCCGCAGAGACATGGGTAGACTCGTCCTCTGTGGTCTGTTCGGAGTGGCCAGTAATCAACTGCTGTTTTTTTCCGGGTTGGACCGGACTACTCCGATTCATGCTTCATTGATCATGGTCCTGACCCCGGTTCTGGTTCTTCTGCTGTCGGCGTTGATCGAAAAACGGGGCATTCGCAAGGAACGCGCGATGGGTGTATTTCTGGCTGGAGTAGGCGCCATCATTCTGATTCTTCAGGGGAGCCAGAATGGATTGGCTGATGGCGATATGCTGGGCGATCTGATGGTGGCTGGAAATGCCACTTCCTATGCGCTGTATCTGATCCTTGTCCGACCGCTCATGGCAAGGTACCCCCAAACCTTGTGCTGAAATGGGTATTTCTGTTCGGCAGTTTTTTTGTCCTGTTCTTCGGTTGGCCACAGGCAGTCGAAGCCCGATGGCAGGATTTTACCCCATTGATCATCCTTTGCTTTGTCTATGTCCTCCTGTTCACAACTTTTTTTGCCTACGGTTTGAATGCATTTGCGCTTCAGCGGGTGGCTCCCGTAACGGTCAGCGCCTATATCTATCTGCAACCATTAATTGCTGCCTTTATCGCCTTACTCCTTGGACAAGAGACACTAACAGTTCCAAAGATCCTGTCAGCTGTACTCATCTTCATGGGAGTCTATCTTGTCAGCCGGGAGAGCCCGCGGATACCTGCCTGAAACATATTTTTATCTCCCATAAAGGTTGGAGGCCACATATAAGGTTGCGCAGACCAAACGTTTAAGGATGGACAATGTGTAGATAGGAAGAATACGTTCCCATATAATTTACTTATTGTCAACCTGTTGAATGTCAATTTTCGGAATCGGCTGAGACCCTGTTCCGGCCGGTTGATGTTCAGGATCAAATAGTCGTATATTTACCTCAAAGAGCCCACCCTGCATGCCTGATTGGACCTCCGACTTTGAAGCCCGCCTGGCAGAAGGCAACAGCGGTTATCTCGATGAGCAACTTTTTCTGGATCTCATCGAACAGTATCTGACCAGCGGCAAAACCGAACTGGCATTTGCTACCAGTCGCGAAGCCCTCCTCCAACACCCGTTTTCTGTTGATCTGATGTGCAGCCAGGCTGCTGTACTTCTGGAAATGGAACAACCCGATAAGGCGCTGGAGGTCTTGCGTCATGCGGCTGGTATCTCCCCGGGCGAGTTGGATATCCAGCTACTTCAGGTAGAAACTCTCATCGAACTGGGTCGCTCCAATGAAGCTGAGATCATCCTTTCTCCATTTCTACAGGAAGGCAGCCATGAAGATCTGGCGGATGCCTGGTATTTCAAGGCCATGATCGAAGAACAACGCGACCAGTGGCTGGCCATGCACCACAGTCTGGAATGTGCTGTCCGCTTCAATCCACGGTTTCAGGAAGCGCTGGAGCGACTCTGGCTCAGTACCGAAATGCTGGGTAATTATGCCGAGAGTGCAACCTATTACGAAGAGATCCTCGAACAGGATCCGTATGCCTGGCAAGTATGGTATAACCTCGGTCATGCTCATTCCTGTCTTGAAAACTACGAAGCCGCTGCTGAAGCATTTGATTATGCCTGTGTGATCAACGAAGAGTTTGAACACGCATGGCGCGATCTGGGGGAGATGTATCTCCAGTTGGGCAAGTTTGAAAAAGCTACGGATGCCTTCAAGACTTCCCTTGAAAAATCTGAATCCCACGACCCCGACCTGTTGGTCAAACTGGGAGAAGCCTACGAAAAAAACGGCGATCGAGATCTGGCTGTCAATACCTTCAAGGAAGTGCTGATCCTGGATGACAAACACGATGAAGCGCTGTTTCGCCTTGGTTGCATCCGTGTATTGGAAAGTCAGTTTGATGAGGCCGTATTCCATCTCGAAACAGCAATCCAACTGAATGGCGATCGCGAGGAATATTATGTCGCTCTGGCTGAAGCCTATTTTCAGAAAGGAATGCTCGAGCAGGCCGAATTCTGCCTCAATCGCGCACTTGAACTCGCACCGGAGCAAAGCAGCTACTGGTTGCAATATGCCTCCTTCCTGTTGCAACATGGCTCACTGACCGAAGCGTTGGATATTCTGGAAACAGCACTGAGTCAGCAGGAATCACCGCAACTCGATTATGCACGAATTGCCTGCCTGTTTAAAATGGGCAAACGTCAGGAAGCCTGCCAATCACTTTGTCTGCAGCTGGCAGAGGATTTCGATGCCCACCAGACACTATTTGATGTCGCACCGGAACTCAGTTCGGATCCGGATGTGATCAGTCTGGTAAGAGCGTTTCGCACCGAAGCCTGACGCATCCCGTGAAGTTGGTATCCTTTCCGTAAGAATTCGAATTATTTTGACCCAAGTCCCAGAACACCACCCTTTAACCACCGCAGAAAAGCATGCGATCTTTGAGGAGGAATTCCTCCCTCATATCGATGCCCTCCACACCTTTGCCTTTCATCTCACACTGGATGATGATGCGGCCAATGACCTTGTCCAGGATGCCTACATGAAGGCTTACCGGTTTATCCGGCAGTATGATCGCGGCACGAATGCAAAAGCCTGGTTGTTCAAGATCCTGAAAAATGCCTTCATTAATGAGTATCGACGCCGAAAGCGGCAGCCGGTACAGGTTGATTATGAAGAGATCCGCAAGGTGCACGAAAAGGAAGAGCCGGGAGGACCGGATGCCTATTTCGATCTCCGCGAGGAAATGTTCAATTATCTCATCGGGGATGAAGTCACCCAGGCTATCAACGCCATGCCGGTTGATTTTCGGACGGTCATCCTCTTGTGCGATGTCGAAGACTTCACCTACGAAGAGATCGCTTTGATCCTCGATATCCCGATTGGCACCGTTCGATCACGATTACATCGTGCCCGAAACCTCCTCAAGGAGAAGTTGAAGGATTATGCACGATCCCTTGGTTATGAGGATAAACGGCGCAAGATGACCCGTGAAGAGGATACTTCTGCTCAAGAATAATGTCATTTTAACAGGAACTCTGAGTCCACTTTCCTTGGTTATATCTGTCTCAAGCGTTACCTTGACTAGGCTTAGGTTCTTCCTTTGATCCACTACGGGGAAAACAGGGGACGGAGGAACTCCGATTGTTTTACGAAAACCAACAGGCTATGAAGAACGATGAGTTGATCCATCGGGTGTCCCTTTTTCTGGACAACGAACTGAACCAGGATGAAGCCCGCAATCTGATGGATGAGATCCGTGAGAACAAACAGTATCAGTCTTTATTGCATCAGGAGCAGTCATTCAAGACGTTCGTCAAGACCCATGTAAGTCGGCGAAATGTGTCACCTGCACTGATCCAGTCGATTAAGGAGAAGATTCGCGTTTCTCCTTCCTAGCAGGCCAATTTCACGATCCTGCTTTTTTCAAAACACCACCACAGACATACCGGCCTATCGCCGTACTTTTGCTGCCCTTGACCTCAACGCAGCATGGAACAGCTATTGCAACAACTGGAGGGTTTTGTCCACCGATATCAGGACCTGGAGCTTCAAATGTCCGATCCGGACGTGATCTCCGATCCGACCCGGTTTACCAAAATCAACAAGGCATACAAAAGCCTTGAACCTATTGTGCGAAAGTACCGCGAATACGGTGATCTGTTGAGCAACCTGGATACGGCCCGATCCATGCTCCGGGAATCCGATCTTGAAATGAGGGAAATGGCCCAGGAGGAGATTCTTGTCCTGGAGCCGCGAAAGACCGAACTGGAAGAAGAGATTCGTATCCTGCTCATTCCCAAAGATCCGGAAGACGAAAAAGATGTCATCGTCGAGATCCGTGCCGGTACCGGAGGTGATGAAGCCAGTATTTTTGCCGGGGACCTCTTTCGAATGTATACCCGATATTTCGATGCGCAAGGTTGGAAACAAGAGGTTCTATCTCAAAATGACGGCTCATCCGGAGGATACAAGGAGATCGTGATTGAAGTGAAAGGGACCGATGTGTATGCCCAATTGAAATTTGAATCCGGTGCTCACCGGGTGCAACGTGTCCCCAAAACCGAATCACAGGGCCGTATTCACACTTCTGCTGCTACAGTTGCTGTCATTCCTGTCTTTGAATTCGCAGATGTGGATATCAATACAGCCGACCTGAAGACGGATACCTTTCGCGCCAGTGGTGCGGGTGGACAACACGTGAACAAAACCGAATCCGGAGTGCGTTTCACACACCTTCCAACCGGTATTGTTGCGGAAAGTACGGAGGCACGTTCACAGATCAAAAACCGGGAGATCGCCATGCAACGGCTGATCCAGAAGATCCAGGATACACGTCGAGCCGAGCATGATTCAGCCATGGCATCACAACGAAAATCACTCGTGGGTACCGGCGACCGATCGGATAAGATCCGCACCTACAATTACCCCCAGAATCGGGTCACCGACCATCGGATCAACCTGACACTCTACAATCTGGACCAGATCATGGAAGGTCAGATCACGGATATCATTCAGGCCTTGCAGACTGCCGAGAACGCCTCCAAACTCGAAGCACAGGCAAACAGTTGATCAGGGTAGTCTTTCATCCCTCTTTCCCCTACTTTTGCCTCTGAAATCTATTCTCATGACCACCTTTGCCCAGGATCTTCCCGCCATGACCTTCGACCGCAAGGGCATACAGGATGACGAATTGTTGCGTCTGTACCGCCATCTCATCTTACCCAGACTGGTCGAGGAAAAAATGCTCATCCTCCTGCGGCAGGGCCGAATCAGCAAGTGGTTCAGCGGGATCGGCCAGGAAGCCATCGCTGTTGGCACCACTGCAGCTTTGCTTCAGGACGAGATCATGTTCACCATGCATCGCAATCTTGGCGTGTTTACCACCCGGGAGGTGCCACTCGATAAACTGATCGCCCAATGGCAGGGAAAAAAGACCGGCTTTTCCAAAGGTCGTGAACGTTCCTTCCACTTTGGTGCTCTCGAATACGGTATCGTCGGGATGATCTCCCACCTCGGCCCGCAACTGTCCCTGGCTTCCGGAGTGGCCCTTGCTCATAAATTGAAATCCGAAGGCCGGATTTCCCTTGCTTTCACCGGGGAAGGCGGAACCAGTCAGGGCGAATTCCACGAAGCCCTCAATGTGGCTTCCGTCTGGCAACTCCCGGTCATTTTCCTGATCGAAAACAACGGGTACGGTCTGAGCACTCCGATAAACGAACAGTTTCGTTGCACCCATCTGGCATCCCGTGGTATCGGATACGGAATGGAGGCGCATACCATTGATGGCAACAACATTCTTGAGGTGTATCAGACCGTCAAGGACCTGGCCGATTCAATGCGGGAGAACCCCAGGCCCGTACTGCTGGAATGCATGACGTTTCGGATGCGTGGTCATGAAGAAGCATCCGGTACGAAATATGTTCCCCAGGAGCTTTTTACCCTGTGGGAGAAGAAGGACCCCGTCGCGACCTATGAATCCTGGCTCGTAGAACAGGGTCTTCTCGATGATGAAGCCATCACCGCCATCAGAGGAAGCTTTAAACAGTTTATCACCGACGCCGTTGAACGGGCATTTGCTGAGCCCGATCCAATTCCTGATTTGGAAGAAGAATTGCAGGATGTTTATGCCCCGTACATCGAGCAGAAACTTCCGCCGATATCCGACGAGCGAAAAGAGATGCGGTTTGTCGATGCCGTTTCGGATGGCCTGCGCCAGGGCATGGAACACCACGACAATCTCATTCTGATGGGTCAGGATATTGCCGAATATGGCGGTGTTTTCAAGATCACTGACGGGTTTGTCAGCCAGTTTGGCAAGGATCGGGTGAGAAACACACCCCTCTGTGAAAGTGCAATTATCGGCATCAGCCAGGGCCTGAGCTTCAAGGGGTTCAAATCCATGGTTGAAATGCAATTTGCTGATTTTGTCACGTGCGGATTCAACCAGATCATCAACAACCTGGCAAAAGTGCACTACCGTTGGGGTGCAACTGCGGATGTAGTGATCCGGATGCCGACCGGTGCCGGCGTCGGTGCAGGACCCTTCCACTCCCAAAGCAATGAAGCCTGGTTTGCGCACACGCCAGGGTTGAAGGTGGTCTACCCGGCTACCCCGACCGACGCGAAAGGACTCCTGCTGGCCGCCCTCGACGACCCCAATCCGGTCCTCTTCTTCGAACACAAGGCGCTGTATCGGGCTGTAACGGAAGCAGTACCTGTCGATCCATTCAGGATTCCCATCGGCTCAGCCAATCTGGTCCGTCAGGGAACGGATGTCTCGGTCATCACCTATGGCATGGGCGTTCATTGGGCCATGAAAGCGGTCGATGAACTGCATATTGAAGCGGATATCCTGGATCTTCGTTCTCTTTTACCGTTGGATTATGAGGCGATTGCAGCGACCGTGAAAAAGACCAGCCGGGTAATCATCCTCCATGAGGATACATTGTTCCTGGGTATTGGTGGTGAGATCAGTGCATGGATCAATGAACACCTGTTTGAACACCTGGACGCTCCGGTGATGCGAAGTGCCAGTCTGGACACACCAATTCCTTTTGCTATACCTTTGGAGCAGCAGTTTCTGCCACCTCAACGTTTTCGTCAACAACTACAAAACCTGTTGGTCTATTAATGGAAAAGGATTTTTCAACGCTTGTCTCCGTCAGTGGCCTTCCCGGCTTGTATCGCGTAGTAGCGAATCGACACAACGGATTGATCATTGAGGATCTCACCAATGGTCAGAAACGATTTGCCCCGGTCCGATCACATCAGTTTTCACTGCTGGCCTCCATCGGGATCTATACTGAAGAGGGCACCGAAGATCTGCAAAATGTATTCCTGGCCATGGATGCCCACTCGACACCGGCTCCGGATGTATCTGTAGCCAAGGATGAGGAACTCCGCCAGTACTTCAGGGAAATTCTGCCCAACTATGACGAAGAAATGGTGCGCATGGGAGATATCCGGAAAGTGATCAAGTGGTTTCATTTCATTAAAGAGAATGATATTATGCCTGAAGCCACCACTTCTGAAGCTGGTCCTGATACAAAAGTCACAACAAGCACCGAAGAGGAATAGAGCGTTTCATTTCCTGTTTATCGTATCACGCCTCCTGGAGAGTATGTGATGTTGGGCAAGCTATACATGCTATTTCTCTCAGGATAAATTGAACGCTCAGCACCAAACTCCTACACTCGATGTATTACGCCCCTTCAGGGCTTTGACACAGGTCATTTCAATATGGTCGGGCGATGCCCAACCCTGTGATATTTCGCCCCTTCAGGGCTCTATATCTTTGATTCAATATTCAGAGGGGACGATTTAAATCACAAAAAACAAATTCCAAAAAACAAACAAATTCTAAAAAACAAATTCAAATGTTCAAACAACAAATAGGTAGATACCTGTTGCTTCGATACCCAAAGAAACCTTTTCCAAATAACAGAATAATGCTTTCCCACTTCCATGGCTAATTTGCTTTTGAGCGCTTTCATACTTCACCACAGAGTCAATCATTGACTTTTCACTACCGGTATATCACTTGGTCCGGCTTTTCGAAATAACCTTCTACTACCCTTCTCAACTCCAAACTCATTCACTTGATTTGCGCCCCTTCAGGGCTATTTTGAAATTGGAATTTTTCTCCTCCCCTCCTCAACTCCAAACTCATAACCTCCTCAACTCCAAACTCCCAGAGGTTTAACGTACAAGCTGTCCCGTCAAACTGAGGATCTCCACTTCCAGTACACGCAACTGGTAGATCGTCGTAATCCTTCGTTGCGCAGCCTGTGCTGCATTCAGCTGCACCGTTCGCAAATCAAAAATGGAGAGCTGACCCAAACGGAATTTTTCTTCAGCCATGTCCAGATTCTGTCGGGCATTGGCCACCTGCTCATCCTGGATCGACAGATTCATCAGGTGGGTCTGGTAGGTGATCAGCAGATCATCCAGCTGTGATTGCAGTTGATCACTGAGCGCCTGACGGGTAACCGAGGCGATCTGTTCCTGTAGCCGATTGACAGTGACTTGACGCCGGCGAACTCCGGCATCATAGATCGGCCAGGAACCAGTCACCCCGAAATAGAGATTTCGATTGGATCCTGTCTGCGTGCCAAACGGTTCTCCGGTGAACGGATTGTTTCCATCCAGAGAAGTCACCGTTCCGGACAACACACCACCTGCATTGATGCCGAATTGAGGATAAAAAGCGGACTGGGTCATTCGGGTCTGAATAGCTGCGACCTGTTCTCCGAGCACTGCTTCCTGGATCTGCGGATTCTGTGTCAGTATAAGTTGTTGCAGAGCGTCCCTGTCCCATACCTGAACTGGCAGATTCAGCGCACCATCAACATCGAAATCACTCATGGTCGGATCGCCCATCGCCAGTTTCAATGCATTTCTGGCAACAGCGAGATTGAGATTCGCCGAAACAACAAGTGAACTGTCAGACCACACAGCATCCCGACTCTGCAGGACCTGTTGCGTCAGAGACTGGCCGAATTCCCGACGCAGCTCCTGATAGGCCAGCAGATCCCGACTCAAGCCGAGCACCTCACGTGCCAGCCCCACCTGGGCTTCCTGCCATTCCTCCTGGAGATAAGCCAACATCACCCGTCTGACTGTCTGCAATCCCGTCAGATTCAGTCTGACGCGAGCCTGTTCTTCAAGGGTACCCAATTGCTTCAGGTTGTATCTCACCCGAAAACCATTGAAGACCAACCAGGTGGCATCCAACGAAAGATTGGCATTTCCCGAACGGATCAGGCCATTGAGAAAACTGGCTGGATTGTTCTGATCATTGAGATTGCCCTGCCCGGCGGTGTTCAGGCGGATTGTCGGATAACGTCCTGCTACGGAGCCGTGATTATTGGTCCCGGCAATGCTCAGCTGAAGCCCGGCAATCTGTCGCTGAAGGTCTTGAGCCAATGCTTTACGGACACATTCATCCATGCTGAGCACCGTTTGGCTGGTCAGCTGGCCTGGCTGGAAAATCAGAACGAAGAAACAGACGATCGGATAGAGAATACGGTTCATCATCAGGAGATCAGGACGCCGACAAGACGCATGGTGAGAACGATCAATGCGATAAATACGGACACGGTGATCAGGGCAAACAGGAGCCATAGCCAGATGTAGGTCTTGCGACCAACAATGGCCGGCTCAATCGAACGAGGATCTGGCCGCACTCCTTCCCATTGAGTCACTGCCCAGAGTTTGACCCGATTGACCATCATGATCAGGGCGGGTAATAACGTGAGTGTCAGAAAGGTGGCCAATACCAGACCAAAGGCAACGGAAACCGCCATCGGAATGAGAAATTTTGCCTGAAAACTCTTTTCCAGTAACAGTGGGCCGAGCCCCGCGACGGTGGTCAGGGAAGTGAGCAGGATGGGTCTGAATCGGGACAGTGCGGCTTCGTAGATCGCACGCATGACCCGGTTTCCCTGTCGGATCAGATCATTGTATGTCGTGATCAATACCAGACCATCATTCACTTGAATACCTACAAGAGCCAGAATACCCAGAAAGGAAAACAGGCTGATAGGCAAACCCATGACCCAGTGGCCTAAACCGACACCCGCAAGTCCGAATGGAATGAGCGCAAAAACGGCCAGTGCCTGACCGATGGATTGGAAGGTAACTGCGACAGTAAAGAACATCAGGATCAACATGACTGGCAACACGATTTTCGCTGAACTTGCCGTCTTCATCTGCTCGCGATTCTGACCTTCAAAGGATGCACTCACCGTGGGATAATTGGCCAGAATCCGGGGAATAACTTCAGTCCGCAGATTCTCGTTGAGGTCAGTGACCGAAACATTATCCTGCGCAACATCCGCTTCCAGCTTGATCTCCCGTTGACCATCCAGATGATAAATGGCAATGGTACCGCGTTTGATCTCCAGGTCAGCTATCTCTTTGAGCGGAAAAGATCGTCCATCCTGAAACCGGATGCGCATCTCCTCCAATCGTGTGAGATCGTCTCGATCCTGCTCACCATACCGAACCCAAACCCGCACTTCATCTTCACCTCGTTGCAATCGTTGGACTTCTGCACCAAAAAATCCCTGTCGTACCTGAGCGATCACCTCGCGAAGGTTCAGGCCCAGCCCTTTGGCCTTTTCCTTCAACGTCACATGGATATCCCGGAGGCCCTGTTGGTTATTGTTGGTCACATCCCGCAACTCGGCCAATGACTCCAGTTCTTTCTGAAGATCGATGACTGCTGCCCCCAGAGATGCATAATCATTTCCGAGTAGAGAAACAGAAACAGGTTTTCCGAATGTAGACGCCTGGCCATAGGTCAGTACCTCTGCATCAGGAACAGGTCCAACCCGTTCACGAATGGCATTCGTAAGCACTGTGGCAGTCAATGAATCCCGGATCTCACCATCGAGCAACGTGATATCCACACTGCCCTGGTAGGTGGTCGGTCCGATCTTCAGTTCGATGTGCTTGATCGGCTGATAAGCCCCCTGAAAATATCTTTCCGCTAATTGGTCATTGACCTCATTGGCCGCCTTCTGAATCCGCAGCAGGTACTCCCGAGTGACATGTTCCCGCGTACCAGCTGGCATTTTGAGGGTGACATTGATATTGTCCCGGGGAATAACCGGAAAAAAGGTCGTCTTGATAAATCCACCGCGCACCAATCCGACTGTCAGCAGGACAAGGACTGTGAAAAAGATCAGCGTACTGCCGGGATACCGTAAAGAAAAGCGAAGGACTGGTGCATAGAATCGATTGCGCATCCAGTACATCAGACGCTCAAAAATTCGCTGGATTCGATTTTTTGTCTGATCCGGACGCAGAGCGGTAGAATGTGCCACGTGGCCGGGCAGAATAAAGATCCCTTCCACCAGACTGAAAAAGAGCGATAAAATGACCACAACACCCAGTACTGTAAAAATATCTCCGATCCGGCCATCGAGGAATGCAAAGGAGGAGAAGGCGATGATCGTGGTCAGCACCGAAGTGAACACCGCCGGAATAACCTTGAGTGATCCTTCAATGGCTGCCTTGTAACGTGGCACTCCTCGTTCGTACAGCTGGTAGATATTCTCTGCAATGACGATACCATCATCCACCAGGATCCCAACCACGACGATCATGCCGAAAAGCGAGATCACATTTATGGTGATATCCATCAGATAGGCCACCAGAAACATGCCGGCAAAAGAGATGGGAATGGACAGCGCAACCCAGAAAGCCAGGCGCCAGTTCAGGAACATAGACAGGAAAACAAGGACAAGGACAAATCCGATCATCCCGTTGTTCGCCAGCAGATCGATCCGTTGCTGGAGCACCTCCGAACCATCGCGAATGATATCGGCGTGGACCAGGGACTGTTGTTCGTTGAACGTCTGGATATAGTTGCGCACCTTTCCTGTGATATCCAGAATATCCTCATCCAGCGTATTGGAAACAGTAACAACGACACTGGGTTTGTCATTGATCCAACTGCGGTCCGGACTGTCTGACCATTTATCCTGGATATCCGCGATCTGGTACAGCCGGATGATATTGCCATCAGCGGTCACCTTGACCGGAATATCCCGGAGCTCGTCGGCGAAATATCCCTTGTTCCTGGCTCGGATCAGCAGTTCTTCCTGTGCGCCCTTGAGCATCCCTCCGGTCAATTCCAGATTACTACCTCGAACCGCCAATTCGGCTTCGCTGAATGTCAATTCATAAGCCAGCAGGTCTTTTTCCCGGAAGGCGATCTCGATCTCCTCATCCGGAAACCCGTTGAGTGTTACCTTGGAAATCCCGTCAATGGCGAGCAATTCAGATTCGGCCTGCCGCCCGAACTGCTTGAGTGTCCGCAAGTCGACATCACCACTGATGGCAAAATTGATCGCAAACCCCAGATTCTCCTGTCGAAATACGACAGCAGGTTCCATCCCCGCTGGAAATGAAGGTATCCGGTCCACTGCATTGCGGACATCGTCCAGCACCTTTTCAGGGTCGTGGCCATGCAGCGCTTCTACCGTGATCACGCCGCTGTTTTCTGTGCTGATAGAAGATACCCGTTCTACTCCGGAAACACCCTTCAGGTTTTCCTCGATCTTCAGAATGATTCCCTCTTCGATCTCCTCCGGTGATGCTCCTGGATAAACAGTCTGAATCGTAATGATCCTGGACTCCACTTCCGGGAAAAAAGTGGACTTCAAATTGGACAGCCCGAATGCTCCTGCCAGCAGAAAGAGGACCATCAACAGGTCGCCAGCAATCGGATATCGGACAAAAAAGCGAAGCAATGCATGCATGGCAAATGGTCTTATTCGGTGATCCAGTTGACCTGCTGTCCTTCGATCATGCCCGGCTTGCGATCACGTACAACCAGTGCCCCTTCTTTCAATCCCTTGACAACAGCGGTTGTCCGACCTGTACGTAATACATCGATCGGTACCTTCACCAGACTGCTGTCACGAATTTGCCAGATCTCTCGTCCATTCAGTATCAGATCTTTCGGGAGTGAGACCACATCATCGGTTATACCGCCGACGATCTCGCCCAACAGAAACATCCCTTCTTTCAATCCCACGCCACCGACTTCAATATAGATCGGCACCATCTGTGTGGAGGCATCAACCTGATCACCGATCCGGCGAACGATGCCTGTGTATCGATTACCATTGTCTTCGCTCTCCATCGTGACCTTCTGACCTATGCGAATAAACCCGAGATCGCTGATCGAAACGGAAGATTCAAGTTCATAACCTCCCAGCCGCAAGAATTGGCCGATGCGTTGTCCAGGGCGAATGAGTGTCCCCCGCTGGACATCAACTGCCGTCAGCACCCCGTCAAACGGAGCGATCAGCCGATATTTTGTCAGGCGTTCTTCGGCACTGCGAATGGCGTAATACTGGGTCTGGATGCCCCGGCTGGCCAGAAAGAGTTTTTCCCGATGGCTGGTTGGTTCAGGCAGTGGCGCCACCTTTTTTTCAGGGTCCAGTTTTTCGACATAGGATTGCCAGTCGCCAAATCGGTCTGGAAATTCGATCTTGATATCCGGGAGCAACTGTGCCAGTGATGTCAACAAGGCTGCGCGTTGTCCCTGTAATGCCAGTCGTGCTTCGCGATCATCCAGTTGCAGGAGGATCTCACCATCCTTGAACCGGATCCCTTCTTTCAGTGGATGTGCTCCCTGGGAGGCCAGACCATTGACCTCGGCAAAAAGGTCAACCCGGTCATATGCCGCCAGTCTACCCTGTAATGGGATCGGTATGCTGGCCGGTCCGTGATGGACTTCCATGGTACTCACCGTGAGTCGGGAAGCTGGTATGCTTGGCTTTCTGGGCGGATCCGTCTTCTGTTTGCTCAGAAGCTGAAAACCGATCACTCCACCAACAAACAGAATCGCTGTCAGTAGAATGACGATGCGTCGCCAGTTCAGGTTCATGCTTTTGCTTTAAAGGTCAGACGAAGGGTAAAGCTCAACGCAGAAGGGGATGGCTGTCGCAGGCGAAATCCCATCCGAAGGTTCATGGCACTCTGCGTAAGCCAGGGCTTGAAATCTGCCAGGGTACCAACCAGAACAACCCGATTGCCTGTATTCAGGGGCACATTCGGCGTATAAAAACATTCCCAGCGATTGGGTGTATCGATCAATTCAACGAAGATCTCCTGAAAATAGTCCAGATCCGCTGGCGCGAGCACTACTTCCAGTTGCCCGTTATACGGTTCGATCCGACCGATATCTGCAACCGTCAATTGATGATCCGCCAGGATGGATTCAATTTGGGTTGGTATTTTATTCAATTCGACAAAGTGCGTCTGGACGGTATTGAGTGCTGCAGGCATGTCCAGATTGAACACGTATACCATATCAAATAAAGTCGGGGTCTCATCCTTTGTACAACGGGAAACCCCCAGGCAGCTGATGATCAGCATCGGAAGAAGAAATGAACGGTTCAAGAGTGGACCCATAACCAGGTTGGATTGAACGCAAAGATGAGGTTATCCGATCAACTGCGGTTGATCTATCTCCTTCAGAACGCCAAGGATCTCTTCCAGATTTTTCATGACTCGAAATCCGGCTCCCGACGAGATTCCCTGCACAGGACCTGGTATCCTGTAATCAATATGGTTTTCTCCTGACAAACTGTCTTGAGGTCATGCAAATACTGATGTACGGATTGTCGGGTGAAGGCTTCTGAAATGATCGTAACGATATAATCGGTCTGGAAGATGTTGCAGGCTTCACCCAGGTCTGCCAGGCTCGTATTCTGTCCCAGATACAGGACGCGATGACCGCGATTGCGAATGAGATAATGAAGGAAAAGCAGACTGAGCTCTTGTGATTCTCCTTCCGGCAAATACAGGATAAACGATTGCTTTGCATGTTGGGCAAAGGGAATCATATCCAGTGCTGCGATGAGCTTCTGCCGAACAAGGTTGCTGATAAAACTTTCCTGAATGGCGTGAATCGAGCCGGTCAGCCACAGCAAAGACAGCTTGTCCAGAAAAGGATAGATCACCTCCAGCATCGTTCGTTCAAACCCGATCGCCCGGATATTGGAAGAAAGGATGGTCTCGAATTTTCCTTCATCGAGTTCCATCATCGAAATGGTCATTGCATCGACCTGCACAGAGTCCTCAAAATTGCCACTGGACAATTTGTTGACCTCTTCCCTGATCTCGCTCTCATCCATGGAGGCAATGCGCGAAATCTTGAACCCGTTTTTATTGAGGATGGAAATATTGAGCAGGAGCCGCAGGTCCCGATCTTCATAATACCGGATATTAGTAGGCGTCCGTCGAGGCTGGATGATATCATAGCGTTGTTCCCATATCCGAATGGTATGGGCCTTAATGCCAGACAGCATTTCCAGATCCTTGATTGAATAGACAGCCACAGGTTGCATTTGCTGGAAGTCAAAACAGCCCGACAGGAAAAATGGTTCTCACACAGGATGTCCATCTCTGATCACACCGGGATCAAATCCGTAGATTTAGCCCCTTAGCCGGCCAGCATGAAGCATGTCCTGCTCTTTTTCCTGTCGAGGATCGCCCTTATTCCACTCGTTCCAGCTCAAAATACAACCTTTCCGGTTCAGGGTATTCCCGATCCTCGACTCGATTGGTATGCCTTTACCCATGCGACCATCCATGTCAACAGCATCCAGACCATTCAGGATGCAACGCTGATCATCCGGGAAGGACGTATCACTGCCATGGGTACCGGGATCGACATACCACAAGGGGCCGTGACCGTGGATGTGACCGGTCGCCATCTGTATCCCGGGTTTATCGATCTTTCATCGGAATATGGACTTTCTGTCCCGGATGAAGACAATCCCCGTGAACGAGGATCTCGCCGACAAGGCGACAAATGGATCACCGACCGCCGTGGAGCCTATGCCTGGAATGAGGCATTGAAATGTGACTTCGAGGCTGCATCCATCTTTCAGCCCGATGCGAAACAGGCTGAATCCTATCGTAAAGCCGGATTCTCCTGGGTAGTGACGCACAAACACGACGGGCTGTCCCGGGGCACATCAGCCCTGGTAAACGTATCAGATAATGCAGCCGGTCAGGCTCTGGTCAGAGATCAGATCGGCCATCATCTCTCGTTTAAAAAAGGGACTTCCCCGATGCCCTATCCAGGTTCGTTGATGGGATGTATCGCCTTGTTGCGACAGACTTATCTGGATGGCGATTGGTTGAAACGGACAGCCGCTCAAGAGGAACGGAATCTCACACTGCAAGCCTGGAATGAAGCCCAGTCCCTTCCCCAGTTTTTTGAGATGCGTGACTGGCAGGAGGTCCTTCGGGCCCAAAAGATTGCTCAGGAGTTTGGTAAGACCTATATCTATCGTGGTGCCGGTGATGAATATCGGCGTATCCAGGAGATCAAGGCAACCGGAGCGACCTTCATTCTGCCACTCACCTTCCCGGAAGCCTATCAGATTAACGATCCTTATGATGCATTACAGATCTCCCTCGAAGACATGATGCATTGGGAATGGGCCCCCGCAAATCCCGGTGCACTGGATCGGGCTGACATTCCTTTCGCACTCACCATGGAAGGCCTGAAAAAACCGGAGGACTTCTTTACCGCCGTTCAAAAAGCGATTGCCCATGGCCTCCCCCCGGCAACTGCACTGGATGCCCTGACCCGGATACCGGCCCGACTGATCGGAATGGACAATGAGATGGGTACACTTGAAGTTGGAAAACGGGCTTCATTCCTCATCACTTCGGGCCCGGTATTTGAAGACGGAACCACCCTATTCGAAAACTGGGTTGAAGGGAAACCCTATATCCTCCAGGCCGCAGATGAACCCGATCTGGATGGCAAATACGACCTCCTGATCGGTTCAGAAACCTACCATCTGGAAGTACGTGGCGGAGCAAAGAAAAACAACTTTCAGGTACGGCTTCAGGATACCACCACCATCGAGATGAAAGGCCAGTGGGACCGCGGCCGAATAGACCTTCAGTTTCAACTGTCCGATTCTTCTGGAATCTATTTGTTGGGAGGTTATCAGCAAGATCGGATCTGGATGGGTCGAGGCACAACTCCCAATGGGGATTGGGTTTCATGGAGCGCCGTATTTCGCGATACAGTCCAGTCGAGGACAAAGCCGGAGAAAACTCAGGTTCCCTTCGATCCAGCCAACCTGACACCTGTTCGTTATCCCTTTCTGCCGTATGGCTGGACGGAAAAGCCGCAACAAAAAAACTGGCTGATCAAAAATGCGACCATCTGGACCAATACGGATCAGGGCATCCTTCGGGGTTCCGATATCCTGATCCAGGATGGCAAAGTGAGAAAAGTGGGGTCAAACCTGACTGACCCGAATGCCATCGTTCTGGATGTCAACGGACAACATGTTACACCCGGGATGATTGACGAACATTCCCATATCGCCATTTCACGAGGCGTGAATGAATGCACGCAGGAAAACACGGCGGAAGTCAGCATCGGGGATGTGGTCAACAGTGAAGATATCAATATCTACCGGCAGCTGTCCAGTGGTGTGACCACTTCCCAATTGCTCCATGGATCCTGTAATCCGGTGGGAGGTCAAAGCGCTATCATCAAGCTGAGATGGGGTGCTCCATCCAAAGAGATGAAACTGGAAGGAGCTCCCGGTTTTATCAAGTTTGCCCTGGGAGAAAATGTCAAACGGTCCAATGGCGGCGAAAACAACACCCGATACCCGAATACCCGCATGGGTGTGGAGCAGGTCTATGTGAATGCCTTTCAGCGTGCCCGTGAATATGAAAACCGGTTGAAGGATCCGGCAACCCGTTTGAATACCCGACGGGATCTGGAACTGGAGACCATGGTGGAGATCCTCAATCAGGAGCGATTTGTCACCTGTCACTCCTATGTGCAATCGGAGATCAATATGCTCATGCATGTGGCAGAGTCGTTTGATTTTCGGATCAACACCTTTACCCACATTCTGGAAGGGTATAAGGTGGCCGACAAGATGGCCAAACATGGCGTTGGCGGATCTTCTTTCTCTGACTGGTGGGCCTACAAGTTTGAAGTGTATGATGCAATCCCCTACAATGGGGCTTTGATGCACGAACAGGGTGTCATCACGGCATTTAACTCGGATGATGCAGAAATGGCTCGTCGATTGAATCAGGAGGCTGCCAAGGCTGTGCGCTACGGTGGCGTTTCTGAAGAGGAAGCGTTGAAGTTTGTCACCCTGAATCCGGCCCGACTCCTCCATATTGATGATCGTGTTGGCAGTATCAAACCGGGCATGGATGCCGATCTGGTGATCTGGTCCGATCACCCTTTGTCAGTTTATGCCCGTGCACAGGCGACTTTTGTCGATGGTATCAAAATGGTTGATGAAGAGATGAATCGACAGGCCCGAATCGATATCCAAAAGGAACGGCAACGTCTGTTGAATAAAATGAAAGCTGAAGGTGGTAAGGACAAGCGTCCCCCTGGCAGACGCAACCAGCAGCTCTATCACTGCGACTCTGATGTTGACGAGATTTCCGAATGATTCTTTAATTGATCCTCATGCTCACCAGAATATTCATCTTTTCCCTGGCCACTGTTGTTTACCTGTTGCCGTTCGGCGTGATCGCCCAACCCGCCCCGGCCCCGCCCCAACAGGAGCCTATTGCCATCGTCGGTGCAACCATACATGTCGGAACAGGCCAGGTGATCGAGAACGGTGTCATTCTCTTCGAAAAGGGCCGGATCACAGCAGTTGATCTGAAAAGCCGGAATACAGAATGGCAAAAAGAACGGTACCGCCAGATTCAAGCCGAGGGAAGACATGTCTATCCCGGATTGATCGCTCTGAATACATCCCTGGGGTTGAATGAGATCGGTGCGATACCAGCTACCCAGGATATCGACGAATATGGCCCGGACAATTCCAATGCCCGGACAATAGTGGCTTATGATGCCGATTCACAGGTCATACCGACGGTCCGGACGAATGGTGTACTCATGGCTCAGATCGCTCCCGGCAGTGGCCGCTGGTCGGGGCTGAGCAGCGTGGTCCAGCTGGATGCCTGGAACTGGGAGGATGCCGCCTATGCACCTGATGAAGGTGTGTTTCTGCATTGGCCTGCACCTTATTCCCGCAGCGGCTGGTGGGCCGAACCGGGTGTGACAACCCGGAATAAGGAATACCAGAAAGAGATCGATGAACTGGACATCTTTATGCGGGAAGCTGCTGCATATGCCCGCATGCCGGTGGTTTCTGAAAAAAACCTCCGCTTTGAAGGTCTTCGGCCTGTTTTTTCGGGAAAACGGAGACTCTATATTGAAACTGGAGATGCATTGGCCATCCAGGATGCTGTTTTGTGGGCTGCCAGATACAACGTTGTCCCGGTGATCGTCGGTGCCCGGGACAGTTGGATGATCACGGATTTTCTGAACGAGCATAAGGTGTCAGTTGTGTTGATTGGGACCCATCGTCTGCCGGACAATCCGGAGGATGATGTGTTGTTGCCTTTTAAAACACCGTCTCTATTGGCACAAGCGGGTGTGCCGTTTGCGCTTGCTGTGGATGGCTACTGGCAGCAACGCAATCTTGCTTACCAGGCCGGACAGGCAGCAGGATGGATGACAAGGGAAGAGGCACTGAAGGCGATCACGCTCTCCCCTGCCCGAATTCTGGGATTGGACGACCGGATCGGCTCTCTTGAAACAGGAAAGGAAGCGACCCTGTTTATCTCCAAAGGAGATGTGCTGGATATGCGGAGCAGCGAGGTCGAACAGGCATTCATTCAGGGCAGGGACATCAGCCTGGACAATAAGCAGAAACAGCTTTATCGACTTTATCAGGAAAAATACAGCCGGAAATAGTTGCATTCGGGCGACAGAAACCCGAACTTTAAGAACCGAAACGGACCTTGATGAAAGCCTTGACCCCTCTTTGCTTCCTCGCGGTCCTCATGGCCCTGTCTTCCTGTGCCAAAGAGGACCTCAGTACGTCTATTGATACACTCATATTCGGACACTTCTACGGGGAGTGTTCCGGAGAACGCTGTATCGAAACCTACAAACTCGAGAGTGACAAGCTCTATGAGGATGTTCTGGATCGATATGCCGGAGGAGATCATCAGAATTTTGGATTCCAGCAATTGCCGGACAACCTCAAGAAAAATCTGCCCGATCTGGTCAGCATGCTCCCGGATCAAATCTATCAGCAACCGTCCACGATCGGTATGCCGGATGCCGGAGATTGGGGTGGAATCTATGTCCAGGTCCGCAAACAAGGCGTGACCCATTGGTGGCTGATCGACAAAGCGGAAGCCAATTTGCCCGACTGGCTGCTCCCTTTCAAGCAGAATATAGAAGCTGCGATCGAAATCCTTCCTTGAGGAAGTTATAAGGGGAGGAGATCGAGGAGAAGGTCAATACCAATCGACGCCGGATATTTCAGGACCAATACCTTTTACCCTTTACCTTTCACCCTTTGCCCTTTACCTTTTACATTTCACCCACTTTTCTGTAGCGTTTCCTGCTCAGGTGGCGAAGCCACTAAAGCACTCAAGCGAATCGCGAACTGCTGCGCATTTCCACATCCCCGAGTCATCGGGATGGTCGAACAACGGCGCTACTACTGTGAGATCTGAATAGACGCCATCATCGCTTCTGCATCGCCGGGACCTTCACGATAGGTCTCCGGATAAATGACGGTGACCTGAAACACTTCCTGTCCTTTCTGGACCAGGGTATTGCACCAATAATGGATCAACCCGTCCCGAAACATCTTTGCATCCTGCCGAATACCCTGTGAGCCAGATACGGTGATTGGTGTTTCTTTCAATTCAAAATGGGAAACCGCCACATCCGATCTCATCTGTTCAGCCGCTTTTCCGGCAACTGATTTCAGATCGACCGATACGGTAGGTACGTATTCTATGATATTGACGATCATCTGAAAATCATCCCCGTGGATTCCCGAAAAGGTCTCATTGCCCACAATATACTTTTTGGCAGATTCAGGGACCTGGTTACCCATGCTCACCAATGGTTTGGGTATCGCCAATGTGATCGGCTTGACGCCAAACTCCTTCACGACCCAACCAGTCCGATCCAGGGAATCCCGTGTTGCAGGTGGAAAATCCAGTGCAGGTGAAGCAGTTTTTTCTTCTGTGCTGACCGGATCAGTTGAAGATTCCGTCTGTCCGCAAGCAACGATGCCGCTAGCGATCAAGATAAGCAGAAGGGGATAGGTCCGTCGAATAAAGCTCATGGCAGGTGTATTCTTCATTGTTCAATTGGAACTCCTTCAGGGAGGGGTGAGCATGGACATCCATAACAAAACAAAGGATGCTCAATTTGGATCAACAATACTGAGGCCAGTTTTCAGGATCATCCAAACAGGGAGCAGATTTCGGTAGCCGAAATAAAGAAAACCGGTAAGCAGATGAAAGGAGTGACCCCGGCAGGATTACCACCTTTATACTTCATTGTACCCTATTGCACCAATACATATCTGGTTACCAGCATTTTATGGAATATAGTGTCAAATAAAGTCCAATGTGATTCAACAAATACGACAACCAAAGCAACAACTGTATGTGCATGGAATGTCTTATCTTTCTAAAAACAATTTCATATGGCTACCCCCAGATTCAATCTCAAGTCCTCCGATAAACCCCAATCCCTTGTCGTAATGATCTATCGGCTACACAACCAAAGATCAGTAATTTCAACGGGACTTTCCGTTCAAACTGCGCTCTGGAACAAGAATAGGATGCGATTGAGTGAACGAGGAGGCAACATTGATGCCATCAATACGAACCGTGTTCTCAATCACTTTGAGCAAATGACACGGGAATGTGAGAGTGCCCTCCTTGCTCAACACGGGTCATTCCATCATATAACTGCTGCCATGCTTAAGTCATCCTTAGAATCAAAGTTACGGGGTGACACAAACCAGAAAGATGAACCAAAACTATTAGATTATATAGAAACTTTCATTCTGCACTGCAAATCAAAACCTCAGGACTATTCTACTGGCGCAATCAAAGGATTTAATACGCTGGTAAGTTTGTTTAACAAATTTCCCTCAGGTAAGTCTGTCTTTCTTCGTGAGATAGACTACAAATTTTACGACCGTTTTCAAAAATGGATGTTCGATCAGGACTATAGTTCAAACTATGTGCACAAGCAATGGAGCAGATTGAAGACCATCCTAAAATCTGCGGCGTTTGATGAATACATGGAATACCATAAGCCTATCTGGGATAGGCTTCCCGTTTCCAAAAAACCAACTGATAGTATCTATCTAACAGAGGACGAATTGGACGAATTGGCTGAGTGTGACCTTACAAAAAACAAGAGATTGGAAAAAGTACGTGATGTATTTCTCGTTGGATGTTACACCGGGTTGCGATTCTCAGATTTGGTGCGGGTTGAAGAAAAGTATATCGTAGAGATCGACGACAAATTATATATCCAGATAGTACCAAAAAAGACTAACGACAAGGTCACTATCCCTTTGAAACCATATGTTCGAAAAATTCTTCTAAAGTATGGAAAGTCCCTTCCCAAGATCAGTAACCAAAAGATGAATGAATATTTAAAAGAAATTAGTCAAATGGCTGGCTTAACTAACATGGTCAGTATTCGCAAGTATCCGGGTGGTGTTAAAACTGAGGTACAGTTCGAAAAATGGCAACTTGTAACATCCCACTGTGCCAGACGATCAATGGCCACGAACCTGTATAAACGAAAAGAGTCCCCGGCTACAATTATGCAAATAACTGGTCACCGAACAGTTCGAGCATTCATGGAATACATCAAAATAGGTGAAGAAGAGGGAGCCAAGATAATGGCGTCAAATGCTTACTTCTCATAGCCTGTTTATTCCGCTAATTATGACCCCTCTATTCCGGTGATGTTGTCACCCTTCTGGAGTCATTGGCCCGTGCTGTTGAAAATGGCAATCTGGTCGCCTGATACAAAGTTAGTCATTCACCTTTTTTGAAGTTAGTTTATGTCTGAGCGAGTCACCTTTTAGTTCTATGCGATGTGACTTGGCTGTTAACGACCAAGGCTATTGGCAGTGGCGGTTCAATGCGAGAATCTGCCAAGTAGCCTTATTCTGTATCAATGTACAAAACTGTCAGTAAACGAATATCCACCATTGCCTAAAGCCGATGTTAAAGGACGTTTTTTTTTGTTTCACTTAAACCATTTATACTCCATTGATAAAAGTATTATCCCAATCAACAAAGGAACAAGAATTGACCACCACCATTTTGAGAGCCAACTTTTCTGGGTTGTTGCATTTATTCTATAGAGTTTTGAGTAACCTCCAGCCTTTATAAATTCGATAGCTTTTTCCGTTACGATGGGTTCATACACAATTAAATCAGTTCCAGTATTATCAATGACAAATCCATCTTCATTAAGTCTCTTTAAATACTTCATAGAGGTTTCCATGAGTATCTCCCTTACCTTGTTTTGAGTAAATCTGTTTTCAACAACCTTGGTGAGTATCAGATCAATATTATGTGCATCATTTTGATTATTTAAATCTAAATGAATGTTTGAATGGGAAAGCGATATATTATGTTGGTTATGCTTCATTTTTTATGTCCTATAACGTTTTGCATATTTGCGATGGGCGGGCTTTTCACTACGAATGTTGATGCGGAGCAATGAACCGCCACTTTTGGGTAGGTGCTGTTAGCGGTATTTATTTTTATCTAACCGACACATCCAATGAGTTATATTGTTTTCCATCAATTGTATAAGATTCTCTTGTTCCTGCTTTTCGACCCAATATTTCCTCAATGTTAATATCTACAGTATTGTCAACGTTTACACTTCCTGAAACGTTAGCATCTACATTTCCTCTTACATCAACTGTATTTACAACCTTAACATTTTGATTGGTCGGAATTACACCCGCGTTTTGTAACACAATTGCCCATACACCAACAGCAATAGTTATTAAAACAGCTTTTATAGAAATGTTCTTTGACTCTTGATTCATAATAATAATTGTTTAAATGTTGTGATTATTTGAATATATATTTATTAAATTATCGTCTTCATCAGGTTTAATAGCATAAAGTCTTTCTAAATGCTGAACCTCATTCCGATTTGAAATTGGTAAATTATTCCTAACATCTTGTGATAAAGATTGAATAAATGTTTGTCTTTCTATGTCGTCCAATAATTGCACAAGATTGGCAACTTCTTGATAAAGTTTGAGTTAGTTCAACTTGAAATTGATTATTGCCTAAATTATTCAAGTTGTTTTGAAGAAATTCAATTCTTGATAATACTGTTTTTAACCTACCAATAATACCTGTCCTACGTTCTGTTCTAATAATATTATTGTCTATTAGATTGCTGTCTTGTCTTGCATTGCTGATAACTTGCTCAGAAAGCCATTGAACATCATTATAAATTGTCTTTAAACTATCTTTAAATCTGCATAAAAATCATTCCGTTTAGAATGGCGAAAAATGCTATTTTTGTTTTTTGTAGACCCTTTGTCGAAGTCAATTACATATACAAGTGTTTCTCTGTATTTAAAGTCTAATATACTTTTTTCAACAGCCCTTTTAAAAATTATTTCTAATTCTCGATTTAATCCTTCGCTAAAATCAAGGTCAAGCTTTATATATGTTTCTGCAATTTTGAGTCTCTTTTTTTTTATATATTATTTCATTTTGTTGTGTTCTGGAAAATTACGGCTAACATCTGAAAACCAAAGAACCCTTATTTAGTTTATCAGACTTACATGCGACGATTTTGTTCGTTAAGCAGCTATAACATTAAGATAAACCAACGTTTGAATCACAATACAGAAGTACGCTGATGAAGAAGTCCCGTTCATCACAACTATACCTAATGGAGGCGTGAATAGTGATATGCATCTACCCTATAAATGACCTTTGTCATCCTTACGCCATCCGTTCCTCCAGCCTCCTCTTCAACTTCCTCCAATCCGGCGTCACCATATCCATCAACGCGTAGAATTCCGTCGGGTGCGGATGGTCAGCTAATACTACTACATATTGGATACAAGCAGAGTCATGATCTGGTTAGCTTATAAAAAAGTAAGCGATTGTTGGTAGTTCAGCAACTATTCTACCGTTTCGACAGGAATTTGTGATTTAGAGTAAGTTTGGCGATGCCGTACCTTACAAACAGGAAGAACTTCCTGCTAATTTCATTGAGATTAATTGACATGAAAAGAAACAAACTCCACCCATTACCTACCCTCACAAGACCATTGTAAAGTTGACTGGGGAGATTGGAAATGTCACCGGGGATGGAAGTGTGTGGTGGGCTTGCACGATTGAAGTCTGAATTTAGAGGTAACTCTAATTCATTAAGGCTTCTGATCAAGCCAACTGAATAACCATTAATATAATTATAACCTATATACAAGGAACCATCTGGAATTGCAGAATAGCATCTTCCCTTCAATTATTGACGACGTACGTGCCCCGATATCAGTAGGTTGCCAATCCCCGAACAAAAGTCGAATAATCTTTTCGCTACAAAGGATAAAGCTTTAGAGTTCCTTACAACTCCTTAGTAATCAACACTTGCAATCAGTACTTTTGGTTCTTTACAAGAATATAACATTTCCAAGTTCCCGCTTTATTTCCAAAATAGTACCTACTTTCTGAAAAGATCATATGATACTGAACTTACTTGATTCCAACTCGGCTAAGCCCCACTCATTATCGTAATAGCCATGTTTAAAATTCCCTTTGATGCCAAGACAAGAATAATTAATAGAAGGAGGTGTCCAAGAAAATTTGATTGTTACGATAACTTTACTAATATCCCAACCAGATAAATCAATCAAACCACCGACATTATGATATTGTTTTACTTCAAACCTTGATGTAAGTTTTAGTCTAAAATTCTCCTTAACATACCCAAGTAGATAACCTTTATATTCATAATTCTATATTCTACTTCTTCACATAATTATCATCCAACCGATTTTGAGTAAGAATAATTATATTCAAAAATTTCAAGCAATGTCCATCTTTCCAGTGAGATTCTTCCTTTTTGACGAGAGATTGCCACCCAACTAAACCTGAAAATCTAATAAATGTATCCTTGATAGTTACAAATGTTAATGGTTCACTAAGGTTGATATATGTAAGTCCAAAATATTTGGGATTAAGAGTATGACATTGTAATTGATGAGGCCAGTATTTACTTTGAATATCAAAACGATAAACAAAATCCCTATTATAAAGTAAAAGATAAAACATCTATTCCTTCACATACTTACGGAGACCTGCTCTAATCGTAGGATCTTCATATTTTAAATTTGGCTTTTCAACATAATATTGAGCAAAATCCAAGTTTGACAAAATAGCCTCTCCAAATTATTAGAATCCCTTAACCCTTGTTTATATCGACCACATGGAATTCCATTTTCATAATTTATAGAAGTCACTATTATGTCCTTTATTATCGATAAACAAGCACTTCTGATTTCTGAAGAATCAGTTGTATATTTATAGCCCCGACCCATTGGAAAACCAAGCTTAATTGGTGTCTCGTACACCAAAATAGGATAAGCCTTACATGGCTCCTGATAATTATTATTGATGTGTTTCTTCCAAATCCCATTTGGCACACCATCTAAAAAATTGCAAGTGAATTGTGCCCGATCATGTGGATTTTGTATTATTAACACGCCTGAGAATGGCTTTGTCGTCAGAACGGATTTCAAATGTACTTGCCTTCACTCGCCAAATAGTCCACCCCATCTATTCGAGAAATGAGGCACCTTACTATCTATATAATGATATACATAATGTAATGAATTTCTTCATTTGATAAATGACAATTATAGTATCAGAATCGGTTTCATCAGCGCACAAACTTGTATTATTCAGAAATATAAATGAAATCAAAACAAACATATATAGCCTCATAATGTATAGATTTTAATTAAATTTATGTCAGTCCAATTAAACTCTAAGTCTAAACCGGACAGATGTAGCCTTAAATAGTTTTATTTGCAGAATGTTCAACCGCAAAACCTAAATGTAACTTCCAAACATAAGTTTATAAAATTTGATAAATTATCTACATTAAATACCGACGAACTGCATTATTGTTCATCCCATCCGCTCTTCCAGCCTCCGCTTCCACTTCCTCCAGTCCGGCATAACCGGAATCCAACACTCCGCAGAATCCAGCCTAATGTGGATGGATCAGATGCGTTAGCCTTGCGGCTATCACGTATTCCCATTCCAACACGCGGCGCCATGATCAGTTCAGTGTTCAATAACAGCCACCATTGGTGACAATGCAAGACCCCACCTCTTCTTCAGGAACTTATAAGCTCCAGGAGTCGGCTTGGTGATTCCGTATCTTTCGAACCGAGAACACTTCATCCGGAATCTTCGCGAACCATTCGTTTTGCCCTTTCCCCCATACCACGTCCATTAAACGCCTTGTGCGGGTACTTGTTGGAAATACGCTCACAAATAAGCTCCCGCCAGCAATCTTTACATTCTTTCGGTCACCGTTTTCAATTATGAGGCGATACTGTCGACTTTACGCCATATCGGTGCACATCCAACCGTCCAACCTTTCGAGATTGGGATATATGGGAGAATCCTCGGATAAATATCGTGAGTGCGTGTGGCATAAGTGTTTCCCGATCGGGTTGGATTGGTGCTGAGTCTGGTGTGGGATGGTTGGTGTAGTTGGTGTCAGGGCTACAGCTTTTCAATATTCCTTCGAACTCTCATGTTAGTGAAGCACTCACTTCCATCGATCAGAACATAGCTTGTATTGTAAATGTGTTCATCTGATTGATACCCTTCTTAACTTTGACGACAAACGTCTTTTCAACTTGGATGTACCAAATTGTATTCTACTTCCAGCCCTGAACTGCCCAATACTCCTTCCATCACCTTGCCGAAATCACCACAGAATTTTCCCCATCTATCTTGTCCTTCTATATTTGGTAGAGATATTTTTTTCATAGCTACTTTCATCTTGCACGGGCGGGGGCTGGGTTGATATCCTTCAACTTGAAACCAGTTGAATCTTCAAATATTCTGAATAAGATTTCACCAGTTATTGACTTATAGTAAGTGCCTGGGATCCAGCATCGTCAGATTCCACTTGTCACTGCTGTGAGCATGCAGAGCATGATCATTAAAAATAAGATAAAGATTTTCGGGTCCAGCAATTATTTATTTCCACTTTAGTATGTCCAATCCCCACCTGCCACAGGTAACTCCATCAGACCATCCCAACACACCCGTCCCTGGGGAATAAACCCCCCCATACACCGCAAATGGTCATTGGACCGACGTTCAGTAGGTGTATAAAAAGCTGTGATTCTGTGTTCTTTCATGGGCACTTGTCTTCAAGAATAGATCACTCTCCAGCGTACTTAAACCCAAATTCTGATGAAGTTGCCATTTCTTATCCTGGATACCACTATCATCAAGATCGTAAAAAAGTATGTTTTGGACATTATCGAATGTAATTCTGTTCAAACTTTGCTGAACTGTTGTTATATCTGTACTCAATCCGAATAATTCCATCTGCCGTTTCATCCCCAGTTGTTGTAATCACCTTTCCTTTGTATGCTCACATTCCATAATATGGTGTTGCCATACTTTTATAAATCTCAGCTCGTACTTCACCATCGTCAAGATTCTCCGGACGGTCAATATTCATCTTATGGATTATTGTCGGGTCCTGAATTCAGCTGATTCTTGAATTCCTCTCACTTTGTCGGCACCTATCATGTCGGCTATTTCTTTATCAGAATAAAACAGAATATTTATCAAACTTTTCATATGCGTAGTTTTCCACAAACAACACATGAGCTTTTCTCACATTGCTCCACATAATATATCCAATAATTAAAAAAGTCCAATGAATATATGGGAGGCATCTCTTTTGAAGTAGCTTTTGGCTTTTGTTTCTTCCATAACCTACTCCTTATCAAGTGTAGCTTCGATAACTCCAATATTTAAATATACTCGAACTATTCGAAATATAAACCAAGCTCTAAACCGTGTCTATCATAAATTCAAATGACATCAACAAGGCCACTTCCAGATGAAAGTATATTTCCAAAATTTGTTCCTTTATTTGTTGCAAACCAATAACTTCCGATTATGGTTGGTTGATGATCCAAATCCATCAGATTCGGAAATATAAGTTCCATTGATATTATTTGTATTTTCCAGTGGAAGAACATTCATCTTAGGCTGACTCATATAAATTCATTATTCAAGGCCGCAACCAATAGAATTATTCCTATGCCCCCAGTTGAAGTCATCTTCGGAATAGTGCTTTCTGTATGAAATGATCTTTCCAAAAATGATATAGCAAATTGGGTAGGGTATGAGAGTATAGCATTTTGAGAAATTCGGCTCTTTCTCCAGCTTTACAATATAAGGCAATAGACAATATCAATGCAAGACCAAGTATAATATATCTGGTTGATCTAACTGACGGACTAAATATATAGATGAGTAGTGTAATCATGGATAAGATAATTGATATGAGAATTGCAATTATTAAGAAAATTTTTACAAACGATTCGTCAGAGCTTTGGTAATTATTGTATATACAATGGTGTTAATGATCTTGTTATGCCAAGAGTAGCCCATCCAGCTTTGAAATTTTGCTTGAATCTGCTTTCAATTTCTCCTTTTGGTCGTTGATCGGTTTCAAATGAACGGCGCGCTTAATAGCGGAACGCTTGAAGCAACAACAAATGCCTCAGAACTTGCGGTAGCAAATTCATATCCCGCCTCAGATGTACTTCCATACCCTTCACAGTTGTAGGAAACAGATACATCAGCATTGGCAATTTGCATAATATATATACAAGCATCGGCTACTGCCAGAAGACCCTAACCAGTATAAGTTTATCCTTGGGGAATAGAAGTAGCAAACCAACCGCATATACAAAAAGGTACAGATTCATGACAACGGTAAGTAATTCATAACCTCCCCACCACCCACTGAATGTATGCATCTCAGCTATGGAAGTCCCTACAACTGATGATAGAATAGAAACCAATCCAATCGGGATTAGCAGAAAGCTACTGCAAAGGCCGCTAACATGTATGGCAGCTTTGATCCTGATTTCTGGGTGTCAGCTTGGCTCTGGGTTCGAATTGTTTTACTCTGCTTCGAGAGGATCTGATTAACTCTTCTTCTGAAATCCCCATAGATTCTGCCTTCTTTAAGATGATCCCTGTAATCATCTTGACTCAACCTACCGTCTTCCGCAGTAATTCCAATGAGCTTGATAGTCTTCCATGATTCATCTGTTTAAAATGAATATATTTGTCAGTACTCCCGCAATACTAAGCACATTATCAATGGATTATGAAAACAAACTGCTTGAACCAGTCTAAACTGATTGCGAATAAGACCGTAATCGTAAGGGACTTTACCCCTTGCTAGTTTGCTACTGACTGTATCCTATACAGGTAGAACCGCCTATCTTTTGGATTCTTCTCTCGCAGTATAAGTTTCTAATGTAAATTGAGATCGCGAAATAGCGTTCAATTCGTGAAATCAAAGAAGCCCTCTTGAATTTTCAAGTGTCTCTTGTAGACAGTAATCGATCCATTCCAAGAATCCCGTCCAACTCATCAGAATCGATAAGCTCATCGGAGTAATCATTGAATCCTCAAAACGATCCAACTCAACTGAACCTTTTGACCTTCGAAAATTGTGCCGAATCCCATGCAGAAGAAAAACAGATTTTGTAGAGCAATAGCCGCCCACCAATACCATGTCCTCCTTTCTTTAGTGACATTCGATTCTTGGGTATAATATTGAAGCTCATCTTCAACCTCGTAACTTACAGTGGATGAGTCAGGGAACAAGATGGTCATTTGATTCCCCTTTATATGAATTAGTGAGTTCAACCTTCTTAAATCCCTCAGTTCTTTGAATGGTTGACGTCTGGAAAGATATACGACACCACTTCCCTTCTCAATCAAAGGATACTGCGATCCATCTTCCAATATGCTTGCAATCAATATGAAATCCTCAAAGTTATACTCACGACCATGCGGAACTTCATCGTGGATGCTGTATTGACAGGATACAGGCGTGACCTTTTGCTGGATCAAACTTACTTCATAAACAATTGTCAGCGTGGATCATCAAATATGTTGAGTCCATTAGATATCCAATTCCAAAATGGCATCTTTGGACTCCTTGATGATCTCCCCACTCTCCCTTCGCAAAAGAACTCGATGATTTCGCCGTGCTCTCTCCAAAATCCATATCCCCAAATGCGAAACAATCCACCGTTGGAAAGTGAATATTTCACCGTTGTAGTTATATCCATGATATGTTCCTTTATGTTGATTATATCAGTGATCCTCGCGCTACTCCAGTACATCAAGCCTTCCATCAATGGCCATCCACTTTTACCCCGCCACAGAATGAAAAGTAAATGTTTCCGCTGTGTATACCCTAAACCTTGAGAGAGTCCCGTATTTACGGGCTGATTCTACCATCTGGTCTATAATATTCCAATCGGTAGAACCCGAATCGTCATCGTAAATGAACTGGGATAGAGCATACGGGTTAGAAATCAATAAACTTCAAAAGAATAACTCCAAGTTTTAGCCAATTGATAGCACAATGGATTGATATTATGTCATGTCAATATCGTTATTTCATACCAAATCGTCAACCAATTAAATGCTTTTCTGTACATCCGCCTCTTCGGCATGAATTGATCTAAAAGTAAGAGCAACTTATCATTATAGTTCCGGACGTGGTGAACCAAGTTCAGGTGGATCACCCACTTCCTCCAGAGAGCACACTCCAACAAGGTTATGGCAGAAGGTGGAGTGGCTTCTTCGCCAACTCCAGATTCAACCAGAAACGCTCCGCTTCTCGATGTTACATACGCCCCACTTTTGTTCGCATTCTTTGACTCCCCCACTGCCGTCTTGACACCGACTACGTTCTCCCACTTCGCCAGTAGTTCCGATTTGATCTAGTGACTTCATCGATGGGTGCGCGTATTTCAACAGAGATATCGGGATGAACGCAGATACTCAAAGCCCCCCAATCAGATTGCTCTCAACTCATACAGTTAAATATACTCTACAGGATTTGAACATTCAGCCTATTATAATCTTCACCATTCTTATATTAAAATCCTTTCAGAGCCGTCAGAAACAACTAAACCGAGCTTCCATCGTTAATCAATGAAGCGTGAACCATCTTTTGTAGCTTTATGCAGGTCCGAGCTTCGGCGACATCCAGTTTTCGCCTGATCAAAGTGCAAGTTTCAGTCTATCTCAACCAAATATCTGTCTGCTGAATTCCTTTTCAGAAGAAAACAATTATGCGTGCCATGGGGAGACTTTCATCGACTTGAACATCTGTCCTATAGTAAATTGAATCAATCAATCCAGTGTTAAAATCTCCAGCAGTGACTAACCTTCCGTTACATCCATCGCCAGTATAGTAAGTATTTGACCCCTTCAGTACAAAACTTGACTCCAAATAATACTGACCTCCATTTTTATGATAGACCGTAAGGAACTTTTAGATTATCGGATTCGAATGACAATTCAAAATGATTTTACAAAATAGTCATCAACTTCATATACATTCGGCTCCATAACCCCACTCAGCTGGATTTGAATCAAAACTTCTTCAATCTTCAAACGCTCAGCGTTTCTCTTCATCAGAGGAATGTCAAATTCAATATTAACCTGATAGTTGTCAGTTCTAATCTCAACAGAGGACGGAAGTTTGTCAAGACTTGAAAAGAATTTTCGTACCCACCATCAACAATAATCGTTGCATAACAATATCTCCACCCTCCAAATAAAAGATTATACGTACTGGGAGAGAACAAACATACACTGTAATCAAAATCATAAAATTTTTCACCTCCTGTGGTTGCTGGATTCAACACTGGCATCTCTTGAATAAAGTTGTCTGGGCTAATGAGTCAAAGCTGCAGCTGTTACTGTAATCTATCCCCGGCAATTTTCCTGATTTGAAGGTATATACTATGGAATCCAGTCCGTAGCAATTGCCAAATATTTGCATC